>NZ_CP049143.1:5305165-7957748 GCF_011044495.1 Roseimicrobium sp. ORNL1
TTGCCACAGCGGTCGCAGTCCCGGGACTGCTGCCGGCGATGGCAATGGTGGGCGCAGAGGTGTAGCCCGTGCCGGGGTTGATGACGGTCACCCCAACAATAATAAAATTGGTGTCATTGGAAACGACGGTGGGATTGGTCCCTTGGGAGAGGACGGTGCCACCGGAAAAGATGGCAGTCTGCTGGGCGGCGGAGAGCGCACCGCGGAAACCGGTGCCGGGATTCGTGACCGTGATGCTGACCACTTTCCCTGATGCATCCAGATTGGCGACGCCGGTGGCACCGTTGGGCAGGACCACGGTGGGAGCTACCGAGTAGGTGGTGGTGCCAGAGGTAACAGTAAGGGCGGCGGTGGTAAGTCCAAAAACCGGCTGCAATACCGCCCCGCTGCCGCCACCGCCGGTGATGGTGATGTTTGCATCATTCAGGTCGAAACCCGCACCACCATTGGTAATGGTGATGCTCGCGGAGGAGAGGCCAAAAGAGCCGGTGGCGGCGGCAGACATTCCAGTCTCGGAGGTCGGCGGGGCGATGGTGATGGAGGTTCCCGCTGCCCAGCCGGTGGAAGCGGCGGTGGAGAAACTGAGAGAGGCGACACCACTGCCAAGGCTCGCCGTGGTTCCGATGTTGTTGTTCACCAACGCGCCCCCGCCACCTGCGCCATGGCCATTGAGGGTAATGACCTCCTGCACGTTTTCCTGGCCGTTGAGATCCAGCGTGGCCCCGTTCTCCACGGCGGTGCCACCCTTGCCATTTGTATAGCTGGCGCCCGTACCGCCAAGGGCCTGGGCATTGCCGAGGAGGAGCTTGCCTTCCTGGACGATGGTGCTTCCGCTGTAGGTACTGGCCTTAGTGAGTGTCAGGGAGCCTGCTCCACTCTTGACGAAGTCGAGATTGTTGTCCGCATGGTTGTTCCCCGCCTGGAAAGTAGTACCCGTACCGCCGAGTGATCCGGCATAGGTCTGCGAGCCGGAGGCCACTTTCACTTCAAGCCGGCTGGTGCTGGCAGCGCTCCCGCCGACAACTGCATTGGCCGTGCCGCTGCCGGTAGTGGCGAGCCCGGCGATGATTTGGGAATAGCCATTGAGCCGAAGCACGCCTGAGGTGGACGTGGAAGCGGTGCCGAGCGTGACGGTGGTGCCGGTGGGCAGGCGATCGTTGCCGCTGCTGATGGCGAGAATGCCATTGCGTACTTCCGTGGCACCGCTGTAGGTGTTGTCGCGCGCAGTGAGCACGAGGCCGCCATTGCCAGTTTTCACCAGGCCGCCCGGGCCGGTGACATTGCCGCCGAAGGTGAGCTGCGAGAAGGAGCCGGTGTCGGTGCCGTTCACCACCTCGATGCGTGAGGTTGTCTGGAGCACGATTTCACGGTTGAGCGTGATTCTTGGGTCAATACTCACGTCATCGGCTGTCTGGTCGGTCAGGCGGATCGCGCCGAGATTGTTGTAGCCGTCACCATTGATGACAATACGCCTTCCATCCGGATTGGTGGTGGAGGCATCCTGGAAGGTGCTGCTCGTGTCGTCAGTAATCGTGTAGCTGCCGCCGTTGTTCACGGTGATCAATCCAGCGTTATTGAGCTGTTCGCTGTTCATGATGATCTGGCCCTGATTGATGACGATATTGCCGGTGAAGGGGTTGAGAGCCGTACCAAAACTGATGGAACCCGTGCCCGTCTTGGTCAGGGTGCCGGAACCTCGGAAAGCGCCGTTGCCGACGCTCTGGTTTTCACCGGTGATCTCAATGGTGGCGCCCGCAGAACCGATCGTGATGAGATGGGTGCCTAGCACATTGGTAACGCCAGTGGCGGCAGCGACAATGAGGGTGGCGTTGTTGATGAAGACCTCGGAGGCGTTGGCACCGAAATTGGCAGAGGTGGTGACCTGCACCGTACCTCCGTTGATGTAGGTGCCGCCCGTGTGGGTGTTTGTGCCGGTGAGAATCAGGGTGCCGTCGCCGTCTTTGGTCAGGGTCGTAGTACCCGAAATCACCGAATGAACCGTGAGAGCTCCAGCAGTGCTGTTTTGGTGGATGATGATCTCACCCGTACTGGAAGCGAGGTTCCCACGCACACTGGTCGTGCCAATGCTGGTGGCTCCAGCCGTGGGTGTCACAAGGAGACCACCATTCTGCAAGGTGAGTGTATCAGCTGCTGCTGCAAAGGTGACTGCGGCAGCGCCTGTGATCCGAAGCGTGTTGCTTGTAGCACCTCCTGCTGCCAGCGCCGTGTTTCCAGCGAGGCTGGTGTGCAGTCCCGCGCCGAAGCTGCTGCTGTAGCTGGCCGCACTCAGCTCGGTGATGGAGGCCGATCCGTCCACGACGGCCCAATCACTACGATTGTAGGTCGCGTAGGATCCCAAGATACCCGCAGAGTTGTTCGCCGCGCTGGCAAAAATAATGGCTGTGCCACTGCCAGTATTGACGGTGGCGAAGTCGATCGTGGCTCCTGTGTTGCGCGTGATCGTACCGAGAGTCAGCACGACAGACTGATTTGCACCACTGGTCACAGTGATACGCCCTCCCCCTCCCCGAACGCCAGTGCCATTCCCGACAACCAAACCGCCAACGGTCTGGAAGGTCACGTCTGCATTGCTGCCCACCACTTCAAGAGAACCGCCATTGAGCGTGAGGGATGCTGTCTGGCTGAGCTTCGAAGTATTGTTCGCCGTGTAGTCCAGCACCAGCTTGCCACCCGATACCGTGGTAGCTCCCGTGAAGGTGTTGCTGCCTTTCAGAATCGCGGTGCCACCACCGGTCACGGTGAGAGTGTCGGTATCGCCAGAGGCGAAAGAGGTAGCCCGAAGCAAATTCCCGGTGAATGCCACGGTCCCGCCTTTCGTGGTCTGGATGGTCAGGCCCTTGGCGACAGCGGCGACAGAGGCAGTTCCGTTGCTGCCCAGAAAAACGTTCCCACTATAGGTGACCGTGCCGGAGTCATTGAGGCCGCCCAGCGTAGCGACACCCGTGTTGCCGCTGCGGAGGCGAATGTTGCGACCAATGGTCACTCCGCCTTTTCCGATGAGAAGAGCGGCATTGAGAGCCCCACTCGTATTGCCAACAAGCACTTCCGAGGTGGCGTTCCCCAAGGCGCCAGAGCCTCCTGTGCTACCGTTTGGAGCATTGGCGTTCACGATGGTCCGTCCTCCGTTGATGGTGGTAGCACCCGTGTAGTTGCTGGTGGAACCAGAAAGCACCAAGGTATGCGCCGCCTTGCTAACGGCGACGGTTGCCGAACTCGATCCGGTGAGTGTCCCTGAAAATTCGAAAACACCATCGGCACCATCCATATTTACACCACCATTGATGTTGATGGTCCCCGCGCCTGAGATGGCGCCCATGCTCTCTCCGTTTCCATTGAAGTCAAACGTGGCGCCCGCCAGCACATTGAGAACGCCCGCGCCATCGAAGAGACCGCCACTCGCACCCGCGAACCGCACGGTGCCGGTGCCTCCGATGTTCAACGTCATGTTCCCGACGCTGGTCAGGTCGCCGATATTGAAACTGCTAGGGGCAGTGTTGTTATTGATAAAATTCAACACCACGCCAGTGCCCGCAAAGGAGCCGGCAGTTTCAGCGTATTGGTTGCCATCGATCAGCGGCAATGTGAAGACACCCGTGCCGGCATTGATGAAGGTCTGCTTTGTACCGTTGGTGTAGATCTGGTTACCGCTGAGGATGAGGCTTCCGGATCCAGCGTTGGTCACTGTGGTATTGCCGCTGTACACGATCGGAGCGGAGATGGTGACAGTGCCAGCGCCGGTGTGGGTTAGCGTTGGCAGTTCGGCGAAGCTTGAACGGGCAAAGATGAGTTGGTTCGCGGTATCACCCGCCACGGTGACGGTGCCCGCCGTCGGGTTGAAAACCAGCTTGTTTAAAGTGAAGTCACCGAGGTTGTTGGTCGCGGTGTAGCTGGAGCTGCCGCCAAACTGCAACCGGGTGTAGTCCGCACTGACTGGAAGTGTTGCAGAATTCCACGAGGCCGGATCAGACCACGTTGCGTCACCCGTCGACCAGACGGACTGCGCCTGTACGACCACGCTGGTAAGAGCAAGCACCACGCATGCAAGACCCGCAGTAGCAGTCTTGAAGCGGGTTCGGAAATGGTGGCGTGAATGACGACGACAACAACGATTCGAAGATGGGGGCATGGGGGGCCCCGTTAGTAAGCAATCACTGCGTTGGCGCAGTTTCTATTGCGTGACCTTTCTGTTACGAAATAGAAGTGTGCCCAAACGCCGCGCGTTCTCGTGACTTTATCGTTAGAATAAGAAGACCAGAGATTTGTCGCTGTCTGGCAATCCGTTCACAAGCCCAGGCAGCATCAACTGATCAACGGCTTCACCAGATGCGCTTCTTCCACGCCCGTGAGCTTGCCGTCCAGGCCCTGGTGCTTATAAACAAAGCGCTCGTGATTGAAACCGAGGAGATGCAGAACCGTGGCGTGGAAGTCGCGGACGTGCACCGGATCCTTCACGATGTTGTAGCTGAAATCATCCGTCTCTCCATGGATCACGCCACCCTTGGCACCGCCACCGGCCATCCACATGCTGAAACAGCGCGGATGGTGATCGCGTCCATAGTTTTCCTTCGAAAGGCCACCCTGTGAGTAGATGGTGCGGCCGAATTCGCCGCCCCAGATGATGAGCGTGTCATCAAACATACCGCGCTGCTTGAGGTCCTCGATAAGGGCATGGCAGGGCTGGTCGATATCCTTGCACTGGCTGGGCATGCGACCGGAGACGTTGGAGTGGTGATCCCAGTTGTTGTGATATATCTGGACGAACCTCACCCCGCGCTCGGCGAGACGACGAGCCATGAGGACTGAGTTCGCAAAAGAGCCAGGGGTCTTCGCAGCATCACCATACATCTTGAAAGTGTGCTCCGGCTCGCTGGCAAAGTCCGTAAGCTCCGGCACACTCGCCTGCATGCGGAAGGCCATCTCATACTGCTGGATGCGCGTCTGTGTTTCCGGATCTCCGGTGCGCTGGAAGTTCAGCGAGTTCAGCGCATTGAGGCCATCAATGGTCCGACGGCGCACGGAGTCGGATACCCCGGGAGGATTATTGATGAAGAGGATGGGATCACCCTTGCTGCGAAAGGAAACGCCCGCGTGCTCACCGGGAAGAAAGCCGCTGGACCACAAGCGGGAGGAGATGGCCTGCTCCTGTTCACGATTGGTGGGCGTGGCCACCAAAACCACAAAGGTCGGCAGGTTCTGGTTCATCGAGCCCAGTCCGTAAGAGGCCCACGAACCGAGGCACGGCCGGCCTGTCACCTGATTGCCCGTCTGCATCGCCGCGATGGCCGGCTCGTGATTGATGGCCTCCGTGTGCATGGAGCGGATGAAGCACATGTCATCCGCACTCTTGCTCAAGTAGGGCAGCAACTCGGTATTCATCCACATGCCGCACTGGCCCGCTTGCTCGAAGCGAAACTTCGAAGGAGCGATGGGGAAGCGCGCCTGCCCGCTCGTCATGGTGGTGAGACGCTGCCCCTTGCGCACGGAGTCGGGCAGGTCCTTGTCATACCACTTCGGCATCTCCGGCTTGTAGTCGAAGAGATCCATCTGCGAGGGACCACCCACCATGTGCAGGTAGATCACGCGCTTGGCCTTCGGTGTGAAATGCGGACCGAGCGGATTGGTCCCCTTGGACGCTGAAGCAGAGGCCGCACCGGACGCCTGCTGAAGGAACGCCTCACCTAGAAGTGAAGTCAGCGCTGCTGAGCCAAGGAGGTGGCCGCCGCGCGTGAAGAAGTGCCGGCGGGTTTCCATGGGGTTGAACGGAAAGGATGCATTCATGACGGAAAAACGGGCGCGATTATTTGTTCAGCACTTCATCCAAGTTCATGATCTGATTGCAGAGCATGGTCCAGGCAGCGAGTTGCGCGGGGTCGAGGAAAGAGTCGGCCTTCGTCGCGCCTACGCCGATAAGAGCGGAAGCGTCTTCAGGCTTGGATCGGTAATGTGCCAGCAAGTCGGTCAAGCTGGCCTGCACAATCGCATTCTCCTCCGGCTTGAGCGGTCTGCAAAGCAGCTGATTTGCGACGTAGCCGACGGCTTTCGCCGAGTCGCCCTTCCCATACTGCATGGCATGCTGAGCCAGGTTCCTCGCGGCTTCCACGAACTGAGGGTCATTCATGGTCACCAGCGCCTGCAGCGGCGTGTTGGTACGCTCACGGCGTACGCAGCTTGTCTCACGGCTGGGCGCGTTGAAGGCCTCCATGTTTGGCGAAGGCGCCATGCGCTTCCAGAAATTGTACAGCGTGCGGCGGTAGAGCCCTTCACCGGTGTCCTGCACGTAGTTGCGCGTGTTGCCACCGGCGAGCCCCACAATCTCCCAGATATTCTCCGGCTGATAGGGACGGGTGCCCGGACCACCCATGGTAGGTGAAAGTGTGCCGCTCGCAGCGAGTGCGTAGTCACGCACCATCTCCGCATCCATGCGGAAGCGAGGGCCGCGGCTGAGCAGGGCGTTGTCGCGATCCTTCTCCAGCTTCTCCGGCGTGGCGAGCGCTGCCTGCTTGTACGTCGCGGAGGTGAGCATGAGCTTGAACATGTGCTTCATGTCCCAGCCGCTTTCGCGGAACTCGACGGACAGCCAGTCGAGCAGCTCCGGATGGCTGGGCGCGCTGCCCATGATGCCGAAGTCCTCACTGGTCTTCACCAGCCCCTGGCCGAAGAGCTCCTGCCAGAAGCGGTTCATCGTCACACGGGCGGTCAGCGGGTTGTTGGGATCGACCAGCCACTTCGCAAGACCAAGCCTGTTCTGCGGAGCATCCGTGGGCATCGCGGGGCCAAGGGCCGCGGGCGTGCCGGCCTCGACCACGTCCCCCTTCTTGTCATACTCACCACGCATGAGGATCGGCGTCATGGGTTTGACGTTCATCACTTCCTCCTGGACGTGGGTGATGGGACTGCGGGCCTTGATGTCTGTTTTTTCCTTTTCGAGATCGACCACCGACTTGTTGAGCTTCTTGTAAGACTCGTCGCGCGTGATCAGGTAGTGGTCATACAGGGCATTGCGCTGCTGCGGCGTGCGCTTGTCAGACGCCGCGGCAAGGATGGCACGCAGCGGCCCCATCTCAGAGATGCGCTTCACTTCTTCCGGGGAGAGTGCTCTCGCGTAAACACGCGCGTCCTGCACCGAGCCTCCTTCAAAGGTCTGCACATCACTGCGCTGGCCGATGCGCAGGGGCGTCTGCGTGCGGATGCTGCTGGTCGGCTTCAGTGTGGCGTTCTCGGTGTTGAGCTTCTGTTCCACACCATCGACATACATCTTGATGCCATTGGCCTTGCCCGAGCCGTTGTAGGTCACAAACACATGCTGCCAGGTGCCGGGCTTCAGCACTGCATTCCGCGTGCTGACCTTGAGTGCATCCTCCGGCCAGTCACTCACGATGTGAACGGCAAGCCCGCGATCCGCCTGGAAAAGATCCCAGCCGCGGTATTGCCCCTTCTCATCCATGCGGGCGATGATGCCTCCGTACACGCCATTTCTTCCCGCCTTGATCCACGCTCCGTAGCTGAAAGACTGCTTCTGCTCGAAGTCGCCTTCGTCACCAAGCACGAAGGTGCTGCCGGATTTCAATACGGGGGCCGGACCCAGCTTGCCATCCGGTGCCCAGGAGATTTCACCGGTGGCCTTGATGGTACGCGGCGGGCCGCAGATGGCCTGCACTTCATTGCCCACTCCTTCATTGAGCGGCACATGGGCCACAATGCCATCCGAGGGCACATCCTTGTCCAGTGTGTCCGGCTTCGCGGAGGCCAGCCACTGGTCGAACTCTGCGCGTGCCACTTTCTTCCGTTCCGTGCGGGCCGCGCTTGCGACTTCAATTTCCTTCGGCAATGCCGTCCAGCGTGTCTTGTCCTTGCCGGACGGCACCACGAGAATGGGTCCGCTGTCCTTCTGGTTGAGGTCCTTCGCACCTTGGGTGGTGTTCCTGAAGAAGGCAGCCAGCGCATAGTAGTCCTTGGTGGTGATGGGATCGAACTTGTGATCGTGGCACTGGGCGCAATTCACCGTGAAACCCATATAGACCCAGCCGAGCGTCTGCACACGGTCGGCAGCGTAGAGGGCAAGGTTCTCCTCATCGATGGTGCCACCTTCATTGGTGGTGATGTTGCAGCGCTGGAAGCCGGTAGCGATCAACTGATCATCCGTTCGATTAGGCAACAAGTCGCCCGCGATCTGCTCGACCGTGAAGGCATCAAACGGCTCGTTCTTGTTGAAGGCGTTCACCACCCAATCGCGGTAGAGCCACATCTCGCGATAGTTGTCAAAATGCAGGCCGTGCGTATCACCATAGCGGGCGGCATCCAGCCAGTAGCGGGCGCGGTGTTCGCCATAGCGCTTGGAATCCAGCAGGCGGTCCACGAGTTTCTCATAGGCATCGGGCCGCGTGTCGCTCACAAAGGCATCCACCTCCTCGGGTGAGGGTGGCAGGCCGGTGAGATCCAGCGTGACACGGCGCATGAGGGTGTGCTTGTCTGCCTCCGGCGCAGGTGTGAGCCCCGCAGTCGCAAGCCTCGCTTCGACAAAGCGATCGATGGGATTCTTCGCTTCCGTCTTCGCCCCCGGGACCGTCGGGAGCGCGGGACGTTCCGGCTTCACCAAGGACCAGTGAGGCTGCCAGGAAGCACCTTGTTCAATCCACTTCTTGATCAGCTCCTTCTGCTCCGGCTTCAAATCCTTGTGCGACTCTGGCGGGGGCATCACATCATCCACATCCGCGGTGATGATGCGCTGGTAGAGAGAGCTCTTCCCGGGTTGCCCCTTTACCACGGTGGAGTCACCTCCATCGCGAGCAGCGAAGAACCCTTGCTCCGTATCCAGGCGCAGAGAAGCCTTCCGCGTGCCCGGATCCGGACCATGACAATGGAAACACGCCTCCGCGAGAATGGGACGGATGTCACGGTTAAACTGGACCGTGGCCGGAGGCGTGGAGGCGGCATGAACCGCCGCTCCCGCTGCCGTGGCACTGACAGCGAGGGTGGTAAGAAGATGACGAGCGCTCATCAGAAAGTGACGATTTCTAGCATTTTAACGCTTCCAGACGCGCACTTCCAGCACCCTGAGGGCCCATGAAACCACATCGGGCAAAATGTCGTTAGCAACCGTCAAATATCGGTCAATCAGGGCATTGGGACAGCCCTTCCGCCTGGACGGCAATTTGATCCATGGCGGCGTCAATCTACTCCATCTGCCACTTGCCCCAGAGCTTGGGGTCCATTCAGCCCTGCCCGACACAGCCCCGTGATGGCATCTCCCGTGCCAAACTTCCCTCCCGTCATTTGTTCTTGGGCTGCTCCACCACGCAGCGGAATCCAAATGCAGGCTCACGGCGATCCGGAGGCGTATGGTCACGCTCAGAGGACAGCAGGCGGTTCTTCTCATGGTTCGAGAAGGAACCGCCGCGCGTCACTCGATCCACCTGAGAGGCGTTGTACCAATCGCTGCACCATTCCCAGACATTGCCACCCAGGTCATAGATGCCCAGTTTGTTCGCTTCGAAGCTCATGACAGGCGCGGCCGAGACAAAGCCGTCCTCATAGTCCTGGATGCAGGCTTTCCCGGGGGATGCTTTGCCCACGGAAGCGTCGGCAAAGTTTCCAGCGCCTTTGTTCGGCGGCCACTTTTTGCCCCACGGATATTCCTCGCCGAGTTTACCGCTTTTGGAGTCAGGCGTGCCTTCCTTGCCCTCTTCGCGTCCAATGCCAACCGCAAAACTCCACTCCCGATCTGTGGGAAGGCGATAGCTGCGGCCGTCCTTCTTGCTCAGCCACTCGCAAAACGCTGTGGCATCCGCCCAACTCACGCGCGTCACCGGAAGATTGCCCTCCTTCTCCTTCGCGACGCCGCTGACAGCCACGTCCTTCCACGCCCCATTCACACCGGATGCCGCCTGAGCATAAGTTCCGTAGTCCGAGCGTCGTGTTTCATGAATGCACATGAGAATATCAGTTCCCGGCACGGGTACGAATTTCATGCCGAGACTGTTCGTGAAAGCTCCCCCCACGGTCGATGGAGCCGCCGCGGCAGCCAGAGTTTCACGGTGATTCTTCACCGCCTGTGCCTCGCTGATGCGATCTGCCTTGGTAAGGGTGACCTCGAGTTCCTTCAACCGGGCAACATAAGGCGTGAGCAACAGGGTGGTGCCTGCGGACTTTTGCGAATCCAGTTTGCCAATCTGATTTCGATAGATGGCTCGCAGATTCTTCAATCCCTTGGGTGTCTTGTCATCGTCCGGCGGTAGTGGTTCGCGGGCGCCCACACGTTTGATTTCCGCCTCGTACACCAGCACAGCATCCAGGTTACCCGCGGTCTTCGCTTCAGAAATCAGTCGGTTCACTCCTCCGATGTAGCCGACATTCAGCTCATTCACGGCGGTCTCATACGGCCCCACGACACGCTCCTTCATCAAGGTGTCATACTGCTGCTGAAGCGCGGTGAGTTCAGGAGACGCCTGCGCGGGCAGGTGAATGGCCAGCACCATGGCGACTGTGCAGCCCGTCAAAAGACGGGCCAGAACCTTCGTGAGGGAGTGAGCATGCATATGGATACCAAGAAGTGTATGGTTCGATTCTGCGCGGTGATTTTACCCTGATCCGAAACGTCCTGACAAGCCATTGATTCCACGAGCCCACGGTGAAACCAACATCACCGCAGGCGGCATGTTTCTCATTTCTCCACCCGCCACTTGCCCCAAAGCTTGGGTGTCAATTCAGCCTCGCTCGGCACGTCTGCGGTGATGGCGGTGGCCTTGTTCGACCAGTAGACACGCTGGGTGGTTTGGAAGTTCGCTCCACGCAGCACGCCCAGATCTGCGGAGAACGTCTCTCCCGCTTTCGGCTTCCAATCCAGCACTTCGAGGGGAACGCTGATCTCGTAGTTGCCCGCATTGTCTTGCGCGAACTCGACTTTCGCGGTGACGTCCTCCACCACATCGATGGGAATGGAACGCCACGGGCTGCTGAAGGCGACCGGCTGGGTAGTGCCGGGAACCTTGGCGCGATAGAGCATGGCCAGCGGCTTGTCCTTCACCAGCGTGACCAGCAGCCGGAGATCGCCGGCCACCGGGGCGGGGCGCTCCGCTGACGCCGCTGCATCAGTACCAAGCATGAGGTCAAGACAACCACCTGTTTTGAAAATGGACTGCGGGCTTTCAGCGCTGTTGCTCAGGAGCTCCTTCTCAGTCGTGCGCCAGGCGGCGTAGAGACGCCCACCACTCACCGTGACTGCGGCACTTACTTCATACGGTTTGGAGTCACTGTTGAAGTTCGCCTTGATGCCCCGCCGATCAATGGATGCCCAATCAGTGGTGGCGGGCCAGTCATTCAAATCCCCATCCACCTTCGGCGACTCGGCGCGTAGGGCGACCTTGAGAATGCCGCTGCCACGTGCCTTTTGACGCGCCGCTTCCACGCGTGCATGCCAGTCGCGCGACTTCTCCAGATCTCCAGTCGTGATGTTGATGGACTGCTCGGGGAGGCGTTTGATGGTTTCCAGTCCATCCACGCGAACGAGACTCGTGCGTGCGCCATCGATGAGATACACCTTGCCATCAGGAGTCTGCGTGATGCTCGGCCAGAAGTTCTCGTCATGCAGGGACACATTGGTCACGTCCATGTTGCGAATGGCCACGGGCGCAGCCCAGTTCGGACGCAGACGAATGTCATGGAACAAGGTGGAGACGAAGAGTCCATCCGCCGTGAAGAGATACATATTCCCCATGTTGCCATTGATGCAGAACATGGGGCCGCCATCGCCACGAGGCTGGACCCAGCCACTCAGCAGACGCGTGTGTCCCACCACCATGCCGGGGCGATCCGGCACCGCAGCCTCATGGCTGGCATGCAGGCCGGGCCACGCACTGGGATAACTCCAGCGCGGCTCTCCCTGATACATGCCTCCCAGTCCATATGGAGAGAAGGGAGCGGGCGCGTTCGTCAAAAGTGTCCAGCCGGAGGGATGCAGCATCGCCTGATTCCCTCCGCTGGAGGGTGGCTGGCCACCGGAGGGGCCCACGATTTCAGGTGCATCGAGTTTGTAGCGGGGCGCACCCTTGTCCGTGAAACCGGAGGGCGCATAGCGAATGCACTTCTCTCCATAACGCGCCACCACAAAAGACAGATCCGGCATCACGGTGACGCCACGCATGGATCCCTTCAGCACGGTGACCTCATCTGCCTGTGGATGGCCGTCTCCATTCGTGTCCGTCCACGCGAAGCACGCTTGCTTGTCCACAGGTGGATTCTCTTCTTCCAGCTTGGTGCCTTGCGGCCAGATGCTTGCGAGTTCAGGCGCACGCAAAGCCCACCAGGCATGGGCGCTGCCGAGTGCCGCCACGAGGCGCGCGGTGATGCCATCATCCTTCCAGAGGAAGGCCACCTGGTCACCGCCGGTGGGATTGTGCGTATAACAGCTCGTGAAGTAGCGCTCGCCCTTGCGTGAGTCAGGGTAGAGCGGTGCATCCGGCGAATAGTGACCTCCGTGAGCCTCGGTCAACTCATCTGGCCGATGGAACACGCGCACGAGTTCATCCTTGCCGACAGCCCAGTCGAGTTTGAACTCCAGCCCCTTGTAAAAAAAGACATTCGCATCACGCGAGTCGAGCATCCCGCCACCGCCGTACTCGGTGGGACCGTAGAAGGCGCGTTCGAGATTCCCCTCCTTGTCCCACACGGAAACACGCCGGGGGAAGTTGTCAGCTTCGGCGATCCACAGGCGCCCTTGCGAATCAAGAGCGATGCCATTCGGGTTGTTGATGTGCAGCGGATCATACTTACCAGCCTTCGGCTCACCCGCCTTTCCGAACGAGCGCAGGAGCTTGCCCTGCGGAGAAAAGACCTTCACCTGATGACTCTGCCCACGATCCGAGACAAGGAAGTTGCCTGCTTCATCTGTGATGACATGCCGCGGATCATCCAGCTGTGAGTCAATCACGATCTCAGGCTGCCCTAGCTTAGTGGGATGCAGGGCATCGAGCGCGGGATAACGCAGCAACTTCGTGCCGCTGAGTGCAAGGAGGCGTCCTTGGGAATCAAAACCCACACCACGTGGATTCTCCACCGGCACACGGCCGATCATTTGCGCATTCTTCGCATCCACGAAGAAGATCTCGTTCTGACGGATGAGTGAGCCGACGATCATGCCGTCATGCGCAGCGATGCCTGCGAGCACGAACTGCCTCCCTCCCCCATCATACCCTTCCAGTTCCGGCGGCTTCACACCATCGGAGGGTTTCTTGATGTTCGGGTCCTTGCCAAGAATGGTCTTGAAGACAGGGCGGTCCTCCAGCTTGCGAGTTTTTGCCGTGAGGCGGAGTTCGCCCTCCCAAATGGAGCCCACATAGCAAAGGTCATCTCCAATCGGTCGGCTGCCGGCATCGACCGCCAGTGTTGGCGCACCGGTCCACGTGCCGCCCACCCAGCCCTGTCCGCCGAGCTTGGTGCCATCTTCCTTCACCCACTGGAGTCCATGGCCACCCTCAGCCACATAGGCCCCCATGAAGACCAGCGGCACACCATCTGCCGTACGCGAGCCGGGCACGAAGGCCATGCTCGTGGGTGGCGTGTGCGTGGTCATCCAGCAGCCGGTCTTGTCCGCCGTCATCCATGCCGGCTTGCCCGCGCTGTAGATGCTGAATTCATAATGCAGGGATACAGGTTTGCGCCACAGGCCGCGCACCTTGTACTCGCCGGGTGTCACCGGACGTGTGGGAATATGATATACCCCATGTCTCGCTGCCTGGGGATCACGCAGCAGGTCGTCGCTGCCATCCCACCAGGCGATATTCTCGCCGGCGGGAAAGGGCGTTTCGCTGACGAGATTGCGCACGCGCCGATTGTCCTTGTCCTCGATCACCAAGGTAACCAATCCAGCTTCGGGCAGGGTGAACTTCACCGGAATGGGTGGCGGCTCTTCCTCCGCCTTTGGCAGCACGATGGAGGTCAGTTCCTTCTCACCCAGTCGAGTGATGGCGAGTACATCCCCCAGCCACACACGCCTTCCTTCCTTCACCTTGCTGGCGAGGTGGGGATGGTTGGACTTGGCGCCGCCGGTGATGCGCAGGCGTAGAGCCCTGGTTTCCACTTCTTTGTCGAAGCCCAGCCAGTGCGGCCCCAGAGGCAAGGGATAAAGAGCATCCATGTCGCGCCCTTGGGTCACCAGCTTCCAGCTCGACTCCGGTGCCTCACGCACCGACTCGTCTCCTCCCGTGAAGGCATCGACATCCACGCTCTGAAACCCCGTCCACAGCAGGCAGAGGCCACTGAGGCGAACCGGCTTGGACCAGGTGAGTGTCACGATTTCCGGATGCTCCGGGCTCACGGCGAGCGCGGCGCCATTCTCCCCGTTGTCCCACGTCTGCCACTGCTTGTTGTGGGATTCGTCCACGAGCTTCGCAGACACATCATCACGCGCCACGGACTGCACGAGGGACTGTGGAGCCATGTTCCCAAAACGCTCCTGCAGCAGCCACACGCCACCCAGCCAGCCATTCATCTCACGGTCGCCCGGGGCGGGCACATGACTGAAGCGCAGGGCGCGTGTGCTGGTTCCCTTGGGCAATACCCAAAGACCATACGCATCCTCCCCCACTTCCTCCCGGGTGCCGACTCCCTTTTCCAAACGCTCCGCAACGATCCACTGCGAGTCATCCGCAAGATTGCCCGGATAGGGCGCATCCGGCTTCAACACGCTCAAGGCCCCTCCCCCGCGCACCAGCACGGATCCCAGAGCCACTGACTTGGCAAATCCTACGCGCAGGTGGCGGGTTCCCGGCTCCCTGCCCTCTCCATAGCGCACTCCGCGGAACTCGGGCTTGCCGCCTTTCACCCAGACCGCCGCCGAGGGCCCGCCTTTCGCCGCCTCTTCCGAAACAGCCACTTCCACTCCTCCAACGGACGACGCAAACACCGTCTTGTCGAGCTCAGCAGGCTCAAGAAACGGCTGCGAATCAGTCGAGGACTGGGCGTAGCCGGTGGCACTGGCGGCGAAACACACCGCCAGTGAAAACAAGAGGAGAAGCCGGGAGCGGGACATGGTGCGAAGCAAAAAAACGCTCCCAGCATAGCTGAAAGCGCATCCCGTCACTCAAAAAGTAGGGCCGGCAAAAAATGCCAACCCCGACTGTCAGGTCCCGTCTCTGGTCTAGTGGATGGGCGACGTGTCGTACACCACCACCCGTTCAAAGAATGGTTTGCAGATCTGAACGAAGCGCGTGTGGTGCTCGCAATCCGTCTGGTAGTGATCGTGATCCTCCAGATTCTTGAAATGCAGGAGCAGGGAGTAGTCGAAGGAGTGGTCCGTGACCGGGCGCTCGGGTGTGGGAGCGGGCTTGCCCACGAAACCATGCACGAGGTAGGGAATCTCCTTGAGCTTGATCAGCTCGTTCTCAAAGGTGGTGCGCTGTTCCTCGGAGAGGTCTTTTTTCAACCAGAAGTAAACGTTGTGGAGCATGGCGAGTGTGTGAGTAAGAGTTCAGGCCAGCAGGTCGCGCCGGGTGAGTTCAGCGAATTTGAAGCATGACACTGACGGTGCAAAGCGTTTTGATGAACCTCTTTCCATGAAAAACAGTAGCTTCCCCCTCATGTGCGCCGCCGGAGCCGCGGTGCTCGGCATGTCCCTTCTGGCCCTCGGTCAGGAGAAGCCAGCCGCCAAACCCGCAGTAACTCCTGCCGCCAAGCCCAAACCTTCACCGGGACTGAAGTTCCGCGTGCAGCAACTCCACGTGGACAACAACGAGGGCTGCGCCGTGGCAGACTACAACAAGGACGGCAAGCTGGACGTGAGTGCTGGTGAGTTCTGGTATGCCGGTCCTGAATTCAAGGAGCAGAAGCCCGTGCGCAAGCTGCGCGCCTTTGGCAAGGACTACCTGACGAACAATGCCGAACACGCCTGGGATGTGAATGGTGACGGATGGACGGACATCGTCAGCGGGTCCTTCATGGAGGGTGAAGTCTCCTGGTATGAAAACCCGAAGGCAGAAGGCCTCGCGAAGGGCGAGCCGTGGAAGCAGCACCTGCTGGTGGATACGAAGCTCGGCCAGAATGAATGGACCGCCTTCCGCGACATGGATGGTGATGGTGTGCCCGAGTTCGTGGTGAACTCGTGGGGCGACAATCTTCCCATGATGTGCTGGAAGCTTGCGAAGGATGACGCCGGCACTCCCATCCTGAAGCCCTGGGTCATTCATGAAGCTGGCGATCAGACGAACGGTCACGGCATCGGCTTTGGCGACATCAATGGCGATGGCACGGAAGACATCGTCTTCAAGAACGGCTGGTATGAGCGTCCGAAGGATGGCGCGACCACAAAGCCGTGGACCTTGCACAATGACTTTGTCTTCTACCATGCGAGCTGCCCCATGCAGGTGCGAGATCTGAACGGCGATGGACGCAACGACATCATCTGGGGCAACGGCCACAACTACGGCCTCTGGTGGGAAGAGCGTCGCGACGACAACAAGGACGGCACCACCAACTGGCGCACCCACCTGATCGACGACAAATTCTCCCAGCCACACGCCCTCGCGTGGGAGGACCTGGACAATGACGGCCAGCCCGAGCTCATCACCGGACGCCGTGTCCGCGCTCACAGCGGTGGCGACCCGGGGGACAATGAGCCGGGGGTGATCCACTACTTCAAGTGGGACAAGGAGAAGCAGACATTCTCCAAGTTCAACGTGGCGGTGGATGGCCCGGGCATCGGCCTTCAGATCAACGTGGCTGATCTCGACGGCAATGGGTGGAAAGACATCATCTGCGCAGGGAAAAGCGGCACCCACATCCTCTGGAACGAAGGCAAGTAGAACACGTTACGCAGAGATTCTACGAAGGGAAAGCCGCGCTGCACAGGCGCGGCTTTCTCGTGTTTTCCCAGTGAAAAGGCTGTTGCAGCCCCCGTTTTGAAGCGCCAAACGGCCTTGGATTGGGTGCTAAAAGGCGCTAAAGCCGTGTGTGAACTTGTGATATTCTATAGATAAAACTTTTAGCCAAAAGTACCGTTTTCCGTAGGGAAAACGCCGATCTGGCAGATGAAGAAACTTTTGAAAGTTGCTGCTTCCTTCTCAAATTCCTGTTGACGAAGAGCCGTTTTTTTCAATAGCCTGTGCGGGTTAACTTCAAACCTGATCCCTATGGCAACCAAATCCACGAAGAAAACAGCCGCGAAAAA
The DNA here is from genome assembly GCF_011044495.1 of Roseimicrobium sp. ORNL1. GTDB lineage: Bacteria > Verrucomicrobiota > Verrucomicrobiia > Verrucomicrobiales > Verrucomicrobiaceae > Roseimicrobium. The sequence continues at coordinate 5,322,345 of NZ_CP049143.1, forward strand.
GGCTGCTCCCAAGAAAGCCGCTAAAGCCGCTGCTCCCAAGAAGCGCAAAGTGAACCCCGCTCTGATGAAGCCTGTGCAGCCTGATGACGTGCTCGGCGCCGTCGTCGGCACCAAGCCCGCTCCGCGCGGCCAGATCACCAAGAAGCTCTGGGACTACATCAAGAAGAATGGCCTCCAGGACGCCAAGAACAAGCGCCAGATCAATGCTGACGACGCTCTCAAGGCAGTGTTCGGCGGCAAGAAGTCCGTCACCATGTTTGAGATGACCAAGCTGGTCTCCAAGCACATCAAGTAAACAGCCTTTCTCGCGTGAGCGCGGCGGAGTCATCCGCCGCGCTTTTTTTGGCCTGGTGAAGACGGTATTGCACCATGATATAACATATCATGGCAGCGAGGAGTCGATGGACCATTCGGTGGTCGTCATGAATGCATGACGCGCAACGTCCCTAGACTGCGGCAGCCTGCTGCGGCGACAGTTGCCTATCCTGGTCGCGTTAACCGTTGAAGTGCATCCAGGCGACTTTGTCACAGTGTGCGCGCAGTGTGTGTCTCTTCGCCGTTTCACATACAAGGCCAACAGTCCAAGGAGCGGCACTAGCCTAGTGCCGTTATGCAGCGTGGCACGCGATGTGGTTTCTGAATGGCCACATCGCGCGTGTGCATTGCCTGCATGGAGAAGAAGGCTCCGAACCCAGATGGCCAACCACCGGTACTAAGGCTAGTGCCGCTCCTTGGACAACAGGCCACACATGCGTGATGGGGCAGGGTGACGATTCTCATCAACTCCTCTGTGACTTCGTCTCTGTAGGGATGCAGGCCCAAATTGATTTAGCCGCAAAGAGACGCAAAAAACTGCAGGCTGCACGCAGTCTCAGCCCAAGGCCTCCGGCTTCTGACTCGTTCCACTACCCCCGTGCAAAGAATTTGCACGCCATTCATTGACACATTCAATCTACATCGTATTAGTGGGATATGTGAGAGGGCGATGGAGCCGCCTCACTGGTGCCGATCCGCACGACGGAAGGTCTGGTCTTGAAATCACCTGCGCCGATCCCCGAGGGAAGGCGGAGGAGCACTAGCGGACGATGTGATGCCTTCTCGACAATGAAGGCATGACCCCGGGCCGCTCTTCCGTGTCATGTCCCTCGTTCGCGACCTTCAGTCAGAATTTAACTTTCAGATCCCCCTCGGGTGGAGACGCCGCTTCCTGCGGCGTCGGCGCCGCGCGGCAGCTAGTCACCCAACACCATCAGCAGCCGTGACAGGCAGGAGGACCAAGTCGTAGTCCACCATGCTCGACCGATTCTCTCAAGTCTGGCGGCATGGGCTCGCCTTGCTCATTGGCATGATGCCCGTGGCGGTGTCTGCACAGACCAGCGGCGTTTGGAATGTAAACGGGAACAACCTGACCTGGAGCAATTCCGCCAACTGGCTTAGCGGTGGTATCGCTTCAGGCATCGGGGCGACCGCGGACTTCAGCCAGGTCAATATTCCCGGAGCCCGCACCGTCGTTCTGGATGCGCCCTTCACCGTGGGAACCTTGATCTTCGCAGATCTCGACGACACCCATGCGTGGACCCTTGGAGGCACTTCGACACTGACCCTGGAGGCTTCTTCGGGTACTCCGGAGATCCGGGTGGGGAACCGTCCGCTGACCGTAAGCGCCATTCTCGCTGGCACGCAGGGCTTCAGGAAAACAGGCGCTGGCACCCTCGCTCTGGCGAATGCTGGAATCACACTCACAGGTGGCATCTCGCTCAACGAAGGAGTGCTGAGCTTCACCACGGGTTCACTGGGGACAAATACCGTGACCTTCGGTGGCAACGCCACTTTGACGTGGGGGGCAAGCACAACGCAGGATGTCTCGAGCCAGATCGTGCTTGGAGATGGCTTCACCGCCACCCTCAGTACCGGAGCCAACAACGTCACGCTCGCGACGGCGTTGCAGACGGGCGTGTCAGGGAATGCCGCCGTGACCAAGATCGGCGCAGGCACCTTGACGCTCACCGCAGCCAATACGTGGACAGGACTGACGCGTGTGAACGTGGGGCGGCTCGTGCTCGCCGGAGGCAACAACCGCCTGGCGGCAACATCCGGCGTCACCATTGGCCAAGGCACGAACAGTGGCGTGCTGCAGCTGGGTGATGCCAATGGCGCGGTGAATCAGACGGTGATCTCCCTCGCCTCGGCAGGCACGGGAACAGCGAATGCGGTAGTCGGCGGCAACGTGGCCGTGTCCACGCTGACCGTGAATGTCGCCGGACCTGCGAGCAACTCCTTCACCTTCGCGGGCTTCCTGGGTGGTGCCGGAGCGAATGAAAACAACCTCGCCCTCACGAAGTCCGGGGCAGGCACGCTTGTGATCAACAATGCTGGCAACACCTTCACGGGAGGGGTGAACATCCAGGCGGGCACCTTAGAATTCGGCACGGGAGCTCTCGCAGGCAACATCGTCACCTTCACTGGAAACGGGACGCTGACGTGGAACGGAACCAACACGCAGGACGTCTCTTCACAAATCCGCCTCAACAATGGGGTCACGGCCTCCATCAGCGCTGGCGGGAATACCGTAACCCTGGCCACCGCGTTTCAAGTCGGTACGGGAAATAGCGTAACGAAATCGGGTGGCGGCACCTTTATCATCACGGCAGCGAACACCTGGACCAACGGCACCCGCGTCAACAATGGCCGCATGATCCTGACGGGAGGTGACAACCGTCTCTCCGAACTCGGCGGGATCTCCCTGGGCAACGGGGCGAACAATGGGGTGGTCCAACTCGGTGACCTTACCAGCATCAGCAATCAGACGGTCACCAACCTGACTATCATCGGCAGCGGCACCGGCAATGCCATCGTGGGTGGGAATGCAGCCTTCTCCACGCTTACCGTGAATACCGATGGCGTCGTGGCCTTCGCTGGCACCCTGGGTGGAGTGGGTGCGAATGAGAACCAACTGGCGCTGACCAAGTCTGGCACGGGCATCTTCGCGATCGGTGGAAACAACACCTTCGCAGGAGATGTCACTATCAATGGAGGCACCCTGCTGGTCACCAAGTCCACGGCACTTGGAACTGGTACCAAGACCGTGCACATTCACTCCGCAGTGAACACACCGAGCCTGCAACTGGATGGCTCGGGCGGAGACATCGTGCTCGCTTCAGGCATACGCTATGTCACGAGCAACGATGATACGACCAATCCCGCGATCGTAAGCAAGGCAGGGAATAATGTCATTTCGGGGAACATCTCGCCCACGACCGGCGGAGCCGGCACGGGTGCCACACGCATTCGGGTGGAAACGGGAACGCTTACCCTGGAGGGGAATATCTCCCCTGAGACGAATGTCGCCGCAGCATCCACCGTCATCTTTGATGGCGACGGCAATGGCACGGTGAGTGGTCTCATCTACGACAATGGAGCCCACACCCTGGGCATACGGAAAGAAGGCGCAGGCGCATGGACGCTGCTCTCCGCCAACAGCTACAGCGGGGCAACCGAGGTGGCGGGAGGGCGACTCAACATCACCACCGCCAAGACGGGTGGCGGTACCATCTCCATCGGAGATGGCGCCACGTTGGGCGTGAAGCTTGAGGCTGCTGGACAGACTCTCACTACTTCGGCACTCACGCTGGGTGGCGCCAGCGGTGGCGTGCTGTCACTTGATTTCGGAACCTTCAGCAATCCCGCGGTCGCATTGATTACGGCTCCGTCACTCATCACGCACGGGCTAAATATCCTGAATGTGTCGGGCACAGGTCTCGGCATAGGTCAGTTTGCGCTGATTGACTACACCGGCACCATCGGAGGCGATGGCTTCTCCGGGCTGTCGCTGGGCATCCTGCCTGCGCGCGTGACGGCGAATCTGCTGAATGACACTGCCAACACCCGGGTGGTGCTGGACATCACCGCGTTTGATGTGCCGAAGTGGACCGGCGCGGTGAACAACCAGTGGGACATCAATGATGGCAGTGGCAGCGGCACGCTGAACTGGCGTGAGGTGAACAGCGGCCTGGCCACACGCTACCTTCAGGGCAGTGGCGGTACGGATAGCGTGCTCTTTGATGATACGGCAGGCGTGCCGCTCAATGTGGATCTCACCACCACCCTCACGCCGAACACGGTGACTGTGACTACCTCCACGAATGCCTTTGTCTTCGGTGGCTTTGGCAAGCTGAGCGGCGCCACGCAGATCATCAAAAATGGCACTACCAAGCTCACCTTTGCCGAATTGGGCATCAACGACTACACCGGCACCACCACCATCAACGGAGGCTCTCTACAAATTGGCGATGGCGTTACAGCATTCGCAGGACAGCTTGGAACGGGGGATGTGTTCATCAACAACAGCGCCGGGTTGATTTTCAATCGCCCGGATGACATCACCGTGGCCAATGTGATCAGCGGCAGCGCCGCCAGCACCATCACCCAGCAGGGGGCTGGAAAGACAACGCTGTCCGGCAACAACACGAACTTTGATGGAACCATCTCAGTCGCTGCCGGCACTCTTGTGGTAGGCACCGTCAATGCGCTCGGTTCCCAGACGGGCGGCACCGTTATCGACCTCGGTGCCACGCTGGAGGTGAACGGAAACTCCCTGACGGAGAATTTCCAAATCAATGGAGGCACCCTCCGTAACACCGTGGGAACGGGGGCCATCTTGAATGGCAGCGTTGCCCTGAGTGGTGGAGGGATCTTCCATGTGGATGATTCCGCCGTGCGTCTCACCATCACCACGGCCATCACCGGTTCGGGTGGGTTGAACAAGACCGGCGCGGGCACTCTTGTGCTTACAGGAAACAACACCTATGCCGGCGGCACGACCATCTCGAATGGTATCCTGCAGGTGGGAGCCACGGGTGGCGCCCTGCCGTCCGGTGACATTCACTTTGCACCGGGTGAGTTTGACACGGCCACACTCACGATTCTGCGCGCGGACCCGATTACCATTGCCAACAACATCACCAGCAGCGGGCTCGGTGTGAATGCCATCATCATTGGTGTGAATGGCGCCGCGTCACCAAGCAGCACCGTCACATTCTCCGGAAACAACACCTTCACGGGCAATGTCACTGTGAACGGAGGCACCTTGAAGATCACCAACAACAGCGCTCTGGGCACGGGAACGAAGACGGTGCGTGTGGCCTCGAACGCACTGCCAAGCCTGGTGCTGGATGGAACTGCGGGGAACATTAACTTGGCCGCGGGCATCACCTACCAGGTGAGCAGTGATGGCTCTGGATCCACGGCGGGCGGCATTGTGAGCGTTGCGGGGAACAACACCATCAATGGCGTCATATCCATGATCAACGGCGGCGGCGGCAATGCGCGCATCAGTGTGCAAGCCGGCAGCACCCTGACCCTGGCCGGCGGCGTGGATGCCAACGGGGCCACGGGCAACCGCACTCTCCTGATTGGTGGAGCCGGCACAGGTCACATCACCGGGGTCATTTCTGACACAGGCACCAACGTCGTGACGGTCACCAAGGATGGTGATGGTACCTGGTCCCTTGAGAATCAGAACACCTTCACTGGCGTGGTGAATGTGAATGCTGGCACTCTGCAGTTCAACAACGCCGCCGCCACCGGCACAGCCCAGGCGCTGGGGCAAGGAACGGGTGTGGTAAACATCGGCACTGCGACCACGGTGGGCACACTGGACTACATCGGCCTCGTGGATGCGATCCTGGGACGCGGCATCACCGTCGGTGGTGTAGCTGGCGGCGTGGTGAAGAACAGCAGCAGCGGTGGCTTGCTCACGCTCGCTGGAACGGTGACAAAGAATGGGCGCCCTCTCACGCTGACGGGTGGGCGCATCACGGTTACCGGACAGGTCACGGGGGCCACGCTTTCGGATCTGATTGTGGATGCCTCCGTGGTGACCTTGAGCAACACGAACAACAACTACAACGGCACCACGCATGTGCGTGGGGGCGGCACGCTGAAGAATGGCGCCTCCGAAGTCCTCACGGACAGCACCGTGGTGCAACTCGGTGAAGCCACCAACAACACGGCAGGCACCTACGACCTGAATGGCTTCAATGAGACCATCTCCGGTCTCACTGGGGCTGGCACCGGATCCAGGGTGGTCACCAATAATGGCGCTGCGGACAGCACGCTCACTGTGGCGGGCAGCAGCACCTACAATGGTGTGATACAAGATGGTGCCACGAACAAGGTGAACCTCGCCAAGTCCACCGCGGGTGTCTTCACTCTCACGGGCAACAACACCTACACCGGCACCACGGCCATCACTGGAGGCGCCTTGCAGGTGGGCACCGGAGGCACTGGAGTTTCACAAGCAGACGCAATCACCCGCGGTACCACGGGAAGCGGGCAAACGACCGTCAGCGGTACCGGCATTCTTGCAGGCACAGGATTCGTAAAAGGTGGACTGACCATCTCCGGAGGAAGCATCCATGCCGGGGACACCATCACCACGGCGGGTGACCAACTGGGAACACTGTGGATTGGAGGCAATGTCACGTTTGAATCGGGTTCCCTGGTGCTTCAGGTCACTTCATCAGATATCAATGTGGCGGCGCTCGCGGATTCCAACTCCGCAGGTTACAGCGCAGCGCTGCTGGCTCTGCCTACCGACTCGGCAGCAGTACTGGAAGGTTCTATTCCTACCTCAGCGCATGACCACTTGGAGATCAGCGGCACGCTTGATTGGGCGACGACAGGCACTCGCACGGTCGCCATTGAGCTGGCTGGCGCGACGGACATCCTTGCGGGTGATGTCTTCAATCTCATCGACTGGAGCGCCGTGCTGAATGCTGGCACCTTCAATACAGGCGGCGCCTTGCGCGCAGGCGGTGAAGTGGGTGCAGACCTCCTCCTTCCCATGCTTTCCAGCGGCTTGGGTTGGGACACCTCGCTCTTCGCTGAGCATGGCATCCTGGTGGTCACGCAGCTCTCCGTGGTGCCCGAGCCTTCCCGCATGCTGCTGAGCCTGATTGCCTTCGGAGCGATGATCATGCGCCGCAGGAGAAGCAATCGCCCCACCGCATTTTGATGTCGCATTGAGCCAATCGCTTCGTTCTACAGCGCAACGCCTCATTCCGTCCTTCCACGCCACACCTCTTATGAAACCTACATTCCTCATCGCCACGTTTGTGGCAGCCGCGGCAGGCCTTCTACTGCCGGCCACGGCCTCCGCTGAATCCAAGAAGCCCAATGTGCTCGTGATCCTCGCCGATGACCTCGGCTATGGTGAAACCAGCATCCAGGGCAATCCACAGATTCCCACGCCGAACATCGACAGCATCGGCAAGAACGGCGTTCGCTTTACGAGTGGCTATGTGAGTGGTCCGTATTGCAGCCCTACACGCGCAGGCCTCTTCACTGGCAGGTACCAGCAACGCTTTGGTCACGAGTTCAATCCCGGCCCTGCGCAAGCTGCAGGTCAGGCAGTAGGCCTGCCTGTGGAGGAGAAGACCATCGGCGATCGCTTCAAGGAAGCGGGCTATACCACGGGTTGGTTTGGCAAGTCCCATCTCGGCTATGAGCCGCAGTTCCATCCGCTGAAGCGCGGATTCGATGAGTTCTACGGCTTCCTAGGTGGCGCCCATGACTACTTCGATGCCGGTGGGGACAAGGCGAATCCCATTTTGAAGGGCACCGAGCCGGTACAGTCGATTGAGTACACCACAGAGTCATTCGCGAAGGAAGCAGTGTCCTTCATCGATAAGAACAAGGAGAAGCCCTGGTTCGTGTACCTGCCCTTCAATGCGGTGCATGGTCCTCTGCAGGCCACGGAGAAGTATCTCGCGCGCTTCGCAAACATCGAAGACCAAAAACGCCGCACCTTCGCTGCACAGCTCTCCGCCATGGATGATGCCATTGGCACTGTGCTGGAGAAGATTCGTGCGCAGGGTCAGGAAGAGAACACCCTTATCTTCTTCTTTGCCGACAACGGTGGTCCCACGCCACAAACCACTTCGCAGAATGGCCCGCTGCGTGGCTTCAAGGCGCAGACCTGGGAGGGTGGCATCCGTGTCGCCTGGCTGGCCCAGTGGAAGGGACACATCCCCGCAGGTCAGGTGGACGATCGCCCCGTCATTCAGCTCGACATCCTGCCCACCGCACTCGCAGCCGTGGGTGTGGAAGCGAAGCCGGAATGGAAGCTCGATGGGGTGAACCTGCTCCCCTACATCACGGGTGAGAAGAAGGACGTTCCGCATGATGCGCTCTACTGGCGCTTCGGTCCGCAGATCGCCATCCGTAAGGGAGCATGGAAACTGGTGAAGGGTGCCAATCCCGAATCGAAACCACTCGACCGACGTGGAGGCGCGAATGTGGAAGGTGCTGAACTCTACAATCTGGACAAGGACATCGGCGAAACGAACAACCTCGCCGCCAGCGAGCCTGAGAAGGTGAAGGAACTCGCGGCTGAGTGGGAGAAGTGGAACTCGGAACTAGTTGCGCCCAAGTGGCTTCCTGGAAACGCCGGCAAAAAAGGTGGCGCTGGTGGCAAGAAGCGTCAAGCGGCCCGGACTCAGGTGCAGTCTAACTAGACTCGACGCGCCTCGATTCATCCGCAATCATCTCAAGCGAACCGACCGGACTACCGGAGGGCATTCTGAATTCATGGCGGCAGTACCACACACGTGGTCATGCACCGCCATCCCCTCCGGTAGTATTCATGAACACACGCCCCCTTTCTCATCTCGATAGTCGATCTCTCCGCACGCGTCGCTGGCTGCTCGGCGCAGCCCTCTCCTCCGTTCTTGTTCCGCTTTCGCTGCATGCAGCGGAGCAGAAGCTGCTCAACGTGTCCTACGATGTGACGCGCGAGTTCTACAAGGACTACAACGATGCCTTCGCGAAGCATTGGAAGACCAAGACGGGCAATGATGTCCTTGTCGATCAATCTCATGGCGGCTCCTCAAAGCAGGCTCGTGCGGTGCTCGATGGACTGAGCGCGGACGTGGTCACGTTCAATCAAAGCACGGACATCGATATCCTGGTGCCCACTGGCCTCGTGGCAAAGGACTGGGCGACGAAGTTTCCCAACAACGCCGCTCCATACACCTCCACGATCCTGTTCCTTGTACGCAAGGGAAACCCCAAGGGCATCAAGGACTGGAATGACCTGGTGAAGGATGGTGTGCAAGTGGTCATTCCCAATCCCAAGACCTCAGGCAATGGCCGCTACAGTTACATCGGTGCCTGGGCATATGCCTTGAAGTCCGAGGGCGGCAATGAAGAGAAGGCGAAGGAATTCGTCGGCAAGCTCTTCAAGAATGTGCCGGTGCTGGACACGGGCGGTCGTGGCGCCACGACCACCTTTGCGCAGAATGGCATTGGTGACGTATTGCTGACCTTCGAGAATGAGGTGCACCTCACGCTCAAGGAACTCGGCGCGGACAAGTTCGACATTGTCGTGCCTTCCCTCAGCATCCTGGCCGAGGCGCCCGTGGCTGTGGTAGAGCAGGTAGCGAAGAAGAATGGCACGGATGAACTCGCCAAGGAGTACCTCTCGCATCTGTACAGCGACGAAGGGCAGGAGCTGGCGGCGAAGCACTACTACCGCCCGCGCAATGCCGACATCCTGAAGAAACACTCTGATCGCTTTCCCGAAGTGAAGCTGGTGACCATCGATGAGATTGCCGGCGGTTGGGCCAATGCCCTCAAGGTGCACTTCAAAGACGGTGGCGTCTTCGACCAGATTTACCAGCCCAGATAGCAGTAGTGTGTGAGTGAATGAGTGCGGCGCAGGGAGGTCTGCCATTGCTGGTAGTGGCAGGCCTCCCAATTTTTTTGTTTTGAAGAGGAGCCGCAGCTTACGAGAAGATGGACTCAATCTCGCGATTCGGGTCCAGGCCATTCTCAGCCAGCCAGGCGTGATTGTAGAGCTTGGACTGGTACTTGTGCCCGGAGTCGCAGAGGATGGTGACAATGGTTTGTCCCGGCCCGCGTTCTTTCGCCAGCCTCACTGCGCCACCCACATTAATGCCAGATGAGAGGCCCACAAAGATGCCTTCCTCGCGGCGAAGTTGATTGATGATAGTCAGTGCTGTCTGATCGTCGATACGATAAGCAGCATCGGCAGTCGTACCTTCGACGTTCTTGGTTACCCGCCCCTGACCGATGCCTTCAGCGATGGAGTCGCCATCATCCGTATCCGTGTTGCCCTGGGTGAACCATGACCACATGGCCGCGCCGTAGGGATCCGCGCATACCGCGAGGACACCAGGCTTCTGTTCCTTGAGATATTGTGTGCTGCCGGCAAGCGTGCCTCCCGTGCCGATGGACGCGACAAAGGCATCCACCGTACCTTCCGTTTGATTCCAGATTTCCGGACCCGTGGTCAGATAGTGGGCCTGTCGATTGGCTGTGTTGTCGAATTGATTCGCCCAGAACCAGCCATTCTCTTCGGCAAGGCGACGCGCGACGTGATTGTAGTTGCCGGGATCCTTGTAAGGCTTCGCAGGCACCGGCCGCACCTCGGCACCGAGCGTGCGCAGGAGGACGATCTTCTCTGGAGCCTGGGTTTCGGGAATGACAATGACACTCTTATACCCTCGGGCCGAGCCGATGACCGTGAGGCCAATGCCCGTATTCCCCGCAGTGCCTTCCACAATGGTCTGCCCGGGAGTCAGCAGTCCCTTTTCTTCCGCATCCGTGATGATCCCCCATGCGGCGCGATCCTTCACGGATCCTCCGGGGTTCATGTACTCCGCCTTGCCCAGGATCTCACAGCCGGTGAGGTCGGACAGCCTGTTCAGGCGGATGAGCGGGGTGTTGCCAATGTGTCCGTCGACTCCGCGATAGGTGGGCATGCTGATACCTGGGTGATTGACTGATGCGTTAGATGGAAAATTCCGGAGCGGCTTTCACGCGCTTCTGGCTCTTGTCGAGAATACTGAGATTTTTCTCCTCGTAAATCACGAGTGAATTTGGCGGCACGCTATGCATGAGGAAGACGTTCGCACCGATGGTGGAGTTCGCTCCCAGGATGGTCTCTCCACCGAGGATGGTGGAGTTGGGATAGATGGTGACGTTGTCCTCCACATTGGGATGCCGCTTCTGGCCCTTCACCGCCTGACCAGTCTCTGTCTTGGCTATGCTGCGCGCCCCGAGGGTGACGCCATGATAAATTTTCACATTGTTGCCAATGCGGCAGGTCTCGCCAATCACGACACCGGTGCCGTGGTCGATGAAGAAGTGCGTGCCGATGCTGGCACCGGGATGAATGTCGATGCCCGTGCGTGAGTGAGCCCACTCCGTCATCATGCGTGGCACCACCGGTGCACCCGCCTTGTGCAGGAGATGCGCGCAACGCTGAATCGCGATGGCCTCGATGCACGGATACGAAAGGATAATCTCTTCGCGGCTCACTGCGGAAGGATCGCCATCGTAGGCGCATTCCACATCCGTGAGCAGCAGTTCACGCACACCCGGGAGCGTCTGGCAGAACTTGCGCAGAATGGGAGGCGTCTTGCCCGTGGGTTTCTTCGGATCGCCGATGCGCACGGCTTTGCGCACTTGATCCTCCAACCGCAGCATCACACGGGAGAAACGCTGGCTGGTCACTTCCACGAGCAGGCCGTGGTGCAGCGCATCGTCATCATGGAACCCGGGGAAGAGGATCTGCAGCAGTTCCTCACATATCTGGCCCACCGCGCCCTTGGAGGGCATGTTATGGGAATCGCTGTTGTTCAGGCCACCGACATTTTCATACGAGTCGAGCAGCGCTGGAACATACTGTCCGTAAGGGAGGGCTTCCCAAGGAGCGGCCGCATCATCTTCAAGGCTGCGGCCATTGATTCGTTCCGTTTGTTTGGGAGAAGCACTCACGAGCGTGGAGGCATGCACAGAATGGAGAGAGGATGGCCAGCGGGAGTTAACTGGCGGATTGCGGGGAACTACTGGAAGGCGCGCGCTGATTCCACGGCGCTTTGGCAAGGAGCAGGCCCATGCCACAGAAGTCCGTAATGCCCGCGAATACGAGGCCGGCACCCACGAACCCGGAGATCCACACGAATGCGGGATGCACAAACCACCCGAGCAGCACCCCGACGAGCACCAACGAACCTGCGACAATACGCACCTGGCGCTCCAGGCTGATGACCTTCACCTGACCACGATTCACCGGCAGCCCCTCTTCAATCCACGCGAGCGTGCCGCCTTCCACCACGATGGGTTGCTGGAAGCCTTCAGCCGCGAGCTTCTCCGCAGCCTTCGTGGCACGCTGACCACTACGGCACAAGATGTACACGGGCTTGTCCTTGGCGGCGGTTCCGGAAATGGCCAGCCCGGTGGGGTCGAGCTTGTCCAGCGGTTCGAGTTTTGCCTGGGGCACATGCACTTCGGCATATTCGACGGGCGTGCGCACGTCGATGACGACGCTGCCGGGGTCGGATGTGAGTCGCTGACTGAGTTCGTTGGGGGAAATGGTCTTCATGAAGATATCCTCGCTGGAAGGCTGGAAATAAGAAAGGCTCGGAAGGTAAAGAAGGAGCCTGACAGGGTCTTTCGTAGGTTACGTTCCGGCGCAGGTCATTGTCTTGGCGTATTCAGTTCCTTGGCAGTCGCTGCAGTACTTCCACCAGGGTATCTACCTCGTCACGAGTATTATAGAACGCCAGTGACGGGCGCACGCTTCCTTCCACACCAAACCGTCGCTGTGCCGGCTGCGCGCAGTGATGACCTGCTCGCACCGCAATGCCATGCTTGTCCAGATGCTTCGCGATGTCAGCATTCGGAATGCCGGGAATCACAAAGGAAAGCACGCTGGCTTTGTTCGCTGCCGTACCGATGGGACGAATGCCCGGGATAGTAGCGAGCGCCTCGGTCGCATATTCCAACAGCGCATGTTCATACGCCGCGATGGCTGGCATGCCGATGGACATGAGGTATTCCACAGCCGCGCCCAAGCCCACCACACCGGCAATATCCGGAGTGCCCGCTTCGAACTTCTCGGGGTGTTCGTTGTAGACCGTTTTGGAGAAAGTCACGTCCTTGATCATGTGTCCCCCACCCTGCCACGGAGGCATCTCACTCAACAGGCTGCTCTTGCCATAGAGCACACCAATGCCAGTGGGACCAAAGATCTTGTGCCCAGACAAGGTGTAGAAGTCTGCGTCGAGTGCCTGCACATTCACCGGCATGTGAGGTGTGGATTGTGCGCCGTCCACCAGCACCGGCACACCAAACGAGTGCGCGAGCGCGATGACTTGCTCCACGGGATTCACCGTGCCGAGGGCATTGGAGACATGCGTGATTGCCACCAGCTTGGTACGTCCATTGAGCAGCGTGGCGAATTGATCCAGGATCAGCTCACCACGATCATTGATGGGTGCCACGCGGATTGTCGCACCCGTCTGCTCTGCGAGAATCTGCCAGGGCACGATGTTCGCATGGTGCTCCATATGGGTGATGAGGATCTCATCACCCGGACCAATGTTCTTCTTGCCGTAGCTCTGTGCCACGAGGTTGATGGCTTCCGTGGTGCCACGAACGAACACGATCTCCTTTGCACTTGAGGCACCCAGAAACTTCCGCACGCTCTCACGCGCATTTTCGAAAAGGTCCGTGGATCGCGCAGCCAGCGCATGAGCTGCACGATGGATGTTTGAGTTGTCCCTGCTGTAGAAGGAGGAAGCCGCATCGATCACCGCCTTCGGCTTGTGCGTCGTGGCGGCATTGTCCAGCCAGATGAGTGGATGCCCATTCACCCGCTGATGCAGCGCCGGAAAGTCACTGCGGACGGAATGAACATCAAACGCACGTGCAGTGGGCACGCCTGAAGCTGTTGACTTCGATGAGCCCAAGCTGCTGGCGAACTCCTGCACCTGCACTGCCTCACGCGGGAGGAAGTAGTAGCGCTCACTTAGCGGCAGCGCAGGTGAGAGCACCTCATTCGCACCGAGCACACTCACCGCATGTCCTTCTGCGCCGAAGAGCACATGGGGATTACCAAAGGCATACTCACTATCCTCTGATGAAGGCGCAGTAGGCGCAGCGGCCGCAGGCGTGGCATCGAGACTTGGACGGAGCGTGTCAAACGCAGGCTGCACCGGCGGCGCCACCTCTGCCGACCGTGGGGCAGCAAACGTGGCAACCGAAGGCGAGCCCAGAGGTGCGGGAGGCCGACTGCCTCCCCGATAGAACTCGCCCAACAACTGGTGGATGAGCGAGGTGTCCACCCCACCCAAGGATGGCTCAGGCGGAGTAGTCATAGTAGTTGCCCACGAATACGTTATCCAGGCGCGCAATGGCATCATTCGTGAGCACCGCTGCGGAGAAGTAGCGGGTCACCAGGTGGGAGGCCACGGAGTGCTCATTCGTCCCCATGTAGCGTACGGAGAGGCCGGGCTCGACTTCGCCGGTGACACCCGTCTTCTGCAGGCCCACGACTCCTTGCTCGGCTTCACCCACGCGCAGGAGGATGATGGTCGTCTTCTCTTCCTCCAGCGGAAGCTTGTCACTCGGGATGAGCGGCACGCCACGCCAGGTGATGAAGGGCGAGCCGAGGATGTTCACCGTGGGTGGCGGCACGCCGCGACGGTGGCTTCACGACCGAAGGCGGCAATGGCCTTGGGGTGAGCGAGGAAGAAGGCCGGCTTCTTCCACACGAGGCGCAGCAGTTCATCGAGATCGTCCGGTGTGGGGGGACCTTTCAGCGTATTGATGCGCTGGCTGTCGACGACTGCCTTCAGCAGGCCGAAGTTCTGATTGTTCAGCAGTTCCCATTCCTCGCGTTCCTTCACCGCCTCCACGACCAGGCGCACCTGCTGGCGGAGCTGGTCGATCTCATTGCTGTAGAGATCCGTCACCCGGGTATGGCTGTTCAGAATCGTCTGGATGGTGCTCAGATGATACTCACGGGGATTCTCATCGTAGTCCACGAAGGTGGAGGGGAGCTTGGGCTCGCCGCCTTCCACGGTGAGCAGTTCCACCGTGGCACGGTCGGATTTCTGGACCTGGTTCACGCGGTAGACACCGCCGTCGATGTCCACCCAGGGCAGCACCTTGTGCAGCCAGCGTGGGGTGATCTCATCCCACTGGGGGACGGTGACGGTGGCGGTGGCGAGATTGCGCGCCGCGGCGGTGGTAAGACTGAAATGATTGGGATCGCTCATGAGTTGGCTGTGTGTGATGGAGTGCCAACATCGCAGCAGCCGGCGGGCGGCCATCAGTGGGAAAAGGGTGTCAGATGCTATTGCATCTGACAGCCCGCAAAGGGGATGAGCCGCGGCCACGCGCTTCCGTACGTCAGCACAGGTGGAGTGGTGGTCCGACGCTCAATTTGTATCGTGACGCAGGCCGGTGGAGCTTCACACAAGCTCAAGTGAGATCGTCGCCCTCTAAGGTGTGAAGTCCTTGTAAGTTGCCCTGTCTCACAGAAAAACAACCAGAAATGGCGGAATTTTCACCCGTGGGCAGTGGCTTGGCGGTATGTGGTGCTGCATCTTTGGCAGCCTTTCCACGTTCTCTTCCAAAGGAAGAAGAAGGTGGCTCGAGCCGGAATCGAACCAGCGACACGAGGATTTTCAATCCTCTGCTCTACCAACTGAGCTATCGAGCCTTTTCGGTTGGGGCGCGTAGTATGTCGTGTGATGAGCGGCGTGCAAGGGGAAAGTGCTTTTTCTCCGCCTTGCTAAACGAATTGCGTTTTTCTAAGGTGGCGGCATGAAGTGGCTCGTTCCCAGTGTGCTGGTATGGTTTTGGGTGGTGGCGCTTGCCCCCCTCCATGCCGTCGAGGTCGTGGAAGGACCGGTGGTCTCAGCGGGCGACACGACGGCGAGCATCAGTTGGAAGACAGATGTTGTCTGTGGCACGCGCGCCTCGGTCGGCGTTTCGCCAGAAAATCTGACGCAGAAAGCCGAGGGGCCGGTGGGGCTGCACCATGAGGTGGCCTTTACCGGGTTAAAGCCGAAAACGACCTACCATTTCACCATCGGCACCGCGAAGGTGAGACTGCAGACCGGCACTTTCTCCACCAAGGAACCCGGTGCAGCGCGACCTCCCCCTGCCGCAGCCAAGCCGCAGGCCGCCCCGGAGACCGCTACCAAGCCCAAGCCCCAGCCTCAGCCCAAGGTCACCGCCACGGCACCTCCCGCTCGCAAGACCTGGGGAAATTTCCGCACCCTGCAGGACCACTATGACCGACACGGCCCTGATTTCCGCTCCACCTCGCCCGAGGACTATGCCCGCCAGGCCTGGGAATTTCTGCAACGCGCCATCGACGAAGGTCTCCCCGCCAAGCTCGACGACTCCGATGGCACCATCCGTGTGTGGGACCCCAAGACCAGGGCCTTCGCCGCCTACAATCGGGATGGCACCACGAAGACCTACTTCAAGCCCGGCAGCCCGGACTATTTCACCCGCCAACCAGGGCGAAAGATCACCCTGAAGCGGTCCGATTTCGCTCCCCGCTAACCTCCTCTCCTCTTTTCCTCAAGCCCACCTTCTCTCATGGCCATGCACGTCTGTCCTGTGTGCGGATATCCCAGTCTCTCTGAGCCACCGCGTTCTCCATCTGGAGGAGGCTCTTATGAAATCTGTCCCTCCTGTGGTTTCCAGTTTGGCGTGGATGACGATGACCGAGGCCGGACCTACGAGCAGGCTCGCCAGGCTTGGGAGGAGGCCGGGGCGCCCTGGTCCAGCAAGGGCATCCCTGCTCCCAAGGGCTGGAGTGGCAAAGGACAACTCACCTCGCAGAAGCCAGGTCCGAAGGCCGTGAAAAAGGCTATCTCGAAACCGGCAAAGAAGGCGGCCAAAAAGGCGGTGAAGAAGCCAGCCAATGCGCCTTCGAAAAAGACCTCCAAAAAGGTTTCCTCACGCCCCAAGAAGTCCGTGCAACCTGCAAAAAAGAAGAAGCCGGGCGGCCGCAGGTAATCGAAGTGATTAGGGGCCGATTCAGCCCGTTATCCCCACAGGCTCGAGCTGCCGATTTCCCTTGCAGCTTTTGTCCCGACATGTCCCTATTCTTGCGCTGCAGTTCTGCTTTCTCTTTTGCTCCCATCTCCCATGGCGACCCTGTTATTTGTTATCGATGACGACCAGGAAATTGTCGTCCCCCTTGCCGGCAACATCACGCTCGGCAGCGCCGATGGAAATGACGTCGTGGTGGATGACACAAGCGTTTCCCCCAGCCATGCAGAAATTGTCTCCACGGCCAGCGGCGGATTTCATCTCCGAGACCTGGGCTCCATAACCGGCACCTTCGTAAATGGAGCGCGGATTCGTTCGCGCGATTTGAAGGATGGCGATCAGCTCTCCTTTGGAGCATTGCGGGGACGTTTCCTGGCCGGCGAAAAGAAGACCGTCCTCAGCGAACCGGTGCTGGCTCGCGCCAGGACATCCACCATCACCAGCCAGGTGCCGGAGACGACGCCCAAGTCCAAGAAAGAGACCACGAGCATCAAACTCGCGACCTCCGAGGTCAAGGTGGCTGCCCTTGACATGGAGGCTCCAAAGACCGAGGCGCCGAAGCTGCTCGACGATGCAGAGTTCACCAAAAAACTGGAAGAGCAGCAGGCAAAACTCAGCGAACTGAATGCCAGGTTCGAGGAGCAGAAGACAAAGCTCGCTGAGCAAGATGCCAGACTGGACGAACAGAAGGCCAAGCTCGGCGAACAGGATGCAAGGCTGGAAGAGCAGAAGACCAAACTTGGTGAGCAGGACGCCAGGCTGGACGAAAACCAGGCGAAGCTCGCCGAGGTGACAAGCCAGATCGAAGCGAAGGACAAGGAACTCTCCGAGGTCAGCACGCGGATTGAAGAGCGACAAGCGGTGCTATCGGAGTCGGTGCGCCAGACGGATCTGCGCAAGGCGGACCTGGAGAAGACCAGCACTCAACTCGACGAGAAGAAAAAGGAACTCTCCGATGCCAGTCGTCAGTTTGACGAGCGCAAGAAGGAGCTCGACAAGGCCACGGAAGAGCTTGGGAAGTCGAAGGAAGAGATCACCAAGGCCGTTGAAGAGCTGGATCGCACCAAGGACGATCAGGAAAAAGTGCGGAAGGAAGCCGAGCGGTTCGCAGCGACCCTCATGGGCGAAATGGAGACCCACCGCAAGTCTCACCAGGAGACAGAACTTGCGCTTGAGACCGTGAAGAAGAAGTTGGGCGAAGCGGAAGCCGGACTGAAAGAAAAGACGAAGCTCACCAAGGAGCTCGAAGAAAAGATCGACTCCTCCAAAAAACAGGCAGACGCCGTTTCAGCCGAGATCGGTAAACTGAAGGAACAGGAGAAGGCCCTGCATAACTCGCTTGGCGGGATCGAGGCTGAGAAAAAAGAAGCTCAAGGCGCACTGGAGACCGCCCGCAAAGAGCACGCCACGGTAAAGAAGGATCGCGATACTCTGAGCGAGGAAATCACCAAGCTCACGGAAGAGAAGAAGTCGCTCGCTGCGGAGATTGCCACTCTCAAGACCGACAAGAAGGATGAGGAAGCCGCCTTGCGCCATGCGGAGGGAGAGCTGCGCACCATGCAAAACGGTCTCTCCAAGCTGGCCCAGGCACGGCAGGATCTTGAGAAGCAGACCGGCCGGCTCACCCAGGAATCTTCTGAGTTGCGGATTACCGTGCAGCAACTGGAGTCACAGCACGAGTCCACGCTCAAGTTGCTGCGTGAAGGCGAAACCGGCCTGAAGGATGTGCTCAAGTCCGTGGAAGAGGCGCAGACCGAGAAGCACGCGCTGATGGCGGACATCGAGGAGCTGGTTGCTCAAAAGGGCGAGTTCGAATCCCAGACCGCCCAACTCGGCACCGCTGCTGAGGATCGCAAACGCCAGCTCGATCAACTGCAGAAGGAACATGATGGCGCCGCCAAACGCACGGAGGAGGCGAAGGCACGCGCTGCGGAGCAGGAATCCCGGGTGGAAAAGCTGCTGGGCAACGTATCCACCCACGAGAAAAAACTTTCCGAACTGGTCTCCGCCGCCACGGAACACCGTCGCATGGCGGACTCACTCGCCGAGCTCTGCCGCACTGAGCAGGAGCGCATCACCCAGGCAGAGGCAGCCGCTGTCGCCGGTGAATTGAGGGCCACCGAGATCAAAGCTGCGCTCGTTGGCAAGGAAGATGAACTAACCAGCCTTACCAAGAAGGTGCAGCACCTCAGCGAGGAAAAATCCGCGGCTGAGAAGAAACAGGCTGAGCTCTTGCAGAAGAACAAGGAGCTAGAGAAGAAGCAGGCCGAGCTTTCGACGCTCGAAAGCCGGATGGAAAAGCTGCGCGACGACCTCCGTCTCGTAGAGCTGGGCAAGAAGCGCGTGGAAGGCGAGACGGCAAACCTGCAGAAGGCCCTCACCGAAACGAAGACCGCCTTTGAGGAAGTTACCAACGAGGTGGCTGAGGAGAAGTACCGCCTGGCCGGACTACAACGTGACGTCCGTTCCCTTCAAGATTCAAAGAACGAACTGCAGGAGGTTGAGGCGAAGCTGAAGGCATCCTCCGTAAAGGTGAAGGAACTGCTGGAGCAAGAGGTCCGGCTCAAGGATGTGGCAAGCACCTTGCGTTCACAGGAAGAAGCCAAAGGGCAACTGGAACGCGTTCTGGAGGCGGCACGCAAACAAACAGATGACGCCAATGAACGTCTGAAGAAAGCGAATGCCAATGAGCAGACCGTCTCAGACCGACTGAAGGCGCTGCTGGATCAGGAGGCCGCCCTCGTATCACGCACCAAGGCTCTGGAGACCGAGGTGGCTCGCCTTCAGCCGTTGCAGGCGGAAGTGAAGAAGCTTCAGGAACTCATCGCTCGCCTGCAGACGATGCAGTCGGAGACCAAAGCCGCGGAAATGCAACATCATCAAGCTCGCAAGGGTGCTGATGATGCCCGCGCGATGCTGGGCAAGCTCTCCGCAGAAGAGAAGTCCGCGCAGACAAAGCTGCAGGAAGTTCTGGGCCGCTACAAAACCACGTCCCACTCCCTGGAAGAGGCCTCAGCCACGCTGAAACTCAAGGGCGCGGAACTGCAAAACACCGAAAGCAGGGCGGCAGCACTCCGGCAGGAGATCACGGATTTGGATGCGCTTATCGTGACAAAGAATACTGAGGTCAGACGTCTGCAACACGTGACCACGGAGATGGAAGCGGCACAGAAGAGGCTCGCCGAGCAGGACACCCGTCTCGCGGAAGTGAAGCAGAGCGCGGATCCTTCGCGGGAGGGCATCATGGCGAAGCCCAACCTGCGCACGGTGGTGGTGCCTAGGAAGCGGGAATAGCTGGCTGCGACCCCGCGCGACTCTGGCGACAAATCAAAACGCGAGTTGATGACAGGAGCGCGCCAGCGCTGTCGTTACTCCGGGCCATGATCGCGCGCCGGTTTATCCTCTCTGTGGCACTTGTTTTCTGGTTGATGCCGTCCCTCGGGACTCAAGCAGCATCCCTCGAAGGCAAAAAGCCCAACATCATTTTCATTCTCACCGATGATCAGGGATATGGGGATCTCTCCGTGCATGGCAATCCCGTGCTGAAGACGCCGAACCTGGACAAGATGCATGCGGAGAGCGTGCGCTTCACCAACTGGCACAACAGCCCGACTTGTGCCCCCACGCGCTCCGCGCTGCTCACGGGCCGTCATGAATTCCGCAACGGCATCACCCACACCATCCTGGAGCGCGAGCGTTTGCGGCTGGATTCGGTGACGCTGGCGCAGGTGCTGCAAAAGGCGGGCTACGCCACCGGCATCTTCGGCAAGTGGCATCTCGGCGATGAGGAAGCCTACCGGCCCGACAAGCGCGGTTTCGAGGAAACCTTCATCCACGGCGCCGGTGGCATCGGCCAGAGCTATCCCGGAAGCTGTGGCGATGCGCCGGGCAATGCCTACTTCGATCCCGCCATTCTCCACAACGGAACGTTTGAGGAGACAAAGGGCTACTGCACGGATGTCTTCTTTGAGCAGGCCACGAAGTGGATCGAGACGAAGAAGGGTCAAAAGGAAAAGCCCTTCCTCTGCTGGCTCTCCACGAATGCGCCGCACGGCCCCTACATCGCCAAGCCCGAGGACAAGGCGCTCTACGATGGGAAGACGCCCAATGAAGCCGCTGCCAATTTCTTCGGCATGCTCCACAATATCGATATGAATGTCGGCAAGCTCTTCGCCAAGCTCGACGAATGGGGCCTTGCTGAAGATACCCTGGTCATCTTCATGAATGACAACGGCGGCACGGCAGGGGGAGCTGTCTTCAATGCCGGCATGCGTGGGCAGAAGGGATCCCCATGGATCGGTGGCGTGCATGCCATCAGCTTCTGGCGGTGGAAGGGCACACTGAAACCCGCCGACTGCAACGCGCTCACCGCACACATCGATTTCTTCCGTACCCTTTCCTCCCTTGGAGGGGCAAAGCTGGATGACTCGCTTCTGCAGCAGTCTGCAGAAGCTCGCAACCTGACACCGTTGTTGGAGAATCCCGCCGCGTCTTGGGAAGATCGCTTCCTCTTCACCCATGTGGGCCGCTGGCCCAAAGGCACCTCGCCAGATGCTGCGAAGCTGAACAACGCAGCCGTGCGCAACACCCAGTACACGCTGGTCAGTGAAACGGCACGTGGCCCCAAAGCTCCCAAGGACGCGGAACCCAAGTGGCAGCTCTTTGACGTCATCGCCGATCCCTCCCAGAAGAATGACATTGCCGCCTCGCACCCCGAGGTCGTGAAAAAATTGTCCGATACCTATGACGCATGGTGGACCTCGCTCAAGGGGCAGTACGACATCAACGAAAACGCCATCGGTCCAAAGCTGAACCCCTTTGCCGAGTTGTACTGGAAGCAGTTCGGCGGAGGCCCCACAGCCGAAGACTACGAACGCATGGACCCGGAAAAGGCGAAGACGTTCGAGGCGAGCCGGCAGCGACAGGCAGCTGGCAAGCGGGCCACCGATTGACGAAGGTCTGAGGCATGCAGGATGCTTTAGGGTCGGTGGTCTCGTGAGCGAATCCGGGACAAGCCGGGCACATGCGACTTTCGTCCTACAGCTTGCCTCTGGACGGCCCCGGCTGGCGTAATAAGAATCAAGCCATCATGCGCGCCCTGTTTGCTCACTCAGGTCGGGCCCACGGTCATCCTTTCGTACAAAAGGAAAGGAGACTGGGTCTCATGAAGGCATATCTCCTGCGACAAGGCTTGCCAAGGCGCGACGGTTCGCCAATATGCAATCCTCACCCATGAGCTCCCTGTTCCCGTCCTTTTTTTCGTTTCTCGGTTCTTCCTTAGGAAAGAAAATCCTGGTCGCTCTCACGGGCATGGCGCTCGTGGTCTTCGTCTTCGGACACATGGTCGGAAACCTGCTCGTGTATGCGGGTCCGGATGCCATCAATGAGTACGGGCACACTCTGCAAACCCTGCTGCACGGCGCCGGCATTTGGATCGCACGCATCGGCCTGCTCGTCTGCGTCGTGGTGCACATCGTTCTCACCATCCAGGTGACCAAGGAGAACCGGGAGGCGCGTTCCGACCGCTACGCCGTCCACAAAACGACCCGGACGACGAACTCGGCCCGCATCATGATTCTCAGTGGGCTCACGCTGCTGGCCTTCATCATCTACCACCTGCTGCACTTCACGGTCCGCGTGGGAAATGACTACGCCACCTACAAGACCAGCCTCCATGGTGAGACCGTGCATGATGTGTACCGCATGGTCATTGCGGGCTTCTCCTGGTGGCCCGCCTCCCTTTTCTACATCATCGCCATGGTCCTGCTCTGGTCCCACCTGAGCCACGGCGTGCAGAGCATGTTCCAGACGGTGGGCCTCTCCAATGAGCGCACCATTCCCATCTACAAGACCATCGCCGTGGTCTTCGCCACCGTCATTCTCATCGGGAACTGTTCCATCCCTATCTCGGTCATGCTCGGCTGGGTGAAATAACGAACCACTTTCCCCTCACCTCTTCCCATGGCACTCGACGCTAAAATTCCAGCCGGGCCGCTCGCCCAGAAGTGGACCCGCTACAAGCAGGAAGCCAAGCTCATCAATCCTGCGAACAAACGCAAATTCACCGTCCTCGTGGTGGGCAGCGGTCTGGCCGGCGCCTCCGCTGCAGCGACCCTTTCCGAGCTGGGGTACAAGGTGAAGTGCTTCTGCTTCCAGGACAGCCCCCGCCGCGCGCACAGCATCGCCGCCCAGGGGGGCATCAACGCCGCGAAGAACTACCAGAACGACGGCGACTCCGTTTACCGCCTCTTCTATGACACCATCAAGGGTGGCGACTTCCGCGCCCGTGAGGCCAATGTGTACCGCCTGGCCGAAGTCAGCGCGAGCATCATCGACCAGTGCGTGGCGCAGGGCGTGCCTCTGGCCCGTGAATACGGCGGCCTGCTGGCGAACCGCTCCTTCGGCGGCGCGCTCGTAAGCCGAACTTTCTACGCTCGTGGCCAGACCGGACAGCAGCTGCTGCTCGGCGCCTACTCCGCGCTGAACAAGGAAATCGCCCGCGGCAACGTGCAGATGTACAACCGCGCCGAAATGCTCGAGCTCGTCGTCGTGGACGGCCATGCCAAGGGCGTCGTGGTGCGGGACCTTGTGACCGGTGAAGTCACCAGCCACGCCGGCGACGCCGTGATTCTCGCGACCGGCGGCTACGGCAACGTCTTCTACCTCTCCACCAACGCCAAGGGCTGCAACGTGACCGCCACCTGGCGCGCGCACAAGAAGGGTGCCTTCTTTGCAAACCCCTGCTACACGCAGATCCACCCCACCTGCATCCCGGTGAGCGGTGACTACCAGAGCAAGCTCACGCTCATGTCGGAGTCCCTCCGCAATGACGGCCGCGTCTGGGTGCCCAAGAAGAAGGAAGACTGCCAGAAGCCGCCTCACCAGATTCCGGATGATGCGCGCGACTACTACCTCGAGCGCAAATACCCCACCTACGGCAACCTCGCCCCGCGCGACATCTCCAGCCGCAGCGCGAAGGAAGTGTGCGACGAAGGTCGCGGCGTCGGCCCCGGCGGACTCGGCGTGTACCTTGATTTCGCCGATGCCATCAAGCGCTACGGCAAGGACAAGGCCGGTGGCAAGACCCTGCCGGAAGAAGAACTGGAAAAGCTCGGCAAGGCCGTCATCAGGGAGAAGTACGGCAACCTCTTCGACATGTATGAGCGCATCACCGGCGAGAGCGGTTATGAGCAGCCCATGCGCATCTATCCCGCGGTGCACTACACCATGGGCGGTCTCTGGGTGGACTACAATCTGATGAGCAATCTCCCCGGCCTGCACGTGCTGGGCGAGGCGAACTTCAGCGACCACGGCGCGAACCGTCTCGGTGCCAGCGCCCTGATGCAGGGTCTGGCGGATGGCTACTTCGTCATTCCCTACACCCTCCCCGCCTACATGGCAGGGCAGAAGCCCGGCTCCGTCACCACGGCGCATCCTGCTTTCAAGGAAGCCGAAGCCGCCGTCGCCGCGCGCACGAAGCAGTTTCTCGACATCAAGGGCAAGCGCACGGTGGATGACTTTCACCGCGAACTCGGCCTGCTCATGTGGAACAAGTGCGGCATGGCCCGCACCCGCGAAGGCCTTCAGGAAGCACTGCAAAAGCTGCCCGGACTCCGTGAGGAATTCTGGAAGAACGTCTACGTCCCCGGTGCTGGCGAGTCCTTCAACCAGGAACTTGAGAAGGCCGGCCGCCTGGCGGACTTCCTCGAGTTCGGCGAGCTCATGTGCCTGGATGCCCAACAGCGTGAGGAAAGCTGCGGCGGTCACTTCCGCAGCGAGTACCAGTACACGGCTGAGGACGAGAAAGCGAAGCGCGGCCAGGCCGGTGAAGCCCTGCGCAATGACGAGAAGTTCGCCTACGTCGCCGCCTGGGAATACACGGGCGACGTCTCCAAGCCCACCCTTCACAAGGAGGACCTCAAGTACGAAGAGATCCACCTCGCCGTACGCAGCTACGTCTAGTCTGCCAACCCCCCCACCCTTTCGCGCAATTTTTCAGAACCGCACCCATCACCTTCCATGGCCCGCACACTGAACCTCCACCTGAAAGTCTGGCGCCAGGCAAGTGCCAATGCCAAAGGCTACTTCCAGGACATCGAAGCCAAGGACATTCCAGAGTCCGCTTCTTTCCTGGAGATGATGGACATCATCAACCAGCGCATCATCACGGCCGGAGCAGATCCCATCGCGTTCGACCATGATTGTCGCGAAGGCATTTGCGGCATGTGCTCCATGGTGATCAACGGCCGCGCCCACGGTCCCGAGGTTTCCACCACCACCTGCCAGCTTCACATGCGGAAATTCCATGATGGCGACACCATCTGGGTGGAACCCTTCCGTGCCGTGGCCTTCCCGGTCATCAAGGACCTCGCGGTGGATCGCACCTCATTCGAGAAGATTCAGATCGCCGGTGGCTTCATCAGTGTACGCACCGGTTCGGTGCAGGACGCCAATGCCTTGCCCATCTCCAAGGAAGCCGCGGACTCCTCCATGGACGCCGCGGAGTGCATCGGCTGTGGCGCCTGTGTGGCCGCCTGCCCGAATGCCAGCGCCATGCTCTTCACCTCTGCCAAGGCCGGCCAGCTCAACATGCTGCCCCAGGGCCAGCCGGAAAAACACCGCCGTGTGCTCGGCATGGTCCGCGCCATGGACGCCGCCGGATTCGGCAACTGCTCCAACCACTACGAATGCGAAGGCGCCTGTCCCAAGGACATCAGCGTCCGCTGGATCGCGAAGATGAACCGCGACTACGCGCTCGCCACCGTGCACGAAGCAGTCATTGCCCCGACCGGTAAGGGTGGTGGCGACGGCGGCTGATTGCCTGTCTGAGCGCACCGGAAGACGAAATCTTACTGTCGGGAAATTGCGTTGCGATTTCTTTTTCGGATGGCCATGCTCATCCGATTCTGATGGCATAAATCTTTCTTCTCGTGCCTGATCGACCATCTCTCCTTCCCCGCCTTCGCCAGGAAACGGCGCAGTCCCACCGCGAACTGGAGGATGCAGTGCAAATCGCACGGACACTCGGGAATGAATCCAGCTACCGGAAATTGCTTGAGGTCTTCCATGGTTTCTACGCTCCCATGGAGGAGCAGTTGTCCGAGGCACAAGAGTGGGAACTGGAAGGCATCCACTTCGACGAACGGCGCAAGGCAGACTGGATCAAACAGGACCTTCAGGCCCTCGGACTCGGAGCGGATCAAATCAACAGCCTGCCCACCTGCGAGGACCTGCCTGTGGTGAACGAGAACGATTTCGCCTTCGGCAGCTTCTACGTCCTCGAAGGCTCCACGCTCGGCGGCCGACATATTTCCGCCATGCTTCAGACCAGTCCCATCAGCGAGCACGCCCGCCGTTTCTTCCGCGGCTACGGTGAGGACACGGGAACCATGTGGAAGCAATTCTGCAATTCCCTGGAGGGGTTCGCGGAACACGCTGACCATGGCAAAATCATCCGCGGTGCAGATGCGACCTTTCGCTCCCTGCAACGATGGATTGCACACGAAGGCCTCCACGCATGACGGAGCACAAGACCATCGATCAAGCAGCACTCGCGATCTGCAGTCGCGAGCCCATTCACATTCCCGGCGCCATCCAGCCACATGGGGTGCTCATGGTCATGCGTGAGCCCGATCTCGTATGCATTCAGGCCAGCACGAACAGCGTGGGCATCACCGGTCTTGGCCCCGAGCAGTTGCTTGGGAGGGATGTGCACGACATCTTCCGCGCGGACTCGGAGAAGATCAGCGCCGCCTGCCGCGACGCGAATCCTGCCAACGTCTCTCCAGTCCCTGTCACCTTGCAGGGTCAGCATTATCACTGCGTGCTTCACCGCCATGATGGCGTGCTCATTGTCGAAGTGGAGCCCGCGGCTGAGGAAAATCCCAGCCTGCACCGGCGCATGCAGCAGGCGTTTGCCGACCTGCGAACGGCAGAAAATCCCGTCGCCCTGTACCAGAACATGGCGGAGTTCATCGCGAAGCTGAGCGGCTTCGAGCGCGTGATGGTGTACCGCTTCGATACTGACTGGCATGGCGAGGTCGTGGGCGAGTGTCTCACCGCAGATGTGGATGCCTACATGGGCCACCACTTCCCCGCTTCAGACATTCCCGAGCAGGCACGCGCTCTGTACCGGAAGAACTGGCTGCGCATCATACCGGACGCAACTTATCAACCGGTACCACTGGAGCCTCCGGTGAATCCACAGACGGGGCGCCCCTTGGATCTCAGCTTTTCCAATCTACGCAGCGTCTCACCAGTGCATCTGGAGTACCTGCGAAACATGGATGTAGCCGCCTCCATGTCCATCTCCGTCATCGTGGAGGATCGCCTCTGGGGCCTCATCGCCTGCCACCACCGCACGTCATTGCAGCTTCCTCACGCGATCCGCAGCGCGTGTGAGATGTACGGTCAGGTGGCCTCGCTGGAGATCGCCGCGAAGGAGGAGAAGGAACGTCTCACCCTCCACTACCAGGCCACCCGCATCCAGACGCGCTTCTTCGACATCATCGCCGAGGAGCAGAACTTCGTGGAGGCCCTGGTGAAGTTCGCACCGCAGCTCCTCACCTTCATGAGTGCAGGAGGGGCCGCCATCTACGTGAATAGGAAGGTAACCCTCCTCGGCGCCACCCCGGACGAAGCTGCGGTGGAAGGGCTGGTGCATTGGATCCAGCAGCAGGACTTCGATACGGTCATCGCCACAGATGCACTCAGCACTCACTATCCCGCCGCGACGGCGTTCACGAAGAACGCCAGCGGTCTGCTCGCCGTGAAGCTTTCCCGCGTGGAGCCGCAGTATGTTCTCTGGTTCCGACCGGAGGTCATCACAACTGTGACCTGGGCGGGCAATCCCTACAAGCCCACCACCGATAAACTCGCCCTGCATCCCCGCAAATCCTTCGCGACCTGGAAGCAGCAGGTGACCGGTAGATCACTCCCCTGGACTGCTGCGGAGACGCACGGTGCAGAGGAACTGCGAGCCGCCCTCAATGCCTTGCTCCTACGCCGCACTGAGAATCTGAGCCGGCTGAATGCCGAGCTGGAAAAGAAAAACACCGACCTCAATTCCTTCGCCTACATCGCGTCCCATGACCTCCGCGAGCCCTTGCGGGGCATGGCCAACTACACCCGGTTCCTCCAGGAAGACCACGCCGAGTCTCTGAACGAGGATGCCCTCGCCAGGCTTCGCAAAATCACTGAGCTCGCCGTCTATTGCGAGGAACTGCTCGATGAGCTGAATCACTTCTCCAAGGTGGGGAGAATGGAAATCCGGCGCAAGGCCACCCGGCTGGATGCGGCGGTAAGTGATTGCAGTGAGGCTCTTTCCTCCCTGCTCCATGAAAGTGGCGCCGAATTAAAACGGCCACATCCGCTCCCTGAGGCCTCGTGCGATCCCATCCTGATTCGAGAAGTGTTTTCCAACCTCATCAGCAACGCGATTCGCTACAACACCAGCCCCCACAAATGGGTGGAGGTAGGTGCACGCCCGCCAACTGCGCCCGATGAGCCGCTCACGCTCTACGTTCAGGACAACGGCATCGGTATTCGTGAGAAGCACCGTGAGGCCGTCTTCCAGATCTTCCGCCGCCTGCACCCGGACAATCGCTACGGCAAGGGAACCGGCGCCGGCCTCGCCATCGTAAAGACCATTGTGGAAAAGCATGGCGGGCGCATCTGGATCGAGGCCCCACCCGAAGGCGGATCCACGTTTCTTTTCACCCTGCCCACCGCCTCATGAAATCCATGTTCTCCCGCAGCGCACGTCCCATCCTCGTCGTGGAGGATCAAGATGCCGACTATGAAACTGTGCTGCGCCGTCTGAAAAAGCTCAGCGTCGAAGCTCCCGTGCATCGGTGCACCGGCGTGGATGAAGTTCACGATCATCTGGGCCGTTGGAAAGCAGGCATTGCCCAGATGCCCATGCCCGCCCTGCTCGTGCTGGATCTGAAGCTCCCTGATGGTGACGGCCAGGAATTGCTGATCCGGATGAAGTCGGATGAGGCATTCAAGGACATTCCCGTCGTGGTGTGGAGTGCCGTGAGCGACCCGGAGGTGCAAGAGCGTTGCCTCAAGGGCGGCGCCAACGATTTTCGATCGAAGGCCGCCGACAACACCATCACCGACGAAGCGATTGACCACATGGTTCATTTGTGGCGCCAGTCCTCTGTTCTCTAAAGGACCTCGCCACCCATGGACGGACTCCCCCCCATCCGTAAACTGCTCATCCTGGACGACAATGGAATCGACCGGGAAACGTGTCGGCGCTACCTGACCAAAGCTCCAGGCAGCAACTACGAGTTCGTCGAGCACAACTCCGTGGAAGGCGCCATGGACATCGTGCTGAGCGAGCGTCCCGACTGCATCCTGCTGGATTACCACCTTCACGATGGCAATGGAGTCGAGTTCCTGCAGGAACTCGTGTCCGTGGGAGGTCCTCGCAGCTTCCCCGTGGTCATGCTCACCGGCACAGGAAACGAAGCCATTGCCGTGCAAGTCATGAAAGCCGGTGCACAGGACTACCTGGTGAAGGATCGTCTGAATCCAGATCTGCTGCACCGTGCCGTGGAAAATGCCATGTACAAGGCGCACACGGAACGCCTGCTGGAACAGCAGCGCCGCGAAATGGAGCAGCTCTTTCTGGAGACCCAGGAGGCCAATGCGCGAAAGGACCAGTTCCTCGCAGCACTGTCCCATGAGCTGCGCACCCCGCTCACGCCGGTGCTGGCAGCAGTCACGGCCACGGACGTGGAGAACTCCGATCCGGAGCAACTGCGCAACATGCTCGCGGTCATTCGCCGCAATGTGGAGTTGGAGGCCCGCCTGATCGATGACCTGCTCGATCTCACCCGCATTTCCCGTGGCAAACTGGAGGTCGATCTCCGGCCCACGGATTTGCACAGCCTGCTGCACCACGCGGTGGAAACCTGTCAGGAGGACATCGCGCACAAGCAGCTCACTCTCGTCTGGCAGCTTGATGCTTCACTCTGCACCGTGCAGGCGGATCCGGCGCGGATGCAGCAGGTATTCTGGAACCTGCTCAAGAACGCGGTGAAGTTCACCCCCGCCGGGGGTCGCATTGTCATTTCCACCAGAAACGAGCCGGGCGAACGCATCATCGCCGAGGTAAAGGATACCGGCGTGGGTATCGATCCCTCCTTCATTGGCAGAATCTTCGATGCCTTCGAGCAGGGCAGCCCGGAAATCACGCGTCACTTCGGCGGCTTGGGCTTGGGACTCGCCATCGCGAAGGCACTCGTGGACGCGCATAGCGGTACCATCCAGGCAGAGAGCGATCCCACCACAGGTGGCGCCGCCTTCGCCGTCACCCTGCGGTGCACAAAGCAGGCACCGGCGGTTTCTGTGTCAACACCCGCCAGCGGACCCGCGAACGACGTTGATGGACATGCGTCCATTCACCTTCTTCTCGTGGAAGACCACATCGACACGGCAAAGGTGCTCGGTCGCATCATTTCCCGCGAAGGCTATCAAGTGCACCTGGCCGGCAGCATTGGAGAAGCAGTACGCTTGTGCGAGAAGCAGCCGATGGACTGCGTCATCAGCGACATCGGTCTGCCGGATGGCAGCGGCACCGAACTGCTCGCGAAGCTGAATCAGATCCGCCCCACCCGTGGCATCGCGCTCAGTGGCTACGGCACCGAGCGCGATGTGGAGCGCTCCCGCAAGGCGGGCTTCTCCGAGCACCTCACCAAGCCCGTCCACTGGCCAAAGCTGGAACGAGCTCTCAAGGAACTGCTGAACGGGCCGAAGTAGTAGAGTTACTACTGACTCTGGGACTGGCCTTGTGACTGGCTTTGCGTTTGTGTTCCCTCCACCAGCTTCAGCTCCGGCATCGGTTTCACATCCACCTGCACCTTGAGCTCCTGGTCGCCGCTGCCATACACGACACCACGCAGAGGAGACACATCGCCAAAGTCGCGGCCAATCGCCACCGAGATGTGCCGCGAGGTCGGCAGGCAGTTGTTCGTGGGATCCAGATCGACCCAGCCGTGCTGGGCTCCGCACCAGACACTCACCCACGCGTGGGAAGCATCAGCGCCCACCATCTTCGGCTTGCCGGGAGGCGGCAGCGTTTCCAGATAGCCGCTGACATACTGTACGGGCAATCCAATCGAGCGCAGGCAGGCAATGTAGATCTGCGCGAAGTCCTGGCACACGCCGCGACGCAACTTGAAGGCTTCAAGAATCGGCGTCGCCACATCCGTTGCCTTCGGATCAAATTTGAAGTCGCGGAACATCCGTGAGTTCAGCTCAATCGCAGCAGCCAGCACGGCACGTCCCGGTATGAACGAGGTGAGCGCGTACTTCGCGAACACTGGATCCGGCTTGATGAAGGGCGAGGGAAAAGAGAACTCACCCGCCTCCGCATCCGGCGTGAGTTCATCGGCACGCACACCATCGCGCAGCGTTTCCCACGGAGGGGTGGTCATGGGATCTGGAATCACCGGGTCATTCACGATCACACGGCTGTGGGCCGTGACCACGAGTTCCTTGTGAGAGCCATGCAAAGCGAAGAAGAGCACCCGATTCCCGAAGTAGTCCGTGTGCCCCGCCATCGTGGAGGGAGCAGGATCGATGTCCAACCCATGCCACAGCAGCGTCTGGCGGCCTTCACTCTTCGGCGCCAGGCGCGCAAGGTGATGCCCCACGGAGATGTGCTCCTGGTACTTGTAGATAGTGCGGTGGATGATTTCGTAACGCATGGGCGATCGCCTCGCTAACGCACGTGAGGCAGCGCGTGACTGAAATAGTGGGCTGAGATCGTCTGCGAGAGACGGACAAGCGACGAGAGCAACTCATCGAAAAGCTCGACGAGCGCACCCGGGTTCGCCTCCTCGTGTTTGACCAGAGATTCGAAATTGATGCCCGCCAGCTCGGAGAGCATGCCGTCCACCTGGCGCTTTTCCTCGTGGGCATCGCCTTCACGACCAGTACGGGGCAGTTGCGAAGCGTGTCTGGTGAGCTGGTGAAGCTGCCACGTGAGTGACCGAGGATTCGTCTCGTCCGCGATGAGCATGTCCAGCACGGGGGCCAGCTGCGCACGCGCATGGTAACGGCGCCGATAGGACATGGCACTATCGAACACTTCCAGCACAGGCCCCAGCACCGAGTCATTGCGTGGCGGCGGATACACCGCGGCCTTTAGCAGGGTGAGAATATTCTGCGCCCGCTCCACACGGCGTCCCAGGTCCAGGAAGCGCCAGCCGTGGCCGCGCGTCATGTTCTCCATCTCCATGCCCGTGAAGGCCGCGAGCTGCAGCACGAGGGAATTCAGAAACTCCAGCGCCTCCGGCACCCGGGAGCGCACGTTTCGCGTGTTCACCTGCCGCACCATCTTGTTCAGGAGCCGCCACGTGTCATCAGAGAGGCGATCACGCAGCGCCGTCGCGTTGAAATTCACGCGGTTCAGCAACTCGCGCACGCTGCCATCGCGGTTGGAGTGATCGATCAAAGCGAAGAGCTCCCCGCGCAGTTCGCCACTCGCCACCTTCGCGCCAAAGCGATCCGGCAGGCGGCCCAACGCCACCAGCCACGGCACCAGGGCCGAGAGTTCACGCGCTTGATCTTCGGTGCCTTCACCCGTCATTCGCTGCAGCACAGCGCGCAGCACACGCACGGAATCCTCAAGGCGCTCCACATACCGGCCGAGCCAGAAGAAATGATCCGCCACGCGGCTGGGCACTTCGCCCGCCATCTTCTCCGGACGCACCACCACGGAAGGAGGAAGCAGCAATGTGAGCTGCTCCACAGGCCCCTCTGACAGTACCCAGGTGTCCTTACTGATACCACCGGCCTGCATGGATACCACCAGCCCCTGCGGGGATGGACTCACCCGCGTGAGTCCTCCCGGCATGACGGCAAAGTCCTCGCCATGCGGCACGATGTAGCACCGCAGCACCAGCGGGTGCCGCTCGATTCTCCCGTTCTCAAACACCGGCGCAGTCGAAAGGGGAAGCCGCTCTTGGGCAGCATAGTCTTGAGGCGAGGCCTTCACCTTCGCCATCAGTTCATCCCGCTGTGCGTCCGAAAGCTGGGAACCAAACACCGGCTGTCCCGCGCCACCGACAAAAGCGCGCTTTAGCACGAAGCGATCGAGGTTCTCCTCCACGTGCTGCAGTTCCTTCGGCTGGCCACACCACCACGTCTCGGCATTGCCAAGCTGCAGGTCCTCACCCAGCAGGTGACGGGACAGTCCCGGAAGGAAAGGAAGCAACGCTGGAGTCTCGATCACCCCGCTACCGATGCCATTGGCAATCGCCACCGTACCGGCACGCCAGGCCTCGACCAATCCAGGCACACCCAGCCACGTTTCACCACGAAGCTCGAGCGGATCACAGAATGTGTCGTCCACATGGCGCACGATCACATCCACCTGACGCAGGCCTTCAAGCGTCTTGAGGTACACCTTGCGACCTCGCACGGTGAGGTCTGCACCTTCCACCAGCGGGAAGCCCAGGTAGCGCGCTTTGTACGCGTGCTCGAAGTAAGTCTCGTTCAGCGGCCCCGGAGTGAAAAGCACCACTCGCGGATCCGCATGATTCTGCGGCGCCATGGCCCGCAGCGCATCGCGCTCCACCTGGAAGAAGGCCGCAAGCCGATGCACATGCATGGAGCGGAACTCATCCGGGAAAAGGCTGGTCAGCACGATGCGGTTCTCCAGCGAGTAGCCCTTTCCAGACGGGGCCTGTGTGCGATCCGCCAGTACCACCCAGCGGCCATCCGGTCCGCGGGCGAGATCCACCGCGTGGTGGAAGAGCATGTGTCCGCCGGCGGGATTCACCCCATGCGCCGCTCGGATGAAGCCGGGATTGGCCAGCACGAGGGACGGCGGGATCCACCCTTCCTTGAGCAGGCGACGCTCACCGTAGATATCCTTCACGAGCAGGCGCAGTAGACGGGACCTCTGCTTCAGCGCCGCCTCCAGCCCGCTCCACTCCTGCGCGGAAATGATGAGCGGCAGGATGTCCAGCCGCCAGTGCCGGTCCGTGTACTGCTTCTGCTCGTTGTAAATGGTGTAGGTGGCGCCATGCTCACGCAGAAGCTGGTTCGCCTCTTCACGACGGGCGTTCAGGTCCTGCAGCGTCAGCTTGGACAGGGACGAAAGAAACGGCTGCCAGGCGGGGCGTATCTGGCCATCCGGCGCAAACGCCTCGCCCCATCCCGTGGCCGGGCTACGAGAGCACGCCGCGAGCAAGTCTGCCACGGAGGTGTTGGCAGGTGCAGACGGTGATTCCATCATTTGAGAGGCGGGAGCGGCCACATGGTATGATGGCCGCGAACGCTACGCGCGCAAATCCAGTGTGAAGGGAAACTCACGCGACAGGGGCGGCGCGGGAGGCACCACTTTGCCACCGGAATGCCCCATGTTTTCGAACCGGGCGAGCCGACGGCTCTCCGCTTCGTAGGCGTTCACCGGGAAGGTGTCATAGCTCCGGCCCCCCGGATGGGTGACGTGGTAGCGGCAACCTCCCAGTGAGCGATTGTTCCAGGTGTCGACCAGGTCAAACGTGAGCGGTGCATGGATGCCGATGGTCGGGTGCAGGCACTCCGGGGGCTGCCAGGCGCGGTAGCGCACCCCGCAGACATACTCGCCATTCACCCCGGTGGGGTGTAGCGGCAGGCGCCTGCCATTCACGGTGACCACGTGACGCGGATCCACCATGCCCTTCACCTTCACCTCCATCCGTTCCAGCGAGCTGTCCACGTAGCGCACGGTGCCACTGCCGCCATTCTCTTCGCCCAGCACATGCCAGGGCTCCAGGGCGGTGCGGAACTGCACCTCCACATCCTTCTGCGAGAACGTGCCAATGCGGGGGAAACGAAACTCGTAGTGCGGCGCGAACCACTCGGACTTCATCTCAAAGCCCGAGGACTTCAAATCAGCCACCACATCACCGAAGTCACTCCAGATGAAATGCGGAAGCATCCAGCGATCGTGGATGGCTGTGCCCCAGCGCACGAGCGGAGCCTTGTACGGATCCTCCCAGAACTTCGCAATCAGCGAGCGCAGCATCAGGTGCTGCGCGAGGCTCATGCGAGAATCGGGCGGCATCTCATAGCTGCGCAGTTCCACCAGGCCGAGACGCCCCGTACTGCTGTCTGGCGAGTAAAGCTTGTCGATACAGAACTCCGAACGGTGCGTGTTGCCCGTGGCATCGATGAGCAAGTGGCGAAATAGACGATCCACCAACCAGGGCGCAATGTACCCACTGGCATCCGGCACCTGATCAAACGCCAGCTGCAACTCGTACAGCGAGTCATTGCGCGCTTCATCCACTCGTGGCGCCTGGCTCGTGGGCCCAATGAACAGGCCGGAGAACAGGAAGCTGAGCGAAGGGTGATTGTGCCAGTAGTTCAGCAGCGAGCGCAGCAAATCTGGACGACGCAGCACGGGAGAGTCAGATGGTATATCACCTCCCATGATGATGTGATTGCCCCCACCGGTGCCGGTGTGGCGCCCATCCACCATGAACTTCTCTGTGCCGAGCCTCGTCAGCCGGGCCTCATCGTACAGGATGGTGGTCTTCTCCACCAGTTCATCCCACGTGGCGGAGGGATGCACGTTCACTTCGATCACCCCGGGGTCAGGCGTCACCTTGAGCACGCTGAGACGCGGATCATGGGGAGGTGGCTCACCTTCCAAAATGACAGGCATGTTCAAGTCCGACGCGGCATCCTCGATGGCCGCCACGAGGTCGAGGTAGTCTTCAATCGCCGTCACCGGCGGCATGAAGACATGCAGTCTCCCATTGCGTGGCTCCACGCACAGGGCCGTGCGCACAATCCATGGGGCGCTGCGCCCCTGCTCCGGCTGACGCGTGCCCGTCGCGGATGCGGGGGCCAGCTTCTGCCGCGAGCCGGACTTCTGCGCCACGGCGCTTTCGGGGCCGTAGGGATAGGTGGCATGGGTCGGCTTGGTGGAATCTCTTCCAGCCGCGTCCTTGGCCACATGCATCTGCGCTGCGCGACTGCGTCGTGGTGGAAGCGCGGCACGCTCTTCCATGGGATCGGGCTCCGGGTTGTAGGGAAGCTCGCTCTGCGGCGCCCACGGCAGGGAATCCAGCGGAAGGCGCAGCCCCATGGGCGAATCCCCAGGAGTGAGGTACAATGTCTCCCGGCGCAGGAACCAGGGACCACTGGCCCATTCAAGCTCATCTCCCACAATATTCCGCTGCAGAGGCAGGGCATAACCCACCACGCTGCCAAGGCCCTGCTCAAAGATGCGGCGGATGCGATCCCGCTCCAGCTTGTCATTCAGATTGCTGTTGAGCGGATCCACATTCACCGGCAGTCGACGCTCACGCCAGATGTAGTAGTACACATCCTCGTATGCAGGCAGCAGCCACTGGCCATCCACACCGAGGTGGGCAATAAGCCGGTCCGCCAGCAGCTTCGCCTCTGCGGCACCGTGCGCGTAGCTCTTGCTCTCATCTGCGATGAGGTCCGGATTCTGCCAGACAGGCTCACCATCCTTGCGCCACCAGCAGCCCAGCGACCAGCGAGGAAGGGCCTCCCCGGGGTACCACTTGCCCTGGCCATAGTGCAAGAGACCACCCTTGGGCGCATAGTGCTTGCGCAGACGCTTGATCAGTTCCCCGGAGAGTTCGCGTTTGCGCTTTCCATTCGCTGCGAAGTTCCACTCCTCACCATCGGGATCATCGATGGAGATGAAGGTCGGCTCGCCACCCATGGTGAGGCGCACATCGCCCGCACGCAGACGGTCATCCACGGCACGGCCGGATTTCAGAATCTCCGCCCACTGCTCGTCCGTGTACGGCTTGGTGACGCGAGGCGATTCATAGATGCGCGTCACTTTCATCTCGTGATGCATCGTCGACTCGGCCTTTTCGATTGCACCGCTCACGGGAGCCGCGGTCATGGGCTCCGGAGTGCAGGCCAGCGGAATGTGTCCCTCGCCCGCAAGCAAACCGCTCGTGGGATCCAGTCCAATCCATCCCGCGCCGGGCAGATACACCTCGCACCACGCATGCAAGTCAGTGAAGTCCACCTCGGTGCCGCTCGGGCCATCGAGCGCCTTCACATCCGCCGTAAGCTGGATGAGATAGCCGCTCACGAAACGCGCCGCAAAACCGAGGCGGCGCAGGATATTCACCAACAGCCAGCCCGTGTCACGGCACGATCCACTGCGCAGGGCAAGCGTCTCTTCCACGCTCTGCACCCCGGGCTCCATGCGGATGAGGTAGCTGATGTCCTGCTGCAACTGCGCATTCAGGCCCACCAGGAAATCGATGGTCCTGATGTTCTTCTTGCCCACCCAGGGCTCGATGTAGCGCAACAGCTTGGGACTTTGTTCCTCCCATTCAAGAAAGGGAGCCAGATCCTTCTTCAGCCAAGGCTCGTACTTGAAGGGAAAGGTCTCCGCCGAGGGCTCGAGGAAGAAATCGAAGGGATTGTACACCGCCATCTCGGCCACGAGATCCACGGTCACATCGAACTCCCGGGTCTTCTCCGGAAACACGAGTCGCGCGAGGTAGTTCGAGTGGGAGTCCTGCTGCCAGTTGATGAAGTGCTGCTTCGGCTCGACCTTCAGCGAGTAGCTCAGGATCTTCGTCCGGCAATGCGGAGCCGGTCTCAGACGGATGGTCTGGGGTCCCAACGCAATGAGACGGTCGTAGGAATAGGAAGTCCGGTGATGAAGCGCGACGTGGATGGACATGCAGGCGAGTTACCAAGCATGCCGCGTGCCACGGAGACAAGCGAGGAGAATTCCGTGACCAAAAAGAATCAGGTCGTGAACGATTTAGGCACGGCCATGCCCGCCACCATCAACGATCGGATGCTCGATCCGTACCCCGGTCAGAACGTCCGGAATCAGCCTCGCCTCGTTGAAATCGCAAAGGGACAGGATGGCCCGGCTGCGGTCCCCCACCTGCAGGGGCGGCACGCGATCCAGCGGCAGTGCAAAGGCCAGGACGAGCTTCCCATTGGCCAGCGTGGCACG
Source organism: Roseimicrobium sp. ORNL1 (assembly GCF_011044495.1). GTDB lineage: Bacteria > Verrucomicrobiota > Verrucomicrobiia > Verrucomicrobiales > Verrucomicrobiaceae > Roseimicrobium. Next base: position 5,360,209 of record NZ_CP049143.1, read on the forward strand.
GTAGCTCCGCCCATCCAGCACCTCCTGAATGGTCACCGTGGTGAGGATGCGCACATCTCCGGTCTTCTCTGATGTCTCTGTCCCGGGTTCGATCGTGGCTAGGCTCATGGTTCTGGATTGGTCGATGTCGGATTGGCAGGCTCCGCCTTGGGGATGTTTTCCACAGGGCCTTCTGCCGGGTTGTGTTTGGGCTTCCAATCGATCTTGGATGCGCCGCCGAAGTCCCCCGCCAGGATGAAATCAATCGCCCGCTGGGTGACCGCATCGCGGGTCTGGCCTTCGTCACCGGGAAGCGACTGCCCCTTGCTACGCCGGACGTAGTCATCCAGTTCCGGGTGTTGATCGTGCACCAGGGCGCGTTCGTTGAAACGCGGACGTACCCGGTCATTCACATACGGCAGATGTGACTTTCCCCGGCTCCCCTCAAAGGCGAGACGCTTCTCCTTCTGGCTGCCCACGATCTTGAACAGGGGCTCCAGCCCCACCTTGAACCGCGAGGTGCCATCCGGCAGCAGCATCTCCGCGCTGGCGTAGCGGAGGATGGTATTCTCATCCAGCGTCACATCCGAATAGCTCACCGAGGCGCCGCGTGTCTTTTCGCCGATCAAGAGAGCCCTGCCCTGCCCATGCAGCACCGCAGCCACGGCCTCCGCCGCAGGACCAGTCTCTCCATCGATGAGCACCACCACACGCTCCGTCCAGATGGGAGCGCTCTTGGAAATGAAGAGCTCGGCGTCATCACTGTGAAGCTGCTTCAACTTGAACATCAGTTCGCCCGAAGGCAGAAAGGTCTGCAGCACGGCCGCAGCCTCTTCAAAGAGACCCTTGCCACCAGCGCGCAGGTCCAGGATCAAATGCTTTGCCTTCTTTTCCTGGACGCCCTTCAGCGCTGACTCAAACAAGGCGCCCTCGCCCTGGGCAAAAGTCTCTGGCCGCAGATACGCCACATCCGGCGCGAGAAATTCCGCATGCACATACGGCACCACCGCCTTTTCCTCGGACTTGGCCGGCACCAGCTCTGCCCCGAAGTCCAGTCGCTCCAGCAAGCCCTGCAGCGCGGCACGGTTCAGTTCTTCATAACTCAGATCCTCACGGCGAATGTAGTCGCGGCGCAGGATCTGGAAGGCGGACTGGATGCTGTTTTGCGGGAGCTTGTCCAGCAGCGGTCTTGACTCCACCGCACCCAGGAGTGGTGGCAGCGAGAGTATCAGCGTGAACAGGCTAGCCCGAAATGGCAACATCCCCGTAGCATACCAATGGAGCGCCCGGACGCCAGCACACTTGTGCAGAAGACGCACCGACACCCCCCGCCAGCGGCCAAATGCAACGGATGTTTGCCAAGGACCACCTTGCCAGATGCTTAAGAAATCCGTAGGATACGCCCATGCATCGGTTGCTTTCCCCCACTCTGCTGTTGCTGGGCATGCTCGCCCTGACCTCCTGCGAAACCGTCGAGCCCGTAAGCCCCGGTCGCCGCCCCGCTCCCCGCGTCTTGATTCCCAGTGGACTCAGCGCCTCCGAGCGTGAATTGCTGCCCGAGGTGGAAGACGCCCTCGTGGACTCCGGATTCCGCCCTACCTACCGCGCCCCGGCGGACTACATGCTGGCTTTTGAAGTCGATGACGGTCCAGTGAACGCCGACGTGCATCTGCGCCTGACCCGCCACGGCGAAGAAGTCGCCCACGCCTACGCCCGCACCGGAGGCCCGGGCATCCTCCTCCACCGTCGGGAATACATTCGCAAGTCCTTCGACAAATCCCTCGATCAGTTCGAGGACCAGATTGAAGGCATCGCCCGCCGCAGCTGGAGCAGGCAGGACCATCACGACCACGACTACGGCCGTGGCTATGACAACAGCAATGACATCTACGACGACGGTGACAGTCGGTATGATGATGCCAACTACGACGACAGCTATCGCTATGATCGCACCCCGCGCCAGTATGGGCGCACAGGTGGGTATGAGCGCGGGTATTGAAGAAAGTAGTCCGCCGAGCCTCGGCGGTCATTGTATTGTAGCGGGAGAACATCCCTCGATCCTCGAACCACCGAGAAGTCGTCACTCGCGCAAACCTCGCTCAGTGACATGGTCCCCACCGCCGAAGGCTCGGCGGACTACTTTCCTATCGTCTGATTCAGCGCCTCCATCGTGCCCCAGCGGTGATGATGGGCGATGGCGTTCGTGACGAATTCCTTCCCCTGGCGCACGGCGTCCAACATCGACAAGCCATGGCCAAGCCCGGCAGCGATGGCCGCGGAGTACGTGCATCCCGTCCCATGCGTATGCACGCCCTCAATGCGACGCCCCTCAAGCCAGTGAAGCTCACCGCCGGCGGCCAGCACGTCCGGCACACTATCTCCTGAGAGGTGGCCGCCTTTCAGTAAAACTGCACAGCCATGACGCGTACTCAACGCCAGCGCATGATGTTCCATGGATTCCCGCGTGGTAATCTTCTCACCCACGAGGACAGCAGCTTCATCGAGATTGGGTGTGATAAGAGAAGCGTGAGGAAACAATCTACCCACCAGCGCCTCTTCCGCATCCTCATCCAGCAAGCGCCCACCACTCGTGGCCACCATCACCGGATCCACCACCAGCGGCACTTTCTTACTGGAATGCACTGAAGCTTCCCACGCAGACACCACCGCTTCAATCTGCTCCTTGCCACCCAGCATGCCGGTCTTTGCCGCCGCAATCGGATACGCGTCCATCAGCAGCTTCACCTGCTCATACACCACCTCAGCATCGATGAGCTGGATGCGAGAGACCACGAGCGGCGTCTCCGCCACCACCCCGGTCACGGCCGTCATGGCATAGCCTCCCAATGCCGTGATGGTCTTGAGATCCGCCTGAATACCCGCGCCCCCAGAGCAATCCGATCCGGCAATGATAAGAATGACAGGTGGGCTGGCAGCAACGCTCATGGCAAAGGATTACCCCTCCGCACTGAAGGCCCGGACTCAAGGGAAAAGTAATCTTCCATCAAGGTTCGTGCCATGACACGAACGATCAAGATGCTGTGACGCGCAGCGTCCTTGGACTGCGTGCAGCCCTGCTGCCGCTTTCCTCAAGTGCAGCCTGCTGCACGCTTCACCGCGACGAAGTCGCCAAGTATTCTGGACGTTTCACCCTGCGAGCGAGTATCACCATCGCCGCAGTCCCGCGAAGCGGGACGGACTCTGGAAGACGGCAGCAGGGCTGCGCGCAGTCCAAGGCCTTCGGCACCACTTCCGTATCCTTCACCTGACGTTCATACGCAAAGCGGGACCAAGGTCAGGGAGCCTTGGGCTGGACTCCCAAAGCCCCTCAGGCTGCAACTTCGAAGGGACTCTTCATCCTGCACATGCTCCCCTAAAGGAACGAAGTCACGCAATCGTGATCTCCTTGCACAGGTACACATCCTGGATCCGCTGCAGCAGCTCTGCCCCTTCCTTCATGGGACGCTGGAAAGCCTTGCGACCTGAAATGAGCCCCGAGCCACCCGCGCGCTTGTTGATCACGGCAGTGTACACCGCATCCTCAAAATCCTTCTTCCCGGAGGCGCCGCCGCTGTTGATCAATCCCGCGCGACCCAGATAGCAATTCGCCACCTGATAGCGGCACAAATCGATGGGATGGTCACTGGAGAGATCAGAGTAGATGCGTTTGTCCAGTTTCCCATAGCTGGAGCCACCGGTGTTCAAGGCCAGGAAGCCCCCGTTATTCTCCGGTAGCTTCTGTTTGATGATGTCCGCTTGAAGCGTGCAACCGAGATGATTCGCCTGACCGGTGAGATCCGCAGCCACGTGATAGTCCTTGTCCTTCTTGAACTCCGGATTGCGCAGATAACACCAGAGCACCGTCGCCATGCCCAGCTCATGCGCACGTGAGAAGGCTTGGGCAATCTCCACAATCTCACGCCCGGCATCATCGGATCCAAAGTAGATGGTCGCACCCACCGCCGCCGCGCCCATCTCATACGCGCGCTCCACCGTCCCAAACGGAATCTCCTTGAACACATTCGGATAGGTGAGCAGTTCGTTGTGATTCAGCTTCACCAGGAAAGGAATCTTGTGCGCGTATTTGCGCGACACCATGCCCAGAACACCGAACGTCGATGCCACCGCATTGCAGCCACCCTCGATGGCCAGCTTCACGATATTCTCCGGATCGAAGTACTCCGGATTCGGCGCAAAGCTCGCGCCCGCGGAGTGCTCCACTCCCTGGTCCACCGGAAGAATTGAGAGGTATCCAGTTCCAGCGAGTCTCCCCGTGTTGTACATCCAGTTGAGGTTGTTCAGCACCCTCTGGTTGCGATCGCTGGGAGCGAAGATGCGGTCCACCCAATCTGGTCCAGGAAGATGCAGTATCTCCTTGGAGATCGTCTTGCACTCGTGCTTCAAGAGGGAGTCGGCCTTGTCGCCGAGCAAAGAAAGAATTTGGTCGAGCATGGCAGGATATGGTTCTCCCGCATTGCACTCCTGATCATGAACGGAGTCCAGTTCAAAGTAGGTTGCACTATCGACACCATTTTGTTGCTCTGCCTTGCGAAACTTTAAACACCTCTGAAGAAAGCTGCAATTTCAAGAGTTCACCGGAGCCGGAAAGACGCGAAAGTCGCCATTTTTAGATACCATACCCCTCCGGAATCTGGGATAATGACCACGATTCGTTAGATTAACTTTCCTTCATAACCGCCATCTGGCACAACGTTCACGCGTTCGCATTCCATCCAACGCAAGAACTCCCGACTGAAGCGCTGACCTTCGGCAATTGCCCCCTCAACACTCGTTGCGGCTCATCATGGCCAGCTCATTCGCTGGCGGCTCTAAAACACATCCGAGCAAAGTATCGTATATGAACATCCTTTATTGGATCCTCCTCGGCCTTATTGCCGGAGCGCTGGCCAAGCTCATCATGCCGGGAAAAGATCCCGGCGGCATCATTATCACCATTCTCATTGGGATCGCCGGTGCCCTCATCGGTGGCTACCTTGGGAGATTCATGGGATTGGGCGCAGTCCGGTCCTTCAACCTCGATGGCATCTTCACTGCGACGATCGGCTCCGTCATCCTGCTGATCCTCTATCGCCTCGTGTCCACAAGGATGAAAAAAGCATAGCTCTACTACATCATGGGAATGATCGATACCCTCCTCGAAACCCTCACCGGTAAAAAAGAGGACAATGCAGCAGTAGCAGCAGGCGGACAGGATCCGCTTGCCGCAGCGCTCAGCAGCTTGCTGGCGAAAAATGGTGGCCTCCAGGGCCTGATGAGCAAGTTCTCTCAAGGGGGACTTGGTGAAGTTTTCTCCTCATGGGTCGGCATGGGAGAGAACCAGTCTGTCAAAGCCTCGCAGATAGAAGACGTGCTCGGTTCCGAACAGGTAAAAGGTCTCGCTTCCCAATTGGGAGTCGACCCATCCAAAGCCTCGGGATTCCTCGCCAGCTATCTGCCGCAGATCGTCGACAAACTGACGCCTGCAGGAAAACTCGACAAAGGACAAAATGAGCAACAGCAGGGGCTGGACGACCTGCTCCCCTCTCTGCTCAGCAACCTTATGGGCGGCAAGCCACCGGTCTGACAACCCCGCTCCGCAAAGCCCCAGGCTGCCGGCGAGTCCGGCAGCTTGGACCGGCAGGTAAAATTCATTTTACCCAGAAACTCCCGCCACGTGAACACCCCCACTGGCGCAGTGTCTCATCTTGGGTAAAATCCCCCCTCATGCCCCTACAATTTGAACAGCTCCCCGGACTCTCCGTCTCGGTGGACCAGGTGCTCTATCTGCCGCATCTCCAGGTGCCGCCGGAGAAGCCGCATCCCTTTGCCTATTACCTCTCGATCCACAATCATTCGGACGAGACCGTGACCATCGTCGGACGCAAATGGATCGTCACCGACGAGGGCGGCGAGACTCTCGTGGTGGAAGGTGATGGCGTCGTGGGCGAGAAGCCCCGCCTCGAGCCCGGCCAGACATTTAGCTACAACAGCTACCACGTGATTGCCGAGCCCAGCATCGCCACCGGCACCTTCTTTGGAAAGACCTCCAATGGCAAAGCGGTGTACGTGCGCGTCCCGGACTTCCGGCTCGAGCTGCCCCTGGTATAAAAGAGGATGATGTGGTGTGATACGATTCACACCACCTCGCATCGCACCGTGTCCTGACCACGCCGCGCAACCCAATGCACGGCGGCCATTCTGCGTCAGTGTGACAGTTCCATCCACCCCTGCTCCGTCACGATGGCCTGCACACGGCGATCATGTCCCTCCGCAGGCACAGCGGGCAGCACTTGCATGTGGAAGCAGACGCCAATGCGTACGCAAATGTCCTGCATCTTTTCAAGGGCGCGATCATAGTGCCCTTTGCCACGGCCGAGGCGGGTGCCATCCACCGAAGAAAAAGCCACCCCGGGCACCAATGCCACGGACACGTCTTCGAGCTTGAGCCGGTTTCGCGCATTTCGCCACGGCTCCAGGACACCGAGTACGCCAGGCACCAGATCCTGCTCATCCTCAATGAGGTAGGGGGTCATGACCTCCCCCTCAATGGCAAAAAACGCCGTGCGCATACCCATCCCCTGCAACCACGAAAGGAGTGGCAGGAGATTCGGCTCTGAAGCCATGCCTCCGAACAACGTCACCACACCACCCGGCCGCACCCAATCAGGGCGCTGCTGCAAATGGCTAAGCACGGATTCAGACCACGCCGCGCGTTCCTCAAGTGAACTGGCACGCATCCTCTCGCGGATCAGCTTCCTTAATCCGCTTTTGCTCTCCACTGGTTGAGTTTCTGAAGTCGTCATCGCTCGAGAAAAGGAAGATTTCGAGACCTGAAATGATTGTTGTCATCCTGAACCAGAAAACCTAGACTTTCCAACACCTTCGGCACTTTTCCTGCCCTCAGCCCCTGCTGGAAATGCTTCACGACCTCAATTTCCGATCCTTCAGCCAGAAAGCGCGTGCGCGGCGCCAGAGCCAGACGGCTCAAGGCTCCTCTACCGCCAGCGCCAACGGGCACAACACCAACAAGGTGGGTCTGCTGCCCAGCAAGGGCTGGCGGGAGCGCAACCTGAAGTTCTTCAGCGACGTGCTCATCCCCCACTTGCTGGCTCCACGACAGGCCGGCGGAGAGTTTTCCTTCCGCGCAGACCTTGAGAATCACGAAACCGGTGTGACCTGGCTGGGTCACGCCGGTTTTCTTTTGCAAGTAGGTGGCAAAAATATCCTCGTGGATCCGGTGTGGGCGCTCTGGCTGGGGCCCATCAAACGCGTCAGTCACCCCAGCCTGGTGGCGCGCAGCCTCCCATACATCGATCTCGTGCTCATCACGCACGCGCATTTCGACCACCTTCATCTCCCCAGTTTACGTTCCATCGCCGCCGGTCAGCCGATCATTGTTCCAGAAGGTGTCGGCAGCATTGTGAAAAATTGCGCCTTCAGTAGGGTGATTGAGATGCACTACTGGCAGACGCTGCGCGTGGACACGCTCGACATCACCTTCACGCCCACCAAACACTGGGGCGCGCGCTTCATCCACGACACCTACCGCAAGTTCGGCGGGTACCTCATCACGGAGCGCAGGAGCGGACACACCATCTTCCACTGTGGAGACAGTTCTCTCTTCGATGGCTTCCAGGACATCGCGAAGCGTTCACCCATCGACATCGCGCTCATGCCCATCGGCGCGTATGAACCGCCCAGCGGCCGCCCGGTGCACATGAACCCCGAAGAGGCCCTCGTAGCGGCAGACATGCTCTCTGCACGCCATATTGTGCCCATGCACTACGGCACCTTCCCCATCAGCGGTGAGCCCATCCACGAGCCAGTGCAGCGTTTCCGCACCAAGGCCGATGCCAGCCTCGATCACACCGTGCACGTACTGAACGAGGGACGGTCGCGCGTGTTTGGGAGGTGACCAGAAGTTGATGGAGTATGGTTGATAGTTGATAGCCTGAAAAATTTCGGGCGGAGATCGCGACTGCGATTAATGCGATGACTCGTTCGCGCTTCAGAATCCGCGCGAGCACTCTCAGGCTATCAACTATCAACCAAAAACCATCAACTCCCGATGCTCCTCACCCTTATCGCCGCCATCGACGAGAACCGCCTGCTGGCGGATGCACGCGGCATTCCGTGGAAGCTGCCCCGGGATACTGCCCACTTCCGGGAATACACCGCCGACAAGTGGCTGCTCCTTGGGCGCACGACGTATGAAGAAATGCGTGGCTGGTTCCGCACCGGTCATATGCCTCTCGTGCTCAGCTCACGCTGCGGGTGGGATCCTGAAATCGGGCGTGTCGTCTCTTCCGTGCCGCAGGCCATCGCCATGGCGGAAGCAGCCGGGCAGACAGAGCTTGTATGCATCGGCGGCGGACAAGTCTTTGCCGCCGCCCTGCCCTATGCGACCAAACTGCTGATCACACGGGTACATGCCCGCATCGAATCGCAGGGCAGGCCCGTGTACTTTCCCCACTGGGATGACTCCCAGTGGGAGGATGTCATTATTTGGCAGCAGCCTGCGGATGCAGAGCACGCCCTGTCTTTTGCTCTTCACGCGATGACGCGCCGGTAGTGCCACCACCACCGGTGCGGGATTTTTTGTCCACACGCGCAAGAATCATCCCGACCACCACATAGCCGGCCAGGACTCCCCAAATGGTGTAGAGCCACCTCCAGGCTCCGCTCATTTCACCATAGTTGTGCAAGCCGAAGGAAAGCTGGTTTGTGGCGAACCATGAGAAGATGGTGATCATGCCCAGCACCACACAGGCTACATGGAAACCAGCCTCGCGAATGTAGCCGCCCAGCCGCGCGTGGAGGATGATCAGATTCATGAGCACAATCATAAGGGCGCCATTCTCCTTCGGATCCCAGCCCCAGAATCGCCCCCAGGAGTAGTTTGCCCAGATGCCACCGAGCACGGTGCCTACCAGCGAGAGGAAGAGACCGGTAAGCACAAACGCGTACGAGATGCGCGTCAGTGTCCGTGCGTCCTCGTCACCTGCTTTCGTGATGCGAAAGACACGGCGGGTGACGTACACCATGGAGCAGATGGCAGCCACCATGCCACACGCGTAGCCAAGATTGATGCACGGCACATGCGTCGCGAGCCAGAAGTTGGTGATCAGCACGGCCTGAAGCTGCACCAGGCTGTCCTTGCCCTCCATTTCGAAGAAGCGGATCGAGAGGAACATGCCCGCCACCCCCGCAATGCAGGCGACCGTCATCGCCAGACCCTTGCGCCGGCTGAGCCACTCCACCAGCAGCGCCCCAATCACCGAGGCCGTGGTGATGAAGATGATGGTCTCATACAGGGTCGTGATCGGCGGACGCTCCATGATCAGGCTGCGGATGGTGATACCGACCGTTCCCAGCGCCGCGCCGCTGATCATCGAGACCCAGCAGATGACCTTGCAGATCCTCTCCCACAAGCCACCCGGTGACACCCAGCTCAAAGCGAGGGCGAGGGCACCAAGGATGAACATGTACAGCGCATTCGTGAAGTAGTCCGCTCGATGCAACCCAATCTCCATGCCGATGTGTCCTGACTGCCCGCGCTCCGCCGCCGCCTTGGTCAGCAGGTCCACCGCTTCATGGACCTTCGTCTTGAATTCACCACTGCTCGCCGTGCCTGCCACACGTCCCAGCTCGCCATAGGCGCCCAGCATGGCGTACTCGTGCGGGGAAAGCTCGCCACCCTTCAGCACCACTTCCTCCATGAGGACACCCGGACTTTTCCAGTTCTCAAGTTTCTTGTCGTCCGGCGGGAAGATGTTGAGCTGTTCCTGAGGCACACTGTTCATCCTCGCGGACAGAAGACTGCGGTAGAAATGGAAGAACCACCGGTTTATTGCAGGTGCGGCCGCATCAGGATGCTCCTTGAGGTAGGCCGCCACCTTGGGCAGCAGGGTGGCAATGGACGGATTGGGGTCATCCGCAGGAGAAAGGATCTCCGCAGGCACCTTGCTGATCTGATCGCCAAACGGCTGCCGGGCGAAATCGAGGTGACCCAGCATCAGCTCAAAGTCCAGGAAGTCCTGGCTCAGCTTGTAGATGGCACGGTACTCCGGTGAGAGCGTTTGCGGATCCACGCCGCGGAACTCCTCCATTTTTTCCGCGAGCTTCTCACGCCCCTCGGAAATCTCATTGTAGGAATAGCGGTCCCGCTTGCCCTTGCCGTGCAGGTTCAGGATCACCACCGCGTCCGAGTTGTCCACCACGAAGACGTTGAGCTCTTTTGCGATGTCCGGGCGGAAGAGCGTGATGAGCAGCCACTCCATGGCGCTGAGCTTCGCGCTGCCCTTCGCATTCACCACCGGCTTCCCGGTCTGCGGATCGAGCACCGGCTCGACCTTGCCCGTTGCTTCATTGAACTTCTCCGCACGGAGGCTCTGCTTGCCATGCATCGGCAGTAGCAGCGTGGTACGCGCCACACTCTCCAGCGGCTTGATGCGACCGTGCTGTTGCACGGGTATCCTTGCCATGGTGTTTACCACTTCGGGATCCAGCAGCGTTTCCAGTGAGATCAAAGGCACCGGTTTCGCGGCGGCAGGTTCCGCAGGAGCAGTCGTGGTCGCTGCAGGTGTTGGTGCTGCTGCGGGTACAGGCGCAGCCTCTGGTGCTGCTGGAGATGCAGGTGCAACGGCAGGAGCCGCGGCGGACGCGTGAGGATCCGCCGGCTTGGCGGGAGTTTGAGTTTCCGCCTGCTGGGCATTGGCGAGCAGCGGCAGGAGAACCAAGGCGGCAACACACGCCGTGAGGTTCGTCGTCAGACGGGAAGCTTTCATGGAAGGAGAAGGCTGGGCGAAGACAGGGGCTACAGGTTCTTAGACACTCGGCGGCGCCACAGGCGCTGTCTTCCGTGCGCTTTGGCCAAGGAATTTCAGCAGATGCCAGACAAGGTTCATCAACAGCCCGATCATCGCGGCGATGAGTGCAATCAATGGCCAGTGGTCGGAGGGATTGCTCGCCACCTGGAACATGGAGGACTGCTGGCCTCCGTGGTCGGCGGCTTCCGCGTCGAAGGAGCTCTGGAAGAAGGCGTACCCGCCATACCGCAGCGGCTCATTCATCGTGATCACCTTCTCCTCGGACTTTCCGTCACGGATCACCGTCACATGGCTGGTGAACTTCCTCGCCATGTTCGTGCCGGGATGCGTTTCACGCACGAACTTGTCCAGCTTCACCTCAAACGGCAGGGGATACTGGCGGCGGCCGATGCTCACGCCGTAGGATTCATCACCAATGGTCACGGTCCAGGGCGCGCGCTCAAGGCGGAAGACGATGCCCAGGTGCTCCGCCTTGGTCTTCTTATCGATAGCCTTCACGTAGGCTCCGTTGACGAGTTGCTCATGCTGCAGCGGCTTCCCTTCGGCATCGCGCACAGGCAGTTCCTGGAGGATGAAACCATCCACCACCATGCTCTGCGGATCCGACGGCTTCGCGGGGCGGACCGTGCTGTTCGGCATGTAGTTCATCACCATGAGGTCGAAGGGAAGGCTGTCGTTGTAGAACGTGCGCGCTTTTCCTTTGGTGAGATCGTCAAACTGGCTGTCAGGAATCATCATCGCCACCCTCTTGCCGTCCTTGGGAGCGGGTTCGAGCTTTTCAATCTGGATGGCGCTGACGTGAAACGCGTTGAACTCATCCACGGTCTGATTCTCCGTCACCCACACGGCTCCCTCGGACTTTCCAAGCAAGGACACGAGGCCCGCCAGCAGCATGAACACCACGGAGACGTGCGCAATGAGCACGCCAATGAGGCCGAAGTTTGGCATGACGCTGTTCTTCAGGCCCGCGCGAATGCGCAGGATGATGCGGGTGATACCACCGCAGATCATGTTCAGAGCCAGCAGGCCCATCAGCAGTCCACCACCGGGCAGGAAAATGGGCAGCACCCACTCCCCTTCATAGGGAATCTGCATCGCACGGAGGCAGCAGTCGATGTCGATATTGTAGATGTACCAGGACTCGAAATACTTCCGCTGGCTCTCATAGAGACCATGCTCAAGCTGCTCCAGCGTCCCGAGGAACGTCATGAGCAACAGCAGCGTGAGCACCACCACGGCAAAGCCGAACGATGCAAAAATATTAAACACCCTCGAGGGGAACGAGGGGGCCTTGGGGGCAGTCACAGAGTCTTTTTTCATCGTTGAACCTTGAGCTGGAGCGAGCGGCTGAATTCATCGAAAGCGGCTTCGTTCTCCTTCACTAGTGCTTTCGGCCCCACCATTTTGACAAAGATCATAAACTTTTCATCGGCATGGAGAATGCCGAGCATGCGGTAGTCCTTCGCCGCTTCCGCCTTGCCCATGTCGGTGAAGTCACCATCAAAAGACACAAACCGGGCCTCATTGTTGAATAAGGGCTTCTTGGGAAGGGCGGCAAATTCCTCCGGTGTGTAAGGCGGCAGCCCCATCTGGGCGCGCCAGCGGTTCACGTTGGCTTCCATGCCACCACCCCCACCGGCGAGGATGCTCAGGAAGCACTGGCCCTCCTGGTTCGGACCGAATCGCATGTCCAGCCACCGGATGCCCCGGGCTGCGCCGCTCGGTTTCACCGAGACCCACCCAGTCGGAGTGATCCATTCAAAGATCTGCTCGGCCGCAGGCGTCTCAGGCGGCGCCATCTCAGGAGGCGCTTCCTGCTCAAGCTGCGGGAACCGGCTCGCGCTGGACGTTCCAATCGGAGGGCGTGTGGAATGTTTGGAGATCTCGCGTGTCTCCTTGATTTGCACCCTCTCGCCCACTCGATCGCAACCTGTCATGGAGAGGCAGGTCACCGCAGAGGAGAAAAGGAGAATGGAACGTGAAATCGGCATCACAAAAGAAAACGGGGAGTCAGGGAAAACGTTAGACGCGGAACCTGGGTGAGGTTCCGCGAAGAGCGGGGTAAGGAGGGAGCCATTCGCCCTCCATGAGGAAGCTCACTCGGGCAAGAGCTGCTTCATCATTTCTTGTTCGCTGCCGGAGCCGCGGCGGGTGCAGCCGTTGGCGGTGCATCAGCCGATTTCGGCTGTGCGGCCGGAGCTGGCGCGGGGGCTGGTGTGGCAGCGGGAGCAGGAGCTGGGGTGGTGGCGGGTTTGGCTTCAGGCTTGGCAGGAGCAGCGGGTGCAGGCGCAGGGGCCGGAGTCGCCGCAGGCTTTGGAGGCTCAGGCTTCTTCTCCTCTTTCTTCGGCTCGGGCTTCTTTTCTTCCTTCTTGGGCTCGGGAGCAGGAGGAGCCGGGGGCTTGGCAGCTTCAATCAGCTTCGCAATCTCCGCTTCGCTGAGACCCACGTTCACCACGAGCCCGGGCACCGCGCCTTCGAGCTTCTTGGCGGCATCTTTCGTCACCGCGGTCTGCCACACGAAGAGTTTCTTCAGCGCCTTGTTGGCAGCGAGTTTCGCAATACCGGCATCCGTCACCTTGGTGCCGTAGAGATTGAGGTACTCAAGGTTTTGCAGACCCGCCAGCTGCGCGAGACCGGCATCCGTCACGGCGGTGTTTTCCAGATGCAGGCGCTGCAGCGCGGGCATCTTGCCGACCGTGGCCAGACCAGCGTCCGTCACCTTGCTGCGGCCGAGATCCAGCCAGGCAATATGCGGGGCGGCAGGAGCCAGCTCAGCCAGTTCCTTGTCACCAAACTTATCCGCGGCATTCACACATCCGAAGCGAAGCTGCTCGGTGTCCAGCGCGAGCGGCATCAGCGTGGCATTCAGTGCGGTCATCTTCGCGGTAACTTCCGCCACCGCCTTCTTCTCCGCATCCGTCAGCGGCTTGGCCTTGGGCTTCTCGTCTTTCTTGGCCACGGCATTCGCCGCAGGCTTCGAGCTCGCGAGACCCTTCAGGAAGGCGTCGATCTCCGGGGACTTCTTTGCCGCAGCGACGGTCAGGTCATCCTTGGCGCCTTCCGCGATCCACCACTCTAGCAGGGCGATTTCCGCCTTGGTGAGCTGGGGCTCATCGCTCGGCGGCATGTGGTCGTCATCATCCACCGGAAGCTTCGAGCGCACCAGCAGCAGGCTGTCCTTCACATTGCCGCCGATGACCGTGGTCTCACCATCGCTGCCGCCTTTGAGCGCATCGGCGAAGGTGTGGAGCTTCAGCTTGCCCTTGGACTTCTCCGTGCCGTGGCAAGCCACGCACTTGGCTTCGAGAATGGGCAGCACCACGTCGGCAAAAACCTTGGCATTGGGGTCGCCAGCCTTGGGAAGGGCCGTGCCTTCGACTTTGCCAGCCGCCGTAGTGGCAGCAGCAGGCGCAGGGGCCGCAGCAGGTTTCGCTGGCGTGGCCGGAGCAGGAGCAGTGGGAGCCGCTGCGGGTGCGGCAGCAGGTGCAGGTGCCACAGCGGCGACCGCCTTGGCGTTGTCTGCGTCCGTCCAGCCGGTGTTCACCAGCATGGCAGCGTGCTTGGCCTTGTAGGCCTCCGCCGCGGGGCGAGTCACGCCCGTCTGCCACAGGTAGACAGACTTCAACTTGCCGAGTGCCTCAAGGTTGGTGAAGACCTTGTCCGTCACCTTGGTGCCATAGAGATTGAGGTATTCCAGATTGGCCAGGCTCTTGAGCTTCTCAACGCCCGTGTCCGTGATGGCGGTGTTTTCGAGATGCAGTTCCTTGAGGTTCGTCATCTTCACGATGCTGTCGCAGGCGGCATCCGTGACCTTGGTGCGGGCCAGATCCAGCGCCACGATGTTCGCGGCAACCGGCTCAAGGTCCTTCAGGTTCGCGTCTGCGTAGTCCTTGGCCACATTCAATGCAGTGAAGCGGAGTTGCTTCGCGTCTGCGGCGATGGGCGCCAGGCTCGCGCCGGAGCCGTTGATTTTCTTCATCGCCTCAGCCACGGCAGGGTCCACCTGGGCCGCTGCCTCAGCCATCACCAGGAACGCGGGCGGCGTGCTGCCACCGGAACCGGACTTCGCCTTGGCAAGCAACGTCTCCACGGTGCCATTCAGCTCGGCGGGGATCCTGGCCTTCGCCTCGGACAGCTTCAGGTCCTTGCTGGCACCTTCCTTCACCCACCAGCTCAGCAGGGCAACCTCCTCTTTCTTGGGCTGGGACTTGTTGCTCGGAGGCATGTGCATGTCATCCGGATCATCATCCACCGGGATGAGCATGGTGGTGATCATCAGGCTCTTGTCCGCCTGGCCAGGCACCACGTTGTACCCCTTGTCACCGCCCTTGAGCATGAGCTCATGGGTGTGAAGGCGGAGGCCGCCCTTGTCCTTGTCAGCGCCATGGCAGCCGTAGCAATAGTTCTGCACCACCGGAGCCACCAGCGCGGCATACACTGTGGGGTCTGAGGGATCTCCGTTGGCCACCGCGGTCTGCGGATGGTCATTTCCCTGCTCAGGAGCGCCATTCTCCGCTGTCTGGGTATCCTTGCGCAGAGGCCCGAAGAAAGACAGCAGCCACTCCTCCCCTTTCTCCACCGAGGTCTGTGCCACAGGGGGGGCGTGGTCGAGCAGGTAGTCCGGACCATGCACCATGTTGCCCCCGAGGTGTGCACCCACACTCATCACGGCCAGCGTGCTCACCATGAAAAAGCGATGCATGATGGGAATGCGACCGCTGGAGTCGGTGATGAGCTTGAACACAAAGGACAAAATCGCGAGCACCGCCGTGGCAAGGCCCAGCGTCTGGTGTGCCTGGAAAGTCGCGCTGTCATAACCACCCTCGCGGGAGAGCAGCACCCCAAGAATCACCGCAAACACCGCGCCCAGCGCGCCTACACCCATGATGAAGGTGATCGCCGGCTTCAGTGCGTCGCCCAGAGGACTGCGGCGGATGGCCAGCACATCCATGAGCGCCGCCAAAAAGAGCACACCCACTGGCACGTGCACCGCGATGGGATGGAACCTGCCGAAGAAGAGCGCCCAAGTCGGCGTGGGCACCTCACGTCCAGCATTTTGCAGAGGCGGGTACATGTAGAGCCCCAGGGCAAACACCACAATGATCCCCACTGCGGACGCCCACCCCAAAAGTGAAGTGCGTGGGGTGCGGTTCGCAGGAATGGGCTGATCAGAAGCGTCGTCGGGGCTCAAGCTGGCAGCGGAAGCGGTCGGCATGGGTAAGGGAGCGGGGTAATATACAGGTGAGGAGACGGGATACAAAACGACAGGGAAAGCCTCGTTAATTCATTTCCCCTACAAATTAACCATCACACAAGATCCCCGCTTTTACCCGGCAAAGTAGCCGTTCTGAAGGTCATACGGGAGTTGGAGCAATGTCAGTACAAGCCAGAAAGCAAGAAACACCAGCGTCAGCGCCTTGGTGGTGGAGATGGTCCAGCTTCCCAGTTTGAACGAATCACGTCGCAGCATGGCCGCCACGGCAGTCATGCAGAACAAAAGCGGCACGAGCGAAATGGAATTGAGCAGTCGCGGCCCCACCTTCAGCGGTGTGAACCAGCCAAAGAGGTAGACCAGCACGGTGAGAAAGGCGGCCAGGAACAAGATGCCCCCACTCCACGACCACGTGCCGAAGACTGCCTCATTCCACCGCCGTGAAGCAGCCCACACCACAATCCCAGCCCACATGATTTGTAGCCAGTGGATGGCGGTGTACTCGTCGTAGTTGTTCGTGAACATCATGGAGACGCCCTTCACGAAGCGCTTCTTGATCTGCGGCCAGGTGTGCTGATTCCAGTAATTCTTTGCCGTGGGCAGTGCCTCGGGGTGATCGATTTTTCCGTCTCCATCCTTGTCAACGAGCGAGAGGTCGCGATCGAGGCCCATCTTTTGCAGCTCATGCTTCTGCTGCGTGTCCTCCGCCCACATGTAGTACTTGCTCTGCACATTGTGGAAGGGATCGCCGAACAGCTTCCACGACGTGTACAGGTACTGGGACATCGGCAGGATATAGGCACCCAGCGTCACCAATCCCGCGATCACAATGGCCCTCCTCCGCGGCCAGTCCCTCGCACAGAGAAGCTGTAGCCCCTGGATCAGTCCCATGAGGCCCAGCGCCACCAGCGCATTGGCCTTCGTCAGGTGCCACGCACACAGGACAAGTCCACAGACGAGCGCATTCTTCCACGTGGGCTCATGCAGCGTCTTCACCACCATGAATGTGCCGACGGTGATCAAAGTCGTGAGCAGGATCTCCGGCTGCACGTAGGGAGACTTCAGCATGTAAAGCTGGAAGGCCGCCACCAGGATGAACGCCACGGCCAGCCAGTTCCCCAGCCACCCACGAAAGACAAAAAACATGAGCACCAGGCAGGCGAGCGACAGGTAGATATTGAACGCCCGCGCCGTGGGGAAGAAGTCGGAAACATACTGCCGCTGCGCCTCGATGGTGGGCTCCATCTTCACCTCGGGCGCTGCAAACGCCAACAGCCACATGTACATCGGCATGCGCATGCGGGTGGTGAACTGGCTGATGCCATGCTCACGCAGGTTCTGCGCGTAGTTCATGTACACCCGCTGGTCATTCATGTCGAAGGAGCGCAACGGCCTGCCGGCCTTCTCCTGGGCCTCAAAACTCCCTCCGTAAATGTGCTGCCGCTCATAGGCGAGTTGCTTGTCGATGGTGCTGGACACCTCCGTGCCGTGCTGGATGGCCCGTGCCACATACCACCACGCCGCGACCGCCAGGCATGCCACCACCACCGCGGTGAACCACCGAGGCGCCTTCGTACCGGGAGCGAGCAACTGTCGCAGAAAATCAGCCATGAGCCGCGCAGAGTAGAGGGCCGCGCATGCTGGTCAACATGGGAGAACGTAGAAGGCTTCTCCAGAAGCCTTTCAGGCATACCCCCACAAAGTCCTCAAGCCTCAAGCCCGTCACTGCAGCATCCGCCACACCGGGCCCAGCATGCTCCAGCCGCTCCCGTCCCAGTAGAAAAGGTGGTACTTCATCCCTGCCTCATTTCCTGGCTCCAGAAACTCCACTTCGTAGTACGTTTTCCCCGGCACGAACACACCCTTCGCCGCCAGCCCCTTCACGGCCGCAGGGAATTCCTTGAAGGCAGCCGACCCGGCTTCGTACGCCGCCATTTCCTCCGTCGTCGCCGCATGCACCTGCACTTCCGTCTGCGTCGGTTTCGCCGAGAACAGCCGCGCCAGTGCCGGTCCATCCTTCGGCATGCGCTCATGAAACGCCTGGACCTTCTGCCGCCCCTCCACCTCCGCTCCCGGCCCCAGTCCTTTCGCAACCTTCGTCGCATCCGGCAGCACCTTCGCCGTCAACTCCGCGATCTTCGTGTCATTCCCGTCCTTGATGGCACTGAGCAATCCACTCATGGCCCTCTTCAGTTCCGGCGCTCCGGGATCCGGTTTGTCCTTGTCCTGCGCGACAACAGACGGCACCACGCCCGCACCAAGGAATGCGGCACAGAGAACAGCCAGCCAGGGAGTCCAACCACATTTCCGGATAATCAAGAGTTCGGATTTCATAGGAGGATGGGAAAACTGCTCTCATGAGCTGCTAGCGATAATTTAGAGCAAAAAAGCAATCGCGCCACAGGCAACATTGGGCCGCTTCAAAACCATCGAGAGCCTCCTGAAGGTATAAGATTCGGCTAAGCACCTGCGCCCAAGCCAAGAAACCGCGGACGGCATCAACAGGGAGATCGCGCAGTGCACACCAACTCCATGCACCAAGTCACTTTGCGTCGTGGAGTGCGGTGGCATAGGCCTCCCTTGAGGCCGCGACACCGCTTTGAACGGAGCGTTCTCTTCCTGCCCCTTTGGAAATCTCCATCGGAATCCACCACCCAACGCCCGCACCACGAACCATTCCACCGGATGGATGACAACCTTCCCTCTTGAGAACACAAAACGCACAACGAACTGTTAGAACGCCATCCCGCTTCCTGTTTGGCATCTTAAAGAACAACCAATGAAATTCCCCCTGGTCTCCAGATCCCATCATCAGGCCGAGACCGCACGCCTGAAGGAAAAGTTGGAGGAAAAGCTCGCCCACACCGAAAAGAAGCAGCAGCAAACGGCTGAGAAACTTCAACTAGCCTCTGCCAAAACAAAACAAGAACAGCAGCGAGCAACCGTTCTCGAAAATCTCTGCGAAGGGAGGCTCCGCCAGATTGAAGGATTGCACGCGGAAGTAGCAGACCTGCGACGCTCCAGGCTCAAGCTGCTGGATGACCTCAGCCGCGCGAGGATGGCTCTGCACCCCTACACAGGCCCCGCCGTGCCAGTGATCATCGGAGTCGACGTCGAGCCTGATGCGCGAGTCGTTGACTTGAACAATCCCTCTTGGGACTCTACGCCAAAGTTCTTCAAGAAAGCAGAAGAACTGCGAAAGCTCCTGTCCGCCACCGCAGATGGAGCCCCAGTGAAATTCACCTGGTTTCCCCGCGCGGATCCCCAGGTGGAAAAAGCCAATGGCTCCGCGACTTGGGCGCTGGAGCATTTTCGCAAGGACTGGGATAGGGTACTCTCCGCCGGTGATGAGATCGGCCTCCACATGCACCCCTGGCGCTGGGACGAGCGGACCGGTGACTGGTGCCAGGACCACGCCGATGAAGCCTGGGTGCTCCACTGCGTGCGCTCCTCCATCGCCGCCTACCGAGCCGTATTCGGCACCACCCCCGCCAGCTACCGCGGCGGTGATCGCTATCTAAGCAACGCCGTCATGCGTCTGCTCGAAGAAGAAGGCGTGCGCCTCGACCTAACCTTGGAACGCATGCCCGAAGTCCCCCGCCTCCTGGCCTCCGAACGCGGCACCGGTCTCATCCCCGACGGAACCTCCATCCCCCTCCGCGCCTACCGCCCCTCCCCCCACGACTTCCGCCTCCCCGATCCCACCAAGACCACCGGCCTCGGCATGCTTCCCTTAACTCCCTACGAACACGGCTCCCTCAGCCCCTGGCTTCCCAACACCGTCTTCGAAGAAGCCCTGGACCGCCTGCTGGGAAACGTCGGCAATACCACCGGCAACAGCAGCCCAGAGAGCCCCACCCACCTCGCTTTCGTCGTGCGAACCAGCATCGCCGATTCCCCGTACTGGGACACCTTCGTAGAAAACACCCTGTCCCTCGCACGCAGAGTGCGTGAGGGCAGGACTGAATTTGCTGCGGCAAGCGAAGCTTGGAACATGGCTGCCACCCCCTAAACTGCTTGTTGAACACACCGCCAGAGGGGAACCCTGCGTTTAGAGAAGAAAGACTCAGCTTCGACCGAACGAACTACCGTTTCCTTGAGGCATGTATTGGATTGAAACTTGGGGATATCGATCAGGCTGAACCTGCGCCTCCTTGCACACAGGGCAAATCGCCACGTCGCGATTCAGTCACATTCCGCCAATTCCGCCACTATGTCCCATCCAAGGGAAATGTTCAGCATGCTCATTTCATAACAAAGCCATGGATCCAATACCCAACCAAAATTACGCCAGCCACCCATTTCAACGACCAGCATACATTTCGCATCTGCCTTGCGAAAGTCTCGAAGAACTGAAGCTTTGGCCGTAAGCAGATCCACGAATCGGTAAAGGGATTCCTCAATCGGATCGTCACACGGCATCTCATCACCTCCCCCCTTTCCAAGCGAGCGCGAACACCAGTAGGTTATTGGCATAGCCTCCCCCTGGGCAACCTGAACACTCCTTTGAGATTCAAAAGCACAATCAATTTCGAGTAACTCCGAAATCTCCCGTGCAGTTAAACTGGGATGTTCAATTCTCAGAACGAAGTTAAACCGATAGCCCCCCCATGACAATCATCCATACTGTCAGTATCCATCATTGCAATGCGCCTGTCCCTTTGTCAGTTGTACTTTGAAGGGTTTCAACGAAGGCGTTCCCCGTAGCGCCATCCGGGCCAAACACTTTGTGTTTTCAATCCGCCTTGCGAAGCATTTCTTCTGGTATTTCCATAGATTCGCCCGACCCCGCTTCCACCGTGTAAACTTTCACCCCATCGATTTCGGACATGCCGCAAACGGCGCCGGTGTGTCCGGGTGCATATTGAATCGGTGCGGTGTCGATCACTTGAACTTCCTCGCCCCAATCGTAAAGAAACTCTGTCTCCATAACTATGCAGGCAACCATGAGGTTTCATCCGCATTAGTCAATCACCGAACATGGTAGTGCGGGGCTCGTGAACGCGGAACACAGTGCTTCCCAAATGGCTTGCGCGGTCCAATGGCCATGTTGACTGCACCGGATGAAAACGCGCCATCCGCGCACCATGCCTCGTCATTTCTTCTCGCCAGCACCGTCCGCAGCTCCCGCCTTCATGATCTCCGCGTCCCAGTCTGTGGCATCATGGAAACGGTCTGCGCCAATACCTTCGATAAGCTCGTCTTTGACGAAGAGGCTCTTGAGTTCGGTGTGCTCCTCTTCGTGATGGAGGGTGAGGTGCACCACATCGCCTACCTTAAGTTGCTGGGCTGGAAGCGCTTTGGCATCCATCCAAATCCAGTGGCTGACGGCAATTTGTTTTGAGGGTAGCGGCGGTCCTTCGGTGACTTCCTGCACCTCATAGAGATGACGCACGAGCGCCTCTGTGTAGGGCTGGAACTCCAACAGAGGTGGTATGGGAGAAGCCTCGACGAGCTTGGCCACGACCTTCCACTCCTTGAGAGGATCCCTCTTGGATTCAGCGACGATCGATGAATTCGAATGCTGAGCAATCTCTTCATCCGAGAGACAGCGGTCGTAGATGACCACCCGGTCGATAAGACCACGCCAGGAGTTGTTTCCTTCTGACGATGCGCCGAATCGCAACTTCATATCCTCCCAGTTGCTAAGATCCCCGCGGATGCGGCTGCGATTCCATACCGCAGAGCCATCTATCCACACACTGAGCTTGTCCTTCCGATACGCGATGACGAGGTGATGCGGCTGGTTGTTATCCACCCCGGCCAGTTGCGTCTCCTCCATGGGGGCATTCGGATCCTGCTCAGGAGTGCGCAACAGCAGATAGAGACGTGTGCCACGCTGGCCGATGGTCAGGTTGCGTTGCTTCTCGCTGTTGGCGAGGGTGAGGATGGGATGCAGTTCCTTGTCAAAAGGAGCAGGCTGCGGAGTGATGATCATCTCCACGGTCACCTCGTTGCTCTTCACACAGGAGGCAGAGACCAGTTCGCCGGCCTTGGGAGCATCGAACCATCCACCGCGTAGTTTCATCGCGCCGTGATCGGACCAGAAGGCGAGACCATTCGGAGCCACTTCACACGGCGTGCCGTTGGGCAGGGACGTGCGGCCCTTCACATTTTCCCAAACAAAGACCATCCCCTCGTCTGAAGCTGGCCATGCTACTGAAGGAATGCTCACCTTCGCCTTCACCATGCGGTTGGGCTGCTGCGCCGTATCGCGAAAACCATCGAATTCAAAGGTCGCGTTCTCGGCAGTACCGGGCGGCATGTGGAAGGAGACTGCGTAGCCATCGTTGATCAGCTGCCAGCCAGTCACAGGCGCTCCGCCTGAAACGGTGATGGAAGCGCCATCCGACAGCACGGGCTCATCGAAATCGACGATGATGCCATCCTTCCCTTCGCGGCGGACGCCGTCCACCAGCGGAGGGGCGGCTTCGCGCACGTTCACATAACCGCGCAGCTTTTTATCGCCCTGCTTCGCCTCCACCCAATACTCGCCGGGATGATCAAAGACACGCGTGACGGAATTTCCCGTGGCATTGAATCTGCCGGTGATGTGCCACTGCCATTCTCCGGAAGCATATTCCTTGGGGATGGTGAAGGTCATCTCCGTCTTTCCCTCGACATAATGCGAGCCCAGGGGCAGCTCACGGCGGAAGACATCAGGATAACGATCGACCCCCTTGAACTTTGTATAACGGACCGGATTGCCGATGATATAGAACTGCTTGGGGTGCACGTGCGCCAGATAGATATCGTAGTCGGCCGTGAAGTGGTCGTGCTTGTCCGGAGACGCAGCGAAGGCCATGAGTCGCTGGCAGGGTGACACCATGGGGAAGTAGACGTAGTTCCGCTTCCCGTGGAGGCGCGCATCATCGCGTTGCAGGACCTGCCCGATCTCACGCGTCGCGAGCCGCATCTTGTTGATGGGACCGCCGGCGCCGCCCATCCAGTAGCCCCACTGGCCATCCTGGGTGAAGTAGGGCTGACAACCACCCATGCGCTGCTGATTGCGCACGAGTTGCTGCTCCTTGTCATAGAGGGCAAACTCCGGCGTGCCGCTGGTGGCATGCTTCATGTCCGGGCTCACGAGGTAGCCGAAGGTCTCATGGGCCTGCTTGACCAGGCGCTTGGTCTTGCCGGTCTTCACATCGTATTCGTTCGAGTAGCCCTCGCCATCGATATAGCACAAGCGATTGGCATCCAGCCAGGTGACCGCCCGATGTTCGGCATAGCTGCGGGCCTCTTTCGAGATTACGCGGCGCTTGCGGCTGACCAGATTCATGAGCCAAAGCGTGCCAGGCTTCCGGGCGTGACCGGGGTATCCAGTCTTCCCCTTGGGGTAGCTCATGTAGACCAGCATGCGCCCGTCAGGGGAAATCTTGGGGCAGGCATGGTCGCGGCCCTCCTCTGCAGGGATGATGCGCTTCTCCTTGCCGCCGCTCAGCTTCTTCACCCAGATTTCCCAGCGGTCATTGCGAAAGCGCTCCCACACCATGAAGCCAGTTCCGAGCCGGGCGATGGTCTTCTTGATGAGCGCCTCATCCAGATCGAGAGGGATCTCCTCGGGCTCGTCACTCTCTGAGATCTTCTCCTTCTTCTTTCCATTGTCATCCTTGCACGCACTGAGCGCCAGCAAGCCGACAAGGGCTGCCAGCAGGCCCAGAAGTGGGAGCTTCCAAGTGCGCAGGGACATCTAAGCGTGGGAATGTGAAACGGGGGCCGCAAATATCCCAGTCATTGAGGCTTTGGGCAACGGAGAAACATTTCCATTTTTTTCGCCTGCCTGCCTCGGGCGCTCGTATAGGTGGCGCATGGCCCAGGTCAGCATTCATTGGTTTCGTCGCGACCTTCGACTCACCGACAACACCGCACTTCATCACGCCGCCCGGGCTTCCGAACAGGTCATCCCTGTATACATCCTGAGCACCTGGAAGCGCCGGCATGACTGGACCGGCCCGAGCCGCCAGGCATTCCTCTGTGGCAATCTTGCCTCCCTGGCGAAGAACCTGGAAACTATCAATTCGAGGCTGATCCTTCGCGCAGGTGCGGCAGACGAGGAACTTGAAAAGCTGATCCTGGAAACGGGCGCCACCGCTCTGTATGCCAATCGGGATCCGGATCCGTTTGGCAAAGCGATGGAAGCTAGTGTCGCTGCCATGTGCCAGAAGCATGAAGTGGAGCTTCTCAGTTTCAAAGACGTGACGCTGCACGGGCCAGAAGAAGTGCTGAACGGCGAGGGGAAGCCCTACCGCGTCTTCACGCCCTACTTCAGAAACTGGTTCTCCCAGGAAAAGGCTACACCACTCCCCACCGTGAAGTCGCTCGGCCCCGCTGCTGCAAAGCTCAAAAGCCTGCCGCTGCCGACTCTCCAACACTGGAGTCTGCCGCCGTGCACCGCCTCCACTCCCCCACCCGGCGAGCGCGCGGCCCGGGAGCGCATGAAGGACTTCATCTTCTCCGGCAAAGTCGCGGCGTATGCTGACATGCGGAACACTCCTTCCGGTCGACACTCATCCTGCCTGAGTCCGGATCTCCGCTACGGACTGATTGGCATTCGCGAACTCTACCAGCGCTGCCAGAAAGCCGCGCAGGGAGCAAAGGCGACCGTCAAAGCCAGTGTTGAAACTTATTTGAAGGAGCTGGCGTGGCGCGAGTTTTACATGGCGGTGCTGCATCACTGGCCGGAGGTGCTGGAGATGGAGTTCAACCCCGAATTCCGCAGCGTGCCTTGGGATGGTAAAGAACAGCACTACGAAGCATGGAAGGAGGGCCGCACCGGGTTCCCCATCGTAGATGCAGGCATGCGCCAGCTCCTGGCCACGGGCTGGATGCACAACCGTGTGCGCATGATTGTCTCCATGTTCCTCACCAAGGACCTCCACGTGCACTGGCGATTGGGCGAGAGCTGGTTCATGCAGCAGCTCGTGGATGGTGAGATTGCGAGCAACAACGGAGGCTGGCAATGGAGCGCGGGCACCGGTGCGGACGCGGCACCCTATTTCCGCATCCAGAATCCATGGACGCAGACCAAGCGCTACGATCCCGAAGGCGAGTACATCAAGCAATGGGTGCCGGAGCTGAAGGATGTGCCGCCGGAGAAGTTCTTCCAGCCTTCAGATGCTCCTTTAGCAACGGGATATCCCCTGCCAATCGTGGATCACGGTCAGGAACGTGAGCGCACGTTGAAGCGGTTCAAGATGGCTAAGGGAAGATAGGAACTCTTTCCAGTCTTCCGATTCTATTCAAACGTCACATGGATGTCCGCCTCATTTTTCTCCCAGCGAACCGAGGCGGCAAAGCCGAAGCCCACAAGCTTGTCCGTGTCCGTATGGACTTCTCCCACCTGGACGTTCCCGTTCATCACCCGCAGGAGGGTCTGGCCGTCTTTGCTAGCGACTGACCACGTATATTTTTTCCCGACCTCCAGCTTGAGTTGACTTGAAACAAGGCTGTCCGCCAATTCCAAGACTGCGTAGTAGCTGGTGACGTTTGTTTTGGATGGCACCTCGACGGAGAGCTTTCCTGTCCGGTCACCCGCAGGCACCAGCGCAAGCTTGCCCAGGTGATATATCACTTCTCCATCAATCCTTCCACTGTCATTGCGCTTTCGTCCTTGAATAGAAAAGCCATCCCTCTTGGTGACGGAGAGTTCGTTGAAGATCCCGGGAGTTTCTGGATCCAGCTTTTTTGTACTCATGGTCGCGCAGAACGGGAGCACTCTAATGTCTGCGGCAGTGATCATCCGGGGAGCACTCACCGCCGATAGTGTACCAAGACCCGCCAGGGAAGCGGTAAGGAGAAACATTCTTCGCTGCATGCCACCAAATAATCGAAGACTGACCCAGAGGTCAACTCTTCAACTCTTCGCAGAACCAGACCTTCATGCTATCTTCGGAAGCTTCTGCTTCATGGTCAGCACCGGCTCAAAGAGGTCACCCATCTTCTTTACCCGCCGCAGCACTTCATCCGCCTGAAAGACGAGGGCCTTGCCCTTCTTTGCCTTGGATCGGTTCTTCCACGCAGACTCCACCTCACTCCACTTCAGCGGAGTGGAGACAGAGGGCACCTGCTTCGCGCGCAGGGAGTAGACGCTCACAGTCGTTTTCTTATCATCGTTCTGGCTCCAGTCGATGAAGACCTTCCCCTCACGGAGGCTCTTCTTCATGTCGGAGACGACCATCTCCGGATGCTCGCCAGCCAGCGTTTCCGCCACCTGGCGTGCGAAGGCCTTGGTCTTGTCGTAGTTGGTCGGGGTGTTGAGCGGCAGCACGAGTTGCATGCCCTTGGATCCGGAAGTCTTGGGGAAACACTCCAGATCGAGCGCTGCAAACATCTTCCGCAACCACAGCGCCACCTGGCAGCATTGAATGATGTCCGCAGGCGGGCCGGGATCGAGGTCAAATACCAGAGCCGTGGGGCGTTGCATCGCCCCGCGCCGATGCTGGAAAGTGTGGAGCTCAAGGTTGGCAATATTTGCCGCCCACACCAGCGCCGGCAGATCGTCGAAGACGCAGTAGTCGATGTACTCGCCATTATCCTTGGCCACCTTGACCGTCTTCTTCTTGATCCAGTCGGGTGCATGGGAAGGGCACTGCTTCTCATAGAAGAACATGCCATTCACCCCGTCGGGATAGCGCTTCAGCGACACTGGCCGTCCTTTGGTATGAGGCACCAGCACCTCGGCAATGCGCGCGTAATAATCGATGACCTGTCCCTTGGTGAACCCGGATTCAGGATAGTAGACCTTGTCGAGGTTGGACACCGCCACCTCGCGCTTGCCGACTTTGAGAGTGGCTTTGTTGCGGGCGCTCATGCAAGCTTGCTGGAGGGTTCACGCACGACGTCCTTGGCCTTCTTGTCCTCACGCAGTCCCAGGTATACCGGCTGACGGAGGCGATCGTCCCGCGTCCACTCGGAGAATTTCACCTGGCATACGAGCACGGGTTTCAGCCAGTGGCACTTCTTCATCACACTTGTGGTGATGCCCTGACCGTAACGTCCCTCGCGCTCTTCGGGGAGATCCTTGAAGGGACAAGTATCGGAGGCCATTTTCTTAAATCGCGTGTGCAGATCCTTCAACACGGCTCCCGTGTATCCCGTGCCCACCTTGCCGGAGTACACGAGCTTTCCCTTCTCATACACGCCCACGAGCAGTGCTCCGATGTGCTGTCGCGTGCCGCCCGGTGGCGTATAGCCGCCAATCACAAACTCCTGCTCCTTCACGAGCTTGAGTTTGACCCAGGCGCCGCTGCGCTGGCCCACCTCATAGCGCGATCCCTTGCGTTTCCCAATGAGCCCCTCAAGCCCGAGAGCACCGGCCTTCTTCAGGAGCTTCTCAGCATCCGTGCCTATGGAAGAGGAGAAGCGGATGATGTCCGACGACTCGGGTAAAATGGCCTTGAGCTTTTCACGGCGTTCCTCCAGTGGGAGGTCGCGCGTACTCTTTCCGTTCAGGGCGAGAATATCAAAGAC
Source organism: Roseimicrobium sp. ORNL1 (assembly GCF_011044495.1). Classification (GTDB taxonomy): domain Bacteria; phylum Verrucomicrobiota; class Verrucomicrobiia; order Verrucomicrobiales; family Verrucomicrobiaceae; genus Roseimicrobium. The sequence goes on from NZ_CP049143.1 coordinate 5,387,701, forward strand.
ATAGTAGCAGAGCGGCGGGCGCTCCTGGCCCAGTTCATATGCCTGGAGAAGCTGGAAGGAAGAGCGCCCATCTTTATCGAGCGCGACGATCTCACCATCGATAATGGCATTTTTCACGTCCATTCCCTCCATGGCTTCCACCACGTCCGGGAACTTTTCCGCGAGATCATGATTCGTCCGGGAGAGTAGGTGCACCGTCTTGCCCTCCTTGTAGGTAACCGCGCGAAATCCATCGAACTTTATCTCATAAAGCCAATCACCCGGTGGCACCTTGTTCTCGATGTGCGCTTTCATGGGCTCGAGGAATTTCGCCTTCAATGCGGGCTTCCGCTTTCCAGCCTTTGCAGTGGTTTTCGATTTTGGCACCGCCTTCTTCGGCGTCTTTGCGGACTCCCTTGCTGCGGCCAGGCGCTCCTTCAGCGAGCCACGGCCATTGCCGGAATTCCGCGGCTTGGACTGCCACACGTGATCGCTCTTGGCGAGCTGGGCCATGGTCTTGCCGGAGAGGGCGGATTCGGACTCGACCTTTTTTGAGAGCTTCTTGTGATTCTCTCCGCCTTTGATGATGAGCCATTGCTCGTCCTCGTCTTTCAACCGTACCAGATACCACTCTCCCTGGAGCTTCTTGCCCTTCAGCACGACGTGGAGCTTGCCACCATCCAGTTCCTTCTTCGGCGCTTTGCTCAGCGGCTCGTAGGTGCCGCGGTCCCACACCTGCACCGTGCCACCTCCATATTGTCCCTTCGGGATGGTGCCCTCGAAGTCGATGTAGGAAACGGGATGGTCCTCCACCTTCACGGCAAGATGCTTTTCTCCCTTCGCCAGCGGCAGGCCTTTGGGCACAGCCCAGGAAACAAGTGTCCCGCCCATCTCCAGGCGGAAGTCGTAGTGCAGCCGTGAAGCATCGTGCTTCTGGATAACGAAGCGAGCCAGCTTGCCTTTCGACTTCTCCACACGGCCCTCAGGCTCGGCGGTGATGGCGAAGTTCCGCTTGCGTTTGTATTCCTTGAGCGAGGCCATCGTGAGGTGACTCTTTCTCTTTGCCCGTCATCACGCCGCGGCACGAGCCCTGGTGCGTTTCTTCGAGGCTGATTTGGCAGGTTTCTTTTTCGCGGCCTGGGCAGAGCTGCTTTTTTTAGCGCTCTTGGTAGTTTTCTTTCCTTCGCGCATGCTTTCCTGCAGCACGGACACCAGGTCGATGACATTGCTCGGGCGCTTCTTGGCAGCCTTCTTCGGCACTTCCTTGTCAGGATGTTTCACCTTCTCCTCGATCATGTCCTCCAAGGCTTCGCGATAGTCATCCTTATAGGCTTCCGGATCCCATTTCTCGGTCATGGAATTGATCAGGGCCTTCGCCATGTCGAGTTCCTTCTTCGCGATCTTGGCTTCACGTGGATGGCGGAAATCTTCCACATCACGCAACTCCGCAGCGAAATGCATCAACTCCAGCATCAAGCCGTCATCTTGCGGCTTCAGCGCCGCGAGGTGCTGGCGTGTTTTGATCACCACCTTGGCAATGCCAATCTTGCCCGAGGCTTCGAGCGCCTCGCGGAGGAGGACATAAGCACGGTCCCCACCCTTCTGCGGCTCCATGTAGTAGGGCTTGTGAAAGAAGACGGGATTCACCTCATCCAGCTCCACGAAGTTGATGATATCCACCGTCTGCGTGGCCTCAATGTCCACCCGCTTGAAGTCTTCATCATTGATGATCACAAACTTGCCCTTCTCGTATTCATAACCCTTCACGATCTGATCCCAGGGCACCTCTTTCCCATCTGCCTCCGCCACGCGTTTGTAATTCACCGGACTGAGGTCCTTGGAGCGCAACAGACGGAACTTCAGATCCTCCGTGTGTGTGGCTGGATAGAGGGCGATGGGTATATTCACCAACCCGAAACTGATGGAACCTTTCCAGATGGCGCGCATGGCGTGAAACGGTGAGAGGGATATGAATACATGCAGGCACGTTCCGCGGAGGCGGTCCCTGACATTCGGGAATCGCATCCCTCTCAATCTCTGGATGCTGGTGACCGCGGGCAACAATAGTATGCAATGTCCCCCTAAATGTACGCAAGGTGCGCAGGGGCCGGGGCTTTTGCTATGGAAGCCCTTCCATTCATCCTCCCCGCCCCGTCATGATGCTCCTTCGTTGTCTCGCCCTTGTCACCTTCTGCGCAGCCGGCTTGCACGCCGCTCCTCCCGCACCTGCTCCTGCCCCCACCTCCAATATCAAGGCCGGATTCGCAGAGCGGGACATCACCCCCGCCCTCGGCATGGAGCAGCCTGGTGGCTATGGGAAGTCCTTCCACCGCACCTTCCACGATCCCTGCAAGGTCCGCGCCGCGGTGTTCGACGATGGAAAGAAACGCGTGGCCCTCGTGGGTACAGACACGCTCATCATCCCACGCAAGGTGGTACTGGATGCGCGTGAGCTGATTGCCAAGCAGTGCGGCATCACGCCGGACAGCGTCATGATCGGCGCATCCCATTCGCACTCGTCCGGTCCGGTCGGAATGATCCAGCCGGGGGAACTCGACCACGCGTCGCCGCTGGTGCAGAAGCTGGGTTATGAAGAGTCCTCCATGGCAGACGCCGGATTCCTCCTCACCGTGACGAAAGCCATCGTAGACGCCGTGGTGTGGGCCGACAAGACCAAGCAACCCGCCAGCCTAGGATTCGGCAAGGGGCATGAGGACAAAGTCTCCTTCAACCGTCGCATGAAGATGAAGAACGGGCTCGCCTACAGCCATCCCGGCCCTGGCAATCCAGACATCGTGGACTACGCCGGCCCCATCGATCCCGAAGTCGGTGTCATCGCCGCGTGGGACATCAACACCGGCGCCTTGCTCGGCTGCGTGGTGAACTTCGCCTGTCACGCCACGACCAATCCCGGCGGCATCTCGGCAAATTGGGTCCAGTATCTGGAACAAACCATCCAGGGTGCCTTCCAGACACGCGTACCGGTGGTGTTCCTCCAGGGAGCGTGCGGCGACATTACCCAGGTGGATAACATGAGCCAATATCAGCGGCCCGGTCCGGAGGAATGGTCCAAACTGGTGGGTGGTCGCGTAGGCGCAGAGGCAGTGAAAGTCATCCTCTCCATGCCCAAGACCACCGACGCTACGCTCGACGCGAAGCAGAAGGTCTTCCCCATCAAGCGCCGCATCCCCTCGGCCGAGCGTTTGAAAAAATCCATGGACCTCGTCACCCAACCCAAGCCCGCGGGCGACACCACCGACTGGCTCTTTGCCAAGGAGATCGTGATGCTCGATGCCCTGGTCAAGAAGGAGCCCGCGTGTGAAGTGGAAGTGCAGGCCATCCAGGTGGGCCCCGTCGTGTGCGTGAGCAATCCCGCTGAGTATTTCGTGGCGAATGGTCTGCGCATCAAGAAGGACAGCGGCTTCCCCATGACCTTCCCCACGGAACTGGCGAATGGCTGCACCGGTTATGTCCCCACGGAAGAAGCCTTCGGCCCCAATGGCGGCGGCTATGAGACACGCCTCACCTATTACAGCAATCTGGAAGTGACCGCCGGCACACAGATGGCAGATGCAGGCATCGAACTCTCGAAGCAACTGAAGCCCGATCCCATGCCGGAACCGCCGAAGATTGGTCGCTTCGGCCGTGCGTGGACCTATGGCGCTGTGCCGCCGGAGGTGGAGTAGGATCAGGGCCAAAGTAAGAACTCGGTCACCGCTTTTGTTTGCACGAACGCGTGCAATCTGTTCTGCTGCCGTGGTTTGATCGATCTGCCTCTTCACACCATGCTGTACCTTCTTGAGGACAATGCCGACTACGATGCCCGCCTGGAGCCGATAGTCGAGAAACAAGTCTCTGACATGAGCTACCGGCGGGGGATACCTGTTGCCGAACCAAAGCACTGGACATTCACAGCCGCATCTCCCCGCCGGCTCACTAACTGGCTCTCCTTTGGGTCCCACGATCTTATTTCCAAGCCTCTTCGAGATGTGCTGCTGGAGGTCATGCCTGAAGGCATCGATTTCTATCCCATCACCGTCGTGCAGAAGGGAAAGGAGCATCCCTACTTCGACATGAATGTCCTGACAATTGCCGACGTGGTGGACATGGATCGGTCAGGCATTGAGCGCCTGAGCTCCGGACACCCCATTCGACTGCAAAGCTTGCATCTGAAGCCACTTCCGGAGTCAGCGACTCCCATCTTCGTTGCGAATGGAGACACATTGCCTTTTGGATTGCTCTGTGTCACCGAACCCGCCGCGGCCAATATTGCCGCAGCTGGATTCCTGGACATCGCATTCACTCCTCTGCCTGTCGGACAAAACATCCCAGAACGGGTGTTGCGCACTTCGAAAGCAATCAATCCATTCTCTGATACTCCGGTGCAGCCTCCGCCTCAGCGCGAGATTTCATGGCCCGACCCCGAAATCTTCACCTCTCCCTCTCTGCGTCTGGGTCCGGAAATGACGGATGTCCAGGTGCAGGCCATCCATGAGGCGTTCGGCATCCAGCTTCCAGATTACTACATTCAGTTTCTGCGGAACTATCCTGCGATTCTTGATACCACACCGAGCGACCACCGGGGGAAAACGCCCCTGTCAGCCCGCGATGTTCCCAAGGACGCAGGACAATTGATCGAGATGAACGCCAATGTCAGGCAACCCGGCAGCATTTGGCTGGAAGATGAAGACGGCGACCTGCCTTGGCCAGCCAACCTTTGGGTCATCGGAGACGCCTCATCGGACTATTACTGCATCGATACCAACTCGACCGAGCAGACGGTGTACGTATCCGACCACGAAAATGCGGCCATAGTACCGTGGGCAGCGAGCCTGGAAGAATTTGTCTCACGTTTGGTGGAGAAAATTACGGCGATTCTCGAACAAGTACGGGAAGAAAGGAAGAGCAGTGCCGCTTTTGCCCGAAGCTTGAGGAATTCTTTGGACTAACCGTCACGGTGCTTGCACTGCACAGGGGGGCGCCATCTGTTCACTATCCATACTTCTTCGCAACCGTCCCAACTCCGCATGATTTACCTGCTTCAGAAAAATGGACACGAAGCTCATCTGAAGACCACTGCAGAAGGCCAGCTGCAAGGCATGAGTTTCAGAAGAGGAGTCCCCGTCAAAGATCCCAAGCACTGGACGTTCAAAACGTCATCGCCCCGCCGCCTGCCGAACTGGATTTCCTTTGGCCCTCATCGCCTGGTTTCCAAGGCCCTTCGGGATGTGCTGCTGTCCGTCATGCCCGAGGGCATTGAGTTCCATCCCATCACCATTGCTCAAAAGGGAAGGGAGCATGAGTATTTCAACATGAACATCCTGACACGTGGGGATGTGGTGGATGTGCGGAAATCCACGTTCGAGCGTTTCAGTGATGGAACCCCCATGGCACTGCTCGGCGTTCACATCAAGGAACCCACCGAAACTCTGCCGCCCATATTCGTGGCGAATGCCGAGTCCCTTCCCACAGGGCTGCTCTGCGTTACCGAGTCAGCGGCCATCACCATTGCTCGTGCTGGATTCACAGATGTGGTTCTAATTGCCATGCCGGCTGGCAAGCGACACGATTTCAGGAAGCTGACGTCCAGTGGCGAGCCGAATCCCTTCTCCAAAACGTCGTCGGCCCCTCTGCCAAAACGGTCGTTTTCATGGCCCGATCCAAACACCTTCACCACACCTTCGCTGCTTCTTGGAGCAAAAATGTCGAAACCCCAGGTGCAAGCCATTCATACTGCATTCGGGGTCCAACTTCCTGACTACTACCTGCAGTTCCTGCGGAAGTATCCCGCCATTCTTGACAAGACAGCAAACGATCTCGACGGCCTGGAGCCCCTTTCCCAGGAAGTCGTGCCCAAGGATGCCGCCAAATTGATCGACATGAACGCCATTGTCCGGCAGCCGGAGACTTTCTGGCTGGAGGACGAGGAAGGAGAACTCCCGTGGCCCTCAAGCTATTGGGCGATTGGATTCGCCGCTGCTGACTACTACTGCATTGACACAGCCTCGCGCGACCAAACCGTCTACCTCACCAATCACGAGGAATCCAACTTTGTGACCTACGCTGCAAACCTCGGTGAATTTGTTTCCAAGCTTGTAGCGGAAACGGAGGCCGATCTCCAGGACCTTCGCGAGGAGATGGGGCTGCTGGATGATCTGGACGACTGAGCCCTGGTAGGAATAAAGTGCAGCCATGTCGGCTGGCCCTGTCACCTATCGCATCTTCGGCTGGTTCTTTCCCCGGGCGCTTGCGGCCATCTACTTCATCGCCTTTGCCTCGTGGGCATGGCAGGCGGAGGCACTCACCGGCGAAAACGGCATCATGCCGGTGCAAAAGTTTCTGGAGGGGTTCGGCAACTACGCGAAAGAGAATGACATCACCGCCTGGGCTCAGGTCCCCACGGTCTACTGGCTGGGCTACAGCGATGCGATGGTGCAGTGGCTGTGCTGGGGTGCCTGCGCTGCCGCAGTGCTGGTGATGGCAGGTGTGCTGCAGGGCCCTCTGCTGCTCGCGCTGTGGTTTGGTTACCTTTCCATCTGCACCACGGGAAATGTCTTTCTCAGTTTCCAGTGGGACATCCTGCTGCTGGAAGCAGGTTTCATTGCCGCACTCATTTCCCCATGGCGCTTGTTCGTAGGGCGTATCCGCGAGAGCACGCCAGCACCGTCACGCGCGCAGATGCTGCTGCCACAGGCGCTGATCCTCAAACTGATGTTTCTCTCGGGACTTACAAAGATCCTCGCCGGAGATCCCAATTGGCTGAACTTTACCGCGCTGACCTACCACTACGAGACGCAACCCATTCCCACGTGGGTCGCCTGGTATGTGCATCACTTCCCGCTCTGGTTTCACAAGGTCTCCTGCTTCGTGATGTTTCTCGTGGAGCTTGGCGTACCCACCCTCATCCCGGTGGCGTGGATCTTGGAGCTCATCATCCCTTCCTGGGTACGCACCCTTCGCGTCCTGAAGATAGGCATCGCCGCGTCCTTCACGGGATTGATGATCATTACCCTCCTCACGGGGAACTACACCTTCTTCAACTGGCTGACCATCCTCCTCGCGCTTTCGATGCTCGACGATGGATGCTGGCCCGCAGTCATGAAGCGCCTGCTGCGCTGGACAGAAACATCACCACCTCGCCCCATGTGGAGGCTTGCCGGAGAAGGTGTCGCGGTCTCGCTGATGCTGTCACTCAGCCTTGTCGTCGCCATTCGCGACAATGCGCCGAGTGGAGGGATTCTCTCCAATACACTCTATTCGAAAACGCATTGGCTGGCTCCCTTCCGCAGCATCAACAGCTACGGTCTCTTCCGCGTGATGACCACGGAGCGCAATGAGATCGTCATCGAGGTGAGTGACGATGGCGTGTACTTCCAGCCGCTCGAGTTCAAGTGGAAACCGGGCCGCGTGGATCGCCCACCTCCCTTCGTGGCGCCACACCAGCCGCGACTGGACTGGCAGATGTGGTTCGCCGCGCTGCATCCGGGTTTCATACCACAGCGGGACATGCAGAACGCGAGCATGATTTGGTTCGGCAAATTCCTGGAGCAGCTCCTGCAGCACAACGAGCAAGTATACGCCCTCGTGGAGCCGCCACCCTTCCCCATCGAATCCATCCGCGCGGTGCGCGCAAGGTTCTACCGTTACGAGTTCACGGAAGCAGAAACACGCAAGGAGACCGGCGAATGGTGGAAAGCCACGCCCCGGGGCGACTATTCACCCACGTTCACGAAACGGTAACGCAGCCAAGCGTAAGCTCAAGCTGCCCGACCGGAGTGCTCACCCTTGATGTCTTTCATCAGGACCTGATGCACCACATCCGCGACGTCCGCCGCGAGGTACGGCTTGGGCAGGATGTCGCAGAACCCCTCGGAGATGAAACCTTCGCGTGACTCCTCCAGCATGCCACCGCTGGAGGCGATGACCCTGGCGGAAGGATCCATGGCACAGATTTCCTTCATCGCCTGCTCGCCCGAGAGGGTACCCTTGAGGGTGAGATCCATGATGACCATGTCCACGTCATCATTCTGACGCAGGAGCTGACGATAGGTCTGCACCGCGTCTTCACCGTTGGAAGCTTCGAACACACGATAACCACAACGCTTCAGCACAGCGTGCACCACGTTGCGCAGGCGTTCCTCGTCATCCACCACCAGGATGGTGCCGAGACCGGACCTGACCCGGGGTGGCGTCATGGGAGCAGCATCCTTTCCCTGCTGCTGTTGGGGCTGGGTGGCCGGCAGCCAGAACATGAACTCCGTGCCCACATTCTTCATGGAGGACACGGCAATCTGGCCGCCGTGCTCGGTGATGATGTGTTTGCACGTGGTGAGCCCCACCCCGTTGCCATTCTCCTTGCGAGTGAAGGATTCATGCAGGGCGCGCGCGGCATCTTCCGGGTCCATGCCGCAGCCACGATCGCGCACGAGAATCTCCACGTACGGTCCGGGACGGAGCGCGTGGTGCCCCTGCGGAGCCACGATATTCCGGGCCAGCACATCCATGTGGCCTCGATTGTTCATCGCCTGGATGCCGTTCAGGATCAGATTCTGTAGGACCTGGGAAATGCGGGGGGCATCCGCCATGGCCCACCAGAGGTCCTTGGGCAGGCTCATGTGCAGGTTCACGCCGCTGCCGCTCTGCGTGATGCGGGCGGTCATGCGGATGATCTGCGCCACATCCGAGGGCGCGCGATTCTCCGGCATGCCCTTCGCCATGCGCATGGTTTCCTTCACGAAATCACAGGCCTGTCTCGCTGCCGCGAGGGCTTCCTCCACATGGGATCTGACCTGTCCCTGCGCGGGCGAGATGGTGACCGCCTCAGAGAGGTTGGTCATCATGATGCCGAGCAGGTTGTTCAGATCATGGAAGACACCGATTGCCATGGTGGCGAGGTTGTCATTCCGCAGGCGGCGGGAGTCATCCGTGACGGCCGGGGCTGGCACTGGCGAGAAGCTGCTGCGGTCAGGAGCCGCAGTCACTGGGGTCGGTGAGGGTGTCACAGCGAGTGTATAGTTGTACACGCGGCCGTGCTCATCCATGACCGCACGGATGCGCCAGATGCAGCGCACCACCTTGTCTCCGAAAAAGGTCTTCATGCCACCTTCCCACTGGGCAGCGCCACCCTGCTTCACGGTGCAGCGCAGCACGCGCAGCAGGTCTCCAGCCTCCTCCTCGGTGGCAGCCAGCTGCGTGAGGAAGCGATCGCAGAGTCCCCTGCTCGGTTCCGCGCCCACCAGCGCCGCCATCCTCGTGTTGTGCAGGAGAATGCGGGGGCCGAGGTGAGGCTGGAACGCGGGAGCCACAATCATGATGCCCTCGCTCGCCTGGTCCAGCGCGGTTCGCAGGAAGGAGTTGGCCATGTGGGCCGCGCTCACCGGGTCGACCGTAAGTCCTTCCGGGATGCGCGAACGGGGGTTCTCAACAACTAGGGAAGACATACGCTCTAAAAGGTTAACAATGATTAGCATTTAGCAGTCGCCGAGCTTTCAGGGAAGCTCTTTTTTCAGGAACTGTTAAATTCTCATTTCTGAAACTAACCTTGAGTGCCCATCGAGAAATTGATGCTGAAATCCGGTAGCAACCTGCACGATCGCCTGTCTCGCGACATTCCGCGCATTTCATTATTGACCTCAGCCTCAGGACTGAGACTCAATCATGCACATACACGGCTCACGGGACTAATGGAGAATCGCTCCACGGCCCGTTTTTGCCTGTTTTTGTAGCCTAAACTCTGGCTCAGATTCGCCCCTCACTCAGCCCCGGGAGGCGGGGTGGGCGTGGCGCCGTTGGTGGAGGGAATCGGCGGATCTTCATCCGGCACGAGAAGCTTGGGTAGGTCGCTGGAGTGCTGCACCGGCGGCAGCAAGGGGCTGGCCCGCATCTCCGCAGGCACGACCGAGGGCGTGAGCGCCGGCAGCAGCGGATTGGGACCATCTTTCCAAGCACGACGCCAGGTGGGTTCGATATCAAAGCTGGGGCGAATGGTGCCACCGTGCGGGCTTTCGATGCCACCCTCCTGTTTCGCGAGGCGATGCTTGCCGATGACCTGCAGGCGTGTCCCCTTGATGTAAAACACTGTCGTTTCGCTCAAGCCTTCCACCACACTGCGACCACGCTTCAGGAGAGGGCGGCCACGGAGAATGACCTCGCCGTCAGACTCAATGTAAGCCTCCTGCGCCAGCGCCACGAGCTTCTCGCGGAAGTCGATCTGCAGGAAGACTTTGCCCCTGGCCCTCACCCGCTGGGGCTGTCCGTTCGAGCCTGTCTTCAGCACGGTAATCTCATCCGCTGTCAGCTTGTAAAAGGGCGGCACGATCAGGCTCTGGGGGCTGATCTTTCGGGACTCCTCAAAGGTCATGGAGAGGAGCTTGCCGACGTCCACCCCTTCCTGCTTGTCCGCGAGTTCGGCTTCGGTCAGCGGCTTGCCATTGGCTGCTGCCGTGGCAGCCGTGACTGCGGTGGAGTCCGGGGAGGTGTTGGACTGGCACATGGGAAGCACCAGGCCGCAAGCACAGACAAGACTCAGGCGCAAAAGTTGAGGAAGCAGATTCTTCGGCATCGGTGACTCCATAGATTCAAGCTCAAGATAAACAACAGGTCGCGACCAAACCAAGACCAAAACGAGGAATCCTCCCCTGTCTGTGCTTTTTTCTCTTGGAAGCGACCGGTCCGTCCCGCTAGAATCCTGAGCATGAGCGACAATTCGTGGTATCTCCTCAAGGTCACGGACAATGAAGTATTTGGTCCGGCTCCCCTGGAACAGCTCAGAATCTGGGCGGCAGGCGCAAAGATCTCGCCACTTGACCGCGTGAGCAATGATGAAAAGATCACCTGGCGGCGCGCTCCCATGGTGGCGGAACTGCAAATGGACTGGCTCATTGAGATGCCGGACAATTTTCTCTACGGACCCACGAGCGTGGGCACGCTCCAGGAGTTCCTCGCCACCGGAGAAATCGACGACCACGTGACGGTGATCAACACGGCCGATGGCAACCGCAGCCGCATCAGCGAGATGCCCTTCTTCAAAGCGAGCCCCCACCGAGTGCGCGGCACCTTGGAGTCCGGCGTGGGCTACGGGGAGGATAGTACTGCGGAAGGAGGCGGCGCCACGCGTGGCCGCGCGGTGTGGCTGGAGCGGCAGAACATGGAACTGCAGCGGGACATCGTGCGCTGGCAGGAGCGCTATGACAGCGTGAGGCAGCAGTATGTGGAAGCCACAGGCCGCGATCCGCGGTAGCCGCCCCCCTACCCCATCTTGCCCCGACATCTTTTGGTCCGTCCCTGGAAAGGGCCGGACCATTTTATTGTCAGTTAAAGTGCTCAAACTGCTTGCACACACCGCGATGCTACGCATACTCCTAGTCCCCTCCCGCTCGGGTGGCGGAATTGGTATACGCGCAAGACTAAGGATCTTGTGCCGAAAGGCTTAAGGGTTCGAGTCCCTTCCCGAGCACCACTCTTTTAAATGGAGTGGATCTGCCCAGTGGGCTCTGATTCCCCTTGAGTTTGGGATTGCGACGGTGAAATAAGCACGCGCATCGTAAAAAATTCTAGCCTATGCACTGGACGCTCCGTTTGCTCTTGGGTGACGAACGCTATGAAGCCCTGTCGGACTTCGACTGCTTCATGAAGGCTTTTCCCACCACCCTCTGGCAGGGCTGGGGAAGCATGCTCCGGGAGACACCGTCAGAGCAGTTCCAGTCCGCGAGTGTCAGCCAGGACGGCGTGGGCATCGCCATCCTCATTGAGCGCTCTGAATCCGAGGGCCTTCTCATGCAGGCGGCCTACCCCATGGTAGTAGACGGCGCACCGACGGAGGCAGAATTGCTGGATACTCTGGAGGACGACGACATCCCGTGTGCTGGCGCCCAGTTGCTGCTGACGCCACGGCGCGTGCAGCTCGCGGCATTCGACCCGGACTATGCAGATCACCTGCCACTGTTGCGCCCGGGTGCCCACTACACCTGCGAGCTCAGTGCGCTGGTATCCTCATTGTCACCCATGGAGTCGAGCTTTGAAATCACTCAAGGTCCGCTGCTGGAAATCCAGCGCGCCATGAGGCAGGAGCAAGAGCCAGGGTTCAATCCCAGCGACCTCTCCAAGGTCACCATTTCCAACGAAGGACTTCGATCGTTCCTGGCTTCGGACGAGCCCCTTTGGTACACCTTCGTGACCAAAGTGGAAAATCTGCGGGCCATCGAGTTCTTCGGAAACAAAGGATGGATGTTCGAAGGAACGGTCGAAAGTGAAGACTCCAAGGACCACGTTCCGCCTCTCAGACTTCGCTTCATGGTCATGGACCATGCCACCTCCGGTTACATTCCCCGCGAGGGAGCCCTCGTCTCGGGTAGCGCATTTCTGGAAGTGCAGATGAAGGAACACCTGCCATACGCAGGCACACCATGGTCCGACCGGCCAGGTGCCTCCGACTACCTCAGGGAAGACATTCTCAGCGCGCTGCGCGCAGGAGAATCTTGGAGTGGCACCCCTCCGGCGGTTCAAATCACGGCGCAACTACTCTCCCAGAACGGCTGGGATGTAAGCTCGCCCGGGATCTGGAACGGTCCTGTCGAGCACCACCCCCCTCTGATCCAGGCGAAGCGCGGGGATGTGATCCATCTCATTGGCCTCAAGGTGAATGGCAGTGAGCCACCTCCCTGCGAGTTCATTCTCCAGGTCACCTGCCAGCGCCAGGGAGAGGGTCACGAAGTGAAGCTCGATGCCCAAGATGCCACGGTCACCCATTTGAATCTTCGGACTCTGGGAATGTGGTGCAAAGATGGACCATCGATGCTCCCGCACGGGTAGCATCCGACCTCTCATGTGGGCTGAGAGTTGCCGACCTCCGAAATCCATCGACAATGATCGAATGCCCTCCTCTGACACGGCCACCCTGCTCATCCACTGCCCGGACCAGCCTGGACTGGTGCATGACGTGACCGGGTTCATCTTTTCCCACGGTGGGAATATCCTCGACCTCGAGCAGCACATTGATCCACTGGGCAACCTCTTCTTCATGCGCGTGGAGTGGTCGCTGGAGAAGTTCAACCTCGAGAAGGAGGAAATCGACTCCCGCTTCTCTATCTTGGGACGCCGCCACCAGATGTGGTGGAAGCTGCACTTCGCCAGCCAGCGGAAGCGGCTCGCCCTCTTCGTTTCGAAGGAAAGCCATTGCCTGTACGATCTGCTCTCGCGTCATGAAGCGGGTGAGCTGCCGGTGGAAATCCCGCTGGTGGTCAGCAATCACGAAGTGCTGCGTCCCGCGGCGGAGCGCTTTGGCATTCCGTTTCACCACTTCCCCATCACGCCGGCGAACAAGGCCGCGCAGGAAGACGCTCAAATTGCCCTCCTCCGCGAACACTCGGTCGATACTGTGGTGCTCGCGCGCTACATGCAGATCGTGAGCCCGGCGCTCATCCGTGAGTTCCCGGATGCCATCCTGAACATCCACCACTCCTTCCTTCCCGCCTTCGTCGGCGCCAAACCGTACCATCAGGCGTTTGAGCGGGGTGTGAAGATCATTGGCGCGACCAGTCACTACGTGACGGAGGATCTTGATCAGGGACCCATCATTCACCAGGACGTGATGCGTGTGTCCCATGACAACTCCGTGGCCGATCTGGTGCGTCTCGGGAAGGACCTGGAAAAGACCGTCCTCGCCAAGGCCCTCTGGTGGCATGTGATGAATCGTCTGCTGGTGTACCGGAACAAGACGGTGGTGTTTTCTTGAAGCCCCGAGGGGTGCATGGCACGGCAGGGAATCGCGTGTGCCGAATGTGCGCACGTTCCCTCGGTTTGTGATACGGCATGAAGAATGCGTGCGTCCCAGCGTACCTCCACGCATGACACGCCGATTTCTCCTTCCTGTGTTACTTGCTGTGTGCGGGTGCTGCTTGATGCTGACTTCCCTTCACGCAGCGGAGGCACTGCGCGCGGGCGCCTACGCGCAGGACATTTCTCCGACCAAGTTCCCCATCCCGGTAAACGGCAGCATGAAGGGCGCCTTTGCCCAGGGGATCACCGACCCGATGCACGCACGTTGCGTGGCCATCCACGATGGGACGACAGAGATCATCCTGTGCGTGGTGGATGCGTGCATGATCCCGCAGGACATCTGCGACAAGGCGAAGGAAATCGCAGCCAAGAAGACCGGTGTGCCCGCAAACCACATGATGATCTCCGCCACGCACACGCACTCTGCCGCCGCCCTCGGCCCGGCATTCCAGAGCGATCCCGACATGGAGTATGTGGCCACCGTGCCGGCGCGCATCGCCGAAGGATTGATCAAAGCCCATGAGAACCTGGAACCCGCGGAGATCGCCTGGGGATTCGGCAGTGATCCTTCGCAGGTCTTCAACCGCCGGTGGCGCGTGAAGGAACAGGAGCAGTATGAGAACCCCTTCTCCATCACCACGGACCGCGCGTGGATGAACCCCGGCGCGCAGAATCCCAAGGTCTCCGTCCCCGCCGGCCCGGTGGATCCCGATGTGGGCATCCTCGCCGTGCGCTCGGCCGCAGACAAGCGTCCCATTGCCGTGCTCGCGAACTACAGCCTGCACTACGTCGGCGGGAATCCCGCCATCTCTGCGGACTACTACGCCGCCTTTGCGAATGAGATGGCGGAGCGACTCAAGGCCACCGATGCGCGCTATCAGGGCAAGCCGGCCTTTGTCGGCATCATGTCGAACGGCACCAGCGGCGACATCAACAACATCAACTTCGCCTCCCCCATTCGCCTGAAACGCGAACCGGGTGAACAGATCAAGATCGTGGCCCGCAGTGTGGCCGATGCCGCCATGACTGCCTACGATACCATGAAGTGGTCACCCACCACAAAACTGGCGGCGGAAGAAACCGTCCTGCAGCTCGGTGTGCGCAAGGCGGATGCTGCTGGCTTGGCCCAGGCAAAACAAACGCTCGAGGCCACCCCCAAGGACAAGGACGGCCAGTGGGCCGACCGCAAGGCCATCTATGCCCGTGAGACCGTGAAGCTCGCCGATTATCCGGACAAGGTGCCCGTGAAGCTCCAGGCCTATCGCATCGGCGACCTCAGCATTGCCACCCTCCCGTGTGAGACCTTTGTGGAAATCGGCCTCGACCTGAAGAAGAGCACCCCCTTCACCCGCCACTTCACCGTCTCCCTCGCGAATGGCTACAACGGCTACCTTCCCACTCCCGAGCAGCACAAACTCGGCGGCTACGAAACCTGGCGCGCCCGCAGCGCCTACCTGGAAGTAGAGGCCTCTACGAAGATCGCGGAGAAGCTGAAGGGGATGCTGGCGAAGTTGAAGGGGAAGTGAGTGGGCATCGCAGCGCTGCGTGAGGTAGTGAGAGCGGGGAACCACTAATAGGCACTAACGAACACTAATTCTGAGGAAGGTTGATGGGATTGGGGGTCCGCTAATTGACGCTAACAAACGCTAATGTTGGGAACGAAGTGGTTGGTGCGGTGGTAGCTTGCTCCTGCCTCTTGCTGACCAGCCGCCCAGCCGCCCAGGCGCCCAGGCGCCCAGGCGCCCATCGCCAATGCGCACTGCCAGGCCTTGGAGCTACTGAACCATTAGCGAACATCAGCGTCCATTAGCGGTCCCTTTTAGTATCTTACAATTAGTGTTCGTTAGTGCCTATTAGTGGTTTCCGAAGCTCACCATCGCCCCCAACGGACCAGCATCCCCACTTGCCTGCGGCGAACCACTTTCCATGGTGCTTCACCTCATCATGTCCACCGATCCTCAGCACCTGTGCCGATCCACCGAGGAGTATCTTCACGCCCAGATTCCCATCACCCGCGCGATGGGTGTGGGCATCGAGTCGTATGAGCCGACGACAGGCCACCTTGTTCTCACCGCACCGTTGCAGGTCAATCACAACCACCTTGGCACCGCCTTCGGTGGAAGCCTGAGTGCGCTGTGCACACTCGCCGGCTATGCGCTGCTGTGGCTGGAGCTAGCAAGGCAGAGCAATGATGACATAGACGGGTCTCCGGCCACTCAAGCACACGTCGTGGTGAAAGAGAGCACCATTTCCTACCGACGCCCCGTGAAGGACTCCTTGATTCGCGTGGTGTGTGAACGTCCTGACACCGACGTCATGAGCACGTTCCACCATCAGTTCTCCCAGAAGGGGAAGGCACGCGTCGTTCTCTCGTGCAGCGTCATTGAGAGCGGGCAGATCAGTGTCGTGTTCACAGGCACCTACGTCGCCATTCGGTAGGCGGCACCTGCATTGCGCCTTTCTTTGAAGCGCCGTCGTACCTTCCAGCAAGCTCCAGGCGATTGGCCTGATTCATGCGGCAGGACCTGCACTCTGGAGCAAAACTCCCACTCCCCTCTCCCATGCAGATCCTCTCCGTGAACATCGCCATGCCCCGAGTGATCGAAATCAACGGCAAGGCAGTGCCCACGGGCATCTACAAGGAGCCGGTGACCGGTCCGGTAGAGGTTCGCAAACTCGGGCTCTCAGGTGATGGACAGGCGGACCTGACCGTCCACGGTGGTGAGCATCAGGCCGTGTACGCCTACCCCATCGAGCACTACGCGCACTGGGCAACGTTTCTCGGTGCCGCTTCATTGGAGCACGGCACCTTCGGTGAGAACCTCACCACCAGCGGTCTCATCGAGACAGAAGTCTGCATCGGCGATGTCCATCGCATGAGCAACGTCCTGCTCCAGGTTACCTGTGAGCGCCTGCCTTGCTTCAAGTTCGCACACAAGGTCAGCCGTCCCGACATCTTGAAACCCTTCTTGCAGAGCGGCCACAGCGGATTCTACTACAAAGTCCTTCAGGAAGGCACCATCACCGCGGGCGATTCCATCGAAGTGGTGGAGAAGGAGCCCCAGTGCATCAGCGTACGTGCTCTACTCGGCGTCCACCGTCTCAATGAAGACGACATCGAGACGATGGAAAAGCTGCTCAAGGTGGAAGCCCTCGCTCCCGGCGTGCGGAAGGATATCGAGAAGCGCCTTGCCCATTGACGCGGCCCTCTCGACCAAATGGACCGCTAATCGGCGCTAACAATCGCTGATAGTACAAGCATCTGTCCGTGCTGTGGCTGCTCGAAACATTAGAGCATTTTCTATTTAATTTGTCGCATAATTGGCATGGCGGAAGAAATTGGCGCAGTGTTCTGGTGAGAACATGTCCAGAGCTTGCGCGACGGCGGCTTCCAAGCCCTCAAAGGTGCGCTGTGCTGCATGGCGCACATGTGCTTTGAGTTTGGCAAAAGCCATTTCAATGGGATTGAGGTCGGGGCTGTACGCAGGCAGGTAAATCAAGCGTGCGCCTCGTGCTTCGATCGCCTGTGCCACGCCGCTGACCTTGTGACTGGCAAGATTGTCGCAGATGACAATGTCACCGGGTGTGAGTTGCGGAGCCAAGAACTGTTCGATGTAGGCTAGGAATGCAGACCCGTTCATGGGTCCATCCAGCACACACGGAGCACAAAGGCGATCCTGACGCAGCGCCACCACCAAAGTCGCCGTGTGCCAATGTCCAAAGGGCACCGCACAACGGCAGCGCTGCCCACTGGCCGAACGTCCATACAACCGGCTCATTTTGGTATTGAGTCCCGTCTCGTCCAAGAAGACCAAGTGGCGGCCTTCCCATTGGCTTTGCTGCTCACGCCAGAGCTGGCGAGCCGCTTGCAAGTCAGGCCGCTCTTGCTCGGCGGCGTGCAGCGTTTTTTTTATAGCTCAAGCCCAGCTTCTCCAGCCGATGCCACAGGGCGGTGGTGCCGATGTTGATGTCCAACTGCTTGTTCAAACGCTCGCTCATCTCCTCCAGGCTCAAATCAGGTTGCTGGGAGATCCATTGATGCAACAGCTCATCATGTCCTTCCAGGCGGGAGCGGCGGTAACCACCTCGTTGCTTGGGTTCCACCGTGCCCTCCTCCAAGTGACGCTTCCAGAAGCGTTCGACGCTGCGTTTGGAAACCCCAAAGAGTCGCGCGAGTTCCTCGGCGCTTTGTCCCCGTCGCCGACCGGCCACCAGTCGCTTACGCAGATCCATGCTGAAGCTCTTCATGAGCTACTCTAGCATCATCCTCAGTTTGCGACAAATTAAACAGAAAACGCTCTAGCGAAAATTAGCGTCCATTAGCGGTCCATAAAATTATCAAGGTTGCTTCCAAAGGAGAGAGCAATTGTGACTCAGCGCCTCGTAGGCCACGCCACCAGAAAACCCGGGCAGGTCTTCGCGATGATGCTTGCAGTAGAGCAGATAGTTGCCGGACTTGCCGATGACGAACTTGGCCTTGCCATCCTTGTCCGTCGTGATTTCCTCTTCCTTGCCTTCCGGTGGCACTACGAAAACCTTCGTGTCAGCCATGGGTTTACCACGGAAGAACACCTGCACCTCGCCGGGGGTCGCCGTGGGCACGATGTCGAACATCATGGCGGGCTTGGCCTCACCCGCGCCGGCGTGGTGCCAACGCGCGTAGAAGTTCGGCTTGCGAGCCGGAGCATCACCACGCTTCATCACGGGAAAGCCGGTCTCTGCCATGGCGCCTTTGGCCGTGGTAGCGCCTTCCAGCAGGAAGTGGTCTGCCTTCTTCTGCACCTCGAAGGGTGCTGGCTTGCCATCTTCTCCCGTGGTCCAGGCCTGCGGTGTGATCAGGGAATCAAGGTGACCCGGTGACTTCTCATACTCCTCACCGTATTCGGCAAAGCGGACTACGAGCTTGCCATCCAGTTCTTCAATCCAGACTTCATGCGCGGAAACAGTGGAAGCAAGGCATAGCAAAACGGATAGTATGGCGAACAAACGTGACAACATGGTGTGATGTAGATGGATAGATTGCTGTGGTGGGTGGTTGCGTGATATCTGGAGAAAGGAGCAAGGCTACTTCGCGCTTACCGTCGCAGGCGGGGCGATGGAAACAATTTCCACGCTGTCGGTCGGCTTCGTACCCTTCGTTCCGCCAAGGGCAACTACCTGGCTGTTTTTCCACGGCTCAATCTGGTGGAAGAGACGAGGCGTCTGCAGCTGGCCGACCTCCACCCATGATTTCGCGTCTGGCGAGAGCGCGAAGATCTTGCCTCCCGCAGGGCTCACGAGCACGCGTCCATCCAGCTCGCAAGCCGCCGTGGCAAAGGCCTTCGTCTTCTTAGACACAACGGGAATCTCCGGCAGCTTCTCCCACTTGCCGGACTTCACGTCGTACACATCGGCGTCTGCCGTGACCTCGTTCTTTTCATTCATCCCGCCAAGGGCGTAGATCTTTCCCTGGCTCGCCACCACGGAAAGGGCGCGGCGTTGGAAAGGCTGTGGCACGCTCTGCCAGGCATCCGGCTTGGCGAGATCCAGCACGAGCATGGTTTTGTGATAGCCACGCTCCACCTCTGCATCATCCGGTTTGGTCTCAGACTTGCGCGTATCGAGCGGCCATCCACCCACCACGTAGAGTTTGCCATCCAGCACCGCCACTTCATGACTCGAGCGTCCCTCAGGCAGGTCAGGAAGTTTTTTCCAATCCTTGGTCGCCGGATCAAACATGGTGGCATGATTCAGCGAAAACAGTTCCGGCTTCGCACCCTCCTTGTTCTGCGGTTGCATGCCGCCGACGAGATAGACCTTCCCGGCATGCACCGCGAGACCCGGGCTCTGCACCTTCGGCCCTTCGCCCAGTGTTTCCCAGGCAGAGCCTGGCTTGGTAAGATCAAGACGATTCAGTTTGCCGCTCGTGGTATCGAGCGACCACTCATGCGTGCCCGCCTTGTGGCCGCCATACGCAAAGAGCTGGCCATCTTCGCTGATCGCGCCACCAAAACTGGTCACCGCCTCTGGCAGCGGGGGAAGTGAAGGTGGCGGAGTCTCCGCAGTGGTGATAGATGCCGTCGCCAGAAGAGCCAGCGCAGCAAGAGGAACCGTTCCGAGAACAAATCGAGAAATCATGAGAAAAAAGAAAAGGTTGATCGGCAGATTACAAATCAGGGTGCGAGGTGCGAACGTGGCATCCTTCAGGCAGATACCACGGTACGCATCAGAACCCGATCCTCTGACAATGGATTCGCATGAGAACGGCGTCGACGGAGCACCATAATGATCCCAGCACCCAGCAGCAACACCATTCTCGTGGGTTCGGGCACCGATGCATACTTCACATAGAGGCTGTTCCCCTCTTGGGCGATGGAGAATTTGCCGCCGGCTTCCTCCCCGGTGAATCCGCTGTAATCAAAGGTGAAGACATCCATGTCGAAGCCTTCAATGCCCTCGCTCGCCGTGAGAATCTGCCAGCTGTAGTCCTCATATGGATCGAAGTCCGCAATCGCTCCCGCGAGGAGGCTCGTATTGAGTGACTTCAGGCTTAAAATGAATTGGTCTTCCTCGGTCGCGGTGATCGTGAGGGTGCCGTTGATGTCGACCAAGTCCCAGCCAATACCTGGACCGGAATCCACATCGGAGATTTCCCACTGGTACTGGCCTCCACCGGTCCACGTCTGGCTCAGAGTGGAGAGTGTGCCCGGACTATTGCCCGGAGCGAGCACATTGAGTTGACCAACCCCTCCACCGACGGTGAGGGCCTGATTCAACGTACCACCGCCAACGAGCGTGCCACCGTTGAACTCAACGTTTCCACTCAGGCTCGACGAATTCAGGTGCAGCGTGCCGCCCTTGTTCAAGACGATGTTGTTGGCAAGGGATACACCACTGTTCACACGAAGCGTGGCGCCGCTCTGAATCGTGGCGACCCCGGTGCCGAGTGCATTGTTCGCCGCAGCGACAAATGTTCCTGCGCCGATGTTCGTTCCTCCGGTGTAAGTGCTGCTACCTTTCACTTCGAGAGCGCCCGCTCCCACCTTGTAGAGCTGGTAGTTGCCGTCGACTCCACCCACGGAGGTGGTGATGCCACCATTCACGATGACCATACCCTCTCTGGCGAGGGTCACCCGCCCCGTGCCGAAGTCCAGATTGTGCGCTCCCGCGAAGGTGACGTTTCCATTCCAAACCTGATTATTGTTGTTGGCGAGCGTGATGTGCGCACCGGAGCTGTTGTGGACCTCCACACCGTTGCCCAAATAGAGCGTGCCCGTCCCCAATGCCTGGGCATGATTCACTGCAAGCGAACCCTGGTTCATATAGGTCCCTCCCGAGTGTGAATTCGCCCCGGTAAGGTACAAGAATCCCGCACCGCTCTTGACCAACGTCACGGCTCCAGTGCCATTGTCCAAAATGGAGGCCCCGATGTAGGCACCGGAGGCGCTGGAATACACTGCGAGTTCAGCAGGTGTGTTGATGGCGCTGCCTGCCGTGATCGTGCCGTTGTTGATGTAGCTCCGGCGGGTGCTGTTACCACCGCTGAAGATGATGCCGCCAGCAGCAACCCTCAATTGTTGACCGGCAAGGTCCAGCAGGTTCTGCGTATTGGTACCTGCAGTGGGACCCACCATGGCGAGGGCGTTGACAGTGCGGCCAGCCGTGAGCGTGTTGGTGACCCCCGCGGCGCCTCCGGTGATCTTCACCGTATTTGCCGCGGTCCAGGTGCTCTCTCCTGTAGTCGTATACGCGGTGAATGCGGTGACTCCAGTGGTGCCGTTGTAGGTGGCAAATTCATTGCCCACAGTCGCCCATCCACCAATGATGCCATTCTGGAGCGTCGGCGCGGTGCCCAGCATGATACTGTTCCGGGTGCCCAGCGTCGCGGCGGTGAAGTTCACGGTGGAGCCCACCGATCTTTCGAGTTCCACGATGTTGAGGACATTGGTGAACCCTGCGGCCACCTGGGTGGTCGTCACGGTCGTGGCGCCCTTTTCAAGATCCAGTTTTCCAATGGTTTCGCTAAAGTTGGCGCTGCCGGTATTGCTGACATTGATGATACCACCGGTCGATACGATGGTCGCCGAGTCTTCAACGCGATCTCCGGAATTGGCGGCGGCGGTGTTGGTCAACTGGAAGGTTCCACCTCCCGCAACCGTCACATCACCGTCAATCGATCCAGTAGCGCCAGCCACGGCAAACGTCCCGGCTTCGACTGAAGTGCCACCGGTGTAGGTGTTTGCATTGGTTACTTCCAAGGTACCGTCTCCCTGCTTACGCAAAGCGCCAGATCCACTGACCACGCCTGTGAGACGACCATCCACAGCAGCAGAGCCATTAAGCGTCTGCACCACGCGATCTTCGCTGCCCAGGTTGATGGCGTTCGCGAACTCCACCGTGTTGTTGGCATAGCCATGGGAAAGGACCAGAGCGTCTCCATCCGCCACGAAGCTGCCTGCGCCCCAAGTGACCTGGGCACCGGCTCCTCCGAGGTTCACGGTGCGAACAGCGCCGTAGGCGGCGAAACCGCTGCTGCTTTTGAACTCAACCTGCCCGGCGCCAGTGCCAAGACTCCAGGTGAAGTTCCCAGCACCGAGTCCCAGAACTCCTCCATCGAGCACCAGATGGCTGGCGGTGGACAAGGCCGTGGTGGAGTCGAGCCGCAGCATGCCTGCTTCAATCACCGTATCCCCCACATACGTTCCGGTGCCGCCGATTGCCTGCACACCGCCACCGGTCTTAACGAGGGAAATGTTATTCTCGTTCGTCCCGGCCCCACCGATATTGCCCCAGTATTCAACGGGAGCCCCACTGGCAACGTTGGTCGTCAGTGTTGAGATTTCAGCACTGCCACCCACGATGGATGCATTGGATGCGGTACCCGTGGACGAAGTTCCTGTGGCTTCATCAAAGATGGTCATCTGGGCAGCCATGATGCCCGTAAAGGTCTGATCCGATTTCCCGGAGGCATCTCCCAGCACCAGCTTGGCATTTTCCTCCCCAACGAAGGTGGCACCGTCCACCACACGCCTGCTGTACAGTTGGACCGTGAAGTTTGAACTCAGACGGTCGTCGCCACCATGCAGCGTCACGGTGGTGTTCTTCATGTTCAGCTCGAGCGCGCCTGCTCCCGTGTAGACATTCTCCCCGCTGATGAAATTCTCTCCACCGGTGATGATGAGCCTGTTGAAGGAATTCCCGGTGAAGGTGTTGTTGCCTTCAAGGCGCAAAGTGCCTTCCCCCTTCTTGTAGAAGCCAGGACCCGTGATGCTTCCGGCCATGGTGAGCGTCGTATCCTCCGCGATATTGATGAGATTGAACTCACTGATCTGCACGGGCGCGCTGACGGTGTAGTTCACCACATTGCCACCGCCGTCAGCCGTGATGCCGCCTGCTCCGACAGTGAGTGTGGAAGATCCGTTGCTGGAGAGTGTGAAATTCCCGGTAGTTTGAATGGCGAGGGACTCAACCGTCTGGTCCACGTCGAGCACCGCGGCCGTGCCTTGGGCGAACAGCACCTCACGGCCATTGGCTGGCTGTGTATTGCCACTCCAGTTGGCCGCAGTGCTCCACAGGTTGTTGCCACCACCCGCATCCCACTCAGCAGCCTGCGGGAAGATGTTCGTCGCATGCAATACATTGCTGGTGTCCAGCTGCATCGCATACGCCTGGGCATGCTGCACACCGGTGAACTGGACCTCATAGGAGAGAATGGGATCGGTGACTCCATCGAGATTAAACTGGACACCCCAGGTGTTGCGATAAATGTCTTCATACCCGGTTGGCATGAGAATATCTCCCGTATAGATCTGGGAGATGCGGTCGGAATAGGTGGCGGTCATCTCGAACGTTCCCAGCGAGGTCGTGTAGACCAGTTTCGGGAGCACGTCGTTGAAGAGGTCATACCCACTCGCCTCCCCAATATCCAACTGGAACGCGATGGTCTTCACGCCTGCCAGCGGAGTGGTATCCACCACCCCCAAGGTTCCACCATTGATATTGGGGTCACCGGAGAAACCGCCGAAGTAAATGGAGCCACCTGCGGGATAAGGTCCGCCACCGGCGCCATTGGATACCTTGTAGAGGAGCGCATCCCCAGAGCCTGCCGTATTCGAGCCAATGGCACCCACGTTCCCTGAGCCCGGATTGTAGGCAGTCCAGTTCCCACCTGTGGTCGGCCACGCTCCCGACCCGGGGAAGCTCACGCCGGTGTATCCACCTGCTGCCGAGAGATTGATCCATCCATCATAAGTAGTGGTCCCGAGAAGACTGAGCGAAACGGGCGAGGCCTGGAGCACGGAGGAAAAGGCAAACATGAAGATAATGCTGGCTTGGAGCACCAGCCTTATCAGACGAGATGGAGGGGCTGTAGGTCGTTGTGTCGTTGTGTTCATGGGATGCAGGATGCAGCGGTGTTGTAATCAGATTGAAAAACTCGGGCGGCGACGGCGGCGCAGCAGCGCTGTGGCTGCGGCAAAAAAGAGGAGCATGGAGCGGCCAGGCTCGGGAACAGCGACTGGATTGTAGTGAAGCACCAGGCTCTCCGAGCCATCTCCGTGGGCTAGTTTCCCGATGCTGAAGTTGCTGCTGTGCGGCCCCACAAAAGAGGCCAGATCCAGGGAGAACTTGTCCGCCGAGAATCCCACGATGCCATCCAGCGCGGTGAGAATGGTCCAGTCGTACAGTTCGTAAGGATCGAATCCCGTGGGAATTCCCTGCACACCGGAGAGATTTAGTGTGACCAGTTCAACCTCGAAGCGATTGGCGCTTGTAGCGGTAATATTGAGTTTCCCCTCGATCGTCAGGAGGTCCCATCCCGTGCCTTCATCCCCGGAGGCATTCTGCATTTCCCAACTGAAGACCCCGCCCCCTCCAAACAGCAGGTCACCTATCACTGTCAGCGTTCCCACACTGTTGCCGGGACTGATGGTCGCACCATTGGCAATGGAGAAGCCGCGTTGTACGGTTCCGGTGCCACTGATGGTACCGGAGACTGCAAGCTGACCCGTGCCTCCGAGGGTGCCGTTCACCTTGAGTTTGGCACCCGCATCCACCGTGACGTTTCCATTTCCCGTCAGCGCCACGCCCGAGTCGATGAGAAGCGTGCCCTTCTTCACCAGTGTGGCGTTCTGGTAGGTCTTGTTGACACCGGTGTAGGCGACGGTGCCCTCTCCATCGATGATGACCCGCTTGCTGGTACTGCCACCCGCAAGCTGTCCAGAGAACCTCACCACGTCAGATGCGTTCTGCGCGGTCAGATAAACTTCTCCTGCCGCCGAATCCGCACTGTCAGGATTGCTCGATGTCGTGCCAAAAACAATATTTCCGGAGAACGTCGCTCCTCCCGTGGCATTCATGCCTCCCAACCGCTTGCCAAAGTCTCCTGCGGCGAGACCGATATCGCGCGAGAGGGTTCTGTTCCCATTCAGCATGATCTCCGCCATGAGCACCTGCCCCCCTCCTATGTAGGCATAGAGCCCGGCATCAGCACCGAGGGCGATCTCGCTGCTGGAGTTGCCCAAAGCTCCCGTGGCCCCCGCATCAGCACCGAGCACCAGCCTGCCGTTGATGACCGTGGTGCCGCCGGTGTAGGCATTGGTACCGTTGACGACAATGGTGCCATCCTGCACTCCGAGAAATCCGGTAAAGGTGTTGTTGTTCCCCAGCACCAGCGTCCCATCTCCTGACTTCACGATGCCGTATGCGCCGGAGATCACGCCATTCATGTTGACGGTACCCGCGTTAATTTCGAAGAAGTTCAGGGCACCAAGCGCAAAGTTCGAATTGATGGTATAGTTTCCCGTTGCTGTGTCTCTCGTGGTCACACCCGTATTGGAGGTGAGCCTGTATCCTGAGAGGGAATTGATGGTTACATTCGAGGCCGATTCGAAAATCACTTCTCCAACCGTGTGGTGCCCATCATTGATGGTCAGAACTGCGGGGGACGTGTTATCAAATCGGATGTTCCCATTGGCCTGTGGCAGCGTCGTTCCGACCGCACTATGCATTTGCCAGTTGCCAGACTGGTTCCAGTTTCCCGTGGCTCCCACCCACGTGGCGCCGGCAGGAATGCCTGCGTCATAAGTATCGGCTGTCACCAGATCCGCCTTCTGAAAGCTCATGCTGGAGCTCTCCGCTTCCCAGTAAATCTTGTAGGAGGTAATGGGATCACCAAACTGGTCGACCGCCTCGGTCATGTCCCACTGGATGGCGACGCGATTGGAATACCCTCCGGAGGCACTCCAATGTCCGCTGGCCGTATTACGGTACTCCCTGAGATACTCCGCCTCCGTGGCATAAATGGTGTGGTCGTTCACCCCGTCATTCCACACCAATTTGATTTTTGAAAAATCCACCAGCGCTCCATCCGTGTGGAACTGGAAGATCACCGTACCGAGCTGATCGTAGTCAGGATTATTCGCGAGGACGTAGGAGGTCTTCTGCTGGAAGCTGTAGATATTCCCGGAGATATCGGGCCCGATGATGAAGGTCGTGTTGGTACCAGTCTGGGTGATGGTAGGATTTCGCGTGTCCCAGAAGGCGAGCGGGTCAGCAGGATTGAAGATACCCGCACCCACCGGGAAGGTGCCATAACCGGCATTTTGCGGATTAAGATTCGCTGCACTGCGTTGCTCAGGAGTCCATTCACCAGGATTGGCCCCCGGAAGCCCTCCGTAGGGAGCGAAGATATCCGGGTAGTTTGCAAGCGTATGGGGAGCATAGAAGATGTCCCAGGCGCTGTACTCATAGATGAGTCCGTCGAAATCAATCGCTGGGGTTTGGAAGCTGTTGGGTGTGGCATTCGCTCCTGGCACGAACAAGTACTCCGCCCTTGCGGGGGGCGACAGAAGGAGAGCCACGGCAATGAGGCCTGTGATAGACCGCAGGCTCATCATCTCCGTCCTCCACGTCCTCCACCAATCCCGCCACTGCTCGACGCCTTCACCACGTAATTTTCGTCGTCGAGCATCGCTGCGCGCATGCTCCACAGCCTCATGTCCCGCAGCTCTTCAATGGTGTAGGTACGCACGCTTCCATCCAAGAAGGCACACACCGCCTTGCCGCCGTAGCGCGCATCTACGTGCAGGTTCGCATCCCATAGTTTAGCCCGGTAAGAAGGTGGTTCGACGCCATAGCGCCCGTCGATCTTCTTGCCTCCCACCTCGGTGAATGCCGACGCGAACACCAGCAACGATTCGGCGCTGCCCACCTGCGACAGATTGGTGGCGCAATCCGCCGCACCAGCCACTTCGCTCCCTGTCTTCAGACCTCCTACGAAATAGTAGTTGATGCCCAGGGCAGGACAAAGGCTTGTGCCATAGTTGAACTGGGAGGAAGAGAAGGCGTCGCGAATCTGCCCCGCGTTGCGGTTCACGAGAATGGTCCCGTCAATCTTATCCTCCATATAGGGCGCAAGCCGGAATGGATAACGGTGCAACTCCGCACCACTCACCTCATCACCATTGGGCAGCTCATACGCCTCCTCGTCCAGCTCCGGAACAGCTCCCTCATAATGCCCCACCATCAATGATCCATTGTGATCCAGGGGATAAGCCAGATATGCAGTTATAATAGTCTTCGCAGCACCTATCTCATTCGCCTTTCTCGCCTGCTGAGTTGCAGCCGAAAAGACAGCAAACGCAAGAGAGCACAACACGGCAATGATGGAGGCAACCACAAGCATCTCCACCAGAGTGAAAGCAGGATACCCATGCCTCTTGGAGACACGGAGTGGCAGCGATAACCTGCCGCGAATAGTGATCGATCCACACGATTGTTGTGACATGACCTTTGAGTGACGTTGAACCACTCTTCATGTAGCAAGGTTTGCATGCATCGCTTGCCTCACCTTGGTCATCATTCGTCCAGCATTGACTGATATGGTGTATCTTAATGTATTAACCTACGGTTGCCATCACGAATGATTTTTCTTCATCAAGAACCCGTTGCATCAACCCAGCGCTTATTCACCCCCGCAACCAAAGCACATGCTGTGCAGGCGTTGCCTTTAATCAGACTACACAGCCATGACACTTGGGACATATCGGCCATTCAACGCAGTGAATCCGGGCGTCTGTTATCACCACTTCACATGCAATGCCATCACACCAGGCAAGGAACACGGGTATTCAAATCTGCTGCCAGACTAGAGCGTTCTAACTAGAACTATGGCCTATCGTGAAACTAAGTCGCGAAGCGACGCCCGTGTCTTAGCCCGGCCTTTCAAGGCCGGGTGGAAGGTCGGTTATCAGTGTCGCGGAGCGACCCCCGAATCCGTGACATCCACCCCAGTTTCACCGGTTCGGGCGTCGCTCCGCGACTGAAACTGAAACACCCATGGAGAATCGATGCTTCCGTACTTGCATGCGCTTTCAACGGCTTCTCATCGTCGCCGATAATTCGCAGCAGCCACTCCTTACTTCTGCACTCCGCTGGTGTCCCTGCTCACGTCGGGAGATGTTCGGGAGTCACTACCTGACCAGATGGAGACCTCCATCTCTTTAGTGCCCTCATGCAACGACAGGGACCCTCAAGGCCACGCAGCATTCATGTGCCCGCGTGTTGGCCGCCTTGATACAGCGGCTCAGTGCACTCACTGATGAGGGATTGGACATCCCGCCGGCCGCACCATTTTTTGTGCTGACAGTTGCTCAGGCCATCAGCATGGATACGGCCAGCAGGATGCCCCTCACCCGGCACCACCCGGTGCCGAAATTGGTCCTCGCTGGGAGGTGAAATTGTTATTCGACTGATCGTCGATGTCTGCCACTTCGAAAGAGTTCATCGCAGTCGCCACGAGTCTGGCCGACCCGTTTAAAGCGTTATTGCGATTTCGTCTCAAGTGCATGTCCAGAGTTTACCCAGTCGGTGGCGATTGCTTGACTCAGTTTGCTTCCGACTGTGCCGCGATTGGCAAAGCGACGTCACTGCCTTGAGCGCGATACGTGGTGGGAGTCGCTCCCACTTCACGGACGAAGGCGCGAGTGAAGGCACTGAAGCTTTCGTAGCCCACTGAGAGGGCGATTTCGCTCACGCTGTGGCGCGTGGTGCGCAGCATCAGCGCAGCGCGTTCCATGCGCTTTTGCCTGAGGAATTCCGGCATGGTCTTCCCGGTGACTTTTCCGAAGAGCCTGCTGAGATGGAATGGCCCGCAACCCACCTCCTGAGCCAGCATTTCCAGCGTGGGAGGATTCTCAAGGTCGCGTTCAAGGAGGAAGAGCGCGCGCTCGAGGCTCTCTCGTCCAGCAGGTTCGGTCGGCTTGTTCATGGGGGGGATGGCGGGTGCAAACAGGGTGAGTGAGGCGAGTTCCATCACCTTGGCCTGGAACCAGATGGGAAGGCAGGCGGTGTGAGCGGGCGGCGTGCTGAGTTGCTGGGCAAGACTGAGTACCGCCGTGGGCACCCGGGAAACATCTCCCTGCCCGATGCGATTCACCGTGATGCTCTGGGCGTGCTGCTGGAGCGGGCCATGACCGGTGCCGCGAAGCTGCTCCAGCATCTGTGGAGCCATCTCAATCAAGAGCCCGCGATGCCGCCCCCCCTCCAGCGCAATCCATTGGGTCTCAGGCTTCAACTGCGATGCAACCACGAGCTGTTCTGACGAAATGCGCACCTGGCCATCCGAGCTGGCGAACACCAGGCGACCAGCGAAGCTCATGGCCATCACCGTGGACTCCGATGCGATGCCGAACTCCAGACGTGTGTCCCGGCCCGCATGAAACTGCCAGAGCCGGATGCGAAAGCCATCTGCGCGCAAATCTCCGTGGAGGGTCTCCGGGCGAAAGGTGGCTGCCATCATGCCGCCGTCATAAAGCTTCTGAGACGCAATTGCAATAAGAATTCAGCTAACCATTCAAATTATCCAGGCACCAGGCTTGCTCACCAAGACCACTCCACCGTCGCTCGCCCTTGGCCAGCAGTCCGCCCCACTACCAGTTGCCGACGTCATCAGCGGTGCCATCCACCCCATCCTCACCCACGGAGTAGACGTCATATTCCTTCTTCGATTTCACCGCTGGATACCGGTACTTGTAAGGCTGGTTCCAGGGATCCTTGGGCAACATCGGGAGATACGGATACCAGCGGCTGGGAACGGGATCCGTGGTCGGCTTTTCTGTGAGGGCTTCCAATCCCTGCTCGGTGGTCGGGTAGCTGCCGGCGGTGTAGCGATAGGCATCAAGGGCGGTGGCAAAGACCTGTTTGTCAGACGCGAGGACCTGCTGCGCCACCTCTCCGAAGGACTCCTTCTTCTTACCCATAATAGAGCTCGTGAAAAAAGACCCTCCCACAAAGATCACCCCGCCCATCAGCAAGAGCACCAGTCCCACACACCCCCAGCGCCCCATGCCGAATCCTTTCTTTTCAGGCTCCCGATCAAACAGCTCATCAGACGAAGGCAATCCGGGAGGCAGGGGTGAAGGCTCGGACATGGTCGGGTAAGCAGGACGATGAGATCGGGCAGATATGAGGACGGCCTGTCAAAAAATCAAACAAGCCTGTTCGCTCCGCTTGGAGGTTATACCCAACTTAACAGTGGCACGCACCAAGTTCCGCGCTGTTCTTCCCGCACAGGCGGGTGACTACCAAAAGCCCAATTCACCTCCTTCACCTGCTCCGTTTGAGTCAGGCGGCGACACCCAGAGCCTGTTTGCCTGCAATCTCCCCGGCAACCTTCGCAAAAACTTCTGCGCAGCCTCCGATGTCCTCAGCCTGCTGGAGCCAGTACCTGGCCTCCTCAGCATTGCCCAAGCGATGATGTGCCCTTGCCATGAAACAGCAGGAAATGCCGCGATCCATCTGGGAATTGGCAGCACCGGTGCAGGGTTTCAAGATGTCCATGCCAGCCTGGCAACTCCCGTTCTCGATGAGAATGGAGCCGTAGGTGCCACAGAGCGTAACCGACGAAGGGAACATCCTGTAAGCCTCCTCTGCCCAAGCCTGAGCTCCCTCACGGGCTGCCTCGTGCATGCTGAACGTACTGACAGGCCATGGAATCGAGCACTTGTGCCCGCTCGCCTGGCAGCAATTCCCCCGACTCAAGAATGATGCCGCATGCCTCCAAATATCCAGAGCTTCGGCCTTCCTTATACTCCGACAGCGCCCTCTGGTGAACTTCCTGCAGCTTTGAGTCACCTCGATAGGCAACCGACTTGCGGACATCAAACTCAGGGTCGTAGCGTCGAATGTTTATCTCATACTCCCTCAGCAAACGTAGGGCCACTCTTCCAGTGACGTAGTCCAGGAACTGCTTGCCATCAGTGCCAATGCGAGAGCCATTGAGCTCCCTCTCGTCAGGGATGACATTCACGAAGATAATCCAGGCTTCCCAAATCAGCGCTGCTTTCACCAGGCTCCGGGCGGTGCCTTCCACCAAATCCCGCTCGAGAATCTGCCAGAGGCCCCACGCCATCACCCCGTTGGCCAGTAACCCAGCGATGGCATATGCCGAGCCCCGCCATCGCATCCACCTCAACGGCATCCCTTCCACGTAAGCGGCGCCGATTGTGGGCCACGCAGCAAACACCACCTCCACGCCCCGGACGCGCATCCGCAACCACTCCCGACCTTTGCCAACGCGGAGTGATTTTGGGCGCAACCCCATCATCCACCCCAAGGAGAGATGGGCCAGCTCATGCATGAGCAGCGAGAACGTCGCCCAGCCATAGACTCCGGCTATCAGGAGGATGAAGTCCATCATACACCCCTTCCATTCACCAGAAACCCCACTGCTTCGTGCTGACCACATAGAGCCCCAGCAGCAGATTCGCCACGGCATGCATCACGACGCAGGCAGCGAGACTCTTCGTCCGCACAGCCACGAAGTACACCAAGGTGCCCCAGATGAGAGCGCCAAGGTAGTCCGAGGGCTGATGCGCAATCACCACGCCCGCGGTGACAATGGCAAACGAGAGCCACGTGTGCGTTCCGAAGGGAACTTTTCGGAAATCCTCTCCATCCGCCACGAGGTAGCGCATCAGGAAGCCACGCCAGAAGATTTCCTCCACCAGCGGCACGAGGATCACGAGGCGGATGAACCGCATGAGCAACGCCGCAGGATACCAGAACGGCTCGCTCTGGAAGAAGCTGGGATCAAAACCGTCCTTCCGCTCCGCAAACCCAAACCACTCGGCCCATTCAGGAACGGTGTGGCCTGCTTCCGTGAGCTTCTGCCAGAGAAGCGCCGGCAGGCACCACAAGACAATACCAAGGATCCCCAGCATTGCCGCCAGACCGAACCCCTTGAACGGACGAAACTGGTAGTGACGCCAGCCCAGCGCAAGCACCACGGCGACAATCACCGTCTGTGCCGGATACACCCACTGCTCTGGCGAGTGCTTCCACCAGGGCATGTCGGAATTCTCCACGCCCACCGCAGCAGGCACGGCGTTGAGCAGCATGAAGAGCGCCAGCGGCAGCACATGCGCCACCGCCGGGGATTTGATGACTGGGGGAGAAATGTGCGGCATGCCGGGTAGCGGACTGCGAAGTGGCTACGCGGCACGCCGTGAGAATCAAGCCACCTTTCGTGACTTCACAAACTCCTCCATGCCATCCATGGCCTTCACGAGAAGATCCGGCGCCGTGGCGTAGCAGCAGCGCACGCACTTCTCACCCGTGGGACCGAAGGCATTCCCCGGGACCACAGCGACACTCTTTTCTTCCAGCAGTTTCAGAGCGAAGTCACGGCCGGAGAGACCCGTCGAGCTCACATCCGGGAAGACATAGAAGGCACCACCGGGATTGAAGCAGCTCAGCCCCATTTCATTCAGCCGGCGCACCACGAAGTTGCGGCGCTCCTCATAGCTCTGACGCATGGGTTCGATGACCGCGGTACCCTGATGCAGGGCCTCCAGCGCTGCGACCTGGCTCATGATGGGAGCGCAGAGCATGCAGTACTGGTGAATCTTCATCATCGCCTCACGCAGCGGCGCAGGCGCACAGGCATAGCCAAGGCGCCAGCCCGTCATGGCAAAGGCCTTGGAGAAACCATGCAGCAGCACGGTGCGCTCACGCATGCCGGGAAATTCCACGATGCTCTTGTGCTGGCCGCCGTCATACAGCAGCTCGCTGTAGATCTCGTCCGTGAAGCAGAGCAGGTCATGCTTCACGCAGAGCTGGGCAATCTTCTCCAGTTCCTCCGGTGGCTCGATGGCCCCGGTGGGATTTGTGGGGAAGTTCAGCGCGATGACCTTCGTCTTCGGCGTGATGGCCTTTTCGACATCGGAGGCACGCAGCGCGAAGTTGTCTTCCAGTCGCGTGTTCACCGGCACGGGCACGCCGTAGGCCATGGTGATGCTGGGGCCGTAGGACACGTAGCACGGCTGGTGGTAGATGACTTCGTCACCCGGATCCAGCACCGCGCGGAAGGCCAGGTCCAGCGCCTCACTCACGCCCACGGTTACAAGGATTTCCGTCTTCGGGTCATAGGTCACGCGGAACTGACCGGTGACGTACTCGCTGATAGCGATGCGCAGCGATTCCAGGCCGAGATTGCTCGTGTAGCTGGTCTGTCCCTTTTCGAGGGAGCGAATGGCAGCTTCACGGATGGGCCACGGCGTGGGCTTGTCCGGCTCCCCTACTCCGAGGGAAATGACGTCGCTTCGTCCGATGACGAGCTCGAAGAAGTCACGAATGCCACTGCGCGGGATGCCGCTGAGCTGGCGGGACAGTTTGCTTTCAATGTCCATTTTGCGGGGCAGGCTCATGGCGATACTGGCAGGGGACCTTCCGTGGACGGCGTATTCAGCAGGAAGCCGTCATGCTTGTAAGTGCGGAGCTGGAAATGCGTCGCCGTAGAAAGGACGACGTCCAGCGTGCTGAGCTTTTCCGCCACGAAGCGGGCCACGTCGTAAAGGTCCGCGCCCTCCACGACCACGACAAGATCGTAGCCACCGCTCATGAGGTAGCAGCTTCTCACCTGTTCATACTGGGAGATGCGGCGCGCAAACCGATCGAAGCCGCCGCCGCTCTCCGGCGTGACCTTCACCTCGATGAACGCAGTGACGCCACGCTTGCCGATCTTCTCCTGATCGATCACCGCATGGTATCCGAGGACGGTACCGGACTTCTCGAGCTCGGCCACGCGGAAGGCGACATCGGCCTCGGCGAGACCGAGACGGGTGGCGATTTCCTTGTTCGTGAGGCGAGAATTTTCTCGAAGTAGTTCCAGTATTCGTTCCATGGTGGCCGGAACGCTAGCGCATTCCGGCCCGGAAGCCAGTGGATTCAATGCTGTGCAAGGACACCTTTTGACCTTCTGAACAGGTCTTCAGGGGTCCTTGCCTGCTACTGCTTCTGCCTTTAGCGGTCCCCAAAGCTGATGCCCACGGCGCGGGCGGCCTGGACGACTTCGCTGGTGGGCTGCACAAGGCGCAGCTTGTTCACCGCCTCCTCGATGGGCACGTCACCCACGTGGTAGCTCTGGTAGCTGACCATGCGGCCGTACTTCTGCTCCTTGATGAGGTGCACGGCTTTCACGCCGAAGCGGGTGCCCAGGATGCGGTCCAGCGGCGTGGGAGAGCCCCCGCGCTGGAGGTGGCCCAGACGCACGTCGCGCGTCTCATGGCCGGTCATCTTTTCCACGCTCTTCGCCACGTACTCGCCGATGCCGCCCAGCTTCACCTGGCGCTTCTCGGCATCCATCTGCTCGCGGGTCATGAGACCGCCACCTTCCATCTCGGCGCCTTCCGCCACAACGATGAGCACGGAGCGATGGCCCGCTGCGTAGAGACGCTTCACATGCTCAGCCACATTCTCCATCGTGAACTTGATCTCAGGCAGGAGCACGATATCCGCGCCACCGCCGATGCCGCCATAAAGGGCAATCCAGCCGGCGTGGCGGCCCATCACTTCCACCACCATCACACGCTGGTGGCTGTCCGCCGTCGTGTGCAGGCGGTCGAGAGCATCCACCACCGCAGCGACTGCGGAGTCAAAGCCGAAGGTCATGGCCGTGGCCTGCAGGTCGTTGTCGATCGTCTTCGGCACGCCCACGACGGGCACACCTTCCTGGCAGAGTTGCAGACCCGTGGTGAGGGAGCCGTCACCGCCGACCACAATCAGGGCCTCGATGCCGAGGTATTTGATGGTGGCCTTCGCCTGCTCCATGATGTCCGCCGCGACCTGGGCCACATTATCCACGCCGATTTTCACGGCGAAGTTGCCCTTGTTGGTGGTGCCCAGGATGGTGCCACCAAGCTTCAGAATGCCGATGGTGCGCTCGGGGTCGAGCTTCACGTGACCAGGACCATTCGGAAGGAGACCTTCAAATCCGTCGCGGAAGCCAATCACCTCCCAGCCCAGTTCCGTGGCCGCTCCCACCACGCCGTGAATCACTGCATTGAGTCCTGGACAATCGCCGCCGCTGTTGAGAATGCCGATGCGCATGGGTGTTGGGGTGTCTGAGTCTTGGGAGTTTGAGGTGGGAGTATTGAGAGAAAAGAAGCAGAATCAGAAGGTGCCCAGCAGTTCCTTGGCATCGTGCACCGGCCTGCCGGACTGGAGCCACTGGTCATAGCCGCCCCAGCCCTGCTGCAATACGGCGAGCCCTTCTGTGAATGGATCGGCAGAACCCAGGACCACGGCCACCATGCGATGGCGGAACACCACGTTCGCGCCGGAGGTGGGGTCCTTGCCCACCGTGCCGGGGCGTTCTTCGGTGACGATGACGCAGCCGCCGGACATGGGAGTGTTACCGGTCTTGATGCCATCGATATTGCCTCGCCGCAGGAGCGCGTTGGTATTCTGCAGGGGCACCGTAATCGGAGCGCCACCGCGCAGCACGGTGATGTTCCGCGAGCGCTGGTTCGTGTAAAAGCGGAAGGGTGCACGCGAGATGGCGTACATGCTCAGCCTCGCCATGTCCGCCGCCGTGGAGAAAGGCGTGTTGCGGCTGTTCTCAAATCCGTGCGGATTCGTGAAGCGGGTTTTCTTCATGCCTTCACGTGCGGCGAGCTTGTTCATCTCACCCACGAAGGTGCCAATGGCATCACCACCGCGGCCGCGGCGTGCATTGATGTCATTTCCCACAAAGGCAGCCAGCGTGGTGGCAGCCACATTGTCTGAGGACATCATCGCGGCATAGATGAGGTCACGCAGGGTGATCTGGTCGCCGGGGGCCAGGCCGAGGCTGTTCGAGCCAGCAATCTGGAGATCCGTGGGCGAGACCGTGGCGAGGGTGTTCAGCGGCACCTTGGTCACGTCTGACCAGTCCAGCGCCACCAGCGCGGTAGCCACCTTTGCCAATCCACCCACCGGCCGCTTCGTGTTGCCCCCTGACTCCACGTGAATCTTCTTGTTGTACACATCCACTGCAATGACGCTCGTCTGAGCAGAAAGCGCGCCAGTCACCAGGCACATGCCGGAAAGGAGCAGCAGACGCAGGAGGCCGGAAACGCGTGCGGTCAAAGCGGGGGTCAGGCGGAGCATGGGCGGGCAGAATAGCGGTGCTAAAGGACGGTGCAAGTTTTCCCTCCACCCGGCGGGGAAGCGCGCGGGAGCGGAAAACACATGCCCGCGTCTCCCCAACCCATGCATTTCCGGTTGCGCAGGATGCGAGCCATTTGCATGGAATCCTTTTACGGCAGCCAGCTCCAGCCCACTTCCCAGCCCTCCTCCTCGTCATGTCCTCACCCCGCGAAGCCTCCCTCGCCCTCATCACCCGCTACTACGATACCTTCAACGCGGGGGATCGGGAGGCCTTCCTGCAACTGCTCACGGACGACGTGAAGCACGACATCAACCAGGGCGACTGCGATGCAGGGAAAGAGAACTTCCGCATCTTCCTCCAGCGCATGGATCGCTCCTATCGGGAACAGGTGTGTGAACTCCAGGTCTTCGCCTCGGACGACGGCTCCCGCGGCGCCGCGGAATTTTTCATCGATGGCAAATACGTCAGCACGGACGAAGGCCTTCCTGAAGCCAACGGCCAGACCTACTACCTGCGCGTGGGCGCCTTCTTCGACATCCGTGACGGAAAAGTCGCCCGCATCACCAACTACTACAACCTGCAGGACTGGCTGAAGCAGGTGGGGGCGGCGTGAGCGCGTTAGCAGAGGCATCGAGCCTCTCAAGGAGTGGGGCCATTCCTGGCCCCATTTTGGGCCGCAGCCGATTGGCTACGAAAACATCAAGTTCGGACCATTTCACCGCGAGGACACATCACAATGCCTACGCTCTGTTAACGCTCCAATGGGGGCAGGAATGCCCCCACTCCTTGACCGCTGCAACGCAATGGGTGAGTTCGAACCGCAAACGCGACTTATACTGTTCCAACACCTCACTTCCTCAGCGCCGTCAAAACCCAGCCAATGAGCAGTAGGACACCGCCGACCGGCACAATGGCACCCATCCATCTCAGGCCCGTAAGGCTGTACATGTAGAGGGTGCCACTGAAGATATTGACGCCGATCACGAAGCAATAGCTTGCCAGCTTTGCCTGATGCTTCTCGGGGCATCCGAAGGCCAGAACGAGAAGAACGATGGCGTGGGTCAATTGATAGAAGACTCCCGTCTCCCAATTCGCAAGGCGCTTGGCCGCCACCGCAGCCTCAAGCGTAGCCTCCCAGTGATCCTTGAGGCCATGAGCACCAAAGGCACCCAGCGCGACTCCCGTAAATCCCAAAACGCAGGCGGCACGAAGCTTGACGGGCGAGAAGTTCATCCCACCAAGCTAGGCGGGCTCTCGTGAACCGCAACCAAGATGGAACATGCCTGGATACACCGGCGATCCGCGATTGCATGAAGCCCCACCGGGCTAGGCGCTCTTACTGAGTGCCCAGCCTCTTCAGCGCGGTCTGCGCGGCGGTCGCGCCCATGCGCATGGCGGCATGCATATTAGGATACTTGAATCCGCCCTGACGACCGGTGGTCTGCAGGTTTGGAATGCTCTTCACCCAGCTGGTCACCTTTTCGAGATGCGGTTCGAAGCCGAGCGCAAAAATCGGATACCCGGTCTCGCCGTGAAGCACATGTGTCTCCACCACATCTGCCTTGGTGCAAATCTTCTCAGCCTCGAGATCCTTGAAGATGCGGTCCTTCATCTCCTCGGTGCCCTGCCACTTGGCATCACCGATCTCACACGTGGTTTCCACAATGAGGACGGTATGTCCCTCGGGCTTCACGGCCAGGCCGGCGTTCTTCGGCTCGCCCACGCGATGGAAGGCGCGATCACGGTAGTAGATGTACAACCCATCGAGGCACTTCTCCTTCTTCACGAGAAGTCCGTAGATGGCGATGGGCTTGAAGCGCAATTCCTTCGCGGCCTCAATCACCTCCGGCGGGGGCGCAGGCTCTGCCCGCTGCACGAGCCACGGCATGGGAATGGTGGAGATGCACTCATCGCATGCCAGCGAGTGTTCCACGCCGTCCTTTTTGTAGTACACCTTGGAGACGCGACCTTCCTGAGTCTCGATGCGCGATACGTCGGCCCCAACGATGACTTCACCACCCTGCTCCACGATCGCTTTGGCAATGGCGCGCGGCATGGCCTCGGCACCGGTGCGGGAGTAGTGCAACGTCTCTTCGTGAAGGGCGCTGTCCACAGCCTTCACTCCCTTATCCTTCACACCAAGCTTGCCGAACGCCTTCTTCAACACGTCCACCGCACTCAGGCGAGGCATCTTCGTGGTGATGAAAGTGGCGCTCAACTCCTTGGGGTGGATGCCCCAGTAGCGGTGCGTGAAGTCCTTGAAGAAAAAGCGGTACAGCGGGGAGCCGTAAAGCTGGATGAGCGCCTGCTCCGCATTCTTGGGAGTCCAGGGCACCAGCGTCTTGCGAATCTGCGCGTAGAAGAGGCCGATGGTGTAGAAAGCCAGGATGGGCAGCGGGATGCCCTTGATCATGTCCTGGAACTGCAGGGGGTAGCGGTAGAAAGCACCGGCCCAGCGGATCTTCGCATCCAGTTGCACGGGGATGCTCTCATCCCCCATGAGCTCCATGATGTCCTCGTAGATCTCCTTGTCGAACTCGTGCAGCATGTGGCAGCCGAGGTCGTACCAGTTTCCTCCACGCTGATGCGAGGTGGCGAGGCCGCCGGGACGCACGTCCTTCTCGATCAGCGTCACCTTTACACCTACCCGGGAGAGCACCCGGGCTGCATACAGGCCGCAGGGCCCTCCGCCGAGGATCGCGACATGCTTGTTCGAGGAAGACATTCCTGCTGGTGTGGCTGGTGCCTTAGCGGGTGGCGGCGAAGAGTGCCTTCTGCTTCTCCCAGAGCTCCGTCATGCGGTTGGCGGGAATCTCGATATCATCCCACGTGAGAGGCTGGTCCTTCTTCACCGCACGCTTGAAGACGGGGCGGGCGTCCGAATCTT
Organism: Roseimicrobium sp. ORNL1; assembly: GCF_011044495.1. Taxonomy (GTDB): domain Bacteria; phylum Verrucomicrobiota; class Verrucomicrobiia; order Verrucomicrobiales; family Verrucomicrobiaceae; genus Roseimicrobium. The sequence continues at coordinate 5,426,751 of NZ_CP049143.1, forward strand.
CGATGTCCAGCACGCCTTGGGGCACGTGGTTGGCGGCATCCGCCTTCTTCGCCTCGTCGATGAGACCGTAGACTTCATTGCCGCCGATGGCGTGCTCCACGCGGGTACCGGCGGGAGCGTCCGCCTTGATGTACGCAAAGGTATCCGTCACACGGCCAGCGCGCATGGTCAGCACCGCCTTGCCGTACATGGCCGCCAGGGCCACGGCACGCGGTGTTTCCAGGTGGCACAGGTGGTAGGGGCGCAGGAAGACGTAGTACGGGTGCTTGTTCGTCACCTTGTAGTAGTTCATGTAGCGCTGCTGGAACTCGCTGTCGCAGCGCGCCACTACGTACACACCGCCGCCGTGTTCCTTGGCGCCGAGGACGTAGTCCACACGACCCTGGCCGTTGTACTTGTCGAACTCGAAGAGGTCCACCACGTCCTGCATCTTGGTGGCGCGGGGGCCTTCCATGCCGGGAACGATGGGCGTCAGGCCGTACTCATTCGCGATGACGGACATTTCGATGTTCAGCTTGGAACCGTCCGTATAGGCAAGACACTGCACCGTGGAAAGACCGAGCTGCTTCGCGATGGGCTCGATGCCTTCCAGCGTCTGGTGGCGATCGAGGAAGCCCTTCATGTTGCCGGCCTGAACGATGTCGAAGCCCCACATTTCGATTTCTTCCATCATGCGGGCAAGCACGCCATGCTGGTCACCGGCGTCGCTGGTCACAATGACATTTTGCTTACGGGCGAAGTCGCGGAGGAGGTAGCCGAGAATGGCATCCACCTCAGCGTTCATCAGCACGCAGTGGGCACCGCGATCGATGGCTGCCACGCAGTAGTCGTAAGCGGCGATGACGGAGTTGGTGGCTTCTACAAAGACATCAACCTTCGTGTTCGGGTCGCCCAAAGCAGCCAGGCAGTCCGTGGTGATCTTGGTCGGCTTGCCGTAGCGGGCGGCGCCGTTTTCGGCAGCCTTGATATCCTTGTCGGCGACAAACGAGAGCCTCATGCCCGGCGTCCTGCCAATCTGGTACGCGATGCCTGAGCCCATGGCGCCAGCGCCCACTAGACCTACATGGATGAAATTGCCGTCCTTCTCGCGTTGTTTAAGTTCCTGAAGCATGATCTGGAAGGCCGATTCAACACGCGAACGTGGGGCTGTCAAACGGTATGGGCAATGTGCAAGTCCCTCGCCAACGACACAGGACTGCCTGACAACGAGGGAAATCTTGCGAAAACGCCTTTGCCGCGCACCCGCAACGCCGGATAAATTTTGTCGGTAAAACCCCTTCCCCCTCCCTCTCTGGAAGCGCCTCAGGTCCAAGCCCCCTTGTTTTTCCCAACCCTCGCTCATGAAATCCAACCTCACCCTCCCGACGTTCTCACTCCGGCTTCTGACCACCCTTGCCTGCGTCTGGACGATGCTGGCTAAACAATCGGCAGAAGCTCAGGCCCCTGCCTCCAGCCAGCCGCAGAAAGTCCTCATCCTCGGCAACAGCATCACCCGGCACGGCCCCAAGGCAGACATCGGCTGGACCGGAAACTGGGGCATGGCAGCCAGCGCAGAAGAGAAGGACTTTGTCCACCTCATCGAAAAGGCCCTCACCGAAAGGGCGGGTGCGAACGCGAAACCCAAGGTGCTGGCGGTCAACATCGCTGAATTCGAACGGAACTACGCCACCTATGACGTGGCCGCCAAGCTGAAGGAAGCCACCACCTTCGGCGCGGATCTCATCATCCTGGCCATCGGTGAGAACGTGCCGGCCCTGACGACCGAAGACTCCAAAGCCCAGTTCAAATTCAGCGTGCTGAAGCTGCTGGCAGCGCTGAAGGGAGACCGCAGCCCTCGCATCATCGTGCGCAGCCCCTTCTGGGCCAATCCCGCCAAGGACGAAACTCTCAAGCAGGTAGCCCAGGAAACAGGCGGTGTGTTTGTGGATATCAGCGCCTTGGGCAAGGATGAATCCAACTACGCCCGCTCCGAGCGCCCCTTCAAAAACGAGGGCGTGGCCCGGCATCCCGGAGACAAGGGCATGCAGGCGATCGCGGATGCGATCATGAGCAAGGCTCCCTAGCCATCGCATTTCATCGACAGGCATTCGGACACCTCGCTGGCCATGGGGCACACGCGCCTCGCTGTTTTTTCAGCATCATAACCGGCGGAGCAATCCTCCGTATTCAGTCCTTGGGCAGAACATCTCCCCGCCTGCCCAGGCAACACACCGAACCAATCCCCAGCACATCACCACCATGGACCCAGAAGTACTCAAGGAAAGAACAGACGAATTACTGGAACGCACGCTCCGTCTCGAAGTGGAGATCGAGATGCGCACCCGGGAAATCGAATCCGTGAAGACGTTCTCCAGGCTGGCCACTGGTGGCAAAAGACCGGACTACCGCCAGTTCTCCGACGAAGAGCTCAGGACCATCTTCGAGCTGGGCATGACGACCCCTTCCTTCAACGACCTTCCCGTCGACATAGGTCGCAACGGAATGCCCACGGAAGATTCGCACCCCTACAACTACCGCACGTTTGTGGACATGCACGGAGTGCCGACCTTCAATTACAACGACCTCTCTCGCAGTGACCTGATCGAAGTCATCGACTCATTCCTGGAGCATCACAATTACGATGTGGATCCGATGGAGATCGCGCGCGCTCAGGACAACATGATCGAAAAGCGCAGCATGCATTTGAGCGGAACTCACTCCGCACTCAAAGAGAGAGTCAAGCAACTGCAAGAGCAGCAGTCCGGGGACATCGGCCAGGAATATACCGACGAGCTCCTCACCGAAAAAATCAACACCTCGAAGGAACACCTCACGACTTTCGAAAAGAAGGTCAAGCAAACCTCACTGGAGGTGGTGCAGATGGCCCTCAACCAGAAACTCAGCTCAGCCCAGGGCAAGTCCCCGGAAGAGGTCCATGAGATCATCGAACAAGCGAAAGCGGCGACGAGAAATCAGGGCCTGGTCGGCGAGGACCTCGATGAGGTGACTGAAACCGGCCTGGAGCTCAATGGGATCGATCTCACCGGAGTCGATCTCAGCGAGAGTGACCTGACAGGCATCGCGATCGAAGCTGAGACGCTTTCCAAAGCACACGGCTTGGAATCTGTGAAGGGCGTGAGCGAAAGCACCCTGGAACTGGTATCGGCATTCCGGACACCGGAGTTCGCCAGGATCAAAAAGTACGAGGCCGAATTGGATCGTTTGGAGAAGCCAGGAATCCTCGACCACCTCAAGGCCATCCGCCACGGCGGCATCGAGGGCGCCAAGCGGCATCTCCTCGACAAGATCGACAAGGCCAAGATCGAACTCACCCACAAGATGGACGCCGATCTGTCAGCAGAGGTCCAGCAGCATGACCAGGCCTCCCTCGAAAGGCTGGAAGAAAAGCAGGAGAAACTGATTCAGAAAACGATCGCCTACCGTGAGGCGAAGCAGACGGTCAAAGGCACGCTCTCGATGGAAGCTCTGTCCAAGACCGGCATCGGCGGTGGCATGTCCCAGGAAGACTCGGAAAAACTCCAAAAGAGTCGCGAAGAGAACCTGGAAATCATGAGCGACAACAGGGCGGGCCACAAGAAATACAAACAAAACGAGAAGGAGATCGAAGCCCTCAAGAAGGACATCTCGGTCCGCGACAAGGTTGGCGGAAGAACGAAACCAGAAGACAACAACCCTGGCCGCAGCGTCACTCTGTAAAGCTCGATGGCTTGGGCTGATGTGGGCTCTGAACGAGAAACGATCAGCCTGAAATGAGTCGTGATCGGAAATGGCAGTCGCCATTTCCGATCATTGTTTTTTGAGAGCGAGGCGAGGCCCCTGGACGGAAGATTCAGCGGCAAGGTGAAGATGAGGCGACAGCCCAGGATCGGGGGCACTCCTGCCATAACCGTTAATCTGCGGATTCATCCGTGACGGAGAAACAATAGCCCACGCTGGATTCAAGAGTGATGACCTGCGTGCATCATCGAAACGAATACGCACTGGAGCCCCTGAGGCACCAATAGCTCGGCATCTTAACGCCCTTCCCCCCAAAGAGGCGGTAGGGATGCGCTCCTGCGCGCCCGGCTTTAGGTGGGCGGAGGCGGTGCGGAGCTGGGGCATGAAACGGCCTCACCACGTGGCTTCTCCCTCCACCTCCGCCCGCCATTTACGGACGCGCAGGAGCGCATCCCTACCGTCCACTTTGTAAGGAAGGGCGTTTGCCTTGAAGGGCGCAATCCGTGGAGCCGCTTCAATTGGGCATCATAGGTCGCCGCGAAAGACATCTGCTCGCTGGAAGCCTTCGGCACACTCTCATTTCGGTGAATGCGTGCGGGCACTCCTGCCCCCTTTTGCAGTGAGCCTACATTGTAGCAACATCGTCTCTCCCGTGAGATCGACGTAACTCAGAGATCGTTTTCCCGATATGTCCTGTAACCGGGCGCATCTCGATAAACCCCCTCAACAGCCCGAGAACCTCAATCCCCTACTGGCCATGCCCCCCGAAGAACTTGAACGCAGAACCAAAGAGATCACCGAAACGATTACCCAGCTCGAACAGATCATCGTCTCGGACACCGAGCGTTTGCGCAAGGTGGAGACGCTTTCCAAACTGGCCACCGGCGGCAAGAAACCGGACTACGACAAACTCACGGATCAGGAACTGCGCGACATGTTCGATGTGGGGATCAAGTCCACCACCATCAACAACCTGCCCGACGGCACCGATTCGAATACCGGGCTTGTCAAAGGACAGCACCCTCACAGCACGATGGGTGTGATGGAGAGCGGCCTGGACTCCAGCACCATGACGCGGGAAGAACTCGTCACCGCGGTCGATGACCTGCTGAAGCACAACAATTATGACATCCAGCCCATGGTCCTTGCCGAGGCCCAGATCATGATGATCTCCGCCGGCAGTGCGGCAATGGATGGCAATGTGGAGAAGGTCATGTTCGACAACATGAACCTGGAGTCGGAGGAGGGCGAAGGCTACAAGAACGAAGAGGTCGGCAAGCAACTCAAGCAGCTGAAGTCCAATTCGAAGGAATTCGCCAAGACGGTGGAGAACACCTCCACCTCCATCATTCAGGGCGCGCTCCACAAGCAACTCGGTGCAGCCGAGGGCAAGAGTGCAGAAGAAGTGGCCCAAATCATCCAGCATGCCAAGGGACGGATGGATGCCACCGACATGAGCGGCGGCACCAAGTCCGTGGCAAAGGTGAAGGACCAGAAACTGGACCTCAGCAAAGCGAACCTCAAAGGAGTGGACCTCAGCAAGAGCGATCTCACCGGCATCACCATCGACCCCAGGACCCTTTCACAGGCCAAGGGTGTTTCCCAAGTGCGTGGCGTTGATCCCAGCGTGAAGATGGCGGCCCTCGCCTACCAGAACATCGACAAGATGAAGGCGGAATTCGACAAGCTGAAGAACCCCAGCATTCTCGACCGCATCAAATCCATCATCCACGGCGGCATCGAAGGCGCCAAGGAGAACCTCACCAAAAAAATGGACCAGGCCAAGATGGACGTCCTCAAGCTCATGGACCCTGCCCTCGTGGAAACGATGCGGAAGCAAAATCTGAAATCGATCGATGACCTTCAGAACAGGCAGGGAGAGCTGCTCTCCAGCGAACGCCAGTACACCAAAGCGGAACAGCAACTGCAAAGTGCACACGTGACCAAGGTAGTCGCTGAAAGCCCCTTCGGTGAAGGACTGTCGTCCAAAGAAAGAAGGGAGCTTCGCACCATTGAGAAGGAGAGCAGGAAAGTGATGAGCAAAACCGAAGGCGCTCATGACGAGTACCAAAAGAATGAATCGGAAATCGAGTCCCTGAAAAGGAACACCAGCGTCCGCGAAACTCTGGGCAGCAAGGAGAAGACAGGTCAAGAAGTACCCAAGGTGGGCCAGAGCCAGGGCGCCAAGATGAAGTGACACTTCAAGGACTGGGAGCAAAGACGTTCCCAGTCCAGCTCAGGGCCAGTCGACTTCGATATATTCTCCCCCCTTCAGCACCCACGTTTCGGGGGCACCCGATTTGACCACCTTCACCAGGTCACGCCTGCCCCACCTCTGCAACCAGTCATAGACGGGACCTGTGATGGGGCGGGGTCGGTTGTAGTACCATGCCTTGTGCAAGAAGGACACGGTGCGATAAGGAATTCGCGACAGCTTCCATTGCGGCACGCGGCTCACGGAAATCCGATACCCTGGCCGGATCGATTCCGAACCCCTCACTTCGTCCAAAGCATCCTGGACCCGCAGACCTTTCCGCAAGGTTACCTGATGCAGGTTCCATCCCTCCACCTTGACGTTCACGAGATTTCCAGCGCCCTCATGACTCAGCATGAGTAACGCGGCCAGCAACCCCAGCGCTACCCCAAGCAGCAAGGACGTCGCCTTGGGGGAACGTCCCGCCTTCATTCGAGTTGGCTCGTCCATGGCGCGTGTTTTTTCTACGCACACCATAGTCCGCCCACCCGCTTTCAGTCAAACCTAATGCTCTTGTCCACAAACACCCGGTGCCAGAGTTCCAGCACCACGAGGGACATGACCTGCTTGCAGTACACGAACTCGCGCGTGCTGCGCATGTTTTCCAGCAGGCGGGTCACCTTGGCAGGGTCGAAGTAACCACGCTTCTTCACGGCATCCGGATTGAGCGTGTCCGCGACCAACGCCTTGAACTGCGGCTGGTCCAGGAAGTACTCCACGGGCAGGTAGAAGGGAATCTTCTGGCGGCGCGCGATGTGCTGCGGGAAGACCTTGTCCGCGAGCTGGCGCTCGATGAACTTGTCCGTGCCCTTGTTGATCTTCAGATGCGCGGGCATGGTGAAGGCCAGCTCGATAAGACGATGATCCAGGAAGGGCAGGCGGTACTCCAGCGAGTGCGCCATGGTGTTCTTATCCTGGCGAATCAACGCCCAGTCCTGCAGCCACTCGTCATACTGCAACTTCAGAAGGCGATCGAGGAAGGGGCCATTCTTGTCCTTGTCCTTCTCCTTCGCCATCCAGGCATCGGTAGCCAGGTTCTTGAACTTCTCAGAGTACGTGTCGCGTCGCTCGTCCTCACTCCACAACGTGCGCAGGGCATTGAAGTTGTGATTCAGATCGCGGCTGCCGTACTTGGAAAGGAACTCCACCACGCGCTTCTTCCCCTGGCTGCCGAGGTCGGCCGGGAAGGTGAAGAACTTGTTCAGGATGCCCGGAGGTGTGGCTGCGAAAATGGGAGCCGCGATGGACGTCACGCCTGGAATCATGCGGCGCATCTTCTCCACCTTGGTGATGACACCCTGGAAGGAGTACCCCGCAAAGGCCTCATCCGCGCCTTCGCCACCGAGCACCACTTTGAGATCCTTGCTGGCGCCTTCCGCCAGTTTGTAGAAGGCGATGAGCAGCGCATCCCCAACGGGGCGATCCATGTGCCACACGATCTTCGGCAGCAGATCGAAATCCTCCGGCTGGCAGATGATCTCATGGTGCTTCGTGCCGAGGAAAGCCGCCGTCTCGCGGGCCGCCGGTGTCTCATCCACCGGTGAGTCAAAGCCCACGCTGTAGGTGTTGATGTTGCTGCTGTAGCGGGTCATCGCCGCCACGGTGAGCGAGGAGTCCACCCCAGCGCTGAGATACGCGCCCACGGGTACGTCACTGCGCATGCAGAGGCGCACCGAGTCATAAAAGAGGTGCTCCAGTGCTTCGAAGTATTCGCCATCGCTCTTGTACTTCGCGGTGCGCGCATCCAGCAGCGGCACCTCCCAGTAGCGCGCGATCTTCAGTGAGTTGTCCGCCAGCTTGTAGTGCAGGTAGTGGCTCGTGGGCAGCTTGTAGATGCCCTTGAACATGGTCTGCGGCTCCGGCACGTTGCGCAGGGTGAGGTACGGATCGATGGCCTCGATGTTCACCTCCGCCGTGTAGTGCTGGCTCTGCAGGATGCTCTTGGCCTCGCTGCCGAAGAGGAACCGCCCATTTGCATGGTGGTAGTACATCGGCTTCTGGCCGCAGCGGTCGCGCGCGATGAAGAATTCCCGCTTCCGCACATCATAAATGCAGAAGCCGAACATGCCGTTCATACGCTTCAGCACGCCATCAATCCCCCACTCCTCGTACCCGTGCACGATGCACTCGGTATCGCTGTGGGTACGGAATTGGTGCCCCCTGGCCTCCAGTTCCTCTCGGAGTTCCACGTAGTTGTAGGTCTCGCCGTTGTAGCAGATGGCTACGGAGTGGTCCTCGTTGTACACGGGCTGCCAGCCGCCTTCCAGGTCGATGATGCTCAGGCGCTGCATGCCCATGCTGAAGGGCGCGCCCTCGGGAGCTTCATAGCGCCCCTGACCATCCGGTCCACGATGACGGATGACCCGCCCCATGCGGTCGAGCAGACCTTCTTCCTTGAATCCGGCGAAGCCGTAAATGCCACACATAAGAAATAGAGCAGGCACATGAGCAACCCATGTGCCGAAAAGCAAGCACGAGATGCAGATACGAGCGCCACAGCAGGCCCGAAACAAACAAAAAGGCAGCCAGCGCTCTGCTGACTGCCTTCGGGGAGGAGATTGTTCGGACGCTACCGACCCCGGGGCTAGAAGCGCAGCGTCGACTGCAGAATGAAGACCCAGGCGTTGTCGATTTCGCCGGAGCCGCCGGGATGCATGGCGTACTGGAAGCTCGGCTGGATGGTCCACCACGCGGCGAGTTGCACCTTGTAGTTCACCTCGATAGCCGCCTCGTAGTCGGCCACCACGAAGGTGCCAGGAGCCAGTCTGTTCACCGCCTTCTGGGCGCTGCGGATGTCGTCGCTCATCTGCAGGTACGACCCACCGATGCCCAGGGTATCGTAGTCACGCCCCTTGAAGAGGCCCTTGTACACGAAGCCGCCGTCTACGCCGAACTGCGTGAGGTTGCGATCTGCCGGAGCGCCGGTGAAACGCAGGAAGGAGTAGAGGCCCTGGCAGCCCACTTCGCCCATTTGAGCTTTGCACTCATCCTCACAGTGGAGCATCTGCTCAAGGAGGGCGTAGAAGCCGTAGTTGCCGTCGTGTGTTTTGGTGCCGGAGCTGAGGCCGGCGAAGCTGCCGATCACGTCTTTGACATCGTAGAATTCATCTGTGTGGTAGAAGGCGCCCAGCTTGAGGTCGCCCGGCAGCTGCCCGCTTCCCTTCACATTCCAGCGGATACCCGTCTCGAAGAACATGAGCGCGCCCTGGTCACCACTGAGTGAGAAGTCCGTACCGCCGTCGCCGAGGTTTGGCTCGCCGTCATAGATGCCGAAATAGGTGTAGAATTTCTCGCTCGGATTCCACTTCACCACCGCGCCGAGGGAGCCGTAAGGTGAGGAGTTCAGCGCGTGATTGCCCACTGGGAATCCGGGAACGTCGTACAGGTTGAAGACCAGCGTGGGGAAGAAGAACGTCTGGTTCAGGAAGGTGATGTTCGAGAGGGAATGGTAGAAGTCCGGCAGGATGAAATCCATGTCCGCAGCCATGAGGCCGAGCTTCACTGTGAGAGTATCATTCAGCAGCTTCTGCTCGTAGTAGGCTTCCCAGAGACGAAAGTCGCTTTGGAAGTCGACGAGGTTGCTCTTGTTGAAGTCACCCACGTGGTCCGCAGAGAACGGATTTCCATGAAGATCCACCGCGGAGACATGCAGACGCCCCCCCTTCCAGAGGCCCGCCTTTGTCGTATCGAAGTCTGCCATCATGAGCATGGCGCCCTGATAGACCGTGCCTTCCTTGATTCCCCCATGCATGTTGGTGGGCATGGAGCCGATGTAGAAAAGCTCGAACGATAGTCCATGATCGGCCAGATCCGTGCGCACACCACCCCAGTCACCCAGGAGATAGTCTTGCATGAAGAACGCCTCCAGGCTGGAAGGAGCAGGGGCAGACGGCGCTGGAGCGGGGGACGCAGGCGTACCTGCATTCACCGGGCGCAATCCCATCAGGGCCAAGGCGGCACCTGCGACAAGGCGAAGGGAGCGAAGTTTCATGGGGGAGTTTTGAGGCTGAAGGAGGGGTTGATGTAAATTCTAAAAATCCTCGCTGAATCGTTGCTTCTACAATTAATACTTACAATAATTCTTTGAAGATAGTCGCTCACGTTGAACAGAGTTTTACTCCGGAAATTGAGATTCAGCTTCCGCAGTGAACGGCAAAATTGAAGCTAAACCGAGGAGCATTCCAATTTGTGCCCCTTCCTCTGCACCGCCTTGGCGACGCCGCTGAGGGCACTCGACGGGTGGATCACCAGGAACCGACCCGGCAGGACAACGGTACGCGCCAGGTTGCGCGCCAGGGCCTCATCCCGGGTGGAAGCGCCCCGGTCCGTCCATCCACGTTTCGTAGTGACGACCAGAATGAAGACTCGTCGCGAAGGCGCTGACTTGATGACCTTTCGCGCCAGCCATGCCTGCGTGGCACCCGCAGAGCGTAGAGCCTCCTGAAGTCCGGAGAGATCGCAATCGGCCAGTCCTTCCGCACTGAACTCGTCGCTGGCCCGGATGGAACTCTCCTCCCGGGAGGCTTCCTGGTACTGTTTCTCAAGCCGGTCGAGTGTCCCTTGCAGTTCCCTCCGCTGCTGCTCCTGACCCGACCTGACGTAATGCTGTGTCAGCATCTCCCCTGAGACCATGAAAACCTCTTCAGTGTCGAGCAACTTGCGGAGCAGTGACTCTCCCTCTCCCGCCCCGCGTTTCAGGAGGATGCGACCAAGCTGGAGCGCGGCATGATGATGCTCTGGCTTGAGGGCGAGCAGTTGCCTCAGCAGCGGTTCTGCAGCAGCGTCTCCGTTGACCTCGAGCAACAGGCTCGCGCGCTCCCAGAGCACCTCGGGGCTATCAGAAAGCGGGCCTTCCGTATGCACCTCCATGCGTTGCAACTGTCCCTGCCGGTTGCTGGCCACGGCATGCCGCTCCTTCCACATCGCCAGCACGTTCTTCTCCCAGTGAGATTGGATCGTTTCACGGAGCACCGGCAGTGAAGCTCCCAGCAACACCGGGGCCGCCGCAGGAGAAGCAGCGACAGGAAAGGGTGCCAGCGCGAAGTCGCGGACGGGAAGGCCCAGGCTTTTCAAACGGTCCGGCAGTGCAGGATGAGTATCCAGGTGGCCGGTGAGTTCCATGCAACACCGCTCCTTCCAGCGCACGGCTTTCTCCGCATCCGGAGCCTTGGAGAGGGCAACAGTCATCCTCGAAAGCCCATCATGCGGAGGTGTGGAGGATCCCGCCGCCTCTTGCCACAGTTCCTGCCAGAAATCTTCGCTGAGCCGCTCGCCAAAAGCGCCAATGCGCCAGAGAGCCTGACCTGCTGGCTCCACCCCAGCCACCTTCGCTGCATTTCGATCCGCCTCATACTCATCCGTGCGGGAAAGCAAAAAAGCGCGAGCATGAAAACGCGGCCAGAACCACCGAACGATGCGGAGGAAAAGCTTGTTCACGAAGAAGCTGCGTCCGCGGGAGGCCGCACGCTCATCCATCTTCACGATGAGTCCTGCCCAGATCTGGCGTTGGCGATAGATCCACGCGGAGAAAGCCGAGTGCCCACCAGCCATGTGCGTGAATTCGTGGGCAATGATCGACTTCACCTGCTCCACGCTGAGGCACTCCAGCAATGGAAGTCCCAGCACGAGGCTGTTCCGTGCCCAGCCAAGAAACCCGAGGCGCGGTCGGTAACACGCACTCGCATTGAAGTCCGGGGACAACAGCACCTCATGAAATGACCGGCACTGCAACTGACTGCGGACCTCCTCCACCAGGGCAAACAGCTCGGGAGCCTCCCCCTTGGTCAGCCGATGCCCGTTTGGCGCCTCCATTCGAATCATCAAGGTGAAGAACGCCCGCCCCGCCAGAACCAGGAAGAAGCAGGCGATGCCCATGGCGAAGAAGAACCCCGGTGAGTCCTTCCACTCCATCGTGAAGGCCAGGAAGATGAGAAAGCCCGCCACCAGCAGGAGGAGGCCTGCCCACGCGAACATCAATGCGAAGGCGGTCAGGGCGAAGAGGACCAGTTCCGCCTTCAAGCGGCCGGGCCTCTTGCCCAGCCGCTGATCCAGCCGCGCCACTAGTGCATCAAACTGCTCCCGCGTCATGGTCGACTAGGATTCACCGGTCACAGCACGCACCAGGTGGTAAGGCCAGCGAGGCACCACATTGAGCTTGCGCGCCAATGCCAGAAGGTCCTGCCGTTTATCCTGATGGCGTGATGCCAGGACGACACAAAGCAACGCCTTCTCCCGGGCGCTCCACGAGAGCTCCAGCACAGGATCCAGGGAGGATAGAGTTTCCAGCTTCAATACTCCGGCGATGGCCAAGAGATCCTTGTCCTTGGACTCCTCCAAAAGAGTCACGGCCTTGCCTCTCCAGCGTTCACTTTCCACGGAATTGTTCGAGAGTTCCGCGACCGTACTCAAGGCCAGACACCCCAGGGGATCGATGGGGAATTTTTCCACCTGCACCATGGCAAGGGCATCCGCTAGTGCGCGTTTTTCACAATAGGCCGCGAATGCATACCCGGCGTAGTCCCCGCCTGCCTTCTGCGCCCCGGCCAGAAGCTCGTCGAACTCACCAAACGCGTAAGCCCGGCCCAGCGTCACGAACTCGGGCACGGTGTAGTTGGAACGATCGATGGAAAGCCCGTGGGAACGAAGCTGGCGAATGGCTTTCTCCGCTTTTTCATCTTCCTTGTTCAAGGAGTAAACCAACACCCGGTCAAGGACCGCGTGCTGAGCCTCATAGAGGCTCTTCGAGCGTACCTTGGCACTTAGCGACTTGTGGATCTCGTCGATGCGTCCACAACCCAGAAGACACTCGAAAAGGAAATCACCTCCATCCTCCGGCTTCTTTTTGACGACGAGCTCCATGAGAGACGCGGCCTTTTCCCAATCTGCTCTTCCCGCGGCATCGTACGCGAGGGCGAGGCACGGCCAGGGATTTTCTGGATCCGCTTCACGAGACTTTCCAAACAAGGCCTGCGCCTCTTTCGGTTCCTTGGCCAGGCGACCACTCAAGTACAAGGCAGACGCGTCATTCGGATGTTCCTTGAGCACGCTGGCATACTGCGCCGCAAGCTTCTGCAAGCGCTCCGGACTGGGATCGCTCTCCTGCATCACGCGGTGCACCTCCACATGCAGCGGGACCTTGTCCAGCTCCTCCTCCAGTGTCTTTTGCGCCTCCGCCTCCTTCCCGTGCTTGGCTGCCAGCTGAAGGTAGGCCACCAGCATCTTCGAGCCGCCTTTGTCATGGGTCACACACCACTTGAGAAGGTCCAGCGTTTTACCGGGCTTTGCCGGGTCGTAGACAGCTCCCACGGCCGTGGTCCAGTCATCGTCGAGTTGCAGGCACTGCTTCACAACGCGCTCCCGTTTGTTTTCCACGCGCAACTGCTCAGGAGGTGGCGTGAACAAGTAGTCCACGTGGGGCACGAATGAGACTGCATCCTTGTAGAGCACATCCGCATCGGGCTGCACATCCTTAAGCTGGCTTTCCTCCGCATAGGTCATGGAGTAGCGGACAATCGGAGCAGCCTGGCCCACATTGAGCACCCACACGGGATCATTTCCCCACCGGGAAAGGTAGGGGCTGGTCATGGTCGCCTCGTGGCTTTCCTTCGTGGAACCAGAGACCGTGATGCGGTGCACGCCTTCCACGAATGAGAGAACTCCACGCCCTCCCTCCGGCACACTGATGGCAGCACCATCATCGATCGATACCTTCACCGCGCCCGGAAGTTCATTGATCACATAAAGCATGCGATGGCGCCGCTGATGATCGTTCCAGACAAGCGCGATGATGCCCACGCATAGCGCAATGACACCCGCCCATGCACCAATGCGCACCATGGGAGGATTAACATGCGGGTCTTTGCTGAAGATTCGGCGAATCGAGAATGGCTGCTTGGGAATCGCCGAGGGCGAGCCATCTCCCACGCTCTTCTCCAGCTGAAGCACGACGCCCCGGATGTGGCGGTTCTCTTTGAGATGCGGAAGTTCTTCCAGCAGATGCTTGTAGAACTTCAGGGCTTCCTCGCGTTTGCCGGTCGCATGATACTTCTCAGCGAGGACTAGGAGAGGATGGAGGTCATAAACCTGTGACGCGCCCGGCTTCTCCATGAAATCCAGCAAGGCATGAGCCTCCTCAAGCCTGCCTTCTCCCAGCTTCTTGTAGGCCAGCCCGGCACGCGCCTGGGGAAGGTCCGGTCGCAGGGTATGAGCCCGCTCAAAGTAGGGCCACGCCGCTTCCGCCTGGTGCGTTCCCAGCAATTGCCCGCCGAGCTCTGCCAGGGCTTGCGCATCCCGCCCCACGATCTCGTCCGCACCGGCACGGAACTCCGCAGCGCGATCGTTTTCGTGGAATGCGAGCATCGCCGCATGGACCTTCAGCGCATTTTGCGGCGTCGGCTGCTTGCGAAATTCCTCCACCGCCCCGGACACATGGAGCTGCTTCCCCGCCTCATACTCCGCAGGATTCACCACGCGATGCACACGACAGCTCGGACACATGTCCAGCACCCGTATGCGCTTCAGCGGAATCAGCGGGATGAAGACGAGGCAGAACCAAAGACGCGTGTCATAGGACTCCATCACCGCCTGCCTTCCGCAACTCGCGCAGCTGGCGCGCCGGGTAGTGACGTTCTTCTTGCCGGCGTACGTTGTGCCGATTCCGTTGACGGTAGAGGGCATGCTGGAGGCTGCGGGATGCGATTACTTACCCGCGACGTAGTCAACCACCAGCACCTTGTCCAAGTAGGGACGAAGCGTGGCGCCAAACTCCTTGTGCGCCGGATGCGGGAGGTAAACTTCCAGTCCGGCCTTGTCCTTGAAAGTCAAAAAGAAGCAGTGGGTGAAACCACCGTCCTTGCCCTCGGGACTCACGTTCGTGCCGAACTCGAAGTCCACAATGGTGTCAATCTTGCCCGGCAGCGCACGGAAGGCGTCCTCCACGGACTTCACCTGTTCAGGCGTGGTGCCATCCTTGAACTTGAAGAGAACGACGTGGCGGTACGGAGTATCAGCGGCGGAGACGGAAGCAGCGGTCATCAGGAAAACCAGTACAGCAGTAAGGAAGGCAGGCAACGTTTTCATACACGGAGCAAACGCACGGCCCGACGGGAGTCAATCAGCACCGCATAAGATCATGGGTCACTTCACTTTGTTTACAATCCGGCGAGCCAAAATAAGCCGTCCACCATCGTCACAACTTCCTCCTCGGCAATGTGTTACGTGAACGCCTATCTTTCAAGCCATCGATACGCCCGAGGCTCTGTGACCGACAAATCACAAGGTTCCCGCCCAATTCATCTTTAGTTGCGTATCCAACTGCGAAGAGATCATGCCGCGCGTCCCCAAATACCTCAAGAACATCGCTTGCCTGGAATCGTTGTGGGATGAGGACTTGGAAAACCGCCTCAGCGTGCTGCCAATTCTGGAGCTGACCGCGCGCACGACCTCGGCAAAATTCATCTACCTGACGTGCAACACGCAGGAGGAACTCGAGCACAACCTCGGCCTCTTTAAACGCAAGCCGTCCTACGGCATCCTCGTGCTCGCCTTCCATGGCGTGACCGGGAAGATCGAGCTCGGCGACAAGCTGGTGAACTTGAAAGCGCTGGCGAAGATGATGGGCAAACGCTTCCGCGGCTGGGTGGTGCATGTCGCCAGTTGCAGCACGGTGATGATCGATGAAGACCAGCTCACCCAATTCGTCGAAGCCACCGGCGTGGCCATGGTCATGGGCTACACCAAGCTCGTCGACTGGACGGAAGGTGCGGTGATGGATCTACTCCTGCTGCGCTGGCTCCAGTACTACCGCGATCTGGGCGCGCTCTGGAAGCATCTGCTGAAGAACTATCCGGACTTGATGGAGCTCACCGGGCTCCAGGCCTTCCCCGCACTCGGCGGCGGAGCCAACGGCGCTAGTTAGCTATTTGCCTAGGATTGTCTTTATTTAGACATCCCGTCGAAAAAGTGCCTTGGCGCAGGCAATTATTTTCGATACGCTCCATCGTCTCATCAATTCACCTCCATTCATTTATGAAAAAACACTTTTTGCTCCCCGCCTTGATGTTGCTCGCGCTCTCGCCCGTCGCCTTGGCAGACCTGGAAAACGGAAACTTCGCCGCCGGTAAGAACAAGTGGCAGGGAGATGGCAAGGCCGAGAAGGTCGAAGGAGAAAACGTAATCAGCGTCGCACTCT
This sequence comes from Roseimicrobium sp. ORNL1, assembly GCF_011044495.1. GTDB lineage: Bacteria > Verrucomicrobiota > Verrucomicrobiia > Verrucomicrobiales > Verrucomicrobiaceae > Roseimicrobium. The sequence continues at coordinate 5,442,911 of NZ_CP049143.1, forward strand.
CCAAAAACAACTTTTCGGAGCTCAAGCAATCCTTCCGGATGGCGCCGACCGTGAAGCGCATCAAGGTGTCCCTGCAGGTACAGGCCTCTTCGGACTACGTGCTCAACGACAAGTCCCGCTCCATTTCGGACGTCGACTTCTCCCCCAACGGGAATGTCACCTGGACCGGACTGGTACATCCCAAGTCTGACTTCCATATCCGGCTCAAGGATGACTCCTTCAACTACAAGCTGACCAAGGTCGCGCCAGGTGGCGGCTGGGTCACATTGACTGCGGAGATTCGGGGCATCAAGAAGCCCACGGGACTCGACCTCGCGCTTGTCTTCCCTCCCGGGGACGGCACGATGGCGGTCAAGAACGTGACCGTGGAAGAGATCAAGGAGTAGGGACCGAATAGCAGGCAGGACGTTCTGTGTTCTGTCCTGCTCGGTTTTCTGAACTTCTGACTTCTGAATACGCGGTGTGGGGCAGGCTGGCAGTCGCTGGCCTGCCCCGCGTTCGTTCCAGCCGGAACGCAGGCTCCCCTCCCCGATACTCTCCCGCTTTTGACAAATCCCCTGAGCGGAGCAAGTTGTCCATCCCCTTCCGCAGCCGCCTGCTCTTTCCCGCTCACTTGTGTCCTCCGTCCTGAAACGCGTCCTCTTCGTCTGCACTGGCAACACCTGCCGGAGCCCCATGGCGGAGGCGCTCTTTCGTGGCATGGTGGCGGAGCGCGTGGATTACGATGTCCTCTCTGCCGGTGTCGGCGCGCATGAGGGAGATTTCCCCAGCACCCATACGGTACAGCTCCTGAAGCAGTTGGGCTTCGACCTTTCCGGCCACCGCAGCCGGCAGATCTGTCCGGACCTGCTCAGGGACGTGACCCACATCTTCGCCATGAGCGCGGGGCATCTCCACGCCATCGAGATGATGTACCCGGAAGTGGCGGACAAGGTGTACCTGCTCAGTGAGTTCTCACCGGATGACAGCATCCGCGGGCGGGACATCATCGATCCCTTTGGCGGGAGCCGCCGCGACTACGAGCAGACGCTCAAGACGCTGCAAAAGCTCCTCCCGACCATCCTCGCTTACATCGACCAGACTTTCGATAAGAACCACCAACCCACCGCCACCGCGACCACACCGACTGCCCAGACCATGCACTCCTCCGCCAGCGCCATCGAACCCTCCGCCGCCAACTCCTCCGACGCGCTCGTGCAGAGCATCGCACTGGGCTCTGACCACGGTGGCGTGGAACTGAAGGACGCACTCGTGGCGCACCTCCGTGGCATTGGGAAGACGGTGCATGACCTCGGCACGCATGGAAAAGACAGCGTCGACTTCCCCGACTTCGCGGAAGAAGTGTGCGCCCGCGTGCTGAGTGGTGAAGCGGACGCAGGCGTGCTGGTGTGCACCACCGGCATCGGCATGAGCATCACGGCGAATCGCCACCCTGGCATCCAGGCTGCGCTGGTGCATGATGCGAAGACCGCCGCCATCACCCGCGAGCACAACTCCTCCAACGTGCTCTGCCTTGCCGGCACCACGACCTCCACGGCGGAGGGCATCGCGATTCTTGAGGCCTTCATTTCCACTCCCACCGCCAGCGGCGAACGCCACCTGCGCCGCGTGGGCAAGATGAACTCCCTGCGCAAGCGCGCTGCGGATGTGGTCCGCCAGAAGGACCCCGCCATCGCGGATGTCATCGAGGGCGAAGAGCAGCGTCAGCAGGGCAACATCGAACTCATCGCGAGCGAAAACTTCGCCAGCCGCGCCGTGCAGGCTGCGCAGGGTTCCTGCCTCACGAACAAGTATGCCGAAGGCTATCCCGCACGCCGCTGGTACGGTGGCTGTGAGGAAGTGGACAAGGCCGAGCAGCTGGCCATCGACCGCGTGTGCGAACTCTTCGGTGCGAAGTATGCGAACGTGCAGCCGCATTCCGGCTCACAGGCCAATGCGGCGGTGTACTTCAGCGTGCTGCAGCCCGGCGACAAGATTTTGACCATGAACCTGGCCCACGGCGGCCACCTTACGCACGGCCACAGTGCGAACTTCAGCGGCAAGTTCTACGAAGTGACGCATTACGGCGTGAGCGAGAAGGATGAGCGCATCGACTACGATGCCCTTGCCAAGCAGGCGCAGGAAGTGAAGCCCAAGATGATTACCGCCGGCGCCAGCGCGTATCCGCGTGTGATTGACTTCGCCCGCATGGCGGAAATCGCCAAGAGCGTGGGCGCTTATCTCTTCGTGGACATGGCCCACATCGCCGGTCTCGTGGCCGGTGGCGTGCATCCTTCTCCGATGCCGTATGCGGACTTCGTCACTTCCACCACGCACAAGAGCCTGCGAGGCCCGCGCGGCGGCATCGTACTGACCAACCAGGAAGACCTCGCGAAGAAGATCAACGCCATGGTCTTCCCCGGAACTCAAGGCGGCCCGCTCATGCACGTGATCGCGGCCAAGGCCGTCTGCTTCCACGAAGCGCTCCAGCCCGGCTTCAAGGCGTACCAGCAGCAGATCGTGAAGAACGCCCAGGCGCTCGCCGCAGAACTGGGTGCGCTCGGCTACCGCATCGTGAGCGGTGGCACGGACAATCATCTCATGCTCGTGGACCTTCGTCCTCGTGGCCTGAACGGCAAGATCGCCTCCGAGACACTCGACCACGCCGGCATCACCGTGAACAAGAACGGCATTCCCTTCGACACCGAGAAGATCACCCTCGGCGGCGGCATCCGCGTCGGCACCCCTGCCGTCACGACCCGCGGCATGAAGGAAGCCGAGATGAAGCAAATCGCCGCATGGATCCACGCCGCACTCGAAGGCCGTGAGAAGCCTGAAGTGCTGGCGAAGATTCGCGGCGAAGTGGCAGAGCTGAACAAGCGGTTCCCGCTGCCGTAAGTGGCGCTGTGAATCGACAAGCCTCTTCGCGAGCGCGCAGAGGCCTCAAGGAGTGGGGGCATTCTTGCCCCCATTTTTTGTGTTTGGACTGCGAAGCGAAATGAGGCGCGAGCCTCCAAGGATCGGGGGCTGTTGCCTGTTCTTTTGCTCCAGATTTTTGTCTTACTTCGCAACACTTGTCCCCACTACTGGCGGCGCACTCCGAATCGCCGACAACTTCGCCAGCTCCTCCGCGCTCAGAGCCCGATCAAACACCGCCACGCCGCCAATCCATCCCGTGAACCCGACGCTGCGGCTGCTGTGGATCACACGACCGATGGTGAAGGGCCCACCACTCTGCGCATCCTTCGGCGTGTAGATGCCGTGCGGATACCACCACGGATTCAAGCTCAGCCCTACCAGATCGCGTGACACCTCCTTACCGTCGAGCAACGTCACTTCCACTTTCGTGTAGCGATACTCACGTACCTCGACGCGCTCGTTGCCTTGTTCCCTCACCACATCCACGTGCACCGGCTTGTCCTCTGGTGGGTTGTAGTACTGGTCTTTCGGGAAGGATTCATCCTCACCCTCCTGCTTGCCGGGCAGCTTCGCATAGTGGCCCTGCATGTAGGCCTGGTAGGCGGAGGAGATGAGCTTGTCCTGTTTGGGATTCTCCAGCCAGCGCTGGCCTGACTTGCCATTCAGCCAACCGATGAGTTCATCCGTGGCATCATGAAACGTGGTCGCGAAGCACTGCCAGGAAGCATCCAGCGTGGTCGCAGGAGCATCCGCGGGAACTTCGGGCGATGCGCCGACGGAGTTGCACTTGTGCAGGGCATACTTGTTGAGGAAGGAACTCGCGCCGTTTTCAGACACATGGCCGCAGGCGCTGCCCACTTTGTTCAAGCCGGCAAAGAGCGCGTACTGCCGCTGGCCGCGCTCCACCTTCGCGATGCTGGCCGTTTCCTTCTGCTGCAAATCCGTGCCCTCATGCCAGATGCCTGCCAGCGCGTGATTGCCACTTTCGCGGATGGCCCACACCACCACGGTCACCGACTTGCCCGCACCTTTGATGTCCAGAGGCGTATCATGCAACCTTGAACGAGGCACAAAGAGGAAGGGGCGGAAATCCGGGTCGGTCTCCTTCACGATGCGAATGGCCTCGCCAAACGGCCCGCGCCCGAGCTGGGGAAAGTCGGCATACGTCGCCTCGCGTCCTGCGCCCCAGTAGTCGCGGATGTAATTCGCAGCATCCAGCGGATAATCCGTGGAGGCACCCTTGGGCACATGCGCCGTGAAACGATGCGCGCCCTCAGGCTCACGCTTCACAAAATCCCAAAACGCCACGAGACCGGGCGTGCCAGTCACTACCGCCACACATTCAGAAGCAGCATCAGCAGCGCTCACGTTTCCGGCGGTGAAGGTGAGGGTGAGTGAAAGGGAGAGAAGGCATGCGGAGAAGACTTTCATGACTGGTTTCACTCTGGAACAGGCACTGGCTTGCGACAAGCCAGTCTCACGCTTGTCGCTTCGCCCACTGATTCGCCAGCAGCCCGTTGATGAACAACTGCAGCGGATGGTAAAACATAATCGGCAGCAGAATCAGCGAAAGGTCCGCGCGTTCTCCAAAGATGAGCATGGCCAGCGGTACGCCCATCGCGAGAGTCTTCTTCACAGAGCAGAAGTAGGCAGCAATGTAGTCCTCACGATTCAGCTTCAGCGCGCGGCAGGACACATGCACGAGCAGTGACACCAAGGTGAAGAGCACCATCACCGCGGCGATGGTCTGCACCGTCAGCCACGCCCCATGACGATGCCAGATATCTTCCTCAATCGAGTCGCAGAAGGCGGTGTAAACGATAAACAGGATGATGCCGTTCGAGAGGCGCGCGCTCCATTTCTTGTGCGCATCCACCCAGTCCTTGAGTCGCGGACGCAGCAGCATACCCACGCCAAAGGGCAGCAACGTGAGCAGCGAGATCTTCAGCAGCAGCGGCCCAAACTCCATCGCCGCGCCCGCGCCGCTGCGCTGCATGAGCAGGTGCACGAGCACGGGGGTGAGCACCACGCCGATGATGTTCGACAGCGCGGCATTGAACAAGGCACCTGGTGTATTCCCACGTGCTACCGCCGTGAGCACCACTGAGGTGGAGATGGTGGAGGGCAACACGCACAAGTACAGAAAGCCATCCAGGATGGAACCCGGAGCCGTGGCCCAAACCTTGGGCAGCACATAGTTCATTCCCAATCCCACCAGGGGGAAGATAAGGAAGGTGAAAGCCTGGATGACCAGATGCAGACGCCAGTTCGCCGCGCCGCTCTTGATCCGCTCGATGGCGAGCGATAGCCCCTGCAGGAACAGGATGGTCGCGATGCCGACATTATTCAGGATATCCGGATGCAGCACGCCATGCCGTGAACCCGGCCCGGGAATCAGGAACGCCAGCAGCACAGCGATGCCCAGTCCAATGATGAAGCCATTGGCACGCAGCCAATGGACGGGTGGTGACGATGCAGGGGCGGGTTTCAAAACGGATTCCAGTGAGAGGAGGGATACGAAGCTCCATGGAAGCGAGAGGCACCGGAGAGGCAAGACAGAATGAAACCGGCCTCCGCCACACGGACGACCACTCCCAAAGCCATGACCAAAGGGTTTCATCTTTACACTCGACGAACGCCTGAAGCCCGCGAACCTTCCCACGCTCACTGTGCCCGGTCATCCACTCACCCTCCCACCGCCATGACAGCCATTGATGAAATCGCTCCAGATGTGTTTCGGCTCTCGGTCTATGCCGCAGACTACGACATGCAGTTCAATCACTTCCTGGTGCGGGATGAGGAGCCCCTGCTGTTCCACACGGGGCTGAGGGCCATGTTTCCCCTGCTGAAGGACGCCGTTGCCAGCATCATCGACCCGGCCACGCTGAAGTGGATTGGCTGGAGCCACTTCGAGTCCGATGAGTGCGGCTCCCTGAATGACTGGCTGGAACTTGCCCCGCAAGCCCAACCTGTATGCACTCTCGTTGGCAAGCTGGTGTCTGTGGATGACTTCTCCTCCCGCCCGGCGCGTGGCATGACGCAGGAGGATGTGCTCACCACCGGCAAGTACCACTTCCGTTTCCACCAGTCGCCCCACATCCCCCACGGCTGGGATGCGGGCGTGCTGATTGAGGAAACCCAGAAGACCCTCTTCTGCTCAGACCTGTTTCACCACTTTGGAAACACCGAGCCACTTACGGAGGCGGACCTCATCGACCGCACCCGCGAGGGCATGAATCGCCTCAACCAGGGTCCGCTCTCCGGCTACATGCCCTACACCCGCCAGACGGAGGGCGTCCTGCGCCGGCTTGCTGAGCTGAAACCGCAGACGCTCGCCGTCATGCACGGCTCCTCCTACACCGGGGCTTGCGACCGGCTTCTGAACGACTTAGGCGGGGTCATCCGGGAGAACTTTGACGGGGCCTAAACGCTCCCCTTCCCCTCATTCGGCCCATGAATAGCTTTCATGGTCCCTGCTTGCTTCTCACGCCCTCGTGAGTTGCGCATTGCAGGGGTGCGGGCTAGTCTGCCCACCCCGCTGCTGGCTTCCACGGCGGCATCCCCCGTCAGCACACACTCCATGTCAGAACTCGAAAATCCCTTCCAGGAAACGCTTATCCAGCGCCACCGCGCGGAGCCCTGCACCGTGGTCATCTTCGGCGCCACCGGCGACCTGACGCATCGCAAGCTCATCCCGGCGCTCTACAACCTGGCCGCAGGCGGCGACCTTCCCCCGCAGGCCAAGGTGGTGGGCTTTGCGCGTCGCGAGAAGACGGACGAAGGCTTCCGTGCGGAACTGGAAGAGGCGAACAAGAAGCATTCCCGCCAAGGCCATGACCCGGCTCTCTGGGCCAGCTTTGGAGCGAGCATCCACTATCACAAGAGCGAGTTCCAGGATCTCGAAGGCTACAAGTCCCTGAAGGCCCTCCTCGACAAGTTCGACGAAGAGCGTGGCGTGCCCGCCAATCGCCTCTTCTACCTCGCGAGCGCTCCGGAGTTCTTCGACGAAATCATGCTCATGCTCAAGCAGAGCGGCCTGAACGAAGGCCCCCAGGGCAAGTGGGCCCGTGTCGTGTGCGAAAAGCCCTTCGGCAAGGACCTGGCCACCGCCCGCCGCCTGAACCAGGTGGTGAACGATGTCTTCGCGGAAAAGGACACCTACCGTATCGACCACTACCTCGGCAAGGAGACCGCGCAGAACATCATGGTGCTGCGCTTTGCCAACGTGATGTTCGAGCCGCTCTGGAACAGCACTTACATCGACCACGTGCAGATCACCTGCGCGGAAAACCTGGGCATGGAAGGCGGACGCGGTGGCTACTACGACACCGCCGGCGCCCTGCGTGACATGGTGCAGAATCACCTCTTCCAGCTTCTGAGTCTCGTGGCCATGGAACCCCCGAGCGACCTCGGCGCCGATGCCGTGCGTGACGAGAAGGTGAAGGTCATCCGCTCCCTGCGCCGCTACAAGGGACCGGAGGAAGTCGCGAAGAACATCGTGCGCGCCCAGTACACCGCGGGCAGCGTGGATGGCGTGGAGCGCGTGGGTTACCGCCAGGAAGACCGCGTGAATCCCGAGTCCAAGACCGAGTCCTACGTGGCGCTGCGCCTCTTTGTGGACACCTGGCGCTGGCAGGGCGTGCCCTTCTACGTGCGTGTGGGCAAGCAGCTCCCGAAGAAGGCCACGGAAATCTCCATCCACTTCAAGGCACCACCCCAGGTCCCCTTCCCCACGCTTGAACAGCGCGGCACGCGCAATGTGCTTGTCATTCGCATCCAGCCGGATGAAGGCATCTCCCTGCGCATGCTCTCGAAGCTCCCCGGCGTGCAGCTCCTCATGCAGCCCGTGAAGATGGACTTCCGCTACAGCACCAGCTTCGGCAAGGCCAGCCCGGAAGCGTATGAGCGCCTCCTGCTCGACGCCATGGCGGGTGACGCCACGCTTTTCGCCCGTCGCGACGAAGTGGAGAACGCATGGGCCTTCATCGACGAACTCGAGAACGCCTGGCACAAGTCCGGCAATCCTCCGCCCATGTGCGAGTATCCCGCCGGCTCCTGGGGTCCCAAGGAAGCAGATGAACTCCTGCAGGCAGATGGCCGTGTATGGCGCCGCCTTTGACTCGTAAGTAAACTTATCCAGTCATGAGCATCGTACTCGACACTTCCACACTCGGTCAGGAAGTCCCGCTTGGACGCGTGGACAAGGCCCTGAAGGAACTCTGGGGTCAGGATGAAGCGAGGACCAAAGCCTCGCTCATGAACTTCGCCATTTACAGCGAGGACCCCGAGTCTCTGGACGACAACACCCGCCGGCTCGAAGAAATCACGCTGGAACACGCCTGCCGTGGCCTGCTGATTCTCGTCCTGCCTTCCGAGGGTGAACCCAAGGCCCGCGCCTGGGTCACAGCCCACTGCCAGCTTCACGAAGGACACAAGTCCGTGTGCAGCGAGCAGGTCTCCTTCGTGCTCGAAGGCGGCAACATGAACCAGGTGCGCAACATCGTCTTCGCGCACCTCGATTCCGACCTTCCCCTCTTCTGCTGGTGGCAGGGTGAGCTCAGCTCGAACTTCAACGAGCGCTTCTACAGCGTGATGGACCTGCTGTTCTTCGACAGCGCGACCTGGACCGACCCCGCTCGTGACATGGCGATCCTGCACACCGCGCTGACGGAGAAGACCTCGAAGTTCCGCGTGTATGACCTGAGCTGGCTGCGCTCGCACCTTTTCCGTACCGCTATTGCCTCCTGCTTCTCGGATGCGACGGCTCTCGCCGAGCTTTCGAAGCTGAAGAAGATGGAAATCAGCCACTGTCCCGGCCAGCGCATCAGCGCACTGCTCCTCGTGGCGTGGCTCGGTGTGCGCCTGAAGTGCACCCTGGGTACGGAGAACGGCAGCATCCGCCTCCAGCAACCCGAAGGTCAGGTGATTGAAGTGTACCTCACCGAAAGCAGCAGCAGCGGCAGCGAAGCGGTGCAGTCCGTCACGCTGTGCTCGGAGAATGCCTGCTTCAAGGTATCCCGCGACTGCGGCACCGCGTACATCAAGACGGATGTCTCCATCGGTGGCCACCATCACGAGCAGATGCTTCCGGCGGACCTCGTCACGGATGTGGAGTTGATCACTGAGCAACTCAGCCGCCTCGGTGGCCAGAGCCTGTACGGGCAGATGATTCCGATGCTGCGGGGATTGTTGGGGTGAATGCCAGCGAGTGTATTGTCGAAGCGAATACGCACTCAAGTCCCTGAGGCACCATTGGCCCTGCACCTTAACGCCCCTCCAAAAAAATGACGGTAGGGATGCGCTCCTGCGCGTCCGTAGATAGCGGGCGGTGGTGGTGGGTGATGGCACGTGGCGAGGCCGTTTGGTGCCGCAGCTCCGCACCTCCTCCGCCCACCTGAAGTCGGACGCGCAGGAGCGCATCCCTACCGCATCTTTGGTGGAGGGACGTTTGCCTCAAATGGCATGGTGAGCGGAATAGCTTCGACTGGGCATCATCAATCACCGCGAAGGGCATATGCTCCACACCAAGCTGGAGCAAACATCCGCCATCAGACACGCGACCTCACGTGTGCTGCCGATTCCCAGGCAGCACACCTCATGGATCTCCGCTCTGGGCACGCCTTCTGGCTCGTTCGCAATGGCATTCTGAATGCCTATCCCGCGCTCGACAAAGACCTGCGCTGTGACGTGGTCGTCGTGGGTGGTGGCATCACCGGAGCGCTGGTGGGGTACCATCTCTCGGAGGCCGGCATTTCCACGGTGGTGCTGGATCGACGCGACATCGGCTGGGGCAGTACTTCTGCCAGCACGGCGCTGCTGCAGTATGAAATCGACACCCCGCTCGTCGAACTGAAGGAGCGCTTGGGTGAAGAGACGGCCGCGCGCTGCTACCGCTCCTGTCGGGATGCCATCTACAAACTTCGCGACCTCACTCAGAAACTGGACGACGACTGCGGCTTCTCGCTCAAGCCAAGTCTCTTCATGGCGAAGCGCGCCAGTGACACCGCATTCATGAAGCACGAGTACACGGCGCGTGCAGAGGCAGGCTTCAAGCTCGAGTGGTGGAGCGCTCGCGACGTGAAGCGGCACATGAAATTCCAGCGCCCCTGCGCGCTCTATTCCCAGGACGGCGCGCAGGTGGATGCATTTCGTCTCACACATCGCTTGCTGGAGAAAGCGCAGACAGACTTTGGCCTGCGTGTCTTTGATCGCACGGAACTCAGCGATTACCGCGTCAGTGGCAGGCAGGTCCTGGTGAAGACGAATCGGGACTGCACCATCCGCGCGAAACACATCATCTTCGCCACGGGTTATGAGTTCAAGCAACTCAGCGACCGCAAGCTGGTGAAGCTGCACAGTACCTTCGCCTTCGTGAGCGAACCCATGCCCGCCGGGAAACTGAAGCATCTCTGGCACGAGAACTGTCTTCTCTGGGAGAAGGCGGACCCCTATCTCTACATCCGCACCACCGATGACCATCGTGTGTTGATTGGCGGTGAGGACGAGGACTTCCGCGATCCGGAGAAACGCGATGGAATGATCGCCGCGAAGTCCGCGACGCTGCAGAGGAAGTTCCGACATTTGTTTCCCCACATCAAGCTTGAGCCAGCCTTCTGCTGGGCAGGCACCTTCGGCGAGACTGAAGACGGGCTGGCCTACATCGGCCAGCTCCCCGAGTTCCCGCGCGCTTCGTTTGCCCTGGGGTTCGGCGGAAACGGGATCACCTACAGCGTGCTCGCTGCCGAGATCCTACGCGATCACGTTCTGGGGAACTCCAATGCGTACAGCGACCTCTATCGCTTTGACCGGCATGGTGGTTGATACCGAGAAGAGCTGGAAACAGACCTTGGTGGGAGACCTGTGAGGGGCCATTCAATCCCAAGGTGAAGCGCTGGGGCATTGCAAAGGAGCGTGTACACTCTTGTCCGCCATCCCTGACGCACCACCCTCTTTCATCGGGCAGGCAAGGCCACATGCCACCCGCTGCTTCAGGGGTGTCACCAGTCATTTCCGCATGCTGGAGGTCGCTGCGCAACAGAACGGCGGACAAGAGTGTCCACGCTCCTTTGCCCAGTCCCTCGCTCCCCTGCTCGGGATCATGGACCTGACCGTCGGCACACACTCCTGACCGGCGTGACGGGCGAGTCACCCGCGCAATCCCAGACTAACAAAAATGTTAAAAACCGGTGGACCGCCTAAATCAAACACCTAAACGTTTGCTTAGAGCCAATGCTTCTCGATTCACGAAAAGCAGGTGCCCTACGAAACAGTATGCAGGGAAGTCGTATCAAGAAAGAGCTCAGGAGTCAGTTGTCGGCTCCTGGAATGGTCCATGGATTCAAGGCGCCAGCCTTCAAGGCTTCCGGGATTCTGGGGCAAGGTTTTCTCAAGCTCGCCTTCCTCCAAGCTATCCTTGCCGCCACGACCACCCTGTGCGCCTTTGCTACCGAGCAAACTGCCACCTGGACCTCCTCCAACGGGAACTGGAATAACAGCAACGGCAACGCCTGGAGCCCCAGAGGCGTTCCCACCTCGAGCACGTCAGTCCGATTTGGCAGCTCATCGGTGAGTTCGTCCACGGTGCAGGCAACGGTGAACGGCAATAGCGTGGTCTCCGCGGGCGCCAGCATCGGCTACAGCTCGGGCAAAACGGCCACCGTGATCGTGCAAGACACTGGTGGAAATGCCGGCCTCTGGACGGCCAGCGGAACCATGACCGTGGGCGATGCTGGTACCGGCACCCTGACCATCCGGAGTGGCGGCGAAGTCAAGGTCACCACCGGCGGAGCGAACATCGGTCAACAAAGTGATGGAGTAGGCACCGTCACCGTGACTGGCACCGGCTCCAAGTGGAACATCACGGGCGGCATGACCATTGCGAACGAAGGCCAGGGCTCCCTGACGATCAGCAGCGGGGGTGTGGTCACCTTCACAGACTATGTGAAGATTGGAGTCGCGGAATGCGCCACCGGGACCGTGTTGGTGACGGGGGCAGGATCGCAGTGGTCCGGCAGCAGCGAAACCATCAAAGTCGGCTACGAGGGCGTGGGGCAACTCACCATCGAGAACGGCGGACGTGTCCTGGCGAACGAGGTGATCCTTGGCAAAGAAGGATCGGGTGAAGGCACCCTGAACCTGAAAGGCACCACCGGAGCTCGCGGAGTCCTTGAGGTGGGCAGTATCTTGGAGGGAGAGGGATCCGGCACCATCAATTTTGATGGGGGTGTCCTCAAGGCCCGGGAATCCGGGAGCCTGTTCCAGGGCTTCGAGAAAGGCGACCTTCAGATCCTCGCAGGCGGGGCGTACATTGAAGTCGGAACAGGGCTTTCCACCTCCATCACGACTGCCATGGAAGGTACCGGTGGCCTGACCAAAACAGGGAACGGCACCCTGACTCTCAATTCCTCGACTGCAAACACCTACCAAGGTACGACGGCTGTGCAGGAGGGCACCCTGGTGCTGGCGCGCACGGCGGCCGACAGTGGCACCGTGAGAAATCTGGAAGTCGGAGACGGCACGGGCGCGGCAGGCAGCGCTGTGGTGCGACTGGACAAAAACGAACAGATCAAGAATGACGCCTCCGTCACCATCAAGAGTGACGGCGCATTCCAACTCAACGGCAAGACCGAGACTGTGGGCAGCCTTGTGAACCAGGGCGGCTCTTTCACCACAGGTGCCGGCAAGCTTACTGCGGGAGACTCCGTCACCTTTGCCGGTGGCACCAACACCATCAACTCAGGAGGAACCGTGGAGTCTGACCACGTGGTCATCTCCGGTGGCACCAACACCGTGGAAGCTGGAGGCAATCTGAAAGTACTCGCTGGTGGCGAAGGACTGGAACTCAACAATGCCTCGGTGACTCTGAACTCAAGCAAAGGTGCGGCAGGTAGCCTCACGCTTCGCGGAGACGTGACCAGCACCGGCAACTCAAGCATTGCCACCGCGGGTGTGGGTACCAATGCAGGAACGGTCAACCTTGATGGCGGCACCCGCGACTTCAACGTGGTCTCCGGACAACTTGCCGTGAGCGCCGACATCACCAATGGCGGACTGACCAAGCTGGGTACAGGCACCATGGTGGTCTCGGGGAACAGCACTTATGCGGGAACCACAACGATCTCGGAAGGCACTCTCAACGTCACGGGCAGCCTTTCCAAGACAAGCAGTGTCGTGGTCGCCGATGGTGGAACGCTCATGCTGTCCGGCACTGCTGGCAGCAGCAAGGTGAACGACGCAGCAGCAGTCACGCTGCAGGATGGAAGCACCGTTGCCTTCGACGCAGGCTTGACCAACCACACGGAGACCATGGGCCAGCTCACACTCTCGGGGGACTCAATCGTCGACTTTGGCGTGGGCAGCTCGAACAACATCCTGCGCTTCGCGATTTCAGGTGCGATCGATTGGACAGGCACGCTTTCGATTTACAACTACCAGCCAGGTCATCAGATCTACTTCGGTACGCAGGACAGCATCGTGAGCCTCACGCAGGAGCAACTCGACTCGATCACGTTCTACAGCGGCGCGGGCACCGGACTGCTGGGTACCGGGCAATGGACAGGAAACAATTCCGGACAGGTGGTCGTGGGGTCGGGAATCGGCGGAGAAATCGCCCCTGTGCCTGAGCCTGCGAGCGTGATGAGCGCGCTCCTGCTGCTGGGAGTGATCGGCTGGGGAGAACGCGGCTGGCTCAGTCGCCGGGGTGCTGTACGTCGCAGACTGCAGACCGCCTGATGATCGTCAGAAGCAAGACGAGACCGTCGGACTCAGAACTCTGGCAACCGAGGATTCTTCCGCGGAGGCCAGGCAAAAGTCCGTTGAAGTAACGCATAACTATATCCAGCGCAGTTTCTAATATAATGCATCCTCTTCTCAAATTGGTCGTCTCAGGTCCCGTGGGCGCTGGTAAAACCACATTCATACGACTTCTTTCCGAAACAGAAGTAGTGGATACCGATGTGCCCTCTACTGAAGATATTGGAAAGCCCACTACCACGGTCGCCATGGACTTCGGTTCTCTGGTAATTGACGGCTACCCCATTCATCTTTTCGGCACACCGGGACAGGAACGATTCAATTTCATGTGGGACGTGCTCTGCGAAGGAGCTCATGGAATGATGTTTCTCGTTGCTGGTGATCGCCCTCAAGACCTTCCAAATGCCCGTCTAATCCTCGACTATATCACAAGTCAAATCACTATTCCTTTCATCGTAGGGGTGACACGACAGGATTTGGATCGAGTCTGGAGCCCCGGCGATGTCGCCGATTATTTAGACCTGCCGAAACACCTTGTGCTCGGTCTAAACGCTACTGATCACGGTGAGTGTATAGACATCCTCTACGAGCTCTTCGCGGCCATCAATGGTTCTGCGAAAAACATGCCGAACTAGGAGAAGCCGCAGCATCTCTGTGAAATTTTTTTTCGCCTGCCGACCGACAGGCTAAGAATCAGTCAACACGTCGAAACGTGCTGCTGAATAAATAAAGTTCGGTCAAACTAAGAAATAAATACATATGGCACTTAATGCTGAACTCGAAGGAGTCCTTCAAAGACTTCGTAGCGCTGTCCCTGAAATTCAGGGATCACTTGTAGCATCAATAGATGGATTGGTAATTGCCAGTAATACGAAAGGGGACGCTAACCGCATGGCCGCAATGATTGCGACCGCGCTCGGCTTGGGGATGAGAATCTGCGATACCTTCTCCGCCGGAGATCTCAGCGAAACCTCTGTGACGGGAAATTCTGGCCAGATTTACGTGTATTCGACCGGCCCCAAAGGGGTTCTGGCTGTTTATGCAGTAACAGGAGCAAACGTCGGATTGATAAATCTCGAATGTCGTGACGCGGCTAAGAAAATTGCCGCCATATTCGGCTAAAGTAGAACGGACCAGTGGAATTGCGCTCGGGCGATGAACTCTACGAACTTGTTGCAAACAAGATTTAGCAAACTCTTAGCGCAAAAACTCAAAACAAAAACGCACTATGAAATTACGCAAAAATTTGGATGACTTCATGAGCATCATTTGTTTCAGAGCCGCCATTGTTGGCATGGAGGATATCCTTGGAGCCGACGGTACCGCTGCTGCGCTGATCGCTGCGGGACGCAAGCGTGGAAAAGATGTTGCCGATTCACTGGGCCTCACCGGCAGTAATCCAGATGTTGGTAAGATGACCGAAACTTTGGATGAGGTCTTTGGCAAAAAAGGCACCAAACTCTGTTCAATCCTGGAAATGTCGGAGACACCGGAAGGTGGTTATCTTATCAAAACTGAAGATACTGTTTGCATGGCATCCGAGGCACCAGGGAGTACTCGACGCTGTACTTTCACTCTTGGCGCCGTGCTGGGAGCTGTAGAGGCTATGACGGGCAAAGCGCTCGCTGGAACACATGTTGCTAAAATCACAGATGGATCTCCCACCGACGACCTCTTGCTGAACCCGTACTAATAGGAAATCAATAGGTACTACATACGGTTGGGCTTCTTTTTGAACTCCGTCCAATTCGAAAAGAAGCCCAGCACAGTAACACGTGTGGTGTGAGCTCGCCGCCCACCCAGCAATACCTTCCGCCTTTGGTGACTGGTATGACAGCAATCTGCGAAGCCGGCAGCGACCACGATGCCTGCGCCGGGATGGGTGGAGGACGCAAAGCATGGCGCATCGCGCCTTATGCCACCGGCTCCATCGCTGTTCGTCTCCGGATGAGACCAAGGTATTCTTCTTCGCGCAGAGCGATGAGGATGGGAACAAGACCTTCCGATTGCTGGATGTGAAGACGGGAAAAATCCGGGTGCTCGGTGAAGCGCCCGAGTCGTGAGGCGGCGTGGCGCAGTCCGCCGCAGACTCAAGGCGGCGTGATGCGCCCTCAACATGTGCGTCAGGTTATGGGATGGAGAATTGCGGGCACATCGAACATGACCTCGGTTCGCTTTCATCTGACACATGGAAAGAGCGCTTTGCGTCGTGGAGTGCGTGTGGCAAGCGTTAGCGCGACACCGCATTGAACGGAGAAGCGGAGCATCATGAAGCGGTATCACGGTCCAATCGCCAAGATACTTTCCGCTGAGGTTCTTCGGATGCTGGATTCCAATGAATCCATCCAGAACTTCGGTACGTGACACCTCCGTTCAAAGCGGTGTCGCGGCCTCAAGGGAGGCCTATGCCACCGCACTCCACGACGCAAAGCGACTTGGAACGTTGAGCTGATGTGCAGCGTCGCTTTCCCTGTTCGTCCCATCCCGGTTGTTTATCCTGACGCAACATTGATTTGACGCTCTTCCCGAGTTGCGCCACAGCGTGTCGCGATGAGGCCCTTCGCTTCTCTGCTGTTGCTGGCGGCTGCTGTGTGCGGCCATGTCTTCACCTCTCCCCTCCACGCGGGCGAAGCCGCCTTCACGGAGGATGGGAATACCGTCATCGCCCTGCCTCATGATGGCGCCAAGATCTGGTCCATTTCACTCGCGGACGGCAAGACCACCGTGGTCGATCTCGGCAAGCAAATTGAAGGGGAGGATTTGCACTCCATTTCCCCGGCGAAGGAAGGGCTATTCTGGCTGGCCACTTCGAAAAGACTCTTCCTTTGGAAACCAGGATACGCGACTGCACGGAAGGTACTCACCCTGGAGCACGGTGAGTTCACCGACATCAACGCGGATCCTTCCTCCGGTGACCTGCTTGCGGAGACCTTCGGAGGTGAGTCTGAGACAGACAGTGCATTTCATCTTCGCGCCCTTCCCAAGGGCGAGATGGAACTGGTCGATGCGAAGGACGCGCCGGCCATGTTCTCCGCGGTCTATGATGCTGAAGGCCGCTTCTTCTTTTCCAGCGACAGTGATCTCTGGGCGGGACTGACCAGCACAGTTGAGGAAGGACTCTCCCTCGACGTGTGGCGCGCCGCACCTCTCGCGGTGCTTCAATACGAAAGAAACAACCCAGGCTCCTCCTTCACCCTCATGGACATCGCCCCAGCGGGGAAATCGCTCGTGATGACGGTGGCCAATGAAGTGGAGGCCTTCCTCGTGCAGATACCCAAGCCCAGTGTGCACCTGGGACCAGAGGGGCCTCTTGAGAAGCTGCCCATCGGCGTGCCTGCGCGTTGGAAACAGGCAGCCACCGTCCTGCAATCGCTCAAGGTGATTCCCATCAAGGAATCGCTGGCCTCCATCTTCAATCTCTGCTCCTCGGCGGATGAGTCCAAGGTCTTCTTCCTCACGCACAGTGATGAGGACGGAAAGAAGACCTTCCGGTTGCTGGACGTGAAGACAGGAAAAATCCGCGTGCTCGGTGAAGCGCCCGGGACGTGAGCGCAGCGACGTCCTCGATGTGGAAGGTACTGGTGACGCCTTTAGAGCAGATGGTGGAATGTGGCCTTGCCTGCCAGGTGAAAGGAGGTGGTGCGTCAGGGATAGCGGACAAGAGTGTCCGCGCTCCTTTAACTTGGCCTCACGCTTCACCTTTGGATTGAATGGCCCTCACGGGCCCTGAGCCCACCTCCTACAGCGACATTTAGCGCTTGGACTGGGCGGGGATCCCTCTGGGGCCTAAATCTGCACAGTCGACTCAGCGATGCGTAGCAGACGCAAAATTTAGCCTCAAGTTGTTGGCCTCCAACATTTAGTGAACAAGCTGTTCATCACGTAACACTCAGCGCAAGGCCTTCTTTGTAAGCCAAATCCTACGTTCCATTCATAAATTTTGTGTAGTCATGGCTAAAATTGAGGACTAAACCTTTGCTCAAGAATTGGGGTTTCTCCGCACGGGAACAAACAGCCCATTAAATATTATGAAGGGAAATAATTTCAAATCGCAACCCGGAGGCCGGATGTGGACGAGAGGAACGGTTCAGGGCCTTGTCAGCGCGGCCACCCTTCTGCTCGCCATCGCAGCCCAAGGCCAGTCCGTGTGGAATTCTACCAACGGGACCTGGAACAGCAACGGCGCCGGCAATGAATGGACTCCCAACGGAGTCCCTACGTCGAGCACGGTCGTGCACTTTGGAAGTACCGCAGTGGTCCCAACGACGGTCACGGCGACCGTGAAAGGCAAAAGCGTAGTCTCCGCAAGCGCCATCATTGGCGTTGACTCGGGCAGGACGGCCACCGTGATTGTGGAGGATCAAGGAAGCCCCGGAGTTTGGACGGCCAGTGGGGATATCTACGTGGGCATGGCTGGCACCGGAACCCTGACGATTCACGATGGCGGCGAAGTAGTTCAAAGCTCTGGCGGCGGGATCATCGGTCAATCAACTGGTAGCGTGGGCACGGTCAACGTCACAGGCGCCGGCGCCAAATGGACCATTAGCAACGGTGGTCTGACCGTCGGAAACAGTGGCCAAGGCACCCTCAACATCACTGGCGGAGGCGAGGTAGCCGCCAACGGAGCGTCCGTCATGGGATATGCCGCCGGTTCGAATGGAACGATACTCGTGTCAGGTGCTGGCTCGCTCTTGTCCAACACCTCCGGCATTGCCATTGGCAGAAGTGGCACCGCACAACTCACCATCGAGAATGGCGGACGCTACCTGGGGACGACCGTGAACCTTTCCCTGGTTACGGGCTCAGGCACCCTGAACCTGAACGGCACCGCTGGTGCTCGCGGGGTACTCGAAGTGAATAGTATCGTGGGAGGACTCGGAACTGAAGCCTTCAATATCGATGGAGGCATCCTCAAAGCCCGCACGAATGGAGCTCTCATTGGCACTGGCTTCGAAGCTGGGGACATCCAAGTCCTCTCGGGCGGGGCCATCATCGAAGTCGGCTCCGGTATCTCCTCCAGCGTGTCCTCTTCCCTGGCGGGAGCTGGCGGAGTGACCAAGACGGGGACCGGTACACTGACCTTCAACGGCACTGATGCCAACTCCTACAACGGTGTGACGGTGGTGGAGAATGGTACACTCGTCTTGGACCGTGCTGCGGCAGACAGCGGCACCGTGAAGAATCTGGAAGTCGGAGACGGCACCGGCGCCTCAGGCAGCGCTGTCGTGCGATTGGATAAGAACGAACAGATCAACGATAACGCCTCCGTCACCATCAAGAGTGACGGCTCTTTCAACCTCAACGGGAAGAACGAAACCGTGGGCACCCTCGTGAACCAGGGCGGCACCTTCACCACAGGTGCTGGCAAACTGACGGGCACGGGAGCTTCCGTCACCTGGGCTGGCGGCACAAACACCATCAACTCCGGCGGCAGCGTGGAAGATGCGCACGTGGTGATCAGTGGTGGAACCAACACCGTGGAAGCCGGCGGCAACCTGGTCGTCCTCGCTGGTGGCGCTGGACTGGAAATCAACAACGCCTCCCTGACCCTGAACGCGAGCAACACCACCGCTGGCAACCTTACGCTTCGGAGTTCGGTGACCAGCACGGGCAACTCGAGCATTGCCACTGCGGGTGTGGGTACCAATGCAGGAACGGTCAACCTCGATGGCGGCACCCGTGACTTCAACGTGGCCTCTGGACAACTCTCCGTAAGCGCCAACATCACGAATGGCGGCCTGACCAAGCTGGGCACCGGCACCATGCTGGCTTCGGGCACCAGCACCTATGCGGGCGCCACCACGGTCTCGAATGGCACGCTCAATGTCTCGGGCTCCCTTTCCCAGACCTCCAGCGTTGTGGTCGCCAATGGTGGCACTCTCATGTTCTCCGGCACCGCCGGCAGCAGCAAGATCAACGACTCCGCGGCTATCACCCTGCAGGCCGGCAGCACGCTCGCCTTCGCCGCAGGCTTGAGCAATCACACGGAGACCTTGGGCGCGCTTACTCTCTCCGGAAACTCCATCATCGATTTGGGAACCGGCAGCAACAACATCCTCCAGTTTGCCCTCTCCGGTGCGGCCAGCTGGAACGGGACCCTGTCCATCTACAACTATAACCTGGGAGACCGAATCTACTTCGGCACGCAAGACAACAACACGAGCCTCACTCTGGCTCAACTCAACTCGATTCAGTTCTTCAGCGGCGCTGGCACGGGACTGCTGGGCATTGGCCAGTGGACGGGCAACAACACCGGCGAAGTGACCTTCGGTTCGGGAGAAATCGCTCCCGTACCTGAGCCTGCCACCGTGATGACCGCGCTCTTGCTCCTGGGCATCGTGGGCTGGAGCGAGCGCAGCTGGTTCACACGCCGGGGCGCTCTCCGCCTCAGGCAGCAAGCCGCGTAAAGACGTTTCGACAATTTAAAGCCCCCCAGGCTTCTAACCCTGCAAACTCCGACCCGAAAGGGTCGGAGTTTTTTGTGTGTAAAGCATGCAGTATTGGCTGCCTCGGTGCCAGGAGCGAAGCCTTGGGCAAGGAACGTGGACACTCTTGTCCGCCGTTCTGTGCCGCTGCGACCTCCTTCACGTGGAAGCTACGAGCGACGCCTCTGGAGCAGCTGGTGAGGGATATGCCTTGCCTGCCGGATGAAAGAAGGTGGTACGTCAGGGATGGCGGACAAGAGTGTCCTCGCTCCTTTGAAGGGGGGAAGACATGTTGAAACTGCTCGCGTCTGCTGAATCAAACCCTTCCATATTGACAGACGCCTCAATTTTCGAGCAAACTTCGCGCGCCCACGTATGAGCGAGGAACCCCACCCTACCGAATATGAAACCGCATCCGTCGTCCAACGAGTCGTTGCCCACGGCATTGACTCCGTGGTCGCGTCGGCGGTGATCTTTGCCTCAGGCAACTTGCTGAATTTGGAAAGCGTGGGCGGCATGCTTGTCTTTGTGATGGTGCTGGCGGTTGCGCTGGGTTACCGCATTTTCGGTGACTCCTACTTCGAGGGCCATGCCTTGGGGAAACGCCTCGTGGGCATTCGAGTCTTCGACGCACGTCATCGCAGGCCCTGCACCCATATGCAGAGCGCTATTCGCAATTGCATCCTCTTCATTCCGCTGATGCCGATGATTGAACTCGTGCTCCTGTGCATCGATGGACAGGAACGATGGGGAGACCGTCTGGCCCAGACCTACGTGATGCGTGACCACGCCCTACAGGCTCCGGTCCATGCGCCCGACCGCCCCTTGCATCTGGAGGGCCTGGAGACGACCTTGCACCACGGGTCCAGAACGGATTCACAACAACAGGGAGAAGCGGGCTAGTCGCGCTTCGAACTACCTGGAGTGGTTCATGCGACAAGCGTATCCATGGAGCACGAACATGGCACAGGCCCAAGGATCGGGAACGCCTCGTTCCCGTGGGTGACGGGCTTTATGGCGTGTATCCGCCGAAGCACACTTTTGGAAACGCGGGAGGTGCTCGACATGCAAGATCACCAAGCATGGTGACCGCTGACGGGAACGAGGCGTTCCCGATCCTTGGGCCTGTCGCAACGCACTGGGTAAGTTCGCCGCCCTTCAAGACCTGCCTTTAACTCGCCTCGTTCTCAACGCATGAGATGCAGGCACAAAAAAACCGGAGCGAACTCCGGTTTTTCAAAAGGTATGTACTGATGTCTCAGCGCATCAGAACGGAATGTCGTCGTCCTCGAGGCCATCGGTGATGGGTCCCTCGCCGTACTCGTCATTCGCAGGCTGGGACTGGCGTGCGGGCTGGCCTCCACGCTGGGGAGCGCTGCCACCACCGCCACCGCCGCCGCCGCTGCGGTACTGCTGCTGCGGGCGCTGCTGGTAGTTTCCACCACCGCCACCGCCGCTGCCACCACCACCCTGCTCGTCGCTGCCATCACGCTTGCCGCCAAGCATCTGCATGATTTCACCGACGACACGCAGACGACTGCGCTTCTGGCCGGTCTGCTTGTCCTCCCATGAGTCCATCTGGAGACGACCTTCGATGAAGACGGGGCTGCCCTTGCGCAGATACTGGTTGGCAATCTCAGCCAGGCGCGCCCAGAGCACCACGTCCACATAGGTCACCTCTTCACGCTTTTCGCCGTTGTCCGCGGTGTACGAGCGGTTCACCGCAATGGCCAGATCGGCCACAGCGCTGCCCTTGGGTGTATACCGGACTTCGGGATCCCGCGTGAGATTCCCCATGAGCATCACTTTGTTGTAGGAGGCCATAGCGGAGCGAGGTTAGAGGGAGTGAGTAAGGATGGCGAATTAATTTCGGCGACGGGCCGCAAAAACCCATCGCCGGAGAGATCCGCCGCGTGAATGCACAGAAACTTCAGGCCTTAGCGGCGCTGGAAGTACTGCATGTACACGTTGTCATTGAGCTTGAGACGGGCCTGCACCTTGTCCACGGCGGCCGGCTCAGCTTCGAAAAGGAAGTTGATGTAGTAACCGCTCTCCACGTGACGGGGAGCGAAGGGGAACTTCTTCTTGCCCAGGTTGTCCACCTGCTGAAGTTTCACGCCGTTGGTTTCGAATTCCTTGCCGATCTGGCTCACCAGCGTTTCGACATTTTCTTCGCGTCCCTTCATGTCCAGGACGATCATCGCTTCATACTTGCGGCTCATGGTTTTTCCGTAGTTTCGTTGTTGGATTGCTCTTTGCGGTTGAAAATGTTCATCGCGGCGGCGACGCCGGAGTGCAGGGCGGTGCGCACGGCATCGGAAGCGCGGCCCAAGACTTGCGCGAGCGCGGGACGCTCCCCTTCCGTGAAGCGGCCCAGCACATGTCCCACCATGCGGTCACCTGCAGGACGACCGCCTTCCGGGGCGATGCCGACCTTCAGGCGGGGGAATTCCTCTCCTCCGAGATGGGAAATCAGGGAGCGCACGCCATTGTGCCCGGCCGCGCTGCCTTTCAGCCGCATGCGAAGGGAGCCCAGCGGGAGATCCACGTCGTCATACACGGCCAGCACCTCGCCGGGCTCAATTTTGTAGAATCGGCTCACGTCGGACACAGCCTCGCCACTGAGGTTCATGTAGGTGAGCGGCTTCAAGAGCCACCCACCGCGGAACTTGGCGAGCGCACAGTCCCAGCGCTTCTCGGACACCCATGAGGCACCGAACTGGCTGGCAAGGGCGTCCACGACCATGAAACCGATATTATGCCGCGTATCTTCGTAGTCGCGTCCCGGATTGCCCAATCCCACGATCAAGCGTGGCTTCAGCGAAGGGAGAGGGCCGGAGCCGGACACGTCCAGTCAGACGACGCGCAACAGGGTTACTTCTTCGCCGGAGCGGCCTTGGCGGCAGGAGCAGCAGCCTTCGCGTCCTTCGCAGGAGCAGCGGCAGGAGCGGCGCCAGCAGCAGGGGCAGCGGCGGGAGCGGGTTCTTCAGCCACGGTGGGCTCCTTCAGGATCGCCACGACCACGTCGCCTTCGATCTTGGTGGAAACGCCAGCAGGAAGCTTGAGGTCGCTCACGTGGATGGAGTCACCGATGTTGAGGGGCTCCACGTCCACTTCGAAGCTCTCGGGGAGATCCTTGGGAAGGCAATGCACTTCCAGGGCGTGAAGGATGAATTCAAGCTTGCCACCCTTCTTCTCAGCAGCATCAACGCCGGTGAGAATAATCGGCACGTTCGCATGGATGTCTTCATCCGCGGCGACGGCGTGGAAGTCGATGTGAAGCACGCCACCCTTGAGGTAGTCATGCTGCACTTCCTGCACCAGCGCGAGGGAGTCGGCGGATTCACCGGCGATCTTCAGGTTCACCAGGATGTTGTCCGAGACGCTGTGAGCCACGAGGCGGCTGAAGGTCTTGGCATCCACTTCAAGATTCTTGACGTCATGCTTCTTGCCGTAGATCACGGCGGGAATGCTACCTGCTTTGCGCAGACGGCGGACGGCTCCGTTGCCCACGGCAGTGCGGGTCTTGGCATCCAAATCGAGAATCTTGGCCATGTACTTTGTCTCCTGAGGTTCGCTGGTTTACGGGGAAAGGGCGGAGAGGGTACCCGGCCCAGCACGTCTGTCAACTGGGAGATGGATTTCCTTCCGGCTGGGACTCTAAATAAAGAGGCGCCCGCAAGCTGGGCTCACGGGCGCCTTGGGTCGTCAAAACGTGAGATCAGGCCTTCTTGGGTGCCGCAGCGGTCTTGGGCTCAGCCGGCTTCGCCGGGGCTGCAGTGGGCTTCACGGGAGCAGCAGGCTTGGCGGGAGCGGGAGCCACGACGGCAGGCTTGGGCTTGGTAATCATCTCAAAATCATCGGTGCGGAACGGCGTGACGGGCAGGCCTTCCTTGGAGATGAGGTTGTGGACCGGATTGTCCGACCAGGCGAAACGCACGGCCTTGGGGGCCGCGACGGCGTCGTTCCAGACTTCCACCTTGTCATTGCCCACAATCTTCGCCTGCGCCCAGACCCACTGCTTGTCCTCGCCGCAGATGGCGAAGCCCTTCACATCCGCCACGTCCAGGGTGCGGAGACCGGAGCCGAAGCAGTCGAGGGTGACGGTCACCTTGTTACCCTTGATTTCGTGGCTCTTCAGCTCGGGACTGTGGTAGGCAATCTTGATGCCGTAGTCCTTCGCGAGGGCCCAGCGCACGAGGCGCGCGGCGACGTCATACTTGTTCTTCGGGTGGATGTCGTTGGCCTCGCCGAGGTCCGTGATGATGCACTGGCCGCTGTTCGGCAGCTTCTGGCTCAGGGTCTGGGCCTCGCGGAGCTCTGCCCAGTCGCTGTCGCCCGGCTTGTCCTGGTACGCCTTGAAGTCAGCAAGCTGCACCCAGTAGAAGGGGAAATCTCCCTGCTTCCACTCCTTGCGCCACTCAGTGATCATGAAGGGGAAGAGGTCGCGATACTCCCAAGCACGGCTCGCATTGGACTCGCCTTGGTACCAGATGACTCCCTTGATGCCGTAGCCGAGGGTTGGGTGCATCATGCCTGCGAAGATGTTGCCGGGACGATGCTGGCCCGTCAGAGGATTCTGCGGCGCGCGAGGGGCCTGCGGCTCTGGCTTGCCAGCGGCCTTGGCAGCGGCCACGGCTTCCTTCCACTTGGCCGTCTGCGCGTCGAAGTCTGCCTTGACCTTCACAGGGTCGAAGCCCGCCTTCTCCGTGTTCTTCCAGCGCTCTACGAGGTCCTTGAAGCGCGGGTCGGACTCGATGGTCGAGCGGCGCACCCAAGCCTCGGCGGAAGAACCACCCCAGGCATTGTCAATCAAACCCACCGGCACGCCGAGCACCTCATGCAGGTAGCGGCCAAAGAAGAAACCCACGGCCGTGAAGGGCTTGGCGGTATCCGCGTTGGAGGCTTCCCACTTCGCGTCGATGTCCGTCTTCAAATCCTGCGTACCCACCATGGGCAGCGCGAAGAGGCGGAGGTTCGGGTGCTTCGAGGCCAGCGCTTCGAGGTCGCCCTTCCAGTCGCCACCGACGGTGAAGCCCATGTTGGACTGACCGGAGCACATCCACACTTCACCGATGAGAATGTCCTGCACGTCCTTGGCGGTGGTGCCCTTGATGTTCATCACCTGCGGGCTGGCATTCGCCACCTGCGGGTCGAGCTTCACGGTCCACTTGCCGTCCTTGTCCGCGTCCGCCGTGTAGGTCTTCCCGGCGAAGGTGACGGACACCTTCGTACCCGGCGTGTCCCAACCCCAGATGGGATTGGTCTGCTTCTGCTGCAGGACCATGTGGTCCCCGATGACGGACGGCAGCTTCAACTCCGCGCTCGCCAGAGCCGGCGTCAGCGCCAGGGCGAGCAGGAGGGAATGGATGAGTTTGCGATGCATGATGGTGGTGGCTGTTGGGAGTGGTCTTGAATTGAAAATGGAATTTCGAGACCCGGCTATACGGCTGCGAATCACGCGACTTTTCAACTTCTGCACGAGTCTCCTTCATGAGGGGCGTCAGCCAGTCACGAGGAACGGATACATGACGGTGCCGCCAAAGTAGAGCGAAGCACCGAGGCCCAGTGTGGCAAGCGTGACGGCGAACGTGCGCCGCCTGCCAGGTGCGTCATAGGAATAGAACAGCATCGCAAAAAGAAACAGCGAGATGATGCCCGACAACCCGACAAGCAGGGCCATGAGTTCCGGCCAATGGAACAACGCGGCTATCATGCACCACGGCAGGAGGGCAGCGCCGAGCGCAACGGTGTTTGCCGGAGCATTCCGGAACCGGTCAATGACCATCGCGCCGATGGCAGCGGCGGAAGCGACTCCGGCAGCGACGTAAATCTTGATGAGGTAGATATCCATGGCACCACGCGGCAACTGGCCTCATGCGAATATAGGCCTGCATAAGAATTCAGGCGATAGCGAAGTTAATTTTTCCCCTGCGCCATTGCAGCTCATCGATATGTTGAGTGCCTCCCTAAGGCATGAAATGTTATAACCACCACCCTGTTGATGCAGTTGCGCTCTGTCGCTCATGCGGGCGCGCCATTTGTCCAGAATGCGTTGTTGAGGTCGAGATGTCCTGCGCATGTAGGAATCGCTGCGAGGCTCAGGTTGCCGTGTTACACACGATGATTGTCCGCAACCGCGCGGCCCAGCGGGTGAATCCATCCACCTCACTATTTGGCCTCTTGCTCGGTCTTGTTTTTTTGATTTGGGCCATTGCTCATTCTTTTGAACCCTTTCTTCTGAGCATGGGCATCTTGTTCTTGCTTTGGGGCACCGCCTCCTTTGTCACCTACAGGAAGGGGAAATGAAATGATGACGCCTGACTGACCATGCACTGCAGCGGCCCAGCCCGTGAGTTGCGGTTGCCTTTGTGGCGTCCCTCAGTCCAGGACGCAGAGCACGGGTCGCTTGGCATCCCCACCGTTTCGACATGAACGCAGAAATTGAAGATTTCAAAACAGGATGGTTCGGCGTGCAGATTGGAATCACTGACGCGGAGATTCCGATTCTGATTGAGCGATTGAGGCGGCTTCAGCAGACCCGGGATCACTTCCATCTGCGCAGCGATTTCACCGGCAGCGGAGGCGTTGGAGACGTGGAATTTTACTGGGAAGACTCCCAGTCACCGCAGACTTTGAGTATTGAGTGAGGGTGATGCAACACCTGAAGGACACACCAGGTGCCTGCCCCTTCAGCTCATCTCTGCGCTCCCGTGAGCGGCAAATTGTGATTATAAAAAGTTGAAGAAGAAATCATAGACACACTCACCACTCGCTGCATACAGGCTCTTCCCTGCCGTAAGTTCCGAAACGACGATCCACCCATGGAGATGAAGAACAAACTCCATCAAGTGGACGGACAGATAGGGTTGCTGAACAGGATGGATGAAGCAGAGATTCCCGAAACAGCTGAACGTCACTCCCAGCACCCTCGGGTCGCCTAGCTCGCCCACGTACAACTCCGCGCTGAAATTGGCGTCATCTCCCGGCCCACCATAGCGAATGGGAACCGTACACAGATGCCGAATCCATTGATAAACCACCTCGTGACTCGCAGTGCTGGGCGTTTCCGCCAGTTTCAGCAACTCAGGCAGGGAAAAGGTTTGCGGCATGCCCAAGATATCTTGAGTGAATGCTCACCTCACTTCTTCATCTCATACATCTCCCCGTTCGGTCCTGAAGGGGCGAAGATGATGAGGTAGTGGCCCTTCCCCAGCTTGTAGAGATGGCCCACGGAGTTGTGGTTGATTTGCTCTTCGGTGGGATTGTCCTTGGCGGCGTAGTATCTGCCGACGGGGTCACCTTCCACATAGGCGGCTCCGGTGAAGAGGTAGCGATTTTCGTCCACACGTACCAGGGTGCCTTTGCGGCGCTGGGAGCCGGTGGACTTGTGGAAAATGAGGTCCTTCCCCTCGGTGCTAATACCGCATTTAAAGTAGGGGTAGGTGTAGGCGCCGTACTGGCCGGTCTGCAGGCTGCGCACCTGCCAGCTGCCCTGGAGCTCCTCATCGGTGGCGATGGGCACCCTCGGCTTTGCCAGCACGGCGAGCATGTCCTCGGCAGCGGTCAGGCTCTCCTTGTCCTTCGTGGTCTTTTTGATTTCCTGGAGTTGGGATTTCAGCGCTTCCTCGGCGGTGGCGAGGGCCTTCTGTTCCCTTTCGTGGAGGGTGGTCTCCTGGGCTTTGACGGCGCTCACGCCAATACCCTGAACCTGAACCACCGATGATACGGTCACAAAGAACGGGACCAGCAGCAGTACCGGGAGATGAAGATTTCGGCAGAAATTCATGGGCTGGAAAATGCTCCCAGCGGCCGCGGATTTGAGCAACTAAATATCCCGGGCTGAATTTAATCTTAGTAATATCCCGCAAAAATGGGCTGAAGGCCTGATTTATCCCGTAAAAAATCAGAATTTCTCCAGCAAGGCTCAAACCTACATGTATATTTATAAGGCTTTTCCATGACCCCCGGCCATCAGCGCGTCCTCATCATTGTCGAAAACTTGCCCGTGCCCCTCGACCGAAGGGTATGGCAGGAGGCCTGTGCCCTGAGGGACGCCGGACATGAGGTGACCGTCATCTGCCCGCAGATGCGCGGCTACACGGAGGCGGAGGAGGTGCTGGAGGGCATCCAGATCTACCGCCACCGCAGCCGTGGGGAGGCGAAGGGAATTTGTGGTTTCATCAGCAGGTACGCCACGGCGCTGTGGGGCGAGTTTCGGTGCGCCAGGAAGGCCTGGCAGCGAAAGGGGTTCGATGTGATCCACCTCTGCAATCCGCCGGACCTGCTCTTCCTGGTAGCCCTGCCCTTCAAGCTCTTCGCCCATGTGAAGGTAATCTTCGACGTGCATGGCCTGTGGCCGGAGATGTACGAGGCGAAGTTCGGCAGGCGCGGCCTGCTCTACCAGGTGGTGCGCTTTGCCGAGCGATGTACCCTGGCACTAGCGGATGTGGTCATCGCCACGAACGAGAGCGTGCTCGCCGCCGTGAAGCAGCGTGGCCGCAAAAAAGACCAGGATGTGTTCGTGGTCCGCACTGCACCGAACCAGTTGAACACACTGGTGGCTGCAGATCTTTCGCTGCGCAAGGGACGCAAGCACCTCGTCGGGTACGTCGGCGTCATGGGAAATGCGAATGGGGTGAACTACCTCATCGAAGCGGCGGCCCACATCGTGCACCGCCGCCGGCGCAATGATGTGCAATTCCTCCTCATGGGCACCGGTCCAGAGCATGCAGAGCTTGCGAAGTTGCGCGACGCCATGGCCCTGCAGGGATTCGTGGATATGCCGGGACGCGTGACGAATGAGTTCCTCTTCACCGCGCTGAAGACGATGGACCTGGGCGTGGCATGTAATCCCATCAACGACTACAACGACCACTACACCATGAACAAGACGCTGGAGTACATGGCCTTCAGCCGGGCGCAGGTCATGTTTGGCACCAAGGAGGGACGCTACTCCGCAGGAGATGCCGCCCGGTATGTGACGGAGAACTCCGCCGAGAAGCTGGCCGATGCCATCCTGGAGATGATCGACAATCCTGAAGAATGCGAGCGCATGGGTTCTCTGGGGTATGAGCGGCTCACCCGCGAACTGAGCTGGAAACGCTCCGTCGCCTCACTGCTGGCGGCCTACGACAGGGCCTGTCACCGCTCCTGAGCGAGCCTTTTGCCATCCCCTGCCCTGCCGATTCCAGCCGGGCGCTAGCGAAGACGGTGGTGAAAGTAGAGGCGGGACCCTGCAAGGAAGCCCAATCCCTGACAGGAATGTCACGAATTGCGGTCCAGCAGTTGATTTTGGGCGGAATCTCCCTTCACTGCGCGACCCATGAAAAATCATCTCCGCGTCCTCAGTGGCACTGCTCACAACGGCCTTTCACAAGCCATTGCCGACAGCCTCGGAGTGCCGCTGGGATCTGCCACGGTGGAGACTTTCCCTGACGGTGAGACCTTTGTGCAGATTAATGAGAACATCCGCGGCCGCGATGTCTTCCTCGTGCAGCCCACCTGCCCGCCCGCGAACCAGAACCTCATGGAACTGCTCATCATGGTGGATGCCGTGCGCCGCGCCAGTGCCGAGCGCATCACCGCCGTGCTTCCATTCTTCGGCTACGCCCGACAGGACCGCAAGGATCGCCCCCGTGTGCCCATCACGGCGAAGCTGGTAGCGAATCTCCTCGTGGCCGCTGGTGTGAACCGCGTGCTCACCATGGACCTGCACGCCGGTCAGATTCAGGGCTTCTTTGACATTCCCGTGGACCATCTCTACGCAGCGCCGGTGCTCATCAAGGCCATCCGCGAGCGCGGCATCGAGGACCTCGTGGTCGTCTCCCCGGACGTGGGCGGCATCAAGATGTGTCATTCCTATGCGAAGACCCTCGGCGTGCCCCTCGCCATCGTGGCGAAAAACCGCATCAGCGCGGAGGAAGTAGAAGCCCTCAGCGTCATCGGTGATGTAAAGGGCAAGAATGTGCTCATGGTGGATGACCTCACGGAGTCCGCCGGCACGCTCACCGCTGCGGCAAAACTGCTGAGCGAGAGCGGCGCCAAGAACATCTACGCCGGCGTCTCCCATGCCGTGCTGAGCGACAAGGGCCGCGAGCGGCTCGACAAGTCCCCCATCCTCGAAGTCTTCACCACGAACTCCGTCCCTCAGGCCCACGGCAGCAAGGTGACCGCGCTGAGCGTGGCACCACTCCTGAGCGAGGCCATCAAGCGCATCCACGACGACGAGTCGGTGACGTCGCTGTTTAATGTGGGTTGAGAGGAGCGACTGCTTCCGAGTGCACCGTCGAAACGAACGCGCACACGAGCCCCTGAGGCACCATTCGCTCTGCACTTGAGCGTCCGTCCACACAAAGGGGACGGTAGGGATGGGCTCCTGCGCGTCCGTAGATAGTGGGCGGAGGTGGAGGGAGATGCCACGTGACAAGGCCGTTTGGTGCCGCACCTCCACACCGCTTCCACCCGCTATTTTCGGACGCGCAGGAGCGCATCCCTACCTCCATTTTTGGTGGAAGGACGTTTACCTGGAAGAGCATAGTTCGCGAGACCACTTCGACTGGGCATCATCGACCACCGCGAAAGGCATGCACTCACAAAACTAAGCCTGCTGCGCACTCATTCATGCTCATGGCAGGAGAACCCGCTCCTCCCCAAACCAACAAAAAAAGAGCAGCATCGCGAGATGCTGCTCCTCAAATTTTGAAATCAGACTCTGACTCTGCGCGAGAGTCGGAGAGATTTAGTAGCGATCACGACGACCACCGCCGCCGCCACCGTAGCCACCGCCACCACCCTTGCGACCACCACCGCCGCCGCCGCCGTAGCCGCCGCCGCCACCACCGTAGCCACCGCCGCCGCCAGCGCGCTCTTCGCGAGGACGTGCTTCATTGATCTTCAGGGGGCGGCCCATCCATTCGGAACCATCCAACGCCTTGATGGCGGCTTCCATGGCTTCCTTGGTGCCCATGGTCACGAAGGCAAAACCACGCGGGCGGCCCGTTTCACGGTCGGAAGGAAGATGAATGTCCGTCACATCGCCGTACTGCTCGAAGAGGGCACGGACATCGGTTTCAGTGGCGGTCCAGGACAGATTGCCCACGTACATTTTCGTATTGCTCATTTGGTCGTATCAGCTCGACGACTGCAACTTCTTCGACTGTGCCCGATCACCGGGTTCTCAAATCCCCACCGAATGCTCCCTTGTGCTGTTCCGTGGTGATTACCATGCCTTGAACTTAACAGATGTTTAGCCAGAAGCTCTCTGATACACCCTTTCGCTCCCCGGCGCAAGTTGTGTCGCCGGAAGTCTCCAGCATTGAATCAGGGATTATGAGGCAAAGAGGTGCGTGACCAGCCTCCGCTTGCTCACCTGCACCGCGGGACCACCGCCAGGCGGCAAGGCGTGCACACCCCGGCCGTCCGAGTAGTACACCGTTCCATCCGAACCCAGAGCGTAGGCCATGACGCCTGAGGCGATGAGCTCGCCTGCGTCATCCAGCTTGCGACGGCGGCGCAGCTCCCAGGATTTCGGCACGGCAGACTTTGCCTCGTCTTCCGGCGCCTCACGAGCCATCTGCTCCATGTTCATCCAGCGCCCGTAGAGGAAGACAGCCTTGGGGTCCGGCCCTTCGCGCTTGGGCGCGCCAGCGGTGGTGAGAGATTTGCCACCGAACATCTTCGAAAAGACGTTCAGGAAACCGAAGATGGCCTGCACGATCCGCACCGGAAAAAGCACGATGTCCTTCAGCGAAGTGATGAGGCTCGGCTTGCGAAAGGGCTGGTAGGGGCGCTGCAGGCAATACATTTCCCCGTCCTTGCCGCAGGCCGGGCACAGGTAATCCGTGTGCTCATCTTCCAGCAGGGTCTTCATGGATCCCTTGTCGAGGTCCACCATGTGCAGACCTGCCGGTCCGAGCCCGGCCCACATGCCATCGCGATTGCGGGCGATGCCGCTCGTCTGGTAGATGAAGCGACGCGCTTCACCGGGAATCCAGACGGGATAGGAATCAATGGAGTCGCCCTCGGTGATTTCGCGAACACCCCCACCGCGATGGGGTGTGAGGAGACCGATGCGGCTCGTCCCATCATCTGCCATCACCGCCAGCAGCCATTCCTCGCTGTCCTCGTCCTTTTTGCGAATGTCGATGGAGGCAAAGCGATGCTTCGGCCCATGCAGCATGCGTTGCTCGTGACTCTCTGCCTGATCATACGTGAAAAGACCGCGCACATCCCCGGCATCAATCGCATACACCAGTTTGCCATCGGCAGGATGAAACGCGCCCGAGGAGAACTCGGCACGAAAATGGTCCACCTCAAACGCACCCCCTCCCGTGGGCAATCCACCGCGCATGAACTGCGCGCCGCTTCCCATGCTTTTCCATTCATTCCGGTCCTTGATGCTCTGCAGGCGGCCGCGCAGTCCATCGACGAAGGAGGATGTGTGTGAGTCCTCCTTCCCCGCGCCGTCGCAGAGAAAGAGCTGCCCATCCGCCAGGAATCCGAGTCGTCGTTGTTCCGTGCTCATAGATGAATCGAAAGACACGACTCTGCCTCGCACGCCATGGCGGTCAACTCCCGCGTGCAGGCGGAAAGTTTTCCACTGGCATCATGTACTCTCCCTGTACAGAATCCCTCTCTCTATTCTATGAAAACGCGTATCGCACTTCTCCTCACCGCCCTGCTCTGCCAGGCCATCCCCGCATCCGCTGCGGATGAATCCGGCTTTGTCTCCATCTTCGATGGCAAAACGCTCAAAGGCTGGCACGTCAGCGCCAAGTCCGGCCACAGCCGCACCAGCAAGAACACCAGCGGCGGCAAGTGGGAAGTCGTGGACGGCGCCATCACCGGCTCGCAGGACGTCCCCGGAAATGGCGGCCTCATCCTCACGGACGAGCTGTACAGCGAGTTCGAAGTCATCGTGGAAATGAAGAATGAATTCGGTCCGGACAGCGGCCTCTTCCTGCGCAGCACGGAAGATGGCAAGTGCTACCAGGGCCTCATCGACTTCCACAAGGATGGCAGCCTCATGGGCCTGTATGGCGAAGGCCTTGGCGGCAAGCCGCACTTCCGCTTCTTCAACTTCGGCGCGACCGACTCCGAAATCATCCTCACTCCCGATCGCACGCCTCCCGGCGCCGATGGCAAGCCCCAGGTGGTCGACATGACGCCCGAGAAGTGGAAGACTTTCTGGAAGTCCGGAGAGTGGAATGAATTCAAGATGCGCATCACCGGTGGTGACAAGCCCACCATCACCACCTGGATCAACGGCCTGAAGATCATGGAGTGGACCGAGACCGAAGCCCGCCTTCCCGCCAAGGGCAGCATCGCCCTGCAAGTGCATGGCGGCGGCGACTGGACGAAGAGCTTCGTGCGGTATCGCAACATCAAGGTGAAGGATTTGAGCAAGAAGTAAGCGCTCTCACAGCACGACATTCCGCATTCACTCCATGGAAAGCCCAAGGCAATCACCTTGGGCTTTCTCGTTCAGACAAGAAGGCTCCGCCTTCTTGTCTTTGATCGCCCCGTTGTACCACCATGCTGCGTTTGTCCTGCCGCCAAAGGCCCAAGCAACAACCAAAAGCCCGGAGCACACGCCCCGGGCTTTTCATTGGAATCAATTGAGCAATGCTGAAGCAGAACCTCGCGACTCGACTTACGCAGCGGCATACAGGTCGGCCACGGCCTTCCAGTTCACCACATTCCACCAGGCGGCGATGTAGTCAGGGCGCTTGTTCTGGTACTTGAGGTAATAGGCGTGCTCCCAGACGTCGAGGCCGAGCAGCGGGGTGCCAGAGCCGTCCATGAGGGGATTGTCCTGATTCGGAGTGGAGGTGATGGCGAGCTTGCCATCCTTCTTCACCAGCCAGGCCCAGCCGGAGCCGAAACGGCCCACGCCAGCCTTGGCAAACGCTTCCTTGAAAGCATCGAAGCTGCCGAAGGCTTCGTCGATGGCCTTGGCAAGGTCACCCGTGGGAGCGCCACCGGCATTCGGGGCCATGATATTCCAGAAGAAGGTGTGGTTCCAGTGGCCACCACCGTTGTTGCGCACCGGGCCGGCGATGTCCTTGGGCACCTTGTCGAGATTCTTCACCAGTTCATCGATGCTCAGGGCTTCGAGATCGGCCTTGCCCGCAATGGCGTTGTTCAGGTTGGTCACATACGCGTTGTGATGCCGACCGTGGTGAATCTCCATGGTGGTGGCATCAATGTGCGGTTCCAGAGCCGCCTTGTCATAGGGAAGAGGAGGGAGGGTGTGTGCCATACAATGGATTGGTTACAGATTCTCGATTTTAGTATTGGGCTTCGCGAATACGAGCCACAGACTGGCAGAGGATACGCACGCGGGCAAGCGGTTGGTGGCATGGATCTCGCGCATCCTGCGAGAGTTGTGATTCGGCCGCGGTCTACGCACCTTACGCGGTGGGCGCCATGTGACGAATCTGTGGAAACTGCCGCAACCCGGGGCCTAAACCGGTACGTAACACGTCGGTTACCTCGCTGTGATGTCGCATTCCCTGCTTGAACCCGTGGGCGAAGCGCGTTTAGAGGGGCTCCCACGAAATGATCCTCGCAGCCACTGACCCCCAACAGCTTCTAGACGCCTCTCGTGACGTCTCATTCGCCTTCCTGAGCATCCTTTTTGAAGGGGCTCCCTACATCCTGGTCGGCACGCTCCTTTCAGGGTTCATTGACGCCTTCCTCCCGGCGAAGCTTCTGGACAAGATGCTGCCGAAGAACAAGATCTTCGCGACCCTCGCGGCGGGTTTCCTCGGTCTCATCTTTCCGGTGTGTGAGTGCGCCGTGGTGCCAGTGGTGCGGCGACTCGTGCAGAAGGGGCTGCCTCTTTCCTGTGCGCTGGCCTACCTGCTCTCCGCTCCGATTGTGAACCCGATTGTGATCGTGAGCACCCTGACGGCGTTCA
Organism: Roseimicrobium sp. ORNL1; assembly: GCF_011044495.1. Classification (GTDB taxonomy): domain Bacteria; phylum Verrucomicrobiota; class Verrucomicrobiia; order Verrucomicrobiales; family Verrucomicrobiaceae; genus Roseimicrobium. The sequence goes on from NZ_CP049143.1 coordinate 5,477,909, forward strand.
AGGAATTCCAGCATCAAGGACACGCCGCCGCCTATCAGGAAACACTGGCGGCGCGGACTGCGGACGGCCAGGCAGCAGGACTTGGGGACCACGCAGCGGCCCTGCAAAATGCGCTGAGCCAGACAGGCATGACCTTTGCCCGACTTTCGCTGGGCTACGTAGTGGCGGTGCTCATCGGCCTGGTGCTGCTTCGCAAGAAGCCGGAAGATGTGCTCGCCCCCTCCGTGGTGGCGGGTATTGCAGGCGGCGGAGGTGGCGGTGGCCATGTGCACACCCCACCGGACGGCGTCGACGCGAAGCTGACGCATGCCATGCGCACCACCATGCGGGACTTCCTGGACACCGCGATGTACTTCGCCATTGGCGTGACCATCACCAGTGTCTTCAACACCCAGGTGGACCAGACCCGCATCGAAGCGGTCTCCACCAACGAATTCCTCGCCATCCCGTCCATGATGGGTCTGGCCTTCATCCTGGCCCTCTGCAGCACCTCGGACGCCTTCATCGCCGCGCCCATGGCCATGCCGGACTCGGGTCTGCCCAGTGCGGCCAAGCTGGCCTTCCTGGTCTTCGGTCCCATGCTGGACGTGAAGCTGGTGTTCATGTACGCCTCCATCTTCCGCCGGAAGTTCCTCATCGGCCTGTGCATCGCGCTCTTCCTCATGGTGGCCTTGCTAAGCAAGCCGTGGGCGCGTATCTTTTTCCCGGAAGCACTGACCAAGAAAAACGCCACCGCTACGCAGACTGTGACGCCGCCCTCACCGGCTCCAGCTCCGGCTCCCGCCGCCCCAGCTACGACGCCACCAGCACCTGCATCTCCAGTTCCAGCTCCATCGCCCTCCCCAAAACCCTGACCCCCTTCGTGCCATGACCTCCAAGCGCAACGGCATTCACATTCTCAGCGTGTCCCTGCTCCTGCTGTGGGGTGGCATCATGCTGTACTTCTACTCCAGCGGCCGCATCTCCCACTACCTGCCCCCGGACGGCATCTTCCAGCCCATGGTTTTGTGGAGTAGCATCGGATTGATCGTAGTGGCGCTTTTCAATCTCGCCACCATGAAGGCCAAGGAGGCAGCCTGCTGCGCCGGAGAAGACGACGGCTGCGGGCATGACCACGATGAGCACGACCATCATCATGATCACGCCCACAAGCATGACCACGGACACGACCATGGTCATCATGCGCACGAGCACAAGGACGGCTGCTGTGGTGGACATGGGCATGGCCACGAACACAAACATGAGCACGTGCATGGTCCCGGCTGCGGCCACGATCACGGCCATGAGCACAAGCATGAACCTGCTCATGCGCACAGCCACAAGGATGACTGCTGCGGAGGCCATGAACACGGGCATTCTCACGACCATGGCCACAAGCACGAGCACGAAAAAGAACACGTGCATGGCCCCGGCTGCGGCCACGATCATGGACATCATCACCACGACCATGCCCATGAAGGCTGCTGCGGGCATGACCACGGTCACGAGCATGAACATGCGCACAGCCACGCCGGCCATTCTCACGGCATTCTCGAGGAGAGCAGCGCGGTGTGGAGAGGGGTCGCCATCTTCATGCTGGTGGTGCCCATCACGACCGCCGCAGTGCTGACCCAGGATGAATTCACCGCCAATGCGGTGATGAACAAAGGCGTGTACTCGCAGAACTTCGGAAAGGGTGCCCACGCCGACCAGTTCTCCCTCAAGCGCGAGCGTACCGATGCCGGCACCGGCACCGGCAACGGCAATGCAGTGACCGCCGCCATCACCAACCCAAACAGCCCTCCCGCCGCAACCGCCGGCACCACACCGGGTGCGCAGGACGTGATGCCCAAGGTGAATGTGGCTGAAGTGCATAAACAGGCCGCCCAGGGAGCCGAGGCGAAGAGCTACGGTTCCTTCACCCTCGCAGACTTGGAAGCCCAGGTCCCGAGGAACAAGGAGACGGGCAACTTCATGCTCGAGGTCACGGAACTCTACTACACCGCCGGTGACAAGGAGGTGCAGTCCGTGCTCGCCGGACAGCCGGTGGAAACCACGGGCCAGGTCCTTCCTGAAAAGGTGAACAACGAGAAGGGCAACCGCGTCCGCCTCTTCCGCATGCTGGTGCAGTGCTGCGCCGCCGATGCCCGCCCGTATTCCATCCCAGTGGAGTTCGCCACCACCGCACCTCAGTTCAAGGACATGACTTGGGTGAAGGTATCCGGCAAGATGGCCTTCCGCGAAGAAGGCGGCCAGACCGTCCCGGTGCTGGAAGCCCTCAAGATCGAGGAAACCGCGGCGCCGGAGAATCAGATGATCTACTGAGGCTGCGAGTTTTTGTCGCAAGCAGACCATTTTAAAACCCGCCTGCTCAGGCGGGTTTTTTTGTGACTGGGGGACGACAACACCGTCGAAGCGTTCCGCGGACTACGCCCTTCAAGGCATCTCCCTCCGCCTCCGCCACGCTATCTACGGACGCGTCGGAGCCCGAAAATTTCCCACAAATCGTACAAATCTCACGGAAGAGCAGACGAAGCGACAGCCCAAGGATCGGGAGTCTCTTTGATGCTCGTGGGTCATGGTGAGCGCTCCCCCCTCACTTCCCAAACCCACCAAACAACGCAATGATATCGATGAGGAACATCAGCACGATGGCAGCCTCCAGGACCACCATCAGCCGGTGATTCTGCTCCTGCTTCAGCATCTCGTAGAGCTCGTCCAGCGTCTTCAGCTTGTCATCAATCGTGCGATGCCAGTCGCCGAGGTGGAAGCGGCGTGATACGGCGTCGTAGAGCCGGGCAAGGTGCCAGTCACCGAAGAACTTGGTGATGTTCGAAAGCTCGTCGCTGAAGCGTGCAAGGTCGATACGGACCTCACGAAGGCGATTCATGAGCACATTTCTGCTGAGGTGCTTGGGAGGGCGCAGCAGGTCCGCATAAGCACGCTCCAAAGCGCCATCCAGAAGACGGTCGTAGGCGATGAGTTCCTCAAGCTGGAGATTCGCCAGCTCCAGCACATGCAGCGTTTCATCCATGTCCGCCGGCTGGTCCATGACCAGGGCGGCGTCCCAGTCCACCACCACGAGATCCGTACGGTAGTAAGAGAGGAACTGGCCGGTGGACTCCTCCGCCTCCTGTTGGGAGAGAAGGTTGCCGTCAGGCTCCTGGGTCAAGATGGCAGCGATGTGCCTGCGATTGGATTCAAACCATGCCTCCGCGTCGAAAGGCGTGGATACACCATCTTCCCTTGCCTTCGGAGTCTCCAGGCAGAAGACGGTGTACGCCTCCCCTTCCGGCAGCGCCGCAGCGGGCCTCACCGCATACGGTGCGAGTTCGTCATGGATGGATTTTGCAAGCGAAACCAGATGCTTGTGAATGACCTCCTGCGCAAAGGCAGGGCTGTCAAAAGCGCCAAGCTGCTCCAACTGCAAATGGGTGAAGGGCACCCGCAACATGATGCTCACCGCACCAATGGGCAACACCTTCGCCATCCGCTGCACCACCACCTCGCCGAAAGGTGAAGCCATCTTCACCGGCTCCAGCCGTGCCGCGCGCAGATGCTGGAAGAGGTGCTGCTTCGGACTGCGCTTCGCCGGCCCCACCTGATGCGGCAGTAGCGGCTGGCCGAGCAACGTTTCCGGAATGGGCCGCTTCAACTCATAAGCCACGTCCACGGCAAACAGATAAACCACTTCCCCGGTGAATGCCTGCGGTGTCGAAGTCGCCATGGCCTGCGTTGTGTCAGAAGGTTTACACGCAAAGCATAGCGCTCTCACGCGACGCTCCAAGCAAACTTTACGAGTCATTGCCCAAGACTGAAGTTATCGATGGCTTCAAAACGCAACCGCCGCTCTGCAACCAATGAGTCACGCGAAGAAGCCGCTCACGGTGGCAGGAATGTCATTCTCTGCGCATCGCGTGAAGTGTCCCTGATGCTTGAATAAGGGGCACTCGCAGTTCCCGCCCCTGCTCGTCCGGCATCACCGCATGGTCCCCCTCCAAGCTCTCGATACCACCCTCTTCCGCAGCATCAATCAAGGTCTGGCCAATCCGGTCTTCGACTCGGCCATTCCCTATGCGAGCGGCAATGCGCTCTTCTACCCGGTGCTGCTGGCGGCGGCAGTGTTCGTCATCTGGCGCTGGCAGCGGCGCGGCTGGGCCTTTGTCTTGCTGGCAATCCTTGCCGCGTTGGTAGCCAGCAACTGCGTGTGCGGACCACTGAAGGATCTCATCGGAAGGCCAAGGCCCTTCGTCACCATGACTGATGTGCGGCTGCTGGCGGGGAATGGTTCCGGCTCCCATGCCATGCCCTCCTGCCACGCGGCGAACTGGGGCGCGCTGGTGGTGGTGACGTGGATGTTCTGGCGCCGCACATGGCGCTTCATGGTGCCGCTTGCACTGCTGGTCGGTTTCTCCCGCGTGTACACCGGCGTGCACTATCCCTCGGATGTGCTTGCGGGATTCCTCCTTGGTGGTGTTTCCACGTGGGTACTCATCCGCGCGCTGGAATGGCTGTGGCAGATGCTGGGGCACATCACCTTCCCCGCGCTCTGGGCGCGATGCCCTTCGCTGTATCGCGATGTCCCGGCGAGACCAGAATTGCTCACACCCGAGGCATCTCATGTGAGTTGGAGGAATGCCGCGTGGGTGCTGATGATTGGCTTGCTCATCGAACGCCTCATCTACATCGCGAGTGGCACCATTGAACTCAGCGAAGATGAAGCATACCAGTGGATGTGGAGTCAGCGGCTGGACTGGGCCTACTACAGCAAGCCACCCCTCATCGCGTGGCTGCAATGGCTCGGCACGAATCTCTGGGGAGACACCGCCTTCGGTGTGCGCTTCATGTCACCCGTGCTGGCGCTGATGTGCAATATGCTGGTGTGGTGCTTCGTGCGAAAGCGTACGGATGAACGCACGGCCTTCTGGGTGGTAGCGGCGTTTGCGGTGACTCCCCTCTTCGCCGTCGGCGGTGTGCTGCTCACGGTGGATGCGCCCACGGTGCTCTTCTACACCGCGGCAGCGATGGCCATGTGGAAGGCGATGGAGCAGGACAGCACGAAATGGTGGGCACTCGCGGGCGTGACTGCGGCACTCGGCTTCTTGAGCAAGTTCTTCTCGCCCTTCCTCTGGGCGGGACTGTTCCTCTTCCTCGCATTCAACCGCACGTATCGGCATCAGCTTCGCAGGCCCGGCCCGTGGCTGGCGCTGGCCATGAACATCGCCGCGGCCTTCCCCGTGCTCTATTGGAACATCACGCATGACTGGGTGACGGTGACACATCTCAAGGAGCGCGGCGGCCTGGATGGCTCTTCGCATCTGAACTTCGCCACGCTGGGTGAGTTCGCGGTCTCGGTGACTGGCTTGCTGAATCCCGTGTTCTTCCTCGCAGCAGCATTTGCCGTGTGGGGCTGGTGCCGCATGAAGGAGAAGCCTGCGCTGCTTTCCTTCCTCGTTTGCATGAGCGCGCCAGTGTTCCTGGTCTACCTCGCCCTGTCCGTGCAGGCGAAGGCCCAGCCGAACTGGATCGCGCCCGCAGCCCCGATGTTATTCCTCGCCGCGGCGACCTGGTGGCACCTTCGTGCTAAGAACGGCGCGCGCCTGCCTGCACGCTGGCTGGCCGCGGGATTCGTGATTGGATTGCCCGCAGTGATCTTCATCCATGACACGGACCTCATGAAAAAGGCCGTGCGCATCGACCTGAAGCCGGGCGCGGATCCGCTCTCCCGCGTGCGTGGTGGCAGCGATCTCGCGCGCGTGATGGAAGAGCAGCGGCTCAAGCTGGAAACACAAACCGGCGTGCCCACCTTCCTGCTCGCGGATCACTACGGGCGTGCCAGCCTGATGAATTTCTACAATCCCACCGCCCGCGAGATGCTTCCTGCGAATCAGCTCTCCTTCGTGCTGAGCGCGGACAAGCCGCAGAATCAATACTGGTTCTGGCCGACCTACACCTCGCGCATTGGGGAGAATGCCATCTTCGTGCGCCAGGGCGCCGTGGAGAAGGGCGCACCGAAGCGCCTGCGCCAGGAGTTCGAGAAGGTCGAGAGCCTCGGCATCTTCAAAATCCGACATGAGGGCGCGGTGTGCCAGCAGGTCCAGATCTTCGCCTGTAGATGCCTGCGTCCCCTACCGGGCACAAGTCCGGTGCAGGCCGCAGCCGGAACGTTGCAGGCGTCCGTACACACCGACGCGGACGCCTCATCTGCTGCCGCTACACCAGCCCCTTAATGTCGATGAGGTACATCTGACGTCCGTTGCCACCGTGCACGGAGTCGACGACCACCTTGCGTCCATCGTTGCTCGCGCGTGGATGGAGGTCGCAGCGGAACTCGCCCTTGTACTCACGAGGTTCGAAGAAGGAACCGATGGGCACCTTCTTGTCCGTGGGGATGTGGTACAGGAAGGGCACCTGCATGCGACGCACAGGATCTGGATAGGTATCCATGAGCAGCCATTCGTTGTTCGTGCGCGGCACATAGGTCATGTGGCCATCCACGGGAATCTTCTCCTCGCCAATCTTCGTGTATTCGCGGGTCTGATCCTTGTAGACAATGACGTGCGACTTCTCCTCGGCATCCGGCTTGGCCCAGGCCACCAGGGTCTGCCCATCGCGCCAGATGAAGTGACTCACAACGCCACTCGGCTCCAGCACATAGGGATCAGAGCCATCGAGATTCACCGTGAACATGCGCGTGGTGAAGCCTCCCGCCTTCTGCTCACGCGGAATGTCCACACGATCCCGCCAGCGATGCAGGAAGATGAGTCGCTTCCCATCCGGAGAAATCAGGAGGTGATTGAACCAGTTCCACTTCTCCGTGAGGTCAATCGTGGGATGCTTCACACCTACCGCTTGGGCGATGGAGAAGATGAGCTGCGTCTCTCCTGTCTCAATGTTCATGCGCCACACACCGCTCTTGTCCGGCACCTTGTCATTCTTACAAGGGTCCTCGATGCCCGGGTAGCCGTAGCCACTGCGACAGTAATCGATTCGCGCGAAGTCCGGGGTGACTGCCCACTTGCCATCGGGACTGATGGAATAGACGGGCATCGGCAAAGTGCGCTTCTCACCCGTCTTCACGTCCAGCAGGCGGCTCACGTACTTGCCATTCTCGCGGTCGTTCCAGATGACCTTGCTCTGGCTGCCGGGCAACCACTGGAGCATGCACCCCTGCTGCCATCCCCATGCGGTGCTGGTGCCGAGCTCTGTCCACTTGTCACCATCACCCGTATCGATCATGCCCACGCGGAGCGTGTCATTCTCCGTCGGCGGGCGTCCTTCAAAGTCCAACTGATTGGAAAGGATGTAGCGGTCCGTGGGATCGAACTCCAGTTTGTCGTAGTAGCCGAACCAGTGAAACTTCGGTCCCTTGGTCAGGGCACGCACCGGGGGGAAGTTTTCAGCCGGGGCCTCCTGGGCGCGAAGCACGGAAGGAAGCAATGGAAGGCCGGCGGAAGCGGCTGCGGTACGGAGAAAGGAGCGTCGCTGCATGGGGTGCATGAAAGCACTCGCCCGCCCGACGCTCAAGCAGGGACGACGGCCTGCCCTTGCAGTTTGCCGTTTGAGCAGCCGATTGACTACTGCTTGGCCTTTTCCATCTGCCGTTTCAGCGCTTCATGCTTGAGCTGGTCTCCGTTTTCACGCATCCACGCCAAGCGTCCCTTAGCGAGAACGATGCCGAGGGAGATCTCCTTGATGCGACCGCTCGCTTCCGTGCTGAAGTACAGATAGTCGTAGTAGGGCAGATGTCCGATGACCACCGGTGCATGCGGCCCTTCGATTTTGTCATTCGGCTCGGGGTTGAGGGCCTTGAGAGCCTGGCGCACCTCCTGGGCCTGGAACTGGCCCGCGGCATTCCGCTGTACATCGATGCCCTCCATGGACAATCTCCCCACAAAAGCCTCCATCGGGAGGTCCTTCCCCTCGCGCAGGGACAGGAGCACATTCACCACCTCCGCATCATCATTGCCTCGATCATGGTACAAGGTGATGCCCAGCCGGGAGAACATGTAGAAGTCCCGCTTGGGGTCGGACCACTTGGAGGGCGCGCTGCCGTTGATGGCCTCGATCTGCTTCACGAACGACGAAGGTGTTTGCAGGTCCGTGACCACCGTTCCATCCACCGAAAGCCTCCCATCTGCCCCCATGCTCACCGTGACCGGATCGGGCAGGGCTGAAGCGGTGAAGGGGAACAGCATGCTGCACGCCGCAAGCAGAGCCAAGCCCAGGGCACGCCTTCCCGGCTTCGGCTGACGCACTCCTTGAATTTGAGCCGCTGGGCGGGCGCTGATTGTCATGCCGACAGAACAGCAGAGATCAGGGAATCCTCCAGTGGAAATCACGTCAACATTCATGACACTACTCAAGGTTCCGCCTCAGACCTTCAGCGGTTGAGCATTCAGCCACTTCTCCCGCCACTCCGCGCGCGAAATCTTCCCTCTACCATTCGGGGCCAGTTCCGGGCAGAGCCAGTACTTCCGCGGAAGCTGCCACGTTTGCAGGCGCTCGCCAAGCCAGGAGGAGAGATTGGCGGGAGTGAGTCCTTCCGCCGCATTCACACAGGCAATGGTGTCCTCGCACCGCGCCGGGTCCGCACTGGCCACGCCGAAGACCACGCAATGCCGCACACCTTCGCATGAGAGCAATGCGGCTTCGACATCGGCGGGATTGAGCTTTCGACCGGCGATGTTGATGGCGTCACTCACACGGCCACGCATGAGCACGCGGCCCTCCAGAATCTCCACCAGGTCGCTCGTGAAAAACGTTCCGCCGCCGAGCGCATCATCGCCCATCGGCCAGTAGCCCTCGCCTGCAGCGGCGCTTTCCACCACGAGACGACTGCCTTCACCCAGGCTCAACTTCACGCCGTCCATCGCGGTACCGGCCAAGGCAGCATCTTCACGCGGCGCTGTGGTGCAGTCATAGGCGATGCCTCCACATTCGCTGCTGCCAAGGAAGTTGTGAATCTTGATACCCGTCTCTTCAAACACACCGCGCTCCACTTCCAGTGGCAACGGGGCGCCCGCCGAGATCGCCAGCGCAATGGGCATCTCCTTAATCAGCCCGCTCTTCCACCACGCGCGCCACATCGCCGGCACTGCGGGAAGGGTCACACGGTGTCCCACCGCACACGCAGCACGCAGGGAGGACGGGAGTGCATCCGGCACCGTCACCAGCGGATGCCCCTGCAACAACAGAGGCAGCACGAGATTGGAGAAGCCGTAGCTGTGCGCCACGCTGATAACCGCGACATTCGGACACGTGCGATCCAGACCCATGGTCGTGCGGATGTTCTCCGCATCTGCCGCGAGCTGCTCTCCGCGGAACATCACCGTGCGCGGTTCCCCCGTGCTTCCGGAGGTCATCTTCAAATGAGCGATGCCCGCAGGCATGCCACGCACATCCGGCACGCGCCCGCCTTCGCGTTCCATGGGGCAAAGCACCGCGCCATCCCGCCAGGCCCAGAGTGTCTGTATCACAAACGCCAACACGCCGTCCGCCATCGAGGCGACATGCAGCGCTCCCGCCGCGAGAGCCGGCAGGGAATCCAGCGAATGCTGCAGCGCGGCAAAGGTCCACGTCGCACCGGTAACAGCATCCATCACCGCGACCTCGTCGCGATGCAGGGAGAGCGTTTGTTGCCAGCGGGCATACAGCATCATTGTCCTCTAGACCACGCTGCGGGCCGCGCAAGCGGGGAGTCCTTCTGGCCGATTGCACGGTGAAGTATCATTTGCCAGGGAGCGCTGCGCTGCGCTACACCATTTCATGCCGTATCGTGCAGGGCAGACTCATGAGGCTGGTACGCACCGGGTGGTCATCACCGGCGCGGGCATCATCACGAGCATGGGAAATGACTGGCGCGAAAACGCCGCAGGATTCCGCGCCGGACGGCTGGCCTTTCGTGACATCACCGTGTTCGACGCGAGCCGCCAGCGGGTGCAGCGCGCGGGCGAGGTGGCCTTTCCTGAGACCTTCCCCAAGACGCGTCTCACCAGCCGCCAGTTGAAGCGACTCGACCGCGCCTCCCGACTGCTCATTCACGCCGGGGTGGAAGCGATGGCACAGAGCGGATGGAATGCCGACGCGCTCGCAGACCAGCAAATCCCCCTCTGCCTGGGCACCAGCGCCGGGGCCATGGCCACTGGTGAAGCCTACTACCTGGCCAAGACAGCCACTCCGGCTGCGAAAGCTTCGCTGGCGGAAAAGGTCATCCAGTACCTTCCGCATACCCAGGCGCAGCACCTGCAAAGTGCGCTCGGCTTGCAGGGCCCGCTCACGATCATCGCAAACGCCTGTGCGTCCGGGGCGAATGCCATCGGGCAGGCCTTCCGGTTGGTGAAGACGGGCCGTGCCAGACGCGCTCTCGCCGGTGGGTATGATGCGCTGGCGCACATGGTCTTTGCCGGGTTTGACTCGCTCCAGGCTCTCAGCACCACCCTGCCACGTCCCTTTGATGCGCATCGCGATGGCCTCGCGCTGGGTGAAGGCGCGGCGCTGGTGACGCTGGAACGCCTCGACGATGCCCTCGCCCGTGGGGCGAACATTCTCGCCGAGATCTCCGGTTACGGTGCGAGCACGGATCTGCATCACCTCACCCAGCCTCATCCACAGGGAGATGCTGCGCTACTCAGCATGACCCGCGCGAGCGCCGAGGCCGGGGTGACACCGGACATGATACAGTATATCAATTCCCATGGCACCGGAACCCCGCTCAATGATGCCGCGGAGGGCGCGGCCATCCAGCGCTGGGCGGGTGTGGATGTCGGCAGGATCATGGTGAGCAGCACCAAGTCCGCTATCGGCCACCTCCTCGGAGGCGCGGGTGCCGTGGAGGCAGTGATCTGCCTGCTGGCCATGCGCGAAGGTTTCGTTCCCGCGAGCTGCAACATCGAGACACTGGATCCCATCTGCACCTTCGACCTCGTGCGCCAGCCGCGTGAGGCGCAGTTGGACTACACGCTCACGAATTCCTTCGGCTTCGGTGGCGCGAATGCCACGCTCATCTTCAGGAAAGCGGCATGAGCGGAGGCATTTACATCACGGGCTGGGGCGCGGTATCGCCCGCAGGATGGGGCGCTGGTGCTTTGTACGAAGCCGTGAAAGCAGGAACACCCCTCCCCTACTCCACCACAAAGCGCACGGAGGACGCCCCGGAATATCGCACCCGGAAGGTGCCCGCGCCTTCGCCCGTTCCCGACTGGATGAAGCACAACCGCATGCGCCGCACCACCGCCGCCGCGCGCCATGCCGTGGGCGCTGCCATCGAAGCACTGGGACCGGAACGCCTCGCCTCAGCACAGCAGGGTGCATGGAAAGGCGGAGTCGTCTTCTGCACCACGAATGGCTGCGTGCAGTTCAGCCGGCGATTCTTTGCCGAGGCCCTGAGCAACCCCGCCCTGGCCAGCCCCATTCTCTTCCCCGAGACCGTTTACAACGCGCCTGCAAGCCACATCGCCGCGCTAGCAGGTTCGCCGGAGTTGAATTGCACCCTCGTGGGAGATTCCAGCCAGTTCCTTCGCGGCATGGATCTCGCCGCGCAATGGCTGGAGGATGGCGAAGTGGAATCCGTGCTCGTGGTCGCTGCGGAAGAACTCGACTGGCTCACGGATGAAGCACTGCTCTTCTTTGATCGAGATGGCATCACCGCAGAAGGCGCAGCGGCGGTAGTGTTGGAGAAGGCAAAAGGCATCGAGCTACTCGGCGTGACCGGGGCATGGACCTACGGCACGACCATGAGTCTAGCCAACGCAGCCGCGGGCATGCGCAAGGAGGTGGCAGAACTGCTCACGCAAAGCGAAGTCGATGTGCTCCTGTGCGACGGACTCGGTGCCGCACCTCGCGCCGATACGGCAGAGCAGGCCGCGTGGAGAGGATGGCAAGGCAAGCAACTTCACCTTCGTCCTGTCTTGGGCGAGGCATACGGATGCATCGCTGGATGGCAGACTGTGGCCGCCTGTGAGTCCATCGCGCGGGGTGAGAGTTCCCAAGTCGCCATCAGCGCCGTGGGCCTCACCGAGCAGGCCGTGGGCGCCGTGCTGGGTGGCATCGCCTGACACGAAGCAAGGCAGACTTGTGCTGGCCCGCATCACCGCCATGTTTCATGCCTCATGGCAGGAGCAGCAGCATCGATACTCATCACCGGCGGGAATGGCGGACTTGGTCTCGCCTTGGGTGAAGCCTTTCTGAAAGCAGATGAAGGAAATCGTGTGTGGCTCGGCGTGCGTTCACGAAAGGACAAAGCCGAAGCCCTCGCTGCCGGCCACGCCGACCGCTGCCACATCGTACCGCTGGACGTGACCAGCAACGAGCAGTGGACCGCCGCTGTCGAGACCATCACCCAGGCCAGCGGCAGGCTCGATGTGCTGGTAAACAACGCCGGCCACCATGAAGATGCCCTGCTCGCCACGATGACGGATGCGCAATGGAACGAGGTGCTGCAGAGCAATCTCACCGGCACCTTCCTCGGCTGCCGGGCCGTCACGCGCACCATGATGGGCCAGCGATTCGGCCGCATCGTCAACATCTCCTCTCTCAGCGCCCTGATGTCCCCCGCAGGCCAGGCCAACTACGCCGCCGCCAAGGCCGGCATGGTGGGCCTCACGCAGAGCTATGCCAAGGAAGTGGCGCGCGCCGGCATCACGGTGAATGCCGTCTGCCCGGGCTACATCGACACCGAGGCACTCTCCGGCATGGATGAGGAACAGAAGCGCGCCGCCATCCAGCGGATTCCCATGCGCCGCCTCGGGAAGCCGGAAGAGGTGGCTGCGGCCGTGCTTTTCCTTGCATCGGCGCAGGCTTCGTATATCACCGGGGCCACTCTCAAAATCGACGGCGGCATCCTCTAGGGCCGCACCAACCCTTTCATTCGAATATCCCAGCATGGCAGACCTCGACGCGATCAAGTTGCAGATCAAACAAGCGATGGTGGAAGAGTTGATGCTCCCCCAGTCCGCCGAGGAGATTACCGATGACGCGCTCATCTTCAGCCCCCAAGGTCTGGGACTCGATAGCGTGGACGCCCTGCAACTCGTCGTGGCCCTGGAAAAGCGCTTCGGCCTGAAGCTCCCGGACGCCGCAGCAGCGCGTGAAACACTGCGCTCCGTGGAGACCATCGCGGAAGCGGTGGCGGCGAAGGCTTGAGCAGGGAGCGTGGTTCTGGGCAAAGGAGCGTGGACACTCTTGTCCGCCGTTCTGTTACGTAGCGACCTCCACCATCGAGAAGCGACTGGTGACGCTTCTGGAACAGTTGGTGTGATGTGGCCTTGCCTGCCGGATGAAAGAGGGTGGCACGTCAGGGATAGCGGACAAGAGTGTCCGCGCTCCTTTGAAATGCCCGGCGCTTCACCTTGGGATTGTCATCCCACCACTTCCACAGGGCACTGCGGAAGCGCGCTCAGGAAGGTGCGCCCGTACGGCTTCGTGAGCACTCGGTTGTCGAGGATCGCACAGATGCCGCTGTCCCTCTTCGAGCGGATGAGTCGGCCGATGCCCTGGCGCAGTTTCAAAATCGCCTCAGGCACGGAGTACTCCATGAAGGAGTTGCCGCCGTTCTCCTCGATGTGCTCCAGTCGCGCTGCGGTCAGCGGGTGATCTGGCACGGCGAAGGGCAACTTCGTGATGATGACATTGCTCAGCGCTTCACCGGGCACGTCCACGCCGGTCCAGAAACTCTCCGTGCCAAAGAGCACGCTGTGGGTGTCCTTGCGGAACTCCTCCAGCAGTTTTGAGCGGGAGAGCAGCTTGCCCTGCACAAGCAGGGTCCAGCCGCGGTCCTCGAAGTACTCCTCCATCTCCTCCGCCACACGGGTCATCTGGGCGAAGCTGGTGAAGAGCACAAACGCGCGCCCCTTGGAGATGTCCAGGAAATGGCTGATCCACTTTGGCAGAGCCGCCTCGTGATCCTTGGATCCGGGAGGCGGGATGCTCTTCACGAGGTAGAGCTTCATCTGCTTCTCGAAGTCGAAGGGACTCGCAATGCTCACGCCCACCGTGGTGTCCGCACCCACGCGTTTCTTGAAATACTCGAGCCCATCTTTCCCACCCGTGCCCAAGGTAGCGCTGGTAAGAATGCACGGCCGGTCCCCGCGGAAGAAGAGCGTGCCGAGCTGCCGGCTCACGTCGATGGGCGCGCTCCGCAATGTCATGGAGTGACGCACGTCCCCCTGATTCCGCTCCACCCAGTACACGTGGTCTTCTTCGCTCTGATCCAGGAAGGTTGCGATGCTCTGGCGCAGCGCGATGAGACGGCGTGCGAGGTCGTGCAGTTCCAGCCGTGAATTCTCGCTGGAGGCGGCATCTCCCGCAGCACGAGCACGCTCCATCACGCGATGCAGCGGCACACTCAGCGAGTCCTCCACCAGGCCGGGCTCGCGCACGCGGAACTCACGCGCTTGCTGGTGCGTGAACACACTCGACGCCTCCACCGCACGGAAGAAAATGTCCGCCGCATCCATCGCATCCGTCACCGCACGCGAGCCGACGGAGTCACCCTGATGCGGGAAGTAACCCTTGCGCGTCTTGGGATTGTAGAGGCGCTGCAGTTCGAAGCGGATGTTGCTCTCGGAAACCGCCAGTCCATAGGCACGAGACGCGACATTCTCGATCGTGTGCGCTTCATCCACGATGAGGAAGTCATTCGGGAAAAGGAAGTTCGCATCCTCCGGCAATGTCTCCTCAGCTGAAGACAGCATGGAGAAGAAGAGCGAGTGATTCATCACGAGCACATCCGCCTCTCCCATGCGACGCCGCACGGCCTGATAAAAGCAGCGCGAGGATCCACAGCGCCTCGGTGTGCACACATGCGCCTCACTGCACACGAGCGACCACACCTTCGGCGTGGGCGTGAACGTGAGATCGCTGAGGCTGCCATCCTGCGTCTTCTGGCTCCACTCCCAGATGAGCTGGAGTTCCGCCTGCTCGCTGCTGGTGAAGAGATCCGGCGCGCCCTTGAGGGAACGCTCCAGGCGCTGCGGGCACAAATAGTTTCCCCTGCCCTTCAGCAGCTCCGCACGGAAGCTGCGTGGCGCCAGCTTCTGCACGATAGGCAGGTCTTTCTGGATGAGCTGCTCCTGCAGGTTGATCGTGTGGGTGGTGATGATGGCCTTGCGCTTGTTCTCCAGGGCGAAGATCACGGAAGGCAGCAGATACGCGAGCGACTTGCCTACGCCCGTGGCTGCCTCGATGACCACCGCGCGTGTCGTTTCGAGCGCCTTCCCCACAATCTTCGCCATGCGCTGCTGCTGCGGGCGGTATTCGAAGTCCGGCGACTTGGCGAGCACGCCTTCCTGTGAAAACGCCTGCGCCATACGGTCCAGCAGTGTCTGGCTGGGGGTGCTTTCAGCGTCCGAGGCGAGGTGAATCATGAAGGGGGAGCACTTCAGATACCTGCGGAATGGGCCGCATGCAAGCCGGTGACCGAGCTTACGCGACCGGTGCAGGTTGCATCCCGCCACATTCTGCGGAATCGTAGGTATAACACGCTGGATTCCTACTATGAATGCGCTTCCCCGCCGCTTCCGTCCGCTTCTTCTCCTGTGGGTTCCCGTCCTCGCGAGCGCCGCTCTCTCGCTGATGCTCAAGGCGCAATCGCCAGAGCCCGCTCCCGCCCCGCCGACACCTGCGGCAACGACACCTGCCAAGCCGGAATCGACTCCCGCCGAAGCTCCGAAGCCGACCGAGCCTGCCAAAGCTGAGCCCAAGCCCACGGCCAAAACGGAGTCGCCCGCGACGGCAAAACCCGCGGACACGCCGAACCCCACGGCAACAACTACTGCGGCCCCTGCCGCTCCAGAAGCCCAAAAAACAGAGAAAGACAAAGCGCCGGTCGCTGTCACCCCACCGCGACCCGCTCCCACTGGACCCGCCAAGCCGACCTCGCTGCCGGAAGACGGTCCGTACAAGGGCAAGATTGTCGTCATCCCTGTAGGAAAAGAAGACCTCATCAATCCGGCGAGATTTGAGTTCATGACCCGCACCTTGAAGCGCGCCACGGATCAGCGTGCCGAGGCCGTCATCTTCAACCTCGATACTCCGGGAGGACTGGCCTGGGATACCGCTACTCTCATTATGGGGGATCTGCAGAAACTGGGCTGCCGCAGTGCTGCCTTCGTGAACCCACGCGCCATCTCCGCCGGTGCCCTGATCGCTCTCGCCACGGACTCCATCTACATGAGCCCGCGCAGCGCTATTGGCGCAGCCACTCCTGTCAACGGTGGAGGACAGGAAATGGGCGAAGCGGAACGTGCCAAGATGAACTCCGCCTTCATGGCCATGGCACGCTCCGCTGCCGTGGCAAAGGGATACAATCCCGGTGTAGTCGACGCGATGATCGACAAGGACGTGGGCCTGAAAATCGGTGACAAGGAAGTCTGGCCGAAGGGCTCCATCATGACCCTCGACCAGTATCAGGCGACGGCGGTCTATGATGGCAAGCCCCTGCTCGCGAAGGGCATTGTGAATGACATCAATGAAGTGATCGCCAGGGAAGGGCTGAAGGGAGAAGTGGTCACCGCGGAGCCGAAGGGCTTTGAACTCATCGCCATCTGGATCACGCAGTACGCTGCCATCCTCCTGCTCATCGGCCTCGCCGCGGGGTATCTGGAGATGCAGAGCCCGGGGCTCGGCATTCCTGCGGTGATTGCCACCATCGCCTTCGGTCTCTTTTTCTTCGGTCACTTCGTGGCGGGCAGCCTGGTCGGATATGAGACCGTGGTGGTGTTTGTCATCGGCGTAGCGTTGATTGTCGTCGAACTCTTCGTATTCCCCGGGCACATCCTGCCTGGGTTACTGGGACTCGCGTGCCTCTTTGGCGCGCTCATCTACACCATGGCCGGATGGGACATCACCGTTCCTGACGGCAAGACCTTCCCCGTGAGGTTCGACGACTACGCAGCCGCGCTGTGGAACCTCGCCGTCGCGTTTGGCGGAGCGATTGCCATCATCCTTTTGCTCATGCGTTTCTTCCCCACCTCTGGTCCCTTCGCATGGCTCGTGTTGAAATCCGCCGTGGGTGGCGAACAGGTGGCCATCGAAGGCCAAGGCCAGGTCAAAGCCTCCGCCATCAGCCCCGGCATGACGGGTACGGCGCGCAGCGCCCTGCGTCCCTATGGCCATGTGGATTTCAATGGCACCCAACTCGAAGCCATGGTGGTGGGAGACTACCTGCCCTTTGGCACCGAAGTGCGCGTGCTCGAGATCCAGGGTGGGAAGATTGTGGTGGAGCGGGTGTGAGCTGAAGAAGCTCCTCGGTGTACTGATGTCTCCTCCAAGGGAGGGTGACATCCTGCGCCGTTTCGTTGCGCGGGGCCGTACCCCGCCTCGCCCGGCTACGGAACTCAGAATCCGTGGAAAAATCTCGCCAGTCCGGAGGGGACATGGCATCCTCTCCGCCTCGCCATGGTTGAAGCTTCCGCTCTTCCTCTCCTTTTCAAGGACGCCTTGGAGTCTCTTGGAATGAAATCCGTCGATGAATGGTGGTTGGGGCTGCGCGAAAGCGAGCAGGAGGGAATGCTGGATCTGTGGTCTGACTGCCAGACGCCAGGTGTCACCTCCAGCCCTCGAAGCGGCCAGCGTATGGTCGCAAGGTTTGAAGGGTACTTCGAAGACGACAATGATGGCCAACCCGTCTTCTGGCACAACGATTTCTATGAGTTCCTGGTGAATCACGAGGAGTACGTCTTTCGTGAGATACCCTTCCACGTCTGCTTCCGGCAGCCCGAGGCGCTGGCTGCCATCAAGGCCGGTGAAATCCGTCCTGACTTCCGGTGTCCTCTGCACGATACCGGCTGTCCCATGATGCAGTCGCCAGCCATCACGAGGGGCAGTTCCATGAAATTCACGTTGAGATTCGTTCCTGCAGACAAACCCACCGCATCACGCGACCTCACCCCATGAGCTCTTACAAACCGGAATCCTACAACTCCGTCTCCCCTTATCTCATCGTCTCGGGAGCAGCGCAAACGCTCCAGTTCCTGACCGACGTCTTCGGCGCCGAGGAGATTCGCCGCTTCCCCACTCCGGATGGTAGGATCATGCACTCCGAGATTCGTCTGGATGACACGGTGATCATGATTGCCGATCCCGCGGAGAACTGGCCTCCGATGCCTACTCATGTGCACGTGTATGTACCCGATGTGGATGCCGTCTATCAGAAAGCGCTCAAGGCCGGAGCGGAATCTGTCCAGGAGCCGATGAAGAAGCAGGATGCCGACAAGCGCGGTGGCTTCAAGGATGCCGGCGGCACCACGTGGTGGATTGCGACGAAGGTGGAGTGAGCCAACAAAGCAGCTTCGCCTTCAGCCGAATGAGTGCGTCAATACGCGCTATCACGTGACTTTTCGGCTGAAGCCGAATCTACTTTGTCACTTCGCCTTCACGCGCAGCAGCGGCGGCATGTTGCTGCCGTTTTCCTTCGTCGCGAAGGCATGCACGAGGCCATCCTTCGTGGTCTCATCCGTTTCGCGGCAGATGATGAAGGTCACCATGCCATTGGTGTCCTGCTTCACGAAATCCAACAATGCCTGACCACGAATAGAGCGCGAGCCACGGCTCACACCCTGGTCCACCTGGAACTTGCCCAGCAGCACGGCGCGTGAGGTGTCTGGCAGGTGACGGTCTGCTTGATCGGGATTGTGCGCCGGAGCTTCCTTCCAGGTGATTTCGTGTTCATCCCAGTCATCACTGGATTCGTCCGTGACGCCGTACACCGCGAAGGTGCTGTCCGGCACCAACGTGGCAAAACCGAGATCGCTGGGCTCAATGCTCAGCACCAGCTCCACGTCTTCGATCTGCGTTCCCGAGAACTTGCTCAGGTCAAAGGCCACGTAGCCCTTGCGGTTCAGTTCCGGCGCGAGGCTGGAGTGCTTCACACGGAAGAAGGCATCGTCTCCGAAGTTACGGCTCTTGGGATTGCTCTGGATGTAGGCGTCCTTGCCACGACCATACGCCGTGGAGAGCACCTTCCAGCCACCTCCCGCATCGAGAATGGTCTGTGGCTGCCAGCGCGAAGGTTCCTGGCCGGGTTGCTGCGGGCGAAGCTGGCTGGCACGCACACCGGTATCCACCTTCTCCCCTGCTCTCAGCTTCTGGGGTTCATTCGTCGTCTTCGGACTCACTTCCACAAGCCCCTCCAGCACCTGCACGAGGTACTTGCCATCTTCACCGGCGCTCACACCGAAGCGCGTACCGAAGTCCACCACCTTGGCATCCGGCGTATCGACAGAAAATCCAATCGCGCTCGGCGGCACATCGGCCACAAGCGTCCCCTTCACCAGACGGCAGGACATCGCATTCACGAGGTCCAGCGTGGCCGGCGCTTCCATCACGACTTCCGCACCGCTATCGAACTTCACCGTGGCAATGCCCTCCACGAGCTCAAGCGTACCGGGGGTGACTCGCGATCCTTCGGCAGTGGGCAGCGTGCTGCCTGCCCACTTGCAGCCACGTGCTTTTACGACGGTGGCGATGGTCGCGGGACCATGCTGCACTGGCGGCTGGGACTGGTTATCCAGCAGTTTCCATGCGACCAGTCCCAGAGCAACGATGGCAGCCGCTGCCGCAGCGGGATACCACAACGAAGATTTGCGTGTCGCAGACACAGGCATCGCCGCGGCAGACGACTCCGGCTGCGCCAGATCACGCGTGAGACGTTCATCCGAGCGCAGCGTGGCATGCTGATGCATCGCCTCGGCAAAGAGTTTGCGTGCCTCGGCATTCTCGCGCAGCAGCGCGTTCAGCTCGGGGCGTTCGCTTTCAGAGAGTGCCCCAGCGAGTGCCTTCTCCACCAACTCCAGCAAATGCCAGTTCTCCTGCGGGTTCATGCTCGCGCTCACGCGGCACCTCCCTTCGCGAGTTCCTTTTCCACGCAATCCATCAACGTGTATCTCACACGGCTCAATGCACGATACACCGCACCAGCAGTGCTGCGGATGCGCTCCGCCACCTGGTCGATGTCCAGATCTTCGTAATAACGCAGCAGCACGAGCTGGCGATGTTCCGTGGGGAGCTTGTGCAGGCAGGCCTGCAGCGCCTCGCGGCGATCGTCATGCGTGTCGGAAAGGCGGGAGACCTCGTGGTGCAGGGCCTCCAGCACGTCTTCATCCAGCGGCAGGTGCTCCTTCTTCTTCGTGCGGCGGTACGTCAGAATCTGGTGGAAAGCGATCTTGCGTGCCCAAGCGAGGAAATTGGTGCCTATCTCGAAATTTCCAAACTCGCGCCACATCACCAGCTTGGTCTGCTGAAGGATGTCATCGGCATCCGCGCTGGATTGGACCAGAGCACCCACGTACCCGCCCAAGGCACGGTCGTGCTGGGTCAGCAGGGTGAGGAATTCGGTGGTGCGGTCAGGTTCGGACATGGGAGGCGAGAAGCCGGATTACGCCCTAGAGGCGGTTCAGGGAGAATTTCGGACAGAAAACTTTTTATGTCCAACCCGTACCCCCTTTTGCCCTCTAGGCGCAACTCATGGATTTCCGGCATCACTCCTCCCGTTTCCAGACTGCCTCCGCCCGCTTCGGGGCGGTGGCCTCCTGCCTGCTCGCCGCCACCTTGGCCGCGCACGGCGCCACCGCCGCAGAAGCGCCCGACCCCGCGGCGCTGAAGTTCTTCGAAACCAAGATTCGCCCCATCCTGGTGAATCACTGCACCGAATGCCACGGCGAGAAGAAGCAAAAGCACAACCTGCGCCTCGACAACCTCACCTACATGCTCCAGGGCGGTGACAGCGGCCCCGCCGTGGTACCGAACGATGCGGATGCCTCCCTGCTGCTGAAGGCTGTGTCTTACGAAGACCAGGACATGCAGATGCCCCCGGATGGCAAGCTGGAGGACGAACAAATCGCCGACCTGAAGAAGTGGGTCGAGATGGGCGCTCCTTGGCCGGAGCACGAGGTGAAATCCGCCAAGGTGGAAAAGCCCGGTGAATTCTCCGCAGAAGACCGCGCCTGGTGGGCTTTCCAGCCATTGAAGCCCGTCACACCTCCCGCGCTCTCCAATCAAAAATCATCAATCAAAAATCAAAAATCGGGTTCCCTCAGCCCCATCGATCTCTTCGTCCGCGCCCGCCTGGAAAAAGAAGGCATGCCCGCCTCCGCTCCCGCGGACCGGTATGAACTCGTGCGCCGTGTCTATTTTGACCTGCATGGCCTCCCGCCGACACCAGAGCAGGTGAAGGCCTTCGTGGAGGACAAGCGCCCAGACGCGTATGAAAAGCTCATCGAGTCCCTGCTGAATCATCCCCGCTATGGCGAGCGCTGGGCGCAGCACTGGCTGGATCTCACGCGTTATGCAGAGAGCGACGGCTATCGTCAGGATGCCTACCGTCCCGATGCCTGGCCGTATCGCGACTACGTCATCCGTTCGTTCAACAATGACAAGCCGTACGACCAGTTCGTGCGCGAGCAGCTTGCCGGAGATGAGATCGATCCCTCGAATCCGGATGTGCTCATCGCCACCGCGTATCTGCGCAACGGCATCTATGAATACAACCAGCGTGACGCCGAAGGCCAGCGCACCGTCATTCTCAATGAACTCACCGATGTGAGCGGCGAGCTCTTCCTGGGCCTCAGCTTCGGTTGCGCGCGCTGCCATGATCACAAGTTCGACCCCATCCTGCAGAAGGACTACTTCCGCCTGCAGGCCTTCTTCGCGCCAGTAGTGTGGCGGGACGATCTCTCCCTCGCGAGCAAGGAAGAACAGGCCGCCCATGCAGAGAAGCAGAAGGCATGGGAGGAGATGACAGCCGAGGTGCGCAAGCCATACGATGCCTTGATCGCTGCGAAGAAGGCAGGCATGCACAAGAATGCCGTGGAGAAGTTCCCGGATGAAGTGCAGGTCATGATGAACCGGCCTGAGGCGGAGAAAAAGCCCTACGACAGGATCATCAGCTACCTCGTGGAGCGTCAGATCATCGAGGAGTACAACAAGCTTACGCCATCGAAGCAGAAGGGTGACTTGAAGGCGAAGCTGGAGGCACTCCTGGAACCGCTGAAGCCCTTCGAAGAATTCAAGCCGAAGCCTCTTCAGGTCGCCTTCTCTGCGTCCGACGTGGGCACCGAAGCTCCGCCCACCGTCATGAAGACGCGCCGTGGGTCCGAGGAAGTGCAGCCCGGATTTCTGACGATTCTCGATCCCAGCGAGCCGAAGATCGCCCCGCTGAAGGAGCGCAACACCACCGGTCGTCGCTCGGCCCTGGCAAACTGGATCACGCGTCCTGACAATCCCCTCAGCACCCGTGTCATTGTGAACCGCGTGTGGCAGTACCACTTTGGTCGTGGCCTCGCGGGGAGCACCAGTGACTTCGGCCGCTTGGGTGAAAAGCCCACGCATCCCGAGTTGCTGGACTACCTGGCCCAGGAGTTCGTGAAACATGGCTGGAGCCTGAAGTGGCTGCACAAGGAAATCCTCATGTCCGCTTCCTATCAGCAGACGGCCCGCCTAAGCGCGTCAGCCAAGGACAGCAAGGGCCGCTCCATCATGAACGTGGACCCGGAAAATCGCCTCCTGTGGCGCATGAATCCGATTCGCCTCGATGCCGAACAGGCACGCGACGCGGTGCTAGCCATCAGCGGCGAACTCAAGCCCGACATGGGCGGCAAGAGCGAGGAATCCGCCCAACCGCGCCGCACCATCTACACTCGCAAGGTGCGCAACTCGCAGGACGACTTCCTGCGCAGCTTCGATGCGCCTCCTGGGTTCGCCAGCGTGGCCCGTCGCGACAGCACCACCACCGCCCTGCAAAGCCTGTTGCTCATCAATGGTGACTGGCCACTGAACCGCGCCCGCGCCATGGCCGCCAAGCTCCTGAAGGCACCTGACGCCACCACCGAACAGCAGGTACAGCGCGCCTATGAGCTCGCCTTCTCCCGCCCTCCCACGAAGACGGAGATGAAGGCGGCCTCCACCTTTATTAATCAGCAAAAGAAGATGCTCGACAAGGAGCTGCCGCCGGAGCCCGTCCTCGCCGGACCGCTGGTGGATTCGAAGTCGCTCTTCGGCACGCATCCGCTGGCTGGCACGAAGACGGTGGCCTTCAAGCCCGGCACCGCGTTCGAGAAGATGCGTGTGCAGACCCTCGACAACGAAAGCGACGAGTTCACCGTGGAAGCCGTGGTGTATCTGGATTCCCTATATCCTGATGCCTCCGTGCGCACCATCGCCGCCCGCTGGAACAATGATAAGGCGAGCAAGGGCTGGGCCTTCGGCGTGACCTGTGAGAAATCCAAATACCAGCCGAACAACCTCATCCTCCAGCTCTGCGGCGATGACTTCCAGGGCTCGGTCATCTACGAAGTGGTCGCCTCCGGCCTTCGCATCCCCGTGAAGACGCCTTACTACGTGGCAGCCGTGCTCTCGCACAAGCTGGCCCCGGATCAGAAGTTCGGCGGCACCGTGACCTTCTACACCCGCAACCTCGCGGATCCAAATGCACCACTGGAAAAGGTGACCATCCAGCACCCCGTCGTGGGCGGCTACGCCAATCCCGAGCGCCAGCTTACGATTGGTGGTCGCGAGCGTGATGCCCGCAGTCTCTGGGACGGCGCCATCAGCCGCGTGGTGATGACCAATCAACTGCTCGAAGACAAGCAACTCCTCATCGGTGGTGTGCAGAGCGCGCCACGTTGCCTCTTCGATGCCCAGGCGGAAACGCTGACCAACACCAGCGAGCCCAAGTTCGTGTGGGAGAAGCAGCCCGTGAAGTCCCCCACCGGTGCCACCATCTCTCCACGGCTCGAAGCCCTCGCCGACTTCTGCCACGCCCTGATCAATTCGAACGAGTTCCTCTACCTCCAATGAACCTGGTCCCCCATCACGAAATCCTCACAAACCGTCGTGACTTCCTCCGTCGTGGAGGTGCCGGCTTTGGTGCCATGGCGCTGGCTTCGCTCATGGGTGACAGCCCGCTCATGGCCGCGCTCGGAGACGCTGGCGGTACTCCGGCCAATCCCATGTCGGACAAGGTGCCGCACGTCGCAGGCCGCGCGAAGAACGTGATCTTCCTCTTCATGGAAGGCGGTCCCAGCCACCTGGACATTTGCGATCCCAAGCCCCTGCTGAACAAGCTCGCGGGCCAGCCCATCCCGGACAGCTTTGGCAAGGTCATCACCGCCATGGGCGAAGCGAATGCTCCCCTGCTCGAATCCAAGCGTACCTGGAAACAGCATGGCGAAAGCGGCCTGTGGTTCTCCGATTGGATTCCCAACATGGCGGAACTCGCCGATGACTGGTGCGTGGTCCGCTCGTGCATGAGCGATGGCATCAACCACGCCGGCGGTGTGTGCCAGATGAACACCGGCGCCATCTTCGGTGGACGTCCGTCCCTTGGGAGCTGGGTCAGCTACGGTCTCGGCACGGAAAACCAGAACATGCCCGCCTTCGTCGTGATGAAGGACAGCGAAGACAATGTGGTGAACGGCGTGCGCAACTGGAGCGCGGGCTTCATGCCTGCGGTGTATCAGGGTGTGCTTTTTGATGATGGCCCGCAGCCCATCGCCAACCTTTACACGCCCAAGGGTATCAAGGAGGATCGCCAGCGCGGCAAGCTGTCCTTCCTGAACTCACTGAACCACCAGCACGCCATGAGCCGCCAGGAGAACTCCGAGCTTGATGCGCGCATCCGCAGCTACGAGCTGGCCTTCCGCATGCAGGCCGAGGCACCAGGCGCGGTGGATCTCAGCCAGGAATCTGAAGCAACGAAGCAGCTCTACGGCATGGACGTGCCGGAGACGGAAAACTTTGGCCGCATGTGCCTGCAAGCCCGCCGCCTCGTGGAACGCGGGGTGCGCTTTGTGCAGCTCTACCACGGCGCCGGCAGCAAGTGGGATGCCCACGACAAGATCGAAGCGAACCACACCAAGTACTGCGGCCAGATGGACAAGCCGGTGGCCGGTCTCATCCGCGACCTGAAGCAGCGCGGTTTGCTGGAGGAAACACTCGTGATCTGGGGCGGTGAATTCGGCCGCACGCCGATGTCCGAGAAGGGCGATGGTCGCGACCACAACCCCACCGGCTTCAGCATGATGATGGCCGGCGGTGGTGTGAAGGGCGGCTCCGTAGTGGGCGAGACTGATGAACTCGGCCTGCACGCCATCAAGGACAAGGTGCACGTGCACGACTTCCACGCGACCATCATGAACCTGCTGGGCGTGGACCACACCCGCATGATCTACCATCACAAAGGTCGCCCCGAGCGCATCGACCAGAACGAAGGCAAGTTCATGCGGAAGGTCCTCGGCTGAGCAAGCAATCTCGATGGTCAAGCCGGAGGCGTGGCGGCTGCCGCCACGCTGTAGGCCGCCTTGAGCTGCGGATCCGTCTGGGTATGCGAACCGCGATACACCAGCAGCAGTCCGAGTCGCGGATGCTCGCTCGTGTTCGGTGCGGAATGATGAATCGTCTGGCACTGATGGATGAGCGCATCCCCCGGCTCCAGCAGTCCGCAGAACTGTTCTGAAAGCGGAACGTCCGGTGCCTCAGCCAGGCCGATGGAGTTTCCTTTCACACCCGAGAGCTTGGTGGGCAACATGCCTTCCTTATGCGAGCCACGGATGTAGTACACGGGACCATTCTCCAGCGTGACCGGATCCATCGCGATCCAGATGGTCAGCATGTCCGGTGGCGTCTGGCAGAAATAGGCGTTGTCCTGATGGTAGGGCACACCTGAGCCGACCCGTGCGGGCTTGTTGAAAGTCTCCACCGCCATGAGGATCGGCTCGCCGTGCACGAGCTGGCCGGCCAGCGCCACGATCTGCTCATTCTCGACCATCTTGGAGAACTCCGGATGGTGCAGCTCCATGCGCCAGAGATTGCGAACAGTCACCCCGTCGGGCTCCAGCGTGCGTGCATCTGGAGGCTTCTCACTTAGGTCCTCACGGATGTACCTCTCGATTTCCGCGCGAAATGCAGCCACCTCGTCGCGATTGAAGAGTCCTGGCACACGAACGACGCCATCGCGTTCGTATTCCTCCACGATGCTCTGGGTATTCAAGGCAGGCATGGGAAACCCAACGCCCCCAACTCCCGCCTTGTTTCAGGCGCAGGGTCTCACTTGTTAATCACCAGCACAATCGCTGTCAGCATCAAGGCCGCGCCAAACAAGCGCCAGCGCATCACGCGAGCGCCGAGATGCTGTTCCTCGTTGGCGAACCAATGGCCCACCAGCCAGACCATGACCACGCTGAGCAGACCGCGCGAGGAGTAAATGACATTCGCCGCTGTGGCCTGACCGTGCAGGGCAATCGCACTCACGAAGATGATGCTCTGGGTGCCCAGCAGCGCCGAGCCCATGAGGAGCCAAAGCCAGGCCTCCTTCGCCACCTGACGCAGCGGCGCCTTGAACATGAAGATGAGCGAGAAGGAGAACAACCCGTTGATCCAGAAAATCAGCGGCAGCAACCGTCCCACGCCCCAGCTCGGGCCCCAGTTCATCACGAGCACATCAAACAAAGCGAAAAAAATCGCCCCCGCCCCACCCGCGAGCAGCGTGATGCCGACATTGCGCGGCGGCGTATTCCCATCCTTCCGATTCAGGAAAGCCACTCCCAGCACGCTCAGCAGCGCGGCGGACCACAGTTTGATGCCCACGTCACCGCCTCCCAGTAGTGGTGTGAAGAACGCGATGAGCACCACCTTGAGACCAAACACCGGCACTGCGAGGGACACGTCCCCTTTTTCAATCGCGAGAAACTGGCTGATCTGCCCGAAGAACAAGCAGCCCGCGATGATGGCGGGCTGCCAGAGCAGTCCCATCTGCACGTCCTTGCCCCCCAGCAGCCAGAGCAGGGAGAACAGTCCTGCCACCACGATATTTGCCACGAACGTTGTCCGCCACAGCCCAACTCCCAGCTGGCTGGAGCGTTTCAGCAGGAGGGCACTGAAGGTGTAGATGACAGCCGCGAGGGAGGGATAGAGAATGACGGGGAGCGTGACGGGCATTGAGGTGAGGTGAGCCTTCACCCTTAGCACGAAAGCCGGGGCAAGCGAGCAGGGGGCCGTTTCTTTCCCGCTAGACTGCCGCGGAAGGCTGCGTTCTTGTCGTCCCATGAAACTGCTCTTTTCCGCTCTTACCCTCGCTATGCTCGCCACCAGCTCCGTTTTCGCCGGCCAGGGCGCCAAGGTAAATCCTCCGTACGACGCTCCCGCCGTGGAAAGCATCGACCAGGACGGCAAGGCCGTGAAGCTCGACGAAGTCTACAAGGCCAGCCCCTTTGTCGTGGTCTACTTCTACCCGAAGGCCGACACCCCCGGCTGCACCAAGCAGGGCTGCTCCCTCCGTGACGCCAATGCGGACCTCACCAAGGAAGGCGTGAAGATCATCGGCGTGAGCACCGACACCGTGGAAGCCCAGAAGAAGTTCGCAGACGGCCAGAAGTTCCCTTTCACCCTTCTCGCCGACAAGGAAGGCAAAGTGGTAGATGCCTTCAAGGTGCAGAAGAACGCCAAGGGCATGGCCACCCGCCAGTGCTTCATCATCAAGAACGGCAAGGTCGTGTGGCATGACCCGAAAGGCGCCACCGAAACCCAGGCGGATGAAGTGAAGGCCGCGCTGAAGGAGCTGAAGTAAGCCTCGCCCTTCCACTTCGATTCGACTCAAACCGGATGCCCCGCTGAGGGGCATCCGGTTTTTCTTTTGTTTGGGGATCCGTTCGTTTCGCGGCATATTGTGCGCTCATCCCCATGGCCTTCCCCATCGAAGACGAATCCCTGCTCAAGCGCATGGCCAAGATTGGCCTGCGGGATGAGGACATCGAGGAGTCGTTCATTCGTGGCACCGGCGCCGGCGGACAGAAGATCAACAAGACCAGCAGCACCGTGGTGCTCGTGCATGTGCCAACAGGCGTGGAAGTACGCTGCCAACGCGAGCGCAGCCAGAGCGTGAATCGTCTCGTGGCCCGAGAGGAACTCTGCGCCAAGCTGGAGCAGAAGCTGCAGGCCGTGCGCCAGGAAAAGCGCGATGCCGTGGAGAAGAAGAAGCGGCAGAACCGCAAACGCCCCCGGGGTGTGAAGGAGCGCATCCTCAAGAGCAAGCACAAACGCAGCGATGTGAAGAAGCAGCGCTCGAAGGTGCGTGGCGGGCAGGATTAAGAAATAGAAACCGGGCGGGGAGGGCAACCAAGGCGGACACATGAGCCGTCTTGATAGAAGAAAGAACCCGAACCTTCATCTTCCCTAAAGGTAGAAAGCTCGAACTATGGGCGTGATTCATCATTTGCCTCCCACACAGCGGATTAGCCATCTCTGGTCCTTCCGAGCACTCGGGCTGTCTGCATTGTTGGGATTGTCTTCCTGCTCGGGCATTGGCGGCCCCCTTCAAACCCCAGAGGGAGACCTGGCCCCCAAGAGCTGGAAGGCCGCAAAGGGCAACACCACCAAACCGCTTGACACTGCCGCCCTCCCCCAGTGGTGGGAACGTTTTGGTGACTCAGTGATGAGCCAGGTGATTGCCGTGGCGCTGCGGTCCAGCCCAGACATCCGGAGCGCCCTCTCGAAGATTGCCGAGGCCAGAGGCGCTCGCGGCGTGGAGAGAGCCCAGCTGTTTCCGCAGCTTGATGCCGGCCTGAGCGGACAAGCCCGCCGCGAAGACAGGCGGGGAAGCCCGGCTGAGACAACCCAGAACTACGGCGCGTCCCTGGATGCAAGCTGGGAGGTCGATCTGTTCGGCAAGCAGCGCCAGAACGTGCGCGCTGCTACTGCCGACCTTGCCCAGACACAGGAGAATTTTTACGCCGCCCAAGTGTCCCTCGCTGCTGAAACGGCCTCCGCCTACCTGGATCTCCGCACCGCTGAAGCCCAACTGGCCGTGCTGGAAAACAGCATCACCACCCGTGAGGAAACGCTTCAACTCACCCGCTGGAGGGAACAGGCCGGCCAGGGCAACGCTTTGGAAACCCAGCAGGCCCTCACCAGTCTGGAGCAGGCACGCACCGCCGTGCCTCCTCTGAAGCAGACCATCAGCCAGACCAGGAACCAGCTCGCCCTGCTCGCAGGCAAGACTCCGGGCGCTCTTGACAAGCTGCTGACAAAGGCACGCCCTGTGCCTGCCCCACCCCAAAAAATCGCACTGGGCATTCCCGCGGAAACCCTGCGCCAGCGTCCTGACGTGAGAGCCGCAGAGCATGCCGTGGCAGCAGCCTACTTCCGTACCAAATCCGCCGAGGCGGAGCGCTATCCATCGCTGAATCTCACAGGCTCCATCGGAGTAGAGGCACTGAAAGCCGGACGCATCTTCTCTCCTGAAAGCACCGCCGCCTCCATTCTTGGCAGCTTGACGGCTCCCATCTTCGACGCGGGACGTATCAGGGAGAACATTGTCATTCAAAACGAGCGCCAGCGGCAGGCGCTCATCAGCTACGAAAGCACGGTGCTGAAGTCTCTCTCCGAAGTCGAAAATGCCCTCATCGCCATTCAACGTTCCTCAGAAACGCTGGAGGTGGTGACCCGGGCAGTAACGGCGGCACGCGAGGCAGCCAAACTGGCTGCACTCCGCTACGAGGCCGGAGACGTGGACCTGCTCGATGTCCTCGATGCCCAGCGCACCCTTCTGAGTCTTGAGGAGCAGCAAGTCACCAATGCGAGGAATCGTGCCGCCGCTCATGTCCAGCTCTACCAGGCCCTCGGAGGAGGCTGGAGCTCCCGCTAATGCTCACCCCCATCTACCCTGAATGAAAACAATCGCTGCTCCAGCGGACCTTGCTGAAACCATCCGGCTCGGCAGCTCCCGGAAATCCCGGTGGCTCCGCTATACCCTCCTGCTGGCACTGGTGGCAGCGGGCATCGTGAGCTGGGTCTTGTGGACCCGTCACGTGGAGGCGCAACAGCACCTCAATCCCTTCGTCACCGAACCGCTCCAGCAGGGCAGCATCAGCGTGGCCGTCACCGCCACAGGCAATCTTGAACCGACGAATGAGGTCACCATCGGCAGTGAACTCTCCGGCACCGTTCAGGAGGTCCTTGTGGACATCAATGACCGCGTCAAAAAAGGCCAGGCCCTCGCCAAGCTGGACACCAGCAAACTCGAACAGACGACGGCAAGTTCACGCGCCTCATTGACCGCTGCCAAGGCCAAGGTGCTCCAGGCGGAAGCCACGGTGCGCGAGAGTGAATCCACACTCGCACGCCAGCAGGAGCTTCATCGCATCAGCGGAGGCAAGATGCCTTCCAAGTCCGAATTGGACACGGCAACGGCTACCGTCGACCGCGCGAAGGCCGACCTGGAAAGCGCCAAGGCATCGGTCCTTCAATCCGAAGCCCAGCTCAAATCCAATGAAACCGATCTAGGGAAGGCGGTCATCAAATCACCCATCGACGGCATCGTTCTGACACGCAGCGTAGAACCCGGTCAAACCGTGGCAGCCAGCTTCACCGCGCCGGAGTTGTTTATTCTCGCCGAAAACTTGGAGCAGATGGAACTGAAGGTATCGGTGGCTGAGATGGACATCGGCCGCGTGCAACCGGGTCAGACAGCGACCTTCACTGTGGACGCCTGGCCGGATCGCTCCTTCACAGCCAAGGTCGAAATGGTGGCCTTTGGTTCTGCCGTGGTGGACAACGTGGTCACCTACGAAACGCGACTGGAAGTAGCCAACACCGACCTGAGCCTGCGCCCCGGGATGACCGCCGTGGCTGACATCCAGGTGGCGGAAGCATCGGATGTATTCCTCGTACCAAACACGGCGTTGCGGTTCGATCCCGAAGCGGCAGTGGCCCAAGGCCCGCCCGGTGGCCCCGGTGGAAACAAGACCTTTGTCCAGAGCCTCATGCCCGGGCCTCCACGCGGCATGGGAAGCCGGCGCTCCAGTTCTGGCTCTGGCTCTGCGTCAGGTAGCACACCCAAGGCCTCTCACCACGGCAAGACTGGAGAATCGCGTATCTGGATCCTGCAGGATGGCAAACCGGTGGCAGTTCCCGTGAAGACTGGACTTACCGACGGTCGGAAGACCCAGGTATCTGGTGAAGGCCTTCATAGGGACATGGAAGTGATCACTCGCGCCAACACGCCTGCTTCATGAGTGCCCGCCCACAGAACTCGCTCATCGAGCTCAAGGCGCTGACCAAGACCTACGGTCGCGGCGATACCGAGTTTCAGGCACTGCGTGGCGTGGATCTGACCATTCGTCAGGGAGAGTTCGTGGCCATCATGGGACCCAGCGGTTCGGGGAAATCCACGTTGATGAACCTCCTCGGCTGCCTGGACACCCCAACGACGGGCAGCTACAAGTATGAGAACATTGCCGTGGA
Source organism: Roseimicrobium sp. ORNL1 (assembly GCF_011044495.1). Classification (GTDB taxonomy): domain Bacteria; phylum Verrucomicrobiota; class Verrucomicrobiia; order Verrucomicrobiales; family Verrucomicrobiaceae; genus Roseimicrobium. The sequence goes on from NZ_CP049143.1 coordinate 5,509,121, forward strand.
ATCGCTGACTGCGGACCAGCGCTCTCTCCTGCGTCGTCACGCACTGGGGTTTGTCTTTCAGGGGTTCAATCTCCTCGCCCGTACCAGTGCCTTGGAGAATGTGGAACTGCCGCTTCTGTATCGCGGCATCTCCAGGCAACAGCGACATGCCATGGCCAGGCAGGCGCTGGCCTCAGTCGGTCTGCCAGGGAAAGAGCGCAACACGCCGGCGGAACTGTCCGGAGGCCAGCAACAGCGTGTTGCCATCGCCAGAGCAATCGTGACGGAACCAAGCACTCTGTTCGCGGACGAACCCACGGGTAATCTTGACTCGCACACCACAGAAGAGGTCATGGAGTTGCTGACCCGTCTCAACGAAGAACGTGGCATCACCATCCTGCTAGTCACCCATGAGGATGATGTCGCCACCTATGCCCAGCGGGTCGTGCGTGTGAGGGACGGACTCATCGAATCGGACATCCTGAACCCCGCGAAAAAGAGGCCATGATGACGATGCTCTGGAACACCTTTTCCATCGCGCTGCGGGAGATTCGCAGGAACCTCACGCGTTCCTTTCTGACCGTGCTCGGCATCATCATCGGCGTGGCCGCGGTGATTACCATGGTCACCCTTGGGCAGGCAACGACCCAGGCGGTGAAAAGCCAGATTTCCAACCTTGGCTCCAACCTGATCATGATGCGACCGGGGAGTGGCTTTGGTCCCCGCTCGACTTCTGCCGGGGTACCGAACTTCACCATCACCGACGCCACCGCCATCGCGGACCAAGTGCCAGGCATCGCCGCCGTCGCCCCGGTGCGCACGATGAGCCTCAGCACCATTTACTTTGAGAATGCCCGGAGCACTTCCATCACCGGCAGCACAGCGGACTATTTCTACATCAACAAATGGACCCTGGCAGAAGGACGGCTCTTCACGGAGGCGGACTATCGTTCCGCGAAGGCCGTGGCGGTCATTGGAGCCACCGTGCGGCGAGAGCTCTTTGGCAACGCCGATCCCATCGGTCAAAAGATTCGTGTCGGGAAAGCCTCTGTTGAAGTGATTGGACTGCTGGCTGCCAAGGGGCAGATGGGCATGGGCGATCAGGATGACACGATCATCATTCCCCTTTCGAGCCTGCAACGTCGCCTGCTTGGGCGCACCTCTTCCAGGGACATCACCCAGATTTTGATCTCAGCAGAGGACAATACCGACAGCAATACCATCATCGCCGCCATCACCTCGCTCATGCGTGAACGCCGCAATCTTCAGCCGAACGAGAACGACAATTTCTCCGTCATGGATACCCGGCAGATTGCCGAAACCTTGAGCGCCTCCACCAAGATGATGACCACGCTTTTGGCGGCGGTGGCCGGTGTGAGTCTCCTTGTGGGCGGCATTGGGATCATGAACATCATGCTCGTGTCCGTGACCGAACGCACACGGGAGATTGGCGTGCGCATGGCCATCGGCGCCCGCGCGCGCGAGGTACTGCTCCAGTTCTTGGTGGAGGCCATCACCCTGTCTTCCATTGGCGGGATCGTGGGAATTCTCCTGGCGCTGGGTCTCTGCTATGCCCTCGCCCAGGTCATTCAAGTCCCCTTCTCGTTCAACACGCAGATCAACGTCATCGCATTCCTGTTCTCGGCAGCCGTGGGTATCCTCTTTGGATTCACACCGGCCAGACGGGCAGCGAAGCTCAATCCCATCGACGCCCTGCGGCATGAGTAGCCTGACTCCACACCATGAGAGTTCTCGTTGTCGAAGATGAGCCAGCCTTACAGCGCAGCCTAGCCGCTACGCTGCGGGAGGAGAACTACGCCGTGGACGTGGCTTCCGATGGCGAAGAAGGTCTCTTTAAAGCAGAGAACAGCGCCTACGATGCCATCGTGCTCGATGTGATGATTCCCAAAATCGACGGCTGGGCAGTGCTGGAGCGTCTTCGCACCAGAAAGAATACACCGGTACTCATGCTGACAGCCCGCGATGCCGTGCGGGATCGGGTCAAGGGTCTCGATGGCGGTGCCGACGACTACCTGACCAAGCCCTTTAACATCGAAGAACTCCTGGCCCGCCTTCGCTCCTTGATACGGCGCGCTGCGGGACAGGCCAACGCCATGCTGGAGATCGGGCCTCTGACCCTCAACACCGCGGCCCGCGAAGCAGAAATCTCGGGTCAGAAGGTATCCCTCACCGCCCGGGAGTACGCCCTCCTCGAGTACCTTGCGCTGCACCGCGGTGAAGTCGTGACGCGCACCACGTTGTACGAACACCTGTTCGACGAAGAGGACAGCACTCTCTCGAACCTGCTTGATGTGCATGTTTCGAATCTCCGGCGCAAGCTTGGCCATGAGATGATCGTCACTCGCCGGGGACACGGTTATTCCATTCCATGAAGCTGCCGTTCAAATCCATCCGCTGGCAGTTGCAGGCCTGGCATGGGCTGGTGCTGCTGCTGGTAGCCGTGGGATTTTGCGCGCCCGCTTACCGGCTCGCTTCAGACAATCAACTGCAGCGCATCGACAAGGAACTTTCCGTGCTGGAGCGCACGCTGGTTCGGTCTCTCATGGAGACCCTGCACCCTGAAGAGAAGGGATTGCCCCTCGCGGAACGCAAGCCCCCTTCATTCCTTGAGTTCATCCAAAAGTTGAAGACCACCCCGCTCACGCTGCCTCCGACCGTGGAGGAACGGTTCGCGGGCACCAGCGCGGGATTTGCCTACTTCAGCATCTGGGACGGCGACGGCAGAGTACTGCTGCAAAGCCCGAACGCACCGGACATTTCCAGACCTCCACCTCCGAAAGGTGAAGAAATCACGGAGCAAACGCGCACCGTTGAGCAGCGGCGTGAGTTGATCCGCAGCAGCCCTCTGGGCATCAGCATTCTGGTCGGACGGGACATCTCACCGGATAAGGATGAGTTGCGCAGGATGACCGTGAACGTGCTGCTGACAGTAGCCGGTGTCTGGCTACTGGGCTGGCTGGGAGGCTGGTGGCTGGCGGGACGGGCACTGCGCCCCATCGATGCCATCAGCCATACTGCGGCACGCATATCGGAAGGAAACCTCAAGGAGCGCATCAATGTCACGGACACCGCGAACGAACTGGGAGGACTTTGTGGCGTGCTGAACCAGACTTTCGAGCGGCTCGATACCGCGTTCGAGAGACAGAGGCAATTCACCTCGGACGCCTCTCACGAGTTGCGCACTCCACTGGCGATTCTGATCGCCGAGACCCAACGCATCCTCAAGCGCGACAGGACGCCGGAAGAATACAAGGACGTGATCCAGACCTGCCAGAGCGCTGCCACCAGCATGTCCGAGCTTGTCGAGTCCCTTCTCCTTCTGGCGCGGCAGGACTCCGAAGGAGCAGAGAAACACCACGAGCCCTGTGATCTGGCGCCCTTGTCACTCGGGGTGGTCACCACACATGCACCCCTGGCTGCAGGGAAGAATATTGAGCTCGTCTGTTCCTTGCAGAGTGCGCCCTGCTTGGGCGATCCCGTGGGCCTGAGGATTCTTATTTCCAACCTCGTGGCCAATGCGATCCAACATCATCAAGGTGGAGGTCATGTCTGGCTGGAAAGCGGCATCAAGGATGGAGACGCATTTCTCATCGTGCGAGACGACGGCCCGGGCATTCCCGAAGACGACCTGCCTCGCATCTTTGAGCGCTTCTATCGCGTGGACAAAGCCCGCTCCCGGACCGAAGGCCACAGCGGACTGGGCCTCTCCATCGTGAAGGCCATCGCGGACAATCATGGAGCACAGATCGAAGCCACCGCGGAGCCCGGCAAAGGGACGACGTTTGAGGTGAGAGTGGCAAGTACGAAGTAGATGCCCCCATAAAGTGGTCCTCCGAGCGGAGCCGCTCATGGACTGAAGCGCTCTCGAGGGGGAGGCCCTCAAGATTCTCCAGATGCATCAGGCGTCGGTTGGTGCCATAATCCCGAGGATGAAAGGCACAGAAACATTGGCCGCACGAATGGGCACTACAGTGCACCGTTCGCTGTTGCTTCACAAACTGTGTCGGCTGGGCCTTAAGGATGCCGATGCCATATCCAGCGAAGCAAAGCAACGTGGCCTGGACTATTACTTGCCCCACACAGGATTACAGCAAACTCCACAGGCTACAGCGCGCGGAATTACATCCGAAGAATTGGTGGTAGCGTTGGTGCATCCCGGCCTGCCGTGGGACCCACAACGCTTTCGGCTTGCAGCCGCGCTCATGGCGGATTCTGGGGTTAATGCCAGACGTCTGGCGACTTTGGCCATACAGGAACGTACCGTCGCAACCATAGGAGCGATCGCCACCGAAGGACAAAACGCAGAACCTTCGGAGCCCTTCTGGAAGGAGCTTCTGATGCACCTTCCGCAGTCTGCTCCAGTGCCTGCCGGCGTCATGCCTCATCCCTCCCGTTACATGGTCATCCCCGGGAAAATTCGCCCTGGACGTGTGGGGAAATCGCACTGGGTCCGTCCCCGCATGCTTTCCGAATGAGCAACGCCTCGACGATTCTCAGCGCCCTCGACAAACACCTGAGAAGGCGCACACCATTGATCCTGTATGGGCGTGCTGCTTTGGTTTTGGGATTTGCTGACTCACCCTCAGATGCATCCCTTTCAGTGGACGTCGATGTGATCCTGACGGCCGAGCAGTCTGCGATTCTGGATGAGGACGAGGACTTTTGGACTGCTTTGGAAGCTACCAACTCTGAACTGGCACCCTTGGGACTTTATGTGACGCACCTTTTCGAAGAGAGCCAGGTGGCCTTGCGTCCTGACTGGAAACAGCATCTCGTGCCTATTGGGATGCCCGAATTCAAATGGCTCGACCTTTCACGCCCACACGCTTTGGACCTGCTGCTTACCAAGATGATGCGCGGAGCTGATCCTCAGGACATGATGGATGCGAACTTCATCATCAAGTCACAAAGCCTGAAAAAAGCGGCTATTGAGAACGCGATCGCGGTCGCACGAGTGCCGGATATCGAAGAAATCCGCGACGCATTTCGTTCGGCTATCCCGAAAGTCCTAGCCATGGTCGACTGATCAAGGTCTGGTCTGCCTCCACACTGCACCACAAAAAAGCGCGAAGGATTTCTCCTTCGCGCTTCCAGGATGTTTAGGTAAAAACCTGAGAAACTTATTCCTCGGACTCAGCCTTTTTGGCGGCCTTCTTCGAGGCCTTCTTGGCAGGCTTCTCTTCGGTCGCTTCGGCGGAAGCAGCAGCCTTCTTGGACTTGCTAGCCTTGGCGGGCTTTTCTTCCGTCGCGGCTTCTTCGGCCACGGCAGGAGCAGCTTCAGCAGCGGCGCCGGCGGGCACGAAGTAGTCCACCCACTCGATGAAGGCCATCGGAGCGGAATCGCTCATGCGCTGGCCAAGCTTCGTGATGCGGGTGTAACCACCCTTGCGATCAGCGGAGGCCACGGCGATTTCATCGAACAGCTTCTTCACGAGGGTCTCGCTACGAAGCTTCGCAAACGCGAGGCGGCGGCTGTGCAGGGTGTTCTTCTTGCCGAGCGTGAGCAGCTTTTCAGCCACCGGGCGCAGCGCCTTGGCCTTGGCCAAGGTGGTCTTGATGCGGCGGTGCTCGATCAGGCTCTTGCAGAGGTTCTTGAGCAACGCTTCGCGATGGGGCTTTTTGCGCTGCAGCTTGACGGTCTTGTTCCGGTGTCTCATTTCTCAGGTTTCCTGTTAAATTCGTTCAGTGGTGCTTGGCTGATGAGGAGGTTTATTCCTCGTCCTCATCGTCGTCACCGCCGAGGTTGGCGCTGATCAGGCGGGAGAAGCTGTCGGCATCGGCGTCCTCATCGTCCTCACGGCGGAAGCCACCCTGACGGATCATGGAGATGCCGCCGGGAAGGGGTTCAAGCAGCGAGGGGTCGAGCTTCATGCCAAGAGTGAGGCCAAGCTCGCCGAGCTTTTCGCGAATCTCGGTGAGGGACTTCTTGCCGAAGTTGCGGTAGCGCAGCATTTCGGCCTCCGTCTTCTGGGCAAGCTGGCCCACCGTGGTGATGTTCGCGTTGTTGAGGCAGTTCGCCGCACGGACGGACAGCTCGATTTCGTTGACGGACATGTTGAGCAGCTTGCGCAGCTCGAGGTTTTCTTCGCTCTGGGCTTCGGGAGCCGCGTCGAATTCGACCTGGCTGTCGTCGTAGTTCACAAAGACATCAAGGTGGCGGCGCAGGATGGCGGAAGCCTGCAGGAGGGCGTCCTGCGGGGCGATGCGGCCGTCCGTCCAGATGTCGAGGATAAGCTTGTCGTAGTCCGTGTTTTGGCCCACGCGGGTGGCTTCCACAGCGTACTTCACGCGGGTCACCGGGGAGAAGATGGAGTCGATCGGAATGACACCGATGGACATGTCAGGACGCTTGTTGTCCTCGTTGGTGGCGAAGCCGCGGCCCACCTTGACTTCGATTTCGATTTCGAGCTTGCCCTTGCGGTCGAGGGTGCAGATGACCTGGTCCTTGTTGATGACCTGATAGTGCTGGTCGTCCTTGATGTCGCCGGCGGTGACAAGACCTTCCTTGTCGGCGTTGAGGAAAAGGGTGCGGGACTCCTTGTTTTCGAAGTGCTGGAACTTCACCTTCTTCAGGTTCAGCACGATCTGGGTCACGTCTTCCACCACTCCGGGGAGGGTCTGGAACTCGTGCTCAGCGCCCTTGATGCGGACACTCGTGATGGAAGCGCCTTCCAAGGAGGAAAGCAGCACGCGACGGAGGCTGTTGCCGATGGTGTGGCCATAACCACGGTCGAAGGGTTCGGCGACGAACTGCGCGAAGGTTTCGGTGGCCGTCGCATCGTTCTTCACGAGGCGGTTCGGCATTTCAAAACGGGCAAGACGGATGGACATGTATTCTGTGGGTGGCCGGGTTGCCTTCGGGGCGAGCGGTTCTGCCTCGGAAGAGGCGGACCCGAAGACCAACGGCGATTGAAGGGCTCGCAGGGGGCGGAGACAATGCACGGCTGCGAAAGAGAGGCAAGGGATTTTTCAGGCCAAGGCGGAGCTCCCCGGATCCCAACCCGGCTGCGGCACCAGCCCCTAACGCCGGTGAATCCCCTGATACACGATTAAGGGTGCCCGATGATGCGATTCCATAAGAAAAAACGATGCAGTCAAAACCCTCTCCCCTCCGTCGCAGTGTCGCCGCCCTGACCGCTGTCAGCCTGCTGACCGGCTGCACTACCTCCCTGCCCAGCTTTTCAAACCCCTTCCCCAAGCTGCGGGGTGACAAGGCCTTCATCCGGTACTGGCCCCCACCCAAGGACAGCACCCAGCTCCGCGTGGCGGTGAAGGACAACATCGACATGAAGGGCGTGGTCACCGCCGCCGGCTCCGAGTACCTGCTGAAGACCAATCCCCCGGCCGAGAAGGACGCTCCCTGCCTGGCCCCCGTCCGCGCCAGTGGAGCGCACATCGTCGGTCGGACGAATCTGAACGAACTCGCCCTCGGCGCCACTGGGATCAATGGCTACTTCGGCACCCCGAGGAACCGCATGGGTGACTCCAAGCGGCTCATGCCCGGGGGCTCCTCCAGCGGCTCAGCGGTTGCGGTTTTGAACGGAAGGGCGGACGTGGCCATCGGTACGGATACCGCCGGCTCCATCCGCACGCCGGCCGCCTGCTGCGGGGTATACGGGCTGAAGACCACCTTCGGCCTCATCCCCACCAAGGGCATCCACCCCATCTCACCCCGGCATCTGGACACGGTGGGCCCCCTTGCCAAGGACATCCCCCACCTCGTGGACGGCATGGACCTGCTGAAGCCGGGTTTCAGCGGCCAGTACGCGAATGCCAAGGCGGCCAAGCCCGGCCCCAGGAGCATCACCGTGGGGCGGCTCTACATTGAAAACACCGACCCCAAGATCGACCAGGCCATCGATGACGCCCTCGCCGCCGCGAATGTGAAAGTGGTGCGTCTTCCCCAATGGTTTGCCGAAGCATGGAAGGAAGCCATGAAACACGGCAACACCATCGCCGTGGCCGATGGCTATGTGACCGACAAGGAGCTCTTAAAAGTCCGTGGAGTAACTTCCACCACCAAAGCAGCCATCCTTCTGGGAGACCTCAAGTACGACAGCAAGGAATACCGCGAGGCCCTGGCCATGAAAAAGGTGTGGCAGAAGCAGCTGGACCGCATCTTCCAGAAGGTGGATTTCATCGCTCTACCCACGCTGCGGCACCATCCCATGAAGGTCCCCATCTTCAGCCGCTTCATCCTTTTTGAAGCCGAGGCCCTGGCGTTGCAAAATACGGTTTCCGTGAATTATGCAGGCAACCCCGCCCTCGCCATGCCCGTACCTATGAATGACGAAAAGATTCCACTAACCAGTCTCCAGCTTGTCGGGCCAAAACTCAGCGAAGCAAAACTTTTGAACGCCGCGAGGATCATCGCGTCGAAGGAGTAATGTTTTGCCCGAAAACCCTCCGCCTTCGTGCTTCGGCCAAGGCCTTCCTAGCTGCTGTGGCGCTGTGTATAACCAGCGCCGGTGTCCGTGGTCAAGCTCCAGCTCACACCCCGGAAGAACTGCTCTTGTTCCAAAAGGCAGACGCCCTTGACGTAAAGCTCGAAGCCAAGGAGGCGCTCCAAGTTTATCTGGAACTCGAGAAACTCCACCCTGACAACGCCGACGTGCTGGTCCGCATTGCCCGACAGTACCGGCACCTCATGGCGGATGCCTCTTCCAACGAGGAAAAGCTGAAGCTCGGAAACACGGCCCTCCAGTACGGCAAGCGCGCCGCAGCTGCGGATCCCCAGAACTCCGATGCCCAGCTCTCCTGCGCCATCAGCTACGGGAAGATGGTCCCCTTCATGAGCAACAAGGAACAGGTCGCCTGCTCCAAGGCCATCAAGGCCGGTGCTGAGAAGGCCGTGAAGCTGAACTCCTCCAATGACCTGGCCTGGCACATCCTCGGCCGCTGGCATCGGAATGTGGCCAGCGTGGGTGGCGTGAAAAAGATGCTCGCCTCCATGATCTACGACAAGCTGCCGGAGGCCTCTAATGATGAAGCGGTTAGCTGCCTGGAGAAAGCGGTGAAACTCAATCCCACCCGCCTCATGCACTACGTGGAACTGGGTCGCGTGTACGCCCAGGTCGGCCGCAACTCCGAAGCGTGCAAGTACCTGCAGAAAGGTCTCTCCATGCCCAGCATTGAGAAAGACGATCCGGACGCGAAAGCCGCCGCGAGGGAACTGCTCGCCAGCCTGAAGTAAGTTGGGTTTTGTACTTTAGCTGAATTTTAGAACAAAAACGCCGCGTGACCCACCTGTGGTCACGCGGCGCTTTTGTTTCTAAAACTCTTTCGCTCGTCAGGCAACGATGGCCGTCTGCGGACTCCCGCTTTCCACGGAAGGCAACTCGCACAGGGAGCTATCAATGTACAAGTGGTGCCAGAGCTGGGTCGCCACCACAGCCGCGAGGCCCAATTCGATCGAAAGGCGCGGCAGGGACCCGGCTCTCAGGCTGGTGTAGGCCTTTCTCCAGTGGCGCACTGCCTGCGGATCGAAGTACCCCGTGCGGCGCAGCGACTCCTCGCTGAGAAGCTGGGCGACAAACTTGGGCTCGGGCTCAAGATGGAAGCTGTCCAGGGGGGCACGGAAGATAACCTTGCCTCTCTTATACACGAAAGGCGGCACCCAGCGTTCGGCGAGCAGGCGGAGGATGTGCTTGTCCCGGAAACCGCGCAGCTTCCACCGCGGATGGATTTTCGCCGTGAAGTCGAAAACATCCTCATCCAGAAACGGATAACGCACCTCGACAGAGGAATGCATGGCCACGCGATCGCCTTTCGCCTGCAGGAGGTGGCCCGCCAGATTCACGCGACCTGCCATCCACACACCACGATTCAGTGGGTGCCACTTGGTCGCCCGGTCGAGATCCATGTCCAGCATGGACCAGGGCGCGGTAGTGTCGATTTGCGCCAGCATGTCCGGGCTGTAGAACCGCAGCTTGGAGACGCATAGGACCCCGTAGGAATCGATCCACGGATTATTGCCGCCGATGACTTTTTCGATATCCCTCCGAACTTGCGCGGGGAAGTTCGGCACATTGCTTATCTTCAGGAAGGCGCGCCGGACATTGTCGCTGATTTCCACGCCCGGGATCAGGTCGAGGTATCCCAGGGCCTTGGAGATTTTGTACCACGGGTAGCCAATCAGCCACTCGTCCGCCCCCTCCCCCGTCAGCACGACTTTCTGGCCGTTGGTGTGCACCCGGTGCGCCAGTTGTAGAAGAGAGGCGCAGGAGGTGTCGATAACCGGACACTCCGCCGCACGAATGAGGCTGGGATAAGTATTGAGCGCGTCCTCGGTGCGGAACTTCTGCACAATCGGAGGCGCGACGCCCACGTGCTTGGCGACCATGCTGGCGGCATCCAGTTCATCCAACCCAGGCTCATCTACCTGCACGGTATAAGTATGGATGTCCTTGCCCTTCACATGGCTGGCCAGCGCCAGAATCATGCTGGAGTCCACCCCGCCGGAGAGGTAGGAACCCACCGGCACATCGGCGCGCAGGCGTTTCTCCACGGCCTTGAGTATCAACTGCTCAAACTCATCCACCAATGTCTTCGCATCACCATCCACCTCCTGGCCCGCATCCGGGAAGTCCATCTTCCAGTAGGCCCGCTCCTGGATGGTGACATTATCGCCACGATTTCCTTTGGTGATCTGGAGAAACCTCGCCGGGGGAAGGCAATTCACCCCCTCGAAGCAAGTCACCGGACCCGGCATGGCGGAGAAGGTGAAGACATGGTCGATGCCCCGGCGGTCAGGCCGCGCCGGCACCATGCCGGAGGCCAGCAACCCCTTGATCTCCGAGGCAAAAAGCAGCCAATCGCCCTGCCTCGTCCAGTAGAGCGGAGCGATGCCGAAGCGGTCCCGCCCGAGGGTAAGCTGCTTCTTTTTCTCGTCCCACAGGGCGATGGCGAACTGCCCTCGCAGCCGCTCAAACATGCCCTCCCGGTGGTCCTCCCACATGTGCGGAATGATTTCCGTGTCGCAGTGGGTGGTCAGGATGTGCCCTCTGTTTTGGAGCTCAGCGCGCTTCTCCACATGGTCGAAAAGCTCCCCATTGAAGACCACATGAACACTGCGGTCCTCATTGTTCATGGGCTGCTGACCATCAGCCAGCCCCACGATACTCAGTCTTCGGGAGGCCATTCCAAGCCCTGGCCTCCAAAGAAAGCCCTCTTCATCGGGGCCCCGATGGAAGATGGCACGCGCCATGCTTCGTACGACGTCCACCGGCGCGTCCCGTTCCCCGGCCATATCCAGCATGCCTGCTATGCCACACATAAATTATAGTTCGCCCCTGCGAGTGTGGTGAGGATGCGTCGTCTGGCAAAAAGATTAAGGAAAATTAGTCGTGGTACTGTTCACGCGACGAGCACGGCTGAGTCGATGCTCATGATACCAAAGGCCAACTTGCAGATCGTGCTTTTTGCTTCCATCAGGTTGCCCTTGCAAATAACTTGTGGTGCGGGGCAAACCACATAAAGCTGCCCCTGTTTCGGAATTTATTGCTAGCCTATGACCAAAGAAGGAATTGCCATCATCGGAGTCGGTTGCCGTTTTCCAGGTAAAGTGGATGACGTAGAGTCCTACTGGAAACTACTGGCCGAGGGCCGTGAAGCTGTGGTGGAGGTTCCTGCCGATCGTTGGAATGCTGATCGGTATTACGACGAGGAACCCGGCCTGGTTGGAAAATCTATTGCAAAGCGCGGTGGATTTATCGACGGCCTCGATCAGTACGACCCCCAGTTTTTCGGGATCTCTCCACGTGAAGCCCCCTACATCGACCCCCAGCAGCGTCTGCTTTTGGAGACGGCATGGGAGGCGATTGAAGACGCCGGCATCGTGCTGGACCTGGAGAAGGGCACGGACATCGCCGTGTACATGGGTGTCTCCCACAATGACTACCAGATCATCCAGGGCACGCCTTGGGATTCGGCAGGCATCAGCCCCCACTCTCCCACGGGAAGCGCACACAGCATTGCGGCAAACCGCATTTCTTACAGCCTGAACCTGCTCGGACCGAGCGTGGCGATGGACACCGCCTGCTCCTCCGCCCTTACGGCAGTGCACGCCGCGTGCGAGCACATCTGGACGAATCGCGGTGACGTGGCCATGGCCGGCGGCGTGACCATCATGGTCACCCCTGGCGGCTTCATCGGCTTCTCCCAGGCCGGCATGCTCTCTCCAGACGGCCACTGCAAGGCCTTCGCCGCTGAGGCCAATGGCTTCGTGCGTGGTGAAGGCGCCGGCGTGGTGCTCATGAAGCGCCTCTCGCAGGCCATCAAGGATGGCGACCCCATCCACGCAGTAGTCATCGGCACGTCCTTGAACCAGGACGGCCACACGAACGGCATCTCCCTTCCCAGCCCGGAAGCCCAGGCCCGCCTCGTGCGTGACGCCTGCAAGGACGCTGGCGTGGATCCCAAGAACATCGGTTTCGTGGAAGCTCACGGCACCGGTACCGCCGTTGGTGACCCCATCGAAGCGACCGCTCTCGCCAATGCTCTCTGCGTGGATCGCCCCGCAGACCAGCCGCTGCCCATCGGCTCGGTGAAGACCAACCTTGGTCACCTTGAAACCGCTGCTGGCGTCGCTGGCCTCGTCAAGGCCCTGCTCGTGCTGAAGCACCGCCAGATCCCTGCGAGCCTGCACTTCGAGAACCCGAGCACGCACATCGATTTCGAAGCACTCAAGCTTCGCGTTCCGACCTCCATGGAAGCCTTCCCGGCTCCTGCGGATGGACCGCGCATGGTTGGTGTGAACTCCTTCGGTTTCGGCGGCGCCAATGCGCACGTGATCCTCGCGGAAGCTCCCCACACCACCCAGCGTGAGTATCTCGAAGTCCCCGAAGGCCGCTCCTGGCCGGTGACCATTTCGGCACGTTCGGAAGAATCCCTTCGCGCCACGGCTGAACGCCTCGGTGCCTGGCTGACCTCCAAGGCGAATGCCAATGGCAGCAGCCCTGTCCTGCCCGACCTGACCTACACCCTGGGTGCTCGTCGCAATCACCACCAGTACCGCGCGACGGTGGTGGCGAATTCCATCAATGACTTGATCGAAGAACTCAATGGCTTCGCCACCGGCACCCCCGGACCGAAGCTGCAGAGCGTCTTCACTCCCCGTCCTGAAACAGCGCCACGCGTCGGCTTTGTGCTGAGCGGCCAGGGTCCCCAGTGGTGGGGCATGGGCCGTGAGCTCATGAAGTATGAGCCAGTGTTCCGTCAGATGATGGAACGCTGCGATGCAGCGATGCGTCCCTGGGCTCGCTTTGGCCTTCTCGAAGAGCTCGCCAAGTCCGAGTCTGACTCCCAAGTCATGCGCACCGAAGTGGGCCAGCCGGCCATCTTCGCGATGCAGGTATCCCTTTGCGCCCTCTGGAAGTCCTGGGGTGTAGAGCCCGCAGCCATCGTGGGCCACTCCGTCGGTGAAATCGCCGCCGCCTGCGTGGCTGGCATCTTCAGCGTGGAAGACGGCGCACGTATCATCGTCCAGCGCGCGCGCTTCATGGAAGAATGCGCCAAGGGTGACGGCACCATGCTCGCCGTGGGCATGACCGAGGAAGACGCTCGCGCGCTCATCGCTCGTCATGACCGCACCGTGACCATCGCGGCCTTCAATGGTCCGAAGTCGCTGACCCTCGCGGGCAACGCGGCCTCGCTGACCAAGATGATGAATGAGCTCGAGGAGCAGGGCGTCTTCGCCCGCCTCGTGAAGGTGGACCATCCCTTCCACCACCCGCTCATGCAGCCTGCTTCGGAAGCGCTCGAGAAGGCGCTCGCCGAACTCAAGCCGCTGCCGGACACCGTTCCCTTCTTCAGCACCGTCACGGGTGACCGCTGCGCCGGTGACTCCTGCGATGCCACCCACTGGGGCAAGGGCATCCGCCAGTCGGTGCGCTTCGCACCTGCCGTGGACGCCATGGCCGACTTCGGTGTGGACGTGTGGCTGGAAATCAGCTCGCACCCCGCTCTGGCCCGCAACATTCAGGAGTGCCTCGGCGCCCGCAATATCAAGGCCCCCGTGCTCTCCTCCGTCCGTCGTGAGAAAGAGCATGAGACCATCCTCGACACCGTGACGGGTCTCCATCGCGCTGCGGTCGAGCTCGACTTCGCGGCGATGACGCCCTCCCGCCGTCAGCTCTCCCTCCCCTCCTATGCGTGGGACAAGGCCCGCTGGTGGAGTGAGTCCCCCGACTGGCGCGACGGTCGTCTCATGAGCGGTGGACGCGGCATGCTGGACATCCGACTGCCCCGTGCCACTCCGACCTGGGTTGCCCGCCTCGACAACCGCCACATGGCCTACCTCAAGGACCACAAGGTCGAGAGCCATGTCATCTTCCCGGCCGCCGGCTTCATCGAGCTTATCCTCGAAGCAGGTGCCCAGTACTTCGAAGGCCGCCCGTTCGTGGTGGAAGACTTCGAAATCCGCAAGCCGCTGATCCTTCCGGACTCCACCGCGGGTCTGCAGATCGAAATCACCTACGAAACCGGCGAGCGCACCTTCTCCATCCAGAGCAAGTTTGAAAACGCCGCCTCCTGGTCAGTGCACGTGGTCGGCTCGATGCGCGGTGAGCGTACGGAAACCGCCTTCGCCCACACCAAGTGGGAAGACGTGAAGCCGAAGGACCTGCCTGCGCAGGATCTCAGCGGATTCTACCAGCACATGAGCGACATGGGCCTTCGCTACGGCGAGGAGTTCCGTGGCGTGAAGGAACTCGCCGCCGCCGGTGGCGTGTCCCATGGCAAGGTGGCCCTCACCGAGGAGTCCGCCAAGCGCGCTGGCGAATACCAGCTCCACCCCGTCCTCATGGACGCCGCCCTGCACGTATTCTCCGCAGGCGCGAAGACGGTGGAAAGCCGCAAGGCCAAGCTCAAGCTCCCGGTGCGCTTCCAGCGCATCCTTTTCCTCCGCTCGCCCGGCGCCTCCAGCCAGGTCCGCGCCAGCGTGACGGGCTTCAACGACGACTACCTCGAAGGCGAACTCGGCCTCTACGATGAAGCAGGCCAACCCTGCGTGCTCGTGGACGGCTTCCGCGCCATCGCTGTGGCCGGCGCCCGCCGCTCCGGCACCCCTGGTGGCCAGCGCGACCTTGTTTATCAGGTCGCCTGGGAACGCACCAATCCCTCCAGCGCTGAGCCGAGCACTTCAGGTGCCCCGCTTCCGCTGGTACAGCTTCAGAAGGCCGCAGGCGCCGCGCTTGACCAGGTCGTCGAAGCACGTGGCAAGAAGAAGCTTGAAGAAGCACTCGCTGCTGGTGACGAACTCGCCGCCGCGAACCTCGCCCGTGGTCTCCAGAGCATGGGTGTGAAGAGCGCCATCGACGCCAAGAAACTGAAAATCGACGAGGCACTCATGCCTGTCTTCGGCGCCCTGATGACGGGCCTGGAGCGGCGCGGCCTCATCCAGAAGGAAGGCGCGATCTACAAGACCACGCCGCTCTTCAAGAAGGCTGCCAGCAACGCAACGCCCATCCTTCGCAAGTACATCGAGAACAACCCCGGTCACCTCTCGGAAGGCCTGATCAACCACGCGACGTGTGCCGAACTCGGCCCCATCCTCCGTGGTGAGAAGGAAGCCGTGCAGGTGCTCTTCTCCGGCGCAGGTGCAGAACACCTCGACCAGTTCTACGGTGACGGCCTCTACACCAGCCAGTGGCTCGCCGCCATCGCAGCAGCCCTTCAGGAAGCCTCCAACGCCCTTCCCGAAGGCCGTGGCCTGCGCATCCTGGAAATCGGTGCCGGTACCGGCGGTCTCGCCTCCTACCTGCTCCCGCTCCTTGAGCGCGGTCTGCACACCTACACCTTCACGGACATCTCCGCGGGCTTCTTCCCCGGAGCCATGCAGAAGCTGGCCGGATTCCCCGAAGTGGAGTGCAAGATCTTCGACCTCGAAAAGTCCCCTGCCGAGCAGGGTCTCGACGTCGGCAGCTACGACTTCGTCATCGGCACGAACTGCGTGCACGCCGTGAGCGATGTCACCAACTCCCTGCGCCATGTGCATGACCTGCTCGCCCCTGGCGGCAGCCTCATCTTCATGGACACGGGCTCCCCGATGCTGTGGACCGAGTCTACTTTCGGTCTCACGAGCGGCTGGTGGAGATTCGCCGACCGCGAACTTCGCCCCGAGCAGCCGCTCATCGAGCGCGCCCAGTGGGAGAAGGTCATCAAGTCCGCCGGCTACGCCGAAACCGCCTCCCTCGCGGGCCTCACCGGTCCGCGTGGTGGTGAAGGCCAGATCCTCCTCTTCGGCCGCAAGGCTTCCGAGAAGGCCGCTGCCCCCACGACCGAAGCGCCCGCCGAAGAAGCTACTCTGGAGTCCTCCTGGCTGCTCTACGCCGACAAGGGTGGCTTCGCTGAGAAGCTCGCCACGAAGCTCCGCGAAGGCGGTGCCCGCGTGCGTCTCGCCTACAAGGGCGACAGCTACAGCGCCGATGGTGACAAGTTCACCCTCCGTGCGGAAGCCGGTGAAGACTGGAAGACCCTTCTCGAAACCGTCACGAAGGACACCGCGCCTGAGCGCAGCGTGTACTTCTGGACGCTCGATGAACCCGCCAAGCCCAGCAATGCCGACGAAGTCATCGCCGGGACCGATGCGCTGCTGCACCTCTCCCATGCGGAAGATGCCGTGCGCCCTGCCGTGAAGAGCCGTTTCGACCTCGTGACCCGCGGCGCCCAGCCGATCGGTCGCGACAACGCCGCCACCACCGTGGTGCAGGCTCCCCTCATCGGCATGGTACGTGTGTTCAACAACGAACACCCGGACATCACCTGCAAGGCCATCGACCTCCCGACCGTCGCCTCCGACGCGGATGTGGACCTTCTTATCAGCGAACTGAAGCGTACCGATGTGGAGCGCGAAGTCGCCTTCCGTGGCGAAGCCCGCTACGTGCAGCGCCTCGATCGTGGCCGCCCTGTCAAAGAGCAGTGGTTGCAGAAGACCGTCCCGCTGCGTCTTGAGTCCCGCGAACGCGGTCACCTCGACACGCTGCGCTTCACGCCGTTTGAAAACCCGCCCTGCGAAGCAGACCAGGTGGTCATCGACACTCGTGCCGCCGGCATGAACTTCCGTGACGTGCTCAAGGCACTCGCCCTCTATCCGGGTGAAGCTCCGGATGCCCGCATCTTCGGTGACGAAGTGGGCGGCATCATCACCCAGGTGGGTGAGAACGTGAAGCACCTGAAGGTGGGCGACCGCGCGTATGGTCTGGCCGTATTCGGCCTGTCCACGCAGACGCTGGCCCGCGGCTGCGACGTGCTGCCGATTCCTGCAGGTCTCTCCTTCGAAGAAGCGGCAACCATCCCGGTGGTCTTCATGACCTCCTGGCACTCACTGAAGAACGTGGCCCGCATGCGCAAGGGTGAGACCATCCTGGTCCACGCTGGCGCTGGTGGCGTCGGCATGGCGGCGATTCAGATCGCGCACCACCTCGGTTGCAAGGTCATCGCCACCGCCGGTAGTGCCTCCAAGCGCGCGCTGCTCGAAACAATGGGCGTGGCCCACGTCATCGACTCCCGTCGTGGCGACTTCGTGGATGCGGTGATGAACCTCACCAACCGCCGTGGTGTCGACGTCGTGATCAACGCTCTCGCGGCTGAAGCCATCCCGATGGGCATGGCCTGCCTTGCGGAGTTCGGTCGCTTCATCGAAATCGGCAAGCGCGACATCTATCAGAACTCGCGCATCCCGCTGTGGCCGCTGCGCCGCAACGCGTCCTTCCACGTCGTGGCCATGGACGCTGTGTTCTCCGGCGACGGTGAACTTGCCCGTCAGCTCCTCGGTGAGGTGAACAAGCTCGTCGAAAAGGGCGCGCTGCATCCCCTTCCCTTCCGCTCCTTCCCCGCATGCCGCGTGGACGCCGCCTTCCGCCAGATGGCGCAGGGCAAGCACATCGGCAAGGTGGTGGTTTCCTTCCCCGAAGCCTTTGTACCGCGCCGTGGTGAAGCCCCTGTGCCCGCCTTCGACGTGAAGTCGAACGGCAGCTACGTCATTACCGGAGCCTTCGGTGGCTTCGGCAAGGTGCTCGCGAACTGGCTCGTGCAAGCCGGTGCCCGCCACCTCACGCTCAGCAGCCGCAGCGGCATCAAGTCGCCGGGTGCACAGGAGTTCGTGGATGACCTCACCGCCCGTGGTGTGACGGTCAAAGCCATCGCCGCAGACGTGGGCTCGCCCGCGGATGTGCAGCGCCTCATCAGCGAAAGCCATTCCGAAGAAACTCCCATCAAGGGTGTGTTCCACCTCGCGATGGTCATCGACGACGCCCCGCTCGCCGCGCTTACCCGCGAGCGCATGCAGTCCGTGCTGACGCCCAAGGCGTTCGGCGGCTGGCTGCTGCACGAGGCGACCGCGAAGATGGACCTCGATGCCTTTGTGATGTTCTCCTCCGTGTCGAGCATCTTCGGCAACCCCGCGCAGGCCAACTACGCGGCCGCCAATGCCTTCCTCGACTCCCTCGCCCATCATCGCCGCTCGCTCGGTCTTCCCGCACTCACCATCAACTGGGGTGTGCTGGGTGGCGAAGGCTACGTGGCCCGCAATGAGAAGGTCGCTGAGTTCCTGGCCCGCCAGGGTACAGCTGCCCTCACTCCGGGTGAAGTGGTCACTCTTCTCGAGTCCTTCCTCGTGGCAGGTTCCGCCCAGGGCGTGGCCATCCGCGTGGATTGGAACAAGTGGCGTCAATCCTTCCGCAACATGCAGGAGAACCCGCTGCTTGAGCGCATCTTTGCCTCCGGCCTTGAAGGTGGTGAATCCAGCAGCGGTGGCAGCGACTGGCGTCTCAAGATCGAATCCGCCTCCGCGGACGAGAAAGAGGGCGTCATCGGCGAAGCCGTTCGTGACGTGGTGGGTGGTGTGCTTCGCGTGAAGCCCGACACCCTGCGCAACGACCAGCCGCTCACGGACCTCGGCCTTGACTCGCTCATGGGCGTGGAAATCGAGAACTCGCTGGAAAGCGCCATCGGTGTGGCCCTTCCGCCCACCAGCCTCATGCGTGCACGTACCATCGGCCAGATCGTCTCCCTCATCGCAGAACGCGTGGGTGGGGCCAAGGCCGCCGGTGCTCCGGCCGCTGCAGCAGCACCCGCTGCTGAGCCCGTGGCCGCGCCTGTGGAAGATGTGGACCTGGATGCCATCTCGGATGACGACCTTGACCGGTTGCTCGGAGATGACGATGACACCGCGGAAGCCACCACCGCCGCGAAGCCATCCGCCTAAGCCAGCCGTTCGCTTCATTCCCGCATGTCAGGAGAAAAACGTGCCCGGCTGAAACAGATGCTGGAGAGCGGAGAAATCCGCCTCCAGCCCCTATCCTTCCCACAGCGTGAGCTGTGGGAGACCACGCCGGTGCCGGTCGGCGATCCGGCGAGTCACATCTGCAGCGTGATCTACGTGCGCGGCAGCCTGCCGCCGGAACTGTGCCGTGCCAGCATCCAGCGGGTGGTGGAACGGCAGGACGCCCTGCGCATCACCTTCCTGCCCGGCAAGGACAGAACCTTGCAAATGGTGCGCAACACCGGCGAGGCGAACTTCAAGGTTCGCGAACTGACGCCTGAGCAGCGCTCCGACGAGGCCATCGAGGAGATCATCCAGGAAATCGTCCTGGAGCCCTTCGACCTGATGCACGGGCCGCTCTACCGGGTGGAGATGTTGCGCCGCAGCGCGGATGAGTTGCTCCTCGTTTTCGCAATTCATCACTCTGTCGCAGACGGATGGACCCTCGGCGTGTTCGTACAGGACCTCTGTGCTGCCTACGTCCAGGAACTCATGGGACTGTCCGAACCCATGCCTCCCGTCCCCATGTCCTACGCGGCGTGGGATGCTGCGGAGCGCGCTTTCTGGACGCCCGCTGAAGTGGAACGGTGCGCCTCCTTCTGGAAGCCGAAACTTGAAGGTGCACCCCGTTTGTGGAGCCCTCCTTCATCGCCGTCTCACACGGGGCCGCTGCAGCGCTGGGTGACGCACATTCCTGCAGAGCTGACCAGCGCGGTACGCGAAGTCGTGCGGAAGACGCACGCCACGCTCTTCAGCACGCTGCTGACCGTTTTCCAAATCACCCTGCATAAGTGGACCAAGGTGGGTGACATCACCGTGGGCACGCCGTTTGCGAATCGCAACCGTGCGGGCGTGAAGGAAACCATGGGCTACGTCGCCGGCGTGGTGCCGCTGCGTGGTCAGGTGGATGGCGAGCAGCGTTTCATCGACGCCCTGCGCGCGGTGCATGAAACGACGATGGACTCGTTCGCCAATTTCATGCCCTTCGCGGAACTCGCGGCTGCAATGCAGGACAAGCCTGCACCGGGACACAACCCCATTTTCGACGTTCGCTTCGCGTTGCAGAACCACCCCGTGCCGGATGTGAATTTGCCCGGCATGTCAGTAAAACTACGTATGCGCTCGACGGGTACAGCAAGATTTGACCTGGGATGCGAAGTAACTGAGGAGAACGAGACCCTTGAGATCGTATGGCTCTCACGCGCCTCGTTGTTCACTCATGCCGAGGTTGAAAGCCTGAACACCCTGTACCAGAATGTGCTCGCGGAAGCCTGTCGCTCACCAGAGGACCGCATTGCCAACTTCAAATCCTAGTCTGAACTGACTGAAGCAGCAATGGAAGCCACGACTCAAGCCCCCGCACCAGCTCCTGCTGAAAATCCCCTCTTTGAGCCACACGAACCGCATTGGGTGAGCCGTGCGGCGTTTCCCATCATGGTGGGCCTGCTTGCCCTGAATTTGGGCGCGCTGTTCGCCGCGTTGTATCACAACAACTACTGGCTCGTGGTGCCCCTGGCACTTACCGCCAGCCACCTGATGCACGGCAACCTCATCGGCTTCCATGAGGCGTCCCACGGCATGCTGCGGAAGAGCCGGTTCCTCAATGACCTTGATGGCGTCTTCATCGGCTTCCTCAGCTTCATGAGCTTCACGCTGTATCGCGCGGCGCATCAGACGCACCATGCGCACCTCGGCCTGCAGCGCGATGAGGAACTCTGGCCCTTCAACGACCCCCAGTCGCCGCGCTGGTTCCGCCGTCTCATGGCGTTCACCGAGCTGTTCTTCGGCCTTTTCCACACGCCCGCCATGTTCCTCAGGACGTTCTGGCGGAAGAATTCGCCCATCCGCAGCAAGAAGGTGCGCCGCCGCATCTGGATGGAGCTTTTTGGCATTGTCGCCTTCCATGCCGCGCTACTCACCACAGCGGCTCTCACGGGGGGGTGGAAGTACTGGCTGTGGATGTATTTCATTCCTGGCTTCATCGCGGGCAATCTCCAGAGCTGGCGCAAGTACGTGGAGCACGTGGGTCTGACCGGCTCCACCATCCGCAGCGCTACGCGCAGCATCATCGCGGACACGTGGACCGGAAAGTTCATGTCCTTCACGCTGCTTCATGAGCCCTTCCATGGTGTGCATCACCAGCGCGCCGGATTGCCTCACGCGGAGCTGCCGATCTACCAGAGGGATCTGTATCCTACCAACGACGAGGAATTGGAGCCGTTCCGTAGCTACTCGCACGCGATCGGTCACCTCATCACCTGCCTGTACGATCCAAAAGTGGGCGCGCAATGGCGTGGTGTGCAGGGGGCAAAGACGGCCGTGGCGACGAGGTAGAGGGTCGTTTTCGCGGGCAGGAGAAGAGAATTCAGAAGCTGACGCGAAGCGTCCTTGGACTGCGCGCGGCCTGCTGCCGCTTTCCTCAAGTGCAGCCTGCTGCACGCTTCACCGCGACGAAGTCGCCAAGTTCTTCGGAAGTGTTGCCTTACAAGCGAGTATCGCCATCGCCACAGCAGGCTGTGGACTCTTCAAAGCGGTAGCAGGCTGCGCGCAGTCCAAGGCCTTCGGCTTCACTTCCGTCCCCCAACAGCTAGGGCAGGCCTGAACCCTGGCTGCCATCTCTTCTTGCAACAGCACTGGCGCACTCCAGCCACCGCATTTGGGAAAGGCGATTCCAAGGAGTAAGCCCGATGCCTTTGAACCTTCGCGGCTCCTGTTGCCACGAACGGTTGCGGGGGCACGGGCTTGCTAAAACCGCCCTCAAACCCACCGAAAGGATCCCCCCATGAAAACCCATTGGTCAGCCATTGCCTGCGCTCTCGGCATGGTCACATTTTTTAACTGGAGCAACATCGCCCTCGCACAAACCGTCGTTGCAGATGTCACCACCGGCAGCGGCATCATCACCGACTACGTCCCCGGCGGCGAAGCCATCATCGTACGAGGAGAATCCAGCTCCACGCCGATCCGTTATGCCCTGACAGAAAGGACGACGTTTATCGATGAAACCGGCGCACCCGTGCTGGCAGAGAAGATTACCTCTGGCATGCCAATCACCGTGCACTACGTGCGCGACGGAGACCGCATGCTTGCCTCCCGTGTCGTCGTCCGCAGAACGATGAGCACACCCGTGGCCGCCTCCACCACCGCGGGTGGTGTGATCACCAACTTCACCCCTGGTGCGCGATTGATCGTTCGCTCGGAAACTGCCGAGCCTCTCACCTATGCGGTGAGCGGAAGCACCACGTACGTGGATGACGCAGGCACTCCCATCGCAGTGGAGCGAATCGCTCCCGGAGCACCGGTGACCGTGCACTACGTACGCGAAGGTGATCACCTGGTGGCTTCGCGTGTGATCGTCGCAAGACCTGCGGCTGTGGTGTCACCTCCCCCGGTGATTCGACAAACAACTACCACGACCACTACCAAGTCCGACGACGACGATGATGACAATAATTGATGCATTCAGCCGCCCTTTTACCCACCAGAAGCCCCTCGTTGGGGCTTCTCCGGTGCCAATTTCGTTGAACAGGGCGCTGGCGTGCGAATCAATTCAAGTTGCACGATTTCTCCCCCCGTCGAGGATTCCCCAATCAGCCGCACAAAAGTTTAACTGCATGAAAGCCAGCTTCCTTTCGCCCGTCCGGTCCATCCTGTTCGGCGCCGCCATCGCCACTCTGGCCGCCTTCACCCCACCGTCTGCCAGCGCCCAGGAAGGCGGCATCACGGCCAAGGAACTCGCCTCCAGATTGAGCGCGCAGCAGCAGGATGGAAACACCTTCATCCGCCTGAAAATGGTCACCGGCGGCAACGCCCTGCAGGTGCAAATCAAGTCCCGCAAATCCGCCTCGTCCACCGAGGTGGTGTATCAGATCCTATTTCCCAAGGAACAAAAGGGCACCGGCGTGCTCCTGCGCAGCAGCGGCAGTGGCGCGAGCTTTACTCCGCCGGACAAGCTGACCACCATTGAGGCCGGGCAGATGAAGCAGCCGCTCTTCGGCAGCGCCCTCAACTATGAAGATGTGGTGCAGAACTTCTTCGCCTGGGAGAACCAGTCCTTTGCCGGCACGGAGACCATCGACAAAGTGGAGTGCCACATCCTGGAGTCCAAGGGCGGCAAGGGCTCCTACTCCAAGGTGCGCTCATGGATCGACCTGCGTCGCATGGTCCCCATGCGTGTGGAGAAATATTCCTCCTCCGGTGAAGTCGCTCTGCGCATCGACACCACTGACGTGGTTCAGAACGATGGAAAGCACATCCCCGCTAATCTCTCCGCGCGCCGTGGTTCCACGGTCACCGAACTCGACGGCTCACGCATCAAACGTGGTGTAAGCTTCACGGATGCAGATTTTTCACCGGAAGGACTGAAAAATATCAGCGCTCCACGCGGCGGAGACTGAACACACTCAGTCCCAAGTGGTCACATTCTCTTCCCTGATTCACTCCTAAGTTTTGCTCCATGCCTGCGACAGCGACCGACGGCTCAACCAACAACATCGTTTTCGAGGCCAAGGGCCTGAAAAAAAGCTATGACGGAGGCCATGTCCTCGCCCTGCGAGGCGTGGATCTGCAAATCAGGGAAGGAGAATTTGTCGCCATCACGGGACCGAGCGGTTGTGGCAAAAGTACCCTGCTGCAATTGCTGGGCTCCTTCGTGACGCCCACGGAAGGCAGCCTCACTTTTCGCGGCAAGTCGATTCCGGATATGAAGGATGCCTCACACTACCGGTCGCACGACATCGGTTTTGTATTCCAGGCCTTCCATCTGCTTCCCACCTTCACGGTGCTTGAGAATGTGCAGATCCCGATGTTCGAAGGGGCGCTCTCTGTAGCGGAGCGCACGGACCGTGCGAAGGAACTCCTCACCTCTGTTGGCCTCGGACACCGCCTCACGCACTTCCCTTCAGAACTCTCCGGTGGCGAGCGGCAGCGCGTGGCCATCGCACGCGGTCTGGCGAATGGTCCTTCTGTGGTGCTCGCGGATGAACCCACCGGCAATCTCGACAGCGAGAATGCCAAACAGATTCTTGAGCTGCTCATGAAGCTGCACTCGGAACGCAAAGTGACTCTCACGCTGGTGACTCATGATCCGTCCATTGCTGAAATGGCTGGCCGCACCATCCGCATGAAGGATGGCCGCGTGCTCTCTGATGGCACCTCCTCTGCTCCGACCGCCTAAACACTCGTCATGACCTTTTTTACCATCGTTCGTCGCGGCCTGACCCGCCGTCCCATCCGCACCGGTCTCACCCTCGCGGGCATCGCCATCGGCATTGCTGCCGTGGTCGCACTGGTGGGCATGTCCGGCGGTTATGAAAAGAGCATCAAGGAGCAGCTCGACAGCATTGGCATCGACATGATCGTCAGCAACATGAGCGGATCGGTGAACCCGAAGGTGTTCGACGAAAAGCTCGAGGATGAAGTCGCCAAGATTCCCAAGGTCGCGGAGACCACCACCGTACTCATGCAGATGATCAGCGTGGAGAGCATGGACATGGTGATGGTATCGGGACGTGAGTGGGGCGGATTCACCTGGGGCAAGCTCAAGGTCACGGAAGGCCGGATGCCGAAGGACGCCAACGAAATGGCCGTGGTACTGGGCGTCACCGTCGCCGATGCCATGGGGAAGAAGGTGGGTGACACCGTGCAGATCGAAAGTGAAGAGCTCGCCGTGGTGGGCATCGTCTCCGGCGGATCCGTTGTGGAGAACGGAGCCATCATCCTCTCGCTTCCGGTGCTGCAGAAGGTCACGCAGAATGAAGGCAAGGTAAACTTCGTGGACCTGCGCTTCGAGCCCGGCGTGACGGCACAGGACGTGGACCACATCGCCGCCGAGGTGAAGAAGATTTTCCCCCAGGGTCGCGCTCTGCGTGCCCAGGATGTGGTGCAGTCCAGCCAGGGATTCAAGGTGGTGCGCGCCATGAGCTGGAGCACTTCCACGCTGGCAATCATCGTGGGTGTCTTCGGCGTGATGAACACGATGCTCATGACCGTGTTCGAGCGCACGCATGAGATCGGCATTCTTCTGGCCGTGGGTTGGAAGAAGAACCGCGTCATGAAAATGGTACTCTGCGAATCCGCACTCTTGGGCTTCCTGGGAGGCGTGGTCGGTGTGGCCCTCGGTGCGCTGGCGGTGAGAATCATGGAACGCATGCCCACCGTGCGTGGTCTGCTGGAGCCGGATCTCAGCCCGCAGCTGATGCTGCTCTCTGTGGCCATCGCCGTGGTGGTGGGATTGATCAGCGGCTTGTACCCCTCGTGGCGCGCCTCGCGCATGTCTCCCGCCGTGGCCATCCAGGGCTAGTCGGAACGACGAACCAGTTTTCGCTTATGAAGCATCTGAAGCCCATGGAAGCGGTGGCCGCGCTCTACGCGAGCGGGAACGAGGCGGATTCGGAAGCCATCGTGGCGAGCCTGAGCTGTACGATTTTCGGCACGCACGGGTTGGAACCCGCGCGCCCCGCCAAGAAGATTCTTGCGTCGGTCTCTCACCGCGTCCTGAGCTGGACCACCAGAACCACGAAGTCGCAGACCGCGGACGGCTCCGTGGCTACGAAGTACAGCAATCGCATTCTCGAGCGCTCCGGCCACGGCTATGCGCATGCGCTCATGGGATCCAGCAGCCACACGACGGAGTCGCTGGTGGAGGGTGGCGACCCCATGAACAGCCAGTACATGATGATCTGCCCGGAGATTCGCAAGAACTGTGAAGTCTGGGATCGTCTCTTCCTGGATTCCGTCCAGGCGAAGGACGTGCGCCTACGCATGGTGTGGGAAACACTCGCCACCTATGACGAAGCCAAGCGCCGCCTCGATGAAGGAAACCCGGTCCGCATGAAAGCGGTGGCCGCTGGCACGGGTCTCAGCATGATCCTGGCGTACGACAAGCTCGTGCGCGATGGCATCGACCCCGCCCGCATCGTGGCCGAAATCACTGACCGCGATCAGGCCAACATCGACAAGGCCAACCGCTTGATGGACAAGCTGCCGACCACCCGGGAACGGCACAGCAGTCCCGGTAGTGGCAGGGGCATCTCCGCAAAGGCTGAGGATATTTTCATGGACCGCGCGGAGGACGCGATGGCCACCTATGATGTAGTGACGGCCATCGGCATCCTGGAGTATTTCCACGGCCACACCTACACCACCACAGAGGAGTGCATGGGCATGCAGCCCCCGCCCGATGCGGCCTCAGCGCTGGATCTTGTGCACCGGTTGCACCACCTCACCGCGGAAGGCGGCAGCGCGATTGTAAACACCTACCGCCGGAATGCGGCCACGCGCCTCTTGGAGGTCTTCGGCAGACGCTTCGACTACCGCAATCGCGACAACCTGAAAGCACTGATGGAGACCGCCGGCTTCAAGCTGGAAAAACACATGGGCGCCGGACATGTGTACGACGTGGAGGTTTACTCCAAGTCACCCCTCGCAGTCTAAAGGTAAAGGAAGCGTCTCATTCTCCGGGCAGGGAGAGCTTGACGAAGGGGCGAGATTCTCGCTAACTCCGCCCACTTATCATCCTCATGGAGAAGCTCCCTTCCCTCCTCCGTCCCATCTTGCTCGGGCTCATGGCCGTGAGCCTCGTGGGCTGCAACGCCTACTCCACCAAGCGTGAGAGGGCACCCCGGGTCAAAACTGACGGTCTTGGCAGTGCATTGCTCCAGCGAGCCATCAAGACCCCGTCGAAGACACCGGAAGAGCAAATCGGGCGATTCCTGAATGCCGCCTCCTTCTCCGCCGACCTGCTGGCAAAGAACCCGAACGATGAGCAGGCCCGGAAAGACTACAACTTCGCTGTCGCGCGCGTCTTCGAAGTCATCCACGACAACCACCTCCAGCCCTGGAAGAAGCCCATCGTGGCTCCTGGAGCCACGGAAGACTGGAAGCTCGTCCTGAAGACGGACGGCAAGCACGACCCCGGCATGTTCCGCGTGCTGCCTGCAGACCGTTTTGAGTTCCGGGGGAGGCTGGTGACGGAGCGCACGGTGAAGCAAGGCATCGGCGCCCCGATGATTACGGCGAACCAGGGATTCGACTTTACCAAGATCGACCCGTTCGTGATGGGCAAAACGTCCTACTACGGCGTCACGGTGCTCATCAATTTCAACGGGCACGACTGTACCATGGTGTATTATGATCCCCTGTCCGTGGAGGATGTGAAGTTCGAGGGGCACACCATGCCTCTCGCGGCTGACTTCACCGCGCCCATTGCCTTCGCGCTCGCCGAGCTCAGGCCGCGCCGGACCGAGCTCCAGCGCATGTTCCGGCCGGACAGGTTCGCCGGCACCAGCCGCCTCGCCCGCCTGCAGCCTTGGGATGACAAGAAGATCCCCATCCTGTGCATCCATGGCCTGGGTGACTCCCAGGCCACCTGGGCGCCCATGATCGAGAGCCTGCGTGGCGACCGGGTCATCCGGCAGAACTACCAGTTCTGGTTCTTCAGCTATCCCACAGGATTCCCCTACCCGATCATGGCCGCCGAGTTGCGCAAGGCGCTCGACAAAATGCACGAGACCTATCCCAACCGGAAGGAGTTCGTGGTCATCGGTCACAGCATGGGCGGCATGATTGCACGCCTGCTCATCACCGACAGTGGCATGAAAGTTTGGAATGTGTATTTCGACGTCCCGCCGGAAAAGGTTCCCGTCTCGGATGCCGGTCGCAAAATCCTGACCAACACGCTCATCTTCAACCACCGTCCCGAAGTTTCCCGTGTCATCTTCGCCTCGGCATCCCTGGGCGGTGCTGACATGGCGGAGAGCTTCTTCGGCAGAATGGGCCGCAAGATCATCGGCACCATCTCCACCGCGTTTGGAGACAAGGAGGATACCCAGGCAGCCGTGGGTAGTGCCCTGCCCAGTGCGAATGGCAGCCCGCTCGCGAGGATGCCCACCGCCATCGATGCCCTCGTGCCCGGCAATCGTTTCCTGACGGCCATCAACAGCATCCCGCCGGTAAAGGGTGTCCCCTACCACTCGATCATCGGAGATCGCGGCAGGGGCGGAAACAAGGACCACACGCCTCCCGTGAGCACGGATGGTGTGGTGCCCTACTGGAGCAGCCACATCGAGGGAGCCCAGAGCGAAATCATCGTGCCCAGCGGTCACTGGTCCAACCAGCATCCCGCAGCCATCGCGGAAATCCGCCGCATCTTGTATCTTCACATCGGCAAGAAGCTTCCTGCTGAGGAAGTGGCGAAGGCGCAGACCGCGAAGGCGGAGTAGGACAGCACATGCCCGGAGGTTGGACTTTCTAGTCCGACAGTGGGCGTTAGGGCTTCTGCCCTGACGGAACCAGTTCTTTGAGCTGCTGTCGGGCCAGAAGGCCCAACGCCCGCTGTCAGGGCGGAAGCCCTAACCTCCTTACACCCGCGCGGCGCTGCCCCGTGGACTCTCCGCCAATCTTCTCCCACGCTCGCGCATGCCGCAGGTGATGCAGCGGCTCTGGCGGCTGCGATCACGATCGCAGATGCAGGCGAAGAGCATGGTGATCTTGTCCGTTTTCGCGCCGGAGTTGATGTCGCGCAGCACCACCGACTTCGAGGCGCCACCAGCCGTGACCTCCGCACAAGTGAACCCGTCTGGAATCAGGATGTCCATTTCGTGGAAATCCACCGAGGGCAGCGTCGTCGTGAGCCGTTGGAACGCAGGCAACGTGGCCGCCTTGTCCGCGGCAATGGTGGTGACCTCCGCACCCGCCAGGAACTTGCACGCCTCCAGCGAACTCACGAGCAGCTTGATGCGCAGGTTCTTCGTGCGGATGAGGTCGAGATCGTGCGAGCTCATCTGGGACCAGCCCACGAGGGTACGGCCCACCACCAGAATCTCAGACCCAACCACGGCGCGGTCAAAGAGGCGGGAAAGGCTGAAGTCCTTGCGCATTTCATTGCGATTCGTGTAGACCGCGACCATGCCGCCGGGGAAGTCCTCCTCCAGTGGGGCCTGCACCAGGCGATCGACCTTCACGTGGAAGAACTGCTCCTGCTCCTGCCCACCGGGAAGCGGGATGCCCTTGAGCGTCAGCCGGCGTCTCGCCAGCGAATCAAAATCTGAAAGGTCCATCCCAGAGCGCGTCATCGTTTCGCGGTCCAGCAGGATGCGATTGACATCCGCCTCACGGCAGAGGCGGGAGGCGAGGTCGGCGGGCAGGCCCACGACGTCGCCGCTGTGGTCTTCAATGAGGTCGCAGCGACCAAAGGCAACGCCGATGCGCACGCGGATGTTCACATAGGCTCCTTCACGCGCGCGGCTGGGGTGATTGAACTGGAGATTGTACTCGTCAATGCTGCGCACCAACTCACACGCCGCCTGGACGGCCGCGAAGCAGCCGGCATTGTCCCCGGCAAAGGTGACCATCGCCCCGTCCCCGGTGAATTTCACGAAGAGACAGCCATGCTTCCTGGTGGCGTGCTTCACCTGTTCGAACAGCGCCTTGGTCAGCAGCAGGGCAGTTTCGGAGGACTCCCGGTGCTTCAGACCGGTGGAGTCCACCATGTCGACGAACATGATGGCACGCAATTCCATGGGGATTTTCAAGGGGGACCGGCATCCTAGTAGGAGCGGCGAGGCCCGGCAAGGTTCCGCTGGCTGTATTTCTCTTCAGTTAATAGGCGCTGGAGCCAGATGGCAGGTGGGGCGGTGAGCGGTGCGACGGTAGAACGGTGAAATTCGAAGCCTCCTACCGGCCAAAGCTGAGCGCTCTCCCCCTTTTAAAACCCGCATAAAAACAACGCGTTCAGGCTTCTGTATTCCCACCGTCGCACCGCTCACCGTCGCACCGTCCCACCGATCGCATTCTTCTCTCCATCAAGGCCTTTTGTGCTTGCTTCGGAGGAGCATTTTTGAGAGGAAAGAGGGAAGCACGCCAAAAAAACCGCACCGATTTATGGATTTCCCACACGCCACGATGCCGCAGACCCTGCGGATTTTTGAGATTCAAAACGGTCTGGTCATCAGTGAAACCGGACAGCAGGACGCGGACGACTTCGCGGCGGACTTCCAGGGGCTGCGCCATTTCGCCGATCGCGTGGGCGCTTCCCTTGAACTGGGTAACTCGCTCTACGCAGCACTGCATGAGCCGGAATTTACCTTCATGTTCCTGCTTCCTCCTGATGCCCAAGCGCAGCCAAGCCGCGCCACCGGCGCGATGATCGGGGCGAACGTGTCCAACAACGAACTCCTCGTGAGCCTGCGTGCCCAGCAAGGACAGGGCTGAACCATCTTCCTCTTTTCACGACCATGGCCAACGCCATCACTCCCTCTCTCCGTGCCAGCATGGAACGCCTCAAGCACGCAGGCGCCATCAACGGCCTCTGTCTCGCCTGGCGCCGCCAGGTGCTGGTGAGCCTCATGCCTTTTGAGGACTTCCGCATCGAGCAGGTCGTGCAGACCTTTCATGATGCGCGTGACCACTTTCAGGGCAACGGCGACCGCATGCTGGATTCCCTGTGGATGGGCTTCCTGGACGTGCATGCCATGTGCATCTTTGCCGGCGAGATCAGCGTCATCGTGCTTCACACCCGCCAGGAGGAGTCCGACTTCATCACGGGCATCGTGAAGACCTTCCTGAACGACGCCCAGCTTCTCATTTCAGCCGCCCTGTCGCCTGCCAACGAAAACGCCGAAGGCGAAGGCGACGAAGCCTGGCTGCCGCAGCCGCCCAGTCTGAATCCGAATCAGACGAATGTGATGGTGTAGTGCGGAGGCACCGGAAGTAACGATCCGCACATGGTCCGTGCTGACTAAAAATGTCATGTTGAGTATGAATGCACCTGGCTTCGCAAGGAAATGGGCCTTCACTGCTCTTCTTGTTTTTGTGCTCGTTCCCTTTCGTGCCTTTGCCATGATTCACAACATGGATGATGCGTCGCCCGTGTCTTCCTCGCCCGCAGAGATTTGGAGTTCCTCCCTCTCATCAATCATCTGCGGAAGCGTTGCCGCAATCGTCATATCAGTCGCCGTCCTCTGGCGGGTCAAAACCAGGGGCAGTTAGGCGGCCTCATTCGTGATTCGGCTCAGCCTACTGGTTGAGTACTTACCGTGGCCCATCGCGAGACGAATTTGGCGGCATTTGCAATCGCTCCGAATTCGGCCTAGTATCCGTTGGAAGGTGCCTCCACCAAACCAATGATCGCAACCTCATTGAAGTCATCGCGAGAATCGGGCGGAAGTGTCGCCCATGACAAGCGAGCCGCTTGCAAAGCCGAAGTTACCCGCTACCCGGCTGTCGAAATCGGAGGTCAGGGAATCGGGGCCGAGGCCATTGGTGCACAAGCCATCGGCGTGTTGGCGATTTCTGCGGTGGCGGTCGGTGCGCTGGCCATCGGCGCCCTCGCCATCGGGCGGTTGGTGATCGGTCGTGCCCGAATCCGCCGCCTTGAAATTGACGAATTGGTCGTTCGGCGGCTGCGTGTTGTAGAGGGCATCCAGACAGGAGAAACTCGCGACACAGCGAGCTGACCGTTGGTCCAAGTATACAACCATATGACGAGCCAGTTGAGGGGTGGTTGTTATGCGATAGCGCCTCATGATCATTCTTGACCAAAGTATCCCATTCGTCCGTGCTGCACTTGGAGGTTCGCTGGATGAGGCCACGGCGATTCTGAAGAGCGCCGAACAGCGCCATGGACTTCGATGGACCATGTCGTCGGATACGCTGGACGAATCGAACGACGCCGATGCATGGTATCAGGAACACCTGTGGCCCTTTTTGACAGAGACACACTTCGTACTGTCTGGAGGCGATCTAGCGCTGACTGGCTGCTCGCTTTTCGGTGCTGATGGCTTGAACTACAGTCCATCATGGCGGCACTGGGGCGGTATCCTTGCTGCGTGGGCGAATCAGCACTGGATGAGTCGCCCTGCCGGGCTGGGCTCAACAAATTGGACTCGTGCGTCTCGTCCTTGGGAATATCTCGATTTTTACTCTCACGACTACTTGTCATATGCCATCGCTGACTATGACTATTGGTTAGAGTCTATTGGAAAAATCTTGAGGCTAAGCAATGAGATGACCTAACCATACGGTGCCTCGGGGCGAGCAACAGGATCTATGAAGACACCCAACCTCAAGAATGCCGTTGAGATGTCGGAACTGTCCGCCGACTTCGAGGCACTGGATCACGTCTCGCGCTACTATCTCCTATTTCCCGGCGACTATGCGAAGGTCTGCGTGGAATTCAGTGACCACAAAGGGTACACAGGAGAGCGCTTTTGGGTTCGAGTTACTTCCGCCGAGCCGGGACAATATCGGGGAGTCGTCGACAACGACTTGGAGCACACCGAGGCTCATGGACTTCGCTACGGCGACCTGATCGCTTTCGACTACAGGCACATCTTCGATCTCGCCCACCAATCGAAGCTATCCGAATGGGTGAAAGAAATTGAAGATGGCCAAGAGCCCTAACTAGCCGCTTCGGCCAACCCGCTGGGGAGCGACCTTGGAGCCCAGGTTTCCATTAGGCGCAGCCAAATGCTGGAGTGGTAGGATTGTCGCCTCTACTTCTCTTCTGGGAATTTCGTGAAACATGGTGGACCTTTGGGCCGCATCCCTTTTCCCGATCCGGAATTGCAGGTTTCGGGATTCCTTCTGACCATGAATCCGCCCATCCCTTCTCATTCCCAGTCTCCGCTGACCCGCCGCCATTTCCTCACCCGCAGTGGCCTGGCTCTCTCTCCCCTCGCCTTCCCCTTCGTGCTGAAGGGCGCTGCGGGAGATGCCAAGAATGAGGACACGCTGAAGATTGGCCTCGTGGGCTGCGGCGGTCGTGGCACGGGCGCGGCGCAGCAGGCTCTCTCGGCGGACTACAACACCTCGCTGCATGCCGTGGCGGATGTGTTCCAGGACAAGGCCGAGCTCGCCATCAAGCAGCTCGCGGACAAGTTCGCCAATCGCGTGGACGTGCCGAAGGACCGCCAGTTCATCGGTCTGGACGCGTACAAGCAGCTCCTCGCCATCTGCGACGTCGTCATTCTCGCCAGCCCTCCCGGGTTCCGCCCGCACCACCTGCAGGCGGCTGTCGATGCCGGAAAGCACATCTTCTGTGAGAAGCCCATGGCCGTGGATGCGGCGGGCTACCGCGTGGCCCTTGAGGCCGTGCGCAAGGCGAAGGAGAAGAAGCTCAGCGTCGTGGCCGGCTATTGCTGGCGCCGCAGCGCCTCGCGCGTGGAGGCCATGAAGCGCCTGCATGATGGCGAGCTCGGCGAACTCAGCAGCATCTTCTCCAACTACTACACCGGCCCGGTGAAGCCCATGCAGGAAGACTCCGCCCGCAAGCCGGAGTGGAGCGATGTGGAGTGGCAGATCCGCAACTGGTATAACTTCTCCTGGCTCTCCGGTGACGGTCTCGTGGAGCAGGCCATCCACAGCGTGGACAAGGTCTGCTGGGCCATGAAGGATACCGCTCCCATTTCCTGCGTGGCCACCGGTGGCCGCCAGCTTCCCAATGCCGGGGGCAACATCTACGACCACTTCCACGTGGCCTATGAATGGCCAGGCAACATCATCGCCCACCTCGGCTGCCGTCAGATCAAAGGCTGCTACAACGAGAACGCGGACTACATTCGTGGCTCCAAGAGCACCCTCATCATCGGCAAGGGACCCCAACCGTATATCGATGGCGAGCAGCGCTGGCGCTATCGCGGTGAAGAGAAGAACATGTACCAGGTGGAGCACGACGAACTCTTCGCCGCCATCCGCAAGGGTGAAGTGGTGAATGACGGCGACTGGATGCTGCACAGCACCATGGTGGGCATCATGGGCCGCATGGCCGCCTACACGGGCAAGAAGATCACCTGGGAAGAGGCCATCAAGAGTGAAGAAGACCTTGCTCCTGAGGAGGCCCTGAAGTGGGGGGACAAGTTCCAGCCCACTCCCATGCCCAGGCCTGGTTTGCCTGCGTAGTGGAGGCCGGGGTTCTCTTATCGAATGGAATGAAATAAGGGCCTGACAGGGGGCGAACTGTCAGGCTCAAGTTGCGATTGCAGCTTGAGCCCCCCTCCCCCTGTGCTAGTGCTAAGCCATCCCTGTCATGCGTCTCACCCACCTGCTCACCCTGACCACCCTTAACGTTGCGCTCTGTTCGGGCGCGGCGGCCAAGATTGAAAAGCCGGACTTCAACAAGCACATCAAGCCCATCCTTGAGGCGGCCTGTGTGCACTGCCACTCGGAGAAGTCCGACAAGGGCGGCCTGAAGCTCACCACGCTGGAAGAGGCGCTCAAGGGTGGCGACAACGGCACGGCCCTCGTTCCCGGGGATCCGGCCAAGAGCCCGCTCTTCACCACGACCACGCTGGCAGAAGATGCCGATGAGGTGATGCCACCCAAGAAGGAAGGTCTTCTCTCCAAGGAGCAGCAGGAGCTCCTCAAGCTCTGGATCCAGCAGGGTGCCAACTGGCCGAAGGATGTGAAGCTGACAAACACGGTGCGCGTGAACTTCGAGAAGCACATCCAGCCCATCCTCGAAGAGAACTGCGTGAGCTGCCACAACGCGGAGAAGGCCAAGGGTGATTTCAACATGGCCACGAGGCAGGACGCCTTCACCACCGGTGAGAAGTCCCCCAGCATCATCCCCTTTGATGCAGAAAAGTCCGGACTCTTCGCGCTCACCGCATTGGAAGCGGACGATGACGACCTCATGCCGCCGAAGAAGAGCGGTGGTCCCTTGAAGAAGGAGCAGAGCGACTTGCTGCGCTCCTGGATTGAGCAGGGCGCCGTGTGGCCGGAGAAAATCACCCTGAAGGCCAAGGAGAAGAAGGGCCCCGTTTCCAACAATCCGGACAATCTGGCGCTGGTGCAGAAGATTCACGCCTTCATCGTGCAGACCTCGAAGGAACAGGCCGAGGCCGACATGAAGAGCTACGACAGCAAGGTCCCCAAGACCGAGAAGCCCTACAGCATGGTAGCCATCAAGGGTGGTGAGTTCCTCATGGGCAGCCCCGCCACCGAGGCCAACCGCAAGGACGACGAAGGCCCCCAGGTGAAGGTGAAAGTGAAGCCCTTCTGGATGGGCAAGTACGAGGTCACGTGGGACGAGTACCTTCCCTTCATGATCACGGACGTGGGCCGCAACAAGGATGGCTCGAAGCAGAAGTTCAATCCTGAGGATGCCATCACCGAAATCACCTCCCAGCCCACCACGCCGTATACGGAAATGAGCTTCGGCATGGGCACGGATGGCTACCCCGCCATCTCCATGACCCAGCACGCGGCGAACAAGTACTGCCAGTGGCTGAGCGCCCAGACCGGTCACTTCTACCGCCTGCCCACCGAAGAGGAATGGGAATACGCCGCCCGCGCCGGCACCACCACCGCCTACTACTGGGGTGATGACGCCTCCAAGGCGAAGGACCACGAGTGGTACTACGACAACGCCCCGAACTTCCAGTACGCGAAGGTCGGCCAGAAGGGACCCAATCCCTGGGGCCTCCACGACATCCTGGGCAATGTGGCCGAGTGGACCATCGACCAGTATCAGCCGGACTATTACAAGAACCTCGCCGCTCTGGGTGACAAGGCCACAGGCTACTTCGTGCCCTCCACGAAGCCCTATCCCCACACCGCTCGCGGTGGTTCCTTTGATGATGATCCGGACAAGCTCCGCGCCGCCTTCCGCCGCGCCTCGCATCCGGACTGGAAGCAGCAGGACCCGCAACTTCCCAAGAGCATCTGGTACCTGACCGACGCCAAGTTCCTCGGCTTCCGCCTCGTCCGCCCGCTGGAGATCCCCACGGCTGAAGAGATGTACAAGTACTGGAACAACGGGGTGGAGAAGGAATAGTCCGAAATGTTTTCAAGAAAGCCGCGTGCTCCCCGGTGCTCCGGGATGGTGCGCGGCTTTTTTGTTTTTGCATGCCTTGGACTGCTTAGCGCGGCCGCGACGGCAGGCGGGTTGCAGCGCCATTCCTACTCCCACCCCGCCATGGGTTCGGTGTTTCGCATCGAGTTGTATGCGGAGGACGCGGCCGGGGCAGCGAAGGCGGTGGAGGCGGCGTTCCAGCGCGTTGAGGAGCTCAATCAAATTGCCTCGGACTACCTTCCCGAGAGTGAGCTGAGCCGCCTGAACAAGGCGCCGGCGAATACGCCCATCAAGGTGAGTGAAGACCTCTTCGCTCTGATCGCTCGCTCGGTGGAGATTTCTGCGCAAACGGAGGGGGCCTTCGACATCACCGCGACGTATGCGATTCAGCACTGGAGGCGCGCACGCCGGCAGAAGAAACTGCCCACCGAGGAACAGGTGCAAAAGGCCATCGCCATGACCGACTGGCGCGCGATCCAGCTCGACGAGAAAACGCGCACGGTGACAAAGCTGAAGGAGGGGCTGCTGCTCGACCTCGGCGGTATTGGCAAGGGCTTCGCTGCAGATGCCTCCTTAGCCGTTTTAAAACAGCATGGCATCACGCGAGCGCTCGTCGCAGGCAGCGGTGATGTGGCGGCGGGAGATGCACCTCCTGGCAAAGAAGGCTGGGACGTGGCGCTACGCACCTTCGAAGCTCCGGAGGAGAAGGATCAACTCACGCACGTGACCCTGAAAAACTGCGGCTGCTCCACTTCGGGAGATCTTCACCAGTATCTGGAACTGGATGGCAAGCGGTTCTCCCACATTGTGGACCCCAAGACGGGACTGGGACTCACGGACCGCATCGCGTGCACGGTCATCTCACCGGACGCAACGATCAGCGATGGACTGGCCACTGCGTTGTGCGTGCTGGGCGTGGAAAAGGGGCTCAGCGTGGCGGAGAAGGCCCAAGGCACGGTGGCGCGGTTTGTCTGGCTGGACGAGAACAATGAGCGGCACACACGGGAGTCATCCGGGTTTCAGGCGTTCGTGCAGACAAATAGTCCGCAAAGAAACGGCGACTGAAGTCGCCGCTCCTTGAGGAAGCCCACCTCGACTCACCTCTTATCCCTCACCAGCAACCGTACCTACGGGCATAGTAACGGGGCGGGCAGGAATTGTAACAACCGGGGCCGCCGTAGTAGCTGTACCCTCCGTACAAACGAGGCACCGGGCGCGGGCCATAGTAGTACCCGGGAGGAGGAGGAGGACCGTAGAAGGAGTTGTCCTGGGCGTTCCCAATGGCCGCGCCGGCCAGCGAACCAAGGGCACCACCGATGAGGGCGCCTTCCAGTCCGGAGCAGCTTTGATTGCCGATGATGCCCCCGGCAATGGCACCGGTGGCAGCGCCAATCACGGAGCCGCGGGCTTCATTGGGGCCGACGTACGGATACGGGTAAACACAGGAGGAGAGAAGAGACGCCGCAGCCAGGGAGCCAACGGCAGCAAGGCGAGCAGGGAGTTTCATGGACACAGTGGGTGGTGGACGGGTTATTTGACCGGGTGGAGCATGGCAGCCTGCACGGCCGCGCAGCAGTCCATGGAAGTGGACCAGCACTGGATGTGAGCCCATCCAGAGCCGTGACAAAAATGATCCGAAAATTTCGGATCTTTGCCGGGTACCCCGTCCTTTTGGTCCTTACTCGCGCACTTTGCCCGGATCACTCCTTCAGTGCGAAGACTTCCACCTTGTCCGGGTGCCCCTTGACCTCTTGTGGCCCGCACGACTCGAATTGCGAAGCCCCTGCGTCCCAGCCGTTGAGGAAAGCGGCGCTCACGAGCACCGACTTGTTCGTCTGGCGGGTCAGGCCTTCAATGCGGAAGGCGAGATTCACGGCATCCCCGAGGGCAGTGTTAATGCCCTTCCCCATCGCACCAAAGGCCACTTCACCGAGGTGCAGGCCGATGCGGCAGTCGAGCACGATGTTCCTCGTCTCACGCAGCATCTTGCGGGTGGGAGAGGTGGCATCGATCTCCGTCTGGCGGAGTTGCCTGGCCGCCTCCACGGCGCGGGAGCGAATGTCCGGCTCAATCCCCGGCCAGTAGGCAAAGACGCAGTCGCCGATGAACTTGTCAATCATGGCGCCACCGCGCTTCATGATGGCGTTGCAGTCGGCGTACCATTCGCGGAGCACGTCGGCGAGCTGTTCCGCGCTGAGCTGGGCGCCGAGCTGGGTGAATCCCTTCAAGTCCCCCACCAGCAGTGTGGCCTGGGCCGTTTTCATCGGCACGGGGGCGCGGCGCAGCACCTGGGTCTTCATGCCCACCATGGTGGTGTCATGGTTGGAAACCCCGCTTTCGCTCTGGTCGAAGAGAAAACTGGCACTGCCGAACTGCAGACGATCGCCGTCCCGCAGCACGCGGGCGGTGGTGAGGGCCACGTCATTCACATAGCTGCCGTTGGCACTGCCCAGATCAACCAGCCAGTAATGCACACCCTCCCTGCGGATGGTGGCGTGCTGCCGGGACACCCCGGAATCGCCCAAGCGGATCGTAGCTTCTTCGCCACGACCCACGAGGTTGAAATCGTCCAACTCGAATGTGTTCTCTCCTGCCAGTGATCTGAGAAAGGCTCCCATGTGATTGTATGTGTCTTTTCAACCGAATCGGACAGGCAAAGTCAAGGTTGCTTTTGCGAAACGTGGTGCAGAAAAGACAGCAGACGTACTCGATGCGTTGATTAAAACAGATCTTTTTTGATGTCGTTGTGCTGCAAGAGATTCTGTGTTTGCGGCGGGGTGGATTCTGCGGTCTTTAGAGCATGCTCCGGGCCGTTCCTGTCTTCTGTCTTGCGCTGTTCCTGCTGGCAGCGCAGGCAGGGGCCCACACTGTGCCCAGCATGGTGGTCGAGGCGGAGTTCACGCCGGAGCGCGAGGTGGTGCTGCTGGTGAACCTGGATCCGCGCCTTTTTCTCTCGGACCAGCCTACCAGCCTGCCTCCCGTCCCGGCCTCCTGGTGGTACCAGAAGAACGATACAGAGCGTACGGAGACGCTGGCCAGGGCGGCGGCCTACGTGGATGCCCAGCTGCAATTCCGGGTGGGTGGGAGCGATTTCCGGGGCACTTGGAAGGTCCAGCCGGTGGACAGCACCACGGTGGCGCCTCTTGCCCCGGCCAGCGGCGAGGTCCACTTGCTGGCTGAGCACCGGGGTCCCCTGCCGGAAATTGCCGGTGATTTCAAGCTCACCGTCGCCCGCACCTGTGGCGTCGCCACGCTTTTGATGAATGCCATGGCCGGGGCGGAACAGCGCCAGCCGCAGGCCGTCTTCCCCGGCGAATCCAGCCGCGGCTTCGCCCTGCCGCCCCTGGCTGCCGCCACGGCCAAAGCAAATCCCAGCGGGACTTCACCTCCTGACGCTCCACCCGCACCGGCCTCTGCCTCCACGAGTACCGCAGGCAAGAGCCAGGCCACCGCGCAGAGTTCACTGGTCCCCCGTCATTCTTTGCTGGCGCATGCCTTGTTCGCCATCGCCATCACGGTCGTGCTGCTGGGCCGATTTTGGAGTGTGGCCGTGGTCCTTGTGACGTTTCACCTGGCCGCCCTGGCTGCGGCGTGGATGACCTGGCAGAGCTGGCTGCCGGTGGCCTTGGGAGGTATGCCGAGGAATTGCTGGATGCTTCTGGGCGGCACCGCGCTGGCGCTGCTCCTGGTGCGGCGCATTCCCCCTGCCCTGCTGGTGATGGCAGCTCTCGCAGGGTTCCTTCATGGCTGGGGGCCGTGGAACCTGCACCTCTCGCAGGGTGTGGAGCAGCCCCTATCCAGCCTGTTCCAGAGAGAGGGATGGCTGGTACTGGTGGAACTCGTCGCCGCAGGCTTGGCTATCCCGGCGGTGCGCTACCTTTCAAGCAGGACGAATTTCGGCACGTACTTCGCCACGGAGGACTAAAGGTGGCGAGTGAATTAGGAAACTGTGTCCTTGGGGGTCAACTCCTCGTCGGAACCGGGCTCTGACTCGCTCTCGGATTCTTCCTGTTCAGCTTCCTCGGAGGCAGATTCTTCAGACGTAGCCTCGGCTTCATTCTCAGCTTCGACTTCAATCTCGGCTTCAGCTTCGAACTCGGTTTCTTCCAGTTCACCTTCCAGAGCGGCGGTTTCCGCATCTTCGGATTCGCCCTGCTCAAGATCAGCTTCGTCCTCAGCCTCCGCTTCGTTCTCTTCTGATTCCGGCTCCTCGTCGCCAGCCAACTCGTCCGCTGCCAGCTCAAACTCGGAGTCTTCTGCGGTTTCAGTCTGTGCCTCACCTTCAGCCTCGCTCTTCGCAGGCTCGGCTTCGTTTTCCTTCTTCTCGGGTTCGGTCGTTTCGGCCTCACCCTTCTTCTCGATCTTCCCGTCCGGAGTGAGGGTCACGCCGGCGATTTTTGCCGCTTCTACGACCGGGCCACCGAAGCCCAGCAAGGTGGCGACTTCCTCCTGCACCGATTCAATCTCATCGAGACGCAGTTCCGGGTCGCGGATGATGAAGACTTCACCGCTTTTCCGATGCTCATAGAGCAGCAGAGTGCCCTGCTCAGTGTACTTGGTCTCCCTGGGAACAAGCTGCTTCTTGCGCTCAAGCATGAGCCCGAGGATATAGCGGGCGTGCTCCGTGTGTTCCTCGTCCTCGTCGATGAGGCGGCGCAGCAGAGTTTCCGGGCTCTCCTTGCTGGACATTTCAACCTTGGGCTTGCCCGAATCCGGTTTTGCGTACGTGGTGCGCCAGTAGGCCAGCGGGGTACGCTCCTTGAGTTCCTCCTCCCACACATCCAGCGCCACGTCACGCCGCACGAACTCACCGCTTTCAGTATCGAAGTGGATGGACGTGTGAAACACCTCCCCTTCCTCAAAAGGGCGCCCGGAGCGGTTGCATTCGTGAGAGCGGGATTTGATGTTCCAGTTTTGCTGCACGTGAGGAGATGGGACGGAGGCGTTGGCTTTACGAAAAGATGAGCCGGGCTGCGGGAAATTGAAACAGGCTCAGGCAGGCTTCACCGAGGAACGATCCCGGGTGGACTGCGACACCGTGAGAATGAGTTCGCGAATCCACCGGAACGAGATGCGCGGCAGTTCCTTGTTCTGCGAACGCAGACGGAAGAGCCAGACGCCGAGTGCGCCGAGAATGAGGTGCGGGAACCACACGGCAAAGAAGGGCGGAATGCGTCCGCTGCGTCCCAGATTCAAGAACAGGTTGTCCAGGAACATGAGCACGAAGAACAGAAGGACAGCATTGGCAATACCCCCCACGAGGCCACGGCGTGAGAACACGACGGCCAGCGGTGCGGAGAACATGACCACCACGAGGCACTGCCACGGAAGAGCAAAGCGGTAGAACAGGTGTGCCCAGAACGAGGCCAGTTTCTTGCTGCCGTAGGAGGCATTCGCCCGGATGTAGGAGATGAGATCCGGCACGCCGAGATAATTCGGCGAGAGGGAGCCACTCATGAGCACCCATGGCGTCTCCTGCATGCCGGTCAGATCCTTTTTCGGATAACCGGTACCATCGAAGTCGAATTTTTGAATCGAAGCGACCTTGCCGTCCTTGTACGTGATTTCCACGCCGTTATACAGCATCCAGACGCCGTCATCCCGCCGCCAGGCGGCGCTCTTGGCAAACCACGCCTTTTCCAGTTTTCCGGTCGAGTCCTCCTGCCGGATCTCAATGCGACGCATCTTGTCCCGCATCAAATCGGTAGGGACCGTGCCCACGAACCAGCTTCTTCCCGCCTCCTGATTGCGGTACACCAGACCCATGAGGAGGTAGTGCTGGCTGATGCGGTCCTTGGCATTCTGCAGGAGTTGCTCCTTGTTGCCGGCAGACACGGGCGCCCAGTGGTAGTTCGCCGCCATGCCGAGGAAAGCGGCGTAGCATCCCGCGACGTAGATGGGACGGAGTACCTGGCCAAGGCTCTTGCCGGTACCGAGCATGGAAATGAGTTCATTCGTGCGGGACATCCTCCCCAGGACATACACCGTGGCCAGCAGCAGGGAGATGGGCGCCACAGTCACATAGATGAAGGGGATCATCTTGATGTAGAACATCGCGATGGCGCTTCTCTCGATGTTGTTCTCCTGGAAGTCGGACATGTTGTCCAGCAGGTCCATGACGACCCAGAGCGTGCAGAAGGCGATGAGGCAG
This sequence comes from Roseimicrobium sp. ORNL1, assembly GCF_011044495.1. Taxonomy (GTDB): domain Bacteria; phylum Verrucomicrobiota; class Verrucomicrobiia; order Verrucomicrobiales; family Verrucomicrobiaceae; genus Roseimicrobium. The sequence continues at coordinate 5,551,325 of NZ_CP049143.1, forward strand.
AACAACAGCGGCTGCAGGAAGGAGCGCATGGTGTACCGCTCCATGATCGTGCTCCGTGCGTAGTACATGAGCATGAACGGCGGGGACAGCAGCAGCCCCACCAACAGCAGGACCTGGATGACGAACGCCGGCACCGAAATGACCTCCCCGGTCGTGTTCAGGTACACGGACTCAAAGAATGCGTAGCTCTGGCTGGCAATGGCCCAGACGGCGAGGTAAATGGCCGCCACCCATGTGGGGCGGATCATCTTCTGCACATTCGGCCAGGCCCGGATGATGTACACATGGTACGCCAGCCCGCCGACGAGTACGAAGAGGCGCATGTACGCCAGCATGTACAGGAAGAAATAAATGGGCGTGGGTGGAGCCTCCCAGTTCTTTGGAAGCTCATTGGGATCCGGCTCCGGCGGCATGAACGCCTCGTGGTAACCGGAAAGCTGGCACAGCAGCATCACTGCAAAGGCCAGCAGCAGGGCACCGGGACCGGCATAGGGTGAGCGACGCAGCCAGCGCCAGACCACACCCAGCAGATGCATCAGCGAGTCGCGGACAGACTTGAGGAAAACCATGGGTTTGAGGACATGGAGACTCCGACAGATTGGGGGTGGAGTCAAGGGGCACACGCCCCCGGCAGCCCACCCCACGGGCAGGCAGCCGGTCCTGAGCGTTCAAAAAAGTGCCTCTATTTGTTGCGTTTGCGGTTTCCACCGGCCGGAGCTTCCTGCGGAGCAGGCATCACGGCGCTGGACACCACCTCGGCTTCCGGGAGCGAGGCTTTGAGCTTGGCGACGCCACCTTCCGTGATCTTGGTCTCCCAAATGTAGAGGTGACGAAGCGTCTTCAAGCTGGAAAGAGCGGGGATGGCCGCGTCCGTCACTTCGGTGCCGTAGAGATTCAGATAAGTCAGATTCTTGCTCTCGGCGAGTTGCTGCACGCCCTTGTCCGTGACCTTGGTCTTACGGAGGTCCAGACGCACCAGTCTCGGGAACGAAGTGGCGGTCTTGAGCGCAGCATCGGTAACGGCGGTGCGCGCCAGGTCCAGGTGGGCAATGTTCTCCTTGATCGGTGCGAGTGCCGCCACGCTGGCGTCATCCGCCTTGCTCACCCCGGTGAGAAAATCGACCCTCACCAGCGGACCACCGACCTGCAGGATGGTCACCTGGGCGCCGGCGGCCTGTGCCTTCTTCAGGGCGTCCTGGGCGGGAGGCTGGACTCCCTCGCTGAGCTTCTTGTACAAGACATCGTGCTCACGGTCTTTCGGGGCGGCTTTGGCCGTGGACGGGGCGTCGGCGGGCTTGCCCACCAGATTCCCCTCCCATCCACCAAAATCGGCGCCTTCCTCGATCCAGGCCTTCAGCTTGGCGGTTTCCTCAGCCGTCAGCGGGTCGCCCTTCGGCGGCATGAACATGTCGTCATCCTTCGGCAGGTTCACCACCTCGAACATGTAACTCTTGGCCGTGTCCTTGGGCACGAGGGCCGGGCGCTTGCTCTCGCCGCCCTTCAGCATGGCCCAAGCAGCATCCATACGGAGTTCCGACTTGGGTTTTACCACCTTGCCGCCTTCCTCGTGCTCAGCCTTGTGACATTTTACACACTTGGCCTCCAAAATGGGCAGGATTTCCGTTTTGAAATCTACAGCTCCCTGCGCAGAAGCGCCCATGAGCAGGGCGGCAATGGCAGGTACTTTGAAAAAATTTGGGTGAGAGGTCATGGTGGCACAAGGAAACGCTTGATGGATCACCCTGTTTCATGAAAAATCCGCCCATGTTCCCGGCTGCCCCTCCTGCCTTCAACCGCTTTGAAACCGAAGCACTTCTGCAACGCAATACGCTGGGAATCATCATGGGGGGTGGTGCGGGTACCCGGCTTTTCCCCCTGACCCAGGACCGCGCCAAACCCGCCGTACCCCTGGCAGGAAAGTACAGGCTGGTGGATATTCCCATCAGCAACTGCATCAACAGCGGCGTCCGCCAGGTGTACGTGCTCACGCAATTCAACAGCGCTTCGCTCAACCGCCACATCAGCCGCGCCTACAAGTTCGACTTGTTCAGCAGTGGGTTTGTCGAAATCCTCGCGGCGCAGCAAACCTCCTCCGGCGTGGAGTGGTACCAGGGGACGGCAGATGCCGTGCGGCAGAACCTCAAGAACTTCACGCAGGGCAAGTACGAGTACTTCCTCATTCTCAGCGGTGACCAGCTCTACCGCATGGATTTCCGCAAGTTCCTGGCAAAGCACATCCAGAGCAACGCGGAAATCACCATTGCGACCATCCCGGTGGATGGGAAACGCGCGAGCAGCTTCGGCCTGATGCAGACGAATGCCACCGGTCGCATTCTCAACTTTGTGGAGAAACCAAAAACGCCTGAGGCACTCAAGCCCCTGGAAATGCCCAAGGAGATTTTGCGTGAACTGAAGCTCCCGGAAAACGAGCCCCGGTACGAGGCAAACATGGGCATCTATGTCTTCAATCGTCAGGCCTTGATTGAGGCCCTCGACAATGACATGGCGGACTTCGGCAAGCACATCATCCCCGAGGCCATCAAGAAGTACCGCGTGCACAGCTTCCCCTTCCAGGGCTACTGGGAGGACATCGGGACCATCGGCAGCTTCTTCGAGGCGAATCTGGATCTCTGCTCCGTGGTGCCTGCCTTCAACTTCTTCGACTCCCAGGCGCCCATCTATACCCACGCGCGCTTCCTCCCTGCGACCAAGATCAATGGTGGTCACATCCACCACGCGCTGCTCTCGGACGGTTGCATCCTCACGGAGGCTACCATCGAACGCAGCATTCTGGGGGTGCGCACCGTGGTCGAGGGAAACAGCATCATCAAAGAAAGCGTCATCATGGGAGCAGACTTCTATGCGGGCGCCACCAACTGCCCCACCGATCGCCCACCACCCGGCATCGGCAAGGGATGCAAGATCGAGCGCGCCATCGTGGATAAAAACGTGCACGTGGGTGACGGCGTGGTCATCACCCCGCGAGGCAAGCCCGACCACATGGACGGGCCGGACGGCATGTTCTACATCCGTGATGGCATCATCGTGATTCCGAAGAACACGGTGATCCCGCCGGGAACGTGGATCTGAGGTCCCTATGTAGAAGGCTTCTCCAGAAGCCTTGTTCTTCTCTCAACACCGTCAGTGAGGCTTGGCCATTCATCGGCCAAGCGCTCCCATGAAAGGCTTCTGGAGAAGCCTTCTACATTCACTTCCCCTGCCCCGCCCAGAACTGCGCGGGCGGCAGCAAATCGTTGCCATCCTCTTCGAAGCGTGTGCCGATTTGCGCCAATGGCAAAGCTTTCGCCACATCAAGTCCCTGCTTGATGTTGGCGGGTGTGAAGACGAGTCGCGTGAGGGGAATGTCCTTCAGCGGCGAGAGATCTTCCACGGGAGTTTCCGCGATGTGCAACCGCTGAAGCTGGGTGCCGGAGAGTGGTGTGAGATCACGCACCTTGGTTCCTTTCAAGGTGACACTCACCAGCGGAATCGAATGCAGGGGTGCAATGCTCTCCACCGGGCAGTTGGTGAGCCACAGCATGGCGATCGGTGATTTTGCCAGAGGCGAGATATCAACGATCTGGGTGTCTATGGCGTTGAGGTCGGTCAGCGGCATTCCCTGCAGAGGAGCGATATCACGCACCGGTGTTCCGCTGAGGTAAAGCTTCTTGATGGGCATGCCCTTCAAGGGATACAAATCCACCACCTTGGTTCGCTCCAGGTACAACTCCACCAGAGGCATGCCCTTGAGCGGTGAGAGATCGGACACGGCGGTGCCACTGAGATCCAGGGCCATCAGCTTTTTGCCTTCGAGCGCCTTGAGGTTGGTCACCTTGGTGTTGGCCAGAACGACGGCGACAGGTTCTCCGTTTTCAATCTGGAACTGTCCATCGCCAGCGTACTCGGGATTGTAGTACTTCACCTCCTTGTGCATCAACTCGTCCGTCCAATAGATCTTCACCTTCTCGGGTGCGGCAGGAGTGGCGGGAGCCGGCTTCGAGGCCGCCGCCGTGCTTTTTTCACCTCTGGGGCAGCGGCAGGCGGCTTTGCCTGTGCTGAAGGAGTCGGCGTCGAAGGCTTCTCCTCTCCACACTGGATAAGAAGCAAGGGAGCGGTCGCGATCAGAGCCAGGGAGAAGCAGGTGCGAAACATGGAGGAAGGCATGCGACCAGTGAACGCGATGTGCAAGCGGATGTTGCAGCATGCTGGAACCATCATTTGAAGCCCGCTGGGGACAGCCGTCCCAGCAATGGCTTCACGGCAGCAGGCTGCCGACGGAAAGCTGGAGCAAGCTCCAGCACTCCAAGTCACTTCTACCCCTACCCCTACCCCTACCCCTACCCCTGCCCAATGCACCACAGCGCTGACTGCGTGCGGATGAGCAGCTTGTTTTTCCACACGGCATAGGAGGCGAGCGATTTATCTCCCAGTTCATTCTTGGAAATCAGGTCGAGTCGGCGGCCAGGCTTGAGCACATAACCGCTGCCCAGTTCATCCTGGATGTAGATCTTTCCATCGGCGTAGATGGGCGAGGCAGATGTCTGCCGGGCCACACGTTCCTGATAGTGGATCTTCCCGGTCTTGGCATCTGCACAGGTAACCATGCCGTTGTCCGCCACCATGTAGAGTCCGTCGTCGATGAGCAGCATGGAAGGCGTGTGAGGTGCACCGCGATCAATCGTCCATGCGATGTGCGTCTTGGTGACGTCACCCTTGCCGTCAGCGCGCACGGCAATCACGGAGGGGCGATCGTAACCGGTGCTGAAGTAGATCATGCCATTCCCATAGACCGGGCGCGGGATGACGGAGTAGCCTTCGTAGTTGATGTGCCAGATCTCCTTGCCCGTTTGAGGATCAAGCGCGCTTAGGACATTGCTTCCCGGTGAGATAAGTTGCTTGGCGCCTCCCACCTCGATGACGAGTGGAGTGGAGAAGGAGAAGGTCTTCTTAGCATCGGCCTTGCGCTGGAACCTCCAGCGTTCGCTGCCACTCGCGGCGTCGAGCGCCACGATGAAAGGATTCTGCGCGGCATCACAACTGAACACGAGCAGACCGTCCACCAGCACGGGACAACCTCCATTGCCATGGACAGGGCTGTACTTGATCGTGTCGTTCTTCCAGAGCACGGCGCCGTCCGCTGCATTCACACAGGCCGTGCCAAAGTGGCCGAAGTGGGCATAGATGCGGCCGCCTTCATAAATGGGCGTGGGGCTGGCGTAGCTGTTCTTCCCATGGACGCCGAAGGTGTGCGGAGAGTCCACATTGAAGAGCTCCGTGTCCCAGAGCAGTTTTCCATCGGTGGCATTCAGAGCCAGCACACGGAGGGAGTAGGTGTCATGCGGATCGGTGGAATCTTTCTTGCCCACCGCATTTGTCATGTAGATGACATCACCGATGACCACCGGGGAAGACCAAGCACGCCCGGGCAGCTCGGCTTTCCATGCCACATTCTTCCGCTCGGACCACTCCGTGGGCAGGCCCGTGGCGGTGGAGTGTCCCTGCTTGTCCGGCCCGCGGAATTCCGGCCAGTCCTCCGCGTGCATGGAGGCAACAGGGAAACACGAGGCAGCGAGAGCAAACGCGAGAAATGACTTCATGACGGCAGGGTGGCTGATAGCGCGGGTGGTGATGAGCGGGAGCGACCGGGATTCTACGGAGAAAGACACGGCATTTTCCACTACGATTTACCAGCATCGACAGGTGTTGCCTTCCAGGGGCGAGCACATTTTCAGGTCTCGCCGGCACATGGCGGCTTGCGGCGGGGGCAACTTTCCGGTTTGATGAAGCGCAGCATGCCGGGAGGTCTGGACCAGGTCGTGAAAACATGGGAGAAGGTGCGTGCCTGGTGTGAAAGCGCCCGGCAGACCCTGCGAAAGTCCGTGTTTCTGCGTCACTGGTGGCGGGAACTCGTCGTGGTGGCAGCACTACTCCTCACGATCGCGGCTCCCTTTATGCTGAAGCCGGCCCAGAGCGCCGCGCCCTCGCGTTACGATCGGCGTCTGGTGGTCGTCACTCCGCATCATGAAAAGATCCGCCAGGAGTTCGGCCAGGCCTTTGCCAGAAAATGGAAGGAGCGCACCGGAGAAACGCTCTACATCGACTGGCGGGTGGCGGGCACAGGTGACATTGCACTCATGCTGCGCTCGGATTTTGCCGGCGCCTTCGAGTACTACTGGACACACATCCTGACCAAACCCTGGTCCCAACGGGTGGCGGGCGCATTTGGCAACAGCAAGGTGGATCTCTCGGCCCCGACGACCGAAGCCAACGACGTGGAACAGGAAGCCCGCCGTGCGTTTCTGGACTCCGACGTAGGCGTGGGCATCGACGTCTTTTTTGGCGGCGGCGCGTTTGATTTCGAAGCGCAGACCAAAGCTGGCTTCCTCGTCAGCACCGACACTTCCAAGAAGCACGGGCTCGATGCGATCTTCGCAAGGCACCCGGACTGGTTCGCACCCGAAGTCATGCCGCAGAATGTCAGCGGAGAACCTTTCTACGACAAGGGTCACCGCTGGGTGGGCGCCTGCCTTTCCACCATGGGGATTGTGTACAACCGGGATGTCATCCAGCGGCTCAGTCTTGAGAAGGAACCCGCTCAATGGGCCGACCTCGCCGATCCGAAATATCGGGGCCAGATCGCCCTCGCCGATCCCAACAAGAGCGGCACGGTGACCAAGTCGTTCGATCAACTTGTCCAGCAGCAAATGCAGATCGCCATTGATGAAATCCGGCAGAAGCCCGGCGGGCTGATGAAGGAGAAGGACATCGTGAACGCCGGGATCCGCATCGGCTGGACACGCGGGCTGCAACTCATCCAGCGCATCTCGGCGAATGCACGATACTTCACGGACAATGCCACGAAGATCCCGCTGGAGGTCTCCCAAGGCGATGCCGCCGCCGGCATGTGCATTGATTTCTACGGCTACTCCTTTGAAGAGATGGTGCGCAAGCCGGATGGAAGTGCGCGCGTCGGGTTTGTGACTCCGGTGGGCGGCACCAGTGTCAGTGTGGATCCCATTGGCATGCTGCGCGGCGCGCCCGAGCCGGAAGTGGCGACGGCCTTCATGGAATTCGTGCTCAGCGAGGAAGGGCAGCGTCTTTGGAACTTCGCCCCCGGCAGCCCTGGCGGGCCGCAGCACTACGCCCTGCGACGCCTGCCAGCACGCAAGGATTTCTACACCGAACAGAACCGCCCCCGCATGACGGATTCCCAAGCGGAACCGTATGAAGATGCGAAGGCGTTCACCTACTATCCCGAGCGCACGGGCCAGCTCTTCAACGTGCTGCGCTTCCTGGTGAAGACCATGTGCGTGGAGAATCACGATGAGCAACGCCAGGCCTGGGAGATGATCACCCGGGCGAATCTTCCGCAACGCTCGACGGAAATCTTCAGCGACATGAGCCTGGTGAACTATGACGCCGCCATGGAACTCGCCGCCATGCTGGCCAAGAAGAACAAGACCCAGGAGTTGCGCAAGGCCCGTGAACTGACCATGCACTTCCGCTCCCAGTACCGCAGGGCTCATGATCTCGCGGTCGGTGGCGAGTAAAGCAATCGCAGATCGCCATATCCCCCTCACTCATCCCGATGTCCCGCACCTTCGCCTTCACCATCTTCTGCGGCGTGATCGCGTTCTTCGCGTTCTTCTTTGTGCTGCCGATCTGGGAAACGGTGAAAGCGGCGTTCATCTCGGACAAGGAGACCTTCACGCTCCAATACGTGGGCACCATCTTTGCCAACCCGGTATACCGCGAGGGATTGGTGAACTCTTTGATCATGGCCGTGGGTACCACTGCGGGATGCCTGGTCCTCTCACTGCCGCTGGCGCTGCTGTATTCCAAGTTCGAATTCCCCGGCCGCTCCGTGCTGAATGCGCTCATGCTTCTGCCCATGATCCTGCCTCCCTTTGTGGGAGCCATCGGCGTGCGCGCCATGCTGGGGCAGGCGGGAGCGCTGAACAGCCTGCTCATCAAGCTGGGCTTCATGGATGCACAACATCCCGCGGACTGGCTGGGCCAGGGACAGATGACAGGCATCATCATCATGAATGTCCTGCATCTCTTCCCCATCCTTTATCTCAACATCGTCGCCGCGCTTTCGAACCTCGATCCTGCCCTGGAAGAAGCGGCGGCCAATCTGGGCTGTCCTCCACAGATGCGATTCTGGCGCATCACCCTGCCGCTCATCATGCCGGGCATCTTCGCGGGCGGCACCATTGTTTTCATCTGGGCCTTCACCGAGCTCGGCGTGCCTCTCATCTTCGACTTCCGCCGCGTGACCAGCGTGCAAATCTTCGATGAGATCAAGGACCTGAGCGACAATCCCCTGCCCTACGCGCTGGTGGTGATCATGCTGCTCTTCTCCATGGCGCTCTATCTCCTGAGCAAGCTGGTCTTTGAACGCGGTGGCGTGATGGGTGGCGGAAGAGCCACCACGGGAAGGGTGATGAAACAGCTCCCGCTAGGCTGGGCGATCGCCTGTAGCGCGGTGTTTGCCCTGTGCATCGCCGTGTCCGTAGTCCCGCATGCCGGTGTGCTGCTGCTCTCAGTATCCACCGACTGGTACCAATCCGTGCTGCCGGAATCGCTGACTTTGAAACATTTCAGCGAAGCACTGGGTCATGAACTCACCCTGCCCTCCATCGCGAACAGCCTGAAATACTCATCGCTTGCCGTGATCCTCGATCTGCTGCTGGGCATCGGCATCGCGTATGTCACGGTGCGCACGCGAATCTGGGGCCGGCATCTGCTGGACGCGGTGGCCATGCTGCCCCTGGCCGTTCCCGGGCTGGTGCTCGCCTTCGGTTACCTCGCCATGGCCCGCGAGGGCAGATCCCTGAACTGGCTGATGCTTGGTGAGAACCCACTGCTGCTTCTCGTGATCGCCTATGCCGTGCGCCGCCTGCCGTATGTCGTGCGCAGCGCGAGTGCCGGATTCCAACAAATCAGTCCTGAGCTGGAATATGCCGCGCAGAACCTGGGCGCCCCTCCCCTGCGGGCTCTCGCGCGCGTGACGCTCCCACTCATCATGCCCAACTTGATTGCCGGCGGCCTGCTCGCCTTCGCCTTTGCCATGCTGGAAGTGTCTGACTCCATGATCCTCGCGCAGCAATCCGTGCACTACCCCATCACCAAGGCCATCTACTCTCTCGTCGCTTCTCTTGGGAATGGCCCCTACATCGCCTCCGCCTTGGGCGTGTGGGCCATGGTGTTTCTGGGAATCACGCTGCTGGGCGCGGGGTTGCTGCTCGGGAGGAAATTGGGAGCGCTGTTCCGTGCATGAAGTTGTTTGCGGAAAAGAACCAACTCTTGCCATGCACCCAGCCATCCAACCTCTCACGGAATACCTTGGCACTCTCCCAGCCGGTCCGGTGGAAGATGTGAGGGGCTTGGCGGTTTACCTTGCCGACGCGTGGCCTCATCTCCATGGGGCATCGTCCGGAGGCATGCGGGCAGAGAAACTGTACCGTCTGGAATCACCCGAATACGCCCCACCGATACTCAGCTTCCAAATTGAGCGACACGGCGGGACAGTCATGGGATCGACGCGTGCGGAGATCCAGCACTGGGAGGTCAATTTAAACACTGGCAGCGCCGAGTTAATCCGCAACACACGGCGGCAACTCCACTCGATGGCCACCAAGTGGAGCGCCGAATCTCTGGCTGCTGAACTTGCCGAAGCCATCCGAAGCGGCAAGGATCACGCCAAGCTCAATTGGAGGAAGAAAGGAACCGTGGCCCTGACAGGGGATTCCGTTCCTGATGGATTCAAGCAAACCGTCGCAGGGCGAAAAAAGAGGCTGAAGGCTGCCATCGCGAAATCATTGGGAGACGACTGGCAGGAGAAGGTGTGGCGAGCTCCGTAGCGGGTTGGACCTTCCCTTCCATATACCCATTCTCCATTTGCCAAGCTGGGAATCCCAGAGTATCGACACCCTCGCATCACTCGCACCCATAGTTCAACGGATAGAACAGCGGTTTCCGGAACCACCGATCCAGGTTCGATTCCTGGTGGGTGCACCACTCATTGAGCAACGAATTGCCTGAGTGGCTGCCTATTGGCAAGAGCATCGCCCAAAAGTTCTCATGTGAGCACAGGAGGCGCAGATAGGACTTAGGTCCATGAGGTTGGAAAACCAGTTGCACGGGGTAAATATATCCGTAAAAACTTCAATCCCCCATGCATTTCTACGTAGAAACTACGCCTGTTTCCTCAGATGAGGTGTCCTGTGACCAGCCGCGACTGCTTGAAGATTGCGGGTGTTATCAATCCACGCGCGGAGTACAGCTTTGAGCGTTCTCCCACTCCGCAACACGGCATCAGCGACGGACGAACTGGAACTCAAATTCCACGTGCCGCAGCAGATGACCGCGCCGCTCCGGCAGTGGCTGGGCATGACCTTGAAGCCGCACCGGCACCATGCGGACACGACGGTGTGCTCCATCTACTTTGATACTCCTGAGGGCTTGTCGTTCCTGGAGAAGGCGGCCAGCGACTATCGAAAGACCAAGTACCGCGTGCGCTGGTACGCTGATGCAGCGGGGCGGCCTCTGGCGACGCCCGCGTTCATCGAGATTAAAGAGAAGCACGGCGCCACGCGGCGAAAGTTCCGCCAGCCGCTGCCCATCTCAGGCGCTGACCTCGCGCGCATGTCCTTTCGCGATCCCTCGCTCACCGGTCTGTTCCAGCGGCACTTGCCTGACGGCGCCGAGAGTCCACCAGCCAGCCTGCGCCCGGTGCTGGAGCTTCGCTACCTGCGGCGGCGTTATCACCATCCCATCTTTCCGGACAGCTTCTGCCTGGATGAAAACATCCGCTGCATGCGCACCCATCCCGGGGTGGCGCCATCCGGCACCGGGCATGTGTTGCCGATGGCGGTGTTTGAACAGAAGGGGCCATCACGCGAGGCGGTGCCGCTGCTGCAGGCGCTGCCACGATTCGGAGCCCGGCGCGCCGCGCTCTCCAAGTACTTCCTGATCATGCTGCAGCTTCTTCCTCATTCCCGATATTCATGACCATTTCTGATCTCCAGGAGGCCGCCCAAACCATCATGTTCGGTGGTGACACGCGTCGGGTGGCGGACCTCGGCCTTTTCACCCTCAGTCTTTCTCTCGGAGCTGCGTTGCTTTCATCGCTCGTCCTCTCGTGGGCTTACAGCGCCTTTTACGGCGCACGTGCCACGGGGAGTAATGTGCACCGCTCCTTTCCGCTCATCAGCATCGCGGTCACTGCGATTTTCATCTGCGTGCAGTTCTCGCTTCCGCTCTCGCTGGGCCTGCTGGGATCGCTGTCCATTGTGCGATTCCGCACTCCCATCAAGGAACCGGAGGAGATCGGCTTCATCATGTTGGTGATCGCCTCGTCCCTGTGTTGTGCCTCGTTTAATGTGGCGTTCCTCATCGCCATCCTCGGCGTCGCCTTTGTGGCGCTGATGGTGCTGCGCTGGAGTCCGGCCTTTCTGAGTCGCCGTGCTGGGTCGGGCACGCTGGTGATCCGTTGCACCGGAGAGCAGTACCGCGATGCCCTGCCCTCGATGATTTCGCTCATCGAGGCGCATCTGAGCAAGCCAAGCTTCGACAGCCTCTCCACCGCAGAGGATGCGTGCGTGCTGACGTGGTCATTTCAGAAGGTCTGTCTGGTGAAGTCCGCAGAGCTGGAGCGGAAGCTTCAGGAGACGCTGCCCCAGGCGTCGGTGGGTGTGTACTACAACAATCACGCCAACGCCTGAGTTCACCATTCGCGATGCGCCAGCTTCCTTCACCCTCACGGCAAAAGAAACAATCCCTGCTCATCGGCGGCTGCGCTCTTGCCTTGGGAGCTCTCGCATGGGGCACCCAGTACTGGCGCACGCCGGGACAGACGGGCTACGAACTCCGCGCACGTCCCGAGTTGATTCTTGGTCTGGACAAGGTCTCTGCGCGTCACGCGGCGATGCTGCGTGAAGGCATGCTCCATATGAGCAACACCTTCGCAAGTCCCGAAGAACTGGCCTCCGACTCTCCTGCCGCTGTGGCTTTATTCGGAAAGGCGTGTCCCGCGCCGGATGCCCAGCTCCTTGCAAAGGATATCCCACCCTCCACCGCATTGCTGCCGACGCAGGGAGAGATTGCCCCGGGCATTACGGTCATTTCCATCGTCTGCCGCAGCGGGGATCTCTACCACGAGGAATCGGGCATCCTCGCCAACAAAGAGGAAGCGGGACGGGAATGGGAGCGACCTGCCTGGCTCACGGCACAATTGGGTGGTCGTGTGCTCGTAGAGAGTCCCGTGGGCCTGCGTGTGCATGGCGGCTTCAATCGCAAGACACCGCAGACCAGCTTCCGCCTGGTGTTCCGCAGCAGCCACGGTGGGCATGACGCTGCGCCGGCGGGCTTGTTCTTTGGTGGCGATGCTCCGGCATCTTCCGAGTTCGTGCTTACGAATGCCTCGCACCCGAGCCGCTTCAAGGGAGCACTGGCCACAGAGATTGCCTCGCTCACGGGCTGCCACACCTCACAGTGCACGCCTGCAGTGGTCTACTTGAATGGCACACGTGTTCCCGCGCCCTACTTCATCTACCAGCGCCAGTCGGATGAATTTGTGAAGCAGCGCTTCGGTCTCGCGGATGTGGACTGGGTGCGCCTGAAGTCACGACGCCCCAACGAGAACGAGAACTACATCGTCTGGCGGAAATGGATCCGCCGTGAGCGCAATCCCATCTCGATGGCCGAGGAAGCAGCCCGCTTTGATTTGGAAGAACTCAGCGCCTGGGTGCTGGCCATGACCTTCACCGCGACGAGCGACAACAATCAGGGCGGATACTTCCGCGACCGCGCATCACCCGATGCCGTGTGGCGCACGCTCACCTGGGACATGGACCAGTCCTTCAACAACACCACACAAGTTGTCGAAGGAAAGCGCATCAACTTCTGCGAGCAACCCTTCGAAGCCATCATCGGAGATCGCTCCCGGTTGTTCTTCCGTCTCATCGAAGGCTCTTCAGAATATCGCGACTACTTCCGGCAATTCGTGCGCCAGAAGCTTGAGACCTGCCTGACCGATGAGAAGCTCATGCCGCTGATGGATCGCTATGTCAGTATCGCACGGATGCAGCCCGACAAAGCTCCACAACTGCTCGATGAACTGGCGCAGTGCCGGGAATTCCTGGCCACGCGACGGAACACCTATCTGCAATACGTAGAGCAACGCCTACGCGAGGCCGAGGAGTTTCAACGCAAGCGCATGGGACAAATCGCGGAGAACTGATCGCGACAGTTGCCTTTGCTCTATTGGCGTTCCGGCCGGGCGTCACTCGCATCCACTTTGTCACGCAGCATCTGCCCAATCTTTCCGGTAAGCCACAGGTAGTGGTCACTTGGCAGTGCGGGTTCGGCGAGGAATTGGGTCGCGTCGGAGTTCGGCGGAGTGTTGCTGGTCTTGAAGATGGCGGTGGCTTCATCCATCTCGTCAAACATGGCCACATACAGCATTTGCGCCCCGGCGCGTTTCGCAGCAATCGCCTGGGACCAGAGGAACTGGCCGCCGAGACGGGGGATGGCGTCAAACTTCGCAGCCTGTCCACGTCCCTTCGAGAGATTCACCCAACTGAACCCGGGGAATATCACCGGCAGATAGTCCACCTTCTTCTCCTGGCACCATGCCACATCGGGCTTCAAGACTTTCTCCACGCGATTCGCAGCATCCTGAGGGGTGGCAAGTCGACCTACGGCCCACGGGCTCACGATGTCTGCACGGCTGATGAGTTCATGCAGCTTCGCATCAGCGATGCTATCCCGATCAAGCGTGCGCCAGTGATAAGGCACGCCGAGCATCACACTGCAGCCGCCGTATTGCGGATCCTCCTTGAAGAAAGTGATGAGCGCAGACCACTCCTCCAGCGTGAGGGGACTTTCCTTGAACCCCAGCCCCCAGAGTGAAATGAGAGGCTTGCCATGATGGCGGAAGTACGCGGCGTCCGAACCATCACGCGCCACACGCTTTTCATCCACCAGCCGTTTCCAGTCCTCGATCACACGCGTAGTTTCTCCGGCCTTCAGTCCAGTGAGGTCGTACATGAGAATCCAGCCGCGCCCGGTGGCACTCGCAGCGGCACGGCAATGAGCCAGCACTTGATCCATGGGCTCGCGGAAACGCTTGTCCCTCGTCTGCACGCCGAACCGCTGGAGGAAGGCGCCATCAATGCCGTAATCGCGCATCCACTCAAAGTGCCTCCGCACGGTAGCCTCCTTCACCGAGCTGAACACAGGAGCCACGCTGCCATCAGCATGGCGGAAGCCGGTGGGGAACTTTTCCTCAGGCGTGAGTTCTGACACATCCGGCCACATCTCGATGCCGGCGAATCCCGGCTCAAACTTGCCCTTCGCTCCGTAGTGGTGCCAGCCGTTGTTGCTACCATCTCCCTCGCAGCGGAACCATCCCTGGTATCCCGTGACGACCTTGCCGGTGATCGTGGAGGCATCCACCCGCGCCGACTCCGCTGCAAAGACCACAGTGGCGCTCGTGCTCACACTCAGCATGGCGGCGGCAAGGACGGAGAGATGGGAAAACGACATGGCAGCCCATCTTGGCACCCTGCGTCCCGAGTTCAAGAATTGATGACCCGGCGTCTATTCTCCCCGCTGATTCTCCGATGGCGAGCGTCCACGCACTCCCAGAAGCTTGGCCAGGGGGCGCAAGGCCCGGTGCCGCCAGAGCCACGCCAGCGGGCCCTTCAGGGTTACACTGCCGCTTGTAACATCACGAGCACGGGCTTTTTCCATCTTCTCACGTGCGCGATCTCGCTCTTCCCGGGAGCGTTGCTCTTTCTCCTTGGAGCATTTCAACTGGTTCTGCAGTTCCGCGATGGAACTTTCCAAACCAGCGGGCACGGCACCGGCTTGGGTCAGTTTCATTTCCAGCTGCGCTTTCGCCTGCGTCAGCTTGCCCACTTCATGCTGCAGGTAGTCACGGGCACTCTCCAGTTCGAAGGTGCTGAAGAGCGGCGGGCTGAGCTTCTCGAACATTTTCGCAGCAGCGGCGAACTCCGTGGCTTCGTCCATGGGGCATGGCATGGCGAGCAGATCCTTGTACAAGGCCACCCACTGGTCGATCACATGGTCCAGGTCGAGTTCCTTGCGTGCATGGCGGCCGACAGCATCACCATCAGCCGCATCATACTGGCGGATTCCAGCGAGCAGGTTCTCCGCCGTCATAGAAAGCGAAAGGCAACGCCGCCCAAAGTTATCGCGCCGAAGACGATCGAAGTTGTCTCGCGTGACTAGCGTGCCCACGCCTTCCGGACCACAGAGCACGGTGGCACAACCGGTCGCGAGCGCTTCCATCGCGCAGCGCGCCTTGGCAAAGACGATGTCGTACTCCTTGAGCACACGCTCCGGATCCGGGACTTGATGAAGCACACCGGAGCCGATGACATCAAGCTCCAGTCCCGCCTGCTGGCAGGCTTCACGCACCACCGGCAGGAAGGTGTGCTCCGCCGCATAGTTGCTGAAGAGCAGTGCCCGCTTCGGTGATGCAGGAAGCGGCGAACGCGGGGTGAACCGGACAAGGTCCACTGAGTTTCCGATGAACCTCACCACATCAACCGGACACTGCAGATCCCTCGCCACTCTTTCGCGGCACAAGTCATCCACACCCACATAGGCTAAAATTCGAGGGAACGCAGGCGGCTCTTCCTGCCAGAAGAGCGAGGCATGGGACACGAAAAGCGACCTCGCCTTCCGACACGCAAGGAGGGCCATCACGGTCATGAAACTATGATGACCATGAATGAGCGCGGCATCAGGCGGCAAGTCCTCCACCCGCGTCACCACAGCCACTCCTTCCTCACGCAATTCCTCTGCGAGCGGTCCGGTCTTCAGTGAAAAGATGGTCGGCTCCCATCCACGTTTCTTCAGCCCCAGGGCCAGGTCGCGGATGTAGAGCTCCATGCCACTCCGGCCGGTGAGCATCCAGTTGGTCAGGACGATGGAAGGCATCTTGCGGATCACTCCTTTCCTGCACCATCAAACTCTATCCAGCCATCATCGTTGGCACGCCAGCCAAGCTCTTCGGCATGCCCCCGGATGAGCTTCACCAGCAGACGCGCCACCATGTTTCTTCCTGTTCCCACACTGGCCCGGCGCACGCCCGGCAAAGCTGAGGCATAGGCCACGTAATCCAGCGAGAAGGTGGCCCACCGCCTGCCTCCACGGAAGAATTTCGTCACCGCCGCGGAGAATGCCGACAGTTCACCATCCCTCTTCTGGAAAAAAATATGACCGGCAATGTCGCCTTCACAAAGATAGAGGAGGCCATCATACCCCAAATGGTGCAGGGATGGGACGATTTGATCATCAGGAAGCTCACGCAACGCAGAGGTCCTGGCTTCAAAGGTACTGCCCTTGTCCGGGTGCCGCATCCACCACACCAGGTAAGCATGGACGGTGGACGCCCACTCCGGGTCAGCAAGCATCTCACTGGCCAGCCTGGGCAAAGGCGTCGAGGCGCCGCCAATACCGCAAAGCTCCGCCAGCCAGCGCACTGCATGCAAGGGTGCCCGAGCATCTGGCGCGGGCGATTTTTCATGTATCGAGCGCGACTCTGCCATCATGTTGCAGGAGCAAAATCCCTCGCGGCCTCTTCAATCGCCCGCACCGCGGGTTTCACATGTTTCTGGAAGGTGATGACCTCCTCGTATTTGCCGAATGACTTGCCGAAGCGTTCCACGCCTTCGCGTCCATACCGCTCATAGGCGGGCGCCTCGTGCTCGAACTTCTCCACCGCAGTCCGCGTAGTGGAGGGAATCAGGCACTCAATGGCGAATGCTTTTTTCCCATAGTACTTCAATCCCTCCTCGGTCTCTCCGCGCAGTTCCGTGTAGTCGAGCGCCGCCTCCAGCTTGCGCTCGAGCGCCGCCTCATCCAGATGCACCCATACTGCGGACGAACGCAACTCCGGCGGGCAATCGTTGGGCGGAGAATCGAGCACGAACTCGTAGTTGGCGATGCGATGTCCCAGTACCCGCTCCGCCACGGCCACAGCGTTATCGATCAGGTGCCTGCAGAGATCGTGGGTGGGATTCGCTCCTTCTGGAGCATCACCAGCCACGACCCGGACATCTTCCGCAATCAGGCCTTCCGCGAGTTCCTTGAGCAGGCCAGTGAATACCTCGTGACGGCCCTCCAGCAGAAACTGGTAGATTTCCTGGTCCGTGTACCGGCCAAAAATGGTCCCCTGCTTCGCCCCCACCCGCTCAAGGAGCCGAGCTGAGGACCCCGTGCGGGCCTCTCCTTCGCGTCCAGAGCCGTCCGTGATGCAAAAATACAGCGGGTGATGGTTCTCCATCCAATGAAACACGCGCAATTCGTGGCCCGGATGGGCGACGATGAGCGCGGCCTTGGGGGAAGGAGTATGGCCGGTAGTGGGGGAGGTTGCGGTCATGTTTACCGCGTGCGGTAAGCTCTGCCCCTGCCGCACGCAATCGGGAACATCCAAACCCCAGGATACGGAAAAAGTTGGTGGCAGAGGGGAGAATCGAACTCCCGACCAAGGGCTTATGAGTCCCCTGCTCTACCGCTGAGCTACCCTGCCACAAACACGACGCGGTCCATCGTGAGCCGGTGAGCTTAGGCGGGACCTGCCTCTTGTCAAACCCGCAGCACAATTTCTCCGCGTTCTTTGCCAAGTTCACGAATGAACTGGCCCCATGGCTGGCTCACCCGGCCCGCTGGCTGGAGAGCTTTTCCAGATCTGCCTCCAAAGTGCGGAACGTCACGTCCAGCCCGGCAATCTGCTCCTGTAGGGAATGGTGGCGTTTCTTCTGCTCGGCAAGTCGCTCACGTGTCGGCTGCAGGATGGAGGCCATCCCGGCATAGAGATCCTGCACTTCCTGACGCACCTCACCCTCCAGGGAACGGTGCAGGTCCTGCTCCGACTCCTTCAGTCGTTGGTCCACCATTTGGGAGGCCGAATGCAACACCCGCTTGCAGGCCAGCGCCACACCTCCCGCGACCAGCAGGCCCACGCCGGAAAAGCTCGCGGCGATGGCGCCCAAGCCCTGGCTCACCAGCACCGCGCCACCTATCAGGGCCACAATCATGACCAGCACGGAAGTGGTCGCCAGACGCCGGGACCGGGCAAAGGCTGGTATGACCTCCTTCTCCACCCCGAGGCGGTACACCACCCGATGCAGCATGTCCTCCAGGTGCTGGCGGAGCCGATGACGATGCGTTTCCCAGAACGAAGCATCCGGTCGGAGTTCCTCACGCACCTGCACCTTCAAGCCCGCGCCGAACTGGCCGCTCAAGTGGTCGGCCGCGGCACTCACATCATCCTCGATGATCTTCGAGGCCTGCACCCAGCGCGCGGCGTTCGGTTCCCACACCTGGTCCAGCACGGTGCGCTCGATGCCGGTCACAATGCGCTTTTCCTTCCGCATGCTGCCATAGGCGGCCGCCACGGTGAGCATCTTCTGGATGTTCCCGGCAGCTTCGCCGGCCGCACGACCAAAGTCTGCAGCCGAGGCATCGATGACACCCGTGAGTTTGGCATGGGAACGCTCCTCAATGCCGGCGAACTCCGCCTCCAATTCTCCCAGCAGGCGCGACTTCTCCTCACGGCTTGCCACGCGTCCTCCCGCGGTGGATTGCAGGGCGGCGAGGAGCTCGCGGGCCAGCTTCAGCGCATGCTCCAGTTTTCCAGCCCGCTGCGTATTGCCGACGATGGTCTTGGAAATGTGCGCCTCGAGCTGTGGGAAGCCGCTGCTCATGTAGAGCCGGTCGCGGTCCAATCCCGAGCTGCGTGAGAGATAGGCGCTCTTTGCGGAGACAGGAAAGACTGGAAACTCCCGGCCGAAACGCTGCCGGCTGAGCTGCCTCATGTAGTCCAGAATGGAGGCCACCTCCTCAGTGGTGCGCAGGTCGCACTGACCCAGCACGAAGATGACGTGCTGCATCCAGTCCTTGTGCACCCGCTCCAGAAACTGCCACGCAGAAGAGCCCCAGGGATTGACGGCAGAGATGACGAACAACACGAGGTCCGAGGCCGGAATGAACTTCTCCGTGATCTCCTGGTGCTCCTTCGACACGGAGTCCGTGCCGGGCGTGTCCACCACATGGAAGTCCTTCAGGAACTCCACGGGGACGAAGACCTCCTCCAGCGTGCGGGTGATGGGCACGCGCTTCACCTTCGGCCCATGCTTGTAAAAGAGGATGCGATCCGTGGTGGGGATGACTCCGGCGTTGGAGAGATCCGCTCCGAAGAGCGCATTGAGCAGCGTGGACTTGCCCACACCAACCTCGCCGACCACGACGAAGACGAAGGGCTCATCCAGGCTCTTCACCAGGTTGTCGAGCATGGTGACATGCTCGTCCTTCGCGCCCGCGTCCGGCGCGAGCTGCGCCAGTGATTGCAGGGCATCCTCCAGCCTGGTGCGCAGCTCCAGGAAATCCTGGCCTATCATCCTGCCCTGGCTGGTCTCCATGCGTCTTTTCGAGTGCGGAAAGGCGATGGCGCCAGCGGCCTAGCGCAGTGGTACGGCTCCTCCTTCAGAAGGAATGCCATTCACGACCGGTGGCTGGCCTTTCTGGAAGGGAATCACCGCGCCTGGAGCGGGCGCTGGTACCGGCATGGGGTTTCCATTGGGGACAGGAGGCAAACCCGAGGGAATGGGCGCAGGATCGGCAGCCGGAGTGACCGCTGCCACGGAGGAGGCCGGAGCGGCAGACTCCATGTTCAAGAGCTGGCTCACGGTCACGAATTTGTAGCCCTTGGCGAGCAACTGATCCAGCGTGGCAGGCATGGCGTCCACGGTGGGCGCATGAAGGTCATGGCACAGCAGGATGGCTCCGGGGCGGGCGCCATTCACCAAGCGGCTGGTCACCACACTCACGCCGGGGCGTTTCCAGTCCTGGGGATCCACGGTCCACAGGATGGTGCTGTAGCCGTACTCATCGTGGAACCACTGCTTCAGACGGGCATTCGTGGCACCACCCGGTGGGCGGAAGAGGCGGGTGTGATACCCAGCGATGTCTACCAGCGCCTTATGCGTGTCACCAATCTCGCGACGAATGCGGTCGTCGGAAATGCGGGTGAGCGTGGGGTGGGTCATGGTGTGGTTCGCAATCTCATGTCCTTCCGCCAGGATGCGGCGGATGATTTGCGGATGCTCCTTTGCGAGCTGGCCCACCACGAAGAAGGTGGCCTTGATGTTGCGCTCCGCGAGCATGTTCAGCAGGCGGGGTGTGTTCACGGGATGCGGACCGTCATCGAAGGTGATGGCGATGTACGGGCCATTCACATTCACCGAGGAATAGGAGTTCTTGGCACCGGGCGGCGGGACCTTGGGAATCGTGTAGAAATCACCGTTGCGCATTCCACGACCGCCGGAGTTTGCTGGCGGCTGCACAGGGCGGTTCTCAGCAGCAATGGGGGGGCGGACTTCCGCCTCCTTCTTGCTGAGAGTAGAGCAGCCGGTCTGTCCGCCTGCTAGAATGATACCGACCCAAATGGAAAGGAACATGCGTTGAGAAATCACGTATTCGGGGATTTTGATTAAAAAATGCGATGCGGACTCCGGAGGGTGCACTGCCTCGCCCGGAAGCAGTCACCCTAAGCCATGAGCCTAGGATGGAAAGCAGGAAATTCGGTGGGACGGTGAGCGGTGGGACAGTGTGACGGTGAACGCGGTACTCCGGAAGGATTCCCAATTTCCAAGGCGTTGCACGCCGCCTGTCGTCCTGGTTCGGCACGGGTCTCTTTCCACCGTCGCACCGCTCACCGTCGACTGTCGCACCTGATTAAAGGAAGCGTCCCAGCACGGGCTTGAGCCTTGCCACGCTCTCCTCCGGCCACAGCTTGCGATCCGTGATGAGGGCGGCGTCCAGGGCACGATGCTCGGGCCAGTTTGCATCCCTAGGGATACGCGGGATGACCCGGGCGAGGATGTGTTTCGCCGTCGCGGAATTGGCATGCAGGTGCCCCAGCAGCGCTTCCACGGTCACCGGCTCTTCATCGGTCTTCCAGCAGTCGTAGTCGGTGATCATGGCCAGGGTGGCGAGGGCGATCTCCGCCTCGCGCGCGAGCTTGGCCTCGGGCAGGTTCGTCATGCCAATCACATCGAAACCAAGCTGGCGGTTCGCATTCGACTCGGCCCGCGTGGAGAAGGCCGGGCCGTCCATGCAGACATACGTGCCGCCGTCGTGCACCGTGGCGCCTTCCGCCCGGGCCTCCTCCGCCAGCAGGGTGCGAAGTCCGGGGCTGATGGGATCCGCAAAGCCCACGTGTGCGACAATGCCATTTCCAAAGAACGTGTGGTGCTCCCGGCGCGAGGTGCGATCAAAGAACTGGTCCGGCAGCAGGATGTTCCGCGGGTGATACTGCTCCTTCAAGCTGCCCACCGCCGTGACCGCGATGATCCAGCGCACGCCGAGTGAGCGCAGCGCCCAGATGTTCGCGCGATGATTCACCTCCGTGGGCAGCAGCCGGTGACCACGTCCGTGGCGCGGCAGGAAGTAGACATGCCGTCCCGCCATGGTGCCTCCGATGATGCGATCCGACGGCTCGCCAAACGGCGTGGGCACGTGCAACTCCTCACTCTGCGCGAACCCCTCGATCTCATACAAACCGCTGCCGCCAATGATGCCGATCGCGGCCGGGATGTCGCTGCTGGTGAGATTCGTTTCCGTCTTCTGCTGGCTACTCATGTGCGAGTGTAGCATGCGCGGCGCAGGCGCAAGCAGGATCACTCACGTGAACGTGAACTCCATCTTCACTCCGCCGCAAACACTCCCAGCGCAGCCTTCACGGAAATGCCCTGGTTCTTCGCATAAGCGCGGCCTGCGGCCTCACGAACCGCCACCGCATCCTTTCCGGCGAACCGAGCCTCCAGCGCATCGTGCAGCGTGAAAGCACCCGGATACATGAGCTGGCGGGTGGTGAGCAGAGGACGGGCTCCGATTCCCTTGAGCTTTTCTGCGAAATAACTCTGGCTGACACAGGCCAGCACCACGGCAGGCCTCGCCGCATCAGCGGCAGGTGATGGTTTTGCCGCCGGCCAGTCCACGCTGAATTCCATGAGACCGTTGTGCCCAATGTAGGCAACGAATGAAGCCTCCCCTCCCGCTTTGAGCACCGCTTCACCAATTTTGATCTCTTCCGCGCCCTGCCCACCGGCAGCATTCACAAATGCCTGGAGGCACGGCTTGATCTCCCTGCCCCGCCACGCGTCCGCGATGAGATAGGCATCCCGCTCACGATGCTTGAAGACGACACGCTCCAGTATTTCAGGCCGAGGTGATGGCACGGCAGGCAACCGTTTCCATTTCTTGCTCGCTGAAAACCACGAACGCACGCCCTCCGTACAGCCCCAGTAAAGATTTGCATCCGGCTTGTCCCCATCGCCTATCTTGGCCGGCACAGGCACGATGCCCTGGGAGGCGTTGTCGCACAGGGCAACGAAGACATGGATGACTTCGGCAGCGTGAGCGGGTGTAGCTGCAAGCACCAACAGCACGAGCCAGCAGGCCAGTCTTTTTATCGAGAACTGCATGACATCAAGTCGATGCGAGCTTGCATCGCGGCAAGCGTGCACCTCTTTACAATTTGCCCCATCTGCTAATCTACCGCTTCCTCATGCCTAAGAAACGACTTGCACTCTTGACCAACAAAGTGGGCGACATCACCGCCGTGTCTCTCGGTGACGACACGTATTGTTATGTCCGCAAGTATAGGTTCGGCTATGGAGTGCTGCCCTTCCTTTCAAAGGGCTTGGAACTGGACGCCTCCAAGTTTCCATCACTGACTCCCGCGTTCCACATGCACATCTGGGTTTACAACATCGACCCCACCCCCATGTACCATGTAGCGCATATTCCTTTCACGACCGAAGAAGAATCGTGCGGACAACCCGCTTACTATCCACCGGGCCCCATTGAGGACTGCTACCGGATACACAACGCCCTCGGCATCATCAAGCCCGTTACCGAAGCCGACGTGGCTGGACTCGAAATGCTGGTGCGATATCAGCCACCCCAGTTCCGTGAGTATTTGTTCTCACGCCGCACGGAATGGACTTACATCACTGGCTCATCTCCCATTTCGGAGACCATGAACGCAGCTGAGGAACCGGCATCAACAACCTTCTACGAAATCGTCTTTCAGGCGGCCGACTTTACCTTTGATGGCCGCGACGAGATAGAAGACCCGCTGGACGAAGCTCTGCGGGAGTCGGAGCTGGGAGAAGTCACCGGTGGAGGCAGCGGCGGCGGCATCTGCAACATCGATGTCGAAGTGAAGGACGCAAAGCGCGGGCTCGCCGTGATTCGCAAGGTGCTTCGCAAGCTGAAGGTGGCACGCAGCACTCGCATCCACCAAACGGAGCCCGAGCCAAGGGAATTCGGGATTTACCCCTGAGCCGGTTTCTGAAAAATAAAGAGGCGCAGCATGCACTGCGCCTCCTTCTAAAATCAGGAAACCTGGAATGGTCGCAGCCTACTTGACCGGCGAGAAATCCGTCGCTTCCATGTAGATGGACTTCACACCGTCCGGCTGCGGGATGGTGAGGGAGCCATCCTTCTCGCTTTCACCCTTGGCTTTGATCCAGTCAGGGTCTTGACGGAAGGCGCCGAAGGATGCCAGTCCAGCATCCTTGCTGTTGTGCGCGAGCAGGTAGATGAGCTTGTTCTTCGCGCCTTTGTCTTCATCCATCACCTTGAAGTACGGCAGGTTCGTCATGCCATGCTTTTCGAAGAGCTTCATCGTGTGCTCACGGAAGCGGGTGTGGAGTGCATCGAGCTTGCCATCGGGCGTGGTGTAGATGCGCAGTTCAAACACACGGGGACCGCTGCCGGCACCCACCTTCACAGGGGGTGAGAAATCCGTGAGGGTCATGAAGACGGACTCGGGTGCCTTGGCGAGGATCTTGCCATTCGTCTCGCTGGCTTCGCGGACAGCCTTCCATTCAGGGTCCTTGGCGAATGCATCGAATGAAGCCTTCGCAGCCTCGCGGCTCTTGTGTTCCAGGATGTAGATGAGCGTGTTCTCCGAGCCGTTCTCCTTATCGATGGGCACCCAGTAGCCGATGTTCTTCATGCCGTGCCTTTCAAAAAGCTTGCACGTGTGATCGCGGAATCGCTTCAGCAGATCCGGCAGCTTGCCTTCGTTGGTGGTGTACGTGCGAAGCTCGTAGACGGGAGAATCAGCGGCAGGTGCCATGGCGGCGATAAGGAAAGAGCAGAGGAGGATGGCTAGATGTTTCATGGGAGTCGAAGTGAGCGAGGATGGAATAAAGCGATGGTGTTGGTCAAGGAGGAAGGGTGTTCCATGGTTACTTCCTCGCCTGCTGGAACAGCCACGTCCACACCTCCTCATTGTCGTAGGTCTGCGTCCACGAGTCATGCAATGCCTCAGGATAGATGGTCACCTTCACATTGGCTCCGCCGCCGTTGCGCTTGAACCACTTCTCGGCCATCTCAGTATATGCCACTGGCACCGCGGGATCCTTGCCGCCATGGAAGATCCAGATGGGCAGGTCCTTGAGCGGCGCAAACTTCACCACATTGATGCCGGCTCCTCCGCAAATGGGAAGGGCAGCGGCGAACACATCTGGATACGCCGTGATGGTATCGAACGTGCCAAAGCCGCCCATGCTGATGCCGGTGAGGTACACACGCTTCGCGTCCACGCGATAGTCTTTCTTCACCTGATCCACGAGCGCCTTCACCCCATGCGGATTCCAAAATTCACCCGTGGGAACTTGCGGTGATACCACGATGGCCGGAATTTTCTTCCCAGCGGCGATGAGCTTGGGCGGACCGTGCTTCTTGAGCAACTCCAGATTATCCCCGCGCTCCCCCGCTCCGTGCAGGAAGACGACCAACGGCCATTCCTTCGCCTTGTCCGCGTCATACCCTTCCGGCAGCGTCAGCATGTATTTGTAACCAAGCTTAATGGTGATCTCGCTCTCGAAGGATTTCGAGGTAGTCGCAGGTGCCTCTGCAAAGAGGCTGCCGGCGAAGCAAAGCGCAGCACAGGAAAGGGGGATGAAAAATCGCATCTCGGGCAAACGCGGAGCCGCGCGGGCATCTTGCGCTCACGCGGAAAACTCACGCCAAGCTTGACCCCATCCCGGAGTTTCTCCAGCATGCCGCATCGTCACCCCGTGCCAGCCTGAGATTCCCAGCACTTCATCTCCTTCTCCATGAAACGCACCGCCTTCATCACTCTCGCCGCCGCCGCTGCTGCTTTTGCCGGCTTTGCCCAGCCAGCCCATGCCATCACCAAGGTCGCCTGTGTGGGTGACAGCATCACCGCAGGCGCCGGTGTGAAGGACCCCGCCAAGCGCTATCCCACCCAACTCGGAGTCTTGCTCGGCAAGGACTATGAAGTGAAAAACTTCGGCGTCAGCGGGTCCACGATGCTCGACCAGGGCGACAAGCCCTACAAGAAGGAGAAGGCCTTCACGCAGGCGCTGGAATTCAAGCCGGACATCGTGGTGATCAAGCTCGGCACGAACGACAGCAAGCCGCAAAACTGGGCCAAGAAAGAGGGGTTCGCGGACTCCACCAAGTCCCTCGTGGAAGCCTTCCAAAAAGCGAATCCCAAGGCGAAGGTCTACCTCTGCACGCCGGCCCCGGTGATCAGCTCCGGAAATTTCGGCATCCGTGAGGAGATTGTGAAGCCCGAGATCATCCCGCTGGTGAAGCAGGTGGCCGGTGAAATGAAGCTTGAGGTTATCGACATCTACAGCGCCCTCGCCGGCAAGGATGCGCTGCTGCCTGACCGCGTGCATCCCAATGACGAGGGTGCCACGGTGATCGCGAAGACCGTGTACGAAGCTCTGTTTAAGCCCCGCTCGTAACCCGAGCGAAGCGAAGCGGATGTCTCCAGCGGATGTGGCCCGGCTCGAACGCGGGCCTACACCTACACACGCGCTTCCACCAGTTCGTTCAGCGTCTCCACGATCTTCGAGGTGTCCATTTCGTGCACCTCGATCTTGCGCCCGATCTCAGGCACGAGCGTGATGGTGAGCTCTCCACCGAGGTGCTCGCGGAACTCCTCGAGGCCAGCGAGAATCACAAGTTCTCCCTTCTCCGTGGATTCCAGAAGCTGCGGTGCATAAGTGGCAAAGCCTACACGGCGGACGAGCGCGAGGATGCGTTGCGCCGTCGCGTCATCCAGGATGCCCTCCTTCACGGAATAGAGCAGGTCCACCGCCATGCCAATGGCCACGGCCTCGCCATGCTTGATTTCGAAATGCGACACCTGCTCCAGCTTGTGCGCGACCCAGTGGCCGAAGTCGAGCGGCCTGGCTGAGCCTCGCTCAAACGGATCGCCGTTCGTGGTGATGTGCTCCACATGCAGTTCCGCGCTGCGGCGCACCGCGTGCTCCAGGGCATCGTGATCCAGCACCGCCAGCGCGTCGGCGTTTTTCTCAAGCCAGTAATAAAACTCAGCATCGCGAATCAAGGCGACCTTGATGGCCTCGATGAGTCCACAGCGCTTCTCCCGTTCAGGCAGCGTCTCGAGCAGCGCGAAGTCATTCACGATGGCATAGGGCACGGCGAAGCTACCCACCCAGTTCTTCTTGCCGAAGTAGTTCACGCCATTCTTCACACCCACACCGCCATCTCCCTGGCTCAGGGTGGTGGTGGGAAAGCGGATGTGTCGGATGCCGCGATGCGCCGTGGCTGCGGCGAAGCACACCAGATCCAGCACGGCACCACCGCCGATCACGAACACGAGCGAATGCCGATCCAGACAAGCCTCGCTGATGGCCTCCCAGCACTGCTGGACCATGGCGAAGTCGTTCTTGCAGGTCTCGCCACCAGGCACGATCACCGCCGGCGCTGCCAGGGAGAACACGGCTGAATGCGCCTCCGCATACGCCTCGATGGCAGTCAAAAGCTTGGGTCGCGCCTCGGCCACGTGACTGTCTACAAACACCAGCGCCTTGGTCACCCGATCACCTTCACGGGCGGACGCCAGCAAATCGCGCAGCACAAGGTTCTCGCGCCCAAACATGTCCCGCGTGAACAGGACGCGCTGCGCATATTCTACCGTAAATGTTCTCTCCAGCATTCTCTCTACTAATGGTACTCTTATAAAAGTCGGGCGGACGCAAACGGGTCAGGTAGCAGCAATCTTGCGTTGAGCCAGAACAGCAACCTGCACAGCCACGAGGCACAGGATGGGGGCAGTCATACTCACAGACGCCACCGCCGCGGCATCCACCAGACAAATGGAAGCGAGCAGCAAGCTCACCGCACGGCCAATCCACTTGGGATTTTCCCTCATCCAGTTTAGGGATGTGTGCACAGTCACCAGTGAGGCGATGGCGAAGGCCACAGCCAGCCACGTCTGGTGCACGCCCGCATACCAGATGGCTGCCACCGCAGGGGCCAGCAGGCTCAGGCCACCCACCATTTGTTGAATTTTTGGGGCCTTGCCCGTGAGGGACTGATGCACCTTGGACTCATAGCGAGCCGCCAGACTCACGCCCACAATGTACGCTCCGAGAGCCATGGCCTTCACGCACAGCTCACGATGCTCAGTCCAGTCCAGCCCGCCCGTGACGGCGGATCCGGCCACCAGATACAGCAACGTGCGGCAGCTCCCCATGAGGAGCACGGAGCCGGACCACGGCTTGTGAAAAAGAGTATACGCCAGAATAGCCACCACCAGTGCCCCGGTGAGCCAGATGCAGGCGCCTGCTCCCCACACCGCCATCGCCGCGCCGCCGAAAAGCATTGCGAGCCCTACCGACCATGCAGCGGTCAGGGACACCTTGCCGCTGGGGATGGGGCGTTCCTTGCGATTCTCCCGGTCCCACCGGATGTCCGCGGCATCGTTGAGAATCATCCCCGCCGTGTACATGAGCGAGCCGCCCACCAGCAGCCAGGCCAGGGGCTGCCACTCGGGCCTGCCGAAGCCCAGCAGCCAACCCGCGAGCACATTCGTCCAAACCGTGGGCAGGTTGGAGATGCGGGCGAGTTCGAGCCAGGGACGAAACATGAAAACGGAAGCGGGGAAGCGACTAAAGCAGGAATGGTCCAATACGCCAGTCACAAGGGCAGCGAGGCCCCGGCAAGCAGGCGGTAGGGAGAATACCCTCCCCCGCCCCGGATTTGGACTTCGACTTTGATTTTAAAAGCTCCTCTTGAGCTGCAGACCGCTGGGTTCGTGATCCTTATTTCACCTCCACATAGCCCTTGCTGGTCTTCTCCAGGATGAGCTTGGCCTCCTGCCGCTGGGCGGTGGCCTCGTCAGGGAAAGCTTTGCGTTGCTCCTGCCCATTCGTGCCGATGCGGCCAAAGCGGACGATCAGCGTGGCGCCATCCACACTCACCTCCCAGAACTTGCTGGAGGCGCCGCTCACCAGCTCGAAGCGGCGCACGGGGCTTACGCTTCCGTTTTGGCCTTGGCTGGCTGCTGTCGCCGTTTGGGCGGGTTCGTGAGCTTCATGGGAAGTTGCTGCCGCACCCTCCGCAACAGACTCCGCCGGCATGCTCGATGGCTCGATGCTGGTTTGGGCGCTTTGCAAAAGCTCCGCGGAAGCCACTTCCACCGGGGCCTCCTCTTCGAGCTCCACCGCCTCCACTTCACCGCCCAAGGCTCGCTCGATGCGAGCGAGCACCTGAGGCGCATCTTCAAACCAGTCCTTTGTCAGCACATGCAATACGCTCCAACCAAAGGCCTTCAGCAAGCCCGGCCGCGTGAAGCTGCGCTCCTGCACATCCGTATTCGCATAGTGCTCGGGTGTATCGATCTGGATCGCCAAGGTGTAGTGCCCCTCGATGGCATCACGCACGGCAAGGTCGCAGCGGAAACGTGATTGTCCCACCTGCACATCGACCTGATGTCCGCGTGCGCGCAAGGCTTCGGCCAGTTGTGTGGCCACCACATCCTGCGAGGAAGAGGCTCGCAGGGATTGCCGGTTGAGCGGGTTCGCTCCCTCCAGCACCTGGCGTGCATGGCGCAGCTCACCACGCGAAGTGTGCTCGGCGTAGTTGAGGAAATTCTTGAGCGCGGAGGCTCCATCATTCCAGTCGTTGGTGATGTCCACATGCCGGATGCTACTCACCACCGCCATGTGATGCTTCGCGCGGGAGAAGATCACATTGAGCCGCTTCTCCCCACCCTTCTGGTTGATGGGACCGAAGTTCATCAACATGCGATGATTCGCATCATAACCATAGCAGATGCTCAGCAGGATGATGTCACGTTCGTCGCCCTGTACGTTTTCCAGGTTCTTCACGAACAGCCCGACAAACTGGTCTTCCTCTTCGCGATTGTATTCCGCCTCCAACCGCGTGGCGAAGTCAGCATCCTCTCCAGCGAGGCGCTCCAGTGCATCCTCAATCGCCGTCTGTTGTGCTTCGGAAAAAGCCACGATGCCCAGGCTGAGCTTCGTGCCCTGCAGCAGGAGCGTTCGCACGAGGTTCGCGATGTAGTTCGCTTCATCGAGGTTGCGACGATTCTCATAAAGACCGCGCTCCATGCGATGGAAGCTGATGCTGCGCGCCAGCAGCTTGGCGGCATTTGCCTCCGCATCCGCCGCCGATTTCACCACAATGTCCCCCAGTCCTTCCGCCACCGGACGCCGATCCGGAATGGTCAGCAAATTACCACTGTAGAAGGACGCATTCGAGAACGAGATGAGCGCTTCATACCGACTGCGATAATGCCACGCCAACAATGTAGACGGCAGGCTCGCCGCCGACTGCGTGAGGAAGCTGTCCGCATCCAGGGAGATGGCAATCTTCTCACCTTCCTCCTCCACAGTGATTTCCTCTTCGTCACCACCGCGGCTGCTGGCAAAGAAACTCGTGGGTGGAAGCTGCATTTCATCGCCCACCACGATCACCTGCTTTGCGCGGTAGAGCGAAGGGATGGCTTCCTCAAGTGGCACCTGACTGGCTTCGTCGAAGATGACCACATCAAACAATCCGGGATCCAGCGGCAGCGTATCGGAGACACTCAGCGGGCTCATCAACCACACGGGTTTCAAGCCGCGAATCACCTGGCCTGTCGTATCGGTGGCCAGATCGCGGATGGAGCGATACCGCATGGTCTTGCCGAACTCATGCTCGAGGTCGCGACGTCCGGAGCTGAACGTCTTCTTGAAAATCTTCTGTTCCGGGGTGAGCTGCGCTGCGGGAAGCGAGGACACCTGTACCTGCTCCAGGAAGGCACGCTTCACTCCATGACGGATGGAAGCGGCATTCTGATCCAGCAATGCGCTGTGTCCCCTGTGGAATCTTCCAATACGCTCCGCGAGCTGTGGTCCATCAAACCGTGCCGCATGGCGATCATCTCGCCAGCACGAGCGCAGCCCCTTGCGCGCCATGGCAAATTCCAACGCATCCACCGGGAGCGGCACGCGACGCACCATGTTGGCGAAGGCAGCGGGTGTTTCTCCCAACTCGCGCAAGATGCTGGCAAGCTCCGGTAGAAGATCCGCGCTCTCCCTCAGTGCGGCGATGACATCGGGCAACTCAGCAAACTTCGGCGCGCTCGCGTCATTCAGCGCGGTGTTGAGCACCTTCTGCAGTTCGTGTGTATCTCCATGCGCTTCCGCCAGCGCCTTGGCCAGTTCCAGGCCCTCATCACTGGCGCAGAGCTTGCGCAAAACACCGCGCAGCACCGGTGGTGCTGCATCCAGCCGCTGCTTCAGCGCTGTCATCTGCTCCACGAAGGCCGGCAAATCATCGATGTTCCACTCGGTCGCAGCCCGTTGCTTCACCTGGGCCACCGCAGCCTCTGCCTCCTGGGTTTTTGCCAGTGTCCCCAGCACCCGTGAGAAGGCAGGGGGCACCTTGTGCTTGGAGAAGTCATAGCGGGACTGCACCACTTTGCGCAGCCGCCACCAGGTCGGATTGAGGAAGCGGAAGACGCTGTTCTCCGTCGCCTTGGCTTGAGTGATCGCCTCCTGCACATCATCCGGCGGAAGCGGGTCATGCCATCCTTCGGACTTCACTGCGGCGTCGCGGTGTGCCTCGATCTTGGTCTGCAAATCCTTCTGCAAGGAAGCAAAGGCCTTGGTCTTGCCATCGCCACTGCCATCCAGTGCCGTCATCAGTCCACGTTCTGCCAGAGGACGAGCTTCATGCGCGAAGTCCACACTGCTTGCGAAGTGCCCCAGTGGCAGCGCCTTCACACTCTCCGCATCGCCTGCGAGTGAGAGACTCGACTCAAGAGAATCCAACAAGTCCTCCACAGCATTGAGCGACTCCCTCAAAGTATGAAGAGGTCGCTCCGACTCCAACACCGTCTGGCTCACATGGCGCAGAGGATGCTCCGCGAGGACTTCATCCTCACCCAGGTCCACCAGTGCCTGCCGGAGTCGACGAGCCACCTCACCGTGTTCCTTCCACTGGCCATAGTCTGGCAGCAACTCATCCGTGGAAGCATCCAGTTCCTCGGGATTGAGCAGTGCGTCTGCCTTCGACACCTCAGGTCTCAGCTCCACGAGACGTTGCAGCATCTGGTGTGCACTCGCACCCATGCCGGGCTTCGCGGAGATCATCACTTCGCCGAAGCGCTTGATGGATTCCATCTCCTGCTCGAGGCGCTTCACGGTCTCCTGGCGTGCTTGCGTGACATCACCATCCTGCTGCGCCTGCTGGAGGAAACCTTCATAAGTCTGTTTCAGATTTTGAATGAAGGCCTTCTTGTCCGTCTGGGAGTCATGAATGAGGCAGCACAGCTCATCCAACCCCTGCTGCCGCAACCGGTGGAAGACCACGTCGATGGCTGCGCGCTTTTCACAGACGAAGAGCACGCGCTTCCCGCGAGCGATGTTGTCCGCAATCAGGTTCGTAATCGTCTGGGACTTCCCCGTTCCCGGCGGTCCTTGGATGATGAAACTTCGTCCGTTGCGTGCCTTGGCCACGGCAGCCGCCTGGGCAGCATCGCAGGCTACTACAAAATGCTGCTCCTTCAGCGGAATGACCGCTGGGCTGATATCCTGCTCGCGAGGAGCGATGGAGAAGATGGTGTCAAACGCCTCACATGCGGGATCATGCTCCAGCAGGTGCTCGTAGTCGTGCACGAGCGACATCTTGCGGTAGTTGAAGTTCGCCAGCGTCAGTGAGCACAGATCGTATTCCCACGAATACGGATTGGAAGATCCGCTCCCCTTCTGGAGGGAATAGGTTTCCTGGGAAGTTTCCATCACACCCTGAGAGGGTGTCTCACCCTGCGGATCCACGAGGTAGTCCAGGGGCAGGGATTCCCTCCCCATCGTCCCACCTGCAGCCACGCGCAGCGGCATGGGTTGCGGTTTCACCTTCTCGAGGAAGAGCTGCAACCCCAGAGGCCGGTAGTCCTCCTTCTTGTAGCTGTAGGACACCTTGCGTGCCACCGGCTTGCCCGTCTTCAGCATCTGGCGCCTGCGGAACTGATCCACACGCATGCGCGCCCGCTCCTGCACGAGCTTGACCTGCGGCTTCTCGATGCACTTCAAGATCACCCCTGGCTCGCTGGCCTGAATCTGGGCGCGAAGCTGTTCATGAAACTGCCGCAGTGAGGTCTTCTGCAAATCCACCTCTTCTGGCAGATCAAGGTTGTACACCTCCTTCAAGTGGAAGCGGAGCGCGGGATTCACCTCCGCAATGCCCGTGTCGATGGGGTCCAGCGTATAGCTATCCCGCACACCCTTCTTCTTCGTCAGTTCCACGGGAAGCAGCAGCAACGGCGACTCGATCACCTCGTTCGGCGACTCCTTCAAATTGTGCCAGCGCAGGAACACCAGCACGAGCCGGAGCTGGGCGAAGCCATACTCCGCGCGATCGCGCCGCGCCTCGCTGATAATCTTATCCAGCACGCCCTGGAGATAGGGTTGCTCCTCAAAGCGCAAGTATTTGCCAAGCGGCATGACCTTCCCCTGGGACACCATGGACTCGATCTCTGAATGCGCATAGCAGAGCTGCTCCGGCTTCACATTGCGGTAATCCAGCAATGTGGGCACGGACGCCACGGTGAGGTTCAGCGACTGCTGGGTCGGCTTGTAGTAGATGAGCCGGTTGCGTCGCGAGATCTCGAAGAGCCGATCGCGCAGGCGTGCCTGAATCAGCTTGCGGCGTCCGCTCGGCGTGGCCTGCTCCAGACCCGCGATGCGACGAACATCGAAATCGTCCGGCTGTTCACGATAGGTCTCCAGTCGCTTGATGATGGAAGCGAGGTCACAGGCACGCCGATGACGATTCAGTTCCGTCATTTCCTCAATCACCGCAGCGACGACGGGATGCAGTCGCGGATGAAGATTGAAGAGGTTGTGCCGGTGATTCGCAAAGAGACGCACATCCTCCGCATCCGTGAAATCCAGACCGCACGCGACGCTGGCCAGCACCTGGCCCAGCAGGAACACATCTGTGAGGACATCATGATGTCCCACGCGCTGCTCCCAGCAGCCATAGTCTGGCACATACACCGGGCGAGTGAGAGGCTTGTCCTCGACAGCCACCGAGTCATTCGTGTACACGGTGCTCGCTTCATCCAGGTTCGTCTCCAGCGTACCGTGACCAGTGACATCGAGCGCACGACTCATCGGCGCCTGCAAGGCTTCCACCTTGCTTGTGGCCTGTTTCGGATCGCTGGCCAGAGACGGGTCAAATCGAAGCTGGTTGTGATGCGCATCATAACTCAGCGCGCCCGCGGAGAGGCCAGCCACCTGGACCGTGTCATGCACCGCCTGCACCTGTCGGATGAGGGGTAGCACCACGGAAAGAACGTCATCCGTCTCCATGCCACCGTGCTCAGTGACTGCCCGCAACCACGAAAGAAAGGGTTTCCCTGCCTGTTCCATCACGCCTGTGTCTCCTCCTGTTTTGCCAGTACTTCCACCGCACCGGTACGCAGCGCTTTGATCTCACGCACCTTCATGTCCAGTTCCTTGCCCGCCATCTTGTCGAAGGCTTTCTCAATTCCCAAACGGCCGCTCATGAGCAGGCATGCACGCAGCGGCATGTCATCGAGTTCTTCATCCACCGTGGCGAAGTCCATCAACACCGCTGCGAAATACTCCGCCCTGCCTTCCACTTGATCAGGAGCATCCGTTTCCAACGACCCATCCATCGCGCCGTCGGGCTCGAAATCCGTGAAGAACAAACGTGCATGCGCCATCACAAGGTCAGAGCGGAACCATCGTGGCCGCAGCAATTGTGCGATGACACGTCGGGTGAATGCCGAAAGTGCCTCCTGCGCCGGCAGGTCCAGTTCATCGAGCGACGCCGGCCCATTGATCATCCTCTCGATTTCCTCTTCCGCGTCCGTGCCTCCCTCGTGCCAGAGCGCCAGGCAATGCGCGCGAAGGAAAAGCTCCGGATGCGTTTGCTCCGCCGACTTTGTCTTCCACGAGTCGCACACTTCCGCCGCCTGTTTCAGATAGCTCTCACCACTCACCTCCGCGAGCCCGGTGGCACCCTTCACCAGAGCCGCCACGGTGACAGCCAGATCTCCCGTCACCTTCAGCGCACCGCGATCCGCGAAAAGTTCGGTATTCAACCGCAGCCGCCGGGCACTGTGCAAGTGCGAGGCATGCGCACGCGGGTCACTGGCACAGGCATGCGCGAGGCGATCGACCGTGTGGTGCACCCCGCCCTCATGCTGCCACAGGATGAAATGCGCCAGTTCGTGTCCCAGCACCGCGTGCAGTTCACGCCCACGCAGGATGCTGAGCATGCTCCCGTAAAAGACAATGTGGATCTCCTCCGGCAGCCGACAGATGGAGGCATTTGGCGCGAGCACCGCCTCCTGTGACTGATAGAGCGTGATGGGCACCGCAATGCCCAGCACTTCCGCCGCCTCCTTCGCAGCCGTCAGCAGTTCCGCGTGTTGGGGACCATCGAGCCTATAGCTGGAGGTCAGCAGTTCCCGACGGATGCCCTCCGTCACTTCCGTGCGATTGGCCGGCTCGGAAAACCACTGCCAGAGTTCCGGCTCCTGCTTCTGGAGAAAGCTCAATAGTTCCGTGTGATAGCTGGTGGGAGAAAGCGACACGCGCGGAGATTATCAAAGCCTCCTGTTCCGCCAAGCTCTCTTTGGCTGGAACGTAAAAAATGAGCCGTCCAAGGCTGGTTATCGGCCACACAAACGAGTTGCAGATTCGTCTGCCTACTCCGCGACTTTTTCTTTGATTATGTGAGCCCACATGCGCTTGAACCGCGCTTCCAGTGAGGCCTTACCCCTTTTCCGATATTCTCGCTCTTCCGACTCATCCTCCAGAAGAATCCAGCCATCTCCTTGAGTCATGCGATAGCCCGGTATTTCCTCTGCTCCTTCGTGGAAAAGGAAACACTTGTGATGATTCTTGTGTTCTTCCACGAGCCATTTCATGTGCTCACCGCTGTCTGCATCGTTCAGAATCCAGATATCGCCATACCCCAATCCCTCGCTGTATTGGATAAATTGGCTCTTCCATCCTCCGAGCCAGTCGTCACAGTCAGAAGAAATGCCGATCGGAAATGCCTCAAAGGGATGTTTTGGCGAGTCCTTCGCGCGGTTTG
Source organism: Roseimicrobium sp. ORNL1 (assembly GCF_011044495.1). Lineage (GTDB taxonomy): Bacteria > Verrucomicrobiota > Verrucomicrobiia > Verrucomicrobiales > Verrucomicrobiaceae > Roseimicrobium. Next base: position 5,586,806 of record NZ_CP049143.1, read on the forward strand.
CTTGGGTGGTACAGATGAGGCGAAAGACTTGGAAATCGGGCACTTCTCCACTCATGATCAACGACTCGATGTCACTTCGCTCGAGAAGTTCACGGAGTTTTTCGTAATAGGCCTCCGTACGTTTTGGAACAATAGGTGACAGGTAGTCTGGCCCAGTCCGACGGAAAGGAGGTGTTGGATCCAGATCACGAGGATCCTGATAGAGTTCCAGAGATTCCACCTCTCTGCGAACCAAAGGATCCTGACTAACCCGAAGACGTCGCTGGACTTCAATCACCCGTTGAAAAATGCGACGTATCTCCGCCTTGAAGGTATCGCTTTCACGGTGATTCAACCAGCAGGCGTCCAGAGACGGCGTATACTCCCAGCCCCACGAGAAATACGAGTCAAAACCCCCCAGCGGAACAAAGTTCTCGGGCCACTCGCTCCCCTTTGGGAACCTCGTCTTTTCACGTTGTTCGGCGGCTTTGATCCTTACCCAGTCGGGCACCTCCAAAAGCTCAACCCACAGGTACTTGCACACATCCCCCGGTCGGGTGATGCACATGAGCTCATACACCCTCAGCGCCTGCTGGGCATCGCTCATCAAATGCTCAAGCGCGCAATCGTGTACGACCACGTGAAAAGGACGCCAATTGTCCTTCCTCTCGGGATAGGTCAGTTCACACTTAAGGGGCTGTCCGCTCATGGCATCCACATCGTCAGTGGGTTTATCTATCCGTCAAGAAGACCATCAATCACGTCTTCCTTACTGCCTTGCGTCCATGGATGAAAAGCTGAAACACGCAGATCTACCAAATCACGCGCGTGCGATTGCAAGAGCAGCAGTCGCCCACCGCCCCCTGCAACGCAACTGTCACGCACGGTCATTCCCTGGGAAAAAGCTCCTGCTTCACTGGACGCCTTGCGAAATTGTTGCTTCAATCACCGCCAGTCAGTCACACGGCCAACGCTCCTTACATCCCTTCCACAATGAATACCTATCCTCCTTCACAGCCGCCCATGCCCCAGAAGAAAAGCAGCAAGAAATGGTGGTTCCTGGGCTGCGGCGGCTGTCTGGGCGTCCTCGCACTCGGAGCCGTCGGCTTCGTGGCCTTCATCTTCCTTGTGGTGACCACCGCTATCAAGAACACGGATGCCTATACCGATGCCAAAAACCGGGCCATGGAGTCCCCGCAAGTGCGCGCCGCGATTGGAGAACCCATCACGGAAGGGACCATGTTTGGAGGCAATGTCAGCAATGTGAACGGCAAAGTGAGCGCTGACTTCAAGATCCCCCTTGAAGGCCCCAAGGGCAAGGTTGATGTCATTGTGGTGGGCACCCGGGAAAGCAACTCCTCACCATGGGAATATTCCGTGCTTCACGCCATACTCCCCGATGGGACCAAGGTTGATCTGAAGCAGGCGGGCACTCCAGCTCCCTGATCAGGTATCCCTACTCGCGGGCTGCGGCACTCACGCCGCCAGCCCGCGCTTCTTCATCTCACCCAGGGTCCACGCATACTCCGCGCTGAGCTGGTCCACCACATCCCCCGTGCGCAGGCCTTCGGGCAGCACTTCCCAGGTGTAGGTTTCCATTTCCAGATGCTGGCACTTGGTGGGGTTGGCCTGCAGCCAGTCGAGGGCGCCCAGCAGGTGATCCTTGGTATCGCGGAAGCCACCGCTCGGCTCGGCATGCAACGGGATGTGGAAATGCACCCGCCATTCGTCTCCCAGATCATGGGGTGACTGTGCCGCCATCTCCAGCGCATTGGGGATGTCGCGGAAGCGCCGCAGGGGTGCCTCACCCTCCTTCACCACCACCTGGTGGAAATACACCGGCTCATCATAGCCACGCAGGCGCTCGAGATTTTCCTTTGTGGGTTGCAGGCTCAGGGCCGAGCTGAGGTGCAGCTTGCTGAGGCGAATGCCGGCACCGGTGATGCGGTCGAGCGCTTCCTTCGCCTCCTCAAACTCCACCGCGAGGTGGCAGCAGTCGTAGTTCAGGCCGACCCGCTTGAAAAAATTGAGGTCCTTCGGGTAGCGATCGAGGTACAGGCCAAAAAATTTCAAGGTCTCTCCGCTGGTCTCGAAAAGGCCGAGAGGCTCCGGCTCCAACCCCAGATGCAGGTCGTGACCGGTCTCATCGCACAGGCGCTGGATGTGCTCCGAGCAGGCCTTGAGGTTGTCGAAAATGGCGTTCAGCTCGTCCTCGCCGATGCCGAATTCCTTGTGGGATCCCGGCAGGGTGCTCACGCTCCCGCTCATGCCTTTGGGCAGCAGTTTGGCGAGCAAATCAAAGAGAAGGCAGGTGTAATCCAGCCGCTCCTTGGTGGTCCAGTCCGGCTTGAAGACCTGTTCCTTCACCCGGGTACCGTGGAAGGAACCGTAAGGGAAACCGTTGATGGTGAAGACGTAGCAATTGTTCGCTTCCAGCCACTCCTGAAACTCCGCCATCATGCAGGGCGCGGAGAGATCCCGGGCCGCCTGCTCGCTCAGGCGCAGGCCGATGCCGTAGGGCTGACCGGGGGCCACACGCTCACGCACCTTCAGGGTATAGTCGCGCAGGCCGCGCCACGTCTCTTCAAACGTTTCGCCGCGGTGAATGTTCGTGCAGTAGCCGAGATGAATGCCGTGGGGGAGGTGCATCCGGTCAATTTAGCGCGCTTTCGGACCCGCCAAAGAGATTCTCGTCCCGCGATTAAATCCGTGGAGAAACAAAGGGAGTGCACTACTGCGTACAAACGATTCGTGGCGATTGGCCTTGTTTTTGCTTTCTCCCGCATACACCTAACTCTCACGCTTCCATGCTCTTCAACGGCTACGCCAACGACGACTTTTTTGACGAGATGTTCGGCGAAGATGGTTCTGTCCGGAACCACTACGCGCACATCATGGACCGGTTCAACCGCCTGGACCCGCCCGAGTGGTCCCAGCGGCAAACTGCCACGGACTTGGCCTTCATGCGCGGCGGGGTGACCTTCACGGTCTACTCCGACTCCCAGGGCACGGAGCGCATCTTCCCCTTCGATCTGGTGCCCCGAGTCATTCCGGCGAATGAGTGGAAGGTCATCGAGAGCGGCCTCATCCAGCGCATCACCGCGCTGAACATGTTCCTGCATGACCTCTATCATGAGCAGAAGATCCTGCAGGACCGCGTCATCCCCCCGCACTATGTGCTGAATGCCAAGCACTACCGGCGGGAGTTCATGAATGTGAATGTGCCCAAGGACATTTATGTCCACATCTGCGGCACGGACCTCATTCGCGGACGCGATGGCACCTACCTCGTGCTGGAGGACAACCTGCGCTGCCCCAGCGGCGCCAGCTACATGCTGGAGAATCGCGCAGCCGTGAAGCGCGCTTTCCCACGGCTCTACCAGGCGGCCAATGTGCGCCGGGTGGACACCTACTCCGCGGACCTGCTCAAGGCCCTGAACTACGTGGCTCCCAGCAATCTGGGCAATGAACAGCCCAATGTGGTGCTGCTCACTCCCGGGGTGTACAACAGCGCCTACTTCGAGCATTCCTTCCTCGCCCGACAGATGGGCATTCCCATCGTGGAAGGGCGTGACCTCGTGGTGCGCGACTCACGCGTGTACATGCGGACAACCGCGGGCCTCATGCCGGTGGACGTAATCTACCGCCGCATCGATGACGATTTCCTGGACCCATCCGTGTTCCGCGCAGACTCGCTGCTGGGAGTTCCCGGACTGGTGAATGCCATCCGCGCCGGCAATGTCAGTCTCTCAAACAGCATCGGCACCGGCGTGGCAGATGACAAGGTCATCTACTACTTCGTGCCGAAGATCATCAAGTACTACCTCGATCAGGATCCCATCCTGCCGAACGTGGAGACCTACCTCGCCAGCGAGCCCCAGGACCGCATGTACATCCTGGAGAACCTGAGCAAGCTCGTGGTGAAATCCGCCAACGAAGCCGGCGGCTACGGCATGCTCATGGGACCTTGGGCCGCGAAAGAGGAAATCGAAGAGTTCCGCAAACAGATCCTGGCGAACCCGCGCAACTTCATCGCACAGCCGCCCATCTCGCTCTCGCGACATCCCACGTGGGTGGGAGAGGGCTTTGAGGGGCGCCACGTCGACCTGCGCCCCTACATCCTCTATGGCGACAAGATTACGGTGACGCCTGGAGGGCTGACTCGTGTGGCCCTGCGCAAGGGCTCCCTGGTGGTGAACTCCTCCCAGGGCGGCGGTTCCAAAGATACCTGGGTCTTGCAGGGGGACGCCTGATGCGCCAGATCTCCCAACACGACGCCGACCCGGCCGCCAGTCTGCGCAAGACTCTGGACCGGGTGGCACCCCTGCCACACACTCCCAAACCCGCCCCTCCGTCTTCCACTCCTCCGGCTCCCTCCATGCCCCATCCCATTCAACTGAACACGAGCATCCAACGCGGCTCCCAGGTGATGCTATCCCGCGTGGCCAACTCCCTTTACTGGATGAGCCGGTACATCGAGCGCGCGGAGAACATCGCCCGTCTGCTGGATGTGAATCTTCAGCTCATGCTGGATTTCGGCCAACTCGATGACCAGCAGCTCAAGGAGCACTGGCTTCCCATCCTCCGCTCTGCCGGCGACGAAGAGACCTTCTTCAACCACTACACCACGGCGGACAGCCAGAACGTGACGGAGTTCATGACCTTCTCCCTGGAGAATCCGAACTCGGTCATGTCTTGCCTCCTGGCAGCCCGCGAGAATGCGCGCCAGATCCGCGACCAGATCTCCCGTGAAATGTTCGAGGCGCTCAACGAGTGCCACCTCTTCCTGAAGTCCACCAGCGCACGTGCGCTGTGGGACGGCGGCGCGCATGATTTCTACGAACAGATCAAGAAGTACTCCCACCTCTTCCAGGGGCTGACGAGTTCCACCTTCTCCCGCGATGAGGGGTATGAGTTCATCCAGTTCGGCAAGTTCGTGGAGCGCGCGGACAAGACGGCACGCATCCTGGATCTGAAGTACCACATCCTCCTGCCGAGTCTCGCCGATGTGGGGGGCGCCGTGGATACCGCGCAGTGGCAGGCGCTTCTGCGCTCCGTGAGCGCGCTGGAAGCGTATCGCCGCTCTCACATTGTGGACATCGCCCCGTGGAAGGTGGCGGAGTTCCTCCTCTTCTCGGAAACCTTCCCCCGCTCCGTGCGCTACTGCCTGGAGCAGGTGGATCGCTACCTGCACCTGCTCGCGAACACGGCGATTGGCGAATACCGCAGCCCGCGGGAGCGCTCTTTTGGAAAGCTGCTCTATGAAATGAAGTTCCGCACCATCGAGGAGGTCATCCGCCAGGGTCTCCATGAGTATCTGGAGGAGGTGCGCAAGACGCTCGACAGCATCGACGACTTCATCTACGAAACATTCATGTACCACCCGCCCACGGACATGGAGGCTGAGATCCGCCTGCACCAGCAGGAGATGCAGCAGCAACAGCAAAGTCAGGGATGAGCACCCCTCAGGACGGTGCGCCAGCTTTGCCAGAATGGACCGAGCCTCTCACGCTGGAGGTGCGTCACCTCACGCGCTTTGCCTATCATGATGCCGTGTGGGACAGCTTCAATGAAGCGCGTCTCCAACCGGTAACGGATACAACGCAGCTCTGCCGCCGCTTTTTTCTCCACATCGACCCGACTGCGGAAGTACGCGACTACCCGGACTTCTACTCGAACTGCGTGCACTACTTCGATGTGAAGCGCCCGCACGAGCAACTCAGCGTGGAAGCTGTCTCTCATGTGGAAACCCATGCGGACACCCGTGGCCCCGTACCGGAGAAGAATCCTCCCGGGGGATTGAAGGACTCCTCCATCATGGAGAACTACTTCGACTTCCTCCACGATTCGCAGTTCGTCTCCCTGGAGCCGGACATCTGGCGTGAGTCAGTGGACTCCCTGCCCAATGGCGTGTCAGACCTCTGGGAAGATACGCGGACCGTGGGCCGTCATGTGTTCAGCACCTTCACCTACACCCCTGCCGCCACCACGGTGAACACCCGTCCCACAGAAGTGGTGAAACTGCGCAAAGGTGTCTGCCAGGACTTCGCGCATGTGATGCTCGGCATTCTGCGCACCCACGGCATCCCTGCCAGGTACGTGAGCGGGTACTTCTACAATCCTGATCGGCGACCCGACGAAATCGAAGCGAGCCATGCCTGGGTGGAGGTGTACCTGCCGGGCTACGGATGGAAGGGATTCGACCCCACGCACAACCGCGTGCCCGATACCCGGTATGTGAAACTCGCCTCGGGCCGTGACTACGCGGACATCCGCCCGCTCAGCGGCACCTTCCGCGGTCGTGGCACCCGCGAAATGAGCGTGGAAGTACACGTGCGACGACTGCCGGAGGCCGAGTGGGAGTAAGCGTGGTTCACCGAAAAACGGGCCACTGCAAACGTCACGGCATCTCCAGCACCACGCGGAATCCCACATTCGCCTTCGCCGCATTCGCCGGCAGATGCTGACGCGCTGAACTGAGCAGGGTATCCGGCGAGAAGCTCAGCCAGGAGGAGCCACGCACCACCTTCTCCCCTGACGCGCCAGGCCACTCATCCGAGCACCATTCGGATACATTTCCCGCGAGGTCATAGACATGCAGACTGTTCGGAGAGAAGCTGCCCACGGGAGCGGTGTAGGTATAAATGTCCTGATATCCTGACATGCGCGCGGTATCGAGGTTCGCACTCATCTTCGGCGGCACCGCTTCGCGGCCCCAGGGGAAATCCGTCTTGTTGGCGAGGTGGCGCTCCGCCGGAGTGGCACCCGGATCGACCTCCAGCCCGGCAGCGTGGCTCCATTCTGCGTCCGTTGGCAGACGGTACCGCGCCCCTTCTGGAATAAGCTTGGCGGCCCGGTCCTTGCCGGTCAGCCATTCACAGAACTGGTTCGCCTCCTCCCAACTCACATTCACGACGGGATGTATCTCGCTAACCGGGAAATTCGGACGATTACGCCACGGCTTGCTGCCGGCTTCATAATCCTGCACGCGGACTTCATGCTCGCCGATGAACACGCGCCCTCCCGCTCCCAGCGGTCGCAGTGACATGCCCAGCGTGTTGGTGTAGGGTTGCCCCGCCTGCGCAGGCTTCAGCGAAGCCACATCAGGCAGCGGCACTCGTTCGGACTTCGGCGCGGGCATGAGCACGTCAGCACTGCGCCGCTCCATCTTCTCGCGCATCTTCTGCACTTCATCCTCGGTGACCTGCGGCCCATCCATCAACTCGGAGCGCCGCTGACGCGCGATCTCCGCCTTGGACTTCTCCATCTGCGCCAGGAAGGCCGCCATTCGCGGCCTGTCTTCGAGCACATAACGAAACCCGATGCTGGGTGAGCGCGTCTCGCCGGGGACCTTGTATTGATAGGCGGAGAGAAGGCTCTCTTTGCGGAAATACATCCAGGAACCACCACGCAAGGCGCCGGAGGGCTGCAGATTCGTTTCGCCGCCAGGGGGCTGGTCCCACGTCCATTCCCAGACATTCCCCGCCAGGTCCGCCAACCCTTCCGGAGAGGTCCCAAAACTGCCCACAGGCGCGGTATACGAAAAGCCATCATTCTTGCCGGAGATCTCCAGGGAATTAAAATTGCCGGAGCCTTGCGGCGGCGGCCACTCCATCCCCCACGGGAAGGCCTCGGTATCGCGCTCGCGCTCCTGCGGCGTGGGTTGCGGCGAGCGCCCGATGGCCAGTCCCACGGCGGCGTCCCATTCCCTTTGGGTCGGGAGACGGTAGGACTGCATCCTGGTCAGCAATCCGCTGGCCTGCTCGCGCTGGGTGAGCCAGGCGCAGAACATCATGGCATCCCTCAAGCTGACATTGACCACCGGATGGGTGTCCGTTTGGGGAAAGAAGGGCGTGTTCTTCCAGAGATAGCCCGACTCCTCCACAAACTGTCTGAAATCCGAAACCCGCGTCTCCCACGCGGCAAGGTACACAGGCGTGCCGGGAATCTCCATCATGGGCATGCCCTGGCTGTTTTTGAGCGCAGGCTTGGCGTCGCTGGAGTTCGGACCGGGAGTCGGACCAGGAATGAACTTCCCATCCGGCGTAAGCTCCTGCGCATCTGCCGACGTCAGGAATCCGGCAAGCGCCAATAGGAACATGAACCGGCAAACCGGCAGGCATCGAATCATAAAGCAGGGGAAAAGTGGCCCTCAGCAGGGCAGTAGCAGGCAAGTGAGCCGGGTACGGAGGAAGAGAAAGTTGGACCACAACACTGCCCAGACAATCAAAGATTGTTCCTGATCCGGGCAGAATCTCAAAAAAAGAGCCGCACCTCTCGAGGTGCGGCTCCCACAAACCATCCCAAACCAAAAAATTAAGGGCTCGTCGGGGGCGGATTCGGACTCGGAACAATGATGATAGGCGGGCCGTTGCCGTTATTGCCACCGCCGCCCTGATTGTCGTCGTCGTCGTCTGCCGGAGGAGCCTGGAAGGGGCCGCTGCCACCGGTGCCACCGCCGCGATAGGCGGAGAGACCGAGAGCTGAAAGGGACGCGGGATTCAGCGGAGCATTGGGATCACCGATCACCGAGCCACTGCCGTTGTCGCCGTCATCTTCATCTCCGTTGGTGCCATTGGTTCCATTGGTGCCGTTCTCACCGGGGGTGCTGGCAGGCGTAAGGCCAGCAGCGGCAAGAATCGCATTGATGGCATCCTGTTCGGTCGCGTTGGGTCCAAGCTGGCTCTGCACCTGAGCGATGGCCGCCTTGGAAATCAGCACCAGTTGGGAGCCGCCTGCGCAAGCGATTTTGATGGATTCAAAGCCTTCCGCAGTCGACTGAGGAGCCTGGGTGTAGGTGGGACCGTCCATGAGGCCCAGTTCCTTGAGTGCATTGGCGTAGGGCACGACCACCGACATGGCCACCGCTTCCCACTCAGGGGAGACACCAGCGACACCACGCTTGTCGAAGTTCGGCTCGAAACGCAGGGCCACGTAGCGGGCCTTCACAGGCTGCTTCGGGGTGAGCTGCATGAGGCCCTTGCCCACGGAATCTTCGCCAGAGGCGATGATCGGTGTCGTGTCGAAGATGGAGGGATCCAGCGTCAACTTGCCGCGCCAGTCTTTCTTCTCAGGAAGCTGCTCGAAGGCAAACACATCAAGGCGGGTCGGCACGCGGGAGTAGGCAGCGCTGAACTTCTTGATGACGCGGGCGGTGCCCAGGTCATACACCACGGTGCGGAAGCGCTCAGTGGTCTTCGGGAACTTGAAGGTCTGGCGGGCGCCCTCGTTGTCACCCACGTTCGTGGGGGTGGGGTACATGTAGATGGGCTTGGCGCCGGAGCTGGCGGAAGCAAGGTCCACTTCAGTACCCTTTTCCTTCACCGGCACCGCCTTGTAGTCGGAGACCTTGGAAGGACCGGAAATCGAAAGATTGCGGATGGAAGCGCCATTGGAAGCATTGAAGCTGAGCTTCACATACTTCGCCTGGGCACCGGCAAAACGCAGGGAGACGAGGCGCTCGCCAGCGTCGAAACCGGCCTGGGCCAGCGAAACCCACTGGCTGTTGTCCGTGCTGCTGGAAACGGTCACGCTGCCGCTCACGCCTTCATTGATGAAGGACACGTCCTCCACAACTTCCTGCGCACCCAACGTGATGACCACATGCGAAGCTCCGGAAGGCACTTTGGCCGCCTCCATCGAACCCTCGTTCAGCAGGGCTGAGGAGTTGCCGATGCTGGCGCTGGACTGGATCTTCGCACCCAGGATGGCTTGGTTGGCCAAGTTGATGGGGGCATCAGCAGAAGGCAGACGCTGCCATGCCGCGGACGATGTGCCCAGCATGCAGACCATCGCCAGAAGGGTGGGATGAAAAGCAGATTTCATGAGATGTGAACGTATGGGGGTAGGGCCGTGTTGAGCGAAAACACGCTTTTATTTCTCAAAAATACCCAATGGACCAGTGGATTGTCAATGCAAACACTTTCGATATACCGATTCCTGACAAGACCTTCACCGTGTCAGCCTTGACACAGCCGATTATTACAGTTTTCTTGATAAAATCCGGCGCTTCGGGTATTTCCTGAATTCATGGAATGTCCACGCTGCGGGAATCATGCCAAAGCACCCCAAGCCTCATGCAGGCATTGTGATTTCCATGCTGCCCAACTCACCGAGGAACTCGGCAGCAGCCTGGTGCGGATGGAGGCGCTCAACGACAATGCCAATTGCCTCAGGCTGAGGGATCGTCACTTCCTCATCGATGAACTCGAGTCTCTCCAGCAAGAGTTCCCGCAGGTGTTCTTTTGTGTTTTCCTCGGGATCCTGCCGCCGCAGCCGACCCTGCCCGAAACTTCCTTCTGGTTGCTGAACCATGCCGCCTTTCCCACCCAGGATGGCCCGCGACTGAATGAATATGCCGCGCTGCTCATGATCGATCCGGTGGCGAAGTGCGCCGGACTGAACTTGGGCTACGCGCTTGAAACGTTGATTCCGCAAAAGGAGCTCTCACGAATTCTCGCGGCCATGCGCACGCCGCTCTGGCATGGCGAGTTTGCCAATGCCATTGACCAGGCACTCCAGTTGCTGGCCAGGGCCCTCCGCAAGGCGGGCAAACGTGTCCCAAAAAAGCAGGAATTCCGTCCCCCAGACACCGAAAAGGGTTTCCTGAACGCTACCGGACTGCAAACCCTGCGACCAGCCACGCCTCCCCGGACGCTGTCAACGCTGTCCAAGGACATCACCTCGATGTCGCCACCTGCCGATGTCGATGACCGGGACTACCATTTCCCGCCACCCACTGCGAGATGATGTCGTCCAGATACATCTTTCCATACGCAATCTGCCTGGCGTGTGCGGCCCTGGGCATCGGCACGGCCCGCAGTGAAAGCATGTCCGTGGACGACGCCCTCCCCCTCCCCGCGTGGAGCCCGGAGGACACGGCCGCGCAGCAGGGCCTGCTCGAGACGCCTCCCCTCAGTGGCCTGCTCTGGCCGGACAATTTCGATCCAGACAAGCTTCAACCTCCAGAGCCGCAGGTGGCGGGCACTCCGGGTGCAGGCGAGCCCTCCGTAAGCCCCGCCCCCAAGAACCAGCGTGGACTGGGAGATAATTTTCTGCTTTTCATCCCCAAACCTGCTGCCCCTGCCGCCCAGCACGCGCTCCCTCCGGACAAGCCGCTTACCGAGGTGACGCGTGAGTTCATGGAACAATCCGAGCTGCTGGAGCCGGATGCCTTCCTGCTGGATCCGCTCACGCTGCTGCCTGAAACGCAATCGGAGGATCTGCGCCGTCTGCTCACCTTCCACGTCACGCAGTCCCACACCTCGGCCTACTTTCTCATGCTGGATGCTCATGAGAAGCTCTCGCCGAACGTGGACCTGTCACGCCTCGCCGCGGGCAGATTGACCCGGGAACATGCGTGCCTCGCCGCCTTCCCCCTGGGCCAGCCATGGCGCGCGCGTCTCTTCGTCACCCGTGAAATCGCCTCAGGGGTAGAGCCTGGATATCTGCCCGGCATTCTTGAAGCCTGTGTGCAGGACGCGATGCGCGCCTCGGATCCGATGGACCAACTGCAGCGCTTCGCCACACAGCTCTCCATCCGTCTCATCTGGATGGAACGCGCCTATCCCAAGCTCTTCTCCGCAGAAGAGACAATCGCCGCCAGCGAGAGTGCAAAAGAGACGACGCCAGAGTCACTCACCTCCTTTGTACTCGCCGATGTGTCCCAGCCTCTCGTGCCCGAGGGTGATCTCTGGACGCGATGGACATTGCTCACGCAGACACACGGTCGCACGATGCTGCTGGGCTTCTGCGGATTCCTTCTCGTGCTCGCAGGGCTGATTCGATTCGTCCGCTGGCGCAAGCGCCAACACGGTCGCACGGTGTGGATGCTCCCGGAAGTGGAAAGCACGCCACGCTTCGGCGGCGCCCACTGCGGCAGTGGTGGTGTGTGGATCAAGTATGGGGCGTAATGTCTGCTGCTAGTGCCTGGCGGTTTTTTCGGAGCAATTACCAAGGAAGCCAGGTCCTGCGCGTTTGGCTCTTTGATCAGGCAAACATTTCCTCGCATGGCCATCATGTGTCACTCACGCATCGTTGCCTTCCTTGCGGTAGCGTTGTTGCTTTGCGCCGCACGTTCCGCATCCGCACTGTCCCGTGCCTATCAGCCGCTGGTGGTGACGATCGCACAGGCAGACGCCATTGTGGAAGCCAACGTCACCACGCTATCCGCTTCGAATGCGAAGATGGGCTCCACTACCATCACAGTAAATCGTGTCTTGAAAGGCAAAGTCGCGGAAGGAACGATGGATGTGACCATGAGCGAGATCTCGCGCTACTGGGTCGGGATCCCGTGGAAGGAAGGCGGACGATTTATTCTGTTCCTCCAACAAAGACGCGGACAAGCTGGTTTCGAAATCATGGATCATGGCTCGCGTCCCCATACCGATGACGATGCCAGCGAGATCGCTTCTTTGATCCAACGTTTACCGGGCTGGTCCAAACCGGAAAACGGCCTGTCTACTCTACTGACCACTGAACGCGTGAGGTATCGCGTAGACGATGAAATCGATTTGTGCGTAGGTTGCCGCAATGACTCGGATACGGATATCAAGATTCGCTACACCGACTGGCCGCGCGAGACCAGTTCCAGATGGAAACTGGAAGTGCAGAAGGAAGGCGACGCGCTGATCGCTGCGCAGCCCCATCCCACCATCACGCCAAAAGACATCGAGGATTACTTTTCCAAACACGGCAGGACCTACGCGGTGACATTGAAACCCGGCGAGCATCACTGGGTGTATCTCAAGCGCATCAACACCGCAAAACCCGGATGGGGCTACAAGGAGGAACTCGACTTCAAATACTATCCCATGACCTCTCCCGGAAAATACACGCTGAGTGTCATCGGAGAAAACCTCCTGGCTAAAGGATGGATCAAGGCCGGGAGTATCGAGGTGACTCTGGAGTGATACGGCTCGGTCTTTGCCTCGCCAGCAATACACAGCGCAAAAAATATTGCCGGGCCAAAAGCACTTCTGCGACGATGCTACGCGTATCGTATGACACCACCTGTCACCAATCTCTTTGCCCCGGCTTCAGGCGTGGACTCTGAGCGCGAAACTTTTCATCCCCTCCTGGAGTCCCCGCACGTAAAGTTGGAGCATATCATCTCCCGCGGCCAGTCGAGTCCGCCGGATTTCTGGTATGACCAGAAAGAGGATGAATGGGTGCTGCTCTTGCGTGGTGGCGCAACGCTGGAGTTTGCCGATGGCGGCATGGTGGAACTCCATTCGGGGGACCACCTCACCATCCCCAAACACGTGCGTCATCGGGTGCACCGGACCAGCGAAGATGCGATTTGGCTGGCGCTTTTCTTGAAGGTGTGATAGGGTGCACCGTCAACTATTAAAAAGTCAGTCACATGTTGTGTTAAAGTAAGTGGTAGGAAGCACACGATGCTCACGCCGCACCCGCCTCCGACCTGAGGCGCGATACATCCCCGACATGGGGCTCCCTGTACCCAGGGTTTGTCAGTCAGTTATATGGAAACCAAAATACTCAAATTGCTCGGACGCGCCGACTATGTGCCGTCCAATGTACCCCAGCTCATCGGAGGGCTTGGCTTGCACGCCAGCCAGCAGCAGGAGCTGCAGGAGGTACTGCACACGCTCGAAACCGACGGAAAAATTCTCCGTACCAAGGGCAACCGTTACATTCTCTCCCAGCCGGCGGACATGGTGGCCGGCATCATCCAGATCAACCGCGCAGGAAAAGGCTTCCTGCTGCCCGATGAACCGGGAGCCGTCGAAATCGTGATCCAAGAAGCCTCCACCGGCACCGCGCTGAATGGTGACCGCGTGCTGGTGCGCCGTGACGTGAAGCCTCGTGGCCTGCGTCCGAAAACAGCGAGTGAGGCTGAGGAAGTCACCGGCACCGTGGTGCGCATCCTGGAACGCAAGCGCAGCCGCCTCGTGGGCACGCTCAAGCAGGCGCGCGAGTTCCTCTACGTCGTGCCGGATGATCCCCGCATCCCCCACCACATCTCCGTGCCGCCGGCACGCGATACCGGACGCCCCGGAGTGGTGGGCGACAAGGTGGTGGTGGAACTCACCCACTGGGAAAATCGCTTCACACCGCCGGAAGGTGAGATCGTGGAAGTGCTCGGACCACCCGATGCCGAGGGCGTGGACATGCTCTCCGTGCTGCGCAACTACGGCCTCCCACTGAGTTTCCCCAAGGAAGTGCTCGATGAGGCAAACTCCATTGTGCATGGCCTGGGTCGCGCGAATAACGAGCCTTCCGAGGAAGATTTCGTCGGGCGTCTTGATTGCCGCGAGCACATGGTGATCACCATCGACCCGGATGATGCGAAGGACTTCGATGACGCCATCTGCCTGCAGCGCCAGTCGAAGGATCACTGGAAGCTATGGGTGCACATCGCGGATGTCTCCCACTACGTGAAGCCTGGCAGCCTGCTGGACAAGGAGGCCTATGAACGCGGGAACTCCACCTACCTCGTGGATCGCGTTATCCCCATGCTCCCGGAAGCACTCAGCAATGGGCTCTGCTCCCTGAAGCCTGGCGTCGCGCGCCTGACGAAGTGTGTGGAATTCGACCTGGCAACGGATGGCACGGTGGTGAAGGCCACGTTCCACTCCGCGGTGATCCGCTCCCAGCGACGCTACACCTATCAGGAAGCCTACAAGATCATCAAGGGCCAGCCGCAGGATGATATGGAGCGCATGCTGCATGCGGCGCACCAGATGGCACAGCGCATCCGCGCGAAGCGCTTCCGTACCGGTGCACTGGACCTTGAGTTCCCGGAGAACAAGATCCGTCTCGACGAGCGCGGTCGCGTGCTGCGCATCGAGCGCATCGAGAACGATGAATCCCACCAGCTCATTGAAGAGTACATGCTGCTCGCCAATGAAGCCGTAGCCGGCCGCCTCATGGCCCTGGCACGCCCTTCCGTGTACCGTGTGCACGAGAAACCCAAGGCCAAGCGCCTGGAGGCCTTCCAAGACGACGTGCTCGGTCATCGAGTCCCCTGCGGTGACCTCACGAAGCGTGATGAAGTGCAAAAGCTCCTGCGTACGCTGGAGAAGCTACCCATCGGCCCTGCGCTGAAGATTGGCTTCTTGCGCTCCTTGATGCGTGCACGCTATGCGGTGGAGCCGCTCGGTCACTACGGACTGAACAAGCAGAAGTACACCCACTTCACCTCGCCCATCCGCCGTTACTCGGATTTGGTGGTGCATCGCACCCTCTTCAACAACCAGCTCATCCCCGTGCCGGAGTTGAAGAAGACTGCGGAGCATATCAGCAACACCGAACGCGTCTCCTCCGACGCGGAACGCGACAGCAAGGATGTGAAGCTCTATGCGCACCTGAAGGCCCAGCTCAAGTCCGGTGAACTCCAGACCTACCAGGCTCTCGTCACGGATGTGCGGAACTTCGGCTTCTTCGTGGATGTCACCGATCTCGGCATGAGCGGTCTGATTCACCTCTCCTCGCTCACGGATGATTTCTTCATCTTCGATGATGTGCGCAATCAGCTCGTGGGCCGGCACACACGCCGTGTCATCAAACTCGGAGATCGACTGTCCGTGCAGATCTACCGAATCGACGAGACCAAGAAGCAGGTGGACTTCCAGCTTGCCCCGCAAAGTGGTGATGATGCCCGCGATGGCCGCGACCGTGACACCCGCAGGTCGGACTTCTCCCGCACACGGTCAGGCTCACGTGGTCCGCAGACACGCGAAGAGCGCTCCTCTCGCCCTCGGCCCGATGGTGTGCGCCCTCGTACCCTATTTCCGTCTGAGCAGAGGGAGGGTCCCCGCCCAGACCGTCCGGCACGCAAACCGGAAGTCGAGTCGCCAGAAGAACTGCAGCTGGCCTCTGGTCGGAAGCGCGGTGGCAAAGGTGGTCCCATGCAAGGCAGGCCGCCCGGCAGCGAAAGTGACGGCGGCGGATTTAGGGGAGGCTTCTCCAAGAAACGCCCGCACAGCTCCAAGAAATCTACACCTCGCCGTGACCATGGCCACGGAGAAGGCACAGGAACTGGCAGTAGCAGCGCTGGACGCACGGATGGCTTCGCCAAAAAACGTCCTTTCAAGAAAGGACCTGGTGGGTTTGCGAAGAAGAACTCAGCGAAGCGCGGCAAGAGGAAATAAGAAGAGAGCCGGCTCTACCAAAGCAGCCCCAACTACCTTGTCCCTCAAACCGTATGAGCGTCAGGTCAGCTGTGTGGAATCCGTGACGCGCAGCGTCCCTGGACTGCGTGCAGCCCTGCTGCCGCTTTCCAGAGTCTGCAGCCTGCTGCAGCGATGGTGACACAAGCTCGCGGTGCTATGCGTCCTGAAAACTTGGCGACTTCGTCGCGGTGCAGCGTGCAGCAGGCTGCACGCAGTCCAGGGATGCTTCGTATCACAGCATCCAGATCAACCGCGTGAAACTCCCTCTCTATGCCATGTCACAGGGCCTGACACGATTCGCTAAGTAGTGCGTCAGGTCTATGATTCCCTCTTCACTCTCAACGCCTGCTCCACCTGCCCCAGCGGCAGGCAGTTGATCACATCCTCCCGCGTGAGCCAACCCTTGCGCGCGATGCGGGCGCCGAAGAAGACATCCTGCAAACCACGCGTGCTGTGTGCATCCGGATTGATGGCGCACTTCACGCCCTTCTCCTTCGCCATCTTCCACCAGCGCCAGTCCATGTCGAGACGCCAGGGATTCGCATTGATCTCAATGATGGTCCCCGTGGCTGCGGCTGCCTCGATGATCTCAGGAATGTTCACCGCATAGCTGGGACGTGATAGCAGAAGACGACCCGTGACGTGACCCAGCATGGTCACATACGGATTCTCAATCGCCTTGATGATACGCTTCGTCATCTCCGCCTCGGAGAGCGTGAAGAGGTTGTGCACACTCGCCACCACGTAGTCGAGCCCCGCCATCACTTCATCGCTGAAGTCCAGCGCGCCATCCTTGAGAATATCGACCTCACTGCCAGCGAAGATGCGGAAGCCTTCCTTCGCATACTCGGCGTTCAGTTTTCGAATCTCCTCCACCTGCGCAGCGAGACGCGTTTCGTTCAGCCCATTCGCTTGGAAGGATGACTTACTGTGGTCTGCGATGCCCAAGTATTGCCAGCCCACTTCCTGGGCCGCTTCCGCCATCTCACGCAACGTTGCTGCACCATCGCTGGCCACGGTGTGATTGTGGAAGCAGCCGCGGAGATTCTGAAGCTCCACGAGACGCGGAATCTTCCCCTCCTCTGCTGCTTCGATTTCGCCGGTGTTCTCACGCAACTCCGCAGGAACCAGATCGAGATCGAGGGCGCGGTACACATCCGCCTCCTCCAGGCACTTCGGCGGCTCCTTGCCGTTGCCGTTCGCCACGGGAGTGAAGCTGTACTCATTGAGAGACCATCCACGCTCTAGCGCGCGGCTGCGGAGGACGATGTTATGCTCCTTGCTTCCGGTGAAGTACACCAGCGCGCAGGCGAACTCATCATTCGTCACCACGCGCAGATCGCACTGCACTCCGCTGTCGAGCACGACGCTCGCCTTCGTCTCACCATGGCCCAGCACCTGGGTCACTCCGGGCATGTGGACGAAATCCTCCAGTACTTCCTTCGGGCGACGTGAGGCCGCGAGGAAGTCGAGATCATGCACCGTCTCCTTGCCACGGCGATAGCTGCCGCCCACTTCCACGCGGGAGACATCCGGATGATCGCGCAACATCTCCAGTACGCCCATGACGATGGGCGCCACCTGCTCCTGACGGAACTCGTGCGCATGGCTCTCGCGGAAGCTGATGCCCTGCAGCAGCTTCTCCGCCGTCTTCGCACCGAAGCCCGGGAGCTTCGCCGCCTCACCGTTTTCACAAACGCGCTTCAGGTCGGCGATGGACTTCACGCCCAGCATAGCGAACAAGGCGGCGATCTTCTTTGCCCCAAGTCCCTGCACCTCGAACAGCTCCAAAATTCCATCACCGAACTCGGCCTTGAGCCTCTCGTAGAACTCCAGCTTCCCAGTGCTGGCCAGTTCATGCAGCTTCTGCTGAAGCGCATCGCCAATGCCCTTGATGCCGCCGAGGTCATTCGCTTTCGCGCGCGCCACGATGTCACCGCTGAAGTTCTCCACCACATCGGCTCCTGTCGTGTAAGCGCGGATCTTGAAAGGGTTCTCTCCCTTGAGTTCCAGCAGCCGCGCAATGTTGCGCAGCACCTCGGCCATCTGTTCAGCGGTCATGGCCGCATGGTGGCGAGATGACCTCAGATGTCCATGGGCAAAGTGGTGGCCACCTCGTCTACACTCCCGCCATCTCCAGCCCGCGCATGGTGCCGGTGCTGGAGGCGAAAGAGGAAGACTCGATGCCCAGACGCTGCAGCATGCTGACGAAGAGATTGGGCAGTGGGTAGTTGTTCTTCTGGTCGAAGGCGAGGTGCTGGCCGTGCTTGAACCCACCACCAGCGAGAATGACAGGCAGGTTCGTCGTGAGGTGGCCGCTGGCATTGCCGAGGTTGCTACCCAGAAGCACCTGCGTGTTGTCCAGCAAACAGGAACCACCATCCGTGCTTTGCTTCAAACTGCCGAGGAATGCCCAGAAGGCATCGATAGTAGCACGCTCAATCAGCGCAAGCTGGCCCATCATCTCCGGGTTCTTCCCATGGTGTGAGAGGGCATGATACGCCTGTGTCACCCCCTTGATGGTGGGAACCAGTCCATAGCCCGTTCCACCCAGCGCGATGACGCGGGTGGAGTCGGTTTCCAGAGCGAGGCGAATCACGTCGAAGTTCGCCTTGAAGGTGCCGACGAGATCCGTGCCATCGATTTTGCCGGGCTGCGTCGCATTCACCTTCGGTTTCGGTGTCTGGCTCCAAGCCTGAGCCTTGGAGAGACGCTGCTCCGTCTCGCGTACAGCAGTGAAGAACTGGTCCAGCTTGTCACGGTCAGCAGCACTCACCTTGCCCTCCATGGACTTCGCATCTTCCAATACCGTATCCATGATGCTGCGCCCCTGATCGAGCTCCTGCTCCTGCGCGGCGATTTCCTTCGGCGTGCCGGTGAGGAAGAGCTTGGCGAAGGCCTTCGCGGGAGACTGCTCCACGGGAATGGGCACACCATTCGCCGTCCATGAAAGAGAGTGGTCACCTAGCGTGAGTGAAGCGAAGCGGGTCTTCTCACCAATCTGCTTCGCCACGTACTGGTCCAGCGAAATGCTGTTCTTGAAGCTGCGCGAGCCCGGATGCGCTGCCGCGGTGAGGAAGGACTTCTCTGCCGAGTGACCACCATCCACATCCGGATGACTCACACCGGAGAAAACGGTGAAGTCGCTACGCAAGGCCTCGCCCGGCTTCAAGTACTCGCTCAGTTCATAACCCGTGCCTGTGCCCGTTGGGAAGAACTTTTCACCGAGGAAACCCAAGGGAATGTTGATGGCCACCATGCGTCGCGGTGACGTCGCCGCAGCAGCAGCGGCTCGTGTACCGGGCATCATCGCTTCAAGTAGCGGGAGCGCGAGGCTCACACCGGCTCCACGGAGGAAGGTTCTGCGGGAAAGTTGCTTCATGGCAGTGGGCGGTAGGTATTACGGAGCAGCAAAGAGGTCACTGGCGGCAATCTCATGCACCAGCGTGCGCAAGCCATTCCCCTTCGAGGCCGCCTGTTTCACAATCGCCTGCAACGCCTCACGATCCGAGAAGCCCAGCGTGCGGCCAGTCGCATACGTCATGAGCTTTTCCGTGAGACAATGGCTGAAGGACTCCTGCTGGTTCATGAGCAGCTTCTTGAACTCACGGATGTCCGTGAACTTCTCTCCCGTGGCGAGGTTACCGCTGGCATCCACAGGCGCCCCCTCTTTCACAGAGCCGTAGCCCTTCTCCTCGTTGTGCACCACCCAGCGGGCGTAGTTCGCACGATAGTCTCCAATCGGATCAAAGCTCTCCAGAGCAAAGCCGGGCGGGTCGATTTTCTTATGACACGCGCTGCAACTTTCCACGCTACGATGCTTGGCAAGCTGCTCACGCACCGTCTCGGCGCCACGAATGTCCGGCTCGATGCCCGCGGTATTCGGCGGAGGTGGTGGCACGTGCTGGCCGAGGATATTCTCCAGCACCCACACGCCACGTAGCACCGGTGAGGTCGTAGTTCCGTTTGCCGTCACCTTCAGCACCGCCGCTTGGGTGAGCACTCCACCACGCACGGAGTCCTTGGGCAACGCGACGGGACGCAATGCAAGTCCCTGCACCTCTTTCGCATCGATGCCGTAATGCTCCACCAGCCGCTGGTTCAGCATGGCGAAGTCGGAATCAAGGAAGTTGGAAATAGGGAGATTCTTCGTCAGCAGATGGCGGAAGAATCCTTCCGTCTCCCCGATCATGCTGATGCGGAGGATTTCGTTAAACTTCTTGTAGAGCCGCTCGTCCGGCACGGTCTCGTTGATCTGGCGGAGCTTCAACCACTGGCCAGTAAAGTTCTTCACGAAGGCCTCCGCCCTCGGATCCTTCAGCATGCGCTCAACTTGGTCATCGAGTTGCGTCCGATCCTTCAGGCCACCCTTGGCAGCCACTTCCAAGAGCGCGGCATCCGGCTGGCTGCTCCAGAGGACATAGGAAAGCCGCGCGGCCAGCTCTATATCGGAGACGCGCGCAGCATCTGGAACCTTCACCTCATTCAGATAGATGAATCCCGGCGAGCACAACACGGCCACCAGTCCACCCTGCAAGCTCTCCAGAAATGGACGGCCTGCATCGAGCTGCTTGCGCACCAGCGTGACATATCGCTGCACTTCCGCGTCCGTCACCGGGCGACGATAGGCGCGTGGCATGAAGCGACACAGCACGGTCTCGGCATCTGCGATAGTGCCCTTGGTGACATCAATATCACCTAACAAACGCGTATGACTCTCTGGTGGCCATTGGTCGATGATCGGTCCGGTGATCTCCACCTTGCCAAAGCCGACGCCGCGATACGGCATGCCAGGGACCTTCTTCACATAGCCAGGGAATCCCTGCGGGAAGAACTGCAGCGCATACTTCGGCTCGAGATAGGCCTCGACCTCAAACATCTTCGGCTCCGGTCCCACCTCGTAATAGCCGATCATCTTCGAGTAGGCTGCCACGCCTGCGAAGTTCGAGGCATTGATGCTGAAGTACTGGATGTCCTGCGTATTATGCGCGGCTGCCTGGAAGCGATAGCGATACCGTCCTGCGACCGGCGTGCGATAGGCGCGGGTGGAGACCTTCGAGTAGTCCGTATCCGTGGTGGTGTAGCTGATGATACGCCCATCCACGAAGCCGTAGTCCCCAGAGTCGATGTACTTTTGCACCTCGCTGAGCGAGTCCACCGTGACCGTCTTCGTCTCGGGACGAGGTGTCGTGAAGATGGCGGCCTTCACCGCGAGCCGTGCGGCATCCAGATAGCCTTGCATCTGCTCTGCGGAGAGCGCGAGGGCCTCACCGTTGTTGTCGAATCCTCCGGCCTGCTGGTCCGCGGGAAGCAGGTCCTTCACCTCCACCTGCACTGCCAGCAGGTCGCGGATGGTGTTCTCGTACTCAATGCGATTGAGCCGGCGCTGCACCACTTCACGGCGCGCCTTGTCCGCCTGCGCAAGACGTGGAGACACGGTCGAGAGAAACTGCTCCAGCTCTGCCGCAGCGGGACGTGGTTGTTTGGCGGGCGGCATCTCGCCGGCCTTCACGCGGTCAAAGACGGCCGTCCAGAGGTCCGTCTGCTCCTTGCCTTCCATTGATGGCAGCAGCTTCTCCAGGTTCAGCCCACCCTTGGCCACATCCGCATCGTGGCACTCCATGCAGTGCTGCTCGAAGAACTTCGTGGAGCTCTTCTGGAAGTCACCCGTAGGATTTGCGAGCGCTCCGCCTGCACTAAACAAAACTGAGCCCAATCCCATCCCCAGCGAAATCGATCTCACCATGGAATGACGAAACAAAGCCGCCAGGAGGCGTCGGAGCATGGGTATGGTCGCGCGGAGCAAGCGGACAAAACGAAGCCAAAGGCAAGACCCTTGCTTGATGGGTCAATGAATTCGGAAAGGTGGCACTCTCGGGCAAAATGCCGCTTTAGCGCCAGGCCATCCTGGTCGGATGCCTACCCTACTTCTTGGCTCGCTCGTTGAAGCGGGCCATGTCGCGTTGTGCTTCACGCATCTCGGCCTTCTTCTTGAGGTCCTGGCGCTGGTCTCCCTTGGTCTTGCCCTTGCCCACGCCGATTTCGATCTTCACACGGCGGTTCTTCCAGTAGGCACGCAGGGCCACGAGGGATTGGCCCTTCTGCTGGCTGGCCGCCCAGAGTTTCAGGATTTCGTTCTTGTGCAGCAACAGGCGGCGTGTACGCCGGGCCTCATGCTGCTCATGGCTGGCCTTCACATAGGGCTGGATGTCGCACCCATAGAGGAAGCACTGACCGCGCTCCACCCGGGCAAAGGCGTCGCCGATGTTGATATGGCCCAGTCGCACGGACTTCACTTCCGTGCCCTTCAGTTCCATGCCTGCCTCCACCTTCTCCAAGATGTGGTAATCCCGGTGCGCTTTGCGGTTGGTGGCGATTTCACTCATGACGGCATGCCCGATTGAATGCCCTCCTCAGCAAGGCATCCTGTTTCGCTGTATCCAATCGCGAAGGCATGTGCCTTCGCGTTCATCCTTCGATTGTTCCGCGGCGGTACGCCGCTTCTTAGTCCTGCTTGGGGAACTCGTCCTCAAGGCGTTCCACCTTGATCTTGCCTTCGATGATTTCCAGGAGGGCGACATCCGCCTCCCGCATGCCCGGCTTCTTGTCGATGAGCGCAGGGCGGCCCAAGGTCAGCTGCTTCACGCGCTTGGACACCATGTTAATCAACACGGGAAGTTCCGGGACGACCTGAGCGGCTTTTTCAACGAGTTCGGATCTCATAGCTTGGACTGGGAGGCCGCCGAATGCGCCCATGCCGGCGGCTTTGGTCGAAAGGGGCATGGAAACAATGGAGGCCATGGAGCGAGGATGGTTTGGTGTCTAAACGTCCCACGCACTGACATGCGGGGAGCCTGAGAGATAAGCACAAACAGGCCGGAACGCAAGCACAAGGTGTGGAACACCCCTTTTCGCCTCCGAATTCAACCCTCCCATTTCAGGGCGCGTCGCCAGCAGCGGCCACCACTTCCTGCCCCGCACTCCCCCGCTTCTTCAGCGTGATGCGTTTGAACCGGCCGTCCCCCTTGGCGCTTTCGCTAATGATGTCCGGGTCATCCACGAAGAGATTGTGCACCAGCCGCCGGTAGTAGCTGTTCATGGGGCTCAGCGCGATGGCATGGCCGGAGGTCCGTACCCGCTCCGCCTGCTGCTTCACCTTCTCCAGCATGTTGTCCTCCCGCATGGTGCGGAAGTACTCCACATCCACCCGAATGCGGGGGGCCTTGGGCTCGCGACGCTGCAGGATGCGGTTCACCAGGTACTGGATGTCATCCAGCACCTCGCCGCGGCGCCCGATGAGGGCGTCCGGCTCTTCCGTGAGAATCTGCAGCGTGGGACCGTCCGGGCCGTCATCCTCTTCAATTCTCACCACGAAGCCGAGGTACCCCAGCATGGTGTCGAGAATCTTGCGAGAATGTTCCAGCGAGGTCATGTGTTGGGCTTGCGGGTCGATTTCGCACCACCACCGCCGGGACGCAGGGTCTTGGGTTTGTCCTTCTTCTGCTTGTTGCCCGCGGAGTAGGACGACATGGATGACACAGAGGCCGCCTTGGTGTCAATCACCGTTTTTTTTTCCAGCACCGGCTCCTTCTGCCAGATGCGCGTGAGCTGTGCCTGCACGATCATGAAGATGTTCGTGAACGTCCAGTACAGCGCCAGCGCAGAGGCGAAGTTATAGCAGAAGAACAGGAACATGAACGGCATGAACATGAAGATGCGCTGCTGCATCTTGTCCACGGTCGCCGGCTGCGGCGTCAGCTTCATCTGCAGGAACATGGTAAGGCCCATGAGCAGCGGCAGCGGGTTGACGTCCAGATGGAGGAAGAACAGGTTCAGCCTGGCCACCGTGTCCGGCAATGAAAGGTCCTGCACCCACCAGATGAAGGGCTGGCCACGCAATTCGGCGGCACTCTTCAAGGCGGTGTAGAAGCCGATGAAAATGGGGAACTGCACCAGCAGGGGAAGACATCCGCCGACGGGATTCACCCCGTACTCGCGGTACATCTTCATCATCTCCTGATTCATCCGCTGGGGGTCATCCTTGTACTTTTCCTGCATCTCCTTCATCAGAGGAGAGAGCTTGCCCATCTTCTTCATCTGCGCGTTGGAGCGCGCCTGCAGTGGCCACAGGAGGCTGCGCACCGCCACGGTCAGCATGATGATGGCCACACCCCAGTTGCCCGTCCAGTCGTGGAACGTGCGGAGTGCTTGCACCAGAAACCGGCTCACCCAGCCAAACCAGTTCCCGTAGAACATGACCTGATTGAGCTGGCGACTGAAATTGCCGTCTGCCGTGTCGATCGCGGCGAGGTCCCGATAGATCTTGGGGCCGGAGTAGATGCGGAATTCCACCGTCTTTGCCGCGCCAGCTTCCAGTTCCACCGGGGGAAGGCTCATGCCACCGTGGATGGCATGGTCTGTGGCCGCCTTGCTGTTGTCGGCAAACTCATCTTTGGAGTGGTCGATGAGGAAGCGCTCCGTCCAGGTGCGGGACGGAAGGTCCTCCTTGTTGTTGATGACCGTGGCGTAGAAACGGCTCATCACGCCTACCCAGCGTGTGCGGGGAAGGGTGTTTTCCTCGTAGACGATGGCCTTTCCCCAGCCGAGCCAGTTCGGACCGTCGCGGAAGCGGCTGGTGTGAATGGCGTGCGGATCACCAGAGTCATTCCAGATGAAAGCAGGGCGCTCAATTTCATCGGGCCGCAATTCGGAGGCGGAGCCGGTATAGATGAACCAGTTGTCCCGGCTGATTTTTGCACCGCTCTGGTTGGTGAGGGTGATTTTGAAATCGAGAAGGTTGTCGCTGACCTTCGGGCCCGTAGAGAAGCGGTACTCCTTGCGGATCAGCACCTTCTCAGGCGACACGGCCTCGAAGATCACATGCTTGTCACTTTTCTCGACGACCTTGTAGTTCAGGTCATCGTAGCTGCGCGCCGCGGTGCTCAGGGCGCCGATGGGAGCCTTGCCCCACTTGTTGAGTACCACCTTGTCCTTGGTATCCAGAAGGTAGGTCTTGCTGACGCCGCCACCTTTGCTGGTCAATTCATAGCGCACATTCGTGCTGGTGAGTTCCACGGTTTCCACTGCTTCCGCTGGTACAGAAGGAGTGGACGCAGTCGCGGCTGCAGAGCCAGGAGTTGCAGCAGTAGCGTCGGTGCCAGTGCCAGCGGCCGGGTTGGATTCCGCCGCAGCCGGTACGGGCGGGACAGCCTGAGGCTCCGGCTTCGGAGTCAGGTAGACGGCATTGATGATCATGCCGACAACGCAAAGGGTCACTACGATCCAGGTCTTTTTGTCCATGTCAGGATTCGGGAAAGAAAATTGGGGGTGGGGGTAAACGTTCTCGCGTTCTAGGCGGACTTACGCATCAGTCCGCCATCATCGCGAGGAGGAGACTGGTGCTCCGAAGATGAGCGGTGGCAATCGCAATCCGCTCCGGGGTCATTCTTGTCACGGACCGGGGGAACGGGATCATGCCCGCTTCCGCCCCAGGGATGGCAGCGACAAATGCGCTTGATGCCCATCCAGCTCCCTGGCAGTACGCCGTGGGTTTCCACCGCCTCAAGGAAATACATGGAGCAGGTGGGGGTGTACCGGCAACCTCCTGCCGGTCCCGCGGCGAAATGGATGACCGGGGAGATAAACCGCTTGTAGAAGCGTATGGCGATCCGGATGAGGAATTTCATGGGGTGCCGGGGACTGCTGCCTCCTGCTGGAGGATGCGGGCACGCCGGGCGGCACGCATCCAGTCCTGCTTCAGTTCCTCATAGCTGGCCTCCAAGATACGCCAGCGGGCAACCGTCACCACCCAAACGCCATCCTGAATTGCAGACTGGCGGATGATTTCGCGCAGGCGGCGGCGGGCAAGATTGCGTTGCACCGCTCCACCGACCTTCCGGGAGGTGATGACTCCCGAGCGCCAAAGGCCACCGTCCGGGTGGCGCAATGCATTCACTATCACAAACTTCCCGGAGACGCTCGTACCCTCAGCCCGCACACGGGCAAACTCAGAAGATGAGCGCAGGCGACGCGCGGCGGGAAGTCGCATGGCGGCTCGCAGCCTCAGTAAGTGGGCCGGGCCTGGGCAGTGCCCTTGGGAGTGTGCTGGCGGGTATGACGCTTGAAGTGCACTTCCACGCCCTTCGGAAGAAGACGCCAGCGGCCTGCCTTGCGGCGGCGGCGCAGGATGTCCTGCCCCTTCTCGGTTTTCATGCGGGTACGAAAGCCGAACTGCTGCTTGCGGGTGCGCTTGGAGGGTTGGTAGGTGCGTTTGGGCATATTCTCGCGGGGAGGTGAAAAGGGTATCGGAAGCCACCAGCGCGACAGGGTCGGATGGAAGGGGCAGGCAAACTACTGGGCAAGCCGTAGTTGTCAAACTGGAAGTGGCACGACTCCGCAAGGCCAACGAGTCCGCCCTCCCCTACCCAAGCAGAGTGAAACCTCTTGCCGGACAGGAATTTTTCCCACGGCTCAGTACCTTTGATTCAAGCTGCCCGCGAGCCGCAACTTTCAGGGTTTGAATTTTGAGTTTGGCTGGCTTGGAGTATGCTGGGGAACATGGTCATCGACTCCATCACTTCTGACCCACGCATCGAGGCTGCCACACTGGAAGATCTGCCGCAACTCACGGATCTGGTGATGGCGCTCATGGGCGAGGAGGAAGACTTTACGCCGAACCGGGTGAAGCAGGAGCACGGGCTCAAGCTCATCCTCGAGCAGCCCAGCCGCGGCCGCATCTTTGTCCTGCGCAATGACCACTTTGTCATCGGGATGGTGAACCTGCTTTTCACCATCAGCACGGCGGAAGGCGGCTTCGTGGTCGTCATGGAGGACGTGATTGTCCACCCCATGCACCGCGGCCAGGGCTACGGCTCGCGCCTTCTGAAGCGCGCCATCGAGTTCGCCCGCGAAAAGAATTTCAAGCGCATCACGCTGCTGACGGACAAGATCAGCGCCGAGAGCCAGCGCTTCTTCCAGAAGCACGGTTTTGTGTTCTCCCACATGATTCCCATGCGCCTGGTGTTCCCCGAAAATAACACCTAGTCCTCTCATGAACCTGCCGGACACACCTCTCAGGCCGTCCGTATGGTGGCATGGTCTGGCGACCATTTCCGAGAACGAGGCCGTCGCCGCCGATGCCACGGCCTGGAGTCTCGTGGCCCTGCTCGTCTTTTGCACCGTCTGCTTCCTGGGCGGAGCCCTGGTCCTGAGAAAACGCGAACACGATCGTCCCACGGAGTTGGAAAACGAAGCGCCGCGAAGCCACGTCCAACGTCCGGAAAGCTCACAAAAGGCAGACAACAAGGAAGAGGATCCCAAGCGGCAGCCATGGGAGCGCGGAGCCGACTGGTGGAAGGATCAGGGCTAGCACTCCCGCCTTCGGGTGCATGACAGGCGCCCCCGCCTCCCCTGTCCGAGGTGCTACGATCTGCGGTGATCAGAAAAGAAAAAACCGTGGATGGGTCATCCACGGTTTTTATGAAGTTGCAGTATTGCTGACAGTTCCCGCAGCTTAGGTGGACTGCGGAGCACCCTTGCTCTTGGAGCCCACGGAGTAGTAGCTCGCGTAGTTGTAGTAGGTGTACTCCTTCAGGCTGGTGCTCGCGCGGTTGAGGATGATGCCACCGACATTCACCTGGCGATCATACAGAAGGTCGAGCGCCTTCGCAGACAGGCGGGCCATCGTGGAGGACATGCGCACCACGAAGAGCACGGTGTCCATCTTCGGCGCGAAGCTGGCCGTATCATCCGCTACCAGCACCGGAGCGCTGTCGAAAATGATGTAGTCGTACTCCTCGGTCATCTCGCGGATGATTTCATCCGTAAGCGGCGAGAGGAACAACTCAGAAGCCTGATCCACCGCTTCTCCACGGGGCAGGACATGCAGACCACGCGTGCCACTCTCAAGCACCGCATCCCGCCAGTGCATCTGGCCATTGAGCACCTCGCTGAAGCCGGGTGAACCGGGAATCTTAAAGAGCTCGCTCACGCCACCGCGGCGAAGGTCCGCGTCCGCCAGGAGCACCCGGGCTCCACCGAGCGCCATGGTAATGGCCATGTTCGCCACGGAGGTCGTCTTGCCTTCGTTTGGCACCGCGCTGGTGACCAGAATGATCTTCGGCGGCTTGCCTCCTGTCCAGTTCTTGAACAGAATGGACGAGCGCAGGTTGCGGAAGGCTTCCGCATAGAGGTGCCGGTCATCACTGGGCCGTATAAGTGCCACATCACCACGACCACCCAGCTCGGGGATCTGACCGAGAATGGACTCGCTGGGGAACAGGGCCTGGAACTCGCTGAAGGTATTCATGCGGTCATCCAGGCGGTCAAACAGGAGCAGGATCACGGAGCCCGCCACGAGGCCGGCGACAAGAGCAAGTGCAATGGGCAGGAAAAGCTCACGCGGCTTCGGCGCAGCAGTGCCAGCCAGTTCAAGAATGGCCACCAAGTCAGATTGGGTGATGCTGGTGGTGTCAAGCTGAGCCAGCTTGTCCTTCCAGGACTGGTGATCTTCGACCATGCGCTTGTACTCGCTGTCGAGCTGCTTGTAGGTCACGATCTTGTCGTTCGCTTCCTTGGCCTTCACACTCCACTCGGCAATGGCCTCTTTCAGGCCGTTGACCTTGGTCTGGATGCCGTCGAGACGTCCCTTCATTTCCTCTTCACAGCGCGTCTTGTAGATGGCCACCTTCGACTTGGCCTCGCTGATATCCTCGTCCACTTGCTTGATGGAAGGGTGCTCAGGACGGTAGGTGTTAAGCAGCTCCTGCCGCTTCGCCTCCATGAACATCATTTCATTTTGAGCTTCCAGATAGCGCGATTCCATGGGGGAAATGCCACCGGCAGAAGCTGGCATCGAGCTCGTCTGCGCCATGGGAAGGGTATTGTTATTGCCCTGCACCGTCGGAGTAATGGCATCCGCCGCTGAGGGCATGGAAGGCATGGTGGAAGAACGCTTGTCCTGCTGACGCAAGTAGTTGTCCAAGCCCATGCGCTCCATGATGCGCTTTTCGGTCTCATACATGTTCAAGGAATTCTCAAGCTGCACCAGATAAGCGCCGGCGCGGTTGAAATTCCCCTCGAACATGGTGGCATCATTGGCCTTGAGGAAATTCTCCAGGGCCAGCTTGGCAGTGGCCACATCCTTTTGCTTCTCAAGCACTTCCTGAATCACCTTGCCCAACGTTCCGCCCACGGAGTCCTCGATCATCTTCTTGCGGAAGGCGATGTACTCGGAGAGCAGTTCATTCAGGAGGGCCTGCGCGTACTTCTCCTCAGTTCCCGTGGCGGTGACGTTGAGGATCGAAGACCCCTTCGTCTGAGTCACCTGGATCTCCACATCGATCTCCTTGAGATCTGGATGAGCCATGGCCACTCGCTCCTTGGCCTTGGTTCTAAGACTTGCACTTTCCAGAAGCTCAATCTGGGTGCCGTAGAAATCTTGAATGAACGCACTAGCCATGAAGCCGGCGTTCTTGTCCGAAAGGTCGATCTTCGTTCCCACATGCAGCTTGCCCACCGCAATGAACTCCTGGGGGCTGCTGGTCACCGTAATCGCGGCATACACCACGGCGATACAGGATGTCAGCAGCAGGAACCACCACCGTCTGCGGAGCAGCACTTTGTAACGCTGGAGCTTGGCTGAGGTCTCGTGAAATCGATTCAGCGAGTTTGCCGAAGTCTGGGCGGAGTAAAGGGATTCCATAAATGAGCGAAATGAACTGGCGAATTTTAGCTTACCAGATTGAGCAAGTGTTCAAAAGAAAATTTTGTTCACATTGCCCCCACGATTGCAGCCGTATGAGACCTGCCAGAGTGGAGGACGTTAGAACTTGATGAGTTTCCGGTCGATAACAATGGCGTCACCAGGCAGAAGAGGGAGATCATTTCCCGGCATCGGCTTGGCCAAAACCTTCCGAAGGCTGACCACGAGTGTCACATTGCCCCTTCCGGGGACGCTTCGGATGACTTTTACGGTGTCTTTGGCGGAGGAGGTCGGTCCTCCGGCCCGAAGAACAGCACTGACGGCCC
This sequence comes from Roseimicrobium sp. ORNL1, assembly GCF_011044495.1. Lineage (GTDB taxonomy): Bacteria > Verrucomicrobiota > Verrucomicrobiia > Verrucomicrobiales > Verrucomicrobiaceae > Roseimicrobium. The sequence continues at coordinate 5,616,949 of NZ_CP049143.1, forward strand.
GTTCGTCCGGAAGAAGTGTGTAACGACCCGGGTGAAGCACCTCTCCGGAAATGGTAACCTCGTCCCTAAGAGGTCCGGCCGATACAGCAGCTGTAGCAGAAGGAACCGGCGGAGACGACACTCCTGAGGTATAGGCAAGGTAGGCCATCGGCAGTACCATCACCAGAGCCAGCGTCAGCAGGAAGACCCGGCCCCACCACGAATTATTGGCTTTCCGCGGCGCGGAAGCCGCCTGCCTGGGCAAGCTGGTGGGAACATCCATGAACGGTCGACTGGGGAGAGGAAGCGCGGCCGCCCGATTGCTGCTGTCACCCCGCCACTCATTTCGGGACCATTCCCAAAATCCCCTCCACCTCCCCGGCGTACAGCTCAGGACGGACGGCTCGGCACGGCAGAAAGCTGCAGCGCCGGGCGAAGTCTCAGAAGTTAATCAGCTTTTCTTCGACGATAATGGTGTCGTTGGGAAGAATGGTGATGTCCTTCTCAAGGCGACCTTTGGTCATGACATCACGAAGGTTCACCACGATCGTGACGTTGCCCTTTCCGGGGACCTTGCGGATGATCTTCACGGCCTTGTCCTTGGCGAAGGGGGCAAAACCACCAGCGCGCAGAATGGCCTGACTGGCGGTCAGCTGGTCTTCCGGGGCAAATTCATACTTACCCTGGCGAATGACCTGGCCATAAATGGTGATGTAGCCCATGTCTTCGACGACATAGCCGCCACCCTGGCTGCCACCCGGCCCCACGGGCCGCTCACGCTCGAGCGCAACAATGACCGTGGCCTGCTGGAAGTATTGCTTTTCCAGCTCGGTCTTCATGTGCATGGCAAGTTCGCGGGGGGTGCGACCCGCCGCCTTCACCAAGCCGATGTACGGCGCAAAAATATCACCGGAATCCTGAATCATCAGGCTCTTGGGCTCGGCCTTGTCTTCCACGATACGGAACACAATCTGATCCTTGACGCGGAGCTGACGGGAATTGTCGAGCTGGCTCATCGAGGTGATGCGCGCTGCAGAAGCGGCAACATCATCCCGCTCTTGAGACGCGGTCTGCTGTGGGGCAGCTGCTTGCATCTGCTGCTGACGCTGACGAGACGAACTCTGCTGCTGGGCAGGGAGGAAACCAGGATCCTGGGCGACAGCAATCATCTGGCCGGCTAACAAGACCGCGGCGGTGGCGGCATGGGGAAGAAGGCACTTCATAGAAGGTAGGGCAGGACTGAATTGGAATTTCGAATGCGACTAGGACAAGTTTCCCTTTTCGGTGTTCGAACTGCAAGAGGATTCATTCGCGATTCCAGGGGCCGTTTCAGGCCTCCCGCAAAACGCAATGCGCCGCCGTGGTTCCAACTTTGCCGTCTCGCCCCCTTGCCATCAGAAATTGTAGTTCATCGACATCACGAACCGGTTCTGGTCGAAGCTCTGGCGGCTGTCCTCGGCATCCGTCGTCAGGTAGCGGTAGCCCACTCCTACGTTCATCTTGCGATTGAAGGCCCAGCTCACGTCGAGAGAGAAAGCATGCTGGTTGTAGTCGCGAAGCTCGATGTTGGAATCGGTATTGCCGTAGTGGTAGCCAAGGCCAAGAACGAGGCGGCTGTTCAGGCGGTGCGTGAGCAGCGCGTCGACACCCCACTGCTCCACGTCTTCCGCAAGGCGGCCGCCGGAGTCTTCAGCATCTTCGTAGTAGGTGCTGACCGTCAAACGGGAACCTCTCCAGGCAATGAGTCCCACCGCGTAGGTGACATAGTCAGCCGTGAGGAAGTTCGAGCTGGTGTTGAGCGAGGACTCGTGACCGAAGCTGAGCTGATGGGAGATGCGGGCGTTAAGCTGGTTGAAGAGGGTGACGTTGTAGTAGTAGTCGTCTAGTTCGCTGTTGGTGTCGAAGCTGCGGCTGGCAGCAGTGACGTCATCCTGCTGCTTCTGGATCTGCTGGGCGGCCAGCTGATCCTGCAAGGCAGCCTGCTGCTCCTGGATGGCAACGAGCTGCTGCTGAGCTGCCACCGGATCGGGTGAGGTAGCCACGTTGATGGAGGCTGCCTGGTTTGAAAGCGAATCGATTTGGGACTGGGTCGAGGCGATGTCCTGATCCGTCACGCTGCGCGTGAAAGTCGGAGGTGAGTCGAACTCGAAGTGCTGGTAACCACCCGAGGCCTTCAAGATGGTGCTGCGGGTGATTGGCAGGATGAGGAACACGCCGGCACTGGAAGTGATACCGTCATTGTTGAATTCCTCGTCATAGTTGATCCATGAAACGCTGCCTTCGATACCCACCGTGTAGGTGCCCGTCGGGGTGTATGCCAGGGACGCCGAGATGGAGTCGACCATGCGGTCAGTCTCGGAGAAGTTGTCCTCCAGTGCGATGGAGTCAGAGTGGTTGAAATTGACGGAGAGGCTCGTCTTCGAGTTGAGCGCCCAGCTCATGGCCACACCGATGTCGTTCTGGAACACACCAAAGACGTCCAGATCGTCCAGCGCAAATTCGGTCTGGGAAGCCGGACGCACGGAAACACGGTCGTAAATGACGAACAGGATGTCTCCCACCATGACGTCAAACGCGAGCGTCGAGCCCGGAAACACATTCAGATTGAAGTCTTTGCCGTTGGGGCTGTACTCGGGGTGGTTGAAGTAGTGGTCCACTCCCAGCGTGACCGACAGCGAGAGTCTCTGCTGCTCGGTGATCTGATAGTTGGCGTCTACGTTCATGTAGAGCCCTGCGATAAAATCATCGACGGGGGCCGACCCCGACTGGTTGATGTTGTCGTTGTACTCAACGTTGCCATTCAGGCCCAAGCCGATGTTCACCGGACCGAGCTTGATGTTGCGCTTACCTGCCAGGAACGGATCCGTGATATAGGTGGGCGCGAAGAATGTGGTGCTGGCGGGGTACGGGCCGGAAGAGCTGGTATAGTCGGCAGCTCGGCGACGCGAGGCCCCGATATAGGCGCCACCACGGATGTCATCCTGGCCGAGCGAACGGCCTACATTCTCCTCCAACTGCGTGCGCTCGCCGAGCGGACGCTCCTCAGGGGTAGATTCACCGCTGTACTCGCCGCGGTTGAAATCATACACCCCTGCGGAACTCGTAGCAGATTGATCCTGTGCAGCTTCCTGCTGCCTAAAGAGGGCAGCACGACTGCGCAAGTCATCAAAAAAGAGTCCCGTTTGGGAAGGGGCTACGCCCGTTTGGGCCGAGGCGGTTGTGGCTAATTGATGGGCGGCGAGAAGCGAAAGGCACGCAGCAACAATTCTGGGGAGATGAATTTTTGCGCAGGGAGTCATACAAAAGGCTAAAAAAGAGGGCGATGCATCGCCATGCAAGCAAAGCGCCCCCCCCTTGTCGAGGAGATTTCGTCACGCTTGGGAAAAAAGTACGTCACTTGAAAACACTTTGAGAGGTCTTCTTGGCGAGCCCATTGCCCGCCATTGTCACCCCTCCTCCAACAGCATCTTTTGCGCCCAACACCCACCCTTCCATACCGGGAGTCTTGACTTAAGGGACGGAACTGCGGAAAAAAATGACATCCCACCGACTCGCATGACACCTCCTGCCACGAAAACCCGCCTGACCATCCCCGAATACGCCATGGCCCTGGCCCATGTGGCCAGTCTCCGATCTGAAGACCCCTTTAGGAAGGTGGGAGCTGTGGCCTTCGACTTCGACAACCGGGTCATCGGCACTGCCTACAACGGCCTGGCACCGGGGTTCAACGCCGACCATGAGTTCTGGCTGGACCGGGATACACGGCGGAAATACATGCTCCACGCAGAGGTAAACCTCTGCAGCCTTTTCACCCGGGGAAATGTGAAACTGGTGGCCTGCACCACCATGCCCTGCACCTCCTGCGCCCAGATGCTCTGCGCCTACGGAGTGAAGGAGATTTATTATCGCGATGTCTATCCCGACTCGGAGGCTGACGCCATCTGCCAGCTCTACGGCATCAAGCTCGAGCAACTCACGGATTACCCGTTGATCGTTTCCACCGTGGATCCGCCGGGAAGCCCTACGGGTACCGGCGCGTCGAAGTAGTTCCTCGACAAATCAGTGAAAGGCCACCTCTCACTGGCGCATTCCGCGGTATCGGTACGGTTCGTAGCCCAGCCCCTGCAGAAACCAGACGGGCGTGGTGTGCTTCGTCACCATCCAGCCGAGCGGGCTGCCAGTCTCGTAGACGAGGAACTCGCTCTTGTCCGGCTTGGAGAAGGCAGCGAAAAGGAGGACGTGCCCGTTGACCGTATTCAGGGCGTCTCCAGGCTGAAGGTCGTCGAAACTGGCGAGCTTGTCGCAGATCTTCGGGATGCTGCGAGTCGAGCAATGCCAGTCGAGCTTCCAGCAGCGTGAAATGAAACCGCTGCAATCGGCGCCGACCGTGTGCTTGCTCACGGCATCGTTCAAATGCTTGCGCTTCTGCTCAGTGTACACATCGCCGGCCCACTTCCCCTCTCTGAGGCCCCTGTCAAAGCTCTCCGGTGTGTCGCTTCCTCCCCAGCAGTAGGGAATGCCCACATTCACCTGCCCCGGTTTCCACCAGCCAGGCGTGCGTCCTGCGGGTTGAAAAGCGGCGTCCGGCGTATCCACACGCACGCCCTCGGGATCGACGCCATGCACGGCTTGTCGTTCGGTGGCGACCCAGCGATGATTCACATAACGCTCTGCGATGGCCAGAGACTCCGCTGACGTCACCGAGGAAAGGGGACCAATGGGCTCCGCTGCCGTCGGCGTGATACTGACACACTGCGTGAGCAGCAGGCTGCACATGCCTGCCACCACGCATCGCAAGACCAGGCTCCAGCGCCTCATGCCGCTGCCTGCACAGGCTGGGCCACGGCACGCTCGGAATAGTCCAGGCGCGGGACGATGGGGAAGTACTTCTGGATGGCGCAGATGGCGTAGAACATCTGCACCTTGAGGCGTAGCCACCAGCCGAAGTCGGTGTTGCCGGCCACGAGGTTGAAGACGGCCCACTCCATCTGCGGATCCGGAGCCGGGGTCATGAAGACCTCGAAGCCATTCCGGTCGTAGAACATCTTGATCATGCGCAGGAAGACCTTGCTCATCTGGCCGACCTTTTTCGTGTAGGCCCTCTGCTCATTGAGCGACAGCGCCGTCCCTGCCTGGTCCGCTGCGATAACTTTCTTCGCCGCGAGATATCCAGACTTGATGGAAAGCATCACACCCGAGGAGAAGATGGGGTCAATGAAACCCGCCGCATCACCGATGAGCAGCCAGCGGTTTCCAGCGTTCACTTCGTAGCGGTACGTGTAGTCGCTGACCACGTTGTAATCCCCCACCCGCTCGGCATTCTCCATGCGACGGCGGATTTCAGGATAGGACGCCACCACTTTCTCGAAGCACTCGTTCGGCTTCAAACCCGTGGCCTTGTAATGCTCCAGCGTCTGCACAAGGCCGATGGAGGTTTTCACATCATCCAGTGGAATCATCCAGAACCAGCCGAAATCGAGACGCACGATCGTGATATAACCATCCGCCGGGGGGTCATTGCGCTTCACGCCCTTGAAGTGAGCGAAGGTGGCGAACTTCTTCGGCATACCGAGGTCGTCCTTGGGAAGGTTCATGCGCTTGCCCACAAAGGCATCGCGGCCACTCGCATCAAGCAGCCAGCGGGACTGCAGTTCAATGGTCTGGTCACCGCGCTTGCAGACAACTTTGGCGCCGTCGTCATTCACCTCGAACGACTGCACCAGCGTCTCCTGCCACACTTCGCAGCCGGACGAGGCGGCGTGGTCGATGAGGATGTTATCGAACCGTGAACGCTCCACCTGAAAGGTCTGCGCGTAGTGCGGAGGCAGGTGCTTGCCGAAAACGATCTGGATCCCGGCGGTGGAATTGCCTAACACGAACTCCGCCCCCAGTTTCGGCACGAAATTCGACTTCGTGAGCCGATCCCACACGCCGATGGCGCGCAGCTCTTCATTTCCAAAGGGAATCAGGGACTCGCCCACATGAAACCGTGGGAACTTTTCGCGCTCGAGGATCAGCACTTTTTTGCCCTGTTGCGCCAGTGCGCTGCCCGCCGTGCTGCCGCCAGGGCCGCCGCCAATGATGATGACATCATACAAACTCATTGGCGCGAGCATTGGCTGAGAAATCGAAGCGGGTCAAGGCCCAGCGCCATCCATCCATCCATCCCCGGCTTGGTCGTGAATCGATTCCAAGATGCAGCCGCTGCACGTGCAGATTTTCACACAATTCGCGCTTGCGTTCTTTTGAACAGTGTTCAAATATTCCACCATGCAACTGGAACGGCGTACCATTTCCCCAAAGCCAGGCATGAAAGCCTGGATGAGTGACAGTTCAGGCTATCCCCTCCCCGACGGTCTCTCGGATCGGCAGGAAGTCCGGGTCGTGGGCCAGCAAGGCCGCACGCGGACTGTGGAGGACTCTCGAGGACAACGCTACGAGGTCCTCTTCTGGCAGGTGGACGCCGGCTATGCCTTCCGCATCAATGGCCGCTACTACCGGGAGAACACTCCGCAGGCGCTGGATCTTCTGGAGAACTATCTCAAACACCTGGAGCGCATGTCTCGCTTCGCCCCTTGGGAGACTGCGGAGCAGCGCCAGGACATCCGGTTTCAGCTCCGGCGGAATGGCCGGGATCCGCAGGGCCGGGCGAGGTACGCGGATTTTAGTTTGTGCGCTGGGTGAGTGGCAAGATGGGCCTCACGCCGCATGCACTGCATCAGACCAGCGAAGGAATCCCCATGGTGGCGAGAACTGGGAATTCCGCCAGCGGTTGCAGATAGACTTCGATGCGCTGATCATCGCCCAAGATCCCTGAGGTTGGGCTGTCACTACAGAGCGTGACATGATAGATGCCGTCTTCAAGGTTGAGGGTCTGGCCTTCTGGACACGCATCCGACCAGCGCATCAGATCATAGAGATCACGGATGCAGATTTTTCCACCCGTGACGACCAAGCCGAGACGGTATTTGAACTCTGCTTCCTCAACTCGTACCTCGGTAGGATATCCCTCGAAGAAGTCGAGCGTGAACCTACCTGGGCTGCCAGTGCCGAAACCCACGATGGTGCCTTGCTGAATGTGGCGCTGGACGTCCGGCTCCCTCCAGTAGTTTGCTGTGAAGTAGTCCTCGTCCTGCGCGATGTGGGCGGTATGGACCGGGGAATACATGATGATTCCCAATCCGGAGATATCGAGCGTGACGGAACCGTGCATTCGGCTGTGCGATAGCCAGGGAGTTCGAAGCGAGAGGTACAGGCCTTTTCAGAGCATGGCCACCTGTTTTTGGCATCTCGTTGCAAACCGTCACGCCACATCGGACGGCGACATGCGTATAAAAAAGCAAAGCCGTTCCATTGCTGGAACGGCTTTGATTGAAATAAACTGGCGACTGCCTACTTTTGCATGACCTTTCGTCAGGCTATCATCGGCTTTGCAGCGTTTCACTTCCGTGTTCGGGATGGGAACGGGTGGGTCCACTGCGGGATATCACCAGAAATCTATCCAGAGGCACTGCTTTTTAAGGGCGGTGGGCTGGCCAGAGTCCTGATGATGGACTTTGGGTTTAACTGGGCCGGTAGTTGGTGGCAACTGTTATTGCTATCAACTATCGACCCTCAACTATCAACTACTTCGGGGAGACCGGAGGGTTGGTTTGAAAACTGCACACAAGGTCTGAAACGATAATGTCGGTGATATGAGATGCTAACAGGGATGCAAGGATGATTAAAAATGTATGGACTATTAGTAGTGATACGCTGAGCAGGTTACCCTGGCTTGTACGTTCACCCTATCGCGTGGTAGTCTCCCACGGTCCTGTGATAACTAATCTTGGGATGAGCTTGGCGCTTAGATGCTTTCAGCGCTTATCTCTTCCGCACTTGGCTACTCAGCCGTGCCACTGACGTGTCAACTGATGCACCATAGGTGCGTCACTTCCGGTCCTCTCGTACTAGGAAGAAAACCCCTCAATTATCATGCGCCCACAGAGGATAGAGGACCGAACTGTCTCGCGACGTTCTGAACCCAGCTCGCGTGCCGCTTTAACCGGCGAACAGCCGGACCCTTGGGACCTTCTCCAGCCCCAGGATGCGACGAGCCGACATCGAGGTGCCAAACTTGACCGTCGATATGAACTCTTGGGTCAAATCAGCCTGTTATCCCTAGCGTACCTTTTGTCCGTTAAGCGACGGCAATTCCACTTTAAGCCGCCGGATCACTTAGGCCTACTTTCGTATCTGTTCGACTTGTTGGTCTCACAGTTAGGCGTGCTTATGACTATGCTCTCGACACGCGATTGCCAACCGCGCTGAGCACACCTTCGCGCTCCTCCGTTACTCTTTGGGAGGATACCGCCCCAGTAAAACTGACCAGCTGCCATTGTCCTGAATCTCAGTTAGAATCGCCAACACCAAAGGGTGGTATCTCACTTTTGGCTCCACCTGACCCGAAAGTCAGGCTTCAAAGCCTCCCACTTATACTGAGCATTGAAATCGGCGAGTCAGTGACAGCCTACAGTTAAGGTGCATAGGGTCTTTCCGTCCTTCTGCGGGTAGGCGGCATCTTCACCGCCACTACAAATTCACTGAGCGCCTCGTTGAGACAGCGGTCAACTCGTTACACGATTCGTGCAGGTCGGAACTTACCCGACAAGGAATTTCGCTACCTTAGGACCGTTATAGTTACGGCCGACATTCACGGGGACTTAGGTTCAGAGCTTCGCCTTGCGGCTAACCCCTTGCCTTAATCTTTCCGCATTGGTCACGTGTCACATCGTATACGTAGACTTTCGTCTTAGCACAATGCTGTGTTTTTGATAAACAGTCGGTTGACCCAATTTACTGCGACCCCTTGCGGGGCATCCCTTCTCCCTAAGTTACGGGACTAGATTGCAGAGTTCCTTAACGAGGGTTCACTCTTGCGCCTGAGCGTGTTTCGCTCACCCACCTGTGTCGGTTTGCGGTACGGGTAATGAGGGAACGATCTGTCGCTTTTCTTGGCGGGTGGTGTCCCTAGCGCGGTCAGGCCGAAGCCCTCCCTGCCAAGTCAATAAGGTCTGCTAAGACCACCTCCCGCAACAACAGTACTTAACCCCACTAGTACAGGAATATTAACCTGTTATCCATCGCGTAGACATCACGCCGTAGCTTAGGACCCGACTAACCCTGGGACGAACATCGTTGCCCAGGAAACCTTGGGTTTATGGCGGACCAGTATTTAACTGGCCTTATCGTTACTTATGTCTGCATCCTCTCTTCTGGAAACTCCATCGTCAGTTACCTTCAGACTTCGCTGTCGCCAGAATGCTCCTCTACCAAGCTTTCGCTTCCAGAGCTTCGGTACAACGCTTATCGCCAATCATTTTCGGCGCAAAATCTCTCGATGAGCCAGCTATTACGCACTGTTTAAATGATGGCTGCTTCTAAGCCAACATCCTCACTGTCATTGAGATTTTACTTCCTTTCCACTGAGCGTTGTTTGGGCACCTTAGCTGCTGGGCTGGGTTGTTTCCCTTTCGACAATGAAGCTTATCCCCCACTGTCTTACTGCCATGCTTCACACAGAGGTATTCGGAGTTTGATTGAGGTTGGTAGGAAAAATATCCCCCTAGCTCATTCAGTGCTCTACCCCCTCTGCTCAGCGCATGACGCTGCACCTAAATACATTTCGAGGAGAACCAGCTATTACGGGGTTTGATTAGCCTTTCACTCCTACCCTCAACTCATCCGAGAATTTCTCAAGATTCACCGGTTCGGCCTTTCACGTTGTTTTACCAACGCTTCTGCCTGGTCAAGGGTAGATCACCACCGCTTCGGGTTTGGCTGCTGCTGCTTGGGCGCCGGTTAAGACTCGCTTTCGCTGCGCGTATGCCCCTGAAAGGCTTACACTTGCAACAACAACCAACTCGCAGACTCATTAAGCAAAAGGCACGCCATCACCGGACAAGCCGGCTCTGACACCTTGTTGGCACATGGTTTCAGGGACTATTTCACTCCGCTCACAGCGGTTCTTTTCATCTTTCCCTCGCGGTACTTGTTCACTATCGGTCATCAACGAGTATTTAGCCTTACACCGTGGTCGGTGCAGATTCATGCGAAGTTTCACGTGTATCGCATTACTCAGGAGTTCCTATCTTATCGTCGGCTTTCGGTTACGGGCCTGTCACCCTCTATGGAGCAGCTTTCCTGAAGCTTCACCTAGCCTATTGTCAGAATATCGGAGTCCTACAACCCCGGGAGCAAAGCCCCCGGTTTGGGCTGTTCCGCTTTCGTTCGCCACTACTGACGGAATCACTTTCGTTTTCTTTTCCTCTGGGTACTGAGATGTTTCACTTCCCCAGGTATCGCTTCTCATATGCGGAGCATATGAGATACTGTAGTTTACTACAGTGGGTTATCCCATTCGGAGATCCCCGGGTGAGCTTCACGGCAGCTATCCGGGGCTTATCGCAGCCTTGCGCGTCCTTCATCGCCTGTTGATGCCAAGACATCCACTATGTGCCTTAGTTATTTTTAATCAGTCATTGAATTTGTTTGCATCTTGTCCTGGCCTTAACACCAGGACATCACTGAACATTTTTCAGTTTGTGTGCAGTTTTCAAAGAACTCTCCAGATCTCATCTTCAGCGGTAAGAGTGGTGGGCCTGATAGGACTCGAACCTATGACCCCCGCCTTATCAAGGCGGTGCTCTAACCAACTGAGCTACAGGCCCGCAGGTCGCTCTCGCATTTGCCCGCTTGTTTTCGCTTTCGCTAAACTTACGACTGGAGGCAAGGGGATTCGAACCCCTGACATCCAGCTTGCAAAGCTGGCGCTCTACCAACTGAGCTATACCCCCGTTTCGTGAGGCTGATGTTACACAGAACTATTTTGTTCCAACAGAGGCTAAACAATGCACTGCAGATTCCACACCCAATGGACGTCATGATTACTCATGAGGTTCCTATAGAAAGGAGGTGATCCAGCCGCAGGTTCCCCTACGGCTACCTTGTTACGACTTCATCCCAGTTACCAGCCTTGCCTTAAACCGATGCCTCCTTGCGGTTGGCGCACGATCTTTGGGCGAAGCCAGCTTCCATGATGTGACGGGCGGTGTGTACAAGACCCGGGAACGTATTCACGGTACCGTAGCTGATGTACCATTACTAGCGATTCCAACTTCATGCAGGCGAGTTGCAGCCTGCAATCTGAACTGAGCCCAGTTTTCTCGATTTCCTCCACCTCGCGGTCTCGGTTCACTTTGTACTGGGCATTGTAGTACGTGTGCAGCCCTGGCCGTAAGGGCCATACGGACTTGACGTCATCCCCACCTTCCTCCCAGTTGATCTGGGCAGTCTAGTCCAAGTGCTCGGTAAAACCGGTGGCAACGGACTACAGGGGTTGCGCTCGTTGCGGGACTTAACCCAACATCTCACGACACGAGCTGACGACAGCCATGCAGCACCTGTGCAAAGCGTGTATTGCTACACTAGCTGGCTTTCACCAACGACACAATGCATGTCAAGGCCAGGTAAGGTTCTTCGCGTTGCATCGAATTAAGCCACATACTCCACCGCTTGTGCGGGTCCCCGTCAATTTCTTTGAGTTTTAATCTTGCGATCGTACTTCCCAGGCGGCACGCTTATCGCGTTAGCTTCGGCACGGAAAGGGTCACTTCCCACACCAAGCGTGCACCGTTTACTGTCAGGACTACCGGGGTATCTAATCCCGTTTGCTCCCCTGACCTTCGTGCCTCAGCGTCAGATACTGTCCAGAGCCCAGCCTTCGCCACTAGTGTTCCTCTCGATCTCTACGCATTTCACTGCTACACCGAGAATTCCAAGCTCCTCTCCAGTCCTCTAGCACAGGAGTATCGGGTGCAATTCAGAAGTTGAGCTCCTGGATTTCACACCTGACTTTCTGCGCAGCCTACGCACCCTTTACGCCCAGTAATTCCGAACAACGCTTGAGACCTCTGTATTACCGCGGCTGCTGGCACAGAGTTAGCCGTCTCTTCCTCTTGCGGTACTGTCAATCCCACACGCAGTTAACGCGGGGCCTTACTCTCGCATGACAGGAGTTTACAATCCGAAGACCTTATCCTCCACGCGGCGTCGCTCCATCAGGGTTGCCCCCATTGTGAAAGATTCTCGACTGCTGCCACCCGTAGGTGTCTGGACCGTGTCTCAGTTCCAGTGTGGCTGGTCATCCTCTCAGACCAGCTACCCGTCGTTGCCTTGGTGAGCCGTTACCTCGCCAACTAGCTGATAGGCCGCGGGCCAATCAGGAAGCGACAGGTTACCCCGTCTTTAGTCTTGCGACCACATGGAGCATTAATCCAAGTTTCCCTGGGCTATTCTCCTCTTCCCGGCATGTTACCCACGTGTTACGCACCCGTTCGCCACTGAATATTCCGGTATTGCTACAAAAATATCCCGTTCGACTTGCATGTCTTATCCACGCCGCCAGCGTTCGTTCTGAGCCAGAATCAAACTCTCCAAAAATTGGAGCATCTTTCCTTTTACAAAAAGATACTGACTTTATTACTTAACTTTTTGTCCACTGCTATGTGCAACCATGCAGTGCATTGTTTAACCTCTGTTTTTGGTGGCAAATTCGCTCTCGCAAATCCTCCAACCGTAGTCTGTGTAAAGATCCGTTTCTGCTTCAGTCTGAAGAACTTGCTTTGCAGTTCGCTCTTCGTTTGGCAGCCCGTCGTTTTCTGTCGGGATGTAGATACTACTCGGGACTCCCTTTTCGTCAACTTCCTCATCACACTTTTTTAAACATTTTCGAAAACGGAGGCTCTTTTGTTTTCAGGAATAATCGTTTGACAGGCTTTCCCCGGAAACCTGCCTAGACACCTGATCAGCAACACCTTGCCACGTCTTCTACTGCTGCCTCCTGTGGAGCAGCGCCACTTGGCATCATCCAAGCATGGGTGGAGAAACGAATCTATTAGTGGCCTCTTAAACCCCCGGCCACCTATGAACGCCTCGAGCGTTGGTCATGCGTATCTGCACGCAGAGTATTGCGAGCGGACGTACTCGGAGATTCCATTCACTGATGAAGTGCACACCTCCTGGTGGCAGTGGCTTGCGTGGAGATCACCCTTCGCCTTCACCGTGACGGATTTACAGCTCGTCATCGCCTGGCTGCGCCGGGAGATCCATGCGAACAAGCGCCACCCGAGCTGCCTGGAGTTCTCCCACTTGATTGGGAACCCGGAGCTATTTGAGCAGTACCTGGGCCTCGCCCAGCGCTGGAGCCGTCTCCACCACGCACACGCCGATAGCGTGGCACGTGCGCGATGGAACAGCAGCAGTGCGCGGACGCATGGGTGATGGGGATGGTCCCAAGGAGCGGCGTGCTTTAGCCGCCGTTGAAACGTGATCCCGTCTACTGCGCCAAGTGACCCGCGAACGCCCCTTTCAGTACCCGCAGGATTCTTGTCACATGATGGTGCGCAGTGCAGCGCAGGCCATGCCTTTCACGCTCTCACGGCGGCTAAAGCACGCCGCTCCTTGGGAGTGCGCCCTTCCGCCATGCGAGCAAGCTCCAGCACTCCACGTGGCGTTCTCGATGTGCTACGCGATAGGACACGGCATTATCGGTCGGACGTATCACCTGCCGCCGAAGCTCGGCGGACTACTTTCTAATGGAAGTCATGTGACTTCGGCCCGGCGGTTGTGGGGAATATCAGTGGCTCCACTTTCAAGGCGTACACAGAGGTCACGTCATCCACGATCTGCAGTCGTCCAATGATGCGTAGGAAGGGCTCCTGGGTAATGACCAGACGCCTTGCTTCGAAGAGCGGTGAAGGCACGAAGGCATTGGCGATACCCGTTTCATCTTCGAGGCTGACGAAGACGTGTCCCTTCGCAGTGCCGGGTCTCTGACGACAGATGACCATGCCACCGATGATGACACGTTGTCCGTGCGTGCCGTGGGGTAGATGCTTCGCGAGCATGACCTCCGGCACCTTCTCTCGTACGATTGCCATGGGATGTGGTCCCACGGTTAATCCTGCGGCGCTGTAGTCTGCCGCCAAGCGCTCCACCGGATTCATGAGGAGCAGAGGTGAGTCACTGGTAGGGACGTTGGCATTGGCATAACCGGTGGCTTCTTCACGAAGCTTTGCGCTGTGGGAAAAGAGGTCATGCTCCCGCTCGCGCTCCACTTCCCAGAGGGCAGAGCGGCGATGGGGTGTGAGTGTGTTCAACGCACCAGACTTGGCCAGCACACGGCGTTCATCACGTGACAGATGGCAGCGCAGCAGGAAGTCTTCGATGCTCTCCCATGGCTTGCGCTGCCGCTCTGCGACGATCTTCTCTGAGGACGCCTTGCTCACGCCGCGCAGTTGATTCAATCCAAGACGGATGGTGCTGTCATCGATGACCGTGCAGACGTGTTCGGACTGTGTCACGCACGCCGGCAGCACGCGCAGGCCATGCAGCTTGGCATCGCGCACCAAAGTGGAGGAGGAATAGAACCCCATGGGCTGGTTATTGAGCAGCGCTGCCGTCATCTCTGGAAGCCGATGCACACGGAACCACGCGCTGGCATACGCTAATAGAGCGAAGCTGATGGCGTGGGACTCCGGGAATCCATACAGCGCGAAGGAGCGGATGGAGGCCGCGACACGGTCTTGAACAGACTTCTCCACCTTTCGTTCATCCATGCCGACGTAGAGTTTTGTCATGACCTTTGCCATGCGCTCTTCCGAGCGATGAAAACTTAAGGCGCGGCGCAACTCCTCCGCCTGGGCGCCATCGAAACCTGCGATCTTCATGGACATCTCCAGCACCTGTTCCTGGAACAGCGGCACGCCCAGAGTGCGCCCGAGCACAGGCTCAAGTTTTTCATGGATGCAGTCCACCTTCTCCCTGCCTGCGCGCCGCTGCAGATACGGGTGCACCATCTTCCCCACAATGGGTCCGGGCCGGATGATGGCGACTTCGATGACGAGGTCATAAAAGTTCTTCGGCTTCAGGCGTGGCAACGTGGCCATCTGGGCGCGGCTCTCGATCTGGAACACTCCGACCGTATCTGCCTTCTGGATCATGGCATAGGTCTCTGGATCGTCTTGCGGGATGCGGTGCAATTCCATGGCACGCTCCTCACCGCGCGCCCGGCACATGGTCATGGTGTCCTCCAGCACGGCCATCATGCCGAGGCCGAGCAGGTCCACCTTCACGAGACCGAGGTCTTCACAGTCATCCTTGTCCCACTGCACGACCACGCGTCCTGGCATGGAGGCAGGCTCAAGGGGCACGATGGTATCCAGACCGTTCGTACAAAGCACCATGCCGCCGCTGTGCTGCCCCAGATGACGTGGCAGGCCATAGGCAGCGTGATACAGGCGCAGCAGTGCAGGCAGGCGAGGATGGCTTTCGGGAAGGCCCGCATTCTTGATCTGCTCACGCACACCCATGGTGTGCTGGAAGTCACCATTGGCGAAGTAGTCCGAGTAGCGTGAGATGACATCCTCCGACAAACCGATGACCTTGCCCATCTCCCGCATGGCGCTGCGACCGCGATAGGTGATGACATTCGCCGTCATGGCCGCGCCGTGCGGTGCGAATTGCCGGTACATCTCCTGGATGACACTTTCGCGACGATCGCCGCTGGGAAGATCAAGGTCGATGTCCGGCCAGCTTTTCTGGCGCCGGCTCAGGAAACGGGAGAACATCAGCTTGTGCTCCGTGGGGTTGGCATTGGTAATGCCGAGGGAAAAACAGACGACGCTGTTCGCGGCACTGCCACGCCCCTGCACCGAGATGCCCTGCTTTTTACAGAACTCCACGATGCTCCACACCACGAGGAAATAACCACTGAAGTTCAACTCACTAATCAAGCTGAGTTCATCCTCGATCTGCTTCCGGATGGTGGTTCCATCCAGAGTGTCCTTGAGCTTCTGCGAGAGCGACCCGAGGCGATGGCGAGCTCCTTCGAGTGCTCTTTCCTTCAGGAAGGAATCCTGAGAATGCCCATCCCCCACAGGATACTCAGGAAACTTATACCCGAGGTCCTGCAAGGTGAAGCCTGACATCGCCTTCTCCGCGATGCGCGCCGAATAGTCCACGGCCTCAGGCATGTCTGCGAAGAGCTCGCGCATCTCCTTTTCACTCTTCAGGTAGTGCTGGGAATTGGCTGCGAGCCTCAGCCCGGCATCATCCAGAATCGTGTGGTGGCGCAAGGCGGTGAAAGCATCATGCAGCAGCCGTCCTTCCATCGTGGCATAGAGCACGCCATTGGTGGCGACGAGGGGCAGGTCGCTGCGTTCAGCCAGCTCCTGCAATGCTTTGATGCGGCGCTGGTCCTTGCGCAGGCGATGCCGCTGCACTTCGATGACAAGCCGATCTTCGCCGCCAAAGATGCGCTGCAACCGGTTGAGCACTGCCATGGGCGCGTGGCGATCCCGGCTTTCAATGGCGCGCACGAGTGGTCCCTCGGCATCTCCGGTGAGCGCGACGAGATCCGCGGCGTGCTCCTCCAGTTCCGCCCAGGTCACGCGGCTCTGGCCTTTCGGAGCGCGCAGCTTGGCGCGGGTCAGCATGCGGCAGAGGTTCTGATAACCCTGCTGCGAGTAAACCAGCAAGGGCAGCACGCTCTCATCTTCCATCGTGATTTCAGAGCCCACGATGCCTTTCATTTCCAGTTCCTCCGCCTTGTGATGCACACGCGCCGTGCCGTACAGGCCATCGCGATCCGTGACCGCAATGCTGCCCATGCCGAGTTCCTGGGCGCGTACCACCAGGGACTCCGGATGCGAGCTTCCACGAAGGAAGCTGAAGGCACTGCGGGCATGAAGTTCCACGAAAGGCATGGCGTGTATTCCCCTCCTCTCCTGTCTCAGCCGAACATGCCGTCGAGCACCCAGCCCTGCTTCTCACGCGCGATTTGATACAGCGCGCCGTTGCTCGCGGCCACTTCCCAGATCTCGCGCTGCCAGGCATGGCGATCCCACCAGTCACCGGAGAGCAGGTTGCATGGATTCGTCTGTACAATCTCCAGCCTGCCTTCCGGAATGAGCATGGCAGCAGGAAGCCCGCCGTTCATCTGCACGGTGATCTGGCACGGAGGACGACGCCAGCGCAGAGGCAGGCCATGGGTGATGCTCTCCTCGGGTAATGGTGTATCATCTTTGGATAGCAATGCTGGCACCGGCGCCTCGACCTCGACCTGATTTTTCAAGACAAAGGCACCAGGCCGACGGCTGGGCAGCAGGATGGGCCGTCCCACATTTCCCGCGCCGAGCAGGGCCTCAAGCTGGGTGAGTGTTTCCGCGAAGCGGTTGGGATTGCGCAGGCCACGCTGGAAGAGCTGGCTCTGCCGCGCATCCGGCGCGGAGGCAGTGAGTTCCAGTGTGACCACGCGGATGGGCGATGCGGTGGTCAACCCATCCAGATGCGTGTGCAACACGCGCAGGAGAAGCTCCGCATGACGGGTGGGCTCTGCGAGCTGGATGCTGCGCTCGTGCACTTCATCATTCTCGAACTTCAGCGTGAGCTTCTCCTCGCATGCGACGAGCCAGGCCTCCGCCAGCCGGCCGCAGAGGGAGTCCAACATGCGGCGCAGGAGGAAAAGCAGCGGCTCCAGCGACTCCACGGGATACTCCAGCTCCATGACTTCGCGATAAGCCACCTCTGGCCGCACGAGTCGCAGCAACCGCTCGCGTCCTCCCGCAGCCATGTCCCACAAGGTTGCGCCCTCCATGCCCAGGCGCGCGGCGATGTCGGCGCGCGGCAACTTGATGAGCTCCGCCAGAGTGCGAATGCCCCAAAGCTGCAGCACCTCGGTGACGTTGGCGGAGGGTTGCAGAACGGCGAGAGGCAACTGGTGCAGCAATGTGGTCTCGCTGCCCTCCTTCTCCTGCTCCTGCAGCACCAGCACGTCCGTAGCAGCACGCGCGGCGAGGCAGGCCATGTCGAGATTCCCCGCGAAACCCACCTGCGCCTGCAGTCCACATTGCGCGAGCCACTGCCGCATGTTCGCGCCACTGGCTTCCAGGCGTCCACGCATGTTCCGCACGCGGGAAACTTCCATGACGCAGAGTCCCGGTGCGGTGGACTCGTAATGTGGCGTCCAGTGGGAGGCGCAGCGGAGCAGGTCCGCATGCGCACGCATCTCCTCTTCCGGATGGCGGTGGCGCAGGATTAATCCGTGGCACCGCGCGAGTGCCTGGGAAGGCGTCATGCCTGCCGCGATGCCCGCGCGCTCCGCTTGCGGATTGGCATGGAGCACGTGCCCCTTCTTCTCCGCCTCGGCGGGGGACTGGGTCAAATCGCTATCCAACACCGCGAGCGGCCCACGCGGAGTGTCCGGCCACGCGCGCAAGGCTGCCTGCAGCTGGAAGCGTGGCAGCCACAGAGCGGCGTAGATGGAGGTGCGGGAAACGGACATGAGCGGAAGGCAGGCATGGATGATGAGTCCGGAGGCTAGACCGCCATAGCGACCGGCATTGGCGAAGGCATCGGTCTCGATCGAGACGTGCCGACAGGAACCGGCATGGGTAATGGCTCAAGCGCTGAGCCCCGGCGAATGACCCGCCCATTCAAATAGCTGAGCAGGACGGGCCGTTCCTCATCCAGCACCTCCAGCGGCAACTGCCTGTCCAGCAGCAGCCGGGAACGAGCACAAGGCACCGCCTGAAACGGGGTGAAGACACACAGCGCCGCCCCACCCCGCTCCGCGAGCAAGCGCAACCGGTGC
This sequence comes from Roseimicrobium sp. ORNL1, assembly GCF_011044495.1. Classification (GTDB taxonomy): domain Bacteria; phylum Verrucomicrobiota; class Verrucomicrobiia; order Verrucomicrobiales; family Verrucomicrobiaceae; genus Roseimicrobium. The sequence goes on from NZ_CP049143.1 coordinate 5,635,619, forward strand.
CAGGCTTGGGAGGGGATCTGCCTGACCTCGCGCTCAGGGCAAAGTTGAAGGTCCAGCAGCACGCGGGGGATGTTCCCATCGCGCAGGAGCAGGTCCGTGGCACGCACCGCCTTCTGCACCTGCCGGCAACGCAGCCAGAGGAGCCGTCCAAGGGCCTGCGGCGAGAGGGTGCGGGGATCAAAGGCATCTGCCCCATCCACCAGCGCCACCTGCTCGCGCAAGGTCTCCTCCTCCCCCTCCATGAGGGCGGCAAGAATCAGCCCGGAACCCGCACTGCCACAAGGAGATACGAACTCCGTGATCTGCCCGGGAGTGACCCCTGCCGCATCTACACAAGGAATGCCCGTGAGCACGGCACTGCCCATCTGCCGGATGGCCTGAGCCTCCGGGAAGCGCGCTTGCACCAGCTCGCGGATGTCCAGAATGTTGGGGGCGGTGGCAGACATGTTTACTGTTCACAAGAACAGTAAACTTATCAAATCCCAATGGCAAGGTGGAAACGTGCCGCGCCTCTTCCTTGCCCAATATTGCGGCCACCTTACACACAGCTCACCGCAGAGGGTCGATTCATGGTTCTATGAAAACAATCCCCCTCACCCTTACCTTGGTAGCACTGGCAGCCTGCTCGCTGCTGCTCTCCAACTGCTCCGCCCGAGGCGGTATCAGCAGCAGCCGCACCGGTGGCGGCATCAGCACGCCGATTGGCGGTCTCGCGGCCAATCTCCGCTACTGAGCAGTCCGACTTCCTCGGTTGAGTCCCATGCTCTTCTACCCTGACTGGCCGCGGGTTTCGCGGCCAGTCAGGCATCCGGGCCTGTGAAATGAAAGCGATTCGTTCGATCCCCTGCGTGCTGAAGGCAGCTGCCATGGTCTGCCTGTGCGCGATCCCCGGCTGCAATTCCCCCAAAGCCTTTTCCGGCTCCGGCGGCGGGGTGAAGAGAACGATCCAGACCATCCATGTGGCCGGCGTAAAAGGAATCGGCACCAGCGTCGTCCGCTATCCCGTCTCCGGCACCGTCCGCGCTGCCCAACAGGGCACCACCCTCGCTGGAGCTTGGCTGCATCCCGGCATGGGCGGCCTAGCAAAAGCCAACCGCGCACAGCTACCACCTGCCGGGACGCAACCAGGCATGGATGTGGCCTCCTTCGAGGCACTGCTCGATCGCAAGCTCCAGCCTCGCCGTGCTCCGGGCAAAGTCAGCCTCTTGATTGATGGGCCGGAATATTTCTCCCGGCTCAGCCAGCTTTTCCGTGAGGCGCGAGAGCCGGTGGATGTGCAGTTGTACATCTTCGACCGGGATGACTTCGCTGTGCAGATGGCGGATGAACTCAAGCAAACCTCCCGGAGGGTGCCCGTGCGTGTGCTCTATGATGACCTTGGCAGTCTGCAGGCCGGGCATACCAAGCCCAAAACAACACCCCCTGCGGGATTCGAGCCACCGGCAGACATCGCAGCGTACCTGAAGGAAGGTTCTCGCATCCGGGTGCGCACGCTGCCCAACGTGGCGCTCACCTCCACGCACACGAAGATCATCACCTTCGGACCTTCCTTGGCGCACATCGGTGGCATGAACATCGGCAGGGAGTACCTTTCCGAATGGCATGACATGATGGCGGAAGTGCGCGGCCCTGTGGTGGCCCTGCTGCAGGCGGAAGTGGACCATTCCTGGAAACGCGCCTCGCTGCTGGGTGACTGGCAGCATCTCCTGCCATCCGGTGGAAATAGCAAAGACCGCCCTTCATCAACGTCAGCCTCCATCCCGACAGAGAAAGGCGCCTATGACATCCGCGTCTTCCGTACCAAGCCCTTCGACTTCGAAATCCAAAAAGTCATCCACCTGGCCATCGACAACGCCAGACGGCGGGTGTGGATCGAGAACCCCTACTTCACCGATGACGCCATCGTGAGGAAGCTCATCGCCGCCCGCGAGCGGGGCGTGGACGTGCGCGTGGTGCTGCCGGTCGATGCCAATGCAAAGGTGCTGAGTGAAAACAACGAGGCCACAGCCGCGGTGATGTTCGAGCATGGCATCCGTGTGTTTGTATACCCGCGCATGACGCATGTGAAGGCTGGGCTGTTTGACGGATGGGCCTTCATTGGCTCCGCCAACTACGACCGCCTGAGCCTGCGGGTGAATGACGAGGCCAATATCGCCTACTCCGATCCCGCTGCGGTGCGCGAGCTGGAGCAGCGCTTGTTCCTGAAGGATTTCCGAGCCAGCAAGGAGCGAAAATCTCCGCCGCCCACGGATGGCCTGGACCACGTGGCAGAGACGGCCGCTGACGCCCTGTAGCCGCGCACCCGGCAAACACGCGACCTCCAGAGGAGCGGCGATTCGGGTGGTGATATGAAAACAAAACGCCCGTCAGAAGACACCCCGGTCCCCCTGCCTGTGGAGAGCGTCGTGGAAGACCTCAGCCAGCAGGATGTGCTCCCCAGCGGCGATGCGTCTGACGTGATTCCCGGCATGGAAACCATCGTGGATCTCGAAAGCCAATCCGGTCCATGGGATGAGCCCATGGGTGATCCGGGACATCGCGCCAGCAGAATGCCACTCGAAGATGAAGCCAATGCTGCTGAGATGCTCGTGGACAAGGGCATCAGCGAAGCCGACGAGGAACTGCGAGACCTGGATGAAGCGGAGGAGATGGAGGAAGAAGAGCAGGAATCCTGAACCCCGAATAACTGCTTACGGATAAATCGTAGGCAGGAGTACTTACAGGGTTTGCTCTTGCCCGGCATTGAACCATTTGGAAGCATAGGGGCATGCGCTGCCACTTGATTGCCCTGGTTGCCTTCGCATCCATGCGCTTCACGGCCCATGGTCAGGATGCATCCGCCGTGGTGCAACAGGGCCATGTAGCGCTGTCGCGCAAGGCGTACTCGGAAGCCATCCAAAACTTCACCACGGCGCTGTCTCTCGGGCTCACGAAGGAGGTGCAGTGCACGGTGCGCACCCAGCGCGGACTCGCCTACCTGGCGAGGGAGGAATGGGAGCACGCCATTCGTGATTTCAACCTCGTGCTCGCCGAGAAGCCGAAGTCCCTCGACGCCCTGGGTGGACGGGGCATGGCGTACACTGAATTGCACCAGGCGGAGAAAGCCATCGCCGATCTGGATACGGCCATTGCGCTGAACAACAAGCTGGCCCTGCTGTACCGCCACCGTGCGGAAGCCTACCAGACCAAAGGTGATCTCGCCAAGGCCATGAAGGACGCGGACGAGAGCATTCGCCTCGAACCCGGCGAGGCAAAGGGGTACATCACGCGCGCCGCCATCCATCTGGCCTCGGGCTCGCTCGACAACATGCTGGCGGACTTCGACAAGGCGATGGAGATCAACCCCGAGGTGGCGGAAGTGGAAATGGAAGAAGGCGCGGGCAGCGCGACGGCGGTGAGAAAACTCCTGACCGGCTACAAGGCCCAGAAGGAGAAAAAAATGACGGAGGCCATCGCCGCCTATGATGAAGCACTGATGGGCGACCTGGCTCCACGGATGAAGTCCATGGTGCTGTGCAATCGAGCGCTGGCCAGCTATGAGTTGGGAGGGTGGACGGAATGCATGGCAGACGCCACGGCAGCACTGAAGGCGGATCCATCCAATGTGGAAGCGCTCGGCGCACGAGCCATGGCGCTGGAGAAACTCGGACGGAAGGACGAAGCACTGCGCGACTACACAGATGCCCTCGACCTGCAGCCCAATCACGTGAGCATCCGCAACAACCGCGGCAACGTCTACCGGGAAACCGGCAGGCTGAACGAGGCACTGGAAGACTACGCCGTGGCGCTACGCGGGAATCCCAAGAACGTGCCTTCGCTGAACGGGCGGGTGGATGTCTATCGCCGCAAGGGTGACCACGAAGCCGCGCTGAAAGCCTCCGAAGAAGCACTGCGTGCCGCCGGTCCCCAGGCCTCCATCTACAACTTCCGTGGTCTCGTTTATCGTGACATGAAGCAGGCGGACAAGGAACTCGCGGACATGAGCGAAGCCGTGCGACTCGATCCGGCCAATCTCACCTACCTGCGCAACCGGGGTCTGGCCTATGAAAGCAAGAAAGAATGGGACAAGGCCCTGCGCGATCTGGATGAAGCCATCCGCCTGAAGCCGGACGATGCGGAGGGATACCTGCTGCGAGGCGCTGTCTATGAGAACAAGGGTCAACTGGAGACCGCCCTGCGTGACCGTGAAATGGCCGTGAAGCTGGCTCCCAAATCCGCCGCTGCCTACACCGGCAGGGGCGCCACGAATCTGAAACTCAAGCAATGGGATCCGGCGCTCGCGGATTTCAGCAAGGCCCTTGAACTCAATCCGGACAGCGCCCATGCCCACACGGGACGCGCCGCTGCCTACCATGGAAAGGGCGATGTGAAGAACGCGACGGCAAGCCTCGACGAGGCCATCCGTCTGCAACCCAGTCACGCCGGCAACCAGAAGAACCGCGCCATCATGCACGCGAACATGGCTGAGTGGGCGCCGGCCATCGCAGGATTCTCCAAGGCCGTGCAACTCAATCCGAATGACCTCGATGGGCAACTGTGGCTGGTGCGCCTGCTGTCCGCGAGCCCGGACAACGCCGCGCGTGACGGCAGGAAGGCAGTCGAACTCGGCACGAAGCTTTGTGAAAAGCTCCAGTGGAACAGCGAGAGCGTGGATGTGCTGGCCGCCGCCTACGCGGAGACGGGCGACTTCGCGAACGCAGTGAAGTACGCGAAGCAGGCCCTCGCATCTGGCACCGCTGCTTCGCCCGAGCACAAGACGCGGATGGAGCAGCGGTTGAAGCTGTATGAAGCCGGCCAGCCGTACCGGATTGTGCCGTGAGTGCTGAGTAGCTGTCTAAGCCCTGCTTATGCTATCAAAGTTGAAAAGGCTCCTTGTGTGGGGAGCGAAGGATTGGGCAAAGGAGCGTGGACACTCTTGTCCGCCGTTCTGTTGCGCAGCGACTTCTGTAGTGTGAAATCTGCGGGTGACGCCTCTGAAGCAGCTGGTGGAATGTGACCTTGCTTGCCAGATGGAAGACGATGGCACGTCGGGGGCAGCGGACAAGAGTGTCCGCGCTCCTTTGAAATGCCCGACGCATCTCAGTCTTACTTCAGCGTGCGGATGTAGCTGAAGAGATCCGCGATTTGCTGCTCGCTGAGCGCATCCATCAGGCCTTCGATCATCAGCGAGCGCTCGGTGAAGTCCGCCTTGGCCACGTCGGCCATGTTGATGCGCTGATCTATGCCGCCCATCATGCGCAGGGTGAGACCATCCTTGTCGCGTGAGGCGAGGAAACCTTCCACGAGGCGGCCATCCTTTGTTTCCACGCGGAAGGCGCGGTAGCCACCCTCCACGGCGGCATTCGGCGTGAGCAGGGCGCGCAGCAGGCCATCGAGATCACGATGTGCGGAGCCATCCAGGGCCGGCGCAAGGTTTGCACCTTTCCCCGCCACCGTATGGCAACTCATGCAAATGCTGGTGAAGGTGATCTGGCCAGCTTTGGCATCCCCGGACTTCGCGGCGATGACCTTGTACTTTGCCAGTTTCTCCGCCTGGGCCTTTGCCTCGGTGGCACTGAGAAGATGCGGACCGTTCAAGAGGGGCACAACTGTCGCCTGCTTGGTAATGCCCTGCCAATCGGACATCGGCGAATGATACACCATGAGATGCTCGGGCTTCGCTTCACCGGCGAAGGTGCGGTCAAAGCTTGAGCGAATCTCCTCCGGCGTGCGGCAGACATTCCACACGCGATACTCGGCGAATTCGCCCGCTGTGCCTTTGTTCCCAACCGGACTGCGTCCGATGTCACAGCCCTCAAAGCTGGCCGTCGTGGTCTTGTTGCCGGTCGCGTCCAACTCGCCGTTCAGGTAGATGCGGAACACCCCCTTGTCATCGCGAGTGAATGCCACATGCGTCCACGCGCCAGGCACCATGTCCTTCGTGGCAACAGCCACATCATGGAGGTCACCACCCACATACACGCGGAATTTCTTGGCGAAGAAATTCGGACCAAAAGTCTTACCGTTGGAGATCAGGCCATCACCGTTGTCGATGCCGTCATCCAAGCGCACCCAGGACTCCACGGTGAAGGGGCCTCGCAGCGTGATATTGCTGTCCACATAGCCATCTTTGTTGCCGTTCATCTTCAGCACGCGGACGAACTTCTTCGCCACGCGATCCCAGAGTGACTTCATGGCAGGGTCTTCCGGAAAGAGAGAATGCAGACGCTCCAGCAGTGAGGCATCGAGATCCGCATCCTTCAGGGTGCCTGTGGTGACAGCACCCAGCAGCACTTTCCCACTGGCCTTGGAAGAGGCGAGCTTCGTAGCCAGCGTGTTGCGTTCCAGAGGATTCAGCTTGGGCCAGATGCTCCCGAACTGCGTAGACGCAACCTCAGGTTTACCGGAAGCCAGCGCAGCAATCGCCGCACCGCGAAGTCCCGGAGGGGTGCTTTCGTCCGTGGCGAGCGGTTCCAGTCTCACCGTCTCCTTTGCAGAGAGCTTGGGAAGGGTATCGATGGCAAGAAGTCGAACATCCTGCGGCGTGTTCGATGCCAGTGCGATGTCAGCCACGGCATGCTCCAACCCCTTTACAGGAAACGCCGCTGTCAGAGATACCGTAAGCGGGTTGTACTGTTTGCTGGCGCGGTCGTGCAAGGCTTCATCCAGATCGATGTTGTTCAGCATCACGGTGGTGTAGCCGCCATCCAGACGGTCACGCTGGCGCACGGCAGCCTCCAGTACACGGAGCCTGTTCTCGGGACGGTTGATGAACCCGGCGGCCTCATCCAACCACCCGCTGGGAATCATCTGCAGGTATCGACCACTGCTCACATCGCCCGACTTGAGGGGCACTGGCGGAGTCAGCAGGGCAACCACCTCTTCGTCGCTGAGTGCGCGACTGGCATCGCGGAGCGCCTCAATGAGGGCATAGGGAGGCTCGCCCTTCGGTAGAGCGAGGCAGGCAGAAATCCGGTTCTCAACCGGGAGAGCGCGTGCCGCTTTGCTGCGCAGGAAACTAGCCAGTGCCGCTCCGTGATTTTCCAACGCAGCACGCGCCAGATACCGCTCAAACTCCCGCTCATAGGCCTGCATCTTGTCGCTGCCTGCCAGCAGGGAAGGGGCGAAGAAATGCACGAGCGCTTCCACCAGCACGGGGCTGGATTCCTTCACTGTCGCCAGTGTCTGGATGATGGCACTGCGCACATCGCTGTCCTTTTCATCGCGCAAGGGGGTGAAGAGTTTGGCGAGCACCTCGCCACTCAAATTGAAGGAAGCCAGGGCGCGAGCCGACTCGCGGCGCTCATTTCGATCCTGCGACGCCAGCAACTTCACCATCGTGGCTTCGTCGTAGATGCCCAGGCCCTCGCAAACCCAGAGGGCATTCACATGCGTGGCGGCATCCTTGTTCTCATCTGTGGCCAGTGTCAGCAGAGTCGGAGCGAGATCCTTCGCTCCACGCTGGATCAACTGTTCCGTCGCTGCGCGCTGGGCCCACTGGCTGGTGGTTTCCAGATACAGCAGCAGGTCATCCGTGGCTACCTTGGTCATGTCCGGCACATCCGGCTTGGACTGGTCCTTGTGGCGGATGCGCCAGATGCGTCCGCGGGTCTTGTCGCGGTCCGGGTGCGCGCGTGGCACTTCGTTGTGACTGATGATGCGATTGTACCAGTCCGTGACATACAAGCAGCCATCCGGTCCGAAGGCGATGGCGATGGGCCGGAACCACGGATCCGTGGAGGTCAGGAAGTCCGCTTTCTTCTCAAAGGTGTATCCGTTCCCATCATGCTTCATCTGCACCGCCTGAACACTGCTGGTGATGGGATTGGCAATGTAGAAGATGCGTGTGTCACCTTTTCCGGTAAAGGTCTCGGGCCAGTCACCGTCTTCCTTTAAGGCGAGGCCGGACAATCCGGTGCCGCCCATCTGCGGAGGGCTCAGCGAGGGTGGACGCACAGGCGCGTAGGGCTTGAGCTTTTCATTACCCACACCGGGGACATGCGTGCCGGGCATGAAGGGCACCACGGGATAGCCCATGTCATTCGCTTCCTGGATGAACCAACTGCCGGCGCGATCCAGCACGAGGCCCCAGATGTTATTGGGACCGCTGGAGAGCAGTTGGAAATCGCTGCCATCAGGGCGCATGCGGGCCAGTTTGCAGAAATGGAAGGGCGTGCTCGGCTGCGGGGTGATGGAGAACATGCTGCCGGTGGCGAGTGGCTTGCCATCCGGCCGCTTCACATCACCGTGGTTGAAGGCGCCCTGTGCGAGGTAGATCCAGTTCCCCGGTCCCTGGGTGAACTGATGGGGAAAGAGGTGCGAGTCATCAATGCCGAATCCGGTGAGCACGACGTCATGCTTGTCAGCTTTGCCATCGCCATTCGTGTCCTTGTAGAGTCGGATGTCGTGACCATACTGAGCATAGCAGCCGTCCTTCGCCGGCAGGATGCCCAGGGGAATGGCCAGGCCATCGGCGAACACACGCGATTTGTGGGGACCCGGGCCATAAGGCTGATCGTAGATAAGAATCTTGTCCCGTCCGCCCTTGGCATACAGAGACTCCGCCTCGGCTTTGTTCTCGTTGGCATCGACCGGGTAGTCGAGTGCGGTCATGGTCCACATGCGGCCCGCGTGATCCCAGGCCACGGCGATGAACTTGCCAATGCCCTCCTCCTCCTCCGCAACGAGTTCCACGGTGAATCCATCCGGCACCTTGAAGCTGGCGCGTTCCTGCTCGGGTGTCTTCGCTGCCGAACCGGGAGCATTGCCCATCTTCATAGCGCCAGCCGCAGCCGCAGCGGGAGCCGCGGCCGCCTGCTTCTTCTCACCGGGATGTCCGACCTTGTCCCACGTGGGAGCATTGGGTGTGGGAGGCAATTCTTCGATGGTGATGTCCTTTACCTGCACCACGACCTTGCCACCGGAGTGCACCTGGATGGCGATGTGACCATCTTGCGCGATGTTGGTGTCTTGCTCGGTGTAGTCGAGCGCGGGCACGCCATTCACCCACGACTGGATACGAGGTCCCTCGGCGCGGATTTGATATTCGTTCCAGTCATCCGCCTTGATGGAGGCATTCACCGCCGCGAGATCCGTCGCTTCACCGATGACCTTGTTGCGACGGGACTCGTCATAGAGCTTGCCCCACCAACCGGCGCCTGCGTCCACCTGGTAACCACTCATCTCGGTGTTGTTGGGCACACGCAGCGAACGAATCTGCACACCACTGTTCACAAAGCCCGTGCCCGTAATCTTGAGCTTCAGCTTCAGCACGAAGTTGTGATATGACTCCTTCGTGGCCAAGAAGTGGTTCCTGGTGATCTGCTCCGTGAGAGAGCCGCCGGTGAGGAGACCATCCTCCACACGCCAGATCTTCGAGTCGCCCTCGAACTGATCCAGCGACTTGCCATCGAACAGCGAGACCGCTCCGGTCGATTGGGCAGGCAGTGCCGGAGCGGTGGCAATGAAGGCCACTAGCATCGTGAGCAGCCGGCGGGTGAGTGAGTGCTTTTTCATGGGATCAGGGAGCGTGATGAGCGGCGATGTTTTCGAGCAATGCGGTGGCGCAGGCGGCAGCGAAGGCGGGATCGTTGATTTCGAGATCGAACTCCATCAGCGGGATGCCGGGACGCAGGTGTTTCTTGATGGAAGAGAAGAGGGCCTCGTCTGCAGCGGGATCATGAAAAGCCTTCCCTTCTGCGCTGATGATGCTGATGGCTTTCTTTGGAAGCAGCACCGTGACAGGCGCTGTATACGCATTCACCTTCTCCGCGAGGATGCGGCCCAACTCCTCACACTCTTCCGCATTCGTGCGCATGAGGGTGACTTGTGGGTTGTGGTGGTAAAAATTGCGGCCTGCATACTTCGCCGGCACGGTGTGGGGCTCACCGAAATTCACCATGTCCAAGCATCCCGGTGTGACGATGGCAGACACGTCCGCACGACCCGCCGCTTCCAATCGCGCAGGTCCCGCACCGAGGATGCCGCCCGCCAGTTCATCCGCCCATTCCGTCGTCGTGATATCCAGCACCCCGGCGACCATGCCGCTTTCGATGAGGCTCTCCATGGTGCGTCCGCCGGTGCCGGTGGCATGGAATACCAACACCTCATAGCCGGATTGCTCCAGCAGTGTCTTCGCCTTGTCCACACAGGCGGTGGTATTGCCGAACATGCTGGCCACGATCAGCGGCTTGTCCTCCGCAGGCCGCGTTTCACGTGTCACGGCCGCCTCCACCATGCCACAGATGGCTCCCGCGGCGTTCTCAAAGATGGTGCGGGAGATGCGGTTGATGCCAGAGACATCCACGATGGCTGGCATCATGACGATGTCCTTGGTGCCGACATAGGGTGCGGTGTTTCCGCTCGCGAGCGTGGATACCATGAGCTTGGGGAAGCCAATCGGCAGAGCCCGCATCGCAGCCGTGGCAATCGCCGTACCGCCACCACCACCGAGTGAAATGATGCCGTGGATCTTTTCCTCTTCCTCCAGCTTCGCCGTGTATTTCGCGACAGCGCGAGCCATCAGGGCCACAGATTCGCCGCGGTCCTTCTTTGCAAAGACGGCCTGCCAGTCCTCACCACCTGCGGCAGCCACCTGCTCAACGGGAACGTCCGGCGTGATGGTAGGCTCTTCCAGGCAGCCTACGTGGATGAGAAGCGTCTCATGCCCGCGGGCACGGATGGCTTCAGCGATGAAGGCGTGCTCAGCGCCCTTGGTATCAAAGGTTCCCAGTACAGCGATGGTAGGCATGCGAAAAATGGAGGATAGGAAAGTGACGTGCGAAAAGGCGGTCGTTCAGTTCAGCGACACCGCGTGGAGCAGGCAAGACTACGGAGAAGCCCTCCATTTCTAAAGAACAAATCTCCACCGGCTGGAGACGAAAATGCAACGTACTGCCCTTTAAGCAGCCATAGGTACCCCGCACGGAGCCCCTCACCCTTAACCCTTCCTCACCATGTCCACAGATCCTGCAACGCCTTCATCCCCACGCCTCAACTACCGCGAGGCCAGCCCCGCAGCATTCACGGCCATGCTCGCCTTGGAAACCGCCGTGCGGAAGACCGGACTGGACCCTGTGCTGCTGGACCTCGTGAAGCTCCGCGCCTCCCAAATCAATGGCTGCGCCTTCTGCATCGACATGCACGTTAGTGATGCCAAAAAGAAGGGCGAAAACGACCGGCGACTCCATCTACTCCCCGTCTGGCGTGAAGTGCCCCATTTCTTCACTCCTCGCGAGCAGGCGGCACTGGCCTGGACGGAATCCCTGACTCTCATCTCGGAATCCCATGTACCGGACGAAGTCTATGCCTTGGCCAGCAAGGAGTTCTCCGAGACCGAACTGACCAACCTCACCCTGGCTGTGGTGGCCATCAATGGGTGGAACCGTTTCTCCATCACCTTCCGCGCGATGCCGGAGCCTCTTGAGAAGCAATCCTGAAAAAGGACCGGCTGCTACAATCCCCGCCGATACTCCGTTGGGCTGCACCCCACCCAGCGGCGGAAGGCACGGGCCAGCACCAGCCCGCTTTCATAACCGACCGCCTCTGCGATGGCATCCAGCTTGTCATTTGTCTCCTCCAGCAGATGGCGCGCCTGCTGCATGCGCATGTAGGTGAGCTGCTGCATCGGGCTGCGCCCAAAATGTTTCAAGCAAGCCTTGCGCAGATGCTCACGACTGGAGTGGAAGCGCGCGGCGAGACTGTTCAGTTGCCAGTCATCGGAGAGGCTTGCAGCCACTTCGTCCCAGAGAGACACCAGCTTCTCATCCACCTTCGCAGGTTGGGCGATGCGCCTTGCAAGACCATGCACAATCTCAACCCAGTGGTACATCTGCCGGGAGTCACGGGCTGTTTCCCACTCGCCAATCAATCCCTCAATCGCGCGGCGCAGCATGTCGCCATCGAGCTTCACCTTTTGTGGTGAAGCAGAGCCTACGAGCGGATGCACGGGTGGAGGTTCGTCATAACGTACCCAGGCAATCACCCAGCGGCCCTCGCTGCCGGCTTCGAACGCATTCAAGCTCCGTGGCGGTGCCATGCACACCGTACCCGCCCGGATGGTCTGCCAGGTACCGTCCAGCAAGATGCGTCCACTGCCCTCGCACACCGCCATGAGGAAACTTCCAGAGGGTCTCAATCGTACCCGCTGAAATCCCGGTGTGGCCCACTCGATGCCGACACGCGAAATGCGATGCGCGCCTAGTGCCGGACAAGAGGATGCCTCCAGAATCATCTCACGCGTGCCACGTCCATTGCGAGTCACGTCCGTACCGAACGGCACGGAAGTGGACTGAAGAAGAGAGCGGGATTTGGCGTTCACAGAATGAGAGGAGCGGCTCCATGATGATAGCGGGCCAGACAACGTGATCCAGCCCCTCGCTACATCTACCTTCCTCGAAACCATGCACCCGACGGTGACAGCCGGGGGAGAATCTGTTATCTGGCACGCATGACCATCGGTCGTCCCCTGCTCTGCCTGCTGCTGGCGCTGTGCTCCCTCAGGGGATTTGCGGAGGTGCCAGCACTGCCGGAGCACGCCAGGCTCGAGCTGGAGGAGACTTGGGCCTCGGGCTCCATCGATCCAGCACGCTGGTACCTGATGCGGCGCAACTGGGACGGAGGCAATCACGGCAACGTGCCGGAAAACGTACGCGTCATCGAGGAGGCCGTGGCCGACGGCACCAAGCGGCACGTTCTGGAGTGTCGCGCTAACGGCGACCAGTACACAGGCCCCATTCATGGTCTGTGGAACAAGCCGGATCGCGTGGGCGGCATCATCGCCAGCAAAACGTTTTTTGCCTCAGGCCGCTTCGAGGTGGAGATGCGCGTGGGAGGGACCGAGAAACTCGCCGTTGGTCCGGAGAATCCAGCCAGGCCCATCGGTTCCATCGCCGCCATCTGGATCTATGCCGGGAAAAATGTGCGGGTGACGGACTCCTTGTCGGACGGGTTCGTGCAGGAGGAGCCACTGTATCACCCGTATCTGCAGAAATGGAGCAAGGGCAACGCCTATCTCACCTCAGAGCTCGACTTCCCGGAGCTCGGGAAGAAGGGTGACTTCGACCATGCGCTCTACAACACCTTCAATCACTCGCGCATTCACAGCAAGACGCTCCCAGTGCAGGTGGCTGATGGAAAATATCACACCTACACCACGGAATGGCGCACGGCACTGCGCGAACTGATGGACTTGCGTGATGAACAGGTCACGGAACACCAGGGCTTCCACTGGATCCGCGACTTGAAATATCCCTTCGACCGGTACTGGGGCAATCCAGTGAAACGACTCGGCAAGGATCGCTACGCGGTGTATCACGGCGTGAGAGCCACGCATTGGATCGATGGCAAGCTCGTGGGCGAAAACACCGATGATGTGCCCACCATCGCGGCGCAGCTCAGTCTGGGCATCTGGTTGCCTGACTGGGCGGGACCGGCTCCATGGCAGGAATCACGTGCCACCTTTGGCACGATTCGCGTGTGGCAGTACCACGATGAAGGAGACGTACGAGGCCTGTTGACCAATGACCAGCCGGACAACTTCAAGCCCAGCGGCGAACCTATCAAGAGCCCCTGAAACCAGAAGCCCTTCAGAATTCGCGAACGCTGGCACCGCTTTCCCTGTCAGTCCTCTGGTATCACCTACATGTCAAAGCCACCCATGGAGCACCCACGCACCTTTCTCGGAATCGAAACAGGGGCGACACACACCACCGTACTGCTGGTGGATGAAAAGGACCAGACGCTGCAACGATTTGATCTCGGTCCTGCCAATGTGCGCCTGCTGACGAATGTGGAAATCGCGAAGGTCTTCCGCGAAATCAAGCGTCGCACCGGTGAACCCTCTGCGGTGGCGGCGGGCATGGCAGGTCTGCGCAACGAGGCGGACGAAAAGCGTGTACGGGATCTGGCCGTGCATGAGTGGCCGGGCATCCCCTTCCACGCCACCAACGATCTCGAAACCGCGCTGGAAGCCGCAGGCCCATGGCCGGACAAGGCGGAAGCGCGCGTGCTCCTGTTAAGCGGCACCGGCTCCTGCGCCTACGGCCGCAATACCGAAGGACGCACGGTGAAATTTGGCGGACGAGGACACATCCTCGGAGATCGGGGCAGTGCCATCGATATCGCCCTGCAAGCGCTACGCGCCATCGTGTACCAACAGGATCTAAAGGCTCAATTCCCTGCACTGGGTCAAGCGATCCTGCGTGCGCTGCAATTGAACAATCCGGACGATCTCATCCCCTGGACCCAGGAGGCCGCAAAGGGTGATATTGCCCAGCTTGCAGTAACCGTGTTTCGGGAGGCGGAGAAGGGAGACAGCCTGGCCCGCGATGTCTTGCGTGAGGCCGCGGATCGTCTCGCGGACATGGCAGCGAACTGTGCCGCACATCTCGTGAACGAAGGCGCGCACGTGCAGTTCATTCTCGCGGGCGGCACGCTGCTGAAGCAGCCCGTGTTTGCGAACTCGGTGAGCAAGCGACTCCATGCGCGCTGGAGTGACTGCCGGGTGGAAAAGCTCAAGCACGAGAGTGTGTGGGGCGCCATCACTCTCGCGAAGACTCTTCTGCCTGTGGTGCCGGGTGCTTCCGGATCTTCCCTGCCTGCGGCATTGATTCCTTCTCCCGAGTCCAGTGAGCCTGCGGACGCAACACCTGTCCCGCTTGCCTCCCTCGCGAAATCGCCCACCGAACTGCGCAATCCGAGGACCATGGCGCTCGATACCATGGCGCTCGATGAAGCAATCGAACTGCTGGTAGACGAGAATGAAGTCGCGGTGCACGCGGTGCTCCAGCAGAAGGAAGAGATCCGCTGGCTCATTGAAAAGACCGTGGCCGCTTTCCAGAGTGGTGGCCGTCTGTTCTATGTGGGCGCCGGCACGAGTGGTCGGCTCGGCGTGCTGGATGCCAGCGAATGTCCTCCCACCTTCCGCGCCCCGCCGGAGCAGGTGCAGGGCATCATTGCCGGTGGCCAGCGTGCCCTCTGGAGTGCGGTGGAGGGCGCTGAAGACAGCACCGAGGGCGGCGCCAGCGCGGCGCGCCATCGTGGAATCAAGAAAGGCGACGTACTGGTAGGCATCGCTGCGAGCGGCCGCACGCCTTATGTCTGGGGTGCCCTGCGTGAAGCAAAAAGCGCCGGCGCCACCACGGCGCTGCTGGCCTTCAATCCGCACCTCGACGTTTCCGCCGCCTGGGCTCCGGACAAACTCATTCTCATCGACGTAGGTCCCGAGCCGCTCACCGGCAGCACGCGCATGAAATCCGGCACGGCCACCAAGGTAGTGCTCAATACCCTCACGACGCTGGCGATGGTGCACACCGGAAAGGTGCTGAGCAACCTGATGGTGGACATGAATCCCAGCAATGTGAAGCTGCGCGACCGTGCTGTGCGGCTGGTCCGCGAACTCACGGGCAAGGATGAAGACGCCGCACGCGAGGCGCTGGACCAGCATGACTGGGTGGTGAAGAACGCGGTGCAGTCCCTTCGCTGAAAAAACAAAACGGGAGGGCTGATACGTCGCCCTCCCGTTTCAAAAACTCAGACTATCGCGCTTCTCTGCCTTTGATTAGGTGCTCGCGGGTGCTGGAGTAGTGGCCCCCGGCGCAGGATCCGCCCCGGGCGAGACCACCGGACCTTGGGTTTCATTCACGGACTGACGCAGTGACTTCAGCCACTGCCCCGCATTCGCATGCGAGGGATTGTCACGCACCACCTTCAGCATGTCCGCCAGCGCCATGATGGGATTGATCTTGTTCTCAAGCAGGAAGCTGGCCTTGCTCCACTGCAGGACCGGCAGTCTCTCCTTGTAGTACTCGGCATACTGCGCCTCGCTCATGGAGCTCTTTTGCAGCGCCATCTCCGCGCTGATGCGGGCGTCCCACTGGGCCCCGACTTCCTCCCGTTTGTTTTCGAGATAGAAGGGGAAAATCACCTTGTCATAGATGTTGGCGATATCGAGCGGCGCATACTCCCACTCGCTGCTACGCAGGTATTGGTCGAGCTGCATGGCCCGGGCGAATTCCGTCTGTTTCACAGATTCCCGGAGGATGCCAGCAAGCTGGCCCGCACCAAGGGCTGGGCCACCGCCACCGCCGCCGCCAGGACCACGGCCACCGCCGCCCGGGCCTCGACCGCCACCGCCGCCATTGCGCGCCCCCTTATCCTTTTCTTCGACTGCACCTGAGGCGGTGTGCTTCATTGATTCCTGCACGGCGCCCACCACACGGGGAAGATAGGCCTGCAGAGCGGCTACCAGCTGGGCCCTTTCCTTGGCCTCATCTGCATCCTGGGCCTGGATGCTCAGCACCAGATACTCGAGCTGGAGCACGAGTCCCTTGGTGAACTCAGGGTCCTTCAGGCGGGTTTCGTTGTTGTCTTTCCACGCCTGGAAGTCCGTGGTCTTCAGGTTGCGCTTGTCATAGTGCTCGATCTTATAGCAATCCAGATACAGCGCGACGGCCGCCGCCTCGCTCGCGGCACCGGCACGGCACTTGGTGAGGGCCGAGCCGAAGAGGTCACCTCGCCCCTTGTTGATCTGCATCTCGAGCTGCTCGAGCTGCTTCATGATATTCGCAGTCTGCTCAGCCGTGAGGGTGGGTGACGTGGTGGTCGTTGCGGGTGTGGGGACAGTCGGAGCCTGGGCCAGCAGACACACAGGCGCGCACAACATGAGCGGGTAGAGGAGTCGTTTCATGAGGAATAGCAGGAGCATTGCAGAAACGTCCCGCAGGTGTTGAAACTTAGCAAGGCACCGCTGGTTGCGCCATTTTCCACGCGCCCTCGCCTTCCCCAGGTTCACGTGGCAAGCGCTGCCGGACGCGCGCCCCACAGATGCTGGGATCCGCCAAGCCTCCTGAGGAAACGTTCACCCGTCTTGAACGTCATGGCAGCGGCCTCCCACGGGCTCAGTCCCAAGGCACGAAAGCAATCCCGGTGATCCCACGCCACCGCCACGGCAGTGACCCGCTGGAAGATGCGAAACTGCGCCCGCCAGAGCCAGCGTCGCCACGCAGGCATGGCATCAAGCCGCTCTCGCAGAAACTCCGTGTGAAATGCAATGTGCCGCATCTCATCCGAGAGAATCTTGTGGCAGACACCGCGCAGCGCGGTGTCACCGCATTTCCGGTACATGACGCCGTAGTACACCTCCGCTATCAGCTCGGCGATGAGCAGGATCTGGATGTTGAATTCGACCCCGAAGTGGTTGCGCAGCCAGCGGAAGATGGAGTTACTCCACTGTTTTTCCAGGCACACCCCTCCCAGATAGGTTACCGCCTTCTCCAACAGGCGGGCGTGGTACTGCTCCTCCGCGATGAAGAGCCCTACTGCTTCTTCATAGCCCGCCAGCCGATTCGCGCTCACCACGTGCCGCACATATTTCAGGAGCCGTGTGCCTCCTCCGCTTTCGCCCAGCTGAAAGATGGCCAGCGATTCCCTCAGCGGCTCGAGCACGGATGCTGGAAGGGCGCAACCCCCAGGCGGCAGAGCGGGTTCGACAAAACGGTTCTGATTGGCGCGGAAATACTGGATCCAGAGATGGGTATTCATGGCGGCTCAAAGCGGGAGATGAAGTGCTGGCGATCAAACAAGCGGGATGACGACTACTGCACGCGGCTGGTCACCATGCTCACGAGACCCGCCAGAGCACTGCCGGACTTTTGTTCCGCGGCGAGGACCTGCAGGCGATCCATCACCGCGCGCACGGTCTCATCCAACGTGCTGGTACCTGCGGTCACGCCCACGTGCTGTGATTTCTGAAACCACGCAGGGTCCAAGTCTTCCGCTCGCTCCACCTGGTGGGCTATGCTCCCCAGCTTTCGTGCCGATTCCACGAGCTGGCGGGTGTTGTTGCTGTTCCGTCCGCCAATCACCACCACCGTATCACACACAGCGCAGAGCTCCACGAGCGCGGTCTGCCGCTGCTTCGTCGGCTGGCACACGGTATCCACGAAGCGCACTTCAGCGCGCGGATGGCAACGCTTCAGCGCATCCACCACCTTCAGCACATGCGTGACCGGTTGGGTGGTCTGGCTGATGACGCCGAACTTTGGTCGAAAGGGGACCTCCGCAGCCTCCTCCTCTGTCAGAAGCACGATGGCCTCCGGGAAATCCCCCACCAGACCACGCACCTCCACATGCCCTGCCTGGCCGATGACGACGGGGAAGTACCCCTCCCGCACCAGGGTGCGCAGGGCGTCATGCGCCTTGTGCACCAGCGGACAGGTGGTGTCGGTGACACGATAGCCGGCTTCTTTCCAGGCGGTACGTTGGTTGTCCGAGGCGCCATGCGCCGTGATGACCACGTCGGGAGTGGGAGCGGAGGGCGCATCGCTGAGGGTGCCCATCTGCACGCCGAGCGTGCGGAGGTGGGCATCTACCAAAGGATTGTGCACGAGCTGGCCGAGGATGGTGACCGGGGCGGCCTGTGCAGCGGAATGGGTGGCACGGAGGGCGTCGCGAACGCCGAAGCACATGCCGTGATGTTTGGCGAGATGGATGGTCATAAGGCAGGGGATGTAGGTAAGGCTGCTGATGGATGGCGGAATGAAACTTTGTGTGACAAAGTTTCTGGACAAATAAAAACAGGGAAACTCACTTGGGACGACTTTGCTGCACAATGGCCTCCAGCACCTTCACGTAGGCACGGAAGGCACTGCTCCCCGCCCCTGTGATTTCGTACTGGGTCATGGGACGGCCGCTGTCGTTGGCGACGGTCTTCAGCTCGCGCACATACCCTTCTTTTGTCAGGGTGCGCAGGTGGGTGATGAGATTGCCATCGCTCATGGACAGCTCGGATTTCAGTTCCTGGAAACTCCACGGACTGCGGCTCGCGAGCAGTGTCATGATGGAGAGACGGCTCTTCTCATGAATGACGCGGTCGAGCTGGGAGAAATCAATCATCAAGCTGGAGAAGAGGGAAAGAATGCTGCGGGGTGTTGGCGGGGCCGGGACGGACGCACAGGCGGCTAACGTGGACTCGAGGAAGCGACCAGCTCCCGCGGCTGACTGAGGAAGACCGCGACCCCGTAGATGATGTGGAAGAGGCCAAACGTCAGCCCCATGTAGAGCGAGGCCAGCGCCACCGGGGGAGAGACCATGCCGGGCCATCCCTTCCACAGCCAGAGGACCGTGAGCACCTGTCCGGCGATCAAAAAGGCGCGAGCCAGGTGAATGATGGATCGGGGCGCAAAGCTGACGGTGCCCTGGAGCGCCAGCCCGTAGCAAAGAATCCAGACCAGGGCCGCCAATTCCATCTGCTGACGGAACGCGATAAGGCTCACCCCGAGCACACCACCGGTAAGCAGCGGCGGCACCACCGCACGCAGGGCCATGCGCAGGCCATCCGTGATGAACGGCTGCCCCTTTTCCTGGGATTCACGCATGAGCAGGAAGAGATTCGCCACGCCGGAGACACACAGCACACCAATCCACGCCGCGAGGAAGACCTGAGGCGAGGGAGGTCTCATTATTCCCCAAGCCGCCACCGCCAATCCAATCACTCCCCCGCACAGGGCTGCCGTGGCCGAAACCGCCCGGTAGATGCTGGCCCGCTCCATGAGCGTGCGGATGATGCGGAGATGCTCCAATGCCGTGTCGTGAGGTAGGTCGGATGCGGCCATGGCTCACTTTGTATTACAAAGTTAAGTTTGCGTCAATGGTGTTTTTTGCACGATGACACCTCCCCATCCCCCGGACAGGCACGTCGGAGGGCGTGCATGTCTGCAACGATCGCATGGTGGACTGGCCACATTCCAGCTTCGTCATCTCATTTCCGTTGCCAGCCATAGCGCCCCACGTAGCATTCCCGCCCTCCGCTTACTCCATGGTTATCCGCAAGCACGCTCACGCCCGCGCCGGCCTCGTCGGCAATCCCTCCGACGGCTACTTCGGAAAAACCATCTCGTTCGTCATCCGGAACTTCGGCGCAGAAGTCGTGCTCTATGAGACCCCCGAACTGCGCATCGAGCCGAATGACCGCGACCACTCAGTGTTCACGGACATCAACCATCTGGCGAAGGACGTGCGGCAGTTCGGCTACTACGGCGGCATCCGCCTGCTGAAGGCCACGGTGAAACGCTTCGCGGACTATTGCGCAAAGGAGGGCATCCCGCTGCACGGCCGCAATTTCACCCTGCGCTACGAGAGCAATGTGCCCCCGCAGGTGGGCATGGCCGGCAGCAGCGCCATCATCTGCGCGTGCCTGCGCGCGCTGATGGAGTTTTACAACGTGGATGTCCCTCTGCACATCCAGCCAAACCTCGTGCTGAGCGTGGAGAATGATGAACTGGGCATCCCAGCCGGACTTCAGGACCGCGTCATCCAGGTGTATGAGGGTGTAGTATTCATGGATTTCAACCGCGGCCTCATGGAGGAGCGCGGTTACGGAAACTACGAGATCATCGACCCCTCTCTTCTTCCTCCCCTGTATGTGGCCTACACCCGCCAGCTCAGCGAAGGCACGGAAGTGTTCCACAATGACATCCGCTCCCGCTGGAACCGTGGCGAGCGCGAAATCGTGAGCGCCATGTACCACTGGGCCGGCCTCGCCGAGCGCGTGAAGGAGATGCTGCTCAGCGGACGCGGACGCGACATCGGTCCGCTGCTCAACGAGAACTTCGACCTGCGCCGCCGCCTTTACAAGATCAGCAAGGGCAATACCGACATGGTGGACGCCGCACGCTCCGTGGGAGCCAGCGCGAAATTCACCGGCAGCGGTGGCGCCATCGTCGGCACCTATGAAGATGAGGCGATGTACAAGAAG
Organism: Roseimicrobium sp. ORNL1; assembly: GCF_011044495.1. GTDB lineage: Bacteria > Verrucomicrobiota > Verrucomicrobiia > Verrucomicrobiales > Verrucomicrobiaceae > Roseimicrobium. The sequence goes on from NZ_CP049143.1 coordinate 5,656,353, forward strand.
CTCGAGGCCGCCTTCAGCGAACTGGGTGTCGCAGTGATTCAGCCGCAAATCTTGCGCGCGTAGTCCAGCGCTTCCCCATTTCCCTTCGACTTCCCTGCCCTGCCCTCTTTCATGACCATTCGCAAAGCTGTCATTCCCGCCGCCGGTTTCGGTACACGCTTCCTCCCCATCTCCAAGGCTGTGCCCAAGGAGATGCTCCCCGTGGTGGATAAGCCTGTGATCCAGTATGTGGTGGAGGAAGCCGTCGCAAGTGGCATCACGGACATCCTGCTCATCATCAGCCGGGGCAAGCGCGCGATTGAGGAGCATTTCATTGCCAATCCTGAGCTCGAAGCGGATCTCGAAGCCAAGGGCAAGACCGAACCACTCGAAGAACTGCGCAAGCTGCAGAGCCTCGCGCGCATCCACTTTGTCTTCCAACCGAAGATGGGTGGCCTGGGTGACGCCATCCGCTGCGCCCGCGAGCACGTGAATGGCGAGCCTTTCGCCGTGCTGCTGGGCGATGCCCTCGTGTCCAACTCGGAAGGTGCGAAGCCCGTGCTGCGCCAGCTCATGGATGTGCATGAGAAGCATGGTGGCTCCGTGGTGGCGCTCGAAGAAGTGCCTCAGGAGAAAGTGAGCCGCTACGGCATCATGGGCGGCCCGGAAGTGGAGAGTGGCGTGATTCGCGCAGACAAGTTTGTGGAGAAGCCGAAGCCGGAAGAAGCGCCCTCACGCCTCGCCGTCAGCGCGCGCTATATCCTTTCCGCCTCCATCTTTGACGAACTGGAAAAGACCAAGCCCGGCAAGGGTGGTGAAATCCAGCTCACCGACGCCATGGCCACACTGATGCAGCGCGAGCCGCTCTTCGGCGTGAAGTACCAGGGCCGTCGTCACGACATCGGCAACAAGCTCGACTTCGTGAAAGCAAATCTCTGGTGGGGCCTGCGCCGGCCGGACATGGCGGAGCAGCTGAGGGCGTATCTCAAGGAACTGGAGTGACGCACAAGCACAGGTCAACCCGACAAGGCAGACCAACGAAGGAATAGGAACGCCTTTTTACCGATTGATGCACCAAGTCGCTTTGCGTCTTGGAGTGCGGTGGCAAGCGCTAAGGCGCGACACCGCTTTGAGCGGAGGAATGGCGTATTTTCAACAAGAGCGATCGCAGCTACAACTGGTGATCTCGATGTCGTGGATTCCATTGGAGACAAAGGAAATTTCTACGGGAATCCGCTTCGTTCAAAGCGGTGTCGCGGCCTCAAGGGAGGCCTTTGCCACCGCACTCCAAGACGCAAAGCGACCTGGTGACACATCCTCGGTATTCATTGCTCCTCTCACCTAGCCAGATAGCACGAGGAATAATTCACCCCTGCCCCGCCTGAATAGCCGTCAGCGCGATGGTATACACGATGTCCTCCACCAGCGCGCCACGCGAGAGATCGTTCACCGGACGCTTCATGCCCTGCAGCATGGGACCGATGCTGATGACATTCGCACTGCGTTGCACGGCTTTGTAGGTCGTGTTTCCGGTATTGAGATCGGGGAAGATGAAAACGCTCGCCTTTCCAGCCACAGGACTGTCCGGAGCTTTCGAGGCGGCCACATCCGCAATCGCCGCGGCGTCATACTGCAAGGGACCATCCAGTACCAAATCGGGTCGCTTCGTCTTGGCGATGCGCGTGGCCTCGCGCACCTTGTCGACATCCTCTCCGCTGCCGGACTCCCCGGTCGAATAGCTGATCATAGCCACCCGTACCGGCAATCCAAACGTGAGGGCCGAATCCGCGCTTTGAATCGCAATGTCTGCCAGCGTTTCCGCATCGGGATTGGGATTCACCGCACAGTCACCATAGACGAGCACCTGATCCGGCAGGCACATGAAGAAGATGGACGAGACCACCTTCGCGCCTGGCTTGGTTTTGATGATCTGCAGTGCCGGACGGATGGTATTCGCCGTCGAGTGCACCGCGCCTGACACCAGACCATCCACCTCGCCGAGGGCCAGCATCATCGTGCCCACCCAGACATTGTCCTCCAGCAGCTCCGCTGCTTGCACCGGGGTGAGTCCCTTGTTTTTACGCATCTCCACCAGCGGAGCCACGTAGCGCTCGCGAACGGAGGCGGGATCCAGAATCTCCACCGAGGCCGGCAGCTCCACCTGCTGCCCTTTCGCCACACGATGGATTTCTTCTGCATTGCCCAGCAACACGCACCGGGCAATTCCCCTCTGCGCGCACAAGGATGCCGCCTTGACCGTGCGGGGCTCGTTGCCCTCTGGCAACACGACTCTCTTTTCCGCAGCCCGGGCCAGTTCGGTCAGCTTGAAGCAGAACGCCGCAGGCGACAACCGCGCCTCCACCGGAATGGCTGCGTGGGACGCGATCCACTCGCTGTCGATGTATCCGGCCACGAAATCCATGCTCTCCACCACCCGCTCCAAGTCATCCGCCGGAACCTCACGGCCCATCTGCGCAATGTTCGCGGAGGTGTGCCAGCTATCCGTACCCACATGCAGGATCGGCAGCCCCCTCTCGATGGCCGCCCGGCACAGATCAAAAATTCCCGGCGGCACTTCGAGATGACCCGTCAGCAACAACCCCGCCATTGGCACGTCGTTCAAGCTCGCCAGACACGCCGCGAGAATCACATCACTGCGGTCAGCGGGCGTGATCAGCAAATTCCCCGGGGCAAACGAGCTCAGCATGTTTGGCACGGTGCGCGCGAGCAGGACGAATTTTCTCACCCGCCGTGTGTTCATCTCTCCCTCGAACAGCACGGTCGCATTCAGGTACCGCTGCACATCCACCGTGCGGCAGGAGCCGATGGCGTAGTTCTGCGGCACGGCGCCGATGAGATGAAAACCGGACAACTTCCCAAACAGCCGACTACCTGCGCTCAACTCCGTGACCAGCGAGGCAAAGGACTTCCCCTCCGCATGAGGTACACGATTGATGAGGCATCCGATCACCGAGGGATTCTCAATGCCGCCGAACTGCTTCGCGGCATACTCCAGCCGCGTCTCGAACTCCTCCTGGGACAAATCCCCCAGCGCTCCGGCCAGGATGATTTCCGCGCTCAGGGTCTTCGCGAGTTGCAGGTTCAATTCATCTGCATGGGGGTTCTCAGCCGTGTGGACCAGACCTTCCACAATCACGACATCCGCGTCTGAGGCTGACTCATGGTAGATGCCTACCACGCGCTCCAGCAATTCATCCATGCGCCCGGCTGAGATCAAACGCTCCGCCTGCTCCAGCGGAATCGGCTCCGCGGGTTTCAGCGACGTAATCGAACGCAGGAAATGCGTAGAGCGCTCCGGCCCGGTGTCTTTCCCGTCCCGTTGACCAATCGGCTTGCAGAAGGCGACGCGCACACCGCGCTTGTCCAGGGCCCGCACCAATCCGAGAGCCAGTGAAGTCAGGCCAACTCCGGAACCGCTGGGAGTGAGGTAGAGTGTATGTGGCATTGTTAAAAGGCGGTTTGCAGTTCAGCCATGGACAAAAGCAATCGCCTCCCTGGCAATCACGAGTTCCTCATTGGTGGGCACCACCATCGCCAGCAATCCTGACGTTTCCGTGGTGATGCGGCCAGCGGCATGCTTTCCATGCACCGCATTCAGTTCCGGGCTCACCTCGGCTTTCAATACCTTCAGCGATGCAAGGGTCCGCTCCCGCACAGGCGCGGAATTCTCCCCGATGCCGCCGGTGAACACCACCGCATCCAACCGGTCCAGCGATGCGGCAAGCGCCATGATTCCTTTGGCAAGGCGATAACAAAAAATAGCGATGGCCAGATCCGCCCGCCGGTCCCCCTTATCCGCAGCCTCTTGCAGGGTCCGCATGTCATTGCTCAAACCGGAGATGCCCAGCAGGCCACTTCCGCGATTCAGCAGGTCGGTCACATCGCGAAAGTCTCTTCCTGTATTCTCCACGAGGAAGAGCAACAGGTTCGGGTCCACATCGCCGCTGCGGGTCCCCATGACCAGACCCTCGAGGGGCGTCAGGCCCATCGTGGTATCCACGCTCTTCCCCTCCTTCACCGCACACGCACTGCAGCCGTTGCCGAGATGCGAGGTGATCATCTGGAGCGAATCCACCGGCTTGCCCAGCATTTCCGCCGCCTTGCCGGACACATAGCGATGGCTCGTGCCGTGGAAGCCATACCGCCGCACCTGATGCTTCTCATACAGCTCGTACCGCAACGCATACAGGTACGCATGGGGAGGCATCGTCTGATGGAATGCCGTGTCGAACACCGCCACATGAGGCAGCTCAGGAAAGCTCGTCATGGCCGCGCGGATGCCCACGATGTTGGCCGGATTGTGCAAAGGGGCCAATACCTCGCAGGCAGCTATCTTCCTTACCGCTTCCTCATCCAGCTGCACACTTCCGGAAAAGTATTCTCCGCCATGCACCACACGGTGGCCCACGGCGGATATCTTGAAACTCTGCAGCCTTTTCAAGATGGCCTCCAAGGCCTTCGCGTGGCTCATCCGCGGAATCGCATCCGTCGTCCGCTCTCCCTCGGCTGGCTTTACCTGCAGCCGTCCCTCTTCGGTGTTCAACCTTTCGGCCAGACCTTGTACCAGTACCTGACCGCTGGTTGGCTCGATCACTGCAAACTTCAGTGATGAGCTTCCGCAGTTGATCACCAAGACGTTGTCCGGTTCACGTGTTCCCACGGACAATGAAATGCCTGTTATCCCGGCTTTTGTCCAGTTCTTCGCCGCCTGACAATATCGGCACAAAGTCCTACTTGGTCACATCGCGATGCGTGTCTCCCGGCGCGACAAAATAAACGAATAAGCAATCACGGCCACGGCCCACACACCGATTCCAGCCAGGAGCACCCAGGCGTACCATGCCTTCTCCAGGCCGAAACAAACCGCCACCAGAAGGCCCAATCCCAGCGCGACCATGAGGCGGCCGCCGAAGCGGTGCGTCTTCGTCCACACCACCGGGGATTCCAGGGTCCACGGCACGCGGATGCCGATGGTGTAGTTCGGCCGGAGCTTGCTCATGCTGTTCCCAACCACCAGAAACATCAACGGGATGCCATAGTTGATCACGGCGATGACAGGATGCAGGTCGCCCCATGCGGCCCAGATGACCGCCACACTGAGCGCACCGAATAACACACAGGTGGCCACCAAGACCTGATGCAGCACCTTCCCCACGTGCTCTCGGGTCTCGGGATCGCACTTGGCCATCTTCGGATCAAAGCGGAACCACAACCGGGTGATGAGCACCATCAGTGGACTCGTGAGCGGCAGCAGGAGCGCACCCCACGGCTTCTTCATCCAGCCATCTGGAACGAAGGAAGCATTGAAGTGAATCGGAATTCGCTCAGGAATCTGTGGCCAGACGGCGGCGAGAAACACGAACGGGGCTGCGATGACGAGAAGAAGCAGCCATTCCCTTTTGAGCATCGTTTTCATGGCGTATCTGGGTTGTCTTTGTCTTGGAAGAGGAGGCTTTCGTCACGCCATTTGAAGTCGGCGTGGCAGGCGTGCCTCCCTTGGTAAGGGTGAGAATCCAGCGCAGGGCATCCTCCAGCACACTGGTGGAGAGCGTGTAGATCACGAACTGCCCCTGCTTCTCCGAAGTCACCAAGCCCGCACGCTTCAGCAGGTCGAGATGATGCGAGACCGTCGGTTTGCCCAGTTTGAAGTGCTCCGCAATCGCGCCTGCAGACAGGTCACCCTGGCGCAGCAGGTCGAGAATCGCCCGCCGGGTATCGTCATTCAGAGCCTGGAAGAGAGCCGTCATTGGAGTTCGATATTTCGACAATCATCGAATTACTTGTCTCCGTCAACAAAAAAGAACCCCGCCCGCGGCACGAGGCCATTGGACGGGGTCTTGGTCTTGGGGGAAAATCGTTGAGCGGGCGTTACTTCTTTCTGCTGCCTTCAATGTTCGGCAGGAAGATGGTCAGCATGCCAATCAGCGGCAGCCATGCGCAGCCGTGGAAGACATCGATGATGCCCACATGGTCTGCCACCTTGCCCAGCACTGCAGCACCGATCCCCGCAATGCCGAAGGCGAGACCAAAGAAGAGACCAGCGATGAGTCCCACCTTCCCCGGCAGCAACTCCTGCGCATACACGAGGATGGCGGAGAACGCCGAGGCCAGCACCAGGCCAATGATCACCGTGAGCACCACCGTTACTGGCAGGCTGGCATACGGCAGCCACAGGGAGAACGGCGCCACGCCCAGGATGGAAACCCAGATCACCCGCTTCCTGCCGATGCGGTCGCCAATGGGACCACCGGCAATCGTACCCACCGCCACCGCGAAGAGGAAGGCGAACAAGTAGATCTGCGAGGCCTGCACGGAGACGTGGAAGCGCTCCATCAGATAGAACGTGTAATAGTTCGTGAGGCTGACCAGATACACGTACTTGGAGAAGGTCAGCGCCACGAGCACCAGCAGCGAATACACAATAACTTTCGTGGGCAGCAGCTTCAGCGGCTTCAAGCTCGATGCAGCAGGATTGCGACGCTGATGTTGCAAGCGCCGCGACACCCAGGTGCCAATGTGCCACAGCACAAACATGCCCAGGCCCGCCACCAGCGAGAACCACGCCACGTGTCCCTGTCCTCGCGGCACGATGAACAGCGCTGCCAGCAAGGGACCGAGTGCACTGCCCGCATTGCCACCCACTTGGAAGACAGACTGCGCCAGGCCACGGCTGCGTCCCGCTGCCATGTGCGCCACGCGTGAGGCTTCCGGGTGGAACACCGCCGAACCCATGCCCACCAACGCGGCAGACACGATGATCATCGAGTAGTTATGCGCTTGGGACAGCATCAGCAATCCCACCAGCGTGAGACCCATGCCCACGGCCAGCGAATAGGGCAAGGGGCGCCTGTCCGTGTACAAGCCCACCAGCGGTTGCAGCAGAGATGCCGTACACTGGAAGGTGAGCGTGACCATGCCGAGCTGGCCAAAGGTCAGTCCCTGACTCTCTTTGAGCAGTGGATACAGGGAGGGAATGAGCGCCTGGATGGTGTCATTCAATAGGTGCGAGAAACTGATGGCGAACAGCACTGCAAAGACCGTCTGCTCCGCGGTAGAGGTCGCGGTCTTTTCAGGCACCGGCGTGGGTGCTTCACTGAGGGTTGAGGAAGACATGGCCGGATAGCCTTCCAGAAGTGCCAGAATGCTCAAAGACTGCGGCTGGTGACAATCCGGCTATCGCTGGTACTTTTCTCGGATCTCCTCCCGGAACTCAGCCGGGGTCCGTTTCGTTTCGCGGCGGAAGAAACGGGAGAAATACGAGGGGTCTTTGAACCCCAGGTCGTACGCAATCTCGGATACATCGAGCTCAGAATGGGAGAGCTGCCGCTTCGCATCCAGCAATCGGCGGTCACGGATGATGTGTCCAGCCGACACACCATTTTCCTCACGCACCACATCGTGAAGGTGATTGGTCGTCACGCCAAGAAGGCGTGCGTAGTCAGACACCTCATGCAGGGTGCGAAAGTGCAGCTCCACATGAAGGTGAAACTGCCGCGCCAGCATGCCCGCCCGTGAAACATGACGCCGCGGATGCAGCCGTGCATAGAGGCGATCCATCCGCACCAGCAGGATATGTAACTGCGCGCGCAACACCTCGGCCGCACCGGATAGGTCTGCATTGAACTCCCGCTGCAACTCCGAGAACATCTCCAGAATCGGAGCCGCTTCACGATGCGGCACCGTGAGCCACGGCTTCGCCTCCGCAGGGAAGAAGAAGGGATAGTCAAAGAGCCGGCTGGGCGGAGGTGCACCACCATCAAAGAACGCCTGGGTGAAGGAAACCGTGGTGCCACGCATGCCCTTCGCTGGCCGCGCCGTGTGCACCTGCCCCGGCGTCATGAAGACCACCGTGGTGCCACTCGCACTGAACTCCTGAAAGTCATGCATGACCTCCGCCTTGCCCACGAGGATGAAGATCTGGAAGAAGTCATGATAGTGCGGCCGGATGCGCCGCGGATCCTGCGCCAGGGAGTCCATGAAGGGAATCACCACAATGCCCTGCTGACGCAAGTCCTCCTGCTGGGACTCACTCATCCCAAACTCCGGAAAAGCACGGCGGTTCATGAAGAAGATAACGGTCACATCAAACCGTCCGACGCACAAACATGCAACACCCTTATCAAGACGCCTGCATGAGCCGCCCCTCGGCATGCGTTGTGATGTCACGTCCACACACCCGTCCCACGCTTCATTTCATGAACCGCCGCCACTTTCTCCGCAGCACCTCCCTCGCCACGGCCGGGCTCGCCACAGCGTCTTCCTCACTTCCCCCCTCAGCGTCAGCGGCTGCGCCCTATCCCATCATTGATACACATGTGCATTTCTATGACCCGAAGCGTGCCGGTGGCGTGCCGTGGCCACCGCAGAACTCGCCTCTCTACCGCACGGTGCTGCCTGATGACTGGGCCAAGCTAGCCGCGCCACACGGTGTGACCGCCACCGTAGTAGTGGAGGCCAGTCCGCTCGTGGAGGACAACCAGTGGATCCTCGACATCGCGTCCGAAGACAAGCGCATCGTAGGCCTCGTGGGAAATCTCGATCCCATGGCCGCGGAGTTCGCCGCCAATATCAAGCGCTTCGTGGTCAATCCGCTCTTCTGCGGCATTCGTAACCGCCGCCCAAACGCCGAGCTCCCGGACCTGGTGGGGCAGCCGCAGTTCATCAAATCGATGCAGCTCATGGCGGACAAGGGACTCGAACTCGATGTGAATGGCCCCATGGACTCGCAGGGCGAGGCTACCGCGAAGCTGGCGGAGACGATCTCGGATCTCCGCATCGTGATCAATCACCTCGGTGCCTCCGGTGATCCCAAGTCCCTGCGCCCCGGATGGAAGGAAGGCATCAAGCGAGCTTCTGAAAATCTGAACGTGTACTGCAAGGTGAGTGCCCTCGTGGAGCAGACGAAGGCAGAGTATGGCAAGGCTCCCAAGGACACGGCCTATTATCTGCCCATCCTCGATCACCTGTGGGAGTGCTTCGGTGAGGATCGTCTCATCTATGGCAGCAACTGGCCCGTGAGTGACAAGGGTGCGGGGTATGATGTTGTCTTCCGCATTGTGAAGGAGTACTTCACCTCGAAAGGCGAGGACGCGGCACGGAAGTACTTTTATCGGAACTCGGAGAAAGCGTACCGGTGGGTGGCGAGGTGAGTGAATCGCCTACCGGCAAGGCAAGTCACCTCTCCATGGGAGCAGGAATGCTCCCACTCCTTGACGAGTGCCGCATTCTGTTGCGGGAACTGCCTTCAAGGATCGGGGACATTCCTGTCCCCGTTCTCGCATGCCCCTGATGTTCCATCGCGATGGAACAACTCCCAGAAACTTTCTCTCCCAGTTCGCGTACATGAGCCATGCGTCCGCATCTCCTCACGCTGGCTTCCGCACTCCTGCCCCTTCTGCCCACGGCACTCGGCGCTGCCCCCGCCCTCATCCTGCACGGTGGCAAGGTCATCACGGTGGATGACAAGTTCTCCATCCACCAGGCCATTGCCATTGAAGATGGAAAGATTCTCGCAGTTGGCAGCGATGCCGAGGTAACAGCACTCAAGGGTCCGGACACGCAGGTGCTCAATCTGGAAGGCAAGACCGTGATGCCCGGGCTCATGGATTCACACGTGCATCCGCGCGCGGCGCTGACGGAGTTCGATCACGAGATGCCCATCATGGAGTCCATCCAGGACGTGCTGGACTACATTGCCATGAGAGCGAAGGCCGCGCCAGAGGGCTCGGGCATCGTGGTCAGCCAGGTCTTCATTACGCGACTCAAGGAACAACGATATCCCACCCGCGCAGAGCTGGACTCCGTGGCACCGAATCATCCTGTGAGCTTTGCCACCGGCCCGGATGCGATGCTGAACTCGCTCGCGCTGCAGATGAGCGGCATCACCAAGGACTTCAAGATCACGGATGGTGGTCCCGGCAAAGTGGAACTGGATCCGACCACGGGTGAACCCACCGGCCTGCTGCGGGAGATGGGACGCTTCATCAAGGTGAAGCAGACAACGAAATCCCCCACCCCGGCACAGGTCTATGAGCGGACCATTGAGCTCTTCCGCGACTACAACAGCGTGGGCCTCACCACCGTGTGCGATCGCGGCGCCAGCGCGGACTCCATCGCCCGGTATGAATCCATGCTGAAGAAGGGAGACCTCACCGTGCGCATGCGCTGTTCCCACACCTTCAGCAGCGGCGGCATGTGGCGCACCATCGAGCAGAGCATCGATCAGGTGCTACAGAATCCGCTGACCAAAGGCGATGACATGCTGCGCATCGTCGGCACGAAGATCTGGCTGGATGGCGGCATGCTGACCGGCAGTGCCTACATGCGGGAACCCTGGGGAGTGAGCAAGATCTACGGCATCAGCGATCCCGCCTTCAAGGGTACGCTGAATGTGCCGCCGGACAAGCTGCGCCAGATGATTGACAAGGTCACCAGCGCCGGCCTGCAATTCACCGCGCACAGCGTGGGTGACGGCGCGGTGCATGAGTTGCTGGATGCCTATGAGGAGATCAACACGAAGCACTCCATCCGCGACACGCGCTCCTGCATCACGCACAGCAATTTCATGAGCAAGGAGGACGTCGAGCGCGCGGCGAAGCTCGGGGTGATGATGGACATCCAGCCCATCTGGCTGCATCTGGACTCACGCACGCTGCTGGCCCAGTTCGGCCAGGACCGCACACGCTGGTTCCAACCGCTGAAGACCATCTTCGAAACCGGCGGCATCGTCGGTGGTGGTAGCGACCACATGCAGAAGATTGGCTCCTTCCGCTCGGTGAATCCCTACAATCCCTGGCTGGGCATGTGGATTGCCATCACGCGAAAGGCACGTCACCTCGATGCTCCCATGCATCCTGAGGAAGCGCTCACTCGCGAGCAGGCGATTCGTTTCTACACGGTGAACAATGCGAAGATCCTCTTCCTGGAGCAGGTCACGGGCACCCTGGAGAAGGGCAAGGCCGCAGACTTGATTCTCGTGGATCGCGATCCGCTGATCTGTCCCATCGATGACCTGCCCAAGACCACTGTCCTCAAGACATGGCTGCAGGGCAAGCTGGTGCACGAAGCCAAGGCAAACTAAGCGCGCCACGCATCGCTCAGCGCACGACGCGATACACGCCACCGCAAGGCTCGGCCATGGGCTGCACGCGGTGCGTTTCCATGAGCTTGGCCCACACCGACGGGAGTTCCTTGATCATCTCAGGGTGCTCACTGGCGGTGCGTCGTACCACCTGGCGCAGGGTAAAACGTTCCCCTCCCACCGCACGGCATATACTCAGCACGTAACTCTCCGCCTGAAATTCTTTGGTCGTGTTCACTCGTGATCGCTTCCTTTCGGCGGAGGGTTCGCAACAAACATGGCTTCCGCGTGCATTTTATTTTGCATGGTAGGCCACAGTGAACGCAGCAATGTCCTCACCACATGTGTCAGACCATTCATGCACCGGATGCTGTTATGTCCTCCGGAGTTCTATGAAGTCCGGTACGAGATCAATGCGTGGATGAGCCTGGCCGATGCCCCTGACCACGAGCTTGCAGTGAAGCAGTGGGAAGGACTGCGCGAATGCCTGCTGGGTATCGGTTGCGCAGTGGATTGCCTGCCACCACAATCCGGCTGGCCGGACATGGTCTTCACTGCGAATGCTGGCGTAGTGCGCGGAACCAGCGTGCTTCTGAGCAATTTCCGCCACGAGGAGCGCGCCGGGGAATCTCCGTGGAATGCACTGTGGTTCCAGCAGCACGGTTATGAGGTCGCTCGCATTCCCGCGCATCTAGCCTTCGAAGGAGAAGGCGACGCCTTGCAGTGCGGCAAGGTCTGGGTCTGCGGCTACGGCTTCCGCACAGATGAAAAGGCACATCGCTGGGTGGAGGATTGGGCTCGCGAGCCTGTGGTGAGTGTGCACCTCGTGGACCCTCACTTCTACCATCTGGACACCTGCTTCTGCCCTCTGCGTGAAGACTTCGCGTTATTGCATCCCGAGGCCTTCGACTCCATCGGGCAAAATGCCATTCGCACCCTGATCCCAGAGCTCATTGAGGTCACCGGAGAAGAAGCGCGGCGCTTTGCCTGCAACGCCATCGTATCCGGTTCCCACATACTGCTGCCGGAGGGATGTGAACAAACAGAACATCGACTGCAGGACCACGGCTACCAGACGCATGCGCTGGCGATGAGTGAGTTCATCAAAGCGGGTGGTGCCTGCAAATGCCTGGCTCTCGTACTGGAGTGAGTAATGACTTCCTCTATGGGCCAATTACCATCCTTCATGTTTGACTCTGCGCCTAAAGAAAGGCTATACTGACCTCGTGTTCTAAAAGGGAAGGAGGTGCCGATGACTGGCTGCCGTATTTACCGAACCATTTGAACCGCAAGCGGTCCTGCCACAGGGCGGGAGAAGTCCGCTGCGACGCCTAGAAAAAATGCCCGCACCGCCATCGATGCGTGTGTGGATGTTTTGCCAATACCAACCCGGATGAGGGCAGTTGGTAATGCCTGTCCGGACGAAATCCCAAGAAAGGCTTTTCCCCCCATGCTTGCTCAGAAACTCAAAGATTTCCTCGATCAGAAGAAGGTGAAGTACATCACCATCGCGCACTCTCCGGCGTTCACCACGCAGGAAGTGGCCCAGTCCGCGCACGTGCCTGGCCGTATCATGGCCAAGACCGTGATGGTCATCATCGATGACGCGCTCGCCATGGCCGTGCTGCCATCCAATCACCGGGTCATGCTTGATGACCTGCGCGATGTCACCGGCACGGAAGATGTGCGCCTCGCGCGCGAAGATGAGTTCAAGAGCTTCTTCCCCGATTGCGAAGCCGGCGCAATGCCTCCCTTCGGCAATCTGTATGATATGTCCGTGTATGTGTCCCCGCTGCTGGCGGATGAGACCGAGATCGCCTTCAATGCGGGCTCGCACACGGAGATCATCAAGATGCTCTACCGCGACTTCGAGCGCCTCGTGTCCCCACGTGTGGCGAACTTCACGACTTGATGCCTTGAGAGTGTGATTCGCGTTTGGGTAACCACTAATGCACACTAACGAACACTAATTTTTGAAACCTGAAGGAGCCATCGATGCCATGTAAGATTGGGAGTGACCAGACTCCGCTTACCTTCCTGTGCAAACCTTCACAGCGATCTCGCCCTCAAAAATTAGTGCCTATTAGTGTTCATTAGTGGTTTTCCCAACGCACCATTCTCTCCAGGCGCCAATCCTCCCTTTCACCTCTCCTCCATTAGCGAACGTCAGCGTCTATTAGCGGTCTACCTGCTGCATCCTAGCATTGCTTAATGCACCAGCTGCACCCGCGGATCCACCGCGGCGATGATGGCGCTCACGGACTTTTGATTGAATCCCTTGAAGCCGCCTTTGCGCTGGAGATTCTCCAGGTGGCTGCCAATGGCGCCTTCGCGCATGAAGGTGTCGTACTGCTGCTGCGTGATCAATCCCTCACGCCGCAATCGCTCTGCGCGCTCTGGGCGCACCGCCCAGCGTTCCCCTTCGGTGAAGGCCTGCTTGAGGAAGGGCAGATCCGAGAAGGGCTTCATGGTCTGAACTCCTTCGCTCGCGAGCTGCTCTCGCAGGAGTGCATAGTCAAAGCGGCACTCCAGATGATGCATGCCGGCCTGGAGGAAGCTCTCTCCATGCAGTCCCACCCACAGCCCGATTGTCCCCAGGCGCGACGAGTGCGGAAGCTGGATGCGTGAAAAATCGATCTCCGTCTCCTCCGGCTCCAGATCCACATCACAGAACGCCACCAATCCCTCCACCGGCTGCTCCAGAATCTGCGCCCCCCACCCCGCCTGGGCACCGGCGTAGTAGCGCTCCCGCCGCTCGAAGCCCAGCTTCTCCAGGGCCTGCATAAGGTCCACGAAATGATGGCGTGATGAACGGAAGGTGTGGTGATCATGATTGGCCCAGCCCAGTCCCAGCCGATCCTGGCGCGCCTTCTGGACCTGTGCCGCCCGGTTGCGCCGCTGCCAGAAGGTGCGCTCTTCCGCGAAGATGGCCGCACAAGCGACATCACGACCCGCCACGCCAATCACGCGATTCAGCCACGATTGGGTGCGGCTCCACCCGACCGCGTCATCCTCAAAATCGCGTGGCCGCGTCCTCCAGCTTTCATGGGCAATCAAGGTCGCCGCTGCGCGCCCCGGCACCAGCGTCGCGGGAATGTAGCCGCGATACCCGCGCCTTTCGACGACCAGGAGTCGCACGCCGTTCTCCTCTGCTACCACCGCCGTTCGGTAGCGCGTAAGGGGTGAGCCGTTGAGGTTCCCGCTGACTCCGTGAGCCGCGAGGAAATCTGCGATGCTGTCCGCATGGATCGCGACCGTCATCGGCTCATCGGGATCCGCCACGAGCACCCGGGGTAGCATCGCCTCCGGATGCCACAGTGCCGGCGCTCCCTCCGGCGTCTCGCCAAGCGGGTCCAGCGTGTAGCCTGCCTCGCGGAAGGTCCGCAATTCCTCCTCATGCACCGCCAGGTGATCCACCCAGTCGATCAAGAGGGTGCCTGTTTCATCCCGCATGCGCCTTTCCAGCGCCGCAATGAACTCAGACTTCGAGGCACAGGCGTGCAAGCACTCGATGACCGCGTCCTCTGCCTCCTGGCAAAGCGGCCAGTCGAACCTGGATTCCCTTGAGGTGTCTGATGTCTCCATCTTCGTTCCCGTGTGGGCAGTTGCTCGAACAAAGCATATACACTTTTCGCAGTTGGATAGCTCGATCGAAATTACAGTTCAATACAGTGTAGTTGGAATCACTAGAATGTCCTACGATGTTGCAAACGCGTCCTTACAAGACTCCCCACCTTCACTGCTCTGAGTCGCCGCCAAATTTGATGCCCTGGGCCAGCGGCATGTCCTTGCCATAGTTGATGGTGTTCGTCTGCCGGCGCATGTAGTTCTTCCATGCATCGGAGCCGCTTTCCCTGCCGCCGCCGGTGTCCTTCTCTCCGCCAAAGGCGCCTCCGATTTCTGCTCCACTGGTGCCCGCGTTCACATTGGCAATGCCGCAATCACTCCCCACCACGCTGAGGAACTGTTCCGCCTCCCGGAAGTCATTGGTGAAAATCGCCGAGCTCAGACCTTGGGGCACATCGTTATGCATCGTCAAAGCATCCCCGAAGTGCTCGTACGTCATGAAGTACAGCAGTGGCGCAAAGGTCTCCTCCTGAACAATCGGCATTTCGGGTGCGACCTCAGCGATGCAGGGTGTCACGTAGCAACCACCGGGATAGGCATCCTCCCGCAGCAATTCATCATCCTCAGGCAGGAACATCCCACCCTCATCAGACAGATGCTCGATAGCCAGCACCGTGGCGGTATCCGTGTGTAGAATCTTGCCGCCACACAACACCGTGCCGCCTTCGCGTTTCAATCGGCGGATGGCATGGATCATGGAAGCCACGGCCTGACGGTTGATGAGAGGGCCCATGAGGGTATCTGCATCCAGCGGGTTCCCAATTCGCACCTCCCTGTACGCGCGCAGCAGCCGCTCCTTCAGCGCGCTGGCAATGGACTCGTGCGCGATCACGCGACGCGTGGAGGTGCAGCGCTGTCCCGCGGTTCCCACGGCGCCGAAGAAGATGGCTCGCACCGCCAAATCGAGATCCGCGCTGGGTGTCACGATCACAGCGTTGTTCCCTCCAAGTTCCAGCAAGGTGCGGCCCAGTCTCGCATGTACCTGCTGGGCCAGCTTCCGGCCCATGGCGCAGGACCCCGTGGCCGAGATCAGCGGCAGCCTGCGGTCCTCCACCATCCTCGCGCCTGCCTCTTCCGCCGGTCCACAGAGCAGGGTGAAGATGGCGGGATCTGCCCCAGTCTCATGACACACTTGTGCGGCAATCTTCGTCACCGCGATGGCACACAGTGGTGTGTGGCTGGAGGGCTTCCACACCACAGAGTCGCCGCACACCGCTGCCAGCGCAGCATTCCACGACCAGACGGCTACGGGAAAATTGAAGGCGGTAATCACTCCGATGATGCCCAATGGATGCCACTGCTCCATCAGCCGATGGCTGGGGCGCTCGGAGGCGATGGTCAATCCGTGAAGCTGGCGTGATAAGCCGACTGCGAAGTCACAGATATCAATCATCTCCTGCACCTCGCCCTCGCCTTCCGCAAGAATTTTGCCCATCTCCAGCGTCACCAGTCTTCCTAGGTCTGCCTTGTGATGGCGCAACGCATTGCCCAGCCGGCGCACCGTTTCCCCGCGCACCGGTGCCGGAGTGGTGCGCCACTTCAGGAATGCCTCCTGCGCTCGCGCAATGGCACGCTCACAATCACCCGCGTCTGCCTGTCTCACCCGGGCAATGACCTCGCCGTCAATCGGCGAGATACTCTCCAGCGTTTCCCCCCGGCCGCTCCACGCCCCATCGAAGACGCCATCATTCCATGCGGACAATCCAAGACGCTGGAGGCAGGCATCCATGACGGTGGAAACAATAGGTGGCCAATAGGAGGAGCGCACTCACACGACGGGAAGCGAAGTGCGCCGGCATTGCTTCTCGAGAATCTCAATGGTCCGATCAATCGCACTCTCCGGGAGGTCCAATGCCGGACGGAAGCGGATGGATCGTTCCCCGGATCGCAGCGCCAGCAGTCCCAGGTCGTACAGTCCCTTGTAGAACTCGTCCCGAATCTGGCGGGTGGGCAGGTCAAAGGCGATCATGAGCCCACGCCCACGCACCGCCGTGATCACGGGATGCACGCTTGAGAAGATGCGGAGGGCCTCCAGAAACTTGTCCCCCACAAAGGCCGCATGCTCCAGCAACCCCTCCTGCTCGATGAGCCGGAGCACATGCGTGGCGCGCACCATGTCCACCAGGCTTCCGCCCCAGGTGGAATTGATGCGGCCCGAGAGGCGGAAGACATTATCCGGCACCTCATCCAGGCGCGGCCCGGCCATCACCCCACACGCCTGCACCTTCTTGCCGAAGGCCAGCAGGTCCGGCAGGACTCCAAAGTGCTGGCAACACCACATGCGCCCCGTGGTACCTCCACCGGTCTGCACTTCATCAAAGATGAGCAGGATGTCATGCTCGTCGCATACCTTGCGCAGCGCGCGCAGCCAGGCGGCACTGAAGTGACGATCGCCGCCCTCACCTTGAATGGGTTCAATGATGATCGCGGCAATGTCCTCGTGGTCACGCTCCACCACATTCCGCAGCACCGCCTCGCACTGCGCCTCCTTGCGCGCGGCATCCTTCTCCCGGTCCGATTCCGCCAGGTTGAAGTCCAGCGCAGGCGCCGCCACCCTCGGCCAGGGAAACTTCGCAAAGTGCGCCGTCTTCACTGGGTCCGTATTTGTCAGACTCAAGGTGTAGCCACTGCGCCCGTGAAACGCCTGCTCGAAATGCAAAATGGCCGTGCCGCGCTCACCACGGCCTGCAGCCAGATTCTTCCGCACCTTCCAGTCCATGGCTGCCTTCAGGGCATTCTCCACGGCGAGAGCCCCGCCTTCAATGAAGAAGTACCGCTCCAACGGAGGCAGTCCGGCGACGTCGCGGAAGGTGCGGACGAACTCGGCGTACAGCGTGGAATACACATCCGAGTTCGCCGCCTTCGCCCGGGCGGCCACCAATAGATCCCGTTCAACCTCGGGACGATGCATCCCGGGGTGATTGAATCCGAGGGGCAGCGAGCCGAAACATCCATACAGGTCCAGGATGGTCCGCCCCGTAGCAGCATCCACCACATTGCAGCCCTTGCTCTTCTCAAGGTCCAGGACAATGCCAAATCCATCCAGAAGGATGTGCTGGCCCAGCGTGCGGAGAGCTTCCGCCGGGGCAATATGCCTGCGTGCACTCATAACAAAGGATACCAAGCTTAACCCCCGCTCGCAACGCTCGTGGACGGGAAGAAGCAGGGTATTATTTTGAACGCATACCCGCTTATAGAGTCGCTTTTGCCTTGCTCATGGCTGAGCCCTCGCGCTACTTGCGGTGATGCCTCCTTTGCTACCCACCTTCTGCCTCGTCGCACTCGCCTGGTTCTGCGGGTCGCTGCCGTTTGGCTACTGGGCGGGACTCTTGAAGGGGATCGACATTCGCAAGCATGGCAGCGGCAACATCGGCGCGACCAATGTGATCCGCGTGCTGGGCAAGAAGATTGGCATCCCGGTCTTTGCGCTGGATGCGTTGAAGGGTTTCCTGCCGGTATTCATCGCCGCTTGGTGGATGCAGCATCGCGAAGCCACCGACGTGAATACCGCCACGCTGGTGGCTGCCCTGTGTGCCGCAGCGTCCGTGCTGGGCCACATGTTCACCTTCTGGCTCGGATTCAAGGGTGGCAAGGGCGTGGCCACGACCGCGGGTGCCATGCTGGGTCTCGCGCCGCTGGTGTTGCTGATTGCCATCATCGTCTGGGTGGTCGCCTTCTACACCACCCGCTATGTGGCTTTGGCATCCATTCTTGCGGGATTCACTCTGCCCACGGCGGCAGCGGTCCTCATGACGATCAACGGCACGTGGAACTATGTGCTGCTGGCCTTTGGCATCGTCATCGCGGTGCTCGTGTTGGTGCGCCATCGCTCGAACATTTCCCGCATGCTCGCTGGCACAGAGAACCGCTTTGAGCGGAAGAAGAAAAAGGGCTGAAGTTACATGTGTCCACGTGCGTGGTTGGGCCCACGCACATGGGTGCACTTATCGGCTGCCGTCAGGCCAGAGGCCCAACGCCCACTGTCAGGCCGGAGGCCTAACCTCCGGAATTACATCACATCCTCCACGCTGAACCTCGACTGCACCTCGTGCAGTGCGGCAGTCTCGAAGAGCCAGAGCAGGGGCTCGCGCCCCTTCCCTTCGGTACAGCCGTCCACGAGGCAAAAGGCGAGAAACAGATTCCAGTCGCGAATGTTTTCCAACAGCGCGGCCAGGCGTTCCTCATTGCATCCACCGCTGGCATTCGTCTGGCGCCAGAGGGCAAAGGGCTCATCATGGTATTGGACGATGGCGAGCATGTCGACGTCATCGCAGAACTCCGCGAGAAACGCGCACGCGAGTGACGCGTGGCTTCGTGGGTCGAGAATGGCGACACCCTTCACCGCTTCCGCCTTGAAGGTATCATGCGTGTGCACGAGCACCAGCAGGCGCCAGTACTCGTCATCGGAGAGCCGGGAACGCAGCCGGTTCAGGTTGCCTTCCACCTCGGCGATGTGGGCACGCACTGTGCCCTCCGGATGACCTGCACGCGCCTTGCCCCAATCGAGATTGGCGAGGTAGCGGGGATCCTGGGTGATGGTTTCAAACAATTGTCTATAATCAATCATGGTATGAGATGGCCATGGCAAAGCCAGGCCTGGGAAAATGAGAGCGCGTCACACCACTTCGGTGGAGCGCGGGATGCGTTGCCTTTTGTTTATGCAGGCAGCCGCATCATGAAATGTAGCACGGAGTCAGTTGGAGTACGGGAAGCCGGAAAATACCACGACATGACGCACGCGCAAGTTTCGCGATGCGGACATGGCTCCGCCATGAAGATTAGAAGAGACGCGCATTCCTGGCGTATCATGACGCCTGGCGCAGGACGACGAATTACCGTCGCATGATGACGAGCGCTAAATTCTCGTCTCTTTTGTCGTCTACTGGCTGGTGGGCAGGTTCACCGCAGTCCAACCCGGGTTGGCGCAGAGCTTCCTTCCCTTGAAGAAAATCAATCCGTCAATCAATCAAACGAACGCCGCCGGATCACCAAAGGACATGCGATGACCAGTGTTGCTTTCCTCAAAGCGATGCGAAAGCAGGCCGCTGGCGCGCTCCACCAGTTCCTCACAGGTGAAAGGCTTGGCGATGAAATGGGAGGTGAAGCCCTCCGCCGCGCTGGTCAACGCGCCGAGGCCGAAACCACTCATCATGATCACCGGAATCGAGGCTGTCTTGGAATTCTCCCGGAGGCTGCGCAGAGCTCTCAGTCCGTTGCCGCGCGGCATCATCACGTCCAGCACAATGAGCTGGGGATTCTCCGCGAGTGCCAGGTCCAGCACCGCACTGCCGTTGGAGGCAAAAATGAGGTGGTTGAATCCAGCGCTTCTGAACATTTCCCCAAGCAGTTCTCTCATGGCTGGTTCATCGTCCGCCACGAGGATCTTCTTGGTATGAATCGGATGGTCGAATTCCGCGAGTTTCATGGGGTGTATGGTGTTTTCAGATAAATCATAGTAATTATAGTCGATATAACAAGTCTAAAACCGTAAGGTATTCTTCAAATGTAGTCATAATTCCGGCCACCCTACAGGCACGAAACGATTGCACCCAATTTCCGGCGATCCGTCAAGCTTCGTGATCTGCGTAAACATTTGGTTTTCAACGACTGACAACACTTGGAGAAACACTTCGCTTGTTCTCAGCCATCGTCAGAAGGCGTCATGGAGTTTGTCCGAAAGCCTACCGCATGCCACAGCACGCCCCTGCCGGGTTTTCCCACCCAGCTATCGACTCGCCCAACCAAATACCTCCAGCGCACGGCTTTGCTTGATGGCCAATTTACTCGATGCAATTTAAGGCAATTATTTCTTCACTCTATTTTTTTGTCCACCATTTCTCCAATCCTCAGCCACTGGTATCCAGCAGTGCCGTTGCGTAACCCATCAAAGAACCGCAGCTCTTCCAGCGAACCTGACGGACTCGCACCAACCCGAAACGGGGCTTTCGGCCACCCTGCGCCCCCGTTTAAAGCGAAAGGAGCCGGCGGCTCAAGCCACCGACCCCTTGGACATTGAAGGCATCCTAAGCCGAAGCGGCAACGCCCTTACACCACACTCCGACGGCGGCGGCGGAAGCCGAGCGCCAGCAGGCCGAAGAGCAGCAGCAACGCCTTGCCTGGTTCAGGAACCACCACCATGACGATGCCGTGGTCGTTGAATTGACTCACGTCCCAGTAGTAGCCAGCGCCCAGTTCGAAGAGTTCGAGCTGCGTTCCCACTTCTGCACCGGTACGAAGCAAGGCACCATTCCACTCCACGCCACCCACATCAAGGTCTGCACCGATGATGCTGGTCCAATCCATCAGATTGAACACATCACCATGCATGGCGGTGTAGCCATTGTTCACCAGTTTGATAGTCGAGCCTGCGGTGAAGGTCACGTTGCCAGTGATGCGCAACTGGTCGTGCTGTGCGGTCGTGACCGGGTCATCCAGCAGATGGCCGTAAGTCGTATCCGAGTTCACGTTGCTCGCCCACGCCGAGTACTCTACATCGGTGAAGTGGACCGCATTGACAGCCGTGTAGCTCGAGCGCTGGATTTGCAGCGTGGTCACTGAGGTCGAACCCAGCGTGAGGTTGCCATTCACGGTGAGGGTGCCCATGGTCGAGCCCGCTTCGTCACCAGGACGGAGCGCACCGCTGACCACGCTGTTGCCCTGGATGACGCCGGTACCCGCGACGATGGTTCCTGCGTTCGAGGTGAGGCCGGCAGCATTGGAAGCACCGGTGTCACCCACTCCACCGCGCCCGACCTGAAGGACACCGCCCGTCACCGTTGTGGTACCGGTGTAGTTGTTGTCCAGAGTCATCGTGGCCCAGCCGTTGCCTGCCTTCACCACATTGAGCGCGGCGGAAGCCACCTGGTTGGTGCCCGGGGCAAAGAACTGGCTGTTGATATAGCCGTCACGGAAGTGAGCATCCCACTGCACTTCGGTCGTTACCGGAGTGGACTGGGTGATGGTCAGTGTGCCCACGGTCGACGCGGCATTCTCAATGATCTCGGTGCTGCTGTTGCTGGCACCCATCGTACCTTCCGTTCCGATGAAAGGACCCGTACCGCCGTTGGTGCTCAGTGAACCGATGGTGCGAGCACCACCGCCGACCTGGAGGATGGAATTGAAGCCCATGTCCACGTCGTTGGCTGCGGTAAGAGCCTTGGCATGCTCCAGACGCAGGATGGCGTTCTGGTCCTGGTCGTAGCTGGTGTTCGTATTGAGGCGCACATCGCCCGTCCACAGGCTGTTGTCACCCTTGAGAACCAGGTAGTTGTAGGGGCGACCGTTCGTGTTGTCGTTGGCGTTGCCAGTGTCGTCACCCGTGATGAGCAGGTTGCCACTGGTAGTCGCACCGTCCTTCAGCACGCCGTTGAAGTTCACGTAGTTCTGGCTGCCACCGACTTCCGCCGCGTCATTGATGTACACCTGGAGGTTATCATTCATCGTGATATCCCCGTTCATGTCGATCTGGTTCCCGTTCGCAAAGGATTCGAACGTGAGGCGCTTCAACTGCGCAGGGTTGTACACCACATCAATGTCATGGTTGATTTCCACGATCTGGTTCTGGATTTGGTCACCATTGATGGCGAATTCCGCGATACCCTGGCGGTTGGCGTCACCGAGGGTCACTTTCCTGCCAATCGTATAGCCACGTCCGAAGACATCCGCCTGGCCCACGCCCAGCAAACGTCCCTGACGCACAATGATGTTGCCCATGAAGTCATGGTTGTTGGTGTTCAGGCTCATGGTGCCCTGGCCATCCTTGATCATGTCCCCGGTGCCAGTGGTGTACAGGGTGCTGCTGTTGTTCAGACGCAGGGTCTGACCACTGACGACGTCGAAGGTCACGGCACCATTGATGGTGATGACACCGTTCAAGTTGACCGGGCGTTCGTTGTTCGGATCCGCGAATCCGGGTGTGGTGCTCACGTTGCCGGTTTGGGTATTGATGGTACCCACGCTCACGTAGTTGTTGCCTTCAAAAGTGATCCACTCATCGAAACTCCAATCACCCGAGTCGCTACCATTTCCCATCTGAATGGCGAAGTTGGTACCGCTGCGGAAAATGGTGCCATCCGCATAGCTCACCGTGCTGCCCAGGATGGTGCTCGTGCCCGTCGCGCCAGTTCCCGTATTGCCATTGATGCGCAGGGTGCCCTGGCGGATGTCCATAAGTCCGAGGAAGCCGGAGTTGTTGCCCGAATTGCCGTTCAGGGTCAGGGTACCGGCACCCACCTTAACCATGTCGCCACGGAACTGCGTGGTGGTCGTGGCAATGTTATCATCGATATAAAGCTCACCGCCCCCGTCCGCCACGTCGATCGTACCGCCGTTGCCATTGAAGGTAATGCCGCGATTGCCAAGGCTCATGAGTCCAACACCGGTGTAGCGCAGAGTACCGCCGTTCATCACAATGCGGGAGACCGTGGAAGAACCAGGGTTGACCCCCAACTGGTTCGCATTGTCAAAGCTCAGGACAGCACCGTTGATGAATGTCTGGCCGTCGTAGGAATTGGCTCGCTTCAGCACCACCGCCCCGGTCGTTCCGATCGTGGACGCGTTGGTGGTCGAGGGACCCGCGATAGTCAGGTCGATCGTGCCGGTGATCGCCACGTCGATGTTGAGGTTGCCGGCGCCGTACTGATGGATCACCAGTTCCGCGTCCCCGCCCGTGGTCGTGAGTGCCGCACCAGCGGTGCCCGTGATGGTTTTGTTCACGGCTCCCACGTTGCTGCTGACCAGGATGGCTCCCGTGGACGTTGCCAGGCCTGTGCCCGCGACGGTGAGTGTATTGCCGCCGAGATCGACAATGCTGTCGGAATTGGCGTCGAACCGAAGGGTCGAGATGCTCAGCGGACCTGCGAGCGTGCCGCTGAATCCAGCGCCACCGGCTTCCGAGATGTTTCCACCTGCCGTCCATGTGGCCACATTGTTATTCACATGGCCCGCAGTACGGATGCTTCCGAAAGATGCCACATCGTTGGAACTCGCACTCACCACCTGGGCGAAGTCGATGGCTTTGCGTGCCTGCGTGCCGTAGGTCAGCCAGGCAATCACCGCATCTTTCGCCGCCGCCGTGCTGCTGGGATTGAAGTTCAGCGTGATCTGAGCTGTACCACCAGCAGCGTTGTCCTCCACCAAGTTACCCGTGGCGCCAGCGCCGCGCGTGAAGTTGGAGGTGCTGCTGTTCGTGTTCGCATTGCCCATGTTGATGGTCATGTTGCGAGCGTTGACGGTGCGGGCGACAACTTCCGTGCCACCCACGCTGTAGTTCAGCACGCGGGCCGCCGCATTGTCCGTAGCGAAGTTCGTCGTGGTATTAGCTGCCGAGGAGGCAAGGGCAATAATGGTGCCGCCATCAAATCGGGCGTTTTGGACGCCCACCAGTGCCGCTGGCGTAGCCCCCGAGTGATTGAGGACCAAAGTACCGCCCGCAATCACGAAGTTGGAATCGGCAGCACCAGCTGTGCTGTTCCGCAGTTCAATGGTTCCGCGACCATTTTTCACAAAGCCGAAGCTCGACGGAGCCGTACCGATGTTCCCGACGAAACGCTGGTTGAAGACCACCGTTCCACCATCCATCGCGTAGAGTTGCGCGGCCGTCTGTGCAAACGTCAGAGTACCAGTACCGGTGCCGTAGGTGACGGTTCCACTCTGATTGATACCGCCAATGTACTTGGCGCCCGTGCCGCCCATGGTCCAGGAGGCCATGTTAAAGACCTGCCCGTCCCGGGTGAGGAACACGCCAGCATTGCCGTTGTTGTTCACCGTACCGCCCGTACCCTGGGTGAGGGTGAAGCCCTGCTGGGTCATGCCTCCATTCACGCTGGCAGTCGTGGTGGTGGAATCGCCATTGGGAATCTTGCTGATGGCCGTGTTCGTCCAGAACCCGGTACCGTCATTCCCGGCCGCAGTGGGATCGTAGTTCACAAGCAGAAGGCCCTGCTCGACCTCAAGACGGCCGGCAGCGTTGTACTGCCGATCCAGAATGAAGTTGGTCTCCAGAGAGCCCCCACCCAGGTTCACCCTAAGCGCTTCATTTTCGTTCGTGCGCGTTCCTCCCAGCGTGGGCAGCATCGAAATGGGATCGGCAATGGATACGGCATTCCCACTACCATCCAACTTGTCACCAATCTGACCGCGGATGATGAACACGTTGTTACCTGCCGAGTTGAAGGAGAGGCGCCGTGAATCAATCTGGGCGACGTCATTCGAAACCGCGGTGCTGCCACCACCAATGTTTCCGTAGATGATGCTGGTCGCACTGTTGTCCGTGCGCACGCGGGGCGTGAAGAGCGTTTGACCGCTGATGTCCACATTATCTACCGTGAGGTTGGAGTACCAGACCGTGACGTCGTTGTCGTTACGCATGACCTGATTGTCCCCGGACAGCGCTCCGATGTAGATGTCCTCACGGGCTGTGGCGCTGCCCACGGTGATACCATTGCCGGAACTGAGGCTGCCGCTACCAGTGATCACCACGCCATTACCTGTTCCGCCAGCACCCAGGGCCGTGCGACCGTTGCGCAGGAACAGGGTCCCTTCACTCACGGTCGTCAGTCCGGTGTAGCTGTTGTTGCCATCGAGGATGACCTGCGCGAAACCCGTCTTGTGAAGGCCGTTTGCATTGACAATGTTGGACCGGATTTCCAGGCTGCCGCTGTTGATGGTGCCTGAGGTGGTGATGTATGCACCGTTCTGGTTGTTAATGATGGCTTCCTGGCCATTGAAGTCCAGATTGCCACCCATGATGACGGTCGAAATGCTGGCATTTCCGATGGCGAAATAACCGCTGCTGATCATGCCGGAGTTGATGGTCAGCGTTCCGTCCACCATCAGGTTCAGCGCGTGTTGATCGATGACCGAACTGAGGATGGAGCCTGCAGAGACTTGGCCGCCTGAACCATCATGATCACTGAGAGCGCCAAAGCGCAGTGCGTTGATGGATGTGTTCTGCTTCACGATGGTGAAGACATCGCTCAGGTTCACATTCTGGTTGGCGCCAATGCTGGGGCTAAGAATGCCATCCGTCGGAGAGAAGTACTCATCATCATCCAGCGGGCGGAGGTACCCGTTTTCATAGGTCATGAAATGGCTGCTTGCCAGGGACTGGAGGTTGCGCTGCTGGTTCCACAAGTCGGTGACGTTGCCGTTGGCAAAGCCAAGAATGCGAAGGTCCGTGTCCAGGCCAAGCGGAATCACCCCACCGAAGACGCCCTGCACGATGCTGCGCGTGGTCGTGTTGGCAGCGCCGTTGCCGCCGATCTGGGCGATATTCATGTTCGTCACAGCGACGCGGACGCTTTCGGCACCGCCAACCGTGCTGAATTTTGAGGTCGCATCCAAGTTTTGGAACCGGATGATCCCCTCACCCGGATCGCGGTTGAGGTTGGTGATGGTCAACGTCATTTCGGTGTTCGCACCGTCCGTGGGGTACAGGTCCACCACGTTGGTACCGGAAAGCGCGTTCACCGTTCCGAGCACTTCGGTGTTGTTGACCGTGCCGCCATTGATGCGCAGCCAGCCGTTCTGCATGTTCAGTACGGCATCATCCGCGATACGGTTGTTGTTGTTGCCGCCAGTCACGCCAGAGGTCGCATCGAGGCGGGTCGTGTTGTCCAGCGTGATCATGCCACGACGCTGCAGGTTGATGTTGGCGACGTCCGTCATGGAACCCAAAGCACCATTGAGGGTCAGGCTGTATTCCGCCCAGCCTTCCGCCAGGCCGTTGGTGGTGTAGTTCACACCGTTAAGCTGATAGGTGTGCGTCTCCCATGGGGCGGCACTGGTGCCCAGGCGCAGCACGTTCAAGTCACCGCTGAAGGTGTTCACATTGGTCAGACGCACTTCGGATGAGCCCTGCTTGGTAAAGCCGCCCGTTCCCTGAATAACGCCGCCAATCACCAACTTCGTCGCCGGTGCCACGGTCAGGTTCC
Organism: Roseimicrobium sp. ORNL1; assembly: GCF_011044495.1. Classification (GTDB taxonomy): domain Bacteria; phylum Verrucomicrobiota; class Verrucomicrobiia; order Verrucomicrobiales; family Verrucomicrobiaceae; genus Roseimicrobium. The sequence goes on from NZ_CP049143.1 coordinate 5,682,993, forward strand.
CCTGCTCCGCCACCGAGTAGCCACCCGCGGAATCCGAGATGATCAGGTTCCTGTTTGCTGCACCCGTGAGGGTGAGCGTGCCATCGAGGAACGTGGAACTGTCGGGAATATTCAAGAAGTCCGCGGTGATGGAGTTGAATCCCCCGTTCGCCCCCGCCATCACACCGTCCATGGTGATGTTCGCGGTGTTGTGGATGTTCGTCATGTTCAGCAAGTAGAGGCGCGCACCTACAATGGCACCCGTGCCGGTGATGACACCCGTCGCATCCACTGCGGAAGGTCCACCATAGGCAATCTCGATGCCGTTGGTGAAGTCTGCGGCCTTGAGACCGTCGAAGGCCGTCTGCGACGACGTCTCCTTCACGAAGCGAGTGCCGCCTTCACGGATGATCAGCTTGTTGAGAGCCGATGAGAAGGTGGGGTCAAAGAAGACCAGGTTGTCCGTGGCAGCGCGACCGCCAATCACGGTCAGGTCAAAACCACCACCAGCAATGACCGGTTGGTTGCGGGTAAACGCATTCGCCGTATTCGTGTTTCCATTCTGGAGATTCGTATCGAAGGTCGCGATCTGCAGCGCAGAGCCGTTGTAGGTACCACCGGTGTTGACCGTGGCATTTCCATCCAGGGTAAGGAAGGAGATGTTGCCGGTTCCCGCGGTATTGCGCAGGGCGCCGGTGTTGTTGAAGCCCGCTCCCTGGATGCGAATGATCTCGCGGCTGGCAGCGCTGTCGTCTGCGAAGTTCAGGTCCGCATCGCGCAAGTCAAGGGTTGCTCCCGAGGCCACAATGGTCTCGTTACCCGTTCCCATGCCTCCCAAGGCGCGGGAGTTACCCACATACAGAACGCCCCCGTTCACCAGGATCTGCCCCAGCAAGGTCGCGGACTTGTTGGCACTGGTGTAGCCGTCATACACGTCAGAGAAGTTCACCCCGCTGATCTGCAGGATGCCATTGCCCGACTTGGTGAAGCCACTGTTCCCGTAGATGATGCCCGAGAGGTTCAGCGCCACCGTCCCTGCTGTGGTTGGGGCGGAGACGTTGAAGTTGAGACCAGCCGCAGTGGTGTTGTTGAAGTTCTGCGTGCCGGAGAACGTGCCTGCGAACGCAGTATTGGTGACGTTCACGGTGGTTCCCTGGCTGTAGGAGGTCACCTTGGCATAGGTGCGGGTGTCATTGAAGTTGAGGTTGACGGCGTTGTTGAATGCCAGCAGTCCACGCAAGCTACCCAGCGCATTGCTATTGCCAGCCAACTGGACGGTGCCTCCGTTGAACGTGATGTTCCCGTGGAAGCTCCCGCTGTCATCGTTGAAGAGCAACGTGCCTGCATCCAGAATAATCTGGCCGTCACCAGTAATCACGCCGGTATCGTAGACAGTCGCGGTGGTATTGAATCGCAGCGTCGTGCCAAGTGCCAGGTTGATGGCGTTGTTGGTGTTGCCGATGCGGGCGTTGGTAGCCGTGGAAGGCGCCGCTGCCGTGCCCCCGACCTGGATTTCACCTTCGCTGAGATGCAATGCGCCGGTGAAGGTGTTCAGGGCATTGAGATACAGCTTGCCGGTTCCCACCTTGGTCAATGCCTGGGCGTTGGTATTGTTCGCGATTACGGAGTCAATCTGCAATGCCTGGGAGCTGTGCTGGTGGATAATCAGCGCTTCCAAGTTCGCGGTGGTGGCGTTATTGCGGATCGTGCCACCAGAGATAATCACCGCTCCTCCGGTAACATTCGAAGTTACCAGGAAACCCCCGCCCGACATGTTCAGGGTTCCCGCGAGAGTATAGGTGCCGCCCGCCGCCTGGTTGAACCGCAGCGTATTTGCCGCCGTGCCCAGGGCCGCAGCGGTTACATCCACGTTGTTGGCAGCGGCGAATGTTGCGCTGTAGCTGGCCAGTGCCGTAATCGCACTATCAACTGCATTCACCGAATTCACCGCCCAGTCCGTTTTTCCGACGGTTGCGTAACCTGGGCCAAGGATGCCATTGGTGTTGAGAGTGTCAGTTGTGGCAATACTGGCTGCACCGAAATTGATGGTGCCGCCCGCGTTTCTGGTAATGGCATTCAGGTTGATGGTGGCCAAGCTCCCCACCGCGCGGATGATCGAGTTGGAGCCAGTATCAATCGTCGTGGAAAGGACAATTTCGCCATGGGTGCCTCCGCTGAGTTCCACCGTGCCGCCACCCTGGCCGGAAATATACGTCTGATTACCACCCACACTGTCGTCGATGCCCGGGACGGTGAGTCCACCAATGCCACCCAAGGTCAAAGCAGCTCCATTTGCGAGCTTGCTGGTGTCGTTGGTACCGTACTCCAGGCGGAGGATGCCGTCCCTTGCGAACGTTGCTCCCGTGGCGTTGTTCGTTCCGGAAAGGATGAGCGTGCCGTCGCCCAATTTGACCAGGGCTCCGGCACCCGTCAGGGAATTGGTGGAATTGCTGAACTCAAGCGAGGCCCCCGCGTCCACGGACGCACGCATCTGGCCCGTCAGGGTAATCAGGCCACTGAAGACGTTGGTCCCGCTTGAAGCACGAACACCACCGTCGGTAGTAAGGTTAGTGATGGCGTTGGTGAGCGTGACGCCATTGCGCACTTCCAGGCCGACCCCACCGGCACCATTGATGGTGATGGTGTTCGTGCCGAGGGCATTACCCTTCTGAATCGCCAACGTACCACCAGAGATGGTCGTGCCGCCGGTGTAGGTGTTGCCCAGGGTCTCATCAGGATTGACAAGCCACAAACCGGCATCAGTCTTAATCAGTGAGGTCGCCCCACCACCGTCGGTGATCTGTGGACGGAATTCATTGTTCGAGAGGGCCGCGCCTCCCAGGGTCAGAGTACGTGCGCCCGAACCCGTGAATGCGATGGCCCCTGTATTGCTGAAGGTAATCTTGGGGACCGTCATGCCGACCACCGTGCCGCTCGCATTGATGCGGGCGCCGGCCGTTCCGAGCCCCATGGTGAAGAGGCGGTCCGTGCTCTGGTCGGTGAATCCCGACCAGGTGAGAATGCCACCATTTGAACCGGCGGTGCTCGTGGTGAAGACAAGGTTGCTTGCTGCATTTGTCGAGGCGCCGATACCGCTGTTCGAGCCGCCGTTCGCAAGGTGATAGACCGTGATGCCCGTATTCGCCGTGGCAGTGCCGGTCACACCAAGTGTGGTTGCGCCCGTATAACTGCTGCTGGCACTGGTCAGTGTCTGGGTCGGTCCGGTGCTTCCCGAGGAGATGGTGCGGGTGAAACCGCCGCCACCAGTGATGGTACCGCTGTAGGTATCACTGGTCGTGCCCACAAGGGTAAGCGTCTGGCTTGCGTCAATCCTCACGTCCCCGCCGACGTTGCCCTGAAGACGACCAATGCTCTCGCTCTGCAGCACGTGGAAGCGGGCGGTACCGGAATAGAGACCATCGCCACCTGCTGCACTCACGGCGACGATGGCGGTGTCTGCGATGGCAGCGCCACCACTGATCTGCAGGATGCCGTTGTTCACCGTCGTCGTGCCCGTGTAGCTGTTCGTACCTGAGAGAACCCAGGTGCCGGCGCCCTCCTTGGTGAGGGACACGGTGTTGTTGCTGCCGTTGGAAATATTTCCAGAGATGGTGTTCGCTCCGGTATTGGTACCATCCAGGAACCAGGTGCGGTTGCCGTCAGCCCCGGAGGTAAATGCCCCCTGAATGTTCACCACCGTGGTGCCATCGTTGATGATCTGGCCGGAGCCAGGGTTGGTCGTGCTGCTGTACGACTGGGTGATGGTCACGTTCGAGGGAAGGACGAAGGTGCCTGCGTTGGTGCCATTGAAGATGATGGTACCTGTGGAGCCGGAGTTTGGCGTAATCGTGTTCGTTCCCTGGTTGGAACCTGCAGCGCCGATCGCGTCCCCACCGCCGAACATGTCATAGCGGCGGCCGTTGCCATCATTCGTGCCAAGGTCGATGGTGCGGGCCACGCTGAGGTCACCGAGCTGGCTTGTGCCCACTGTCCCACCAGTGCCAATGTTGCCGCCGATTTCCAGCATGCTCATGTTCACCACGATGTTACCGGAGAAGTCATTGCCCGCATTGTTCAGGACCCAGCGCCCGGTCAGGCCGAAGCGATCATCGTCGACCGTCTTCGGATTCACGCGCAGTGTCAGGGTGCCCGTGCCTTCCGAGATGACCCCGCTGATCACATTTTTGATGGGATTGAAATAGCCACCCGTCTGACCGGTCAGGTCAAGGTTCTTGACACCCGCGGAGCTGGTGATGTTACCACTCAGGATGAGGGCTCCCGTGCCGTTGGCCGTGATACGGGCACCGCCTGTGCTGTTGGAAAGCTCGAAGTTGCCCGCATAGGTTTCACCTGAGCCGATATATTCCAGGTTGCCCGCGCCGGTGCCGGAACCCAGGTTCACCGTCGTGAAGCTCCCAATCGCATTCGCCAGACTCGTGGTCTGAATCGTTCCACCATTCAGGGTCAGCACGCCCGTGGCCGTGTTCGTCCCGTACATCGCCATGTAGTTGTTGGTGAGCGTGAGATTACCCCCTGCCCCCGTGATGCTGCCAGCAATAAGCTGGGCGCCCGTGTCATCGACCGTGAGGGTCTGACCGGAGGCGATGTCAACAGTACCGCCACGCTGCATGTACAACTGGCCGATGGTTTCCGTCTGGGTGATTTTGAGCGTGGCGTTCTTGAAGACATGCCAGTCGGCGTCGTCGTTGGATGCCGCACCTCCAGTGAACTCCACGGTACCCTTCTGGATGTAGCTGCTGGCGTTCGCGGTATTGGCACCAGACAGAGTGGTGGTGCCGCTGTTTCTGAAAACCCAGACGTTGTTGCCGGAGAGCACCCCATTGTAGTTCTGGCTGGCGGAGCCGGCGATGACCACAATGTTGTTGTTCACGATGTTGAGGATGTGTGTGGCATCAGCGTTGTTGATGGCCCCTGCCAGGATGAGTTTGCCGCCTGCTTCACTCTGGATCAGGTTGCGCTGCGTACCAGTTCCCGCGTTGGTGAGGCCCAGGTTGATGTCCCCCGTCACGGTCATGTTGCCGAGACCCGCACGAATGAACTGGGCATTCTTGGCGTTGGTAAGATCATTCGCCGGAGTGAGGGTGATCGTGTTGTTGAGAACCACGTCCTGGTTCAGGTGGGAACGCAAAGAAGCGATGCCCGACGTACCCGCGAAGGCATTGGACACGATGTTAATCGCCCCCGTGCCAAAGCTGTTGGCATAGGTGTCATTGCCGATTTCAGCGATGGAGTTGGCATTGACGCCGGTGGTCGAACTGACCAGCAACGTACCGGAGAATCCGCTCAGGTCTCCCGTGAGATAGGTATTACCCGAGACGGACCGAGTTAGCGCCAGCGTGCCGGATCCTGTAATGGTGTTGCCCAGTACGAGATGGCCGTTGCTCGTGTTCAAGATGAGGGCGCCGTTGTTCACGACGCTCCCGGTGCCCAGCCAACCACGGGTACCAGTACCGTTGCCAATCTGGAGACGCACATCTGCGCCGATAGTGGTGTCGCGCCAGCGGGAGCCGGTGGTCGCTCCTGGGGCAAGAACCACGGTGGCTGTGCCTCCAGACACCGCCGTGAAGGTGAGGTCCTGGGTGCCTGGAAGGGCACTGAAAATTTCACCAGTGATGAGGTGGCTCACTGCGGCGCCCGTGTTGGCGAGGTTGATCGTGCTGCTGTTGCTGAGGAAGATGGGGCCAGCGAGGGTGGTGGCTGCTGCGCTACGCAGGGAGACCGTGCCGCCTTCGAGGTTGAGGAACTCGGTGATAGCGCCACCGGCTGTCACATTGATATCGAGCGTGGCACCCGAGGCCACGGTGGTCAGGTTCGCCCACATGTTAGTGGGTGCAGTCGATGCAGCGCCGAGAGCTGTATTGTTCGTGATGCTCAGCGTGCCTGCACGGACCGTGACACGGCCGGCGAACGTATTCGCGCCGCTCAAGGTCGTGGTGCCGGAGCCGAGCTGCTCAAAGTTACCCAAGCCAGAAATGACGCTGGTAATGTTGAGAGCGGTGTCAGTGCGCTTCACGCCGAGGGTGCCGTTGTTCAGAATGTTCCCAGATCCAAGTCCACCCGTAGTACCGTTGTTGCCAAGTTGCAGGTAGCCGTAGCCAATGTTCGTGGTGCCGGTACCGGCGATGTTGTTGGTGATGATGGTGCGACCCACACCTGCAGTAGTGATCACGGTGTTGGTTCCCCCCACATCGGACAGCACCAAGTCACCAAACATGTTGTGCTGGTGGATGATGAGTTCGTTGCTAGCGCTACTGGAAAGGTTGCCGCTGATGATGGAGGTATTGGCCCCCACGTTCTTGGTGACCAAGATACCCCCCTGGCTCAAGACCACGGGAGAGATGGTGTTGTTGATGTCCACGCTGGCGGCCGTATTGAAGCGCAGGGTAGCTGCGTTGCCCCCGCCCTGGGTGGTCGTGGCGTCCACGTGATTGTTCAGGCCAAAGGTGTCGGTGGAATAGGTCGCCAGACCCGTGATGGCTGAGGTTGCGCCGTTGGCGACTGCCCAGGTGGTGCCATTGAACGTGGCCCAACCACCCAAGATTCCGTTGGTGTTTGCCGTGGACGTTGCCGCCGAATTGCTGCCAATCGAGAGGGTGCCCCCGTTGGCGGCAGCGCGGGTGATGGCGCCAAGATTGATGCCCGCCAATCCGCCTTGTCCATTGTTACTGTAACTGGAGTTGCTCTGGATGGAGGACGCGCCCGCTCCCAAGGTGGTAGACGCCGCGTTTTCCAGAATGGTCGAACCACTGCTGATGACGCGGATCCGGCCGCCGTTCAATGTGAGGGCCCCCGTGGTGGGAATGATGTTATTCCCCGCACCATAGTTCAGGGTGAGTACGGCATGAGAGTTGATCTGCGTGCCGCCCGTGTGGGCGAGGTTGCCGGAGACGGTCAGGCCGCCGTAGTTGCCGAGGATGAGAGCACCTGCGCCACTGGTGACGCCGGAATAGCCTGCGGCAGAAACGGTGCCGCTGGCACCTTCACGAATGGTGAGTGCCGCCGTGAGAACCGTGTTCCCCGTTCCCGCGAGGGAACCGATGGTGTCTGCGGCGGTAATCGTAAGTTGCGTGCCCGTGCCATTCAAATTGATGCGAGCAGCAGGAATGCCGGTGCTATTAAATGCACCGCCAGTGCGATTCGATGTGATCGCGGCGTTGGTTCCCACATTAATGGTACCACCAAAGCCGGTGTTGTTGCCGGTCAGCGTGAGCGTGGAGGCTGCCGCTGAATTGATATTGACCACGCTTGCCAAGTTGCCAGTGAACACGCCGGCATAGGTTTGGGTGGTTTGATTGGCGAGAGTGAGGGAACCATTAACCAATTGAATGGTGCCGCCAGTGCTGTTGACATTGAACCTGAGTACGGTCTGGCTGGTGCTGTTGAGATCCAACGTGCCGGAAACCATGCGCAGGCCTGCCGCCGTGGAAAGCGTACCTGTCTGACCGTCCGACAGCGGTGTACCCACACCTGCGCCAGCGCCCATGACGCCCATGCGGAGTACGCCCCCGTTCATCGTCAGTTCGCCGGTATGTGCATTCGTGCTCACCCCAGTCAGCACAAGGGTGTGCGCACCTGCCTTCTGAAAATTGCCCGCGCCCCGGATGTCTCCATTGAACGTGAAGACGTTCGCCGCCGTGGCTTCGTTGACGATAATGTTGGTCGTCAGGTTCACAATTGGAGCCACCGACGTCAGGAAATTGCCCACAAGACCACCGGTGACCTGCTGGTTTGGTCCGAGGGTCGTACGAACCGCCCCGGCGCCGCCATGCAGGAAGGGAATGGTTTCAGTACCCGTGGTCGTAATCGTCAACGTGGCACCACGGTTGCTCATGTACACTTCGTTGGAGGCATCGAAGCCTGTCGCACCGGCGATGGTGAAGGTGCCGTTTTCCACGAAGAGCGGACCATCAAAGGCGTTCGCCGCGCCCGTGGTCCACGTGAAATTGCCCGTCCCTTCCTTGTATAGGAGGGTGGCTCCATTATCGCCAAGGAACTGCCCGCTGAAGATGCTGTCGGTGTTATCCCCACCGATGACCAGCGCCGCGATGTTGCCACCGGCAAGAAGATTGATGTTGGTATTGGCACCCGCGCCCCCATTGAGGGAGCCCACGCGCTCAAAGGAAAGGAGGTTCGTTACGCTGTTGGCGAAGTTCAGGTTCGTGGTATTCACGGCCGAGAACTCGATGCGCGAGCTGTCTCCAAGCACATCGTGGAGGGAATACTTCTGGCCGGTCCACACGCCGCCGATCTGGATGTCACCGTTATTGAGGGTGGTGGCGCCCGTGTAGGTATTATTACCCGTCAAAATGAGGAGGCCGGTGCCGTCCTTGGTGAAGCCGCCTGCACCGGACATGGCGCTGTGCAGCACACTCACCGCAGTGGTGGTGGGCGCGAAGTTGGAGGTGGTCGGGGTCGGCTGGGTATTCAGCAGGACGTGGTTGGCGTCCAGGATCTGCACAATGTACGAGCCCGCCGGAATGCTGGTACCGGTGACCAGCATGCCCACCTGGGGATTGGTGATGCTGCCGTCCAGGCGCACCACGCGACCTGCGGTGCTGTCCGAATCCATCGTGGCGCCACCAGCAGTGGCCGCGCCATTGGTATAGTTGGCAGTGAGAGTAGCGCCGGAGCCGAGGACAATGGAAGCGTTCGCCGTGCCGGTGAGTGCGCCGATGGTCTCACTCGCGTTAACGTTCAGCACGCTGCCGAGGCCCACGTTGCGCACGTTGACCGTGTTATCGAGAGCTGAGCCACCAGTGAGGGTGAGCGAACCGTTCCGGATGACCACATCGCCCGTGAAGGTGTTCGCGCCGGCGAGCGTGAGATTGCCTGTGCCGACCTTGGTGAGACCGGCATTACCCATGATGCCTGCATTGATGGTGAGCACGGAGCTGCCGGTCACATCGACCAGACCTCCAAGTCCGGCGGAGTTGGAGAGATTCAGCACGTCTGCCAGGGTGGCACCGTTGATGGTGACGTTCCCTTCTTCCACACGAAGTGCACCGAGCGTGACGGCAGCACCTTCGTCGATTGTGATGACGGAAGTGCCGGTCGCATCCGTGCCTGCGCTGAAGACTGCCGTGTCGGCCGCGGTTCCCAGCCATGCAGCTGGGGCAGTGATCCCCAGCGGATCGAGATTCCAGTTGGTACCGGTGGTGGTATTCCAGCTTCCATTGGCTGCAGGTCCACCTGCGCCGACGGTGGTGCCATTGACGTCCCAATAGTAGTTGGCCGCCCGCGCGGGGAGCGGCGCCACGATCTGCCAAAGAGCCATCAGCATCGTCATGAAGATGCCCAGGGAGCGCTTGCGGCGACGCAGGGAGTTCAGGAGTGTAGAAGCAGGCATACTAGGTAAGGACATGGTAAAAACAAGAAGGTACCAACCGTGCAACGGCGGCACAAAAGCGGTCTCCTGAGCAGCACGCCTCTGTGCGCTCGATGGCCTCAGCAACCCTGTGTGGCTGCCTCAGCGTGCGGGAGATGGTGGGAAGAAAGTTCAGTGTGAGTGTCGTTGAACGAATAAGTTCAGCAGAATATTAATTCAAATCCAAGCAAAATCCCTAGAATTGCGTAGGTACGATGCATGTATGCGGTTTGCCCGAAAAATGGCACCGCCCGCTCTCCAAGGACCGGGGACTAAAAAGGTATTTACCACATGTTAAATTCCGACGCATCTGGTTGGAAATCAGCATTTTAGGTTCTTGTTTATCACTGCAAGGAGTTGAGATGGCGTCCGCCATCAATTCCATAATTACCATAGGCGTGTTAATTCGCACTCGCAAGTAACTTTGATGACTAGGCAGAAGGATCGAAAAAAGCAACGTGTTTACTCCACGCGAACTCACAATATTCGCTTAATTCCCAGCAATTTATCCGCGAACGCATCCCTAAAGATGTCACTTAGCACCACCCTCCCGGAGACACCTGTTTGCGCGCTCTGGAGCGAGCGCCGTACCGGCCTGCGCATGGCGAGCTGCAGACGCTCTTTTGCATCCATCGTGTTGTTGACAGAAATGTGCCGCCAAACACCATGTCTGCATGAGGAAAACATGGTTTCTAGCGGTCCTGATTTTTGCACTGCCGTTGTTTGGGAATGACCGGGATCGCGGGAAGGCCAGCCAGCGGAAATTCATTGAGGAGGTCGTCCTCTCAGATACAGGCGGCAACAGCATGAAGGTGGTGCGCTGGGCCGTAAGCCCCTCGGTGTCCGTCTTCAATCACACGGGCGCTCCGGGAGAGGCGGTCTTTTCCCATGCGTCCGCGCAAATCAACGCTGCCTTGGAACCGGCAAAATTCCAAGTCAGTGTGCTGCAACCCAACAGCCCCGCCGCTCCCCTGAAGATCGTTTACTGCAACCGGGACCAGTTTCCGCAAACGCTCAAGAAGTACGGGGCCCAACAGGTCGGAGGGCGTTTCTGGGCGTATTACCGCTGGTGGGACAGCAGGTATCAGGTCGAAAGGGCCGTTGCCGTCATCAGCGTAGAACAGGGTAGCGAAGCCCAGGCCAAGGAATCCACCCTGCAGGCCTTGATGGTCTTGCTCGGATTCGGCGGCTGGAGCGGCGAGGTAATCGACAGCGTGCTCGGGCCCAATCGACAGCAGCCACGCACGGAACTGACGGACTTCGACAAGAAGCTGTTGCCCTTCTTCTTCAAAAACATGCAGCCAGGGTGGGAAGCGTTCCAGGTCCGGCGGGCTTTTGACAAGGCATGGCCGTGACACAATGACGCCTGCTGGAGAGAAGACCTCCCACAGCAGGCGTTTGATTTAGCCCTGACTTGTAGCGCGCTGTCTATATCTACTTGCTCACTTACTTTGCCAGCACGTCCACAATGGCCTCGCCCACACAACCGCTGGGCATCTGGATGCGCAGCAGGTTCGACACGGTGGGAGCGATGTCCTGCATGTGCACCACCTTGGCGGAGGAGCCGTGCTTGATGCCCCAGCCCATGAAGAGCAGCGGAATGTGGGTGTCATAGGGATTCCACGCGCCGTGGGTGGTGCCGGTCTTGCCGGTGCGCATCCAGCCGCTGTTCAGCACCACCTGGAGGGCTCCGACGCGCCGTGAGTTGTACCCATTGATGATCATCGCCTTGAGCGGAGCGGGAACGGTCGCCTCCCCTGCCCTCGCGGTGTCCACCACGAAGAGCACGCCCGGGAACTGCCGCAGCGTCTCGGCAGCGATGGTCTTGATGCGCTCGAAGTCGGCGCCGGCCTCCTCGATTTTCTTGAGGTCGAAGCTCACGGTGGAGTTGTCCACACCGAGGACCACCTTCTCGATGCCGGTGGCCTTCTGCACCTTTTCATTCACCAGCTTGGTGGCGTCTGTCTGGTTAAAATCTTCCGCCGGAAGCCGGTGCGCCTGCATGAAGCCGATGTTGTGGGCCACGCCGTGGTCCGCGGTGAGAAAGACAAGGTACTGCCCCTTGCCCACCTTCTGGTCGAGGAAGGCGAAGAAACTCTCCAGGTCACGGTCGAGGCGGTAGTACACGTCTTCGAGTTCCAGGGAATTCGGGCCGTACTTGTGGCCTACGTAGTCCGTGGAAGCGCAGTTGATGGTGAGGAAGTCGGTGTCTGCGTCATCGCCGAGCTGGTGACCCTCCAGGGCAGCCTGGGCGCAGCGGAGCGTGAGCGTGTTTCCGAAGGGCGTGGTGCGGATGACTTCCTTCTTCAGCTTGTAGGCAGCGGCGATTTCATGAGGGAATACCGGTGCCGTTTCCTTGCCGGTCTTGCCCTCCCACGGCACATCATCCGGGGAGCTCTGCGTGTACTTCTCCGCGGGCTGTGCGAGAGACCAATTATCCTTCACGAGTTCGGCACCGACGTTGCGCCCGTTAAACTCGGTGAGCCACTGCGGCGCTTCCTTCATGTAAAAGGTGCTGGAGATGAATCCTCCTGACAAATCATCAAACCAGTAAGCCGCCGTGGCTGAATGACCCGCCGGCAGAATGGCTGCGCGGTCCTTCAGCGAAACGCCCACCACCTTCGAGCGGAAGTTCGTCGCGAGACGAAGCTCATCCGTGACGGTGGTGACCAGAAGGTTGCGCGGGGACATCTTCCCTTCCTCGGATTGGCTGCCAATCGTCGTTACGGTGGCGTCCTCCACGCAGTAGACGCTCTTCCCCGTCGCCTGGTCGCGCCATTCATTCCCCGTGATGCCGTGGATGGCAGGCACGGAGCCGGTGAAGACCGTCGCATGCCCCACCGCGGTGGCGGAAGGCAGGTGATTGATGAAGGTATTGTCACACGTGAATCCCTCGCGCAGCATCCGTTTGAACCCGCCCTCTCCAAACTGGTGGCTGAAACGGTGCAGGTAATCCCAACGCATCTGGTCAATGGCAATGCCGACCACCAATTTTGGCCGGGCTACTGAGCCGGTCGCACCGTTATCCTTCGGCCCTTCCTGGCCGGACAAGGAGACGCTGTGAACGAGGGAGACGAACGATAAGGCTGCAAAGGCTTTTAAAGTAGACATGAGGGACTCTGGAAACGTGTCTGAGGGGCGCTTCCTTCCCAAACAATGCGGTGAAAGTCAATGGGGTGCGGGCTCACCCACGGCATGGGACTTCACCAGAAACGACACGCGTTTCATACAACCAAAGGCTCATGGCAGTACCGGGGGCAGTGGCGTATGCATCGCCCCACTCATCCATCTCTATGAAACCCCTCTCTCGCGTTCTCCGCTGGATCCTGCTCGCGCTGGTGACGCTGGTCGTCATCATCGCCGCCCTGTGGGTGACGGGAGCACTGTATTATGACTCGCCCTGGCCAGCGTTGCGCAAGCCGCTGGCGATTGTCTGGTTCATCGGCGCGATGGTCGCGTGGTTCTGGAATCGGCCCCGCGTCATTGCGCGTGTCGCGGTGGTGCTGACCATGGGAGGAGTGCTGGCCTGGTGGCTGACGCTGAAACCGCGCGATGACCGTGACTGGCAGGAATACATGTCGCAGTCCCCATGGGCGGAAGTGAATGGCGACATCATCACCCTGCACAACTTCCGCAATACCAAGTACCGCACCTACACGGACTACACACCGCACTGGGAGACCCGCACGGTGAACCTCTCCAAGCTCACCGGCATCGATATTGGCATGGACTACTGGGGCTCGGAGTGGATTGCGCATCCCGTGGTGAGCTTCCAATTCTCCGATGCGCCTCCGGTGGCGTTCTCCATCGAGACCCGTCGTGAAAAGCCGGAGAGCTACTCCGCCATCGGTGGATTCTACCGGCAATACGAACTGCTCTACGTCGTGGGAGATGAGCGCGACCTCTTCGGCATCCGCGCCATCCACAGCCCGAAGAACACGATGTATCTCTACCGCGCGAAGATCACGCCTGAGAAGGCTCGCGAGCGCTTCATGGAATACATCAACGCCATGAACGCACTCAAGGAACACCCGCGCTGGTACAACGCCGTCACCACGAACTGCACCACCACCGTGCGCACCCAGCGCCCGATGACGAATCGCACTCCGTGGGACTGGCGCATCCTGCTGAATGGGAAGCTGGATGAGGCGATGTACGAATACGGCGCCATTGTCACCGATGGCCTCTCCTTCCCCGAGCTGAAGAAGAGCGCTGCGATCAATGATGCCGCGCGCGCTGCGGGAGAAAGTCCCGAGTTCTCCCGCCTTATTCGCGAGTCACGACCCGGTTTCCACTGAAGTGATACCAAAGGAAGTTGAAACCGAGTCTTTATCGGAAAGACGTCAGACTACCCGGAGCGGTTCATGCCACAAGGGTATCCATGGAACATCGGCGTAGAACAGGCGGAGGTTAGGCGTCCCCGCCTGACAGTGGGCGTTAGGCCTCCGGCCTGACCAGCAACACATCGCATGGTCTTCGCCTTCGCCATCACTTCCACCACAAGGCCGTTTCCGGTTAACCGCAAAGAGGCAGAGACGCACAGGCATTTCGCTCGTGCCTTTGAGAGAGGCAGTGGATCAAGGAGTGGGGACATTCCTGTCCCCATGGAAGTACGAACGGAGTCATTGGAGGTAGAACGTCCCCAGTGGTGAAAGGGCGTCTCGCAGGGAGCGGCACCAGCCTGGTGCCGGCGGTGGGCAAATAGGGTGCGGAGCCTTTCTCTTCGAAGCTGTAAGAACGTTTCCAAGCTGCTCGCGTGACGACGCTGCATATGACGGCACTAGGCTAGTGCCGCTCCTTGCAAAGCAGTCGCCTCGTTTACACGAAGGGAGCTATTGAGAGCTTGAAGGTGCAGTTCGCGCTTCCATGGGGACAGGAATGTCCCCACTCCTTGGGCCTGCAGCAACACGCTGAGTAAGTTCGTCGCGCCAAGACCTGTTTTCAACTCGTCCTGGTATGAGAATCTGCGCTCGCGGTGAATCACAGATTGCCCACGAAAGGCTCCAAGACATTGCGCGCCACGCGCAGTGCCCGTTTTCGGCCTTCCAGCGTCTTGCCAAACGTGTCGTCCTCCACCTCGATGCACAGCGGACCCTTGTAGCCGATGCGCATGAGCTCGCCCATGTAGGCAGCCCAGTTGATATCACCAAAGCCGGGGATGCGCGGCTGGTGCCAGCGCAGTGGATAATCAAAGCGACCCACTTCCTGCAAGGCGACGCGGTCGATCTTCACATCCTTCGCATGCAGGTGGAAGAGCTTCTCACGGAACTCGGCCAGCGGACGCAGCGGGTCCATGTCCTGGAGAATGAAGTGGGAAGGATCGTAATTGAGGCCAAAGCTCGGTGAATCGATATCGCTGAACGCGCGACGCCAGATGGCAGGTGTCGTCAGCAGGTTCTTCCCGCCGGGCCATTCATCGCGGGTGAAGGACATGGGACAGTTCTCAATGCCAATCTTCACGCCGTGGTCCTCAGCGAGTTCAACGATGGGTTTCCAAGTCTTGAGGAATCGCGGCCAGTTTTCATCGATGGGCTTGGTCCAGTCACGTCCCACAAAGCCGTTCACATTTTTGAGCCCTAGCTTCGGCGCTGCGGTGATGAGTTTCTTGAAATGTGCCACGGCCACTCGAGCCACCTCGGGATTCGGGTCCAGCATGTTGGGATAGTATCCCAGCGCGCTGATGCTCACGCCAGCAGCGCGGCATAGCGCCAGGATATCCTCTGCCCTTGTCTTCGTGAGTGAGGACACATCCACATGCGTGACGCCAGCGAAGCGTCGCTCGGCCTTGCCCACGGGCCAGCACATGACTTCGACGGTGGAGAACCTTTCCTGTGCCGCGAAGGAGAGCACTTCTTCCAGAGAAAGCTCCGCGAGGATGGCCGTGACAAATCCGAGTTGGATGGACATAGGCTGAAGTGGCTGAGGCAATCGGAATGGGACTCTCTCTAAACGTCAGAACACCATCGAAAGTCCCACAAAAACGAGGTCATTTTCACTCTCGCCTCCGCGGAGGAATTCAACGCCGGTTTCCAACTCGACGCGCCCGCTGACTTTCACCCCAGGGGTGATGGCGAAGGCATGACGTGTTTCACTTTCGAACCACATCGCGGCATAGCGCAGGTTCAGCGTGAGCCAGGCATTCATCTCCCAGGCCACCTCCACCGCGGCGGTGTCGCGTACGAAGCCGTCGTTATTCTCATACGCCGCGAAGTGGGTCATGTCTGTGAGACCCACGTGCGTTTCCACGCCCTCGGGATCACGATTGTAGAAGGAGTGACTGCCTATCAGCGTCACAGCCACATCGCCAATTTCCCACGTGATTCCTCCCAGCAACATCAAGTGGTGCATGGTCTCCAGTTCATCAGTCTCCTCCACCACCGACCTTGCACGTGCATAGGACGGACCGCAGAATAGCGAGAGGGACTCATCCTCACGCTGCAAGACTTTCCACGTTCCCCGCAGCCCGGTTCCCACCGCCTGCAGGCGCTCCACCTCGGGATAAACAAACCCGAATATCTCCACTTCCAGGTCATCAGCAAAGTCGCGAATCAACTCTGCATTAAAATAAGACACCTCCGTGGCACCGAGCACCTCCCGCTGCGCATGCGCCCCCAGGCCGAGGTGCAAATCTTCACCCAGCGCCACCACCGCACCGAGTCCACCATGCCAGTAGCCGTGCCTGCCGATGTAGAGCTCTGACTCGATTTCCACATTTTCCGGTTCCTTCCCTCCCGCATGCCCAGGCGCCTCGGCGGCAGAGGCGCGATGTGCGTGAAGGCACCAGGTAAGAGCACACAGAAGAGCACAGGCGCGGGTGAACATCTTGCGGTGTTTCTATCAGAGCGGTCCACAGCGTGGCAATCCTTTCCTGAGGGACGGCTGCACCGCTGCACGCCCCGAGGATTCCCATTTGTCTTGACCGTATGCCTTCAAACACGCAATCCCTGCCCTTGCTCAAAGGCAACTTCTGAAGAGAACCTCTCGCTTCGCCTCGCTCTTCCCTGCTTGAGGTCGAGTTTACGACGATCTCTTCATTGGGAGATGAGTCCTTAGGCTCATATACCCTGGAGAACCTTCCGTCATATCCTTGATGCCTCGCATGCCGTCTAATTTTGGCTGGGATGGCAGAGATTGCACGGCACCCATCTTTATCTCCTTGAGCTTCCAGACTTCTCTCACCTGAATTTCTTCACTATTTGCGAAATACAATGTCTTTTGAATTTCTGTTGGCCAAGCTCCGTTTTCGTACTTGTCACCACTTACAATCCAATCGCACCGGACCGAGCCGTCTCGTATTTGGACCACGCGGCGGATCACTCCCTTTGCTGTGTCGAACCAGAAGAGGATCTCCATTTTATCTTGCTCCAAACCGATGCGCCATTGTGGACTCTCTTCGCCAAGCCCCTTGGGAAGGGCGAAGTCGGCAGGTATCATTTCAAGTTTGGCAGACGGCCTTTCCAAGTTCATCCGCAAGAATCCCCAGAGTCCGTCAACGATAATCAAGGGCCTCATTTGCTCTATCTTATAGACCGTAAGCTCCTTGTTCGCGAAGGATGTGTTGTAACACATCCCATCCCCTGGGACGAGCCACTCTTCCACCGAAGGATTTTGGAGATCTGGTTCACTTGAACCTTCTATCCTGGACGCATAGGCATCGGCGCTTAACAGCGAGGTGACAATTTTCTGATAGGTTACCCGCGGTTTGCTTACATCCCTATTCCCAGGATATGGTCTCCTTGTCCTTTCCTCGTACATGTGAATGACGCGCGACAATTCCGCAATTGAAGTTTCATGCCTCACTTCCCAAACGAATTGACTACCATAACTCAACTGGATCTGAGCCTTAAGCCTCTCTGCGGGAGACAAGACATCCTCTGAGTGGGCGAAAACTGGAGCCATCAGCATGAAGCAGGCTCCGATCATCAGACGGGCGCCCGCCATGCATGGTATTAGGTGGCAGTGGTGGCTCATGGTAATCGCCGGTTATAAAAATCTGCGCTGATAACTTCGTGCCACAGCCAATTCGCGTGATGAATGTTGTAGTGAGCGTAGTTGCGGCAGCAACCATCCACGGACATTTCCTGACGCTTGTCGAGATTTATTCGATGGTCGATGGCATGGACCATCCTTGCTCCGTACGTGAAACGTCCGTGGCACATATTTCATTGGCATCCTCGAGGTGTATTTTCATTTAGCAACTGCCTCCCCAAGCCCCGGGGAAGACCATTTGTCTTGACCGTATGCCTTCAAACACGCAATCCTTCCCTTGGCTCCACTTCCAAGTGTGATGCCACTTCCCAGGTACAGGAAGTGGAAGGACCAGCAGATAAACACTGTGAGATCCCTATTCCGATGAACTCCACGCTTCTCAAGCCCGCTCTTCTGAGCGCCTTCGCTTTAGTTCTCCTCGTTGCCAACTGCCTTTCGCAGGACACGTCTGCAGATGGATACAAAATTGGAGTGATACTCGCGACCTCCGGCCCGGCCAAAGACATTGGAGAACCGGAAGAGAAGGGACTCAAGGCACTGATGTCCCTTACAGGCCCCCTTTCCTGGAGTGGCAGATTAACGCTGGAGTATCGGGATTCTGCAGGAAAGCCTGAGCGGGCACTTGAATACCTGGAGCAGTTCAGCAAAGACCCCAACGTTGTCGCCGTCATTGGTCCCAGCACCTCGGGCGAAGCCATCCCCCTGGCACGCAAAGCGGCAGAGTATCAGCTTCCCCTGCTCACTCTGGCTGCCAGCAAGAAGATCACGCAACACCCTGAAGACCCTTCACGAACCAATCCCTGGGTCTTTCAGTTCGCACAAACCGATGAGCTGGCAGCTCAAAAACTCCTGGCGACGCTGGCAGTTCAATCAGGGAGCGCCAGGAAGATAGCATTCCTCTATTCTGAGGACGCCTTCGGAAAGAGTGGCGCGGAAGTTTTCCTGGAAGTAGTGAAGCGTGCCTCCAGCACTGAGGTTGAGGACGGATTCGGAAAAAGCGGAGCAGAAGTTGTTCGGGAGGTAGCAAAGCGCGAGTTCGGCGTTCAAGTTGCTCACCATGCGAGTTATCCGCATGATCTCACCCATCCAGAGGCCGTCATAAACGCCATCCGGGGAGAAGCTTCTGCGGTGGTGATATGGGGAACCTCTCCCGGACCGGCGTTGCTGGTGGCAGCCCTGCGCAAAACAAAGCCTCAGCTCCCTATCTATCTCAGCCATGGAAATGCCACGCCCTCATTCCTCAAGGAGGTTGGTTCGGCTGGGGAGGGAGTCATTCTGATGGGTTCCCGCGTGCTGTTGCCGCTGGAGAACAACAAAAATGCATCCACCGAAAGGGATATGATCGTCGAAGGATTCCAGAGGTTTTGGAGCACACGATTCGATTCCCCACCCTCTCACTTCGCCGGGCATGCCACGGATGCCCTGAATGCCGTTTTGAGCGTGATCCAAGGCCGCGAGATCCTCTCCAGAGACAAGATTCGCGCGGCATTGGAATCACCCGGCAAATTCACCGGCATCACCGGCAACTTCCATTTCACGCCCGATGACCACGCCGGCCTGGATCTAAGCTCGCTGGAGGTGTTTGTGGTGCGGGATGGTCAGTTTGCTGTCTTTGATCCGACAAAGAAGTGAGCATATGGAGTTATACCAAAGGAAATTGAAACCGGGTCTCTATATGAAAGACGTCGGACACCTAGAGTGGTTCATGCCGCCAGGGTACCCATGGAACACGGACATGGCACAGGCCCAAGGATCGGGAACGCCTCGTTCCCGTGGGTGAATGGGTCCATGACGCATATCCGCCGCAGCACTCTTCGGGAGCACGGGGGGCTCGACATGCAACATCCACAAGCATGGTGACCGCTGACCGGAACGAGGCGTTCCCGATCCTTGGGCCTGCCGCAACACGCTGGGCAAGATCGTCGCGTTTCAAGACCTGTTTCCAACTCGTCTTGGTATTAGCAATTGAACAATATCGGCACGTCTCGTGATGTATCCGACGCGAATCGGCCATATGTTTCCATGAAGGGCCCATGTCGCGCGCATCGCCTTGGAGTGCGTGTACGCAAGGGGATGCGCCCCAGTGTCATGTCCCGTCACCGGGGTTACTCAGATCACGAAACGTTTGACGACTCCCGCTTCTCAGCGAGGCACCACGTCACGGGGGGACTCAGTCTCTACCGTGATGTTTATCGCGATTCCAAGTTCCGCGTTCTCAGCGACACCCTCCCCACCATTCTCACCGAGCGGGGCCGCATTCTCATCCCTCTTGTGCTTGAGCACAGCACTCAGTTGGGCGGGGGTCACTTCCTTTTCCCAACGGCTGATGACGACCGTTGCCACGCCGTTGCCCACCAGGTTCGTGAGCGCACGGCATTCGCTCATGAACCGGTCGATACCGACCAGAAGCGCCAGGGATGCCATGGGCACCGTGGGTACGGCAGAGAGCGTGGCGGCCAGCGTGATGAAGCCTGCGCCCGTGACACCACTGGCCCCCTTGGACGAAATCATGGCCACCAGCAGCAGGCTGATCTGCTGCCCCACGCTCAGCGGAGTGTTCGTCGCCTGCGCGAGGAAGACCGCCGCCATGGTCATGTAGATATTGGTGCCGTCCAGATTGAAGCTGTAGCCGGTGGGAATCACAAAGCCGACCGTGGACTCCGCGCAGCCGAGGCGTCGCATCTTCTCCATCATGCCGGGCAGCGCCGTTTCCGAGGAACTGGTGCCGAGCACGAGAAGCAGCTCTTCCTTGATGAAGGCAATGAACCGGAAAATGGAGAAGCCGGACCACCACGCGATGGTGCCCAGGACCACGACCACGAACAAAATGGACGTGGTGTAGAAGGCCATCATCAGAGAGAAGAGCTTCTGCAGAGAACCAATGCCGTGACTCCCCACCGTGTAGGCCATGGCGCCGAAGGCAGCCAGCGGGGCGACCTTCACAATGATGTGCATGATGCCGAAGAAAATCTTCTCCCCGTGAGCGAGCGCGTGGAGAATCGGCCGCCCCTTCTCGCCAAGAGCCGCCACTGCGAATGCCGTGAGGGTGGCGACCAGCAGCACCTGCAACAGTTCCCCGCTCGCGAACGCATCAAAGTACGAGCGTGGAATCATGTTCAGGAAGAATTCCGTGGTCGTCGCTGCGTGCGAGGCCTTCTCCGCGTAGCCCTGGCCAATGCTCGCATCCAGCTTGGTGACATCAATGTTGAACCCCGCTCCCGGCTTCCACGTATTCACCACCACCAGGCCTATGATCAGGGCGATGGTGGAGACCACTTCGAAATAGACCAGCGCCTTCACCCCGATGCGTCCGAGCCTCTTCAGGTCTCCCATGGAGGCGACGCCATGCACCACAGTGCAAAAGATGATGGGGGCGATGATCATCTTCACCAGCTTGATGAAGCCATCGCCGAGTGGCTTCAGGGACTTCCCCCATTCTGGGAAAACGTAGCCGGTGAGGATTCCCAGAAATACCGCCAGCAAGACCTGGATGTACAGGATGCGATACCACGGTTTACGGGGGGCCGGAATGGCAATGGCGCTCATGTTTCGTCAAAAATGCGCCCCAGCGATATCAGGTTTGCCCCACTGGCGCAATAGATGCCTTCGCAAGCCTTCGAATCTGCGGGGAGCGCCGTGCAAGCAAGTCGTGCAGATGCTTTCCGAAGGCGCACGTCACCACGGGCAGCGAGCCTGCCCCTACCTCTTCGAATCCCAACCGGCGGGAATCAGTCCGGCATCAAACATGGCGTTCAGAGTCTTTCCAATGTCCCAGTCTCTTCCTGGGCCTCGTTGCCAAAAGGCCACTTCTGTGATGTCCCCTGTACGATTCTGGTAGAGCACAAGACGGTAGGGCTCTTCCTGGCCGGATCCCGTTTGTTGATAAACATCCACTGCGCCAAATTTCACAGGCAGGCTCTGGAGGTGCGTCAGTTTCACCTTGGCGATGGCATGTCCATAGGGTTGCTGCCGCATGCGCACTATCTCCTCACGCGAAAACGCCCTGTCGGAAGCCTCGGCATTGATTCCTCCCACGACGGAGACGTTTCTATAGCGATCAGAGGTTTTGTAATGGTGGTCAGCCCACCCGTGCAACCAGTGTTTGCGCCACCTCTTTCCATCAACGCGAACCCATTCGGGTTTCGGCACGGGTGGCCAAGGGGCCGCGTTCTTCTTGCCCCAAATGGTGGAATCCTCCATCACACTGCAAGACGTCGAAACTTGCACAAGGAAGCAACATGCGATGATGAAGAGAAGTCTCGACGGGAGCAGCATTTTCATGGTGTTTCAGCACTCGCCTTGGATTCGCAATCCGCAACGAACACAGGATATAAACACACTTGTCCAGCTCGCTCCCCCGGAATTCGCCGAACACCCAACAAAGTGGTGGAGAGGCCTCAATGCTGAGACTGCTCAGGACCCCTGACGAGTCCGCCCGTTTCCACCCAGCGCATGGCCATTCTCACCACATCGGCCGCATACTTGTAGTCGAGCTTCTTTTTGATTTTGCCCCGGTGCACGTCGACCGTCTTGGGACTGATGCCCAGGTGGGAACTGATTCTCGCGGTGTTCAGCCCCTTCCCCAGAAGCTGCAGCACTTCGAACTCGCGGTCGCTCAGGAGGTGCAGGCCGCCATCCGCACCTCGACGATGCCCCTCATAGTAGGCGGTCAGCAGATGCTCGGACACGGCGGAGGTGACAAAGGGCCTGCCAGTGCTGACGGTCCTCAAGGCGCTCTCGAAGGATTCGGCCTCGCTGTCTTTCTTCAGATAACCTCTGGCTCCCGCTTTCAAGACCCGATCCGTATACAGCATTTCGTCATAGACGGAGATGACCAGAATCTTGAGCTGGGGATACCTGACATGCAGAGCACGAACGAAGTCGAGACCATTGCTGTCAGGCAGAACGACATCGACCAGCAAGATGTCCGGCACACGCAGCTTCAACTTTTCCTCCGCGTGCGCCGCCGCGTGCGCACACCACACACAGCGGAATCCCTCCAGGCTGGCCGTGAGAGCCTTCAGCCCTGCTCGTGAGAGGAAGTGGCCATCCACAATGCCTACTGTGCACACGAGCAGTTGCGGCTCGTGCTCCTGCTGTTGTTGTTGCGGTTCTTGCGGCGGCAACTCTTTCATAGGAGCGCAGGCGCTTTGCTTGAAACTGAAGTGCATCGCTTTGGGGGAAAAGTTCGATGAAGGGTCCCCGGCGAGTCGACTCGAAGCTGACGCCTGCCTATTCGCCGGGGTAACAACGCCAGCATGCCACCGCCAAGATGAAGCAAGCGTGAAGCGTGAAATGATTCCGAAGAATATTAATACGTGCGACTAGGCATCGCTTCACCCTCAGCAAAGAGCAGGCCAGGGAATCACGGCATCCTCACCATAGAAGGTGCCACGTGATATCGATAGGCGTCGTTGCGGCTTATCGGGATTCCACATGAATCCTCGCCGCCTCAATCATCACCTTCAGATCTTTCTGCCGTCGCAGGTGCTCCAGAACGCCCCAGTAGCTGATGTTGTCCGCATGGAGCGTTATCGTCTTCGAACCGCTACTTCCAATTTTATAAGTTAGGGCAGGAACACGGATGCCTTGCGTTTGAAGGGCCTCCATTTTGAGCTTCAGGAATTCGAGCACGTCATCCAGCGTTTCATCGTTCCAGTCTACACGGGGAACATGCAGGGACTTCAGAAGCTGCACCATTTCGTGATTGTCGGACTTCGCGTCCAGCATGCGCGGCGGGGCCACTGCGTGCTTCTCTCGCAGTTCCGTGGCAAGGACGTGGCCATGAGTGGCAAGCATCGTAGTCAAGACGATGGCCAGCGCCATGGCGCTCCCACATCGACGCACGTACGCGTTGGCGACCCTTCTCATTCTACTCCTTGGCATTCTTGATCGACTCCGAAATCATGGCATTCACCCGCTCACGGCGCTCGGCAGCCAGTTGCTCCTCAAGCTGGACCAGTTCGTCGTATCTGTCGAGTCCCACGATCACGAACACGCGAACGGGTGAATCCGATTTTGCCCTCTGGCAATTCAACCCCTGTCCGAATCGCCATCAATGAAAGTGTCTCCGTGCGTAGTAAGTCATTTGGTCTCGGAGTGGCGGCTGCGAGTCACGGCACCCCATACCGAAGCCTACCGTCTCTCGTATGCCACCTGAATCTCCTCCCACCTCTTGGCTCTTGTCCTCTCCACCCATTCATGAAAGAACATGAGCTTCGCGGGGGGCAGCACACCTTCTCCACCGGCACGCAGGGCGTCGTATTCACCATGGTGCCATTGGCGCCTGTCTTCCTGTGCCAGGATTTTCCCATCTTCGACGCGATGGGTTTGATAGAATTGGTTCATGTGATGGCTGACGGACCGGATCAGAGCCTTCTTCTCGTCAGCGGTCAGTGACTGTCCCTTGCGCACGCTCAGGTATTGGCCGACCCAGTTTTTGCCAGTGTTAAGCTTATCCATCTCCAGGAACAATTGGAACGCTTGCTCGCCCAACACCATCTTCGCTTGTTTCTCGAAGTCCTCACCTGCGGCGCGAAGGGAAGCAGTATAGGCGGCGTTGGAAGGGAAACTGGAGTTGGCGACGGCAATCTCCGCATCCTCCCGCTGCACCAATGCCGTGATAAATGACTCCTCCTTCTCCGATGGAAGCGACGCCTCCTTCAGGAACTCCGCGTGACGTTTCCGGAAAGTCTGACGCCTCATTTCCTCCTGCCATGTCTTCGAGTCCTTCCAGACCAGGTCGATCTTCATGTCATGCACGTCTCCTTCGAGTGTGCCCTCAATGCTCAGATTGGGGGCATCGATCTCAAAACCTCGATTGACGCTCCTGGCGTAGTGATCTTCTGGCGAATCAGGGAAGCGCATGGCGATGACTTCACCCTTCGGAAGTCCACCGCATTCGAACCGGCCATCCGGACTCAGATCGACAATCTTCGAGTCCCACGCCACATCGCGACCGATGATGATGCGGGAGTTCGCCGGAAACTTTTTTCCATCTGGAAGCAAAAACTGCCCACTCAATGTGCAAGCCCGCTGAATGACGAGGTCATTCGTCTGCACCGTCTCCTCATCGGCCCCGGTGTTGACGATACAAACCGGCAAGGCACCTCTGCCGGTGAGACTTTCCATCTTGCCATACACTGCCAGCTCATCCTGCGCCGGCACGTTGAACAAGTAGAAGGAGCCGTCCTTCCCCGTCTCAGCCTCCACGAACGGGAGGTCCTTTTCAAAAGAACGTTGCGCCTGGATGGCGCCCATCTTCACTCCGGGAGCGGGCTGCCCCTTTTCGTCCAGCACCCGCCCCGTGATGGTGACACCTCGCGAAAGTTTGATTTCCAGCGGCTGCGGAATCCCATCACGGCCCAGCGATGACTCAGCCTGCGCGGAACCCCAGCCCTCTGCCGAAATGCGCAGCCACATCGTCTGCGCGGGTTTGGACCAGACGAGCGCGAACTTTCCCTCCGCATCCGTCAGGGCCATGCGGTCCACTCCAGGAGCCGCGACGGTTCTGATTCGTGCTCCGGCAATCGAGTGACCATCGGAGCCCACCACGTGTCCATGGGTCACTTGCTTCGGAGGAATCGATGCCAGATCACGCGATTTCAGCGACGCATTCGCTGGGGTGGGCTTGGCGGGATCCACATCCTCCACGAACACGGGCGCATGACCATCCGCCAGCACCAGCAGTTCGAAGACAAGGTCATCACTCACACCCTCGATGCGATAACGCCCGTCCGCCCCCGTGCGCACCGACTTCTGGCAGTCCACCCAGCACGTCGGGCACATCGGTGAAGAACCCCTACGCATCCAGGCCGCGTGGACCCTGACCGTGGCGCCTTCGATGGGCTTTGCCCCCTTCCCTTCCCCAGTCACCACGCCTGAAATCTCCCCCGCAGAAACAAGACCAGTTACAGCGAAGGCAAATGCGATAGCAAAAGCAAACGGGACGGGCGGGAACGAGAACGTCGTTTTCATGAGGCTCGAACAACACGTGGAACGGAACGTCACCAGCATCCTACAAGCAGAGCGGTTTGAACCACAAGACGAAACGCAATGAAATCCCGTGGAAAAATTCGACCTCACCTTCATGGTAAAGATTCAACCGCAAGCCGATGACTTCGATCGCCTTCGTCTATCGAGTACGCATCCAGATTCCGAACCAGAAGGTGAGGGTAGTGGCCGATTGCTACAGCACCGGGAGCCATGAGTGGCCTGCGGGAGAGGCAGGGTGAGTGCCATCAATGCGCAAATGAGCAGCAGCAGCGGCATCCAGCGCTCCTCCCCGCCGCTCCCTACAGAAGGTTCATGGTCGGTCCCGGGAAGCGGAACTCACACAACACGAGTCCTCCTTCGGCACTCGCTGTAGATGAGATGAAATAAAAATAGTGGAGGCGAGGGGAGTTGAACCCCTGTCCGAATCGCCATCAATGAAAGCGTCTCCATGCGTAGTAAGTCATTTGATTTCGGAGTGGCGGCTGCGACTCACAGCATCCTCCACACCTAGCGTCCTGTAGATCTCGCCTTGGGGCCGTTCGCCCGCCCGTCAGGCCAGCCTGTAAGTAGTCGCACACCCGGCTCACAGACTTCACCGGGTACACGTCGGGGCACTTAGGCCGCGAGGGCTAGCTCGTTAGAGTTCGCATTTATGGTTTTGATACGATTGTTACGCGGTGACGCATCGTCCGCGGCATGCAGCCCCCACCTCAGACCATCCGTCGAAACCAGGACGCCCCCGAAATGAAAGTCACTAAGGGAGAACGTAACACGGATGATCAAGGACGCCAGTAATTTCGTGTGACGGATCATTTCGAGAAGAATGAATTCCAACCCTTTTGAGGATGGCCGCCTTCGTGCTACCTTCCCGCCAGATGAAACAACAAGACCTACTGCGTAGGACGACGGGAAGGCTCCGTCTCCCCGCAGCCAATCAGACAACAAGACAAGATACGCTTGCTCCGACTGCAACCCGTCCCATCAACCTCTCCACCCTGGCCACCGCCACCGCCGCAGTTCCTGCTGCAACGGGCTGGGAACCCAATGTGCAGTGGAGAGCAGGCCTGGTGAAGCGCGTGAGCAGCCTGATGAGCCGGTGAGCGAAATGGAATCGCGCCAGATCAGACGCGATATCCATCCTCATCACAGCACGCTCATCCATATGCCTATTGGCAGGCACCCTTGATGTGCCCTGCACCGCAGGAGGCGTGACATCACCCACCCACCTGCCGAGACACTCGTTCGTCCCGACCTGAGACGCGGAGGGCACTCTCATGCCCCTCGCGTCCTCTTGTTCGGGACGTCTTGGACTTGTGGCAAACCCAATGCCGAAACCCTCTTCCTCGAGCTATAACTCAAGTGAACCTTGAACTACAGAGTCAGCATCGAATCCTATTTCGCTGCAGACCTTTCTCCACGATCTCTGGGGAATCAAAGCTCTCATCTTTGGCAGCCTCAAGTGATTTGCATGCACTTTTGTTCGGTGCCCAGGCCTCTGACCACACGAACACAGCCAATGCGGAACCTCGCCCCAATAGCCAAAGACAGGCGAGGATTCGCATCGCATAGTGATCATTCCGTTCACGGGTGCAGGAGTTGTTAAATCGCGTGTATAACACCCCTGCTCAATGCATCTCCAATAGTAAGGATGCCCTTCACGCGCTTCCGCGGCTACCATCTCCCTTCTGCAGACAGGACACAGATGGTCGGGCTGATATGCGCCAATCATCTGCTCGGTGCAGTAAAGGTCCCGGACCTCGGTGGAGAACTTGACACTTTCACGCCTGATCGCGAACCCCTGGGGCGAAGGTTTGCACAGCACGGGAAAAGTCGAGGCCCAGACTATGCGATCGTCTATCAGACATAATTTGTCGCGCATCTTAATCTTATGAACAACGACAACACCCACCTCCCGTAGCAAGGTTTCCCCCTTCTCATGAGAAGAGCCCTCTCGGCGTTGTTCTCCCACGGTTTGTGTCACCACGAATGCACGAGCACCCTTTGCGACAAAGGCTCTCAATGATGGCGCAAGAAACTGGACAACGGCAGCATCCAACAAAGGGCTAAAGAGTATCACACACTCGTTCGCAGTATTTATCTCCTCCAAGATTCGAGTCGCAAACTCCCTCCCAAATGCAACCTGCTTTCGTTCGCCACAGCTCGCCATAGCCTCCATAGCGTTGGTGACGCCGTAGCGTTTGTTCATCCATGGCAATAGTTTGCCGCCTACAAATGCACCACCCCCCTTTGACTGCAGCCAGTTTAGGTCTGCAAGGATCACAAGCTTCCTTCTTGCACGCGTAATCGCAACGTTTAGAAGCCTTGAAATATCCTCGCTTGCCGCCGGAGTCATCAGGTTGGCACTGAAGTGTGGTTCATCGACCACGAGATCGAGCAATACAGCGTCTGCTTCATTACCTTGAAAGCTGTGAGCCGTGTTTACGGCAATCTCTGCCTCCAAGCCTTCTTCCCTTACCAATAAATCAATAATCTTCGCGTGAGGACGGTAAGGGGATATGATGAGAACTCTCTTCTTGTCTGCTGTGGACGCGCTGGGCCTGTCCGCACGTAACCAGAGTTTCAATAACTCCAGGCATACCATGGCTGACAGCAGGTTGAAGCGACTTCGGTCTGCTGTTGTATTCCATGCATCGAGACTCCCGGAATCGAGAAGCGTAACCCTTCTCACATCATCTGCAATTCCGGCATGCCATTGCATGATGGATGCGTCGGCACCCTTCTCGCTCACACTGCCGCCATTACGCAGCAGCCCGTCATAGATCAACGCATTCACAATCGCGCTAATGTCGGGATGCATGCGATGCTGCTCCTTGAGCGCGACGAAGTGATGCTGGAACTCCTTGCGTTCATAGGCACCCTGGACACCAGAAGCCTCAAAAATGTCCCTCCCCAGCCAACGCAAAGCAACAGGTTCATCAGATTGAACTATGGGAGGCAACTGCTTGAAGTCTCCAACCGCAACGACCGCTCTGTCAGCCACCGTCGCCGAAGCCCATAGTGCTGGAATTGGCGCCATAGATGCTTCATCAAGCAAGACCGTGTCAAACCTCCTCTCTTGAATCCCATTTCGCATGTACGCACGTGTGAGAGTTGTCGCCAGCACTTTCACTTTGGCCAACAACTCTGCCTCAATCGTCTTCAGGCTTTCTTCGATGGCCTTAATTTCCTCAATGAACTGAGCTACCTGTGCACTCAAGCGATTTCGCTCCGTCACCAACGCGTCATAATCCTTCGAACCAACCTCCCTTTGCGCCTCGGTCCGTGCTCGCGTGATCGAAGACATCTGGCCAAAGACTGTATTCCCGGAGCCAGAACACAATTTCCATTCGACCAACACCTTCACAAGGTGGTCAAGGTCTTGCTTAAGAGCACCCTCCTCTCTGCGCACCTGCGAACGGAGTCTCTCGAGCTCTTCCTTCGACGCCTCATGGCGCCTCATTTGAAGATCGACCGATGTCACAACTTCGTCTGGAAGCCCTCCATTTTCTGACATAAAGCCAGCCACCTCTGCTTCGATGCTGGCCATTTTGCTGCTAAAGCCATTGACCGTGGCCTCGCACTTTTCGACATTTTCCTTCTGGATTTCTAGATAGGATTGACACTCGCTCCTGTAGTGTTGTGACGCCGGCAAGTCTGGAATCGAGGAATACCTCTCCAAACTCTTGATGAGTTCATGTATCTCGTTGAGCATTTGCTCCGAGGCAGCAGCTCTTCTTTCACAGTCCGCAACTACCTCAGCCAGCTTATTCACCTCATTTCTGAGCCCTGACATTTCTTGCTCCTGCTCCTCTGGCTTTGGCAACTTTAGCCACATGCGCTTGATAGATCCGACCGCAAGTGTCTTCTCCAAAAGTTGAGAACTCGAATCCAGTTCCTTCATTTTTTGTTGGTACGCGGCCAAGGCTTCGTTGGCAGTCAGACGCATGGTCGACGCCCTGCCGGTCGCGACTTCAAGCTGAGGCAATGCTCTCAACCGATTTCTCAGCGGTTCACATTCCGCGGCCGACTGGCACATACCATCGGCTTCTCGAAGCTGTGCCGCCGATTCTCCTTCTGCTTTTCGGAGTTCTGGAAGAGTCGCTTTTAAAGAGTCACATTCCCTCTTAAGGCGTAATAATTCTTTAACAGACTCCTGCGCTCTTAAAGCCCTGGTCCTTAGTTCGACCAGGCCCGAAACATCCTTCGCCGACTCCTTCTGATATCGCTCCAGAGCGTCAAGCTTGCCTCGTTTCTCCTCAATTGAGTCAAACCGTGACTTGAATGCATCAAGCTCAGTCGCCATTTCCGCAAGCCACTGAGCAATATCGACCTTTCGATGAACAGCCTGGAGTTCTTTCAGAGCTCTATCTTTCGCATCCTCTGTGCGCTTCTTTTTTTCCTCAAGCTCCCGAGCTCGCTTCTCCGCTACTCGTTTGAGAATTAAGCTGGGTTGGGCTGCCAAGTCAGAACGAACAGGCTCCCCCAGGCGAAGCACATCTCCCTCTTCAAATTTTCCCTTAAGGGCATCTGCGATTCTCAACAACGCCTCGTCGACGGCGGTGTTTGTATGGGAAACAATGAGAAGCGTCTTATTTCGAGTGTAGAGTTGCGCACCGATTTCCCCAATTGTCTGAGTCTTGCCGGTCCCAGGCGGCCCCCAAATGAACGTCGTGTCTCTTCCAAGGACGCTGGCCACCGCATCGCTCTGCTCTACGTTTAGTTGACGGTTGAACCTCTGGAAGTCGACCGGGGAGCCGCTTGGTGCGACCAATCCCAGAATCCTTTCTGCTGCGGGATGTGGAGTTTCTCCTTTTTCCTCGATTCTGCTAATCAGCTTCTCGAGCAGCATCGTCAGATTCGTTATCAGCTTGGCGTTGGGCACTATTCTCCCAAAGTTTACGGGAACATCCAGCGTGACCTCGGTCTCGGTCGACTCTACGATTATGACATTTACATTCTGGCCACTGTCGAGGCGCAACTCACCGGGAGTGTCCGGCGGCACTCGGAGTTGTCTTTGAGTCTGGAATTCGTAATGAAAGCTGCTCCCAATGGGGGCAATCAACTTTCCTTGCGAAAGCAAAACCGCAGTACTTGCGAGGTTCTTTTTTGCGGCCTCAATCTCCTCTCTCAAGGCGACCTTGAATTCTTGAAGATATTCAGGCAATCCCGAGCTGCGTCGTTGGTCAGGAGCACAAACCTCCTGAGGTGAGTGAATGGCTGAACTCCGAGCAGAAGGTCTCTTCTGGGCAGTCACCTCTTTTGTGTCACCGCGAACCTCCAAACCGGTTGTACTTAACTGCGGTTTCTCTGCCAAACGTTCTTGAAGGTTTTTCTGAAGTGTGGCGGCGCGTTTCGACGACCGCGACTTTAGCTCGGCGGCAATCCGACGAAGTTCCTTCACATTTTCCGAGTTTTCTGCTGCAGCTATTTCAAGCTGCTCGACCGAGTGCTGCTGATATGGTCGTCGAGTTGCCATCCGGATATCACGTAGACTAGCTACCTAAGTCTTACAGTTTCAGCAAGCATACTTTGCGCGATACCGTACCAGTGTCCACAAACATGCACACCGTGGAAGTGGGGTACGATTTTAGCCCCACTAGATCTCAACCCCCACCCCGCGCCTGCTCGCGCTGCGACACATCCGCAAGCGTCAACGCGCAGAGTTTTGCTGGATGTCCTCATTCAGCTCGCGGAAGGAAGGCGGAGAGGAGGCCGGGGGAGATGGTGTTGGCTCCAGGCATCGTCAGGCCGGAGGCCTAACGACCGCTGTCAGGCGGGACGCCTAACCTCCGAAACACGAATATCATTGGGCGATATCGCATCCATATCCCGTGGGCCGAAGGGTCACGCGACTCCAGCCCAGGGCAAGGGAGTCTCGACGACCGACGCCCTGGGTACACGCAACCTTTAGCATGGCGGCCTGAAAGGTCGCACGAACGGCTGCGAAGGCCACCTCGCCAGCATCACCGGCGTCAGATCGCAATCTTCTCAAATCTCAAAACTCACTGCACCCCGTGCCTGCTCGCGCTGGAGGATATCCGCCAGAGTCAGCGCACTGAGTTTTTGCTGGATGTCCTCGTTCAACTCGCGGAAGGCGGAGAGGAGGCCGGGGGAGATGGTGTTGGTGCCCTCGCCGCCGGGGAGGAGTTGCAGGGGGCCGTCGATGAGCTCGAGAATCTCGCCCACGGAGATGCGGGAGGCGGCGCGGGCGAGCTGGTAGCCACCGCCGGCGCCGCGCCTGCTGTGGAGGATGCCGCCCTTGCGCAGGACGAGGAGGATTTGCTCCAGGAACTTCAGCGGGATGCTCTCCTCCGAGGCCAGGGTCTGGATGGAGAAGACGGTGCCCACGCTGCTGCGGCTCATGGCCACCAGTGCGCGCAGGGCATATTCCGCCTTCTTGGAGATTTTCATCGCCCTTTGGTTAGTACGGGGAGCGGCACGGGGCAAGGGGGAAGAGGAGTTTGCGGTGGGTGAGCGGTGGTTGGCAGTGGTTGAGCCGTTGTTGGGGAGAGACAAGGGTAGGTGGCGGGGTCAGGTTACGTCTGGTTGCTGATGCAAAATTAAACCACGAAACCATTGAGCAAAATGCGGCGGGCACATACCAATGCGGGCAATGCACCACCTCATCCGGGTCCTTGGTATCTTCTTGCTGGTCCTCAGCGTGAGTTTCCGTACCGCACCGGCATGGGCCCAGGAGGTCATCGGCACGGTCAAGGATGCCGCGGAGCGCAGCACGCTGGCGGCTCGCGCGCAGGGGTTGCTGTCCGGCCTCGTCCCCCAACCGCAGCAGGGTCAGGGCAAGGACACGGCGGAGGGCAGCACGCAGATGAAAGAGGGCCAGTACCTGCTCTGGGGTGAGCTCTTCGAAAAGGGACGCACGCACGCGGTGGTGGACCTGAGTGAGCACATCGCCTTGGCCGACTGGGACGCGACGAAAGCCGCCTGGACGGTGCGGCAAGTCATCAAGGCACCCATCTACTGGAAATACCCCGGCTTCCCGCAAGCGGAGTTGGACGTGACGCCGGATGACCTGCCCACCCGCCCCTTCTGGGTGAAGCAACTCTCCTCTACCGCACCCCGCCTGCTGGTCATCTCCACAGGGTACACGCGGTACCATGCGGCGCGTTTCATCTTCGTGTACGACACCAAGACTCACCAACTGGACGCGGACGACGGACTCTACAGTGTGGCCGAGCCCGTGCTGCGCGAGGGCCATGTGGTGCTCACCGATGACTCCGGCAGGAAGGCGTGGTGGGGGGAGGACTCCTTCTACCAAGTGGAGAAGGGCCGGCTGCACTTCCGCGGGTCCCTACGTGAGGGCAGTTACCGTGGAGATGATAGTCACATCCATGTGACCTTCCTGAAACCCGGCTCGCCCGAGGAGATCACCTGGCGCTTCAATGCCACTGCCGAAGACCAGTCGACCTACAAGATTCGGGCTGGGGAAGAGGGACCCGACGAGGAGAAAGCACCGGTCATCGGTCACATCCGCTTCCGGGAGTCCGGAGCCGACTCCCCGGAAAATTGGGGAGCCTTCCTCCTGCACAAGCTCACCGGTCTGCCCTCCTCTGTGGCGAACCCCAATCCCTTTGTCGGCACCAGTTCCGAAACACCGGCCCCCCCACTCACCGACCGCGATGTGGAACTGACCGGGAATGCGGAGGTGCTGCGACTGCTGGGCCCGGGGAAGGCGGCTGCAAAGCCGGAGGGAAAAGGAAAATAGGCTCGCATGCAGAAGGTAGAAGGCCGCTCCAGAAGCCTTGGGTCAGTGGAAGGTGAAGTCAGGGGGGGTAGTAGCAGTTGGGGAACCACGAATAGGCACTAACGGGACACTAATATTTGGGAACGGTGTGGTGAGCGGGCGGCTTTGCATGAGGATTCGGACCGCTAATAGTCGCTAACGGACGCTAAATTGAGGAACGGTGTGGCTGGCTAGTGGGTCGAGTGTGCGGAGGGAGGTGGGACCCCACGAGCTGGCCCTTGATTACAGTGGACCGTGTGACTCTTGCCGTTTGCATTCCCGCCTGCACCTGCCCTTCGGCAATTTTCCTCCCCCCACACTGTCCACACCGTTCCCAACATTAGCGTTCATTAGCGTTCATTAGCGTTCATTAGCGTTCATTAGCGTTCATTAGCGTCAATTAGCGTCAATTAGCGGTCCCCTTCATAGAAGTCCCCTTCAGCCCATTGCTTGCCGGGTTTGCCAATACCAGCCGGGCGCGGTAGCTTGCTTTTCCCGCGCGTATCCAGTGTCCTGCACTCACACGCGCGATTCCGCCTGTGCCCTGCCCATGGACGACGACTTCTTCACCAGCGACAGCTCTGCTTCTGCCTCCGCTCCCCCGCCCCGCTTTCCCGGAGCGAATGGGGGCACTGGTGATGCAGGCGGCGGCACGCGGAAGGTGAGCCGGGCCATCCCGCTCGCCGCGCGCATGCGGCCACGCACGCTGGAGGAGTATGCTGGGCAGAAGCACATCCTCGGTGAGGGGAAGCTGCTGCGCCGCGCCATCAAGGCAGACCGGTTTTCCTCGCTCATCTTCTACGGGCCACCGGGCATCGGGAAGACGACGCTGGCCACCATCATCTCGCAGGAGACGCAGTCACGCTTCGTCACGCTGAGCGGGGTGGAGAGCAATGTGGGGGACATCCGCGCTGTGGCGGACACCGCGGAGAAGCTGCAGCGCCTGCACAATCAAACCACGGTGCTCTTCGTGGATGAGATCCACCGCTTCAACAAGGCGCAGCAGGACGTGCTCCTGCCCCACCTGGAGCGCGGCACGCTGCGCTTCATCGGCGCGACCACGCACAATCCCTTCTTCTACATCAACAGCCCGCTCGTCTCGCGCTCCCAGGTCTTCACGCTGGAGCCGCTGACCATCGAGGACCTGGAGTGGCTTCTGCAGCAGGCGCTCAAGGATGAAGCGCGCGGCCTGGGCGACCTGCCCCTCACGCTCACGCCGGAGGCCTCTAAACATCTCGCCACGTTTGCCGATGGCGATGCGCGCAAGGCACTCAGCGCACTGGAGCTTGCCGCACTCACCACGCCACCCGGCGAGGACGGACGCATCACCATCGACCTCGCCGTGGCGGAGGAGAGCGTACAGCAAAAGACCATCGTGTATGACGGCGATGGCGATGCGCACTACGATACCATTAGCGCCTTCATTAAGAGTATCCGCGGCAGCGACCCGGATGCCGCCTTGTACTGGCTCGCGAAGATGCTCCACGCTGGGGAGGACATCCGCTTTATCGCGCGACGCATCGTCATTTCCGCGAGTGAAGATATCGGCATGGCAGATAGCAATGGCATCCGCGTCGCCGTGGCCGCGCAGCAGGCCGTGGAATTCATCGGCATGCCTGAGGCCCGCATCCCTCTCGCCCACGCCACTGTCTATCTCGCCACCGCGCCGAAGAGCAATCGCGCGTATGTCGCCCTCGATGCCGCGCTGAAGGACATCCAGGAAGGCCGCACCCTCGCCGTGCCCAAGCACCTGCGCACCAAGACCAGGAAGAAACTCGCCGCCGCCTCCGGTGCCACCGCCGAGGAGATGGACTACAAGTATTCCCACGACAGCGAGACCGGCTACATCCCCCAGGCTTATCTCCCGGAAGGAAGAAGGTACTACGAACCTTCCAACAACGGCATGGAGCTAAAAGTAAAAGAGCGGCTCGACCACTGGCGGAGGTTGTTTGAGGAGAGTGGCGGGAAGGGAAAGTAGTCCTCCGAGCCTCGGCGGCGAAGCGTCTCGCGATTTCGTCCTCATCCAATTCTCATAGACTCGACCCTTTTATTGGGCTGTCCCTCAAAGTGGTCCTGCAAGCGGTCTTCCACATGTTCGGCGCTCCAAACAGCGGCACACTCCAGATTTCTGCATTCCTCGATGCTCGCAGGGACCTCCTTTCCACCGACGTGGATACAAAAGGCCTTGGAGATGACATCCTGTTTTGCGAACGCGACAGGTTTGAGAAGTTCATCACTTAGCGGGATGTGACCAATAACGGGCCAGCGCCCGGACCTCGTCGCCTTATTCATCACCCAGATTTTGAAGACCACCGTGCTTTCGAGGACAGCGGACACCCCCACGGCCTTGATGCGCTTCATGATCGTGGTCTTTTTTCTGCTAACCGCAAACGCTTCACCCTGTTTCAAAACTACGGAGACCACAAGTTTGAAACAGGTGGCAAACGGTGACTAAAGTCGCCGCTCGTTGTTAGGTCGCCGAAGCGATTGAAGGACATTTGTGCCGAAGGCCCTGGACTGCGTGCAGCCCTGCTGCCGCTTTCTAGAGTCCACAGCCTGCTGTGGCGATGGTAATACTCACTCGTAGTGTCATGCGTCCAGAGAAACTTGGCGACTTCGTCGCGGTGCGGCGTGCAGCAGGCTGCACTTTAGGAAAGCGGCAGCAGGGCTGCACGCAGTCCGGGGAGGCTTCGCCTCAGAACTCCACCCCACACGAGAAACCCATAGCACCCTCCCCTCCTCTCGCTATAAGCCCAGTCGTCCCGTGGTGGCCGCCTGCGCATGCTGTTTTCTTCAGTCACGTTTCTCTTCTACTTCCTGCCCGTGCTGCTCGGGCTGTACTTCCTGACGCCGGGGAAGTTGAAGAATGCGCTGCTGCTCGTGGCGAGCCTCGTGTTCTATACCTGGGGCGAGCCATCCAGCTTCTGGGTGCTGCCGCTTTCGGTAGTGGTGAACTACATTGCGGCGTTCTTCGTCTCACCCACCTCTACCGGCGACAACAACAAGGACAACACCTCGCGTCGCAAGTGGGTGCTTGGCATCGCGGTGGTGCTGAATCTCGCGCTGCTGGCGGGATACAAATATGTGGCGTTCGTCATCTCCAACTGGAATGAACTCGCCATGGCCGCGGAGTGGAAGACCTTCACGGTGCCGCCCACGCATCTGCCGCTGGGCATTTCCTTCTTCACGTTCCAGGCCATCTCGTATGTGGTGGATGTCTATCGCGGCACCACGCAGGTGCAGCGGCGGTTCGTGGACTACGCGCTCTATGCGTGCCTGTTTCCGCACCTGCTGGCAGGCCCCATCGTGCGATATGCAGACCTCGCGCGTGAGCTCAGTTCGCGCAGTCATGCGGCGGGTGTGTTCGCGTCCGGTGTGCGACGCTTCATCATTGGTCTGGCGAAGAAGGTGCTGGTGGCAAATCCCATCGCGGTCTTCGTGGATGAGCAGTTCGCGCTGCCCTCACATGACATCTCTGTCGGTGTGGCATGGATGGCGGTGATTGGATACGGGCTCCAGATCTACTGCGACTTCTCCGCGTACTCAGACATGGCCATCGGACTCGGCCGCATGTTTGGCTTCCATTTCATGGAGAACTTCAACCAGCCCTACCATGCGCGCTCCATGCGTGACTTCTGGCGGCGGTGGCACATCTCCCTTTCCTCGTGGTTCCGCGACTATGTGTACATCCCGCTGGGAGGCAGCCGCCATGGTCCCGTGCGCGAGCTCTTCGCGCTGGTGAGTGTCTTCCTCCTGTGCGGCCTGTGGCACGGGGCAAACTGGACCTTTGTCCTGTGGGGGCTGTGGCACGGGGTGCTACTGCTCTGCGAACGTCTGGGCATGGAGAATCTCCTCCCCCGTCTGTGGCGTCCGCTGCAGCACGTGTATCTGCTCCTTGCCGTGTCCCTCGGCTGGGTGCTCTTCCGCTGCCAGAGCGTGACGCAGGCCGTGGCACATATGAAGGCGATGTGCGGGCTCGGTCCTGTGGAGCATCCGCCGGTGGACCTCATCCTCTTCATGACACCGCAGCACCTCATCTCGCTGGCCGCAGGTGTGCTGGTGGCGATATCGCCCGTCGCGCTTCTACAGCGCTGGATACAACAACGCCAGTCCCTCTCCGGCTCGCCCCTTTCGCAGTTTGCCTTCCAGAGTGGCGAGCTGGCCGGACTCGCCGCGCTCTTCCTGCTGTCTGTCACGCATCTCGCGGCGACCAGCTATAACCCCTTTATCTATTTCCGCTTCTGAAGATGTCTGCGAGCGAGATGACATCCTCCAGCACCGGCACCAACAACGCCGCGGAGAAACCCACCTGGGCCTCGTGGGTTCTCAATGTCCTCTTCTGTGGAGTCATCGCGCTTCCGCTCGTCGGCACCCTGTGGCGGAAATCGGATAACGACAACGAGATTGCGAAACTTGAGAATCGCAATGCCACCACGCTGCCAGCAGTTCCAAAAACGTTTGCAGAGTGGAAGCAGTATCCACCCCTGGTGGAGGCGTTTGCCAATGATCACTTCACCTTCCGCGAGCAACTCCTGGATCAGCATCATGCGCTGAAGGCGAGTCTCGGCATCTCGCCCTCGCCCATGGTGGCCATCGGGAAAGACGGCTGGCACTTCCTCCGCCGGCCGGAGGAGTGGCACGATGTCACCGGTCGCCACCGGCTCTCCACTCTGGAAAAGGTACGCTGCCTGGCGTATCTCAATAAGCTCCACGACCGCCTCAAGGAACAAGGCATTCCCTTTCTCATCGTCCTTGCCCCGGACAAGTCCTCCATCTACACGGAGTACCTCCCGATTTCAGGTGTGCGCGGAACACGCAAGGAGCGGCTCAATGAGTTGCTGGCATTCCTTGAGGAAAACCACTGCAGGGCCAGCATTCTGGATTTGCGAGAACCTCTTCGCTCCCGGAGGCAGGAGGGCCAGCTCTTCCTGAAACACGACACCCACTGGAACTGCTTCGGCGGCGCGATTGGCACACAGAGCATCTTCCAGAGACTGCATGAACTGGGTGTGCCCGTGCCCCATCCATGGCCGCCAGTCTCGGCCAAAGATTTCGACTGGGTTCCTACGGTCTTGCGCTACGACTTGAGCCTGACCCCAGGCGATATGGAGCTGCTCCCCTCCCCGAAGCCGCAGCCAGGGAATGACTTCCAGAGGGAAGAGAATTCCGCCAGGCTGCGCTCCGTGTATCCGGAGATGGCGGAGTACTCAAAGTTTCGCATCACGACACACAGCGACACCGGCAAAGGTCGCCTCCTGATGTTTCGTGACTCCTTCGGCGCGGCCCTCGTCGACTTGATGTCCCGTTACTTCGAGCACGCCGACTACGTCTGGCTGTGTCCTTCCGAAGAGCAACTCATGCATGGCGTGCAAGAGCTCAAGCCGACCGTGGTGGTCTGGGAGCTGGTGGAGAGAAACCTCCAGGTGTTGGGAGGCTCGGGACCAGGATATGAAGAGGGCACTCTTGTCCCGCAGTTCCTGCAGGAAGATATCTATACGCTGACGAAAAAGAAGCTGGAAAACCTGCGAGTGGCGGCGGGACACGCCACGCTGGAGCCCTATAAATCAGGCTTCGCCGTGAATCACCAGGGCGGCACACCTGAAATCCGCCTGGATCGACTGCCCCCGCTACGCAAGGGCCTGAAAGCGTTCCAGTGCATCGTGAAGAGCCCCGATGCGTGCGTCTTCCAGCTTCGAGATTTTTCCGGGCTCTCGCTTGGTGAGGTTCCGCTGCTCCCGGGCAACAACGAAGTGGCCATGTTCCTCCCGTATGGAGACATCAAGGGGCCGCTCATCATCCGGTTGGGGAATGCACGAGGCGAGTACACCTTCAGACAACTCTCCATCCTGGGAGGGAAGGTAGGGGCGACTGCGACTGCGGCGGCATCAGAAGTGAAACCGGCGGCGGCGGGTGAGTGAGTCCGGGGCAGCGGGATGCTTATTGTTTCGCGACGAGGATGCGCTTCGTGTCGTTGCTTAACCATAAGATGGCATCGCATACGGCCACGATTCTTGGTCATTCCTACGCCGAAGGCGTTGCACATGCATAGCCCAGGGTCAGCCCGCGAAGCGGGCGCCACCCTGGGATGACACGATGATGCATGAACGCCGAAGGTGTTCCACAAAGACGGTCAAACGGTACGCCCTGTTCTCCCGGCCTTTGCTGGCTGCTTGTGGAACACCTTCGGCGTTCGATGGGTTTCTGACGTCTACCCAAGGTGGCGCTTGCTTCGCAAGCTGACCTTGGGCTGGACAATGTGCAACGCCTACGGCGTAAAAGCCCCCATCGTCACGCCTCTCACATGCCCCCTCACTCCACCCCAGGCGGCGGCGGGTCGGGCTTCACACGGCGGTGGGTGAGCATGAGCATCACGTCCCATAACATATAGGACAACGCATAACCCACGGGCGCGATAAGGAGCCCCAGCAACACGCCGCCCGCATAGAGGGAGGCTATCCACGGCTTGAAATGCGCCAGGATTTCCCGGTAGCGGGTGTAGTCGCTCGTGATTCGCCGCAGCATCTCCTTCAGGTCATGCCAGTCGAGCGGCGGTGGATTCCCCAGATGGAGCGTGGTGATGAACCAGTTCCCAAACTCAATCTCCCACCAGGCGACGGGCGGCATGGTCACTGGGTTCGTCACCCAGGTGACCAGCATGGCGATGGGGATATTCACCCGCAGGAGGGCGGCGAGGGCGAAGGCGATGCCCATCTGCCCAGGCAGCACCAGCATCATGGCAAAGGCCCCCACGGCAATGCCGCCGGCGAAGGTGTGCCGCGTGGGCTTCCACACCGTCTTGTCCAGAAAGTGCCGCGCGAACCAGCGGCGGAAGCGATTCTGCTTGAGCACGCGCGGATGCCGGAATTTCCGGTACATCGCGAGAACAAATTTACGGTAGCGCTTATGCATGCGGTCGGCGGGCACGAAATAAAGCTGCCCGCGGGATCAAGGATTCTTTTATCTTGCCACTGGAGGCCGCAGCCGCTTTAAGCAGTGAAACGGAATTGATACACAGTCACAGCCACAGCCATGAAGAAGATCGAAGCCATCATCAAGCCGCACAAGTTTGAGGAAGTTCAGGAGGCGCTGCGCGAAGCTGGTCTTCAGGGCATGACGGTGACGGAAGTGAAGGGCTTCGGCAGGCAGCGCGGGCACACGGAGATCTACCGTGGCAGCGAATACACGGTGGACTTTGTGCCGAAGACGAAGATTGAGATTCTGGCCAGTGACGACCAGGTGGCGACCGTGGTGAAGGTCATTTCCGATGCCGCCCGGACGGGCAAGGTGGGGGACGGCAAGATCTTCATCTACAACATCACAGACGTGGTCCGCATCCGCACCAGCGAGCGTGGGCAGGACGCGCTCTGAGCGTGAGCGGGCCAGCCGGGTGCTGGAGTGGAAATTCGGGAACGTCATGCGTAAAAATCTACGGCGGACCTGCGCTGTGTGCCAACAACGCAGTCGCGGGATGTCGATCAGTTGTTAAACCAAACGAGCAGCACCACGCCAAGGATGAAACGGTAAATGGCGAAACCGTTGAAGTTGTGATTCTGCACGAACCGCAGAAGCCACTTCACCACGATGAAGGCGGAGACGGCCGCCGCCACAAAGCCCAGGGTGAGGTCCAGCGCACCCGCGCCGTGGAGCTCGCCATCCTTCCAGGCATCGAGGAGCTTGTACCCCCCGGCCGCAGTCAGGGTGATCATGCCCAGGATGAAGGAGAACTCCGCCGCGGCAGGCCGGGCCAGGCCGAGCGCCAGTGCCGCCATGATGGTGGCCCCGGAACGTGAGGTGCCTGGGAAGACAGCGGCGAGGAGTTGGGCCAGACCACACACGATGGCGATGGTCCAGGTGACGGAGGGATTGCCCTGGGGCGACTTCCTCCAGAACTCAATCCCCCAGATGACAAAGGCGCCAATCAGCGTGGCCCAAGCGACCGGGCCCACGGTATCCGGCAGCTCGAAGTTCAGCTTGTCCAGAATCACCCCGCCCACACCCGTGATGAAGAAGGCGAGCATGAGCTTCAGCAGATAGTCGCGGGACTCCGGCTTCTGCCAGCCGATGAGCAGGCCCATGAGCTTGTTCCAGAAGATGGGCAGCAGCGCCAGCGCCGCCCCCACCTGGATGAAGACGGTGAACCAGTCCGGACGGTGGCCCAGCCACTTCTCAGCGATGAGGAGGTGGCCCGTGGAGGAGACGGGGATGAACTCGGTGAGGCCCTCGATGAGGCCCAGCAGGATGGCAGTGAGCCAGTCAGGCATGCAGAAGTGGGGGTGGGGGTTCGAGCTTGGCGCGCGCACCTTGGCGGCGGTCCGGGGGCACGCAACTCCTATCCGGGGATTTCATGGCGCGCATTTTGAGAAACTTGCCGTGGCATTTCCTAAAGCTCTGTCTAGGGTAGCGGTCCGCGGGATGGCGGCCATGTTGTTTCAACGCGGCCTCACCTCCCGCTGTCGCACGCCGAATGCCCCGTCGCTTTTCCAGACCCTCCCCTGCCCTTCCCCGCCTCGCCCTGTACCTCCAGGTAGCGCTGGTGGCTTGCCTGTGGTGGAGCACCACGAGTACGGGATTGGCCTTCAACACCATCCGCTGCCAGCTCGCGGACGGCTTCGACTTTCCTGTGGGCAAGCCCGAGGGCGACGGCTACTACAAGGCTCGCGGCTTCTGGCCCAATGGCCACCTCGGTGAGGACTGGAATGGCAGCGGCGGCGGCGACAGCGATCTGGGCGACCCCATCTACTGCATCGGCCGCGGCGTCGTGGTCCTCTCGGAGGACGTGCGCGTCGGCTGGGGAAATGTGGTGATCATCCGGCATGCCTACCGTGAGATCACCGGGAAGATTGAGATGGTGGACTCCCTCTACGGCCACCTCCAGCAGCGGAATCTGAAGGTGGGTCAGGTGGTGGAGCGCGGAACGCTCGTGGGCCTCATGGGCGGGAACAACGGGATGTACCCTGTCCATTTGCACCTCGAGGTGCGGAAGAATCTCGCCATCGGCATGAACCGCAGCCGGTTCGCCCGCGACTACTCGAACTACCACAGCCCCACCGCCTTCATCAATGCGCATCGCCGCCTCGCGGTGGACCTGCGGAAGTATGATGTCCCCATCGACACCTTCGCGCCCTATGGTGGCGAGCTGAGCGATGCCCAGGAGTTGGTGTCCCGCGCCACCTCCCCCTCCACCTACACGCACAAGTCTCCCTCCGCACGGGCCTCCCTGCCGGACTCCAGCGGCGTCATTCGCACCGGGCGCGGCCTGCGCATCCCGGTCGTGGGTGGAACGGCGAGGCCGACGGTCACGACTCCCACCACCCCGCCCTCGTCCGCACCGGCACCCAGTGGCACAGGCACGCCGACTCCAGGTGGCACCCCCGCACCTGCACCCGCTCCGGGTAGCAGCGCGGACAAGACCAGCGACTTCTGGACCCGCCTGAAAGGCAAGCTCAAGGATGGCCAGGTGACGCCGGGTATTGAGGAGAAGAAGTAGGAAGCTTCAAAGGAAGAGGCTCCGCTCCCCATTTGCCAACCGCCGGGACTTGGCAAGTCCCGCTCCTTGAACAGGGGCACTTCACGTTTCATAGCAAGGTAACGCCTGCCTTGCTGCATGTTCGCAGCCGAGCATGTCGCGGCACGACAGTTCAAGGAGCGGCACTAGCCTAGTGCCGTCATTGCAGGTGAACTCGCAGATGCGGGAGAAGCCTTCCGCTCCAGCCACCACATTGCCAAATTCCGCATTGCCTCTGGCAAACCGCTGCGCACCTGCAAATTTAGCGAATGGGACTGGAATACAAAATCGAGACGTATGATGCGGCTCGCACAGGGTGGCGGGATGTCCTCAGAAAACGGCCCGATTTCCTCTTCGAGGAGGACGGATTCTGCCATTGGGGCCCGGCCCGTGAACAGCCTCTCATCTCTATAAAAGAGGAAGTGGATCACCTCTACCTGTGCCAGCACGTCGCGTCCCCAGAGAGCGACGCCCTGTTGGGCTCGCTCATCCGGCGTCTGCTTTCACTCAACGATCACGTGGTAATCTCTGAGTTGTAGGTAAAAAGGATCCGTCGCCCTACCGCTTCGCCACCAGGTCGTATCCACGCCAGTCCTGAATGGTGACATCCGCGAACTCGCCCACAGGCAGGTCCGCATCCACGAACACGGTGCCGTCAATATCCGGAGCATCCATGTAAGTGCGGCCCTCGCCGGGCTTCTCCACGAGCACGCGGACGGTCTTGCCCACCATGCTGGCGTTGAACTCTTCCGCACGATGCTGCAGGGCGCGCATCGCTTCATTCCAGCGACGCTGACGCGTGCTGTGGTGGATGTGCCCTTCCATCTTGTAGGCACGGGTGCCTTCCTCCTTGGAGTAATTGAAGACGCCGGCGCGCTCGAACTTGGATTCGTCGATGAACTGGACGAGCTCTTCGAAATCCGCCTCCGTCTCGCCGGGGAAACCGACGATGAAGGTGGTGCGAATCGCCAGTCCGGGAATGCCCGCACGCATGCGCTTCACGAGGTCACGGATGTAGTTTCCATCCGTCTCGCGCTTCATGAGCGTCAGCATGTTGTCGCTGATGTGCTGCAGCGGGATGTCGATGTAACGTGCCACCTTCGGGCTTTCGGCCACGGCCTTGATGAGTTCATCACTCCAGTGCGCGGGGTGCGTGTAGAGCAGGCGAATCCAGAAGTCACCTTCGATGGTGTTCAGCTCACGGATGAGTGTGGCAAGGCTCTCGCCACGGGTGCTGTCCACGCCGCTGCGGGGGTTTGGGCGCTGGCCCTCCCACTTGTCCATGCCGAAGTAGGTCGTGTCCTGGGAGATGAGGTTGATTTCCTTCACCCCGCTTTTCACCAGGGCCTGCACTTCCTTCACCACGCTCTCCTGCGTGCGGCTGCGGTGGCGGCCACGGATTTTCGGGATGATGCAGAAGCTGCACGGGTGATTGCAGCCCTCGGCAATCTTCACATACGCGGAGTGCTTCGGCGTGAGGCGGAAGCGGGGCGTGTCGTAATCCGGAATCCACTGCGGCTTTTCCGTCACATGGTTCTCAGGCGCCTCGTCCTCCGTGCGCTTCTTGCCCATGAGACCCTCGATGACCGGGGCCACCTTCGTGAGCTGGTCCAGGCCGATGAAGGCATCCACCTCAGGCATGAGGTTCGGCAGCTCTTGGGAGAAGCGCTGGGCCATGCAACCGGCCACGATGATCTTCTGCTTCGCGCGCTTCTTGCCCCCGTCCGCACGGCCATCCACGGCCTCGTGCACGCTGGCGATGCTCTCCTTCTTCGCCATGTCGATGAAGGAGCAGGTATTGATGATGAGCACATCGGCAAGATCGGGCTCCGGAGTCATGGCCATGCCCGCCTGCTGGAGGTGGCCAATCATGATTTCCGAATCAATGAGGTTCTTGGCACAGCCAAGGGAGACGAGTCCGACTTTG
Source organism: Roseimicrobium sp. ORNL1 (assembly GCF_011044495.1). Classification (GTDB taxonomy): domain Bacteria; phylum Verrucomicrobiota; class Verrucomicrobiia; order Verrucomicrobiales; family Verrucomicrobiaceae; genus Roseimicrobium. The sequence goes on from NZ_CP049143.1 coordinate 5,727,514, forward strand.
ATCATGGGGGGCGGAGTCTAGCACGAATCCCGGAATGGGAAAGCAATTCGTCATTAGGGAGGTTAGGCGTCCCGCCTGACAGCGGGCGTTAGGCCTCCGGCCTGACCGTCATTCTGTATTTCAATGTGATTTGGTCAGGCCAGAGGCCCAACCACCTCCGTCAGGCGGGACGCCTAACCTCCTTGCTACGAACGATGACGAAAGAAATCTCGACGCCGCAGGTCGCTTCAGCAAAAAATCGGCCTCCCCCCAATGCACGAAACCTCCACGACCCCTGACAACCTTCCAAAGCCACGCCGCCGCCCGTGGCTCATCGTATCCGGTTGCATCGTCGTCGCAGTCGTCGTGCTGCTGATGCTGGTGGTGCTGCCCGTAGTGGTGTTCCGGCAGATGGCCTTCCGTGACGATCCGCGGCCCGATGACTCACGCATGACTCCCCAATGGTCGGAAAGGGATCCCGCGACCAACCCCTTGATTCTCTTCTGCCATGCAATCCCCCAAACGCCAGCCAGGAAGCAGTCCCTCCTGCCAAAGGAGGTGAAGAACCTGGAGGCCGTAACGATGGCACGCGCGAAGGAGTTTCTCGCAGAGCAATCCGCCACCCTCGCTGCCTTTGACCAGCTCCGGCAGACCGACTCCACCACATGGCTCTGGCCGGATGGAAAGGCCATCGTCGACCCCAACTATTCCGTGGGCTATCTGGGAGACTGCCAGGGCGCCATGCAAGTAGTACTGCTGAAAGCGAAGGTACTGGCTCGGGAGGGAAAATGGGATGAAGCGATGCGGCTCAGCCTGGACATCGCCAGGGTGGGACTAGGCATGCAACACGCGGAGAGTGCCCCCATACCTCTGCTGGTGGGTATTAGCTTTCAAACGCTGGGGGAAAATCAGTATCTCGCCCTTGCCACCTCTGACGGGGTGACACGTGCGCAACTCCTGCACGCGCTGCAAGAGCTCTCCGCCATGGAAGGTCCGCGTCGTGAGGATCTGAAATTCTCCCTGCAGACAGACTACCAGTTCTTCCTGCATTGTCTCGAACTCGTTCACCAGGGGAAAGGCTCCACCGGCACCACGGGAATTCCACCACGAGCGCCCAAGTTTCTCCTCAAGCGCCATCGTACCATGAACATGCGCTTGAAGCAGGACCTCCCGATCATCGAGGGACTCGACCAGGGATGGCGGGAGGGATTTGCCGCAGCCGTCCGTGCCGAGGAAGCCTATGACGAAATCACGGCGAACAAAGGCTCGATCAGCTTCTTTCTGGATTCCAATTTCGTGGGCAAAACCATCTACATCTTGACCGCATCGACGCCGGTGACACTCACCCAGGGCATGATGAATAACGTCGTCAGCCGGGAACAGCGCAAGGTGCTCCTTGCCCTCCGCCTCCACGAGTTGGACCATGGCCACCTTCCCCCATCCCTGGAAGCACTCGTGCCGGCATACCTGCCCGCTGTGCCTGAGGACATCTATACCGGCAAGCCCATGCTCTGGAATGCCAGGGACAAGGTGGTCTATTCCACCGGAGGAAATGGCATCGACGATGGAGGAAAAATCGACAAAGAACAACCTCGCAAAGGGCTCGATTTTGGCATGGCATACCCCTGGAAAACTACGCCCCCAACCTCGCCTCCGCATGAGTGAGAATCTCTCCCCTGCTGGGCTCGTTGAAGGGGATAAGAAGCCGCACCGCCGCCCCCTGCTCATCCTGGGTGGGCTCGTGCTGCTACTGCTGGGGGTGATGGCGTTCCTCTACCTGAGGGATGATGCTCCCGCGGACGATTCGGATTTTCTTATCGTGTGGGGCGACAAAGCTCTCACCAATCCACTGGTGGAGTTCATGAAGGAACTCGGACCGGCGCATCCGGAGCAGTTGCCGTCTGAGATGTGGATGATGGAGCACACCATTTCCGAAGAGCTTCTTGCCAGGAACACCTCTCTCCTCCCCGCCTTTCACAAGCTGATGGCTACAGATGCCTCGTCATGGAGTCTGATAGACATCAACGCTTCGGCCTTCCACGTGTGGAGTTTCCCATCTCTGTTTTGTTTTGGGTCGAGGGTGCTGCCCGAAATAATTGAAGACCATGTGCGCCGGGGTGAGCGTCAGGAGGCCGTGACACTGGCACTTGAGATGCACCAGTTCGCACACCGGCTCCTCAAGGCAGAGGCTGGCCTTCATGTCTACAAAGAGACCCTGGATCTTCAGGAAAACGCCAGCGAGCTTCTGTTGAAGGCTCTCGAAGGCACGACCTCGCCCGACTTGCTGAAGCAGGCTCAAGAGCAACTTTCAGGTCGGGATCCCACACCTCAGGATCTCATCCTCGCCCTGAAGGATCAATATGCCGCCGAGAAGGCGTACTTGCTGGACGCCGTAAATGATACCGGGAGCTTCGAGGTGGTATTCCGTGATGAAGACCCTTCATTCATCAAGCGATGGTACCGCCCCCAACGCACCATCAATCAGCACCTGGAATTTTGCCGGCAGATGGTCGCTGGCCTCGACCAGGGCTGGGCAGGCGCCCAAGCGAAAGCAGATGCGTGGGCAGGGACCATCGAGAAGAGAACCGGCGGAAAATGGGCGCGTTATGCCAATCCCAATTTCGCAGGAGACGGGATTTTGCTGCACGTGGCTCCCAGAAGGATTGCGTGTGATACGGCAATCCACATCACGGTTCAGCGCATGTTGATGACGTCGCTGGCCATCCGGCGCTATGAGCTCGCGCACCACACGTCTCCGCGTACCTTGGAAGAACTGGTGCCAGCGTTTCTGTCTGCCGTGCCGGTGGATGCGATGAACCACACCCCGCTGGAATGGGATGCCACCAACCACACCCTCCAAGCAGCATCCCCCTGGCCGCTCGATTCCCCGTGGAACCTGAAACTCCATGTACTTCCGGGTGAGCTCCCCCCACTCCTCGGAGGGAAGGTAACCTTCGGCAAAGATGATGCCAGGATTCGCTTCCTGCTGGGTCCGGAAGCCCCCGGCGAAAAATCCGGGAGTGCAGATACACCATCGCCGCGATGAGCCACCCATGAACGCTGAAGACGCCACGAAAAAGCACCGCCGCCCCCTGCTCATCCTGGGTGGTCTGGTGCTGCTGATGCTTGGCGTGCTGGCGTATATGCTCCTCTTCCATGACGGCCCGCCGCCAGATGATGCGCATCTCATGCCCACGTGGTCCGAGCGCGGTGGCAATGCCAATCCGCTGGCGGTCTTCTGCAGGACACTGCAGGCCAGTTCCATCAAGCACTGGGAGAAGCTGCCCTACGAGTTGAGAGACCTCGATGAAAAGTCCACTCCAGAGGCGCGGAAGTTCGTCGCTGCGCACTCCTCGGAGATTGAAGCCTTTGAGTCGCTGATGCTCACAGATCCTGGTACGTGGCAGTGGCCGGATGCTGCGGACATGGCCATATACAAGACGCCCTACTCAGACGGGGGCGCCTCCGAATGCCGAACGCTGTCCGTTGTGCTACGCTCCAAAGCCCTCCAGTTGTCTGAAGATGGAAAGGCGGAAGAAGCAATCGCCCTTTGTTTAAAAATGGCTCGCTGGGGAGATGGTGTTTATGGAGCGGAGGGCAATACCCTGCACCTTTTGGATTCGGGAAGTATTCACTATGGCGCCCTGCACACCTTCGGGAAAGTGTTGCAAGCTGGAGGGCCTACCCCGGCGATGCTGCGGGACGCTTCGCTGCAACTGCGCACGCTGAAGGGACCCGAAACGGAACAATACAAAAGAGCTCTGAAAGTTAACTACGCCCGGATGAAAGACTTCACAGGGAAACTTTCCAGCAAGGACCTCCAGTATATCGGAAATCTGCCGAGGGCTCTCCGGTTCCTGGCTCCGCGATACTTCAAGCGAAACCAGACCCTTACCACGCGCGTGCAACTGGACGCTCCGCTGATCAGCGCACTCGACCAGGGTTGGACGTCCGCCTGCTCCGCCCTGGATGCTCGGGAGGCGAAAGTCGCAGCTATGTATGCCCCAAAGACCTTGGCGTGTCTCATGGATCCAAACTTCATCGGCAAATCCTCTTTGTTCTATGAGATGGGCCTGCCAAAGACTCGTCAACTCTGGAGCCGGCGGGATGCACTCACGCTGCAACTCGCCCTCCGGCTGCATGAACTGGAGCGCGGCCACCTTCCAGCCACACTCGATGCTCTTGTACCCACGTATCTTCCAGCGGTGCCCGTGGATGTCATCACCGGAACACCCTTCCTCTGGAATGCGAAGCTGCAAGCGCTCTACACCGTGGGGAAGAATGGCAAGGACGATGGAGGCAGAATCGATGAGGAACGCATCGAACGCGGACTGGACTGGGGAGTGAAGTATCTGTGGAATCCAGCGAGCAACAGTCAACCTGCCGCCCCATGACCATGAGTGAGACTCCGGCTACTCCACAGAAGGAGCGCAGCCTCCGTCGCCGCCCCTGGCTCATCGCCGGCGTCATCGTCATCATGCTGCTCGGCGCACTGGTTTATTTTTTCCTCAGGGATGAGGTGCCGCCGGAGGATGCGGACTTCAAACCTGCATGGACCGCAGGCGGTGGCCCGCGGAATCCGCTGGTCATTTTCATGGAAGAGACCAGTCCGCTATACAGAAGGGAATATTACGGCCACTACCAGCCGGGCACTCCGGAGGAGGCTCAGCGGCTCGAGGTACTCGTGGCAAAGAATGCGTTTGTCTTTCCTGCCTTTGAAAAACTGATGGCCACAGACAGTTCCCTGTGGCGATGGCCAGACGACCGGGGGACATCCTTTCCCCTTCGTGACGATTGCTACATCTGCCAGGAAGTCGCGGAAATCGCCCTCGCGACCAAGGTGGAGTTTCTGGTTCACCACGGACAGCGCCGGGAGGCTGCCATGCTGGCCGTGGCCATGCATCGCTTCGGACATGGCCTGAACCAGGCGGAAGGCGGCAGCTTGTATTACTCGCAGGTGCTGAAGATTCAGGAAGTTGCAAGAGACGAGCTGGTGCTCGCCTTGGAGAGTGAAACCTCGCCAGAAATTCTGGAGCAGGTTCAAGAAGAGCTGACCGGCATAGAACAGCAAACCTCAGATCTGATTCCGGTGATCAAGAGAGGTCACCTTCTCATGACGTCCGTCTTCCACACGATGGCCCATGATGAGGCGGCCTTTGCCGATCTCACCCAAAGGCATCCATCTTATTTCAAAATATGGCTGCGCCCCAATCGCACCCTGTGGTTGGACTTGCAGTACCGGCGAGATCTCATTGCATCCCTGGAAAGCGGTGACTGGCGCAAGGCACACACGCAATCCGAAGCCTTCCTCGACGCGGTGTTCGCGAGACACAGAAAGTTCTGGCACTGGATGACGAATCCCAATGCCTTCGGAAGAGGCCAATGGTACGAATGGCTCAACAAAGATCTGGTGCTGGATACTGCGACGGAGGTCAACAAACATCGGATGCTCATCACGTCCCTTGCCATCCGCCGCTATGAGTTGTCCCACAATACCCTGCCGAAGACGCTGCAGGATCTGGTGCCGGAGTTTTTACCCGCCGTGCCGGTGGATGCCATGAACAGCCTCTCCATCGAGTGGGATCCCGCGAAACGTGTACTTCTCGCACGAGGGTTCCGCTCACCCGGCTCCATCGTCATTCATCGCAGCTGGGACGGCGACATCACCTTCCCTCTCTGGTGGAAGGCACCATGACCCGTGCGCCACCGCACACTCGCAAAACAAACCTCGACGTCCACGCTCTCTTGAGCCAAAAAGTCAGTTTCCCTCCATGCACGCATCCGATTCCCCCACCTCCCCTGACCTAGAGAAAAAGGAACGCCGCCGTCCGTGGTTGGTGATGGGTGGCATCACGCTGCTGGTGCTCGGTGTTCTCTTTGCGCTCATCGTCTGGTATGATGGCCCAGCTCCGGACGACTCCATGATGGTGGTGCCACCGTCCATGCAGGTAGCAGCGTCCGCCAATCCGCTGTCTGAGTTTTGCCGTGAGCTGGAAAAGTCTACTGTCGGCGGCCTTCCGGAAGTCAGGGATGAATGTCGCTATGCCGGGCTTGCCTCGCAAGCGAACCGGCAACCGGACACACGCCCTGCCGCTGTGAAGAAGGACACGCTCAGGAGACAGCAGGTGGAAGACTTCCTGCAAAAGCACGAACCGTTTGTGGCAACGTTCACGAAATTTCTACAAACGAACGCCGACACCTGGCAATGGCCGGAGCAATCCTCCATTCGCACCCTTGCCAGCCCCGGATACCTCATCAAGCTCAATACCCTTCGCTACGTGCTGTACATGAAAGTGGAGATGCTCATGTGGCAGGGGCGCACGCAGGAAGCTGTCACCCTGAGCCTCGATATGTGCCGCCTGGGGAAGGGGTTGTGCGGGGCGAAAGGTGGCACCGCGCAGTTGCTGGCCGGCATCAATATGGCGAAAACGGGACAGTGTGCGCTCGAGCACGCCCTGACCGCAGCGGAGCCCTCACCGCAACTCCTGCGCCAATGCATCACGGAACTGGCCGCCCTGGAGGCGCCGCAACTGGAGGCCGTGCTCCTGAGCGTGAAGACAGACTACCAGGACTTCAAAAGTCGCGTCCTCCGCAAAGACTTCCTTTCCGCCTTGGGCGATGGCAGAACCCCTGGAACGGGCGAGAAACTCATCGGCACCTTCTTCTTCAAACCCAATCAAACCCTGGCGGAATTGCTTTCTCATGAGCTTCCTGTCATGGAAGGCCTGTCCAAGGACTGGCATGCAGCCATAGCCGCTGCAAGCACCCAGGAAAGCATCCGGCGAAAGGAAAGGAGTCGAGGAGTACTTGTCTTTGCCCACCCGAACTTCGGAGGCAGGGCCGCCGCATGGAATGCCGCCTACGGCAGTGTGTATAAACTTGAGGACTCCCTCGGCTATCTCACGCGAAACCGGCAAATCCGGCTGGTGCTCGCCCTGCGGCTGCATGCGTTGGACAAGGGTAACCTGCCACCGAACTTGGAAGAACTCATACCAGCATATCTGCCCGAAGTGCCGGAAGACGCCTACTCGGGCAAACCCATGCTATGGAACGCTGCGAAGGAGATCGTCTATGCCGTGGGTAACGACATGCGGGATGACGGAGGCAGCGGCAGGTCGGACATCCGCAACTCCAGAGATTTTATCATGCCTTACTGGTGGGCGGCTACCCCACAGGCCGCCGGCAAGGCATTTGGCAGGTGATTTCCACTTGCCTACGTCCAACGACGGCGCTTAGGAAAAGCCGTCATTGGTCCGTCGATCTGCCCTGATGAGCATTGAGCAACTGGCACTATCTGTCGTAATCCCCGCCTATAACGAGGAGAAGACGATTTGCCGCGTGGTGACCAGGGTGCTGGAGTTGGGCTTTGTGAAGGAAGTCATCGTGGTGGATGACGCCTCGAAGGACAACACCGCCGAGACGGTCAGAAGCCTGACCCAAGGTGATGCACGTGTGCGACTGGAAAGGCACGCAACCAATCAGGGCAAGGGAGCCGCGCTACGCACCGGTTTCAGCGCGGCCACAGGCGGTGTGGTTATCGTGCAAGATGCAGACCTGGAATATGATCCTGGTGAATATCATCTCGTGCTCGATCCCATTGCCAAGGGACATGCGCACGTGGTGTACGGATCCCGTTTCGCCGGTGGCCGCGCTCATCGCGTGCTCTACTTCTGGCACAGCGTGGGAAACAAGTGCCTCACGACGCTCTCCAACTGCTTCACAAACCTGAATCTCACGGACATGGAGACCGGGATGAAGGCCTTTCGCAAGCACGTGCTCGACCAGATTCATATTGAAGAGAACCGCTTCGGCTTTGAGCCGGAGATCACGGCGAAAGTGGCACGGCTCGGCGTGCCCATGTATGAGGTGCCGATTTCCTACTACGGTCGAACCTATCTGGAGGGCAAAAAGATAGGTTGGAAGGACGGCGTGCGCGCCGTGTGGTGCATCGTAAAATACGGTCTGCTTCCTCACGGCGGGAAGAGGCTTCTCGCCACCGCTGCAGATGCCGACAATACCGCCATTCAAAAGCCCTCCGCCATTACTCCAGACTCCGCTTCATGAGTGATCCATCAGAAGCATATTTCGCCCAGGACTTGGAGGCGATGGATCAGGCCGAGAACTACTTCGACTGGATCTTTGAAGGCTTTGGTCCCTACATCGGGAAAGACATCCTGGAGGTGGGCGCCGGTACGGGAAACCTGTCCAAGCGGCTGCTGAAATTCAAGCCTGACCGCGTGGTGGGAGTGGAACCCTCCAGCAATGTTTACCAGATTTTGGAAAAACGTCTCGGCGCAGAGCCGGGATTCACGCCCGTGCGCGGCTGCCTTTCCGACCACCATGCGAAGTGGCAGCGGGCCTTTGACACCGTGATGTATGTCAATGTGATGGAGCACGTGGAAAAGGACCGGGAGGAGGTGGAGCTTGCCTCATCCTGCCTGCGCGCCGGAGGGCACCTGCTCATCTTTGTTCCTGCACAGCCCTGGCTTTACGGCAGTGCTGATGAACTCTTCGGCCACTACCGGCGCTACACCAAGGAATCGCTCTCCGCTCTTCTTCCTGCAGCCGATTGGGAAGTCGTGGACCTGCGTTACTTTGACGTCCTCGGCATGCTGCCGTGGTGGGTGAGCTTTGTCTTGCTGCGGTCCAAGAAGATGAGTCCCGGAGGCGTGAAGTTGTATGACCGCTATGCCGTTCCCGTCATGAGGCGCGTCGAAAACGCCCTTCCTCCAGCCGTCGGGAAAAACCTGCTGCTGGTGGCCCGCAGGAAAGGCTAGCCAGCGCCGCTGCATTCATGATCCGCATCGCCTTGTATCTTCTGCTGCAAGTGGCCGTGCTGCTTGGCTGGGGATGCCTCGTGCAGCGGCTTTTCATCCGGGGCACGAGCCGGGGAATGGGGCCCTTCATGCTGGTGTGGCTCGGTTGGGCCGGGCTGGTGGCTCTTCTCCAAATCCTGCACTTGCTGTTGCCCATCCAGGGCTGGATGCAGGCCCTGGTGATCATGACCGGCCTGGGGGGACTGTGGCTGGGTAGACGGGAACTCGTGACCACGCTGCATCTCCTGGATGCCGCGCCGCAGGGAATGCGACGTCTGGCAGGCTGGTCCTTGCTGGCAATCCTGCTCGCTCTATTCACAGGCTACCTGGTGCTCGGACCGGACCAGCGCGCCCTTTCCTATGATACGGAGCTGTATCATCTCGGCATTGTGCGGTGGAACAATGAATACCCCACCGTCCCGGGCGTGGCCAATCTGCATCTGCGGCTGGGGGTGAACTCCACTTTCCTGCTATATGCCTCCCTGTGGAATACGGGACCAGGCGAGGGGCGCACCGCATGGATTGTAGCGGGTTTCCCGGCATTTCTTTTGTGCATCCACTGGCTGGCGGTGATCCTTCTGGACCGGTCTCGTGGCTGGGCATGGAGAAGCGCCTACTGCCTCCTCACGCTGCCCTATGCTATTCGGTTGCTCGCTCATACCGAGGCTTCGCTCTACTTTGACAAGGTGGCGCTCATCGGCGCACTGGTGACGGGACTGTGGCTCCTTCACCTAGGCTGGCTCTGGCTCGGAGAGGGGCAGCGCCAACCGAACGAGCGAGAAGGACCTTCCGCCCCCACCCCATCTGACTCCGGGACAGGCCATCTCCTCGTCCCTCTTCTTTCCGTGCTGGTGCTGAACTTCACCTTCAAACAATCACTGGCATTTCATGCCGCGTTGGCGGGCCTGCTGGCGATTGGCCTCGGTATCCTCCAGTTACGTCGGCAACGCATCCCCATGGCATCGGGAGTTCGCATCGTTCTCGGATGGGGCGTGCTGCCAAGCCTCCTGCTGGCCGCATATCTTATCAACAATGCCTTCCTTTCCGGGTGGCTCTTCTTCCCCGCACCCGTCCTGCGACTTCCCGTCCAGTGGGCGGTGCCTGTAGCTGACACCCAGGACCTTTATCTTCAGATCAAGAGCTGGGCGCGCTCCATTGGACGACTGGATCTGGGTGAAGCCAGCGTTGGGGAATGGATTGAGCCGTGGAAGAAAGGCTTTCTTCGCTCGCAGGAATATCAGCTCTTGGCGGCCGCCCTCGCCGCCCTGGCAATTTTGATTTGGAAAGGGTGGACCGGAAGCAGGTTCATCACGAGGACTGGCGGTGTTCGCTGGGTTCTGGCTCTCGGGGTGGTATCCCTGTGCAATCTCGCCGCCTGGTTCTTCACCGCACCGGACCTGCGCTTTGCCGATGGACTGTTCTGGATGTTTTTCGGATGGATGGGGACCTTCCTGCTGGCCGCCCTTCTGGAACAGGCCCGGACGGTGCAGACTGTTGCGCTTGGCATCGGCCTTGTGTTTTTCCTCACGGTCTCCGGCAATCTGTTCCCGCGGTATTCCCCGGGTCAGCTATGGTCTATTCCACACGCACGCGCCACGGCAACGGTGCCCTATCCGGGCCCTGGGGATGCACTGGCAGAAAATCGCGACCCTCACATTCCCACGGTGCTCGTGCCGAAGGACCCATCCTCCGATCAGGTGGCGAATGCTCCCCTGCCCTCAACTCCCTATCGCAATGACCGGCTGCGCATTCGGACCCCCGGCAATCTGCGAGATGGCTTCTACATGGTCGAGTTTCTGCCCACTGCCTCAAAAGCGCCTCAGGACAGCGGCTCGAAGCTTGAATCTCGCGAGAGCTCTCCACAGTAGAGCCGTCCAGCCCAGCTCATTCTTCGCCCGCATTCATCATGCCCACCATCCGTCCTGCCACTGAGGCTGATCTGCCTGCCATCAATGCCATTTATAATCACTACGTGCTGCACTCCACGTGCACCTATCAAACAGAGCCGAGCACGGCAGAGGAACGACTGGAGTGGTTCCGGCAGCATGGAGAGAAGCATCCCGTCATCGTGGCCGAGGAAGATGGGCAGGTGGTCGGCTGGGGCTCACTGAGCCGGTTTCACCCACGCGCGGCGTATGGACACAGCGTGGAGGATTCTGTGTACCTGCATCATGAGTGGCAGGGTCGCGGACTGGGTGGCATCCTTCTGGGAGAGCTTCTGCGTCTCGCGAAGGAACTGGGCCATCACACCGTGCTCGGCGGCATCGATGCCGACCAGGCCGCAAGCGTGGCGCTGCATGCGAAGTTCGGCTTTGTGAAAGTATCCCACCTCAAGGAAGTGGGCTACAAGCAGGACCGCTGGCTGGATGTGATCTGGATGCAGAAGATGCTGTGAGGGGTGGCTACTTTTTGGGACCGCTGATGGGCGCTGACATTCGCTAATTGGATGAGGCGTGGGGTGGTTTTTGATCAGGGGGGCAGTGGCGATTGGAAACCACTAATGGACACTAATTGGCACTAATGTCTGAGGGTGCTTGGGTAGCATCGGCGGTATGCGGGGTGGAGAATCCAACGAAGAGTCGCGACTGCTCGGAGCTCAAAAATCTTCCTCCAGGCTGCCTCTCAGGTAGCGCGCGAGTTTTACGATACCCGCGACTACAAACGCTGGTGCCGCGAGGAAGGCGGCGAATGTCACAAGCCCCCAGAGAAATGCTCCCGCACTCGGCGTCTGCTCCGCCATCATCGCGTGCCTGACATTCACCGACACGGCCATGACCACGCCCGGCACGAAGGCCAGCAGCATGACGTGCCGTTTGGCGATAAGGCTCACGATCAGCGGAGCCGCCACGGAACATCCCAGCACCATGCGGGCAATCTCACTGCCGGTGATGGCAGAGGATGTCATGGGAGTGAGACCCAGCACGAGTCCCACGGCAGCGGCAATCCAATCCCTGCGTGTCATCAATTAGCCTAACAACGCAGCAGTCATGCCATGACGGCTGCTGCCAACCCCTTTCTCTCATGGCATCAGGCCTGGTCCGCCACCGGAAGCCTCGGGCGGAGCGCACTCACCACCCCGCCGATGATGAAGGCGGGGATGGCGGTGACTGCAAGGAACAGCAGGAATACGATAAAGAGTTCATCCAGCGGCCGGCACGTTCCGCGCAGGGTCGCCCCTGCCACCAGCGTGGCTATGCTCAGAAGAACGTTGTGCAGGAGAGCCACCAGCAGGGGCCTCCGCCGGGACACGCCGGCCACCAGCGCCGGCCCGGCCAAGACACACACGAGCATGGTGAATGGACCACCCATCTCTGGCTGTACGGACAGTACGCCACCGAGGAACGCCATGACGAAGGCGGCCACATAGGCCAGTCGATCCCGCGAATTCATGCTGGCGGTTTTTTACCATGCCGCCCAAAAAGATGCTACCATGAAAATGCACACCCATGTCTGCTTCCGCTGATCTCTCCAGCCTCGTCATCCGCGAGCTGACCGTGGATGAGTTTCCACAGATCCTGCCGCTGATTGCACAGCACAATTCCAAGCTGGATCCCGCGGAGCTGCAGCGGCGATTGCAGTCCATGATTCCCCGCGACTACCACTGCATCGCCGCCTTCCTCGAAGATCGCATGGTGGGTGTGGCAGGCTACTGGATCAGCACCCGCTTCTACTCGGGTGAATACATGGATGTGGACAATGTCTTCGTGCTGCCGGAACTGCGCTCCCATGGCATCGGCTGGCGCATGATGGACTGGCTCCATGAGAAGGCGCAGGAACTCCGCTGCAAGGTCGTGATGCTGGACTCCTACACGAGCTATGTGGATGCACACCGCTTCTACCTGCGCATGGGATATGAAATCCTGGGCTATCATTTCATCAAACGCCTGCCCGAATCTCCCCAGCCCGCGTAGTCTCTTGAAACGAACAACATGAGCGCGATCGCCACGACTCCCGAGCCTCCCTACTACGCCGTCATCTTCACCAGTGCCCGCACGGACGACGACCGTGGTTACGGACACATGGCCGACCGCATGGTTGAGCTCGCCCGTGAGCAGCCCGGCTTCCTGGGCGTAGAGAGCGTGCGCGGAGCGGATGGTGTGGGCATCACCGTGAGTTATTGGGAAAGCGAGGATGCCATCCGCCACTGGAAGGCGAACGCAGAACATCAGGCCGCGCAACGTGGTGGCCAGACGACGTGGTACGCAGATTACTTCCTCCGCGTGGCCAAGGTGGAGCGGCAGTATGGGAAGGTTAAGAACTAAAGAGTGCTATCGGCACGTCTCGTGATGCGTCCGACGCGACTCGGCCAGGAGCTTCCATGAATGGGCACCGCTCTAGAGTCGTGTTCCCTCCGTCAGGGTCGCTTATTGAGTCTTGCACAATAGGCTGACGTGTTGGAACTCGTGCCCTGAAGGGCACAGGAGCCCAGCCCAGGGTTAGGGAGCCTTGGCGACCGACACCCTGGGTCGCATTGGAATTGGTGGCCGCCCTGAAGGGGCGGAGGAGAGTTGACCATTCAGGTATTACTATCGCCGCTACGGTTGGGAGGTGCAGCCTTGCACTCGCTGCCACGTACTCCTCCACCCCTTCAGGGTGGGATACATTCTCATACACCACCCAGGGTGTCGGTCGCTAAAGCTCCCTAACCCTGGGCTGGACTCTTGCAGCCCTTCAGGCTGCAACTTCGGGAACGGACCAAGACAATAAGTTGGAGAGATTTGTCAGTTTATTGCGCAACCATCAATAGATCACGAGACGTCTCCAAAGGAACTCACTTTCCAATGCTGCCACAACGCCCACACGGCAATGACCTTCATGACAAACTCTTCGGTGATGCCCATCCCATGACTGAAAGGCTTATCCTCATCTATCACTTCGTCACATCCACCACCACCCGGAATCCTTGATTCGCCAGTGAACCGTGGCGGTCCATCTGGCCGATATCCACCAGGTTGAAAAAGCTGCACGTGTTGGAGGAGCACCACCAGGAGCCACCACGTCCGGCGACCAGGCGTTTCTCTTCGCCAGGCCGCGCACCGGCGGGGAGACCGGTGCAATATTCAAACACATTTCCTATCACATCATACAGACCCCACGCATTGGGCGGGAAGGATTTCACAGGGGCGGTGTAGAGGTGACCATCTTCCTTCGTGTCCTTCAGGTGACTCTCGCCATTCCAGGTGTTGGCCAGCTTCATGTCGTACTTATTGCCCCAGGGATAGCGCGTCGTCTTCCCGGCGCGCGCGGCGACTTCCCACTCCGGTAATGTCGGCAGGCGGCCACCCAGCCACGCGCAGTAGGCAGCGGCATCGGTGCCGCTGATTTGCGTGACGGGATGGTCCTTGAGTTCGTCCCATGATTTGCCTCTGTCGCCAAAGGGCTTGCGCCAGTGCGCGCCGGGAATCTGGTCCCACGCCCAGTCGGGCATGCCTTCCACAGCCACCTTGCCGCTGCCGCGCTTCTCCGCATCCGTCACATAGCCGGTGGCTTCCACGAAGGCGGCGAACTGTGCATTGGTCGTCTCCGCCTCCGCAATGGCATAGCTCTTCAGCGTGACGGTGCGCAGCGGATTGCGCTCGTGGCCTTTGGCTCCGATTTCGTAGGAGCCTTCCGGCACGATGATGAAGACGTGGCCGTTCTTCCCCGTGATGCGTGCGGGTGCTTTGGTCTCGGCGAGCAAGGAGGCAGCTCCCTGCATGCCGAAGAGGAATACGGCAACACTCAGCAACGCAACCGACCGCACACGGAGTGTGCGGACCCCATCAAAGCGCATGCCGACCGTTCGTGTCATGTTTACTGAACTACAGACCATCCGGCTCAGGAGCCACGGGCATGACCTTGGCACCAAGACGCTTCTCCGGTGGCACGGTGGTGAGATAGTCAGCTGCCACCTTGCGCAGTTCACCACGCACCTCCTCCGTATAGGGCACTCTCACGATGGTGCCATGGACATACACAGGAATGTTCAGGGCTTTATTCCACGTGATCCAGTGGCGGGATTCCCACGGGATATCATCGGCGGACTTGAAGTCCTTCAACTCCTTGTCCTGCGCCGCCTTCTTCAGCCCTTCCACATAAGCCTTCTCCACCGTGGTGCTATCCAGCGCGGGGAACGCTTCCTTGCGCAGCAGGCGGCCAATCAACCCCAGCAATTCGCGTTGATAGATGCGGCAGGCATAGATTTGCCCCTTCCGCGCATCGGTCCCTTCTTTCGAGCCGAGTTCTCTCCACGAGACAGGACTATCCAATTCCAAAAGTGGCAGTGGCGCGGTGGCATCCTTCTCCGCCGCGAGGAGCAACGCATGCAGCTGTTCTTCGAGGCGCAGCAGCTCCGGCAGGCACTCTACCCCTTGCAACACCTGCACCGCCTGTAGCAAGGGCCCGGAAAGCGCTTCGGGATTCAGCCCGCTCTTCTGTATGTCAAACCTGCGCTCCGCTGACTTGGTCCCTTGCTTAGCAAGCTTCGCCATATCGATATTCTTCAAGCGCTCCAGCAGCACAGGAATCACCTCCGCTCGATACGACTGCAGCTTTATGATGCTGTCTGCGTCCAGAAAGAAGTGACGTGGAGCGAGGAGGTTGTACGCAGGCAGCGGCACATCAAAGTCGATAGGACCCGGTGATATGCACATCTGGTTGTAGCTTCCCGGCTGGGCGATGGCTTCATCCAGCACCTGCGCACCGGTGAGCGCGGGAACTTCCTTCTTATCGAGATATGCCTGCACCAGACTGCGTGTTTCGTTTCGCAGGTCCTCCGTGTAAGGCACCCGCACAATTCGCCAGCGCCAGTAGGGCACACCCGCATCCTTATCGAAGGCCATGCTTTGCTTCTGGTCCTCCGGGATATCCGCCACACTGCGCACCTTCTGCAAATCTTCATCCAGCTTGCGATGCTGCAGAATCAGCGTGCGCACACGCCCCAGTGTAGACCCGGAGAGTGAGGCATAGCCTTTCCGATGCAGCAACTCCACCATCACTCCGAGCATCTCGCGGTCGAACACCATCGAGTCGAAGAGCTGCTGTTTGCGTTTCAGCTTGGGCGGCATCTTGCTCCAGTCCTCCACGTCCTTGAAGTCTTCGCCCGAGCCTTCCCAGGTCGTGCCGCCGCCGGCATCAATCACCGGGATGGGAGCCTTGTCATCACGTGAGGCCGCCACATTGAGCTGCTGGAGTTGCTCCTCCAGTCGCAGCAGATGCGGCAGCAGTTCCACGGCATCCAGGTCCAGCACCATGCTCAGCATCACGCCACCGAGCGTGCGCGGGTTCTGATCCGTCTCTGTTTCGAAGTCGACCTCATCCGGTTTCGCCGGGGGGTAGAGAGGAGGCAGCAGCGGCTTCTTGCGCTTCGCCGGAGCCTTGGGCGGATTCAACAGGTCCAGCTTCTCCAGCCGGCGGCCCAGCTCCTGTACCACTTCATCGCGACGCTCGTGCAGGAGCTTCTTCATGGGCTCCGAGAGGAAGGTGCTCTGCCAGACAGAGATTCCGTAGGCGGGGATGGGCGGGCGTGAGTAGGGCACCGGTGGCGGAGCATCGCAGATCTGCGCGCCGTCCCCGGGACGCTGGATGGCCTCATCCACAAGGACCTCGATGGACACGGTCGCTGACCCAGGACCGGACGCGCCCGACACAGGCAGCGCCCAAGAAAGCAGGGCCAGAGCGACCCAGAAAAGTGGCTTCATGTGCGTGCAGCTTCGCGTGAGCTTCGCACAAAATCAATCACCGCCCCGTTTACATGATGCCCAATCAAGAAATGAGCCTTCATCACGACGCCGACGAGAAATGATGCATTCGAAAAATAAGTGTTGGTAATCTGCAACCCCTCGGCACATCCTCAGGCCCATGCCGATACAGGTATGCATCGAAGAGTTCTCGCGTCACGATGAAGACGGAGCCCGTCGCCCGGTGACCACTCATGAGACGCGCGGTGAAGCGCTCGAGGCAGCCATGGCACTGGTAGACTCCGGACTCCTGGAACTGTGGAGCCCCGGCATGGCCCCGGAACACCTGTTCACCCAATGGTCCCTGTTTGGCGAAGATGTGTATCTGACACCTGACGAGGGGGAGCCTAAATTCTCCGCCATGGAGTATGCCAAAAGACGCGCCCGCGAGCTGGCCTACCGGCGGCATCTGTAGGGAGGGAATGATGGAGGGGACCGCTAACGTTCGCTAATGAAGAAGGCATCTCCGGAAGCCTGGTTCAGGGGGCGAATAATGGATTCCTCCACGCGCCATCCTCTTACTCTTAACTACCCTGACCCTCATCCTTTAGCGAACATTAGCGCCCGTTAGCGGTCCCCTCGTTTCCCCTCCCCTCCCACGACTCCGCGCTGGCGCTCAAGGCGGAATGGTGGTAGCGCAGGAGGTGCCCCAGCCTCCTCCGCAGAAACTTCCCCACCTCATCATCGACCAGGTCATCGAAGCGCTCGCCGATGTCTTCCTGGACGGGTATCACGCGGACAAGGTGATCGAGCGCCGCTTCCGTGCACATCCGAAGTGGGGCTCACGGGACCGCCGCCTCTTTGCCGAGAGCGTGTATGACACCATCCGCTGGTGGCGCTGGTACTGGCACCTCGCCGGCCTGCCCCCAGAGGAGTACCTGCAAAAGGATGCGCTGGATGCCTCCCGCCTCTGGCAGGTCTGGTCGGTCTATTGGTTTGAGAAGCACGGCAGCCTCCCCGCGTGGGAGGAATGCCGGGAGATCAACACAGACAAACTCCAGCGCCGCCGCGCCCGCACCGTGCCCCCCGCCCTCCGCGCCTCCTTCCCCGACTGGCTGCATGATCGGGGCGCTGCCGAACTCGGCGAGGACTGGCCGCATGCGCTGGCCATGCTGAATGAGCCCGCACCCGTCTTCCTCCGAGCCAACACCCTGAAAGCCGCGGCGGGCAAGGTCTGCCACACCCTCGCTGAGGAGGGCTACGAATCCCGCCCCTTGGGCGAGGAGTTGCCAGACGCGCTGGTGCTCACCAAGCGGCAGAATGTCTTCCAGACACAGGCCTTCAAAGATGGTCTCTTCGAAGTGCAGGACGCCGGTTCGCAACGCATCGCACCCTTCCTTCAGGTCGCACCCGGCATGCGTGTAGTGGATGGTTGCGCTGGCGCCGGCGGAAAGAGCCTGCACCTCGCCGCGCTCATGAAGAACAAGGGCCGCATCGTCGCCCTGGACACCGTCGAATGGAAACTCAAGGAACTGCGCAAGCGCGCCGCACGCGCCGGAGCGGACACCATCGAGACCCGAGTCATCGAGGGCTCCCAGACCATCAAACGCCTCCGTGCCACCGCCGACCGTGTGCTGCTGGATGTGCCGTGCAGCGGTCTCGGCGTCATCCGCCGGAATCCGGATGCGAAATGGAAGCTGCATGAGGAGGAACTCACCCGCCTGACCCTGCTCCAGGCAGACATCCTCGAGCGCTACTCCCGCATGACACGCCCGGGCGGCAAGCTGGTGTACGCCACGTGCAGCATCTTCCGCAGCGAGAACGAAGACCAGGTGCGCGCCTTTTTGCAAAAGCATGGCGATGAGTGGACCCTGGAGGAAGAATTCCGCCTGCAGCCCGGCGATGACGGCGGGGATGGTTTCTACGCGGCAAGGCTCGCGAAGTCCGAGACGGCGAAAAAGGAATCCGCAGATTCTGAGTCGGATGAGTAAAAACGACACTGCCCGGGTCTAATCCTGCGTCCGCATTGCAAGTTTCGTGCAATCGGCTCGACACTGTGCGCCGATTGCATTGATATCGGCGGATTCATTCCATGATTTATCTCGACTCCAACGCCACCACGCAAATCGACCCCCGCGTGGTGGAGGCGATGCTGCCCTTCCTCACGGAGCACTACGCCAATCCCTCCGCCTCCTACCGGGCAGCGCGGCATGTGCGACAGGCCGTGGACCATGCGCGTGAGCAGGTGGCCGCCCTCATTGGTTGCGAGCCGGGCGAACTCATCTTCATGAGCAGCGGCACAGAGGCGAACAACGCCGCGCTCTTCTCCGCACTCACCCTGCACACACCGCATCGTCGCCACCTCGTCTCCGCGAAGACTGAGCACAGCGCGGTTCTGGAAGTCGCCCGCCGCTGGATGGAAGAGGGCAATCCCACCACCTTCCTGGATGTGGATGAAGGCGGCACCGTGCACCCTGCATCATGGTCCCGCTGCGTGCAGCCCGGCCAGACTGCGGTGGTGAGCGTGATGTGGGTGAACAACGAAACCGGCACCATCCAGCCCATCGAGGAGATTGTGAAGTTCGTGCATGATCGCGGCGTGCTCTTCCACACGGACGCAGTGCAGGCCGTGGGCAAGCTGCCCATCTCGCTGAAGGATCTGCCCGTGGACTATCTCAGCCTCGCCGGGCACAAGTTTCATGCGCCCAAGGGCATCGGCGCGCTGTATGTGAGCAAGCGCGTGCGCTTCAAGCCCTGGATGCTCGGTGGTGGCCAGGAAATGGGACGCCGCAGTGGCACGGAGAACGTGCCTCACATCGTGGCCATCGGCAAAGCCGCCGAACTCATGCGCGAAGAACTCGCCACCGGTGGCGATGCCAAGGTGCGCGAGATGCGCGATGCCTTTGAGCACCAGGTCCGCACCGCGCTGCCGGAGACGGTGGTGAACAGCATCACCGCGAATCGCCTCGGCACCACCAGCAGCCTCACCTTCCCCGGCATCGATGCGCCCGGACTCCTCATCCTGCTGGATGAACGCGGCGTCGCCTGCTCCGCTGGTTCTGCCTGCCACACCGGCGCGCTGCATCCTTCCCACGTGCTCGAAGCCATGGGCTACGACGCGCAACATGCCAACAGCACCCTGCGCTTCTCCTGGTCACGCCTCAATACCATGGAGGAAACGCAGAAGGCTGCCGACCTTGTCATCCAGTCTGTGCACAAAATGCGCGAACTTGGCGCTGGCAGTGGGGATGTGGTGATACGGGGGTAGTGATCGAGGGACCGCTAATGGGCGCTAACATTCGCTAATGGATGAGGGAATCAGCGGTGGTGTGCGTGCAGCGTGAATGGTTCGCTGGGGAAACCACTAATGAACACTAATGTTTGAGCCCAGGTAGATCGCTGCGAGGCCGTTTGGATGTACATGGAGAAGCGCCCTCACTTCCCATCGCATCCCACCCCACACGCCGACGACCGACCCTTCCGCCCTCAGAAAAATTAGTGTTCGTTAGTGTCCATTAGTGGTTTCCCAAACACCACCATCCTCCCTGACACACACCACCCTTCCAGCCGCGCTCAATTAGCGAATGTTAGCGCCCATTAGCGGTCCCTTCACTACCACCGCCTTGCCGCCTACTGAATTCGGCTGAAGCCTTCTACTTTCATTAATACCCCGCCACCGTCTCCTTCAGTCCCGCGGCCACGGTGTACTCCGGCTCGAAGCCGAGCATTTCCTTCACCTTGCTCACATCGGCACACGAGTGGCGGATGTCTCCGGGGCGGAACTCGCGGAAGACCGGGCCCGGCACTTCCACACCGGCCTGAGCCTGCACTTCGGTTTGCAGCGCGGCGAAGAGTTCATTCAGACTCGTCGCCTTGCCCAAGCCCACGTTGAAGACTTCGCCATAGGCCGCTTCATTCTCCGTGGTCGCAGCGAGCAGGAGGGCCTGCACCACGTCCCGCACAAAACAGAAATCGCGCGTGTTCTCGCCATCGCCATTGATGAAGACATTGCGTCCTGCCTTCATCGCGGAGATCCACTGCGGGATCACTGCGGCATAGGCGCCCTTCGGATTCTGACGAGGACCGAAGACATTGAAAAATCGCAGGCCCACCGTCTGCAGCCCATACGCCATGAAGAAGGTCTGCGCCTCGATCTCGTTGATGTGCTTGCTCGCGGCATAGGGCGAGAGCGGGCGGCCGATGTTCTTTTCCACCTTCGAGTCCGCCACGATATCGCCATACACCGCGCTGCTGCTGGCAAAGACGAAGCGCTTCACGCCAGCCTTCCGCGCGGCGAGCAGCATGTTCAGCGTGCCGGTCGCGTTCGTGTCATGACACTGGTCCGGCTTCTCCATCGAGGTGGGCACCGAGCCCATGGCGGCGAGATGGATCACGTAGTCCATGCCCTGGATGACATGCTGGCATTTCGCCTCGTCCGTGATGTCACCCTCCACGAAGTGCGCCATGCGCCGAGTGCCCCCGTCATCCCCCGCCGCGGCGGCCGCGAGTTGCAGGCGCTCCTTGGTGCCTGCGCTCAGGTCATCCAGCACCGTCACCCGCTGGCCCAGGCGCAGCAACTGCTCCACCACGTGCGAGCCGATGAAGCCCGCCCCTCCCGTGACCAGCCAGTGCTGGGCATTGCCTTGCAGGTCGGACTTCAGGGTCTGGTAGGCGTTGGGCATTTTTTCCTCTTTGGTTTTTTTTCTGCGGGGAAAAGGGAATCGCGCGACTCTGGCACAAGTCGCGAATTGCGCGCCATTTTTTCCACGGCGAATCGCCCGGGTTGAAAGGATTTTTCATCCCTTCCCGTTGCCTTGGCCTGATCTCCCGCCTCTACTCTTCCTCCTCATGCGACGCCTACACCCCCTGCCCCTTGTTGCAGCCGCTTTCGGCTTGCTCGCCCTGGCCTCCAGCGCCCTCGCCCAGACCGTCACCCTCACGCAGAGCGATACCGGCGTGCGTGTGGACATCGACGGCAAGCTCTTCACCGAGTACGTGACCAAGGACGTGCCGCGTCCCTTCTTCTACCCCGTCATCGGCGGCGCGGGTGAGAACATTGTGCGAAACTTCCCCATGAAGACGGACGTGGCCGGCGAGCCGCAGGACCACCCGCACCATCGCGGCCTCTGGTTCGCGCACGGCTCCATCAATGGCATGGATTTCTGGAGCGAGATGAAGGACTTCGGCAAGCAGCAGTCCACCGGCGTGAGCGACCTCAAGGCCGAGGGGAACAAGGGCTCCTTCACCGCCACCACCAAGTGGGTCTCCGCCGACGGCAAGCCCGTGCTGAGCGACACCCGCAAGTTCACCATCACCGCCCTGCCGAACGGCGAGAAGCTGCTCGACTTCGACATCACCCTGCAGGCCACCGAAGGCGAAGTGACCTTCGGCGACACCAAGGAAGGCACCATGGCCATCCGCCTCTGCCCGCAGCTGACCTTCAAGGACAAGGAAGGCACCGGCAACGCCTACAACACGCAAAACGACAAGAAGAAGGACATCTGGGGCAAGCGCGCCCCGTGGGTCGCCTACTTTGGCCCGGATCCGAAGGGCAACGTCGTCGGCGTCGCCATGTTCGAGCACCCCAAGAACTTCCGCGCACCCACCTACTGGCACGCCCGCGACTACGGCCTCTTCGCCGCGAACCCCTTCGGCGTCCACGACTTCGAGGGCAAGAAGGACGAAGAACACCTCGGCGACCACAAGATGGCCAAGGGCGACACCCTGCAGCTCCGCTACCGCTTCTTCTTCGGCAAAGGCAAGCCCATGCCCAAGGCCATGGCCGCGAGGTATGACGAGTACGTGAAGGAGTAGATTCCCGTGCGACGGTGAGCGGTGGGACGGTGGTCTCACGCGGACCGCCAATCAGCGCTAACGGTCGCTAATGTAGAAGCCTTCTCCAGAAGCCTTTCATCGGGGGAGGGGATGGTGGTGTTTGGGAAACCACTAATAGGCACTAACGAACACTAATTTTGGGGAGCTGCAGCTCCCCCCTCAAGGAGTGGGGGCATTCCTGCCCCCATTTTGCGTGGCATGTCTCCTGATGCCTCTCCTCCCAAGACCCGGCCCATCTTCGCAGGGAGCGGCACTAGCCTAGTGCCGTCCTTGCCGGTGAAAAGACCCACCCGCGCGCGCCCTGGTCATTCGCTCGAACCCACGACAAAACCGGTAGGGGGCCGCGGCGCCGGCCTCCTAATTTTGAGGGCGGAGGGGGTGTGGAACCCCTTGGGAGGTGACGCTGCCTCCAACGGGTCGCAACACCCCGGCTCCGCACCGCCCGCCGCCTTTGCCCCGCCGCGAAATTTGGGTGCCGACGCAGCAGCACCCTACCAACTGAAACTGAAATGACGGGACTTCGGCGAGTCTCGCTCCCTGCGAATGGTGCGATGCCTTGGAGGTGATGCTGCTCAGGAGACCTGCCACCTCCAATTGGGGGCAAGAGTGCCCCCGATCCTTGGGGAATCGCGGCTCCCGCGCTCAATCACCCACCGACTCACCACCGCCCAGCCGGCTTCAACAATTAGTGTTCGTTAGTGTCCATTAGTGGTTACCCACCGCGCCATCCTCCCCGACCCAAGGCTTCTGGAGAAGCCTTCTACATTAGCGAACATTAGCGCCGATTAGCGGTCTCCCCTCCGTCCGTCCTCCCTTCGTCAGGCCAGGAGGCCCAACGACCGCTGTCAGGCCGGGAGCCCTAACCTCCTCCCCCTGCAATTTGCCTAGTCACAAACCACAGGCTTCCGGTGACAATTCCGCCGAAATAAGCGCTTTTCACCCCCGTTTCCCTTCCCTAGTCTACTGGCACGCCGGTCGGACATTTCGTCCCTTCAATCAGGAGCCGAAGCTGTCCATTACTCCAGCATTCCACCTTTCCATTACTCCATCCCCGTCAGCTAGTATCGTAATCCAACTCATGAACACCCATACCTCCATCAAGCGTCGCGATGTTCTTCGCAGCTCGCTCTACGCAGGCACGGCCATGGCCCTGCCCATCTGGTCCCGCGCCGAAGGCTCCAACAGCGACATCCGGGTGGCCGTGATTGGCTTCAACGGCCGCGGCAAAGGCCACATCGGCAGCCTCGCCAAGATCAAGGGCGTGCGCCTCGTCGCTCTTTGCGATGTCGACTCCGGCGTGCTCGACAAGGAAATCGCCGACCAGAAGAAAAAGGGCAATACCGACATCAAGGCGTACACCGATTACCGCAAGCTTGTTGAAGACAAGGACATCGACGCGGTGACCATCGCCACGCCAAACCATACGCACACCCTCATCGCCATGACCGCCATCGCGGCTGGCAAGCACGTGTACGTGGAAAAGCCCACCAACCACAACCTCTGGGAAGGCTCCGAGCTCGTGAAGGCCGCCGCCAAGGTGGAAGGCAAGCAGATCGTCCAGCACGGCATGCAGCGCCGTTCGGACCTCGGCTGGGCCGCTGCGCAGGAGTACATCAAGTCCGGCGCGCTGGGCAAGACCCTCCTCTCCCGTGGCGTGAACTACAAGGCCCGCCAGAGCATCGGCAAGGTCAGCGAAGGCAAGAGCGCCGGTGCGGATGGCACCTTCGCCGCAGGCACCTTCAAGGACACCAAGGGCACCGTGGACTACAACCTCTGGGCTGGTCCCCGCGAAATGTCCCCCATCAACCGCGAGAAGTTCCACTATGACTGGCACTGGCAGTGGGCTTACGGCAACGGTGACATCGGCAACCAGGGACCGCACCAGCTCGACGTCGCCCGCTGGATGATCGGCAACCCCGAGAAGCTTCCCGTCCGCGTCATGAGCTTCGGCAACCGCTGGGGTTATGTCGACGACGGCCAGACCGCCAACAACCAGATGGCGCTCTATGATTACGGCAAAGGCAACGTGCCGATCCTGTTCGACAACCGCGGCCTTCCCCGCAAGGACATGGACTGGACGAAAGGCAATGAGCCTGTGTTCAAGCAGGTCGTGCGCATCGGCAACGTCGTGCATTGCGAAGGCGGCTACGTGGCCGAGTCCAAGGCGTATGACAACGAAGGCAAGTGGAATGGCACCAAGTTCACCATACAGGACGGTCCTGAGCACATGGCGAACTTCATCTCCTCGATCCGCGCCGGCAAGCTGATCAACCCGAACTTGCACGTGAGCCACGGCTTCCAGGCCGCCTCCCTGGCGATTCTGTCCAACATCAGCTACCGCCTTGGCAAGAAGGTCTCCCCTGCGGAAGTGAAAGAGCGTCTCTCCGGCGACAAGTTCGCCACCGAGACCTTCGAAGACTTCGCCGCGAACCTGCAGGCCAACAAGATCGACATCGGTGTCGATCAAGTCGCCCTCGGACCCTGGCTCTCCTTCAACCCCGACAGCTTGAAGTTCGAAGGCGAATTCGCCGAAGAAGCCAACAAGCTCGCCACGGACGAATACCGCAAGGAATTCGAACTGCCGAAGATTGGGTAAGTTGAGCGAAGCGAGAGGCTGGCTGCTTGACGCGGCTGGCTAGCTAGCTAGCGATACAGAACGATTGCACGAGAACGCCCCGGGAAACCCGGGGCGTTTTTTTGCCTTTCGGGTTTACGTGTGTTTCCTAGCTAGCTATTGTGTTTTTCCACTGTCTGCCAAACGGATGTTCCGTGGGAACGAAACCGAAGGACTAAGACCCCCGTACTGCAAACAATTCGCGAACAATGGACTATCCAATTGAAAACCTCGGACCCGAAAAGTTCCAGATGTTCAGCCAGGCTCTCTTGCTGACGGAATACCCTGGCCTCCAATGTTTCCCAGTTGGTCAACCAGACGGAGGAAGGGACGCCACGCAAATTCCTTATGACGTTATTGCATCGAAGCGCTTCATCATGTTCCAAGTAAAATTTGCGCGCCATCCCTTGAAAGAATCTGACCCGCACAAATGGTTGCTCGAGATCATCAAAGACGAAATTCCTAAGGTCAAGAAACAGATTGTCCAAGGCGCGCGCCAGTTCGTTTTGATCACGAATATCCCGGGAACCGCGCATCCTGAGGTCGGAAGTATCGACATAGCAAACAAACTACTGACTGAAGCGCTCGAACTCCCGTCGATCGCATGGTGGCGTGACGATGTAAATAGGAGACTTGATAACGCTTGGAACCTCAAATGGGCCTATCCCGAGCTCATGACCGGGCCGGACTTGATTAGGGCCATTGTCGAAAATAACTTAACAGAGGACCAGGAGAGACGTTCATCAGTTTTAAGGACATTTATTGCAGCTCAATATCGCGCGGAGCAAAATGTAAAATTCAAGCAAGTTGATTTAAACAATAAGCTTCTCGACTTGTTTATTGACGTCCCTCTACGCAGGATACGTGGCTTTAACGAACCTACAGTGTACTCCGGAAACTATAGTTTTCATCCAGAGTCTCTCATTACATCTTCACACGAATTGTTCGAGACAGAAGAGGAGCTCCAGCACCACTATCAACGAACTGGAACCCCCCAGACCGGAGCCGCATCATTTGTCTTAGGTCAATCCCCAATCCACAACAGCTTCCTAGTCTTGGAAGGAGCTCCGGGCCAAGGAAAATCGACAATCACGCAGTATATATGCCAGGTACACAGGATGCGCCTTCT
The DNA here is from genome assembly GCF_011044495.1 of Roseimicrobium sp. ORNL1. Classification (GTDB taxonomy): domain Bacteria; phylum Verrucomicrobiota; class Verrucomicrobiia; order Verrucomicrobiales; family Verrucomicrobiaceae; genus Roseimicrobium. The sequence goes on from NZ_CP049143.1 coordinate 5,753,545, forward strand.
CAACAAGACTTCAGAGCTCCGACTCGTTGAGCCAAGTCACCGTGAAGCTCCTGTCCGACTACCAATCAAAGTGGATCTAAGGGACTTCGCGATGTGGCTAGCCCGACGAAATCCGTTCTTAGCAGATTCGCCTGAGCTGCCAGCGAAGAGGTGGATGCCCTCTTTGGAGGCATTCCTCGCGGCCCTTCTAGAGTTTCAATCTGGGGGGGCATTTTTCAATGTTACTGACCTGCATGCTGTAGCAAGTTTAAGTTCTATATTGCTGGTTCTGGACGGCCTCGATGAAGTCGCTGAAATCAACGTTCGCTCGGATGTCGTTAAAGCCATTGAAGAAGGCGCAGAGCGCCTCGCCTCTATTTCTGCGTCACTAAGTGTCGTAGTAGCCAGCAGGCCAACAGCATTCGAAAACTCACCAGGTCTATCACGTGAGTTATTCCGCCATGAGAGCCTTGACCACATCACGCCTGATCTGATTGAGTCCTATGCAAAAAAATGGGTCAGAGCAAGGTTACTGACTGAGAAGGAAGGTTCTGAAGTTAAGAAGATCTTACGCCACAAGCTCGACCAGCCCCATCTAAGGGACCTTGCTCGAAACCCCATGCAATTGGCAATTCTGCTTAGTTTGGTCCATACTCGAGGAGTCTCTCTACCTGACAAGCGCACCGCGTTGTACGATAGCTACGTTGAGTTATTCTTCAATCGTGAAGCAGAAAAAGCCTCTATTGTGCGGGACAATAGGGACCTATTGATAGACATCCACCAATACCTCGCATGGTTGCTACATGTCGAATCGGAGCAAGCAAGTGGAGAAGGCCACCGCCCATCGGCTGGGGCAATAGAAGAGACTCGCCTGAAGTCAGTACTCCGAGATTATCTCATTTCTCAAGGCACCGATCCGTCTTTGACTGAAGCCATCTTCACCGGCGTTGTCGAACGGGTGGTGGCAATAGTCTCTCGAGTCCAAGGGACATTTGAGTTTGAAGTCCAACCCCTGAGAGAATATTTTGCTGCACGTTTCCTCCATGAAACGGCACCCTATTCTCCTTCGGGGTTTGAGAGACGAGGCACACTTCCGGATCGCTTCGACGCCCTTTCTCGAAACTTTTATTGGTTAAATGTGACACGATTCTACGCAGGTTGCTACAGCAAGGGAGAGCTAGCATCCTTGATCGACAGGCTCAAAGAATTGATTCAAGATCCTGATTTCGCGCACCTTAGTCATCCTCGTATTCTTGCCGCAACTCTACTTAGTGATTGGGTCTTCAAACAACACCCGAAATCGGTACCCGAGGTAATTAGGCTCGTATTGGATGGGATTGGCCTTCGATTCTTACTCTCAACGACTAGTCGACGACAAGAAAATTCACAGCCTTTGGTTCTCCCCGACGAGTGCGGCCGAAAAGAGCTCGTGAATCACTGTTTTTCGATGATTTCAAATTCGACCCCGCACGATTTTGCTTTAGACGTGATTGACCTGCTTCGTGCAAACGGAACTCGCGAAGAAATCGCGCTCAAATGGAAAGAAATGATATCAAGCGAAGACGGCCTAACCTGGTTCAGGTATGGTTCTCACCTCGGATGTATGCATCTATGCGACCTTGAGACGTTGTCACATTTTTTGGATCGCACGCAACTAACATCTGAACTCATGGAGTGCCTGATTCGCGCCAGACGATTTGACTACATCGAACAATCGGAACAAACTTTTGATTTGGCTATCCATGCTTTGCTAGATAGAGCCGTTGACATTGGGACCCCAGGGAAGAAGCTTGGGATGTGTGAGAAGTTCGGCCTTGCCATAGATGCATCACGCTATGCATACACATTAACCAGTCCAAGCCATGCTCCGCTCGGTAGTTCCCTGAAACGTCAGTTGGCCAAAGGCGCTAACATTAACTTTGAAAAGAACTTCCTCACGAAGCAGTGGCCTGCTTGGACCAAAGCAAAGTTCGTTGTGGAAAACACGATTGAAGCGCTCAAGGTACCGGTATCTGTTTGGCGGACCAACCTGGCCCCATGGGACACGGTTGTGTCGTCAATTCAAGCGTCTTTCGGATTCTCATGGTCTGCTATTCATCTGGCGGTACTGAGCGGAGCTATTAAGTCATCCAGCGAAAAGGGCACGGACTGCTCAGATCTTTTTGACGAGGAGAAGTCCCTCTGCCACCGCACTCGCTACGCAAGGCTTAGAAAGGGCGTTCCGGGATGGTGGGCCCGAACTTGCATCCAAGCCAAGACAGTGGAGCAGAAAATGCTCTTTATCACCACATACTTCGTCTGGGCAAGCCATGGCTCTATATCTCAAACAATTGGTGATGTGCTGCCTATCGTGGATTCGCTGCCAGATGAATCTTGGGCGAAAGTGTTCGACTCTGTAGTCGCAATCACCAGAATCGTTTATTCCGGCTATAAAGAACGAGGCGTTTATTTCCACGAAGAGGACATTGCTGCGGTGCAGCATTCACCGCGGGTCTTAGGTCTTTTTCAAACGCGCGTCCGCAGCTACGTCAATTACGGGTTATACGTCGCTTGGAGGTCGCATTTGGACTGCAACGACCTAAGATTGCACGCTATTTTTCAGAATGACGCAGCGGAGAGTCTCTTTGGTATGGACAATGATCGCCGGGAGAGTTTACGCCTCATCTCAAGAGGGTTTCAGCTCGGTGTGCCTTCCCAGAGATTCGCCTCCCAAACTTACTTTAGACAGCGGAAACGCGATGGGTTTCCGTTGGAATTGGCCGAGGAAGTTCTCAATCACGCGGAGAAGTATCCCACATTTATTGTAGCAGCAGCCGAAATGCGGTTTCGCGAAGAAACTTCAAAAAAAGTCCGGCGGGTTGGCGAGGTTGCGCAACACGAAGGTTGGTTTGAAGAATAACTCTCGGGTCCAGATCATGACTTGAATCGAGAAAATGATGGCCTCGATGGCGGGAACGCACACGCAGATCCGGCGCAATCATCTTGCACAACACCCCTTGACCATCCATCTCTCCCCTTCATGAACCGCCGCCATTTCCTTTCCCTCGCGCCTGCTGCTCTTTCTGTGGCTGGCGGTGCCGTCGTCAGTTCCTCGCTCACCGGGTGCAAGGAGAAGGTGGATGCGCAGGTCTTGCGCTTCGGCCATTTCCCGAACATCACGCATGTGCAGGGCCTCGTGGCGCATCAGCTTTCCCGGCAGGGGAAGGGGTGGTATGAGGAGAAGGTGGGGGTGAAGGTGGAGTGGTTCACGTACAACGCGGGGCCGTCGGCGACGGAGGCGATTTTCTCCGGGGCGCTGGATGTGACGTACATCGGCCCGAGCCCGGTGCTCAATGCGTACTCGAAGAGCAAGGGCACGGAGATGCGCGTGCTGGCCGGCGGCGCGAACGGCGGGAACTCCCTGGTGGTGCGCCCGGCGGCAAACATCAACACGCCCGCGGACTTCAAGGGGAAGAAGATTGCCTCCCCGCAGCTCGGCAACACCCAGGACATCCAGCTCCGCGCCTTCCTGGCAGAGAACGGCCTGAACATCACCCAGACCGGCGGGGATGCCTCCATCCTGCCGACACAGAATCCGGACCAGCTCTCGCTCTTCCAGAGCGGTGACCTGGATGCCGTGTGGACCGTGGAACCCTGGGTCACCCGCCTGGAACTCGAGGCCGGCGGCAAAATCTTCCTGGAGGACAAGGACACCAATGTGACCCTGCTGGCCGCCAGCGCCGCCTTTGTGAAGGATCGCCCCGAGCAGGCCAAGAAACTCGCCACCGCCCACGCGGAACTCACCGCCTGGATCAAGGCCAATGCGGATGAGGCGAAGAAACTCATCTCCGCCGAGCTGAAGGAACTCATGGGCAAGGCTCCGAGTGATGAGCTGCTGACAAAAGCGCTGAGCCGCACGGTCATCACCGATACCGTGTCCCGCGAGTCGATGGACAAGATGGTGGCCAGCGCGCAGAAGGTGGGGTTCCTGAAGGATATCCCGGGGTTGGATCAGTTGTTCCCGAAGCTGTAGGCGAAGCCGGTAGACGGTGAGCGGTAAGCGGTGCGACGGTAGGAGCTGCCGGTGCTGGGTGTGCTCGCGTGCTGTGGATTCAACACAGAGGCACGGAGACGCAGAGACACGAAGGAGGTAGGAGGTTAGGCGTCCCGCCTGACAGTGGACGTTGGGCCTCTGGCCTGACGTGGGTGCGGGGTTGGGACCGCTAATGGGCGCTAATGTTCGCTAATTGGGAGAGGGTGCTGGGGTGGTGTGGGTCAGGGGGGTGGTGGTTTTTAGGAACCACTAATGAACACTAACGGACACTAATGTTGAGGGTTGGAGGGAGAGGTTGGAGGCCCGTGAGGTGGGGCATCACAAGGGGCAGAGCGCTTTGCGATGCAGGTACGAGTTGCCCATGAGCAAGCCATTCAGGCTCAAAAATTAGTGCCAATTAGTGTTCATTAGTGGTTTCCGAATCGCGACTACCCCCTCCCGCACGACACAGCCTCGGAGCCTCCTCAAATTAGCGAACATTAGCGCCCATTAGCGGTCCCAACCTGTCGCTCACCTGCCCTCCCCCCACGTCAGGCCAGAGGCCCAACGTCCACTGTCAGGCGGGGACGCCTAACCTCCGGGATGCGGCTTCCACCGTCGCACTGCTTACCGCTCACTGTCCCACCGGCATTTCCGTCCTCCACCACCCCTCGGCCCCGCTGCGGCCCCAAAACCCTCGAACTGCCACCAGCAACTTCTTGATCCGGTGACTTGCATGGTTCATAGCCTTGGTTCGCGGTTGTCGACCTGCGGCTGCTTTCTTTGCCTGAGCTTGAATGCTCCCGGGTGATGAGGGGATGCCTCGGGGACGGGCCTTTCAGTTTCAGCTTCAAGACCTTGCTTTGAATTGATTTCCTCACCACCACCGGAAACCCCGATCATGTCGATCGACTCAGAACTCGAAAACATCGTCCCCTCCAAGCTGGTGGTGGAGGGTGTGTCGAAGTCATTCAAGTCGCGCAGCGGCGTGGTGCTGGCGCTGGACAATGTGAGCCTGGAAATCGGTGAAGGTGAGTTCGTGTGCCTGGTGGGGCCGTCCGGCTGTGGCAAGAGCACCCTGCTGAACCTCATCGCAGGGCTGGACAAGCCGGACTCGGGTCGTGTGCTGGCAGATGGCAAGCTGGTGACGGGTACGGGCCGCGAGCGCATGGTGATGTTCCAGGAGCATGCCCTTTTTCCCTGGCTGGATGTGATGGGGAACCTGATGTTCTCCCTGAAGCTGAAGCCGGGTCTCACGGATGCGGAGCGCAAGGATGTGGCCCGCTACTACCTGAAGCTGGTGGGGCTGGAGCGCTTCACGCATGCGAACATCCACGAGCTCTCCGGCGGCATGAAGCAGCGTGTGGCCCTGGCGCGCGCGCTGGCGCCGAATCCGCGCGTGCTGCTGATGGATGAACCCTTCGCCGCGCTGGATGCGATGACGCGCGAGCAGCTGTACGAGGACCTTCAGAAAATCTGGGCCGCGCGCCGCAAGACGATTGTCTTCGTGACGCACAACGTGCGCGAGGCCGCGTGCCTGGGCGACCGTGTGGTGCTCTTCAGCCCGCACCCGGGTCGCGTGCGTGAGCAGTTCAAGGTGACGCTGGATCGTCCGCGAGACATCAGCAGCATCCAACTGGCGGAAAAGGCCACGGAAATCACGAGAGCGCTCAAGGCGCATCACACAAGCAGCCAGGCAGTGGGGACGAAGGCATGAAGCGCGCGGCGATTGTTATTCTTTTCTTCGGCCTTCTCGTGGGCATCTGGCAGGCCTTTTACATGGCGGGCGTGTGGTCCCCTGTGCTGCTGCCGAGCCCGCTGACCGTGGGCAAGTACCTGTGGGGCTCGCTCCTGGACGGCAGTCTGGCGGAGTCCTCCTGGGTGACGATGAAGCGCCTGCTCATCGGCTATGGCATCGGCTGTGTGATTGGATTGCCGCTGGGCCTGATGACGGCGCGCAGCAAGGTGATGAGCGATACCGTGGGTGTGCTGGCGCTGGGTCTGCAGACGCTGCCGAGTGTGTGCTGGGTGCCGCTGGCGCTGCTGTGGTTTGGCCAGAGTGAGGGCGCGATGCTTTTCGTGGTGGTGATGGGTACGCTGTGGTCGGTGCTGATTGCCGTGGACAATGGCGTGCGGAACATGCCGCCGATTTACGTGCGCGCTGCGCGGACCATGGGCTCGAGCGGATTCCACACGCTGCGTGCGGTGATTCTGCCTTCGTCCCTTCCCTTTGTGGTGAGCGGCATGAAGCAGGGCTGGGCCTTTGCCTGGCGCTCACTGATGGCGGCGGAAATCTATGTGACGGTGCTCACGGGTTACGGCCTGGGGCATCTCTTGCACTTCGGTCGTGAGTTGCACGCCATGGATCAGGTCATCGGCGTGATGCTGGTGATCGTGGTGATTGGCTTGCTGGCGGACCGGGTGATGTTCTCTCCGTGGGAGAGGTTTTTGCATCATCGCTGGGGGACGGCGAAGCAGTAGAGCCGGTGGGACGGTAAGCAGTGCGACGGTGGTGAAGTGGCGAAGACCGCTAATGGGCGCTAACGTTCGCTAATGGGAAGCGGGCGAAAGGGCGGTGTGTGTCAGGGGGAAAGGTGGTTTTTTGGAACCACTAATGGACACTAACTGACACTAATTTTTGAGGGTGGAAGGGTGCTGTCGATGGACTGCGGGGTGGCATGTCACGAGCAGTGAGATCGCTTCATCGATGCAGGTTCAAGCTTACCTGGTCGCGAGCTACCCGCCCTCCCGCCTCCGAACATTAGTGCCAATTAGTGTTCATTAGTGGTTTCCTCCACGCACCACACCCCTGATCCAAGGCTTCTGGAGAAGCCTTCTACATTAGCTCACTGTCGCACCGGCTAGATTCGCGGCGCTGGGCCGGCGACGATGCGGTCGTAGTGGGCTTGCACGCGGGACTTGAACCATTTCCAGGTGGGGCCGGGTTTGCCGTTGTCGAGGAGGAAGTGGGGGCAGTCCTTGTTCGGAGGATTCACGCCGCGGCGGGGCCAGTGGTAGTGGGGCACGACGCGGTCGATGCTGAGGCCGTGCTCGTACATGAGGTAGGCGGTGAGCTTGGCGGTGCGGTCGATGGTTTCCGCGAGGTTGTTGCCGCGATGCTCGCACATCTCGATGCCGATGCTGTAGTTGTTCCCCGGGCCATCGAAGTCGGCGTGCTCGCCCTGTTCATTGGTGGGCAGGTGCTGGATGGCGACGTCGTCCTGCACGGTGAAATGCCAGGTGAGGAAGCCGATGCGATTGCCGCCGGGACGTTTGTGCGCACGCAGGGCGCCGCGCTTCAGGGCGAGGGCGTGGTTGTAGGCGTTGCCGGTGTAGTTCTGCGTGCTGTGGATGGTGATGTAGCGCACGTTCATGGGGCGCTTGTAGCGACGGCCCACGGTGCCGGGACGGATCATGTCCTGCCGGAGAGTGACTTCACTGAGCAGGGCGACGGGGGTGACCTTGCGATCGACGGGCACGGCGCCCAACTGGGCCTGCCAGTTCCTGCCTCGCGGGCTGGGGCCGGAGGATGATTGACAACTGACGATGACAACCAGAACAGCCAGAACGGCCAAGGGCAGCACGAGGCGGAGGGGGCGCATCCGTATCCCTTAGCGCAAGGCGAAGCCATGACAAGCAGCCTTGTGCCCTGATAAGGTTCTCGGGGAAATGGAAGTGAGGTGGTGAATCAGGGAATTCAACACAGAGGCACGGAGACGCAGAGACACGGAGGAGGGTTGAAAATTTTAGGGTGAGAGGGGCGTAGAGTGCGCATGAGCACGCGCTTCTGCTTCTCCTGCTTCGCGGTCGTCCAGGTGCTGACATGCGCCTCCCTTGTCTCGGCGGAGGTGCCGGTGGTGACTGTGGAGCCGCAGCCGTTTCTGGCGGCGACGCGGCAGGTTATGGAGGCGACGGCGTTTCTGGGCTCGGCGTTTACGGCGGAGGAGACGGCGGCGCTGCAGCAGTGTATTCAGCAAAATGATGCCGCGGCGGTGGAGAAGGCCCAGCGCATTCTGGACGCGCGCACGCTTTTCCTGGTAACCATCAACCCGGAGCAGCGGGTGAAGGTGGCGGCCACGCAATCCCTGCCGAAGCTGGATGAAGCGGGCTGGCATCAATACCTGGTGAAGGTGGTGAATGAAGCGGGCACCACCGCGCCGCTGAAGGTGAACAGCCCGGAGGCGGGGCAGGTGTTTTTCCGATACTATCCGCAACCTGGAAAGGCGGACCCTCCACCGCCCTCCCCTCCCCTCTCCGCGCGGTGGCTGGATGCGCAGATGTGGGATGCGCCACCGATGCGACCGGCGCTCAGCGGGCTGAATGTGGAGTACCGCATCATCGGCCTCTACAGCCGGGATGCGGGCAAGCGAGAGGCGAGGTTCAGCTTTGATACGGGCCAGGGCACGCAGGACCTGGGGTTTCGCGCGGAGGCGAGTGTGCTCTTCGACTGCAAGCCTGCGCCGGAAGTCACGCTGCGCGTGAAGGATGAACATGGCGAGCCGTGCATGGCCTCCTTCACCATCCGCGATGCGGCGGGGCGCGTGCATCCTTCGCAGTTCAAGAGGCTCGCGCCGGACTTTGGTTTCCAGCAGCAGATCTATCGCGAGGATGGAGAGAAGTTGAAGCTGCCCCATGGGGTGTATCAGATCCTATTTCAGCGTGGACCGGAGTCGCTGCCGGAGAAGCGTGAGGTGACGGTGGATGCGAACACGAAGGAACTCGCCTTCCAGGTGAAACGCTGGATCGATCCCGCGAAGCTCGGGTGGTGGAGCGGCGACCACCACATTCATGCTGCCGGGTGTGCGCACTACACGAGTCCCACCGAGGGCGTGCATGCGCCGGACATGGCGCGGCATTGTCAGGGTGAAGATCTGAAGGTCGGCGCGAACCTCACGTGGGGACCGTGCTTTGACTACCAGAAGCAATTCTTCACGGGCCAGGAGGACAAGACCTCGCGGCATCCATTTCTCCTACGCTATGACATTGAGGTCAGCGGCTTTGGCTCGCACAAGAGCGGCCATCTCTGCCTGCTGCGGCTGAAGGACCAGATGTATCCCGGGGGCGACTCCAGCAATCACTGGCCGACTCTAGGACTCAATACACTGCGCTGGGCACAGAAGCAGGGCGCGGTCTGTGGTCCAGCGCATTCCGCCACGGGGCTTCAGGTGAGTTCCACGGAACTGCCGAACTACGAGATACCGCCCTTCGACGGCATCGGGGCGAATGAGTACATCGTGGATGTGACGCATGAGGTGGAGGGGCCGGATGGCAAGCCGGTGCCGGCGGTCGATTTCATGTCGACTGTGGATACGGCGCCGCTGTGGGAGTTGAACATCTGGTACCACACGCTGAATGCAGGATTCCGCACACGCATCAGCGGCGAGACGGACTTCCCCTGCATCTATGGCGAGCGCGTGGGCCTGGGCCGCAGCTATGCGAAGGTGGATGGCCGCCTCACATACGATGCATGGTGCGATGCGATTGAGAAAGGGCGCTGCTATGTGAGCGATGGCTTCAGCCACCTGATGGAATTCAGTGCGAATGGAGTACCCGTGGGCGAGAAGAACAGCGAGGTGCATCTCGCGAAGCCCGGCAAGGTCACGCTGAAGGCGCAGGTCGCCTCGCTTCTTGCAGAGAATCCCCTGCCGGAATTCTACGGACAGAAAGCACCGCCCGGATCTGAAAATCTAAAAAACTGGGGCAGGCACTATGACGCCTTCTACCGCAAGCCGTACTGGCATGTGGAGCGTGCGCGCATTCCAGGCACACGCGAGGTGCCGGTGGAGGTGATCGTGAATGGCAAACCAGTCGCGAAGAGAACTCTCAAAGCGGATGGCAACGTGAATGATGTCAGCTTCGACGTGGACATCCCGCACAGCAGTTGGGTGGCTTTGCGCATCCTGCCAAGCGCGCATACAAATCCCATCTTCGTGGTGGTGGATGAGAAGCCCATCCGCTCCAGCCGGCGCAGCGTGGAGTGGTGCCTGAAGTGTGTGGACCAGTGCTGGACCTCCAAAGAGCCGACGTATGATGAGGACGAAAAGGAGGACGCGCGCGCTGCCTATGAACACGCGCGCGTGGTGTACCGGAAGCGGCTGGAGGAAAGTGTGGCGGAGTGAGCAGGAGGCTTCATTCTACAGCCGCATCTGCAGGGCGTAGTAAAGTGGCGAGTGATTGTAAAAAGCGCTGGGGCTCAAGGCCCACAACAAGCCATGGCGAAAGATGCCGCTGGCAGTCACAAAAGCTCCAAGCTGAGCCTCGATAAGATTCCCAGCCTCAGTCCACAGATCGGGATTGGTCTGAATGCCCCCATAGCTGTCAATCAACACAAACTCTCCGACATGCTTGTAGAGCCCGACTTCAACCCGAGGTGGAACAAAGCTGCTGTAAATGGGCACCCTCGTAATAATGTCATCTTGATGCACAATCCGAAAGGTCGGCACGTGATAGTCTGCGTGAAAGCTGGCGTCGCCAACTCGTGGTGATCCGAAAGTATAAACTCCTTTCACGTGTCCCAAACGAGCAGCCGCAAGAGTTGCGAGTGCTGCACCCAAGCTATGACCAGTCATCCAAATCGGACGATTAGGCTCATCCCTCAGCAGAGACATAATTGACTCGCGGAGAGGCTCCCAAATCACGCCCAGAGCATCCTTGAAACCGAGATGGACAAAGCCTCCGTGAGAAGATTCCGCAAGTGCGAATCTGAGATCGGTAATCCAGTCTGCGACTACATTTTTGAACTCTTCTGAGGAGAACCGTTTGGCCACCCGAGTCCCCCTGAAACTCACTATGGCCACATTTCTACTAGAGGCAATGTACGCCTGGGTACCATGGTTATTTAAAGCCATAACGTCAGCAAAGCCTGCCTTGCGATACACTTCACGCACGACCGACTCTTCAGAGTATGCCAACAGAGAGGCGTCTGCCAACCAAGAGGCGTTGACTTTGCTGTATGACGTCGCACTGGCATCAAAAGGGTGCGCCTCGCAAGTCCTGAAGAAGTCAAACGAATCGCATGGTGGGAAGAGCACGTCTTCGGTAGGAGGAGGGAGTTGGCCTGGCATAGGGTGGCGCTCTCAGAAGATTCGGACATGCTGAACTGGTGACGACGGCTTCAGCAGGGCCGCACATCATTATCAAGACCACAGACACAGGTCAATGGAGAGAGAATGACCCGAACGCCTACAGGCAGCGTGGACCAAATCATTGCTTCAGAAAGCCACGGCGGAGTTGCTCCCATTCATCATCCGTCATTTCCCACTCTGAGTAGATGGCGATGCCCTGATACACGGGCAGCAGGCCGGTGTCACCGAGGCCACGGTGGATGCCTTGGAGGGCGTTCTCGATGTTCTCCACTCTGGGATGGTGATAGCCCACGCCTGTGTCATCGTAGGCCGGCACGCCAAGTAACACCCGGGAGCCTTCGCTCCACTGCAGGACCTCACGCGTCCAGTCACGCATGAGGTGCTGGTAGGGCTTCCCAAGATCCTGGCCGGCATCGTACATCATCACCACCATCTGGTCGCAGCGGCGGCTCACTTCGCGGAAGTAACTTTCCTCCCAGTGAATTTCTGGGAAGGGATGCCAGCGGGTGGGCGGGGGATAAGCGGCGACGGAGAGGACCTTACCCACGGGCATGGCGGCGCGGACCTCCTCCAGCAAGAGGAGGAACTCCGGGGTGCCGGAAGGCAAAGGCTCCACATTCACCTGCACTCCAGCGAGACGCGGGTGATCCGCCATGAATTTGGCAATGCTTGCGGCGAATGTCTTCCGCCAGGCAGGGTCTGTCATCCGGACGCTGACGCCCTTCACGCCACCGACCCAGGGAATCACCCGAAAACCGTCGAAAGCATCCAGAAAAGCCTCCACATGCATGGGGCTCACGGGAGCAAGCTCACCCTTGTAGCTGGTGGGACAGAGATGAGGAAAGACATCCGTGACGCCGTGCCTGCGCAGCTTTTCAGCGAGGGCCTTTACGTTGTCAGGATCACGGTAGCGCGGCATCTCCGCTTGCTTGCCATGCTCGATGAACCAGGAGTCTGCTCCCAGCCATCCATGCGCGAGCCAGATGCCATTGGTTTGCCGGTCATGCCTGCCATCCGTGATTACCATGCCAGGATGCCAGAGCTGATAGGCCACCCACGCCACGGCTCCGAGCGTCAGCAAGGCGGCAGCGATGCGCCGCACGGAGTTCAGGAGTCGTTTCCACCAGGTCATGCACGCGATCGATTGCTATTCGACAAGCATCCAATCAGAAGCGCCGCATTGTGGAAACAGTAAACCGATGAGCGCTTCTCGATACAACCGCAAGGCACTCGCCGTTTGTGTGCTATGCCATGCTCCTCCACTTCGCCGCTGAGCCGCTGCCTCCGCGCATGGATACTGACGGCCGGCGTGCTTGGGATGCTTCGCGCATTCGCACCGGGTCAGACCACGGTCACGATTTCAGGTGAGGATTTCCATATCAATGGCAAGCCCACCTACGAAGGCCGCATGTGGAAGGGACATCGAATTGAAGGCCTGCTCATGAATGCTCGCATGGTGCAGGGAACGTTCGACGACCTCAATCCCGACACGGTCGGTATGTGGGCGTACCCAGACACGGGCAAGTGGGATGCAGAGCGAAATGTGAATGAGTTCATCGCCGCCATGCCCGAGTGGCGCACACATGGCATGCTATCCTTTACCCTGAATCTGCAGGGCGGTTCACCGCAGGGCTATTCCAACAAACAACCGTGGCACAACTCCGCCTTCGAAAGCGATGGCAGTCTGCGACCCGAGTTCATGGCGCGCACGGAGCGCATCTTGCACAAGTCGGATGAACTGGGGATGGTGGTCATCCTGGGCTACTACTACTTCGGCCAGGATGAGCGACTGAAGGATGAAGAAGCGGTGAAACGCGGTGTGGATCTGGCGACGCAATGGGTGCTGGCGAAGGGCTTCCACAATGTGCTCATTGAGGTGAACAATGAGTGCAACGTCGCGAAGTACGATCACGCCATTCTGAAGGCGGATCGTATCCATGAATTGATCGACCGCGTGAAGTCACACACGAAGGATGGTCGCCGGCTGCTGGTGGGCACCTCTTATGGTGGTGGCACGGTGCCAAAGGCGAATGTGGTGAGGGTGTCCGACTTCCTCCTGATGCATGGCAATGGCGTGAAGGAGCCGGAGCGCATCGCAGAAATGGTGCGCAAGGCGAGGAAGGTAGAGGGATGGCGGCCCATGCCCATCCTCTTCAATGAGGACGACCACTTCGAGTTTGACCAGCCCATGAACAACTTCACCGCCGCTGTGAGTGAACACGCGAGCTGGGGATTCTTTGATTTCAGGTTCAAGGGTGAAGAATCGAAGCTCAACGAAGGCTACCAGAGCGTGCCGGTGAACTGGGGTATTTCCAGCGAGAGGAAGAAGGGATTCTTCAACCTGATGAAGGAGATGACAGGAGCAAAATAGCGCCCGCGCGAGAGGATGCGTGTCGAACCGGAGATGGAAAACGAAGAAGGCCGGAGCTTTGATGCCCCGGCCTTCGGTAGTGATTTTCAAAGATTGGGTTCGATGAACGAGAAGCGGACTACTTCAGCTCGATCTTGACGGAGTCCTTGCCCTCGATCTTCACACCGTCCACGTTCTTGAACTTGGCAGCGGCTTCAGCGTTGCCCTCCTCCAATGAGCCGAGCACCTTGAGCAGGTTGTCGTCATTCTTGGCAACTTTGTCCAGGTCGAGTTCCATGAGGGTGATGGTGTCACCCGCCACGTGAGTAGCGTCAGTGCTGGCAATGCCGCCGGGCGCCTTGATCTCCATGGTGAAGTGCAGTCCGGCAAGCATGGGCTTGAACATGGCAAGCTGGGCCTTCTTTGCCTCATCGGGCAATTCAGGCTGCTCGGGCTTGTTCTTCTTGTTGTCGGGATTGGTGACGGTGATCGTGTTACCAGCACGGGTGAAGGTCATGGGCTTCGCCTGGCCTTGAGCACCCTCGGCGGCATACTGCAGCTTGGTGACATCCGCCACGGTGTAGACGACCTTGGCGCCCTTCTTTCCATCCGGTGAGGACACTTCCTCATGGGACTTCAGCGTGACGCCTTCACCGAGCGACTTCGCGCGAGCTTCAGCCTTGGCCTTGTCCATTACGGCTCCCTGGAGACCTCCGGAGGCATCACCACCACCCAGGCCGGCCAGGAGGGAAGTATTTACGAGAGAGGTCTCTTCAAGGACGGCGGAACCATCCTTGTTGAGTGTGAGGACGCCTTTGTATTCGAGGCATGAGGACATGCCGAGAGCGGCGATAGCAAGAGTAAGAAGAGAAAATAGTTTCTTCATGGGGCGTTACTCTAGGCTCTTCCAGGCATGGAACACAAAGGGAATACCAAAGTATAGTTTACGACGTTCCTGTCACACCTCCCGAAATCCTTACAATGACAGTCTCCCATCTCCCTGGCAGCATCCAGTTCCGCTCGCCGGATCTGAGGGGCTGGACGGGATCGACCACTCAATCGGAAGAAAGGTATGCGGTGCAGGCATCGTTCACCTGCGCCATGAGACCGCGCACCTTCCTTCTCTCCATCCTGACCATCGCTGGCAGCATCGCACTCGGCGTCCAGTCGTCATCAGCTGCAGATGCTCCGGCAAAGAAGCGTGTGCTCATCCTGGGGGATTCCATCTCCATTGGTTACACACCGTTTGTGCAGAAGATGCTCGCGGATGAAATGGTGGTGCTGCGTCCAATGCGCGGAGACAAGCCGGAGAACTGCAGCGGCACGACCTATGGCGTGGAGAACGTGGCTCGCTGGCTGCAGATCGATGGTGGCAAGTGGGATGTGATCCACTTCAACTGGGGCCTGCACGACCTCAAGCATGTGAAACCCGATGGCAAGGCCTCCGATTCCGCCACGGATCCACCGCAGGCCACCGTGGAGGTGTATGAGAAGAACCTCCGCGACATCGTGGCCAAGCTGAAGGCCACGGGCGCGAAGCTCGTCTTCGGCACCACCACCCCGGTGCCCGAGGGCAAAATGGCGGTCTATCGTACCGATGCGGATGCCGTGAAATACAACGCCGCCGCGCTGAAGGTAATGAAGGAAAACGGCATTGCGGTGGATGACCTCTACACCTTCGCCAAGCCACAGCTCGCGGAGATTCAGAAGCAGCCCGCGAATGTGCACTTCACCGACAAGGGATCCGAAGCGCTGGCAGGCGAAGTAGTGAAAGCGGTGCGGCAGGCCCTGAAGTAGCCGCATTGACCTCCCAACGCCCCCTCTCAAGAAATGAGCGGGGGCCGGGCAAGCTCAGACCGCGCGCTGTGTCTCCTGTAAGCGGCACCAAGCCTTCATCTTGGGTCGCGCGAGCAAGACAAGGATCGTGATGTAGACGGCTGCCCAAAACAGAGCCATCACGACGCTGGCCACCATGGCGCCGATCTCCATGCCTGTCGTAAAGCTCTCGGAGAGTTTTTGTCCGGATATCTCGCTCTGCATCTGGGCCATGGCGGGGGTGACATACTTATGGGTCATCCATGGACCAAGCGGAAGGCTGAGCAGGGAAATCGCCGCCCAAATCATGCCGAGGATGCGCCCCCAGTTCGAGCTCCTTATCAATCCGAGGCCAGCCACACCAGCCAACAGTGCGACCACGACACTTAGGATCAACGAAACGTGGAACACGGAGGCATACTCAGGATTTTGCTCCATGATCTTGAACACCGGGTTCTGGGCCTTCATCGCCGGAACGGCCATGTAAGCCAAATTCAGCAGAAATCCCAGCAGGAGCATGATGCCCCATACGATGAGTCCCACGCCAACCACCATGAAGGTCTTCGGCTTCCTCAGGGGGAGTGAAGGTGGTGTCTGCATGGCGGAACTAGAAGCAGAGACCCTCCATGGTGTCACGCAAAATGAATGCCCTTGGAAATCCCGTCACGATTGCATGGCAGGTTGGAGCCGTTCCCCGCAACGGCATGCAGCGGCACTACGAACGCTCCTGTTTCGTCCCGCGCTTACTTTTTCTTCTTGTCGCCCCACATCTTCTTCTCCCACGCCTTCTGCTTGCCCTTCACTTCACGCAGGAAGGGAGCCAGCGGGCCCAGATTAAGCACCAGGTAGTTGAGCCAGCTCAGCGGCCACTTCAGCGGGCGCTCGAAGTCGACGAACAACACGACGCGGTAGCCGGGGGTGTCATTCCACACTTCATGGTTCCAGGTGTCGTCGAAGATGAGTACCTTGCCCTCGTTCCAGGTGCAGGTCTGATTGGCGATGCGGATGCGGCACTGCTCACGAGGCTCCGGCACCAGAAGGCCCAGATGCATGCGCAGGATGCCCGCCCAGGCACCGCGATGGGAAGGGATGTGCTTGCGCGGCGAGAGGATGGAGAAAAAGGCAGTGGTCACTCCGGGGAGCTTCTCCAGCACCTTCATGGTCTCCGGGCAGCGAGCCGCATTTTGCTCGCAGTCCATGCCCACGGCCTTGAGGAAGAAAGTCTTCCACTGGTCATCCGTCTGGATGGCACCGACCTCTTTCATGATGTCCTGAAAGCTGGGCATCGAGTCGCGGTACTGCATCACGTTATCCAGCTCGGCGCGGACCTTCTTCCAGTCTGCCTCGACTTCGGGAATCCACTCGAAGTGCTCGTTGCTGTACACCGGGGGATCACCCAGCGGAGAGAAACGCGCCACGACGTCCTCAATCCAGTCCTGCAGATCTTCGAGCTTCTTCGCCCAACCGCTGGTGGCGGGCTTGATGCGGTGGGTGCGATCATACGCCTTCAGCGGCAGCTTCCCCAGCGCATGGTCTGAGGTCGGCGGCGGTAGAGGAGCTGGCACCTGGGAGGCAGGAGTGGCGGACGCGGGGGCAGACATGGCTGGCTTGGCTTGGGAGAGAGCGTGCGTGCGTGTGCTTACGTGTGTGACGGAGTCTTCGATGAAGACTCGTTGACTTTTGCGACGGAAACGTCACCATCGCAAGCGTCCAGTGCATCCCGACACGTCGGGACCGACGCGGGTGTAGTTCAATGGTAGAACACGAGCTTCCCAAGCTTGATACGTGAGTTCGATTCTCATCACCCGCTCTCTAATACTCAACGAGTTACGAGGCAGTGCAGTAAAAGTGCAGTACTCAAGACGTCGGAGCACTTCAGCATTGTGCATGGGGAAGCATCGCCATACAGCACGGATCAGCTCGGCATGTGTCGCTGAGCAATTCCTGTCGAGTCAGAAAGGCTGGCGTAAGCCCTCAAAGACGAGGCTGAACTCCAAAATGCATTGTCGGTCCTCTTGAACAAAAAGACACCATCAAAGCCGAAGAAGTAGCCTCATGACGGCCGCGGGTCAGTCCAATGCCCCCCTTGACTCCCCTCCACCCCGCATCATCTTTCCCGCGCCATGATCCGGCTTTGGCGCACTCTTCGCAGTGATTTCCCCCGGTGATGGGCTTTTTTTGTTGGAACGGTCCGGCGGCTTGACATCCCTGCTAGAGTCCGGGCGCATGAAGTGGTTTCTCCTCGCGTTCCCCCTCTTACTTGCCTCGTGCGCCAATCAGCTTCAAAAAACCGGCTCCGTTGATCAGTCTGACCGCAGCATCACTGTTCCGCCTGGGTCCGCGATGGCTCCACTAAAGAGCGCCCTGCTAAGGGAAGGTTGGACGGTGAAGGTGAAAAACGTGACCAACTACAACGCTGGCGCGGCCTATGGCACCCGGTACGCTATGGAGGCTTCGGTGGAGTTCTACGACTACCTCTTCCCCTCTCTCCGTCCGGTGTACCACTATGACATTTCCCTTCAGGACACCAAAACGAACGAGGAAATCATGACTATGGGCGGAAGTGGCACCTCGGAACATATCACCGAAAGTCTGATCAAAGCTCTGAAGTGAGGAAACCGGCAACCCGCCAGCACCCAAGGACACTGACGGGCTTGCATTCACTCAAGGACACCTCACCGCCTGCCTGATGGCGTGAGCGCCACCCTTGCCTCTGCCAGCCTGCCCACGGCAGCCGTATCGCGCTCTCTGGCCAGCTTTAGGCACAACCACAGCTCGACACCCGGCCCGCCGTTCTTTGCCCTCTCCTTGCCCTCCTCGCCGTGCTTGAGGCCGCATCCCACCCGAACCGCAACCCGAAGTTGAATGACGTTTCAGCCATCGGAGAGGAGCACATGCGATTCCCTGTCATGGCCACTTTGGAAATCCTCAGTGCTGGCATCTGTGGTGATTCATTTACGCACCTGCCTCATCGCGACCAGCGGCACTTCACCTGCTGCGAGGGCTGCGGCATGTACTACAACAGGCGAAACTTTACTGAGGTCTGGTATCACGCTTCGGGGCACGATGCGGCTGCGGTAGAGAACATGCCCAAAGTCGCCCCCGGGGATCACGTTCGCCCTGGCCTCCGTCGGTATCACCGCCAGCACGACCACGTGAGAGCGCACCGTGCTGCCGCTTGACGCAGCGTTGCAAATGTGTTCATTAGAACACATGCCCGCCACCTCCCGAATCCCTCACGACATCGCCAGTGCTACGTGCGTATTCCTGGAGCAGGCCACCAAGTGGGATGGCATGATTCTCGCCGGGATGCTGGCCCGTGGTGTCGCAGAGCTGGAAGGTGGTCGCGAGTTCCGCTTGGTGACTTGGGAGAAGCTTACCGCTCAGAAAGTGGCGGATGCGCTGTGGACGCTCAAGGAGCAGAAGGGCGATGAATTGAAGGCGCACGGCATCACCCTGCGACATGCCATTGCTGCCTGGGATGAGATCATCATGCGCACCAGATCCTACGACCGACCTGTGCTTGGATTGGGAAACAAGAGTGCGTAACCCCTCCTCTCCCCCATCACCTCCCATCACCTTCACTCCGCGCGCCCAGGAGCAGCCTGGCCCAGGCTCTTCTGAGTTCGGTCAGGTTGGGCAGGTGCTGGGTGGTGAGTTTTTCCTCCACGTCGGCACCGAGGCGTGCCAGGGCGTGGATGACCTCACGCACACTGATGGCGGAGGGGTATCCCTGATGGAAGGCATCGCCGGGGGTCTCTGTGGGACGCATGCCTTCGAGAGACCGCTCTACGGAAGCGAGGCCATCGGGATCATTTTTCAAGGCGAAGATGGTGCCCGCGAGAGCCTGCTCGTGGAGCTTGGGCGCGCTGTCGCTGTCCGGTGAAGCGTCACCCGGCCGGAGAGGGGAATGCGTCTGCGCAGACTTCTCCCGAGCTCCGGACAGGGGTGGCCTGCGGAGGTCTCGCCGGATGAGGTCGTAGACCACTTCATCCACGGCGAGCTGACCATCCTCAGCCTCCGCAGCCAGGGCCTGGAATTCTGCGGGTCGCAACTTCACGAGGACGCACTCCGCGCGGGCGTCTTTGGTAGTGTCTCTCGCGGCAGCGAAAAGCCGGGCGAGGGCGTCGATGCGTGACTGGGGCCAATCGCTCGCGGTGATGAGGGTCCGCGCGAGATCCGCAAACGTCTTAACCCCCAGAAATTCAAGGGTTTTCGCCAGCGCCTTGCGCTCGTCTGGACTGAGCCACACGCCGACTTTGGTCTTCTCCGGGTCTCGCGGCATGGGTGACTAACCGCGCTCAATCACAAAAATCAACTTTTGATTGCACCCACAGTGACTCTCGTGTACACCTTGTGTGGTTACACAAGGTGTACAGCGGATGAGAGAGGACGTAACGCACATCAATACCCCCCTCAGCAAGGCGGAGAGGGCTGCCCTGGAAAAGGTCGCCCGAAGCGAGGGCAGAAGCCTGGGACGACAGATACGGCAATTCACGGCCACCAAGCTTTTGGAGCTGGGTTTTCTCGAACGCGACCCGGCCACGGGAACGGTCTCAGAAGGAGGCATGCCGCGCTGAGGCGAAGCTCCGCACACGCCCCGCGAAAACGCCACATCGAGCACCTGACCCTTCCCCTTCGCATGCTTTATCTCAATCTCCAGACGACGACCATTCGCTCTCCTGAGTACGTGTCGGCTGAGCCGGTGAACCGTGCCACGTGGCTGAGCCTGCTGGGCTATTGCTGTGAGCAGGAGAATGGCGGGGTGATCGTGGGCGGTGGTGAGTGGAAGGACCGGCAGTGGCAGCACACGTGTGGAGTCACCCTCGAAGAGGTGAGTGCCGACTGTGGCCTGTGGAGCTGGCGCGACGGTGACCTGGTGGTGAGCTTCTACCCGGCGAAAAACGAGAAGAAAGTCCGCCGCAATCGCAGGCTCGCAGCGCGCGGCGGTGCGTCCAGGTCACCCGAAAAACAAGCTGCCGCACGTGCCAACGGACGGGGCGGTGGCAGACCCTCCACCCGCTCTGACTCAACGGAAGTGCAAAACCCAAGCGTGTGCGAGAATAACCGAAGCGCGAACCCAACCCAGAGCCCAACAAAAGAGGAAGAGAAAGACAAAGGGAATAGGAAGGAAAGAGAAAAGGAAAAGGTCTCTTCCGCTGATGCGGCTGGACCCCGGGGTGACTTGGCACTTTCTTCGACCTCATCCGCAGCGGGACCACGGCCCGACCCCCGCCACAGCGAGATTTGCCATCTGTGGGAAGGGGCTTATCGCGAGCATCACGGAGAGCCCTACGCCCTCAACGGAGGGAAGGACGGCTCCGCGCTGAAGCGGTTCCTCCCTCTCGTCAGGGAGCTCTCTCCAGACTCGTTCATCGCGCGGGCGCAGGAGGCATGGGCACGGTACAGGGACGACCGCTTCGCAACCAAGTGCGCCCAGGCATCCACGATTCACGGACTCTGCACGTTCTGGAACGATATCGCGGCCCAGCTCAAGACGCCGACGTCTCATGCTGCAACGACATCGGCATCCTCCACCTCTCCACTCGCCCGGCGCGGCAACAATCGCGACGAGAACGGGCAGCGCCCAGGTGAAATCCCCACGGACGTGCGGGCCATTGACATGAGGAGACTATGAGCACAGACGCCATCAAATGCGCACGCTGCGGCACCGCCATCCACGATCTCACGATGGAGGAACTCTCCAGCGTGGAGAGCATCTTCAAACGTCCGCTGATGTTGTGCGATGGCTGCATCGATGCCCCCGCGGAGCAGCCATGCAGCCAGAAACGGACCACGAACTCAGCGCGTCCCCTGCCCCCGTGGACATCAGACTGGACGGAGCGGGCCATCGGAGACCTCAAGCACTTCACCGGGGAGCCGCTGGCCAAGGCCCGGCAACTCCTGCCCTACGTCGAGGGAAACGGAACCATCGCCATCATCGGCGACCGTGGCCGCGGCAAGACGGTCATGGCCACGTGGTTCGCTGACCAGCGCCGGCAGAAGCACCAGCCCCCCGGCACCTACATCCGGGCCCTGGACCTCTTCGTCGCCATCCGGAAATCCTGGCTGCCGCACAGCAAGGAGGACGAATGGTCTGCCCTGGAGAGCTTCAGGAAGACGCCCTTTCTCGTTATCGATGAGTTCCAGGAGCGCAGCGATAGCGACTGGGAGAACCGGCTGCTCGTCAATATCCTCGACCATCGCCACGGCAGCCTGCTGCCCACGTTGATTATCGCCAACCTCGACATGGAGGCCTTTTCCCAAGCTGCAGGACCTTCCCTGGTATCCCGCATCAGCCAGACCGGAGGCATCGTGCAATGCCGCTGGAGCAATTTCAGGTCGCACCAACCACGCTCCTGAAACCCATCCTGCCCGGTGGTGATTCCACAGATGACATAACCAACACATATAATAACGGATACATGCTCACCCTTTCTCTTATCCCCAACACCGATGCTCCCCGCGTCGTCTGTGAAAGGTGCAGGCGGCCCATTACGGACGTCTCCACTGCCCGCGCTGATCAAGACCACGGCTACAGCAGCAGGCTGCTCGCCTACCACGACTCCTGCACTCCTGAAGGAATCAAGCCGATGTCCATTGCGGACCTGGGTGAGCAGGTCAAACCGATTCGGGAGGAGATGTCACGGCTCATCCAGTTCCACGAGGACAACAATACCATCACACTTCACGCAGGCGGGTACTCCTATGAGGTGGATCTCGACCAGATCACCGAGCCAATCCAATTGGTAGGCTGGGCTCACCAGCTCTGCAGAAAGACCTGGATGCGCACGGACATCGCCGCCGCCTTTATCAAGATGGTTTGCACGTCGAAGGGATGGCAAATCGGACTCTAACCACTGACCTCAACACGTATCACATGAACAGCAAAATCATTCAACTGGTCACCCCGGGCGCACCCGTGCTCGCAGTCTTCAACATACGAAATGACGATGGAACACCACGGTCCATGGACGACCTGCTGCTGCTCCCCATCCCGGTGCTCGCTCTCGTTGAGCGCCCCAATGGTGAACAGGCCGTTGTAGGCATGGAAGCCCACAGCATGGACGAGTTCGCCGAGGTGGAATGCAGAAACTTTCTCGGTTATTGCCACTCGGAGGAGTCCGCTGTGGAAATCTATGCAAGGCCAGAGCCCACACCCACGGCACCAAAAGCAGCCGCCCAATCGCAGGGGTCTTGAGGAAGCTCAAAGCCAATGCAGCCCGGCAAAAAAATCCATGATAAGGTGCCTCTGAGCGATTCATCATCCTACGCCCGTTCCGTACTTCAATCTTATGCCAGACATTCAACAACTCATCCAGAGCGGGAGTGCCCACGTGTGGCTGTACATCCCCATGGCCATCCTGCTCGGGGCCTTGCATGGGCTGGAGCCCGGTCATTCCAAGACGATGATGGCCGCGTTCATCATCGCCATTCGGGGCACGGTGATGCAGGCCGTGCTCCTGGGACTCTCGGCGGCCATTTCACACTCCCTGCTCATCTGGGTACTGGCTGCGCTGGCCTTGAGCTTCGGCAGCAGTTGGAATGCGGAGCACACCGAGCCGTACTTCCACCTGGCTTCTGCGGTCATGATTCTCGGCCTGGCCATTTGGATGTTCCTGCGGACCCGGCGCGAGCTTGAGGAAGCTCATCAACACCTGCAACAGCACCAGCATTCGCATCCGCACAAGGAGAGCCGCGACAGCCACACGCATGAGCATAAGGATGGTGAGACCCTTTCGGCCCAGCCAAAGGTAGACCTCGACGCGGTGAGGGCGGCATTTAGCCAGATGTCTGCAACGTCCACCTCCACTGCATCTTCAGAGTCGGAGTCGGCGGGAGATTGGCAGTCAGGCACACACTCGCACCCGCACTCGCATTCCCACCAACACGCTCCGCTGCCCTCTGGGAAATCATTGCTCGCGGGTGAGGCGGTGACTTCCTCAGGGCTGATCATCCCTGCGGGATTGGGAGCCAATGCTGGCGCCCCTTTCTCCCTGGAATCCCGGCCGGCAACGTCAACTCTTCCGTCTGCTGCAAAGCGCCGCGGTATGAATGGAGGCGCGCTTCTGGATACCGGTCATGGCTGGCTGGAGGTGTGCATTCACAAGACGAGCGAGTCGTCCAGATTCCGCATCTTCCCCTGCAAGGCCTCTGGTCAATTGGTGCCTCTCCCCAAGAGCACGCAGCTCAGTGTCGAGACCGTGCGATTGGATGGGCGTACCCAGCAGTTCCGGTTCGAGCCCGACGGCAGCTGCTGGGAGGCCACCGGCGAACTTCCTGAGCCGCATGAATTCCTGGCCGTGATCACCCTCGGACACGCCGATCATGCACACACCTATCGTCTGCAATTCAGCAAGGATGTGTCCGGTTCAGGCGATGCGCCGGCGGTGACGGAGGTGCGTGAAGACGATGGAGTCGAGTACCAGGATGCGCACGAGCGGGCGCACGCGGAGGACATCGCCCGTCGCTTTGCCAACCGCACGGTGACCACGCCGCAGATTGTGCTCTTCGGCATCACGGGTGGCCTGATGCCCTGCCCCGCGGCGTTCACGGTTCTGCTGGTGTGCCTGCAGGTGAAGCGTGTCACGCTTGGCTTCACCCTCGTGGCCGCCTTCAGCCTGGGACTGGCGCTCACCATGGTGGCGGTGGGTGTCATTGCCGCATGGAGCCTGCAGAAGGCGCACCGGAAGTTCAGCGGCTTGGGAGAATGGATGCGCCGCGCTCCCTACATCTCCTGTGCCGTGCTCGTGCTGCTGGCGCTGCTCATGGCGTGGCAGGGATGGCAGGGGCTTCTTCATGGGTCCCACCATGCGCATGGGTGAGCGTTCTATCTATCGAGTAGGTGAAGCGCAAGGTGTATTTGCCGGCTGAAAAGCGACTGCGGTCTCATGCGAGATCGCACTGGTAGGGGGGGTATACGCCCAAGGTCCTATTGGTATAGCTTCACCACAGGGGCAACATTTTACCATGGCGTTGTCTTAAAGTGGATTCTGCACGCAGACTCCATTTCACGCGACCCCACTGTACCCTTCCTCACTCCTCAACGCGCCCCGTACTCCCGACCTACCATGAAGGCACGCAGCCTTTCCCTTGCCCTCACCACCCTGGCCGCTATCGCACTCATCGGGTGCGCCAGCTCGGATATCTCCAGCACGAGATCCCAACTCTCTTCCGCGGGATTCTTCGAAGTCACTCCCAAAGGCCCCAAGCAGGAGAAGCTCTACGCCGAGGCGCCCGCCTACAAGATGCACCAAATCACGGCGGAAGGAAAGACGCTCTACGTGTACAAGGATGAGAAGCGTGGCACCGCATTCGTGGGGGACACACTCAAGTTCCGCCAGTATCAGCGACTGCTCATGCAGGAAAACACCGCGGAGCAGGAGGCAGTGCTGATGCCACCCGACCTGGCAATGGGATGGTATGGAGCATATGGTCCCTACTTCCATGGACCGCGCTACGGCACCCTCCGGCACTATCGCTAGTCGCAGATGAGGCCCTTCATTGGGTGACCTTCTCCAGTTTCGCATCGAGTTGCACGGCTTCCTTTTATGGCAGCACATCCGTTTTTTTCCCTGTTTGATGATGCAGGCGCCTGGCAAGTGGTAGCGTCTGGTCAGGCCCGAGGAGAGATTACTGCCATCCACACGAACGCGGGCGAGCCCGGGCTGCGCCTGGACTACGATTTCCACGGAGGTGGAGGTTTCGTGGTGTTGCGGCGCACGTTTCCCTTCAGCCTCCCTAGCACGTTCGACATCGGTTTCCGTCTGCGAGGAGAGGGCCTGCCGAATCACTTTGAATTCAAGGTGGCCGCTGCCGGTGGTGCGAATGTGTGGCGCCATTTGCGACAGGATTTCGCTCTGCCCTCCCAGTGGACAGACTATCGCTTCAACGAGCGGGAGCTCCCTTTCGCGTGGGGACCCGCAGGAGGCGGTGCGCCTTCTGAAGTCGAAGCCATCGAGATAGCCATCGCCGCAGGCCCGGGAGGAAAGGGCACACTGGAGTTGTCCCGCCCGTCCATGACGGATCAGACAC
Organism: Roseimicrobium sp. ORNL1; assembly: GCF_011044495.1. Classification (GTDB taxonomy): domain Bacteria; phylum Verrucomicrobiota; class Verrucomicrobiia; order Verrucomicrobiales; family Verrucomicrobiaceae; genus Roseimicrobium. The sequence goes on from NZ_CP049143.1 coordinate 5,778,821, forward strand.
TCACCGCGCCTCGGTCCATCCATGCGTCCAGTTGTTATCACTGGCATGCCGCCGAGAACATCTGGACCCCCGATGCAGATGCGATCTGGCAGGCGGATCCTGATGATAAGGAACCCTCGTGCCATGTGGATTTTGGCAAATCTGTGCGCTTTGGCGGACTTGTCATCACGTGGCCGTGTGGCCTGCCGCCGAGGGCATATCGAGTGGAGATCTCAGATGACGGAGAACACTGGACGTCCATCTATCAGGCAAGCTCTGGTCTGGGCGCCAAGAGCTTCATCTCCGCGCCGGGGTGTGAAGCCCGTCACCTGAGGATCTGTTTCAAAAATGCCGCGTGTGCCGCGATCCAGACCATCTCACTCCGGCCGGATGCCTTCTCGCGCACGCCGAATGAGTTTGTCCATCATGTGGCATCGGAATGTCCGCGAGGCATGTTCCCCCGCTACTGGTACCGCGAGCAGTCCTACTGGACACCCATTGGCAGTCCGGAGGGAAGGCGCCGTGCCTTGATCAATGAAGAAGGCATGGTGGAGACGGATGAAGCGGGATTCTCTCTGGAGCCCTTCATCCTGGTGAAAGGTGGCATGATCTCATGGGCGGATGCGGATACTACGCCCTCCATAGCTGAAGACGGAGCGCCCGTGCCCTCGGTCGCGTGGACAGCGCGCTGCATGCGTCTTGAAATCCATCCCTGGGTGGATGGCCATGGAGAGTCGCTGACGCTCCATGTCACCTACCGTCTTGAGTGCGACGATCCGAAGCCCGGCATTCGCCTGGTCGTCGCAGTGCGTCCTTTCCAGGTGAACCCTCCCTGGCAGGCGTTTCGTAACCTGGGTGGCATGAGTCCTATCTATGAGGTCGACTGCACCGGCGGGGAGATGCGGGTGGACGGCAAAGTCCTCACCTGCACGCCGAGTCCGGCCGGTATGGGTGCGGCCAGCTTCGAGGAGGGTGGCGTGACCTCGTTTCTCCTGTCAGGGGCGCTGCCGCCGCGACGCCTGGCTTGTGACGAGGGCGGGCATATCGGTGGCGCCATGGTATGGGATCTTGCCCCTGGAGCGGAGGTGCTCGAAGCCACCGTATCTTTTCCCTATTTCGAAAAGGCGAACGCCACCGGAGAGCAGGCCCACTCCCAGGCACTGGCGGACTGGGGGCAGACGCTGGGCAAAGTGCGCTGGCAGGTGCCGGACTGCGCGCGGCCGGTGTTTGATTGCTTCCGCACCACCGCCGGGCACATCCTCATCAACCGCGATGGCCCTGCCATCCAGCCGGGGCCACGGCGCTACACACGCTCGTGGGTGCGCGATTGCGTGATCATGGGTGCGGCTTTAGCCAAGGGGGGACTGCCGCAGTCCCTGCGTATCTTCCTCGATTGGTATGCGCCCTTTCAGCGTGAAGACGGCTTCGTCCCCTGCGTGGTGGATCGCGATGGCGTCGACTGGTTGGTGGAGCATGACAGCCATGGACAATTCCTCTGGGGTCTGCGTGAAGACTATCGCAACGCTGCCGACCCCGCCTTCCTGGAGCGCATGCTGCCCCACATTCACAAGGCGGCGGACTACCTCATCACGCTGCGAGCCCAGAGAATGACGGACCAGTATCGGAGCGGTGAACTCGCTGCCTGCTACGGATTGCTGCCAGAATCCGCCAGTCATGAAGGCTACCTAGCGCATCCCGTGCATTCCTATTGGGATGACTTCTGGGGCGTGCGCGGACTTCAGGCGGCTGCCGACCTCGCGGAGCATGCGGGAAAATCTGCGGATGCAGCGCGGTGGCGCAGTGAAGCCTCTGCCTTCCAGGACGACATCTCGCGCTCTCTACAGAAAGTCATCGCGGAAAAGAATCTGGCGTATATCCCGGGCTCGGTCGAATGGGCCGACTTTGATCCCACGGCCACGTCCAATGCCATTGCCATGCTGGACTTCGCAGATGTGCTGCCACGTGAACCGCTGCACGCGATGCTGGATACCTATCTCGACGGATTCCATCGCAAGCATCGGGGAGAGATGCCCTGGAACAATTACACCGCTTATGAGATTCGCATCATCGGCGCATTCGTCCGGCTGGGACGGCGTGATGAGGCCAACGAATTGCTCAGCTTCTTCCTCTCCGACCGACGGCCGCGGGAGTGGAATCAGTGGCCGGAGATCACCTGGCGGGATCCCCGCTCGCCTGGTCACCTCGGTGACGTGCCGCATACCTGGATCGCCGCGGAATATCTGCTGGCAGTAGCATCCATGGTAGCCTCAGAACGGGAAGCTACCGACTCCCTGGTGCTCGCTGCCGGCATGCCCTGGTCGTGGATCTCTAAGGAAGATGGCTTCGCCGTGCGAGGTCTCCCCACCCGCTTTGGTGAGCTCGCCTTCTGCATCGCAGCCCGTGATGAGAACACCATCTACGTGGAGGTCCGCGGCCTCGTCACCATGCCTCCTGGGGGACTCTTCATCACACCACCATTGCCTCCGGGAAAGAGCATCGTGGCCACCACCAGAGCCGATGGCGAGAAGCAACGACATGAAGCAGGAATGACAACGCTGCGCGTGACCGCGTTGCCATTCGTGGCAGAACTCCAGCTCGGCGCAGGCTCCGTGCTAGCCTAGTGAAATGACAAGCTGATCGGCCTTTCCGGAGAATCGACTGATGAACCGCGCCAGAGGGATGCGAACGCCGCCCTGCCGGTAGGCATTGGGTTCGCGCGTGAAGTCCAATGGGGAACCGTTGAGTTTCACACACGTGATCCCGCAGCCCTTGTCCGCGACACGATACCAAACCTCCAAGGGGCGTCCTGATACCAGAAGCCTCGCCCGCAATCCATCCAGTGCAACAGGCATCACTGGGTCCAGCACAACAGATTCCTTCTCCAGGCGAATCCCAAGGAAACACTGCATGATCAAGCGCGTGGCGATGCCTGCCCCGCTGGAATAAACTCTCCATCCGCCCTCAAGCGACACCTCGCCCAGGTTGACCTTGTCATAGTGAGCGAATGCTTCATATCGATCTGCGAAGGCCGGATCGGAGCTGGAGTAGTAACAATTCGCCTGGCGCAGCGAGGCAGAGGGAACGATCTGCCGGATGGCGATGGGATTGGCCTGGCAGAGGGCATGGAAGAACGCCTCGGCATCGCCATAACGTGCCAGCGCCTCGCAGTAGCGCAGATGGGCATGCGTATACATGATGCCGATCTCCCGCCCAAAGTAGCTGGCACTTTCCGCACGCTGGAAATACGTCTGGATGCCCCCACGATATGCCAGCGGTCGATCAAACAGGTGTGCGCCATCAGGGCCCAGCAGATGTTTGCGAATCAATGCGAGATGAGCCACCGCCTGCTGCGGGGTGAACATGTCATTGATGATCGCGTGAATCATCGGCAGGAGGCTGTAGGACAGGCCCGTCGCCTCATCTCCGGGGTGCAGAAGGAAGTCGGTCCGACCGTCCTCGTGGAAATAGGCCAGCCCAGCCACGACTCCGTCCACGACGAGCACGCGCTGAAACTCATCAAGAACCACAGCGGCCATCGCTTCAAACTCTCCTGCTTGTTCCACCTGGCGGAGACTTCGGAAAGCGAGAGCAAGCGCCACGAGTGTTTGATAGTTCAGCGTCACTGTCCACGCACTGCAGAGCCTTTCACGCATGTCCGGCTTGGCGGGCTGGAGAGAGTCGTTCCAGTCACCGTGCCCATAGGCCGCGAGACGGGTGCCGGGAATGACTCGCCGTTGAATCAGGTCCAAGGCACGATCCACGTGCTTTGCCACCGTACCGGTTTCCGCCTTCGCATCCCCTTCCGGATGAAAAAAAGGAAGAGTCTCCTTCAACAAGCTGGCGTCGCCCGTGGCGGAGAGATATTGAGCGAGAGCCACCAATGGCCAGTAAACAATATCTCCATGGGAATCTCCCGGGCGAATGCCGCGCTCACGATCAAAGAACATGAACCACTGCGGCCAGTCGCCATCCGCATTCTGCTGACGGAAGACACGGCAGAGAAGGTCCCGCACCGGTTCATACCTGCCTAGGGCCAACAGCAGCTCCACTGGTCCCTGACAGACATCCCGCGTGCCCCAGCCTCCGCCGGAGTACTGCTCCAGGCCGCGTGGCGAAAGGTAGTGCACCAGCGCATTGTGAATATACCAGGGAAAAATCTCCGCCATACGGCTCGCATGCGGCGCCAGAGTGCTTGTCACAGGCGCCTCGATGCCGAGACCGCCACTGATTGACTCCCAGAAATGACCTGCGCCGGGCTTGGCAACCAGAACGAGGTGGCCTTCGATGCTGAACGATATGGTTTGAGCGGGCGCAGTGACGAAGCAGAGAAACGGCTGGCTTCGGGATACACCATCTGCAAACAGCAGTTCATCACCACCGATGCGCTCCACCGCGGTGTCACTGGAGGGTTTGATGGAAAACTCTCCAGTGGGAAATCGGCGGCCCACATCACTCTCGGGAATCGCGCGCACGAATGCCGCGCCATCCCTCACGTCGTACTGGGCCGGCAGCGAGCCACTGCCATCATCACCGTTCATGGCGATGTGGTGTGAAACAAGAAACCTTGCAGGCTTACCCGCGAGGATGGTCACCGAAAGCAGCAGTTCATGCCGATGGTCTGGCGCAGCGGATGTCACTTCAATGACGCCAGCGTGATGCTTGTACAACCAGCGGCAAAAGTCCGGCCTCATCTCAAATGTCGAGGGCAGGCCCAGCAGCACCCACTTCCCCTCCATTTCGACAAAGAGTCGCTGCCCATGACTGCGAAAGAGTCCCAGATACGTGTGACAGGTGGAGAGGAAGCGATTGATGCTCACGTGACCTTGCGTGACCATCGAATGGAACACTCCACTCATCCAAGCCGTAGAAGCCAGGGAAGATTCGTCAGGAGTGAGGGCACCGCCAGTGCGCAAGAGGTGTCCATGCGGGCGCAGCACCTGGAGTTCCTTGCGCCTGCATACGACGTGATGACCGCGCTCCCCCGCGAAGAAGGAGAGCAAGTGGCCATCTTCATATTCCGCATCGCGCAGATCTGTTCCAAAGAAGTCACGCACGTCAGCATTATCCAGGTCGAGAGCTTCCAGCAGTGGAGCGGAAGCAAACAATCCGGCTGCAACGGTGGACGAAGCATGCCGTTCCTCCGCGGGCCATGGCGGACAGGCCGCCTCCGGCAGGGCCAATGCTGAATCAATCAACCTGGAGTCTCCAGTCGCCGTAGCTTCAGGTTTGTTCGCTTCAAACCATGCAAAAAATCCGCGCCGCACACGTGCTCCGGGCTGCAGCACCAGGCGCTCGTCCTGGATGGAAGGCATGGAGTGCTCGTGTTGCAGCCGGCTGCCGGGGAGATCTACTGCCAATGCGACAGGCTTATCTCCAGTGCGCGCACTGAATCCATGAACCTGCAGAGCATCCGTGGCATAAGCCACGCCTTCACCCAGGGAACCCATGACGGTCCACGGGCAGCGTCCACCCATGGACTGGTTCTGCCTTGTAGCCACTGCCACGCCTCGTGAGGCATGATGAAGAGGCGTGTGATCCAGGTACTGGCTCACATAATATTCGTTGAGCCGGATGGCTCCGTAGTGGGCGAGAGCAATATCCTGCACATGTACCAAGTCACATTCGACCTCCTCTGTTCCGTTGTTCTCCACTTCCACATGCCAGAACCACGCGGGCGAAGACTCTGCCAGCACGAGGCGCACACGGAAGGTCAATTCGGCCCAGTTTCCCATGGCGGTCATGCCCCGCTGTTCGAACCGGTAGGAAGCCGGGCTTTGCGGCCCCAGCAACGGAAGCACTTCGATGCTTTTCCCATGCCGCCGCAGAAAGATATTTGCAGGCCCTCCTTCCGCTTCATTCCCCAGGAAGAGATTGATCATGATGTCCCCATGATCGATTCGGCGGATGGAGCCATTCGAGTTCAACTCAATGCTCAGCCCGGAGGGACTGGAGGCGCGGAAGGGAAATGTCACGGATGCCTGCGTGTGCGTCATATGGGAAACTTCTGTGTCCTGGAATTCTTGATGGATGGTGGATGGCCTTACTTCAGTTCTGTCCACTTCCATGTCCCGTCCTCCTTCAGTTCGAGGCTGGTGTCATAGAGTGCGGGATCCGGCTCCTCTTCACCGATGGAGATGCAGGTGATGCCCCGGCTGGCCAGTACGGACAGGACTTTGTTGTGCACCGGGGTGCTCAAGACAGAGTCAAGGTTGTCCAGGAACACAAAACGCGGCCCCGAAAGAAGGACCCTCACCACAGACATCAATTGCTGCTTCGAAAGTGAAAGCACATCATGCCAGTCTCGTGCCACTTCGAAGTCATCGAGAGTTCTGAACTTGGACGACACCAGACCGACCTCGGCGAAGAGTTGCTGAAGATCCCGATTGGCAATTTCCTTCTCACGCCCCGGAGGGATAAGGACTTCACGCGCGGTTCCCACGGGCAGGTACGGCTGCTCGGGCAGGAATGCCACGGCCGCCTCTGGCGGCCGGGTGATCATGCCACCGCCTTCGTTGTGGAGGGAGGCAGACGCCCGGAAGAGGGCGACCCTGGCCGCCTGATTCGCACCATGTACCAGCAGATTTTTTCCCGGAACAATGGTTGCGTTCAGATCCCTGAGAATGACGTTTCCTGACTTGTCTGCTGACTGCAGTTCAAGGCCGGAATAGACGATTCGGTCCGTCCCTGTCAGGGACTTGATGGAGGGTGTTTCAGACTGCATGGATGCCCGTTCGGAGGCATCCACAAACTCACCAAGCCGGGTAACAACGGAAGCATAGGCAGAGATGGCCTGGAACTGGGTGACAACCAGCGAGAAGGCCGCGACCAGCGTGGCGAAGGCCATGGCCGACTGCCCAATGACACCAAAGTCGACCCCCTTGTTCATGAAGAGCGGCGCCACCAGCAGGGTGGGAATCAACTGGATCATGTAGTTGTATCCCGTGGTGAAAAACCCGAGGTTCCGGTTCACCGCGGTGATGCGCCGAAAGTTTGCCACCAACTGGTCAATGCGAGTCATCAACCTCTCACGCGTGGTGCCCTGGTTGGCAGTGAGCGCGATCCCGTCGGCATTCTCGCGGACGTGAATCAATTCAGACCGAAAATTCGCTTCATAGTCTGCCTGCTGATAGTTCAACCGGATGAGCGGGCGTCCGAGGAGGATGGTGAGGGTGGATCCGGCGGCGGCATAAAGCACCGCAACCACAAAGAGAGTCGGGCTGATAGTCCACAGCACACCGGAGAACGAGAGCGCGGTCACGGTACCGCTCAGAATCATCAGCAGGAAAGACAGCGTAGAGGTCGTAAGCTGCCTGATGTCCTCCGTCATGCGCTGATCGGGATTGGTGATCCCCTCTCCATGGAGATGCAGATAGATGCGCTCATCCATATAAACACCCACGATGCGGTGGGTAAGCCAGTCCCGCCACAACAGGCCCAGCCTCTCTTCCACAAACCGAAAGAAAACAGCGACCACTGTCGAGCCGGCAAACACGCCAGCGTACATCCATGCGTAGCGGACGAAGCCAGACCTATCCCTGGCCTCAATCGATGACATGAAATCCCGGCCCACAAAGCTGTTCAGCACATTCATGCCATTGATGCACAGCATGAGCACCAGCAGCGCTCCCGCCAGAAACCAGGCACGCCCACCGACCGGCGACTTGAAAAACATCGCGGTCACACGCAGCAGCCTGCGAAACACCTGACGGATGGTGGATCTCTTCTTCTCGTTCATGGATTTCTTCTGATGTCCGATGCCGTTGCTCTTGCTGCTTATCCCTTGGTTTTGTTTCCTCCTGTATTGGCGTGGTCATCCCGGAAAGCACGCTCAGGCACGAGCAGGACTGGATCCCACCGTGGTGAAACGTGGCAGGTGAGGCTTTGCGGGGAACGGCGCCAAAAGACGGTTGTCGTACATGGGCAGACCGTAGCAGCCCCGCCTCAAAGCGGGCATAGGCCCAAGGTCTTACTAGAACGCTGGCGCGAAGTAAAACCCCGCCCAGATGCTCTTTGACGCAGCGGTATTCAGCCTCTCACCGGCTGAATAGGGCTCAATGATTGCGCCTGCATCCACTGCAGGTAGCCGCTGGCGCAGCTATCGAGGTTTTTGAGAGACCCACCACCGCGCAGGGGCGAGCACATTTCGTACATCGCAAAGCCGTCAAACCCGCCGTCGCGCAATCCTTGAAAAAACGCCTGGTAATCGATGAAACCGGTGCCGAAAGGGACGGCGCGGACCCAATCGGTGGCTTGGCGCTCGTAGTTCACCAGTTCGGGACGGTAACGGTGGCGCGGGACCTTGATGTAGTCCGCATTGGTGGTGATGAGCGTGTGCGGCGCGGCCATGAGGGCAGCTTCATACAGAGATTCGCCCCTCAGCGCGGGTGACCATGCATCGAAGCCCAGACCGCAGTTGGGCCGGTCGATGTCTGACAAGAGCTCCAGCAGGGCTTCCGTATGCAGGGCAAGATCGTGATGATTTTGGATGGCAATGGATACACCATGCGGCGCGGCGCGGTCGCACATTTCCCGGATCACCGTGACGCAGCGTTTCCACTGTGCCTGGGGGTCCTGACCCTCCACCTCATACGCAGTGAAGATGCGCACCACCTTGGCCCCGACCTTCGCGGCAATGCGTGCCAGGGACTCGACATAGGCGATTTGAAACTCCAGATGCGGCACTTCACACCCCACGCCGGAGGGTTGGGAGAGATTCGTGTAGGCGGCAATGACCTCGCACCGCACTTCCGCTGCAGCGAGCATCCGGCTGACGGAATCCAGAAGCTCCGGTGACGCATCCAGGGGAGAGAGGTGCGGGCGTTTGCCGGCAATCATCACGGAGGGATACCCAAGCTCTGCGGCATGCCGGATGAACTGCTCCAGGCTCAGGGCATCCTGCCCCCAGAATCCGGCATAGCTGATGGAGAAGAGGCAGGGTGTCATGGGAAGAGAAGCGTGGGCTGTGCGACATGGCTCCTACGAAGCACTCCGGCACGAGCTTGCGGGAGGGATCGATTCAGATCAAAGAACGTCGTGGGGCGCCGAGACGCGAATAAAGTATGGGCGCGGCGGGAGTTTCCGCCTGTTGCTGGCATTGCATCCGCTCCCGCCTCATGCACTGTATGCCTACGAAGCGATGAACGAATCTGAACTGGAATCCGCCCTGGTCAAAATCGCAGGCACCGGAGGCGTGGTGCGGGCGTCCGTCGCGGCGTATGATCATGAGACCGGGCGGACGTTTGGGTGGCATGAGCAGGAGTGGTTCCACGCGGCCAGCACCATGAAGGTGGCGGTGCTCCTCGCCGTCTTCAGGGCGGTGGATGAGAAACGTCTGCGGCTGGATGATCCGCTCCACGTACGGAACCGCTTCATCAGCGCGGGAAATGGCGAACCCTTTCGTCTGCAACGCGGACGCGATGGGGATGAGGAGGTGCACCAGCGCATTGGCAGGACCATGCGCATTCGTGAGCTGGCCCACCGCATGATCACGGTCAGCAGCAATCTCGCCACCAATCTCCTCCTGGATCTCATCGGCCTGGAATACGCACAGCGGGTACTCCACGATGCAGGCGTGACAGGCATCCACCTCAAACGGGGCGTGGAGGATGCAGCGGCCCATGAGATGGGCATCAACAACGAAGTCACTTCAGCCGGATTGGTGAGCCTGTTTCGCGTGATTCAGGAGGGGCAGTTCACCACTGCGAAGAGCAGGGAGGCGATGCTGCAGATCCTATTCGACCAAAAGTACAACGCGGTGCTGCCCAAGAAGCTGCCGCCAGGAACGCGCGTCGCGCACAAGACCGGCGAGATCTCCACGGTGAGTCACGATGCAGGACTTTTCTTTGTGAAGGAACGCCCGCCCTACGCTTTCGCGATTCTCACCGAAGTACTGCCTGAGTCCAACGGTCGCACCGCCACCGTGGCTGCGATGAGCGAGGCGGTGTGCGATTATTTCCGCGGGGCCTGAGCACCAGACCCGCGATGCATTAACGAATACCCATGGCCAATCAGACTGAGCTCCGCATCGTATCCGGAAACGACCTTCCGGAGCGCTACCGCACCCTGCTGCAACCGGGTGTTCTGGTCGAATGCGGAGAAGGGGTGAAGCGCAGGCTCCCGCGCTTCTTTTACGAGGTGGGAAGCTGGCAGCAGGCAAAAAACACGATGCTCACGCCCCACTTCGCCCTGGCGGAGCTCATGATGGTGGACTGCCTGGAGTCTGAGGGGCTGCTGCGGCATCCGCCCCACTACGTGCCGCTGGCGGTGGGTGTGCTGGCCCGTTACCTGGAGGACTTCCGGGAAAAAGCAGGGGACGAAAAAGTCTACATCAGCGCCAACGGTGGCTACCGCTCGCCGTCCCATCGTCTGACGAAAATGCCCGGTGTGCACAACTGGGGCACCGCGGCCGACATCTACCGGGTGGGCGACTGCTATCTCGATGATCGCGAGTCGATTGAGAAATATGGTCAAATCTTTGCCACTTTGGGGGCGGAGGTCTATGTGGCACCGTATGGCATCGGCGAGGGTGAGACCGATGACCATCTCCACGTGGACATCGGCTATGTGAGCATCACGCCACGGAAAATCGGTGAAGACTAACTCAGGCTGAAAAGCCCGGCAGCGGCGAATGATCTAGCGAGTGAAGAGCAAGAAACATCACCCGAGCCGCTCCAAGTACGACCGCCGCCCCGCACAAAACCCGCCCGTGCCGGTGATTGGGCTGGAGGCGGAGTTCACGCTGCTGGTCGACGGCAAGCCCCGGCGGCCGGAGATGATCTTCCGTGACCCGCGGGACTTTGTGCGCGCATCCATGCTGCCCCGCACGGGGAAGTCCTATCAATTGCCCACAGGAGGTGCGGTATACTTTGATACGGGGGTGATCGAAGTCGCCACGCCCATCATTGAAGTGGGACCCGGCTGCTGCCTGCGAGCCGTGCACTCGCTGTGGGAACAAATTCACTACATCCGCGGTGAACTCGATGTGCTGGAAAGGGTGCGAGGCCAGCGATTGGACCTTTGCGGATTCAGTGCACACTACAATGTGTCTTTTCCGGCAGCCTATGAAAGCGCGACTCGCAGTGTGGGAAAGCTGGCCCTCCTGCTCTGCCACATGCTGCCGCTGCCAACCATGCTGCTGGCAGCAAATCGTGAGAGCACCGGCGTGGGCGTGCGCCCACGAGATGGGCGCATTGAAATCACAGTGGACTTCACTCCAGACCCCGAGCTGATGGCTGCAGCGGTGAGCACGGCCATTGGCGTTTCTTACGAGGTCATGACGTGGAAGAGCTATGAGCTGACGCAGCTCACCGAGCGCAGCATCCCCGTCATTGAAGGCTACAAACCGCGCAAGCACACCAGCCGGAAAGGCTGGCTGGCGCGCATGGATTGCTACCCGCGCAATCCTTTCACGGCCGATGTGAATGCCACCGACTGGCTATGCCGCGACGGACAGATGCGCAGCCTGCGAGGTGCAGCACGAGAAATTGCCACGCCTTTCGCGTCCGCGGTGGAGACCATGGGCGATGCGACTACGGTGGAGCATGCCCTTGCGGTACTCCATGGGCGCGCCCGCTCGCTGCTCGACTTCGAAAACCGCCCCCCAGGCTACGAAAACGTAGCACGCGAGCGCAAATGGAACCGGCGCCGCGGGCGCAAGCTGCCCCTGTCGAACTACGAACGTGTCATTGACCGGGTGGTTTCGAAGCGTCCGCTGTGGTACAAGGGCATCCGTTACCAGCCCGTGCAGATGGTGGGCTGGTATGAAGTCGCCGTGCGTGAAATGCGTTCCGGTGTCCGGCTCGTGCTGACGCTGGATGACCTGGTGAGCGGTGAGTGAAGAGCGAATTGCTCGCAACTCTCCTAATTCATCGTCTTCACAAACGTGTCCGCTTCTGCAATCGCGCGGTTCATGCGTTCCAGCAGGGCCTGGATATCTGACTGGATGACATCTGCCTTGCCGCGGAGGGCTCCGAGGGCTTCGGCATTGAGGTTGTGCTTCAGGTAGAGGGTGTGGTCGCGCAGCTTGTCCAGCACGGGAGGCATGGCGTTGTAGGAACTGTGCAGGGCGCTGGAGAGCTCGGCAAATCTGGCCTTGGTTTCGGTGAGCTTCGCCTGGCTGGACCCTGCGAGTGAGACATCACTCATGGTGCCGATTTCCTTCTGCCATTCCTTGAAGAGATCTGAGGCCACGCGATCCATCTCATCAACGCGGTGTTTCACGATCTTGGTTGCTCCATCACACGCGAGGTATTCCGCATTGAGCTTGTCATACGCCTTTTCCAGATTGCTACCGCTGCGGCCATAGACAGCCTGGAGCTGTTGCAGGGCATCGCGGTATTCACCACCCGCTTCCTTATGCTTGGCCTTCGCGTTCCTCACGGCGCGGACGAGAAGATCACGCTTCTCAAAGCCAATCTTCTCCATCGCCCCGTAGTAGATAGTGCGGCAGGCAGTGGGGCACAGGACCGCAACCATCAGGAACAATACGGAACGGCGGCAATGCGTGTTCATGAAGGAGAATGGAACCGGCGTTCTTGAAAAATGTCAAACGTGTCTGACACCGATTTCAGCTTGCGGTCCACCATGACCACCTATACCTGAAACGACCAATCCGCAGTGCCGCAGGCATTCCTCCCACGCATCCAACCCCAGTTCATGGACGACACCACCCACCTGGACTTCTGCCCCGAGCTTGTCGCCATGCTCAAAAGCGGAGAAACGCGCGGACGCTCCAAGAACTTCCCCACCTTGGTGGCCGTTTCCACGGTGAACAATCTGGTGACGCTCAAGAATCTCTGCACCAGCCTGAAACCGAAACGGACGCTGGAAGTCGGCCTGGCGTTCGGGGGTTCCGGGCTGCTCTTTACGGCGTGTCATCGCGAAAACAAAGTAGCCCCTGCACAGCAGCACGTGGCGATTGATCCTTTTCAGAGCTGCACTTGGGATTCCGCCGGCGCGGTTGTCATCGAGAAGGCGGGGTTGAGCGGATTTTTTGAACTCATGGAAAAACCTTCCTGCCTCGCCATGCCGGCGCTGATAGAGAAGGGTGTGACCTTCGATATTATCTACATCGATGGTTCGCACATTTTTGAGGATGTATTCGTGGACCTGTATTTCGCGATCCGGCTGCTATCGGACGGAGGTATTGTAGCATTAGATGATTGCACCGATCCGCACGTAAAGAAGGTGATCAAATTTATCGAGAGAAACGGCCAGGTTTCCCTGGAGCCATTCGACCTTTCCCCCTTCCGAGAGGATAAGGGCCTCACGCCTCGCTATCGCGTTGCCAAGCTTCTGGGGAAGACGCAGATGAGAGCCTTCCGCAAGATTGGCCCGAATGACAGGCCGTGGAATTCTCCTTTCACGGATTTCTGATTTCACCCTTGAGCTCTTTTCCTGAGCGGCAGTCATTCCCTCTCCGCCACCCACCATACCGTCCCCGATTCGGGGGACATGGGGAACTCATTGCTCTTGGTGGAGACGACCTTGGTGGGCTGGCCATCGGGGCCTAGCGCGCTGACTTTCCAGTTGGTTTTTTCACCGCCGGGGAGGAAGACCTTTCCTTCGAAACCAAGCACGAGAGAAGGGGCCTTGCCCCATTTGTCACCCACGGTCTTGCGGTCGGCGCGCCAGCCCATGCCTTCATTCTCGGCGCGGCGGAGGGCCATGCAGAGGAGCTTCTTGGATTTCTCCAGGGGCTTCCCGTCCATGGCAATGAGACCCCACACGCCGAAGCCATCGCCAGACAGGGGGGCCACGTTCACTGAGCAGGGGCCGAGGTTGTGTGTCTTGGCGCCAAGACTGCCGGAAGTGAAGATGACATGCGGCGATACCACCGTGGCAATCTTGTCTGCAGCACCCCATCTGATTTCGCCATTGTCCGAGACAGCGGGTGCGCTCTTCTCCACGGGGTTCTTCAGTTCGGGTGCAGTGCTCCCCTCCTCCACGATGCGCACAGCGGTCTGCCGCTTCAGGGCAAGCGAGCCGTCGTTGTTGGCCTTCTCATAGAAACGACGCCAGTTTGCCCAGACGCCGCCCTTGAACTCGGCGATGTCATCCAGAAGTGAAGCGGCGGTGAGCGTGAGGATGGCGCGCTGCTTGCCAGCATCCACGGCGCCTGTACGGAAGAGGAGCGCAGCGAAGGGAATGCCGGCGCGCTTGGCAGGATGTGCCTGGAAGTTGAAGTAGCTGTGGAAATGGTCTGCCGTGAAATCCTCGCGACCATGAGCGAAGGTGTAGAGTGTGATGCCGGACCAGCCCTGATACGCAGCTACGGCGGCCACGAGCGGCAGACCTTCCGCCAGGGAATCAATGGGCGCAGGAATGTCCCACTCGGTGAGGGCAAACGGTTTGCCGGTGGGGCGCTGCACTGCCAACTCGGAAAGCACACCTCCCACGGGATTCTGCGAAAGCACTTCCTGATTCACCTCCCAGTTCTTTGGATCCCACTGACCGCCGGGGAAGGAAGGATGATGCCAGTAGGCGTTGGCATTCACCACGTCACTCACGATGGCCTCACGCCGGACGCCAAGCAGCGCACCAAAGAAGATGTGAGAGTGTGATACAAGGCACTTCACCTTCAGATCCTCCTTGAGGAAGCGGTGCATCTCCTTTGCATAGGCGAGTTCTTTGTCCGCGAGGAATTCGAAGTACTCACGCTGCACGGCTTTGTTCGCATTCTCATCGGGGAGCGGAATGTTTCCCTTGGCGAGGCTGGCCTCATTGGGCAGGAAGCCATCGGTATAGGCATCCAGCTTCACGTCGGTGAATTCAAACCAGCCGGTGTTTTGATTGGGGCCGAAGGCGAGGTTCACCTTCCCAGGTTGTGCATCCTTCGCGGTGAAAATATAGAGGTAGTCCTTCCACTCTGGGCCCACATCGATCAATGTCCACAAACCAGACATGCCGTAGGGCGCCACGGACTGTTGGGCGCTGGCGTAGATCTTCGCTGGCTTCTCCGCCCGCGCACGAAAGCGGAAGCGGTAGGTCTTGCCAGACTCAATCTGCAGTCCCGCCCAAAGGAGCTGTGTGTGCCAGTTCGCCGGACCAGCCTTGGTCGCGGTGATACGCACGCCTTTGCCATCAGGTGCGGGTGAGAGTTTCGCCTCGGCACCGCCTTGATTGTCGAGCCACCAGCCCTTGGCGTTCTCCGTGAAGGTGGGATTGCCGATGATGTTCGGCCCATCGTCCGCCATGCGTGTGCCCCATTTCGCGCGCAGGCTGGCGTCATCGTCGCCATGCTTCTTCGCGAGGGATTCGTTCCACTGCTTCAGCACGGAGTCGTGCACTGCACCCTTTACTTTTGCCGGCCACCAGGCGTTGAAGAGCAGAGTATTTTCGTTGTTCACCTCTACAATCGCCACGGCGGGGTCATCGCGGTAAGCGAGACCGGTGTGGGGGTTCACGTGCTGCAGGAGGTCACGCGCATACTGTTTCAATGCCTCCACATAGGGTGGATAAATGTTATCGATGCCCTTGCTCATGTCCGGCGCGCCCGCGGGCTGGTCGTCGTACTTGCGGCCTACATGGAGATTGAGGTTCGCGTAGATGCCGCGCTTCTTGAGTTCAGCGAAGAAGAAGTCGAGCCGTGCGAGGGCTTCCTCGTTCAGGCCGGGTTTGCCATCCTTGCGCACGAGCTGGGTGCCGCTCCAGTTTGCGTCCATGAAGTGGAAGCGCACGAGGTTGATGCCACACTTGGCGAAGTGTCCCGCGAGCTTCACAGCCTCCTCGTCCGTGGGGAAGCAAGACGCGGCGGTGAGGTTCGTGCCGAAGTAGCGCCACGGGGTGCCACGATCATCCACGAGGGTCTCGCCTTTCGCCTGGATGAAACCATGCTTGCCCGCAGGGGTCTCGTTCAGGAAGGAAAGATCCAGCAGGGCTGGCGTGTCATCGAACGCGGAAATGTGGAAGGGAAACCAGCCGGGCTCACCGGCGGCGGGCTTCTCCATCACAGGCTGGGACTGGGCAGGCGTGCTGGCGAGGGGTAGAAATACGCAGCTAGCGAGCGCAGCGAGTCTCAGGGGAAAAGAGGAAGACAGCAGGGGAGCGGCGGAACGCATGACTGCATTCTGTGCAGAAATGCGCGGACGATGCCAGCGTGAATGCGTGCCAGCTGCCATGGCCCCTTATTTTGTGGCTCGACCCGATGATTGCGGGTGAAGATCTATCTTCGGACCGCCGAGGCTCGGCGGACTACTTTCCCTTTTGAGCGTCCGTGCTTCTTCCAAACTGATGGCGGTTTTTGGACCACCACCTGACCCCGACGATCCAAATGAGGAACCCACCGACCAACCATAAGAGGGACATGGCGAGATCCTTCGTATCTCGCATGTGGGTAAACATAGCAATGAATCCGTCCCCGAAGTAGATGGCAAAGAGGTAGAACATCCACCAGCCCAGATACCACATCCACACAGGCCGCTTCAAAAGCCCATAGGCTAGGACACCGGCGGTGCCGGAAAATAGAAAGATGAAGATGGTCAAGGGGGTCCATTCCATGGTCGAGAAACTGGCTGATTGCACAAGAAGCACAAGCACGTTCACCGCCTTGCCCGCCACACCGTGGAACCTAAGAGCCGCACCTCGCTACTCGCCAATCTGCGCCTTGATCGCTTCGGCAATTCGCTCGGCCTGGGCCTCGATGTACTCGGGGTCGCGACCTTCGATGAGGAGGCGGATGAGGGACTCGGTACCGGAGTAGCGCAAAAGCACGCGACCGAGGCTGGCGAGTTTTTTCTCCGTCTCTTTGACGAGCAATTGCGCGTCCACCAACTCCTCCACGGGAGGCTTGGCTTTCACACGGAGATTGCGCTTTGCCTGGGGGAAGGGGCTCAGGACCTTGCGCAGTTCGCTGAGCGGTTCGCCGGTCTCCACCATGATCTTCAGCACCTGCAGTGCCGCGATGAGGCCATCGCCCGTGGTGGTGTGGTCGAAGAAGACGATGTGTCCGCTCTCCTCCGCGCCAAAGTTCAACCCGTGTTGACGCATGGCGGCGATGACATAGCGGTCGCCCACGTCCGTGCGGATGACTTTGCCCTTGAGGCCGGTGACCAGTTCGTCCAGGCCGAAGTTGCTCATGGTGGTCACAGCCACGGTGCTCTCACGCAGGGTACCCTTGCGGAGCATGGAGGCGACGACGATGGCGATGTACTCATCCCCGCTCAGGGCAGACCCGGTCTCATCCACCAGCACCACACGGTCGGCATCACCATCGTGAGCCACGCCCACGTAGGCGCCTGTTTCCTTCACGAGCGCTTCGATGTACTCGGGATGCGTGCAGCCGCAGTCGCGGTTGATATTCACGCCATCGGGTGAGGAGTGGAAGACCTCCACCTCCGCGCCGAGTCGCTTGAGCGTCTCCGTAGTGGTGACGTAGGCGGCACCGTTCGCGTTATCCAGCGCGATCTTCATGCCATCCAAGCGGCGATTATGCATGGTGGCCACGGCATGTGCGATGAAGCGCTCGGGGGCATTGTCCATGCGTGAAACGCGGCCGATGCCGGTGGCGGCGGCCCGGTGACTGAGCACATCGTCGTTCTCAAACGCAGCCTCGATCATCAGCTCCTGGGCATCGGTGAGCTTGTGCCCGCCGCCGTCCACGAACTTCACACCATTATCCTTGTAGGGATTGTGCGAGGCGGAAACGATGGCGCCCATGGCTGCCTTTTCCTGGCGGGCAATCAGTGCCACAGCCGGGGTGGGCACCACACCGCACAGCACTACGTCCACTCCCATGGAGGTGAGTCCTGCGGTGAGGGCGGTTTCGATCATGTCTCCCGAGAGCCGGGTGTCGCGACCCACAATACACTTCGGCCGGATGCCTGCCTTCTCCGCCTCCATGGCCAGCACCTTCGCGGCAGCCTGACCGAGACGCATCACAAACTCGGGCGTCATCGGGTGTGAGTTCGCCACACCGCGGATGCCGTCCGTGCCAAAGTATTTCCTCTTCGCTGAAGCCATGAGGGCGCGGTTTTACCCCGAAAAGGGCGGCAAGTCAAAGGTCGGTGCACCGGTGAGCGGAGGAAGCGGACCTGGCAGAGGGACCGCTGATGGACGCTAACGTTCGCTAATGGGATGAGGCGGTGGGTGTCATATGTGGTCCCGCGGGGTGGTGGAGTGGGAAAAACCACTAATGGACACTGATGAACACTAATTTTGAGAGCACATGGGCGGGCCCACCACGGGACGCCATGGTGAATGCCACGGGGGGACTTTGTTGGCTTCACCATCCAAGGTCCAAGCAACACAGAGCCACCCACCTCCCGCAGGCAAACCATTAGTGTTCGTTAGTGCCTATTAGTGGTTTCCCAATCGTTCCATCACCCCTGACTCAAGTCTTCTGGAGAAGCCTTCTACATTGGCACTCACGCCTAATCCGTACGGAAGCTCGGCAGCGGCTGCGGACCGGGTCGGCGGTCTGTGCGGGCCTGGTCATTCACCACGTACCAGAGCAGGAAAGCAAGGACCAGGGACACCAGCTTGGCTTCCCAGTCATTCACGATCCAGCCCTTAACCTTGGGACCGAGCTTCCTCAGCCTTTCCAGATTCGGATTCGTTTCGGGTGTTGTCGTCCTCGCCATAGACCAGGATGCGTTGCAGCCGCTCGCGCAGCTCATCAGGTTCCAGATTATGTTCCAGCTTCCCTTTGTAGCAAAGGGAAAGCGCACCGGTTTCCTCACTCACCACGAGGGCCACGGCGTCCGTCTCCTCGGTGATGCCCAGCCCAGCGCGGTGCCGCAGGCCGATGCTGCGATCCGGCAGATCCTTCTGGCTCACGGGAAACACACACCCCGCCGCCACAATGCGCCCCTGCTCCACCACCATGCCGCCGTCATGCAGCGGTGTCTTGGGGTGGAAGATGGTGCCGATGAGTTCGGTGGAAATCTTCGCGTCCAGGGACACGCCGCTCTCGGCAAAGGGCTTCAGCTCAATGCCACGCTGGATGGCGAAGAGTGCCCCACAGCGACGGTGCGAGAGCTGGACCATGGCCTCAATGAGGTTGTCCAGGCTGGCCTCCTCCGAGCCATTGAAGGAAAAGAACCGATGGCTGCCCAGTTCCGCCAGCAGACGGCGCAGCTCCGGCTGGAAAATCACGACCAGGGCGATGGCAAAGAAGGTGACAAAGCCCTTCAACAACCACGTGATGACCTCCAGCTTCAGGAGCTGGGACACGAGCGCCAGCCCCAGTAGCAGCACCAGCAGACCGGTGAGGATGCGCGCCCCACGCGTCGCCCGCAGGAAACGGTAGCCCTGATACAGCAGCACGGCCAGGAGCAGGATCTCCACGGCATGATTCCAGTGCGTCTGTACAAACTCCCACATCACACCCTATTGCTAACCCGTGACTGGAGGAAGGGCAAGTGCCACACAGCAAGGCACTTCGAAAACAGGGCAGTGCACGGAGTACAACGGCCATGCCCGGGCAATGCTCCTCCCTCCCCCTCAGAAATAGTCTTGCCGCCTTGCGCTCGAACGCGCCAAGGTGCAGAAGGCCGCTTGCCACCTGCCATGAGTTCATCCGCGCACCGATCCAGACTCACCATGGGAGCCATCATTGTCATGAGTCTCCTGCTGCTCGTAGGCGCATGCTTTCTTGCGATGGTGTACCACCAGGTGCAGGCCAACAGGACAAAGTCCATGGAATTCGAAGACTTCATCAGCTACGGCACCCCCATTCCAGCCGGTACAGATGCCTTGGGCAATCGGGTCTCCGTGGTGCTTACAGAGTCAAGGGTCGACAAACCCGTCTTCGCGAATGTGACACTTGCCTCGCACATGAAATACTGGTGGCGGGAGTGGAGCCTGGCGGCGGAGCAAGTTTTACAGGATCTGCGCTCCGGCAATTGGCACAGGTCTCAAGCTACGCCTGCTCCTTGATTGCAAGCACCTGTCCACGGCTGGATTCAGCTTGCGATTCAACCACCGTCTGGCCGAAGATGGCGGGCCCCTCTCTGCATGATACCCACGAACAGAGCTCCCAAACTCGGCATCGCCGCCCTGATCGTGCTGGCCCTCCTTCTGGGCACAAGTCTCACATTCGTGGGAGCAGTCTTCTGGAAGATGCAGGCAAATCGGGTCTCTGTTTCCGAGTTTGAAGGCTTCATCAATTACGGCACTCCGATCAAGGTGAACAGCCAGACGTCATTTGGCACGCCCACGACGCTGGTGCTTAGGGAGTCGCGCATCGAGCAACCCGTTTTCCCCACTCGCGCTCTGCAGCCAAGTATGCCTGCCTGGGTTTACGAGTGGAAATACGCCACGACAGAAGTGTTGGAAGACCTTGCCGAGCTCTTCCGCGTCAAAGGCGAGCGGCCGGGAAACACTCTCCCTAACACGCCATGAGCACTCATCGTTCCGAGCGGGATGTCCGCACCGGACAGTTCTTGGAGGCAGGGCAGCTTATTGGCGCGCTCCTGCTCGTGCACCTGGTGTCATACCTGATGGCCCGCCATGCCTTCGGCTTGGTGACCACGGGATACATTTCGTGGACCTGCGTCTTGCTCCCATTGGGGGCACTCGGTTCAGTCATCGTGCTCAAGGTCAATCGTGCTTGGCACTGGGGTCAGGTCATCCTGGTGATGCTGGCCGCGTTGTTCTTTAGCTTCATCCAACTTTTCATTTTCGGAGAAGCTAGCGCCGCCGTCTAGTACTCTCCGTCAGTTTACGTTTGCATGCCTCCCGTCCGCATCGGCCTCATCCGCCACTTTGAAGTGAAACATCCCTTCCCCACCGGGTGGGTCACGTGGGGTGATCTCGTGGCGTGGCGTGAAATCTATGAAAAGGCAGAGATCACCACGAGCGCGATCGACTTGGGTGGCATTACCTGGAGCCGCTGTATTTCCAGTGACCTTCCGCGTGCCTATGCCACGGCGCAGGCAGCCTTCACCGGCGAGATCCTGCAGATGCCGGAGCTACGCGAGCCACAACTGGATGCCTTCCGCACCGGCAATCTGAAGCTCCCCTACCCGCTCTGGAAATGGGTGCTGCGCCTCGCCTGGATGACCTCCCACTCCTCCCAGCGCAACGCCAAAACAGCGTTCCTGGCGAAGGTGAAGCAAGTCACCGATACCCTGCTCACCCAAGTGAAGGAAGACACCCTGATCGTAAGCCATGCCGGTGTGATGATATTCCTCCGCAAAGAACTCATGAAGCTGGGCTTCACCGGCCCGGGCTTCAAGGTGGCGGAGAACGGGAAGCTGTATGTGTTTGAGAGGAAGAATGCCTGATAGCACACTTCCAGCCGGCGCATCGCACAGCACCTTAAACCCTTTCGCACAATCACCAACCTCATGAACCTCCCGACTCTTGCCAACCCATTCTTCATGGTGCTGCTCGCCATAGCTATATTCGGCATGGCACCTCATGCATGGAGTGATGACAAGGCGTGCAAAGCCATCGTGGATTCCCTGGAAAGCGAAGTCGGGAAATTCAGGCTTCTCCAAACAACTGACCACGGCTCAGGAGCAGGCTCTTCAGCCACCTTCGCATACACGGCGGGACCGCGCGCCGATGTCACCGTGTTCATCTACGACCGCAATCGCGAAGCCCTGACCGATGAATATCTGGAGGCCGAGTTTAACCATTCGCACAAACAGGTGGTTGCCGATTTCACTGGAAAGAATGACTTCACCGTGGTCTCAGCCGGAAAACCAGCAACACAAACGGACACCTTCACTTTCGAAAGCATTTATGCAATGACGCTCTCGAACGGCATCAAGTTGAATAATGCCACACTGCTCTCTCGACACGGCGGAAAGTTTCTGAAAATCGCCGTCGCCGCCAAACCGGAGACATTTCCCGAGCTGCGCCCACACTTGAAGGAGCTCGAAAAACATTTTGTCCAGCGCATTACACCAAATCCAAGTCGTTAGCCGCGTCTTTACCGTCAGTGTGGCGGAGGGAATCAACTGCATCAAGCAAGCGATCGAGGCCCGGAACAGCGATCAGTCCGGGCAAGGAGATTCATGATGAACCGTCCTGAGAATCGCCCGCCCTCCACAAGCTACTCCTTCCCCACCAGCCTCAGCGCCACCTTCCCTGCTTCCTCAAAATCGTGCCCTGTGGACACGATCTTCCCAGCGGCATCGATGACTACATATGTGGGAATGCCGCGCACGTCGTAGTCGCGTCCGGCGGTGGAATCGTCATCGCGTAACGCGACAGGGAAGGTATAAGCCGGATTCTTCGCGAGGAACTCCTTCACCTCCTGCTCGGGATAGAAGGAGGTGGTGGCCACAATCTCGATGTCCTTGTCCTTATGCGCTTCCCAAAACTTCTGCACTTTCGGGAAGGAGGCGATGCAGGGTGCACACTCGATGCCCCAGAAGTCGAGGATGCGCACCTTCCCCTGGCCGTGCGGCGCCAGCGGTTCGCAGTTCACCCACTTGGTGTATTCCACCTGAGGCGCGGGTTTGCCGATGAGATCCACGGGCTCTGCAGGCAAGGCCGCCACTTCGCGGTTCTTCGCAGGCAGCACGAGTTTTGCGTTCTTCATGCCGGTCTTGAGCCGCTCCCGCAGTTCCACACGTTCTCCGTCATCATGGCGCGCCTCCACCTGCACGGTGAACCATCCATCCACCAGGCCGCTCATCTTGAAGGCTCCTGCTTCATCCGTGCTAGTCTTCCTTCCACGGCCGTAGGATTCCATCTTCGCCATGGCCACAGGTTTGCCCGAGGCATCCACCACGGTGCCGCTCACTTCACCATTGGCGGCTGGCAGAATGAGCTTCACCCCGGTATCCCCGGCACTCGCCCACTTCTTCGCTTCCGAGGTGAATTCCTCCGTCTTCACGATGGAGCGCAAATGCACGCGCCCAGGAGCCATTCCGGTGATGCGGAAGCGCCCTTCCATATCCGTCGTGGCTTTGAGATTGCGTGGTTGTCCGGTGCCACTGGCATAGACCATCAGGCCCGCCAGAGGCTTGCCCTCCGAGTCCACCAACAAGCCGGACACCGCCTTGTCAGCTTTATTCATGACGAACTTCAGTTCCGTGATGACACCGCTGAGCACTTTTACGTCTCGCTCGGACGCATTCCCCAAACCTGCCTCCGCCTCGCAATAGAAACTGACGCCTTCCATCCCGCTCCAAAAGCGAGGAAACTCGAAACGCCCGGATACATCACTTTTCACCTGCTGAGGCACGGGACCAAACAGGCACACTGGCTGGGGAACGCTCCACCGAATCTTCGCGTCGGCGATGGGGTTGCCCGCTGCGTCCACCACGATGCCGCTGACCCTTCCCAAGTCCTTTTCACGAAGCTTGATCGTGAGTTCTTTGCCAGGCTCCACCGGTTCAGGATGGGACATCGCGCGATCCGTCCATGCGAGCACTGCCTCATTTGAAGCGTCACGTTCACGCGCCATCTTGAATTTCCCATCCTGGTCCGTTGTCCTCATTGAGGGAAAATTTTCACCACCATTACCCAGCTTGGCCACACGGACATTCGCCGCAGGCTTGCCTTCTTCATCCAGCACCACACCTACGACCAACTCGTCCGGCTTCACCGGACGAAGCTTGAAAGTTACCTTCTTTTCCTCGCCACCCTTCACCTGCACATCCACGGTATCATCATTTGCCGGGGGATGGTATTCCGGCTTGGGATAGCGCTGTGAGCGGTAACGCAACTCATGCTTTCCAGCAGCGAGGCGGAAGGTGAGCGGTTCCTCTATCACCTTGCCCGTTTCCGCATCCACCACTTCACCCGTGATATGGGCCGCTTCCGTCACCACGAGGTCTCCCATGTCAGTGACCTCTCCGGCTTTGACAATGGCTCCGGATTTCTCCGCGCCAATCCAGCGAGTAAAATATGGCGGCTGCGTTTCGTAGTGCACCTTGTAGGTGGAAGCAGGTATCTGCGGGATGATGAATTCCCCGCGATCATTGGCCTTCACTTCATCACCGTAGGCAGTGACGTAGGGGTCTCTTTCAAGGATGGAGACAACGCTGCCCGCGGCAGGCTTGCCATCCGGCAGAAGGATGCGACCGCGAATGGCGCCGGGCTCGGCGAGGTGCAGCGTGGGCTCGGAGCCATCCACTTTCGCGAGCGGCTCGACCATGATGTGGTACCGTCCCTTGAACTGTGCCCACCGAGAGCCGTCATGTTTGAGATAAACATGAGCATTCCGTGGCAGCATGGACATGACAAATTTTCCCTGCGTATCCGTGCGCGCCTTCCACAGGTCACCAGGCAAGCGGCTCATGTCTCCAAAGAATCCAGGTTCCGGACCCGATGTCTTCTTCTGCAAGCAGAAGCCCTGCAGCCACACTTCCAATCCTGCGGCTGGCTTTCCGTCCGGTGTGAGAATGGTGCCCTTCAGATCCGCAGTCGGCTGCACCTCGATGCGATGCTTCTCCGGTGACGCATGCTGTGACGGCGTACGGATAGGCACCATCTCGAGACCGATCCCATCCTTCCCTGCATCCACCACGGCGAAGGCAATAAAGAACTTCGACTGTGGCGGAGGGGTGCAACTCGTACGGAAAAGGCCCTGCGCATCCGTGACTCCCTGGGCGATAATAGGATCTTCCAGGACATAATCGCGTGAGCCGGGGCAACTGAGATAAATCTTCGCCCCGACCACCGGCTTTCCTTCCTGGGTGACGACTTCGCAGACGATGGGCTTGGGTGTCTCCTTCTTGTCGTTGGTCTCCTGCGCCGACAGAGATGCCATCAACAGACCACACACGGTGAAAATCAGAGCACGAATTTTCATGTGCATAGCACAACAGGTTTTTCCACGCATGGCAATGCTGCCATCCCTACCGCTCCCTTTCTTTATGCAGACTACCTCTCCGCCGCGATTACTGGAGTCATGAGCAGCAGATTCTCCTCCGTGTCCTTCTGATCCAGCGCAATGACTGCCTGCCCCTTCGGCGTGAAGGCGAGGCCTTCGGGCTTGCCATCCACCTCATCGAGGTCCCAGGTGGCGACGCAAGAGGCAATGTCGTTGTCTGGGGACAACGTATCCATCCGAGCCACCGCCCGGGATTTATCGCTGAGCAGATAGAGATGCCCGTCCGGGCCTACCTCCAGGTCGCTGAAGTCTTCACAAGCCTCTGCGAGCGCATCATCCGGCAGCCACGCAGCCAGCGCCACATATTCATGGTCGCCCGTAGTCACCTCCCAACGCACGCCATTGCGCAACGCGCCGCCTTTCCCCATACCGAGTGGCGCCTCCCCAGGCGGGCCAAACTCAATCAGGGCCGAGGGCTTCTTTTCCTTCGCCACGAGCAGGTGTCCGTTGGGCAGCAGTACAGCGCCTTCTCCCCGCGAGCCGTCGGGGTCCGCCCAGGACTTCGCAATTTTCCCGAAGGACTCGTCCACGGACAGGTCAAATGAAGCGACCACGCCCGTCGCACCTTCATTGAGATCCACCAGTTCCGCTCGTGCGGGCGACTCCTGCAACAGCAACACCCGCCCGGTACCATCGGTGCAGATGGCCTCAATTTGCGGGTCAGAAGCAGGCATCTTCGAGCCCGGCAACGCAGCAATGTCGAGGTATTCCCAGTCGAGCTTCCGCGGCTTGGAATGGGACTGCGTATGAGCCAGGCGCGCCCTTGCAAGTCGCGCATGCCGATCGCCGATGGCCATGAGCCACATCTCGGCTTTGAGCCCACGGCGGAGACAAAGACCGGACACCTCGTGCAGGTCCACCGTCTCCCGGCGTTCCACTGTGAGGGCATTGCGCTTGCTCCCGGACGACTTCGGCTTCCTGGACTTTTCCTTTCCCTGCTTCTTCGCCTTTTTCTTGGCGGCCTTTTTTGCCGGATTCTTGTTCTTCCCGGCTGCGTTGCCCTTGCCCTTCTTCTTTTTGGTCGCCGGTTTCTTTTTCATAGGACGGGCTGGGGAAACGACGTTGCTGCCGGTGTGTGACGCCTGAGCTCCGGAAGGCAGGAGACCTGAACCCGGCTTTTTTCCACGTGTAGCGTGACAGCTGCATGGCCGCTCTTCAAGACAAGATGAGAAGCCTGCTGGATTACGGAGCTAGGAAAGCATCGGCGAAACGAGTCAACAAAAACGTCATTTTGACACACCTAACCCGCGTCACCTTAGACCACCAAAGAGTCAATTAGACTCACATCCTATCTGGCACCTATCCGCCATCAATTGCCTAAATCGTTCTGAATCAGACACAAATTCAATCCACCCCCCATTGGCACGCCCGATGCACCCTTTATACGCAACCACTAGCCAACGAACTACCAATGCGATTTAATGCCATGAAACTGACCAACTACAATCCCTTCGGCCTGACCCGTGCGGACCTCAATGACTGGTTCCAGCACCCGCTTTCAGGCTTCCCGTCGCTGTCCCGATTTTTCAGCATGGACTCTCCGCTGGGTCGCCTGGCGGCCGATGTCCATGAGGACAAGGACAACTACTACGCTTCCTTTGAGGTGCCCGGTGTGAAGAAAGAGGATGTGAAGGTCGAACTCAACGACCGACTCCTCAGCGTCACCGTGACCAAGAAGGACAAGAGCGGCGAGCAGGAGTCCAGCTTCACTTCCACCCGCTCCATCTCGGTGCCGGAAAGTGTGAAGGGGGACACCATTACCGCGAAGATCGAGGACGGTATCCTCACGGTCACGCTCCCGAAGGGCGAAGACCGCAAGGGCCGCACCATCGAGATCGCGTAAACGGAATCCTCAGAACCTCACCTGACCCGGGGGGGGGCGGTTCACTTGCCTCCTCCCGGTCTAGCCCCCCTGCCACTTCGTCATTTTTCCATCAGTCCATTCCACCCTTCCAACATTTCATTCAAAACCCATCCATGAACACCTGCACTACTTCCAACTGCGCTCCCGCCTCGACCCGCACGGCCCCGGCTGCGGAGCACCTCGTCTCTCCTCGTTATGATGTCCGTTCCAGCAAAGATGCGTATGAAGTGCGCGTCGAGCTCCCGGGCGTCCGCAAGGGCGACGTGAACCTCAACTTCGAGCGCGGGCTCCTCACACTTCGGGCGCAGCGTCAGAGCACCGTCCAGGAAGGCTGGAAAACGCTCCATCGCGAGCTCAACCGTCTGAACTACGGGCTCCAGCTCAAGGTGAATGCCCCGGTCGATGATGCCGCCTTTACCGCCAAGCTCGAGGACGGCGTACTCACCCTGACCCTGCCGGTCAAGGAAGCCGCCAAGCCCCGTGCCATTGAGATCGCTTGATCTCGCCCAAGTAAAAAAACCATCCCCTGCGCCGCGGCATGCAAATGCCGCGGCTTTTTTTTGCGAGAGAGGCGCCTCCAACCCACCCACATAAAAAAAGCGGCGACCGCAGTCGCCGCTTGCTTGGGAAGAAATATCGCCTGCGCCGCCGTTACTTCGCAGCGTTCGCTTCTTTCAGCGCGGCCCGCTTTTTCGCCCTCTTGCTGGCCACGCGGATATTCAGGATTTCCACGAAGACCGAGAAGGCCATGGCGAAGTAGATGTAGTTCTTCAGGTGCAGGTCGTGTGCCTTTTCCGTGGCTATGCCCTCAATCATGAGCATCACGCCAATGAGGATGAGGAAGCTCAGCGCGAGCATCTTCACCGTGGGGTGGCGGTTGATGAAGTCACTCACCGATCCGGCACTGGCCATCATGAAGAGCACCGCAATGATCACCGCGATGACCATGACCATGATGCTCTGCGCCATGCCGGCAGCGGTGATGACGGAGTCCAGGGAGAAAACAATGTCCAGCATGGCGATCTGCACCAGGATGGGCCCCATCGCCGCGTGCTTCGGGGCGCTTGCCTCCACGTCGCCCTCGACATCGCCTTCAATCTTGTGATGGATTTCCTTTGTGGCCTTGAACAGGAGGAACAGACCACCAAAGATGAGGATGAGATCCTTCCCGGAGAAGCCGTGACCCATGACGCTGAAGAGATTATCCTTCAGGGACATCACCCAGGTGATGGAGAAGAGCAGCAGGATGCGCATGACCATGGCCAGCGACAGGCCGATGAAGCGCGCCTTGGGCTGCTGTTCCTTGGGCAGCTTGTCCACCAGGATGCTGATGAAGACGATGTTGTCGATACCCAGCACCACCTCCATGACGGTGAGGGTGACGAGGGCGACCCACGCCTCCGGCTGGTTGATCCAAGACGTGTCAAAAGCGCTAAGGGCGGCAAGCATTTCCATGGCGCGCGGAGAGTAGCTGGATGCCTGCCACTGGCAAATGGCGAATAGCAAAACCGGACCTGGAATTACCCTGCTTTGCGACTTTCTCGCTTTTCGTCTATGTCTGTGTATGCCCCCTCCCCCCTCTCGAGCCTCCGCGACCCTGCGCGGCACGGTGGAGCGTGTGACCTTCCACACAGAGGAGACCGGCTACTGCATCCTGAAGGTGCGTCCGGAGGCGGGCGGTGAGCTGGTGACCCTGCTGGGCAACACCCCCCGCGTGGTCCCGGGCGAGGAAATCGAGGCCCGCGGCGCCTGGGTGCAAAATGCTGAGTACGGCCGCCAGTTCAAGGCGGAGCACCTGAAGCTCTCCCGGCCGAAGTCGCTGGACGGCCTCGTGAACTATCTCGGCAGCGGCCTCATTGAGGGCATCGGCAAGAAGTATGCGAAGCGCATCGTGGACAAGTTCGGCACGGAAGTCTTCGACATCATTGAGAACACGTCCGCCCGGATGCAGGAAGTGGAGGGCATCGGCAAGAAACGCCGGCAGGAAATCCGCGACTCGTGGATGAAGCAGAAGGCGGTGCACGGCATCATGGTCTTCCTCCATGAGCAGGGCATCAGCACCTCACGCGCTCTGCGCATTTACAAAACCTACGGGGAGGAGGCGGTGCAGGTGCTGCAGCAGAATCCCTACCGCCTCGCCGCAGACATCCACGGGGTGGGTTTCAAGACGGCGGACGAGATCGCCGCGCAGATGGGCATGGCGAAGGATGCACCACCACGCATCCGGGCAGGCATTCTCTATGCGCTGGATGAGGCCGCGGGCTCCGGTCACACGTGCCTGCCGCGCCCTCTTCTGATAGAGACCGCCACGAAGATGCTCGATGCGCCGCTCGAACTGGTAGAGCCACAGCTCGAAGGCCTGCTCGCCAGTGCAGAAGTGGTGCAGGAGCGTATCGACGGTGAAGAGCGTGTGTTCCTCTCCCTGCTGCATCATGCGGAGAAACGGGTGGCCATGCACATGCACACTCTGCTTTCACGTCCATCTACGCATCCTGCCATGGACGTCGAGAAGGCCATCGCCTGGTGCCAGCAGAAAACAGGGCTCGCCCTCGCGGAAAGCCAGCAGCGCGCGGTGAAGGAAGCACTCCGCCAGCGCCTGCTCATCATCACCGGTGGTCCGGGCGTGGGGAAGACGACAATTGTGAATACGGTACTCACCATCCTGCGTGCGAAGAAGGTGCGCACCGTGCTGGCCGCGCCCACAGGCCGCGCTGCGCAACGGCTCGGTGAGAGCACCGGCCTGGAAGCACGCACGCTGCACCGCCTGCTGGAGTACCAGGGTGAGGGCGTGTGGGGACGCAATGCGAACAAGCCACTCGAGGGTGACCTCTTTGTCATCGACGAGTGCTCCATGGTGGACACGCAGCTCATGTCCCGCCTGCTGGACGCTCTGCCGGAGGAAGCCCACCTGCTACTGGTGGGAGATGCTGACCAGCTCCCCAGCGTGGGTGCGGGTGCCGTGCTGCATGACTGCATCACCAGCGGTGTCGTGCCTGTGGTGAAGCTCACGGAAATCTTCCGCCAAGCAGCGCAGAGCCGCATCATTACCGCGGCGCACAGCATCAATCACGGACAGATGCCGGACCTGAAGCCTTCGGCAGACGCCGACTTCTTCTTTCTGGAGCGAAACAGTGGTGAGGAAATCCAGCAAACCATTGTGCAGCTCATGAAGGAGCGTCTGCCTGCGCGCTACGGTTTCGACCCCACGAAGGATATCCAGGTGCTCTGCCCCATGAACCGCCAACTCCTGGGCACACGCGCTTTTAATGACGTGCTGCAGGACGCACTCAATGCCGGGAATGAGATGCAGTTCGAAGTCGAACGCTTCGGCATCAAGTACCGCGCCGGAGACAAGGTCATCCAGACCCGCAACAACTACGACAAGGGTGTCTTCAACGGCGACATCGGCCACATCCGCACCATCGAGAGCGAGCCCGTGAAGGTCACCGTGGCCTTCGATGACATGCTCGTGGAATACGAGCCGGGCGAACTCGATGAACTGCAACTCGCCTACGCCATCACCATCCACAAATCACAAGGCAGCGAATTCCCTTGTGTGATCATCCCCATCGCGATGGCGCAATTCATCATGCTGGAGCGCAGCTTGATCTACACCGCGATCACACGCGGCCGGCGATTGGTGATTCTCGTGGGTGAGCAGAAGGCTCTCGGCACCGCCGTGCGGAATGGTGAAGGACGCAGGAGGTACACGGGGTTGCGGGAGAGGCTGCAGAAGGTGTAGCCGTATGGAGGAATGGAATGGTGCGTGAATGAGGGCGTCAGCTCGCAGGGAGCGGCACTAGCCTAGTGCCGTATGTGCGCGACAATCGTGATTTGACGTGTCACACGATTGACGAAGGGGAAGCAACGAAGTGGCTCCGCACCCGAACTGCCCACCACCGGCACTAAGGCTAGTGCCGCTCCTTGCGAGCTGACGCCTCATTTCCCCTTCAACCACGCAGAAATTTCCTCCCTCCACTGCTCGCGATGGCTGAACATCAGAAAGTGATTCGCCTGCGGATACGCACTCAGCTGCACCTCAACCCCAGCTCTTCGCATGACATCCATGCATTGCCTCACATAGGTGATGGGCACACGATCATCCTCCTCACCAGAGATTACCAGCACAGGCTTCCCGCGACAACTTTCCGCGAAAGGGGCCGAGTTCACCGCCTTATCATCACACACGGGCGAGAAGAGAATCACACTGCGGAATCGATTCGCATATGGTGAGACCAGCGTGCGGGTGACACCAAGCCCGCCATTGGAGAGTCCCGCGAGATGAATGCGCCCCATGTCTAGCGCTACTACCTTGGCGGCATCATCGAGTGCTTCCACCACCATCTGCGGTGCACGTGGCGCCTTCCAATTGCCCAGGCCACAGCTCGGTGCAATGATCACCACACCCTGCTCATCCGCGATTTTCGAGAGCAGCCAGGTGTACGATTTGAAGCTCCCTCCGCTGCCATGCAGGAACACCAGGGCAGGTGCGGGCTTCGTCCGATCCAGCGAACGCGGCACATAGAGGAAGTAGTGTCCACGGTCGAAGGGCAGGCCCCAGATTTCATTGTAGGCATCCGGCATCACGGAACCCAGGGCATAGGAATCGGAATCAGCTTCAAGCTCCTGATAGATCTCACGTGTGTCTTTGATTAGTGGGCCAGCCTGTCTCTGTGTGAAGAGTGGATCCAGAAACGGCATCAGGCGGAATCCCAACATGAACTGGTCCACCTCCGGCAGCAGCGCCCCGAGTGCCTGCGTCTGGTAGTTCCACTTTCCACCGACATAACGATTCTCCACCCGCGCGCCGGTCGGCGGCTTGCCGCTCGGTGACACACGCACCAGCCAGATGGCAACGCCCATCCACACGAGCAGCAAAGCCAGTGCTGCGCGACGCAGCCACTTGATGTCCGGGTTCATCCACGCCAGCAGCGGCACCATGCCCAGAGAGATGGCACCGACTGCGAACAACCGCCCTTGAAAAGTGACGGCCACGATGAGCAGCAACGCGGAAAGCGGAACGACCGCAGCGAACCACAGCACACTGACCGTGCGCAGGAGGGCAAGAGGGGTGGAACTGGACTGCACGGCCTCCAGAGAGATGGCACGACATGTGCAGCCTGGCAACCTATGTCCCTCACAAGCACCCCAACGACCTCTGGAAGCGATCGGCTCTACACCTTTGTGGGCGGAAAATCCGGTCCGTGGAAGGTGACTTCCTGCCTCCCCGTCAAGGGAGATACGCTGCCTCCCGCCGACCGCATGGAAGTACTGCAGGGTACGCTCACGTCCCCACCTCATGATACCAGCTGGATGCTCCAGGGCGTGACCAGCAATGAACGCTATGTGACCCGTGATGAGAAGACTCAACTGGTGGCCAGACAAGTGGCCCTCGGCAGACCGGAGGCCAGATGCGCGGCCTTCATCCCCATCCGGAAGAATGCCGCATGGTGGGCCATGACCCAGGATGAGCGACGCGCCGTCTTTGAAGATCGCTCACACCACATCCAGACCGGATTGAAATATCTGCCCGGTGTCGCTCGAAGGCTCCATCACTGCCGCGACCTCGGAGAGCAGGGGCCCTTCGATTTCCTCACCTACTTCGACTATCCCCAGACGGAGATCACCGCCTTTGAAGATCTGGTCGCCGCCCTTCGTGCCACCGAAGAATGGAAGTATGTGGGTCGAGAGGTCGATGTGCGGCTGGTATGGGATGGTGCATGAGCCATCCCACATGAGTGAGGTGAACAGATTGCCACGCGCCTACTTTTCCACCGGTTTCCCTTCCGCCTGCCAGCCCTTCAAACCACCATCGAGGTGGTAGATGTGCTGGAAGCCAAGCTTCTCCAGCACTTCCAGGGACTTTGTGCTGCGGCCACCACCCTGGCAGTGCACGAGCACTGGCTTGGTTTTGTCCAGCTTGGCAGCTTCGCTTTCAAAATCGTTCTCTGTGAAGTCGATGTTCTTGGCGCCTTTGATGTGGCCCTCCTTGTATTCATCGGCGGTGCGGACGTCCAGCACCTGGACCTTGTGTTCCTTCACGAGCTTCTCCGCTTCTGCCGCCTTCACATGCGTAGCCCCGTCAGGAGACTTCTTGTCTTCCCCGAGCACCGCGCCGCAAAGCATGAGGGTGGAAATGATGAGAGAGGTGAGTTTCTGGGACATGGCTTTTTCGAGCAAGGGTGACGGAAATGGTTCGTTTATGCGGGTCCTCAAGGTTGATGCGAAGCTCTCTTCTGATTGCGAGAATCACAGCCTGCGGGTTAATGTTACTGGCTCACCTCTCGCATGGGAAAGAAGAAACAGCGGCGCTCACCCAAAAACACCCCGGCGGAATCTCCCAAGATTGCGTCCTCTGCAGCATCGTCCGCTCCTGAGAAGGCGCCTTCGCGGCGTGGACTCCCGGTGGTCGCGTGGGTGGGCTTGGCTCTGGTAGCGGCAATCGGCGCGGGCTGGCTGATGGCGAAGCTGGGAAAGAAGGAAACGAAAGAGGGTCCCGCGGTAGTCTCTGCCGCTCCGTCATCGGCTTCCCCGGCACCTTCCGCATCAGCACCGCCTTCATCCTCTTCCGCGCCTTCTGCGCTGGCCCTTGCTCTCGGCCCCATTATTGAGCCCGAGGCGCAGGCTCATGCGGGCTACGCCGGCTCGGCGAGCTGCCGTGAGTGTCACCAGGAAATCTACGACCAGTGGATCGCCTCCAATCACGGCATGGCGGAGCGTCCGCTGAATGACAAGCTGGACAAGGAGGCCTTCGACCCGGTGCATGTCTTTACCCACGGCACACAGACCTCCGAGGCCTGTCTGCGCGATGGCAAGGCAGCGGTGACCGCACTGGGCTTCGACAACAAGAAGGAGACCTATCCTATCGAGCGTGTCATCGGCCACGATCCGCTGCGCCAGTTTCTCGTACAGGGACCTGGCAATCGCCTGCAAACACTGGAAGCCACCTGGGATCCACACAAGAAGGAGTGGTTCAACGTGTATGGAAACGAAGACCGTAAACCCGGCGAGTGGGGCCACTGGACCGGACGCGGCATGACGTGGAACACGATGTGCGCGAGCTGCCACAACACCCGCGTACGGAAGAACTACGACGAGAAGACGGACACCTTCCACACGACGATGGCTGAGATGACTGTGAGCTGCGGCTCGTGCCATGGCCCCATGAAGGAGCACGTGGAATGGCGGAGGAAGTATCCGGACAAAACGCTCAAGGATCCCACCGTCGTAAAGCACACGCCGGAACAGAAGATCGAAACCTGCGCCACCTGCCACGCGCGGCGCACGGAAATCACCGGCGACTTCAAACCGGGCGACTCCTTCTTCGACCACCATGCGCTGTCGATTGTGGACGAATCCAATCTCTTCTACCCGGATGGTCAGGTGTGGGATGAAGATTATGAATACACCGCCTTCCGTGGGAGCAAGATGCATGCAGCTGGGGTGAAGTGCCTCGACTGCCACAATCCACACACGGCAAAAGTCTTCACCAAAGACAACTCACTCTGCATGCGCTGCCACGTGGGGAATGTGCAACCCTTCCCCAAGGCTCCTGCCATCAACATCCTCACGCACACCTTCCACCAGCCGGACAGCGCAGGCTCGCAATGCATCAACTGCCACATGCCGCAAACCACCTACATGCAGCGGCATCCACGGCATGATCACGGCTTCACGATTCCCGATCCGCTGCTCACGAAGCAGTTTGGCATTCCGAATGCCTGCAACCGCTGCCACACGGACAAGGATGTGGACTGGACCCTCGCTGCCGTGGAGAAGTGGTATGGCGACAAGATGAACCGCCCGGCGCGTCAGCGCACCCAGGTCATCGCCTCTGCGAAGCGTGGGGATCCGGCGTCGCGTGAAGGTCTGCTCTCCATCCTGGCTTCAGAAACGGAAACCGGCTCCTGGAAAGGCACCGCCATCCGCATGCTGGACCCGTGGATCACCGACCCCGTGGTGTATCAGGCTGTGATAAAGCTGGCCACGCATACCGACCCGGTAGTGCGTACCGCCGTGGGCCGCGCTCTGGAGCCACTGTTGCAGCAAGGTGGTCCACTCGAGGCTCGCACTACGCTGCACACGCTCCTGCAGGACCCCATTCGCAGCGTCCGCACCACCGCTTCGTGGTCGCTGAAGGCCACCCTGGACCTCGCCACCCAGCAAGGAAAAGAGCTGCTGCACATGCTAGATCACAATGCGGACATGCCCAGTGGGCAGATGCAGAAGGGCGCCTTCTGGTTCGCCCGCAATGAACCGCAGAAGGGACTGGAGCATTTCCAGAAGGCAGCGCAGTGGGACCAGGGCTCCGCAGGCGTGCGGCATGAACTGGCTGTGGCGTACAGCCTTGCAGGCAAGCCGCAGGAGGCGCTCCACGCCTTGCAGGAAGCGATCAAGCTGGACCCGAAGCAGGCGGAATACCAGTTCAAGCTCGCGCTCGCATGGAATGAACTCGGCGACATGGATCAAACCATCAAGGCGCTGGAAGAAACGGTGAAGCTCGACCCGCGACATCCGCGTGCCTGGTTCAATCTCGGTCTCGCGCGAAACTCAAAGAAGGACACCGCTGGCGCCATCGCCGCGCTGAGGCAAGGTGAAGTGGTGAATCCCGCAGACCCCACCATTCCCTACGCACGTGCCACCATCCACGCACAACTCGGCCAGACGGAGGAGGCAAAGCAAGCTGCGACGCGCGCGCTGCAGATCCAGCCGAACTACACGGATGCGCGGCAACTCCTGATGATGCTGCAGCGCGGGCCGATGCGGTGACGTGCTTCCAATGTAGAAGGCTTCTCCAGAAGCCTTGCATCACTTGGCGCACTCCTGATTCTCCACCTCCGACAGGCAAAGATGCAGAGGCGCCAGCCACCCCACCCGTATGCCATATGCAAGCTGAAAGGCTTCTGGAGAAGCCTTCTACTTTGGAGACGGAGACCGTCTGCCGATTTCCGGCGCCTGGCACAGAGTTTTTTTGGCACGAGCTTGGCACTGTAGGGTATTATCAGCGGGACCTGCGATTCCACTCTTACTCTCCCGCCGCACTGATTCATGCCCGCAGACCCCACGCGCTCCCATTCCCCGTCTCCATCAAGTGAACCACACTCCACCGCTCCGGTGCTGGCAGTGTCCGGGGCTTTCAAAAGCTACGGGGAGCGGCCCATTCTGAGGAACGTTTACTTTACCATGCACGCAAGTGAACGCGTCGCTCTACTGGGACCTTCCGGAAGTGGCAAGACGACCCTGCTGAACTGCATCGGCGGCGTGGATCGCCCTGACTCTGGCGAGGTATTGGTGGCCGGATGCAAGCTCCACGCGCTGGATGCCGATGGCCTCGCCGAGGTGCGACGCAAACATTTGGGCATGGTGTTCCAGTTCTTCCACCTGCTGCCCACGCTGACGGCGGCGGAGAATGTGGAACTGCCGCTGCAGTTGCTGGGTATTCCCACGAATGAAAGAGAGACCCGGGTGCGGTCGCTGCTGGAACGCGTGGGTCTCACACAACGCGCAGGTGCTCTCCCCTCAGAACTTTCCGGTGGCGAGATGCAGCGCGTGGCCATTGCCCGTGCCATTGTGCATCGTCCTGCCCTGCTGCTCGCGGATGAGCCCACGGGTAATCTTGATTCCCAGACGGGTGTAGCCATTCTCGATCTGCTGGAAGAAGTGGTGAGGGAGACTGGCGCTGCCCTGCTGATGGTCACTCACAGCAAAGAAGCTGCCGCGAGATGTCAGCGTGTGGTGCACATGAAGGACGGCGCACTCACGGAATCATGAAGAGCGTGTGGCTCATTCTCGAGCGGTGCGCACTGCGCCACTGGAAGCTGGCCTGGCGGCAACAGCTCGCCCTGTTGCTGATTCTCGCGCTGGGTTCAGGTGTGTATCTCGCCATGCGCCTGGCGAATCGTGCGGCACTCTCCGGCTTTGAGCAGTTCACGGATGGCATCACGCGCCAGCCGGACTGGACCGTGACAGGACCCACGGGTCCCCTTCGAGAAATGGAACTTCGTGAAATGCGCGACCTCCTGGGCAGTCGGCCCGTGCACCTCCTTCCCATCATTGAGGAGACCGTGAGCCCCGCGAGCACCCATCAGGGGGAAATCGGGTCCGTGGCCACATGGCGACTCATCGGTGCGGATTGGATCGGGCTGATGAATGTGCGTGGTGAAACTCCGCTGCAGCTTCAGCAGGAGCAGGACCGCCAGAAGACGGAGTCTCCACAGGCGGGCGTGGTGATGAGCGCCAAGCTCGCGACCCAGCTTGGTGTATCCGAAGGTGATGCCGTGCCGGTCGTCATCGATGAACGCGTGGTGTCGCTGAAGATTGCGCGCCTCATGCCTGAGATTCCCGGTGTACCTTCGCTGCCTGAGCACATGCTGCTCATGGACCTGCCCGAAGCGCAGAAGGTGATGCAGCGTGCAGGAGAAGTGGATCGCGTGGAAGTTCTCTGCGCAGAAGGAGACGCCTTTCCGAACTTGCGCGAAGAAGCCGCCGCCCTGCTGCGCGAGCGCTGGCAGGTCAGCGGACCGGAGGAGCGACGCATGCTCGCGGGCACCATGACAGAGGCCTTCCGGTTGAATCTCACCATCCTCTCCCTGCTCGCGCTCTTCGTGGGCGGTTATCTCATCTTCCAAGCTCTCGATGGCATCGTGCTGCGCCGTCGAGAGGAAATCGGAATTCTGAAATCCCTTGGCGTCACCGATGGTGCGATTCAGCGGGCCTTCCTGTTGGAGGCCACTTTATTGGGCACTATCGGCGGCGGCATCGGCCTGCTGGTGGGTTGGATCGGTGCGCAAGGAGCTGTGGGCGCGGTGAGTAAAACGGTGAATGCTCTCTATGGAGCCACGAGTACTCAGCGCGCGGATCTTCATTGGGGAGAAGCCGCGCTGTGCATGAGCATCTCCATTGCCACCAGCATCCTTGCCGCGTGGTGGCCTGCGCGTGAAGCAGCGCGCACCCCACCCGTTCACATGCTCGGGCGGAAGACTGCGACTTTTGGTGGCGGCAAGTGGTGGCGAACCACTTGGCTTGGGTGGGGACTCATGGCACTCGCGGTGGTGCTCGCTCAGCTTCCCCCAATTCGAATGACAGCAGGTACGCGGTTACCGCTCGCAGGCTATGCCTCTGCACTCGCGTGGTTGCTCGGAGCCGGGCTCGCGGCAGGAGCGCTGCTGCGCTATGTAGCGAGCATCTCATCGAATGCGCCGGTGCGCCGACTGGCCATCAGCCATCTGCGCCGCCCCACCGTGAGGCATCGTTTCGCCGTGGCAGCCCTCGCGAGCGCCATCGCGATGACCTCCGGCATGGCCATCATGGTTTCCAGCTTCGAGCTCACCGTACGCGACTGGATTCAGCGCACCATGAAGTCCGATGTGTATGTGGCCAGCGCTGGCTCCCAGAGTGCCGGTAGCACCAATCACATCAGCGCAGCCACCGTGGATGCTATTTCCAAGATGCCGGAGGTGCAGGAAGTCGCCGCCTTGCAGGCCCGGCCCATTCAGCTGCACGGTGCTCCCACGACCGTGCTCGGCGTGAATGGCAGCTACACCACGAAGCACGGTATCTATGCCTGGATCCAGAAGCCCAAAGAGGAGCGCTGGTGGATGACTCAAGACAAAGGCGACAGTGATACTATCCCCGCCACCATGAATGAGAGCTTCTCGGATCGCTTTGCCCTCAAGGTGGGTGACACCGTGGTGCTGCCAGGAGACCATCGCGTAAAGCTCGTGGGCATTTATGCGGACTATGGGAATGAGCGCGGTTCCATCACCGTGGCAGCCTCGGAGTTTCGGGAATGGTTTGCCACCGACATGGCCTGGCGTGTGGCCATGATGTTGAAGCCCGGCACGAATGCGGAGGACTTCTGCGAACGACTGCGTCAGGCGCAACCAGGGCTGAATGTCTTCTCGAATACCCACCTCCGCTCGGAGGCGCTGCGCATCTTCCGCCAGACCTTCGCGGTGACGCATGCGCTGGAAGTTGTGGGAGTCGCGGTAGCGGTCGCCGGTCTCGGTCTCGCCCTTGCCTGCCTGCTGCTGGAACGTCGCGCTGATCTTGCCACACTGAGAGCCATCGGCATGACACCGAGGCAAATTGCCGGTGCAGCTGCGTGGGAGGGTATTGGCGTTGCGGCTGCCGGCACGGTGATGGGCATCGGCGCAGGGCTATGGCTGGGATGGCTGCTCATCTATCGCGTAAACAAACAATGCTTTGGCTGGACGCTTAGCTTCAATCTGCCGTGGTGGCAGCTCGCATTGCTGGCTGCAGCTGTGATCGGCGCGGGTGCATTCGTCGCCAGCATGGTGGGACGCTGGGGAGCTCGCATGCGTTGGGAACAGGAGGAATGAGTGACATGAAGATGAATCTGCACATCCGTCGACTGGCCCTGCTCTTCATCGCGATGCTCACCGTCGTGACTTCTTCAGTCGCGCATGCTCAGCAAACCACTGCGGACGGGTTCGCCATTCCACAGCCGGGTCGCCAGTTCACCTTCCCCCGCGACCACGGCAGCCATCCTGAGTTCCGCACGGAGTGGTGGTATATCACGGGACATCTCGATGCGAAGGATGGACGCCGCTTCGGTTTCCAGGTCACCTTCTTCCGGCAGGCCAATCGGCAACCCGATGGATCCGCGCGCCACTTGCATCTGGCGCACACGGCCCTGCTCGATGCGGCGACCGGCAAGTTCATCCACCAAGAACGCTTGAACCGCGAAGGCTGGGATGCGTCTTCCTCCACTGCGGCATTGGATGTGCGCAATGGCAACTGGACGCTCACACAAGATACAAACACACAACGTCTGCACCTGGCCGCCACAGTGCATGCCGATGCCCTGCTGACCCTGGAACTGGAACCGGTCAAGCCACTGGTGTTTTTTGGTGAGAATGGAGTTTCACGGAAGGGCGTGTCGCAGAGTGCCGCAAGTCACTACCTCACCTTCCCCAGACTCAAGGCATCCGGCTCACTCAAGCTGGGCTCTGAAACCCTCGAAGTGTCCGGCGATGCCTGGATGGACCATGAGTTCAGCAGCAGCCAGCTTGATGAGGGTCAGGTCGGCTGGGACTGGGCCGCGCTGCAGTTTCACGATGGCACGGAGATGATGGTCTATCGCATGCGTCGCGCTGATGGGAGCACGGATGCGGCATCCCGGCTAGTAACCATCGCGAAGGATGGCACACAGCGCGCCCTGAAAGCAGATGCCTTCTCATGGAAGGAACACACGCGGTGGAAAAGCCCGCGCTCTGGCGCGGAGTACCCCATCGAGGTGGAGGTGGCTTTTGAGGATCGCAAGTACCGTCTGCGACCGCTGACGAAGGATCAGGAGCAAGGTGGGGACATCACCGGCCTGCCCTATTGGGAGGGAGCGTGTGATGTGCTTGATGCGAAGGGAAATGTGGTGGGCCGCGCGTTCCTGGAACTGGCGGGCTATGCGGGAAACTTGCGGAAGCATCTTGGCGGAAAGCAGTGAGCCGAACGTAGCTCACGGGTCCTTCGCGAGATCATTGGCTTGCTTCTCCTTGTCATCTCAACGTGTTCTCAACGACGCAATGCCAAGGACTGCGAACACCTCGCGAAGGGACTCGCGAGCTACGTTGTTTTCATCAGCATTGAGATAGCAGAGAACAGACATTCACCTGGTGGCTCAAGCTCTCGACATTCCTCCGCATAACCTCCATTCCGTCCCTGAAGGACTGGGGTAGATTTTCCACATCCAGGGTGCGGTGGT
This sequence comes from Roseimicrobium sp. ORNL1, assembly GCF_011044495.1. Lineage (GTDB taxonomy): Bacteria > Verrucomicrobiota > Verrucomicrobiia > Verrucomicrobiales > Verrucomicrobiaceae > Roseimicrobium. The sequence goes on from NZ_CP049143.1 coordinate 5,819,177, forward strand.
AGTGCACATAGATGATCGCTTCGCGAAGCAGGAAAAACTTCGTGATCAGGCCCCCATCGAGCACGGTTCCGATGCCTGTGCAAGAATAGCCTTCGAGGAAAGATGCCAAAGGTGGAAGCATGCGCTGGTGCAGTTCCGCGTCTGCGAAGCGGTTGAGAGCTTTGCAGTAGATGGAGTCGTAGAGCACGGTCGCGATGTCCTGGAGGAAGCTTCCGTACTCGCAGTTGTCGAAGTCAAAGAGCCACGGGAGTGTTCCCTCGAAGTGGCAGTTGTTGAAACTGACATCTCCATGAACCAGACCGAATCCAATGGTCGCGTCCAGGGATTGACGCAGGCCTGCGACGAGAGTGTCCAAACTACGGCAGAAATTCTTCCCCAGTGCATCCTCCATGGCAGCCACGTCCTGGCACAGGAGACGGGATTCATACCAACTGGGGCGAAGCCATGCAGTGTCACCGAGTTTGTACGGCACGGCCTCGCGATGCAGGTGACCAAGCAATCGACCCAATTGCCTGTATTCGGCGGTGTGTCGCGGAAGGTCATCTGACCGCGGCGCGATCTGCTGGCCAGGTGCATGCTCGAAGCAGGCCACCACGTACTCAGATTCATCCTGCCGAAGGGCAACGCATCTTTCTCCAGCCAGTGTTGGCAACGGTGCACACACGGACACGCCACGCTCCGCAAGGTGCGACACCCACTTCAGTTCGGTCTCCACCTCGGCCTGCGTACGGTGCCTCCCCTCTGAAATGCGGATGATGCAAACGCCGCCGTCAGATGGCCGCCGTGCCCGGTACACGGAATTCTGGCTCTTGCGGAGAAAGACCAGATCTTCTGCGTGAAGACCATAGGGTCCCACGAGTTGATTGAGCAAGTCGGGAGAAAGCATCCGTTCCACGGGATAGCACATCCGCACACAATCGTCCTTTCCGAAAGTCAGGCTCGGGAATGTCGACGTCACCTTCTTCCGGAAAAAACAAAGCCGCATCCCCGGAGGAATGCGGCTCTTGCAGATTGAATCTAAGTAACGGAAGCCATCTCGCGAAGGGACTCGCGAGCTACGTTGCTTACGTCTCAGTCGTACCACGAGCCATCACGACCTTGCCGGTGCGCACGGTCTCGATGATCTCGAACTTGGCGAGCAGGTTCACGGCGGCGTCCACCTTGTCGCTGTTGCCGCTGATCATGACGATCATCGACTGCTCCTGAAGGTCCACGGTCTTGCCGTTGAAGTGCTCCACGATCTGCAACACCTCGGTGCGGTGATCCGCGCCAACGAGCAGCTTGATGAGCACCATTTCCTTCACCACAGAGTCACGATCCGTGTGCTCATAGCAATGGATGACGTCAATCAGCTTGCGGCACTGCAGGATGATCTGGCTCAGGCCTTCGGGATGGCCGCTGATGCCCACCGTCATGCGCGAATAACGCGGATCACGACCTTGGGAAACCACCAGCGAGTCGATGTTGAAACCACGACGGCTGAACACGGCGCAGACACGCCCCAGCACGCCCGGCTTATTGGCCACGAACATACTCAGCGTATGCACGTTCACGATGTCCGGCTTCGGAGACGGCTTCACATCGCTGGAAGGAATATTTCTCGATGACATAAGAAAGAAAATTAAGGGTGAAACAAATGCACGAAGCGCTGGCGATTACGTCGAACCAATGGGCTTCTCCATCTTGGTCTTCGGCGGCTCGATGAGCATGTCCTCCAGAGCGGCACCAGCCGGAATCATGGGGAACACGTTCTCCGTCTTGATGCACTCGGCTTCGATGAGGCAGGGGCCGTCATTGTATTCGAGTGCCTGGGTGAGGACCTTCTCGATGTCCGCAGGACGGCGGATGTGCCAGCCCTTGATGCCATAGGCCTCAGCGAGCTTCACGAAGTCCGGGTTGCCCAGGAGATCCACGCCGCTTTCGCGGTTGTCGAAGAAGAGCTCCTGCCACTGGCGCACCATGCCCAGGTAGCTGTTGTTCAGCACGAGGATCTTGATGGGCAGCTTGAGGATGGCCGCGGTGGCCAGCTCAAACAAGGTCATCTGGAAGCCGCCGTCTCCGCTGATGGACACCACGATATCTTCCGGGCAGCCGAGCTGCGCGCCGATGGCCGCAGGGAAACCGAAGCCCATGGTGCCGGCGCCACCGGAGCTGATCCACTTGAAGCTTTCGTCGTTCTTGTAGAACTGCGCCGCCCACATCTGGTGCTGGCCCACGTCGGTGGTGACGATGGCCTTGCCCTTGGTGAGCTGGAAGAGTTCGTCGATCACCTGCTGCATGCGGAGTCCGCCCTGCTTCTTGTAACCGAGGGGGAACTTCTTCCGGTAGCCATCAAGGTGCTCGTTCCACTCCTTGGTATCCAGTTCGGAGAGGTGGGGAATGAGCTCCTGAAGCGCGGCCTTGGCATCACCCTTCACGAAGGCGTCAGGCTTGATCATCTTGCCGGCTTCCGCTTCGTCGATGTCGAAGTGAACGATGGTCGCGTTCTTGCCGAACATGGCGGGCTTGCCAATGATGCGGTCATCGAAGCGGGAGCCCACGTTGATGATGCAGTCGCATTCGCAGATGGCCTTGTTCGCATACGCGGTGCCGTGCATGCCCAGCATGCCGAGGCTGAGGGGGTGCGTCTCAGGGAACACACCCTTGCCTAGCAACGTGGAAGTCACGGGGCAGTTGAGCGTTTCCGCGAGGCTGCGGATTTCCTTGTCCGCACGAGCGATCATCGCGCCGTGACCGGCAAGAATCAGCGGGCGCTTCGCCTGCATGATGAGGCGGGCAGCTTCCTTCACTGCATTCTTGTCGATGTTGAAGTCGTCTTCGGGATGGTAACCGGGAAGGTCCATCTCGGCATTCAGATCGCCATCGAAAGGAGCCTGGCTGATGTCCTTCGGAATATCGATAAGCACCGGGCCAGGGCGGCCCGTGGTGGCGATGTGATAGGCCTCACGCGCCACGCGGGGGAGGTCATTCGTCACCTTCACGAGGTAGCTGTGCTTCACCACAGGAGCGGTGATGTTGAAGATGTCCGCTTCCTGGAAGGCGTCCTTGCCCAGCATCCACGACACGGTCTGGCCGGTCAGCACGATCATGGGCACGTTGTCCATCTGGGCGGTCATGATGCCCGTCACGGTATTGCCAGCGCCAGGACCGGAGGTCACGAGCACCACGGCAGGCTTGCCAGTCGCGCGGGCGTAGCCGTCCGCCATATGAACTGCACCCTGCTCGTGACGCACGAGGACGAACTTCATGTTCGTCTTCACAGTTTCCAGCGCGTCAAACATCGGCAGCGCAGCGCCACCGGAGTAGCCGAACACGTACTCGATACCGAGCTGGTCGAGGGTTTTAATAAGCGCCTGAGCGCCGTCCATTTTTTCTTGGCTCATGGTTTGGTCTCCTGAAAATTTGGGTTAGGAGGGTCAAAGTCCCATGAAAGGTGGAATGAGCAAGGTGAAAATCGATGCTTTTTCCTCAAACACGCTCATTAACCGCAATCCGCGGCGGTAAAATCACCAAAAACCGTCCAAAATTTGGCGCGAGACCGCTCAACCCCTCCAAAAACCCAACGGAAGGAGTGCATTTGAACCAATACTGTTCTTTTCTCGGGAATAAGTTTCGAAGCTTGCTTACTCCATGATTGTATGAACCATGGGGTGGCATGGCGAAGCAGGAACCGCAGCAGCCCTTTTTCATACCGCGCGTGGCGGGGGTAACCCCACCTCCACCCAAGCCCCAACCTCAGCCGGAGGTTCAGGCCCCTGTGAAGGCGTTTTTCCGGCCCACCGTGGCCACGCCCCCGCCTCCACCCCAGCTTAAGGCGGAGGTCCAAGCCCCTGCTGAGCCGGTGTTCCAGCCCACTGTGGCCACTCCTCCACCCCAACCTCAGCTGGAGGCCCCAGCCCCTGGTAAGGCAGTGTTCCGGCCCAGTGTGGCCGCGCCTCCGCCACAGCTTAAGCCAGAGGTCCAAACTCCTGCTGAGCCAGCCTTCCGGCCCAGTGTGGCCACTCCTCCACCCCAACCTCAGCCGGAGGCCCCAGCCCCTGGTAAGGCAGTGTTCCGGCCCAGTGTGGCCGCGCCTCCACCCCAGCTTAAGCACGAGGTCCAGGCGCCTGCTGAGCCAGTGTTCCGGCCCAGTGTGGCCATGCCTCCGCCCCAGCTCAAGCCAGAGGTCCAAGCTCCTGCTGAGCCGGTGTTCCAGCCCACTGTGGCCACGCCTCCTCCCCAGTTTAAGCCGGAGGTCCAGCCCCCTGCTGAGCCGGTGTTCCAGCCCGCTGCGGCCACGCCTCCGCCCCAGCTTAAGCAGGAGGTCCAAGCTCCTGCTGAGCCGGTGTTCCAGCCCGCTGCGGTCGCGCCTCCGCCCCAGCTTAAGCAGGAGGTCCAAGCTCCTGCTGAGCCGGTGTTCCAGCCCGCTGCGGCCACGCCTCCGCCCCAGCTTAAGCAGGAGGTCCAAGCTCCTGCTGAGCCGGTGTTCCAGCCCGCTGCGGTCGCGCCTCCGCCCCAGCTTAAGCAGGAGGTCCAAGCTCCTGCTGAGCCGGTGTTCCAGCCCGCTGCGGCCGCGCCTCCACCCCAGCTCAAGCAGGAGGACCAAGCCCCTGCTGAAGCAGCGTTCCAGCCCACTGTGGCCACGCCTCCTCCCCAGTTCAAACCCGAAGTCCAGTCACCTTCTGAACCGGTGGTCCCGCCTACTGTGGCCACGCCTCTCCCGCCGTCGCAGGTTGGCCGGACTCCTTTCCCTGTTCCTCCAAAAAAACAAGGGCGCAAAGGCATGCTCGTCCCAGTGCTGGTGGTTCTGCTTCTTTGCATGGTCCTGGTCGCTCTGGCGATTCTGAAGCCCTCCCTGCTGCAAACGTTCCAGGGATTGGCGACCCCAAAGAAGAGCGGGCCAGATGTTGAGGTGACAAGCTCTTCCAAAACCACGCCGCAGTCTCCCCCCGTGTATCCCGAAGGCGCGTCTCGTGTGGAGGACAAGGAAATCGGATTCTCCTTCGCAGTCCCGGAGGGATACCTGGCCGCTTCCGCGAAAGCCCCCGATGAGCAGTACCTCTTCGAGCGCAAGCTCTTCACGGAGCCCAAACGAACCATCCTGATAAAGAAGGTGAATGGTAACTATCCTGGAGGGTCAGGGACAACGGCAGACCTCCCAGCCCTGCTCGATGGTCACGCCGTTTCTGCCGTCACCTTCAACTGGCGTGGACGCGAACTGAGTGGTTCGCGAAGCCTGGACCCGAATCTCGCCAAGCCCTTTGCGGTATTCTCCGTGGTGATCCCGCTCCACGAGCAGCGCGTTTTGCTTGAAGTAAGCGGCTCCGTGGAGTCTGAAGCGGTGATTCGAGAAGTGATGGATCAGGTGCTGGCGTCCGTCTCGGAGTAAAGACCAACGACGGGTGTGGAGCGATTAGGCCAGACCGGGAAATTCCACGGTCTGCAAAGAGACGCCCCAAAGTTTGTCATTTGCCCTGCCGACGCAGGGTGACACTCGGGCTCTCTCCAAAGAGAGAACGATAGTGCGCCGCGAACCGGCCCAGATGGGTCATCCCGTGGGCCTGAGCGACGTCGATGATCGAAGTTTCATCATTCTCCACACGGAGCAGCACCCGCCGGATCGCATTGAGCCGCAGCGTTTGCAGATAGTCACGGGGACTCTGGTCCTGCACGGTACGGAAGGCATACTCCAGTTCACGCCGGCTCACATGGAGGGCCAGACACACGTCTTCCATCCGGATATTTTCCTCCAGATGATCGTGCATCCATGACCTCGCGTGGTGCACCAACCGGGCTCGATTCCTCAAGGAGCCTCGCGGAGGAGGCGCTTGGGAGGCGATTTCACAGGCAGTGACGAAGCAATGCGTGGCCAGCTCGGAGGCGTCAGCCGCGGCCGCCTTGCCCAGCGCAGGTGATCGTGTCGCAACTTGAATCAGCTCTCGAAGCTGACCCAGGCGGCGGCGGATCTCCCCATTCTGCTCCAGGGTGAGTTGATTCATCGCAAGCGCCGGAATGTCATCCTCCTCAGCCTGCGACAGCCTCAGGCATTGATCCCAAACCAAAGGAGGAACGGCCAGGGTCACCCAAGAAAAGCCCGGTGCCGTGTGGCCATCCAGCTCCTTGCCTGGTTGCAGGAGGCACGCGGTGCCCTGCGGGCCATCGTGCCCATTCCAGGTAGCCTCCGCTGGGCCCATGTTCAAGCACAGGGAACCCCAACCCGCCTCCAGCACACCATTCACATGGGTTTTCACATTTGCCGTGCCCCAATCCAATGCCCAGTCCTGGGACTGGCACTGCTCCACGCTGGAGGAACTTTCCTGGCGCCGTTGGAAGTCCACATTGAGTGCGATCCCGGTGGCCACGTCCGAAAATTCCTCTGGTTCAGAGATGATTCGGCGGGAGTGGAGGAATGGCAGGACAGCCATGAAGGGACGCAGTTCGTCACATTGTGCGCAAAATGGATAGAAAGATAAAGCGATTTTTACGATGTGCCGCAAGTGACACTTCCCATGAAGACCATGCCGTTTCTGCGCCACCTGCCCTCCCTCATTGCCTGCCTTATGGCCATGCTCGCCGCCCCGTCCACAAAGGCCGCCGACCAGCGACCTCCCCACATCCTCCACATCGTAGCCGATGACCTCGGCTGGAAGGACACAGGTTTCAACGGTTGCACTGACATCAAGACTCCAAATCTGGATTCCCTTGCCGCGACGGGCGCGAAGCTCACCAACTTCTACGTGCAGCCCATGTGCACCCCCACCCGGGCCGCGCTCATGACCGGGCGCTATCCCTTTCGCTACGGCCTCCAGACAGCGGTGATCCCATCGGTCTCATCATACGGACTGGATACGAGCGAGCGCCTGCTACCCGAGTGTCTGAAGGACGTGGGTTACAAAACCGCAATCATCGGCAAGTGGCACCTCGGGCATGCGGACAAAAAATTCTGGCCGCGTCAGCGTGGATTCGACTTTCAATACGGCGCCATGATTGGCGAGCTGGACTACTTCACCCACGAAGAGCACGGCGTGACCGACTGGTACCGGAACAACGACGTGGTCAAAGAGGAAGGCTATACCACCCAACTCTTCGGCCGGGAAGCAGTGAAGCTCATCCAGCAGCACAATCCTACCCAGCCTCTGTACCTCTACCTCGCCTTCAACGCACCTCACACGCCCTATCAAGCGCCCAAGGAATACATCGACCGGTATCCAAATATCGCAGACCCCACGCGCCGCACCTATGCAGCCATGGTCTCCTGCCTGGACGATGAGATCGGCAACGTTGTCCGCGCCCTCGAAGAACGCGGCATGCGGGGAAATACCTTCATCGTCTTTCACAGTGACAACGGAGGCACTCGCAATGCCATGTTTGCCGGAGTGATGGCGGACATGTCCAAAATCAAAATCCCCTGTGACAATGGACAGTACCGCGATGGCAAAGGCACCCTTTATGAAGGAGGCACCCGCGTCTGCGCTCTTGCCAACTGGCCCGGACACATCCAGCCGGGCACCAGAGATGGCTTCATCCATGCCGTAGACCTCTTTGCCACTTTTGCCAGCCTGGCCCACGCTCCCACGGACAAGTGCAAGCCCCTCGATGGTCAGAACGTCTGGACAACCCTTGCTTCTGGAGCCGCCTCCCCACGTTCCGAGGTCGTCCACAACGTGGAGCCGTTTCGCGGAGCCGTGCGCCAGGGTGACTGGAAACTGGTATGGCGCACGCTGCTGCCGTCCAGCGTCGAACTGTTCAACCTCGCCGAGGATCCCTCCGAAAAGAACAACCTCGCAACAGTGCAGCCGGAGAAAGTCAGCCAGTTACAGAAGCGGCTTGAGGAACTCGCCAAGGAATCCGCCAAACCCCTTTTCCTCGCCGACCAGTTCAAGGTCGTCATGAAAAACATGAACGGTGAACCGGTGCTGCCGACGGACGAGGAATTTTCCAGCATCGAAGCTCCCTGAATTCCCCCCATTCACCACACAGAATCGATTTGCCCACTCTCAGCATGCATCACATCACCCTGCTCACACTAGCCACCGCCACTCTCCTTCTCAGCTCCTGCGCTGCCGGAACGGTCGACCGTGTCGAAGACCGCGTCGATCGTCGCGAGGACCGCTACGACCGCCGCCACTATAGCGGCCCCGGCGACCAACTGGAGAATCGCATCGATCGCGCGGAGAACGTGAATGACAAGCTCCGTGGTCGTCGCGGTCTTGTTTACTAAGTCGCGTCGCACTTCATCAAACAACAAACCAACCCACACCTCACCACCCGACAGAAAGAAAGTTTCTCCATGAATCTTCGCAACACACTTGTGCTCGCTCTCATCAGTTCAACGACTGCGCTCACCTCCCCCTCCCTTCACGCAGGTCCAGTGACTTCAAAGGCTCCCGTTATTTCTAATCCACCTCCGTCGGAGAGTGGCTGGTGGTTCCGTGCTGCCCCCTACGTGTGGCTCACTGCTGTGGAAGGTGACGTGTCTGTGGGCAGGCTCAGTAGCTCCGTGGATGTCAGCATGAAGGACACGCTGGACAGCCTGGACATGGGATACATGGGCGTCTTCGAGGCGGGACATGGTCGGTGGTCAGTGGGAATGGATGTCGTATACGGCAAGGTCTCGGATGACTTCGCCGCCGGGGGACGGCTCTTCCGCAGTTTCCGCTATGAGCAGAAGCAGTGGCTGCTTACGCCCTTCGCTGCCTATCGCGCCGTGGATGCTGAGAACGTCCAACTCGATATCTTCGCCGGTGCCCGGATCACCATCCTGGAAGCGGAACTCACCGGCCGGTTTGCCCGTGGCGGAGAAATCACCGGCTCCAAGGACACTGACTTTGCGGATCCCATCGTCGGTCTTCGCGGCCAGGTGGGGCTTACCGAGAAGCTCTTCCTTCGTTTCAACGGGGACATTGGTGGCTTTGGCGCCAGCTCCGATCTCACCTGGCAGGCCTTCGCGGGTCTTGGTCTCCGCGTGAGTGATTCAGTCAGCCTTGCCGCCGGCTATCGCGGATTGGGTGTCGACTACGAAAAGGACAGCTTCGCGATGGATACGGTATCGCACGGACCTGTCGTGGGTCTTGAAGTACGCTGGTAATGCGCATTCAAGATGGCTATTGACCCGCGGGATGGTGAAACGCGATGTATTGCGATTCACCATCCCTTGACTAGATGATCTGATCATTTGCCTCGATCCCACGGCTCACTATGATGGCCCCGTGGGACTCAAACAGGATGACAAGGTCGCCGTGCTTCGTGCACGGGTCGAGGAATTGAAGACGCAACTCGCGGACGTCAAAACGCAGCGAGATAATGCGCGTGCCGACCGTGGCGTTCTACAATCGCAACTGCAGGCTCAGCTGGGCGAAAACCAGGCCCTGCATCAGACATGCGACGGCCTGCGCAGGGAATTGCAGGCCAAAGAACACGCCGTGGAAGTGCCCCCCGAATTCAGGGAGGACCACAACAAATTCCTGACTTGGTGCCGGCACATGGGGCGACCCTCGTTCTTCAACGACATCCTCGCTACCTGGGCGCGGAATACAGATGCATTCCGGTCACCGAAATTCGCGGAGGCCTACCAGCGCGGCATGAATTCGGGACATAAGATTGGTCGCCCCAAGGGCTCCGATCTCGATATCCACATAGAGTGGCGGGTGCACATGGTCTTGTGGGCGGCAAGCCATGCTGCAGGACTGGAGGGAGACTTCGTGGAGTGCGGCGTGAATACCGGGATCTGTTCCATTTCCATCTGCACCTATCTGGATTTTAATTTCCTGGGGAAGGACTTCTATCTCTTCGATACCTACCGGGGCATTCCGGAGGAGCAGATGTCCGCTCAAGAAAGGACCGCGCGTGTCGAGGAGAATGGATTGCTCTATGAAGAGTGTTACGAGACGGCGGCACGAAACTTCGCTCCCTGGCCTCGCTGCCGCCTGGTCCGCGGCAAGGTACCGGACACGTTACAGGAAGTGAGCATCAGCAAGGTCGCCTATCTCCATCTTGATATGAATATCGCGGAGCCGGAGCGTGCCGCGCTTGAGTTCTTCTGGGACAAGATGGTCCCCGGTGGAGTCATCCTGCTCGATGACTACGGCTTCTCATCCTATCGAGCTCAATACGATTCCGCCAATGAGTTCGCAGCCAGCAAGGGTGTGATGATCGCCACCCTGCCCACCGGCCAGGGCTTGCTCCTCAAGCGTTGATCACAGAAGTTTCCGACGGCGACGAAGCACCAAGCCAGCGAACGCGATACCCAGCAACATGGCGCGACCGGGCTCAGGTACGGCATCGGCCACGGTGATGATGCCTGAAGTGTACAACGCGCTGGTATCCCATTTGTAAGCTTCCGTGAGCGTCGGCAGATCCAGCGCGGTAAAAGCTCCGGTACGCGTGGTTCCCAGGGTATTCCAATCGATGATCTGCCAGGCGTCACCAATCGCCCAATCCACGAGCCCGTTGAGATTCAGCACACGCAAGATGCTGCCCTCATTGAGGAGCACATTCCCGCCGATGACCAGCATGTCTGCTTCCTCCGGAGCATTGAGCATGCCGCTACCCGCTCCGCTGACGAGATCGAGCGCAATCACGCCACAGGCCTCCACCGTCAGCGAGCCGCTTCCAGATGTGGTGATGTGCAGATCCGCCGCTCCGGTGTAATGCTCGCCCACGCTGAGAAGGCCGCGCACCACCACGGAATTGCCAGCACTGGAAGCGATGGAGCCCGTGCCGGCAAGCGTGCCAGAGGCCTCCACAGACACACTGCCGGTTCCCGTCCCTGATGCTCCATAGGCATTGTTCACCATGAGCGTGCCCGTATTCACTTTCGTGCCACCGGTATAGGTATTGCCCACACTGTCGAGCACCAGCACGCCAGTGGGCGCATTGTTCACCACCACAGATCCCGCTCCGGTGATGTTGTTGTAGATGCTGAAGGTATCACTGCGATTCGTGGCCAGAGTAGCGCCGGTGCTGATGGCTACGTCACCCATGCCCACCATGCCTGAAGTGCCGCCTTTGCCGAGCTGGAGTATACCTTCCGAAATGGTGGTGCCGCCCGTGTAGGTGCTGTTACCTGTGAGAACCCATCTTCCAGTCCCCACCTTTTCCAGCTTGCTGGAGATGGAGGCGCTGGCATCCGCATAACTGACAATCTCATTCTCTCCGGTGTTGGTGCCGCCCAGACGAAGCACACGCTGCACGGTATTCGAGCCCCCGGCTGTGAAGGCGGAGGTGAACTTCAATGTGCCCTTCCCCACATTCTCAATGGCAGCAACCACTGAGACGACACTATCGGCAGTATCCGTGTTGGTCACGATGATGGGCCGGTTTGTCACCGAGTCCGTATCGCCGATGTAGCGAAGAGTGGCCAGTGCCGAGGCATTCAGCGCGGAGGTGGTCAGACCGGCCATCTGGATGATGTGTGAACTCGCATCGAAGTCACCCGTGCCCAAGGAACTGGCCTGGCCACGGTCCGCCAGCTTGGTGACCTCAAGGATGTTTCGATTCACAATGGTGGATCCCTTGTAGGTATTGGATGAACCCAACTGCAAAGTACCCTGGTCGATGATGACGCTGACGTTGTTCTCGAAGGTTCCGCTGCCGCCAATGAACCCGCTCCGGAAGTCGCTCGTGGTGGAGACGTAATGGCGGAAGGTGGCCAGGCTCGCCGTTCCCCCAACCAAAGCGTTGGAGGTCCCACTTCCCTGAGTGCGCAGGCCACCCCAAAGCGCGACGGCATTGCCGCCTGTTCCTCCCAGCACAAGCTTCGCGCTGCTGCCGCCACTGCCCAGGATGTAGTTCGCGCTGTAGTACGTTCCATACGAGATGGACGTGGCGGTTGTCTTGACGAGTTGCATCACGCCTTCCTGAATGCGGAAGTCGCCTGTGTAGTCTCCGGCGACGTAGGCGGTGTTGTATTCAAGAATCAGCGTGCCAGCGCCGGCCTTCGTGATGGGCGCGTAGAGGTGACCGGAGAGCGTCAGGGAACCTGCCGTGTTGTTTTGAATGATGACCAAATCGCTGGTGGCAGTGGCGGCTCGCAGATTGCCTCCACGAATGGCAGCGTCGTTCGCCCCGACATTGGAGGATACAAGAATCCCCCCTGTAGTAAGGTCATTGCCTGAACCCACCGTGACCGTGGTAGCTTGTGCTTGATGGAAGCGCAGGCTGCTCAACGTGGTGTTTCCTGAGAGTGCGGTGGCGGTGACCCCGGCAGCAACATCCGCATTACCAGCCAGCGTGGTGGCTGTGCTGGCGGTGTACCCGTTCGCAATGGTGGAGAGCCCCACGATGGAGCGCGAACCGGACACGGCCACGCCGGTAGCCGCCCAGTCGTCCGCCCCCATCGTGGAGAAAGCTACCCCTCCCACTGCCAGCAATGCATTGTCCGCACCTGCAGTCGTCTTAAGGCTACCGCTGGAAGGCGGGTCGAAGCGTAAGGTCGCGCCTGCAGCGCGGGTGATATCGCCAAAGCTGAGGTTCATCGCACCCGTGCCAGTCGAGACGGCGGTGATGCGTGAATAGCCCGCATTCAGCGTGAGCGTTCCCATCGCCTGGCTGCTGACGCTATTCGTCTTGCCTGTGGTCTTGAAGGTTGCCCCAGCCATCACCAGCGTTCCAACGGAGCTACTCAGTGTCACGCCATTGTAGAGGATGTTTGAGGCGGGAGCCCCCGCACCATCGAAGTTCAGATGCAGAGTGCCGTTGTTTACGGTGGTGAGGCCGGTGTAGGTGTTCGTTCCCGTGAGATTCACGGTACCCGAATCATTCTTGGTTAGGGTTGTCACGGCGGTGGCGACACCCCCATTGGTAATGACACCAGTGACGTTGATGGTTCCTGCCCCACCCAAATGAACCAGACGCGTGCTGCTGCCTGAGCTGGATCCGTTTTTCACTGAGCCGGAAATCGTCAGCGTCGTGCCGGCATCCGCCGTGATGGAGTTTGCGGCTGTTGCTGATGCGTTCGTGGTGGTCAGAGCACCGGACAAGGTGTTGTTGCCGGAGACATTGCGAATGGCGCCCGTGTTGTTGAACCCGGTTCCATTGAAGACAATGCTCTCTGCCACAGTACTGTCTGTGGAGAAGAATAGTTCCAAAGAAGATCCTGAGTTTACCGTCGTAACGCCCTGTGTGGCATTACCCAACGCATTCACATGGGTGATGCGGAGCACACCTTCATTGACGGTGAATGCCCCGGTGGTGATGGCGGTATTGTTTCCTCCGACCGTGAGCATGCCGGTGCCATTTTTGACAACGCCTTGGGTCGTGAAATTGATGCGCCCGTTCACCACCGTATCTCCCGCGCCACCGAAGGTCAGGTTATAGCCAGTGGTAGTGGGGGTGAACGAATTAGTTCCGGAGGTGAAGTTCAGCGTGCCGGCATCTGACATGATGAGCGTATTCGCCGTGATGGTCACCGTGCCATTGATGGTGTTGTTCCCACCGAGGTTGCGAATGGCGCCAGTGTTGTTCTGTCCATTGCCGGTGATGGTGAAACTTCTGTTCGCGGTGATGCTTCCAGAAAGCTGCAGTTCCGCATTTTGCATCACGGTGACTGTCCCGGAAGTGCCTAGAGCATTGCCACTGCGCATCTCCACCGCACCGGAAGCAATGGTGGTGCCACCGGTGAAGGTGTTGTTACCGGCCAGAACCACCTTCGAGCCGGTGACACCATTGAAGAGCAGCATGACCGCGCCCGACCCGTTGTTGGTGATCGCCGAGTCGATCTGGATCAGCGATTTCACGGAGGTGTTGGTCACAATAATCTGGCCTGCCGTATCTGCGGTGGGACCACCGGAAGTCAATGTTCCACCGGTGATGAGAAGATTTCCGGCGTCTGCCCCGAGTTGGATGCCGCCCCCTCCAGAAGCCGTGGCGCCCAGTCGCAGAGTGCCCCCCGTGAGATCCAGCACCCGGTCATCGCACTTGTCTGTCATGGAAACGGTCCTGAGATCCGTGGTGCCACTGGCCACCGTGACATTCCCGGAGGAGCTGCCGGAAATGGTCAGGTGGCTATCGGACGAATAGCCAGGCAGAGTGGAGACAGTGCTGCCCGTCACATGCGTCAGATTGCCAGCAAAGCCTCCCGTGATGACACCTCCGGACACTTGAGCCCAGGAGGTCTTCCCCGAGGCATCGCGATACGTTGCCCATGGCCCAAGAATTCCATCAGCCATAGTAGTGTTGATGACACCCGCTGCTGGCCCTCCGATAGCCAGCATGCTCGCACCGGTGCGGGTGATGGCTCCAATGCTCACATTCATCGAACCTCCCGCACCCGAGGTGAGATTGATGGCCGTGAGCCCGCCCTGACCTGCGAAACCTGCATTGACGATCACATCACCGAACCGCTGCGAATTTATCGTGCCAGCCTTCCCGACCACATTGAGTACGGTGGCCGAGTTGTAGCCAGCTTGAAGACTCAACGTGCCCGCATTCGTCACTCCATGGTACAGGATGTCCTCAGTGGGTGCCGTTGTGGCCGAAAAGTCTATCGAGGTGATGGCTCCGTTGTAGGTGCTCGCCGTGCGCCCCAAGGTGGTCGTGCCGGTGTAGGTATTTGTCCCGGTAAACGCAAAGGTGCCCACACCACCCGAGAAGATGGCATATCGCGAGAATCCATAGTTCCCGCCAATGGATCCGCTGACGACGGTGCCTGTGATGAGTCCATTGCTGAGGATACCAGCATCTGCAGTGAGCGTGATGGGGCCGGAAATGGTCGTGTTTGAGGAATCAAGGCGGATGGCCCCATAAGTGCCTGTGCCGCCACCGAATCCGGCAAGACTGAACGCCTGGCCGAAGGTGCCGCCACCGCTCATGGCGAAAGCGCTGCCGTTCTCCACCACGATGCTCGAGACTCCGGCGAAGTTTGCGGCATTGGTGCTGCGAACCCAGAGACCGCCGAAACTGTTTTTGATCGTGAGCGTCCCGGTCAGCGTGGTGGCACCACTGAAGGTGACATATCCATAATTCGTTCCGGCGGATTTTTGAATCGTCAGGTTGTTCCCCGTAATGGGCGCCGAGAAGGTGATGAAGAAGCTGCCTGTGCTGGAGCCCTCCGCGACGTTGATGACGGCATTGTCAGCAAACGCAATGGAGCCACCACTCGCGGCAGCGATGGTGTAAGGCAAGGCCGTGGCACTTGCAGACAGGCCGAGGAAATTCATGCCCGCCACGTTCACCGCCTGACCGGTGATGGTCACCGTATCCGCCGTGGCACCGGGAACACCTGCGATGCCGAACTGGGCAATGACAGGATTGAGGTTATCCCAATTCACATTTGCAGCCCCATCCCACCACTGACCGCTGCCAAGCCACTGGCCGGAGCCGTTTGTTTGAGTGGCTGTGGTGCCATTGGCATCCCAGGTGAAGATGCTCTGCGCAAATGCCGTTGCAGCAGAAAGGGCTAGCGTGCATGCGATGCTGACAGCGCGGAGGCTTGTGATTCGTAGCGTATGCATGGGGTCGTCTCCCCCAGACATGGACTCTCCGCTTTGCGAAGCATCTGCCTTCGCAACATGAAGAATGAATTGAGGTGGGGGTTTGCGACTTGAAAAGCATGCCGCGTGCCACCGTTCACACGCTCAGGTGTCAGAATCTGACACGAAATGACGCTTTTATGCCTGAAGCGGCACCGCGCTCACCATCGTTATGCAATAAAATAGAATAACGGATAGAGAAATAACGCCACCCACAGGGACCTTCCCTCCAACTGCGAGATTCATGCCTCGGGTGAGTTGGAGGGATTCCTCAATACCGAAAAACGGAACATGGCTTCACGCTCCGTTCCCGAGCGTCCTACTCCAGCATTTCCACCTTCGGGAGGTCGAGTTCGAAGATGCCTTCAATCTCCACCGCGATGTTTCCTGGCAGCGGGCCCATGCCCACGGCACTCCGCGCTCCGATACCGCGGTCCTTGCCCCACACTTCCGAGAAAAGCTCACTGCAGCCGTTGATGACCTTGGGGTGATCGTAGAAGTCTGGTGCCGAGTTTACCATGCCAAGGAGCTTCACCACACGCTTCACGGCATCCAGCGTGCCGAACTGTTTCTTCAGCGTGGCCAGCATCGCCAGACCCACCTGACGCGCCGCTTCCTTGCCCTGGGCCAGCGTCAGATCCATGCCCACCTGTCCGGTGATGAGCGTGCCGTCCGAGCGCAAGGGGCCGTGGCCGGACATGTAGGCCAGATTTCCCACGATGACGATGGGCTTGTAGACGGCGACCGGTACGGGTGCTGCGGGCAGTTCCAGATTCAGTTCAAGGATGCGGGATTCGGCGGACATGGCAGGAGACTACAGAAACCTGCCCGCTTCTTCCAAGCCGAAAGTGCGCAATCCTGACGAAGAAAAGCAGCCGTAACGGCCACGGCTCCGGGACTCGCGGTCAATGCTCCTTCGGCTCAATGACGTACATGGCCAGGGTGGCATTGAACGCATCCGAAAGGCTCATGCGTTTCAACTCATGGCCGGCTCCCCAGGAATCGGTGAAAATTACCTGCTGCTTCGCCTGGTTGTACCCAATGATGAGCCGCATGTGTCCCCCACCGGCCTGAGCGGCATTGGCTGGTTCCTCGGGGTACCGCCCCAATTCAAGCGCCCAGAGCATGGGAATGCCTTTCGAGGTGTAGTCCTCGATCTGCTTTTCGAACTTGGCAAAGGGGACCTCCGTCATGCGATTGCCATACGGAACGCCATAGCCACCCCGGCTCAGGCGGTAGCCCAGTGCCTTGAAGTTCACCTTGAAGCGACTGTCGATCTTCCGGAGGGCGTCTTCCATGTCCATGGAGTTCGTTCCACTGCCCGCATCCGAGCCGGCGATTTGCGCAATCTCGTGCTGGTCACAGGGGATGCGCAGATAGCTAAACAACCGCTGACAAGAAGCCACGACGCAATATCCCTTGGCCCCCTGATCGACCATCGGCACCTCGCCAATGAACACGTCACCGTTTTTCTCACGCTTCACGAATCGGGGGAGCTCGGCCTTTCCCAGCGCGGTGCGGCGCATGCTCTGTCCCGTTTCGCTGGCAAAGGCCTCACGCTCTCCCGGTGCCGCGAGGCGGAGGCGGAGAAACTCGGGCTGGCCACCCTCCAGCGCGCCCGCATTGTACTCGAGCGCGGCCAGTGCGGACGGCGCGTTCCACGCCCAGCCGCCAATCTTCACTGCAGATTGCGCGCTGGGACGCCGCTCGGTGGGACGCACTCCAAGAATCTTCCCCATGGAGACGCCGGCCGTCTGGTAGCGCCGCTTGAATTCCTCCGCCTGCACCGATCCGCTGTCACCGCGATTGTAGAGAGACACAGACACACGCGAAGCCTTCCCTTTGGTGAACTCAACCACCGCCTCCTCCACCGGGACCGCGCCATCGAAGAGACTGAGGTCCACCTCGACATTGCTGAAGGGATGTCGTGAGAAACGCACGCCCGTCTTGTCGCTCGTAAGCCACTGGTAGTACGGAGACTCGTCTCCGCCCGGCGTGGCAAACAACTTCTCCACCCTCTCCGGGGTGAGGGACCAAAGCGCAGGCAATGCCAGGAGGGAATCGAGGTTCAGAAAGAACTTCGGATCCTCAGTCATGAGTTTCTGCACGGGATAACCAGCCACCAGAATCGGATCAGCTGAGGCTGGTGCAAAGGAAATGCGCATCAGCTTCTTGTTCTTGCTCACGCTGAGCACGCCCATGGCGTTGGCGTTTCGCCAGACCATGGTGCGCATGCCTTTCTCACCTTCGAATCCGCGGAGTTGCGCTTGCGCGGTAGGCGTGGCAGCGAACAACGTGTCCAGAGCACTCTGCACCGAAGCCAGCAATTTCTCGAAATCCGGCGTCTCCTGCGTCACCTGAACGATCAGTTGATTCACCTTGCCGCCGGTAAAATACACCCCTGCATAGTCCACCGGTACCTTGCCTGCGAAGAGGCTGAGATGTGCGCCAGAATCGGCATAGGGCTTCGCGTCAAAGACCGCCACGTCCTTCGCCCCCTTGGTACGCCCAATCCAGTAGAACTCCGGACTTTGCTTCACCCCGGCATCCACAAAAGCCGTGCCGACCGTCTCCTGGGTCTTGTCCCAGAGACCAGGAAAGGTTAGCAGCGGATCAAGATTAACCTGCACCTTGCCGCTTTCCGATTGGGCGGACAATGCAGGCGCGGCAAGTTGCACGACGCCACAGACCAGCAGGAGGGGAAGCAGATGGCGGAGCATAGGAGAAAAATTGGTTTTGGAGGACCGCTAATGGGCGCTTACTGACGCTAATAATTCAGGCTCTTCTCCTCTCTTGCCTTGGCTGGATCGGCTTCCTCTTGGAAAGATCTACGAATTCCGAGAGCACAAGGCGGCGCCATTCAACTTCCTTGGCTGGCCCAAAGTTGATGAGATATCCCACAGGCTTTCGTGAAAGTCGCATGTAATTCATCAATTGCCCCTGATGGTCCGAAGCCAAGGCACTGAGGGATTTCAGTTCCACTACAATGGTGTTGTACACATACAAATCGGGGACGTAGCGTTTCCGCAATTCCCTTCCCTTATAGAAGACCGCGATCTCCTGTTTGGCCACGAAGGGGATGCTCCTGCGCTCCAATTCATTCTCCAGGCATTCTTGGTAAATATCTTCCAGCAGCCCGCCTCCGACTTCACGATGCACCTCAAATGCCCCCCCCATGAGATCATACCCTTCCTGGGCAAATGGCACTCTGCACTCTGGAATGTCGAAATCTTCCGGTTTCATTTCAGCGCATTATGCCGAAGCTGCCCATCGATGGCACCATCACAAAGGTCCAAACATTAGCGTTCGTTAGCGTCAATTAGCGGTCCGAAAACCAAACTAACCTACCGCACTTCCACGCACTTTGGCAAGGGGAGCTACGCCAGGAGCGGTTTCACCACATTCCCTGCCACGTCTGTCAGGCGGAAGTCGCGGCCTTGGAAACGGAAGGTGAGGCGTTCGTGATTCACCCCCAGCAGGTGCAGCAGGGTGGCGTGGAAGTCATTCACATGCACAGGGTCACGGGCGATGGTGTAGCCGAGTTCATCCGTCTCACCATAGGTCATGCCGCCCTTGATGCCGCCGCCGGCCATCCAGAAGGTGAAGCAACCACGGTGGTGGTCGCGACCAAAGCTGGGGATGTCTCCCTTGGTAATGCTGCCCTGCGAATAGCTCGTGCGACCAAACTCTCCACCCCAAATCACCAGGGTATCCTTGAGCATGTCGCGCTGCTTGAGGTCCTTGATGAGCGCGGCACACGGTTGGTCAATCTCCGAGGCGCCCATCGCGAAGTCACGAGGCAGACCGCCATGGTGATCCCAGCCCGGGTGGTAGAGCTGGATGAACTTGACGTTCTTCTCCGCAAGGCGACGCGCCAGAATGCAATTTGCCGCGAAGCTGCCGGGCTTCTTCGCATCCTTGCCATACATCTCGTAGATGTGCTCGGGCTCACCGCTGATGTCCGTGACTTCCGGCACACTGGCCTGCATGCGGAAGGCCATTTCATATTGCTCGATGCGCGAGTTGATGGCTGCATCCTGCCTGATGGCATGCTCATGCGCGTGCAACTTGTTCAGGGCATCGAGCATATTGCGCGTGTCCTGGCGTGCGACCCCTGCGGGTTCGCTGAGATACAGCACCGGATCCTTCGCCGCGCGGAACTGCACGCCCTGATACTGCGTGGGAAGAAATCCGCTGTCCCAAAGCCGGGCACTCAGCGGCTGGTCCACGCCACGCTTGCTGATGAGCACGATGAAGCTCGGCAGGTCGCGATTATCCGTGCCGAGGCCATAGCTCACCCACGCACCGATGCTCGGGCGACCAGGGAGGGGAGAACCTGTCTGCAGAAATGTCAGGGCAGGGTCGTGATTCACCGCCTCCGAGAACATGCTCTTCACGAAACAAAGATCGTCCACCACCTTCGCCGTTTCGGGGAAGACGGAGCTCACCCAGGCACCACTCTTCCCATGCTGGGCATACTTGTACGGGCTGCCGACGAGCGGGAAGTAACTCTGCGAGCCAGCCATCCCCGGCAGCATCTTGCCCTTGCGCAGGGACTCGGGAAACTCCACGCCCTGCTTCTCATTCAGATAGGGCTTGTAGTCGAAGCTCTCCAGATGCGAGGGCCCACCGCTCATGAAGAGGAAGATCACCCGCTTCGCCTTCGGCGCGAAATGCGGCAAGCCCGGCAATCCACCCAATGATGCAGACGTTGGTGCTTCAGCACTCGGCGCCGCGGACACCATGTCCGCGAGGGCGAGGCTGCCGAAACCAAGACCGGCACGCTGAAGAAGCTGACGACGGGAGAACATTTCTTTCTGTTGGGATTAGGGCTTCATCACACACTCATCGTAGGCCAGCAGGGCACGGGTGAGCATGGTGGTGGCGGCGACTTCCACGGCATTCAGTTTGTCGTCGACAGCAGCTTCACCATTCTTGCGCCGAAGGGCATCGGCTTCCTCGGGCTTGGCCGCAAAATTCTCGCGAGCCTGCTTGATGAGTCCCACAAGAATGTCGCAAGCGCCAGGGTCCAGCTCCTTGGCTGTGAGGATGCGGAACGCAGACTTCGCACGGGCACAGTCATCGCTGGGATGCT
This sequence comes from Roseimicrobium sp. ORNL1, assembly GCF_011044495.1. Taxonomy (GTDB): domain Bacteria; phylum Verrucomicrobiota; class Verrucomicrobiia; order Verrucomicrobiales; family Verrucomicrobiaceae; genus Roseimicrobium. The sequence continues at coordinate 5,839,721 of NZ_CP049143.1, forward strand.
CCCGCACCAGCTTCTCGGCGAGCACACGAGCCGCTTCGAGGAATTGCGGATCATTGAAGAGCACGAGTGCCTGCAGGGGCGTGGCGCTCTTCTCGCGTCGTGCCTTGCAAAACTCACGTGTGGGCGCATCAAATACCGACATCGAAGGCGGAGGCAGCGTGCGTCTCCAGAAGGTGTACACACTGCGGCGGAAGAGGTCCTTGCCCGTGCTCTGAACGTAGTCGTGCTGGGTGCCTGAGTCCTCCCACAATCCTGCCGGCTGGTAGGGCTTCACCGGCTCACCACCGATGCGCTTGTCAAGCAATCCGGCAACCGCCAGTGCATTATCGCGCAGTTCCTCGGCCGTGAGACGCACACGCGGGCCACGGGCCAGAAGCTTGTTGTCGGGATCCCGCGTGAGCAGCGCGGGATCTGCCGGAGTGCTGGACTGCCGGTACGTGCCGCTGAGGACCAGCATACGGGCCAGGGCCTTCACGTCCCACCCATTGTCCATGAACGAAACGGCCAGCCAATCGAGCAATGCAGGATTGGCGGGCAATTCGCCCTGAATGCCGAAATCCTCGCTCGTGCCCGAAATGCCGCGACCAAAGAACTGCTGCCACATGCGATTCACAAACACACGAGCGGTCAGGGGATTGCGACGATCCACCAGCCACTGCGCATAGCCGAGGCGGTTGCGCGGAAACTCCGGCGGGAAGGCGAAGACACTGGCCGGCGTGTCCGGACCGACCTTCTCCGTGGGTGAATCAAAGCGTCCGCGCTCCAGGATGTGTGTCTCACGACGCTTCGCCTCAGGCACTTCACGCATGACCATGATCTCCTGCATCTTCATGGAGAGTGCATTCTCCTCGTCGCGCAGCTTCTGGAGCTTTTCCGTCTGCTGTTTCCACTCTGAATCCTTCTCACGCAGGTACCACTCGAACCACTCCTGGCGTGCCACCGGACCACCGGTGCCCGCGATCAGGCGAGCTTCTACAGGAGAGAGCTCGCAACCGTACAGACGGAAGTCATCGACGATGGCGTCGGTGAGGAAATTGTCATTCTTGCGCCCTGCCAGACCGAGCATGGAGTCCTCCACCTTGTCCTTGTCGATGTAGATCTGGGCGTAGGTGATGTCCTTGTAGAGATTGTCCCGCACGATGTCGCAATCCGCAGCGACACCATTGATGTACATCCGCATGCCCTTCGCCTTGCTGGAGCCGTCGTAGGTCGCGGTGATGTGGGTGAGCTGATTGAGCGGCAGCTTCTGCTTCGCGCGGATGCGGATGGCATTGCCTGGCCAGAAGTGGCAGAGGGCGAAAGAGGGCTTCCCATCTTCAATCAGCACTTCATAACCACGCGAACCCGCATCGAGACCCGCTCGCGAATGGTGCATGACCACGGCACGCGCTGTTTCCTTCATGGGCTGAATCCAGAAGGACGTGCTGAAAGCTTGCGTACGCGTCCAGTCCCCAGCTCCCGGGATGGACACGTGATTGTCCCCACGGAAGTGCAGGCCATTGCCATTGCGTCCCGGCATCATCTTGGACTTCAGGCGCACCGTGGCGGGGTACTGGGGCTGGGCGAGATTGGCGAACTTCTTGTCCTCCGACATCTCTTCGAACTCGAGTCTCACCAGCGGCTTGGCAGCAGACACCTCGGCATCACTGGAGCGAATCCACTGCATGAAGCGTTCGCGTGCTGCCGGAAGGAGATTCGCCCTCGCGATTTCCTGGGCGGCGATCTCAAAACGCACTTCGGCATGCCGCTTTTCTTCACCTTTGTCCTTGTACACGAACATGGTCGGCGCCGGGATGGAGTCCGTGTACACCGTGTAGAGGCCGCACTCGTCGATGTTGTTCAGGAAGGCAGCGATGCTGTAGTAGTCCTTCGTGGAGATGGGGTCATACTTGTGGTCGTGGCAGCGGGCGCACTCCAGGGAGAGTCCCATGAAGGTGATGCCATTGGTACGCACACGATCCGCAATGATGTCCTGGCGGAATTCCTCCTCATCACTGCCTGCTTCATTGCTCTGCTGCGGAAGGCGGTTGAAGGCCGTGGCGAGATACATGTCCTGTGTGGCGCCGGGCATCATGTCGCCGGCGGTCTGCCATAGGACGAACTTGTCATACGGCACGTTCGTGTTGAAGGCGCGCACCACCCAGTCGCGATAAGGCCAGGTGAGACAGTCGTGGTCTTCATGCCGGCCGTACGTGTCCGCGTAACGAGCCACATCCAACCAGGCGACGGCCATGTGCTCACCATAAGCTTCGCTGGAGAGCAGACGATCCGTCACTTTCTCAAACGCCTCCGGCGACGAATCCGCCAGAAATGCATCCAGCTCCGTGAGTGTGGGAGGCAGGCCGGTGAGGTCAAAGGTCACACGACGAAGCCAGTCAGAGCGAGAGATGTCTGCCGCGGGGGTGATGCCTTCCTTCTCCAGCCTGGCCAGCACAAAGGCATCTACAGGAGCTTTCACGCGGGACTCGTAGCTCCGGAGCTCGGGCACGGCGGGCTTCTGCGGCGGGATGAAGGCCCAGTGCTTCTCGTAAGGGGCGCCCTGCTCAATCCAGCGGCGGATGGTGCCAATCTGCTCCGGAGTCAGCGGACGCTGCTCCTTCGGCGGGGGCATGATCTCGTCCGTGTCATGGGTGATCAGGCGCTTGAAGAGTTCACTCTCGTCCGGCTTGCCCGGCACGATGGACTTCGCGGCAAGAACATTGTCCCGGTCATCCAGGCGCAGGTCCGCCTTGCGCTGCTTCACATCCTGCCCGTGACACTTCAGGCAATGCTCCGCTAGGATAGGCTTTACCTCAAAGTTGTAACTGACGGGTGTGCCATCTCCCGCACACGCACTCACCGCAGAGCTCAGCACGGTGAATCCGAGGAGGAGTTTTCGCATAGAAACTGGCATCTTGAGGAAATTTCGGTCGGACACTACCCGAGTATTTCAAGGCATCAAGCACCAAGCCTGCCACCCCCTTCGGAAGGAGCAAAATGATCCGGAAATGACACGCCCTCAAGACCCTAGCCGCCATCGGCACCGCGAGGCAAAAACGTGGCAAATTGCCATTTTTCCCAGCCACAAACAGTCAACGCGTGGGAAAAATCGGCTGGACGGAATCGGAAACTGGCCAAGCATCAGCCACCCCCTTTTGCCATGCCCCGCTTCCGCTCTTTGCTTACACCCCTCAATTTTGGACGTCTGATTCTCCTGGGAGTGCTGCTAGTTTCTACGGAACAACTCGACGAAATGCGCCCGCCGTGGAAGTCCGCCTGGGCCCGTCACATCGCCGAAGGCAAGGAACCGACCTTCGGTGAACACCTTTCCACCGGGCTCTGGTATGGCGCGGCGGCCCGGGTGGGTATCTGTGGCGCCTTGCTGGCGGTATCGTTCCTGTGGGGTGTCGGCCTGAAAAGGAGCTATCCCTCCCCCACACCTCTTTCCCTTGCCCGGCCAGATGATGCAGCGGTGTCCCCCCGTACTTTCGCCTTGGTACTGGGGGTGATTGTGGCGGGATCTCTGGTGCTTCGGCTGCCAAGGATGACCCACTCCTTCTGGGGAGACGAGGCAGACGCCATGGCCACCTATGTCCACGGCAACTTCCGGCCTGCGGAAAAGAACGAGCCGGAGGGCCGCTTGTACTTCGAGCAACCCACCTGGGGTCAGAGCTTCTTCAGCGCACGCCATGGGGCGAACAACCACGTGCTCTTCACTCTTGCCAGCCGCACGTGTCTGAACGGCTGGCGTCTGGTGACCGGACAGCCCCAGACAGCATTTGTGGAATGGGCAGCTCGCCTTCCCTCTCTCATCGCCGGCTTGGGCAGCCTGGTCACGCTGGCCCTGTTGCTGAGACGATGGGGACTCCCCACCGTGGGCCTGCTGGCGGCCGCGGTGATGTCCATCCATCCGTGGCATGTGCGGTACACGGCGGAAGCGCGAGGGTACGCGCTCATGCTGCTTCTCATGCCCATACTTTTGATCGTGCTCACGAATGCGCTTGAGAAGAACCTCTGGCGTGACTGGTTGCTCTTCGCCCTGGGCGAGTTTCTCCTGATGTACTCCTGGGCTGGCATCATGTACGGTCTGGCCGCGCTCAATGTCGCTGCTGCGGTGCTGATGCTGCTGCGAAAAGATCGCCTGCCGCTGCTGGTGCGCTGGACTACCGCCAACATGCTGGCCGCGGTGGTCTTCGTGTCGCTCTATCTGCCGCACCTGCCACAGATAGAAAGCGCAAGAAAACGACTGCTGTGGATCAAAGGCCTGCCCATGGACAAGGTCTGGTTCCACAACCTGATCACGCAACCCTTCACGGGCATCTCGTATCACGAGATGAATGCCGGCAATCCATCCGAAATGAGTTGGGAGCGACTGTTCCGTGAGTCTCCTGCCATCACCTCGACCGGGTTCGCCATCATTCTGCTGGCGTTTGCCGTGGGATTCGTAGCCCTGTGGCGGCGCAACCGGTCAGTGGCATGGCTGGTGTCTGCCATCCTCGGAGCTAGCGTGGTCTGCACCCTGCACTTCAAATTCATCCTCAAGGATGAGCTTCGGGCCTGGTATCTCATTTTTACCCTGCCCTTCATCTCCTTGTGCGTGGCTCTCGGACTGTACGAAATCACCTCCCTGATAAAGAAGTGCGCCGCCCAAGGACCGTCTCCACTTATGGCCCGAACAGGTGCTGTGATCGTTTGCCTGCTTCTCATCGGAGCCTCCACCTGGCCCATGAATGCCAGCCTGATCACCCAACCCGAAGAAGACTACAAGGGAGTTGTAGCTGCCAGCCTCTCCCGTCATGAGAGCTTCGCTCCAGACACGGCATCAAAGGTCCACGTGGTCTGGCTGTGGCGCTTCTCCGCGCTGTACGATCCCCGGGGTGAAAGCCGTGCGAGAAACCTGCCAGATCTAAAGGTCTACATGGAGAAGGCACTTCAGTCGGGACGTGAGTTGTACGTCGTCGTGGGCTTCCGTGAACTGGCGAAACTGAAAAGCGCGGACATCCTCGCCGTGCTTGAGGATCCCGCGCAGTATGAGAGCGTGGTTTCCTTTCCCTCACGCGAGTCGCTGCACACGCTGGATGTGTACCGGATGAAGCGGAGTGGAGCTTCGGCTCTAACCACTAATAAACACTAACGGAACGCTAATAGGATCTGTGTTGGCAATCCGCAGTGAGATGTATTGGTCCCACGGAGCTTAACATTTGCAAGGAAGCAACCGAACGCACTACCACTGCCTCGACCGAAACAACACTTATCAGTTCCATTCAGGAATCAAAATTAGTGTTCGTTAGTGCCCATTAGTGGTTCGAACCGTCACTTCCTTCCTCCCGCACTCCCCTACTCCGCTGCCATCTTGGGCACGTCGCGGCGTGAGAAGCCAGCCTTCTTCTCCTTCCCCCACTCCAGCTTGTCACTCACCTGCTGGGGATAAGCCCAAGCTTCCTTGTCATCATCATAGACAATGACGCGAGTGCGCTCGCTGGCCATGGCGACAGCTTGGGGAAGATCAAGGTACTTGAGCACATTCAGATAGATGGGACCTTCAACGTGCGAGTGCGGGACCTCATGCAGATCCAGCCGGGTAATGCCATCTTCGTACAAGCTGGCGTACACCGCATTTCCCGCCTGCATGCGGCTGGCCTGAACCCACAGTTTGGTTTTATCGAGTCCATCTACCGCGCGCAGCCCCCGGATGGCATGGCGGATGTCCCACATCTGCTGACCGTCGAGTGTCTGACCAAGAAGGTAGAAGCGGCGCAGGCGCTGGCCGCTGGCCTTCTCTGCCGCCGCTTTGGCCTTGGCATCGCCGGCTTTCACCGGCTTGTCCCACGCGCTGGGCCCGATACCGCGCGGACACACATATGCCATGCCCCACTTGAAGTTCTGAAACATCTTCTTCTCCTGATCGAGTCCCTTGGCATCCGCCTCCACGGCGATGTCCTTCGTGAACTGCGCAGGAAATGCCCTGGCAAAGGTATTGGCAAAATCCTGCCAGCCTTTTTCATCCAGCACATTGAGCACCACGAGTTCAAGGTCCTGCGGTTTCAGGTCTGCACGGCGCAGCACATAGAGATCCAGCGGGATGCCATCTGGCACGGCGATCTGAAAACGCTCCATTGAAATGCCATCCGCAGCGAGCGAGTCCTGTTTTGCCGGGAGTACTGACTTGGCGATCTCACCGCCAGAGCCCGCCTGTCCTGCGAAGCACTTCTCCTTCAGCGCCTTCATCCAGGCATCTCTCGTACCGGTCCAGTCCTGGGGATATTCAGGCACTTTTGCTTCAGCAGCCTTGGGAACGAAGCTCTCATCAATCTTCGTGTTGCGTTCATCCTTGGGCAACTCCGTGAAGACCCGCAGCTTCTCCATGGGGATGCCCTTCACGGCAGGAGCATCGATGGTGCTCATCAGTTCGGCGCCCTGCAGGAACCGCATCATCCAGTGAAACTCGCCCACGTTGAGCGGCTGGGTGTCCATGTGCGGTCCTTCCGCGAACTGCAGACCGATGTTCTTCTCCGCATCAAGCAGCTTGTAGATGCGGCGCACGCTTTGATAAATGTTGAACACACCCTCGACGGGGAAGATGCGATCCTTATCCGTGTTCACAATGCACAGTGGGCGGGGCGCGACGAGCGCGGCGACTTTTTCATAGTCCCACTGGTAAGTATTCACCATGAACATGCAGTCGCAGTGGCCCTCCACGCAGCCATCCACCACGTGATTGCGCAGGGTGGTGATGCCCGCAGTCGGCGCGGCGGCCTTGATGCGCTCATCCAATGCGGCAATCCACCACGAGTAGGCGCCACCTCCGCTGCGGCCCGTGACGCCGAAGCGTGTCTTGTCCACTTCGGGACGCGTTTCCAGATAATCCAGCGCGCGGATGCCTGCCCAAGCTTCGACGCCTGCAGGAGTATACCCGCGGGACATCCACCACCAGCGTCCCTTGCTGTAGGTGCCGTGATGCTCGCCGCGGATTTCTCCGAGTTGCACGGTGTCGATGATCAAACACACGAAGCCGTGTTTCGCATACCACACACCGTGGTGTTCATACCCGGTTTTGTTTCCGTAGCTGATACCATCCTTCATCTTGCTGGAGTGGCCGCAGACGTAGAGCACGGTGGGCAGGGGCTTCTCCGCCTGCTTCGGACGGTAGAGATTCGCCGTGACGTAAAGGCCGGGCATGGACTGAAAGTGGAGATTTTCCACAATGACGCCCTCGTGCTCGAACTCTCCCGTCTTGGTGGCTTTCAAATCCGTTCGCGGCGGCATGGGGTCAAGCCCGAGCATTTCGGCGAGCTGCCGCCGGTACTCGTCCTTCTTCGCGAGCCAATCCTCTTTGGTTTTGATCTCGCGAGCGAGCTGCCCCTCCAGGCGGCCGACTTCTGTTTTGAAGGTGCCACGCAAGGCATCGAGCTGGGGATTCCCCTGCTCGGTGTCAAACTGGGCGTGAAGCCCGGAGAGAGGCAGGCCCAACAGAGCCGCAGCAAGCACGAGTAGACGGATGCGCATTCAATCGAATCGCGTCTACAGGAGGGGATCTTGCGGCGAGATGTGCCGGCTTCTCCTACTATTAAGAGGTGGTCCTGAGAGAAGCGCCGTCCGGCGCCTGCTGCTTCTTGCCAAACAGCGTGAGCAGCGGGCCGGTGAGCATGGTGGTGACGAGCGCCATGATGACGAGCATGGTGAAGATGCGTGGCGACAGAATGCCGAGGTCATACCCGATGTTCAGCGCGATGAGTTCCATGAGACCGCGCGTATTCATGAGCGCGCCGAGCTGGAGCGAATCCCGCCAACCCATGCCGGTGAAACGGGCGGCAAAGGCACTGCCACCGAGCTTGCCCAGCGTGGCGACGGCAATGATGAGCGCGCAGACCAGCCATCCACTCAGATCATTGAGCAGTCCGATCTGGGTGCGCAGGCCGGTGAAGGCGAAGAACAGCGGCAGCAGGAGCACCGTGCTGAACTTCTCCACGCGCAGAGCGATCTTGTGTCTGAAGTTGTGCACTTCCGGCATGATAGCGCCCGCCATGAAGGAACCGAACAGCGCGTGAATGCCGATCACCTCCGTGCAAAGCGCAGCGGTGACCACCACACACACGACGGTGGCGAGCACACCACTCGAAGGCTCTTCATCCGCCAGGCGCTTTTCGCCAATCCACTTCGGCAACCCTTTGCGCACTACCAAAATCATGATGGCGATGAAGACGGCCACCAGGACGAGATTCAGTGCGGCACCGGCAAGGCTGGTCGAACGTGCAATCGCCACCACGAAGGCAAGAATGCTCCACGCGCTGACATCGTCCACCGCAGCACAGGTGATGGCAGTGCTGCCAAGGTAGCTCTTTGTCATTCGCCGTTCCTGAAGGATGCGGGCCAGCACCGGGAACGCCGTGATGCTCATGGAGATCCCCATGAACAACGCGAACGCCATGAAGCTGGCACCCGGCGCCGCCAAATGGCTGTAGAGGAAGTAGGCCAGCACCACGCCGAGGAAATACGGGAAGACAATGCTCGCGTGACTGACCACCACAGCGGTCTGCGCCTTGCTCCGCACATGGCGCATGTCCAGCTCCATGCCCACGGCGAACATGAACAAGCAAACGCCCACCTGGCTGAGCAACTTGAGCGCGCCGAGGGATGAAGCCGGAAAAACAAACGCAAACGCATCCGGCGCCAGCAGGCCAAACAAGGACGGCCCCAATAAAATCCCTGCCGCCATCTCACCCACGACAGAGGGCTGGCCCATGAGTTGGAAGAGCTTCCCCGCAATGCGTGAGACGAAGATGATGACGATGAGCTGCACGAACAACTGGGCCAGCGGGTGCTGGAAGTTTGTCATGATGTTCTCACGCAACATGTCGACGGCGCTGGTGGCACCCTGGGCAGCCGGTGCTGCAGCCACAGCCGCCGCTTTCTCAACCACAGGCGTACCCTGAGGAACCGGCAACGACGCACCGAACTTCAAAAGCGCCACGATGGCTGCGCCTACCACGGTGAGCGTAATGATGTAGAAGAGGGATGTACGCTTCAGGTGCACGGGAGTGATGCGGTCGGAGTGGCTGCGTTTCCAATGAAGTCCGCGGGTACAACAATGCACCCGCTGCGACCAAATGGACACCTTTCCCGTGATATCCAAAATACCATTTTATTCTGTTACTAATGCCGTAATGGCATGAGTAACAAAAGCAGCAGTGGTGAGTGGCGCCTACTTCAACGACCGCAACCAGGCTACGAGGTCACACAACTCCTGCTCTGTCATGGTGCCATCCAGGCCCAGGGGCATGAGGCTGGTGGTAAGTGTGGTGTTTGCCACGATGCTCGCGTGCGGAACGCTTTTCTCCTGACCTGCCAAGTCCACCAGTAGCAGTCCCTCAGCGGTGTGACTGCGGATGAGGCCCATTAAATTCTGACCATCGCTTGTCTCAATGGCGTGAGCTTCATAGTCGCGTGCCAGGGTGTTGCTGGGGAACATGATACTCTCCAAAAGATCACGTTCTGTGCGAATGGCCCCGATCTTGGTGAGGTCCGGTCCCAGGGCTCGCCCGACATCGCCCACCTTGTGACACGCGAGGCAGGTACCTTTACCCATGGCAAAATTCTTCTTTCCCTCGTCGGCCCTACCCCGGGTCTGCACTTGATCCGCCAGTGTGGCAAGTTTCCGCTTCTTCGTATCAATCATGGCCGCTGCGCTCTGAATGGCGGGGGCGACAAGATCGTACGCTTCCGGCAGTGAATTTGCGAAGGCAGTCTTGAAAGCACTCTCTTCCACCGCCCCGATCACGGGAGACAGTGCAAACGAGCGAGCGAGCGCCTTGATGGTTTCCGCGTCCTTGGTCTTGCGGACAAGCTTGAGCATTTCCTGAAACTCCAGCGGACCGAGTGTGGGAATGGTTTCGGTGAGTTGCAGCAGTTGTTCCTTGGTGAGAGCCACGGTGGCGAGCACGCGTGCAGCCTCAATGCGAGCCGTCACATTCGTCATGTCCCCGAGCAACTTGGTGAGCAGCGCAAAACCTTCCGGGCTCAATGCCTTGCCTCCGCGCGAGGTGGCACTGAGAGCCTTGAGGCGGATGGTCTGCGGGCGTGCCGAGTCATTGACCATGCCCAGCAACGCGACTTGGAAGCGGTCTGTCTTCAAGCGGGTCGCGGCTTCAATAATAAGGCTCACATCACTGGGGCCTGCATCTGCCAGGCTCTTCTCCAGAGGGGTAAGCCACTTTTCATTCGTGATGCCGGCTGTCTGTCGGGAAAGGATATTCCATGCAGCGCGGCGCACCGGGGCTTGGGAACCACCGAGCATCACCGCCACCAACTCTTGTATGGGTTGTGCTTTGAAGTGTGCTTCGATGACGTCCTCCATTATCTGCAGCTTCGCCTCGGAAGGTGGGGTCTCGTCCAGCCACTGCTGCATCACCGGCAGCATTGCCTCACCACCAAGCGGCATGGCACAGGCGGCACGGCGTACGGCATCAGCGAGATGCGGATTCTTGATGGGTTCCAGTTGCTTCGCTGCGGTTTGCAAAGCTGCGACGGCATCAGCTTCCTTCTTCCCTTGGGAGGCGATGAGGAGGACACGGCTGCTCAGAATATCATTCGTTGTATCAATAGGCGGAAGACCACTCTCCGCGCCCACCACCTGAGCGGCGTGCATGATGGCATGCTCCAATGCGGGCTTTGCGGGAGACTTCAGCAACCCCAGAATGGCAGCGCACACCTCGGCGCTCTTGCTCTGGTGCTCCGCAGCCCAGTTGCAGGCCTGCATCAACGCACGGACATCTTGATTCCCATTGAGTTGCTTCAACGCCTCAGCGTCGCTGTGGATCTCCCACGACTGTTTCCAGCTTTTGGCAGGATTGGACGTGGTTGCCAGTGCTCCGGAGGCATCCTTCCTTTTCACGCGATACACCGCACCCTTTTCCTCGGGCTTGGCCATGAGACTGCTGGGACATCCAATGCGGAACCATCCACCTGTATTCAGCACGAGCAGATCCCCTGCACGCTCCTCCAGCACATCCGTGAAATGCACATCCGGCGCATCGGGCAGCCGAAGAAACTCATGCTCAGAAGCCGCATAAGTCACGCCCTGAGGTGCGAGCTCCATACGTACGAGCCGCTGCGTGTTGAAGTGAATGACGAACATGTTCAACAAGCCCGCCTGATTCTCCGTGGGAGTCTTTGGATTGAACAGGCCACTGCGCGACATCATGCACCCGCTCACGGCCACGTGCCCGAAGTTGTGCATCACAGGCATGTGCTCCAGCGTGCGCGGCAGTCCTTCGATGGCCTTCATCATATCCGCCCGCTCATACACGCCACCCTGCAGCCAGTGCATCAGCGTATCACCCCTTGGCTGGGAGTAGTAGAGGTTGCAGGTGCCGATGATGTCTCCATCAGGCGTGAAATCGATCTCGGTGGGATTGTCCGCACACCCCAGCGCATGCCATCGGACATCACTGCCATCTGGCTGGCAGGACCAGATGCCGCTGGCGAGCCCCTCGTGCACAGGAGTGCCATCCTTCTGCACCACCTTGTGTCCCTTCCTGCCGTGGCACCAGTAGAGTCTGCCATTGGGATGCAGGAATGGCCCATGAACGTCCGCAGCATTTCCGGTGTATTCGAAGCCGCCCACAATCATCTCGCGCTGCTCCGCCACACCATCACCATCCTTGTCGGTCAGTTTCCAGATCCCTGGAGGTGAGGCCACGTAAAGGCTGCCCTTCAGCCAGACCGCTCCTTGGGGGAAGGTTAGCTTGTCTGCGAATACGGTGCTCTTCTCAAAGAACCCATCGTGATCGCCATCCTCAAGCATCAACACCCGATTTGGCGGATTCGCTTCAAGCTGCTTCTTGTTCCAGTTCAGCCCCACGGCATCGCCTACGAACAGCCTTCCGCGATCGTCGAGGCATCCCATGATGGGATGCGTGACCTGAGGGGCTGCGGCTGCGGTGACCAGCTCCCAACCGTCAGGCAGTGACGCCTTTGGAGCTTGTGCTTTTGCGGCGGTGACAGAAGCAGCATCCGCCGTCACCACCACGGGCCGCAGGGCGCTCGCAGGAATGGTTGTGGCTTCATCCGGCTTGAGGTCTGCGGCGAAAAGATGGCACCCCGCTCCGAGATGAAGCAGGGTGACTAGGAGAGAGGCACGACGAAACATGCGAAGGATACGCCCAGTGTCCACGCGCCTTGCAATGCTGGGCTTCTGACGATGCCTCAACAGTGACGGGTCATGACACTTTCGTCACACTGAAGCTGAAGTCGGGGCGTTTCTCGAATTCATGCAGCAGTTTTCCGTTGGCATCGATGTGGCGGAAAATGAAACGCTTCTCATTCACCTGAAGATGGCTGAATCCGTAGATGGCCTTTGAATAAGGCCCACGGCTGTCAATTTTCGGCTCACGCACACGAGCGCCGCCGCCGCCGGAGAGAATGTGGCTGGTCTTCTTCCCCGCGAATTCCAGATGCTGCAGATCATGATCATGCCCGCACATGTAGAGGTGCACACCGTTCTCCTGCAAAAGTTCGCCGAAGGCCGCCTGCAACGGCTTTGAGTCACCATGAATCCCGTTGCTGTACAGCGGATGGTGGCCCATGACGATGGTCCAGGTCGCGCGAGGCTTTTTGAGCTCCTCCTTCAGCCAGAAGAGCTGTTCATTCTCCTCCGACTCGATGAGCGAGTTTTTGATCTTGCCGTCCTTGGTCTTGCCACCGCTGACGGCGCGGAAGTTCGTATCGAGGCAGAGGAAGGTGACGAGCGGCTTGCCGTTGGCTACCCCCATGTCCTGGCGGTGCCACTTGCTCGGCATGGTCCAGCGGGTACCAGGTTTCTTGCTGTACTCCACCTGCACGAGTTCACCGCCGTCATTGTCATGGTAGTCGTGGTTACCCAGGATGGCCGGGCAGGGGCAGTCGAAAACGCTTTTCGGATACATCTCCTCGAAGCCCGTCTTCCATCGCCCCGACTTCAGGCCGCCGTCCATTTTCTTGTAGAAGTTATCCCCCAGGAGAAGAAGCCCTTGAGGCTTCACTGCGAGCTTTCCCACATAGGCCTTCATCCCGTCCGCCACCGCGGATTGCGCGGGCTCCATGCTGCCGAAGTCACCCAGGGCAAACCAATGCTGATCGTCCGCGGTGGTCTCCGCGGCGGAGAGGCCGTCTGGACGCAAGTTGAGACCCAACGCAGCGCTGGAACAAAATACGGTCTTCAGCAGACGGCGACGCGACCATCTGGCGGGGGAAGAGGGGGCTGTCTTCATGAAGTAGGAAACGCACGTACCAGCCGAACCTTGCCACACTTGTATTCTTCCGGGCAAGCACGCCCTTGCAAGGATTCCGCTACTCGGCTCCGTATGAGCAACGACGTTTTCATGGGCACCAGCCACCATTTCCGCACTCTCATTTGCCTGCTGGCGCTCATGCCAGCGTGGATGAAGGCGGACGATGACCTGCTGAGCCGCACAGCCCGTACATTGGACGGCACGCTTCAGCAGATGGAGATGCGCATTCAGGGCGTGCAGCGGGACCTCGGCGCGCTGGCCCGCATTCCCGTCGAGCAGACCGGTGAGCGGCTGGGCTACCACAGCCGCATCCTCCAGGGGACGCCGGAGCAGCTCTGGGTGCAGATTGACCTGTCTGCCAGCGAGACCTTCGACACGGTGGTGATCGTTCCGGTGGTGCTTCCGAAGGAACAGGGCGGCATCGAAGGGTATGGTTTCCCGTGGAGGTTCAGGGTCGACGTATCGGACGACATCAACTTCAAAACGTCGCAGACAATCGATGATCACACGAATGAGGACTTCCCCAATCCAGGCAAGGTGCCGGTGATTTTGCGTGTTGATGGGGCGAAGGGGAGATACCTGCGCCTCACTTCCACCGTGCCCGCGGGGCGGCGTAATAAGAACGGACAGATCACCTGGCCCTCACTGGTACTGGCAGAAATCATGGTGTTGCGGAACGATCGCAATCTCGCCGCAGGCCGCCCAGTGTCCGCGCCGACCTCGCGTGAAGCTCCACCCGTCTGGTCGCTCGCGAACCTCACGGACAGCGAAAGCATCCTCGGCCCGCCGGTCAGCGCCACTTCCACCGAGCGCAAGGGATGGCACAGCATCGCCTACCCTGATGGAACCACTCCAGTAGAGATCACCCTTGATCTGGGAAAACCATATCCGCTGGAGGATGTGCGCCTCTTTCCCATGCGCTGGGCAGGGTTTCCACACTGGGTGGGCTTTGGCTTTCCCGTGCGCTTCAAGGTGGAAAGCGCTCTCGAACCCTCGTTCTTGCAACCACATCTGGTGGTGGACTTCACGGATGCGGACTTCCCCAATCCCGGTATGAACCCAGTCGTCATGCCAGCCAATGGCACAGAAGGCAGGTATGTGCGTATCACCACGACCAAGCAGTGGGAGCGTTTCACCGATCACGCAGTCGCCATTTCCGAAGTGCAGGTATATTCCGGTGGACAAAACGTAGCGCTCGGCAAACCACCACGCACCACCAGCGTGTATCCGGACAAGCCCTGGGCCAATGCGAACCTAGTGGATGGCGATGCGAGTGAGAACCCCATCCTGCCACTCCCGGAATGGCTGGCGCAACTGGAACGCAGCACCGCTCTCGAACGTGAGTTGGCCGCATTAGAGGTAGAACGCGCCACTCGCTTGCTTCAATGGCGGGACTGGGCCTGGACCGCGGGTATCTGCCTCGGTTCATTGGCACTGGTGCTGCCCACCGCTTTTCTCATCCGCAACAGCCTGCGGCGCCGACGCGATCTCCGGCAGCTTCGCGAGCGCATCGCGCGGGATCTGCATGATGAGGTGGGCAGCAACCTTGCTGGCATCGCCCTGTTGAGCCGTGAAGCGGAAAAGGCAGATGATGCCGGGCGGGCTTCGCTGCTGGAGGAGATCCAACGTGTGGCGCAGGAGACCTCCGGATCCATGCATGATCTCGTGTGGATGATCCAGCCGGGAGCACCAGGTGACATGGTGAATGGTCTGCGTACGCTCGCGGAGCGCATGTTGAAGGGGATGCGTCTTACCTTCGAGCCAGCCGCGGATGCGTGGCAGGGTTCACTCAGCCTGGAGTCGCGCCGGGAGCTGTATTTGATGTGCAAGGAGGCCCTGCAAAACATCGTGAAACACAGCCATGCCACCGAAGTGACCATCGGGCTGAGATTAGCCGGCAGAGCCTTCGAGGTTGTCATCGCAGATAATGGTCGTGGGTTTGAACCGGCATCTGTTTCCAGTGATGGATTCGGACTCGGCAATCTGCGGGAACGAGCACGCCGTATCGGAGGCTCCTGCAAGATCGAATCCCTTGCGGGAAAGGGAACGACTGTCACGATGAGCGTCCCGCAGGAATGACCTCATGAGCACGCGCGCCCGCATCTGGATTGCCGAAGACAACGCGACCTATCGTGGTGCTGTGGCCCGCGCCCTGAGTGCGCGCGAGGACATGACTTGTGAGAAACAATTCTCCACCGGCAAGGCATTGCTGCAGGAGCTGGAAGGAGGATTCGCAGTGCCGGAGGTCATCCTGCTCGACGTAGGACTGCCGGATGGCAGCGGGCTGGATCGCATCCCCCGCATCCGGGATCTCGCACCTGACTGCCGCGTGCTCATTCTCACCGTCTTCGAAGAGGAAGCCAAGATCACCGAAGCCATCTGCAATGGCGCACAGGGATATCTTTTGAAAAGCGCGGCCGTGGAGGAGTTGGTGCAGGGCATCCAACTCTCCCTCACAGGTGGGGTGCCGATGACACCGCGCATCGCCCACTGCATGCTGAAGCTCTTCTCCCAGTTCGCGCCGAAGCAGGGGGACTACGGCCTGAGCGCCCGCGAGAAGGACACCCTCGAGCTCATGGTCCAGGGGTACATCCGCAAGGAGATTGCCGACCGTCTGGGCCTGAGCCTGCACACCGTGGATACCTACCTCCGTGGCGTCTACAAGAAGCTGGAGGTGAATACCCGCACCGGAGCGGTGGCCAAGGCGCTGAAAGAGGGACTTATCTGAGGCTCGTAGCCCAACGTAGAAGGCTTCTCCAGAAGCCTTTCATGCCTGCGGCGCAACTCGCACGCCCGACAAAATCACATCTTCCGATCCATACCTTTCAGAGGTAGTTACTGCAGGGGGATTGCGACGCGGCACAAGGCTTCTGGAGAAGCCTTCTACATTGCAGCCTCACGATCTCTCGTGAGGGAAGACCCGCCGGGAATGCCGTATTCTCAGGCATCCATGCGACCAATCCTGACTCCCGCGTTTCTCCTGCTACTGGCTGCCACGGCCTGTCCCGCAGAAGTGGATTTCTCGCGTGATGTGCACCCCATCTTAAAAAATCACTGCTTCTCCTGCCATGGGGAGAGCAAACAAAAGGGCGGCCTGCGGCTCGACATCAAGGCCGCTGCTTTCAAGGGCGGTGAGGAACATGGCAGTCCCATCATCGCGGGGAACAGCAAGGATAGTGCCCTGGTCAAGTTCACCAGTGGCGCGGACGAAGACTTGCTCATGCCGCCGAAGGGCGAGCGGCTGTCCGCTGTGGAACTGCAAACGCTGAGGCAATGGATCGACGCAGGCGCAGTGTGGCCAGATGACGGAGTGGCCCTGAACGATCCGTTGAAAACGCACTGGGCATTTCAGCCGGTGAAAAGACCCGTGGTGCCGGTCGCGAAGCAGAAGTCCGAAGGCAGACAGAACGCGGTGGATGCGTTCATCCTCCAGAAACTGGATGAGAAGGGACTCGCCATGTCACCACCGACAGATGCGCGGACATTAGTGCGGCGCATGTACTTTGATGTGATTGGCCTGCCGCCCTCGCCGGAGCAGATGGACGCCTTTGAGGTGGCTTACAATAAGGATGCCAATCTCGCCGTGCGACAGCTGGCAGACGACCTGCTGGCTTCCCCCCACTACGGTGAGCGCTGGGCACGGCACTGGCTGGACGTGGTGCGGTTTGCAGAAAGCGACGGATTTGAAAAGAACACCCCGCGCGCGAACGCTTGGCCCTACCGTGACTATGTGATTCGTGCGCTAAACGAGGACCGCCCCTATGATCAATTCATAAAGGACCAACTCGCTGGAGACGCTACTGGGCAAGATGAAGCCACAGGCTTCCTTGTGGGTGGATCGGTGGACACGGTGAAGAGTCCCGACCCGGTGCTCACGGCACAACAGCGCGCGGATGAGCTCAATGACATGGTGAGCGCCACGGGTGCAGCTTTCCTGGGGCTCACTCTGAACTGCGCGCGGTGCCACACGCACAAGTTCGACCCCATTTCCCATACCGACTACCATGCCATGGCGGCCGTGTTTTCCGGCGTGCGTCACGGGGAGCGCTCGCTCAAGCCGGCGGACTACGATGAACGCATGGCGAAGGCCAAGAAACTGGGCGACCAGCTCGAAGCGGTCGAAGCTCAACTGGCGCGCTTCGAGCCTGTGGCCACCACGGCAAAGACCCTGGTAATCCATCCGGAGGACAAGGAACACACGGTGAAGCTGCGAACCGCCAACTCCAAACGCACGCTCTATGAAGATGGCGATTCCCGTGGTGAGAAATCCTACACCGGAACCGAAAGCGATCTGCCCACTCTCGGCGATGGCTACTGGGTCTGGCTGCATGAAAATGCAAAGGGTGACGTGTTCCTATGGAAGCCGAAGACTGAAGGCAGGTTCCGCGTCTGGGTTTCCTGGGGCAGCGGCTACAAGTCGCATGATGAAGACGCGCGCTATGTGATGGACCGCGACGGTGACCCCGCCACCACGAACGATCAGGAAGAGATTGGTCGGGCGGACCATCGCAAGTTCGCAGACGGCTCAGGCAGCATGCCCAATCGCAAACTCTGGAGCGGGTTCAAGGATCTCGGTGTGCACGAATTCACCAACTCGTCTGTGCTGATTCTGCGCGTGGGAGGGAGCGAAGGCTATCCCACAGCAGACGTACTCGTCCTGCAGGAGGACAACGAGAGTGCGTCTCCGTCCGCTGCGAAGCTAGGTTCACCACGCGTTCGGGTGCCTGTGAAACGGAGTGCGAATACGGAGCGGTTCTCCCCGGTGAAAGCGAAGTTTGCCCGCTTCAGCATCGAGGACACCACACAGCTGCAACCGTGCATCGATGAGCTGGAGGTTTTCACCGCCGGGGACAAACCGAGGAACGTCGCGCTTGCTTCACTGGGTGGAAAGGCCGCCGCGTCGAGCACGCTGCCGGGCTATGCCATTCACCAACTCTCGCACATCAATGACGGGCTCTATGGCAATGACCATAGTTGGATTTCGGACGAGGCCGGTAAAGGCTGGGTACAGATTGAGTTCCCCCAAGCAGAGACCATTGACCGTGTGGTGTGGAGCCGCGATCGAAATGATGTGCCGCGCTACAACGACCGGCTGCCCACGAAGTATACTGTCGAGGTTTCGCTGGATGGCATCCAGTGGCAGCGAGTTGCCAGCGACCGGGACCGCCTCGATAGGACGACCAAACTCGGCATCGCGACCATTGCCCGGGCGGATGGACTGCCAGTGTCAGAGGCAAGACAATTCAAAGCACTGCAGGGCAATCGCACGAAGCTCAACAAGGACATCACGGCAGTAACCACCATGCCCATGGCATATGCAGGGAAGTTTGCACCGCCAGTAGAGATACACCGGTATCAGCGCGGCGATGTAACTCAGCCTCGCGAGGTAGTGACACCGAACGCCCTGGCGTCACTCGGGCCGAAGACGGTATTCGCTGCAGACATGACGGAGCAGCAGCGGCGACTCACTCTCGCGGAATGGATGGTAAATCGTACGCATCCACTCACAGCGAGGGTCATTGCCAATCGTCTCTGGCACTATCACTTCGGCACCGGCATTGTGGATACACCCAGTGACTTTGGAGTGAACGGCGGCAAACCCACCCATCCGGCGCTGCTTGACTGGCTGGCCAGTGAATTGGTGGACAACGGTTGGAGCCTGAAACACCTCCACCGTCTCATTCTCACCAGCGCGACCTATCGACAGGCCAGCACCACCCATGAGGCCGCTATGAAGGTGGATGCCGGTTCGCGCCTTCTCTGGCGCTTCCCTCCGCGGCGCATCGAAGCAGAGCCGTTGCGTGATGCGATTCTCGCGGTGAGTGGTTCGCTAGATTTGAAGATGGGTGGCCCCGGTTTCGACCTTTTCGAGCCGAACACCAACTATGTGAAGGTGTATACCACCAAAACAGAATACGGCCCGGCGGAATTCCGCCGCATGGTGTACCAGAACAAGCCGCGCGTGGAGCTGGACAACATCTTCGGCGCCTTCGACTGCCCCGATGCCGGTCAGGCGACACCAGCTCGCACCATGAGCACCACGCCCTTGCAGGCACTGAGCCTGCTGAACAGCAAGTTCGCCGTGCAGCAGGCCGAGTTGTTTGCCTCACGAGTGCAGCGTGAGGCAGGCCTCGGTGCCAAGGCTGAAGTTACACGTGCTTTCACGCTGGCCTTCGGACGTGCTCCCAGTGCTGACGAGACAACAGCTTCCCTGGCGCTGGTTAAGGAGCATGGCCTTCCTGCCCTGTGCCGCGCGCTGTACAACGCGAATGAGTTTCTGCAAATCCGGTAGGAGAAGAGCACGAGCAAGAACAGGCACACGCACATGAATCACCATCGCCACCTCCTCGATCGCCGTCGCTTTCTTGGCTCGACGTTTCACGGGCTCAGCAGCATCGCACTGACGTCACTGCTCTCGCGGGATGGACTGCTTGCCTCTGCCCCGCCTATCCGCCCGTTGATTGAGCCTTCGCGTCCATACGCACCGCGGCAGCCGCATTTCGCCCCCAAGGCCCGCCGGGTGTTGGTCATCTTCTGCACGGGGGCGCTGAGCCATGTGGACACCTTCGACTACAAGCCGGAACTGGTGAAACGGCATGACACACCCATGCCCGGCAGTGGGAAGCTCGTGACCTTCCAAGGCGAGCAGGGCAATCTCATCAAACCCCTCTGGGACTTCAAGCCGCGTGGCCAGAGCGGCAAGATGATCAGCGACCTGCTGCCGAACATTGCAGAACACGCGGATGACATGTGCTTCATCCACTCCATGACAGGCAAGAGCAACACGCATGGTCCCGCCGAGAGCCAGATGAGCACGGGATTCACGCTGGATGGATTTCCCAGCATGGGCGCATGGACCAGCTACGCTCTCGGCAGCGAATGCTCAGACATGCCAGCGTTTGTCGCGATCCCGGATCCTCGTGGTGGTCCGCAGATTGGACAGCGCCAGTGGGCCAATGGATTCCTGCCTGCAGTGTTCCAAGGCACCGCGTTCAATGCGGACAAACCGATTCCCAACCTCGCGCCGCCGGCGACCATCACCGCATCTTCTGAGAAGGCGACACGCGACTTCCTGAAGCGGCTCAATGCGGAGAACCTCGCGCAGCATCCGGGTGACTCGGAGCTCTCTGCGCGCGTGGCCAGCTACGAACTCGCGGCACGCATGCAACTTGCTGCTGCGGAGCTGGGTGACTTCCGCGGAGAAAGCAAAGCGACACTCGACCTTTACGGAGCCAGCGACACCAATGCAAACAAGGCAGGCTTCGCCAAAAACTGCATCCTCGCACGCCGCTTGTTAGAGCGAGGCGTGCGCTTTGTGCAACTCTTCCACGGCAGCTACGCCATGGGCGAAGGCGTCGGCAACTGGGACGGGCACAAGAGCATCGCCGCACAATATCCCGGACATGCACAGATTCTCGACCAACCGTGTGCCGCCCTACTGCGTGACCTGAAAGCGCGAGGGCTCATGCAGGACACGCTGGTGGCTTTCGTCACGGAATTCGGCCGCATGCCCACCTTCCAGAAAGGCGCCAATGGACGTGATCACAATCCGAAGGGCTTCACCGTATGGCTTGCCGGCGCAGGTGTGAAGAAGGCACACAGCCACGGCGCCACGGATGATTTTGGCTACCAGGCCGTGCAGGACGTGACGAGCATCTATGACCTGCACGCCACCATGCTACACCTTCTCGGGCTCGATCATGAACGGCTGAGCTATTACCACAATGGCATCGAGCGCCGGCTCACGGATGTGCACGGGCATGTGATCAAACCCGTGCTGGCGTAGATCATGAGAGGGCAGCTCAACGTAGAGGGCTTCTCCAGAAGCCTTTCATGGTTGTGTCTCCATCGGGGAGCATTGAATGTCGTAAGGACGTTCAAAGGCTTCTGGAGAAGCCTTCTACTTTGTGAAGCTACTCCTGCACGTACAGCAGCAGGCGATCATGCACGAGCAGGCAAAGGTCTGCCCGACCGTCTCCGTTCAAGTCCGTGGCGATGTAGTCATGCGGTTCCGCATCGAACCCGGTCTTGCCACGATAGTGCGGATCCGCCTGGAAGATGCGGAAGAACAGGAAGCTCTGCCAGTCATGACGTTCGGCGTCCTTCGAGCGGAAAAACTCCGCCACGCGGCTCTGCTGCGTATCCAGCAGCATGAGGTCATCCGCCTCACCTCCGGTGAACTTTGCAGCCACCAAATCCGCGGGCTTGGTATCCTTCAGTTCAGTGGTGAAGCTGGCGATGCTTTCCAGCTTGAGCGTACGCCCTTCGAGCGGCAGCACGTCAAACGTCTGCTTGCCCAGAAGGAGAAGACGAAGTTCACCGTCTTTGCCCAACACCCGAACATCCTCCAACGTGGATGCGTGAATCTTGCGTGAGCGCTTCACACGGTAGACACCATCGGCATCGCTGGCGAGTTCGTGAAGCTGGCGGGAGGCGTTGTCGAAGAGCAACACTCTCTTCCCGCCCCCTGACTTCACCGGCAGCATGACGGCACAAGAGAGTTGTGCACTGGAGTCGGGCGCATTAAATTGCTCCACGACCTTCGCCCTGCCTGAAGCATCAATCTTGATAGCACGGGCCAGTTGCTCCTTAGCAGCGATGAGCTCCAGCTTTCCATCGCCATCAATGTCCGCTTGGGAGAGTGCCACGGGTTGCAGACGGCTGGTCAGATTGTCCGGCAGTCCCTCCACCTTCTTGAAGGGCGCCTTGGCATCCGCGCGACTCAAATGAATCTGCGTGTTGGCCAGTGTCGCGAAGACAGCCACATCACCCCGCCCATCCTGATCCGCATCCAGGATGCGCAGAGCTCCCGGCTTTGCGAGAAGTCCCGGGATCTCCAGTGTGGATGGCGTCAGCTTCTTGTCCTTCGCGTTCCAGGAGAGGCTCACCAGAGTATTCTTTGGCTTGGACTCGCGTGCGCAGAGCACCACGTTTTCCTTCCCATCAGCAAGGCGGCCCGTCGTCATGGCCGAAAGGGCATCTTCGCTTTCGTAAACCGTGTCCGGGTAGGAAAGTCGACCTTTCTCGGCGTCCCAGCGCGCGATGGCAATGTTCTTCTCAGCAGGGCTGAGAATCACCAATTCGGTTTTCCCATCACCGTCCACATCGGCGAGGCTCATGGACTCGACACCGCTGAGCGAGGGATATTCCTTTCCTTCATCAAATCCGCCATCCGCCATACCGGCGAAAAGCCACACGCGGGCTCTTTTTGGCTCGGCAAGGATCGCATCATCCAGACCATCTCCGGTGATGTCACCGAACACGGCAGCACCGGCCTTCGAATCCGAGGGCGGTATGGCGTGGCGCACGGAAGCCGCGCGATCCGCATCCGCCACGGTGGCGGCGGCCAATCGGGCGATTTCCACCAGACCCGTGCCAGCCTGCAACCAGCCCAGCGCGATCTCCTTGCCCAAGTGCACCGGGCTCACCCAGCTCTCTCCCGCGGGAATCTCGAGCCTCCACTCTTCACCGAATCCGCCATCCCTGGACTGCAGCCTCACGAGTAAGGCATCCGCTTCTTCCGAAGTGCAGAAGAGATCCGCGCGCCCATCACCATTCACATCCGCCGCCCGCAGACCCGCACAACCTTCCTGGGTAAGCGCATAGTTCCGCGGTTCCTGCCAGGTACCCTTCTCGCCTTGCAGGCACACCACCAGCCTCGTCTTGGTGAGCAGGGCGAGGTCCGTGCGTTTGTCCCCGTTCAGATCCACCGCCAGCAGCGAGTCCGCATCGTACGCGACGGAGTCGAGGATGAATTCCTTCTTCTGTGTCCAGTCAGCGACGTCCTTGCCCTGGGTACGCAGCACAAGGCGTTTCCCATCCGTGGTGTATGCCACATCCGCGCGACCGTCGCCATTCCAGTCACCCACGACCAGAGCGTACATGGACTCTCCGGTGACCAGCGCCTCCTTCCGGAAACGCGAAACTTCGAGCACTGGATTCCAGATGTCCCGTCGTGAACTCGGTGCGGCGGCAGCCTCCTTCACGCCTTCCTTGGTTTGCAGGAGAAATTCCACGCGTGACCGGTCGAGGTTCAGCACGGCCAGGTCTTGGAGACCATCTCCGTCAAAGTCCGCGACGCGTGGGCAGCGCGTATTCCAGTCGAGCTTCACCACTTCCGGTCCGGTGAAGCGCACCGTGGGTAGCGCAGGCTCGGACGCCGGCGACGAAGCCACGATCAATCCACCGATCGTTAAGAGGATTGCTCGCCGGCAGGACACCAGACGTCCTGCCGGAGCACCGGAGAAAGAGAAGTCGATCATGCGCGTAGCGCTCGCTGCAGACATGCGGTTCTATTTCTTCTCCGCCGGCTGGGAGATATAGATGATCTGGGTCGCATCCGGATGGGAGTACACTGCGGAAGCACCGACGCCGAAGTAACGATCAAAAACCTCATCCGGTGGCGAGGCAGCGGGGTCGAAGAAGCCTTCATCCGCATCTTCAGAATCCTCACCCCCTTCTTCCTTCGCATCCGTGGCGTCTGGCTTGGACTTGGGTCCCTTCGGTCCTTTCTTCTCTGACTTCGCGGCAGCATTGCCATGGGGCACCATTGCCTGGGCGCCGGCCATGGTGGTGAGCACGGTGCGCAGGATGGCGCTGCTGTTGCTCACCCCCAGAGCGGTGAATCCGCCGGGCAGGGCGGCGAGCGCCGCCTGGGATTGGGGTTGGTCCCACAGGCTGGTGCCTGCGGGGCTGTTCTTCAGCCGGCCCAGCACCTTGTGCAGCAAGTCCGGTGCGCCCTGCGCCAGGAAGACATATTCGTCCGTGACGGTATAGGCGAATTTGAAGCCCTGCTCGCCACTCCCCTGCTGACCACTGAAAGCAGGCTTCATGACGAAGATTTTGTGTCCCTCGTAGTCGCTCTCCTCAAAGGCACCGAAGCCATTTCCGACGAGCTTCCACAAAGCGTCGAACGAAGACTGGAATCGCGCGGGATTCTTCAGCTTGAAGGCAGTCACCTGATTCGGCGTGGGAAGCGCGCCAGCGGCGGTCGGGGTCGTCTTTGAGATCTCCAGGTACAAGTCGTCCATGCTGCCGAGGAGGTCATTGCGAATGCTGATGCCTGCCTCCTTTTCGAGGGCACCAATCTGACCAGTGGCCATGAGGGCCATGGGCCCCAGCTTGTTGACCGCCTTCAAGATGGAGTCATAGATCTCGCCCGGGCTGGTGCGGGTCACGGTGCCAGAGTCCACGTCCGCAGGGAAGAAGGCCGGCTGCGGCACCTCGGTGCTCGTACCACGGATCAAGGCAGGGAACAGACCCTGCGGTTTTTCATCATGGAACAGGACCAGTTCACCACGAGCCTGCTTATCATTCAGGTCGATGCAAGCAGCGGTGGCGTGGAGTTCTTTGAGACCCAGCGCATCATAGACATGCTGCGGCATCAGAGGGGAAGGCTTTTCTTTCGCCAGCTCATCAAAGTGTGTCTTGGCCATATCGAAGACGGAATCGAGGTGCCCATAAACGGTGATGTCTGCGGTCGCGCCGCGAAGCTCGGCCAGCCTGGCAAAGTGGGCTGCGGCAGGATTTTGCCCCTGTGCGGCTTTGACACGGGAGATCATCTCGGTCACGAGATCCTCATCGGATGCCTCAATGACCAGACCATCCACCACGGCCCAGGCCTCAATCCACCAAGCGTCCTCCTCCTTGTCCTCTGAAATGTAGCTGACCTCGACACCATCAATCTCTTTGGTCTTGAGGACGGCATCGGGATACTCATCACCCTTATAGGCATCGAGTTGCTTGGCCTTGGCTGCGGCAAATTCCGTTTCCTTGCCCTTGATGTCGCTGAC
Source organism: Roseimicrobium sp. ORNL1 (assembly GCF_011044495.1). Lineage (GTDB taxonomy): Bacteria > Verrucomicrobiota > Verrucomicrobiia > Verrucomicrobiales > Verrucomicrobiaceae > Roseimicrobium. The sequence continues at coordinate 5,864,760 of NZ_CP049143.1, forward strand.
GGACACGTGGCGTGTTTCCTCAGAATCAAAATCCTCGACATTCTCCACGACGAATCCAGCGGCAGAGGCGCCGGGATAGATGGTCAACGCCTCACGGAAGGTGGTGCCGGTCTTCTTGTTGAAGAACTTGTCCCATGACGACTCACCGTCCTTGTACAGGGGGGCCATCCAGCGTTTCACGGCCTCGTCTTCCATGAAGCGGCCTGCATCACTGCTGTCCCAGTCCTTTACCAGTTCCTGGGTGTCCTTGAGGCCGATGATGACCACGGCGCTCTCGGGAAGGAGCTTCACCAAGTCCTCAATCTTGCTCGCGGCCTGCGCAGCGGTGCTGGCTGCAAGGAAGGCACCGGCCAGCAGGGCCTGGCGGAAGTTGTGTAGAAATGAAAGTCGCATGGATCTTAGGGTTGATTCTTTGGAGAGGTCTCGCTGGTGGCTTCCGCCTTGGGCTTCTCCGAGGAGACTGGCGGCAGGTATCGGAAGCCGTGATTGGGATTGCGTGCGTCGAAGGCGAAAGCCTCGCGGTTCTTCAAGAAAAGCTTCATCAGGCTGGCGGGAATGGCGAATCCCACGCCTTCAATACCGGTGGCAGCCAGCTTCATGTTCGTGACCCCCACCACTTCCCCCTTCGCGTTGAAAAGCGGCCCACCGGAATTCCCCGGATTGATCTGCGTGGTGGTCTGGATGTACCAGCGGCCCGCGCTCTCCCGCGCACGGACACTCACGATCCCTTGTGAGACGGTGCGCTCCAGTCCCAGCGGACTGCCGATGGCGAACACATGCTCCCCCTGGGCAATGGTGTCCGATTCCCCCAGCACGACGTGTGGGATGTCCTTTGCGGCCTCGTCATCGATTTGCAATAGTGCCAAGTCGAGGAAGCCGTTCATGGCGACAATCTTCACCTTGGAATAGGTTTCCTTTTCAATGCCGGTGGGTTTTTGCCGGTACACCACCACCCGAATCTCCTGCTCCCCGGCGATGACGTGCTGGTTCGTCACCACGTGGCCGAGCGAGTTGATGACGAATCCAGATCCCAGGCCCGTAGCCGTCTGGATTTGCACCACGCCCTCAGACACCCTCTTCACGTTCTCCTCCACCGCCATGGCGCTGCGGTCCACCTCGGTATAAAAGATGTCCTCGGAACGCTGGCGGTTCGCATCCGCCGGCTTGGCCTCTGTGGCCTGTTCGTCCTGCTTTACTTCGGCGACTTCATTGCGAGGGATTGTCAAAATGGTGAAGCCAAGATCCAGGACCAGCGCGTCCGCTCGCTCTTTCAGGAGTTCACCCTTGACCTCTGCACCATTCTTTAGCCTGACGCTGGCCGGAGTGACGGCTGATCCGGGCGCTGCACTGAGCGCCACAAGTGCAAGGCTAAGCAATACCTGACGCATGACGGGCAGGATGTTAGCGGGGCCCGCTGGCAGCACCACTTATTTTTGCCGGGTGCTCACACAATCCCGAGCACCTTGTCCATCCGACGCGCCACATCGGTGAGGTAGTCCCAGTCCCCGCCAGCCACCTCAGCGGCGGCCCAGCCGGTGTAATTGATCTTCTGAAGCTCGTCCCGCACCGCCGGCCAGTTGATGCTGCCTTCGCCAATCGGCTTCTTGAATCCGGCCCCCATGCCTTCTTTCATGGCCACGCTGAGGTCGTACTCCTTGATGTCGAGCTTTCCGATGTGCTTGCCAATCACTTGAATCCAGTGCTCGGCAACACCCCAGCGCATCACATTACCCACGTCATAGTGCACGCCCACGAAGGGATGGTTAATCTCCTCCACATAGCGCTGCATATCCAGCGGGCTGATGAGGAAGCTGGCCCAGACATTTTCAATGAGGACCTTGATGCCCTGCTTCTCACCATGCGGTCCGGCGGCCTTGATCTTCGCCTGGGATTCCTTCCAATTATCCCACCAGGTCTTTTTCTGGTCATATCCCGTGGTGACGAGCACGCTGTCGCCGCCCAGTTTCTTCGCGAGATCGATCACCGCATTGAGATCTGGTTCGCCAGCGCCAACGACGCAATCGATCACCAATCCACTATCCTTGCTCGCGGCCAGCCAGGCATCGGCGTCCTTCACATGCTTGAAGCTGGGCTCCACACCATCATAACCACAGGCCTTCAGTTTGCGAAAAGTCTCCGGCAACGGCAGGGACTGGTCCTTCACCATGCCCCACTTCAGGCACTTGCGTATCTTGCCCTTGAAGGGGGCAGTCTGACCCTGAACCGGCAAGGCCAGGGCTGCGGCGGCGGAAGCAGCAGTAGTGAGAAGGGAGCGGCGTGTCATGCGATCTCCAACGGGGGAACATTCGGAATCCTTTGCCGGGGAAAGATGATATGTGCGCTCAAAGGTGACGTTTTGCCCTTTGCCCTATGAGATTGTCGCTCCCGCTCCTCCTTTTGTGCGCCATGTCGTTTTCGGCAGTGCTCCACGGCCAGGCTGTTCCTTGGAAATGGCAGGATGCCCTGGTGCCGGAGGTCGGCATCGATCTCGATGCAGCGCAGGTGATTCATGTCACCTCACTCGCCTCCCGGGGCAAAGGGACACTGCGCGATTCTATCAAGGTGCCAGGCCCGAAGATCATCGTGTTCGATATCGCCGGTGTGATCGACCTCGAGATGAAAAGCATCGAGATCAAGGAGCCTCAGACATACATTGCCGGGCAGACGGCTCCAGCACCAGGCATCACGTTGATTAAGGGCGGGCTGAGTATCGAGGCCAATCAAGTGGTGGTGCAGCATCTGCATGTGCGTCCCGGTGATGCCGGACAGCCGAAGAAGAGCGGCTGGCAACCGGACGGCATCACCACCAGTGGAGGGCCCGCGGAGGTGTGGATCGATCACTGCTCCGTCACCTGGAGCCTGGATGAAGGCATCTCCGCCAGCACCTACAAATCGCCCACGGGTGAGCCCGCCCAGCGCATCTTCATTCGCAACTGCATCATCGCGGAAAGCCTCAACGACGCCACGCATGACGAGGGACCGCACTCGAAAGGCACGCTGGTGCTTGATGGCACGAAGAACGTGGCCATCGTGGGCAACCTCTACTCCAGCAACGTGGAGCGCAATCCCGTCTTCAAGCTGGATACCTCCGGCGTGGTGGTGAACAACGTCATCGCCAATCCGGGCCAGCGCGCTATCCACGCCTCCGTACCCGCGGCGGAGACGGCGAACCTTCCCAAAGCCAAAATCGCCGTGGTGGGAAATGTGGTCTTCTTCGGAGAGAAATCGAAGCGCAGCGCCCGGGCCATCTTCGAGGGCACGGCGGATGGCTACTTCAAGGACAACGAGGGCTACGATTGGTTCGGCCAGCCGCTGGACTTGCTCCGTGCGCCCTTCCCTACCCTGGAGCAGCCACCCGTCTGGCCGGAGGGTCTGAAACCCACCGGCACCACGGCGGCCATCTGGCAGGTCACGCGCTTCGCGGGAGCGAGACCCGCGGAGCGTGATTATATCGACCGCCGCATTGTGGAACAGGCCTTCGGCGGCACCGCTCGCGTCATCGACAGCCAGGAGGAAGTCGGCGGCTATCCCAAGATAGAGCCCATCACGCGCGTGGCCGAAGTGCCGGAGAAGAAACGCCTGGCCTGGCTGGAGAAGCTGGCGGCCGAGGTGACTTACGGACCCGACGGGAAACCAAAGCCGCGGCCAACCACGCCGTGAGGTTAAGATTCACTGCTTGCGCGGTTCTGCTCCGCCACGCACAGTGCCTCACATGAGCACGCACAGTCAGAAGACAGGCGTCTGTGCCATCACGGGAAAGACGGTGCCGCTGCACCAGCTTGTTCCGCTGGGAGCGGTACGGCCCCAGATAGGACAGGAACTGCTGAGCAGGCATCCTGACCTTTCGCCAGCCTCGCTCGTCTCGACCTCGGTGATCAATGATGCCCGTCTGGATCATGTGCGTGCTTTACTCGCGAGCCAGCTCGGAGAGCTCACTCATCTGGACGAGAGTGTGTTGAAAAGCCTGCACCAGCACGAACTGCTGAGCCAGAGACCGGCGGATGTGGACGCTGCGTCGACCACCTTTGGCCAGCGCATGGCAGATGGCATTGCGACTTTCGGTGGAAGCTGGGCCTTCATCCTCACCTTCGGCGGATTTCTTTTGCTGTGGATCGCCGTGAATGTCCTTGTGCTCGCCGCGCGACCCTTCGATCCCTATCCTTTCATCCTGCTGAATCTCATCCTCTCCTGCATTGCTGCCTTCCAGGCGCCGGTGATCATGATGAGCCAGAATCGTCAGGAAGCCCGAGATCGCCTGCGTGCTGAGAACGACTACAAGGTGAACCTGAAAGCGGAGTTGGAGATCCGGCACTTGCACGAGAAGATGGACTTCCTGCTGCATCAGCATTCGGCGAAGCTCCTGGAAATTCAGCAAATCCAGCTCGACCTCATGCGGGAGGCGGCAGGGCGCCGTGAAAATCGTGGGGAGAAGGGAACCTAACCGCGCACGTCTTGCCCTTGAAAGACGGAGCACAGTCACTACGATTGGCATATAGCACCATGAAGCTCCGGCACCTGCTTGCCTGCCTCTCCCTGCTGGTGGGAATCGCCTCCCTGGCAGCGGTTGCCTACATCACCTGGCGAAATATCGCCCACGGAGATGGCATGATCTTGTGGCTCTATCTCATCCTGCTTCTGGCGGGAATCCCGCTCACGATCACCTGGTGGAAGGATCTGGTCGCCACAGAGTGGGCGGTGATTGTCGCCTTCATACTCGCTTCGTCGTTGGTATTCACCGGCTTTGTCATGCACGACGGCTTCATGGAACATGGAGACGCCTGGCACGCCTTTAAGGCGGATAAGATCCGCCCACAAGTTTCCGCCATGACGACGGAGGAATACTTCAAGAACTTGCCACCGCCCCAGCCGATTTGGCCCAAGGTATCCGCTTATTTTCTGTTTTTCTTTTGGGGTCCGGCGTTCGTGATATTTATCTACAAAGGCAGCCTGTTCTGCCTGCGATCGCTACGCCGCCGGCCACCCGCGATTATATCTCAATGAAGTCCGCCACGAATTCATTCGCCGGCTTGTCACGCAGGCTGTTCGGCGTGCCGATCTGCTGAATCTCGCCTTCGTTCAGCACCACGACGCGATCCGCGAGTTCAAAGGCTTCATCCTGATCATGGGTGACGAAAAGGCTGGTGAGCTTGGTCTCGTCGTGAAACTTGCGCAGCCAGCGACGCAACTCCTTGCGCACCTTCGCATCAAGCGCACCGAAGGGTTCGTCCAACAGAAGCACGCGAGGGTTGACGGCGAGGGCACGTGCCAGCGCCACACGCTGACGCTGGCCACCCGAGAGCTGGGCAGGGTAGCGGCGGCCCAGTTCCGGCATCTGGATACGCTCCAGCAATTCCTTCACAGTTTCCTTGATGTCGGATCGCGAAGGCCGCTCTGAGCGCTTCATGACCTTCAGGCCAAACGCGATGTTCTGCTCGACCGTCATGTGGTTGAAGAGCGCGTAGTGCTGGAACACAAAACCGGCGCGGCGCTCATAGGCCGTGCGCCAGGTGACGTCGTCGCCCTGGAAGCGAATGCCGCCAGAACCTTCGTCGGCAAACTCGAGGCCCGCGATGATGCGCAGCAAGGTGGTCTTTCCAGAACCGCTGGGGCCAAGCAAAGCCACCAACTCACCAGTCTCCACCTCGAGCGAGACGTCCTTCAGGGCATTGTAGCGTCCGAAGGTTTTGCGGATGTGATTGACTTGAATGCTCATGTGGTGGCAGTGGCTTTACGGTTCGTGAAGGTTTTCAAAAGGAGTGTGACAAGCGCCAGCAGGGCGAGAAGCGAGGCGCAGGCAAAGGCGGGGACCATCTGGTACTCGTTGTAGAGTACCTCGACGTGGAGGGGCAGCGTGTTCGTCTGATTGCGAATGTGGCCGGACACCACGGAGACCGCGCCGAACTCACCCATGCTGCGCGCATTGCAGAGGATGATGCCGTACAGCAGGCCCCACTTGATCTTCGGGAGCGTGACACGCCAGAACATCTGCCAGCCATTGGCGCCAAGGGTCATGGCAGCCTCCTCCTCCTTGTGTCCCTGGGACTCCATCTGCGGAGTCAACACTCGAGCGACGAAGGGGAAGGTCACGAAGATGGTGCTCAGCACGATGCCGGGCAGGGCAAAGATGATCTTGATGCCGTGCTCACGCAGCGAAGGACCAAACAAGCCCTGGGCACCAAAGAGCAGGATGAAGATCAACCCGGAAATCACCGGCGACACCCACAGGGGAAGCTCGATGAGTGTGCCAAGGAAGCGTTTCCCCTTGAAGCGGAAGTGCGCCACGCACCACGCAGCGGCAATGCCAAAGATGGTATTCAGCGGCACCGCGATGGCAGCCACTTTCAAGGTGAGCCAGATCGCATGCGAAGCGGCGCGGTCATCAAACGCCTTGAGATAAGCCGCCCATCCCTTGCGGAAAGCCTCCTGAAACACCACCCACAGGGGCAGCAGGAACATGGCGCCCATGAAGGCGACCACCAGGAGGATGACGGTCCAGCGAAGGAACCACGGCTCAGCCGTGGCGCGCAGCACCGGTGATGGCGCGCGGCGTCTTGCAGAACGAACGGGAAGGTCAGCGATAGCACCCATGGAACAAAGTTTTCAGCTGGAAGAGGTCAGGTTTGGGAAGGCGTGTGGATGCGCTACTGGGCGGTGCGGCGTTCATGCCAATTGATGAATCGATTGGAAACCACCAGGATGACGAATGAAGCGAAGAGCATGAGCAGGCCAATCGTGGTGGCGCCCGCGTAGTCATACTGCTCCAGGCGGGTCACGATGAGCAGCGGCGCAATCTCCGTCTTGAAGGGAAGGTTCCCTGAGATGAACACCACGGAACCGTACTCACCCACCCCACGTCCGAAGGAGAGAGCCATGCCAGCCAGAGTGGAAGGCAAGATGGCGGGCAGGATCACGCGGGTGAGCGTCTGCCAGCGGGTGGCGCCGAGACAGGCGGCCGCTTCTTCCGGCTCCAGTGAAAGGTCCGCAATCACCGGCTGCACCGTGCGCACCACGAAGGGGAAGCCCACAAAGATGAGCGCCAGGGTGATGCCACTCGGGGTGAAAGCGATCCTGAGGTCGTATTCAAACAGCTTGAGGGCGAATTCATTCAGCGGCTTTCCAACAAGCCCATTGATTGAATAGAGCGTCACCAACGCGATGCCTGCCACCGCGGTCGGCAGTGCGAACGGCAAATCGACCATGGCATCGAGAAGTCGCTTTCCTGGAAAGCGATACCGCTCCAGCACCCACGCCGTGAGCACACCGAAGACTCCGTTCACCAGCGTCGCAGCAAGCGCCGTGCCGAAGCTGAGCTTCAGTGAACCGAGCACACGCTCATCCGTGGCCGTCTTCCAGAAGGCCTCCCATCCACCCGTGCTGCTCTTCCAGACGAGAGCAGAGAGCGGGATGAGGACAATCAGGGTGAGATACAGAAGTGTGAATCCAAGAGTGAGCTTGAATCCGGGGAGCACATGGCGGCGGTGTCGGGACATTGGCTATTGGCAAAGACTAGAGATTCGGTGCGTAGGCCTGCAGGCGGCGGTATTCACTGAGGATGGTTTTCACGGCGGCGACGGTGGCTTGCACCTGCAGTTCCATGCGGATGTAGTCGGGAGTTTCGAAGACGATCTCCAGCGCATGCGGACGCTGCTCCGGAGGAGCGCTCAGCACACCGAAGTAGCCTTCAGTGATGATGCCGCGCTCGGCGGCGAATCCATCGATATAAGGCGAAGGATTGCGCGGGATGATCTTGTCGGCGGCGTCGAGCGCGGGCTCGAGGATCTGCTGGCTGAGCAAGGCCCCGCTGGCGAAGCCATAGATGCCGGCAGACTCGTCATCCGTGTGGAGCGAGATGAGGCCGTCATACGATTCACGGCGAATTTCACCTTCGAGATAGGCCACTTCAGGTTGCGAAGAGCCCACCCAGAACTCGCGATTCAGATCGTAGCCGCCCATGGAGTGGCGCGTACCCACCGCACGGCCGGTGGGATTGCACACGGGATAGAAGTGCAGCTCAAAGTCCTGCAACTCTTCCGGCAAAGTCAGCGCCCAGTCCGCCAGCTCATGGGAGGCTAGGATGCCGGCCTCCTCATCTCCGTGCATGCCACCGAAGACGCCGAACTTCCACGTGGCCTTCCCTTCGCGGGGAGGGCACACAATCTTCGGGATGAAGATGGATTCCGGCGCGTTGCGACGGCGCGCGGAGCTGCGTTCAAGACGGGCGTCTTCTGGCAAGAGCTTGAGAGCGGAGTTCATGTTGGCTTACTTAGGCGGCAGTTTTCAGTCGGGCTTCATCGGCAAGGGCGGTCGAGAGGTAGCGTTCGCCCGTGCTGCAGCCCACGGTGACAATCAGCTTGCCCTCGCTGTCTGCGCGGGCTGCCACTTGCAATGCGGCCCAGACATTCGCTCCGGTGGAAATGCCCACGAGCAGGCCTTCTTCCAAGGCCAGGCGTTGGGCGGTGGCGATGGCGTCTTCATTCGACACGGTAATCACCTCATCGATGATGGCGGTGTTGAGATTGCCAGGAACGAATCCGGCGCCGGTGCCCTGAATCTTGTGCGGTCCAGGAGTGAGCGGCTCGCCCTTCAAGGTCTGCGAAATGACCGGCGATGCCGCAGGCTCCACCGCTATCGACTTGAGCGAAGGCTTACGCTCCTTGATGACCTCGCTCACGCCGGTGATGGTGCCACCCGTGCCGACTGCGGATACAAAGACATCGATGGCGCCATAGGAGTCCGCCCAGATTTCTTCCGCTGTGGTCTTGCGATGCACCTCGGGGTTGGCGGGATTTTCAAACTGTTGGGGAACCCATGAGTTCGGGATGCTGGCGTGCAGCTCATTCGCCTTGGCAATTGCGCCCTTCATGCCCTGTGCAGCAGGAGTCAGCACGAGTTCCGCGCCCAGCAACGCAAGCAGCGTGCGGCGCTCCAGGCTCATGCTCTCCGGCATGGTAAGAATAAGACGGTATCCACGAGAGGCGGCGACAAACGCCAGCGCAATTCCGGTGTTGCCCGAGGTGGGCTCAATGATGGTGGTGCCGGGCTTCAGACGACCGAACTCTTCCGCGGCCTCAATCATCGCGCGGCCGATGCGATCCTTCACACTACCCAGTGGATTCTTGAACTCGGCCTTCAGCGCGATGGTGCCGGGCAGACCAGCGGCAATGCGGTTCAGCTTGATGAGCGGCGTGCCGCCGACAGCTTCGACAATGTTCGGATGAAATGACATGAGTCTGCGTGTGGGAATATTTCTGGGGGAAGTTGGGGCTGCCGCACCCGCGGCAGCCCCGTTTTCGCTTCACTCAACCATGGCCCTGCTAACTACTGAAAAACTGACTACTGGAAGGGACCCCTTAGTTCTGGGGCTTGTAGATCTGGTCGAAGGTGCCGCCCTCGGCGAAGTGGGTCTTCGCAGCCTTGGCCCAGCCACCGAACGCCTGGTCGATGGTGAAGAGCTCAATCTTGGGGAAGACGCTGGCGTACTTGGCGGCGGCCTTCTCGTCAGTGGGACGGTAGAAGTGCTTGCCAGCGAGGTCCTGGCCTTCATCCGAGTAGAGGTACTCGAGGTAGGCCTTGGCCACTTCGGTGGTGCCCTTCTTCGCAGCATTCTTTTCCACGAGCGCCACGGTGGGCTGCGCGAGGATGCTCAGGGAAGGCACGACGATTTCAAAGGTGTCCTTGCCGAATTCCTTCTGGGCAAGGAAGGCTTCATTCTCCCAGGAGATGAAGACATCACCCAGACCGCGCTGCACGAACGTGGTGGTGGAACCACGGGCACCCGAGTCGAGCACCGGCACATTCTTGTAGAGCTTGGCCACGAATTCCTTCGCCTTGTCTTCGCTGCCGTACTTGCGCTTGGCGAACTCGAAGGCGGCGAGGAAGTTCCACTGGGCGCCGCCGGAGGTCTTCGGGTTCGGAGTGATCACGGCCACACCTTCCTTGGTGAGGTCATCCCAGTCCTTGATGCCCTTGGGATTGCCCTTGCGCACCAGGAACACGATCGTGGAGGTGTACGGAGCGGAGTCCTTCGGCAGCTTGGTCTGCCAATCAGCGGGGAGCAGTCCAGCCTTCTCAGAGATGGCGGTCACGTCGTTGGCGAGCGCGAGCGTCACCACGTCAGCTTCGAGACCGTCGATGACGGAGCGAGCCTGCTTGCCGGAGCCACCATGCGACTGATCGACGGTGATTTCCTTGCCGGTCTTTTCCTTCCAATGCTTGATGAAGGCGGCATTGTAATCCACGTAGAATTCACGCGTGGGGTCGTAGGAGACGTTGAGCAGAGTCTGGGCAGAGGCGGCCTCGGAACCGAGGACACTGGCGCCTGCGAGCGCGAGAAGGGATTTCAGGAAGGTTCTGCTTTTCATGATGATATGGATGGTTTGGGTATGGTTCTGAAAGGGTGGGGATTTTTTGTGTGCGTTGGTTGCTGGAACGCGATTGGTCTTAGAAGGAGAAGCGCACGCCGGTCAGGACAGTCCAGCCGTCGTAGTCGCCGCCGTTGCCGCCGCCATCGAGCGTGGCGTACTCGGCGCCAGCCATGAGCTTGAGCTTGTCTCCGTAGATGAAGTACTGAAGGCCGCCGTAGAAGGCGTTGTAGTTTTCACCACGACCGCTGCCGGTGATTTCCGGAGCTGTGCGCTCATAGCGGCTCTGCGCCTGGATGCTGTTGTTGCCATCGCCCACGGAGAAGCTGTAGCGACCCACGGCCTGGAGCTTGTCCTTGATGATGTCGAAGGTGGGCTGGATGTAGAAGCCGAAGGCATCGTCCCAGCCGGGGTCACCACCGGTGGCGAGGAAGAGTTCCGTCACCAGGCTCCAGCGACCTTCCTTCACCCAGAAGGTGGTGGTGAAGAGATCTTCGTAGCGGTCCAGGATGTTGGCACCTTCGTCATCGGACTCGCTGTGCAGCCAGTCGAAGCGGAGGTCTGCCTTGTCCGTGCCAAGCGCTTCCTTCAGATTGTAGCCCACACCAGCGCCAAAGGCGATGCCGCCGTCGAACTGACCGAACTCCTTGTCGATGTCATTCGAGTACACGCCTGCCTGCCAGGTGAACTTTTGCACCTTGCCTTCGATCACCGCGCCAACCACACGATCCACGCGAAGCTGGTTGAAGATCTGCGAACGCTCAAAGGTCGGCTGATTGTTCGTGGACTGGAGGAAGTCGTAGTACGCGATCTGCGGCTTCTGGCGACCCACGGTAAGAGCGAAGCTGTCGGAGGGCTTCCACTTCACGTAGGCATCCACGAGGCCGTTGTAGAACGGGTCGAACTCATCGGAGCTCTGTGCGTCCAAGCGAACTTCGAATTGGTTGAAGAGCTTCGCATCGAAGCCGAAGCGCGAGCGGCGATCTTCCCAGTCATCGCTGTTACCCTGGTCGGAATCCACCCAGTGGTACTGGCCCTGGTAACGACCACGGAGTTTGAACTCCTGAAGGACGGGATTGTCCTTGTTCTTGTAGATGGTGGCGAGTCCCCAAATCTTGTCATAGATGGACTCTTCCTTCTTCTCGGTCGTGATGACGTCCTTGGCGGATTTGCCAGAGGAGGTGACGACAGGTTCGCCGGCGTGAAGGGCGCCTGCAGCGGACACCGCTGCTGCGAGGAGCAGGAGGTTACGTCGGCCAATATGTTTCTTGAGATGCATTGATGATGAGGTGTGTGGTGTGGTTGTTGTCGGTGGGAAGAGCTGCGGTCCTCGGGGGTGAAGGTGTCCGGCGGCTATGAATCGTTGTCTTGTCTTGGTCTCGACCTGCGGGGGGGCAGGCGCGAAAGGATCTGATCTGGAAACAAAAAAAGAGACTGAGGGGAGGAACAGAGGCGGCAGAGAGATCCGCGCGGAAGTGGCTCAGAGAGCCATCCCACAGATGTCTTTGTCGAAACCTCCGGTGCTCCGGTCAGTCTCCTGGGTGCTACAGCGGCTTTCACCGCGCTGTTCCAGTGTATACATATCTAATTTACATCAGGCAAGTAGGAATTAAGGCAAAAATAAAAGAGACGTGCTGTTTTAGATTTTGCGCTTCACCGCTGCGTAGGACGAGGACGAACCGTTCACGGAACCGGCGTCGCTGAGGCGGGTCTTCTCGGTGCTTTCCACCTGGGTGACACGGCCTTCGTGCACGACGATTTGGACGGATCCGAAGCGGAGATTGCCCACCTTCCGGCGGACGATTTCAAGCCACGGTTCGGCAGCGACTTCTGTTTCGTTAAGGATGCTCATGGGGCTGATCATATTAGGTACTGGAGTTGGTGAGGAGGGAAAGGAATCCATCGAGGGGATCTGCGTGCTTTACGCGTTTCGGCTTGGTCACGCGTGTACTTGTTTTCTTGCGGAGATTTTTTTCGGGAACGGCATAGGGCATTTCCACGCCATCCCGTTCCATCTTGCGGAGAGTCACAGCGACCACATCTGCGAGCGTGTACTTATCGAGGATGCGAGCGATGGCATTGCGCACGTCAATCATCATCATGCGCAGGCCACAGTGCGTCTCATCCGGGCACGTGCAGCGGGAGTAGTCCGTCTCGCTGGCGCAACCGATGGGAGCAAGTCTTCCATCAATGAGGCGCACCACTTCACCGATGGTGATTTCCTTCATGGGCCGGGCCAGCCTGGCGCCACCTTCCTTGCCACGCTTGCTCTCCACATAACCGTGGCGGCGCAGCTCCTGCAGGATGTTCTCAATGAACTTGTACGGCAGGTTCTCACTGTCGGAAAGGTCCGACACGGATACCACATCACGCCCGAGACGTTCGGCAATGCCGAGCTGGATGAGGGTGCGGAGTGCGTATTCGCCTTTCTTGGTGAGCTTCATGGTGGTGGTGCCGACCATGCTACCTTCTAATCTACATAGGGCAAGTAGGAATTAAAACAATTGTGCAGCAGGTGCTGCTTTGCTCCCGAGGACAATGCCTTACTCGTTCATCCAGAGGCGGAAAAGACCCGCAGGCTGGAACCCGCCCGGCGTCTTGCCGCCAGCCATTTCGAGGGTCACCGCCTGCTGCCTACCATTCATTTTCAGCTCGGTGACCTTGCCTTCGACGGCTTCTGCTGAGGGTTTCCGGTCCACTCCGGCAGGCGCCACTTTGACCGTCTTGCCCACCTTGAGTTGCTTTGCTACATCCCCACCTTCGTTGAAAAGCGTGAGCTTCAGGGTCGGGCCATCGACTTCATCTACATATCCGGGAGCGCCTTCCTTCTTCATGCGTTCCGCATGCACGACCTTCTGTTCGGTCTGGAACTTCGCCAGGCTCTCGTCATCCAGGAATACTTCCCAGGCCACGCGCACTTTCCCCTTCCCTACGCCATGCGTCTTGGTGCGCAGTTTGTCCCCCACCTTGATATCCGCGAAGGACGCGGGCTGGCCAGCCTTCCAGTAGCGCGTCTCAGCATCGGTCGTGATGACCACACCCTTCTCACGCACGAAGCTCTTGTCGAAATTGGCCCATGTCGTGGTCAACTGCTTCTTCTCGGCATTGATGGTGTCCACATAGAAGTACTCCTTGTGGCCATGCATCATGTTCATCTCATCCTGGATGTAGGTAAGCCACACCCACTCACCCTTCTCATTCTCATGCAGGCGGAAGATGGCGCGCTCCCCCACGCGGAAGTCCTGCAGATCCCCAAGCGTGGCATGATGCAGCAACTCGGCATAAGGCATTACTGTGAAGCTCACCACCTCATCCGTGTTCTCACGCCGGAACTTCCCCGTGCGCGTCGCGAAGTCCAGGCTGATGAGCTCACCCCATGGACGCTGCATCCGGTCGAAAGGGATGATGACCTTTCCCGGGGTGATCTTGAGCACGGGCTTGGCATCAGGTGCGGGAGCGGGCGCCGTTGCAGGCTTGGCGGCAGGTTCCGCAGCGCCCAGTGCAAGAGACAACAGGAGTGAGGCAGCGACAGCAGAGAGGACAGATTTCATCGAGGGAAAGAAAAAGGGCTGGGAAATACGCGGCAATCTGCCCGCGCCTTTCCTGCCCTCTCCCAGATGACTCAGACTCCCGGTCCCCTGGCGTTGTTCTAGTGCACCATGTACCCCTTGGCCACAACGGAGAAGGCCTCCAGTTGGCTCGATTGCCACGCCGCATCCTTCCTCAATTCCCTGGCCAGCAATTCCGCCACCTTGGGAGCCATACGTACGGCGGCCTTGGCATTGAGGAAGAGAGCACGTGTGCGCCGAGAAAGCACATCCTCCACTGTGCGAGCATACTCGTGACGAGCTGCCCAGACTGCTTCCGCAGCGATGTAGGGGAGCGCTTCATCCAGCACCGCCCCTAAGGACGCATCACCCGCTACCAGTTCATCGATCAGCGGTGCATCCGAGCCGTACACCGATCGCGAGCCGAACTTCTCCGAATGCGGATGGTAGCCGTGGATATTCAGCGACTTGGTCACGCACTCCCGCTCTGGCAGGTCGCCAAGAGTGGCGGCGTGGTTCACACAATCTTGTGCCATGTTCCGGTACGTGGTCCACTTCCCTCCCGTGATGGTAAGTAAGCCGCTTTGATCAATATGGATGGTGTGGTCACGGGAGAGAGCCGCCGTGTTTTTCCCACCTCCTGCTTTCACCAAAGGACGGATGCCTGCGAAGGCGCTGAGAATGTCTGCCCGGGTCGGTTTCTTCTCGAGGTACAAGGCCGCCGTGCTCAGCATGAACTCAATCTCCTGATCCATGGGCACTGGCTCCGCTGTGGCTTCTTCAATCGCCATGTCTGTGGTGCCCACCAGCGTGTGACCGTGCCAGGGAATGGCGAACATCACGCGCCCATCACTGGTATGCGGCACCATGATGGCGGTGTCCCCGGGAAGGAAGGAACGGTCCAGTACGATGTGAGCCCCCTGACTCGGTGAGATCATCGGCTCGATGTCCGGCTCCGCCAGCTTTCGCACGCCGTCGGTGAAGGGACCGGTGGCATTGATCACTACCTGGGCGCCCGAAGTATAGGACGCACCACTTTCCACATCCTGCCAGGTCACACTTTCAATCGTGTCATCCTCGCCTTTGACCAGCCCGGTGACCTTCGCGTAGTTTAGCAGCGTAGCCCCCTGCTCAATGGCGGTGGTCACCATGTTGATGAGCAGGCGGGAATCATCGAACTGCCCATCGTAATAGATTACTCCACGACTCAGTCCTTCCGTGTTCACATTGGGCAGCATCTTCAGCGTCTCCTCACGCGAAACAATCTTCGACGGACCGAACCCATACTTCCCGGAGAGCATCTGGTAGAGCTTCAGGCCGATGCCATAGAATGGTCCCTCCCACCAGGAGTAGCTCGGCACAATGAAGGGAAGCTCGCTCACAAGATGCGGCGCATTCTGTCGCATGATGCCGCGCTCCTTCAGTGCCTCCATCACCAGGGACACATTCCCCTGCTCCAGATAACGCACCCCGCCGTGGACCAGCTTGGTGCTGCGGCTGGAGGTTCCCTTGCCGTAGTCATGCTGTTCCAGGAGCAGCGTGCTGTAGCCACGCGTGGCAGCATCCACCGCTACGCCTACGCCGGTAGCGCCACCTCCGATGATGATGATGTCCCAGGGCTCCTTGCGGGAGGCAGCCGCCTTTAGCATGTCAGATCGGTTCATGAATTTGGTACAGGTGAAGGTGAAGCGTCGGCGGCAGTGGGCTCGTCCGGGATGGCATGCATCTTGGTCCTGTTCAGGACGATGCCGGCTGCGATTTTGATGAACAAGGTATAGATGAGCAGCCCGAGCGCCCAGATGCCCGCGGTGATCTTCCACTCGATAGCGCTTGGCCGGTACTCCACGATCTCATGCAGAGTGGATGGCACAAAACCTGGAATGATGAGCCCCATGCCTTTTTCAATCCAGATACCGATGAATGCCAGCACGCAGGCGAGATTCAGCATCCAGGACCGGGTGAAGATTGAGGGCAGGAGCATGAGCACCGCCGCAGTGGTCACCAGGAAAATGGAACTCCAGATCCAGGGCACCAATTCATTGTGCCCATGCAGGCCAAAATAGAGATAGCGCGCCGAAGAAGTATGCGCACCGCCGGTGTAGAATTCCGTGAATACCTCCGATATGACCATGAGCAGATTCACCAGGATGGTGATGCGCATGATATTGACCAGCGTACGAATCGGACCATCGCCAAAATGGCGACCCACGGCCCGGCGGATCACCTGAATGGCCAGAACAATGAAGGCCGGGCCAGAAACGAATGCCGACGCGAGAAACCTCGGCGCGAGCAGGGCAGTGTTCCAAAACGGCCGTCCACCGAGACCGCAATACAGAAATGCCGTGACTGTGTGGATGGAGATGGCCCACACAATGGAAAGAAACACAAATGGAACATACCAGCGCGGATCCGGTGTGAGCCCCAAGTAGCGCATGTACAGGAGATACGCGCAGATGTAGACATTGATGAAAAGATAGCCATTCAGCACAATGACGTCCCAACTGAGCATGGAGACCGGGAAGTTAAGGCGGCCAAACGGCGGAAGCAGATGCCAGAAGCGATCCGGACGGCCGAGATCGCAAATCACGAACATGAGGCTCATGATGATGGCGGCAATGGCCAGCAGTTCACCGATGATCACGATGTCATGCATTTCATCATCGTGGTAGAGATACGCAGGTATTACCATCATCACCCCACCTGCAGCGAGGCCCACGAGGAAAGTGAAGTTCGCAATGTAGAGTGCCCACGACACGTGGTCGCTCATATTGCTCAAGGCCATGCCATCACGCACCTGCGTTGCCCACGCATTGGCACCTACGAGGAAGACGGCAGTGAGGCAGAACATCCACACGTAAAACAGCTTGCCTCCATCGAGCGATTCCAGGGCAGCATTACCCAGGAAACGACCAAAGTTCCGCCAGAATGCGGGACGGCTGGAGCTTGGGCTGGCCTCAGAGGAATCGCTCATGATGGAATTGTGC
This sequence comes from Roseimicrobium sp. ORNL1, assembly GCF_011044495.1. GTDB lineage: Bacteria > Verrucomicrobiota > Verrucomicrobiia > Verrucomicrobiales > Verrucomicrobiaceae > Roseimicrobium. Next base: position 5,881,653 of record NZ_CP049143.1, read on the forward strand.
GAAGGACGGAGGATGCGAAATTAACTGTCGAAGAAGTAGAAGAACTGCGGCTTCAGGCCGAGGTCCTCCTTCAGGATAAAGACGCGCTTGTGCTCCAGCACCCAGCGGATCTCGGAATTGGGATCGAGAAGATTGCCAAACACACGCGCTCCGGTGGGGCAGGCCTCCAGGCAGGCTGGCAGGCGTCCGTTGCGCGTGCGGTGCAGGCAGAAGGTGCACTTCTCCATCGTGCCCTGGGGCCGGATGCGGTTGCTCAGGTATCCCTGATCGGGATTGATCTCCTCTTTGGGAATCACCGGCTTGGTCCAGTTGAACCGTCGTGCATGGTAAGGACAGGCCGCCTCGCAATAGCGACAACCGATGCACCAGTTGTAATCCACGACGACTATGCCATCGGGCTCCTTCCACGTGGCCTCCACCGGGCACACATCCACACAGGGTGGGTGCTCACATTGCTGACACTGCACCGGCATGTAAAACTTGTCCGGCTGCGGCACAGGTTTGTCGTAGTGAGCATTCCCCTGCTCCATGTCCATACTGCCCTTCTGCATCTCGAAGACGCGGATGTAGGACTGATTAGAGGGTCGATCGTGATTGTTCTCCAGATGACACGCCTCAGCGCACTTCCGGCAACCGTTGCAGACACTCAGGTTAAGCGCGTAGCCAAACTTCACACCCTCCTGCGGCTTCGTGTCTGAAATAGTGACATCCGCGCCATAGTGCTCCTTCGTCTCCTTCTCGAGTCGCCGTAGCACCACTTTCAAATCGATCAGCGACAGCTCCTTGTAGTGCTTCTGTAGAAACTCATCCGCAGAGATGTTCTGCGCCCATTCCGTGAGTGGCGCAATAGCCCGCGCGAAGGCCGCAGCCCCGAGGGTCACACCTACGCCTTTCATCACGGTGCGTCGGGAAACGCATCCGCAATCTTCCTTGCCACAACCGCTGTTGCTGTCGCTGCTCATGGTTTCGTCGGGAGGTATTCGTGAGTCTTCTGCACCGGGCGCTCTGGCAGGGGCACGGAGATCCGGTCCCTCGGCGGAAAGATGGGCTGCACCAGAGGGAACTTGGGTGCATGAGGATCGTGACAGTTCGTACACGTGTTGCGCGTGCGTGGGCCGCGCGTCAGATCCCAATGGCCATTCATCCCGCCGTGGGCGCCGTGCTTGTAGCTTTCGAGCTGGTGCCCATGGCACTGGCCACACAGTTGCATCACATCCTTGAACTCGACCCGGCGGCTGTCTGCCAGGCGAAGGGAACCGTAGTCCGCGGCATTGTGGCAACTCAAACACGTAAGGCTGCCATGGGCGGAATGAAGTCCCTGGTGAAACTTCAGAAGCTGATCACCCCGATTGATCTGGGGGTTGGGCTTGGCTGTCGCATGACAATTCACACACGCGATCCCCACCGCCTTGCCGTGCGCATCTACCATTCCACTGTTTACTGTGGGCGTGCCTCTGGGCTCGCGAATGATTACAGGATGAAGCGCAGTGGATGCAGGCCCTGCAGGCGGGGAATCTTCCTTTACCTGCGACGTGGACCCAAGTTTTTCTTCAGCACCGAGTACATGATGCACCAAAAATCCTCCCCCAAGGAGCACTACAATACCAAAAAATAGGATGACCGGGACGCGAGCGGGATTTTTGGGAGTCCAGATCATCATTATCCTTGCTCAAGGGTTGATAATTTCCGATAATAACATGGTACATCAGTTTGTGTAAACAAAACCATGTAGGAAGACGGAGCGCGCATCGAATCATCTCGGCCAGCTCCATGGGCACACCGCCGGCGGAGTTGGAGGCATCAGAAACGACCATCACGTTGAGCATCGGTTTATCATGCCCATCAGTGGACTTCTCATCACACTGACTGAAGACCACAGCCTCGCGGAGGAGGCGGTGGCAGCTCTGGCTTCGCGACCTGAGATTATGGTAGGTCCACGTCGGCAACAATGGCTGCCGGTGGCAGTGGATGGGCGTGACTACGCTCACAGCCGGGAGATGCATGAGTGGATAGGCTCACAACCCGGCGTGGCGTTTGTCGATATCACATCCATCAATTTTGAGACCGATTCTCCGAACGCCGCCGAATTCGTGCACCCTTAAACATCGTCACACCAATCTAAACTCGCCATGAATGCGCAACTTGATCGCCGCGAGCTTTTGAAACTCTCGGCGCTTGCTGGAGCTGGAGCCGTGGCCGCAGCACGCGCGGGCTCCAACGCGGCCGAAACGCCGCCACCTCAGCCGGACGCAAGTGGCATCAAGTGGGACAAGGCACCCTGCCGCTTCTGCGGGACGGGGTGCCACGTGCGTGTGGGCGTGAAGGATGAGCGGGTGGTGGCCATCGAGGGAGACCAGCTCGCCGAGGTAAATAAGGGTCTGCTGTGCGTGAAGGGATACCACGTGGGGCTGGCGCTCTACGGCAAGGATCGCCTCACGCGGCCGATGCTCCGCAAGAGCGGAAAATTGGAGCCCATCTCATGGGAGGAAGCCATCGACGTGATAGCACAGCGCATCATGGCAGCGCCGGACAAGTGTGCAATCTATGGCTCGGGGCAGTGGACCATTCCCGAGGGCTATGCAGCCAACAAGCTCATGAAGGCCGGGCTTTCCAACAACCACATCGAACCCAATGCGCGCCTCTGCATGGCCAGTGCCGTGACGGGATTTCTCAGTGTGTATGGCGTGGACGAGCCCGCTGGCGCCTACGATGACCTGGACAAGTGCGATGTGCTGATTCTCTGGGGAAACAACATGGCCGAGATGCACCCGGTGCTCTTCAGCAGGGTCATCGATCGTCGCACTCGCGGAGACAAGCTGACTGTCATCGACCTAGGAACCCGACGCACACGCAGCTCGGAGTTTGCAGATCACTATTTCGAGTTCAAGCCAAACGGTGACCTCGCCATCGCCAACGGCATCGCCCATCTGCTGCTGAAGAATGGCACCTATGACAAGGAATTCATCGAACGGCACTGCAACTTCCGCCAGGACAAGACTGCAGCGGCCCTCCATGGCGAAGTCATGACCTTTGAGGAATACAAGGCCTCGCTCGCGCCCTTCACGCCCGAGCATGTGGCCGAGCTGTCGGGCGTACCTGCTGAGAAGATCCAGATGCTTGCCGATCTTTTCGGCAGACGGGACATCCGCATCACCAGCACCTGGTGCATGGGGTTCAACCAGCACAACCGTGCGACGGACATCAATCGCCTGTGTCATTCCATCCACCTGCTGAGCGGCCATTTCGGAAAGCCGGGAGATGCACCCACCTCGCTGACGGGGCAGCCCAGCGCCTGCGGTACAGCTCGTGAGGTTGGCACCATGTGCCACTTCCTCCCGGGCGGCAGACTCGTGGAGAATGCGGAACATCGCGCGGACTCGGAGAACCTCTGGAATGTTCCCGCAGGACGCATCAAACCGAAGATGGGCTACCACACCGTGCTGATGTGGGAAAAATTCTGCACGCCCACGGACAAGGGCGGCGACATCAGCACCGTGTGGGTGCAGGTGACCAATCCCGGTCAGTCACTGCCGAACCTTCACAAACTGTTCAAGGCGAAAAGGGGACTGGAGGACAAGTTCCTCATCGTCTCTGACGTGTACCCCACGGCCACCACCGAGTTGGCGGACCTCATTCTCCCCTCCGCAATGTGGGTGGAGAAGAATGGTATCTACGGCAACTCGGAAAGGCGCACGCAGCAGTGGTTCAAGATGGTGAATCCACCCGGCGAAGCGCGCGACGATGCCTGGCAGAATATCGCGGTAGCACGCAAGTTGTTTGACCTCGGACATCCCGGAATGAAGGACAAAGACGGAAAATTCCTCTTCACCTTCAAGGACGAGGCAGGGAAGGAAGTGCCAGCGTGGGAATGGTCCCACTACCATGACATCAATATCGACAAGGCGCTCTTTGAAGAATACCGGCCCTTCTCCCGGCTGAAGCACAAGGACCTGGCGCCCTATGAGGAGTATGTGAAAGCGCGAGGCCTGCGTTGGCCGGTGGTCCAGCAACCGGACGGATCCTGGCGCGAAACAAGATTCCGTTTTGTGGAGTTCGACGATCCCTACGTGAAGAAGGGCACGGGGATCCAGTTCTACCATTCCACCACCAAGGATGACCGTGCGCAGGTGTGGTTTGCACCTCACACACCACCTGCGGAGATCCCCGATGCGGAATTCCCCTTCTGGCTGTGCACGGGCCGGGTGCTGGAGCACTGGCATACTGGCACCATGACCATGCGCATTCCCCAGCTACACGGTGCCATGCCATTCGCGTATGTGGAAATGCATGCGGCAGACGCGAGGGAGCGCGATATCAGCAATGGTGACTCGGTGCTCGTGAAGACACGACGGGGTGAGCTACGGCTGCCGGTGTGGGTGGACGGTCGCGCCCATCCACCGCGAGGCACGTTGTTCATTCCCTTCTTTGATGAACGTCTGCTCTGCAATCTGCTCACCCTGGATGTGACATGCCCGATATCCAAGGAGCCGGACTACAAGAAGTGTGCAGCCACCGTCACCAAAGCAGGACTCGCCGCCAGCACGGGATCCATTTGAATCCAAAGAATCATGTCTCCGCTCACACCAGCTGAAAAAGCACGCCGCGCAAAGTGGCTGAAGGTGGGTGGCGTCGTGCTGGTGACCACCGCCGTAAGCGGCTTCTTCATGGGACTGCTGCAGACGCGATCGCAATTGAACCTGACGGTGCCGCTGCAGATCGTGACAGATCCGCGGGATCTCACCGAGGTTCCGCCGGGTGGTGTCCCGGTCGCGGTGTCTTACGCGAAACAAGACTGGCTGCGCGATGGCAGCAATGCGCAGTGGCGCAATGATCTGACCAAGCTCATCCAACCGCCACCGCCTCCAGGGCCATTGAAACCTGCAACAGATGAGCAACGTGCCCAAGCTATAACCAAGCGCGCACAACGACGTGCGTTTGATGGAGCTCCTCCCGTGGTGCCTCACCCGATCACGCAGGAATCATCTGCGTCCTGTCTGGCGTGTCATGGACCAGGACTGATGGTCGGTGACAGGAGCGCTTCCAGAATCAGCCATGCACATTTCTCGAGCTGCACCCAATGCCATGTGCCAGGTGGTGGAACACAACTGCACACCACGGACGGGAACCTGATGGCAGAATTCGGCCAAGGGAACACTTTTCAAGGAATAGAGTCCCACGGCAAGGGTACACGCGCCTGGCCCGGCGCTCCACCCACCATCCCACATCCCACCCTGATGCGCTCAGACTGCATGAGCTGCCACGGGCCGATAGGCCTCGTGGGGCTGCGCACAAGTCACCCGGAGCGGCAACAGTGTGTGCAGTGTCATGTGCCCACCCAACCCGGGCTGCCGGCTGGGTTCTTCACCGCGTGGACACTTTGGGCCTCAGAGAAACTAGTGCAGGAGGAAGCAGGCGAATGACTTCTTACTCCCCCATGACATGAAGGAACGATGCTCCAGACGGGAGTGGTTCTCGAGCGTCCTGCGCCCCTGGCAGAATCGCATGACGAAACCATCTGCAACGCGGCGGGAACCCTCGCCACGTGAGGTCGTCCCATCATCGCCCGCTCATGCCACGACTACGGCACCGACACCGGTGCCAGCATCTGAAATCAGCCGCGTCGCGGTGGTGCAGGGCCGCTTCTGCATCGCGCTCACCTCATTCTGCGCCGTGTGTGTCGAGCGATGCCCCGTGCCGGGGGCCATGGTCTCGCAGAGAGGCATGCCAACCGTGATGCCGGAAGTCTGCACCGGATGCGGCATCTGTTTTGATGTGTGCCCCGCTCCTCGAAAGGCCGTACTCATGCTGGCGAAGAAGCCCGTTGCGCCGATGGGATGAGCATTCGGCTTCAGTCTGCCCGCTCCACAAGCAAAGCCCACTCCAGATTTTCGCATGTCCGATACCACTACCGATCAAAGCCTATCCTCCGAAGCCCCGGCGAATTCAAACGCCGACACGCCCCCCCTGCCGGAACTGCACGGCGGCATGCTCACTGAGGCGACGCTAGCGCAACTGTTTGATGACTACCACAACTGCACCGTCGTCACGGAGATCATTCCCAAATATGGCCCGCAGAACCACGTGCCGGAAAAGTCCACCCTCACGTTGGCCCAAGCACAGGATCTCCTGCAAACACGAGGAGTACGGGCCATGCAGGTGCGCTATCGTTTTGACAGTGGAGAATGGTGGGACACGATCATGGTGCTACCCGAAGGATTTCGCCTCGTGAGAATCCGCCATGATTTCGAGCAGGGGTGAGATACCCTGCCCGATTGTCTGCCGTCAGCTCATTTCATTCTCGCGGACTTTCTGGCTGGCTTCTTCCGAGCAAGCCTGGACTCCTGACGTTCCCAGCCCTGCGCGCGCCGCAGGGCTTCATTCCATCGCTCCCTCAGCTCTTGAACTCTCGCCTTGGGCATCTTCGGCTCAAAGGTCTTGTCGACCTGCCACTGGCCGGAGATCTCGCCTGTATTCTTCCAGAAGCCCACAGCCAGCCCCGCAAGATAGGCCGCACCGAGCGCCGTGGTCTCGATGACCATCGGACGCACTACAGGAACACCGAGCAGATCCGCCTGAAACTGCATCAGCGGCTCACTCCTGGAAGCACCGCCATCGACACGAAGCTCCGGCAATTTCTTCCCGGTGTCCGCCACGATGGCATCCATGAGATCAGCAATCTGAAACGCCACGCCTTCCAATGCAGCACGTGCGAGGTGAGCCGCACTGGTGTCACGAGTAATGCCGACAATGGTGCCACGCGCATAGGCATCCCAATGCGGAGCACCGAGACCCGCGAACGCCGGCACCACGACAACCCCACCGCTGTCCGGCACCGAGTTTGCCAACATATCCACCTCCTGCGCGGAACGCACCAATTGCAGACCATCACGCAACCACTGCACCACCGCGCCGCCGATGAAGACGCTACCCTCCAGGGCAAACTCGCGCTTCTTGCCCAGTTGCCACGCGACCGTCGTGAGCAACCTTTGTTTGGAAACGACCGGCTCGGTGCCGATGTTCTGCAGCAGGAAGCAGCCCGTACCATAGGTGTTCTTGCTCAAGCCAGTTTTCACACACATCTGACCAAAGAGCGCCGCCTGTTGATCTCCCGCGATGCCCGCCACAGGAACTCCCTGCAAACCAAGCGAGGTGCTGATCTCTCCATACACCTCACTCGAAGAGCGCACTTCGGGCAGCATGCTCAGCGGCACATTGAAAAGCTTGCAGAGCTTCTTGTCCCATTCACCCGTCTGGATGTTGTAGAGCATGGTGCGAGAGGCATTGCTCGGGTCCGTGACATGCGCATGCTTGCCACTGGTGAGCTTCCACACGAGCCACGTGTCTACCGTGCCAAAGAGCAGGTCACCTGCCTCTGCCTTCTTGCGTGCCCCAGGTACATTCTCCAGCATCCAGGCGACTTTCGTGGCGGAAAAGTAGGCATCGATGAGCAGACCTGTGCGCTGCTGGATCATCTTCTCATGGCCAGCAGCGCGAACCTCATCGCACATGCCCGCCGTGCGCCGATCCTGCCAGACGATGGCATTGCAAATAGCCTCGCCCGTATTGCGATCCCACACGACGGTGGTCTCCCGTTGGTTTGTGATCCCCACTGCCGCCACATCACTGGGCTTGATTCTGGCTCTCCCCAGAGCTTCCACAGCCACTGAAATCTGGGAGAACCAGATCTCCTGGGGATCATGCTCCACCCAGCCAGGCTTGGGATAGATCTGACGGATTTCCTTCTGGGCGACCGCTTTGATCTGGCCGTCGTGATCAAACACAATGGCACGCACACTCGTGGTGCCGGCATCAAGAGAGAGAACGTAGGGCATGGTCGTCAGGGAAGTGTGGTTTTCTCGATGACTTTCTGGGCAAAAAGGAAGTGATGTAGTCCGGCGCCGATCAATCCGCCGATGATTGGTCCCACAACGGGTATCCATGCATAGCCCCAATCAGAACCGCCCTTGCCGGGAATGGGCAACAACGCATGCATGATGCGTGGTCCAAGGTCTCGCGCAGGATTGATGGCATATCCCGTTGGACCTCCCAGTGACAAACCGAGGGCAAATACCAACAACCCCACCAGCATTGGACCGAACCCGGTGGACCAACCCTCAGCGGTGAAATTGCTTTCTGAAGGAATCGCCAGCGCGCCAAAGACCAGCCCCGCCGTGCCGATAATCTCACAGATGAGGTTTCCCGGTGTATGGCGAATGCCCGGCGCTGTGCAGAAGATGCCCAGCTTCGCACCCTGATCCGAAGTGACGGCCCAGTGAGGCAGATACGCCAGCCATACCAGCGCGGCCCCGATCATGGCACCCACCATTTGGGCGGCAATATATCCAGGTACTAGAGCCGCATCGAACTTGCCAATGGCGGCCAGTCCAATGGATACCGCGGGATTGAGGTGCGCCCCGCTGACCGTGCCGACGGAGTAGGCGGCAATCATGACCGCCATGCCCCATCCGGCCGTAATCACGATCCAGCCTCCTCCCTGGCCCTTTGATTTGTTCAACAACACATTGGCGACAACTCCGTCTCCAAAAAGGATGAGCAACGCCGTGCCCACAACTTCTGCAAGGTAGGGTGACATGATGAATAGGAAGCGTTGGCACTAGTCAGCGCAGAAGCCCCTTCGCGCGTCAATACATTTACGCGTGCAACCAACCTAGTAAGCGACGTTTTACGTCAAGCCCCCAACCACACGTCCCGATGCTCTGCGATAAACGCATCATCATTGAGATGCGGATATGCCTGATACACCCGGTCAATCTCATCCCTCTGCCCCGGGCTCAAACCTTCGTTTACATCGAGGCACCAGATGCCCTCCAGCAATCCTTGTCGACGGAGCACCTCATGGAGACCTGCAATACAACCGTGGTAATGATTTGCCGCATCGAAGAAGGCCGCATTGCAGTCAGTCACTTCCACACCCAGTCGCAGCAACTCTCCTGTCGGCTCCGAACCTCGCGTACGCTCATGGTATTCCACGGCACGCTGAGCCCATACCGACCAGTGCCCGAGTAATCCACCCACGATCCTCCGCGCTTTGCCGCCAAAGGAGTAGGGCGTAAGGAAGTCCGCAATGATGTTGTCATCGTTCCCCGTGTAGAGGGCAATGTCATCACGTCCTGCTTCTACGACCGCTCGAACCACGTCGAGCGTCTGATACCGGTTAAAAGGTGCAATCTTGATGGCCACCACGTTTTCAATCTCCGAAAACCGACGCCAGAAAGAGAACCCCAGCACGCGCCCCCCGACACTGGGCTGAAGATAAAAGCCCACTACGGGCATGACCTCTGCCACCGCACGGCAATGGGCGATCAACGCATCTTCACTTGCCTCGCGCATCGCCGCGAGACTCAGCAACACCGCGTGATAGCCCAGCTTCTCACACGTCTGCGCCTCAACAACCGCCTGCTGAGTTTCACCACACACGCCTGCGATGCGCACCAATGGTCGAGCAGCCCGATTCATCTCCTCGGCAGCCAGAGCCAGCACTGGTTCATACAAGCCCACACGTGGATCACGAATGGCGAACTGCGTGGTGTGCACTCCCACGGCAAGCCCCCTCACGCCAGCCGCGATGTAGTATCGCGAAAGCGCGCGCTGGCGCCGCTCATCCAGCTTCCGCGCGGAATTCAAGGCGAGCGGATGCGCAGGGATGGCGACACCCTTGTCCAATAGCGCGCGAATTTCCGGATTCATACCTTCTTCGCATAATGGATCTGACGTCCCACTTCCACGAATCCACACGAGGGGTAGAGATGTTGGCCCACGACGTTGTTCGCCATCGTCTCAATCATCACATACGCCACGCCCTCGCCCCGGCAGTACTCAATGGCACGCTCGATGAGGTTGCGCCCAATGCCACGCCCTTGCGCATTGCTGTCCACGGCGAGGTTGGGGATGCGCCCTTTGCCCACGGCCCTGTCAATGCGTGTGGAAATGTACCCCAATACGATGCCGTCCTCCTCCGCCACGAACACGCCATCGGGATTCACCTCGCAGTCTTCATCCACCTGACGCGCCTTCCGCCAGCGCCAGTCATGCCCGGCGAGTGGTCCAAAGTTACGCTCCACATGTTGATCGATCGCCGTGCCGTCGAATCCTTCGATGGTGATGCGCCGCATCTCTTCCAGATCACCGCTCTGATAAGGTCGTATGTTCATGGTCTGCTCAGAATTTTCCGTCTGTAGCTTCGAAGTGCGTGGGCTTGCTGATGGTAGCACCACCTTGCCGGAGCCATTGCGCAGTTGCTTGCATCATCGCTTCCAGGCTAACCTCAGGCGCTCCAAACCACTCGTACGAGCGGGATGCATCCCAGAGCCAAGCACGCTCTCCTTCCACTCGGGAGAAGGTGGCCTTCTTTCCCAGCAATTCACCAAACTGCTCCGCCAGCCACCTAACCGAAACACGTTCCAACCCCGTCACATTAAGCGCCAACGGTGGATTCGCCGCGTGTGCCAGGCATTGGATGGCACGCGCATTCGCATCCCCCTGCCAGATCACGTGCACCGCCCCCATGCTCACGTCCACGGGCAGTCCATTTGCCACCTTCTGTGCAATGTCCAGCAGCACTCCGTATCTCAAATCGTTCGCATAGCACAGGCGGAAGAAGAGCACCTTCGTGCCATGCTGTTTTGCAAAGTGGGCAAAGACCCGCTCACGACCCACACAGGTTGCCGCATATTCACCGGGAGGATCCAATGCATCCTCTTCGCGAGATCCCGGACCTCCCAGCGGCACCAGAGGATACACACAACCCGTGGAAAAGACCACGATGCGAGATCCGGCATAGCGCTCGGCCACATTCGCCGGCACGAGTGTATTCATCACCCAGGTGAGTTCCGGTGCCTCGCTCGTGCCAAACTTCTGTCCCGCCATGAAGATCACATTGGGCGCATCAGGCAAGGCTTGTACTGCAGAGCGATCCAGGAGATCACATGGGATCACCGTGACGCCGTGACCTTCGAGTTCCACCCGTGCCCTGATATCTGAAAAACGCGATACCGCGAAGACCCGCCTTTCACGCTGACCGACCTCGTCCAACCCACGACGCACCATGCGCGCCAGTGTCAGTCCCATCTTGCCTCCAGCCCCAAGTATCGCCACATCGCCCTCCAGCGCGCCGAGCGTTTCACACACTCCAGCGGTGGGCAGGCTCAGAAGGTCTTCAAGTTCGGCGACGTCGGCAGGTTCTTGCATGCGTTCTGGTAGCTGGCTCCACAAGTACGCTTCAGTCATCCATTTTTAGCCAGACACCCCACAATGGTGACAGAAGCACAAACTCACGTCAGAAGTTGATTACATCGTGGGTGGGAAACCAGCACCAACAGCATTCCCATCGCTCACTCACCAGATCTCTGCGATCTGGCGTCCCCGTCAGGAATCGAACCTGAATCTAGGGTTTAGGAAACCCTCGTTCTATCCGTTGAACTACGGGGACAAGTTGATTTTCAGCCAATTACGCCGTACTCATCCTTGAAAATCCAGCATGGTGCTGCCGGAGGTTCAACTTCGTCCGTCGTCATTCGCGAGAGGCCATCTTTGCATTGCCTCCTAACGGGTTCAAGCAGAACTCGCTCACTCGGTGGCGGATCCTGCCTCGCGATCCCTGAAGCAACTTGAGGTTCCCCTACGCTACCTACTGATGACTGCCGTCACTCAAGGCCGGTAAGGACGGGCTTTCCCTGTGTAGGGGTCCACTTGGATCGTGTAAAAATTCGCAGGCGGATCTTTCTCTACATCGGAGTCCGAAATCAATGTCAGGTAGGAATTGCTGATGTTCTTCGGGAGATTGGTGGTGCCGTTGGGATAGAAACGGACGGCGAAGTATTTCGCGGAATAGTCCTGCACATACTTTCTCCCATCATCAAGCAAGGGACCTGCGGCAAACGGGGTCAAGCTGCTCCTGGAAGCGATGACAATGCTCTCTCCCAAATCCACCACTTCTCCAGAAGGGGTTTCTGTCACAGGCTGACTGCCCGACCCTGCTTGAGCCTCCGTAGAGGCATTCGGCAACTCAAACACCTGGTAGGTGCGGAACTGCAGTCCACCCACCAGTTCATTTTCCTTCTCGTATTGATAAAACCGCATCTCCATGGGTCGATTCATGGTGGCTGCCATCTGCTGGACGAGGGCGATCTGATTGAGCAGCCGCTCGCCTGCTGTGGTAAGGCGGTTGCCCTGCAAGGTTCGGAACAGCGTAGGAGTGGCGAGTCCAACGAGAATCCCGATGATTGCCACCACGAGTAGCATCTCAATCAAGGTAAAGGCCGCGGAACGCTGTAGGGATGCGGGGTTTCGAAGAGCCCTCGCTTTTTTAGAGTGGAAAGAAGATGAGAGTTTCATGGGTTCTCAAACCTGGGGTTTCAAGTTCTGCCCTTCATAGACTCCACTTGGCAGTGCGGAGCGCGACCGTGGTAGTGAAGACGCGGAAATTGAGCTTCTGCTCCACGAGGTAGGCCTCCAGAGCCGCAAGATCTTCCCTGAGTCTCGAAGCATCTCCGAATTGCGCCCCAGAACCACCAACAAGATTGGGCATGCCACTTCCGTTCATGTCCTCCAACCTGAGTGCAGAAGCCTCATCGATAGCCACCAAGGTCACCTCCACCAGGGGCGGCAAGAGATGCTGGGTCCCCTGATTGGGTCCCGGCTCCGAATCCCGTCTGGAATCATATCGATAATCCGGCGCAATGTAAGTAGGCGGTTTCGCATTGGGCACATCTTCCCTGCTGACCTTGGGTGAAATAAATAGAGCCACCAGGTTCTCCGCGATTGGCCGCGCGTAATTGTTGGAGGCAGCTCCTGCAGACTTGTACCAATTCTCCGGCATCGCATAGACGAGGTTGTTCTCCGTGGGTGGAGCGAACTCCATCAGGCGAAACCGATAACGCACGGGCGGGCTTGCCAGCCCTGATAGAAAGGATGGACGGAAGGCCGCATCACTGCCGTGCTGGATGAAATATCCTCGAGCTGACAGCAAATGGCTCAACTTCTCATACTGCGCGTCATCAGAAACTCCCAAAGGTGCCTGAAAAAAGATGGCGTGGCTCGATACGCCAGTGGCAGTGAGCAGACTGGGGGCCGGTCCGCAGATGAAATGCAACTCCGATCTGCGGATATACCCCGACGGCGGCTCCAGGGGATCATCATCGTTTTCCCGATAGTAGTCCCAATAGGTATTGAGTGTCGACTGACTGATGCTACGCACGATCCGATCAAATGCTCCACGGGCTTCGCGAAACTGGGTGGCGCGTGATACGGATTGAGTCCACGCTTTCTGGGTTTCCCCAATGACGCTGGTGATTGTCAGCATCAAAATGGACATGATGGCCATGGACACCAGGAGTTCCACCAAGGTGAATCCGGCAACCTTCGAATGGTTGAGCCATTGTCCCCACGGTTTCATGACTTGCATGCTGGATCGAGTCGATTTCATGGCGATGAAATGTCCGGTGTAGTGCGGGAAATGAGTGCGGTATGAACTTTCACGAGCCGCGATGAACTTTGCGCGAAGTCGAACTCAGGATTCGTGCTCGAGGCCACCTCGATCTTCAGACGACGGATGTCCTGGGCCGGACCGCTGCTCGCTGTACTGGTGGAGTTTCCCGGCATCGGCACATTCCCATCCTGCACCTGGAGCCGGGCCACATACGCGAGGCGCATGTCCATGTCGGCACTTCCCCGGGGAATCTCCACCCCCTGGTCGTCGAAACAACGATTGGTCCGGGCTGATGCAGCAGGCCCATTCTTCTCCATGTAGGCTGCCCAGTCAGAGAGCTGCGCCTCGCCAACGATCTGCTGCACAATGCGGATCTCTGAGAGCGACCGGCTGCCATCACGCGCCATATCGAGACCTTGCGGAATCATCCCGAGCAATGTCAGGATGCCCAGCGATGCGATGCCGACGGCGATAGTGACCTCCGGCAACGAGAATCCATTTTCGGTGGGGGCTCGTCTTTTCATGGGAACTAGGGGGTGAAGGTTGCGCCTCTCTCAAGGAGAGAAGCGTTTCGTTTCCACAACCCGGAAACGGAAATAGTCCGTCAACGGATGGGGTGTGAAAGGATCATTGGCGGCAGCGTAGTCCGGAAGAGGATGCGCAGCGTCCTTCGCATCGATGTACCGCTCGATGATGGCAGACCCACGATACGCGCTGGTCACGGAATCCTTCTTCGGGTCGAACATCGTGGGATCTCCCGAACGGGCCTTCGTGATGGTCTGGGCGCGCACATACACCTTGAAGACATTCGACTGGGTGGTCAGCCTGGCATAGAGGTTTGAATAAGGAGCCTCACGAAGATTGTCCCCCGTCATCGAATTCGCTTCCCAGAACTTGGCCATCACTTGCTCACGGTTGGAGGCGGTAATGGTTTCAGGAAGCAGGGTGCTCTCACCAGCAGCATTGGTGCGGCTGGGAATGAGGTGGACTTCACAGATCTGGCTCGCCGTGCGGAAGAGTCCATTTGCCCCGCCCTTTGCCGCGTTGAAGTCGAATCGTTCATCGAACTGCTTGAGCGTCTTCTCCACATCGATCCTACGGTGCCAGTACTTGGCAGTTCCTTCCGATTCGGAGTACATCTTGTAGGCGTCCCAATCTGTGGAGGAAGTCGTGCGCCAGCTCTTGTAGATGGAAGCATCCGCCTTGGGCACAGTGCGCATCACCTCGCCCTTCATCAGTGCGTGCAACGCGGTGGCACGTTTGATGTGTGTGAAGGGGACCATCTGAAAGTTCAGGTTAATCTTCCCTGCGGTGGAGAAGGGATCGCTGATGGCATACGGTTCCACGACGGGCATCCGGAACAGTTCGAGCAGATAATGGTCCGCCGGTGTGGCCCCCGCAGCGCTGGCATGCAGCGGACTGCCGGGATGACTGTTCAACGAATTGGCTACCGAGGGATACTTCACGTGCGGCCTGAAAAGAAGCGTGCGCCACGGCACGCCAATGGCGGCTGCATTTGGGTGAACTGTACCTCCAGCAGCGCGGCTACCCCACACGCCTGTCGGCAGGGAGCCAAACATCACGGGGGATGTCACCATTCTGTTTGGCGTGAAGAAGCTCTCCGTGGCGGCGGCCTGGTACTGGGAGTCAACAAAGTAGGCGTTCCGGATGTTCACCTGCTTTCCTCCGTAATTTTTCTGAAGTTGACTCAGGTTCCCCTCGTCGGGCTTATTGATATACGCCCCATCCCGCGAGGTGCCCACGCCGTTGTCGAAGTCCCCATAGGCGTTGGCGTTCTTCGTGGACTCAGCATTCAGGATCGAGTCAGGAATGTATGCCGTGTTATAGTTTGCCCCCTGCACAAGGCGGAACTCATTGCTGCTCGATCCATAAGTACTTCCGCCCCTGTGAAAACCAGGCTCGGCGCTGGCATTGTGAGCGCTCAGGGAGTGCGCGAAAGGTGCATTCACATCACTCCAGAGAGGACTGGGAACCCAGAAATCCTCCGTCACCAGCTTGCGTCCTGCCAGGATCCGGTAGTCGCCATGCCGTGGCATCACGCTGCGAATGACATCGGTCCCCCAGCCATTGTCCGTGAGACGCGGATCACGCGCTCTCGGATTGATTCCCTTGTAGTTGCTGCTGTTGGGATCGTAGCCCCAAATGAAGGAATACGTTTGCGGGAAGTACCGCGCATCGCCAGCAGAACCGTTCCCGGAATTGCTTGTCTGATCGTAGAGCCTCAACCGGCCGCTGCTGCGCAGCAGCTCATTGTAGTTCGCGTGGCTGGAGGTCAGGTACTCGGTTCTCGGTGTCATGGTAACCGAGCCGGTTACCCAGTTTCCCCGGTACCGGTTCATGGCGCCGGCATAGTTGAAAGCCCACCAACGCGTGGCGTCCGTTATGCGCTGGGTGTAGGTGGTGCCACTGCTTTCCCATGTATCCTTCAAACTGGTGTAAGTCACCAACTCAGGAACAGGAGCGGCGTGCGTGCCCTCTGGGAACTTGACCTGAATCTCCTGGACTGGCTGGGCTCTCTTCCAGTCATGAGTGTCATAAATTTTGATCGTGAAATGCCCAGCCGGAAAGCGGAATTTCAACTGGGGCCCGGATACAGTCACAAAATTGCTGACCAGATCCATGTTGTCGAGCTTGCTGTGAGCCAGGTCGGATGCAGTGGTGTCATAACTGGGGTCATCCGGCATGGAATTCACGCCTTTGACCTGCTTGCCCACCGCGAAGGACCGGAAGTTCCCCACTCCACCCACAGGATGCGAACTCTGGCCGTCGAATACATTCGACCGCGATTTGGCCACCACGTCGGCAGTCGTACTGAAAAGGGATACAAAGGAGCCGGTCGAGTTCTCCACCTGGATCTGATTGATGTAGTTGCCGTCCACCACGTAAGTGAACTCCGGGTGCACCTTGGTCCAGCCCAGGGCACTCACGAAGGATTCCAGATGGATGCACGCTTGAATCCGCTTCTCGCCCTGCTTCAGTGGAACTCCCCGTTGCAACGTGGCATTCCAATTCTCAGGCTTGTATCCGGGATGGTTGGACGGATGCCTTGGCGAATCCAGCGCTGCAGTGCGATCGGTTCCGTAGAGCTGCGGCGAGCGCGTATCAATGCTGCCCCTGCCATTGGGATCTCCAGGGTAGGGAGGATAGTTGGAGTACCACACTGCCTTCTGCTGCCCCAAGAATCTGTCAGGCATGGAATCACGGGCCCAGTCATCACCGGTATAGTTAAGGCTGGGATCCACTCCGCTCCCCCCAGATCGCATGGCGCCGACTTGATACTTTTTCGCCGTCTTCCCACCGCTGATGACATTCTCGTTTGTGGGCTCGAAGGGAGGTTTTACCCATGTGCCATCCTGATTCTTGGTGGGAATCCGGTAGCTTCCTTCATCATTGTTGCCGTCCCCTGTGCAGATGAAGTGCAAGGCCACCTCAGAGATGGTTGGGAA
This sequence comes from Roseimicrobium sp. ORNL1, assembly GCF_011044495.1. Lineage (GTDB taxonomy): Bacteria > Verrucomicrobiota > Verrucomicrobiia > Verrucomicrobiales > Verrucomicrobiaceae > Roseimicrobium. The sequence goes on from NZ_CP049143.1 coordinate 5,898,567, forward strand.
GCGCCCCTGCCCACGGTAGGTTATATTGCTTCCCGGCGGATTCCACTCGGCGGGAGTCACCGCCCCGTGCCCCGGAAAGGAACCATTGTATATATCATCCGTTTCGATGCCGGTCCCCTTTCGCGTTTGTATGAATCTCTCTTCTGTGTAGGTCTTGCCGTCCCGGGGAGTGTTTTCATACTGCCATCTATAGTCGCCGGCACGATTGGTCCCTGTTTCTGGCTGCAGATTCTGCAGCTCACTTGGCTTTTTGGCCAGCATCGCATCATAGAGATTGGTGGTGCGAATGTAGTCGAAAATACTCACCAGGACCTGCCGGGAATCGTTGTCGCCATACTTGGTATGGAAAGATTGCCCATTTCCGCTGGCACCCGCAGGGAATACCTTCGTCATCAGCGCGTCCAGGTATCTCATCAGTGCATCGTTTCGCCGGAGCTTGATATCCACAGTAGCGCTGTGTGCCAGGCTCCGCCGGAAGTAGTAGCTATTCTCCTCTCCCGTACCTGTCTTGGAGATCGTCGAGCAAAAGGCGATCATGTTGTCAAAGCCTGTGCGGTAGCTCCTGCCTTTGCTCTCATCCGCTACGGGCCACATGGCCACCTTCGGCACGCCCAGGAAATTCACATCAGAGCCCCGGCTGTGCGCCGTCAGGAAAAAGCGCGTCCGCTCCAGGCTGGCGCTATCCAGGAGCTTCACGCCGTCCACGTTGAAGTCATTCTCCACCCGCTTTCCACCGGTAGCGGTCTCACTGAAAATCAACTCATCGAGTGAAGCAAAGAGACGCTCCTTCCGCGCTGCAAGCACGTCCACCGTGGTGGCTTGATCCTCTCCGAAACTCTCCGGCCCGAAGGGCACTGTGCCGCACCGCGATCCTCCACGATTAATCTTGGGGATGATCTCATAGATGCGCTCCTTGATGTTCCGGATCTGGGCGGTATTCGCCCCCTGGGCCATGATGTCCAGATTTACCTTGGGATAGAAAATGGTGCTGAGGGCCACTGTAGCGGGATGACCGGGAAACCGCTGGTACTCGTTCATCGCAGGCGGATACTCGGCATAGCGCCATTCACGCTCATGCAGAAAGGTCGGCACCCCCCAGTCTGTGGGCTCGGACGCAGTGTTGATATTGACCTTGCACGTCTCATCGTCCGTCCAGAAGGCCAGCCGCCCCACAATGGGATTCTCTGACGTCGGCATCGATCCCCCAGCGGGCGTAAACTTGTTCGAAGCATCGAGATGGCCGAGCGTTCCATCCTTCAGCACGTACAGCCACTGCACGGGCATGGGCAGACGTAGCGCATTTGCATCCGCGGAATCATCCGGAGTAACCACCCCCGACAACTCCGTTCCTGCATAGGTCTTCTTCCCATAAGAAAACCCCTCAATCGCCGCATTTCCCTTTGCTCCCTGATCCTGGAAAGCTCGTGGATCCACAATCGGAAAAAAGGTTTCCGTGCTTCCGTCACCGCTGCGGCTGGGCCGTACCACGGGCTCGTTGAGATCCACATAGCGGGCGAAATTTTGCTCACTGTTCCAGTCATCCGGCGGAGAGGAGTTGACCATGCGTAGCTCAGCGCTGGCTCCATTTCCCTTCACCACCATTTCTGAATCAGAATAGAGTTTGTACCCTGTAATGAATGCTCCACTGGCATTGTATTTCCGGGCCGCTCCGGGCTGTGTCGCGTGGAAAGTTCGGCTGTTCCCCTCCTGCCGCGATGCGCCCTGAAGTTGGCCAATGACGATATCGGTGGCCGTATCTGCCAGTAAACGCGCCCGTTGACCCGCGCTGTAGGCTTTCGAGCTTTTGTTATCCGTTGATGTCACGGATAGCAGCCCCAATACCAGCACCGTAGCCAGAGTCAGCATGGCTACCACCATGATAAGCGCCATTCCCTTGTTGTGTCGCAACCGGTTTGATGAGGTCGATCGAGTGTTCATGGATATGCACGTTTGGTTGATGTTGCGTTCCACGCCCTCAGCACACGGTGCCGCAGCCCCTTCCTCGTGGCCTCCGACGGCGCAGTACCATGGCGCCACAAGCAACGAGCAGCAGGACACAGCGACCGGGTTCCGGCACGACACCTGCGGTCACCACAAGAATGCCGTCACTCAGGAAAAGACTCGTATCCCAAACAAGGTTGTCCTTGAGAGTGGGAAGAAGCAGGTCATATCCAGCCTCGCCACCAAACCGAATCCCACCCACATTGAACCCTCCAGAATTGAGGGACAACCAATCAAGCAGGTTGAAGACATCCCCCGCCGCCGCATAGTTCAGAACATAGTCGAGGTCGACCACTTCAATAGTCGCTCCGGCGTTGAGATTGAGTTGCCCCTTGATCTCAAGATGATCGTAAAAGTCTGGAGGCATGGCGTCCTCCAGGACGCTGTTACCAATCAGCGAGGCCAGCGCCGCAGAGTATCCCGGGTCATCCATGCTGGTGAGCGCATCTGAGACTCCCAGATCGAAGTAGGTGTACGCAGAGGCCACCTGAAGTCGCAGGGTTCCTCCGGTCTGCACCGTGAGATTGCCATCGACGAACAACGTCCCCACTGCCAGCCCTCCCTGGTCACCAGGAGCCAGGATGCCGCCCGCATTCACGAAGTGCGTGGTGGCGGCACTACCTTGCACCAGGCCCGTACCCGACAGCGTGCCACCACTTTGCACAATGGTGGCGCCCGTGCCGGTACGTCCCATCGTTTCTGCCGTCTCGCGGGTTCCATCACCGAACTGACCCACCTGTAGGTTACCTCCGGCCACCGTGGTGGTGCCAGTGTAGGTGTTGAGCTGATTCAGGATGGCAGTGGCTGCTCCATCCTTGATCAGATGTAGGGCGCCGTCGGGCTCCGCCTCATCACCGAAGTAGTCAGGAGTTTCACCATCGCGGAACATCACGTCCCAGGTGTTGTCATTTCCATCTTCCGTGATGGTCAGGAAACCATCTTCCTTGGCTGCGTTTTCGATGGTCATGGTCGAGTTTGCCGCGCCTGTGGCATTCTCATCCCAGCTTCCCGTGCCACCATTCTGTATCAATCTCCCGATCGTGACCGACTTTCCTCCCGCCTGAAGCGTCGAGTTGTAGTACATGTTCACATCATTCTCCGCGGTGAGCGCCAGGTCATTGGCGAGGCGTACAACGGTGCGCTCAAAGACGTCTGGCGTAGCGACGTTGTTATTGTCGCCCGCAATACGCAGTTCGCCCTTCCAGCCGCTGTTATCGCCGCCAAGCACGAAGTATCCGTACATCGGAGCGAACTGCCCGGTGGAGAGCTGGTCATTAAGCCGGACATCGATGAACGCCCTCTCGCCCGATCCCGACCCACTGATGTTCCCATTCAGGAATACATAATTGTGCTGTGTGCGACCTGTGATATCCGGATTGACGGGATTGCCCCCGTACAATTGGACGTAGAGTCCCGCGTCTGCCGTACTGCTCCGGCTGTTGATATGAATGTCTCCATGATAGGTGGCCGAGCTGTCGTCGGTGTAGAGGTAGGACCGCAGGAAGTTGTTGGCGGTGGTCGTGCTCAGCGTCCCGTGAACTTCGATGTTCTGATACAGGTGCAGGTCCTCCGTCTCAGAAGTGAGGTCCGTGTTGTTGTTGGCACTGCGCTGCGCCAGCGCCAGAACCCTGTCACCAAGATTTGTCGCAGTATAGGTGCGGTCACCCAGGTAAATAGTATCGCCAACCCCAGCCACATCCCCGTAGCCATACAGCAGGAGCGAGCCTCGTCTCAGCTCGATGGTCCCTTCAAAACCCGCACTGGTCTCACGCAATTCCAACGTGCCCGTTCCGGTCTTGATTAGAGTACTGTTCGCATCTCCAAGGAGTTGCCCGCCATATCCACTGTTCACGCCGAACTGAATGGTACCGGACGTTCCCGTGTTGCCCACATCCACGCCGTTATTCTGGGTGTGTATAACCAGTGATCCATTGATCAGTACGTTGCCCGCAATCTCCACGGACCTCCCCGTATCATTGTACATGTAGGTGGTGTCCGCATCAGACTCTCCGAAGGTGAACCACTCCAGCAGCCGCACCTGTCCGTCGAAGTTGGTGTTCGAACTGCGCTGGAACTGGAAGCGCACCTCCGAGTTGTTCAAGATACGGACCCCGTCGTCGAAGCCCTCATGTGTACCAAACGGCCAGATGTACTGATCATCCTGCGGCTGGCCGCGAAGCTCAACGATCGTCTTGACCGCGCCATCACCAATGGTGGTGAGGCCGCTATAGGTGTTTCTCAAGCCGCCGTAGTTTGCGGTCGAAAAGCTGGTGGCCGCGTAATCGGTACCCAACTGGAACGTCCCAGCACCTTTGATCGTCAGATCCCCCGACAGAGGATTGTTGGTCATCGAGGCATCGCCGGACGCTGGCACATAATCGGAAATGGCGTTTGCTTCCGACGAGATAAGCCCATTGTAGGAAATCTTGCCGTTGGATGTGAATTCAAAGGTGCCGCCGTTGCCACCCAGGGTAATGCCGCGATTTCCATCCAAAACCTCCGTGCCGGTGCCCGTATAGCGGATGGTACCGTCATTCAGGTACAGGCTGTCGCTGACAGCGGTGCCAGGCGCCACACCCAGCATGGAGAGCTGGCCAATGGAGACCTTGGCACCTCCTACGATGGCCGTCTTCCCCGTGTAGGTGTTCGCACCGGCAAGAGTTGTTACCCCTGGCCCGCTGAACACCACGTTCTGCGCGCCGAGAATATTCCCCGCGACGGTGACTTCACCGCTCGCATAATTGTGGAAGATAAGATCCACCAACGAGCTTGAGGTAGTGATACTCACGCCAGCAGCGATGGCCGCCCCACCTGTGTAGTTGCTAGTGAACAAAACGCCCCCGTCCTGCAGGGTCAGCGCACCACTGCCGATGGTGGCATTTGCGGTATTGAAGCGTACACTCGCGGTGATGCCCGCAATGGTGCTGATCGCCTGGACGTCCGTATGCAACCCAGCGCCGAAGGTGTTTACCTCACCAGCGGAGTGGGCGTAAGCAACCAAATTCCCCGCGCCATCAGTGGCAGCCCATCCATCGGCGCGAAGTGCCTGGCTCGTGGAACTCCCGAACGTAGCGTAGGAACCAATACGACTGCCGGCAGCAATGCCCGAGGCGAGTATGGAGCCACCATTCACTTCCTGGAAATGGACCGTGCCCATGGTGCTGCGGGAAATGGTGGAGGTGAGTTGAATCGTTCCCGCATCCGTCACCATGATGGTAGAACCCCCGGCAGCCACATTGGCAGCTCCGAGTTGCTCCGTGAAAGCAGCATCACCAACCATTACCAATGCGCCGCCGCCCAGGCGGAGTTGCGCATTCTGACCAACTCGGCGATTCAAATTGGCTGCGTAGTTGCCGAGCACAAGCCGGCCAGCCACCATGTTGACACTTTCCACGGTGCTTCCACCTGCGGAGGATCCCAGGAGATTTACCACGCCGCCGCCCACCTTCGTGATCGAGGACTTCACTCCACTGCCGCCATCCACCAGGTTGAACGCCACGTTGGTGATACCACCCTCCCTCTGGAAGAGTCTCAGGTCACGGTTGTAGGTGCCTGACGCAGCCGCTTCAAACGTGATGCTACCCGTGCCGAGGCCGAACGTGACGGTGCCGCTGCTCTGCACGCCACCCAGGGTCGAATTGCCCGTGCGGTTCCCCAGATCGTTTTCAAGTCCAACGCCAAAGCTGGAGATATTGAAAACCTGTCCGTCCTTGGTGAGGAAGAGGGCAAGGTTCTGGTTCGTGACCGTGGCCGAGGACACATCCCCCCCCATGTGATACCCGCTCATCAGATTGGCAGGATTCATGTTCTGCGCTGCGGTGTCCGTCCAGAAATTGCCATCACCATGGTAGTAGAGGTACCCCTGCTCGTGGTTGATGCGGCCCACGGCATCCCATTGGTTATCCACCCAGACCGCGAGCTCATTGTTGCTGCGGAATGTGGAGGTGCTGTAGGTGGACGTGGCAGACCCGGCGATTTCGAAGCGCAGGATCTGGTTTTGGTTCAACTCCGTGACCTTCTCTCCGAAAGCGCCAGTGGCTGTGTCCTTGAACGAACCCTTCAGCCACAGCGTGCCGTCCGACGTACCCACCGTACTCACCATCTGGGCCGCGGTGCCGTTGGCTCCAAGGATCTGGTAGGATGGATCACCATAGATATTCCCGTAGATGATGCCAATGCTGGAGGTGGACCGCACGATGTTGCGATTGATTGTGGTCCCCACCAGGCCGGCCTGACCAGTGATGTCGACATTGTCGATGATGATGTCCCCACCCCAGCCAGAGCCGCTCTCGATCACCAGCGCGTTGCGGTTGCCCGGATTGCCCTCGCCGATGCGAATATCCACCCCGTTGATGGTGACCCCTTCCTGAACCACAAATCCTCCATTGCCCATCACATTCACGATTTCACTCTGTCCCAGCGCCTGCGCATGGCGCACGTACAGCAGGCCCTCCACCACATTGGTGGGTCCGGTGTAGCTATTGATGCCCCCCAGAATGAGCGAGCGTTCGCCGACCTTGGTCAGCCCGTTTGCATTGGTGATGCTACTGTTGATGTAGAGGTCGGAATTGGAGGTCTGGGCGCTGCCGTATCCCGTTTGACCCGTGTAGTTATGATGATGCCACACGGACCCAGCATTGATGATGGCCTCCTGGCCGTTGAAATCGAGTTCGCCGCCCAAGATGTACACTGTCTGGTTGATCACACTGGCTGTCTGCGCCGCGCCACTGCGCTCCACCACGCCCAGGTTCGCCACGTTCAGCACCCCACTGGAGATGGTCAGCGTGCTGCCCTCCCCGAGGTAGACCTGCATTCTCTCACCTGCACCACCGCTGGAAGTTCCGGTATAGTTCGTGACGGGAGCCAGATAGATGCTCAGCGAGTTCACGGTGAGGTCACCCTCGAGAGTCACAAAGTCGGTTTTCAAGTCTCCCGACAACGGGTTATCAAGCGAACTGGCCCGCCCGCGCAGCGCGACGTTGTCATCCGCATTGATGCCCTGTGCTTCCAACTGCACCCTTGTCACCGGCGCGTCATTGCTGTTGGCCACATTGACATATTCATTGTCAGCCAGAGGACGGATCACGTTGAGGCTTTGTCCCGTGAATGGGTCAGTCGCCGTATCTACAGTCATCAAATACCGTGCCGCAGTCGACTCCCCATCGAGACTGCCGTTCGTGCTGGTGAGCAGATCGTGATAAGCGCCTCCGAAGACCCCCTTGAGAATGGAGCGGTTGGTGCCGTTGGATCCATTCCCACCATGAATCAGTTCGGTGGGAAGCTCCTTCACTGCAATCACGCCGACATCACTGAAGACACTCGTGCCAAAGCTTGAGTCGGCGAATTTTCCACCGTTTTCGTTCACGGTGAATTTCAAGACTGCACCCTGCTCACGACTGATCGAGTTGAAGATCAATCCGGAGAAGGTGGGCGAAGGCGTGCCTCCATTGGCGCCCGTGGCACGTGCGGTATACACCTGCACCCGTGCCATGCCATTCGCAATGGTCAGGTCCCCCAGAGTCTCGTATCCGGAATGCACCGTGGACTGGCCCTGCATTCTCAGTCTGGAATAGCCGCTCATGGTGATCGGCGCAGCATCATTGATGCGGTCGCCAAAAGGATCACCCCCAGTGCTTTCGTTGAGCATGCCAAAGAAGGCATTTCTCGAAATCGTGATTCCCTGCACCCCTGTGATCTTGCCGGTCTCGTTATACAGCCAGTTCGTTCCCGAGCCGAGGATCAGATTCCCCGTCCAGTTGGGAGTGTTCCCAAAGAACCGGAGTTCACCACTGTTTCCGATGCGAATGATGTCGCCACTTCCCATCAAGTCGCCACCGCCATTAAGCTGGATCGTGGCCCCATTGGAGATATTGAAAATTGAGTCCGTCTCAATCGTGAGCTGACCATTCAGCGTGTAAGTACGGGCAGTACCACTTGTACGCAAGGCCCCGGCACCCAGGTACCCACTCCCATTGAAGGTAAACCATTCATTGGTCGTCCAGTTCGCTCCCATGGCCAGGTCGAGCGTGGCTCCATCATGAATGATCGTTCCATCCATGGCTGAATGATTGGTGCCCAGGAATAGGGCGAGAGCTGTCGGCGCCTGAATGCTCAAAATCCCCTCCTCAATGAGCATCAATCCAGAAAATGCCGAATTATCGACTGTGCCATCCAGCACGAGCGTGCCCCCACCCTTCTTGGTGAAGTCCCCGAAGAGCGGATTATCCAGGATGTTGGCCGTATATCCGTTGGTAGGATCAACCACATTGCCCTCGCCGGAGATGAGTCCGCTGTAGGTGAGCGTCGTACCGGCCGCCGTCTCAATCGCGCCACCATCGCCACCCAGAACAATACCCCGGTTCGCATCCAACTCGAAGGATTCCGTCGTGCGCAGGGTGCCTCCATTGAGGTATAGGGTGCTGGCTGCTGCATTGCTTCCAAGATTTGCATCCTGGCTAATCTGGAGTGTCCCGCCCACGAGGTACGTGTTTCCCGTGTAGGTGTTCACTCCCGTCAACACTGTGGTCCCTGTGCCCGAGTGTACCAGGCTAACCGTATCGCCCAGGCTATTGTTTGTGATCACAGAGCCGATCGTGAAGTTGCCGGCGGTGTTGTAGTTGTGAATCAGCAACTCACTGCGGAAGACTCCGGGTGAAACCTCCCAATATTCTTCACTGGTCAGCTTGCCCCCCAAGATGCTCTTCCCATTCTCTCCCACATTGGTCGCCACCAGGATGGCGCCCCGCATCAACGTGAGCGTTGCGTCATCCGCAAGTGTGATGGTTCCGTCATTGGCCCCGTAGAAGCGCAGGCCTTGCACAGCACCGCTGGACGTCATGGTCCCGGTATAGCCAAAGAGATTGGTATCGGTTGCCCAGCCCGTTTCGGCCGCCGTCTTCCCACTCCAGTCGGCAGCATTCTGCGTGGAGGTATTGTACTGACCGGAGACGTCTGCTGACACAACGTTGTTCGGCACGGCCCCGCCGGAGCTCACGACAGCGAAGTCGTTTACCACTCCGTCCTGTTCCGAATAGACCGCCCACGGCAGAATCGTCTCCGTGGGAGTGCCGTTCAGCACCAGATTCACCGTGCCTCCGTTGGCAATCTTGGAGAATAACACCGTGCTGCCTTCCTGCCGGATGATATCTGTTCCCAGGGTGCCCAAGATCAGGTTGGTGGCAAAGCTGCTGCTCGATGCAGCGGCGCCAGTGACTCGAATCTCGGATCCGCCCGCGAGGAAACGAAGCTGCCCCGACAGGGTCTGCGAACGGGTAGCCGTCATGTTTGCATTGCCCAGATAGTTCAGCATGCCACCACCCATGGTGAGTTGTGCTGTGGACGCAGCGAAACGATTGGTACCCTGCTGGGTCTGCTGCCATTCCATGGTGCCTCCCATGATGTTCCACCTCTCTACTGAGGATGCGCCGTAGGAGTTGTCCACCAGTCGCGAGATCCCCTGCCCGATCTTCGTCACGCTGCTGTTCACGCTGGTGCCGTTGTCCAGGAGGCGCAAATTGTATTCAGACGTGCCTCCCGCACGCTGATAAAAGCGGAGATCGCGATCACCCCCGTGGTTTTCGAACACAATACGCGACTGTTCTGTGCCGGTGCTGTCGTTCGAGCCAAAGTATACCGTCCCCGAAGTATTCTCCGAACCCAGGGTGATAGCCCCGTCCCGGTTCGCATTGTAGATGTAGATGTTAGGATTATTGAAAATCTGTCCGGAAGCCGTCAGCATGATGGCGCCATTGTAGGTCGCCGTACCGGATGTGACGGACGTTCCCGTCGCAGCTGGTCCACCCAAAGAGGTACGCGTGTAGTATTCGTTGATCAGATTTGCTATGGTATGCGTGCCGTTCGTATACCACGCCGCCACCGCAGCATCGGAGAAAAAGCCACCAGCGGACGCGGGATCATACATCACCCGGAGGAAGCCTGTGGTAACGTCGATCTGTCCTGCGGAATCCCACTGTTGGAAGACATTCACATTCTTCTCATTGTGCCCTCGCACCTGGAAGCGCATCAGGTGATTGCGGTCATATTGCACGCCTTCGATATCACCGCGGTTGTACACCGGAAGCCCCAGCGCTCCGTCCTTGGTGTCCTTGAACTGCCCGTAGAGATTCACGACCGTCGATCTGCCCGTGGAGGTGGTGTCATCCGTGGTAATCAGGCGACCAGCGTTGAAATAGTCACTGTCGACCGAGTACCACACCGGGTCGGTCGCATAGATATCCCCCAGGACGGAGAGCGTGGCATCATTGGCGCCGCTCATGTAGTACGTGTTGTTGAGCTGCGTGCCAGCTACATCCACACCATCAATGATGATATTACCGCCCCACACGTTGTTCTTGGCGTCGTTCGAATAGAGAATCCACCGGGCATTGGTGGTCGTCTGGACGAGCAGGTCCGCACCCGAGGTATTCACGCCGCCTTGCAGATACAGACTGCCTTCCCCACTGAGCAGCACACGATCAGAGGATCCCAAAGAACGGTCATGCCGTAGCACGAGAATGGCCTCACTGACATAGGTGGTGCCGGAGTAGTCATTCCAAGTGTCAAAATACAGATTCCCGCGGCCAGTCTTCACCATCCCTGTGGCATTCGTAATATGCGTACGAATGAAGGCGCTGTTGCTCGCAATGTAGGAAGACCAGGTGCTGCTCGTGGAATCTGTATCGTGCCAGGAGGCGGCATTGTTGATGATGCCAACCTGCCCATTCATATCAATGAAACCACTGCCCCCACGGATCACCGGCTCGAGATTCGCAGTCGGCCCCTCGCCGAAGGTGGAGAAGGTAATCATACCGGAATTAATGGTGAGCGTGGCTCCGGGTGCGATGTAGACAGAATCCTGCCCCGTCGTGCGAAGGGTAGCGTCCGCGACACGCAGGGAGTTGATGGTGGTACTCGTGCCGACATTGGGAACATTCGCCAGCAAACCGGCATTTCCGGTAGAATCGGTGACGTTCCAGTTCACCCCCGAGGCAAGCGTCGAGGAATACTCGGAATCCTTCAGCGGCCTCAGATAGGTTACACCGTTCACGGTTTCCAAGGTCATGAAACCCACGCCCGAACCGCTCCAGCCCAAGGCATTCTCCAACTGCTCCTCCGGCCGGAACAAACTGCCCCCAACAACCGTTGGAGTGGGAGGGACGGTTCCGCCCAAGACTCCATAGACGATCGCCCGGTCCGTCGTGGCAGCTGCGTTCGTGTTGCCAACCACCTCCAGAGTAGACGTATCTTCCACCGAAACGCGTACGTCATCGCCACTTTCTGCGCCGAACGATCCATCCCCATCCAAGTTCATGATCTGCAATACGGAACCCTCGTTGATGGTCAGGGTCTTGAGCTTGTTGTCCACCTTTCCACCCGCCCGTCCATCGATCATGAACCAGTTGGTGCCCATCTCAGCGACGACGTTTCCCCAGTTCTCCGCATTGGTGGCGGTCGCATCCGTGATCAGATGCATGTAACCATTGCGCAGCGCCATGATTCCATTGTCGTTGATTCGGTTGTCGACATTGAATCCGCTGTTCAGCAGGGTGATGCTCGCTCCACGTTCCAAGGTGATGCGCGATGCATTGCGCAGGGTGCCTTCTGCGGTGAGGGCCACATTGAAATACTGCGATTCCGGCGCACCGCTTGCCGTGCTGAATCCGCGATTCAGGAAACGTCCGGTCTGCTGCACAATGGCGAACTCGCCGTTGAATGCCGTCTGATCCTTGCCGATGCGCAATTCACGATTGCCAACCTTGGTAAGCCCTGAGCCCATGTTTCCTGCACTGGTGTTGTCGAGCGTGGCATCGAGTTCCAGCCAGCCCGGATGGTCATAGGCCGTCGTCGCTCCTGATCCAAAGGTGCCGTCGGCACCGCCGGTGACATTGAAGAAATTGTCCTGCACGCCTCCGCCTAACAGATTAATGGTGCCATCAAGCGTCATCTTGAATGTATTCCCGGCCCCCGCGGTCGTGCTTCCGCTCGTCTCAATCCAACCACGGTTCAGGTTGATGACAAGGTCATGCACCATGTCCTTCTGCGCAGTGAACTCCAGTCTGGCCTCTGCAAGATACGCCGTGCCGCCGACATTGCTGTTCGCGTCTGTTTGCGAGCGGCTGCCCTGGCTGAAGTTTGTCGGGTCAAAAGGAACATCTGGATTAAACTCCCCCTGATTGTATCCAAGGTTGATCACCGTGCCGTCATCGAATCGCGTGGTGCCGGAGAGGCGGAGTTCGCCCTCCCGGATATTGACCTGGTTCAATCCAAAGATGTCCGTGTCATAAAGGATGACGGTATTCACGCCCATCTTGGTCAGCGCATGCCCATTCCCCTCCAGTTTCGCCCGAATGAACTCGCTCGTTGTGGTGTTGGTATAGCCACGGAACTCAATCGTGCTCTGCCCGCCAATCGTGGTATCTCCCGTCAAGATCACGTGGGAGACCGTGCCGGTCGTCGATGAGTTCACGAGGGCCCCCATACCGCGCCAGCCCGATCCTTCGATCATGAAAATCTCCGTCTTCCCATCGGCAGTGTTCAGGTTGAAGTCATGGTTGCGCAGGTCCAGGCGGCCTCCGTCCTTGATCACAGTCTCGTTGCCCACACCCAAGGCCCCGAAGAGTGTCGCCGTGCCATCACCCTCACTTCTGAGCGTGCCGGAGTTGATGACGAGTTGCCCGAGAAAGGTGTTGTTCTGCGCATTCCCAAGCTGCAGGATTTGATTCTTCACGGACGTGATCGTGGAGGTGAATGTCATTGCCACACTCCCCGACTGCGGTGCATTGGCTCCCGCACCCGTGGTGATGGGTCCATTCAGCACCAGCACGGTTCCGTTGGTGGGGTCATCCATGGAAATCGCCAGAGCACTGTTCAAGACGATGCCGGCAGAGATGGTGTCATTTCCTCCATCATTGATTTTGTTGAGCTGCGCAAATCCCCCCGGGGTGCTCACTTCAAACGTCAGTGCCGATCCTCCAGTGGCGCTCAGCGTGTACGACTGACCCCCGGACAGGTCGCCAATGTTCAGCGTGCCAATCGTGGCATTCACGTTGAGGGTCACCGTGCGATTGCTTCCGATAGCCCGAGTAAGGCTCGCGATGGTGTCGACACCCGTGGGCCCGCCGGTGACATTCGGATTCCAATTCGTTGCCGTGTTCCAGTTCCCGTTGGCATCCACCGCCCATATCCATTCGCCCTGTCCATGCACTGCGGAAAAGTTGCACACCACCAGTGCGCCACACACGACTGCTGCCTTCTTCATGAAACGTGTCAGTGCCGTCTTCCATTGTCCGTTCAGGCATGCGTCGTGTATGTATCGTGTATCCATGGTATTGCAGGGGAAGAAAATTAGCGGCCGGATTTATTGAATGTTAGGCCCGCCACGATCCCCGCTTCCATGCGCAAGATGCCTGCATGTATTCTATGTCTTCACTGGCCACACAGCTCAGCGATTTGCTTAGGTCACCCGTCCGGTTTCTTAGCCAGAATACATTGAGCGCAAAAAATGTGCGCTGCACGCATAGGGTACTCGCTTATACCTTCGGCATGCCGTTTTGTGAGCACACGAGCGCTCATGCTCCCGCCGAATCGGCGTTCGATTACTAAGCGCACAACCTCTTTACATCTAAAGAATCAGACTATACGTCCATGCACGCTTACAGCATGGCCATGAAGGGATAACCTTGCCCTTCTGCACTCAAACGCGGTCCATGTCGCCCGCTCACCATCGGCTCACGTTGGGAAATGCCGCTGCAAAATCAATACCTGGTCATGCCATTGTGATGGCAACGAGTGTTTCTCCAAGCATAAGTGCATAAGCCCTTTGCCTTGGCACCTCGGACGAATAATGAAGTCAACTCACTGACGAAATGCTTACGAGCGCGATGCCGGAGTTCCGCCATCGGTCTTCACGCCACTGAGCGGATGACTCGTCACGGCCTGCCACGCGATCTCCTGCAGCATCCGATTGAGCTTTTCTGCCTCCGGAAGTTTTGCCATGGATACAGGAACGGGAAGGCCGATGGGGCTCCGCTGATAAATGACCGCGAAGTGACAGTAGGCGGCAAGCACCCTGATATGCGCCTGTGGATGCCCCAGCGGATCGGTGAACAGTTCACTCTGCCTGCTGATGCCAGGTGCTTCTCCCTTGATGACTTTTTCACGCAAGGCCAGCACCGCTTGTCCCGCCGGCACCACGAACACCGCACTCTTGCCCGCTTTCGCATTCAGCTCCCGCACCAGTTTATCCATGCCTTCAAAGTAGGCAGCGTGAGCGGAGCGGAGTTGATCCATCGTCTTGGCGTCGCGATCGATCGTCACACCTTTGCCACGTGTTTCCCAGAGCGCAGTATCATCGAAGGGCACCCAGAATTCCTGGAGGGTGATGCGTAGCGCAGGATTGTGTTGCAAGCCGAAGGTCACAAAGTTCTCAATCCCCGGATCCGGCAGATAAATCGGCGAGAGGGTGAGCACATCTGCTTTCCCAGCTTCGAGGATGGGCTTTACCTTATTCTTATCGCCAGCAAGATCCCAATGTTGAATCACACGCGAACCGCCGATGCCCTGTACCGTGGCGATTTCGTGGCCGGTGATTCCCGCTCCGGCCGCCATCTCCTTCAGAAGTGCAGGCATCCACACATGAAAGCTGTGTCCTGCGGTGGCCACACGCAGGCCTTTCGGTGGCGCTTCAGCAGCGGACCTCTCCGCGGCGATAGCCGGGAATGCGAACAAGGAGAGAACGGCACAGCAGACAGTGAAGAGGGCGCGGCGCTTCATCATGGTCCGATGCAAACGCCTGCATCACCTCCTATATTGCGCCTGATATGACGGGACTCTTCTTGCTCCTGGACCCGCTGGCGATGAATTCGGAGTCGCTCAGTGCCTCCACAACGTAAGGCCAGCGATTTCCAAATTCGTACACCTCACCCGGGCCTAACACGACATCGCCACGAGCCGGAGTGCCAGTGATCCACACCGTACCCTGGATAAGCTCCAAACCAGTCACTCCATCACTCTGGTCCAGCGTGAGCACCATGCCACGGGGCAGGTGCGCCATCTCGGTAGAGCAGGTCGTGGCAGGCACGCTCACACGACCCGACAGAGACCATAGCTTTTCCAACGCCTGCCCGATGCGGTGAAACACTCCTTCAACCGTGGTCCGGGTGCTCAGGCGGTGGGGTTGCGCAGATAGGCTGGATGTGTTCATGGGACTATCCTCGCCGAACTGTTCTGTGCTTAACAGATTCACAATTGTAACTTTTCGCACTATACAGATGCACCTGCATCTTGCACTGTATTACCGGCTGTCAGCTACACAGCCCTCTGGAACTCCTTCATTGTCAACAGCGGCTCATCTGTATAGCACATAACTCCTTCGATCTGTATCTGTGCAGCACACAGAGCCATGATATTCTTAAGTCATGCACTCCACGGCATCTCATGAAGCAGGCCCGCTCTACCGCGCTTTGGCTGATCGGCTTGAGGGCATGATCGGGGCCCAATCCCTGCGTCCCGGCGACCGCATGCCCTCGGTCCGCCAGTTTGCGCGACAGCAACGTGTAAGCGTTCCCACGGCCATGCACGCGTACGCCACTCTGGAGACACGCGGCCTCGTGGAGGCACGGCCAAAGTCAGGCTTCTTCGTGCGCGCGAGCAAAGCAGATCTGGTACGTGCGCCCAAGATCATCGGCAGCTCTCCCAAGGTCACGGATTTCTCCAGCCTCGATCCGCTGGATTCCATCATCGCCGCGCATGATAACCCCGAGCTCGTACCCCTGGGCATGGCGTTGCCGGATCCAGAGCTGCTCCCCGGCGAGAAACTCGCCCGCAGCATGAGTTCCATCGCACGAAGCCTGGGCGCTCGCAGCACCAACTACGACATGCCTCCGGGCAGCGAATGCCTGCGGCGTGAACTTGCGCGACGATCACTCGACTGGGGCTGTGCCTTGCAGCCAGAAGAGTTCATCATCACCAATGGATGCACCGAGGCACTCTCACTTGCCCTGCGTGCCGTGTGTTCTCCTGGCGACACCGTGGTAGTGGAGTCTCCCACCTATTTTGGTCTCACGTGCATCCTTCGCGAATTGCAGCTCAAAGCCCTGCCTATTCCCGTTGATAGCCAGAATGGACTGGACCTTGATGCGCTTGAGGTGTGCCTTCGCAAAAACAAGGTCGCTGCGTGCGCATTGATTCCCAACTTCCACAATCCCGTGGGCTATGTGATGCCTGAGGATCGCAAGCGTCGCCTACTGGAGATCGTTGGCAAGCGGGACATTCCTGTCATCGAGGACGACATCTACGGCGAGCTCAATCATAGCGGTGATCGCCCGCGCTGCCTCAAGGCCTTCGATCGCGATGGCCTCGTGCTGCTCTGCAGTTCCTTCTCCAAGAATCTCGCCCCCGGCTATCGCGTCGGCTACGTCTCCGCAGGCCGCTGGCATGCCAAGGTGATGCGCCTGAAGATTGCCTACTCCCTGGCGAATGCCACGCTGCCCTCGCTGGTCATCTCCGAGTATCTGCGCAATGGAGGCTATGACCGCTATCTGCGCACCCTTCGGCAGACCTACCGCCAGCAGGTGGAGCGCATGCGCGAAGCCGTGGTGCACAGCTTCCCCGAGGGCATTGGTCTCTCGCGTCCCCAAGGGAACTTCGTGCTGTGGTGCGAGCTCCCTCCGCAGGTGGATTCGCTGGTACTCTTCAAGCAGGCCTTGCGCGCTGGCATCAGCATTGCCCCGGGCCCGCTTTTCTCACCGGATGGTGGCTTTCGAAATTTCCTCCGCCTCAACTGCGGCTACCCCATGACACCCACCGTGGAGCGCGCCGTGACCGTGCTGGGTCAACTCGCGAAGCAGTTGGCAAGAAGTTAGCCCCCCCTTGCCCTCGCGCTTGCTCTGTCGCTATGCCTTCGCTGCGGCCGCCGCTTCCACTTCCATGGCTGTCGGCTCCACCTTGGGAGGACCACTGATCTTCTCGGCAAGTCCCTGCACCACCACATACAGCCACGGGATAAAGAACACCCCGATGACCGTCGCTGCCGTCATGCCAAAACAAACTGCCGTGCCCAGGCTCTGACGGCTCGCCGCACCCGCCCCGCTGGAAATGACCAGCGGCACCACGCCGAGGATGAACGCCAGCGACGTCATGATGATCGGCCGCAGTCGCAGCTTGGCCCCTTCCAGAGCCGCCTCCTCGATACTCATCCCGCCCTCACGACGCACCTTCGCAAACTCCACGATCAAGATGGCGTTCTTCGCCGCGAGGCCAATGAGCATCACCAGGCCGATCTGCACATACACATCGTTCGTCAGCCCCCGTATCCACGCTCCCAGGAAGGCCCCAAAGACGCCAATCGGCAGTCCAAACAACACCGCAAACGGCACCGCCCAGCTCTCATACTGGGCGGCCAGCACCAGAAAGACAAAGAGCAGCGCCAGCCCCAGGATGACGGTCTGCTGCCCCGCCGCCTGCTTTTCCTGCAGGGCCGTGCCCGTCCACTCAAAGCCAAATCCATCGGGCAGGTGCTGCTCCGCCAGCTTCTCCATCGTCGCGATGACCTGTCCCGAGCTGAAGCCTGGTGAGGCAGACGCCGTAATCTCCGCTGCACGATAGACATTGAAATGCGGGAGCAGATCCGCCCCGGTTGTATACTCGACCTTCGCAAAGGTGCTGAAAGGCACCATGCTCCCATCCGCGCTGCGCACGTAGATGCTATTGATGTCATTGGGATTCATCCGGTAGGCGGGCTCCGCCTGCACCTTCACCTGGAAGCTGCGGCCAAAAAGTGTGAGATCATTCACGTACAGTCCGCCAAAGTAGGTCTGCATGGCGCCAAAGACACTGTCCAGCGGGATGCCCAGGGTCTTGATTTTGTCTCGATCAAGATCCACCGTAAGTTGCGGCACCCGGGTGCTGAAGAACGTGAATGCACGCGAGATGCCCGGTTCCTTGGACACCGCGCTGAGATAGGAGTCCGCGACAGCCTGCAGTTCCTCAGGCGTGCGCCCACTGCGATCCTGGAGCTCAAACTGCACGCCTCCCGCATTTCCCAGTCCCTGGATGGGTGGAGGTGATGTCGGGATGATCATCGCCTCGGGAATCTGACTCACCTTGGAATAGACCAACGGCACCAGCTTCGCCACCTGCTCCGCTGGATCCTTTCGCTCATCCCAGTTCTTGAGCGAAACAATACACGCTCCCGAGTTCGAGGTGCGCGCGCCACTCAGCAGGTTCAGCCCACCAATGGTGATGACATCGCTCACCCCCGGCGTTTCCTTGAGAATGCCCTCCACATGGCGCAACACCCGATCCGTACGCTCCTGAGATGCTCCATCCGGCAGGGTTGTCACCACGAAGATATACCCCATATCTTCATCCGGCAGGAACGACGTGGGCAGTCGTTTCAGCAATCCCACCGTGCCTGCATAGATGCCTCCCAGCAGGACCAGGGCGACCACACCATAACGGATCAGTCGGCGGCATATGCTCACATAACCTCCGGTCACCCGATCAAAGAACCGGTTGAAGGCCGCGAGCGATCTTCCCACTGGCCCCTTCGGCGGCTCCCGGTGACGCAGCAGCATCACACACAGTGCCGGCGTGAGCGTCAGCGCCACCAGCGCAGAGATCAACACCGAGGCGGACAACGTGATCGCAAACTGCTGGTATAGCCTGCCCGTGATTCCCCCCATGAATGACACGGGAATGAACACGGAACAAAGCACCAGTGCGATCGCGATTACAGGACCCGATACTTCGGACATCGCCCGTTCCGTGGCCTTCAGCGGACTAAGACCACGCTCAATGTGATGTTCCACCGCCTCCACCACCACAATCGCATCGTCCACCACCAGGCCAATTGCCAGCACCAGTGCAAACAGCGTCAGAGTGTTGATGGAAAATCCCAGCGGACCAAAGATGGCAAACGTCCCAATCAGCGAAACCGGCACCGCCAGCATCGGGATCAGCGTCGCACGCCAGTTTCCCAGGAAGACAAAAACAACAATCACCACCAACACGAAGGCCTCCGCGAGCGTGTGCATCACCTCGGAAATAGATGCCGTCACAAATTTCGTCGTATCGAAGCTCACTGCGATCTTCATTCCCGGGGGCAGCGCCTTCGCAAGGTCATCCATCCGGGCCTTGGCCGCATTCGCCGTGTCCAGCGCATTCGCCGTCGGTAGCTGGAAGATGCCAATGAGCGACGCAGGCGAGCCATTGATTCTGCCAAAGCTCGAGTAGTCCTTCCCACCGAGTTCCGTCCGCGCCACATCCCGTATGCGCACCACGGTGCCATCCTGCAACGTAATGATGACGACTTCGCCAAATTCTTCCGGTGTCACCAGCCGCCCCTTCACATTGACGGATAATTGAAATTCCGTCCCCTCCTTGGCAGGCGGAGATCCTATCTGTCCTGCGGCAGCTTGCACGTTCTGTTCTTGCAGCGCTTGAGAGACATCATTCACCGTCAGCCCCAGCTTCGCCAGCTTGTCCGGCTCAAGCCACACACGCATCGAGTAGTCTTTCTGCGTGAAAATCTGCACCGCGCCCACCCCCTGCACTCGCGCAAGCGAGGGTTGCAGGTTCAGAAAGGCATAGTTGTTCAGGAAGAGGTCATCATATTTTCCGTCCGGTGAGCTCAGCGCAAAAACGAGCAGCATGTCTGGCGATTGCTTCGTCACTGTGATGCCGTTCTTCGTGACATCCGCAGGCAGTCTCGGCTGCGCGCGCGCCACGCGGTTCTGCACATCCACTGCGGCATCATCAATGTTCTTCCCCACTTTGAAGGTGACCTTGATGCTGCATTGCCCGTCACTCGTGCTGCTGCTGGACATGTAGATCATGTCCTCCGCCCCGTTGATCTCCTGCTCCAGCGGTGTCGTAACCGTCTCCTCCACCACTTTTGAACTCGCGCCCGGATAGGTCGCCGTGATTTGGACCGTGGGCGGCGTCATTTCCGGATACCGCGAAATCGGCAGGGATCGCAGCCCGAGGTACCCCACCAGGACAATGAGGATGGAGAGGACCATCGCGAACACACGGCGGTGAATGAAGAAGTGGGCCATGGCTGGTGCGGTGAGGGATTACTTGGCCGCAGGAGCCTTGGCATCAGCCTCAGGCCTGGCTTCCTTGTCTTTCACTGGCTCTTCCGTGGAGGCCCTCTCCTTTGGATTCACCACCATGTCCGGCCGCACCTTCTGCAGCCCTTCCACGATGACACGCTCCCCCTCCTTCAACCCCTCGGACACCACATAAAGATCCTCATACCGATCCGTCGTGGTAATGGGCCGTTGCTCCACCTTGTTCCCCTCGCCTACCACGAATACGAACTTCATGCTCTGCACCGTCACCATCGCACGCTGCGGCATCAATATCGCACCCGGGCGCTCTTCGGGACGTGCTCGCACCCGGGCGAACTGCCCCGGTCTCAGCAGTCCGTCCTTGTTGGGGAAGGTCACCACGACTTTCAGTGTGCCTGCGCGCGCATCCAACGCACGGTCCGCAAAGTCAAACCTCCCCATGTGTGGGTACACCGAACCATCCCCCAGGATGAGTTGGAACTGCATCGCCTCGCTGTGTCGTTCCCTCGCCTCGTCATCTCCCAGAAACCGCTTCTGGAAACGAAGAAAATTCGGTTCCGGCACATGGAATACCGTGCGCATGGGATCCACGGTGGACACGGTGGCCAGCAGCGCGGAGGTGCCTGTACTCCCCACGTAGTTCCCCACGTCCACCATTCGCTCACCGATCATCCCGTCGAACGGCGCATTCATCCGCGTGTAGCTCAAGTCCAGCTCGGCCTTTTGGAGCGATGCTCTTGCGCCCAGCACGTCCGCTTCTGCCACCTTGGCCGTGGAGATCGCATTATCCAGATCCTGTTGCGAAATGGCGCTCTGCCTGACCAGTGGCCGCAATCGTTCCACATCCGCATTGGCTCGCGAAAGGGTGGCTTCCGTCTTGCTCACATTGGCCTTGGCTTCATCAACGATTGCCTGAAACGGCTTGGGATCGATTTCAAACAGGAGCTGTCCTTCTTTCACATGCCCCCCCTCGCGGAACGGGGCTTGCGTCAGAAAGCCCGCCACTCGCGCCCGGATTTCCACCGTCTGGAAGGCCTCGGTCTGCGCCACGTTGTCCACATAGATGGGCACGTCCTTCTTGATCACAGTGGCCACCACCACGGCAGGTGGCGGCGGTGCGGGAGGACCCGCCGACCCTTTCTCACCGCACCCGGCAAGACTCAGAGTACCCAGAGTGGCCAACAGTGCGGAGGAGATCGCTTTCATGGGTTTGTTGATTTGAACTCTGCCCCTGAGCCCGGCCAAATGGCGAACTCGTTCTTTCCTTCGAGTGCCATCCCAAGATTGCGCGTGGCAATTCGATGGCTACCCCAAACAGGAGAACCGTTTCCCCGCGCCCTAAGCTACAGGGAGACCCTGGTGAAAGATGCTGGTATAATCCGGCTCTCACGCAATCCTCTCCTGCCATGTTGCAGGTTTCCCGTCAGATTTACAAGCTTCTTCGGGTAAAACGCACGCCTTCATGCGACTGGGTGGTTCCCAGCCGCAGTTCCGTCACATGCCAAGCCTCTACGCTAAAAGTCCTTTCGCCACCTCACCGCTCACATTGGTGAGCCGGAAGTTCCTTCCGGCATAGTTGAAGGTCAGTTTGGTGTGATCAAGCCCCAGAAGATGCAGGAGGGTCGCATGCCAGTCGTGGATGTGCATCGGGTTCACCTCGGCCTTGTACCCGATTTCATCCGTGGCCCCGTAGTTCATACCGCCCTTCACCCCACCACCGGCCATCCAGATGGAGTACCCCTTGTTGTTGTGATCCCGCCCGTCAGTTGCCTGGGCATAGGGAGTGCGGCCAAACTCGCCTGCCCACACCACGAGTGTATCCTTCAGCATACCTCGCTGCTTCAGATCCGTAAGCAGTGCCGCGATGGGCCGGTCCGTCGCCTCACAAGCCTTCGCCAGGTTGTCTTTGAGCAACGCATGGTGATCCCAGTTCGCTGGCGCAGCGATCTCGATGAAGCGCACCCCAGCCTCTGCGAGCCGCCGTGCCAGCAGGCACTGCCGTGCGAACTGGTCCTTCCCTTCGCCAATGCCGTACAGCTTGCGGACGCTCTCCGGTTCATCGCGAATCTCCAGCACCCCCGGCACCTCCGACTGCATGCGAAAGGCCAGCTCAAAGGACTCAATCGCCCCCTCGATCTCCGGCTGCCATTGCTCCTGCTCCAGCTTGTGCTGGTTCAGGCTGCGGATAAGATCGATCTGCGCCCGCTGGGTAGATGAGGAAAGCTTGCCATTCGCGATGTTCTTCATCGGTGGCCCCGGTGTATCATCACGCTTCAGGAATGCAGCATACAAATCAGGAAGCTGACTGCCACCAATGCGCGTACCCTGACAGATCGCAGGCAGGAAGGCGCTGCCGTAGTTCAGGGCGCCGCCATTATCCGCCGGCGGATTCAGCGTAATGAAACCCGGGAGGTTGTCATTCTCACTGCCCAGACCATACAAGGTCCACGCCCCCAGCGACGGTCTCACAAATTGGAAACTGCCTGTATGCATCTGCGCAAACGCCTGTGCATGATTCGGCAGGTCCGTGTGCATGGAGTTGATGATGCACAGATCATCCGCATGCTTCGCAAGGTGAGGATAACGATCCGTGATCCACAGACCCGAGCTCCCATGCTGCGAAAAGGGGTGCGCCGGACCGAGCAGCTTCGCTCCCGCAGAGTCGCGGCCCAGCGTGGCGGACTTGCCGCTGCTCTTGATGAGGTTGGGCTTGTAGTCGAAGAGGTCCACATGCGAGGGACCTCCGCGCATCGTGAGGAAGATGACCCGCTTCGCCCTTGCTGGGAAATGTGGTGCCTTCGAGACCAACGCATCTCCTCCTTTCGCTGCTGCCGTTTGTGCGAGTGCAGCAAACGCCATATATCCGATGCCCGAGGACACCGTCATCAAGGCCTCGCGGCGTGAAACCAGGCGACGCGGAAATGCAGAAGCGGTCGTTTGCATGGCAGTAGGGCAGTTGAATTAAAGGGTGAAGCTAGTCAGCGTTGCGGAACTCCGCTGTGGCCAGCAGCGCCTGGCAATAACTGGCTAGCAAGGCATCTTCCCGAGGGGCCTCGGATGAAGTTCCCGCAGTCTCAAAATAGTACTTCGCGAGCTCCGTCTCCTTCGCATCCGGCACACGATTGAAGCAGAGCAGGAACGCCTCGCGTATGCGCCCCTCCGTCGTCTTCTGC
This sequence comes from Roseimicrobium sp. ORNL1, assembly GCF_011044495.1. Classification (GTDB taxonomy): domain Bacteria; phylum Verrucomicrobiota; class Verrucomicrobiia; order Verrucomicrobiales; family Verrucomicrobiaceae; genus Roseimicrobium. The sequence continues at coordinate 5,921,812 of NZ_CP049143.1, forward strand.
GACGTCGCCACCCGGGTGGCCAGCGCCGCCGCCTGTTCCTGCACAAAAGCTCCGTTCAGCAGATACAGTGCCTGCAGTGGCACATTGGTCACGCTGCGGTCACCAATCACCAGGCTGGGCTCCGCTGCGTCGAAGAGTTCCATCGCGTCCGGCAGCGCATCGCGTAGTACCGGGAGATACACCGAGCGTCGGCGTGAGCCATCCAGATCCTCGGGTATCTTCTTGTTGAAGCCGATGAGCGACACCGAGTGATTGTCGAGTTCCGCGACCAGTGAACCTGCGCGAGGTGAAGGATCCAGCAAGCCGGACACCACCAGCATGGAGTCGCGAATCACTTCTGCATCCAGCCGCTTCTTGCTGACACGCCACAGGAGGCGGTTCTCCGGATCCTTGTGGAAGCAGTCGTCCCGATACGTGGACGCCTGCCGGTAGGTGCGCGACAACGCAATCTCACGAATCAGCGCCTTCACCGACCAGCCGCCCTCAGCGAATTTCACCGCCAGCGAATCCAGCAGCTCCCGGTGACTCGGACGCTCGCCGCTGAAGCCGAAGTTATCCGTAGTCTTCACAAGCCCCGCTCCCAGCAGGTGGCGCCACACACGATTCACCATTACTCGCGAGGTGAGCGGATGCTCGGGGCTCGTAAGCCATTGCGCAAACTCCAGCCGACCGCTCGACCTCTTATCAGGGGCTGATACGCCACGAATCTCCATCACTTTGGGGAAGCCACGTTTCACGGTCTTGCCTGGGTGCGCGATTTCACCGCGCTCCAACAACGCGGCATCCTCAACCTGGCCTGCATCCTCCACGCCCATGCAGAGTGGCAGCGCACGCCCCTGATCATCCACCGTGGCCAGCCGCCCCTCCATGCCACCGCTTTGCCAGTAGATGCGAATCGCATTGGTCAGGAGTTTGTTGAATTCACCACTGAGGTCCTTGCCCTCCAGCTTGGCCTTCGTCACATAGACCTCCTGCTCCTTGCCCTCCTTGGTGAGCTGCGCGAGGTCGGCCTTCAGCTTTGCCACCTCCTGAGGGGTGCCAGCTTTGTTGGGGATGAGTTGTCCCGGCAGATCCGGCAGGCGAATCAGGGTGCCGCCATTGTTGTTCTCGGAATCAATCCACGTGCCGTAGTGCGTCTTGGTGCTCTTGAAGACACCTGCGAGCGCATAGTAGTCCTCCATGCTGAAAGGCTCCGTCTTGTGGTCATGACAACGTGCGCACGCCACCGAACTGGCCATGATCGCACGAGTCGCCGTGTCGAGTTGTTCATCCGCGAGATCCGCGGCAAACTGCGCCTTGCTCATTTCATTCAGTCCCTTCGCGCCGAACGCAAGGAACCCCGTGGCAATCTGCAGACGCGCGCGCTCCGCATCATCTTTGGCAGGCAGCAGGTCACCGGCCATCTGTTCCGTGACGAAGCGGTCGAAGGGTTTGTCTTCATTCACCGCACAGATCACATAGTCGCGGTACCGCCACGCGTGGGGAAAGGTGATGTTCGATTCGCGACCGTTCGACTCGGCGAAACGCGCCACATCCAGCCAGTGCTTGCCCCATCGTTCGCCGAAGCGCGGACTCGCCAGCAGACGGTCTACGGTCTCACCAAGCAGCTTCTCCCGCTCCTGTCCTCCCTTCTTCCACGCCTCCACAAACGTCTGCGCCTCTTCCGGCGCCGGAGGCAGGCCAATCAAATCAAAGTGCAATCTCCGCAGCAGCACGATCGGATCCGCATCCGGCGAAGGTGTCATGCCTTCCGCTTCTAGTTTTGCCAAAACAAAACGGTCAAGATCTCGAATGGCCCAATCGGCCTTCTTTGTCTTGGGAAACTCCGCCACCACCGGCTTCTGGTAAGCCCAAAACTTCCTTCCTTCCTCGATGGACACCGGCGGCATGGCAGCCGTCTTCGCAGCGACTTCGCGTGGATCGGTGGCACCATTCTTTACCCATGATTCCAGATCCGCGATGACTCGATCACTCAGCTTTGGTTTCTTGGGCGGCATCTCGAGATCGGGATCCGCATGCTTCACCGCTGTTAGGAGCAAACTCTTGGCCGTGTCCCCCGGCACCACCGCAGGTCCAGTCTCACCGCCGCTGCGAATGCCATGCTTGGTATCCAGTAGCAATCCGCCTTTTGATTTACCTGATTCCGCGGAGTGGCACTCATAGCAGTGCTCCACCAGCACAGGCCGGATCCTTGATTCAAAGAAGGCGACGGACGCCGCATCCTCCGCGCGTGCGTGGCATGCCACGGCAACCACCGTGACAACGATCACAGGAAGCGTTCCGATGGATTTCATGGTGTTTTCTCCGCTGGCTGTTCCTTCTTCTTCTCCTCCAGCCACTTCTTGGTAGCCTCCGCTGGCCAGGTGTCACTGATGCTGCGCACACCTTCGCCCTGCTTCCAGAGCATCCACTTCGGGGCACCATCCTTCAGCGCGGCAAAAGTCAGCTCAGTCGCGGACTTCCACGACGGCATGGTCCGGCACTGCCAGTCCGGGTGCACGGGTGAAATGATTTCCGTCTTGCCGCTATCGATCTCCACCACCGCCACGGCATCAGTATCGCTTTCCACCACCGCCACCTTCCTGCCGTCCGGTGAAGCAGTAAACCAGCCGAGATTCGCGGGAAGATCTCCCGGTGCTGTGGGCACGGGGGTCAGGGTCTTGCCATCCGCAGTCACGGTGAAAAGCTGCAGCGCCACTTCCAAGCCCTCTCCCTTTGCAGGAAAGCTCACCGGCTGACTCGCGAAGAGGACGCGACCATCTGGCAGCGCGACGACACGTGGCGAAGTGGGCATGAGTGCCAGAGCGAGATTGACGGAGCCCTGCAGTTCATCCGGATTCTTCTCCTCCCCGGTGCGTTCCGATCTCAACGAACCGTCCGACTTGGTCACCTCAATGCGCTGGATACGCTGGAGCATGTTGTTCTCCTTGCTCATCACGGGCGCGGTGTACACCAGTGCTCGTCCATCCGTGGTCCAGTCAAATGCACCAGAGGTTTCATGCGCCACATCAAGACGAGCGCTGCCATCAAGCATGGCGACCACCAACTTCGCGGATTCGCCCTCCGGCTCGATGTGATGGAATGCGACCAACTTTCCAAGGGGTGAAACCTTGGGCTGGATCAACCCGCGCAGGCTGCGAGCCAGTGAGCGCGGCTCACCCTCCACCTTGCCATCCTTGATCTTCACCACAGAGATCTCGTGCACGGAGAATTCCACCTTCTCATCGCGCAATCCATCCACCACTTCCTTGCCCTTGGGGCTCTTCAGCAGTTCAGCTTCGAGCGCATCACGCTGAGTGGCGTGAGCCAGGAAAATCGCGGCGCCCAGCAATTCCTTGTTTTTGATCGGCAACCAGTCGGTCACACTGCTGCTGCTGTCGCCATCGGCTTCCTGCGCGTGTGCCGCATTCCATGCAGCCACAATCAAAGGAATGCTTCTCGCCAGCCTTTCCACCTCACTTGCTTCATCTGCCGGGAGCTTTGCCTTCGCGGCCTCCCACGTCGAAAAGCTGAGCACACGATTCGTCACAAACCCGCTGCCATCCGGTAGCCAGCTCATCTGACTGTCTGGGTCGTCTCCCTTGCCGACATCAAGAGCCAGCTTCACCGGCGCCGAGCCATCGGATTTGGCCAGGTGCAGTCCGTCCCCAAGCGTCACCAGGGCCTGGCTGCCATCCGGCGACCACCAAATGCGCTCCTTGGGCAGGCACCCGGCAAGAGCCAGCGCCATCAAAGCGCCCATCATGGAAAATAGTTTTTTCATGGAATAACAAATCAATGAAACGTTAGTTCTTCACCCTCACCGCACGCAGCGCTCCGCTGTTCGGATCATGCGCGAGCCGATAGCTGGCCCAGGGGCTGTCTGAGCGCGGCGTCTGCGCCACCACATTCACCGAGGCAACCGTGGGTGTCGCGGGAGATAGTGGCTGTGTCCTCCCCGCGAAGAATCCCGTCGCTCCACTCGCACCCAGCAGCACCACAATGGCTGCGGCCTTCGCCAGCACAGCGGGGGTGAACCACCCTTTCCTCACCGCCGGCGCACCCACAGCCGACGCTGGCTTCTTTTCGCCGTAACCCATCTGCACCAGATCCGGATGCTCCAGCACCGTCTGTTCCGTAATGGCCAGTGCTCCGAGGATGCGATCCGCCTCAGCCTGCGCCTCTGGATTTTGGGCAAGGTGGGCGGCCAGCAGTTCCGTCGCCTCCGGACTGAGTTCTCCGAAGTGCCGGTCGATGATCAAGGCATGGAGGGATTGTGCATTCATAAGCTGAGTAGAAGGGAAGAGGAAGGTTCAAGAATCTGTTTCCAGCCGCTCGCGTACGGCGGCCACGGCGTTATGCAGGCGGGAGCGGACGGTCCCCACCGGGATGCCCAGGGCCTCCGCGATCTCCGCATAGGAGAGGCCTTGGGAAAAACGAAGCTCCAGCACCTCCCGCTGCAGCGGTGCGAGGGCGGCGATGGTGTCCCGCGCGGCATCCACCCGGTCATCTTTCACCGCCACGGGCGCGCGGGCATCCGCCATCGCTGCCACGGTGTCGAAGGGGACCACTACTTCGCGCGACTTCCGCTCCCACGCCGCCTGGCTCAGGTGCCGTGCGATGCCAAAGAGATAGCCACGTGCACACTTGAGCTGCCGTCCTTCCTTCAGGCCGCGGGCCATCTGGAGAAACGTTTCCTGCACGAGATCCTGCACCACGGCACTCACCCCATGGCGACGCGTAAAGTAGCGCGCCAGGTCTCCCGCACTCTCGGCGAAGAGGCGTTCCAGCAAGGGAGGTTGGTCGGTCGTGTCCACAGTCGGCAGCAGGGGTGAGAGGTCAGGCGACGGGGCATGCCCATACCATTACGCTCACCCCTTCGTGCGGCCGCCAAGGGAAAAGGTTCATCCGGTTCTGTCTTTTTCCAAAGACCATCCCCTACCTATCCCGTGCGTCACACTCCCGGACGTCCTGACATTCATCCTGCAAGACACGGTGGCTTCCATATGAGGCGCCGCACCAGAACCTCCCAAGCAACACAACCGACCCACCATGAGCTTTCTCACCAAACTCTTCGGCAAGAAACCTGACCCTACTGCCGAGTTTGCCGTTCCCCCCACCCCGGTGAAGCTGGTCTGGGACACCTCTACGGGCTCACTCAATGGCATCCCTCTTGGTGCGCCGGTGTCAGCGCTGGAGCCCTTGGGTCCGTGCCCGGACGTCCGGCACATCAGCGACAAGGCGATTTTCTTTGCCTATCCGCACCTGGGATTGATGCTGGAACTCCATGATGGCACCTTGGAGTTCATCACCCTTTGCATTTCCGAGCATGACTACAGTCCAGTAGGTGAAACGAGCGCGAACGCAGAGCTCACCATCCTGCCAGCAGGAGAGGTCCTCACGGCAAACATGGACCCGGAGATGCTGACCCACCTCCTTGGTGAGTTCGAATTGACGGACAAGGATGAGGATGAAGTCACCGGCAACTTCTGGATGGGCGATCTCGTGCACGAGGCCACCTTTGTGGAAGGAGCCCGGATGGTGAGTCTGGTGATTTACAGGGACGAGTAGCCTCCTCTTCCACTTCCACGCCACGCTACGCCGCAGCGTGGATCTGTTCCGCCACGCGATTCGCAGAACGGGTGGCCGCATCCATGCCCCAGGGCAGATTGTCATAGGCCGCTCCGGCAAAATGAATCGGCCCCACCGGCTGGATCAAATGCGGCCACATCTTCGCCAACTGCCCCAGAGGAAAGGCGTGCCGCTCACACCCAAAGCACGTGGGCTCCTCCTTCCACCATTCATGGACAATGCATCGCTCGATCGTGTCCTTGTTCTTGCCTGGATAAAATTTGCGGAAGGCCGCGAGGGTGTCTTCCGGCGTCTGCGAAGGCATGCCACTCCCCATCAACACGCAGGTCTCGCCCGGTACATCGTCCGCCGTTTCATAGACCAATGACATGCGCGAGTCGCCGGTTTCGAGATTGATGCTGGGCACATCTCCCTTCCAGAATGCCGTCTTCGTCTGGAGCAACACCCGCGACTGCATGCCCATGATCGTGTGCTGCAAGGCATACGCCTTCGCCTCCGGCCACCCCGGCGTGACCTTGATTCCCGCAAGCAGAATGGGCGGAATGCAGATGACCAGCGCGTCCGCCTGAAGCTGCTGAGACTTGTCTGAATCCGTGAAATGCACCGTGACGGAACTGTCCGTGTGCTCGATCGCGGTGATGGGACAATTCCGCCGGATGCGATCCCCCAGCTTCGCGGCAAAGGTATCCGGCAGCACCTGGTTGCCACCCTTGAGATGGAACACCTCCCGCTTGAAGCTGGGCAGACCACGCAGCTTCACAATCGCGGACTGCCAGAGGCGAAACAATGCGGAGGTCTCGCTGCTGAGAGGTGGCTTCTCAGGAGTGGCAATCCGCCCACCGCCGGCAAATCGCATCGCAGCCGGGGATGCACCCGCCTTCGCATAAAGTTCACCGATGAGTGAATGGTCCAGGTCATCAAGACCGACACCGAAGGGCTGGTATTCATCTTTGAACTTCGCGAGGTACGGTTCAAGGAACAACGTGCTGAGCTCCGTCCAACCGTGCTCGATGATGTAGTCCACCTCGCGTGGGGCAAAGCCGAAGGCACGCAGCACTGCAGGATCCTGAAGCTGCGCCTCGGTGTACCAGGATCCATCGATCTTGCGGTACATGTTCTGCCGCCGGTTCCAGGGCAGGCAATCAAGTTTGAACTTCTCCACGTACTTCCAGTACTGGGTATAGCCAGGCTTCGTGAAGTGTTCTGCGCCCACATCCGCATAGAGTCCGTCAGGCAGCGGATCGCGGATCGTTTTCACATGCCCGCCGGTGCGCCTCGATGCCTCAAGGACCATCACCTCATGACCACGCTCCATCAACTCATAAGCGCAGCATAGTCCTGCGATTCCACCGCCGGCCACGATGACCTTCTTGCGCCCCTTGGGTGCAGATGACGGTGACGGAGGTTGCTCCTGCTGTGCATGAAGATTGCCGAGCAGCGTGGCGCCGGTCAGACCGGCCGTGATGCGGTGGAAGTGACGGCGGCGCATGGGAGTGTTGAGTGTTCCGTGAACCCTTCTTGCTTGCTGGCTGGCAGGAAGACCGCGGCATGAGGCGTTCTCACGTTACCGTGAAAGAATGTCGCCATGATCGGCCTTTGTCCTTCAACCGCGATGGCACACCCATCCTTTCGGAGAACTTTTCCACCACCGCTCCATGGTCATGAAAGCCAATACTCCTGCTCTTATTTTCCAAAATGGAACCGCAGTCCTGCCTGATCGCCTGGTGCCAGACGCGGTGGTGGTTTGTGAAAAGGGCCGCATCACCGCCGTAGGCCCCACGCGCAAGACAAAGGTTCCCCGAGGTGCGAATGTCATCGATGCCCGCGGCGGCTACATATCTCCCGGCTTCGTGGAAATGCATGTGCATGGGGGTGATGGCGCAGACTACATGGACGGCACTGAGGAAGCCATTCGCATTGCCAATCGCGCGCACACACGCCACGGCACCACTTCCATCTTCCCCACCACCACGACCGGCTCGCCCGCCCAGCTCGATGCCATGCTGAATGCCTGCATCGCCGTGCGTCGTGACTGGACTATTGCGGATGGCGCACGCCTTCCCGGCATCCACTTTTACGGCCCTTATTTCGCCGAGGATAAAGTGGGTGCTCACTCTCCCAAGGGCCGACGCGATCCCGTGGTTTCCGAATACACCGAATACTTCCAGCGCGGCATCATCAAGATCGCCACCTGCGCCGCCGAGCTGCCCGGTGCCGAAGCCTTCTACAAAGCCGCGAAAAAGAGCGGCTGCCTCGTCACCTGTGGCCACTCGAACTCAAGCTGGACGGAAATGGAGCGCGCCTACCGCGCTGGCATGCGTCATGTGGATCACTTCTGGTGCGCCATGAGTTCCGTGGCCTCCCTGCGCGCCCGCTTCGGCACACCCATGCAGGCGAGCATGGAGGAGTTCGTCCTCATGCATCGCGAAATGAGCACGGAAGTCATCGCCGACGGCCATCACCTCGCCCCCGCCCTTCTGCGTTTCGCGTATGTCATGAAAGGCGCGGATCGCCTCTGCCTCGTCACCGATTCCAATCGCGCCCTCGACATGCCACCCGGCGAGTACCGCATCGGCCCGGAGGATGGCACGATGTTCATCAGCGACGGCCTTGTCGGCCGCATGCCCGGTGGCCCCCTGGCGAGCTCCATCATGGGCATGGATCACATGGTGCGCATCATGGCACGCGATACCAAGGCACCCATCCACGACGTGGTCCGCATGGCCTCTCTCACCCCCGCCGAGCGTGCCGGCATCGCCAAGAAAGTCGGCAGCTTGGAGAAAGGGAAGCTCGCTGACGTGCTCGTGCTGGATCGGAAACTCGGCGTGAAGCGCGTGTTTATTGGTGGGGAGGAGTTTTCGACGAAGAGGCGGGCTTGAGTTCCTCACGGGGTTCTTCAGCTCTCTCGGTCCCCTGCACCTCCCCAGACTCACTGCATTCGAAGTTTTTCATGCACCGCTGCGGCACTCACAATCCGTTCTTCACTCATGTCATCAATACCACGCTGAATGCTTTCTAGCGTCGCTACATTCTCCACTGACTGCAGCGCAAGCAATTCTCGCACATCCAACGTCTGATGGTCGAAATTGCCGGACTCGGATTCAGGGAGAGCGGTCATAGCGCGACATAGTAAAATAAGCTTTCTTGGTCACCAAGAATTTATCGAGATAAAAGCTCCTACTTTTAATCGCCTCCGCAGGCTGCGAATTCCTCCTTGCCACCACCCTCCCCAATCCGCTACCACTCCCCCCATGACACTGACACGCCGCTTTCTTCTCCTCGGTTTTTGTTTGTCGATTGCTTCCACCGCCTTCGCCGCGGAGAAGCACAAGGTCCTCATCGTGGATGGACAGAACAATCACAAGTGGGACATCACCACCCCGGTACTGAAGAACGCCCTCGAAACCAGCGGCGTCTTCACGGTGGATGTGAGCACCTCCCCACCCAAAGGTTCCCCCAAGGAGACGTGGGACTCGTGGAAACCGAAGTTTTCCGACTACGCCGCCGTGGTGAGCAACTACAACGGCGAGCTGTGGCCCGAACCGGTGCGCAAGGACTTCGAGGCATATGTCTCCGGAGGCGGTGGCTTCGTCTGTGTGCACGCCGCGAACAACTCCTTCCCCGAGTGGCCCGAGTACAACAAGATGATTGGCGTCGGCGGCTGGGGCGGTCGCAATGAAAAGTCCGGCCCGCGTCTCTTCATCAAGGACGGCAAACTCATGCGCGATACCTCCTCGGGCGCCGGCGGCTCGCATGGTCCGCAGCATCCCTTCGTCGTCACCCACGTGAACACCGAGCACCCCATCACCAAGGGCCTGCCTACTCAATGGATGCAGACCCAGGACGAGCTCTACAATCGCCTGCGCGGTCCCGCCGAGAATCTCGAGGTGCTCGCTACCGCCGTCTCCGAGCAGACCGCCGACGCCGAGCCCATGCTCATGGTTCTGACCTATGGCAAGGGCCGCGTCTTCCACACCCCTCTCGGCCACGCGGACTACTCCATGCTGAACCGCGGCTTCTACACCATCCTGCAGCGCGGCACCGAGTGGGCCATCACCGGCAAGGTCGAGCAGACCGCCAAGGTCCCGGCCGACTTCCCCACGGCGGAGAAGGCCTCCGTGGTCACCTTGGAGGGCTACCCCAAGCAGCAGCCCCCAGCGCCAAAGCCGGTGAAGTAGGCAGGATGTTTCTTCAGGAAGGCTGGTGGGCGGCTCGTTTTGCGAGCCGCCTTTTCGCAATCTAAATAATCACAATCCGTTGTTAATGAGCAGATAACTCGCACAATCCGGACTAAACCGGCAGCTTGCGAGCGTAAAAGAACCGGCAGGGATGTTGCACTTTCTGCTTACCCTCCCGGGCTTGCGGCCCCTGCATTCCTCGCCAGAATCGAAGGTTTCCATATTCCCATTTTTCACGCCTTTCCCTTTCCTCATGCAGCTCCGCTCGTTCCAAGGTCTCGTCCCCACCCCTGAAAAAGCCGCCGATGTCGCCGCCGTGCCCTATGACGTGGTAAACCGCGCCGAATCCAAGGCCCTGGCCGCCGGCAACCCGGTGAACCTGCTCCACGTGGACCGCGCCGAAATCGACCTCCCGGACAGCGTGGGCGACTACGACCCGCAGGTCTACCAGAAGGCCCTAGAGAATTTCAAGAAGCTCCAGAGTGATGGCGTGCTCGTCCGCGAAGCAGGCCCCTGCATGTATCTCTACCGCCAGGTCATGGGTGACCACGCCCAGACCGGTCTCGTCGCGGTCTGCCACATCGAGGACTACGAGAAGGACATCATCCGCAAGCACGAGAAGACCCGCAAGGTGAAGGAGGACGACCGCACCAAGCTGGTGGATACCCTCAGCGCGAACACCGGCCCCATCTTCCTGACCTACCGTGACCAGGCGCAGATCTCCGCGCTGACGAAGGAACACGAGAAGGAAGACAAGCCCATCTACGATATCACCGCTCCCGATGGTATCCGTCACATGGTATGGCGCCTGCCGGTGGAGACCTGCGAGGAACTCACCAAGCTTTTCGACAAGAAGGTGCCCCTCTCCTACGTGGCCGATGGCCACCACCGCAGCGCCAGCGCCGCCCGCGTGGGCAAGGAGCGCCGTGAACAGAATCCCAATCACACGGGCCAGGAGGACTACAACTGGTTCCTCAGCGTCCTCTTCCCCGCCAGCGAGCTGAAGATCCTCCCCTACAACCGCGCGGTGAAGGATCTCAACGGCCACACCCTGGAAGGGTTCCTCCACGTGGTGGGCGCGATCTTCTCCATGGATCCGAATGGGAAGAAAGTCCCTGACCATCCTGGCCAGGCCTGCATGTACTACGGCGGCGTGTGGCATACCCTCGACTGGAAGCCCCTTGAGAAAGCCTCTCCCGTGGAAACACTCGACGTGAGCATCCTGCAGAGCCGTCTCCTCGCTCCGGTGCTGGGCATTGATGATCCCCGCACCAGCGAGAAGATCGACTTCATCGGCGGCATCCGCGGCACGGCAGAACTGGAGAAGCTGGTGGACAGCGGCTCGCACAAGGTCGCCTTCAGCATGTATCCCACCACAGTGGACCAGCTCATGGCCATCGCGGACGCAGGTGAAATCATGCCTCCGAAGAGCACGTGGTTCGAGCCGAAGCTCCGCTCCGGTCTCTTCATCCACACGCTGGATTGATGCGGCGCTCGCCCGCGCCTGCATGAATAAGTAAATTGAGATGAGCTCCGCCGATCTGCCCCTCCTGCCCTCCGTGCACCGCCTCGTGGCGATCACGGCGCAGGATGGCACGCCCCGTGCGGCAGGCGCCCGCGCTCCCCGGTGATGTTACGCGTCGCTGCCATCGGCTTTGCCATTATCGTGCTGTACGACTCCGACGTGCAGCCCACGATCAACTGGCCGGTGGTGATTCCCATGCTGGTGGCGTATCTCGCGCTGCTCGGCGTGGCTGCCTGCCTCTCCGCGCTGGAGATGTCCCTCTTCGCATTGCGGGAGAGAGGTGTGGCATCCCTGCCCAAGTCCATGCCGACCGAGAAGGAGTACCTCCGTGAGATCCTGCGCGATCCCACCGCTCTGTTGCCGGAGGTGCTGCTGCTCGGCTGCCTGACAAACCTCGTGCTCGCCACCATCTGCCTCTGGTTCGCCATCGAGCCGCTGCAGCAGCTTGGTTGGAATCCCTGGATCAGCGCCCCGATTCTTCTCGGCGCGAGCCTTGTCGCGGCAGAGCTGGTGCCAAATGCGCTCGCCATCCGCTCTCCGGAAAAGGTCCTCATTCGCACCCTGCCATGGTTCCGTGCCATCCGCTGGATCCTGGTGCCACTGTGCGCCCCGCTTCGCATCTGGACGGAATGCGCGGTCCGCTTCTTCACCCCGAAGAAGATGAAGGTCCGGCAGAATCTCGATGCGGAAGAAATCGTCACGCTCATCGAGATGCGTCAGGAGCAGGACGCCATCACCAGCGATGAGGCCATCCTGATGAAATCCATGGTGGGCCTGCATGAACTCGCGGCCAAGGATGCCATGACCCCGCGCGTGGACCTTCCTCTCATGCCGCATGATGCCGAGGATGAGGAAGCCGCGAACATGCTTGAGACCACGCGGCATCAGTTCGTCGCGGTCTTTGATGCGAAGCGTGATGCCATCGCCTACGTGGTGCCGGTTCAGAAGTGGAAGCTCACGGGCCGTCCCCATTGGAGCACGCTGACAGAGGTGCCGGAGTTTGTGCCCGAGTCCCTTTCCCTGCTCGAGGCCATGCGCGAGCACTTGAAGGACGAAACCACGGCCGTGGTGGTGGTGGATGAATATGGCGGGTTCGAAGGCCTGCTCACTCGGGCGAATGTGGTGGAGCAAATCCTCGCCAAGGTCGCCCCTGCACCCACGTCCTCGGCCGGTCTGCAATCCATCGGCCCGGATCGTTATCTCGTTTCCGGCACCACACGCCTGGATGAACTGGAGCGTGAGCTGGAACTGGAGTTCCATGCGGAAGGTGTGGATACCATCGGCGGTCTCGTGCTCAATGCCTTTGGCTATCCGCCCAAGCCAGGTGAGCACATCACCGTGGCTGGCGTGCACATCAAGGTGAAGCGCACCGCCCGCGCACGCATCCAACAACTCGAGCTTCATGTGCTCGAAACCAGTGGAGAGGAGGAGGCCGAGTCGCCGTGATCTGGATCCTCCTGCCATTCTGCCTCATCCTTGCATTCATCCTTTCCGGAATGGAGAGCGCGTTGCTCACCGTGAGCCGCGTGCGTGCCCGCCATGCGGCGGATGAAGGCGACAAGCTCGCCGCGCAGCTCGCCGGCTTGCTGGAGAAGCGCAATGAAATCCTCCACACCGTCACCGTGCTGAATCGCGCCATGGGCCTCGGTGCCTTTGCGATGGTCGCCGTGGGACTAGTACACCTGCTGGGACCCTGGGGCTGGGCAGCCGCACTTCTTCTCGCCCTGCCCGTGTTCCTCATTGGACTCGAACTGGTGCCGAAGGTCCTCTTCCGCCGTTACCCCTTCCGCCTGCTGCGCAGCTTCGCGCCCATGCTGTGCTTCATCCACCGCGCCTCCGCGCCGACACTCTGGCTCGCGCGCATCCTCACACCGAAGCAACTCACCTCACCCTCGCATGTGGACAGCGTGGGCCTGTCTTCCCTGGCCAAGACCGTCGCGGGCCTCGGCGTGCTGCCCGAGCAATCCTGCAAGCTGCTTCACGGCCTCGCGGAGTTTCATCCCATGCAGGCTCGCGATGTGATGACGCATCTCAAGAAACTCAGCGCCCTGCCTCCGGATCTACCTCTCACCAGCGTCATGGCTCTCACCAAGGAAGTCCCCCTTCTCTGGCGTGCCGTGATGACTACGGATGGCACCCTGAAAGGCTGGCTGGACATGACGGCCCTGCCCGCAACGCCTTCACGCGATCGCCTCGTACGTCAGTTCATGCGTCCCCTGCTGCAGATTCGCGAGACCGATTCCGCCCTGCGCTGCCTGCAAGCTCTTCGCAAACGCGGCGAACCCGTCGCTGCCGTGCTCAATGGCTCTGGCGAAACCGTGGGCGTAGTCACCCAGAAGGGACTCGTACAAGCCCTGCTCAAGCAGAACGGTCACAGCAGTACGAAGTAGTGGTGGTCCACCGCCACCTCAGCTCAGCTCCCCTGCCACGCCTTCCAGAACGCTTCCGTCTGCAGCATATCCGGTCGCACTTCCCACACGGCGGCACCTTCATCCGCATCATCGCGCAATTGATCCGGCACTGTAATCAGCCGGTAGTCCATGCCCCACATGCGGGCCCACGGTTCAAAGCTCAAGCCATGCGGATTCTCCATCACCCGCCGCGTGCCTTCATCCGCTTCCTTGAGCCAGCCCACGCGCGAGAAGATCTTTCCTCCGCCATTGTTGATCACCACCAGCCGCCGCTTACCCGCCTTCAACTGTGGCAGGATCCACGGCCCCCCCAAGTCATACACGGCACTGAGGTCTCCCACAATGAGCCATGACTCCTGCGACTGCGCGGAAAGCCCCAGCCAGGTGGACACCAGACCATCGATGCCATTGGCGCCGCGGTTCGCGAAGAACGCCGCGCCCGCCGGCGGAGATTCCGACGCGAGATTCCACTCACGAATGGGCAGACTGTTCCCCAACATGATCATGCTGCCCTCACCCATGGCGCGGGAGAGATGTCCCATCCATGCTGGCTCGGACAAAGGGTTTGCCTTTAACACCTGCTCCAGACGTTCCGGGTCGGCGATCACCGGCATCGCCGAAGCGACCATCGGCACATGAAAGTCCGGATGCCGCAGCACCTCCCACGGACACGTCACCACACCTTGTGTTCTGGAAAGCCCTCGGAAGGGAGCGCGTGAAATGTTCAGCACGGGAATGTTCTCGCGTTCATCGAGGTCACGCCACCATCTCCACGAAGGCACACTTCCCAAGCGCACCACCCGCTTCGCTTCAAACGCACGCATCACGGCCTCACCGCCGGTCAGAAGCTGGGACTTCAACGCCTCATCACCGAGCAGGTTCGACGTTGCCTCGGCGATCACCGGCACGCCGACCTTCAAAAGAAACTGCCGTGCCGCCGGGACATCCGCGGGATGCAATCCGCCCACCATCGCCAGCATGGGCCCTTTCGCACTCCAGAACTTGCTGGCGCCCACCTTGTCCCATTCGGGCGCAGGATGCGGCGTCGGCTTTCTCGGTGGTGGCTCGCGATGCTCCGCCTCGAAGCAAGCAAAGCCCTCCTCCAGGCAGATGTTGAAATGCTGGGGACCATTGCCTCCAGTAGCCCGTCCCACCGTGGCGTGATACTCCCCGTCGCGGTATTCCATCTCCACGTCGCGCACCACGTAGTTTCCAAAGAAGCCCATCTGCTCCACCGCCTGCGGCGCACCGCTGCCGCGATAACGCGAAGGACGATCCGCCGTCACAGCGATGAGCGGCATCGCCTGGTAGTGCGCCTCCATGATGGCGGGAAAAAGCTCTGCCACCGCCGTGCCCGATGTCGTGACCACCGCCACCGGTCGGCGCGAATGCATCACGCGACCCAGCGCAAAGAATGCCGCACTGCGCTCCTCTACGAAATGGTACACCACCGAACGGCGCGCGAGCAGCAGGTGCAGGAGCTGGGCATTGCGGGCGCCCGCAGCCACACAGAACTCACGCACCCCCATGACATCCAGTTCGTTGAGCAATGCAGAAATCAATTCCACATTCCGCGTCACCGCGGTGTGCCCGGGAGAACTGTTGGAGTCCGCCATATTTTTTCAGAGCCCAAAAAGTTTCGCCACGGATTCGCGCTTGAGCCGCAGCTCACGCCACTCGTGGTCAAAGGCACTGCCACCCACGATGCCACACCCACTGGGCAGAAATATCGTTTCCTCATTCCACGCGAGGCCACGGATGCTCACCACGCAGTGGAAAACATCATCCACTTTCAGACCAAACGGCGCGCCGAAGAACGCGGGTGTCTTGAGCAGCCGGCGATACTCCGCCAGCTTCTCGCGCCCCGACTCATCACGCGGCAGGCAACCCACTGCGGGAGTCGGGTGCAGCCTGGCCACGAGTTCATTCATGTCCGCCGAGTCCCGAAGCTGCACAGAAATGTCCGTGCGGAAATGCGTGAGTCCGGCGGGATGGCTCACCCCACGCACCCCTCGTGTCACTTCTCCAAATTCCTTGAGCGCTTCCTCGATAAATCCGGCCACCAGTTCGTGCTCCTCGATCTCTTTCACATCCGCCGCGAAACTCTCCTCGCGATTCGGCTTGGCCGTACCCGCCAGCGCCATGGTGTGCAGCGTACCACCTTCGATCTGCATGAGCAGCTCCGGTGTGGCTCCAAGGAAACCCTGCTCCCCCTGCACACGCGCATAGCCCCACAGCCCAGCCGGAGCTTCCAGCACGCGGCGCAGCAGCAGGCGGGGATCACCGGATTGCAATTCGCCCTCCTCAGTGAGCACCGGCACCAGCTTGCGCAGCTTGTGCGCGAGCACATCCTTGCGGATGCGGCGGAAAGCCATCTTGAACCACTCCGTGGCCGGCTTCTGCCAGCGCACCACGGGCGAGGCAGCGGCATTCAGTTCATCGTTTTGAGAAAGGGCAACCCACAGCTCGTCTCCTGATTTCACCGGAGTCAAGCGCGCCGGAACCTTCCAGGGGTTTGCATCAGACAGCGTGAAGTCATTCACATAGAACGCAGTACCACCCGGAGGGACCGCTGCTTCCGCAAACGGCCCCTCTCCCACCCATGCCCGTCCGTCGGGGAGCCTGAAAAGCGCGAGGTCCATCATGTATCAAATTTGGACCGGCACCTTGGCGCGGGATGCGTCAATGTGCAACGCATGGCTGATGTGGCTGAAAGGGAGCAGGATGGGCATTTTTTTCGGATTGTCGCAGCCTTCACAATTTGCTAGATAGATAGCATGCCATCCGCCCCTGTGGAACTCCGGTCGCTGCTCCGGCTGCTGGATGATGATACGCCCGTCGTCCGCGAAGCGGTGCGGCTGAAGCTGGCTGCCATTCGGCACGAGCTTCCAGAGCACTTCCTCGCATTGGGCGAGCCCCTGGATGAGGAGCGTCAGCGCCTCATCAGCGAAATCCTCGCCCCTGTCTGCCGCGAGGAGCTGGAGTCCTCCTGGATGTCCTGGAAGTGGCTCTCCTCTCCCGATGCCCAGTTGGAGGAGGCCCTTGGCCAAATCTCCGCGTTTCTCAGCGGCTGGCAGACGAAGGCCGAGGAACTGCCCCGCCAGCTTGACGCCGTCGCAGAGCGCGCCATGCGCGAAGGTGGCACCTACGACCCGCATCGCCTCGCCGATTTCCTTTTCGGCGGTCGTGGCGATGACGCCCGCCTGCGCGGCAATACCAAGGACTACTACGCCGCCCACAACAGCAACCTCCTCTGGGTGCTGGCCAATGGTCAAGGCAACCCGATTTCCCTGAGCTGTATCTACATCCTGGTAGGCCACCGTCTCGGGATGCGCATCGAGGGCTGCAACTTCCCCGGTCACTTCCTCGCCCGGGTGCACCACGAGAGCAAGGTCTGGCTGGTCGACTGCTTCAATCGCGGCCGCTTCATGCTCTCCGAGGACGTCGCCAAGCACCACCCCGCCGCCAATCCCTCCATGGAAGACGTGGTCCGCGACCCCGCCCCCGTGGAAGCCATCATCGCCCGCGTCTTACGCAACCTGGACGAGGCCTTCGAACGCGAAAGCAACCTCCCCCAGCGCCACGTCATCCGCCGGCTGATGCTGAAGTTGATGGAGGCGTGATGCGGCTTCCCTTTCGAGTCGCGAACATCCTCAGCAGATGTGCGCGCCTTGGGTATTCACATACACGGAGTAGATCGACTGGCTCGCCGTGATGAAGAGGCGATTCCGGCGTGGGCCACCGAAGCAGAGGTTGCTGCCGGTTTCGGGAAGACGGATTTGACCGATGGGACTTCCGCCCGGCGAAAACACAAAGACCCCATCATACTTTTGGCCTACCCAGCCGGAGCTCGCCCAGACATTGCCATCGACGTCGCAGCGCACGCCGTCTGAACCTCCCTTGCCGTTAGTAAAGTTATTCGACATCACATCCAGAAAGAAAGAGCGGAAATCGTAAGCCTGTCTTGCTTTCTCCATGGCGAGTTCCTTATCGCGAAGTTCCTGTGGCCATGTGTCACGCGAGGGAGCGACAGGAGGTCTCGGTCCGCCCGTCCCACCAGGCAAAGGTGCAGGTGGCGGCCGCAACCGCGCAGATGCCTCACGATACGCTTCTTCCGCTTTACTGCTGGCTTCACGCAGAGCCGAGGTCTCCTTTTCAACGTTTAGATTCATCACCGCAAACACCTTCCGGTTCGCCAGCTTCTTCCCATCCACCACGTCATACACGAGGATGTTCTTCGGCGCGCCGGTGTCCACGAGATAGAGCTTCTTGTAGTCGGGTGAGAAGCACAGGCCATTCGGCTTCTCCACTTCATCCGTCACCTTCTCAATCTTCCCGGCGGGATCGATGCGATATACGGCTTCCTTCAGCTCAAGCTCACCCTTGAAACCCTCGTAGTTCCCCATGCTGCCATAGCCGGGATCGGTGAACCAGATGCCGCCATCGGGATGCACCACCGCATCGTTGGGCGCGTTCAGGGGCTTGCCGTCAAACTTGTCCGCCAGCACGGTGATCTTGCCATCACGATCATAACGTGCAACGCGACGTGTTCCATGCTCGCAGGAGATCTGGCGGCCTTCAAAATCAAAGGTATTGCCGTTGCTGTAGTTCGAGGGATTGCGAAATGTGCTCACGTGGCCATCTTCATTGAGCCAGCGCCTCTGCACGTTGTTGGGAATGTCGCTCCACAGGAAAAAGTTTCCATGAGTGCTCCAGGCCGGACCCTCTGCCCACAGGCTGCCCGTGTGCAGCCGTTGAATCGGCGCATTCCCCTGGATGTATTTTCCGAAGGAAGGATCCATCGCAATCACATCTGGATCCGGATACCGCGACGGCTGGGCATTCGGACCATAGTCACGCCCCAAAACGGCTCCGGCAGCAGCAGTGGCAAACGTGGTGAGGAAAGCGCGGCGGGTGTTCATACTTGGGAAGCGTATTGGAACTGAGTTTTTCGAAAGGAAGGATGACGAAATAGACGTGGCCAGGCAATGGGTATTCGATGAATAAGCGCTCCATAATCGGACAACTCCGCACTACGGACTCCGCACTACGGACTTTCTCAATTCACCACATTCCTCGCCGCCTGTCCAAGCAGCACACGGCGCACATTCTCGCTCCCCTTCACGCGCATGTCACGCAGCCCCTCTTCCGTGTAGAAGGCAGAGTGCGGATTGAGAATCAGCCGGTCGTGCGCGGGATGATGCGGATCCCGCCAGGCCTGGAGCAACGGATCACTATCAGACGGCGGCTCCTTCTCCAGCACATCCAGTGCCGCGCCGGCGAGATGCCCATCTTCAATCGAGCGCAGGATGGCCATGGGATCCGTGACCGCACCACGCGCTGAGTTAATGACATACGCACCCTGCGGCAGGAGCTTGAGCGTCTCATCATTCACCATCAGACGTGTCTCCGGAGTCAGCGGGCAGTGCAGGGACAGCACATACGATTTGGCAAACAACTCCTCAATCGACTCCGCACGACGCACCCCGAGTGACTTGTCCTTTCCATCCTGTGCATACGGATCATAGAACCACACGTCCATGCCCAGCGCCTTCGCGCGCAGGGCCGCCGCAGTGCCGATACGACCCAGTCCCACGATGCCAAACACACGCCCACGCAGGCGGTGCAGCGGTACCATGGGTGAATAGTGCCAGGGCCCCACATTGCGCTGTAGGCGCGAGTTCATCAAATGCACCCCGCGCGTGAGCGTCATCATCATGGCGATCGCCGTGTCCGCCACGTCCTCGGTGCCGTAGTCGGGAATGTTCGCCACCGGAATGCCACGCGTGCGGGCGAAGGCGTGATCCACATTGTCCACGCCCACCCCGCAGCGGATGATCAGCTTGCAGTTCTTCAGGTTCTGGATGACCCGCGAGGTCACATTGAACTGGTGATACATCATGATGGCATCAGCATCCTCGATGCGGCCAATCAATTCGTCCTCACACAGCGCATCCAGCGCAATGACCTCCGCGAGATCTCCCAGGATGCGGCGCTCCTCGTCGAGGGGCTCGGTGACGAAATCGGTGATGATGACTTTGGCGGGCATGGCCGATTGTTATTGTTGTAGGAATGCGGCCTCTTGTTCAAGACTGTTCGCCACTCAATACAAGAGCCCTCGCTGAAAGCAAAAGCGCCAGCGACGTCATCAACACCAGGGAGAGGATGACAAAGGCATTAAGAATCACGGTCAGGGCGGCAAGCGTGACACTTCTCCACCGTGCCCATGACTTCCAGCGAGTCTCAAGGAGGACCATGACCAAAACCGCGAGGCCGACCAAAATGGATGAATTTCCGAAGGCGAACCTCGAAAAAGAAATGATGAACTCAAGCGCGGCGCTCACGGACCGCCCTTCGGCTTGAGGACCGAAGTCCCTCCAAAGTTTCTCCACTTTTGGAAACAGTACCGTCATGGAAAACGCCCACGCAAGCAGGGTCGGAACCAGGGCTACCATTACCAGTGTGTAAATCTTCCATGCGGGTTTGGGCGACATCGCCGCCATGCTGATATCAATTGCCCAATTTCATCAAGGAAAAACCAGCGCCAGGTCGTGGAGAGCAAGCCAAATCCGCCGCCATTTAGCGGACACTTTAAAAGGCCCGCGCAAGCGAAAATCGCCCCCCTGCACCCTTTTGCTTGCCGCTTCCGGCCCACCCGCTATGCCATGGGATCCTCATCTTTCCCCGAAAATCCCGACACTGCATCTCTGCACGCTGACCATCCATGAATCTGAAACACGTTGAGACGATCGCCCGTGAACTGAACGTCAAACCCCTGCAGGTCACCGCGACTGCCAAGCTGATTGCCGAAGGGGGCACTGTTCCGTTCATCGCGCGCTATCGCAAGGAGGCCACCGGCATGCTGGATGAAGTGGCCATCACCGGCATCCGCGACGGCATGCTTCGCCTCGCCCAGCTCGACGAGCGCCGTGAGGCCATCGTGAAGTCGCTCGACGAGCGCAAGCTCATGACCGATGCCCTGCGCGCGAAGATCGAAGGCGCCACTACCGTGGCCGTGCTGGAAGACCTTTTCGCCCCCTTCCGCCCGAAGCGCCGCACCCGCGCTACCATCGGCAAGGAAAAGGGCCTGGAGCCCCTGGCCGACTGGCTGGAGCAGAACCAGACCACCGGCTCCGCCGACCCGGCCACCGAGGCTGCGAACTACATCAAGACTGATGTAGAAGATGAACTGAAGGTGAACACGGCCGTCGAAGCCCTCGCAGGCGCCCGCGACATCATTGCAGAACGCGTGAGCGACTCCGCCGAAGCCCGCGCTGCCATCCGCCGCCTCATCACTGATCAAGGCACCGTGGTGAGCAAGGTCATGTTCGGCAAGGAAGAGGACAAGGAAGCCGCCAAGTTCCGCGACTACTTCGACTGGAGCGAACCGCTCAAGAGCATTCCCTCCCACCGCATGCTGGCCATCCGCCGAGGTGAAAAGGAAGGATTCCTCATCATGCGAGTCACCGCTCCTGAAGGCGACGCCATTCGTCTGCTCGAACCCTTCTTCGTGAAGGGCAACACCGCGTGCAGCAAGCAGGTGAGCGAAGCGGTGCTGGATGGCTACAAGCGCCTTCTCTCTCCCTCCATGGAGACGGAAGCCCGTCTTGAGTCCAAGAAGAAAGCGGATGCTGAAGCCGTGAAGGTCTTCGCGGACAATCTGCGCGAACTCCTCCTCGCTGCGCCGCTCGGACAGAAGCGCGTGATGGGCGTGGACCCCGGCTTCCGCACCGGTTGCAAGATCGTGTGCCTCGATGCCCAGGGCAAGCTGCTGCACAACGACGTCATGTACCTCCTCGGCGAAGGCAACGGCCTCATCGCCGCGAAGGTGCTGGTGACAAATCTCGTGCAGCGCTTCAACATCGAAGCCATCGCCGTGGGCAATGGTACCGCCAGCCGCGAGACAGAAATGTTCCTTGGCAAGATTGGCCTGCCCAAGCACATCCAGATTCTCATGGTGAATGAGAGCGGCGCCTCCATCTACTCTGCCAGTGATGTAGCACGCGAAGAATTCCCCGATCACGACGTGACCGTGCGCGGCTCTGTCTCCATCGCCCGTCGTCTCATGGACCCGCTCGCGGAGCTTGTGAAGCTCGATCCGAAGTCCATCGGCGTGGGCCAGTACCAGCACGATGTCGATCAGACACTTCTCAAGGACGGACTGGATGACGTGGTGATGAGCAGCGTGAACGCCGTGGGCGTGGAAGTGAATACCGCCTCCAAGCAACTCCTCTCCTACGTATCCGGCCTGAACTCGCTGCTGGCCGCGAACATCGTGGCCTTCCGCAATGAAAACGGCCCCTTCAAGTCGCGCGACGAACTCAAGAAGGTGCCTCGCCTCGGCGACAAGGCCTTCGAACAGGCGGCCGGCTTCCTGCGCATCCGCGGCGCGGAAAATCCTCTCGATACCAGCGCCGTGCACCCTGAGCGCTACGATGTGGTGAACCGCATGGCGCGCGACCTCTCCTGCGATGTGAGCGATCTGCTCACCAAGGAGGAACTGCGCAAAAAGATCGATGCACGCAAGTACGTGAGCGAGGAAGTCGGTCTGCCCACGCTGCAGGACATCCTCAACGAACTCGCCAAACCCGGTCGTGACCCCCGCAAACAGTTTGAGGTCTTCAAGTTCCAAGAAGGCGTGGAGAAGCCCGAGCATCTCACCGTGGGCATGAAGCTCCCTGGCATCGTGACGAACGTGACTGCCTTCGGCGCCTTCGTGGACATCGGTGTGCACCAGGACGGCCTCGTGCACGTCAGCCAGCTTGCAGACCATTTCATCAAGGACGCCAGCGAAGCGGTGAAAGTGCAGCAGAAGGTGCAGGTCACCGTGATTGAAGTGGATCTCGAGCGCAAACGCATCGCCCTCTCCATGAAGTCGAACCCCGACTTCGACCGCAGCAAGAAGGGCGGCTCGGGTGGTGGTGGCGGAGGCGGCGGTGGTGGCCAGGGCGGCGGACGTCCCGGCCAGGGTGGTGGCGGCGGCAATCGCAGCTTCCAGAGCAGCGGCAGCGGTTCCCGTGGCGGCAGCTCCGGCGGCGGTATGGGCGGCATGGGTGGCGGCGACTGGTTCTCCGCAGCCGTGCAGAAGGGCAAGAAGTAGTCCGCGAGCTGAATGTAGAAGGCTTCTCCAGAAGCCTTTCAGTGAAGGGCCGCACCTGCACAGGCGCGGCCTTTTTCATGCCTGCCTCCTATGAAACAAGGCCCCCTGGAGAGGCCTTCTACTTTGGTGTTGTGCCGATGCGAGCGCCGTCTAGCGTGGGGTCTCCATGATCATCTACAAGACCCACGCTGGACCGGTGCTCGAGCTCGATGGAAAGTGCTTCATCATCGATGTCCCGAACTGGGATGAGCTCCTGAACAAGGAGGACCTACCCGGCTGGCTCCAGCATCAGGCCTCCAAGGGCATTGTAACGGATGGCGTTGCACACCAGGATCTGCACCCTCCCATAGGCACCCAGGAGGTGTGGGCCAGTGGCGTCACCTATTACCGCAGCAAGACCGCGCGCATGGAAGAATCCAAGGACGCCGGAGGCGCCACCTTCTATGACAAGGTGTATGAAGCCGACCGCCCCGAGATCTTCTTCAAGGCCACGCCTCAGCGAGTCGTGGGACCGCATGGCATTCTGCATCGCCGCAAGGACTCCAAGTGGATTGTGCCCGAACCGGAACTTACCCTGGTCATCAACAAGACGGGAAAAATCGTCGGCTACACGTGCGGCAACGACCTGAGCTGCCGCGACATCGAGGGCGAGAACCCGCTCTATCTCCCTCAGGCCAAGGTCTTCAAGAACTGCGCCGCCCTGGGACCCGGCATCCTGATTGCTGAGAAGCCCCTGGCGGACAGCACCTCCATCGCGTGTGACATCATCCGTGACTGTGAAAAGGTCTTCTCCAGCGAAACCACGCTCGCGCAGATGAAGCGCGACCTGGAGGAGCTCGTCGGCTGGCTCTTCAAGGAGGAATCCTTCCCCGTGGGCTGCTTCATGATGACCGGCACTGGCATTGTGCCGCCCGATGACTTCTGCCTGCAGACCAACGATGAAGTACGCATCCGCATCGACGGCATCGGCGAGTTGGTGAACCGGATGGACTAGAAGCTCGCCACTCGGGCTGCCAGAGGCGGGTGTTCCTTCAACGTTCTGCCTCCCAGCCTGTCCAATCCCTGCCGCTGCCGCAGCCTTTACATTCTATTTGTTTGGCATCTCCCGTGCTGGAGGTACAAAGTCCCCTCTCCCGCAACGGTTCTTCCTCACCCATGTCATCAGAAAACCGGCGCACCTTTCTCAAGAGATTCAGGTACTTCTACGCCCCCGCTCTGCTGGCCGGAGCAGGCTCATATGGTTATGGCGCCACGCTGGAGAGGCATCGGCTGAGGATTGACCATCATGACTTGAAGCTCGCGCTGGGACCACGGGCGCCTCGCAGCTTCCGCGCGGTATCGCTCACCGACTTCCATTTTGATCCGCTGTACGAGGAGGATTTCGTCCTCGAATGTGTGCTCCGGGCCAATGCGCTGAAGCCCGACATCGTGCTGCTTACGGGAGACTACATCTCCAACACCAGCACCCGCATCAATGATTTCGCGCGGATCATCGGTGGATTGGAAGCTTCCACCGGCGTTTACGCCTGCCTCGGAAATCATGACCACTGGGACAACCGCACCCGGGTCGCCGGTGCCCTGAACCACCAGCATATTTCCGTCCTACAAAATCAGCACACACGCATTTCATGCAAAGGCGGTGAGTTGGTGATCGCAGGCCTGCAAAGCGCCTGGGCAGGAAAACCCGACTGGCACAACACGGCGGCCGGCCTTCGCAAAGATGACCGTGCGATTGCCTTGATGCATGAGCCGGATTTCGCAGACACTCTCTCCATCGATCCGCGTATCGCCTTTCAACTTTCAGGCCACACGCACGGCGGCCAGGTGCGTATACCCGGCTGGGGCGCGCTCATCCTGCCGAGCTGGGGCAAGCGCTACCAGGCTGGCTTCTACGACGTGGGCCCAAGGAAGGCTCTCAAGCTCTACGTAAATCGCGGCATTGGCACCATCGAGCACCACGTGCGCGTCTTCTGCCCGCCGGAGATTGCCTGCTTTGATGTGGTGAATACGGACGCGGTGTAAGGCCAATTCAGGGACGCAGCGGCGTCTTGAATGAGCAGCCGTAAAGACCAAGGGATTTGATCGAGAGTTGTTCGCCGTGATGAGACGTCGGCAACCACATGAAACGGTCATCATGGCGATTGCTTCCCAAGGAGGGGCGACTTCAGTCGCCCGCTTATCGCGCTTCCTGCGCGATACAGCGGCGGCTAAAGCCGCCGCTCCTTGGGCCCACCACCGAACCAGAGGCAGCACCCGTCACCGTCCCTTCTCATCCAGCCCGCGTCCAATCTTGTAGAGCACGAATTCAACGTGCGGGCGATTTGCTTCGGGTGCGCCAGGCGCGAGCATCTTGAAATGCTCCTGGATGGTGCGGAGTTGGGCAAGGGCCACACTCTGCGCCGCCGGCAGATGCCCGCGACCCTGCACCATGCCGAGCAAGCGATCCACATAGTCGAGCTGCAGGTTCTGCCGCTGGGTGGAGATGACACTCTTTTCGCCCTCGCCAAGGATGATCGCGGAGGTGAGATCGCGCATCACCTCGTGCAGCGGGTACTTGTTTCCATACAGCGCGCTGTCGAGAATGCGGTTCTGCGTATTCACGTGCATGAGGTGGTCCAGCAGACCGCGTTGGATCTTCAGTGAGCGCTCGTGAAGTTTGGGATCTTCACCCTCACTACGGAAGTCGAACCCACGGCGCTGCTGCTGCATGTGAGCAACAAGCACTTCAGGGGCCGTCCATGAATCCGCGGCGAAGGCATACTTCGCCAGGGTCTGCATCGCAGCACGCTGCTTCTCCACCTCCACGGGACGCAGAGGTTGCGGCGCATGCTGCTTCACCTGCCCCACGAAAGGACGCTCCACGTACACACCACCCACATAGCGGGAGATGGCCGTGAGCGCATTCCCCGCGTCTGAGGTGAGGGAGACGTACGCATTCGTCAGCTCCTGCCAGCTGGTGCCTTCCTTGGGATACTCTTCCAGCAGCTTGCCCGTGGCCTGTTTCACCATCTCACACCGCTTCGCGCCGTAGGCAATCGGGTCGCTGCTCATGTCAAAGATCATGGCGCGTGGATCAATAGCCTTGCCCGCACCGCGCATGTCATCCGCATCGTTGGCAAAGGCGAGCTGCGGCTCGTGCGACCGTCCGGCAATGACTGCCAGCCTTTCCTTCTCAGCCACGGCATCCGGAAGCGCCACACTGTAGCCATACTCGATGGCCCAGTGATCATACGGCCCCGGATCCGTGATGTAGTACTGCCCCTGATGCGCCTTGTCCGGCCCGAGGTTCAGCGGCATGTAGTCCATCACCGAGCCGCTGAGCGCCGACTTCTGCGTCAGTTCCCGCTTCTGCAAATCGTCCGGGCTGAGCATGCCGCTCGCGCGGAAGTTGTGGTTCAGCCCAAGGGTATGCCCCAGTTCATGCAGGATGAGTTGCGTGAGGCTCTCCTTCACCAGTTCGTCGAAATCGATCTGATCCGCCTTGCGCAGGCGCATCATGTTCGTGCCGAACATCATTCCCTGCTGTGTGAGATTTCCAGCCATGCAGGCGTGTTCATCGGCGCCACCTCCCTGTGTTGCATCCATGCCCACGATGCCCACTTCGCTCCACAGACGGCGGGCGAAGAGGCGGTTCTTCACAAAGCTGAACTCCAGCATCACGTCCGAGCCGAGAATCTGACCCGTACGCGGATTCACAAAGCTCGGTCCATACCCACCGAAGGGCGGCTTCGGCGAGGACGTCCAGCGCAGTACGTTGTAGTCGATGTCATCCGCATCCCAGTTTGCATCATCCGGCTGTTCCTTGATGACGACTGCATTCTTGAACCCAATCTTCTCAAACGACTGGTTCCACTTCAGACCAGCTTCCATGATGATGGGTCGGAATTCACGCGGCGTGGTATTTTCAATCCACCACACGATCGGCTCCACCGGCTCGCTCAGCGGCGCATTCGGATCCTTCTTCACCAGATGCCAGCGGTGAATGAAGTCGCGCCAGGGCGTGGCCTCCGTGGAGGTCTGGTCCGTAAGCTGGGTCATGAAATAGCCCACACGCGCATCATCGAAGCGCGGTTGGTAGTCATTCTCCGGCATCGCGATGAGCGTATGCTGCACCTTCACGCTCACGTAGCGCGGATCCGTCACGTCCTGCGCGGACTTCTCATCGTCATCCTGTCTCGGCGGCGAGGGATTCTCATATACGTACTCCACGACGAAGAGCGTATTCCGTGAGAAGGACTTCGTGCGGACGAACTTCGTCTTGTTTTCCGAGAGCTTGCCGAGCAGGGACTTGCCATCTTCCTTGCCGCTCGGCTTCACCTGGCGCAGCGTCTCGCGCAGGAAGAGATTGCCCGCATTGATGAGGATGCCCTCCTCATTCTCCGCCACGATGGGTTCCATGGCCAGCACCGCATCGCTCACATTGGCACGTGCCGCGCGGGCCAGCGGATGCTCAGGATCGAAGTAGTACGCGGTGTTGCGCGCAACGAACTCCATCTTCTCATAGTTCCGGTGGATGGTGAACACCGTCTCATCGCCAAACTGCCCACGGTTTCTGCCCGCGCCCACCACGCCATCCACGGTGTGGGAAAAGTAGATGAATTCCTTATCGAGCTGTTGCTTCTTCACGAAGAGGAAGACCGTGCCGTTCTCCTTGTCGCGGTACACACGGAAGAGACCCTTGTCGTCTTCGCAGTTCTTGGTGACCTCTTCGAGCGTCTTCTTCTTCGGAGGCTCCGGATTCGCCGGCACAGGTTTGGGTTGTGCAGCGATGTCCTTGGTCTTCGCCTTATTTTCCGCCTCGGGCTTACGTGCACCGGGAGGAGTGGGCGGGGCAGGAGTGCCGGGTGCAGGAGCAGGTTGCTGGGGCTTTGCTGCCTCTGCAACAGGCTTGGCCGGGGCCGGAGCTGGCTTGGCGGCAGAAGGGGCAGGGGCAGGAGCCGTGGTGGCAGGCTTGGGGGCATTGCTGTCCGCCGTCTTCTTCTCAGTCGTCGCGGCGGGCGCAGGATCCTTTGGCTTGTTGGCCGGGGTCGTGGCAGGCACTGGGTCAGGCTTCTGCGGCGCGGGAGCCGCTGGAGCGGGTGCAGGGGCTGGAGCCGCGTTTTGCCCACTCAGGGCAACCACGGTAGCCACCGTGACCAGCATGGCCACGAGATAGGAGGGGAGCGCGTTCATGTGTGATGTAACGTTCGCAGGGTAAGATAGTTGAAACGGGCATCCTGCACCATTCCTTAGGTCTCAGGAGGACTCTCCCGTTCAATACGCAAAGTCTCGCTGCGTTTTCCCAAAATGAATTCCCGTACTTATCCCTCACGCTATCTGTAGCTTACGGACTGGAACTTTGCGCTCAGCCATGCCCCTGCCTTTACCTCCACTTCCTACGACGTCGAGCAAGCGTCATCTCGTTGTCCCAGCGAAAGCTATATCCTTCCAAGTGCTGCTGTTCCTGTGGTTGCTTGTGAGCATCACCATTTCCATTCCGATAGCCGCGCAGGAGGAACTCAAGACCCACCCACCCGAGTTCGTCTCCAGTGTGCCCATCTGCTTCTGGGAACCTCCCTCAGGACCCTACATCGTGAGGAAAACGGAATTTCACGGCTCCGTTCACATGAAAGATCCGCAACTCACCAAGCAGGTCCATGGAGACTACATGACGCTGTACGATCCCATCTGTGCCTTCGTCATCGCTACAGGGACCGATGAATTGCAGTGCGTGCCACCATTGAAATTCGTCACCACACCTCTGGTGGATGCCAAACCGGCCCCCGACGGCATGCTGAACTATGTCAATGCTGGCAGCGGCCACGACCGGCCGATCATGCGCAGGAAGTTCACTGCGGCTCTTTTTACGAATTTCGATCTGGTCGATCTTTTCAGCGTCGAATCGACACCTCACCAGTATGAAATCATCAACAACATTGACTGCACCGGGACGCTGATCCTGCCTTTCAGCGGTGTGGACCTCAAGCGCATCCAGCGGCTGCCACCCAGAATCAGACGCCTCGTGATCTACAATTCAGAGATTGGGAAGGCCCTGGAAGACCACGTGCGGTCCATGCCAGAACTTGAAGAATTGGTCCTCTGGGGATGCCGCCACACCGATGATGTCTTTTATTCTGGGCCAGTCGATGAGAAATCTCGGAGACCGCCAGATTTTAATCAGAAGCTCTTTCCCGACCTTTGTTCCAAGATCAAGGTGCTCATAGCCATCAATTGTTCCGAGTCTCTTCACCAGTGCCTGGGATGGCACTCCTGGCCGCAACTGGAGCGATTGGATTCCACGCGAGATTTCTTCCAGCGCCGCGGATGGGATTCCATGGCCAAGTTCGGTAGATTCACGGAGATCGGGTATCAGAAACCAGAGTATCCCAAACTGAAAGCCTTCAACTACTACGTGATGGAGAGGTTGTTCAACAATTGGGGTGGCCTCGACAATTGGGCTTATATGACCGAGTCAACATGCCAGGTCCTGGGCATGTCACCTTCCATGATGAGGACCTACGTGGTGAAGACGAGCGGAAGGAAGTGATGCTCCAACGTAGAAGGCTTCTCCAGAAGCCTTTGTGAGCCTGCGTCACCCACGAGGTGAGAGCCCCAGAGACACCCCGCCACACTCCTGAGGAGAAAGTTCCTCAAGAGTGTGCAATGCAATGAAAGGCTTCTGGAGAAGCCTTCTACATTACTGTCGGGCTCAGCCCACCAATTCCTTCACCTTCGCCAGCGCATCACCGATCTTCGAGGCATCCTTGCCCGCGCCACGCGCGAAGTCCGGACGACCGCCGCCCTTGCCGCCGACAATCGGGGCAATGGTCTGGATGATCTTGCCGGCCTGGATGGCCTTCGCGTGCTCGGGTGAGACAGAAGCCACGAGAGCCACCTGATCGCCCGCAGCGCCCACGAGCGTCACCACGCCCTGGAAGCGGCCCTTGAGCGCTTCGGCCAGGCCCTGGAGTTCGTCACCCGTGCCCGCCACCTGCGCAGCAATCAGCGGCACGCCGGAGGCGCCGGTGGTCACCTTGCTCAGCAGCTCGTTCGCAGCCGCAGCCGCTTGCTTCTGCTGCAACGCCTTGAGTTGCTTCTCGAGGTCCTTCTGCTGCGAAAGCAGACCATCAATGCGCTTCTCCAGGTCCGCAAGCGGTGTTCCCAGCGTTTGAGCGAGCGCGGCGATGCGCAAGCTGTCCTCCAACGCTTGTTCATAGGCGGTGAGTCCCGCGATGGCCTCAATACGGCGCTGACCTGCAGACACCGCGCTTTCACTGAGGATGCGGAAAAGACCAATTTCACCCGTGGCACGTGTGTGAGTGCCACCGCAGAGTTCCATGCTGTAGCCATTCAGCGCACGCGGCTGGCCGCCGATCTGAACGACGCGGACAGTATCGCCATACTTGTCGCCGAAGAACTGCATGATGTCCGGACGCGCCTTGATCTCGCTGTACGGCACCTCCTGCCAGGAAACGTGGGAGTTCTCCACGATGCGCTCATTCACCAACTTCTCCACATCACGCACCTGCTGGGGCGTGAGCGCAGCGTTGTTGAAGTCAAACGTGAGCTTATCAGGCCCCACGAAGGAACCCTTTTGCGTTGCCTCCTTGGAGACCACTTCATGCAGCGCCCAGTGCAACAAGTGCGTCACCGTATGATGACGCTCGATGGCATTGCGACGGTCCGCGTTCACTTCAAGCTCTACCTTGGATCCTTTTGCGGGAGCTTCATCTCCGTCCACGAAGTGCAGCCAGGTGTTGCCAGACTTCTGGGTATTCGTCACGCGCCAGGAGTCCGCGCCATGGATGAGCACGGCGCTGTCGCCCACTTGACCACCCATTTCCGCATAGGCAGTGCTGTGATCCAACACCACTGCGGTCTTGTCCTTCATGGATACCACTTCCAACACCGTGGCAGGCGTGGTGAGCTTGTCGTAGCCGATGAACTTCGTGGGCTCCTTGGTTTCGATCTCACTGAGCGCAATGACCTGCCTCACTTGAGCGCCTTGAGAGCGCTTCCTCTGCTCTTCCATGAGAACTTCGAATCCCGCGATGTCGACTTTCAGGCCACGCTCGCGGGCCATCAGTTCGGTCAGGTCCAACGGAAATCCCTGTTCATCATACAACTTGAAGGCAAACGCCCCCGTGATGGTCTTCGCTTCCTCCACCTCAGCTTCGAAAAGCGCAATACCCTTGTCCAGCGTGCGATTGAAGGATTCCTCTTCCGTCTTCAGCACGGACTTCACATGCTCCTTCCGCGCGCGAATCTCGGGAAACACATCTCCCATGTTCTGGGCGAGCACGTCGACAAGCTTGTAGAAGAAAGGCTCCTTGAAGCCGAGAGTACGGCCATAACGCACCGCGCGGCGCAGGATGCGACGCAGCACGTAATTGCGATTCGTGTTACCAGGCTGAATGCCATCCGCAATCGCGAAGCTCAGGGTGCGGATGTGGTCCGCAATCACGCGGAAGGCCACGTCTTCCTTCTCCTGCTCGGTGTCACCGGTCGAGCCGCTCTTCGGCAGCGTGCTGCCATACTTCTTGCCGCTCAGCTTTTCGATCTCGTCGAAGATGGGGCGGAAGACATCGGTCTCGTAGTTGCTGATCTTCGCGTTCTTGAAGTCCGCAAAATTCTTCGTGCCCTGGATGATGGACGCAAGGCGCTCAAAGCCCATGCCGGTATCCACGTGCTGCGCGGGCAGCGGGGTGAAGGTACCATCGGGATTGGCGTTAAACTGGATGAACACGTTGTTCCAGATCTCAATGCACTCGGGCACGCCGGCATTCACCAGCTTCGCGCCACGCTTCTCGAGTTCCTCGGTACGGTCTTCCGGAGTGAGGTCGATGTGGATTTCGCTGCACGGGCCGCAGGGGCCGGTCTCACCCATCATCCAGAAGTTGTCCTTCTTGTTCCCGTTTACGATGTGGATGTCGGGGTCCAGACCCACGCCACGGAACTTCTCCGCCCAGAGGTCCCACGCCTCCTGGTCGCGCTCGGAGGGGTCGCCAGGGTCAGGCTGATAGATGCTCGCGTACACACGCTGCGGCGGGAACTTGAAACGCTCCACGATGAGTTCCCAGGACCACGCAATCGCCTCCTTCTTGAAGTAGTCGCCGAAGGACCAGTTCCCCAGCATCTCAAAGAAGGTGTGGTGGTAGGTATCCAGACCCACGTCATCCAGGTCATTGTGCTTGCCGCCGGCGCGAATGCACTTCTGCGTATCCGCCGCGCGGCCCGGCTTGTAGGGGCATTCGATCTGGCCCAGGAAGATCGGCACGAACTGGTTCATCCCCGCGTTCGTGAAGAGCAGGTTCGGCGAATCCGGCATCAGGCTGGAGGAGGGCACGATGGTATGCTGCTTCTCCTTGAAGAAATCGAGGAAGGCTTGGCGGATTTGCGCGGAGGTCATGAGCGTGTTGTCTGGGCTGGGAAAAGGGCGCGCAGACTAGCGCGGGATCGCCTCGCGTCATAGGAAAATGTGGTGCCGCCGGAGCGTGAACGTAGCAGGCTTCTCCAGAAGCCTTTCCACGCCGCATTCCCCCCTGACTTTCAATGACTTTTAACACACTCAGAGGCACGGTTGTCCGCTCGGAATAATTCAAGATCAACCCGGCTCCTGTAGCAGCAAGGCTTCTGGAGAAGCCTGCTACTTTCTGCTACCCGCAGTACACCGTTTCTACTACGCTGGGATACCATCATGGACGAAACTCCCACCACCACTGAGGCCCGAGCGGAGGAAAAGAAGGACATGCTTGATGCCCTGCTGGACCTCTCCTTCCGCACCGCCATCACCCCGAAGATTGCCCGCTGGCTGTACATCATGGGGCTGGTCGTCTCCGGCCTGCTGGCCGCCAAGTGGGTACTCGCGGCATTCAGCGTGGGCCAGGGCGGCGGCCTCTTTGCAGGTGTCATGTCGCTGTTTTTCGCCCCCGTCCTGTTCGTCATCTACGCGCTCATCACCCGCGTGTTTTTGGAGGTCGTCCTGGCCATCTTTTTCATCGCGGATACGCTCAAGGAGATCGAGCGTGGGAAGAGGTAACCTCGCGTGGGATACGGCAGAAAACCGTCCGGAGGCAAAGTCTGGGATTGGTTTCCTCGTGCCAGTGTGATTCCATCCGCCCATGTCCATGACAAACCGCCAGCGCGCGCAGCTTTTCCATGAAATGGGGAAACTCCTGCGCGCAGGGGTGCACATGGACCGCTCCGTGGATCTCCTTCTGGAGCAGCGCCCTGCAGCGCCCGTGCGGAGCTGGCTCGAGGGCCTGCGCCAGGGTCTTGCCGCGCGACTCACCGTGGCGGATGCCGTGGCCAAAAACGGCTCCACACGTGCCTTGGAAACCAGCCTCCTCGCGGCCGGGGAAAAGGGCGGCAAGCTGGAGGATTCCTTCGACCATCTGGCGCGCTATTACGACCTGCGCCAGCGGAGCCGGGACAAGGCGATTGGCGCACTCATCTACCCCTTCATCCTCCTGCACCTCGGCCTCTTCGTGCCGGACTTCGGCGGCATCATGCGCGGAGAGGGATTCGGCGGACTGATTCCGGACTTCGTGAAACGGCTAATCATCGCCTGGGTCCTGATTCTCGGCGTGGCCGTCATCGCGAAGGCGGCCTTGAAAGCCGCAGGCACGTCCACAGCAGTGGACGGGCTGCTGAACTCCATTCCTCTCGTCGGAGGCGTCCGTCGTCACTGGGCATTGGCACGCTTCTGCCAGGTGTTTCAGACCTGCCTGCTCGCCGCTCTGCGAGTCTCAGACTCCTTGAGGCTGGCGGGAGACGCCTCTCAAAGCGCCGTGCTGAACGACGCCGGAAAAACGGCGGCAGCAAAGGTCGAACAAGGAGAGCAGCTCACGCCCTCCATGCGCGGCACCGGTGCCTTTCCCGTCACCTTCATGCAGTCCGTGGCCACTGCGGAAGAAACTGGCACCATGGACATCGAAATGGGCCGCTGGGCCGCCGCGGAGTCTGAATTGGCCGCCCAGGCGCAAAACCGGGCAGCAGAGTGGCTGCCACGCATCTTCTACGTCATTGTCGTCTTCTACGTCGCGTACCGGATCGTCAGTTCATTTTCGAGCTATTTCACCGAGCTCAACAAGATGTTATGACGCTGGGCCCATGCGGCTCATACTTGCGTGACAATTTAGTTCTTCGCGCGGGCAACCGCGCGCACGATGTTGTACGATATGATGGAAAATCTTGGGCCGGTCATTCTTTGTCCGGCGGCAAGGTGAGCAAATGTTCCTTCAGGTGCCGCTTTCGTAAAACGCGCGACGATCATGAAGACTCCCCCTCCCCCGCTCTGCCACACGCCGTCGATATCCACGCCCATCCATTCATTCACGTCCGGCATTTAACCCCCGAGAACCATGGAATGGATCGTCCTGGCGATTCTGGCGCCCCTGATTGTGGTGCCAGTGGTTCTTCTTTTTGGCTACGCGGGATGCGGTGACTTCATCGCCACCGACATCATCAGCGTGCCAAAGCTGACCTTCTCTTACAAGATCGATGGCACCACGGTCACCCTCACCTGGAGCGCCGGTCCCCCGGGCACCACGAAATACCGGCTCCTCAGGGGACTTGAGGGTGAAAACCTGGAGGAAATCACTCCCGGCCCGGATGCCCAGACGCAGTACGCGGACACCGGTCGCACCGAACTGGCGCGTTACTTCTATGTCGTCTACGGCAAGGATGGCGCCAACAAAACCACCTGCGAGTCCAAGCAGTTGATCGTGGACATCCCTCCGCTGCCCCCGACCAACGTCGCCGCGGCTGCCACCGGGCCCAATACAGTTCACCTCACGTGGAAAAATAATCCAGACGCACGCATGGATCGCGTGGTCATCCGCCGCTTGCACGTGAGCACTGCTGCGGAAGAGGAGACGGACATTCCACGCGCGGAGACCTACGATGACACCACACCCTCCGCAGTGACGGACTTCTCCTACCAAGTCGCTGCCCGCTACAGTGCGGATGATGGCACTGGAATCTCGCTCACCTCCATTTTCGCGCCCGAGCCGCCATTGAGGGTCGATGGCCTGCCGCCTGAGAACTTCACGCTGGCATTTCCCTCCACACCAAACACTCCCAACCGCGTATCTCCCAGCCTTGGAGGCGACTGCATCATCCAACGCATCTCCAAGGACGAACTGCAGGCCGGCGGGAACAGGTTGCGCATCACCTTCCGGGCCACCAATGGGCTGGGCTTCACTGCGGTCACCATCTCCCAACCGGCAAGCACAGGCAACGATTGGGACTCCCACACGGATCTCACCGTGATCGCCACCAATCTCGATCTCTCGGGTGCCCAGCCCATGGTGCGCACGCTCGACTACACCCTGGACGAGGATCAGGACGTTCTCATCGCGTTCAACATGCGACCGGAGGATGATCTCGCCAATGCGCCCATCACGGACAACGTGCCCGGGTGCACCGTCTACTACCTGGCGGACAACCGGGACGCGGTCAAAATCGGCGCTCGCGATCCGAATTTTGCGACGTTCACCAACACCCTGGCGATCGTGGAGAAAATCGAAGTCGTAGTCGCATAACCAACCAGCCATGGCAAACCAACTGACGGGAGTTTTCGATGCGGCCCTGCAGATCAGCGTGCAGCGCCTCAATGGTCTGCTGGCCACCATGCATCAAAACCGCTGGGAGAAGGAGCAGAACGCAGCCTCCAAGCTGCCCACCTTCCCGCACGCGGACAAGATTCGCCTGGGGCCGCCGCCCTTTGGCATCGATCCTCACCTCCTGCGCCTGGCAGTGCAAGCTCATCACCACCAGATGGAGCAAACAGGAAAAGGCTCTGGAATCGGCCTTCCCAGTGTCTCCAGCATGCTGGAAAGCCTGCCTCCAGAGATAGCCGCAGTGGCGGGGGAGAACCTTCCAAATTGGGAGAATCTCACCTCCCTCTCGGCAGACAGCACCAGCATCGCACGCGGGCTGGCTGAGGTACAAATCTCCGCGCCTTTCGTGATCCTCGCCAATGGCGACATCAACAAGGTCACGGTGCATGTCTTCGTACGCGCACGATACCTCGCGGACACTCCCAGCCATCTGCTACCGGAGCGTATTCATGGAGAGGTGCGCATCGGTTATGAATTGAAGCGCGAGGGCAACTCTCTCAAGGTCGTGCCCCCGGAAGACGACAGCAAGGTTTCCTTCATCTCCAACACCACGCTGCCCCACGTCGTCACCGCTGCCATCACGAAGGAAATCGGCATCCTCGTGCGCGAACGCTTCCGTCCCAGCCTGGTGGATTTCACCAGCGACTTTGGCTTCGCGGGCTCATTCAAGGCGATCGGCAGCGGCACCAGCCAGGTGCTCGCGATCCCGATATCCCTCACGGGCGGGGTGCCTGTGGGAAGCGCGAACAGCCTCAACAATGCCTGGCTGGGAAATCAGGACTTCGCCCTCGCGGTGAGCAAGGAGTTCGTGGGAACGCAATTCGAGCCTGCGCTGGCTCCGCTGCGCGGTTTCAGCGTGAGGATCACGGTGAATGTGGATGCCCTGATTTTCGGTTTCAGTGTCGCTCAATTCACGCTGCGCATCCTGGACGCGAGGTTGGAGTGGAGTGCCGGGCTCGTGACGCTGCGAGTCGATGCCAAGCTCCTGGCCTCCGCCATATTTGGATCGATTCAAGAATCGTACGACATCGCCATCACCCAGGGGATGCACTTTCAGTTGGCGCCGCGCACGATCACCCTCACGGCCGTGGACAGCGATCTGAAAGTCACGGGCGCACCAGACGAGTTCGGCATCCCTGACGCAGCGTGGAAGGCGGCACGCGATGCCCGCAATCGAGCCCTGCCCGCGGTGCAGCAGATGGTTCCAAAGATCTTTCAGAACGCCGAGTCCCCTGAGATCGGCAAGGGAGCGCTCCTGCGCATTGGAATCGCCCTGCGTCGGTTCGACCCGGTTCTCGCGGTGGAATACAAGAACATCGAGGTCAATACCAATGGCCT
This sequence comes from Roseimicrobium sp. ORNL1, assembly GCF_011044495.1. GTDB lineage: Bacteria > Verrucomicrobiota > Verrucomicrobiia > Verrucomicrobiales > Verrucomicrobiaceae > Roseimicrobium. The sequence goes on from NZ_CP049143.1 coordinate 5,958,537, forward strand.
GATTGTGCGCGGCTCCATCTCCGGCGGGAAGCGCATGGCGCCGATTGCCGACATCCGAAGCGCCGACGATGGCGACAGTTACACGGCACTGCATAGCTGGATACCTGGAGGTCGTATCGAAAAGCTGGTCTGGGGCATGTACGAAAAGGTGCCCTTCCAGAAGGCACTCGCGGGCACAGGGCTGTTGTGGACCCTTCCGTGGGAAGGCATGCCCAAGTTCTCCGGAGAGGAGACGGAGCATTTCATGTTCCCCCATGCATGGACGCTGCCTCGCAGCACCACCGTGTGCCTCACCATCTATGGCTCCCGGAGAAATCTCAGAGGCGTGGTGGAAGACGGAGACGAGGTGTGGGGAGCAGACAACACCCACGGGCTGTGCGCGCCGGTCGTGCTCCCACCGATCTTCATTCTGCCGAACTGGAAGAAGTTCGAGATCCCCAACATCTGGCCGGACTTCACCGGTGAACTGATTCTCGAAGATCTCGTCTTTGCCCACATCGACGCCGCCGCACATGACTGGCCCGCGGGTGAACTAACCACCAATCACCTTGTGCATTTCCTGGACTGGAATGCGGAGCAACCCATGCAGGCCATTCATGAGGCCCTGGCTTTGATGAAGAAGAAAAGGTTCGCCCTCACCCTCGTGGTCGTGGTGCCTCAAGGAAGCCTCAAGGTGCATCGCACCGAAATGGAAGCGAAGCTGGGCCTCGACGGGCCGCACGAGAAGGTCGGGCAAAAGGAAGGCCAGTCTCCGGTGCACATCCAGATCGCGGAAGATCTCAACCAGGGCTGGTCCGAGATGTTCCACGCGAGCAGCACACCCGCCACCTTCTTTGTGAATGCCCGGCAGGAGCCTGTCTGGGGCGTCGATGGCGCAGTGGATCCTGGGGAACTCGCAGCCGTGCTGGACAAGGAAATCGTGCCTGCCCCCGCCGCCAAAGGCCGGCTCCCGGAGCCTGCCATCCGCCCCGGCAACCTCCTGCCTTCTATCAGCTTCATCGATGACCAGGGCAGCTTCATACGGCTGGAGGACTTTTCCGAGAAGGAACTGATGCTCTGCTTCTGGAAGTCGACGTCCCAACCCTCTCTCCGCGAATTGCAGCGCTTGCAGGAGATTCAGAAAACCGACGGCGAGCTCATCATCGTGGGACTTTGCGGCGACGAGGACGCGGAGGTCATCTCGCGCATTCGTGACCAGTACCAACTCTCCTTCATCCTGGGGCAGGATCCAGACCGGCACATTGCCCGCAGCCTGAAGGTGCGCTGCTGGCCCACCACCCTGCGTGTCGGGCGGGAAGGCATCCTTCACAGCACCCAGTTTGGCTATCCCATGAAGCAGGGCTTGGGGAAGGAGTGAAGTGTCCGTTGAACCAGCCTGCGTACCAAGGCTTGGGTCACCAGCCAAAAAGATCTCGGTAGGCATTGCCAGCCAAAGACAGGTCGGTTAATGCTCGGACTCCCCCCGGGGAGGTATCAATTTTCCCGGTGTCCGGCGAATATTTGCAATTTGCCCTTGCGTTTTCTGTTCATTCGAACATCATCGGCAAATTACGAGAACCCGTCCACTGAACACTAATCCGACACATTATGGCCCGCGCACCGAAAGAAGCACCCTCCTCTGAAACCGCCGCACAGAACAAGATTGCCGAGGCGCGGGCGCGGAACCTGGACCAAGCCATCCAGCAAATCCAGAAGGACTACGGCGAAGGCGCCATCCTCCGCATGGATGACAGCTCCAAGGTAGACGTGAGCGTCATCCCCACCGGGAACCTCCTCATCGACCAGGCCCTTGGCGTGGGCGGCTTCCCCCGCGGCCGTATCGTAGAAGTGTACGGCCCGGAATCCTCCGGTAAGACGACCCTCACCCTGACGGTCATCGCCCAAGCCCAGAAGACAGGCGGCCTCGCCGCCTTCATTGACGTGGAGCACGCCCTCGACCCCGGCTACGCCCGCAAGCTCGGCGTGAAGATGGAGGAGCTCCTCGTCTCCCAGCCCAGCAGCGGTGAAGAAGCCCTGCGCATCTGCGAAACTCTCGTGCGCTCAAACGCGCTGGACGTCATCGTCATCGACTCCGTGGCCGCCCTCGTGACGCGGCAGGAACTCGAGGGTGAAATCGGCGACGCCACCGTGGGCGCCCAGGCCCGCCTCATGAGCGCCGCCCTGAGAAAACTCACCGCCATCATCAGCAAGGCCCGCACCTGCTGCGTCTTCACGAACCAGATTCGTGAGAAGGTGGGCATCATGTTCGGCAATCCCGAAACGACCCCGGGCGGCAAGGCCCTGAAATTCTACGCCAGCACCCGTATCGACATCCGCCGCATCGGCGCCATCAAGTCCACGGATGGCACGGTCACGGGCAACCGCACCAAGGTGAAGATCGTGAAGAACAAGCTCGCGCCTCCCTACACGGAAGCCGAGTTCGACCTCATGTACAACGAGGGCATCAGCGGCGTTGGTTCCTTGCTGGACCTTGCGCTGGAGTTCGACATCCTACAGAAGCGCGGCTCCTGGATCAGCTACAAGGGCACGCAACTCGCCCAAGGCCGCGACGCCTGCAAGGAAGCCCTGAAGGGTGACGCCACGCTCTACGCCGAGGTCGAAGTCGCCGTGAAGGAGAAACTCGCTGAGAAGAATGGAACCGCCGCAAGCAAGGGCGGTGGCGGTAGCAGCAGCAGCAGTGACGGTGAGTCCGCTGGAGAGTAATCGCGCCTGGCACATTTCAATTTCCTCGTTGCTGGGGACACCGCCTGCATGCCAGGCGGTGTTTTTGTGTTTTGTGATGGCTCACCCTATCCATGTTTTGCAGACGGAAGGGCACGTCGATTCTGATGACTGGTGGGCGGGGCGGTCAAAGATTGGTCTTGTCGACAGTGTCCGCGTGCAGTGAAACTTCACGCAACCTACCGGCTTCGAAGTCCGGTCCTACGACGCCTTCTGATGAAAACACTCATCCTGCTCCTGTGCCTGTCGGTGAGCCTGAGCATGGCCCAAGCTCAAACTGCACCTCCGCGTCTGCTCGTTCGCGCAGATGACATGGGCTATTCCCACGCGGGGAACGAGGCCATCCTGAAAACCTACAAGGAGGGTATTGCGACCTCCGTGGAAGTGATCGTGCCCTCTCCCTGGTTTCCTGAGGCTGTGGCGATGCTCACCGAGCATCTCGAGGTCGATGTTGGCATTCATCTTTGCCTGAGCAGCGAATGGGACAACGTGAAGTGGCGGCCTCTCACGGAGTGCCCCAGCCTGCGCGATGCGGACGGCTATTTCTTCCCCATGATCTTCCCGAACAAGAACTATCCGGGACGTGCGATCGCGGAGAATAAGTGGAAGCTCGAAGAAATTGAAAAGGAGTTCCGCGCCCAGATTGAACTGGCTCTGAAAAAGATCCCCCGCATCAGCCATGTAACACATCACATGGGATGCTCGGAGCTGAACAGTGAAGTCTCATCCATGGCACAACGGTTGGCGAGCGAATACAAGCTTGCTCTTGGGCCGGGTAGTCTGGGAGTGAAACGAGTCAGCTATCAGGGGCCGAAAGGGACCTCTGAAGAGAAGATTTCCAGCTTCATCAAGATGCTCGAAGGCCTCGAGGCAGGGAAGACCTATCTCTTCGTGGATCACCCCGGTCTGGATGTGCCGGAGGTGCGGGCCATCCATCACATTGGCTATGAGAACGTGGCTGTGGACCGTCAGGGGGTGACCGATACCTTCACCAGTCCCCAAGTGCGTGAGGCCATCAAAGCCCGGGGTATCCAGTTGATCGGCTACCGCGACCTGAAGCGGTAGCCGACGTGAGGTCGCGACAGCCACGGGACAACCATGCTCGTTCCCCACTTGCATTCAGGGAGGCCTTCGCCAACGTCCCCACCCTTTTCCATCTCTCCATTTCATGAACACCCCTTCCTTCTCTCTCGCGGATCGTGTCGCCTTTGTTTCCGGAACTTCCCGCGGTCTGGGAGAGCGGTTCGCCCTCACGCTGGCGCAGGCGGGGGCGGATCTGGTGCTGACGAGCCGCACGCTGAAGTCGCTCGATGACATCAAGAAGCGCATCGAGGACATGGGGCGCAAGGTGCTGCCGCTGGAGCTGGACGTACGTTCGCTGGACAGCATCGTGAACGCCGTGCAGGAGGCCAAAGCCTGCTTCAGCAAGCTGGACATCCTGGTGTGCAACGCCGGCTGCAATGTGCGCAAGCCCGCCGTGGATGTGACCTGGGATGACTGGAACCTGATTCTCGATACCAACCTGCGCGGCTCCTTCTTCCTCGCCCAGCAGGCCGCCAAGGAACTCATGATCCCCGCGCAGTACGGCCGTGTGATCCTCATCGGCTCCGTGACCTGCGTGGCAGGTTACGCCGGTCTGGCCCCCTACGGCGCCAGCCGCGGCGGCGTGAAGCAGATGGCCATGGCCCTCGCGGATGACTGGGGTGTCCACGGCATCACCGTGAACGTGCTGGCTCCCGGCTGGTTTAAGACGGCCCAGAACGCCGTCATGTACCAGGACGCCGAATGGGTGGAGTACCTCAGCGACCGCATCCCGCTCAAGCGCCCCGGCTCCATGGACGACCTCGAAGGGCCACTCGTCTTCCTCGCGAGCGAGGAAAGCCGTTACGTGACCGCCCAGACCCTGCTGGTGGACGGCGGCATCAGCGGCGGCGCCACCCGTGCCCTGCCGAAGAAGAAGTAAACCGCAGAGGGACAAGGGGTAAGAGAAAAGGGGCAAGGGAAGGGGGCTCATGAATGCTCCCCTCCCCCGGCGTTTGATTTGCGAAAAGCGCCAGATGACGCATGATGCCTGCCCCAATTCCCACTATGCCTGAAGACGTCATCTCCAATGTTCTCGCTGAGCGCTACGCCACCGCCCCGATGAGGGCCATCTGGTCCGGCGAAGGCAAGGTGCGGCTTGAACGTGAACTCTGGATCGCCGTGATGAAGGCGCAGAAGGACTTGGGCATCAGCATCCCGGACGGAGTCATCGAGAGCTACGAGCGCGTGAAGAACCAGGTGAACCTGGAAAGCATCATGCAGCGCGAGCGCGTCACGCGCCATGACGTGAAGGCGCGCATCGAGGAGTTCTGCGACCTCGCCGGGCACGAGCACATCCACAAGGGCATGACCAGCCGTGACCTCACGGAGAACGTGGAGCAGCTCCAGGTTTTCCGCTCCCTGCAGGTCATCCGCGACAAGGCCGTGGCAGCACTCACGAAGTTCGCCGCTCGCGCCAACGAGACCCGCGACATTCCTTTCACCGCCCGCACGCACAACGTGGCCGCGCAGGTCACCACAGTGGGCAAGCGCATCGCCATGTTCGGCGAGGAAATGCTGGGCGGCCTGCAGCAGCTTGAGAACGTCATCGCCACCTATCCCGCGCGCGGCCTGAAGGGCGCCGTGGGCACACGCCTTGACCAGATCAGCCTCTTCGGTGGAGACGCCGCGCAGGCCCGCTCTTTGGATGCGAAGATCGTAGCGCACCTCGGCCTTCCCGCTTCGCTGGATGCCGTGGGCCAGGTCTATCCCCGCAGTCTCGACTTTCGCGTCATCAGCGCGCTGTGCGACCTCGCCAGCGGCCCTGGAGATTTCGCCCGCACCCTGCGCCTCATGGCCGGGCACGAACTTGCCAGCGAAGGTTTTGCGAAGGGCCAGGTCGGCTCCTCCGCGATGCCGCACAAGATGAACAGCCGCTCCTGCGAGCGCATCAATGGCCTGCACGTGGTGCTGAAGGGCTACCTCGCCATGGCCGCCGGACTTGCCGGTGACCAGTGGAATGAAGGCGATGTCTCCTGCTCCGTGGTCCGCCGCGTGATGCTGCCGGATGCCTTCCTCGCGATGGACGGCCTGCTGGAAACCCTGCTCACCGTGCTGAACCAGATGGAAGTCTTCGAGGCCGTCGTCGCCCAGGAGCTTCAGCGTTACCTCCCCTTCCTCCTCACCACCACCGTGCTCATGGAAGCCGTGAAGACCGGCGCTGGCCGCGAGGAAGCCCACGAGGCGATCAAGGAACACGCCGTGGCCGTGGCCAAGGACCTGCGCACCGGCAAGGTGAGCACGAACAATCTCTTCGACCGTCTCGCTGCCGACTCCCGCTTGGGACTTTCCACGGACCAGTTCGATGCGGTCTTCGAGAAAGGCCGCGCTAACTCCGGAGACGCCGCCGCCCAGGTAGATCACTTCGCGGCAAAGGTCGCCACCCTGGCTGGCAAGCACCCCACGGCGGCTGCCTACGAGCCCGGCTCCATCCTTTGATCCCCGCAGATTGGTATTTTCACCGGGACTGAAACAGGGCAACATGATTCAACGCCCCATTTAATCCCGGGTCCAATCCTCCCCCTCTTCCCACCCTTTCACTTCAGAGACACCGCTGCATCCTGCATGAAAATCGTCGCCATCGTACTTGTCTGCACTCTTATCGGCGTCATGGGCTGGCTGCTTTTCGAATCGAACTCAAAGGCCCGGGGCTTGAGCAACAAACTGGAAATGCTCACGCGTGCGCATGGCAATGATGCCGCAGCCCCCGGCGGCCAGCCTCCGAGCGTGGCTGAGCAGGACTTGATTGCCGGCAAGGAACAGGAACTTTTGAACCAGATGTCGCGCAATCAAGGCTCGCCTGGCGCCATTCCTCCCCCTGTCGGTCGTCCCGCGGGCTCCTACTCCGCACCTGCTGGTTCCCCGGTTGGATCGCTGCCGGGCGCAATGTCGCTGCCTCCCGGGATGAATCCTGCGGATATCGCCCCGCCTCCCATGAGTCCCCGCCAGCGCATGATCTCGGCGGCTCCCACCCTGGCCAAGGTGACGGAGTATCAGAAGGAATTCGGCTTTGTGGTCATCAATGCCGGCAGCAAGCGCAAGCTGGAGAAGGACATGATCTTCTCCATCCGCCGTGGCGGTGCCATCATCGGCCGTATCAAGGTCACGGAAGTGAGTGACGAAGGCTCCGTGGCGGACCTCCCCGTGGATACCGTGCCTGTGGGCGTGACGATTGAAGTCGGTGATGAAGTCATCCAGGACATGCCGCCCGAGGCCTGAGCCACAGGTGACACGCAGGATCGCTAAAAGCACATGAAGCAGCGGCTCGACCACCTGCTCGTGGCGCGTGGCCTTTGCGAATCACGCGAGAAAGGCAAACGCCTCATCCTTGCTGGCGATGTGCTGGTGAATGATGAGCCCGTCACGAAGGCGGGCCAACTGGTGCCTGATGACGCCGAGATCCGCATCAAGGCCCAGCCAAAGTTCGTGAGCCGTGGCGGGTTCAAGATGGAAGGCGCGCTGGAGCATTTCGGCATCGACGTCACCGGCATGACCTGCCTCGACGTGGGCGCTTCCACCGGCGGCTTCACCGACTGCCTTCTGCAACGCGGTGCTGCGAAGGTGTATGCCTTCGACGTCGGCACCAATCAACTCGTGTGGAAGCTGCGCAGCGATCCCCGCGTGGTGTCCCGGGAAAACTACAACGTACGTCACCTCAACAAGGAGGATGTGCCAGAGCCCGTGGACCTCATCGTGGCGGATGTCTCCTTCATTTCTCTCACCCTTGTACTGCCGCCAGCCTTCCAGACATTGCGCCCGGGCGGCCACGCGGTGGTGCTGATCAAACCCCAGTTCGAGTTGAGCAAGGAGGAGATTGGGCGCGGCGGCATTGTGCGTGAGAAAACGCTTCACGAGAAAGCGTGCAAAAAGATCGAGGACTTCGCACGCGCCCAGCCCGGTTGGGAATGGCGCGGCCTCATGGAGTCCCCCATCCAGGGCACTGATGGCAATCGCGAGTTCCTCGCGTGGATTGGCTACCACGCCTGAAGGGAAGGTCTTTGAAAGACCACGGAACAAATCGAGTTCCCATGTCGTTACACCCAGCAGCCCTGGGAGCGCTGGCCTCCGGCCGGCGTATTCCACGCTCAACTCGCTAGAGACCATTCCTATCCGGCAGCACTTTCACCACATGAAGGCCCTTCTCACCCTCACGATCCTCGCCGCCTTCATCACTTCTCTTCCCGCGCAGGAGACCAAACCCATCCGCGTCGCGCTCTACGATGACGCAGGCTCTACTGGAAAAGGCGTGCCGCGTGTCACGGAACTTCTCGGCAAGGACTTCGCCTTCAAACTTACCATCCTTAAAGGCACGGACATCGCCACGGGCGCGCTCAAGGATCAAGACGTGGTCATCTTCACCGGCGGCAGCGGCAGCAAACAAGCCGCAGGGCTCGGCGAAGCAGGCAAAGCAGAAGTCCGCAAGTTCGTGGAAAACGGAGGCGGTTACGTCGGCATTTGCGCGGGAGCGTATCTCGCCTGTGCAGGCTTCGATTGGAGCCTCGGAGTGCTCGATGCCAAGACCGTTTCCAACAAATGGAAGCGCGGCATCGGTGATGTGAAAATCGAAGTGCACGAGAAGGCTCCCGCGGCCACAGGCATCAGCGCCGGCGAGCAATCGATCCGGTACGCGAACGGCCCAATCATCAAGCCCGCCGAACTCGCAGATATTCCCGACTACGAAACCCTCGCCACCTTCCGCACCGAACTCGCGGAGAATGGCAGTCCCAAAGGTGCGATGGTCAACAGCCCCGCATGGGCGCGCAGCACCTTCGGCAAGGGTCGCGTCATCATCTCCAGCCCGCATCCTGAGCAGACAGCGGGCATGGATGCCTTCGTGGCGAGCGCGGTGAAGTGGGCCGCAGGGCGATAAATTCATGGGGCCATGAGCCATCGAAATCGGTGGTTTATGCAGGCAATCGTGGTTAGGCTCCGCCCATGTCGATTGACATTCTTGCCTACAATCGTGAAGCCTGGAATCGCCGAGTTACCCAAGGCAACGAGTGGACAGTGCCCGTCACCGCAGAAGCCATCGCCAAGGCGCGCGAGGGAGACTGGAGCATCGTACTGACTCCACTCAAGCCCGTCCCTGCCGATTGGTTTCCGTCTCTCCAAGGAAAGAAGGTCCTGGGCCTCGCAGCCGGTGGCGGGCAGCAAGGTCCCCTTCTCGCGGCGGCAGGAGGTGAAGTGACCATCTTCGACAACTCCCCCGCCCAACTGGCCCAGGATGATCTGGTGGCGAAGCGTGAAGGCTTGCCCCTCCGCACGGTGCAAGGCGACATGGCTGACCTCTCCATTTTCGGCGACGAAACCTTCGACCTCATCATCCACCCCTGCTCGAACTGTTTTGTACCGGACATCAAACCCGTGTGGCGCGAGGCCCACCGCGTGCTGAAGAAAGGCGGGGTGATGCTCTCCGGCTTCTGCAATCCCATCACCTGGGTGCTCGATCCGGATCTGGAAGCCAAGGGCGTACTTCAAATCAAATACCGCGCGCCGTACTCTGACCTCGAACTCACGGAAGAAGAACGCAGACGTTATACGGATTCGGGTGAGCCGCTCGGGTTCGGGCACACCTTGGAGGATCAAATCGGAGGCCAGATCGCCGCCGGATTTTCCATCACAGGATTCTATGAAGACGCCTGGGCTCCGGAGAAACACCCCCTTTCCGCGAAGATGCCCTGCTACGTGGCTACCCGAGCGCTGAAGGCCTGAACAAGAGGCCAGCGCCCATTCATTGATGCTTGACCGGCGGCCTTCGGACCGTTGACTCTTTTCCCATGCCTCACCCCACCCCTCACGGTCTCCGCAGCGAACTCTGGCTCAACAATCCGGACAACCCCGGCATGACCGCGCTCTATGTGGAGCGCTTGGTGAACTACGGCATCACGCGCAAGGAACTGCAAAGCGGCCGCCCGGTCATCGGCATCTCGCAGACCGGCGGCGATATCGCGCCGTGCAATCGCATCCACCTCGAAACGGTGGAGCGTGCCAAGGCTGGAGTGCGTGATGCAGGCGGCATTCCATTCGTGTTCCCCGTGCATCCCATCCAGGAAACCGTGCGTCGCCCCACCGCTGCGCTGGATCGCAATCTCTCCTACCTCGGCATGGTGGAGGTGATTCACGGCAATCCCTTCGACGGTGTCATCTTCACCACGGGTTGCGACAAGACCACGCCCGCTGCGCTCATGACGGCAGCCACGGTGAACCTTCCGAGCATCATCCTCAGCGGCGGCCCCATGCTGGATGGCTGGCACAAGGGCAACCTCGCAGGCAGCGGCACCATTGTGTGGGAGTCTAGAAAACTCTACGCTGCGGGTAAGATCGATTACGAAGAGTTCATGGATCGCTCCTGCGCGAGTGTTCCCAGCGCGGGCCACTGCAATACCATGGGCACCGCGCTCTCCATGAACAGCCTTGCCGAAGCGCTCGGCATGAGTCTGCCCGGCTGCGCCAGCATTCCCGCGCCCTATCGGGAGCGTGGCCAGATCGCCTATGAAACGGGCCTGCGTATCGTGCAGATGGTGCGGGAAGATCTCACGCCACAGAAGGTGCTCACGCGCGAGGCCTTTGAGAACGCCATCGTGGTAAACTCCGCCATCGGCGGCAGCACGAATTGCCCGCCTCACCTCGTCGCCATCGCGCGCCACATGGGTGTGGAGCTGGACACCGTGGACTGGCAGAAGGTTGGCTATGATGTCCCACTGCTGGTGAACTGCATGCCCGCCGGCAAGTGGCTTGGTGAAGCATTCCATCGCGCCGGTGGTGTGCCTGCTGTGCTGGGCGAACTCATCCGCGCCGGTCGCATCCACGAAGGAGCAATCACCGTGAACGGCAAGTCCATCAGCGAGAACTGCTCGAAGGTGGAAGTCGCCAACACCGACGTCATCCGTCTCTACGCCACGCCTCTGCGTGAGAAGGCGGGCTTCCTGGTGTTGAGCGGCAATCTCTTCGACTGTGCCCTCATCAAGACCAGCGTCATCGGCGAAGACTTCCGCCGCCGTTATCTTTCCAAGCCCGGCAGCGAGAATCGCTTCGAAGGCCGCGCCATCGTATTTGAAGGCACCGAGGACTACCACGAGCGCATCAATGACCCTGCACTGGATATCGATGAGAACTGCTTCCTCGTCGTGCGCGGCAGTGGCAGCATCGGCTATCCCGGCGCTCCTGAAGTGGTGAACATGACACCGCCTGACTATCTCGTGAAGCGCGGCATCACCGAACTGCCCTGCGTTGGCGATGGACGCCAGAGCGGCACCAGCGCCAGCCCCAGCGTACTCAACGCGTCACCAGAGTCCGCTATCGGTGGTGGACTTGCGTTGCTGCAAACCGGTGATCGCATGGTCATCGACCTGAACACCTGCCGCTGCGATGCTCTCGTGCCCGAGGATGAATGGAACACCCGCCGCGCTGCTTGGAAGCCGCCGGTGCTGGAGAACCAGACCCCCTGGCAGGAAATCCACCGCAAGTGCAGCGGCCAGCTCAGTACTGGCATGTGCCTCGACTTCGCGACCTGCTACCGGAATGTGGGTGCCGCGGTGCCGCGGGACAATCATTGAGGCCACCTAACTTGATGAGATGCCAGCCACGACTCAAAAGTAGGAGAGCAGGCAACCTGCGCATGCAAACCTTGGCATGTCGCTCCGTTAGCTCGGTTCGCACATGAACAACCTCGACCTCACCGATCAAGTCGCCGTCATCACCGGAGGCGCACGCGGCATTGGCTACGCCATTGCCCAACGCCTGCTTCAGTCCGGAGCCTCTGTCTCCCTTTGGGATGTGGATGATGCTGCTCTCGAAAGCGCGAAAGCAAAGCTCTCGTCCCTGGGCGCTGTCCATACTGCGAAGGTCGATGTCACTTCGGAGGCTTCCACCCAAGCGGCTGCGGACGCGACAGCAGAGCACTTTGGCTCCATCTCTGTGGTCGTGAATAACGCTGGTATCGCAGGCACCAATGCCAAGACCTGGGAGTTGGATGTCGCCGATTGGCGACGCGTGGTGGACATCGATCTCACCGGCGTCTTCCTCGTCTGCCGCGCGACCATTCCCTATTTGCTGAAGAACGGCTACGGACGTGTCGTGAACATTGCGAGCGTCGCGGGCAAAGAAGGCAATCCCAACGCTGCTCACTACAGTGCGGCGAAGGCGGGTGTGATTGGTTTGACGAAATCTCTCGGCAAGGAACTCGCCACTTCGAACATCTGCGTAAACTGCGTCACGCCTGCCGTGATTGAGACTGATATTTTGAAGCAGCTTACCCAGCAGCACATCGATTACATGCGCTCCAAAATTCCGATGAACCGCTTCGGGAAGGTCGAGGAAGCAGCGTCGCTGATAGGCTGGCTGTGCTCAGCTGACTGCTCGTTCAGCACGGGTGCAGTGTTTGATTTGTCGGGTGGTCGAGCAACCTACTAATCCGTTGAATCTACATGAGTAGAAGTGGGACCGCAGCCTTACTAGTCTCGGCGTTCCTCGTCGGATATGTTGTGTCCTTCCTTTTCTACAAGAAGGAACACTATTACCCTGGTCTTGGTGCCGGTCCCAGTCCCATCTCTACTCTTCGCTGGCGTATTCCAGACACACCAGCTCACCGTGCAATGATGACCCTCTATTGGCCGATGAGACAGATCCCAGTGTTCAGCGGCCCAATAGACTGGATTTGATCACCTCAAGTACAGCGTCCCACCGTCAACGGGATACGCCACGCCAGTGATAAAGCTCGCTTCGTCACTGCACAAGAACACCGCAGCAGCAGCCACTTCCTCTGGCGTTCCCATTCTCCCAATGGGCTGCGTCTTCGACAGCTTCTCAAACATCTCGTCCACCCTGTCCGGATAGTTCTTCTTAATGAAGCCATCCACAAAGGGCGTGTGGATGCGGCCGGGGCAGAGGGCGTTGCAGCGGATGTTCTGCTTCATGTAGTCCTGCGCCACGTTGTAGGTCATGGCAAGGACGGCGCCCTTGCTCATGCTGTAGGCAAAACGATCGCCGATCCCCATGAGCGCGGCGATGGAGCAGAGATTCAGCACCACACCGCCACCATGCGTGAGCATGCGTTTCACGCCCGCTTTCAAACAATGCGCCACGCCTTTCACATTCACGTTGTAGATGCGATCAAGATCGGTCTCTGAAGTATTCAGTACATTGCCCACATGCGCGATGCCCGCGTTGTTCACGAGAATGTCGAGACGCTGCTGGCGTTTCCACGCGGCTTCAAACGCGGCTTCCACGGAACCCGCATCGGCCACATCGCAGGAGCTGGCGGCAGCGCTGCCTCCGGCACTCTTGATTTCCGCCACCACCTCAGCGGCCGTGGATTCATTCAGATCCAGCACCTCCACATGTGCACCTTGTTTTGCAAAGGCCACGGCAATCGCCTTGCCAATTCCGCTGCCTGCACCCGTGATGATTGCTGTTTTGCCGGAGAGAGAGAACATAAGAAGAGATGTGGAGGCGAGCATGACGGGGACTTTCAGTTCGTGCAAGCGCGCACCGCATCTTCACGTTTCCTCCCGCGATGCTTTCTCGTTTCCTTCCCACGATTGTCGCTTGTCTCGCCACTTTTGTGGCAGCGCCATCCATGGCCGCTGAGCCGCCGCCGAACATCGTGCTCATCGTGGCGGATGACCTGGGCTACTCGGACGTTGGGTGCTTTGGTGCACAAGGCATCAAGACGCCCAATCTGGATCGACTGGCAGGCGAGGGCACGCGATTCACCAGCTTCTATGTTTCCCAGGCCGTGTGCACCGCCTCCCGGGCTTCGCTCATGAGCGGATGCTATGCAAACCGCATCGGCCTGCAGGGTGCCTTGAATCACACCAGCCCCAACGGCATCAGTCTGGAGGAACTGCTCCTGCCGGAAGTTTGCAAAGCGCGTGGCTACATCACCGCCTGCTACGGCAAGTGGCACCTCGGGCTCGCTGGTCTTGGTCCGAACTACCATGGGTTCGATGACTTCTTCGGCATTCCGTATTCGAACGACAACGGCCCCTTCCATCCCACCATCAAGAACATGCCTGATCTGCCCCTGCTTGAAGGAGGCGAAACCATTGAGCTCAATCCCGATCAGTCGCAGTTCACCCGTCGGTTCACCGAGAAGGCGGTGTCCTTCATCCGAAAGAGCAAGGGCCGGCCCTTCTTCCTCTATGTGCCCCATGTCATGCCTCATGTACCCATTTTCGTTTCCGAGAAATTCAAAGGACATAGCACCGCGGGATTGTATGGCGATGTGGTGGAAGAACTGGATGACGGCATCGGCCAGATCCTCGCCACGTTGAGGGAACTGGATCTGGAGAAGAACACGTGGGTCATCTTCTTCTCCGACAACGGCCCCTTCCTCAGCTACGGCACCAATGCAGGCACCGCACAGCCCTATCGTGAAGGCAAGCTCACAGCTTTCGAAGGCGGTGTTCGCACACCCTGCATCATGCGCTGGCCCGGGCGCATTCCCGCGGGACGCACCTGTAATGAAATGCTCTCCACCATGGACCTCCTGCCGACCCTGGCGGCGCTGCTCGAACAACCACAGCCCAAGCTCAAGATCGACGGCAAGAACATCCTCCCCATACTGACCAACGAGCCCGGAGCCAAGTCGCCTCACGAGGCCCTCTTCGTTTACAGTGGCACGGAGTTGCACGCCGTGATCAGCGGTCCATGGAAGCTGCACTTCCCTCACCCCTACCTCACCGTGGCTGCCGAACCCGGCCGCGACGGCAAGCCTTCCAACTGGGCGAATCTCAAGCCCGACTCCATCACCCAATCCGGCGTCGAAGGCATCGCCTCACGTCATGGTTATCGCGTCGAGAAGCTGCCGCTGTCTCTCTACAACCTCTCAGACGATCCCGGCGAGCAGAAGAACGTCGCCGAGCAGCATCCTGATGTTGTCGCCCGCCTCAGCGCGCTCGCGGAAACGATGCGCGCGGATCTGGGTGACTCGTTGCAAGGACGCACGGGCGAAGGCGTGCGTCCCGCGGGGAAAGTAGAGTGAAGGAACTGACTGCAGACTCACTGCCATCTACTCACACATCCCCCTTCGTCATCTCTCCGTCCACCATGCGCCAGGCGCCGGTGACATTCTTGTTCTGGATCGCCTGGGGCAGGCAATCATCCGGGAAGCCCTGGTAGCAGACGGGACGGACGAAGCGGTAGATCGCTGCGGTACCGATGCTGGTGAAGTGGCTGTGCGTGGACGAAGGATAGGGACCGCCGTGATGCATGGAGGGACAGACCTCGATGCCGGTGCCGAAGCCATTGAAGATGATGCGGCCTGCCTTGCGCTCAAGAATGCGCACGAGGCGCGCATGCTCGCGGAGGTCATCCTCCGTGCCATGGATAGCGGCGGTGAGCTGGCCATCGAAGCTCTCGGCGATGCGTTCGAGTTCTTCCTTGCTGCCCACATGCGTCACCACACTGCTGGGGCCGAAGACTTCCTCACGCAGGGACTCCTGTCTTTCGAAGTTGGCGGCATCCGTGCTGAAGAGCGCTGCCGTGGCCTGGGAGGCTTCCTTGCTGGCGGGCGTCTGCGAGCGCGCCACGAGGTCCACACCTTGAGTGGCAATCACACGGGCGACACCGGTGTCGAAGGAGTTTGAGATACCGGCATGCAGCATGGAGGTGGGCTGCCATGCCTTCACGAGGAAAGAGGTCTTCTCCATGAATTGCTTCAGTCCATCGCTCTGCACGCCGAAGACGAGGCCGGGATTCGTGCAGAACTGACCCACACCCATGGTGAGCGAAGTGACAAACGCCTCCGCGATCTGCGGCGCCCGCTGCTGCAAGGCGCCGGGCAGGAGGAAGACGGGATTCACGCTGCCCAGTTCACCATAGAAGGGAATCGGATTCGGGCGTGACGACGCCGCATCGAAGAGCGCGCGACCGCCTTTCAACGAGCCCGTAAAGGCCACCGCCGCGGTGAGCGAGTGCTTCACCAGCGCCATGCCGATCTCACTACCCTTGCCATGCACCATGGAGAATACACCGGCAGGCATGCCAGTCTTCTCCGCAGCTTCCGTGATGACGCGCGCGATCATCTCGCTCGTGCCGGGGTGTCCGGGATGCGCCTTCACCACCACGGGACAACCTGCGCCGAGTGCGCTCACGGTATCCGTGCCTGCAACGGAAATGGCGAGGGGGAAATTGCTCGCACCGAACACCACCACCGGTCCCACGGGCACCATCATGCGGCGCACATCCGGCTTCGGCAAAGGAGCACGGTCCGGGATGGCCTTGTCGATGCGAGCCTCCAACCACGTGCCTTCACGGACGAGCTTGGCAAACAGCCGGGCCTGACTGGTCGTACGGCCGCGCTCTCCCGTCACGCGTACCATGGGCAGACCGGTTTCTTCATTGGCCCGCTTCAACAAGTCGTCGCCCAGCGCATCGATGCCATCTGCGATGGCTTCCAGAAAGCTGGCGCGCTCCTCGGGGGTCTTCGCGCGGAACTCATCAAACGCCGCATCCGCCGCCTTCAGCGCGGCATCCGCCTGATCGACCGGGGACTCGTGGAAGACAGGCTCCAGCGACTTCCCCGTGGCCGGATTGGTGGCCGTGAAAGCCTCCCCCGTGGAATCGACTGTCTTGCCTGCGATGATGGACTGTCCGTGAAGCGTCATAGTGCCCCAGTGTCACGATTCACGAGCGCAAGTCAAACGCGCGGGTGAAGTCGGGTTCCCACCGGGAGCTAACGGTGCGCAAATCGCAGCGCCTCGAAGACAAAACCTATCGCGATGGGCACCCCTACGAACAAAAACCACCGGACCCACAGATAAGCCAGCAGCCCCATCCACCGGCTCCCGTCCCAAATCACCAGAGGCACCATACAAAGCTTGAGGACCGCGGCTGCAACCACCCCACCGACCGGCACCACGACCACGAGATACAGCATCATTTCAACCGCGCTGATCCTTCCCCCACCATGATGCCCACCAAACCGGTGATCTGTGAGCTCGTCCACCACCGTGGCGACCACGTGTGAAGCACCCGCGAGCAATAGCACTGCTGCAGCAGTGATGGCCCAATCAAGAAACGCCGGATATTTTTGAAAGGGCGGCACTGTTTCTACCAGGCCCTCCTCGGGAAGCGGCTCCTCCGGTCGCGCATTCATGACTTCCAGCGCCGCCTCCACTTCCTCCTCCGGGATCATGACGGAGCACGGCTCCCATCCAGGCGTGTAAAGATGCGCAGCCTCCTCATGCCAGACTTCCACGGGAATGCCGTGAGCCTCCAACACTCCCCGCACCACATGGGCACGATGCGGTTCATACGCAGATCCCAGTCGGACGAACATGCGCCCCAGATTGCATGAACCGCGATACGACGTCGAGAGAGTTTTCAGATAAAGAGATGCGATCGCGAGAACCGATCCCCGATCCTACTTCTCCACCTGACCGAAGAGCCACTTATGCACCTCGGGATCATCGAAGACCTTTGTCGCAATCCCGTGTCCTCCCGTCGGGAACTCCGTGTACTTGAAGGTCTTCTCTGAACGCTCCAATGCCTTCGCCAGAGTTTGCGACACCGAGACTTTCACGACTTCATCATCCACCGCGTGGAAGATCCACAGCGGACGTTTCTTGAAGGTGTTCGCCGTCTCCGGTCCTGAGCATCCCGACACCGCCACTCCGGCGGTGAAGAGACGCGGTTCCGCATTCATCAGGTGGCAGGTGCCAAATCCACCCATCGAGTGACCGATGACATAGATGCGCTTTTCATCGATCGGCAGGGACTTGATCAACTTCTTCACCAGGTCCACCGCCTCCGTGCCCGGCTTGTCATACCAGCCAGCTCCCGTGCCGCCGAAAGGCTGGTAGCAAAGTGGCGCCAGGATGATGCACGGATGCGCTGCGTAGTTTTCCGTCTTGGTGAAGGACTTCATCCAGCCGTTTACCTGCTTGCCGTTCTCGTCGTTCTGGCTCTTGCCGTGGAGGGCCAGCACCAGTGGGTACTTCTGCGAGGCGCTGAGTTCCTTGGAGGCATACAGGGCAAAGGGAAGATCCTCGTGCTTGGAGAGCGCCCAGTCACCGGTGACAAGAGAAGCGTATGTTCCTTCGATGGGCTTGTGCGGTGCATTTGCCGTCGGCGATGCTGGAGCACCGGGCTTCGCTGCCGGTGGAGTGGCGCCATTGGACTGCACCCATTTCCGGTCTTCTTCAGACAAACGTTCCAGGGGAATGGTGAAGGTCTGGCCTGCGGCATTTTTTACAGTCACTGCAGCAGCCGTGGCGCTGACGAGGTCCGCCTCCAGCTTGCGACCATCCGCAGCGGTCCACGTGCGGGCGCTGGCGAGCATGGGCAGGCCCATGGCAGTGAGAAGGGCAATCAGACGTTTCATGGTGAGGATAGGCTCAACGTTCGGTTTCCTGGACTCCATGGGCACAACGCACGAGAGAGCTCAGTCTTTACGATTTTGCGCAAAGACCTGCCCAGTCATACTTTGGCATTCCGGGAGGAATGTTACAAAATCGATGCCGATTCTTCCAGACTACGGCTCTGTGGGAATAGGCAACCCATGCATCTTGAGGAACGACAGCTTGTCCCAATACCCACGCTGAAATTTGATGCGCCCCTCCACCACGTGGAAAAATCCACACCCGCGGAGCCCGAGAGGATCCTTCCACTCCAACACGGCCCACTCTCCGTCGCACAAGATGTTGTCTGGAATACACACCATTTCCGCCTGGGCAAACTCACGGCGAAACATCTCACGAATCGCCTCCTTTCCCTCCACTGGCGCATTCGCCACCTGATGATTCACTGCGTCATCATGGTAGAGCGCGACAAGTTTGTCCGCATCGGCAGCATTGAAAGCATCGATCCATGATCCGAGAGTTTCGCGGGGACTCATGCAACCGTGCATACACGCAAGCACCTCACGGCACCAGAGCTGGATGATTCACTCATGTCTTGTTCGGACTTTCAGTGCGGCGGCATCTTGGAATACCAAGCCTTGATCGCACTCGCGAATTCAGGCGGCATGATGCCAGCGATCTCCCTGGGAATATCCGGCGGGGACAACCAAACGCGGTAGCTGTCGCCAGCCTCCGCACCCAGTTCATGCCACGCCAGGTAGCTTGGCGATCCCAGCCAGAGACAGTTGGTCCCCTGATTCCAGAAAGCGACGAAAGGCTCATCCTCACGGCCCAGGGGGCCGTAGCCTCGCAAGGTTTGTGTGGCATCGGCATGCTTCCATACGATTTGATAGCGTCTCTGTCCTGGCTGGTTGGGGATGGACCTGTCGGGGGACGGGATGAGGAGCGAGACCCCACCCGCCAGTGGGTGGGCACCTTCCGCGGTGATGAGTTTCGATTCTCCCGGCACTGGCCCCAACTCCGCCATCGTGACCGGGCCCAGGGTGACCATCTGCGTTTCGATGCGCGGCACCCCGGCATCCCGAAGTCGGCGGGCCACCTCCTCGACTCTCTGATGCGGACAGCCACGTGGGGCCACCACCCGCGCCATGAATCCCGCATCCTCCACGCGAGAGATGCTCACCTGCACCACGCTCATGAGTTGCAGAGCCTGCATGGCTTTGTTGATCTGCTCCATCGGAATATCTTTGCCGACCTTAAGCTGCACTTCGACATCGGGCGCTGGTAAGACGACCTGCGGCGGGAGAATCTCCGGAAATGCCTCTCGCGCCGGAGCTGGCGCCTTCCGCACTGTAAGAAACCACAGGCCCATCAGCATCGGGGTAATCATCAGGAATCCCACCACGGCCACCACCAGGCAGCCAATCCCCACGATCAATCCATGATTTCCACCCGATGCCACAGCGGCGGCCTGCTTTGCTCCGGGCACGGCACCCGAGCGCAGCCAGCGCCACGTGGCGTGCATGATCCACCACACGGCCCCACCAAAGGCCACTACTGCCAGCGGGCCTGCGCCGCGAACCAAGCCAAGGACGGCGCAAATCAGCAGCATCAGCAGGGCCGCCAGTCCTCCTCCCAGGAAACACGGCCACACCCATGAGGCAAACAATCCGCTCGCGAGATGCTCAAACGGCGGCCCGCGCCGGCGCTGGGCAGACAGGTGGGACCAGCCCAGCAGCGTGCCAGCGATCATGCAGCCCAGTTCCAGTACGAGACAGAATGCCAGAATGGGCCCCAGCACCACCGCCTCCCAAGGTGTGCTGGAAATTCCGAAGGGTACCACCACCTTCGGTGAAGTTGCGGGTAGATTCCCCTCTCCATGGCCGGCGGGTTCATGCCCCGACGCTGCGGGAGGATTCACAACAACACCGCCACTGCTGAACGTCCCGCTGCCGTTGACATGAAACGATGCCGTCGGGGTGCTCATGGAAAGGGAGCGAACCCCTCCAAACACAATCAACAGCAAAAAGGGAATGAGCAGACTCACGGACACCATCACCGCCGCCGCTCGCGGATACGTTCGTGATGGTGCCGCGACCAAACGACGCGGCATCGGAGGCGGCGGGGACGGCGGCATCGGAGGCACAGGCGGAGCACTTCCAGCAGCACCACCACCGGAGCTCACCACACCCCCCACGCCTGCTAGATCTGGAGGAGAAGCAGCCTCATCATCATCGGCTGCATCCGCCTTCCCCAGCGTCATGATCTGCGTACGCAAATCCGCCGCTGTCTGCCAGCGCAGC
Source organism: Roseimicrobium sp. ORNL1 (assembly GCF_011044495.1). Taxonomy (GTDB): domain Bacteria; phylum Verrucomicrobiota; class Verrucomicrobiia; order Verrucomicrobiales; family Verrucomicrobiaceae; genus Roseimicrobium. Next base: position 5,978,944 of record NZ_CP049143.1, read on the forward strand.
TCGGGAGAGCGGTCCAGAGCACGCAACACGATTTCATCCAGCCGCACATCCACATGAACTTTTTTCGATGGTGGCTCAAGTCGCTTCGCGGGCAGCTCTCCGGTGAGCATCTCATACAGCACCACGCCGAGTGAATAGATATCCGCCCGATGGTCCGTGCGCTGGGGTTGCTCGCGCTGCTCGGGCGCCATGTACTGCGGCGTGCCGGCAGGCTGCGAGTCGCCGGGCACCACTTCATCCGTGGGTGTATCGAGCATCTTGGCGATGCCGAAGTCGGCGATCTTGATCCGCCCATCTTTGCTCAGCAGGAGATTTTCCGGCTTGATGTCTCGGTGCACAATGCTGTGCTCATGCGCGTACTGGAGCGCCTCGCAGATCGGTGGCACCACCGTCAGCGCCTGCTCTGGCGTGAGTTTTCCACCGCGCATGGCCTGGCGGAGATTCACGCCGTCCACGAACTCCATGAGCAGGTAGAAAAAGGACCCTGCCTGCCCGAAGTCATGCACCGTGACGATGTGCGGATGACTCAGCGCCGCCAGCGCCTCCGCCTCCCGGGCGAATCTCGCGGCAAACGCAGGATCCTGCACCCGCTCCGGAGCCAGCAGCTTTAGCGCAACGAAACGCTTCAGCGATTTCTGCCTCGCCTTGTATACCACCCCCATGCCTCCACGCCCGAGACACTCCAGGATTTCAAGCTGTGGAAAATGCGGTGCAAGCTCCTCCGTAGTGGGTATCGGGACAGGAGGTGGCGAAGGTTGCGTCGCATCCAGGCCAGTGAGCAAGGTGGGTTCCTCCAGGTTCAGCGCCATCAGGCAGCGCGGGCACAAACCTTCAGGAGCAGAGGCTGGTAGAGGCGCTCCGCATTTGGGACATGCGTGGGATGGTGTGTCGCTCACGTTCGATTCCTAAGTACGGACGGACAAACGTTACACAATTGGCCGCGATGTGGCACCATTTTGCTGCCCCATCATGGGGAAGTGACACTGCCATGGGCGAGCACCGTGATCAGATGCCGGATTTCATCTTCCAGGTCCTCCTCGTTCGCCACCGTTTGCGCGATCTCTTCGCGGAAGATTTCCCGGAAGCGCTTTCGAAGCCGGTGCACCGCCACACGCGCGGCCCCTTCGGTGCTGCCCAACTGTGCAGCGAGGTCTGCGTAGGAGTTTTCTCCGCGTGGAGCCACCAGTTGAGGTTTCAGAACCGTGAAGTCGTGCTCGCGCCCCGATCGCTCAAATTCTGCACGGAGCCTGCCGAGAGTTTGCTCCAGAAGCGTCAGCGCCCAGCGACGGTCATACGCCTCATCTGCCGAGGCCTGCGGTGAGGTTTCTTCACGATAAAGCTTTTCACCCAGTACCGTATCCAGCGGCACGGCATGCTGCCCACCTCCACGCTTCAATCGGCGTGAGCGGTCCCATTCGTTGGCCAGATGCCGCTGAAACGCCATCAGCATGAACTGGCGAAAGCGTCCCCGCTCCTGCTGCACCGCCTGGAGGAATCCTTTCTCCAGGAGTCTTGCGAAGAATCCCTGCGTGCCATCTTCTGCGTCCTGGGGACTGTGCCCGCGCCGCCGGGCGTAGATGTACAGCGGCTGCCAGTAGGTCCTGCACAGGAACTCCATCGCCTGCTGTGCATGGTCATTCCCCACGTCCCGTGCCGCAAGCACCACAGACCACCGCGTGGTCAGAAAGAGCGTTTCATGTCGGAATGATTTTTGCGCAGCGTCGTGATCCGAAGCCATCCCCGGATCATAAGCTCTCTGGAGGAAACGTTACAAGGCCTCCTCTTGCCCTCTGCCCATTCTTCTCCAGCCTTTCGCAATCACGTCCAAGTCGTTCTCTGCTCCCCCTCCGGTATGAACTACATCGAACTCCCCCACAACAAGAAGCTGAACCTCCTCAACGAACATGACGGTGACTGGGAAAATCTGGAGCAGAGCAAGTGGTGCCTGCACTGCAGCCAGAGTTTTACCGGCCTCGCGGCTCGTGTTTGGAAAGATGCGGAGGATGGCCGCCTGTGGCTGGAATGCGGCACGCCGGGCTGCGATGGCTCCCCCATCGACTGGGCACCCTATCCCTGGTGGGACGACAATCATCCCGCCACGATTGAATATCACAAAAAGAATCCCCGATCCGAAGACGGACCGGGGTTCCTGGATGATGATTTGGAGGATGAAGACGTGAAGCCTTGATGTTCGGTCCCAGTTCCCTGGCACTCATACCAAGTTCAGATGAAAACAGGTTAAATGAGGGAGGCGCTATCACTCAAGGGAGCACTCCTGCCATACGCATGAACCAAAATGAGAGCGTGCCTTTCGCAGTGGGTTATGAGGCACAGTCGAAGCAGTTCCGCGGACTACGCCCTTCAAGGCAAACGCCCTTCCACAAAATGGGACGGTAGGGATGCGCTCCTGCGCGTCCGACTTTGGGCGGGCGGAGGGTGTGGAACTGCGACACGAAACGGCCTCGCCATGTGGCATCTCCCTCCGCCTCCGCCCGCCATAAACGGACGCGCAGGAGCGCATCCCTACCGTCCCATTTTGTGGAAGGGCGTTAAGATGCTGAGCCAATAGTGCCTCAGGGGCTCGAGAGTGTGTTCGTTTCGACGATGAACTCGCGGGCTATTGCACCTCCGGCACAAATGAAATCCTCAGGTTAATGCCTATGGCAGGAATGCCCCCACTTGGGATGGCTGTCGATAGAATGAGGAATCGCTCGGGTGCTCCTCTACGCTTCAGAAACGGTTTCCAAGCGTCATTCCCGGTTCACCCTGAAATGGGGGCAGGAGTGCCCCCGATCCTTGGGGACAGGGATCTCTCCACGAGCGAGAACCAAACTACCCATTCATCAATCGAATTGGTATCAGGACGCGGGCATCCATCATTCCAAAACACTATCCCGCGGAAACTCCTTGAAGCGCTCAAACAGGAGTTCATCGTAAATTCCATGAGCGTCCACGAGAACCTGCTTCAAGATATCATACCTCGTGTCACTCTCTGAGGAAGCAAGCACGCTCTGAAGGATGCGGCGGCGCTCCTCTTCGACCGACACGCCATGGACCACCACCCGCTCTTCCAAGCGGCGGATCAAAGCAGGATCCAAATTGCGAACGACTAGCTGTGCCATGCTATCAAATGATAGCATGGCGAACCGAAGGTCAAGAGGCTGCCTTTCAGGCCTTCCCCATCGCGCGCAACAGCGTGATCGCCATGTCTGCAGGCGTCTCGGAGACGGCGATGCCGCACTCGGCCAGAATACGCTTCTTGGCTTCGGCGGTGTCATCCGCGCCGCCTACGATGGCGCCGGCGTGGCCCATGCGGCGTCCGGGAGGAGCGGTGGCTCCGGCGATGAAGCCAGCGATGGGCTTCTTGCAGTTGTCCTTGGCCCAGCGGGCGGCTTCCGTTTCCGCGTTGCCGCCGATTTCGCCGATCATGATGATGGCTTCAGTCTCGGGATCTTCGTTGAAGAGCCTCAGCACGTCGAGGTGGCTTGTGCCGTTCACCGGGTCACCACCGATGCCTACGCAGGTGCTCTGGCCGTAACCACGCGTCGTGAGCTGCCACACGGCTTCATAGGTGAGGGTGCCTGAGCGGGAGACCACGCCGATGTTGCCACGCTTGTGGATGTAGCCCGGGGCGATGCCGATGCGGCATCCACCATGGGAATCCTTGCCGGTGCCAGGAGTCACGAGGCCGGGGCAGTTCGGGCCGATGAGACGGGTCTTGGATCCAGCCATGGCGGACTTCACCTTCACCATGTCATTGATCGGAATGCCTTCCGTGATGGCCACCACGAGATCGAGTCCTGCGTCCACACCTTCCAGGATGGCATCCGCCGCGAAGGGAGGCGGAACGAAAATCACGCTCACGGTCGCGCCGCTTTCCTTCACCGCTTCCGCGACGGTGTCATACACCGGCACCTTGTGCGAGCCGTGGTCAAAGCTCTGGCCACCTTTGCCCGGGGTCACACCGGCCACCAGCTTGGTGCCGTAGTCGAGGGAGGCCTTGGCGTGACGAGAGCCAAAGTCACCAGTGATGCCTTGGACGAGAATGCGGGTATCTGAATCAACAAGAATGGCCATGGGGAATGTCTGTGAGAGTGATGTCGTAAAAAATGTTCGTGCTCAGCTTGGCTCAGCTGTGTCCGGGTTTGCGCTTGTGAATGATGAGCGGGTTCCCTTCCGGGTCGCTGACAAAAAGCATGTGGCATACCGGCGTCTCCATGGGGCCCATGGTGAACGGCACGGAAGCGTCCTGCAGAGCTTTGACTGCGGCGTCGAAGTCCTCGACCTCGAGACCGACGGTGCAGCCGTCCTTGGTGGGCGTGAATCCGGCGTACTTGCCGAGACCCAAGGTGGCAGGACCGATGTCGAACTCGACCCAGTGTCCGCTTTCCCCCATGTCGTGGTCCATGGTCTTCTTAAGACCAAGCACGCCCTCGTAAAAGGCGCAGGCGCGAGCCATGTCCGTTACGGGGTAACAGGAGAAAGCGATTTCAGAAACTTTAAGCATGGTAACTCTCCTTCTGAAAAACTGAGCTCTTCAAGCGAAGGCGGAGACTAGGCAGCCACCGCCGCGACAATCTTCTTCGCCGCATCCGCGAGGTCATCCGCACCGGTGATGGCAAGACCGCTCTCCGCGAGCGTCTTCTTGCCAGCCACCACGTTGTTGCCTTCGAGGCGCACCACGAGCGGAATGGAAAGGCTGGTCTCTTGCGCCGCAGCGATGATGCCCGTGGCGATGATGTTACAGTCCATGATGCCGCCGAAGATGTTCACCAGGATGCCCTTCACATTCGGGTCACCGAGGATGATCTTGAAGGCGGCCGTCACCTGCTCCTTGGAAGCGCCACCACCCACGTCGAGGAAGTTGGCAGGCTCACCACCGGAGAACTTGATGATGTCCATCGTAGCCATGGCCAGACCGGCGCCGTTCACGAGGCAGGCGATGTTTCCGTCCAAGCCGATGTAGTTCAGGTTGTATTCGCTGGCAGCGACTTCACGAGGATCTTCCTCGGTCTTGTCACGCATCGCCACCACGTCCTTCTGACGGTAAAGGGCGTTGTCATCGAAGTTGAACTTCGCATCGAGCGCCACGAGCTGGCCGTCCGTGGTGATGGCCAGCGGATTCACCTCGACCATGGAGCAGTCTACCTTGATGAAGAGATTGTAGAGCGCGGTGAAGAGCTTCACCGCCTGGTTCATGAGCGGCCCGCGGAGGCCGAGCGCCGCGGCCACTTTGCGACACTGGTAGGCCTGCAAGCCCAGCGTGGGGTGGATGCCTTCCTTGATGATCTTCTCCGGGGTCTTCTCGGCTACTTCCTCGATGTTCACGCCACCTTCGGTGCTGGCGATGATGGAGTGACGGCTGTTTGCTCGGTCGAGCAGGATGGCAAAGTAGTATTCCTTGGCAATGTCCACGGACTTGGCCACGAGCACCTTGCTCACCAGCTTGCCGTCCGGCCCGGTCTGGTGCGTCACCAGCGTCTGGCCCAACATCTTGCCAGCGATGTCCTGCGCTTCATCAGCGGTGTTGATGACGTGCACGCCACCTTTGAATCCATTTTTAAAGGTACCCTTGCCGCGTCCACCTGCGTGGATCTGCGCTTTCACCACAAGTCCCTCACCACCAAGCTCACGCGCTGCAGCTCCCGCCTCTTCCGCCGTGCCGGCGACCTTTCCTTTGGGTGTGGCGACGCCGAATTTCTCAAAAAGCTCCTTGGCCTGGTATTCGTGAATGTTCATGGAAGGGAAAGTGTCAGCGGAAAGGGAACGGAAAGAACGAGCCGCGAGCATAGGGACACGCCTCGCAGCGTCAAGGCGCAGAGTTGGAAGAATCCGCCCAGTGCAACTTTCGAGCCAGTCACCCTAAAGAGGCAACCGGGGCATCGCGAAACGCGTACTTGCGCGATTCATTCAACGGGAGTTTATTACTTGTCCATGCGTCCGGGAAATTTCAGCACGCGACTCAATGTGAACCTCGGGGAGACTGTCCTCGTCGGGAAGATTGTGCGTGAGTTCGGTCAGTGGCATGGAATCCCGGAGGATGCGCTCTTTGTGGTGAATCTTTCACTCGACGAGCTGGTCACCAACATTGTGACCCACTCGCAGAAGCAGCCACCCCCTCCCAAGGAAATCGTCCTGCGCCTCAGCACCGTGAAAGATGAAGTGCGTGCGGAAGTCGAGGACGATGGATGCGCCTTCAATCCTCTCAGCATGCCAGCCCCCGATGTGGGCGCTCCCCTGCAGGAGCGCAATCCGGGAGGACTCGGCATTCATCTGGTTCGCAGTTTGATGGATACTGTGAACTACCAGCGCATCGGCACGCGCAACCGCCTGACCATTTCGAAAAAAGTCGCCTGAGCTAAATCTCCCACCGCCTCCCGCCATGACCTTCAGCATTGAGACCCAGCCCGGACTTTCCATCGCCTGCCTTGGCGGTCACGTGGATACGCTGAATGCCGGGGAACTGGAGAATACTCTTGTCGCCCTGGCGGACACCGGGGAAAACCAGCTCCTCGTGGACTGCACCTCCCTGGAGTACATCAACAGCGCCGGCCTGCGTGTGTTTCTCCTCGTCGCCAAGCGCAAGGAAGCCACCGGCGGCAAATGCGCCTTCTGCGGGCTCACCATGAATGTGAAGCTGGTGTTTGAGACCATCGGTTTTGACCGCATCCTCACGGTGTATGACTCACGGGCGGCTGCCCTGGCGCAGATACAGCCGCTCTCACAGGCGGCTGCCTAATCCCTCCTCGCGACAGTGTTTGCCAATCTGCTCAAAGGCTCGCTGAAGTCGCGGTTCACCCGCCTGATTGGCATTCCTGCCTCCGTCTTTCTTGTCCTGGCCTTCGGGCTGGTGACGTATTTGACCTTCAGCCGCTCGGTCGAGTCCACGGCGGCCGAGGCCCTCGGCATGGTCCGCATCCATGCGGCAAAGCTCGATCAGGTGCTGGCCACCGCGGCCCAGGTGCCCCACATGCACGCGCGCCTCTTTGAGAGTGGCGCCATGAAGGATCAGGAGACGGTGAAGAAATACATCACCGACTCCCTGGCAAAGACACCCGGGATCTACGGTAGCTGCCTGGCCTTCGAGCCCAATACCTTCATCCCCGGCGTCACCAACTACTGCCCCTACGCCTACTGGAAGGATGGGCAGGCCACGTTCGAGAATCTGATCCCGCCCGGGTACAACCACTTCGAGTGGCCCTGGTACAACGATCCCAAGCGTCTCGGCCACGCTGTGTGGACGGAGCCCTACTTCGACACCGGCGGTGGCAATGTCATCATGACCACGCGCAGCGTGCCCTTTCGCAAACCCAGCCAGAACGGATCCGAAGGGGAATTTTGGGGCGTGGCCACCATCGACATTTCTCTGGAGGCCCTGTTGGGTGACCTAAATGCCCTGACCGTGGGAGAAACCGGGTATGCCCTCCTCCTGAGCCCGGAAGGACGGATCCTGGGCTGCCCGGACAAGGGGAAGATCATGACCACGAAGCTTGAGCAGCTCAATCCCGAGCTCGCAGCTGCGCTCATGCCGGGCAGCGAAGGTTTCATCGCGGCCACGGATCCCCTGCACAAACGTCCCGTGCGCGTGGCCTACTCTCCGGTGCCAGCGGCGAATTTCATGCTGGCACTCGTCTACCCCGAGCGGGAGGTCTTTGCGGACGCCAACCGGCTGCTGAATTACCTGATCATCATCGGTCTGCTCGGCCTCCTCTTCCTGTTCACCATCCTGTGGCTCGTCGCACGCTCTGTCAGCGAGCCGGTGGCGGAACTGGCCAGCGCCGCGCGGAAGATCGCGGATGGCGATCTCGTCCAGCGCCTGGAGTCGCGCTCCAACATCGACGAAGTGAAGGAACTGGCTTCCGCGTTTGAAAAGATGACCCGCGACCTGCGCATGCGCATGGAGGAGCTGCGCTACACCACCACGCTGAAGGAGCGCATGGCGGGTGAACTCAACGCCGCCCGCAGCATCCAGATGAGCATGCTGCCGCGCGAATGGCGGGACAAGTCCAACTGGCAGGGCCATGCCCGAGTAGCACTGCATGCCATCATCCAGCCCGCGCGCGAGGTGGGCGGCGACTTCTACGACTACCGGTTTTTGGATGAGCGGCGCCTCTCCATCTTGATCGGTGATGTGTCCGGAAAAGGGGTGCCCGCCGCCCTTTTCATGGCCATGACGCAGACGCTCTTCCAGGCGCACGCCGATGCCACACGCACCGTCACGGACGTCATGGCCCGGGTGAACAATGCCCTCTGCGCGGAGACGCACACGGGCATGTTCGTCACGCTGCTGTACGCCATGCTGGATGTGCAGAGTGGCACCCTGGAGATGTGTAATGCAGGGCACCTGGCCCCGTACCGCCTCGTACATGGCAAGCCGCCCGTGCCGATCGAGAGCGCGCGCAATCCCGCGCTGGGTCTGGTGAAAGACATCCAGTTCAAGACCGCCACCACACAGCTCAATCCCGCTGACCGCGTTTTCTTCTACACCGATGGCGTGACCGAGGCGTTTAACCAGAAGAACGAACTCTATTCCACCGCGCGCCTCGAGGCCCTGCTGGAGAAGAGCATGGATGTCTCCGTGGAAATGCTCACCCAGACAGTCATCGCCGATGTGCAACACCACGCCAGCGGCCACGAAGCCTCAGACGACCTCACCGTTCTGGCAGTGAACTTCAATCCCAAGGAAGTGTCGCGGGGATAGTCCAGTCCTTGCGGTGCTCGCATCGGCTTGCATTTTCGCTGGGATCATCCTCCTTCGCAGACTCACACGTTCCCTCTTCATGCAAGTCACCGTCAACGGCACGCCCACCCAATTTTCCGGCACCTCCTCCACCGTGGCGGCGCTCCTGGATTTCCTGGGACTGGCGGGCAAGCCGGTGGTGGTGGAGTTGAATCAGCGCGCGCTCTTCCCGCGCGAACTTGCATCCACGCCCCTTGCGGAGGGAGACGTGCTCGAGCTCGTGCAGATCACCGCCGGAGGCTGATTGAGCAGCCCGGTGCGATGGATTCACGCCGGACTCAGGCGCGGCAACCTTCTATTTTGCCTGCGCGGCAGTTCCCCCATTGGCGGCAGCAGGCGCGAAACGTTTGGCGTGGTCACCGAGGATCGGTTCGATCTTCTGCATGACCAGCACCACCTCGATGCCCTGGCTCCCGAATAGCTCAATTTCCAGTGGCCACCCCAGCTTGCGTTTGGCTTCGGTAAAGAACTCCAGCACCTCCGCCTGGGTCCACACATGGTGATGGATATCGGCCTTTGTCTGCAATGCCTTGTCCACGTCGAACGAGGCATCCACAAAGTCACGATACTCCTCATACATCTCGCGATCCTCCACCTGGCGATTGGAGCGATAGTCCTGCAGCACGTGTTCGAAGGGCGTCAGCGGCCTCTCCACATCGAAGGTAAATCGCTTGTCCGGAAGCGCGATGAAAAGCCGCCCTTCCGGTCTGAGCACCCGCAGGAAATGCTCGAGTGTCTTGAGCGGGTTCACGCAATGCTCCAACATGTGGTTGGCGATGACGAAATCCTGACTCTCATCCGCCATGCCCTCAAGCCACTGACCATCCCCGATCCAGTGGGTCTCCACGATGTTCTTGCTCGCGAGCTCGGGAAAGGTGTCCTCGTTCTCCTTCTTGGTGCGTTTGTCCACATACCGCACCTTCACGCCCGGCGGTACGCGCAGGGGATAATGCAAGGCGCCAATCTCAATGCCTTCGCCTTTTAGCTTGAGCGCAAACAGCGCACGCAGATCTCCGTTCACCAGCGACACCGGCGCAGGATTCACTGCTCCAGCTCCAGCTCCAGTTCCAGCCAACTGACCTTGCATGATTTCCAGAATGCCGAGCAACTCCGTGATTCGGCCTTCCAGCTGCTTCACCTTCTTTTTCGCACGGTCGGCCGATTTCTTGGCACGCTTGCCGGACTCCTTGGCCTTTACACGGCGTGTCTTCTCATGGAGCAGCGAGGCCTCATGTTTCTTTCTGCGGACGAACGGGAGTTTCATAAGCTTCGAGATGGATTCTGGGACTGAAATGCCGCGCACGAGCCCTGGGCCTGCAACCAGGGCCACTCACGGCGGGGACGCGCCATGACGGGCAGTTCGACTTCCAGGGACAGGTTGACGTTGTAGCACGGATCGCGGTGAACCTGCAGAGGCCACCGGCGCATCAATTCATGAGCCTCAAGGGCCACGGCCGCCTTGCGCTCCGAAGTGGCCTCCATGGCGCCACGGCTTTGGGATTCGTGGTGCACAAGAGTGGCGAACGGTGTGTAGACATTCGTCAAACCCAGGCTCCGAAGGCGCAGGCAAAAGTCCACGTCGTTGTACGCGATGGGCAATGCCTCTTCGTCGAATCCTCCCGCCTGGATGAAAACGTCCTTCCGCACCGCCAGACATGCTCCGGTAACGGCGGACACCTCCCGCACGAGATCCGGCGGCCCACCAATGGAAGGTGCATCCGGTGGCGAATGACGGAAAACATGCCCAGCAACTCCAGCCATGCTCAATACCACGCCGGCATGTTGGATGAGACCTTGATCATACAGCAAGCAGGCTCCCACGGCTCCCACGCCCTCCCGGCAGGACTGGCGCACGAGTTCGCGAAGCCAGTCAGGCGATGTGATACGCACGTCGTTGTTGAGGAACACGAGCACCTCACCCGTGGTCTCCCCGGCTCCCAGGTTGTTCAAGGCAGACCAGTTAAACGCGCCTGTATGCCGGAGGATCTTGATGTTTGCATGCGTTCGTTCCAGCGACTGCAAATAGCCCAGCGTGTCCGGACAGGTGGATTCATTGTCGACCACGATCAATTCCACATCCGGGTAATCCGTGATGCTCATGTGGGACTCGATGGCGTCGCGGAGCAGCGCATGCTGATCTCTCGTGGGAATGATGATGGAGACGCGAGGCGCCGGCTCTGGCAGAGGCCAGAGCACCTGCCATCTGCCACCATCCAGGGGCTGCAACACCGCTCCAGTGCCAGTGGCATGCAGATGATCTTCCACAGCGCGATATCCCGCCGAGGCGGCATAGGGCTTGGCCTCGTTGCTGGATGCGGTCGAAGTCGGAAGGGTGCGCCAGTGGTAGAGCACTCTGGGAATGTGCCGCACCTTGTCCCGGCCACAGCGAGTCACGGCGCGCAGAGTAATGTCCCAATCCTGACTGCCCTCGTAACCGGGCCGGAATCCCCCCACCTCTCGAAGGAGGCTGGTGCGAAACGCTCCCAGGTGGCTCACACAGTTCTGCCCAAGAAGGAGGTCATAATTCCAGCCGGGCTTGAAATAGGGACCGCTTCGCACGCCGTTGGCATCGACCTTGTCTTCATCACTGAAAATGATGCCCACCTCGGGATCCTGCGCCGCCTCCCAGGCGATGTGGAACAGGGCGTGCGGCGGGAGTTCATCATCGTGATCCAGCAGCACGGTGAACTCGCCCGAGCACAACTCGAGCGCAGAGTTTGAAGCACGGCAGATGTGCCCATTGGCCGCGCGGAAACACAGCTTGATGCGCGGATCGAGCGCAGCCTGCTTTTGCAGGAATTCACGCACTCTTGGAGAAGGGGAACAATCATCTGCAATGCACAGCTCCCAGTTGGCATACACCTGCTTCTGGACGGACTGGATGGCACGGTGCAGCCAGCGCTCCGGCGAATCGTAGACTGGCATCAAGACAGACAGCAACGGCTGGCTGGGCATGCGTCCCAAGGCGTCGCGCATGGCTTCCAGTTCCATCGCATCCGGATCCCCATAGCTGCGCAGCCAGCGTTCGTAACTGTTTGCAGGGGCGCGGCGGACGAAGCGCTTCATGAATCTCCAGGCCCAGGGAAGTTTCACATCGCACGTCGCAAAGGGCACCCACTTCCGCTGCTCGGACTTGTATTGCAGTTCGAAACGGGTCCACCCCGATTCCAACGTCAACTCAATCGAAAAACCAGAATGAAGAGCTTCCGGCCTCCCGGGATTCTCCATCAGGGCCTCCGGACGGAATTGTTTGCGCCTGGCCACCAGGATGGTCTGGCCGGTGACCGCCCGGATGCCGAAAATGTCCGTCGAAGGCGCCGGCACGAACCAGCCCTGCAGGGTGCAGGAGTTGGACAGGGCCGTCACGCAGAGGTCCACACCCCGAAGCCGCGCCCGGCGTGCCAGCACGCCGGCGGACTCTTCGCGAGCCGGCGTTACGGAAAAGGCAAAAGCATGCCCTGTATCCACCACAAATCCCTGCGGATCACGATGGTCCAAACCAGGGGAGTTCATCACGCGAGATGGTTGATGGCGGCCCGACGAGCCCAGGCGTCCGCCTCGACCAGTTGGTCCAGCACGGGATGGGCCAGGATGTCGTGCGCCTGCATCACGCGCTCGACGGTCTGCCAGATGGCGGTGAATTTCACGCGCCCGGCGAGGAACGCCTCCACGGCCACTTCATTGGCCGCATTGAGTACGGCAGGCAAGGTCCCGCCGGCATCTCCCGCTTCACGCGCGAGACGCAGTGCGGGAAATACATCCTCCCGCGGCGCTTCGAAATGAAGCGAGGCCAGCTTGGCAAAGTCGAGCGGCGGAAGATTGTTGGTCACGCGATCTGGCCAGGTCACGGCATACTGGATCGGGAAACACATGTCGCTGTGGCTGAGTTGCGCGAGCACGGAGTTGTCCACGAACTCCACCATGCTGTGCACAATGCTCTGCGGATGCACCACGACTTCCACGCGTTTCATCGGCACGCCGAAAAGCCAGTGCGCCTCGATCATCTCCAGGCCTTTGTTGAACAGCGTGGCGGAATCAATCGTGATTTTCCGTCCCATGCTCCACGTCGGATGCTTGAGCGCCTGAGCCACGGTAACGCTCTCCAGATCCGCCGCATTCGCCTTGCGAAATGGTCCACCGCTTGCGGTGAGCAGAAGGCGCCGGATGTGCGCAGGGTCCCGCTGCTCCAGGCATTGGAAGATGGCGTTGTGCTCGCTATCGACAGGCAGCACGTTCACGTTCTTTCGTGCAGCGGAAGACATCACCGCTTCACCAGCCATCACCAGAATCTCCTTGCTGGCCACGGCGAGATCCATGCCGCGCTCGATGGCCTCAAGGGAAGGCGCGAGGCCGGCAATACCAACGATGGCCACCAGCACGATGTCTGCCTCAGATTCGCGAACGATTTCAACAAGACCAGCATTGCCCGAGAAGATCCGCACATCGGGTGGCAGCAGTTCCCGCGCACGCTTGGCGGCATCTTCATCCGTCACGCACACTTGCTTCACCTTGGTCTCCACCACCTGTGCGACAAGCGCGTCCACACTGCGCTGGGCAGCCAGGCCCACGATCTCCATGCGATCCGGAATGTCCCGCGCCACCTTCATGGCACTGGTGCCAATGGAGCCGGTGGAGCCAAGGACGAGCACCTTGCGACGGCGAACCGGGTGCACGTCCCTTGCCGTGGATGCTGCACCCACGTTGACGTTGAGGGCGCCGCTTGAGGAGCGGGTGGTTTCCAACCCCTGTTGTGGGTGGGAGGTCATTCGATGCGAAAAGTCAGCCATGCGGTCGATGCAGCCGCAACCCTTCGATTGCCGTAGCGGGGCCGCAAGCAGAAAGCGCTCCTGTAAATCAAATGCCCGGGACGTTTCGGGGTCCCTCAAATGGTTGGGCTAGGCAATGATGCGCAGGAAGAAATAGCAGACGGGCGCCGTGAAAAGAAGGCTGTCCGTGAGGTCCAATATGCCGCCGATACCGGGAAGCTTATGGCCGGAGTCCTTGATGCTGTGGCAGCGTTTCAGTACGGACTCCGCGAGGTCACCGATGACCGCCGCAATACAGAGTATTGGCGCGAGGAGAAGCGCCGTGGTCCAGGTGAGCGGCGCGAGCTTGTCCGGCACGATGAGCATCATGCTGCACATGGCGAGAAACGCCCCGGCAAACGCACCGCTCAACCCCTCCCAGGTCTTCGCCGGGCTGATGTGGGGGATCATCTTGTGCTTCCCGAACAAGGAACCAAAAGCATAGGCGCCCATGTCACTGAACTTCGTGACCATGATGATCATGAGCAGCAGGTGGGACCCGCTCGCGGCCTGCTCCATGAAGAGGATGCGCGCGAGGAAGCCCATCATCAGCGCGGTGTAGATCACCCCGAAGATGGTGAAATAGATGCGGAGCAGCGTCTCGCGACCTTCCAAGGTATGCGCGAGCGCGGGAAGGAAGGCAGCCTGGAGGGTGGCGGCAAGGAACGCCGCTTCCAGCCACCACGGAGGCTCAATGCCCTGCGGAATGGTCTGCCAGCCGAGGACGACCCAAAATGCCAGGCACAATCCAAAACCGACCCACCGATACGGCTTCGCCCGTGGATCCCGGGCTTCCAGGCGGAAATACTCCGCGGAGGTGCCGATGCCTGCCAAGGCGATCATCAGCACCAGCAGCCAGTCGAGCCCCATCAGAAGCCCAATCGTGATGAGCGTCCAAAGGGCGATCGTGCTTCCCAGACGGATGATAAACACCTTTCCCTTGCTGGGGGCGGTCTGTGGAGCGCTCTGGGGGGCAGACATGTAGTGGTCGGAAAACGGCCATCAAAGCAAATTGCGCCCGTGAGGCAAATAAGAGTTTGTGGCGATGTTCAGGACGAATCGCCTGCCCCCGCTCCACTGGTCTGCTCGGCAGACCAGCATTCTCCCCGCGACGGCCCGGAACTCACGCCTAGGCTGAGGCTTTCGACCCCTGGTCACCTGCTCCATGAATCTGCCCGAATCCCAGCGCCTGCTCGGTCTCACCCCCGCCACCCACACGCCCTTCCAGCCTGATGGATCGCTCCATCTGGATGCCGTGGAGCCTCTCGCCGCCCACCTCCTGAAGTGGAACATCGGATCGGTATTCATCGGTGGCAGCACTGGGGAGAGTCACTCGCTGACCCTCGCGGAGCGAAACGCCCTCACCGAGCGCTGGATAAGCGTGGTGAAAGGCACACCCCTGCGCGTCATCGTCCACGTGGGGGCGAACTGCCTTGAAGACGCCGCCTCCCTTGCGGCACATGCCCAGCAGCACGGCGCCGCGGCCATTTCCGCGCTCTCGCCCTCCTATTTCAAGCCGCGCAGTGTGGATGTGCTCATCTCCTGTGCCGCCCGGATCGCGGCCGCCGCACCGGACACCCCTTTCTACCACTATGACATCCCCGCCATGACCGGGGTGTCCTTCTCCATGCCCGAGTTTCTTTCCAAGGCCGCCGAGCGCATCCCCACCCTGGCCGGTCTCAAATTCACGAATCCCGACCTGATGGCCTACCTGCAGTGCCTGCAGATGGACCCCGGCTACTGGGACATCCCCTGGGGCATGGACGAGTGGATGCTCGGTGCCCTGGCCACCGGGGCCCGCGGAGCCGTGGGCAGCAGCTTCAACTTCGCCGCCCCGGTGTACCAGCGACTGATGGCCGCCTTCGCCCGCAACGACCTGGAAGCGGCCCGCACGGAGCAACTCCGCAGCACGCAGATCATCGCCACGCTCGCCCGTCACGGGTACATGGGAGCCGCCAAGGCTACCATGGAGATGCTGGGCGTCCCCGTGGGGCCACCCCGCCTGCCCAACAGTACCCTGGATCACTCGCAAAAGAGGGTGCTCCAGAGCGAGCTGGAGTCCCTGGGATTCTTTGAGTGGCTGAAACCGGAGTAATCTCCGGCTGCTCCTGTTACTTGGCAGTCGTCACCCAAGGGGGACGGTGGCTGGGGATCTGGGCCTTGAAATCGCCGAGGCTGTTCCAGTGCTCGCGCTTCTCCAGATCCACCTCCTGCACCACCACGGTGCTCCATTCCTTGGCGTAGTCCAGTACCGTGCCGTCGTGTCCATAGATGGCGGAGAGCATCCAGCCATCCTCGGGTTTCCCATAGGTGCTGCTCACTACATACACGTGGTTTTCGCAGGCGCGAGCCTGGGCCAGCATGGGATTGCATCCCCACACGGGCCACGCGATCACTTCTGCGCCATTGATGGTGAGCTGGCGCGCCACTTCAGGAAAAAATCCGTCATAACACACCATCATGCCGACCTTGCCAAAGCGGGTGTTGAAGACCGGGTACTCATGCCCCGGAGTCACACCGGCCTCCACCTCACTGCGAGGCAGGGCGCATTTGCGATACTTGCCCGCAACCTTGCCATCCGGGCCAATCAACACCGCCACATTGTACACCAGCGGGCCGTCGCGCTCGATGAGGCCGGCCACGATGTAGTTGTTATGCTGCTTCGCCAGCGTGCCGAAGTAATCCGTCACACTGCCCGGCACCGTTTCCGCGCACTCCACCATGGACTTGCCGCTTGCGTAGTAAGTGAGCGTTTCCGGCAGCACCACGAAGTCCGCTTTCTGTTTCGCCGCCTCGGCCAGCAGGGGCTCGAAGAGACGCGCCTTCTCCAGGATGGTCTTCCCTTCACGCGGCTGGAAATGAATCGTGGCCAACCGCACCTTGCGTGAGGGCATCTCCGCCACCTCCTCGAGACTGATGCCGCTCCACTCCACCCGGGCGCCGGGCTGCCACTGCAAATACAGCTCAACAATGCCCTTGGTAGCTCCCGGTGGCACGAGATAGGTGTCACTCATGCGTCCCCAATTTTTGACTTCCTCCTGACGACTCGGGTACTCGGGCTCGGCCTTGGGAGATTCACCTTTGCGATAGGCAGTGAAGGTGGGCTCGGCGTGCTTCAGCGGCTTGTCCTGAGCATCCCGCCACAGAATGCGGGCGACGACGCTGTGGTCCGCATTCTCCACACCACGAGCCTTGTACCAAACCAAAAAGCGATGGGGCTTGCCACCCTGCACTGGAAACTCCCCCTTCCAGCAGCCCTGCTGCCCTTCTCGCTGCGCGGTCTTGATGATCCAGGCGCCTTTGCCATCGACCCCGGCCTTTTCCTCGAAAGAAAATTCCGGCGCAATCTCTTCACGAGGTGCCCAGCTCTGCCAGTTCGAGGGCGGAGACGCGCCCCGCAATACGGAACCAGAAAGAGCAAAAGACAGGAAAGCAGCACGGAGGAACCTTGCGTTCATGTTGGCCATACGATGCTTAGAGTGGCAATTTTCCACCAAAGAGCCGGTTGCACTCCTCCTTTTCCAGAACGAAGCGTAGGCTGCACCGCTCTCATGCCCTGCACGCTAGCCAAACTGCCCTGCGGCGTCATCTATACTGAGGCCTTTGCCGCCTACCTCGCCGGCGTGTACCTGAAACACGCCGAGGCGCATCCCCGCCGGGTCATGACACTGGACTACATCCGCTGCGCGTCCGGTCCCATGAAGGGCCGAGCCTGGTGGCAGGTCCTCTGGGTGCCTCAGGAGACCGTGCCCGAATACCGCTGCTACCGCATGGGCCGCATCACGGTTCACATCCCCAAGAATGTGCAACACGGACTCCGCGAACGATGTCTGGACTTCGAGGATGGTCGGGTCGTAGTGAAGCCTTGATCAAGGCCTCCGTACGTGAGCACAATGACACGTGTTTTGTCTTTTCATTAAAGGCGGCTCAGTGTTAAGTCTGCGCCGCTCATGTGTAAAGCTTTGAGCCTCAACGACAATTGCTTTTTCCCGGGTCGCCGACCAATGGCGGCAGCTTGCCCGGAAAAGAGCGGAACAAGCATTTTCTACTAAACCGTGGCTCTTGTATTGGGAATCAATGCCTGGCACGGCGACTCGTCCGCCGCGATCATCAAGGATGGAAAACTCATCGCCGCCGTCGAGGAGGAGCGTTTCCTGCGAATCAAACACTGGGCTGGCCTGCCGGTCGAGTCCATGAAGTACTGCCTGAAGGAGGTAGGCGCGCAATTCGGCGACCTCGAACACATCGCCATCAACCTCAATCCGCGCGTCAACAACCTGCGCCGGTTGCTCCATTTGATACGGCATCGCCCCGACATCGGGCTGGTGATGGACCGCCTGCGTAAGCGCAGCAAGGCGAAGAGCGTGGGCGAGAAAATTGCAGACGCCTTTCCCCAGGAGAAGATGCGTGCCGAGGTGCATCACATTGAGCATCACCTGGCTCACCTGGCCTCCTCCTACCTGTGCAGTCCATTTCAGGAAGCGGTGAACCTCTCCGTCGATGGCATGGGCGACTTCGCGAGTGCTGCCTGGGGCATGGGCCGGGGCCAGTCGCTCAACGTGGATGGTCGTGTGTATTTCCCCCACTCGCTCGGGATCTTCTACTCCGTCATGACACAGTGGCTGGGCTTCCCCCACTATGGTGATGAGTATAAGATCATGGGACTCGCCCCTTACGGGAAGCCTGAGTATCTGAATCTCCTGCGCCAGATCGTGCTGGTGCAACCGGACGGCACGTTCGAGCTCGACCTCCGCTACTTCCGCCATCACCGTGAAGCCGTGCCCTACACCTGGGACAATGGCTCGCCTGAAGTCGGCACCCTCTACACCCCCGCCCTTGAGGAATTGCTCGGCCCGGCACGGAAAAAAGAAGAGCCGCTGGAGCAGCGACACAAGGACATGGCTCGCAGCGTGCAGGCGATGTACGAAGAGGCATTCTTCGCCATGCTGGCAGCGCTTCACAGGAAGTACCAGTGCGATGCCCTCACGCTCAGCGGTGGCTGCGCGATGAACTCCGTGGCGAACGGCAAGGTCTTCTCACGCAGCCCCTTCAAGCAGCTCTACATCCAGAGCGCCGCGGGTGATGCCGGTGGTGCCATTGGCGCGGCCATGGTCGTAGCGCAGCAGCTCGGGGGCGCCCGTGTTTCGCGTCACCACTGCCTGCATGCTTACTGGGGTCCGCAATACAGCGAAGAAGACTACAAGGCGCTCCTTGATACTGAACAGGCACGCATTCGCGAAGCAGGCTGTGAAGTGACCATTTTTGCCGAAGACGAAACGGAAAAGCTCTGCGCCTCCACCGCGCAGGCCATCAGCGAAGGCAAGGTCATCGGCTGGTTCCAGGGACGCCTCGAGTGGGGTCCCCGCGCGCTGGGAAATCGCAGCATCCTGGGCGATCCGCGCCGTGCTGACATGAAGGACATTCTGAACGCGAAGATCAAGCGCCGCGAATCCTTCCGCCCCTTTGCACCGAGTGTGCTGCGCGAAGCGGTCGGCGAGTGGTTCGAGACGGACGATGATGTGCCCTTCATGATGCAGGTGTATCAGGTGCGTGAAGAACGCCGTGCAGCAATCCCTGCGGTGACACACGTGGATGGCAGCGGCCGCCTTCAGACCGTCTATCGCGAGACCAATCCGATGTATCATCGGCTCATCGAGCACTTCAATACCCTTACCGGGGTGCCCATGGTGCTGAACACCAGCTTCAACGAGAACGAACCTGTCGTGTGCCATCCGAAGGAGGCCCTCGATTGTTTCCTCCGCACGAAGATGGATGTGCTGGTACTGGGTCGGACACAAATACGACGCCAGCAACCGGGTGCTTAAGAAATTCCACCTCCAGGCATGCGCCACGAATCACTGGTTATAGAAGCCGGCCGCACGGAAGCCCACTACTGGCGCGACCTGTGGCGTTATCGCGAACTCTTTGGCTTCCTCGCCTGGCGTGATGTGCTGGTGCGGTACAAGCAGACTGCCGTGGGCATTGTCTGGGCAGTGCTGCGGCCACTGCTCACCACGCTGATTCTGGTGTTCGCTTTTGGCAAGATCGCCGGACTCTCCTCCAATGGCGTGCCCTACCCCATCCTCGTACTCGCGGGCAATATCCCGTGGGTCTTCTTTGCCAGCGCGCTCGGGGAGTCGAGCCAGAGCTTGATTGGGAACTCGAATCTCATCTCGAAGATCTACTTCCCGCGCATGATCCTGCCGGCGAGCGCGGTGATCGTGGCGCTCATCGACTGCCTCATCTGCCTGGGCATCCTTCCCATCTTCATGGGCATCTACGGGTACTGGCCCACGTGGCGCCTGGTCACCCTGCCCATCTTCATCCTGCTCGCCCTGATTGCCGCACTGGGACCCGGCCTGCTGGTGACGGCGCTGAATGTGAAGTACCGCGACTTCCGGTACATCATCCCCTTCATCATGCAGTTCGGCCTCTATGTCTCCCCGGTGGGATTCTCCAGTTCCGTGATTGGTGAAAAGTTCGGACCCGTGTGGCAGATGGTCTACTCCCTGAATCCCATGGTGGGCGTCATCGATGGATTCCGCTGGGCGGTATGCCAGACCGCCCCCGTGCACCTTCCCAGCTTCTGCATTTCCACCACCCTGAGCTTCCTCATGCTGGCATGGGGCATCAGCTATTTCCGAAAGACGGAACGCACCTTTGCTGATGTCATCTAATCGTCCCCATCGACTTGCAGGACACGCCCTCCAGTGAGGCTTCCGCTTCAAATGCCGGACCTACTCCATCCGCGAAAGAACCGCCGCTTTCACGGTGGCAGCGGCTCGGGCTTCTGACCCTCCTTCAAGGCGGCATCCAAGCCATCAGCATCGCCACCGGGTTTCTTCTCATCCGCTGGCTTACCAAAACCGATTTCGCATGGTACACCCTGGGCAACTCGAGCACGGCGGTCTTCACCACCCTGGTGGACCCGGGCACGGGACTCGGCATGCAGTCCGTGGGTGGAAAGGTGGCTGCGGAGCCTGCGCGTTTCCGGCAGGCACTCGCTTCCGTGCTGAGCCTGCGCTGGCGCCTGGGATGGGTGGCCGCGCTGCTGGCCTTGCCGATTCCCCTGGGGATGCTGCTGGTGAACGACGCACCGCTTCCCATCGCGCTCGCCATTCTCGGTGCGAACGTCCTCGGGTTCTTTGCCGTCCTTACCAATGGCACGCTCAGCGCCGCCCTGAAACTGCAGGGCCGCTTCCGGCAGGCGCTGCTCTCGGACTTCGCCGCGGTCATCGCGCGACTCTTGCTGGTGGGCGCTGCAGCCTTGTTCTGGCTGGATGCCATCGCGGCAACTCTCGCCGCGGTGATCGCCACGGCATGGCAGTACCTGATTCTGAAAAATGCATCCGCGGAGTGGCGGCAGGGACAGCCCCAACCCTCCTCCGACGATCAGACGCAACTGCTCCAGCAGGTGCGCTCGATGCGCTTCTACAACCTGTTCCAGTTTATCCAGGGGCAGGTGGGAGTGTGGCTGTTGAGCATCATGGCCAATGTGGCCGCCGTCGCCGACTTCGGAGCGCTGAGCCGGCTCGGCTCCGTGTTCGCCGCGCTGACGCTGTTGTATTATCAGCTGGTCATTCCAATTTTGTCGCGCAGCCAGACGACACGCATCCTTACGGGCAGGCTGACACTTTCGATCACCGCCTATGTCGCGGCGGTCGTCATCTTCGCCGTAGCGGGGTGGCTCGGCGCCGATTGGATTCTCTGGCTCTTCGGCGCGGACTATGCGCATCTCACAAAGGAAGTGCCCTGGATGATTGTCTTTCAGGGAATATATTCGTTCACCGTTATCCTGTGGTGGTTCAATACCTCACGCGGATGGGTGGGCCTCTCCCGGCTGAATCCCCCCTTCACCGCCTTGGTCCAGTTGGCCGCCTATTTTGCGCTCCGTCCGGACAGCGTGCAGGGCATCATCTGGTTCTCAATGGCCACCCTCGTGCCATCACTGCTGCTGGGATTGTCAGCGAGTGTTTCCGGCCTCAAGCGGATGGCGCGCACTGCAGAAGTCTCCTCTAAGAATGTCTGAACCCATCATTCAGGTAGAAAATCTCGGCAAGAGATACCAGATCAAACACCAGTCTGGTGAACGGTATACGGCGTTGAGGGACGTCCTGGCGAGGAAGGTAGGCAACATTTTCAAAGGGCGTAAAAACGGGAATGCATCGCCCGCGAGTGAAGAGTTTTGGGCCCTCAAAGATGTGTCCTTCGATATCATGCCAGGTGAGGTCGTCGGCATCATTGGCAGAAACGGGGCAGGCAAATCCACTCTGCTCAAGATCCTGAGCCGTATCACGGAACCAACGGTGGGCCGCATCACCCTGGGTGGGCGGGTGGCAAGCCTCCTGGAGGTGGGCACGGGATTCCATCCCGAATTGACCGGCCGGGAGAACATCTACCTCAACGGCGCCATCCTTGGCATGACCAAGGACGAGATTCGCAGCAAATTTGATGAAATTGTCGCCTTCGCCGAAGTGGAGAAATTCCTCGACACTCCGGTAAAGAGATACAGCAGCGGAATGTATGTCCGCCTTGCCTTTGCGGTGGCTGCACATCTTGAACCCGAGATCCTCGTCGTGGATGAAGTGCTGGCGGTGGGGGATGCAGAATTCCAGAAAAAATGTCTGGGTAAGATGGACCAGGTGGCGAAAGGCGGGAGAACAGTGCTCTTTGTCAGCCACAACATCGATGCGTTGCAACGCATCTGCCAGACTGGCATCGTTCTCCGAAACGGGAGCGTTGTGTGCCGGGATGACATCACCAGCGCCATCAACGTCTATCTCTCTGACAAGAACCTCACCACCAAGGTCTCTCGAGACCACCGTCCCGGTATTGTGAGTGCGGAGGTATCCACGTCTGAATTGCGCGAAGGAAGACTTAAACTGTCCATCGCCTTCAGTTACCCCTCCGCGATCGCCAACCCCACCTTTGGGATGGTGGTCTACAATGAAAAGAACGTTCCGCTCTTTGGCAGCAATACGTTGTTTGACCCACCCAAGTCTCCTCTCCCTCCCTGCTCTGCAGGGCAGGCCACGGTCACTGCCGGGCCCCTGCCGCTCTGGTCCGGATCCTATCGCATTTCTTTGTGGCTCAGCGATGGCACCGCACCGCTGGATCATGCGGAAAATATTGTCGGATTCGACTACGTCAGTCCGGATGTTCCACCCTACGTTCCTCCACCGGCCTTGATTGGATCTACCAGGGTGCCGGCTACTTGGGAATTGTCCCTTTCCTGATCTTGTGAAGCCAGAGTATTCCCCCGCGCAACTGGAAAACATCAGGCAACGCCTCAATCCTTCCGTCAAGGATGTTTACTACCTGGTGTTGGCTGATCTTCGTTTATTCCTTCAGCGTTATGCCACTGCTGAACCGATCTCCGTCCTCGACTACGGCGCAGGCAATTCTCCATATGCCAGCCTGTTCCCGAACGCCGAGTACCGGCGGGCAGACTACATGGATTGCACGGCCATTGATTACAAGGTGGACGGAGACTCAAGGCTTCCAGTCGCTTCGAATACCTTTGATCTCGTGTGGTCCACACAAGTCGCCGAGCATGTTCAGAATCCCTCCACCTACTTTAGCGAGGCCCTGCGGGTTTTGAAACCGGGCGGCAGATTGGTCGTCACCACCCACGGCGTTTGGGAGGACCATGGGGTGCCTTATGACTTTCAAAGATGGACTGCGGAAGGCCTGCAACGCGATTTGGAACTCGCGGGCTTTTCCGTGAAGGGGACGTTCAAGATAACGACGTCGGGGCGCTTCTATTGGTTTCTGCTCCTGCAATGGCTCGAGCATGGAGGACTGAAAAAAACCAACCTGAGCTACAGGCTCTGGCGACGCTTCTGCTGGGAGTTCGCAAAGTTCGCCCGCCCCATCGCCCATCGTTTTGCCGACTGGCGGTGGAGCGACTGCCAGGTGATTGAAGGTGAAGCATTGAGCCAGCATCGCATCTACTCGGTGATTGCCGCCGAGGCGATCAAGCCCCTGGCAACCGATCAGCCTGCTCCTTAAGTGATCAACTACGACCATTCTCAAAACATCCACACGCTGGAGGGACCGCGTGCCGCATTTCCGTTACTTTTCCCCAAAGGCTTGCCTTCAAGCCTCATGGATGTGGGCTGTGGCAGGGGGACGTGGCTGAAAGCTGCGAGCGATTGCGGAATCTCGGACCTCATGGGAGTGGATGGTGTCGCCATTTCACCCGAGGAGTTCCTGCTTGAGGGAGGTCGCTTTGAATGCCATGACCTCACGCGCTCATGGACCGTGGGTCGCCGGTTCGAAGCAGTACTCTGCCTGGAAGTGGGCGAACATCTCGCAGCGGCGCACGCGGATACCCTGGTACAATCTCTGACACGCCATGCGGATACCGTGATCTTCTCAGCCGCTTGCCCGGGACAGCCAGGCCAGCACCACGTGAACTGCCAGTGGCCGGCATACTGGCAGGAGATTTTCAACAAGCATGGGTTTTCCTGTTACGATACCATTCGTCCCTCCATCTGGCAGGACACACGCATAGAGCCATGGTACCGCCAGAACGTGTTCCTCGCATTGAACCAGCCGGACGTCGCAGGTAAGGAAGAACGGCTGCGGCCTTTGGTTCACCCTGACATGCTGCCTTATCTCCACGCCGCCATGCTGGACCAGGAACTGAAAAACAGGGTGATAACCGCCGGCTCTCACGACATACCGGTTTCCTGGCTCGCGTCTGCCCTCGTCAGGCGCATCGGATCGAAACTCTCCCGCCTTGTCCGTGGAGTTCGTGTTTGAGGGAATAAGCAGCCTCGCGGCAACTACATGAGCAAATTGATTTGTAATTTGCTGGCTCTGTTCAGCCTTGAACTCGCGTCGGCGCACACTGCATGCACCGGGGACGCGAGGCATCCTCTGCGCTCCAGCAATGCGTGGTAACCAGCCACTCAGGCCGCAGCTTTTCCCGCAACGTAACACCTAGTTCCTGGAGATGTTAATTTCTGTCATCATCTGCACCCGAAATCCCCGCTCCGACTACCTCTCGAGGGTCTTGGAGGGACTGCGGCGGCAGACGCTTGAACTCAACCAGTGGGAGCTTGTGCTTGTCGACAATGATTCCGACGAGCCTCTGGCCGGGAAAATCGATCTGTCGTGGCATCCCTTGTCCAGATGCGTGAGAGAGGAGATGCGCGGCCATGTTCCAGCACGCCTCAAGGGCATCGAATCCTCCGCAGGCGATTTCCTGATCTTTGTAGATGACGACAATGTCCTCCATGATGACTACCTGGAACAGGCATTGGAGATCGGCGCCAAGTGGCCCATGCTGGGCACCTGGGGAGCCAGCATCACCGGCGAGTTCGAAGTCCCACCGCCGACCTGCCTGGAACCCTACATTGATGGGCTCGCTATATGCGAGCTCGATCAAGCATACTGGTCCAACATCCCTGTCTGGACGCGTGCCACTCCTTATGGAGCTGGAGTTTGTGTGAGGAAGGAAGTAGCCGCCTCGTATCTTCATGCCGCTCGTGAAACACCTCTTCGGCGCTCCCTGGGCCGAAGCGGAGCCAACCTGGGTGCCGGTGATGACAGCGATCTATCATGGACATCCACACGCCTGAACCTCGGATTTGGTCGATTCCCTGAGCTAAAGTTGACCCATCTGATTTCCGCACGTCGTCTTACCACAGAATACATGACATCGCTTTTCGCGGGCTTTGTCGGATCGGGCATCATTCTGGATCATCTCTGGGGAAGACCCGTCAAGGAACCACCTCTTGTGATGCAAGTTCTCTCGCTTGTGAAGGCGCTCCTGAGGGGCGACAAGATACAGCGGATGATTGCCTGGCGCTCGTTCTCATCCAAGCGCCAGGCGTGGCAGCTTCTCAAAACGAATGCGGGCTCTGATGCCCCGCGCGGCGGCCCTGCTCTCAAAGCCACCATATAGCCAGGGGACGAAGGTGATCATCGTGCCCTGCCTGGTACAAGCCTTCGCCCAATAACCCTGCAAGTGAGCGCCCAGGAGACATATCGCATATAGTGTTTCCAAATCTCTTATATATCTCTGACGTCCCGGTGGAATCGTCTTACCACGGTTCCGCCCTCCTGTTCAGGCTTCTGGACAGCTACCCCCAGGATCAACTGTTCATCATGGAAAGTGGCCAGGACGTCTCCAAGGCAGAACGACGCCTCCCCGGAGTCAACTACTGTCAGGCCCCTCCATTGAGACTGTCCAGGCTGCTGACCACGCGAGTACACCGGCTGGCGTCTCTCCTTCTCACTGCGGTTTCAGAGCGCCGCTGGCGTTTCATCCAGCGTCTCACAAGCCAGTTTAATCCCCAGGCAATTCTGGCGGTCGCACACGGGTACGGATGGTTGTCAGCAGCGGCGTTCGCAAGGAAGAGACAACTGCCGTTGCACCTGATCGTGCACGACGACTGGCCGACTTTCACGCCAGCCCCCTCCATGCTACGGCCTTGGGCCGCTGAAAAGTTTGCCGCGGTGTATCGGCAGGCCGCTTCCCGTCTTTGCGTTTCGCCCTATATGATGGAGCGCTATCAGCACACCTGCGGCGTACCCGGCACGGTGTTGCTTCCCTCTCGGGCCAACAATTCCACGGTGTTCAGCGCTCCACCGGCCAGGCTCACGCAGCAAAACGCGCCACTTACGGGGTTGTTTGGCGGCTCTCTCACCTCACCATCGTACATCCGTTCCCTCGGCACTCTGGCGCGCATGCTGCAGCCGGTAGGTGGGCGAGTGCTGATCTATGGGCCTACTCCCAAGTCCCAAGCTGCAATCGTGGGCGTCAATGAGCCAAACCTGGAATGGCGCGGCCTCGTGCCGCCCGAGGAAATGATTCGGATCGCACGTGAAGAGGCCGATTTTTTGTTTGTTCCCATGTCCTTTGAGGCGTCCGACCTCAAGACCATGGAGATAAACTTTCCAAGCAAGCTTGCAGATTACACAGCCATCGGGTTGCCGCTTTTGATTGCGGGTCCGCCTTCCACCTCAGCCGTCAAATGGGCTGAAGATAACCCCGGGGTCGCAGAAGTAGTGAGGGACGACAGCGCTGAATCCCTGGGCCGTGCCATTTCCAGATTGTCGGATCCCTCTCACAGAATGTCCCTTGCTTCCGCTGCGATTGAAGCTGGCGCGAGGCAGTTCTCCCATCAAGCGGCAGCCAAGGTCTTTTTGGATCGCGTGATGATAGCTTCGAAATCCTGACCCACTTTCCATCACCTACTCAGACAGCCAGCCATGGAAGCACTCGTCACCGTCATTACCACCATCCAGAAACCTACTCAGTGCGTGCAGGAACTCATGACGCACCTCGAGAAGCGCGAGGCACGCGCGGTTGTCATCGGTGACAAGAAGGGACCTTCCAGCTTCGAGAGCACACAGGCTGATTTCTATTCTCTGGAGCAGCAGTCCACGCTTCCGTTTCGCCTGGCGGCTCTCCTTCCGACCGGGCACTACGCCCGCAAGAATCTGGGATATCTCATCGCCTTCTCGAGAAGTGCCGCGTGCATCTATGAAACGGATGACGACAACGCACCGCTGCCTTCCTGGGCACCACGAGAACTGCAGGTCTCTGCCCAAAAGGCAACTTCCCGGCCATGGCTGAATGTCTATCGCCTCTTCACCGAAGAGCTGATCTGGCCGCGGGGCTTTCCACTCGAATTGATCTGTTCGCCAGAAAGCTATGCCCATGATCACACCTTGCCGTCCGAGCGCGTCATTGCCCCCATCCAACAGGGTCTGGCGAACGGCTCCCCTGATGTCGATGCCATCTGGCGATTGATTCTCGACCAGGAGTTCGCCTTCAAAGAAGGCCCCAGCGTTTGGCTGCCGCCGCAGACGTACTGCCCATTCAACAGCCAGACCACCTGGTGGTGGCCCGAGGCTTACCCCCTGATGTATCTGCCGAGCTTTTGCTCTTTCAGGATGACAGACATCTGGCGCAGCTTTGTCGCACAACGTTGCCTTTGGGAACTTGGATACGGCATGGTCTTCCACGGGGCTGAAGTCACCCAACTACGCAATGAGCACAATCTCCTGCGCGATTTTAGCGACGAAGTTTCCGGGTACTTGCAGAACGATCGAATTGTCGCCCTGCTCAACAACTGCAAGCTTTCCCCAGGTCCAGACCACGTGGCTGACAACCTGAGACTCTGCTATCAAGCTCTCATCAACGCGTCTGTCATACCTGGGTCCGAGCTACCACTGGTGGACGCGTGGATTGAGGACCTGAAAGCCATCCTGTAACGAGGGTTTCGCAGCTCCACTTTTTTCCGCATGATCATCACACAGCTAAGCGGTGGCCTGGGCAATCAGATGTACCAGTATGCTACGGGCAGACGACTCGCCCATGTCAGGGGAGTCCCCCTCAAACTGGACCTTACTGGCTATGGCCCGTTGGGGGATACCCAGGCGCCAGGCCTTGAGGAGTTCCGCCGCCATGTCAGAATCAAAAAGCTCAACATCTCGGCAAAAGACGCAACGCTGCAGGAGATCGCTGCTTTGCGGGATCCCTACACAGAAAATAGCAGAACGGTAAGCAGAGTCGTGAGACAACTCCGCCGCTTCATTCCTCGCCTGGGCTTGCCTCATACCCATTTCGCAGAAAAGCGTTATCGATTTGACCCTGAGGTCCTGTCGCTTGAATCCCCCTGTTTCCTGCAGGGATTCTGGCAATCAGAGAAATATTTCGAGGACATCGCGGACATCATCCGGACCGAGCTTCGGCCATCCGACCCACAAGTCCTTGAGTATGCTCGCAACCATGTCGACTCCATCCGGCGGCCCGGTGAAACGGTCGTGTCGCTGCATGTGCGCCGCGGTGAGCTGGCGGTTGCCCAAGAGAAGCTCAAATCGACCAAAGGCACCTTTGGCCCACCTACATCACTGAATTTCATCGAGCGCGCCCTGGCGGAGTTCCCCTCCGGTCACCGCTTCCTCGTATTTTCAGATTCCGCCCCGGACATCGAGTGGTGCCGGAAAAACATCCGGGCGGAAAAGCTCCACTTCTCAGAGGGGCATGACGACATCCAGGACATGACGTTGATGAGCGCCTGTGACCACCATATCATCGCCAGCACGTTCAGCTGGTGGGGAGCATGGTTGAACAACAGCCCGGACAAGCGAGTCGTCGCTCCGAGCCAGTGGGGACACCCGGGAGGGCCGATGGTCACGGACGATCTGATTCCGAAAACCTGGAAAATGGTATAACCGGATCTTTGAGGCGGGCCCCCTTTGCAGTCCCGCGATTGTCTGGCGTGAGACGCTTTCTCCCCCGGTACAGGAAGGCAAATGCTCTTCTCCATCATCATACCAACTTACAACCGGATAGAGTATCTCAAGGCCACCCTTGATTCAGTCTGGCAGCAGACGTTCCAGGACTTCGAAGTAATCGTCGTCGATGATGGCTCCACTGACGGAACGGCAGCTTACCTTTCCTCACTGGAAGGAAAGGTCTCCCTGATCCAGCAGTCCAATGCAGGTCCCGGAGCTGCCCGTAATCGAGGCGCAGAAGCTGCCAGAGGTGAGTATGTTGTATTCCTGGACAGCGACGATCTGTGGTTTCCATGGACTCTTGAGCTTACCGCGGAGATCATTAATTCCGTTGGAAGGCCTTCTTTTATTTCAGGCAGAATCTTGCCATTCTCCGACCCCGCTGAATTGCAGCACGTGTCTGCGCAGCCATTGCAATACCGTCATCATCCAGACTACCTCTCCGCTGGCAGCACCTTACCCTTCGCGGGTTCCTGTGCGATGATCGTTCGTCGGGACACGTTCATGGCCTCCGGCGGCTTTCTTCAAGGAAAGGTGAGCGCCGAAGATCATGATCTTGCCCTGCGGATGGGTGTGGCGGGAGGGTTTGTCGAAATCATGGCTCCGACAACGGTCGGCTACCGCAGACACACCACCAACATCACAGGCTCCCTCTTGGCCATTGTGGAGGGGATTATGCGTCTTCTGCAGCGGGAGAGTTCAGGGGTGTATCCCGGAGGGAACACCCACAAGAAGAACCGTCATCAGATACTTGGCTCCCATCTGAGGCCTGTTGCGATTGCGTGCGCGAAAGCAGGCCTTCAAAGCCAGGGTTGGGAATTGTATCGCAAGTCCTTCCTTTGGCACGTCACTCTCTTGCGCTTGAAGTTCCTGTTCGGATTCCCGCTCATCTCACTGCGGAGCATGTTCACGAAATAGCAGCCCACCCGAGATCCATTCGGAACGCTTGCTGCCTGAGTGAACGATCCACCCACGAACACGGCTGCCCCTTCTCCATCTCCTATCCCTCCATGATAACCCGAGTTTTTAAACATTTGCTTCCGGACCGTCCGTGTCCCACGACGGTTCTGCGTGGGCCGTTTCGCAGAGCACGCATCCTCATGAATCCGCGTGCATCTCTCCGGAAAGTGATGGGACTGTACGAACACGAGCTCAATGGGTGGCTGGATCAGGCGCTGCCCAAAGTGACGAGGATCCTGGATGTGGGAGCCAATGACGGCTACTTCGCCTTCGGTTGTGCTGCGGCATTCCAGCGGTTGAACATCGCCGGCGACATTATCGCTTACGAGCCCCAGTCGGTGCATTGTGACACTTTGCAAAAGACCATTCCTCTCCAAGCGCCAGGCCAGCCACAAGTGAAAGTGGTGCAAGCGTTTGTGGGAGCAAAGGATAACGGCATCGATACGGTCACGCTTGACGCCAGCGATGCTTCGGATCGAACCCGTACGCTCATCAAGATCGATGTCGAAGGGGCAGAAGAAGATGTGCTCGCCGGAGCGCAGTCCTGGCTTGCACCTTCCAACCTCTTTCTCATCGAGGTGCATGCCGAGCACTTTCTCGACACCATTCCGAAAATGTTCGCCAAACACGGACTTAAACTGAATCGTGTGGATCAGCAGCCGCTTCCGCTGCTGGGGCGTGAGGTCAGGGATGAATCCAATTGGTGGCTGGTGTCCGACCTTTCCTGACCCACCGCGGCCTTTCGCCCCATCTTTGTTTCCAGCGATCTGAAACGTTCCGTGAGCAAGTCACGCTTCATCTGCGCTTTCCGAGGACGTCGTGACTCCTATCAGGTGCCACTGGCCCTTGAGGAAGCTGGCATGCTGGACGAGTTCATCACCGACGCTTACGCCACCCCCACCCTTCGCTGGCTAGCGTCCCACCTCCCAGGAAGATTGCTGTCCAAGTTCTCCAGCCGCCGTGAGCCGGGCATCGCGGATGAGCGCGTTTCCTGCCTGTGGGGTACCACCGTACTGGAGCATGCACGGCACCAACTGGGCTACTCGCGAGTGGAAACATGGAACAAGCTCGACGGGCGCTTTTCATCAGCGGCCGGCGAACTCGCGGCACGGCACCAAACCGACTTGCTTCTCTATAGCCCGTACGCATGGGAGGCCTTCACAAGGTCGTACCGGCACCAGCCAAAGCGTGTACTGTTTCAGTATCATCCTCACATTGGCACCGAGCGCCGTATTCTCGACGCAGACGCTGCTCGACATCCCGGATACGGTGAGTCCTTCGCGCAACATGAGGAATACCAATTACCAGAACATCTCGCACGGCGTGAACGTGACGCCTGGAAGCATGCGGATCTGATTTTTTGCGCCAGCAGCTTCACCAGAGATTCGCTCCTCGCTGCGGGTTGTGATGCAAGCCGTTGCCGTGTCGTGCCCTATGGAATAGACGTCCTGCCGCCAGGAGAGTTGCAGCCACCGCCTCAAACTTTTCAGGCGTTGTTCGTTGGCTCAGGTGGCCAGCGCAAGGGACTGCACCACCTGCTCATGGCCTGGCGAAACGCAAAACTTCCGGCTGGCAGCAGGCTAACCCTGGTCTGTCGTGTGCTCGATCAGGGTATCAAAACGCTTCTTGAAGGTTTGAAAAACGTCACCCTGATCCAAGGTCTTGGAGCGCGGGAACTCCAGGAGCTCTACGCGAAAAGCACGCTGTTTGTGATGCCGTCTTTGGTCGAAGGATTTGGACAGGTCTATCTCGAAGCTCTCGCCCACGGATGTCCCGTGCTCGGCACCGCAAACACCTGCCTGCCGGATATCGGGACAGAGCGTGAAGGGGTATTCCTGACTCCCTCCGCAGACGTTGATGCACTTGTTTCGCGTCTGGAGGCGCTTGGCCAAAACCTCCCGGGGAATGCGGAAATCCGTCGGGCTGCCCGAGCTTTGGCAGCGGCTTATCCATGGCAGGGCTTTCGCAAGATGATCCGCCATCATCTGGCAGGCTGACAGCCGGTAGTTTTTGCCCTGGTGCAAATGAGCACAGCTTCAGGCACGGTCGATGTCACGGCAATCATGCCTGCCCACACACGGGTGCAGGAAACGCTCAAGAGCCTGGAGCGCATTCATGCGTGCAGTCCCTCACCGGCTGAAATTCTTGTGCTTGTAGATGGTGGCAACGAAGCCCTGGTCCGCGTGATCAGGAATGCCTTCCCCGCGGTCACCATCCTCGAGTCCACGGAAACCCTTGGGCCAGGTGGAGCGCGCAACCGCCTTCTGCACACAGCCCGTCATGACCTGGTCGCCAGCTTCGATGACGACTCCTATCCGGCCCATGATGATTTTTTCGCG
Source organism: Roseimicrobium sp. ORNL1 (assembly GCF_011044495.1). Taxonomy (GTDB): domain Bacteria; phylum Verrucomicrobiota; class Verrucomicrobiia; order Verrucomicrobiales; family Verrucomicrobiaceae; genus Roseimicrobium. The sequence continues at coordinate 6,011,046 of NZ_CP049143.1, forward strand.
GCCCTGGTCACGGATTTCGAACAGCATCCGCACGCAGACATGCTTTCAGCAAATGTGCTCGAGCGCTCCCGGCCTGTAGACCCTGCTCTCACCTCAGTCCGCCGCGCCGCCACCTTTGTCGGATGCGGATGTGCCTACCGGCGCAGTGTCTTTCTGAAGACTTCCGGCTATGTGCCACTGCCTCTGGCCTACGGCATGGAGGAAGCCGACCTGGCCTTGCGGCTCTACGCCATGAACAGCGTGATACTTCAATCTCCCAATCTCAGGGTGTATCATGATACGAGCCTCGCGCATCGGTTCTCCAGCGACGTCAATGCTGCTGTGACTGCCAATTCCGCGCTCCTGGTGTTTCTTCGCTATCCAGTCATCCTTTGGCCATTGGGAATTTTGAAACTGGCGAGAACCATCATCGACCTCGCGAAGCAAAAGCGGTTTGCAGGCATCTGGCGCGGTATTGCAAACATCCCTCGCGCGTGCGCGATCCATCGCGCGTATCGCAAGCCCTTGAGCAGTGTCACCATTTTCTCCTACCTGAAATTCAGAAGGCGCTGCGCTCTCGGGAACGTCGCTCCGTGATGTATTCAAGCGGATCACAGGACACCTCCAATGGGGGATTCGAAAACGTCACGCCGCGGGGTGTCGTGGGAATCTGCAGTTGGCAACGCGCATTCCGGCACGGCACCTTCAATGCGGGACTGGTGCATCTCGCGGCGCACGCGTTTCCCGGACACACGGTCCAATTCCATGCAGAGCACTCCCACGTTCCTTTCCTGAAGGATGCGCTTTCGATGGCGCCCTCAGGTCCTCCATGCTCACTCGAAATACTCGGTCATGATTTGGGAGAAGCACGTACGGCACGAGGATCCTTTCAGCGCTTCCGCCTGCTGTTCCAGATGGTGCAATCCATGCGGCAACGGCAGGTTGCCTGCTGGATCTTCGCCGACATGGGAGGCTCTTCGCTCACGCTCTTGAGATATCTCATGCGCCTCGCGCAAGTGAGCGTGCCGGTCATTGTGATTGCACACGGCCTCTTTGAACCTCTGGGATGGAATCCTGCTCCTCTTCCGGAAAATCTTCCCGGGATGCGGGGGCCCTCACTGCCGAATCTGCGAATGGTGGTCCTGGGAGAGCATATCATGGAGGCACTGCGTGATTGCCCCTTGCACAGCCGGGAGGACATTCGCTTGCTGCCACATCCGGTGTTGGAGATTGCGCACTCTCAAGCTGCGTCACCTGCGACACACCACTTCGTCTTTCCCGGGGTACCGGACAAGGGGCTGGCTTCGTTCGCGGGCCTCGCTGCCAACGTGAATGAGGGAGCACAGCGTGCCAGCTTCTCCGTGGCGGGCTTTGCCTCAGGAGAAGAAGACGCGAACTCCCTGTCACATCTCACCGGCATTGCTCAATTCCCCCTTTCCGTCCGCGAATACTTCAGCCGCCTCTCCGAAGCGACGTATGGAATCTGGTTCACCACGCACGAGCCGAATCCCTATCAATACCGCGCAAGTGGCACGATTCCGGATCTGCTCGCCAGTGGAAAGCCTGCGGTCTTTAAGCGGAACTCCATGGTCGACACGTACTTCCGCAACTACGGAGCAGTCGGGCACCAGTGCGATACGTGGCCTGAGTTGGTCCAGCGCGTGAAAGAGATGAGCGCGCAACCCCCTGCTGCCATCCTGCCTGCGCATCGCTCCGCAGTGGAACGCGCTCGCCAGGCTCTTCTGCCTCGTTCGTTGGCACCCGTATTCCGGGAGATCGCGCTTGCTCCCAAGCTGGCAAATCATGTCTAAGTTGCGCCACCAGATCGCCCGGTTGGTGTACGGCTCCAGCCGACTCCAGCAGATTCGACTGATGTCCCAAGTCAAGAGTGCGCCGGACCTGTTGCGCTCCGTGCAATGGTTTCTGAAAGGACTCATTCAGTCAGAGACCGAGGTTGCCACGCCGCATGGCCATTTCCGCGTCTCCACGTTGGACACCGCTGTCGCGCGTGATCTTTACATCAGCGGAAAGTTTGAAGAGGACATCCTGACGCGCGCCTTCTCCATCTTGGAACAACATGGACTACTCAAGGAACGCAAAGTAGATGTCCTGCTGGACGTGGGCGCAAACATTGGTGTAACCTGTATTTCACTCATGGAGATGGGTTTGGTCCGTCGGGCTGTGGCCATCGAGCCGGACAATCTCAATCACCGTCTCCTGGTGACCAACATCAAGAAGAACGGAAAGACCGAATGCATTGCAGACATCCAGGCTGCAGTCTCTGATTTTGAAGGAACTGCGGAGCTCGAAATCAGCGCCACCAACTACGGGGACCACCGCATCCGCATGGAGCAAGCCCATTCCCACAGAGATGTCTACGCGGAGAATTCCCGCAACATCTCCAAGGTGCCCGTGAAAATGCTCGACGGCATCCTGGCTGGGCTTCCCCCAGACTATCGCTCCGCCAGCACCCTGCTCTGGATGGACGTCCAGGGCCACGAGTGCCGCGTGATGGACGGCGCAGCAAACCTACTGCGCCAGGGCATCCCCACCGTGATGGAACTGTGGCCGTATGGCATGCAGCGTGCCGGTGTCACGTTGCAAGATCTTCACCAGCGCCTTGTGCAAAACTGGAAAAGCGTCGCTAATCTGAACGTGGATAAACGACCCACCCCGATCCACGAGTGGCAGGCCATTGCCCACAACCTTACACGACCGGGTGACTACACGAACCTGCTACTGCTCCCCTAAGGTGAGGTCTGAAACATCCAACCTCCAGCTCCCACCGATGACAGACGCAATTTCCCCTGCAAAAGCGGTGGACTGCGGGCGGGAAGGCGCAACACATTTCACCGTGCTTCCAACCTTGCGGAGCATGCCAGGCCCGAGCCAGACGTGGTCTTCCTCAATTTAGAAAACTGTGCCATGGACACTCAAAACAAGCTACCAGACGGCTTTGAAAAGCCGACTTCTCTACCAACGGATCACGATGCCCAGAAGCGCTGGCAGGATCAAAACCGCACCTGGTGGGAGAAGAACCCCATGCGCTACGATTGGAACGAAGAGATCGGCGGCGCCGAACGCGAACGTGAGTTTTTCCTCGAAATCGACCGTCGTCACTTTTCAGATGCCGCGAGGTATTCACCGCCACGGTCGAAGCCTTTCGATGAGTTGATCCCGTACGACAATCTCAAAGAGGCCGATGTGCTGGAAATCGGCGTGGGCAACGGAAGCCATGCGCAACTCATCGCGCCGCACTGCCGCTCCTACACCGGCATTGACCTCACAGAGTATGCGATTACCAGCACACGCCGGAGATTCCAGCTGTGGGATCTGAAGGGGGACATCCGCAGGATGGATGCGGAGAATCTCGAATTTCCCGATGCTTCTTTCGACTTCATCTGGACATGGGGTGTGATCCACCACTCCGCGAACACCGAAAAAATCCTGAGCGAGATGAACCGTGTGCTCCGCCCGGGAGGCAAGGCCGTGGTGATGGTTTACCACAGAAGCTTCCTCTACTATTACATCTTCAATGGTTTCTTCCGGGGGGTGCTCGCCGGTGGATTTCTCAAGACTCCCTCACTGCACCGTCTCGTGCAACTCTCAACGGACGGCGCCATTGCAAGATTCTACTCCATTGAAGAATGGAAAAAACTTGTCAGCCCCTACTTCAAGGTGACGAAGACCCAGATCAAGGGCCAGAAATCTGAAATCCTCCCCCTTCCACCGGGTCGGGTGAAGAATGCGATCACCAAGATCGTGCCGGACTCCCTTGCCCGCCTGGTGGTGAATACATGCAAGCAGGGGTCGTTCCTCATCACGCATCTGGAGAAGATCTGAACCGGTAACCCTGATCAAAACCAGCCGCGGCAAATGGGTTCTCCCGTCGTCGACATCGCCATCCTCACTCATTTTCTCTCTCCTTATCAGGCAGAGCTGTTCAATGAGATTTCGAATGCCGGGCATTTCTCCATTCGGGTGCACTACCTGCACCGCAGCCACCACACACGGTACTGGAGCAGCTTGAACCTTTCGCATCAGGCAGTCTTCCTCCGAGAAGACACCAAGGCGCTCAGCGACGCCATGCGTGATTTCGAAACAGCACGGCTCGCCATCCTGAACTACTACAATGAGCGGATGGCTCAGAAACTGATCCACTGCCGGAGCAAGACGGGGCTGCCCTGGGTCTTCTGGGGGGAAAGACCCCGCCATCACTTCTATTATCTCGCCAGCCGCATGTATCGCCATTTGCGGTTGCGGGCCCTGCATCAGAGCAATGCTCCCATCTGGGGCATTGGACGACTCGCGGTGGACGGATACCGTCGTGAGTTCGGCCCGCGCCGCACCTACGCAAACATCCCGTACTTTTCGAACCTCGAGCGGTTCAGCCGGAGCGCCGGCAGCGCATCGGCACGGCCCAATCGCGAGCGCACGATCCTCTATTCAGGTTCCCTCATTCCGCGCAAGGGGGTCGATCATGTGGCAGCCGCCTTTGCGCGCATCATTCGTGAAGGACTTTCAGCGAAACTGATTGTGCTCGGTTCAGGACCACTCGAGCAGATGATGCGAGAGCACCTTGCCTCGTGCATGGACCGCGTCGAGTTCGTGGGCTTCCGGGATTGGGAGACGCTTCCAGACTTGTACGCCGTTTCGGACATTCTCTGTGTGCCATCCCGCTATGATGGGTGGGGTCTGGTGGTGCCCGAGGGTCTGGCTGCAGGTTTGCCAGTGATCAGCACGACCCAAACGGGTTCAGCCATGGAGTTCATCCAGCCTGGACACAATGGCTGGCTGGTACCGCCAGACAATGAGGATGCAGTGTACCGGGCCATGCGCCAGGCAGTCACGCTCACGGATGAGCAGTGGCGGGAAATGTCCAGCCTCGCGGTCCGGTCGGTGGCGTCGCATACCCTCGCTCACGGTGCCCAGCGTTTCATCACCGCAGCCCTTGATGCCATCGAGTCTTGGAAGGGCTCGCCTGCACCCGGTCGCAAGTTGGCCGCGCGAGTTCTTCCATAACGCTCCCAGAGAGGTATGTGCGGCATCGCGGGAATTCTTACCACGCAACCAGGATCGGCGGATCTTGAGCGCGTGCTGCTCCAAACACAAAAGGAACTGCGCCATCGTGGCCCCGACGACGCGGGCTTGTGGATTCAGCCGGCGTCCATCGCTGCGTTCTCGCACAACAGGCTTTCCATTCTGGACCTCAGTTCGGCAGGGCACCAGCCCATGTCCACCCCCGACGGGGCACTGACGATCACGTTCAACGGCGAAATCTTCAATTTCCTCGAACTCCGCGCGTCGCTGGAGCGTGACGGCATCCAGTTCCAGTCCCACAGCGACACCGAAGTCATCCTGCGTCTGTATGAAAAGCATGGCAGGGACTGTGTGAAGCAGCTCCGCGGCATGTACGCATTCGCGATTTGGGACGAGCGCGACCGTTCCTGCTTCATCGCCCGCGACCCCTTTGGCATCAAGCCCCTCTACTTCGCACAGTCGGCGGGTACATTCATCTTTGCTTCGGAACTGCGTCCCTTGTTAAGCAGCGGCCTCGTGCCCAGACACATCGACTCCGCGGCACTGGCCCGGTATTTTCTCACTGGCTCCATGCCTGAGCCGCACACCGCAGTCGATGCGATCAAACTGCTCGAAGCCGGCACGACCTTGATCTGGAAAGACGGTCAAGTGCAGCAACACCGCTGGTGGAATTTCCACTTTGCATCCGGCGAGTCCAGCATCACGCGCGAAGAAGCCATCCGCACCACACGCGCGGCGCTGGTCGATAGTGTCGAGCATCATTTCGTGAGCGACGTCCCCGTCGGCGTGTTCCTCAGCGGGGGCATCGACTCCACGGCTCTCCTTGCTCTGGCCCATGCCAGTGGTCGCCGGAACATCCAGACCTTTTCCATCGGCGTCGATGATTCGTCCCGGGATGAAAGCCGCATGGCTCGCCGCACTGCGGAACATTTCGGCACCAGACATACAGAAATGCGCCTGGATGCAGACAAGGCCCGGGAGCTGTTTCGCGAATTCCTCAATGCCGTCGACCAACCCACCATTGATGGTTTCAACACCTTCACGGTCTCGGCGCTCGCGCGTGAGCAGGGCATCAAGGTAGTGCTGAGTGGCCTTGGCGGCGACGAGATGTTTGCCGGCTATCCCAGCTTCAATAAGTTGCCGTCTCTCGATCGAGTCTCGAAAGCACTAGGCCCATTCAAGGGCATCGCCGGCCAGGCCTTGCAAATGCTGAGTGGTCACCCCCCGCTCGTCCGGCTGGGTTCTGCGCTGTGTGACGGTGGAACCCTGCCTCAACTGTATGACGCCTTCCGCGGAATCTTCTCAAGCAGGCACGCAAGAGTACTCGCGCGTCATCTCACCGGAGAAGAACCTCCTCGCGTTCCGGACTCCTCCAGGGACGAAACGCCTGCGACGCCATCTCCACGAGATGCCGTCAGCGTTCTCGAAATGAGCCGCTACATGCGCAATCAACTCCTGAGAGACAGTGATGTGATGAGCATGGCACACGGGTTGGAGTTGCGGGTGCCCCTGTTGGACGTCTCCCTATTCCACGCCGTTTCCTCCATCCCTGCGCAATATCGTCTGGAGCAGGGAAAGCAACTGCTCCTCGCAGCCGTGCCCGAGATTCCAGACTGGATCCGCAATCGTCCCAAGGGCGGTTTCCTCTTCCCGTACGAGCAGTGGCTCGCTTCGCCAGATTGGCGTGCCCTCTTTGAGAAGGAACTGGGTGACATCCCCGTGCCTCTCACGAACTGGTACCAGCGCTGGAGCATCTTTGTCTTCAAACGCTGGCGCGCCGCCGTCGGCCTTTGAGGTTTCCTTCGCATCATCACACGACTTCAGTGCGCGTTCTGCACGTCATTCCCTCCCTTGATAAGCGCGACGGAGGGCCCAGCATTGCCCTTCCGCTCATGGCCCGGAGCCTGATTCGGCAGGGGGTATCCGTGGACATTGTCGCCACGCTGGATCCAGCGGAGGCCTCCGAACGAAACATCACCTTTGGCGAGCCCCTGGATCTGGGTGGATTTACGGTACGCTACTTCAAACGCCAGACGCATTTCTACAAGGCATCCATGCCCATGCTGCGATGGCTGTCGGACAACGTGGGAAACTACGACGTCGTTCACAATCACGCCGTTTTTTCTTTCGCTCCATTGGCGGGGGCATTTTGTGCGCGTCGCGCGCGAGTCCCTTACATCATCCGCCCTCTTGGTCTTCTCAATCACTGGGGCCTGGAGAACCGCAGAAAAGTCCTGAAGAAACTGTCTCTCCGCCTCTTCGATCTTCCGGCTCTACGCCATGCTGCGGCCATCCATTTCACCAGTGACCGAGAGCAATCCGAGGCCGCCGCGCTGGCTCTGGCCACAAAAAGTGTGGTGATCCCCATCGGGATCGATGCCGAGCCTTTTGAGACTCTGCCCGGCCCGCAAAGGTTCCTGGAGAAATTTCCCGCAGCCGCCGGAAAACGGATTCTGCTCTTCATGTCCCGGATTGATCCCAAGAAGGGCATCGAACTGCTGCTTCAGGCCTTTGCAAGGACCTGTGCGAAGACGAGTGACATCATGCTCGTCGTCGTAGGCAGTGGCACCGAGACCTACGAGGCAAGCCTCAAGCACCTGGCCGCGGAGCTGAATCTCGGAAATCGTGTGCTCTGGACTGGCTTCCTGGATGGGGAGGACAAGCTCTCCGTCCTTTCCGCAGCTGAGATTTACTTCCTGCCGTCTTATTCAGAGAACTTTGGCATCGCGCTCGTGGAGGCGATGGCGGCCGGACTTCCATGTATAGCCACATCGCATGTTGCCATCGCAGAAGATGCCGCCAAGCACGGCGCTGTGATTCAGGTTCCGAGCGAAGTGGATGCGATTGCGCAGGCAACAGATCGCCTCCTTGCGAATCCCTCTGAAGGGCAGCATCTGGCGCGACAGGCAGCGCTCTACACGCGGCAGCACCTCTCCCTTCCAGCCATGGGAAGAGCACTGAAATCTCTCTACCAAGAACTATTGAGCGAAGCCACGACCCCGGACAAAGGCATCGCAACGCTCCCGACCACTTCATGATTCTCATCATCAAATTCCTTGTATCCCTCGCATGCATTCTTCTCGTGTGGAAATGCAGATTCTTGTGGGAGAGTCCCCTTGCTTCCAGCCCTTCATTCCGACGGTACTGCCTTGCTGGTTTTGTGGTGACGCGACTCGGGACTTTCGTGGTCATCTTTTTTGTGCTGGGGATGTCTGCCCAGTCAGACATTCACTGGTACTACAACGACGCCAAGGCTGTGGAGAAGGGGTTGTTACCTCTCAGAGACTTCCTGCCGATCTATGGGCCGTGGTTTTCAGTCGCATGTGCGGCTCTCATCAAGGTGGTGGATTCACCCGTCTGGCTTGTTTTCATTGCGATCCTGTTTGAATTCATCTCCATCCCGCTGTGGCTGAAGGTGGGTGATGAGGTATTCAACCCGCGCATTTCCAATCTGGGACTGCTGCTTTACACATGCTCTCCCTTGAGCCTGCTGAATGTGCCGATCACCGGACAAAACCACATCTGGTTCGCCCCGTTCATCGCAGGTGCAATGCTGCTGCTCATCCGGCAGCAGAGTTTCCTATGCGGTGCCACCATAGGCATTTCCATCCTTGCAGTTAAATTTCTGACCCTCATCTTCATGCCGCCCTTCACTTGGGCATCGAAGAATCGCTGGGCCTGCGCAGCTGGCTTCTTCTGCGTGGTGACATCCGGGTACGGATGGTACATTTTTCAAGGTGCGGATATCACCAAGCTGACGAGCTTCCATTCGCAGCACGGTTCGTCGGGCAACTTGCCGTTCCTGCTCGGCATGGTGGGTCTGGACTTTTCCATTCCTCACTTGCGCTCCGCGGCCAATCTCGTTGGCCTCGCCACCATGAGCGGCCTGTTCCTCACAGCCATGTGGAAGAAGAGAGTCGTAACCCCTTACCAGGCGCTTATCTTTCTGCCGCTTCTGATGATCGTCGTCCTCATCATCAGTAAAAAGTCATTCGCATCCTATCTCGAATGCGCACTTTTTCCCCTGTGCTTGATTGGCGCCACATTTTCGTCGAGCAGGGAGCGCGTTCTGCTGACCGCCATTGGCGGACTCGCGGCCTGTGAGCCCAGCATCTGGTTCCGTCTTCTCGCCAATCAAGAGCTTGCCACCTTTTGGAACAGGGCGACCGCCACCATCGCCAGCCCCACCTGGGCCTACTTTGTCGTGGCACTTTTGGACGTGCTTCTGCTGTCATCCTATCTCTATCTGGCCATCCGCCTCTGGCGGCTCACTGCAGTGGACAAATTCAGCGAGTGAGCTTCCCCACCATGAATCCAAGACATCCATCCCCTGAAGTGTCCATAGTGATCCCCACCCTTAATGAAGCGGGGAATCTGCCCAAACTCGTGCCAGCAATTGCAACTGCGCTAGGCAGCAGGCGGTTTGAGATCATCATCGTGGATGACAAGAGCTCCGACGGCACGCCAGGGAAGGCTCTCGAACTGGCCAATCAGTACCCTCTCCGATTGATTGAGCGGGACCGGCCCGATGGCCTCAGCGGAGCCGTATTGAAAGGCCTGGCCGAGGCGAACGGCGAGATTGCAGTCGTCATGGATGCTGACTTCCAGCATCCCCCGGAGGCCCTGCCACACGTGATGGAGCCTCTGGAGAAAGACGAGTCTGATTTTGTAGTCGGCTCCCGGCACGTCGCTGGAGCGTCGACGGATGTCACCTGGGGCACGTTTCGAAAACTCAACTCGACTGTAGCACGCCTGCTGGCCAGACCACTTTGTGGCAATGTTAGAGACACCATGAGTGGATTCTTCGGATTGAAGCGCCACGTTTGGAAGAGTTCAACGAACCTGGCGCCACTTGGCTACAAGATCGGCCTGGAGTTCCTGTGCAAGAGTCCAGGCCTGCGTGTTCGTGAAATCCCCATTCATTTTGGCCTGCGTGAGGAGGGTGAGTCGAAACTTTCCTTCAGACAACAGCTCCGCTACCTCGAGCACCTTAGCCGACTGTACGACCACAAATTTCCGAGGCTCTCTCCCATCGCGAAGTTCCTGGTCACATTTGCCCTGACATGGTCGCTGGCCCTGCCACTCTTCCTGGGCCTGATTGCTCTTGGAATTCCTTCGCTGCTTTCTTTCCCAGCAGCTCTGCTCTTTAGCCACGGGATGCATACCCTTTTGCACTGGAGATATCTCAGAACGGAAGGAGTGCCGCAATCAGTCACCCACCCCTGGATTGGATTCGTGGGAATGATCATCGTAGAATTGTTTGCGGGCAATCTCACCTTCTGGTGGTTGCTCACCGAGCTTCGCACTCCCACGCCTGTAAAGATCTTCACCATTGCGACCGTTGTCACGGCAATCTGTCGGTACATGCTGCGCAAAGAGCTCCGCCACGATCTCCGCTCCCTCAAGGCAGCACTCAAGGCTCGGTAGCCCATCCTCCCCCCTTTGCATTCATGACTCTCGCAGAATTTGTCTATACGGTGGTGCTTGCCCCGCGCCCTCTGAAACGGGCAGCCAACTGGTTGCTGCTGAAAATCATCCCGAAGCGTATCAAGGTCGGGCCTGCGGAAGTCTGTCTGGATCCCGCGGATCCAGTGATTTCGGGAGCAGTGACTTTTGGCGTTTATGAAAAGGATGAGTTGAAATTCTTCCAGGAACATTGCGTCCCGGGAATGGTCGTCGTGGATATTGGAGCCAATGTTGGCATCTACACGGCGCTCGCCCTCCAGCTCACCTCGCCCAATGGCATCGTCGTAAGCGTCGAGCCCAATCCACACAGCCGTGGGTTTTTGGAGCAGACCATCGCCTGTAACCTGGATGCCTCGGATGCGAGCCGGACACGGAGTTACGTGTGCGATTGCGCAGCGTCAGATCGCGACGGTGATGCCACCTTGCATCTCAATCTTGGAAACAAAGGTGACAACAGGCTTTATGCCTCGTCACTCTCTTCGATGGAGATCCCCATTAAAGTCAGACCACTGGATGCCATACTCAGCGGCTTGGGAATCCACGAGGTCAATCTGGTAAAGATAGACGTGCAAGGTTGCGAGCCGATGGTCATTGCCGGTGGACTAGAGACGATTCGCCGTTCCCCTGACATGCTCATTGTCTCTGAGTTCTGGCCTGAAGGGATGAAGTCGGCAGGTCGTGACGCCAAGGAGTATTTGCATCAGTTATCCTCGCTCGGCCTTGAACTTTTCACTTTGGATGCGGGAGCCCTGAACCCACTCGCGAAAGATGGCTTTTCCAAACTCATCGCCAGTCTCCCAAACAGGCAATACACAAATATCGTCGCGGCCAAAGGCAAGCCACTCGCCAGGATTTCGGGCACGGGATCCTGAAATCGGCAGCACTCTGGCCCTTCACCCAGGACACTCAGGCTGGGCATACACAGCGCAACATGGACCTCTCCCAGATCACTCCTCTCATCATCACTTACAATGAGGAGGCCAACATCAGCCGGGTATTAGGGAGGCTCACTTGGGCGCAAGAAATCGTGGTCATCGACAGCGGAAGCACAGACAAAACCCTGGAACTGGTGGCGGGGTTTCCGCAGGCGCGCGTCGTCACTCGAGCGTTTGACTCCTTCGCTTCCCAATGCAACTTCGGTCTGGCTCAAGTCAGCACCCCGTGGGTGCTCTCGCTGGACGCCGACTATGTTCTTGGCCAGGGATTTGAGGATGAACTCCGCGGAGTTGACGGTGAGACCTCAGGATATCGTGCTCAATTTCGATACTGCATTTTCGGGAAGGCACTTCGTGGCACCTTATATCCCCCGAGGACAGTATTGTACCAGCGGTCCCATGCCGTTTACGAATCAGACGGACACGGGCATCGGGTCAAGATCTCCGGAAGCGTGCGTTCTTTGGCCAGCATCATCTATCACGACGATCGGAAACCGCTGAAGAGGTGGCTGGGTTCACAGATTACCTACGCCGAGCAAGAGGCGAACCATCTGCTGAACCCTCCAGAAACCGGCCTGAATTTTGCAGACCGGCTCAGGTTGCGCATCTTCGTGGCTCCAGTCCTGGTCTTTCTGTACACCTTGCTTTGGAAGCGGCTGGTGCTCGACGGGTTTGCCGGCTGGCACTACGTGTTCCAGCGCACGCTTGCCGAGTTGATGCTATCGCTCAAGATTCTGGACCAGAAGTTGCGCAGGAAGAGTTAGGAAAATGTCGAGACCGCAATCCTCCAAGTAAGAGGATTGCACCGTCGGATACGTCCAGCGATTACCGGGAAAGACCAGTTGCTGGGTCAAAAGTGATTTCGTCAGAATGAAAGAGATCTTACATGTCTCGCCAGTAATGCCGGTGGACGAAAGGCACATTGAGCTCGCGCTTGATGCCGCCGGCGTTCCCGGATCCCTGGTGACGAGCTGGCTGCCAAAAAAGTGGGAGCAGGCCGCACTCAAGAGCGCGCGCCGTCAGAACATCTTTTTGCGCAGGGATCCGGTACAGTTGATCCAGCGCCGTCTTGTCCGGCAGTTTGTCCCGGACATGCTCCGCAGCTACAAGCTGGCCACCGGACACCCGCCCATTCCCTGCCATGACGAGCTGTTCCGCCGGGTCGACATCAACTCCTCACATCTTATCACAGAAAACACCTCTGTGGTGATTGGCCGCGAAGTGGGAAGCTTGAAGTCATTCACACGGGCCAGGGAGTTGGGTGCCACCCGCATCTATCACATGCCCACCCCGCACCATGACACCGTTCGCGCCATTCTGGACCGTGAGCGTGCTGCTTACGGGGACATTTGCAAATCCACCTTCGACCCCGGTGAGTTCCTTCCGGAGCGCATTGCAGACAAGCTCCAGGAACTCGACCTTGCGGATCACATCTGGTGTCCCTCCCAATTTGTAAAGGACTCCCTCGTGCAGTCGGGCATCCCCGAAGATCGCGTGGCGACCATCCCCTTCGGAGGGGAAAGTGAATGGCTTCATATGCCGCGTCCGAAGCCGGACGGCACCTTTCTGCTGGTGGGCAACATCTCCGCGAGAAAAGGCACTCACCGCCTCCTCAAGGCGTGGAAAACGCTGAAGGCCCATCGCACCAACCGTTTGATGCTCATTGGCCCGATGCACCTGTCCAGCGGCTTCCTGAAGGACTACAAGGGCATGTATGAGCACCTGCCACGCATGCCTCGAGCCAGGCTGGTACGCCACTATTTGCAGTCCTCTGCCTTTGTCCTGCCGGCGCTGGCGGAAGGTTTTGCGCTGGTGATTTTGGAAGCCCTGAGCTGCGGACTGCCCGTGCTCGCCAGCCGGAACAGCGGCGCCGTGGGCTTCCTGAATGAACAGGAGGCAAAGTTTTTTGATGCCGGAGAAGACGAGCCCCTGCTGGCGGCACTTGACTGGGCCCTCACCCATCCGGGAGAATTGGAAGAGATGGGACGTGCTGGCCGTAAAAAAGCAGCCACATGGTCTTGGGACATGTTTGAAAATTCCGTGCTTCAGCAACTTCGCAGCCTGGACCTAGAGTGACCGCCAAAATTCTTCTCGTCATACCGTGCTTCAATGAAAGCGGCCGCATTGCTCCGTTTCTCACGGAACTGTGCGCGCTCGCCGAGACACTTGGGAGGATATCCATCCTGGTCGTTGAAGATGGTTCGACACCTGAGGAACAGCATCGTCTTTCCCAGCTGGTGCACACAATCCGCCAGAAATACCCTTTCGTAAGGGAGCCACTGCTGCTGTCTTCCAACCTGGGCAAAGGTGGCGCCGTCTATGCCGGCTGGCAGGCACATCAAAGCGAGGAATGGCTCGCCTTTGTAGATGCGGATGGGGCCTGCTCCGCTCCTGAGACGATGCGGCTTGCCCGCCTGCTCGTGGAGGGCCAGACCTCGGTGGATGCCGTGTTTGCCAGTCGGATTCAGATGCTCGGGCACCGGATCCAGCGGCACCTGCACAGGCACATCATTGGCCGCATCTACGCCACCATCGTTTCCATCCTCCTGGAAATCCCCGTGCATGACAGCCAATGTGGACTCAAATTCATCCGGAGAAGCTCCTATGCCCGGGTCTCTCCCTCGCTCGAAGTCAAGGACTTCGGCTTTGACATTGAATTGATGGCTGCGTTGACGGACTCGGGCGCCATCGTCGAGGAAGTACCCATCGACTGGCACGAGGTTCCCGGAGGCAAACTGCGCCTTTTCCGGGATGCATTTTGCATGCTTAATGATGTATTGGAAGTGCGAGCCCGCCGGCGCACGCCCGCATGGCTCGCCCACCTGCGTGGCACCACTCGTGAGCCTGCCAATGCAACGACCTAACCTCTCAAACAGGGTTTGCCACCTCCCGGACCCGTCTGGTAAATTGAGTTCCCCCAACTGATGTCCACTCCTGCTCATCGCGCTATCACGCCCTCTTCCAGACCGGACCGCGCAGGCGCCCCCAGCCAATCTAGTCCAAATCGGTCACGCAACAGCGCCATCGTGGAAGACAAAGGGTTCTACCCTGTCCTTGGCATCGTAGGAACCGTTTCCGGCATGGTGATGGCCATGGCCGCCGTCCCCTCGAATCCGCAGAAGGAAGGTGTCCTGTTCATCTCCGGAATGCTCATGTCCCTTGGCCTGGCTGTCGCTCCCATAACGGCATTCCTGCGGAATCCACGGAACATCCTCCGCACGGAAAACATCATCGGCCTGGCTCCGATCTACTGGCTTTTCATGGACCTCGTGACCGCGATCTATGACCTGCCCTTGGTGGATAGGGGGGCCGTGCGACTGTCATTCCTCACGACCGGTATCTTTGTGACCATGTTCTGGCTGGCCACCATGCAGAAGCCCTGGAAGCTTCCCAAGGCTTTCATGAACAGCTGCTCCTTCCGGCCAGAGGTTTCAGTCATTCTGCCCATTACCATCATTTGCTTCGTGCTGGCGATGCTGGCCTATGCCATTCCGAGTAATTTTGATGTGATGCTGATGTTCAGGAGCATCCTCCAAAACCGCTTTTCGGCACCCTGGGCTCGTGGCGAACTGGGTGGTTGGGACGCGTTTATCGACCACCTGAACTATTTCGGGTATCTGCTTCCCACTCTGGCGGTGATGCTCATGCGCCGCAAAGGCCTGATGCATCCGGCGACAGTGGTGGGCTTTGTTTTGGCAGGGATCTTCCTCCTGTTCCTCATGCATTCCGGCGCCCGTAGAATCATCGGCGTGTGCCTGGGATCGGCCTTGATTTATTGGGTGTTAGATCGTGAGCGGGTGCGCATCTGGCAACTTATCGCCTCTGCTGCAGCCATCGGCGCCATTCTTTGGGTCATGCAAGGGATGCTGGTCTTCCGCACCCTGGGCGTAGGCGAGTTGGGGGTCTCCAATACTGCCCGTATCGCGTGGGAGAGCATGCAGGGCAAGGACGCCGCAATCGGGACGCCCAAGGGCCTGGCCGTGGACGACAACTTCTTCCGGCTGACCCAGGTGCTCTCCATCGTTCCGAAGGCTCACCCTCACGTCTACTGGAGGCACATATGGTACGTGCTCGTACGTCCCATCCCACGTGTCTTTTGGGCGGGCAAACCTATGGATGGGGGCTTCCGATTGCAGGACTTCGATGACAAGGGCGCTTCGCTCTCCATTACAGTCGTTGGCGAAGCATGGCTTTCTTGGGGGTACATCGCGGTCATATTCGCAGGCTGGATGTTCGGTCGCCTCTCCCGCATGAACAGTCCTCTCTTCAACGCCTCGAGCGGATCTGTAGGTCCCATGTTTTATGGGTATGTGACGATGATGCTGTTTGTAGGTTGGCGGGCGATACAGGAAATTCTGCTCTTCTCCTATGCACTTTTGGGCTGGATGCTGGCTAGCTGGATCTACTCAAAATTCCAAAGTCGCGGACCTTCCGGGCATTGATGCGAATTCTAGTCATCAACAAGTACATCCCCCCCGAGCCCGCCCCAACCGCCGTATTGGTGGGTGACCTGACCAGCATGCTGGAAGGAATGGGCGCTGAGGTTACCCATCTGGGAGCGGATGTTGGCTATCGCGGAGCACGTCCTACGGGATGGCGGCGCTGGCTGAACGAAATCCGGCTGTTGCTCCGGTTGCTTGGCTGGGGCCTCTTTGCCAGACGTCCGGATGCCATCCTCTGCCTGACAGACCCGCCAGGAGTACTTTTCATTGCGGCACTGCTCGCTCGAGTGAAGAGCACAAGACTGGTGCACTGGGCCATGGATGTCTATCCCGACACTGCTGTGGCTTTGGGCGAAATTCGCGCGGGCAGCATCGTGCACACACTCGCCAATCGGGCCATGTCCTTTGGATATGCCACCTGCGATCTGATTGCCTGTCTCGACGAGGATATGCTTGCCCGCCTCCGGGTGCAGGGAAAGGTCCAATCTTTCATCTCTGCGCCATGGCCTCCGCTGCACATCAAATTGCCCGAGGAGTTGGTGGCTCCAAAACCTGGGCGCATTCGCTGGATGTACTCCGGAAATCTAGGCCGTGCCCACGAGTACGAAACACTTCTCCGCGCTCAAAAGCGATTGGAGGAGGCAGGACAGCCCTTTGACCTTGTCTTTCAGGGAGGGGGGAATGCATGGCCCGCAGCCAGGGCCCTGGCGGCTGAGCTCGGACTCCAGCATTGCCATTGGGAAGCCTACGCTCCGTCGGACAATCTCGTCTCGTCCCTGCTCCAGGCACATGTGCTCATCGCCACCCAACGACAGGAAGTACGGGGGTTGCTGTGGCCGTCCAAACTGGCTGTCTTGAAACTTCTGCCTAGACCCATCGTGTGGGTCGGCCCACTGGACGGTTCCGTGGCCACCGAGCTGAAACGGCAGGACAAGCATCATGGCATTTTCGTTGTAGGCGACTCTCAAGGACTTGCCACTTGGTTGGAAAACCAGGCCGAAGACCTTGCAGCCGGATCCAAAGTCTCCACGACTCCGGCCGAACTGCAGTTGGCGTGCTCAAAAGTCGCCGAATCAGAGGGAGAGAAATGGTGGACCCATCTGGCCCAGCTTCTACAACAAGACACGCTCGATGGCGCAACCATGAAGGCGCCTCTCTCACGCAAGCCCTCCTGATATGTTCCGCTACCCGTCGCTTGTTAACGTAGCTATCCTGCTGGGTTCGTTGTTGCTTAGTACCCTGTGCACCTGGTTCCTGGTCCGGTATCAAGGCAGATGGGGCGTCGATGCCCCCGATCAAAACCGGAAGCTGCATGAGAAGCCCATCTCACGACTCGGTGGTTTGGGGATCTTTGTCACTCTCTCCGCTGGATTTCTCATCATGGAATTGCGATTCCCGGATTTTCTCGAGCGCTGGGCTCCGGTCGTCATTTCCAATTGCATCATGTTCGCCATCGGCTTCGCGGACGATCTCCGTCCCTTGGGGGCAAGGTTAAAGCTGGTCGGCCAGTTGGGTACAGCGACGATTCTCTACTCTCTGGGAGTGTCCATTGACGAACTTTCCAACCCCTTCGGCGAAGGACACTTCCCACTCGGATGGTGGAGCCTCCCCGTCACGCTGCTGTGGTTCATTGCCGTGCCGAATATTGTAAACCTCATCGACGGCATGGATGGTCTGGCCACGGGGTTTGGCCTGTTCCTCTGCATCACCCTCGCTTTTGTGGGCCACTATTCCGGCAAGCCGGAAGTGGTCACGGTTTCCATGATCATGGGCGGGGCTCTCGCCGGCTTTCTGATCTTCAATTTTCCGCCCGCTCGCATCTTCCTGGGAGACGGCGGTGCCTATTTACTGGGGTTTTTCATCGCCTCAGTTACCGTCTTCACCTCCAGCAAGGGCTCGGTGATTGCCTCTCTCCTGGTGGTGATTGTCGCCTTGGGAGTGCCCATTCTTGACACGCTTTTCGCCATCATTCGCCGGGCTTTGATGGGTGTCCCACTATTCCGGGCGGATGCGGAGCATATTCACCACCGGCTCATCCTGCTGGGTTTCAGCAAAGCCAGAGCGCTGATAGCCATCTACGCGGTTTGCCTCGTACTGGGCGTCGTGGGTATGAGCATCTTCTGGAGCAGGGGGCTTTCCTTGCCCATTGCGGGGGCTGCGCTGGTTCTTTTGGCGCTCGGATCCGCCCGTTATCTGGGTTACGTCAAAAGCTGGCGTGATGTCCGTGCGCAACTCAACATGGCGCTCGCACGTCGAAAGGACATGCTCTATGCGCAATCCTATGGACGCGTGCTGGAATGGGAGGCGGAGCGTTGCAAGGACGCCGAGGAATTCCTTTCTCTGTTCTGCCTGGGGATTGATCGGTTGGAACTCAAGCGAACGAACGAGGAAGGATTTGAAGCCATCACCCTTCCGCTCGTCACGGGTCTGATGTGGAAGATCCATGTTCCAAAGACATCCCAAAGCAGGGATCGCTGGATCGCTGTCGCTGAAAATTTGATCCCCGCGCTCAATCATGCCACGGAGCGGTGGGGAGCCCTGCCGGGGCTCTCCTTTACCAGCCCTCCGACTGTGCCCAGCGCTACGGTGGCATCCTCTCGGTAGAATCCAGTAGTTGAACATTTACCGTGCTACAGAAACAACGAAGACACTCGAGAAGGGTCCGCCGGAAATCGGAACAGGCGGAGGAGGCGGACGTTCTTTCCTCTGCGCTCCGGGAGGAAGACGCATCCGCGGCTGGCACCGTGCAGCCTTGGTTTTGGCTGGTCCTCTCCGTGCCCGTGGCCGCAATCTCGCTGTGCGGTTCCCGGGAGCCCTGGGCCATGGGGTTGGTGGCGGTATTGATGTCTCTTTGCTACGTGCTGCGACCTCCCGCACGCCACCTCAGCCGCGTGCTTCTGGGCTTTCTGCTGGCAGTTCCGGTCCTGTCTCTGGCTGCCTTCCTTCCCATCTCAAAATCGACCCTCCCTTTCTGGCGTACCGCTCTTGAAAACGAGCATGGGATTCACCTGGGAAATCTGCTGACTGCCCAACCCTTGATTACCTTTGAGGCTTGGGTGGGCCTGACCATGGGTCTGCTTTGGCTCATCTACTGCCTCGGTCAAAACTTCGGAAGGCAGGAAAACCGGGTCGCTCTCCAGTTCTTCACGCTCTTCATCGCCCTCCTGGCAATGATCGCCATCGGCCTGCTCTGGTCGAAGCGGGAGATTCCCTTGTGGCGGTTCGAATGGGCAGTGGGATACTTCGGCCCCTTCCCAAATCGAAATCATTTCGGTGGGTTGCTCGCCATCGGCGCAGTGATGGGCTTCGCAGCGACCTACGATGCCATCCAGCGGAGAAGGATAGCCGTGGGATGTACCTATGCACTCTGTGTGATTCCCATGTTCGCCGCCATGCTGCTGAATACGTCGCGCATGGGCGTCCTCCTCTTCTTCGCAGGACTGAGCTTGTGGATGGGCCTGGCCACTTCAAAAAGATACACCAAGGCCCAGGTCGCCGTCGCACTCTCCATCCTGTTGCTGTTGGCATCAGGTTTCATCCTGTTTGGCAATACTGTCATCTCCCGAGTGCTGGGAGAAAGCGCGCTGGCGAAGATCGTCACCTCGGAGGGGCGCATTGGAATCTATCTGGACACCCTCAGGATGATCTCCCTCTCCCCGTGGCGTGGTGTCGGCCTTGGAAACTTCGAGCCCGTATTCTCGATGACTCGAGAAACGATGGATACCGAGAGTCGTGCGCTGCATCCCGAGAGTGACTGGCTCTGGCTCACCTCGGAAACCGGTCTGCCATGCATCCTGTGCGCCCTGATTGCTGCCATTCTTCTTGCTGTTGCGCGCGGCCCTTGGAGCAAACGTGGGAAAATGACCAGCCGCGGCCGGCGCCTCGCCATCAGTGCTGCGGTGGCGGCCCTCATCTTCCCGGCACAATCGCTGGTGGATACCCCCCTGCATGGCATCGGCCCCGCGTCCCTCACGGCGCTGCTCATCGGTCTCGCCGGCATCGGGGAGTCTACCGAAGCCGAATCGCAACGCAGGAGTATCCCAGGACTCTGGCCGGGGCTTGGCCTTGCTGTGGGCGGCATCGGCCTCACCCTATGCATCACCAGCCTCACCGGTTCGCCAATCACGCACAGAGCCAGATTTGCCCAACTCTCCCGCGAAGCAGCGCGACTGAAGAACTCAGGAGACCACGCCGCAGCCCTGCAGACCTGGAACAAGGCAGCGGCCCTCAAGCCGCTGCAGTGGAACATCTACTATGAAAGAGCCGCGCTGAAGCTGGCACAGGGCTACTCCTCCCAAGAGGCCCTCGCTGATTTTTCCCGTTCCCGATACCTGGAACAGACGTTCGGACGCTTGCGCATGAGCGAGGCAGAACTCTGGTTCCAGTATGATCCGCCCTACGCCATTCCCGCGCTGCGTGAAGCCATGGAGCGGGATCCCACCCGGGCATTTTCCTTCTACGGTTCTGCGATTCAACAGTTGCCAGCCAATCCCGAACTCAGGCCGGCGATGCGTTCACTGGCCACTGCGCCCAGTCTTCAGTTCCTCTACCTGTCCGCGTCCACGGGCGACGAATTCACGTCCGCACTGAAGGAGTTTCTTGCGAGGCACCCAACACTCGAGGGGCTGAAGGGGCCCGACCGCTTGAGGCTTTTCCAACTGTGGTATGAACGCGGCTCCGCTGCGGAGCTCATCCAGCAGTTGGATGGACATCCCGATTGGCTGCGTGATGGCTGGCCTGTCGTTGCCGAACACCAGGCCAAACAAGGGAACTTTGAAGAAGCCTACAAACTGGCTATGGCGCACACGCGAAAGCCATCGCTTCGCCCCCGCACCAACGACGCGTCACAGGACAGTCTCCGCAGGCTCTTCCTCCTCAATCCGCAAGACCCTCTTGCAGGTCTCGACCTCTATTGGGCCCAGAAAATGGCCGGGAATCGTGGTGGCGCCCTCGCCACCCTGCGTGAGGTCGTCCAATTGAAGAATGCCCCGCCAGCAGTGCACTGGGAAATGGCAGCCTTTCTGGCGGAGGATGGAGACTACCTCCACGCATGGAGCGCGTTGCAGGAGTATCTGCGCCGGACCGCCTCCGGGTCCTAGATCAAGCTGTAAGACAACCTCCATTCTGAAGGCCTGAAGCCGACTGTGAATCCACAGTCGGCTTTTTCGTTCCTGGCAGGAGCCCTCTGCGCAACCACTTCACCCCTCCAAAGCCCTGATGCCTGCCGTCTGAACGAGCACATTCGCGGCACTTATTCTCAAAAACGAGAGATATGCTTTGACGAAAATCTTTGCTATTGTTAACATTTCTTGAAATTTCAGAGCTCACCTCTCAACTTCTCCTCTCATGGCAAAAGTGGTAATCACCGATGACGAAGCGGCCATTCTTGATCTGATCACCAAGTTCTGCCGTGGTCAGGGTCATGAGGCCATTCCCTGCCAGACCGGGATCCAGGGGCTGGCAGCCATCCGTGAACACAAGCCGGAGCTCTTGATCGTGGATTTGCGCATCGGCGAGACGGACGGCATGGAAATCATCAAGCAATCCCGCCACGAGTCGCCAAGTACCGCCATCATCATGATCACGGGTCATGGCAGTGTGGAGACCGCGGTGGAGGCCATGCGCTTGGGCGCATTCGACTACCTCACCAAGCCTTTCGAACTCCCGGACCTGAAGCGCACCATGGATCAAGCGCTGGGTGCAAAGGGCGTCACCGCACCGGTCGCCGCCTCTGCGTTGCCCCAAAGTTCGAAGATCATCGGAGGCAGTGCTGCCATCCAGCGCATCCTGGGCATCATCCATCGCGTGGCTGACAATGACAGCCCTGTCCTTCTTGAAGGCGAATTCGGAGTCGGCAAGCAGCTCCTGGCCCGCGCCCTTCACGAAGCGAGCAGCCGCAATGGTGGACCATTCAAGGCGATTCAATGCAGCGCCCTTCCCACGGATCTGCTGGAGATGGAGCTCTTTGGTCATGGCAGCCCCCAGAACAGCATCTTCACCCGCACACGCGGAGGCACCATTCACCTGGGTGAGATCGATCACCTGCCCATGCGCATCCAGGCGCAGTTGAATGCCTATCTCGATCATTCGCAACCCGGGATGAACGGCGGAGCAGGCCTTCCCTGTAGACTCGTCACCTCCACCACGGCGCACCTGGAGGATGCGATCCGCGCAGGAAAATTCCGCGAGGATCTCTACTACAAAATCTCGGTGGTGCCGGTGCTCGTCCCCTCTCTTCGCGACCGCCGCGAGGACATCCCTCTTCTGGTGGAGCACTTCCTGCGTGAACACGCCCTGCGCGTGGGCGGCTCGATGAAGAAGATCGAGCACTACGCCCAGGAGTTCCTTGAACGCTATCCATGGCCGGGAAACATCAGCGAACTGCGGAACTCCGTGGAGCGCGCGATCGCCATGGCGGAAGGTTCCACCATCAAACCCGCTGATCTTCCCTCCAAGGTAACGCAGAAGACGGAAGCTACCTCCTCTGAGGCAACCGCCGCTCCCGCCGAACCACGCACAAGACTGCCCATAGGCAGTACTCTGGATGATTACGTGCGCTCCCAGGAAAAGCTCTTCATCAACGAGACCCTCAAGTTCAACAACGGCTCCCGCGAGAAGACAGCAAGCATGCTGGGCATCAGCATCGCCACGCTCTATCGAAAGATGGAACTGAATGTCGAGCGCCGGACGACGACCTGAGCAACATCAGCGCAGCAGCTACCGTCATAGGTCGCTGTACAGGACCATCGCAAGTTCTGGAAACCCAGCGACCAGGAACCGGGAACGCCTTGTACCCGCTCCACTTGGCACTCGCTCACTAAAGCCCCAGCACTTCCTTCTGCCAGGGCATCAGGGCATCATCACCGTTGTTGCCACCGTTGAGGACCAGTTCCGTCAGCGTATCCCGTGAACCGAGCAGCGAGGGCTCAATGCCAAGCTTGCCAGCCTTTGCCTCACGCAGGGCACACAACTGCTCCACGCGGGCGCGTTCGTCATCCGTGCTACGCCGGTGATGGCGCCTCAAACGCTGGGGCCAGGTATCGGGATCACTCTGGCGCACCCGGTGCACGGCTGCCGTGAAGGTTTCCCGCCACTTCGGACGCCACCGGGGAGGATGCGTGGTCTTGCCTTCCTCCTGAAACTCCAGGGCCATGTTGATAAGCTGCTGGTTGTTCAGCACCTTGAACGGCGGCACATCCTTCTCACTCGCGGTGGTATCGCGCCACCACCACAGTTCCTTCAACATGGCGAGTCCCTTCGGCTTCAGGTTCCCCGAACCATTGATCCGCCACGCGTCCGTACGGTCCTTTTCTGTGCGCCCGAGCACGTCCTTCCGCAGTGCCTCACAACTCTGCTCGAACCAGGGACGTCTCTTTTCGCCATCCAGCTCGGAGAGAAGCCGGTCCACAAGGATGCCGAGATACCTCACGTCATCCACCGCATAAGCCTGCATCTTCTCAGGAAGCGGACGCTGGGACCAGTCGGCCTTCTGCGAGCTCTTGCACAGGGCGATCTCGCAGTAGTGCTGCACCAGTGCAGCGAGACCGAAGGCACGATGTCCTGTAAGGCGCGCAGCGATCTGCGTGTCATGCACGCGAGTTGGCGTCCAGGCACACTGACGCTTCAGCAGTGTCAGATCATAGTCCGCACCGTGAAGCCAGAGTTCCGTGCGATCCAGCAGCGTGAACAGCAGAGATAGATTGCTGCACTTCAGCGGATCGATCAAAAAATACTCCCCGCCGGCGGCCAGCTGCAGGAGACACAACTTTTCCGAATAGTGATGCAACGAGTCCGCCTCGGTATCCAGAAACGCCCGGGTGTACTCTCCACGCTCCAACTTCGATGACAGTGCATCGACGATCGAAGCCAGGTCCTCGTCCGTATCAATCCACCGAAAACTGGCTGGCGGGTTGGGGGCGGAATCCATGGAGCTCGGGCTGGTAGCAGTACGATGAGCCGGGGACGAATGCTGCACTACTTTTCCCGAACCTTGCTTTTTCCCGGATGATTGCGGCGACTGTTGCCGGCCACCGCGTCGCGGACGATCACCATGGGATGCGGGCTTTTTTTCATGCTGAGCTGGGGAGGGCGCCTTGCCCTCATGAGAGCCAGAGCTGGCCCGTCCTGCCGATTTGGAAGCGGCAGGCTCATCTTTCCCCAGCAGACGCTTCAGCGTTTTGCCAGGGGCGCTTGCGAGGGCCGCCAGCGACCGCCTCAGCAACGATTGTTTCTTCATCAGCGCAGTCCCGAAAGCAGCAGCTCCGCGTTGCTCTTGCTGCGCTCGATGTTTTTGATGAGATGTTCCAGCGCCTCAAATGCCGGCACGCTCGCAAGCTGCTTGCGGATGATAGCGATGCGCTTGAACTCATCCGGGTGGTACAGCAGGTCGTCGCGGCGCGTACCTGACTTCAGCACGTGGATGGAGGGGAAAATGCGGCGCTCGGAGATCTCGCGATCGAGGCTCACCTCCATGTTGCCGGTGCCTTTGAATTCCTCGAAAATCACCTCGTCCATGCGGCTCTCGGTTTCCGTCAGAGCTGTGGCCACGATCGTCAGTGAACCGCCCTCGTCCACCTTGCGCGCTGCACCGAAAAATTTCTTCGGCTTCATGAGCGCCTTGGCGTCGAGACCGCCCGACATCGTACGGCCCTTGCCGCCTAGCATGGCGTTGTAGCCACGAGCCAGGCGGGTGATGCTGTCCAGCAGGATCACCACATCACGGCCCATCTCCACGAGCCGCTTCGCACGCTCCAGCACCAGCTCCGCGACCTGAGAATGCCGCTTGGGCGCCTCGTCAAAGGTGGAGCTGAAGATGTCGGCATCGACGCTCTCTTCAAAGTCCGTCACTTCCTCAGGACGCTCGTCCAGAAGCAGGATGATGAGGGAAATTTCGCTGTGGTTCGCCTTGATGGAGCGCGCAATGTCCTTGAGGAGCATCGTCTTGCCCGAGCGGGGCGAAGCCACAATCAAAGCACGCTGGCCTTTCCCAAGCGGGGCTACCAGGTCCACCACGCGGCTGCTCACGCTGGGATTCTTCGCCTGCTCCAGAATGATGCGCTCCGAGGGGAACGTGGCCGTCAATTTATCGAAATCCGCCGGTGTCTGCCACTCGTCAATGCTGCGCCCCTCAACCTCGGTGATGCGCTCGATCGCCAGGTATTTCTCCTTGCTGGTGGGCACCTTCAAGCTGCCCTTGAGGAGCTGACCCGGACGGAAGCCGAACTTCCTGATCACGAAGATCGGCACAAAAATGTCCTCCGGCAGAGGCATGAAACTGTGCTTGGGATAGCGCAGCAGACCATAGCTCTCCTGCTGCATTTCCAGGAAGCCTTCCACATGCACCTTGGTTCCATGTTGAAGCAACCAGGCGGTGAGCTCGGCAATCAACTGGTGCTTGGTCCGGCTTCCATTCACGCGCCATCCGACCGTGGCTGCAAGAGTCTGCAAGGCCCCGATGCTCATGGCCTGCATTTCATTCACGGATGCCTCTTCTGGGAAAGGTGCCTCAGCCTTCAATGCTCCCTTTTCAGCGGCCGCCTGGCCATGGGGACCAGCCGGCTTGGCACCATTAGGGGCGGGTTGTTCTGGAGAGGGGGCGGTCACTTCGGCATTGGGGGCCGTAACGACGGTTTCAGCCGCTGCTTCGGTAGGGGCCGCAGGGGTTGCGGGCACCTGCTCAGCGGAATCCGTGATGTCTTCACTTACCATTGTCGGTATCGAGTTGTTGCAGAAGTAGCT
Organism: Roseimicrobium sp. ORNL1; assembly: GCF_011044495.1. GTDB lineage: Bacteria > Verrucomicrobiota > Verrucomicrobiia > Verrucomicrobiales > Verrucomicrobiaceae > Roseimicrobium. Next base: position 6,036,646 of record NZ_CP049143.1, read on the forward strand.
GGGCTTGAAGCTTTAAAAGTTCGGAGGAACCTTCGTTCCAAATCACTTTATTGGCTGCTTCCAGTTTTCGTGAAAGCGGCCACTGGGCAGCGCAGATACGCTCGGCAGTCGCCACGTCCAAGCCACGCTGGCCGGTCAGTCGTTCCATCTGTACCGTGGTGCCAACAGCAACCACGATCACCAGATCAGCCTGATAGTCATAGGCAGATTCGTAGAACAAGGGGACTTCCGCAATCAAAAGTTGAGCCTTTTTGACCCCAGCCGCCTCACGCAGCTTTCCCAGCTCCTCACGTACCAGGGGATGAAGGATGCCCTCCAACGTCCGGCGTAGACCTCCACCTTCATCCCGGAAAACCACCTCACGCAGCTTGGGCCTGTCAATCCCACCTTTGGCCCCCAGGACCTGGGAACCGAAGGTGGCTGCGATCTTCTCCGCCACGTCAGGCCGGTCCAGGAGCTCATGGACTGCCCCGTCACTGCTGAAGAGTTCCGCCCCGTCGGCGAGCTCGTGCAACAGCTTGGCAAAGGTGGATTTCCCCGATGCCGCCCCTCCTGTAACAATCCAAGTTTTCATCTCAAAAGCGAAGGGCGACCTAGTGGTAACCAGGCCGCCCTTGCAAGTTAATGATAAAACATCTGCCCAACTACGGATTCATGGGAAGAGGCGGCGCCTGGGTCACAGGAGGCGGAGGAAGAAGCGGAGTCGCTGGGATTTCGGGTTCAACCTCAATGACAGGCTTGCGGATGCGCTCGCCGGAGGGGTCAATCAGGTTGGCCGTGACGAACACCATCAGATTGCGCTTGAAGTGATCTTCCGCCTTGGACTGGAAGAGACGACCCAGAATCGGGATGTCACCCAGAATCGGCACCTTGTCTTCCACGTCCTGCACGTCTTCGCGGATGAGGCCGCCCATGGCCACCGTCTGGCCGTCCCAGACCGTCACGGCCGTGGTCACCTTGCGGGTGGAGAAGACGGGCTGCTCGATACGGTTTTCCGTCAGCACGAGCGTCGTCGGGTTACCGAGGGCATCCGTGGAGGAGGTGTTGATCGGGCTGCCGTAGTTGATGAAGCCTTCGAACTCGGTCACCTCAGGAGCGAGGTTGAGGTCGATGGTGTAGCCGTCCGGACCAATCACGGGATCCACTTCCATGCGCACACCAACGGGGCGCATTTCGAAGGCCGTGGGGGTCGTGGGCGTCACCGGGAAGGTGGAAGCACCACCACCACCACCGATCGTGCCGGTGGTAGCACCCACCGTCTGGGGAATTTGGGGCGGATCGAACTCAGTCGGGTAGATGAATTCTCGGATGACTTCCACGGTGGCACGCTGGCCGGAACGGGTGGTCACGCTCGGGGCGCTCATGAGGTCCACACCCTTCTTCTGGCTCAAGGCGCGGATGACAACCTGGAACTGCGGGTCGGTGAACACGCCGGACACCGCGAAGACGCCGGGAGCCAGCGTAGAAGCGAGGTTCTGCGCATTGAGCAGGCCGTCGATGGAGTCGGGGGTGATGGCGATGGAACCACTGCGGTTACCGCGGGTCAGCGGGTTGACACCCACTGGCAGCGAGCCAGCACCAGGGTACACGAAGGGGAAGTCTCCACCAGCCACAGGGCCGGAAGCAGAGTTACCAACGGTGCCGCCGGAACCAAAGACGCGGTTGCCCATGTTGAAGGGGCCAAGGAGCCAGTCGAAGCCCAGCTCATCGGTGTTCTTCTGGCTGACTTCCACGAACTTCGCGGTGATGTAAATCTGGCGCGGAGCGGTGTTGATCAACTGCTCCACATAGCTCTCGACCAGATCCAGGCTCGGCTGGGTGTTCCGGACGATAAGCTGGGAGGTAGCAGGGATGAAGGTCGCCGAGGCGCCATCGGGGAACGGAATGCCGTTGGCCTTCAGGATTTCCAGCGCTGTGGGCTTGGCTCCAATGCCGCTGGCCGGAGCCCCACCCGCGGGAGCGAAGGGATCTGCAGGTGCTGCGGGAGCAGCGCCACCGGCACCAGCTTCGGAGCTGCTGAGGAACGTCGGCGGCACCTTGAAGGTGCGCGTGTACATTTCGGTACCAACGTCAGAGATGGGCACCACCACGACGGCGTAGGGCTCCACCTTGTACTTCATGCCACCCAGCTCGGTGATGTAGCGCAGAGCTTCGGACATCGGCACGTCCTTGAGGTCAAGGCTGATGGTGGCCGTAGAAGGCGCAGTGCCCGGCTTGATGATCAGGTTCACGCCCCTCTTGGCAGGGTCGCGCTCGATGGTGTCGTAGTCCTTGCTCTTGATGCGAAGGAATTCCACGGCTTCTTCCACACTGGCACCAGCGAACTGCACCGTCGGGAAGATGATTTTGGACATTTTGTCCACGTAGTAAGCACCGGGCGAGGTGGTCACGCCGTAAGCGAGGCCGGCATTCTGCCCAAGGTTCACCGGAACTGGATCCTCCCAGCCGCGGTTCACCTCATTAAGCATCTTGGCGCGAGTGTGGTCGCGAGCGGTGTCAAAGTAGTCAGCGCGCTGCTGTTCGGTTGCTTCCATCCCGCGGCGGGCCGCCTTGTTGTAGGGGTCCTTGCGCAGCACGTCCTGGAAGGAACGGTTCGCAGCATCAAAGTTGCCAAGGTTGTAATAGCTCCAACCCATCTGCAGCCCCTTCTCCACATCCTTCACGCGCTGGACGTGTCCAGGGGTAAGGGCGATCTCATAACGATCCGGATCATCCAGGCGCTTGAGAAGAACCTCCGCCTTTTCGCAATCGGGGTGGCGGGCCAGTGCGTCATTCAGGAGCGCACGAGCGTCATCAAAACGGCCATTTTCCGCACGTTCACCGGCAAGGCAGACCGCGGCTTCGCAATACTTGGCATTTACCTCATCGCGAATCTGCTGCGTCATTGCAGCGATGGGGAGAAGTTCAATGGCGGTGCGATACTCATTGAGCGCGCCCTCGCAGTCCTTGTCCTTCATGAGGAGGTCACCCTTGTCAATGGCAGCCCTGGCGTCTGCCACGCGCTGCATGCGGCGGGCCATTTCGCGCTCGGCAATGCCGGACACGTTTCCCGAACCGCCGGGCCCCGCTACGGCCGCGGAATACGGCATGGCAACGGCGAGGCAAAATAGCGCGGTTTGCTTCATGGGCTTTGATCGTTTTTTACGAGTGATCATGTGAGGGTTGGGAGAGATGGGAGGTCGAATTGTCAGAGCTTATTCAAGTCGAGGGCTCTTTGGCGAGACTAAATTTGAAAAAATGAATGATTGGCTCAGTTGGGGCGGGGTCAGCCTCTCTTGATGAGAATAGGCTTGGATTCGTCCACTTCGCCCGTGGCGCTGACGGGGGCCACGTGCACACTGTCTTCGTTTATCTTCAGCACCTTGTAGGTGGTGGCCTCAAATCCGGGGATACGGAATTGGTCCCCTTCTTTCACCGGCGGCAACGTCACCGCTGGCGTGCGCAGGCGGAACTCCATTTTTGCCTCATACACTGCCAGATTCACCTCCTGTTTCATGACCAGCACAATCTCCTTGCCCGTCACCAGTTCCTTGACGGTCAACTCGGAAGAATCCAGCTCGCCAAGACGGGGGTCCGGCACGGTCTTCTTCTCGAATTTGGTCGCCAGGAAGCGCTCACCGGTGGAGCCACCGAAGCTGCGAGCCTTCGCATCCGGGTTGCCCGTGGAATCCTTGGCGTCTGGATCCACAAACCAGTTTTTCCGCTTGGCCTCGTTCGGCGTGGCCACCTGGAACGGCGGCGAGCTGGACCTCAGCGTGATCTTGTAGTCATTCGAGATGCGCTCAACCAGGAACAGCTTGTCCGTGATCGGCGGGAAGCTCTTCGGATCCCTCGGGTTCGTCGGAGGCTGGGCACTGAATTCCTCCAAGTTGCTGAACCCATCATTATCCGGGTCCTGCTCACCCACGTTGGGGAGGAGGTACTGCAGCTCGTACTTCACGAGAAACTCGTTCGTCATCGGCTCGCGCAGCTTCGGCTCGGGCAGGGCCAAATCATAGATTTGGTCATTCCTGAGGACGAGGAGCACCGACTTGTTCAGAGGCACCTTCTTGTTGGCGCGCACAGGGGCGACCCAGTGCACCGGCGGGGTGACGATGTTCTTGATGGCAGCCTCCACCCTTTCCACCGGGGGCAGATCGCGTTCATTCTTCTTGGTGACCGTCTTGGTCTCCAAGGTGGTGGCAAAACCCAAGGCCTGGTAGATGAACCAGCCGCTGACAGCCAGTGCCACCACTGCCATCAGGCCCAGGATGACGCGCTCGTAATTGCTTTGTTTCTTCTGCATGACGGAACAACAAAATGACTCGGGACTCAGGGATTGACCGTGGCGGCTGTGCTGCTGACCTCAGTCGCCTCTTCGGTGGCGGAAGCGGGTTTGCGGAATCGCACATAGTCCACCTCGAGATAGACTTTGAGCTTCTCCTCACCCATGATCGTCACTGCATCTGGGGCGACCTTGGACGCTGCCGCGCCTCCGGGAGCTGTAGGATCGGACGACTGTTCAATGGATACTTCCGGGTTCTTCTTTCGGGTGATCTCCTCACGCGAGGGGCCGTCCTGGCGCTCGTTCTCCACGCGTACCAAGCGCACTACCAGGAAGTGCGGCATTTTCACAGGATCGCACAGCGTATTGACGATGTTCTGGAACGGTGTCTGATCCGTGGTCACGATCATCTTCACCGGATAGCGGTCCAGCACGGGTTCGGCGGCCTGCTCCTCAGTGATGGCGGTACGCTTGGACTTGGACTTGTTGTCCTTCTTCTTCGGCTTCTCCGCTGGCTTCCGGTTTGCGGCGGTAGGCTTGGGCTCTACCGGGCGGTCCTCATTGGGCAGCTTGGTACGCTCAAACAGCTCCACGGACTTCACACCGGACTGCAGGAGAGTCGTGATCAGGCGCTCCATCACTTCGAGATGCACGCCCAGTTCCGCCGCCACTTCCGGGCTGCGAGGCACGTTGTTGGTGTAATCAGCAAAGCCCAGCGCAAAATCCGCCGGCAGGGCGATGTCTGCGCTCTTGGCCATCTGCACCACCGCGGTCGCCCGTTCCTTGAGCTTGGCCTGGAACTCCGTTTGGGACATGGGCTTGACGGGCTGCTGCACCTTCTCGCTCAGGAGAGCGGAGCGAAGCAGATCCACCTTGTCACCGTAGGCGGACACCTCGGCCTCGCGGGCCTCGGAGTTCTCCTTGCTGGGGAACACCTTCTTGCCCTTGAGAGACGCGATGGAGTCGTTGTTCTTGTTCCAATCCTCCATGGAGGTGGAGTACTCAGAATAGGACAGGTACAGCCACGCCCCCAGACCAAGGATGCCTGCTATCATGACGCCGAGAATCCCGGCCAGCGATTTGTTCTCTTGGACCCAGTTCATTACTTTTCAAATTTCATTCCTTGTACCAGCGGCATGCGGAACCTGAAGTCGTAGGCAAAACGATCGTCTTCCAGGCCTGAGTTCACCTCGGGCTTCACATCCGGGGGCGGCGCCACGAAAATGGTGTTCGCCTCCTTCAGCTTGTTGAAATAGTCGTACACCACTGCAGGTCCCTTCTCTTCGTTCTTCCGATACAGCCCCTGAATGCGCAGCTGGAACTGAGGCGCGGCGGGAACCGCAGCATCCTTGGCGTTCGCAGGCTGAGCGACCACTGGGGCAGGCGCAGGCGCCGGGGCACTCCCCGTGGAGGAGCCAGTCCAGAGCGGTGGCGTGATGGAGCTTTCTCCCCTCAGCACTTCAATCATCGTGAGCCAGATGAGGTCGGTCTCGAAGCGGTTGTTGAGCTCGCCGAGCACCTTCACCCAATAGGAACGGTCATTGACCGCCTGCTCGAGCTGCTGGCTCTGCTGGGTCAGCAGCTTCAGCTGCTTGTCCTGCTCCGTGATGGTTTGATCATGGCTCCGAAGTTCGGAAAGCTCCTTCGACTGGGTCGTGATTTTCTCCTGCACCACGGCATTCGCCCGCTTGAAGTAGAACACTCCCACCAGCAGCGCCAGCAGGGAGCAAAGCGTGGCCAGCATGAGGTACGGCGCGCGCTTGGCGGAATCCCGACGGGTCGTGACGGCATCCGGCACGAGTTCCACCTGCACGGGCGTAGCGCCCGCATGCCGCAGGGCCAGCCCCACCAGTTCGCCCATGCTCGGGGCATTGGCAGTCGCCTCCGCCTGATTGGCGCCACGGTCCATTTGCACGCCGCGGAGGGGATTGAGGACTTCCACCGGGAGATTGAACTTCTCCTGGAAAAACTCCGCCACCATGGAGGTCTGGGCGCCGCCACCGCACAGGAAGATGCGCTGGGGAGGCGTGCCGCCCTGCTGGGCGCGGTAGTAGTTCATGGTGCGCACAATCTCACCATGCAGACGGGTCATGGTGTTGCGCATGATCTTTGCCATGGCGTCCACCATTTCATCCGGATTGGGCTCATAGGCGCCACCCGGGGCCACATAACCCTGCGTGCGCTTGGCGTGCTCCGCATCACCGAAGGCCATGCCCAGTTCCTTGGCAATGGCACCGGTCACCGTGCTGCCGCCCACAAGGATGTTGCGGGTGAACACACGCTCATTCTCCACGAAGATGAGGTTCGTCGACTTGGCGCCCAGGTCCACAATGAGGGCACTGCCCTCCACATCAGGGTAGCCATAGCGGAAGGCGTTGTACACGGCAAGGGGGGCGAGATCCACCCCGATCGACTTGACCCCGCCGGCTTCCACCTGGTCGTTGACGTCATTGAGAGCGTCCGCCTTGATGGCCACCAGCGCCACTTCGCGCTCGGCTCCATTCCGCGGCCCGATGAATTCATAGTCCCAGATCACTTCATTGATCGGGAACGGAACGTTCTGACGCGCTTCAAACTCGACAATCTGGTCCGCCTTGTCCTCATCGAACGGAGGCAGCTTCACAAAGCGGGTAAACACCACATGGCCGGCGATGGCGTACCACACGTCCTTGCCCTTCAGCCGGAGCTTGTCCGCCAGTTCCAGCACCGCGACGCGAAGCTGCGGCAGCCGGGTGGCTTCCACGCCGGGGTCTCCATGCATTTCCGCGAAAGCGGCGGCCTTCAGGACCAGATCGCCATTTCGTGCCTTGGTGAATACGGCTCCACTTACCCGCTGGGAGCCTAGATTGAATACTGCAAAGCTGTTGTCTGCCATCGCTTTAAAATTGGGGGGCGGTTCAAAACATCGGCGACTCCAAGCTGTCAAGCGTCAGAGGCGCAGATCCATCCTCTACTGAACTTTCATTTCCAAATCGTAGTCACCCCACAGAGGCGCGAATGGCGTCTTGGCCTTGGGAAGAAGGGAACCGTCAACTGTCACGAAGTTCTCTGTCTTTTCCCAGAAAGGCACTGCTCCGGTGCTGATGTGGCGGGCTACTGCAGCGCCGTTCTTGTAAATCTCAACGCCGAAAGCGGAAACATCGGCCGGAGTAAATTGGTTCTTCTGGAGCAAGTTGGTCAGCGTGGCCGGGGAGACGTACATCAAGACGTGGTGCTCTTCCCTTTCCATGATGTTCAAGTACGTGGCCGAGGCCGTCAGCATCGTGAGCTTGCCCTCCTTGTTGCGCACGTTCAGAAGCACATAGAACTTGAACTCCAGAGAGTCGACCATCGGGTTGTTGTCTCCCGCGACCTTGGCCTTATCCACATCGAAGGCCACATCCAGCTCCATCCAGTTCTTGGGGCGGAAGCGCTTGTCCTTCACGTTCGGGACGGAGAATTGCGGTGTGTACTGCACGTCCACTGTCATGCCCTTGATCTTGCCCCGGACTTCTTTGGATGCCTCCACCTGGGCTTGGAGCGAAGCGGGGACAATGGCAGCGAAAGCTGCGGCGAGCATGCAGGTGCGGAGCATCATGGATCGTGGGAAAGTGGGCGTTTCAGGGACTCTCCAGCGATAGGCGGGCTCAAGACCCCTCCGTACGAAGGGTCCCTTTACCGCGCCAATTACCGGCGAATTTCTACCGTTTTAGCAGTTCCTCCGCTTCAACATCAAGCGTGGATTCCCAGAAAGTCGCGAAAGTAAGCGACAGTCTTATCAATGCCCTCATCAAAGGAAACCTTTGGCTCCCAGCCAAGAATGCGCTTGGCGAGCGTGATATCCGGCTGGCGCACCTTCGGATCGTCCACCGGCAGTGGGCGGAAATCGATTTTCGACTTGCTGCCCGTGACCTTCAGGATTTTCTCGGCGAACTGCAGCACGGTCATCTCGCCGGGATTGCCGATATTGCACGGCTCATGGTACGTGCTCTGGGAGAGCTTGTAGATGCCGTCAATGAGGTCGCTCACGTAGCAGAAGCTGCGCGTCTGGGAACCATCGCCGAATACGGTGAGGTCGTTGCCCTGCAGGGACTGGCCAATGAAAGCCGGCACCACGCGCCCGTCCTCCAGGCGCATGCGTGGCCCGTAGGTGTTGAAAATGCGGACAATCTTGGTGTCCAGATTGTGAAAGCGGTGATAGGCCATCGTGATGGCCTCGGCAAAACGCTTCGCCTCATCGTAACAACCCCGCGGTCCCACCGGGTTCACGTTGCCCCAGTACGTCTCCTTCTGCGGGTGCTCCAGAGGATCACCGTAGCATTCGCTGGTGCTGGCAATTAGGAATGTAGCGCCCTTCTCCTTCGCCAAGCCGAGCGCATTGTGCGTGCCCAGTGATCCCACCTTCAGTGTCTGGATGGGAATCTGAAGGTAGTCGATGGGTGAGGCCGGGGACGCGAAGTGGAAAATCAGATCCACCTTGCCTGGCAGGTAGATGAATTTCGTGACGTCATGCTTGATGAAGTCGAAATCCGGATTCCCAGCGAGGTGCTCGATGTTGCGCACGTTGCCCGTCAGGAGATTGTCCATGCCAATCACCTTGTACCCCTCCCCCAAAAGGCGGTCGGAAAGATGGGACCCAAGGAACCCGGCGGCTCCAGTGACAACGGCGGTTTTTTTCTGGCTCATAGGTTGATGGACATCAAAAAAATACAAAAGGCAGCGAGCCCGCGAGTAACGAGGGGGCATCCGCTCTTGCAAGCGAATTCCCCGTAGGCTGGGCCGTGCGTGCGCACCAGTCCTTTTCACCACGGATGGAATGACACAAACGAGGATGCGCGCATCCCGCCACAGGGAGCAGGCGTCGATGTAGCGCAGATCCGATGCCACTCATTCCGTGAAGCCGCTCCAAAATGATCGGGGTGAATGATGCGATCCCCACCACCAGCCACCAGACCCGGGCAAGCCCCGGATTGAGGTGCAAAGTCCGGTGGCGTGATTGCGCCGGGTCGCTTCGCAGCGTGTGTGCGAAGCCCACGGGAAAGGCAAGAAGACCACCTCGAAGCAATTGCTTGAGCTGGAGATTGATTTCTTGCTGGCGACCACCCATACTTTAGCAAGGCTAACAATAATTTCTGAGACTAAATAAAAGCTTAGACAATCTGAAGGATGCCACAACTGGATTCGTCAAAAAACTTGCTTCACAGCCCCCATCCTCTTGTGGTTGGGGCAGTTAGCACCGCCGAGACCCTGGAAGCAGTGGCGTCCAATCCGGCGCTCGCGGAAGGGTGCGACCTCCTTGAACTCCGTCTGGACTCGATCGATCTGGCCCCTGATGAGTCGCGCCCGCTCGCCCAGAAACTGAAGGTACCCCTCCTGATCACCGCCCGCCATCCGGAGGAAGGCGGGATGTACAACCTGGACCCCTCAGAGCGGGCCACCCTGCTGGAAGCCCACCTCGACCTCGCTGCCCTGATGGATGTCGAGCTGCGCAGCGCGCTGGAACTGCAGGCCGTGATTGCCAAGGCCAAGACCAGGAACGTGGGGGTTATCGGGTCCTTCCACGATTTTAATGCCACCCCTGGCGATGAAGTCCTGCGTGGCGCGGCGGATTTCGCCCTGCAATTCAAGCTTGAAGCGGTGAAGGTGGCCACGGCCCTGCAGAGCCCGCAAGACCTGGCCCGGCTCATTCAGCTCGTCGCGGCGGAAAAGCGCCTGCCAATCTCGGTGATGGGCATGGGCAGCCTCGGCCGGGCATCCCGTCTGGTGCTTGCCAAATGCGGCAGCCTGTTGAATTACGGCTATGTCGGCGAGTCCAATGCACCCGGTCAGTGGGCGGCAACCGAACTCAGAAAACTGCTGAACGCCCTGTAAGTGATGGTCCCCCGCGGCTCCCCCAGCCACACCTCCCCTACCCTGCCCCAACCAGGCTCCCGACTGCGCCCGAGAATCTCTCGCTGGGTGGCGCTGCTCCCTGCGCTGCTGATTTGCTCCTGCGACAATCCCGAAAAGCTCGACTCGGCCATTGAAGCGCTGAAGACGCGCGAACAGCGTGTCGTGAGCCGGGAGACTTCACTGCTGGAGCATGAGCAGACTCTCGCGGAAAGAGAGCGCCAGCTTGCCGAATCCGCCGCGACCCTGGAGAAGGAACGCCGCGAACTGGAAGCCCAGCGCACCCAGCTCCTGGCGGACGTCGAGAAAGCCAAACGCTATCAGCAAGCCCTCCTGCTTCGCGAGAAGCGCGGACCAGCGCCGAAGGTCGTGGCCGAGCGAGTGATGGTGATCGACCCAGAGTCCGACGAAGTGCTGCTGGAGCGCAATGCGGACCGCAAAGGACCCATCGCCAGCACGCAGAAGCTGCTCACCGCGCTGCTCGTGGTCGAGGGTGGCGACATGGACAACATGGTCACCATTGAGGATGCAGACACCAAATGCCCGCCGGTGCGCATCGGGCTGAAAGCGGGAGATCAGTACAGCCGCCGCTCGCTGCTTACCGCGCTGATGGTGAAAAGCTCCAACGACATCGCCCAGGCACTGGCGCGGGACCATGCAGGCTCGCAGGTCGCCTTTGCCGCCCAGATGAACGCCCGAGCGAAGGAGCTGGGCATGAATGACAGCCACTTCGTGAATCCCAATGGCCTTCCCGTGGAAGGCCAGTACTCGACCGCGCGCGATCTGGCGAAGCTCGCCAAGGCCGCCGATGCCCTCCCCCAGATCCGCGCCATGGTGTCCAACCGCACCTATGTTTTCAAGCGCCCGGACGGACGCGAAGAAACGCTGGAGAACACCAACCGCGTACTACGCTCCTACCAGTACTGCGACGGCATGAAAACGGGCTACACCAACCTCTCCGGCTACTGCCTCGTGGCCAGCGGCGAGAAGGAAGGCCGCAGACGCATTGTGGTGGTGCTCAACAGCACGTCCTACTCGGTGTGGAAAGACGCCCAGGCGCTGCTGGAGTGGGCGCTGCAGGGGTGAGAAGCGGGAGCGATGACCAAGGGCAAGCGCCTGGCATTTCAAAGGAGCGCGGACACTCTTGTCCGCCGTCCCTGACCTACCACCATCTTTCCTCAAGCAGGCAAGGCCGCATGCCACCAGCTGCTCCAGAATCGTCATCAGCAACTTCCACATGATGAAGGCGCGCTGCGCAACAGAACGGCGGACAAGAGTGTCCACGCTCCTTTGCCCAGTCGCTTCGTCCCTGCACGAGGACCCCTTCTTCAACTGTTGGCGGCATACGAACACACACCAAAAAGAAAATCCGCCCGCCAACCTCGTGGGTCATGCGGACGGATTGTTGAAACGCTTTTACAGCTGTTACCCTGTGATCACTTAATCTCCCAGCAGCCGCCTTCCGCGGTGCTGCGGGCGAAGAGGTGGTTGTAGGCCAGAACGGGATAGCTCCAGACCTTGCCGGCGAGGATGTCTTCGCGCTTCAGCTCGGTGTACTCCTTCGGGTCAGCCTTGATGAAGACCACCTCGCCCTTGTCGCTCAGGGCCACGAGATTGTCGCCACTGAGGATGAGCTGTCCGGGGCCGAAGCCGGCTTGCTGCCAGATGTCCTTGCCGCTCTTGATATCCACACAGGCCACAGGACCGCTGCCATATTCCTTGAAGCTGAACATGCCGTACAGGTAGCCGTCCTTGACGACCGGGGTGCTCCAGTGGTTGAAGCACTGATTTTCACGACGCCAGATCTGCTCAGCCTTGAGTCCGGAGCCGCTCTTGCTGATCTTGAAGGCACCGGCACCCACGCCGTAGCCTGCGGAGCAATACACGATGTCCTCATACACCACCGGAGAAGCCGCGGTGCTCACCTTGAAGGGAAACTCGGCGCGCCACAGGAGGGTGCCCTTGGCAGGATCCACCGCCACGAGGCCCGACTGGGTGAAGAAGATGGCCTGATGGATTCCGTGGATGTCCGCAAGAATCGGCGTGGCGTGGGTCATCTTGTCGTTCTCGCCCTTCCACACCACCTTGCCGGTGTTTTTGTCGAGGCCGAGCAGTCCTTCTCCAGGACCACCACCCGCCATCAGCAGGATATTGCCATCGATGACCGGAGAAGCGGCGTTCTGCCACTTGATCTGCACACCGGCGTTGTCCTTCATGACGTCGTGCTTCCAGACTTCCTTGCCGGTAGCGGCATCGAAGGCATAAACGCCCAGGTTTGCATCAATGGCATACACCTTGCCGTCGCTCACGGCAGGCGTGGAGCGAGGACCGTCAACACCCTTGTTGTCGGGCGTGCCGGATTCGCCACCGCCGTCATACTTGTTGATGATGGTGAGCGGAGCAGCCCAGACCTCCTTGCCGGTCTTCGCGTCAATCGCCACCAGCACTTCGGTGGGGTTGCCATCCACATCGCGCTTCACAATGGTGTACGCCTTGGCACCCGCGACCACGAAGGAGCTGAATCCAGCTGGGGTCTCTACCTTCCAGCGCTGGTTCAGAGTGGCCTTGCTCAGGTCCTTGACGGGAAGCGCGGGCGCGGAGCCGAGGCTGTTTCCACGGAAGGCCGGAGATTCGGCAGGAGCAGGAGCGGTGGTAGGAGCCGCAAAGGCGGTGGCACCGGCGACAAGCACGGAGGCCGCGGCAGCCAGACCGCCCGACGCGAGGATGTTCAGGTTCGCAGACCGGATCATGGTGGGATGGGATGGATGAATCGAATTTGGGTGAGCCTTTTATGAAACACGGCGTCACCTCGAACTGCAAGCAACGGTTCGCGGGGCGGAGGTCTTTCTGCGACTCGCCTCAACGACAGATCCGCTTTTGCAACTTGTGCCCTGCCCTCGACCAGCCACCTCCGCTCACCTCACTACACCAACTCGACCTTGTTTGGCGGGACTTCAATGTCCTTCGGGAGATTGGGAAACAGCTTCCAGAGAAGCTCGGGGTTTCTGCGGAGCCCAGTCCCATCCAGAAAGAGCCATTCGTTCGTTCCCTTCTTTCTCGCAGCAATCCAAAACCCTTTGGAGTTGACTCGCCTGCCACTCATTTCCAGGACACTTTCCCTTGGCAAAAAACAAACTTCATCCTGACCACTGGAGTAGATGGCGCTGGGCTCGCCCCATACCTGGGAAATGGTAGTCACCTCATCAGCAATCGACTCAGCCGACTGACGCGCCACCCTTTCAAATTCTTCGCGACTCACAATGTTGAAGATCGCAGGGTGTACGCTGGCGATGAGTGACTCCACCTCACCGCTGTCGAACGCAGCTTGAAGGGCCTTTGCCTTTGCCACCAATGCTTTCGTATCCACTGTCGGAGGGGGAGTAGTCTCATATGCCCTCTTGATAACGACATAGAGCATCACAATGAACACGAGCGGAAGTACATACTTCATCGCCGTAACCCTAGGAGAATGGGACAGAAGCCACAATCAAGAAATGATGTGACAGTCTCAGCCTACTTCTTCGCAGCGGCCGCGACCTTCTCTGCATTGAGCCTCTCGGTGTGCTTCTTCTTCTGCGCCTCGGTGACCTGCTTGTGCGTGTCCTCGCCAATCCAGATTTCTGTGCAGCGCGAGGGAGTGCCTGTCTGCTCACCGGAAAAATTCACCAGCAACACATCTCCCACAACAATGTCTGCTCCCTTCACTTCCTTGTCGCCTTTCCAGAAACGCGTTTGGGAATCAAGACGCAGCGTGCCGCGAGCGATGTCCGGCGGACGCTTCATGTCGCCGTTGTAGTCTTTCACCTCGGGAATCTGATAGGCCACGCACAGGAGCTCTCCATTCTGCTTGATCTCCACGACACGCACGGTGGTCGCATTGCGAGCCAGCCGGGTGTACTCATCGGTGACAAGACTGGCCTTGGTGAAAGCGCCTTTCTCATCCTGAAACAATGAGAACCGGCAGCGGGTGCCCAGTGGAATGTCCGCGAGTGTGGCATCGGCGTTCACGTACTGCACACCTCCCTCCGGAATGATGCTGAAGTCCACGACCTCGCCGGTGCCGTCCTTGCGGAACTGCCCGGTGCTCGCTGCGGCATCTGCCTTGAGCAGTTCACCCGTGATGACATGCTCGGAGAAAGGCGGCGGCTTCACGCCGGCCTGCAACTTGTACCAGGGCAGATCGCGATTGCTGTAGTCCGTGCGGAAGGGGAACTGCTCGGGATATTCCTTCGCCACATTCTCCACGAGTTCCTGATTCTGCATCCTGCCGAAGCCGTAGCCCATGAGGCTCTCGCCGTAGAACTGGTCCTGCGCTTTCCAGCCCTGAGCGAAGAGGCGCACCACGCGTCCCTTGCGGAAACCTTCCAGCATGTTCGGTACCGTCATGGTGATGCGCACACCGCTGCAGCCGTAGCCGGACTCGGGCACCTTATCCACGGCGACGATGCTTCCGTTCTCGCCATCCACGGGCGGATTCCACGTGCGCAGCTCTTCATTCGCCACGCAGAGGCGGGCGCTCTTCCCCACGACAAAATCTGCGCCGTACGTTTCCTTGAACGCTTTGGCATCGCCGCTGAAGAGCGTGACCGTCGCGCTCTTGCCTTCGGTCTTCTCGACCCAACCAGGCACACCGCGGGCTTTGATGAAATCCGTGTACTTCTTGCGCTGCGTTTCCGTGGCGAGCTTGTGAGTATCCTCCCCCACCCAGATGTCGGTGCACCAGCCGGGCTTGTCCGCGGTCTTGCCAGTGATGTTGTACAGCAGTTCATCGCCGGGCTTCAGGTCTTCCAGTTTTACCTGCTTGTCGCCCTGCCACACACGCGTGTCTTTCGTGACGAGTAGTTCCTTCTTGCCGAGGTCGTCCTGCTTCTTCTTGATGCTGTGCTTTGTGGTGAGCAGCTTGCCCTCCGCGAGTTTCGCTTCATCCAGCTTGTAGGTGAAGCTGTGGCTCGCATCCATGGTGAACTGCTCCTGCATGGTGGCCAGCTTCGTGAAGCCGCCATCCTCATCCTGATTCATGAAGAAAAGGAAGAACGTACCCAGCGGCACCTCACGCATGTCCACCTCGGCATTCAGATAACTCACATACGCATATGGCGGCATTGTGAAGTTCACCAACTCGCCCGTCTTCGTCGTGCGGAACTGTCCTTTGCGCAGGATGAAATCCACGCTCACCAACTCACCACCGATGCGGCGGTCCGAATGATGCGGTGGAAACTCCAGGTTCTTCGGCTGGTACCAGGGGAGATCCGCATTCGCGAAGTCTGTGCGGAACGGATAGCGCTCATCCTTCTTGGCGGGGGCGTCTTCGGCAATCGCGGAGGAGACACCCAAGAGGAACAAAGACGTAAGACAGACAAGATAACGATGAGGCATGGTGGCAGGAATGTAGAAATATAAATAGGCGGAGCAGTCTGGCCGCTAGGTTTGAAAACGTCTCACCAGACTCGCAGCGGCGGCGTGCCACTCGGACGCCCGAACCTCCCAGGCGGCATCCGAGTTGGCGAGCGCCTGAAGGGCATCCAGAGCCTGGTGCGCGGCCGGTTGCAAGGCTCTCACCGCATCGGTACGAGCGCTGCGAACCCATTGGGAAAGCGGAGCCGGAGTGGTGGTGTGGCCCCTGCCAATCGCTTCCGCGACAAACTCCAGGGCCACCATCGTACGCACGGCATCGTCACAGCACGGTCGATATGGCTTTGCCTTGGCGCCGAACCATTTCATGACTGCCGCAGGCTGAATCATCGGCGGTGCAATCATGCGCTCGAACACGGCGGAAAGCTCCTCCGTGGCTTCCTGCTTCAAGAACTGCCTCAGAACCTGGTGGGCACTGGCACTGACTTCATTGTCCAAGTGCCAGACAGTATATTCCACGGAAGACCTTTCATCCGCCCGCTCCTCAAAACGGGAAAGGGAGCCATCTTCGTCCAACACAAAATCACCTGCCTCCAGATCATCCGCAAACGCTGTCATCCAAGCCCGATAGCTGGAGGCAACCACTCCTCGATTGGCATCATCGTGGTAAACGGAGATGATTTGACCCACGGTTCCTTTCTCGCCCGGGTTCAGGTCAAGACACTCGTTATCTCCCGCAGCCTGGTAAGTGAGAGGTATCCAGTTCAAGTCATACCAGGAGTCCGAAATGTCGCCATCCGAGACGCTTTTGTTCTGGTGAAAGGAGCCCCCATCGACCAGTTCCTTCCAGCACTCCCACTCCCGCACCACACCCTCCAGACTGAGAAGGTCCCAGCCCGCCCACAGTCCGCATCCCGGACGAGCGCCGTCATGCACCAGGAATGAATCCATCACGTCCTGGGGAAACTCACACCCCAGACGCTTTTCGGCAGCGCGGATGTGCTCAAGCGTGGCAGGCGGGTTGAGGCCCGCGAGCACTTCGGGTGCATGCTCGGCGAGCCACTTATCAATGCGTAGCCACAGGGCTTTCATCCTGTCTGCTAAACGATCTCCGACACCGGCCCGAGGCTATCCACGAACTTCTCCGCCTGGATGTCCATCTTCTGCAGCATGGTGAGCATCACGTTGCTGAGACGCGCATTGCCGTCCTTGGGCTTGCCGCAGAGACCGCGCCACTCGTCGTAGCTCAGCGTGTAGTCTTCCTTCATGTGAGGACGGTTGTAGTCGATATGCTGGCCGTGCTTGAGGCCGAGACCGCGACCACCGGCAAGGAGGATGGGCAGGTTGCTGTTCGCGTGGCTGTGGCCGTAGCTCATGCCGGAGCCAAACATGATCATGGTGCGATCCAGCAGCGGCTCTTCGCCATCCTTGATGGTGCTGAGCTCATCGAGGAAATGCGCGAACTGCTCCATGATAAACGCATCGCTCTTCGCGAGACGGTCGAGCACGAGTGGGTCTCCATTGTGGTGGGAGAGATTGTGACGCGCCTGGGTGATGCCGATTTCAGGAATGGCCAGGCCGTTGCCTTCGCTGCCATTCATGTAAGTGATCACGCGCGTCATGTCCGTGCGCATCGCGAGAACCATGAGGTCGAACATCGTGCGCCAGTACTCGCCGGCCTGCGCCTTGGGCACGTCCTTCTGGAAGTGTTCCGTGACCTTCTTCTCCACAGTTGGCTTGGGAATATCCAGCCAGGCATCGAGACGCTCGGTGCGCTGCTCCACATCGCGCACGGAGTGGAGGTATTCATCCAGCTTGGTGCGGTCGTCCTTGCCAAGCTCCAGGCGCAGGGACTTCGCATCTTCCAGCACGGCATCCAGCACACTGCGACGCTTGGTAAGACGGGCGCGCTGCGCGCCGATGCCACCCACTTCTTCACCGAAGAGGCGGTTGAAGATCACCTTGGGATTGTCATCCGCGGGAAGCGGCACGCCATCACGTGAGAACGCCAGCGTGCTGGTGCCGAAGGGATGTCCCGTGCCCGAGGAAATCGAAAGCTCAAGCGAGGGGAAGCGCGTCTGCTGCCCCACCACTTCCGCCATCATCTGGTCCACGGAAACAGAGTTCTCATACTTGCGCCCTCCCTGCGCATCAATCTTCGCGCCGGTGAGCCAGGTGTCCGCACACACGTGCGCTTGTCCGATGCCGTTCGGGTGGTGCAGGCCGCTGAAGACGGTGAAGTCATTGCGATGCTTCGCCAGCGGCTGGAGCGAGGGCGAGAGCTCATAGTCGCGACCAGCCTTCTTCACCTGCCATGTCATGCCATTCACGCCGTTCGGGACATACACGAACACACTGCGACGCGGCTTCGCAGCGGCAGCCGCTGCAGCGCTCACGCGGCGCGGTGCCATCGCATCCAGAAGCGGCAGCGCCATGGTGGCTCCGAGACCACGCAGGAAATGACGACGACTCAAACGCCAGCGTTGGGAAAGGATGTTGGACATCGATAAACGGGATTCAGGTTTGTTGATAGGACGTGGCGGTGTTCCGACAAGGCGCGCAGAGGAATGCATAATACGTCCCTTCGTGCTCTGGAAAATCACCCTCATTCAGTTGGGCGATAAAACTCATCGTCACCCCACAATCCAGACACTTTGGATAGTCGGTGTCCTGCACCCAACAGGGCATGCCGCCGACCTGGGAACTCTTCAACTCCATGCACCAATCTACCGCTTGGATGGCGCGGCGTGGCGTGAGGACAATGTCCACATCTTTCCACGCAGGCGGCACCCAAGCCTCATTCGTGTCAGGGAGCCAGCCAGGGGTTGGAATCTTCGGATGCACTGTTGCGCCTCCGTGTGCATCAACTTTCGAAAAGAAGTGCCCGTAGCATGTACAACCGTGGCATGTGAGAACGGGCAAACTCGGGCCCTGAAATCCAAGGAAATCAAATCGAGCGTCACGCAGATCGAGTTCCAACATATAAGTGAGCCCTTGTCTACACCATGGACAGGCTTGAGGTGTGTTTGAAAACACCTTCACCGGCGCCGCGTTCTGCAACTCCGTGGCAGGAGATATCGCAAGACATCGATCGTGGAACAGGTTTCGCCGAGCGCCGCCGGAAGACTCCCACCCTGCCACTTCTGAATAGTCCGAAGGCGGCACTCGCAGCTCTGCACTCCATGCTGGTTTCTTACGGTCCCAGCCTTCAAACAGCGTTACGACCACCTCATCTCCGATCCAGGCAAGGGCGCTGAGTGCGTGGAACACACTCCCTCCATCTTGCACCATCTCTTTTGTGATGGCTTCACGAATGGCGGATGACGCGGAGCGAAAGATTACGGGCGGCCAAAAGTTAGCACTCTGCACCCACGCTTGTTGCAGGCCATCGAGACGGTAATCCGTCAGCACCGCCAAATGCTTGGCGATATCTTCAGCAAAGTCCTCTTCTCCATCGTGGAGAGCGGCGATTGCCTCAAACGCCAATCGTTCCGCGGCTTCTTTGTCCAAAGAATTGAACAGTTCCTCCTTGGAAATCGGCGGCGGAGCGAAAGTCACAAGCTCATCGTACTTGCGCGGCAATAGCATCAGTTTTGCGATTTCCACCGGGTCGGAGACTCCTTCGTAGGGATTCACCGTCCGATGATTCAACCTCACAAATTCCTCATGTTCCCGTCGCCTAATCGCACCAATGCAAGGCGCGCACAGTCCTCCATTGGCTGCCGCAGTGACCGGCAGGATGGTATTGCCGCACTCAGGATTGGAGCAAGGAACACGTTCAGCCATGGACTAACGCTTCTGGAAAAGAGGACTGGTGACGAGAGACTCGATCAAGCTCGCGAGCTGGTAGTCGCCGGTTTTGGATTCATCGGCGATTTGCTTGAGCTCTTCGCGGTCGGAGAAGGTCATTCCGCGACGCAGGGCGTAGGTGGCGAGCTTGTCGGTGATGGCCGCAGCGAACTTGTCGACGTCATCGACCATGAGCTTCCGGAGTTCCACGGAGTCGGCAAACTTCCGTCCATCCGGCAGCATGCCACTGGCATCGAGTTTCGGGTTGTCGCCGGTGCCATCCTTGGACTCTTCCACGAGGCGGAAGCGACCAATGGCATCGTAGTTGTCGAAGGCGACACCGAGGGGATCGATCTTGTCATGGCACGCGGTGCAGTTCGGGTCCGCACGATGCTGCTCCAGCTTTTCACGGACGGTGGTCTTCGGCGCATTTGCCACGGGAGTGGCCAGCGCTGGGACATTTGCCGGAGGCGGGGGTGGTGGCTTGCCGACGATGGCTTCGAGCACCCACACACCGCGATGCACCGGGCGATGCCGTGTGCCATCGGAACTGAGGCTGAGGACGGCGCCCTGCGTCAGCAGGCCACCGCGATGATACTCGGGCTTCAGCGCCACTTTGCGGAACTCATCGCCGCGGATGCCTTCGATGCCGTAGTGCATCGCGAGACGTTCATTGAGCATGGTCCAGTCTGAGTTGAGGAACTCCCGCAGGCTGCCGTTGCGCTTCAGGATGTCGGAGAAGAAGCTCAAGGTCTCCCCAACCATGCTCTGCTCCAGATTCTCGTCATAGTCGGGATAGAGCACCTTGTCCGGAGGGAACATGCCCACCTTGCGAAGCTGCAGCCACTGGCGCGGGAAGCCGACGGCGAATTCCTTCGCCTTTGGATCTGCCAGCATGCGGCGCACTTCAGCACGGAGGGTTTCCTTCTCATGAAGCTTGCCTTCCTTCGCGAGATCCAGCAGTCGCTGGTCCGGCGCGCTGCTCCAGAGGAAATAAGAGAGGCGCGAGGCAAGCTCCGAGTCCGTCAGCTTCTGCTCGGTTTTCGTGGCATTCCCCTCCTCCAGGTAGAGGAAGCTCTTCGAACACATGATGGCCGCAAGGCCGCTCTTCACGGCGACTTCGAAGCTGTCGCCCAGTTCCTGCGCTTTTGCGATGGGCTTGAGGAAGCGCTCGACCTCCGCCGGCTGCACGGGGCGACGCCAGGCACGCGACGCGAAGCGGGTCAGGATTTCACGCGCATAGGCGATGTCCTTCGTCGCCTTCTCGCCACCGAAGAATACCTGCTGGTGTGCATTCGTAGGCCAGGAGTCGACAATCGGACCATCCCACTCCACGGAGTCGAGAATCAAGGTGGGCTGGATGGGCTTGAAGTCATCGTCCGTCAGCTTCAACTGCCACGGCACACGGCTGCGCACATTGGTGAAGGCGTTCGGCGTACCGGAGTGGCGCGAGCGGCGGCCTTCCGGATTCGGCCCGGGGACGGAGTTGATGATGCGGATGGGATACTTGCCCGCCGTGAGATGCACGCGTGCCTCGACCGTGATGGGCTTGTCCTCGGCAGCATCGACATCCTGCTCCAACAAGGTTTTGTCGACGCTCGACATGTACACCTTGATGCGCGGCGCGCGTCCCCCTTCCGGGCGCAGGCCGCTGAGCTTCATGCGCAGGATGTATTCCCCCGTGGTCTTCACCTCCAGCGGCCAAGTGTCCGTGGTGTAGTTGTTCGGGACGATCTCAATACGCACCTGGTCCGCGATGCCGCGCGCCTTGTACTCCTCGGAAAATCCCTTCCACCGCATGTCGAAGGCACCCCAGCGAATGACATCTCGCTTCGGCTCCGGGCGGATGGATAGGGCCTCATCCAGCACCGCATCTGCCGCGGACAGATACTTTTCCACGTGCGCGGGCGAGAGCGTGAGCACCGAGCCGATGCGCTCGAAGCCATGCCAGTCCGGGTCCTCGGGCAAGCCGGTGGGTGCCTTCACATCGAAGTTCACGCCGAGCAAATCGCGCACCGTGTTCGCATACTCCACACGCGTGAGTTTGCGGAAAGCCACCCGCTCACGACCGGAGGCCTGATTCGCCGCTTCCGCTTCATGAAGCTGGCTCACGATCCACTCCGCCACCTTGGACACCTCCGCTGGCTTCGGACGGGGCTCATCATCCGGCGGCATGTCGCCGGAGTTGATGCGGTTCATGATTTCCTCCCAGTGAGCCATGGTCTTGGGCGACGTGGGATCCACCTTCAGCGTGTCGACGCGGAGTTCGCCCTTCTGCTTTTTCTCGCCGTGGCAGCTGTTGCAGTGCTCGGAGAAGAAAGGCTTCACCACCTTTTCGTAGTCTTCCGCTGCTGGGGTGCCGGGGCTTACCGCAGCGCTGAGGGACGTCGGCGCCAAACAGGGCAACATTCCGGCCGTGGCAGCGAGAGCGAGGGAAACGAATCGATGGGGTGTACGATCAGGAGCTAAAAGCATCGGAGCGGGTGACAATAAGAGGAATCCCCGCTGGTCCTTTCATGCAATGTCGGCGCAGGATTTCCTGTCGGGCCGGAAAAAAGCCCGGAAATCATACCTCCTCTGGTGGAGCCGCCCAAACGCGAGCGCCGTGACCATGAGGCTGCCGAGTACCACGACCGACCAACCCCGCCCCATCCTGTGAACCAGCACTGGAGCCGGAGCCGAAACCGGCTCAGTGACATTCTCAGACTTCGGCGTCTCTTGAGGCACATTCAGACGAGGGCTCCGGTCTCCCGGCAACAATATCTGCCAGCGAGTTCTGCCATCCGGATCTGGCGACTGGCCCGATGGCGGCACCTCCCACAGCAATGCGCCGAGCTTCGTGTCTGCATTCACATGGAGGCAGACGGCTTCGTCTGTCAGGAGCTCCAGTTCCCACCGTGCCGTGACCCAGCAATGTTCTTCCGCATCATCCTCCGGGCCTTGGACGGAAACAGGCACTGAGTTGTCGGTCCATTCGGCCTGCACGGACCATGCAGGTACGCCAAGGAGCTTGCCTCGGGTAGTGCGACCAGCCCCAGCCACGCCTCCGTTTTCACTGGAGGCGTTCTGAAGATCGAACAAGGTGACCAACGCTTCCCGCGCAGCCTCCTGGGTGGGCACCATCGGATTGCTGAGGCACTCGACAGTCGCCTGCAGCATGACCTTGCCGCCTGAAGAGGGTCTCTCCAGGCGGGCATACACGAGTCCCGTGTCGTGGGCCATCAAGGCTGCGGATTGCAGCAGCATGATGGCGACCACGGCGATGTACCACGTACCTCGCAACTTCACTGCTTCTGATTCCACCGCAGCACGCGACCGTTCTTGTTCCACTCCGTCACCAGGATGTTTCCTGCCGCATCAAAGGTGATGCCATGCGGTGAGGTGACGATGCCCTCGTGCCACTGGGCGGGCTCCACCTTGTTGGTATTAATCTCTGCGGTGGTCTCGTTGGTGCCCAAGGTGGCCACGGTGCGACCCTGCTTGTCCAGCACGCTCACGCGTCCGGCGATTTCCGCGATGCATACATACTCCCCGTGGAACGAGGCCGAAGAAGGTCGGCGCAATCCTGTGGCGTACTCGCCGATGATGTCACCTTCCAGCGTGAGGTGCAGCAGACGCAGGTTCACGCGATCGCAGCACAGGATGCGCGGCTGGTCATAGCGTGGGTCGATGAAGATTTTATGGCAGTTGTTCAGGTTATACGGGGCCACGCGACCGCCGAAGACCTTCTTGAACTTGCCTGCAGCATCGAACACGAAAATCCAGTCGAGGCCATAACCATCCACGGCGTAGATGTCGCCGTTCGGAGCCACATCCACGGACGTGAGCTTCAGCCCCTTGGGTCCACGCTTGTCCTCGGGAAAGGAGGTCGCGGGAATCTCCATGAGAATCTGGCCCTCCAGCGTCGCCTTGATGATCTTCTGTTCACCGAGCACCGCGCCATAGATGAAGTCGTGGTGGATGACGAAGCCATGCAGCGTGCGCGGCAGGTTGGGCACATTGTGGGAATAGGTGCCATCCGGGCGGTACACCTGGATGCCCGGCTTGCTGGTCGCGGCATTGCCGTCTCCATCCACACTCACATAGATGAGCCCCTTGGAATCGACGGCGATCTCACCGTGCGCGTTCCCAATGAACGGCAGGCCCGCCGGCGGCTTCAGCCAGCCAGGCGCGTAGTCATAGGCGAGACCTCCCGCCTGACAGGCCGCCACGGCCAAAAAGTTGCAAATGATAGCAATTAATACGGTGTAATACATCCAGTTGAATGCAGCAGTTTCCATGCGGCGCCACTGGGAATTCCCTCCATGGCAAATTTATCAATCCTTGGATGCGCCGATAATCCAGACCCCTGACGTTTTGATGCACTCACTCGCCATCTATTTCCGCCGGAGGAATTTCCCATCGCCGGTAGTGCGGCGGGATTTCCTTCCCCAGGATCAGCACTTCCAGCGCCTCTTCCACCGTTTTCCCGACGTAGGCCAGTTCATAGTCATCTGACAGATAGGCGTGGCCTGCCGCATCCAGCCAGAGCGAGCCCTCGCCCCAGTACCAGATCACCGCCACGGGAAGGAGATTGGGCAAACCCGAGAGCACCGCCAGGCGCTCGTGGTGCCCGTAGGACTCGTTTACATAGTATGCATTGCAGAAGAGATGCGAACCGATGGTCAGCCCTCCGAACTCCGTGAGGAACCGCGCGCCCACCGGGTGCATGGGAAAGTGGACCCGATTGAGCTCCTCCTCCGTCGCCCGACCAGCAAACCAGCCGGATTTCTCCAGCCTGTACGCAAGTTCTGGGGAGAAGCGTTGCCTCACAGATGCGACTCAACGCAAATTCAGAGCCACCAACAACAACTTTTTGCTCGGGGCGTGTATTTGCAGCACCTAGGAATCGAAGCTCTTCGCGCGCGGCTCGCGATCGATGGTGTCGGCGTCCATGGGGGACGTGACGAAGGGGCCACCTTCCAGCGGGGCGATGCCGGTGAAGGCGATCTCCGGCATTTCGCTGGGCTTGCCGGCGAGGGGGAACTCCTTGCGCAGGGGGAAGAAGGGATACCCCTCCCACATGAGGATGCGGCGGAGATCGGGATGGCCGTCGAACTTGATGCCCATCATGTCGTACACCTCGCGCTCGTGCCAGTTGGCCGTAGCCCAGATGTCCGTCACGGTGGGGACGTTCTGATCTTCAGGCAGCATCGCCTTCACACGCAGATGCGCGTAGTGAGTCATGCCGTACAGCTCATACACCATCTCGAAACGCGGCTCGGTTTCGTAATGGTCCACGCTGGAAATATCCACGAGGTAATCGAAGCCCAGTTCATCGCGGCAATAGCGCAGCAGCGGCTTCAGAGACTCCAGGGTCACGCTGACGTTGTGCTCGCCACGAAACTCCGTGGTGCCGGTGATGGCGGGTCCGAACTTCTCGGTGAGGGCCTTGACGATTTGCGCGGCGTTCATTGAAATCAAATGACGTGCTGCTGCTGCTTAGCTCAACTCCTCCACAAGTTCCTTCTTCTGATCGAGCAGGGCGGATTCGCCTTCGATCTTCTTCTGCAGACGGAAGAAACCTTCCAGAAGTGCTTCAGGACGGGGAGGGCAGCCGGAGATGTACACGTCCACCGGGATGAGGCGGTCGATGCCCTGGAGCACCGCATAGCTGCGGTACATACCACCGCTGCTGGCGCAGGCGCCCATGGCGATGCACCACTTCGGCTCAGGCATCTGGTCCCAGATGCGCTTCACGGCGAGAGCCATCTTATAAGTCACGGTGCCGGCCACGACCATCACGTCGGCTTGGCGGGGGGAGAACCGGAAGACTTCCGCGCCGAAGCGGGAGATGTCATAGCGGGAGCTGGCGGTGGCCATGAGCTCAATGGCGCAGCAGGCAAGACCCATGGGCATCGGCCAGAGGGAGTTCTTGCGCATCCAGTTGATGGCCGCATCCAGCTTGGTGATGACGACATTGCTCTCGATTTTGGAATCGTAGGCAAACGGGGTAACGATGGGCTCGGGTGCAGACATGGCGGCTCCTTGAAGATCATGGTAGTGCCTGCCCGGCGGTGGGCAACCGCTTTGTGAAATATTTCACAAGCAGCTTTCACACGGCATGGCGGAACATGAGCCGCTTTCACCCCTCCCATGAATTCTTTGCCACGCACTCGTCCCTTGCATCCACCCCCAATCCTCCTATGTTGATTGCCCTATTCTCGACATGAATCAACTCGACCAGCTCAAGCAGCACACTGTCGTTGTGGCGGACACCGGCGACTTCGAGGCCATGAAGGCCTACAAGCCCCAAGATGCCACCACGAACCCCTCCCTCATCCTGGCAGCCTCCCAGAAGGCGGAGTACAAAGCGCTGGTCGACAAGGCAGTAACTGACCACAAAGGCTCCTCCCTCAGCGGAGAGAAGCTGGTGGACTCCGTCATCGACGCCATCCTGGTGAACTTCGGGCAGGAGATTCTGAAAATCGTCCCCGGTCGCGTCTCCACGGAAGTGGACGCCCACCTGTCCTTCGACACGGAAGGCACCCTGGCAAAGGCCCGCCACATCATCGACCTGTACGAGAAGGCCGGCACCAGCCGCGAGCGCATCCTCATCAAGATCGCCTCCACCTGGGAAGGCATCAAGGCGGCAGAAATCCTTCAGAAGGAAGGCATCAACTGCAACCTCACGCTTCTTTTCTCCCTTCCCCAGGCCATTGCCTGCGCCGAAGGCGGCATCAAGCTCATCTCCCCCTTCGTGGGCCGTATCCTCGACTGGTACAAGAAGAGCACGGGCAAGGACTACACCGCCACGGAAGACCCCGGCGTGCAGTCCGTGACCGCCATTTACAACTACTACAAGCACTTCGGTTACACGACCGAGGTGATGGGCGCCAGCTTCCGCAACAAGGGTGAAATTACCGAACTGTCCGGCTGCGACCTGCTGACCATTAGCCCGGCATTGCTCGGCGAACTGGCTGCCTCGAACGACCCCATCACGCCGAAGCTCAATGCCGAGGCCGCCAAGTCCGCGAAGCTCGACAAAATCGAGCTGAACGAAAAGTCCTTCCGCTGGCTCTTCAATGAAGATCCCATGGCGGTCGACAAAACGGCTGAAGGCATCCGCAAGTTCGCCGAAGACATCGTGAAGCTGCAGAAGCAGGTCGCCGCGATGCTCTAAGCTGAGTCGAAAACGTCAGATATTTCATTCATCAAAGGGGCTGCGTCCGGTTAGGATGCGGCCCCTTTTGCTGAATATTCATTGTGAGGCTCCACCGGACGGCGCAGATGCGATAAAGCCATTGCCTTCGTCGATGAAACGGTCACAATGGAAGTTCTTCCGCATCGCCGCTCCATGTCTGATTCCCCCGAATCCCCGCCACCGCTCGACTTGTCCGATCTTCGCCTCATGCCCAAGTGGGTATCTGAGTTTGGAAAATCATCGCCTTCACCGGCGGCAGACTATCCCGAAGAGGACACCCGGAGCCGTGATCGGCGCGACGGGAGAGGTCCGAGAGATCAACAGCGACGCAGCTTCGGCGGCGGCAGTGGAGGTGGTGGTGGCACAGGCGGACCGCCCCGTGGTGACCGCAGACCTTTCGATAAACCCCGTGGCCCCGGAGACCAGAATCGTGGTCCCCGCCCGCCCGGTGCTGGTGATCGTCGTGATGACCGCCGCGGAGGCGGTGGTGGTGCAGGTGGCGGCGGAGGCTATCGCCAGGATCGTGGCCCTCGTCCGCAGGGACGCGGTGGTCGCGATGACCGAGACCGCCGTGGTGGCGGCGGCGGCTACGGTGACAGGCCGCGCTTTGAGCAGGCTCCCCCTCCCGTAACAGGACTCAATGTGCAGGTGGAACCCGAAGCCAAGGCCACCGAGGCCATGGCTGCCATGATCCGCACGGCGGGCAAGGCTTACAGTGTCTTCGATGCAGCACGCCTCGTGCTGGCGAGTGGTGATCGTTTCCACGTGCGCTTCAAGATGGCGCCGGAGGTCAACACCAAGCTCTACGCAGTGCCCACGGATGGCTCACTCTGGCTCAGCCGTGAGGAAGCACTCACCCACGTGATCCACGGCGAGGCGATCAGCAGCTTCTACAAGGTCGATGAGATCGAATTGGAAGAGCCAAAAGGCAACTTCACCAGCGTGGCAGTGTGCGGGATGACCGGCGAAATCCTCGGTCCGCCCAGCCATCACAGCTACCAGACGACGCTGCACAAGATCCATCGCGAGCAGTTCAGTCATCTGCCCTTCGAGGACTACAAGCGCCGCGTCCGTACGGAAAGCACTCCGGAAGCTGTGGCCAAGTGGAAGGAATCCCAAAAGCACGGCATGCAATGGACCTGGCTGAAGGGCGAAACCGCCCAAGGCGAGGAACCAAAGACCTTCAAGACGCGGAGTGAGATGGAAGCTCACTTCCGCGCACATCACGCGGACACGCTCGTGGGCGAAGTCTCCGACGCCTCAGTGGCCGGCAACATCCCCAAGCGCCTGCTTTCACCCTCGCTCTACAATCACCTGCGGCGCGCCGTGGATGAAGGTCGCAAGCACCTGCTGAGCACCGCCCAGCAACTCTGCAGCGGCTTTGAGCGGCATGGATTGAAGCTCTTCAAGCGCCGTGGTGGCAAGCTCTGGGTGAGCCGCACCCGCCCGCGCCTCCTTGAGGGCAATGTGGTGCTCTCCGCGCGCATCGCGAAGATGGTGGAGATCATCAAGACGCAGCCTGGCATCCAGGTGAAGAAGCTCATCGAAAGCGTGGCTCCATCCACGGATGCTCCGGTCACTGCAAAAGCAGCGGCCCCCACTCCCGCAGTCGCCGCACCGCTGGCGACCGATGAAGCGCCCGTCGTGAGCGAACCCGCCGTGGTCGCCGAAGCATTCGGCGCGAGTGCCGGTACGGAGCTGCCTCCCATCGAGCCTGCTCCTGAATCCGCTCCTGCTGCTGCTGCTGAGATTTCCACGGAAGCTGAAGTCGCTGAGACTGCTCCAGTCGAGACGGCAGAAGATGCTCCTGTGGAAAAAGCTCCCGCCGCGCAGATTGCCCCGGAACCCGCACCTGCTCCTGCTCCTGCCGTGGTGATTCCCGCGCCTGCCGCAGCAGCTGCTCAACACGAGTGGACCGGTGATCAACTTCACGCTCTTCAGGACCTCCACTGGCTCAACAGCGAAGGTTACGTGATCGAGTACGCTGATGGCGTGGTCTTCCCCGGCGTGACCGAACCCCCGCCGCCGAAGCCGAAAGTTGCTCCCGCTGCCAAGGCTGCTGCTGGCGAATCCGCTGCTGCTCCTGCTGAAGCTGAAGCCGAAGTCCCCGCCGAAGGCGAGGCAGAAGCGTCCGCTGAGGAAGCTGAGGAGATCGCGACAGAATCCGAGCCTCACGGTGAAGCGGAGAGCGAGCTTCTCGAAGTCGCCGCCGAAACCGAAGCTCCAGTGGAAATAGAATCGACTGCCACCGAGCCTGCACCGGAAGCAGCGAGCGACGAAGCCTCATCCTCCGACACGGAAGCTGAAGCCGAGGCAGAAGCTCAGCCTGCCGCAGTCGAGGAAGAGAAGTAGCCTTCTGCGAGAGTCGAGCCCGCGCTATGAGAGTTTGCGTTCCAGCGCAGCCTCCATCGCGCGTTCGACGAGCAGTACCGCGAGTTGCTGGGTGGCATCATCCAGCAACTGATTCGCGGCTTTCAGGGCGCGCGCATCGTGCAGCTCTGCCTGCATGACGTTGCGCACCTCGCTGGCGGCGACTTTGATCTTCTCCACTTCGTCTTCGGGCACGAGGCCAGCACATTGTTCCAGCGCCTCATCCACCGCCTTCAGCAGTTCCTCACTCTTCAGGTGTGCTTCGGTCCAGATGCGCTCGTTCATGTCTTCGAAGGCGAAGTCCACGCTCTCTGCGATCATCTTCTCCACCTTCTCGTCATCCACATCCACGGCAGAGTTTTGAATTTCCAAGATGGTGTCCGTGTTGGTGGCGGTATCGCGAGCCAGCACCTGGAGGATGCCATTCGCATCAATCGCGAACTGCACACCCACCCGTGCGCTGCCCTTGGGCCCCGGTGGAAAGGGCACAGCGATGCGACCGAGCTCCCAGTTGTCCTTGGCCAGTTCGCGCTCGCCCTGCAGCACACGAATGAGCATCTCCTGCTGATTGGCGACCGCATTGGTGAACATCTCCCCGGCACGGCAGGGAATGGTGGAGTTGCGCGGGATGATGATGTTCATCAAACCGCCGAAGGTCTCGATGCCCAGTGAGAGCGGCGTCACATCCAGCAACACCACATTGCGCAAGGCTCCGCTGAGGATGCCTGCCTGAATCACCGCACCCAGACCCACGGCTTCATCAGGATTCTGCGAGACATTGGGCTCACGCCCGAAGATATCCTGCACCACCTGGCGGACGAGCGGCATGCGCGTGCTCCCGCCCACGAGGATCACATCATCCAAATCTGCTGCCGAGAGACCCGCATCCAGCAAGGCACGCCGGCAATGCAGGCGCGTGCGCTCAATGAGCGGCTGCGCGATGGCGTCCAGATCGCTGCGCTGCACGCGCACGGAAAGATTCGCGGTGTCCTGGAAGAACGGAAGCTCCACCGTGAACTCTGCTTCCGCGGAGAGCTTCTTCTTCGCCTCCTCGGCAGCAGCAATCAGACGCGCGTGCTGGATGGCAGAGTCAGAGGGGAGCGCCGATGCGCGGAGAATCCAGTCTGCCAGCGCACGGTCGATGTCGTCACCGCCGAGCTGGGTGTCACCGGCAGTGGCCAGCACTTGGAAGACGCCATCGCGCATTTCCAGAATGGAAATGTCAAACGTGCCGCCGCCCAGATCATAGACCGCGATCTTCTTGTTCTCCTCCAGCTTGTCGAGACCATAGGCGAGCGCAGCCGCGGTAGGCTCACTTACGATGCGCTCGACCGTGAGCCCGGCGAGTTCTCCGGCGCGTTTGGTCTCGTTGCGTTGCGCATCGTTGAAATAGGCGGGCACCGTGATGACCGCGCGAGACACCTCCGTTTCAAGAGCGCTCTCCGCAATGGCCTTCAGATGCTTGAGGATATCCGCGCTCCCTTCTGCGGGCGACTTCCCCAAGGCCTTCAGATCATACGCCGGCTTCCACTCCGCCTCCCCTGCCCTGCGCCCGATGAGGCGCTTCACTGAGGTGACCGTCCGAGTGGGATCGATGGCGCGTTGACGCACGGCTGCCGCCCCCACCGTCACGCATCCATCCGCGGCATAGTGCACGGCAGATGGTGTCAGCCGGGCGCCGTCCGCATCGGCCAGCAAAATGGGAAAGCCACTGTCCACCACACCCACGAGGGAATTGGTGGTGCCGAGGTCGATGCCGAGAATCGGGGATGCCGTTGCCATGTCACAGCTCCCATGCCGTGCCCGAGGCAAAAGCGCAAGTGGCCAAGAGCACCCCGGAGTGCAGGGCTACATCATCGCAAGTAGCCGCTCGCGAATCTGTGTCTGCCATTTCGCAAGGTAGGCCAGCCTGGCTTGGGTGGCGGCGATGTCTTTCCAGACAGTGTCATCGCCAGACTCCAGACGCTCATCAAGCTGGGTGAACCCGGCTTCCATGCCGGTCTTTCTCTCCTCCAACCCAAACCCGATGGTCTCCAGACGCTCGCGCAACACCAGTTCCTCGTTGGTGAGCAGCGCCTTGGCCAGGGCCGAGGCTGCCTTGCTTTTCCGCTCCAGGAGTTTGGCGGAGGCATCCAGCGCGCTGCCGAGTTCCATGAACACAGCCATCATGGACTCATCCAGCGGCACCGTGCGCCAGGCCTTCGCTCCTTCTGGGGCAGCGACTTCGATGAGGTGCTTCAGCCGCTTCTCCGGAAAACGCAGCGTCTCATAGGCTGCATTTACAGAAGATGCCGCTTCCTCACTGCCACCGTGATCCGGATGCGCTGCGCGACTCAGCGCGGCATACGACGCCTGCAATTGTGCAGAATCAATCGCTGTCCTTCTTGGAATCGAAAAAATGGCGAAGGAATCCGGGGTCATGAGTGAGGCAGTGCCGCACCATCCTCATGAGGAGACGCCGTGGCAAGCGCGACCGGAAGGATTATTCATGAAGTACCATTTGCCTGCGGCGGAAGCTGCCACACCTTGCCCCGCGAACCGCTGCACGTGATATGTCCACGACGCATCCATCGGCGAAGCCAGCGTTCACGTCCGGCCTCGTGATCGGACTGGATGTAGGTTCGACAACAGTGAAGGCGGTCGTGGTGGATGCCGCTTCACACGAAATTCGCTGGAGCAGTTACCGCCGCCACGAAACGAAGCAGGTCGCCGCCGCATCGCACATGCTGGGCGAGATCTGCGAGACTTTCTCCCAGGCGTGCGCGAATGAGATGCGCATCTTCGTCACAGGCTCGGGTGGAGGACCTCTGGTGGAGCCTCTTGGCGCAGCCTTTGTGCAGGAAGTGAATGCAGTGACGCTGGCCGTGGAATCGCTGCATCTGGATGCGGGAAGTGTCGTTGAGCTTGGAGGACAGGACGCGAAGATCATCATCTTCCAGAAGGATTCGAAAACCGGAGAAAAGCGCCCGCTGTGCTCCATGAACGACAAGTGCGCGAGCGGCACCGGCGCCACCATCGACAAGTGCATCCTCAAAGCGGGCCTGCCGCGTGAACAACTCGCGGAGCTTCGCTTTGACGCTACAAAACTGCACAAGGTGGCCGCGAAGTGTGGTGTGTTTGCGGAGACAGACATCGTCAACCTCATCAAGTCCGGCATCCCTGCCCCGGAAGTGATTTGTTCACTGGCGGATGCCATCGTGAATCAGAACCTCTCGGTACTCACCCGCGGAAATACGCTGGTGCCGGAAGTGATTCTGCTCGGTGGCCCAAACACCTATCTCCCCTTTCTGCAAGACTGCTGGCGGCTTCGTATTCCTGAGACGTGGACACAACGTGGCATGGCCCTGCCCTCCGAGCGCGCCGTTGAAGAACTGATCACCGTGCCCCAGAACTCGCAATACTACGCCGCCTATGGCGCGGTGTTGTATGGGTTGGACCTGCCGGAGAATGTCGGCCGCTTCCGGGGCATGGATGCTGTGCGTTTACATGCCGCGGCAAGCGAGGCCGGCGGCTCAGGCAAGGCGCGTGGCATTCCACTGGCCAGGAGCCTCGAAGATGCGCAGGCATTCCGGGAGGCCTATGCAGTGCCTAAATTCGAGACGGCAACCTTCCAACCAGGAACGACCGCGCGTGCGGTCATTGGGCTGGACGGAGGTTCCACGTCATCAAAGGCAGTGCTGGTCGATGAATCGGGTACGGTGCTCGCAAAG
This sequence comes from Roseimicrobium sp. ORNL1, assembly GCF_011044495.1. Classification (GTDB taxonomy): domain Bacteria; phylum Verrucomicrobiota; class Verrucomicrobiia; order Verrucomicrobiales; family Verrucomicrobiaceae; genus Roseimicrobium. The sequence continues at coordinate 6,069,182 of NZ_CP049143.1, forward strand.
TCCTACCGACTCTCAAAGGGCAATCCCATCGAAGATTTCCGCAGCCTCCTCACGGACCTCCATGGACAGGTGGTGGGACAGGGAGCGAATCTCGAAGTGCTTGGCTTCGGTGCCACCGGATATGCTGCTGATGTGCTCGAAACAGTCGCAGGCGCGGACGTGAACATCGTGGAGACCGTCGCGCACATGCTGAGCGCACGGCATTTCTTCGGCGAGATCGATGTCATCTGCGATGTCGGTGGCCAGGACATCAAGGTGCTGATGATGCAGAACGGCGACATCCGCGACTTCCGCCTCTCCAACCAGTGCTCCGCAGGAAACGGCATGCTGCTGCAGGCCATGGCGGATCAATTTGGTGTGCCGTTGCGCGAGTATGCGGACACCGCCTTCGCTGCGAAGGGCGCTCCTGTATTCAGCTATGGATGTGCGGTGTTTCTGGATAGCGACCGCGTGAATTTTCAGAAGGAGGGTTACCAGCGGGAAGAGTTGCTCGCGGGGCTCGCGATGGTATTGCCCAAGAATATCTGGCAATACGTGGTGCAGATTCCCCGGCTGGCTTCGCTTGGCACGCGTTATGTGTTGCAAGGCGGCACGCAATACAATCTGGCGGCGGTGAAAGCCCAGGTGGACTACATCAAGGAGCGCGTGCCCGGCGCAGAAGTGCACGTGCATCCCCACTGCGGTGAAGCAGGTGCCATCGGTGCTGCGATTGAAACGCTGCGAATCGTGAAGCGTCGCGGCAGCACCCGCTTCATCGGCATGCAACAGGCCATGGGCATTGCCTACACCACGCGCAATGATGACAAGACGCGCTGCAACTTCTGCCGCAACCACTGCTCCCGCACCTTCATCGACGCCCAGGCTCCAGACGGGCGCAGCAGCCGCTACATCTCCGGGTTCTCCTGTGAGAAAGGCACGGTGGAGTCGAAGGACGCGATGATGGCCCTGCTGAAGAAGCGGAATGCCCTCAAGGAGGAGCATCTCAATCTTCTGGAATATGAGGCCCGTGTGGTCTTCCAATCCGTGTACACGCCACGCGCGCTGCCGGATGCAGGCACGCCTCTAGGTATTAGGGAAACTCAAAAGGCATGGTGGTCGTTCTCGGCCAAACGCATATCCCGGTCCTTCCAGCGCTCGCACAAGGAAGCCATGGATCGTCGCCAGCGACTGCGCATCGGCATTCCTCGTGTGCTCAACCTCTACACCACCGCACCGCTCTTCCGGGCATACTTCGAAGCGCTCGGCATTCCTTCCAAAAACATCCTCTTCTCGCCTGCGACCTCCGAGGAAATGTACCTGGAGGGCGCACGCTACGGCTCCGTGGATCCCTGCTATCCCTCCAAGGTAGTGCAGGCACATCTGCATCACCTGCTCTTCAAGACCCACAACCCACCAGAGTCTCCACTCGACTACATCTTCTTCCCAAGCATCACGCACCTGCCGACGTTCGTCTCGCCAGTGATGGATTCCGCATCATGTCCCATCGTCGCGGGCACTCCCAATGTGATGAAGGCTGCCTTCACCAAGGAGCAGGACTTCTTCGCCTCAAAAGGCACGGAATACGTCGACGGCGCCGTGACGCTCGAAGAGCCAGCCTACTTCAAGCGGCAGATGTTTGAGATGTGGGGCCAGCGTCTCGGCATCACTGAAGACGAGAGTGACTTCGCGGTGGATGAGGGATGGGAAGCGTTGCGCCAGACAAGTCTGGAACTTGAAAGGCGCGGGCTGGAAGTGCTGGAGAAGGTGGAGAGCGAAAACAAGATCGCGCTGCTGGTCCTGGCGCGCCCCTATCATGCGGACCCCGGGATGAATCACGGTCTGCTGGAGGAGTTCCAGGCACTGGGCTATCCCGTGCTGACCATCCGCTCCATTCCCAAGGATCCTGCGTGGCTCTCTCGATGGTTCAAAGAAGACCTGGCATCTGGCAGAATCGCAACCCCTCTCGACATCCGTGACGTGTGGCCGGAGAACTACTCCACCAACAGCGTGCAGAAAGTGTGGGCCGCAAAGTTCGCAGCGCGTCACCCGCACATTGCTGTGCTGGACCTGTCCAGCTTCAAGTGCGGACATGATGCGCCGACGTATGGCCTCATCAGCGACATCATCACCGCCGGTGGCACGCCCTACCTCGCGATGCACGATCTGGATGCGAACAAACCGGCAGGCTCGCAGAAGATTCGTGTAAAGACCTATGCCTACACCCTGCGGCGACACCAGGAGATGCTGGAAGATCGCGCGACGCGAATCGGCGAACTGGAGCGGCGTCTGGCGGAACATCGTGCGCGCCTCATGCATCAGCGCGCGACAGCTCTGGCAGAGCACGGGGATTCATCACGCGAAGACATGGAGCGCGCCTTCCAGCAGTATCTGGAGGAAGAGGAGCCCGTATTCGGCATCAGGGCCGCAGACCTGGCCAAAGAATATCCCGCCATGCCGCCGCACTTCGACCGCACTGCGGATGTGGCACCTCTTCCACCTCAACTGACATTCCTCAGCAAAGCTTCGCCCGCCTCCACCGGATGCGGCAGCAACGGCGGTGGATGTTCCGGTTGTGGCACGGGGTGCTCATCGAAGGCGAATCTCGTGCCCACTCTCAACTTCATCGATTGATTCACTCCTATGATCACGACGACTCATCCTCGTGCTGGCGCTCTGACCCTCGCTGAGATCGAGGAGGAGATGAAGGTCTTCGAACGTAAGGAACGTACGCGACTGGGGCTTGAGGACCAACCGGCCTCGCAATGGCATGATCCCAATCCACAGACCTTCACACGTTCTCAGCGCGAGCACACCACCATCCTGCTCGGCGGACTGACCATCGCGCAGGATGTATTCGTGAAAGCGGGCCTTCAGGGAATTGGTTATCGCATTGAAGTTCTCCCCTGCCCCGACACGAAAGCACTGCACCTGGGCAAGGAGTTTGGGAATCGCGGCCAGTGCAACCCCACCTACTTCACGGTGGGCAACCTCATCAAACGACTCGTGGCCCTGCGCGACGAAGAGAAGGTGCCGGTGCCGGACATTGTCAGGCGCTATGTGTTCATGACCGCGGGAGCGTGTGGCCCCTGTCGCTTCGGCACCTATGCCACGGAGTATCGCAAGGCCTTGCGTGATGCCGGCTTCGAGGGTTTTCGCGTGTTGCTATTCCAACAGCAAGGCGGCTTCAAGCAAGCGACCGGTGATGACGTCGGACTGGAGCTGACCCCCAAGTTCTTCATGCAAATCGTGAAAGCGCTTGTCGCCGGGGATGTGCTCAATGCCATCGGCTACCGCATCCGCCCTTATGAAGTCACCAAGGGTGCAACGGATGCGGCCCTGGAAAGGTGCAAGGAGATCGTGTGCACCGCCTTGCAGCAGCGAAAATCCACCCTGCTGGCGTTGCGTCGCTGCCGGAAGGAACTCGAACGCGTGGAAGTGAACCGTCTGCAGGCCAAACCCAAGGTGATGATCATCGGCGAGTTCTGGGCGATGACCACGGAAGGCGATGGCAATTATCATCTACAGCGCTTCCTGGAAGAGGAAGGCGCCGAAGTGGAGGTACAGGCCGTGAGCGCCTGGCTTCTCTACATGATCTGGCAGGGACAGCGCGACACGCGGCGCCGTCTTGAACTGAAGGAGAAGGATGAGGCAGGCAAGGGACTCGCAAGACGTAATGCGCCCAAACTGCTGCGAGGGCTCTGGCTCGCGGACCACGCGCTGCGCGTGATTTTTCAAACAGCTGCCCGGTGCGTCGGGCTCAAGGGATTCCATCTGCCGGACATGGATGAGATCGGCACACTCGCACAACCATACTACGACGTGGAGCTGCGCGGCGGTGAAGGACACATGGAAGTGGGCAAATTCATTGAGGCCACGAAGGCACGCCGCGCACACATGATTGTCTCTGTGAAGCCCTTTGGTTGCATGCCCAGCTCCGGCGTTTCAGATGGCATCCAGTCGCTGGTGGCGACACGTCATCCCGAAATCATCTTCTGCCCTGTGGAAACGACCGGAGATGGTGCGGTGAATTTTCAGAGCCGCGTGCTCATGTGTCTCTTCCGCGCACGGCGCAAGGCAAGGGAGGAGTTTGCAGCAGCGTTGCAACAACAAGGCACCACCCTTGAAGAGGCGATGAAGAGGTGCCGCGGCGGCAAGGAGTCACTGCATCATGCCAGGCATGTGATGGCAGGTTCCGGTGCAAATGTGGTACTTGCAGAATGCTGAAGCGAAAGCGGCATCCTTTGCCTATCCAGCAGTCGCGAGTCGAAGCCACAGCGCCCCTCCTGCTCCAAGGGCAAGGAGAGCGGCGACGAGCTGATTGATGCGCAGCTTTCCAAAGATCACATCCGGCTTCTCTCTCAAGGGCTCCAGGAAGAAGCGTCCCGTGCCATACCACGCGAGCACGCCGAGCGCATAACTTCCAGGTGGATAGGCCCGCGACCACAACACCAGAAAAATCAACCCACCCAGCAACCACCACGCCATCTCCATGAACTGCACCGGAATGCGGCGTTTCCAGACACAATGCACATCATGGAGATGCACGCCCATCAGCCCTTGCGTTTCCCGACCCACACAGCAGCCATTGAAGACACAACCGAGGCGCACCCAGAATCCACCCGCCAGAATACCGGCGCCGAGATGATCCCAGAACGTCGCTGCCGGAATACCCAGCAGCCACGATACAATAAAGGTCATCGGCACCAAGGTCAGCAGAGCACCAAACACGCTCCATCCACCCCGGCGACCATCCCAGAGCGCGCTCCAGGAACCCTGTCTGAGATAGACAGGAGCATGTACCAAAAGATGATACACCCGCGCCCCAAAGAGACCCGCGAGCGCACACGACAGCGCCCCGAGACCGACACGGAGCGGGGAAAGACCCGAGTAGCTTGCCAGCGCCCCAACCGCCAGCGTGCCCACATAAAGGCCCACGCAGAGGAAGACCTTGTAGGAATTCACCCAGTGCCCCGCAATCTTGAAGTACCGAGGAAACGCCTCATGAATTGCAGGTGCGGCAACACGTTCACTCATGTAAGACCTCCCCTCATGGCCATAGCCAGGCTCCAGATGAGACCAAGACCGCCGATGGTGATGGCCACGTCAGCAAGGTTGAAAGCCGGCCAGAAGCGCAGGCAGATGTAGTCGCAGATGGTTCCATAGCGCGTGCTCTCCCACGCATGACTCAAGGAACCGCCGAGAAGCAACCCTACGAATGGTCTTCCCTCTGGCAACAGCATGCTGGCCGCCACCAGCGCCCCTGCCGCCCCAAACCACACAAGCCACAGGAAGGCGGGACTGGGACTTCCTTTCAATCGCGTCATCCACATCCTGCCACTGACCACGCGCACACAGCCGAGCATTCCCAGTGACACCGCCCGCGTGCCGAGCGACTGGCGAAGCGACGCCTTCACCCCGTGGTCGAGCAACGGCACGGCGAGGAGAAATGCCACCAGTAACAGCATGAGGTGCAGTCTAGGCTCCCGGAGCGGTTTGGGCAACGTCGTCGTCCGTGTAACCGCGCTCGTCATGATGATGATCCACTCCGAACTGCACGTGCTCCACGTTTCCGTCCGCATTCACCTCAATCGTGGTAGGCCAGCAGCGCACGCCATATTTCCGGGCCTGGCGCTGCTCCGGATCCTGCACCACCGTGAAGGTCAGCCCAAGACGCTGGCGAATCTCCTCCATCTTCTTGACATCCTTGCCCCCGTGGAAGGAGAGGATGCGAGGCATATTTTCCCCACCCTTCTCATGAAGCAGCTGCAGTCGCTCAAGTTCCGCCAGACATGGCGCGGACCACGACTGCCAGAAGTTCAGCAGAAGTGTCTGCCCTCGCATGCGGTGAAGTGCCGAGCGCTCGCGGCTCGCATCTTCAAACGTGATATCAGGAGCAGAGGCCCCCGTGTCCACGGCAAGCCGCAACGGCTGCGTGCGCGGCCCCGGTGCGACCACCAGCTTCTCTTCCAAAATCGCAGCGAATTTGTCTGGATCAGGAGTGCCCTCATGCTTCCAGACGAACTCACGACGCGCATTGATCAGGTAGCATGAAGGCCGCTTCGACACAGCAAAGGTCCGGGACCAGCCGCCGTCGTCATCCTCAGTGAGCTGCACGGAGACCGGGAATTTCCCTTCGCGCAGCGCGAGCCGTGCCTCCATCTCCTTGCGGGTGACATCGAAGGCGCCCTCCGGTAGAACGAGGATCACCAGGAGAGAATAGTTTTTGCGCTTCAGCTTGCGCAGCACCTCATGAAGCGACTGCAGCAAGTTCTCGGCGGGCCATTCCGGAAAGCAGACCAGCGTGTTGTGGCCGATGCCCAGCTTCCTTGGACGATCGGTGAGCACCGTCACGTGCCCGGAGATGGCCTCCCGCAGGATGGTGTCGTCACTCACATCTGGCGTCCAGGTCGGCAGGGTCACCGGTTCCCACCAGGCAGGAATGTCCATCACCACCTCCGGTTGGGGCGCAATGCACGTGGTGCCGCCGGAGATGTTTCGCGTCTGTCCGTTGGCAAGGATCTGGGTGCCCTCGATACGAAGGCAGATGCTGCTGAGCTGCGTGATGCCGGGCGGTTTCGGAAACACAAAACGATTGAACTCCGTGGCCGACTTCGCCACTCCAGACCATGCGGTCGGCGGAAAGGCAGGATACTCCACCCATGACCAGATGTGGCGCAGGACACGCCCTCCGGGAATCCAACTCCTCAATGCAGTAAAAGACTGGGCCTGCTCTGTCTCACGCACTTCCACGATTGGGTTGGGCCTCCCAGGTCCACCGATGTCTCCACGCACGATCACGCCATCCACCGTGATCTCCACACCGGAGTATCGAACCGTCGAGGCATTGTCAAAGGTTCTCAGGCCATTGGTGAGCTTCGCTCGGGCATCGTCGAAAACGGCTTCCACAGAGTCCTCATTGGCCTCAAGCGCCTTGTCGATCTCCGATCGGACAATGTTTGTCGCCGTGCCACTGGGAATGAACCAGGACTCGTCGACGTCCGGATCGCCAATACGCCGCAGGCTTGCGACTTGAGTGGCAGTATTGAGGCGTATTCTGATGCCCTGCTTGAAACTCACGAAGCCATTCGGTGCCCAAAAAGTATCCGTCTCCGCTTCCACGCGCCCTGAGAGTTCGATGGATCCAGCCTTGAACGTCATCGTGGGACCACTGGAAAAGCGGAGTTTGTAGGTCACGGAAACGCCAACTCCGAATCGTTCCAATCGCAAGGTGATGCTCCGTGCAGCGATCGACGCGCGAATGGCCTCAACATCGATAAGTCCCTGGATATGCTCCTTGCGCACGGCGAACGCAAAACCGCTGGAACCCACAAAGGAGGTATGGAGTGGCTGCACCCCAGACGCAGGAGCACCAGCGCCGGACAACTGCAGCGGCAACGTCAGGACCTGACCCACCGTGCCAATGCCCTTGAATTGGGAGAAGGGAAACCCGGCAGGCAGAGTCACCGGCATGAGTTCTATGCCCTCCCGTATGAGCTTGCGAATCTGGGCGCCGAGCTTGTTGGCATCTGCAGTACTGATTCCACTCGATGGCTCAGCGATGAATCGGATCTTCGCATCCTGATTGGAGGGTTTGATGTGCAATTTGCGAACTCCTCCGGCCACCGTCGTTCTCACTTCAAAGGTCGCCTGCACTTCACCATGCACGGGCTTTGCAAGCTCCCCCGTATCCGGGTCCGGGTAGTAATGGGCGCGAGCATGCGCATGAATGATCACCTCGGATGATGACCCTTCCGGGAAGCTTATCTGCAGCGTGGATATCTGCACCCTGGCACGCCCACGGATGACCTCGGGCTCCAACTCGCCCACCACGACGTCACCCAAGTGATCGAAGATGCCCTGGAATTTCGTTGCGACTCCCGGGGGCGACGTGCTGATGAGGTGATCCTGCAGATCCTTGATGGGCCTCGGCCCTTTCTCCTGCTGCAACTCAAGAACCCAATCGCCAAAGTCGATCACATGATCCGGGAACTTCCGGCGGGGATCACCGATCCGGGTGTCAACACTGTGAAGCAGCTTGAGCGGCGCGTTCTCTGACACGCCGTTCTGATGCAGGGTGGCGAGCAGACCATTGATCTGCCTCACGGAGATTTGTACCACCGCCTCGTAGTCTCCTGTCAGGTTGTTGGCCATATTATGCGACTTCTATGGTTTCTATCAGATAGATGCTTGGGGACATGGTGTAAGGAGTCCCTCCCGGGTTGGACACGGGAGGAAAGCGATCCTCGAGACCTGCCTCAGCAGTGGCAGCTCGGAAATACATGGCGGCCTCGGCGGCTGGCACATTGCTGACGTAGCGCACGTTGCCATTGCCGGCGGTGGCGTTGATGTCGAAGCTCACGAGGAGCGGTCGGGTGCGATCCAAATCGTATGCCACCGTGCTCAGTGTCACCCGCGTATTCGCAGGCACTTGAACCGCCTGAGCCACCACTTTGTTGTCACCGCCTGAATCGTAGGGATTACCCGAAGCTCCCACCTGTGAAATGTACACGCGATCAATCACCAGATTTCCCTGAGTGGATCCACGAATCGTGATGAATACCCTGCTTCCCCCGGCTGCCAGCCGCATAGGCTCTATGCGCTGCACGATGCAGTAGCCATGCAGGTTAGGCTGATCCGTCGCAAGTGCCGCGCTGAAACACGCGGCCGGAGGCAGGGTGGTGGCATCGACCTCCGTGGTGAAGTCCGACGCCATCATGCCCGACACGGCCTTCACCTTGTAGTAGTAGAGAGACGAATACAGCAAGCCCACATCCGTGAATGTGGTGACTTCGGACACGAGAGGCACAGGGGTTGTCTCTCCATCCTTGCGACGTTCGATTTCGAACATCACGGCATTCTCTTCGTCCTCGCCGCTTTCATGAGTCCATGAAAGGGACACTGAGTTTGGGGAGGTCGCGGCAACAGTCAGATTCTCGGGAACACTAAGAGACGGAGGAATGGTAATGCTGAAGCCGCATCCCGCATACCCCCACAACATGACCACCGGCACCAGCAGCAGCGGCGCCAGTATGAAAAGGGCGAACCATTCCATGACAGTTGAAGGTGAGAGATTGCGAAGAGAAAGGTGGCAGTACGGAAATCAGCTCACGCCACCTCGATGCGCTCAATGAGGTAGATGCTGTTGGACGTGTTGTAGGGCGTCGCACCGGGGTTCGCAGCGGAAGGAAGACGATCCGCCACCGAGGCTTCCGCAGTTGCAGGCCGGAAGAACATGGTTGCCTCCGCAGCCGGGACGGGATTCTGAAAGCGCACATTCCCTTGCCCTCCTGTGGCAGAGATATCAAAACACACCAGGAGAGGCCGGGTACGATCCAGCGTGTATGCCACGACAGGCAATGCCACCGGTGTATTGGCGGGCACCGTCACTGAGGTAGCCACCAGAGTCAGGTCAGTGGATGAGTCATAGGGATTCCCGGCGGCAGCAGGCTGTGAGATGAACACGCGGTCGATGACAAGATTCCCCACGGTGGAGCCTCGTACCGTGATGAACACCTGAGTCCCTCCAGCAGCCAGCCGTGTGGGCTCGATGCGCTGCACAAGGCAGAAGCCCTCCAGTCCCGGTTGATCCGTCATGAGTGTGGACGTGAAGCAGACCTGCGGCACGAGCGCGAGTGTGGTAGCCTCCACTTGCGTGGTGAAGTCCGTAGTCAGCGCACCAAAAACTGCTCTAACCCTGTAGCGATACAGGGTGAGTGGGAGCAGGCCAGTATCCGTGAAGGTGGTGCCCGTGGTGGGAAGTATGACCGGCGTCGTGTCTCCATTCCTAAGGCGCTCCACCTCGAATGTCACCCCTTCCGCGTCATCGCTTTGGAACCATGAGAGCGAGACCGAACCAGAGCTGACGTTGGTGACTGTCAGATCCACCGGCACCCCTGGAAAATACCCGCTCTGTGGATTAAAGGAGCAGCCGGCATATCCATACAACAGCACCACGGGGACGACCATCACCGCCGCCAGAAGCATCAGTAGAGTCCATTCCATATGAGAGGTAGGAGAGGTTGGAGTTTAGCGAAGCGCAGGCATTGCTGCAGGGGTCACCCGACATCAATGCGCTGCACCAGATAAATACTTGTCGATGCGTTGTAGGGTGGAGCACCTGGATTCGCCGCTGAGGGCAGACGATCCTGAATACCTGCCTCGGCCGTGGCCGCCCTGAAATGCATCGATGCGTCCGTCGCCGGCACGGGATTCACAAAACGGACATTTCCCATGCCTGCAGTGGGACTGATATCAAAGGCGACCAGCAGGGGCTTGGTTTGATCAAGCGTGTACGTTACCACGGGCAGTTCCACGATCTGCCCTGCCGGTATGCTAACCGCTGTGGCTATCTCCACGAGGTCCACTGCGGAGTCATACACATTGCCACCGGTTGCGACCTGCGAGATGGTCGCACGGTCAATCAAAAGATTCCCGGCAGTGGAACCTTGCAGCACCAAGCGCACCTTGCTTCCGCTTCGTACCAGTCGCACAGGCTCGATGCGCTGCACCAGGCAAAAGCCACCAATACCGGCCTGGTCCGTCGTCAGCGTAGCGCTGAAGGCGGGCATGAAGTCAAGTGTTCTACCCGTGGCACTCTCTGAGCGATCAGACTCCCTGAAATCATCCGTGCGTATGGCCAGCACCTCATAGGTGTATTCGGTGTTCGGAGTCAGACCGGTATCGAGATACTCGGTGGCGTCGGTGGTGAACTCGGCCTCCGAGCCCGGGGTGATGCGAAAGAGTTTGAAGGTGACAGGCTCGGATGAGGCCTTTGCCCAGCTTATCCGAATCGATTCTATGCTCTCCCCTTCCGCCTCCACATTGATCGGCGTGAAATTGAGAGTGGTTGGATCAAGACCAAAAACCTGATTGCAGCCTGCATAACCAAAGAGCAGCACCACCGGAATCACGACCAGTGGGACCAGGAGGACAAGCATGTACCATTCAAGTGTCATAATGATTCCGCGGATAACGATTCCCCGGAAGACTCCGCTTCCAGCTCAGGAGTGAGGCCAAATGTGACATCACGCAGCGTCCCATCACGACCGAGTTGCACCACCGTGGGCCAGCACCGCACACCCAATGCCCGGGCGAAGCGCTGCTCAGCATCCTGCGCGAGGAGGAAGCTGATTCCCCACTCCTTCGGCACCGTCTGAATAGCCTTGGTATCCGGCCCGCCATGGAATCCAATGATCAGTGGTCGACCTTCCTCACCACTTCCCTTCGCGTGCGAGCGTTGCAGCCTCAGCAATTCCTTCCGACAAGGCGCAGACCACGACTGCCAGAACAAAAGCGTCACCTCCCGTCCGCGATAGCGATGCAGCGCATGCCGCCCGCCATGCTGATCCTCAAACTCAAAGTCAGGCACCGCTTCGCCTCTTCGCAGGGAAAGTGATAGCGGCTTGAAGCCCGGTCTCAACGCCGGAGTCAGGTGCTCCTTGAGCGCGTGCACCAACTCATCGAGATTACCCTCCCTTTCCTGCTTCCACACAAACTCTCCGCGGGCATTCAGCAGGAATGTGGATGACCTGTCCCCCGCGGCAAAGGTGCGGCTCCATCCACCTTCAGTATCCTCCGCAATCTGAAGAGATACACCAGACTCACCCTCCATCTGCCGGAGCATCTGCGCCTCCATCTCCCTGCCGCGCACCCGCTGAAATGTACCAGCCGGGACAACCCAGATGACGGACAGCGGATGACTTCTTCCTGAAGTCGCCTGCAATGCCTTCTGAACGACGCGCAGCGGTTCCTCCACCTCCAGCGAGGCAAATCTCACCAGCGTATTGATGCCCCTGCCTCCGACAGGAGCACGTTCACCGAGCACGTTGATATACCCCGCAATCATTTCTTCCAGCAAGAACTCTGGAGGCCTGGGCCACCAGATGGGCAGGTACACCACATCCCACCATGGCGGCTGCACCAGAATGGGCTCGCGATCACTGACCTGGCACGCTCTACCAGCAACGATAGGTTGTTCCACACCGTTGGAGTCCAGCTGCGCGCCTTCGAGCTTCAGGCAGATGCGGTTCAACGTAGGAGCATCAGCGGGCTTGGTCAGCAGGAAGCGATGCTGCACCACCTGTTGCTTCACTTCTCCGGCCCACGGGATCTGGTTCTCCTTCACCCACGTCCAGATGAAACGGTCAATCCTCCCGCCAGGTATCCAGCTCTCATAGGCGCTGAAACTCTTGCCATCCGGAGTCTCCTGCACCTTCACAATCGGGGCATAGTGATACCGAGTGGATAGGGATCCGCGGATGATGATGCCATCGGGTGTGATCTCTATCGCGTCATACTTCGCATCCGCAGAGTCATCGAACGATTTGAGCCCGGCGCTGAACCTCACTCGGGTGCTGGCGAAGGTAGTATTGACCGGCCCGGATGCGGAACTGAGCGCGCTTGCCATCGCGGACTTCACGGCACCCAGTGCCGTGCTGTGGGAGATGAACCAGGACTCATCCACCGCAGGGTCTCCCACCGACTTGAGAGTCACCGACTGTGTGGGAGCATGCAGTTCCAGCGTCACTCCCTGTCTGAAGGTGATGTATCCATTTGGCAGTATCGATCCGGTGGTCAGCGCGATGTGGCCAGAGATCTCAATGACCCCGGCCTTCCATTCAATCGCAGGTCCCGAGGTGAAGCTGGCATGATAGGTCCCGGTCACAAATCCAATCCTCACCCGCACACTGAAGCTGCTGATGGATGCCTTCACCGAATCCATCAAGGGAGCGAGCAGCGTCGCAATGTGTTCCTTGCTCACCGCAATGGCATACTCGCTACCACCGATGAACTCATTCGTGATGCTCGCAAGACCCGCCGACGAAGCAACACCTCCCGACAACTTCATGGGAAGAGCAATCGCGTCGCCCAATCCCTTGAATGCAGCGAAGGGAAAGTCCGCAGGGATAGCCAAGTCCAGCGGCTCCAGCTTCCCGCGTGCAACCTTGCGCAGCTCCGTGGAGATCTTGTCTGACTCCGCAGCACTCGTGCTGAGGCCAGGATGACGGGTGAAATAGACCTTACCATCATCCGCCGAGGGCGTGACTTTCAACACAGGTTGTCCCTGGGATGAGGCGCCCGCAGTGACATCATAGGTAATGTTCACATCACCATGGATGGGATCCGGCAGTGTTGCCGTGCCAGCTGTGCCCTGGTAGTGGGCACGGATGGTCGCATGCACCATCACTTCCGTATGCGAACGCAGATTCAGCGAAATCGTTGGAGCCGCTACCTGCACATCCGCCCGCCCGTGAAGCTGACCCTGACGAAGAATGTCATGGAATGACTCCTGGATGGCTGTGATGGCATCACTCAACCGCACCGCCACGCCGGGCGCGGCCACCTTCACAGCATGGTCCCGGTAGATATCGAAGTTGCCACTGTCCTGCCACGACTTCTGCCCAGCAATCCACGGCCCAAGTCCCGCAGCCCCTGCTGACGAGCCGGAGCCCGAGAGACCATCTCCCAAGAGAAAGGAAACGCCGTGCGGCAGATGCGGAGACTTCAGAGGAAGGTCGCCGTTCTGATGCAGCGTCGCCAGCAATCCATTCACCTGGCGGATGCTGACTTGCAGCACCGCTTCATAGTCGCCTGTAAGTGCGTTGGCCATGATCAGGCAGCCTCAATCTTCTCGATGAGATAGACAGCGTTCGAAGGTTGGAAGTCAGACGCACGATTCGCCATCTGCGCCGCCTGCGTTGCCGCCTTGAAATACGTCTTCGTCTGCGCATCCACCAGGGCGCCAAAACGCACATTACCCTGGCCCGGCGTCGGTGAGACATCGAAAGCCACGAGCAGGGGCTTGGTCTTATCCAATGCGAAGGAGACCGGATCCAGCACCAGCGGTGTTGCGGCAGCTACTGTTACATTGGTCCCCAACAGGATTGGCAACGCCGACGAATCCCACGCCTCACCCACAGGCACCGCATGCGAGATGGTGATGGCGGAAAGCACCAATGGTCCCGAGACACCACCCCGTATCGTCAACCTCACGAGGGAGCCGCTGTTCGCCAGTCGGTCCGTTCCAATACGCACCACAAAACAAAAGCCGGACGCAGCTTGATCCGTGACAAGCGGCACCGGTGTACCTGTGGTGGGGGGATACACCGGCTTAAAGCTCAACGTGGACGCTGTGACCTTCACATCAGGCGACGAGGTCACACGCTCAGCCACTCCCTTGTTCACCCCATTCACAAACGAACGCAGACTGTACTCATAGGTCACGCCGGAAGCTGTGGCGGCATCTGTATGAGTCACCGTAGTGCTGCCACCTTGGGCCACTTCATAACTTGCCCCCGGCCTCTCAAGCGTGAAGCGCGTGGCCTTGGTGGATTCATTCTTCCAGGCGAGCGCAATGGAATTCAACGCGGGTGTCGCCACCAATCCTGTAGGGGCTGCTGGTCGTGTCGTCGCACTCGCTTCGGACGACGTGAAGGCATCGGAAGTGCCATTGAGATCCACGGCCGCGATGGAGTAGAAGAACGTGGTCCCCTCGGGAAGATTCACATCATCCACCTGAGTTCCCGTGACGCCTTGCAACGCAGGCACCGGTGTCAGGCTGCCCGATGACTCTCCTCGCGCAATGTTGAATTTCGCAGTGGCGTCACTATGAGTCCACCGCAGGGTGATGGTGCGGTCCCCTGTCCTGTCTGCAATGAGCGAAGTCGGAGGGGATGGTGCTGACACTGGCTCCGGGAGGAACGATCCGCAGCCCGCGAATCCGCACAGCAACACCACCGGCGCCACAACCAGCGGGGCCAACAGCGCGAGCAGCAGCCATTCCATGGAATCAGGGGGGACTGAGATGACTCGGACGGACTGCCGGCGAGCCATGCCTCATGACAACATCATCAAGGCATGAATACCGGGACGGGCCGACAGTCTCCCCCGATTCCAGGGAAAATACCCGTAAATAATAGATCAACCTTCTGCAGGTGACATGCGCTATTTATTTATCGATAATGCTGCACGCCACCCGCACGTTTCAACAACCCGTAGAGGACTGGACTTCGAAGGTCTTGTAATAGGCTCGTAAAATAGCCTTTACGGCTGTCTTGCGGAGGAAGCACTCAATCGATTGGACTCGCCCCAGCGAATGGCATGGCGCGTAACCGCGGCTCCATCTTCCAGTTTCAGCTTGGCTCGAATATTGGCGCGGTGCACATCTACAGTCTTGGGGCTGATGCGCATAGCCTCCGCGATCTGCGGTGTGCTGCGTCCTTCACCAAGAAGCTGGAACACTTCAAACTCACGATCCGTCAGCGCATCCAGTCCATCCGTTCCCTTGGGTGAGGTGCCGCTGGTGAATGCCTCCAGAATGTTATCCGCAATATCTTCACTCAGCCACAGCTTGCCCGCGGCCACCTTGCGCAGCGCGCGCTCAAAGACCTCATAGTCCGCGCTTTTCATCAAGTAACCCTTCGCTCCCGCCTTGATGGCGCGATGTGCATAAAGAGTCTCTTCATGCATGGAGAGCACGAGCAAAGGCAGATTCGGGTGCAGGGCATGCACGTCCTTGATCAATTCAAGGCCGCTTCTACCTGGCAGCGTGATATCCACCACGAGGACATCCGGCATGTCCGTATCGAGCTGCGTGAGGGCATCGGTGGCATTCGGCGCGGTCCAGGCGCATTCAAAGCCTTCGAGACTATCGATAAACTGCTTCATGCCCTCCCGCATGAAAGTGTGATCGTCTACAATGGCCACACGCTGCACGTCGGCCATCCCATCTTGGGTATCAGTACGTTTCATAAGACTAGCTCCGTTCCGCTGGCAATGTTTGCGACCGGGACCTCGCAGACCACTTTCGTGCCTCCGCCCGGTCTCGGCTGGAAGGAAATGCTTGCGCCAATGACCTCCACTCGACGCTGTACCATGTGAAGGCCCATGCCCACACTGCGTGGAGGATTGGCAGGAAAAGATATACCATCATTGAGAACCTCCAGGCGCAGGGTGCGTTCATCCTGCGTGAGATTGATTTCAATCTGTGTGGCTTGAGCATGCTTGGCCGCATTCACCGCCAGTTCCTGGGCTATGCGGTACACGTGCGTGCTCATCTCGGGATCAAACTGCGAGATACCCTCCGAACAATAGACCTCACACGGCACTTGGAACGAACTGGTTACGAACCGCCCCAGCTCCTGGATGGCGGGACTTAAGTCTTCCACGCCGCTCGCCACCGGCATGAGACCGCGCGCAAATCCCCGCACCAGGTTATTTGCGAGCGCAAGATCGGAGGCGAGTTCACCCGCGAGCTCTGCTTGAGGCAGATGAGCGACCACCAGGCTCTTGCGCAGCACGCCGCTCTTGAGCTTCGCTGCAGCCAGACGCTGGCACACATCATCGTGCAAATCGCTTCCAATGCGCCGGCGCTCCTCCTCGGCCACCAGCAGAAGCTGCTTGTCCACATTCTTCCGCTCCGTCACGTCGAAGGCGAATCCCGCAAGTGCATAGGGCTCATTGCGATGATCCTTCACCACGAAGGCACGCACCAGCAGCCAGCGCACCGGACGATCTGGCTGCACCAGGCGGAGTTCCACTTCGGCGGATTCCCGCCCTTGTTGCAGCTCACGGAGCAGGGTGAGAAGACGACGCCGTTCTTCACTGGGTACCGCATGGAGCCAGTCCCAGCGGTGCGTCGCGAGCCGGGCCCGGCTGCGGTTCCAGTACACCTCATAGGCATCATTCACGGTGGGTTCCGCGTTTCCTCTCAAGGGCGCCATCCAGAAGACATCACGGAGATTCTCCATCATCTTTTGGAGCCGCGTTTCCGTATCGCGCAAGTTGGTCGCCGCATCGAAGAAGCTCTTCGAGATCCTCGCCAGTTCATCATTGCCATGCAGCGGCTCGGGAAGCGGTGTCCCGGTGCCCACGGCCTTCGCCTGGGAAATGATCTGCTGCACACGCGAGGTCACCGTATGTTGCAACAGCAGCCACAGCAGAAGGCACGCAGCCAGGAGCAGGAAGCTTCGTGATATGGTCTGGTTCAACGCATGCGCACGCGCCTCGGCAATAGCACGGGCAAGGTCATACTCCAGGATCACCAGCCCCTTGTCCGTGAAGTAACTTCCCGTCAGATAAGGAAACACCGCCAGATAGCGCTTCCCCGGATCCACCTCGTGAATCAGGCCCTGCATGGTCTGCCTCGCCTGCGCAATCATGGGCCGCGCAATCCGCAGCGGCGTCTCATCCAGCGGCAATCCAGTCCATTGCCGCTTGGAGGAATGCTGCACCACATCATGCTGATCACAGATCACTCCCCGCACCAGATCGGGTGAGGCAGAGACATAACTCATCTCCAAATCCACGGCGTGATGCATCCCCCGCGCGATCAGGTGCTGCACGACTCCGGACATGCGCGTGCCATCCGAATACGCCAGCAGCTCCAGGGACCTCCTGCGCACCTCCTCCTCACGCCGCACCTGCATCACGTGATTCGACATCACCAGTCCCGCGCCGAAAAGCAACAGGATGGCGGACAGTCGGAACTGCAGGGTGCTGGCAAACTTGGGCATCATGGCTGGACAAACCGCGCATCGGTCCAGGGCTGGTCTTTGCGTGGCTCTTTGATCACACCCTTCAGTGCGAGGAATTGGCCAATCTTTTCAATGGTGTACTGCAGTCCCTCCGGCCCCTCGCTCAACAGGCGCGCATTCTCCGCGCGGTCGGGTTGGTGCAGAAGGGAGAACACTTCACGGAGCCGGGCCACCGTCAGAGACTCCCTGCGCGCGATGGCTTCGATGGCGCTTGCTGGGGCACCATCATGCAATTTTTCCAGGCCTTTGAAGTGTCCGTCTACCAGTTGCTCCAAGGCCGGAATGCGGGACTCAAGCACTTCCGTCCTGACCGCCAGCACGCGCACCAGTTCTCCGGGAAGTTCCTTGCTGCTGAAGATCTCCGTGCCACCGCTCGCAATCACCTTGGAGCGAAATGGCTCGGAGGTCACCACGGCATCCAGACTCTGCTCCACAAATGCGCCTGCGGACTCTGCGACGTTCAGTGGGACCACCTGTACATCCGCCAGGGTCATGCCTTCCTTGCCCAATGCCCGCGCCAGCACATAGGAACCTATCGAGGTAAGTCCGACGCCTATTCTACGCCCCCTCAGAGCCTTGATGCTCGTGATCTCGGGTTTTGCGACAATGGCATCCGCCCCTCTGGAGACATCCAGCACGAGGATGGCACGCAAGTCGTGGCCACGATCCGCCAGCCTCAACATCTCGTCTAGAGTCAACACCGCCACGTCCGCCGCTCCATTCTCAAACGCCCGCATCGTGGCGGAGGGCCAGGGCATCTCCATGATGGTGATGCTCTCGGGGATGAAATCCAGCTCATCTGCCAGGGCAATAGGTTCCACTCCCGGCCACGTCCCCACGGCCACCGTCAGTGGAGTCTTCCACTGCACCGGGGGCCAGAACATCCCTGCCGCGGCAAAAGCTGCCGCCAGCAAAGCCACCACCACAATGGAGAACCGGGATGTCATTCAAAGATCCATGCAGGAAAACATGGCCCGGGCAATAAGGTTCCGGCTTAGAGGGACCAAAAGCCCCTGCCCGGTCTCACGATTCCGTCAGGAGCAGAATGATACCCCACTGAGTCTCAAGGAACGAGCCAATTCCGACGAGGGTCGGCACGCTGATGTCCGAATACAGGTGCAGCATGAACTGCGCACCGAATCCGCTCCACGCAGAGGTCAGCACTCCATCCAGCCATGCAGACTGACCAAGGATGGCGGAGGGCAGCAGGTAAGCATATACGGGGGTCTCTGCGAATTGCACGACCACCACACTCACCAACACGCTCCTGCCTGCCTCAGCTGACGCAAAACGCTCAGCCGCACCATCCTCCAGCGACAGGCCAAAGAGTGCCAGCAAGTGAATGGGCTGCCCAATAATCAGGCCGGTGGTTTCCGCAGGTCCACCCACGATGATGTCCTCTGGCAGGCCACCTACCCACACATCGAAGAGGTCGACATAGAGCGTGTCGCGGTCGGCACCACCATCCAGGAAGTCCGCGCCGGGGCCGCCGACGAGGATGTCGTTACCCACGTTGCCAAGCAGCCTGTCATTTCCGTAGCCGCCGAAGAGCGTGTCATGGTTTGAGCCGCCTTCGAGGATGTCATCACCCGCCTGGCCAAAGAGCAGGTCCTGGCCACCACCGCCGAGGATGCGGTCGCTGCCACCGAAGGCCGTGCTAGATTCCACCAGCAGGGTCACATGGCCCGGGGTGCTGCTGCCACGATTGTACGCGCCCTGGTCGCCGAGCAGGACATCATCACCGGATTCACCATCGATGAAGTCACCACCCTTGCCGCCGAAGACCACGTCATCTCCCCTGCCCGAGCGGATCGAATCCGTGCCGCCCGCGCCGTAGTCCGAGCTGATGAAGGTGGCAACCACGAGGCTGCGGTTGTTGCCCCTCACGAGGTTGGCCGCGCCGTTGTCACCCATGATGAAGTTGCCACCGCTGCCGCCGCGGATGTTGTCGCCCGCAGCACCGCCGAAGAGCAGGTCACCGCCATTGCCACCAATGATGGTGTCGCTACCGCCGGTGTTCGGGCTCGTGGTGCGCACCGTGTCGAGCCTGCCACTGCCATCGTAATCTGCTTCGCCATTGTCACCGAGGATGACAGAGGAGTGCGGATTGCCAGCCGTGGTGAGGTGGTCAGCGCCTGCGCCACCCATGATCATGTAGGCACCGGAGCCACCGATGATGGTGTCATTACCGCCCACGCCCGGGGCCAGGGTAGTTACGAAGTTGAGGATGGGATATCCGGCCCACGTGTTCCAGGTCACGAGACCGCTGTCACCGAGGATGACACTGTTGCCCACACCGCTGACAATGTAGTCGTTGCCGACACCACCCATCCCCGTGTTATCACCGTGGCCGAGGTTGATGGCATCATTGCCGCCCACGAAGGGGTTCAGGCTTTCTGCCCGGAAGATCTGGCCGTTGTCGAAGAGGGCGTATCCTTCGTCGCCCAGCACCACGTCATTACCGCTGCCGGCGGTGATCTGGTCGTCTCCAGCGCCGCCCATCGCGAAGTTGTTGCCCTCGCCCAGAAGGATGACATCGCCCGTGCCCACACCGCTGAACAACGTGATGACACTGACAGCCACGCCATTGACGAAGACCGCGCGACCCTCGTCACCCAGCACGATGTCCACCCCATTACCCGTGGTGATGTAGTCCGCACCCACACCGCCGATGACCACGTTGCGCCCATTGCCAGCGTCGATGAAGTCGCCCGCTCCCACTCCGCTGAAGAGTGTTTCCGTCATTGTGATCACCCCGCCTGAGAAGAAGGCCTGGCCTTCATCGCCGAGGATGACATCATTGTCTTCACCAGCCAGCACGCGGTCAGAGCCGGTGCCACCGATGACCGTGTTGTTGCCGTTGCCGGTCTTGATGAGGTCATCACCGCCGATGCCGGAGTCCTTCGTGATGACGTGGACCAGGAGACCCGTCACCGGGTCGAAGGTGGATTCACCGTTGTCACCCAGAATCACGTCATTGCCATCGCCACTGGTGATGTCATCAGCTCCAGTTCCAGCGAGCACGGTGTTGTTTCCATCACCCACGTCGATGATGTCATCGCCACCGCAGAAAGCATCGGTGGTGGTGATGTGCACCAGGTCGCCCGCGTCATTGAAGGTCGCATTGCCGTGGTCGCCCACCACCACATCGCGATCGTCACCGCCGGTCACCTGATCCGCACCCGCGCCGCCGAGCACGATGTTGTCTCCGTGTGCCACAAAGATGATGTCATCACCACCGATGCACGGATCCGAGGTGGTGATGTAGATGAGGATGCCTGCCGCATTGAAGGTCGCGTTGCCATTGTCACCCACCACCACGTCGCGGTCGTTGCCGCCGGTGATTTCATCCGCGCCCACGCCACCCATCACGATGTTGTCACCGTTCAGGGACTTGATGATGTCATCGCCGCCAATCGTCGGATCCGAGGTGGTGATGTAGAGCAGAATGCCGGTGTCGCTGAAGGTGGCGTTGCCATTGTCGCCCACCACCACGTCACGGTCGTTGCCACCCGTGATTTCATCACCGGCCGCGCCGCCGAGCACGATGTTGTCGCCATTGGCTGACTTGATGATGTCCACTCCGCCAATCGTAGGCTCGGTGGTGGTGATGTAGGTCAGGATGCCCACGTCGTTGAAGGTGGCGTTGCCATTGTCACCCACCACCACATCACGATCATTGCCGCCGGTGATTTCGTCAGCACCCACACCGCCCAGCACCGTGTTGTCGCCATGGCCGGACTTGATGAGGTCGTCTCCGCCAATGGTCGGCGCTGTGGTGGTGATGTAAACGAGGATGCCCGCAGCATTGAAGAGCGCCCGACCGTTATCACCCACGATCACGTCGCGATCGTTGCCGCCCGTGACATCGTCCTCACCCACTCCGGCGATGACCGTGTTGTCGCCATCACCCACCACGATGACGTCATCACCGCCGATGGCGTGATCGGTGCTTTCGATCTTGCGCAGGATGCTGATGCCTCCGGTGCTGTCGAACTCCGCGAAGCCATTGTCACCCAGCACCACATCCGGCGCGTCGTCACCACCTGCAATGATCTTGTCCTCACCGTTGCCACCCAGCACGGTATCCGGACCCTTGCCCGCCTGGATGTCATCATCGTAGGAGCCCACCACATCCGCATCCGTGGTGCGAATGGTCAGCAACACGCCCGTATTGTCGAAGGTCGCATTGCCATTGTCACCCACGATCACATCGCGATGGTCGCCACCGGTGATGATGTCGCCACCCTGGCCTCCCAGCACGGTATTGCTGCCATTGCCCACCTTGATGGTGTCCACGTCGCCGATTTCAGGGCTGGTGGTGGTGATGCTCACCAGGATACCCGCCGCATTGAACAGGGCCTTGCCATTGTCACCCAGCACTACGTCGCGGTCATTGCCGCCCGTAATGTCATCCTTGCCGTAGCCGCCGAACACGGTGTTGTCACCATCCCCCACGACAATGATGTCATCATCGCCAATGTCGGGGTCCGTGCTCTCGATCTCGCGCAGGATGCTGAGACCACCCGTGCTGTCGAACTTCGCGAATCCATTGTCACCCAGCACCACATCAGAAGCGTCATCACCGCCAGCCTGGATGTTATCCTTACCATTGCCCCCCAGCAATGTGTCAGGTCCATTACCAGCGGTGATGACATCTGCATAGGAGCCGCTCACAGCGGCATCCGAGGTT
This sequence comes from Roseimicrobium sp. ORNL1, assembly GCF_011044495.1. Taxonomy (GTDB): domain Bacteria; phylum Verrucomicrobiota; class Verrucomicrobiia; order Verrucomicrobiales; family Verrucomicrobiaceae; genus Roseimicrobium. The sequence continues at coordinate 6,091,388 of NZ_CP049143.1, forward strand.
TGAATCGTGAGGAGTACTCCTGAATCGTCGAAGGTGGCGCTGCCGTTGTCGCCCACCACCACGTCGCGGTGGTCACCGCCGGTGATGCTGTCTCCACCCTGGCCGCCCAGCACGGTGTTGCTGCCATTGCCAACGTCGATGGTGTCCTTGTCGCCAATCTCGGGATTGGTCGTGGTGATGCTCACCAGCACGCCAGCGGCATTGAAGAGCGCCTTGCCATTGTCACCCACCACCACGTCGCTGTCCACGCCACCGGTGATGTCGTCCTTGCCGAAGCCGCCGAAGACCGTGTTGCTGCCGTCACCCACCACGATGATGTCATCACCGCCAATGTCGGGGTCTGTGCTTTCAATCTTACGCAGGATGCTCAGGCCACCCGTGCTGTCGAACTCGGCAAAGCCGTTGTCACCCAGCACCACGTCCGCAGCGTCGTCACCACCTGCAATGATGTTATCCTTACCGTTGCCGCCCAGGACCGTGTCCGGTCCCTTGCCTGCCTGGATGTCATCATTGTAGATGACGGCGAGGTCGTCTGGGTCACCCGTAAGCACCACCGCAGCATCCGTCGTGCGGATGGTGAGCAGCACTCCATCGCCATCGAAGGTGGCGTTTCCGTTGTCGCCAATGACCACGTCACGATCGTCGCCGCCAGTGATGAAGTCGCCACCCAGGCCGCCGATGACGGTGTTGCTGCCATTACCCACCGAGATGGTGTCCACGTCTCCGATGGTCGGGTCGAGCGTCGTGATCTTCTTCAGCGCACCGGAGTCGTAGAACTCAGCGCTGCCGTTGTCGCCCACGACCACATCACGGTCATTGCCACCGGTGATGTTGTCCGCACCAATGCCTCCGAGCACCGTGTTGTCACCATTGCCGGTCTTGATGATGTCATTGCCACCAATCGTGTGATCCGAGGTGATGATCTTCGTCAGGACACCGGCGGAGTTGAAGGTGGCATTGCCATGGTCGCCCACGATGACGTCGCGACCGTCGCCGCCCGTGATTTCATCCGCACCTCCGCCGCCCAGCACCGTATTGCTGCCGTTGCCCACGAAGATGTAGTCAGCGGCACCCTTGGTGGGATCCGTGGTGGTGATGTACAGAAGGATGGCCGTCACCGGATCGAAGGTGGCCTCGCCGTGGTCCCCGAGCACCACATCGTTTCCATCCGCCGTGCCGTTGGGCTGGTGCGTGACTTCATCCACATTGATGATGTCTGAACCAGCACCGCCGAGGACGATGTTGTTGCCACCACCCACGTCGATGACGTCCGCGCCACCGATGTCAGGTGCCACCGTCTTGATGGAGGTGACAATGCCGGCCGCGTTGCGTGCGATGTAGCCGTTGTCACCCAGGATGACGTCGTCACCCGTGCCACCGTTGATCACATCCGCACCGGCACCCCCGATGATGATGTTGCCCATGCCATCCGCGCCACCGGTGATGGTATCCACATCACCCAAGTCGTAGTCGGTGCTGTAGATGTCACCCACGTCTCCGACGAGTCTCGGGTCCGCCGCGAAGTTCGCCACACCGCTGTCGCCAAGGATGACCTTGCCACCCAGCGGAGCATTGATGGTGTCGCTCTTGGCGCCGCCCATGATGATGTCAAATCCGGAGCCGCCTTCGATGATGTCCTCACCACCGATGGTGGGCTCGATGGTGTACACGCGGGTCACCACAGAGATGTTGTTGCGTTCCACCACGCCATTGTCACCCAGGATGATGTCAGCTCCGGTGCCGCCTGAGATTTCGTCATCGCCTGCACCGCCGATGATGATGTTACCCACGCCATCCGCACCGCCGATGATCTTGTCGTCATCGCCCAGACCCGGATCGGTAGAGAAGACATCGTTCGTCGCGCCCGGGGCCGTGCCGCCAAGGTTGGCCTCGCCATGGTCACCGAAGATGATCTTGCCACCTACCTCGGCCGTGATCGTATCCTTCCCTGCGCCGCCGAAGATCACGTCCTTGCCGGCAGCACCATCGATCTTGTCGTCACCACCAAGGGCCGGCAGTCGGGTCGCGAAGCGGCGAGTCTGATTCAATCCGCCGTCCGTCTGGAAGAACGGCACATAGAAGATGCTGAACGGATCCGTGCTGCGCTCCAGCAGTCCGAGACCCAGGCGGCTCACGAGGGCTCCGGTGGCGTTGAAGTATTCAATCACGCCATGGTCACCAAAGATGGCGTCATCGCCGGTGCCGCCCTTGATCTCATCTGTGCCGGCGCCGCCGAAGACCATCAGCGCATGCGTGGAAGTCGAGCCGTAGAACTTGTCGTTTCCATCGCCCAGGTTCACGGCGAGGTCACCGTTGGTCGCATCCGCCAGATTCACTGTCACCGTGTCATCACCGCCACCGGTATTGAGGATGGTGACGTTGCGGAAGCCAGGACGCTGCGCCGTGCCGTCCACGGTGAAGGTGTCGTTCTTGTTACCAAGGTTGATCTCGGTGACCTCCACATTGTGGAAGGTGATGCCACCGTCGAAGGTGCGCGGGTCTGGCTGGCCGGGCTGGCCATAGTCCAGCGTAAGGCCGGAGCCCATGTTCAGGCCGGAGAGATTCTTGAACTCATTGAGGCGGGCAATGATGTCAGCCACCAGCGCGCCGTATTCCCCGGCGATGCCGTTAACATTCACCGGATTGGCGAGCTTGCCGGTATCTGCCGACTGGCTGCCATGGTTGAAGACGTGGATGGTATCCACCACCACGCCGGACTCGGTGATATCGAGCGTGGGCAGAGCCACATCCGCTTCCGTGGGCAGCTTGATGCCAGGAGTGAGTGAACGGTCCTGACCGGGCATCGTGTCACCTTCGATGATCAATGGCCCCTGGATCTTCACCGTGGTGTGCGGCTGCGGCGGGAAGGAGTGGATGGACTGGCTGCCGGTATCCACAGGTGCATTCGGATTCACGCTGAGCTTCACCGTGAAGGCAACATCCCAGTTCGTGGCGTCAAAGGTCACCGTGGAGACGGTCGCATTCTGGTTGAGCTGACCACTGGTGATGGTGCTGCCCACCGCTGCAACTCCAGCCACCTTCAACTTCGTGGCCGCTTCCGAGCCTGCCGCATCCTGAATGCTGAAGATGCCGCCACCGCTCGTGTTATCCAGCACGGACAGCAGATGTGTCTCGGCGTCGAAGAGCATCGTCACCTTGCCTGCATTGCCCGTGGCAGAGTTCACGCGATTCACCACATCCGCCAGCGTCACCGCGCCGTCGAGGTTCACCCCGAAGCTCGCGCCGCTCCTCGTGGAGAAGGTCAGGTCGTTGGCAGCCGTGCCATTGGTGGAGAGCAGGAAGTCATCCGAGCCAAGGCCGAGGCGGGTGCTCAGTGTGATGCCCAGTTCAACATTGGCGGCGAAGCGCGCATCCAGCGGATCGAGGGCGGAGATCAGAGTGTTGCCATCAGAGCGGATGACCACCGTCACGGACGAGGTCGGCGCCTTGGTAAGCTTGATCGTGTAGTAGTCCGGGGTGGTCTCGGTGACATTGGTCACGCCATCCGGATTGCCCGCGCCATCCACCGGCGTCACGATGATGCCACCGGTGTTCTTGTCCGTAATCTCCACTGTGATGCGGGATTCATCCACCGCACCGGCAAACACTCCGGAGGAGGAGATGGTGTGGATGATGCGAGCCACCAGGAAACGAGCATCGCCATCATCCTGCGCAGTCACTCGGACTTCGAACGGCGTATTCCAGTTAAACTCATCGAAGGTAATGCTGTTTCCGGAGATGCGTCCCGCCTGCGCCAGGAGCGCTGCGGCGAAGGTGAGGTAACCATCCGGATTGTTCAGCGTCACCGTCACGGTCTCACCGGCATTCGGCTTGCGAGTCAGGGAGATCTGGTAGGTGACTCCATTGCTGCCTTCGACGATCTCCAGCGTGTCCGAGGTCTTCGTGACGATGAGCCCCGCCTTGTCGTTGTCGATGACGCGTACATCCACCGGCGCGATGTCCTTGCGATCAAAGGCAGCGTTGTTGCTGGTGATGGAGTGCGTGATGGAGATGGTCTGCTCGCCTTCCACCACCGTGTCATCCACCGCCTTGATGTAGATGGTCTGCGTGCGGTTCCACGCGTTCGGGTCGGCACCAGCCTTGGCGGAGTCGAAGACCAGCACGAGCTCGGAGTAGAAGTTCACGCCATCCGTGGAGACCAGGACTGAGCCACCATTCGGAAGGAACTTGGAGCTCGCCAGCGCTGCCGCGACGGTGAGATACACCATGGTGGGAGCTGCGGGAGCATTCGCCGCCATGCGCAGCGTGTAGGAATCTGTCAGGGAGACACCGGAGCCAGGCTCGCCGACCATGGAACCGCTGCCGGACTGCGCCACCACGACCACGCCCGTCTCGCCATTCGCCACACTGGCGGGGATGCCTGAGGCAAACACACCGTCGAAGTCGGGATCATCACTGAAGAGGCTGTGATTGATCACACTGCTGCGGCCTTCCGTGGAAGCAGCCACCACCGGCGTGGTGACATCACCGGCCACATAGAACGTGTCGCTGCCCGCGCCACCCACCAGCGTGGTAACGAGATCCGGATGGGTGCTCAGCACGTAGAAGTGGTCGTCTCCTTCCATGCCGTCCACCTGGACCTTCTGCACCGACTTGAAGCTGACATTCAAGCCCGCGCCCAGCACGCCATCCTTCGTGATGACAAACACATCCGCGGCCTCGGTGCCAATGACCACGAGCGTGTTCGTGCCCGCGCCACCGTCGATGCCCACCGGCGCGTTCATGTTGTACTCCACGAGGTCATCACCGTTGCCGCCATTCACCTCGGTGTCGGCAGAGGCAATGTGGTTCGTGCCCTTCAGCAGGAACCCGCGCACCACGAAGTAGTCATTGCCGTCCTCACCGTAGAGCTTGAGAGTCGCCTTGTTGCTGAAGACATTGAAGATGTCATCACCATCACCGCCGTACACCACGCTGGCGAAGCTGGTGCCGCGGCTGAGGAAGCCCACGGTGGTCTCGATGGTGGCGATCTCATCGCCCGGCGCCACTATGGTCGGCGACACACGAGTCGCGCCAAACACCTGGCCGAACTGGAAGAAGTCACGTCCGCTGCCGCCATCGAGCGTCATCAGCGCGCTGTTGTCATCCACGTAGAAGCGGTCATCACCGTTGGCGCCATTGATGCGCAGCACGTTGATGGAGTCGTCGTAGTTGATGCGCTCGTACTCATCTCCGAAGAGTGTGGTTGCACCCGCTGGAGGTGTGAGGACAAAGAGCGCTCCAGTCGACGCACCCAACTCGGGCAACACTGTACCGGAGGTGAAGGTCTGGCTGATCCAGCTCGTGCCATTCCACTGGTACACACCCGCGAGAACCGTGGCCGATTGATCGACCGTGAGGCGGAAGAGCGCACCCACCGTAGGTCCGGCACCCGGAAGAGCCGTGCCCGAGGGAGCTTCCTGAACAACCCAGCGCGAGCCGTTCCAGCGGTACACATTCTGCCAGGCCTGCATCGCGGCCACGAAGCCAGCGCGCACGAGGAAGATATCCGCCGCGCTCGTGCCATTGATGGTAAGCACATCCGCGCCGTCATTCGCCGCACCGCTGTCATGGATGCTGATGAGAATGTCCTCAGCGGCAGAGGTGTTGACCACATAGTGGTCCGTGCCCGCCTGGCCATCCACATCCACACGATTGCGGTACTGCGGATTCTCATGACCATTCGCGAGTGAGGCAGGACCGGTCGGCACGGGCAGGAACTTGTGCGCCACGTCGAGCGAAGGCAGGCGGTCCAGCGTGATGAGGTCATTGCCAGCTCCACCCCAGATGCGGAAGTGGCCCACGAGCGCCTCAGGGCGCAGCGTGATGGTATCCGAGGCTGCTCCACCGTAGATGTCCGTGGTCACAGCAGACATGGAGCCTTCGATGAGAATGGTCACCGACGTTCCAGGACCAGCCCCGTTGTAATTGCCGCGGATCACCATCGTAGTGCCAGCGATGAGCTTGCTGCCCGCCGTGAGGAAGACATCACGTCCCGCGGACAGCGTCAGGGTGGTGCCCGCAGTCAACGTGGCGCCGTTCACGATGTTGATGCTGCCGCTGGCGCGCGCCGTGAGCGTGGTGCCCGCAGTGATCTTCGCCTTGTCCACCGTGATGCCCGCGGTGCCGGTGCCTTCAGCCTTGTTGAAGTCGGCTTCGAGATGGACGGCCGAGGTCGCGGTGATGATCGCGTTCTCCTGAATCTCCAGTGCGTCACCCGCCAGCAGGGTGATGGAGCCCTCAATGGTGTACACCACCACATCATCATCCAGCAGCCCACTGTTCAGGCCGATGTCGATGGTGTTGTTCGCGGCATTGATCTTTGTGCCGTCAAAGGTCACACGCTTCGGATTTTCACCATGCTCGGTGGAGAGCGTGAGGAAGTGCAGTAGCGCCGTGTTCGCAGGCGTGCTCAGGTCGATGACATTGCCACCCGCATCCAGGAGCTGGATGATGCCAGCGCTCACCACGTTGATGGTGTAGGTGTTGCCGGAAGCGAGGTTTACCAGAGGTGCACCCACGTTGCCGGTGGTGATGAGCTTGATGCCGGTGAGCACGCGCAGGAAGTCCGCCGTGGCATCAGCACCATCCTTGGAGATGATGAGAATCTGATCCTTCGCCAGGATGTCCTGGCTGACGGTGATCGGGCTTTGCGCGGTGAAGACCACGGAACCGCCCGCCTCAAGGCCCGCAGGAGCGGCACCGGCAGCACCACCGTTCACGCCGCCCACGATGACCGCGCCGGTATTCTGGATGAAGATGCTGCCGTTGATGGCCTTGCCCTTGATATTACCCGTGCGCGTGCTGATGGGGTTTAGCTGGCTGCCGATGTGGTCGCGAGCCAGGAGCCACAGGCTGCCGGACACGGCATTATCGCCGCCCGGGTTTCCATTGAAGATGCTGCCCACCGCATTCGTGACAAAGGCGGTCCAGCCCGCACCCGCGGTGACCACATTCAGCAGGAGGTCACCCGACGTCTCCATGATGAAAGTATTGTCGGAGCTCGTGGAGGTCAGCAGCCCAGCGACTAAGACATTGCCATAGTCACTGTCGATATCGAGGTCGTTGGCGATTTCACCAATCGAGCCAATCGTGGCCGTCAGCGTGATGTGATTGCCCACCACATTGGCCTTCGGACGCGGGCCGGTCGCCACATCACCAGCACCGGTCGGATTGGCGGGATTGAAGAAGATCGGCGCATAGGGATTCACCACATCCACCGCATCCAGGATGGAAAGCTGGGCCTTCAGATCCACATCACCCGTCTTGGAGAGCACCACGCGCAGGTTCATGTTGCCGGCGGTCTCCGCGATCCAGATGCTGTTCTCAGCCACGGCGGTCAGCGTGCCGGAGTCATCCACGTCCACTTCCACGTAGTTTGGCTGGCCACCCGCAGTGCTGCTCGCTTCACCGATGGCGCCACCCGCCTTCAGCTCAACCAGCGCACCCTTCACCTTGGTGAAGTTGTTGTTCAGTCCGTCGAGGATGGAGCCATCCGCTTCCAGGTGCACAGTGCCGGTCTGCGAGTACACACTTTCTAGCTCCATGTTTCCGGCGGCGTTTCCGGTCACGTGTTCGGAGATGTACACGTCGTCGAGGGCACGTGCCGTGAGCGTGCCACCAGCGAAGAGGTCCGTGAGGAAGGGCGTGCTGTATGAGCCAATCGAGCCGAGAGCCGACTCCAGAATGGTATTGCCACCAATGACATTGGCCACGCCCGCTGCACCCACGTTCACAATTTCGAGCGCGCTCTTGATGCGGACACTGCCGGGAGCTGTCGACGTACCTGCGGTGATCTGGCCGATGCGCATCGGCTTTTCCAGTTCGTTGTACTTCGCCGAGCCAAGGAAGACATTGCCGCTCGCCGTCGCCGTGATGGTGCCGGTGGCGTTGATGTTCACGTCGTCATTCTGCTCGATGACAATCGCGGTCACCGTGGGCACCGTGCCGCGGGTGAAGGCCAGTTCCGTCGCGGTGCTTTCGGTCACCACCTTGTCATAGGCGGAGAGCGTCAGTGTGAGCGCGGTGACAGAAGCGACCTTGAAGTATTCATCCCCGGTCGCATTCGCGGAAGAGCCCGCGATACGCACCAGGGAACCGGCCACATAGCCATCGGCAATCCAGCTTCCCGAAGTGCGAGTGATGGTGTCCGCTTTGCGGGTGCCATCCTGATTGTACCCACTGTACTTGAAGGTGACGCTGATTTGCTGCGACGTACCCTGTGCTGCGAAGCGCGGGTCGAGCACGATGGGCAGGATGGTCACCGCACGGCCGGTTTCGGCAATGACTGTATCCGTCGAGACCAGCGTGATGGTGTCTCCACTGACGGAGAAGATGGTGTAGTACGACAGGCCCTGCGACACATTCCCCGTAGAGCCAGTGACCTTGATGGCCATGCCCGCGGTGAGGCCGGTCCAGGCACTGCCATTGGCAGTGCGGATGGTGGCCTTGTTGCCGCCGCTCGCTGGCGTGAAGTTCACCGTGGCATTGATCTTCGCACCGCCAAGGAAGGAGACATCCGCGCGCTCCGCAGCAGCCATGGCAAGCACCTCGGCAGCGGAGAACACGTGGCCATCCAGCAGAATGGTGACCGGCGCGGTGGTGTTGCCGGCCTGGCCGTTGTTGATGACGAGGGTGACATCCGTACCCACGATGTTCGCGGACTCGGCATCCACGCGCGTGCTGGTCACCGGCTTGAGGAGACCCGCACCCACGAGGCGGGTCAGTTCATCCTCCGTCCATACCTTGATGCTCGCACGGATTTCCTGCTTCTTCGTGGTGGACGCCACGTATACGAAGCTGGGGTTGTAGCTGGGGGGCAGCGTACCGCCGAAGTAGGCGGTGAATTGATCTTTCAGCACCTTGTACTGCACGGTGCGGGCGCTCTCGATGGTGGCGATGGCATCAGCCACCTCCGTGGCGTTCAGGCCCTCACCGGCGTAGAATGCCTCATAATAAGCACGCTCGGTCGCGGTCAGGAGCACCTTGTCCAGCGAGGCATTGTATTGGGAGTGGAACTGCCAGAAGATGCGGTACTCCTGGGTCTTGCCGTTTTCGTACGCGCTGATGATGGAGAGAATCTTGTTCTCAGCAGCGCCGGTGTAGACCAGGTTTCCATTGGTATCCCTGGTGTAGTTCGTCAATCCAAGGGAACCCCACACGCCCGCTCTCAGTTCGGCGGCGGCGCGCTCATCACGCACACGGGTGCTGTTGGCATCGATCAAGGAACCGTTGACCACCCGGATCCACACCGTGCCGGTGGTGATGATCTGATTCACGTACATGTTGCCCGTGCTCTCCGTCAGGAAGACGTTGCCCTTGGCACTCACGGTCACGTCAAGCACGTCCGTGGTGACCGCTCCCGGAGCGAGCACTGCGGAGTTCAGTACCAGCGGGCGGGTGGTGTCATTGCCCACGCCACCGGCGAGTGCGGTGATGTTGATCTTGCCGCCGGTCACCTTACCTTCGTACCAGGTCGAGCTGTTCTGCTGGGCGACCTTCACAGCGCCTTCCGCCTTGATGACCACGGTTCCGCCGTTCGTGGATTCAATCTGGTCCACATGGAGGTCACCAGCGGTCTCATTCAGATAGATACCGCCATTCGTGGTCACGGCCTTCAGGCTCGGACGCGCGGTGACTTCCGACCACTTGCTGGTGTCCCCATAGTTGGTGGTGCCGAGATTCACTTCAGCCGAACCGCCGAGGTAGCGGTAGTAGCGGTCCCCGTTCTTCACCACATCCTGCGTGGTGGGCAACAACTCAGACCACAGAGCCTTGTTGAAGTAGTTGGTGTTGGCGAGATTGATCGTCGCCGTGTTGCCCAGGTACTGGTACACACTGCCGGCCTTGCCCAGAGTGCCGGAATAGTTGGTCGCGAGGCGAACGGTGCTGTACTTGATCACCGCCTGGCTGCCGGCCGAGGACTGGAAGTTGAACTCAGGAGTATTGAGATACTGGCTGCCCTGCGTGCTCACATACAGGAACGCGATATCCGTGATGTTGGTCTTGATCGGAGCTGTCGGCGTGCCGATGCCCGTGCCTGCCTTGAGATCAATGCGACGACCGCTCACCGAGGCATCACCACCCACGGCGGTGATGGATCCATTGGTGTAGATGGTGGTGACACCCGTGGGGTTGGACACTGCGCCGTTGATCTCGACGCTACCGCCGTTCTCCGACTTGATGGTGATGGTGCCTTCCTGGCCACCGATGAAGTTGATGTTGATGCTCTTCGCAGCAGCCACCGAGTGGGTGTGCATGATGGACTGCCCCACGATCTGCTGGTAGTCGCTGATGTAGATGTGGCTGCCGTACCAGGTCCAGTAGTCGTCATGGTACACTTCCTGTACGCCCGTATCGCTCGTGGTGATCGTGGTCTGCTTGTAGTTGTACGGGTCCGTTGCACTGGTCGCCCCGCTCAGGTCGGCGGCTTCGGAGACGTACTTGTAGTAGTAGGGACCACTGCCGGCGTAGTGAGGTGTGCCCTGCACCTGGATGGAATCCCACTGGATGTTTTCATCCGCGAAGACGTCAGGAATGAATCCGCCCCAGGAACCCGACTCCACGTGCTTCCTCTTGATCAGGTTCTGGTCCACCTCGGTGGTCCATCCGTAGCGCCAGCCTGCCGCAGGATTGTACACGTGGCTGTAGCCACCCAGCAGGGTGGTGATGCCGGGATGCGCCGGATTGCTGGAGCCGTTGGTGGAGAGGCTCACGCCCGTAGGTGTCCACTGGTAGATGGAGGTGTAAGGCGTGTTGGTCGTGACGGGATCCTTGGTCACACCCGCCGTGCCCCCTGAAGGATTGCCGCCTGCCTTGTCATAGATCACCAAGGTTCCCGCGCCGCGCTGGGAAACATCCAGCCGGTTTACCAGGAGATCCTTGGACGTATTGTTGGTGATGGTGATGGCGGCGTATCCACCCAGGATGCGAATTTCACCGGTGCCCGTGTTTAGCACATTGCCGAAGAGTTCCACATGGCCACCGCTGGAGCGGAGTTCATCGATTTCAAAGCGATCCTCGATGGTATTGAAGTACACCGAGAAGCCAGGATAGGCGGAGGACGTGCGGTTGAGATAGAGGCGGCCCGCCTGACCCGCATTCACGAGCGCCTGTGCTTCGGCGAGAGCCAGGCTGTTGTCGAGCGTGAGGTTGTAGGCGTCGCGACCGCTCTGGATGATACCGTTGACGTTGATGTACTCCGCCTCGATGTGGATGCGATCACCGTACAGGTTGTAGTTCGCCAGATCCCTGAAGCCCGGGGCAAACGACTCACGGATGAGCAGGTGGTTTGCCTTGATGAGGTTGACGCCCGAGGTATTGGCGAGGGCATAGTTGACGGTGCTCGCGGAGAGAGTCTGACCGGTGAACCAGAAACCAGCGGGCATCGGGAAGCCGAAGAATCCTGCATTGTACAGGCCCGACCCAAGCACGATGTCATTGAGCGCATCCACCAGAGCCGACTGGCGCTGGAAGTCACTGGCGGAGGTATTCTGAAGCAGTTGCTTGGTCGTCGCATCGATCTTGCTCCACAGGAGGTAAGAGGGCAGATCCGCACCCGCGACAAGGCGATTGAGGATATAGTCGAAATTCTTGATGTCCGTGATGTTGAACAGGAGGCCAATCGTGGAAGCGAAGGCGAGGTTCCACTGCGTGGATCCTTCTGTGGCGGGCACCACACCAGGCGCAGTGGCAGCGCCTGCATTGTACGTGCCGGAGGTGGCCGGCCCCAGCAGGCTGGCAGGTTCACCGCCGATGGCGTAAGTGGTGAGACCGCTCACATAGACATCGCCACCGGCAATGACGGTGAGATTCTTCGCACGCACCGCGCCAAAGATATTGATGCTGGCGTTGCCGCTGGTGTGGGTCTCCAGCAGGACATTGCCCAAATCATTGTACAAGCCCGTGCCGCCTGCGTCAGGGCCCAGCACCGTGATGCCCGGCCAGGGATAGGTGCCCCCGCCCGGAGGTGGTGCGACGCTGTTTACATTCAGCGTGTTCCTGACAACGATCTGCGGGGTATTGCTGCCCGTGGGAGGAGGAGGCACCACGAAGCTCGCGGTCCGGGCCACTTCATCCAGATCCACACCGCCGTAGTTCATGCTGTTGTCGATGCCGGCCTGGATGACATTGACCGCATTGACATCCGCCTGGCTGGTCATCAGCTTGCCATTGAAGAAGAGACCCACCACCACCGAAGGAATGGTGATGCCCTTCAGCTCGATGAAGAACGGCGTGTTGTTGATGATTTCGACGGTGACGTCGCTGGGCGCGATGAACGTACCGGTGCCGTAGAGCTGGTCTGCATCCACCTCGATGCGGCCACCCTGTGCCCAGATGGGATCCACCACCACCACCATGACCTCGCGCGTGGCGAAGAACTCCACCATCTGACCGGTGACAGGATCCTGCACCAGGGTCCTCTGGCCATTGGCCGTAAGTTCATTCTGGAGGCGGTTAATCTCCCCTTCGTAGAAGGCTCTCAGCGTGGCGTTCTTCGATCCGAACTGCGCCAGAATGATGCGTGCCTCGCGAAGCTGCTGCACCAGGTTGCTCTCAAGCTGCCTGACACCTGGAGTGAAGGTGATGCCGGCGCTGGCGGTGTAACCGGTAATCGAAGGTGACCCAGCATTGGTGCTCCAGGAGTTGAGCACCAGCGACTGGTCACGGGTGATGCCGGTCTCCACGGTACCGTTCATCTCCACAAAGCCCTGGGCCTCCGCGAGGATGTGCCCCGCATATTGTTCAGCACTGCTGCCACCCAGGGCATCCGCGATGTCGCTCACCCAGCTCACCGTCTTCGCCTTGCCAACCATCGTGGCGATGGCATCCTTGCCCGCGAAGAGACCGGCCTGACGCGCCGTCTGCAGGAGGGAGTTCGCGTTAATTGTGATCTTGTTCTGCGCGAAGAGGAACGCGCTCGCATCAATGTCCGAAATCGGAATGGCGGAACCGGCAAAGCCATCCCAGCGAGCTTCAATCTTGTAGACGTCCGCCGCATTCACGATGTCCAGTTCCGAACCGCGTCCTGCGCTCAGGTTGAGATTGCCATAAGCACGCAGGTGCGTGGGCAGGGCCACCGTGCCGGATTCGATGATGATCGAGTTCTGCGGAGTGATGCGCACCAGGGTTTCACCAAGAGCAACCGTCGCTGCGCCGAAGGTATCCGCGGACACCGTCACCTTCACATCTGCCTGACCACGGGCGGAGAGGTCAAGCGCACCAGGGCTGAGAAGCACCGCACCGGGGCCGATGCGAACGATGGCTTCCATCAGGTCCGTCACGAAGGTGGCGTCCGCTCCCGCACCGGACAGGGCGCCCGCGGTGAGGAAAGCAACGGTATCCACCGCATTGATGATGTTCAGCGCGCGGAGCTTGAAGATGCGTTCGTTCGAAATGACACCCACCACTTCAAGTCTGGCGCTCGCAGCGACGGCAACCTCGGTGGAAAGGCTGACATTAATATCGCTGGTGGCTCCCGCAGCGCTCGCGAGGCCACCGGTGGTGCCATAGATGTTGTCACCGCCGAAGTCAGGCCTGTCGATGCGATTGGTGGCGCCGACGTCAATGCTGCGCGCCTTGATGTTCGCGCCGGTCTTCACATAGGCATCCACCGAGGAAGTCACGTCGCTGTCCGCATCCGCACCGGAACCGGAAAGGAAGCCATAGGCGTCCGTTTTAACCCGAGTGTTGAAGGTGGCCTGATGTGTGGCGACCAGCGTGAACAGGCCCGTGCCCCGCGTAGTCAGGTCGATGTTCCGCGTGGCGGAACCTTCACCAATCCCGGCCGCAGTCGTGCTGGTGTTGTGCGTTGTCGGTTCGGCGGCCGCCGCTCCCACCACGCCACCGGCGCCGGCGGTGGTCTCGGCATAGTTGTCGTCGTTTCCAGAGGCACTGATGGAAAGCGTGGAGCCGGTGAGCTTCACGCGATCTCCAAAGTAGCTGTTCGTCGTGCTCGTGGAGGATGCCGTGGATTTCGTGATCCCCACAGCCACCAAACCACCAACCGCGATGCTGCTGGAAAGCGCACGCTGCTTCGTATAGGAAGCAGCGGAAATAAGCGTGCCGTCACGGATGGTCAGTGTGCTGTCATCCATGACATAACTGCGGACCACGCTGGTGCTCGTGGAGGAAGTCACCGTCGCATCCACCCCGATGAGCAGACCACCGGTCGAACCCGTGGCGCTCGTATAGGCGGAATCACCGGATGCTGGCAGAGGCTGCCGTGCGATTACCGTGAGGCTGTTCGCGTTGATGGTGCCGCCAACATAAGCAGCCACGGTCGGAATGTTCGTCCCCGTCTGGGGAGCCACGGTCGCAATCGCCTTGGAAACACCCACGGCAGCGCCCGTGCTCACCGTGAGGCTGGCCGCAATGGCTTCCGCCTTCGGCGTGGCCTGGGCCGTGATGATAATCGCCTTCGCATTGATGCCGGTGACCGAAGAAGTGGTGGCATAGGCCTCGACGCGAGGATTCACAGTGGCGGTCGCCACCGAGCCCGAGGCCGCAATCGCAATACCACCCACGGCAACCGACGTCGCCTGCACTTCCGATTTCGCAGTGGAGGTGTTCGTGGCGGAAATGTTCAGGTCACCGTCAATGCTCAGCGTGCTGTTGTCGACATACGCCCGAGTCGTTGTTGTGATGTAGGAGTTCGCTTCCGCGCCACCGCCCGCCATGCTGAGTCCGGCGGTGCTGTAGGTGGCAGCCACTGCTGCCGCTTGCGAAGTGGTCGTGACCGTGGCGGTTTCCGTGGCGGTGATGGTCAATCCACCCGTGGTCGTGGTGATCGTGGAGTTGAGCACATAAGCTTCCACCACATTCTTGATGGTGCTCGTGCTGATGGCCACACCGATGGAAACCGCATTCCCATTGGCGCCCACGGCCGCAGAGACTGCAGCAGCTCCACCCTTGGCGGTGATGGTTGAAGTGTCCGTGGCGGTGAGCGTCACACCCCCTGCATTGGTGATGATACCCGTGCCGCGGCTCTGCTGGATGAAGGCTTTCGCCGTCACAGCAATCTTGTTGTATACACCCACGCCAGCTCCCGAGAGGGCAGTGGCACTGCCACCACCGGCGAGGGCCACCGAGGTGCTTTCCACTTCCGCAGTGATCGTCGCGTTCTCCGTCGCGTTCAGACTCATGCTGCCACGAGCAGTGGCCTGAGAACCAATGATGCTGGCCGTCACGGTGGCAGGCTGCTCAGTGCCATCCGCAAGGTGTCCGATGTGGTTCGTGGCCGTCGAAGAACCAACCGCCACACCCACTCCCGCGATGCCCGCGCCCAGCGCCGCAGCAATCGACTGGATCTTGGCAGTGATGGTGGTGGTGTCTCCTGCCGTGAGAGTGAGATTCGCGGCGCTCAGTACCGTGCTGTCATCAATATGCGCACTGGTTTTGGTGAGGATGATGTTCTTCGCATCCGCACCCGCGCCACTGATGGCCACACCAGCGAGAGCACCGGCGGCCAGGCCGAAGCTCGCCGCGACGGACTTGGCATCAATGGTCGCGTTCTGTGTCGAGGAGAGACTAATGCCGCCCGCCTGCACCAGCGTCCAGAGGGTGGTATCCGCGTAGTTCTCACGACGAAGGTCGCGGGAACCCGCAGCGCCAATGTACTGGTAGATAGAGCCGGCAGTGCCGCCAATCTTCTTCCACTTCGTCGCGTCGTTGTAATCGACTCTGGAGAGATCGTAATTCGTCAGCGTCGCGGTGCCGATATAGACATAGGTGGAGCCAGCCGTGCCGCCCACCTTCGCCCAGCGCGTCGTGGCGCTGTAGTTTTCGGCATTGATGTTGAAGGTCTGCGAGACCGCACCCGAGGCAATGAAGCGGTACACATCCGTGCCGTTCACCAGGACGAAGTTGCCGTAGGCGACCGTGCGGTTGTTGACCGGTGGGGTTCCCGTGGTGGTCGCCGTGAAGTTGGCAACGGCGTAGCTGTCATCCAGCTTTACGGTCTGGCCTTCCGCAAGGGTGACCTTCTTGGTGCCGAATCCATCCACAGCGGAGGTGTAGGTGCCAGCGGCGTAGTTCGGGTCCAGCTTCACCCGATCACCCACGCGCAGGGCGGTCGAGGCATTCAGTGAAGACTTGCCGGGCTCCGTGCTCACCCCCAGCAGCGTTCCGCTGGCGGGAGCGTTCTTGATGTACGTCTCGACTTCGTTGCTGATCGTATTCTCCGCGAGGCCGACGCCAATCGCGATGGCCACACCCACCTTGCCCACGCCACCTGCAATGGCCACGGCGCCCACCTTGGCGGTGATGCTGGAGGTATCCGTAGCCGTCAGCGTCACTGCCGTGGCGCGGATGCCCGTGGTGCCCACGCCGTCGATGTACGCCTTGACCAGTGCCGCGCTCTTGTTCGCCGCAGAGGCGCCCGCACCGCCCAGACCCACGCCTACGGTACCGCCGCCCGCCACTGCCGCAGAACCGGAACCCACCATCGCATCAATCGTAAGGGTGGAGGTCGCCGTCTGTGTCAGGGCGCCGCGCGCATCGATGCTGGAATTCAGCACATACGCCTGCACTTCGACCGGGCTGCGCGTGCCATTCAGTTCATATCCCAGGTGATTCCGCGCGAGTGCGGCGCCGATGGAAGCGCCAATGCCACCCGTGCCACCGATCGCGATGGCCACAGAGGCGGCAATGATCTCGGCATCAATGTCCGAATCATTCCTGGCCTCGATGGTCACATTCCGTGCCGCAACAATGACGCTGTCCTGAATGTACGCGTTGGTCTTGGTGAGGATGACGTTCGTGGACTCCGCACCGGCACCGGAGAGACCACCCGAGTTCGTGCCGAACGAAGCGGCCAGGGAGGCTGCGAACGCCAGGGTGTCGATGGTGTTGTCGCTCTTTGCGTGGATCCAGATGTCACCGTTGGTGGTGTTCGTGGTGACCACTCCATTGCTGCCAGCGTTCTTGATATACGCCAGCGCTTCGCTGCTGATGGTGTTGCGGGCCAGCGCCACACCGATGGCAATCGAGACGTCCGCACCCTTGTTGGCAACGGCGGCGGCAATCGAGACAGCGCCCGCCTCGGCGAACATCTTGGAGTTGTCTTCCGCCTTGTACTCGATGCCAGAAGCACTGATGCCATTCACCAGCGAGGCCGCAGTCTGTGCCACACCATCGGCAAAGGCGTGTGCGAGCAGCGCCACCTTGTTTTCCGTGTGCACGCCAGAGCCGCTCAAAGCCGCCGCACCACCAGGTCCCGCAGAGATGCCAATCGCTCCTGCTCCCACCCGTGCTTCGATTTCCGCATCGGCGACGGCGGTCACGGTCAGGCTGCCGGTGGTGATGATCGAGGAGTTCAGGCTGTAGGCGCGCACCTGGTTGCCCACGCGGTCGCCATCCGAATTATAACCGATGAAGTTTTTCGACACCGAAGCTCCAATGGACATCGCCCCACCCGCTACCGCAATCACCAGCGCCTCGATGTCGGAGTCATCCGTGGCCGAAAGCACCACATTGCCACCGGCATTGAGGGTGCTGTTGTCGAGGTAGGCGTTGGCATTGCCCAGCAGCACGTTGATGGACTCCGCGCCCGCTCCGCTGAGCGCCACTGCCGTGCTGGAGCCCGCCGCAATCGAAACCGAGGCCGCTATGGACAGCGCCGTGACCGAGCGATCCACGGTGGCGGTCACGGAAGTGCCTCCAGAGGAACTCACATCCGCATTGAAGATATTCGCGGTGACATTGCTGGTGATGTTGTTGCGCGCCATCGAGACGCCGATGGCCACACTTCCGGACAGGCTGCCACCCGTGGCTACTGCGACGGAGGCTCCCACGGCCCGCGCGATGATTTCGGAAGTATCACTACCGCTGACGAGGATGGAGCCGCCAGTGCTTCTGATGGGAGCCGACTCACCTACCAGAGTACGACGGCGATTCTTGATGGAAGCGGTGACATTGCCATTGATGGTGTTCAACGTGATGGCCCCTGTCGCCGCCACGCTGATCGACGTCCCGCCCGATGGGCTCGACACGGCAACTGAAGCTCCCAACGCGAGCGCCCAGATGCTGTTGCCGGTATTGGTGGCCGTCACCTCAATGCCGCCATTCGCCACCACGCTCACGCTATCAATGTAGGCGGAGGTAGTGGAGTTGATGCCGTTGTCTGAAACCGAAACGCCGAAGGCGGCGCCAGCTGGCTTCTTCAAGTTGATGGCCAGGCCGAATCCACCGGAGAAGGCCCTGATGGAGGAGCCGTTCGTGGCGGAAACCTTCACCGCAGGGCTCGTGGCGCTGGTGGCATTGAGCGTGGCGGAGCCGGAGCCGCTGATATAGGCCTCCGTGGTGACGCGGATGCGATTGATGGCCACCGATGCGCCAAGCGCAAAGTTCCCTGCAGCGGCACCACCCACACTGACATTCAGAACGCTGGCACTGCTGGTGGCGGTGACTTCCGTCTGGCCGGTGGTGATGACGCCAGTGATGTTTTCAATGGCGGCGCGCACCACGTTGCCAAGGGTCGATGTGTCATTGTACGGGTCGTTCCCGATGTACGTGTAGGACACCGAGGCTCCAATCGCACCCGAGACCGCAGTGGCTCCGAGGCCGGAAATGGCGATGGAACCCGTGATGGTATTGATGGTGGAGGAGTCGCTCGCCAGCACGCTGAGCTTGCCACCCGCGAAGATCTCAACGCCGTTGTAACGTGCGGCAACGAGGTTCAGGTTGCCGATATTGGCGATGCGGGCCTCGACGATGTTGTGGATCCAGTTCAGCGAAACGGAGCCAGCGCCCGCGATGTCCGAAGCACCGCCACCGCTCACGGCCATGGCAGAAATCTGGGCATCCAGACCAGGCGGGAGCGTGGTCGGCTTGGCGAACTTCGCCTCCACAGTCAGGTTCGTTCCGGCAAACACCATCGATCCGTCGATGTATGCTTTGATGCTGGTGCCAATGTCATTCACCGCAAAGGACAGACCCACGCCTCCCTTCCCCCCAATGCTGAGCGAAACAAAACCAGCAAGGGTGGCAACCGAGCTCATATCAAAGGCCGACACCGTGACACTGGTGTCAGCTTCCACATCCGAGGCGGACTTGATGTAAGCCTCGATGACATTCTTGATGATGTTCACCGCAATCGAGCCGCCCCCCGCAATACCGCTGGCTCCGCTCGCACCCGCGCCGCCTGCCACCACATTGATGATGCGGGCCTTCTCAGTCGCGCTCACCGTCACGGCTCCCGTGAGGGATTGCACCTTGGCATTCTCGATGCCCGCCTTGATGACGTTGCGAATGTCCGCCACACCGACAGAAGCGCCAATGGCCGTGCCGCCGGTCCCGCTGAGCGAGAGAGCGCCGGTTCCCATGTCGATATGGGAGGTGTCTTCCGCAAGGACACTGATGCCGCCGCCCGCGACGATCGACTTTGTACCGGTGATGTCCTTGATGTGAGCATCCACGCTCATGCGGATGAAGCTCAGCGCGACAGAGCCCGATCCACCCACCTTGGTGCCTCCTGCGCCCGCGAC
Organism: Roseimicrobium sp. ORNL1; assembly: GCF_011044495.1. Taxonomy (GTDB): domain Bacteria; phylum Verrucomicrobiota; class Verrucomicrobiia; order Verrucomicrobiales; family Verrucomicrobiaceae; genus Roseimicrobium. The sequence continues at coordinate 6,110,872 of NZ_CP049143.1, forward strand.
GGTGACAGCCACAATTTGGGCTCCTACCGGCACTGGCAGCGGAAGCAACTGACCACCGGCAGCCACCTCTCTCGGTTTCACGATGAAACGGTGCGTCGAGCCCGTGCCTGCGTTGAGCAGCTCGACATACTTCGGAGTCGTCAGCAGGGCATCCGCGTGAGTCGCAGCGAGGCGGATGCGATCGGCGCTGATCTTGATCACATAGTAGGTCTGACCATCCACAAGACCGCCCATGCTCGTGCCGCCGCCATTCTTGTAGATGACTGCATCACCGGTTTCGAGCCCATGGGCCGTGAGGTTGATGGTGCTGGCATTGTTGTTATGGACCGTGATCGCAGTGCCTGCTGAGTCGACCGCGAGGGAAGTCGTCAGCAACCTCGTCAGGCTGTGTCCCGTGCCCGCGCCGCCTGACACCACGATGAAGGTGGCCGGATTGGCGATGGTGGCGAGCCTGAGGACGTTGTCATCGATCCTGGTGACATAGTAGACCCTGCCATCCACGAGGCCCGTCAGGTTATCCGCCGCATTCTCCCCACTGTGATACACCACATAGTCACCAGTGACGAAGCCGTGCGCTTTGCCCAGGTTGGTCTTGTTGGTCTCCGTGACCGTCACGTCCCCGGGGTTGAATTGAACCCGGGTGCTGGCATCCACCGCGAAGAACCGGTGGTTCGTTCCCGTGCCCTTGTTCGCCAACTGGATGGCGATACCAGCCTGTGCATTGGCCAGGGAGGTGGCCAGCATGATGGTATTGGCATCAAGGACGATGACAAAGTAGGTCGTGTACGTCGTGAGGCCGCTGATGGGAGTGGCACTCTGCTGGTAGGCGACTTCCTGGCCGGTGGTGAAGCCATGCGGCGTGCTGAACCGGATGCTGTCCGAGAAGAAGCTGGCCTGCGTGCCGGGTGCGAAGACAATGTTCTCCACTTCCAGCGGTCCGAGATCATCCAGCGTGGCCGGATCCTGATAGCCCGCAAGCACCTGCACACGGCCGCCCGCAGTCACGGTGGAAGAGTCGATGTAAGCGGTGACCGCACTCTTGAGCGTGGTATCCGCATTCCCGACTGAGGGCGTGTCCAACCCTGCTGGACCGCTGAGGTAGGAAAGGACATTCGGATCCGGAGAGACGCCTCCGGTCATCTGATCCTGAATCGTGCCACCTACATAGTTGTAGGCAATGGTGGCGCCGATGGACGAACCCGTGCCGCCCGCGATGGCCCCGGTCAACGCCACGACATACATCGTGGCAGCCTCCGAGGCACTGACCAGCACGTCACCGACCGTGGCGGTAACCGTCGACCCCATGATGTGCGCATCCACGGCATTGGCGATGGAGTTCACCGAGATGGTCGCCGCACCGTTCAGGCTGCCTGATCCACCGGCACTCGCTCCTCCCGCTCCAATGGCAATCATCAGCGGAGTGGACACGGCCTTCACCGTCACATGACCGCTGTTCGAGGTCACCGTGGAGGTGCCGATATAGGAAGTAAGGCCGTTCGTGACGCGATTGTAGCTGATGGACGCGCCAATCGCCCCGCGACCCGAGAGCGAGAGGCTGAACCCGCCGGTGAAGGCATCCACTTCTGACTTGTCTTCGGCGAGCAGGGAAATGTTGCCGCTCGCCGTGACCGTGGAGCTGTTCTTGATGGAGGCTTCCACCGAGGTCACGATTTCATTCGCGGCGACCGAGCCAGCTCCAACGAACTTGGCCGTGCCAGTGGCGTAAGCCACGCCCAGCGCGATGCCGATGATTTCAGGACGGGAGCTCGCGGTGAGGGTCACTTTGCCGGCCGTGGCAGTGACTCTTGCTCCGGAGATGGAAGAACGGGATGAATTGGTGATGTTGTTGAACGCAAGAGCCGCGCCCGCCGCACTCGAGGTTCCCGAAACTATCCCAACCGCTCCTGCGCCCGAGTAGATTGCCGAGGTGTCATTCACCAGGATCGAGATGTCTCCCGAAGATGCGGTGACGGTGCCGTTGGTCGTCTTGTTTCCAGTAATGTAACCGCGCGTCGCCACGCCGATCTTGTTGGAAGTGATGGCTACTTCAAGGTGGAAACCGGCCGACGGTTTCGGGGTGGCTCCACTGTAGGCAAAGGCGGCCGCCACTGCGATGATCTCACCACCGGTAGTCGCAGAAATCGAGACGGCCGTTGCGGCGAGATCCGTGTTCTCAAGGTAAGCCTCCGTCGAGCCCGAGATTTCATTGATGGCCACCGCTGCACCAACACCGATTTGGCCACCGTATTCCAGCGTGCCGCCCACGCCCACGACCATGGCGTTATTGACGGCGCTCACCGTAGCCGAGCCACTGGTCAGCGACACATCCGAACCCTTCACGAACGCGTGCGTGTCGTTCTCGATTTCATTCACCGCCACGGAGCCCGCAACGCTGAAGGTCGTGCTTGTGCTGTTCGTCAGGGTGACACCGAGACCCGCGGAAAGGGCAATGTAGTTCGGCTTGGTATCGCCGTTCGCGAATTCGAGCTCAGGCACTTCGGCCTTCACCAGCAGATTTCCAGTCAGGGTGATGCTGGATGCTTCGATGTAGGCCTTCGTTTCGTTGTCGGCGACGTTGTAGGCGACAGAACCAGCCAGACCCCCGGACGAAGAGGCAAGCGGGTCATTCGCGGAAATGGCCACCGCACCGCCCAGAGCCATGAGCTGGGTGGAATTGGTCGCCACAATGGACAAGCCGGTGCCGGACGAAATGATGGCCTGGCGGACAAACGCGTAGGTATTGTCCGAGAAGTCATTCATGGTGAAATCACCCGAGATACCGACGCCAAACTCGCCCGCGCCACCTGTGAACTTCGCATTCGGATCGTCCGGATCCACCGGCGTGCTCGTGCTGTAGGTGCCTGCGATGCCAATGTTGGCGCTGTAGCCCGAGTTGGTCGCCTTCACCGCAATCGACCCGGCGGAATTGATGTTGCCGCTGTCATCCGTGGCACTCGCGTCAGCCGGGTCGTTGCCGATGTACGCCTTAGTCGTGCGATTGACGATGGCAATCGGAATGGAGGCACCCACACCCACGCTCTGCGAACGGAGGAAGCCACCGCCGATGTTGATGATGCGGATGTCATCCGAGGCAAGCACACTGAGGGACTCGGCCACGGTGATGGGCTGGCCGCCGCTGTTCGTCAGCGCCACGCCATCCCCGCCACGAAGAGTCGTGGGTCCACTCAGCACCGTAATGACTGCGCCGTCGTCAATGCTCGCCACCGTGAGATTGTTGACGCTCATCACCGCGGACACACCCACCCCACCGAACTTGCTGGCGGAGCCACCGGACTGCGCAAAGTTGATGGCACCAGAGTTGGTCGACGCGGACACGTACAGCGTCTTCGCCTTCAGCATCACGCCCGTATGAATCTGCGCGGTGGTCGTGGTGTTGTAATTAAGGATGAGCACCGCCGCGCCGAAGGCGTTGCCGGACTTGATGCCGTAGAACGCCGTGCCAGGAATGAAGGGGATGCCGAGGTAGCTGATGTTTCCGACCAGGTTGACCGTCTGCGCATCGGACGCCGCCTGCACCAGCACTTCCTGATCCGCACGCACGACATCATTGACTCCATCGATCTTGGCCAACTGATTGATCTTCGCAAACTGATCAATGAAGGAGCGGGCCGAGGGATTGATCTCGAAGAAGTTGATGGCCGCGGCAATCGCGATGTCCTGGGACACGGCACTCGCCTGACCCCACGAGGTGAAGAAGCCATTCTGAATACCGCCGTTTGGATTCACCTTGGAGACGACGGAAGCCAGTATGGGACCAATGAGGCCGGTCCCTTCGTTCGAGCTCTGCCCTACATCCGCCCACTTGATATCATAGGGCAGGCTGGTCCGGGAATACACGGAGAGCACTTTGGCGGCATCCACTTCCGCATACTTGCCGATGTAGGCCTGAGAGTCATAGGTGAGGTCCGCCACGGTGATGCCGATGGCGAGCCCCTTCTTCTTCACTTCATCCGGCGCATTCGAATAGTCCACCCCGGCGATGGCAGACGACTGCGGTGTGTCGATGGTATGCGCGGTAACAATGACATTGCCGGTAATGGACTTCACCACCGCGTGATTACCCGCAGCCGCAGTGGAAGTGGCGGAGTCGCCAATGCGTGCCGAGGTGGTGTGCGTCTGCTCGCCGTAGGTGATGGAGCCCGCGATGCCATTCGTCTTATCCATCGTGCTGAGGGACGACTTCAGCTTGGAAATCCAAAGGTTGCGGATGGCGCGAACGGGGGCAGAAACTGCCCACACGCCCTTGATCACAAAATTCGCAATGCCCCCGCTGCCTGCGGCGCCGCTGGAGACAAACATGTTGCGTCCATAGTTTGCCGAGTTCAGGCCACCGGCGGATTTCTCGGCGTCCTTGGAGTACGTGAAGACTCGGGATTCGGCGTTCACCTTGACATCGCCATTCGCGATCACCGTTCCATCCACCCAGGCATCAGCCGTGCTGTCGAACAAGGACACCGTCACCGCGATGCCCACCACGCCGTTGCGGAAGGAGCCGGCGGTCGCGTTCAGGTTGTGATTCCAGACAGTCTCGGCAACCACGGAAACGTTTCCGCCGGCATTGACGGTCGAACCCTTCTGCAGGTGCGTCTTGGACTCCGCTGTCGAATCCGCAATGGCCAGGGCCACATTCACCGGGAAGCCATCGCTGCGGCTGAGCTTCAGCACCACGGCAGCACCAGTGAGCAGGCTGACGGCATCCGTGGAGAATGACGCATTCCCACTGGTGTTGATGGTCACACCATTTTGCACCGTGACGTTCGCCTTCGGGCTGGACTCGAGATAGACCACTCCCAGGCCCGCGACAAATACCATCGCGTTCGCCTGTGTATGCGCACGCGCCAGGACCTTGAGATCACTGGCGACGATGGTTGTTGTTCCATTGATCTCCACCGTGGCCGTGGCCGTGGAGACGGAAGCCGCGGCCGGCAGACCAAGCGCGCCACCGAGCAGCGTGCCCACGAGCGGCGCGGGAATGATATCCATGCTTTCCGGCAGGAAGCTGGTGCGCTGGGTGGCGCGGGCAATGGCCTCAATCACCACATTGCCACCCTTGATGGTCGCCGAGTTGATGGTGACCTTCGCTTCGGCATCGATGATCTTGATGGTCCAGTCATCCGCGTAGCCAAGCACGCCGGCACGCAATTGAATGTCGCCTGGGGCAAAGCTTGACGAACCCTGCGCCAGCAAACGGGCACCCGTGTTGATGGTGATGGTCTCGATATGATTCTCACGCTTCCCATTGGGCCTGCCGGGCTCTGCCGTGGTGGGAATGAAGAAGATGCCACCCGACGCACCCGTGGAGGCGCCATTCAGATGGTCGCTCACCACCTGACGCGTGGAGATCGTCTTGTTTGCAGCCACAGTGATGGTTTCAGCATCGGCAGTGAGAATCTTGCCCGGGAGATACAGGTCGTCGTTGAACGAAATCGAGTCACTGCCCTTGCCGCCTATAATAAGAAGGCTCGCTGCCAGTGTCAGGGTGCCTGCGATCGTGAAAGTATCGTCCTTGTCTCCACCAGTAAGCGTGAGGATGACCGTGGGGTCATTGATGATGATCGTGCTGAAGGTGCCATTCAGGCTCTCAATCTTCAGCTTGCCTGGGGTCGTGTCGCGGGACAGGCGGATTTGATTGTCGCTATTGGGCGCCTTCAGAACGTACGACGCAGTCGTCGAGGAGTCTTCGATCGTCTCGAAGTTGCTCAACTGCAGGGAAGCGAAGTTGCCCCCGCTGACAGTGACTGTGTCGGAGCCTTCGCCCCCATCCAATTCGAGCACGGCGGTGAAGTCATTGTTCGAGCCACCGGCACGAGCAGCGAGACTCACCGTAACATCATCCGTGCCACCACCGGCCAGGATGCGAAGGCGGGTGGTCGGCTCATTAAAGGCGATGATCTGAGCACCGATCACAAACTCCAGACGCTGGCCGGTGCCCGGACGCAGGGTGATGGTGTCATTGTTCTCCGTTGCCAGGAAGGTGCGGGTGGCCACCGTGGCACTGTCGGTCACGGTTTCGAATTCACCGTAAGTAAGGCTGCTGTAGGTCCCATTGATGGAGAGGCTGTCCGTCTGGGCTCCGCCCAAGAGGATGAGCGGCGTGGTGGTGCTGACCCCACCATTCAAAGTAAAGGTATCATTGCCGCCCGCGCCATCCACCGTCAGGGAGCCACCGGCCATGGCCACCGTGACATTCCCCAGAGTCGACGTGGCAATTTGGATGTTGCTGGAAGGCGTGGTGATCGTGATGGCATCCGCCACGCCGGTACCATTCACATACAAATGCGGGGCGTCTTCGATGCCTCGATAAGAGAGGAAGGTCGTGCCATTGAAGGTGAAGCTGCCGTTCGTGGCGTCCGCGGCGTCCTTGCTGAAGACAAAGCTCTGCGCGGCGCCGCCGATGGTGGTCTGCACTTCCAGGCGGTTGATGTTGGGGATGCCCACCACATCCGGCGCCTCGGCGAAGGCTGGCGGACGAGCATCGATGGTGAAGCCCAGCGCGCCATCGGGTGTGAACATCTGTACGATGACGGTGTTGCTGCCACCCATCAGCTCGATGCCGAGGTAGTTCAGCGGTTCGACCACCTTGACCGTGGTGAACTTGGCATTCGAGCTGGTCACCTGGATGTTGCCGCTCGCCTTGGACACCACCGCCACGTTGTCGGCCTGGGGCAGGCGAACGATGCGCTCATTGGCCTGGGAGCGGTCCTCCACCGATTCCACACGGATGTACTGCACGCCCATGTCATCCCGGCTCACGATGCCGCTGTCCGTTGTGGATGCTATATAGAGAGCGAGATCGAATTTCGCACCGGCGCGGTACTGCACCGTCGTGGGGCCGCCGCTCACCGTGATGCCGTGAGCATCACGGGTGGTGATGGTGTTGCCCGCCAGGTCCACTCCCAGGACCGGATCGAACACCAGGGCACGCTGCAGCGTGTGCGTAGTGCTCGGCAGGCTCAGGCCGCCGTCGGTCAATCTGACCGTATCCGGCGTGGCACGCATGGCATACTCATAGGTCAGCGCGAGTTGCAGCGTGGTCGCGGAGGTCGCCACCACATAATAGACCGCGCCACTCACCAGCGGTCCGATGCTCCGGTTGGATCCACTATTATAGAGGACTGCCTGGCCGGTGGTGAATCCGTGGGCCGTGGCGAAGATCAGAGTGTCTTCCACAATGCCAGCCGGAGGAACGATGAACGACTTGGCCGAGCCCAGCAGGAGGTAGTGCTCCGAACCATTAGCAACAGCGCTGAGATCCACCGGCGTGGCGGGAGAGGATGCCAGGGCGAGCTGAAGCTTCTTCGGGTCCGTGGCGTGCGGGATGACGATGTAGCTCGTTCCATCCGTGAGGCCCGCCACCACCGTGCCCGCGGCCATGATCAGGGAGTCGATGCCACCCTGGCCATCAAACAGGAAGCCGGTATCCGGGTTGAAGAGCTGTGGGTCGACTGTGAGTTCGTCGCTGCCGTCACCCCCCCGGATGGTCAGGGAGTCTGTCAGCCCCTGGACGGTGATGGCGCCGAAGGTGGATGGGCTTTCCAGCACCACCGTGTCCGCCGCGTTGCCGCGCTTGAGGCGCATAGTGTCGGAACTGGTCGTGCCGAGAATTTGGAGATTGGACGGATTGCGGATGCCGACATAGCTGACCACCGTCGTCCCACCCACCGAGACGGATCCGTTGGAGGTATCCGGGGTGACATTGAAGACCACCGACTGGGGGGACCCAGCCGCTGCCTGAACTTCCACCGAAATGGTGTCGGCGTTTTCAGGATCTCCGGTCACAGTGCCAGTGAGGCGGGCACCGGAACGGAACACGAACGTGTTGTCCGAGCCAGTTCCCGTTGTGATGTTTTGAACATTAGTGAAATTCACTACACCGGCCGTGGTCGGCGTGACCTTCAGATTTCCGACTCCGACTCCCGTCAGTGTCCAAGTGCCACCGAGCTCAGGTCCGATGACGGTGTTGTTGCCGGTCCCCAAATCGAGGGTGACCGTCACACCATTGTCCGCCGCCAGTTTCTTGAGGTCGACAATGTCATCGCCATCACCGGTGTTGATGATCAGACTTTGCAGCCCGGTGGCGGACAGGGGGGCATCGATGGTCACGCGGTCATTCCAAGATCCGGAGACATCGTTGGTGCCGGCGTTGATGGTGACCGTCTGGATATTCTTGAAGACGATGTACTCGAAGGCGGTGCCGCCGCTGGTACCCGCGATGCGAAGTTGGTCGGCTCCAACATCGGATCCGACTCGGTCGATCGTGATGACATCCACCCCACCCGGCGTCACAAAAGTGAAACTCGGATTTGCGACAGTCAATCCTCCAGGGGCAGTACCGGTGACCGAGGCGCCATTCACATACACGGGCTCCAGGCCGGTGAAGGAGACCTTGGTGTTGCCGGACTGGATGTTGCCATCCCCATAAACCTGGCCGGGGGTGTAGCTGCCACCCGTGGTTCCATTGAGGACCAGCGAATCGAACCCGCCTACCCCACCATGAAACTCGACCGAGAGCGGCACATCACCGCGCGTCATGTCGATCGTCAGGGTGTCATCCGTGGCATCGCTGCCGTGGAAAATCAGGCCTGTAATGCCCTGCGATTTGAGGTAATCTGGGCGGAAGCTCCAGAGATCGACGTCTCCGGAAACGAAAATGCCGAGCCTATTATCAGCCGTTAGATAAGCTGCATAGCCGGAATAAGTTGAATTTGAGTCAAGAACTGCAGAGGTAGGATTGACTCCAGCTGGGGGACCGTGCGCCGCATGCAGAGTCTCGACCATTTGCTCAGGCGTGGGATTGGAGATGTCTCCAGTGGTCCCTTCCTGTGAAATTGTGTCCGCCGGAGTCGGGGTAGTGGAGGGTGTCGACTCCTGGCTCGAGTCAGCCACAACGTGCTGCTGCTCGGTACCACCCGTCGGGTCATTTTCGACTGTCGTCGGGAGGATGGGCTGCTCCAGATCTGCGCCCAAAATTGGAGCGGGTTGCTCCTCAAAAATGCTCGTGGTCTCACCGCCCGCACCCTCTTCGGAGGTCACCGGAGCGGGAGTTTCGGCGTTCTCGTTGTTCTCAGGACTGAGAGAAAAGTCGTCCTCTTCGTGGAGGTCGTCGGCCGGTTGAATGGCGGGAGCCTCCGTTTCAGAGGGCAGAGTCACCGGCGTTTGGGCCTGCGGAAGCTGCGGCAGCACCCCGGTTTCGAGGGGTTCGGAGGGGTCTTCCAACGGCTGGGTTTCGCCGAACATGTAGTCCGTTTCGGCGGAATCCTGGGCCGGTTGAGCGTCCGTTTTTGGGGTCTCCCACAGCGCCATTTCGGTCTGCTGGTAGGGGTCCTGTTGCGGCTGTTCCTGCACCGGTTGGGGTGCGTCCGGCACCGGCACCACCGCGTCCACCGGACCGGCGGAGAGCAGGATGCGGGGCTCCAGAACCTCCAAAAGATACGCGCCTACGTACTCACCCTTCAGCCGCATGGGCCGGGTGGCGTAGAGAGGTTTGCGTCTACTCTTGGGGCGCTCCATCAGGATAGGAAGGTGCGTGAGAAGCCCAAGGCATGAACATGCCGAGCCGCGCAACTAAATTCCCACATGAACCAAACACAACAGGTTTTTCGAGAAAAAGTTTGATAAGTAAGATCCCTCCTAAGGAATTTTACTCCTGCTTTTGGCGGGTTCCTCCCTTGGCGAACCCCAGTCCTTTGCTGATTTCCGCCTCGCCCAACATCACCTGTCGACGGCTCTTGGAGGCCTGAGAGTGGGCACGAAACTGTGCCCAGCGGACCATCCATTTCCCCAGGAAACCGTCAGCCTTCACTCCTCCGGAAGCGTCCTTTCGGGCCATCGACCAAATCCAGAATTGGCGTAAAAACTCCGGCAAAAATCGAACGAAGAGCGGATCCTCCGCGCTGTAAATCGCGAGCACGGACCCCGGGTCTCCCTGCCGTGCGGCACGCCCAAAAAGCTGCCGATCCACCCTCGCACTCTCATGCGGTTCGGAGGCTACCACGTGGAGTCCACCGAGATCTGCCACCCCTGCTTCCAACCGGATGTCCGTGCCTCGGCCAGCCATGTTGGTGGCAATGGTGATGCGAGAGCGATGCCCCGCCTGCATCACCGTCATGGCCTCTTCCCTATGCCGTCTGGCATTGAGCACATGGCAGTTCAGCCCCTGTTCCGTGAGGTGGCTGGCGAGGGATTCACTGGTCTCGACACTCCTGAGGCCGATCAAGATGGGCTGCCCACGCGCGTGCCGGGCTTTCGTTTCGACGGCAATCGCCTCGTTCTTGGCCTCAATGGTGGGGTAAAATCTCCACCCCAAGACCTGCCTCTGGCAGGGGAGATGGCGCGGGATCGTGATGGTCGGCAGGCCGTAGGTACGCCAGATTTCCGCCGCCACTTCCTTCACCGTGCCCGAGGCACCGGCGAGGTTTTGATACTTGCAGAAGAAGCTCTGGAAGGACACCCGGGCCATGGTTTCGCTGGCACCGGAGAGGGCCACACCCTCCTTGGCCTCCATCATCTGGTGCAGTCCCTGCCGCCAGGTGCGCATGGGCATGGGGCGCCCCGTGGCCTCATCCACGATGACCACCTTCCCCTCCTCCACCACGTACTGCACGTCTCTCTGGAAGAACTCCCGGGCCTCCAACGCCAGCCGCAGCAGCTCTCCGCGGCGGGAGACACTGGCCCAAAGGGGTGCCTTCGGGACCTCATATCCCAGGGCAAATCTCTCCAGATCTTCCGGCTCAATTTCGATGACTTTGCGCACCCGATTCACCTGATAGTCGAGCCCGGAGACGAGTTGCTCCGCGACCTTCCAGGCAGCCACACAGGCATTCTCAAGCTGCCCGGGTGGCAGGGTCCGGCTGATGATCAGCGGGGTGACCGCCTCATCGATCAGCGCATTATCCGCCTCATCGATCAGGGCAAAATAGAGTCCGCGCTGCACCGGTTCGCCTTGTGGGGCACGTCCGGCGCCAGTCATCTGGGCCAGTGCCAACCGGGCTCCAGACTCCTCCAGCCCCTCCATCCGGAGTCGATCACGCAGGTAGTCCGCCGCGGCTTCCTTGGCCGTGGTGTACGTAACGGCCCGGCTGTAGGCCCGGCGTCTGTCGGGATCCGGCGAGTCCCCAAGAACCCGCCCCACCGACAGACCCACCCTTATATAGAAGGCCTCAAGCTGCTCGGCATCGCGGCCCGCGAGGTAGTCATTCGCCGTGATGACATGGCAGGGTCTTCCGGTCCAAGCCTGGTACGCCGCGGTCAAGGCCAGCGCGAGGGTCTTTCCCTCACCCGTCTCCACCTCGGTCAAGAACCCACGAGCCAGCGCGGCGGCAGTCATCAACTGCACCCCATAGGGCGAGAGCCCCAGCTCCCGATGCGCTGCTACCGCGAGGAGGGCGAGCCCCTCTTCCAAGGTCTCTTCAATATCCAGCGGATGCGCCTTGCGCCGCATCCGCATCTCCACGAGCCGCTCGTTCAAAGTGCCGTCCTTCAGCTCGGCATACTGCTGGCGGAGCTGGTCAATGCGGTCCGCCGATTCCTTGAGCTTCTTCACATGGCGCGGCGCACGCTTCATCCAGCCAAGAATGTGATGGCTCATCGCGTCCAGTCCCTGAGGTCGTGGCGGACGCCGTCGCTCATGGACGGTGCGCTGGCGATCAGTCGGAGTGGGCATGGCAGGACGGGACTGGCGTGCAGGTCACACGCGGTAGTTGCGCTGGAAGAGCTGGCGCAAGCTCCGGACCCACTGAGAAAGCAGCGGCTCCCAAGGCAGGTCGATTCGGGCGATGCCCTGCTGACCATGCACCAGCACCGTGTCCGGCTGCGGAATCAAAAAGGCCCTCACTTCGAAAAACGGCTCGGAACTCAGCGCAATCTTTGCTCCGTTCGCGCCACCACCAGCACCCTGCCCCCCCCCACCCTGGCGGGAGTGATCTTGACGCGATGCAGGATGGTCCGCCGGGATGGCCTGCAGATCCGAAACGGCCAAAGTCTTCTCTTCCTGACCACGCACCTTCACACCCGTCTCGCGGATGTTTCCGCCGAACAACCTCGCCACCTCCGCCTGTCGGACGACGGCGGCCATGTAGAATTTCTCTTCTCCCTGCACCACCCCGAGTTCGGTGCCGCGTTGCAGGGTCGCCCCCATTACGGTGGCAAGTTCAGGCGAAATCCATCGGCCTGCCACCGGTGCGCGGACCAGCAGGGAGGCCTTTTGATCCGCGAGCTTTTGCTGCCTGACCAGCAGCGCCTGATGGTACTCTTCCAAGCTCAAGTTGCGTACCGGGTCTGACTCCAGCGCCTCGCGCTTCATGGTCTCCACCCGCTTGATGTCGAGCCGCAGCAGTTCGATTTCCTGATCCAGATCAAAGCTGACCATCTTCACCAGCGGCTGGCCCTCGCTGACCATGGTGCCGGAGGGCACAAGGACCTCGGCCAAATCACCGGCACTGCCGGCATACACTCGGGCAAAGGGATCCGAACGCACCACTCCGTCCGCACGGAAGTGACTGGGCAATGGCACCCAGGCAATGACGCCAATGATGCCCACCAACAGCGCCACTACCAACCCGACGGCGGATTGCCGACGCCCTTCCAGTCGTGGACTGCTCACCAGGTATTGGATGGCCTTGAAGACCGGCACCACGAGCCAGAGGATGAAGAACCCGATGGCCAGCAGGATGCCGACGATGAAGAACCACCGCGACACCAACAGCAGGATGCCCACCAGCAGCAGGATTCGATAGATAAACGAAGCGACGAAATAGAAGGCCAACCAGAAAGTCTCCGTGCGGGTCTCAGCCGGATTGACCGCATGCGGCACACGGAAGATGTAGCGCTCCACGAGGTACAGTGCCGTGCGTGAGGCACGCGCCTGCAGATTCGGCACCTCCAGAAGATCGGAGAGAATGTGATAGCCGTCGAACCGCAGGAGCGGATTCAGATTGAAAAACAACGTACCGACGGATGCGATGATGATGACATTATAAGCAAGGGCATGCACCAATCCCTCCCCGGTATTCGCCCAGATGAGCGCCGCCACTGAGGCCAGGAGCATCTCCACGATCATCCCCGCTGAGCCCACCAACGCTCGCTTGCCCTTCTCCCGGAACGACCAGCTCGATGACGCATCTACGTAGGGCAGTGGATTGAAAAGCAACAGCATGATGCCCATCTGCGGCACCTCGCCACCGAACTTCCGGCAGAAGTACCCGTGGCCAAACTCATGCAGTGCCTTGATCACGATGATGGCGGCATACAGCCAGGGAAGATTCGACGCGCCCAGCAGACCGCCGCTTTCCGCGCGGAACTGCTGCCAGTTCTCCACCACCGCTTTCACGCCAAACACCAGCAGAGCGAGCCAAAGGACCAGCCCGATTTTCCCAATCAGCCACCCCACCGCAGGCAGGGTGCGCTGGAGAAAACGATCCGGATTGAAAAGCGGAATGCGGAGGAAAAAGAGATTCGCCCACTGGGTGGCAACCTGTTTACTTTGCTCCTTCCGCTGCGCCTCGAACAACGCAGCAACATCACCCTCCAGATCACTGCGCAACAGTCCGGCCTGATGAAGCTGCGAGAGAAGCTGCACCACCTCACCCTGACCGGGTGCTTCTTCGGGCGCGATCTGCAGACTACGTTCCCATGCTTCACCCACGGTACGCGAGCGCTCCAGCTCGCAGATGAAGCGATACGCCGGCGGTCGGATGCGAAAGAAACGGTTCCCCAGGGAATCCTGCACCACGTACCACCGCATGCCACGAAAGCGCTGGGGAAAAATCTCCACCCCGGGTCGCAAGCACACACGACGATTCTCCACGCGGTGCCAGGATTCGTCGAAGGTGGGCGGACGGTTCATGATGCGACGTCCAAAAACTAGACCCAGAGCCAGAGACGCAGCGCCTCCACCAAACGGTGAGTGCCGATCCAGAGCAGCGAGCGCCTCTCCGTGGAGATCTTGCAAAGACCGCTCATACCCGGACGCCACCACGCCTGCGGCTCGCCGAGCACCTGAGCCCGCAACACAAACACCGTGCCCTCCGGCCGCACCTCTGCCACCGGCTCAAAGCGATCCACCTTCACCGAATAATGCTCCCCCGGACGGCTGGCGAACGCGAGATCGCCTTCCAATCCCGCAGCGAGATAGGAGATGTCACGCTCATCCACCTGGAGCTGACCGAAGAGGTCTTTGATTTGCACCACCTTCAGCAACAGCTCGCCGGTCTGTACCGGGGAGGAAAGGCGCTCGCGTAGATCGCCTTCAACAATCACGCCATCGAAAGGCGCAGTGATTTCCGTGAGCTGCAACCTGCGACGGATGACGGCCAGCTTGGCATCGGCCTGCTGCATTTCGGACTGGGCCACGAGCATCTGGGCCAGCTTGCCTTCCCCCTGATTGCTGCGGACTTCGCGCTCGCTCTTGTTGCGCAGGGCGACCGTGTCCGCCTCTTCCAGCAGGAGTTCCTTCTTGTCCAGGCGCACCAGCACATCACCCTTCTTCACGATGTCGCCCACATGAAAATTCGCCTCTTCAATGTACCCGGGGAAAGGTGCGGCAATCAACGAGGCGGCATCCGTCTTCAGGATGAAGGGTGCCTTCACCTTGTAGTCCACGTGGATCATCGCGAGCGCGAGCAGCGTAACGCAGGTACCCACCACGGCCAGCTTCACCCCCGTGTGATCCGTCCCGAGCCAGCCAGCGGCTTTGCGACGAAGCGAACGCCAGGTTCTCTTCCCGATCCAGCCGGTACGAGTGTGGAGATTTTCAAGGCGCGGCGCAACCAAATCGGCAAGCAGGCGCACACGTTCCAGCTCTCCATTTTCCCAAGCGCCCTCTTCCGCCGCACGCTCCAGGCACACGACACCTCGCACTTCTTGCTGATGTCGCAGCGGTACCGAGGCCACGGACACCCCTTCACGCGCGGTAGAGAACTTGCGATGCTCGCGGCTCACCACCGAGGTGCCAGAAAGCTCGGGCCATGACACTTCATTGTCCTGGTCCGCGGCTTCCTCCATCACCTGCTGGAGCGCGAGCGCCTCCTGCGAACCTGCCGAAATGCGTCCGCCATGACTGGTGGCACAGAGCTTGAGATCCTGGCCTTCCATCCACGCCAGCGACACACGCGAGGCGCGCATGGGAGCGGCGAGTTCATTGCACAGACGCAGGCTCGCCTCCTGAAAGTGGCCACTCTCTCCGAGCGCCAACCCAAGGTCCATGACCTGGGAAAGGTTCAGCAACTTCTCCTCGCTGCGTTGCGCATGGCGCCGTGATTGATACTGGTCCGCCAGCGAACGCGCTTCTTTCGACACCGTTTCGATCAGCGACTCGTCCGCCTCATCTGCCGAAACCTCCGCCACCATCCAGAGAGGCGGCAAGCCATCACGCGCGGGAAAAGTGAGCGCCTGATAACGGCGCCCCAACAATCCGGGCAGCGCGGTGAACTCGGTCGCTTTGAAGTTTCTCAATTCCGCCGTGAGTCCCGATTGCGCAATACGCTTCGCCGCGCCGGGCGGCGTCTGGGAGATGACACGAAATTCACTGCCCGCACCACCACCACCCACCAGCAGGCACACGGAGTCCGCATTCAAGCGCGCGCGGGTGTACTCACAAAGACGCCCCCAAAAGACTCCCGGCTCACCCGGGAACACCGAGAGGGAATCATACTCGGTGGGGGAATCTGTCTCCGTGAGTTCGGATTTCATGAAGGCCGGGGGATCGGGCAAAGAAGGAAACGACTGTCAGCAGCAATACTACCACTACAGATTGGCGGGCGCTCCTGCCTTCGCAGGAGGTGGCGGGAAGGGCGCCAGCACACGCAGACCGGGACGGACGAGACCCTCCTTGTTGTCCAGCAGCAGTCTTACGCGGAACAAGCCACTGCGGGCATCCACTTCCGGATCGATGAACGTGACCTTGGCCTTGAGCCCTTTCACGTCCGGCATCTCAGGAAACTGCACAGCGTACTCCTGATCCAGCTTGATGGAGGAAAGTTGCGAGGCTTCGAGGTGGAATAGAAGCAGCACCTGATCCGTGGTCATCACCTGCAGGATGGGATCGTTCTCGCTGATGGATTCGCCGGACTCCTTGAACTTCCTCACCACCACTCCGGTGAGCGGCGCCAGAATCTCACGCTCAGCAAGGTCAGCCTTGGCAATGTTCAGCTCTGCCTGGAGGCGCTTCAGTTCCACCTCCTTGGCCAACGCATCATCGCGGCTCGACACATTCTGATCAAAGAGACGCTTCGCCGCATTGTAGTCGAACTGCGCCTTGCTGATCATCTGGTCGTACCGCTCCACGGCGAGCTGCTGCTTCTCCGAGAGCAGGCTCACCAGCGGCTGGCCTTCCTTGATGCGGTCCCCTTCCTCCACATGGATCTTCCGGATGATTTCCCGGATGGAGGCGCTGATGGTGACCGCACGGAAGGGCTTCACCACACCTTCCGTCAGTTGAGGTTTGTCCGCGGCGCTTCCGACGAAGGGAAGGCAAAATGCCAGGGACATCAGGAGTGCCAACCTCCCCCGACGTGCAGGCCGTGTCATGGGGGGAGAGACTGGCAGGAGAACTTCAGGCATGTGGGAGCAACGAACGCGAGAACTTGGCGGACTATTTCTGCGGGGCAGGCACGGCGCGACTTTCCTTGTCGTCGCCTTCCACCACGATGCCCTGCCGTTCCAACATCTGGCCCGTGACGAGCCAAAGGTCCACCTGATCCTTGTTGAGGTCCGCCAAGGCCGCGAGTTCACGGCTGCGGGTCTGGGAGTATTCCTTCTGGTACTGCAGGACCTGGTAACTGGTGGAGACACCTTCATTAAGACGCTTCACCTCGCCCTCCATCGTCTGTTGAGCGACCTCGCGGCTCTTGCGAGCAGAGGCCAGACGCTGGCGGTCCATGTCGATGCGGCTCAGCACGGTATCAAGCTCCAGGGAAATCTGCGCCTTCACGCGATCCACGTCGATGATCGCCTGCGTTTCCTGATGCGCGGCGAGGCGGGCCTGCGAGCGCATGCGATTGAAGCCAAGGGGTACGGAGAAGGTCACGCCCACCGTCCACTCCGGGCCCTGACCATCCGCCGCCTCGTCATAGGAGCGACCCGTGCTGCCTGCCAGACCATGCACCCCGGCGCTGGCGATGAGGTCAAAGCGCGGACGCGATTGATTATCGGCCAGCAGGGATTGATGCCGACGCTGATCCACGATTTCCATCGCCTGCAGGATGTCATAACGGGCTCCCGTCGCCTTGCCCAGCAACTCAGCACGGGACGGCACCGTGACCGAATCCTTCAACCGATCGGCGGGGCGGATGCGCACGCTCGTGCCGGCATCCGTACCTTTCTTGAAAAGAGTCTGCAGCGTGTTCTGCCGCTCGATGTACTGAGTCTCTGCAAGCAGCGCGCCTTCCTTGCGCTCGTACACCGCAGCCTCGGCCGCAAGCACATCGTTCGGCTGGATGACTCCCTGCTCAGCGCGCTTCTTGTTGTCGCTGTGCAGCTTTTCCGCGAGCTCGATGGCATCACTCTGCACGGCCATGTTCTCGTAGGTGAAGATCACATCATAATAGAGCTTCATCACGTTCCCCACGGTGGCGGCCGTGCGTGAGCGCCACTCGAGATCCGCCACGCGCATGTTCGACTTCGCAATGCGCAGCTCGGCAAGATTTGCCGTGGCACCGAAGTCTTTCAGCAACGGCTGCGTCACCGTCAGGCCAGTGAAGGTCTCATATTCCGGATGGAAGATGCCAGGGGGCTGATTGCGGTTCAGCGTGTTGTCCAGCACACGGAGGCTGCTGCCCAGTTCAAAGGTGGCACCCCAGGGAGCCTTCTGCACCAGGGCCAGTTTTCCCACATGGTTGCGTTGTTCAAAGATGGTCGGCTCACGCAGGATTGGTGACGAAAGACCGGTCTGGGAAGCAATCACTTCCGACGTAGCGGCGCCACCGCCCGTGGCCACGAAGTCCTGAGCATTCTGCGGAGTATCGATGTACTGGTACGCATAGGCGCCTTCCAGTTTTGGATCGAAGACAGCGCGGGCGATGTTGGCCCGCTCGAGCTCGATCACCTTGTTCAGGTTCTGTACCGCGATGTCGTGATTATTCTCCAGTGCCAGCGCCACCACCTGATGCAGTGACATGTGTTCGACCTGGGTCTGTGCTTGCACACCATTTGCTCCAGCCAGTGCAAACACCATAGCGAGAACCGCCCGCGGGTTAAGGATACGTTTGGTAGTGGCGTTTACCGAAGCACGGGAGTGTTTCATAGATGCAGATTATCTACAACGTTCAATCGTGTCTTTACTTAGCAGGCCCTTACGTAGGAAGTCGAGGATGTTTCCCCGCAATTTGGTTAAAAGTCCCAAAGCCTCCCGTTGCTCGCGGCCTGTAGATTTGGCGGACGGCATGTCACAGGCGGTTGGTTCTGAGGCACTCAAGCCATGACTGTCGTATCTCGGCAACCACGTCACTTGCCCCGTTTTGCGACGGTAATGGATTGGATGTAGTACTTGTTGTACTGGTTTCCGTCCGACTCCAAGGCGAAGTTGTAGCCCCAGTAGTTTACGAATTGTGCGTCATCGATCTGCCATCGCACGGTGTGCCACTGTTTGTTGTCCGGCACGGTGTACCAGCCACTCTTCGCGGTCTTGAGTCCATTCGTCGACTCATACACCAACTTGAAACCGGCATTGTCGTTGGCCTCATTGCGGCGCACCACCGCGGTGATCTCGATGGGAACGGTGTCGTAGGAAAGAAACTGGGGATCGACGACGAAGACATTTCCACCAGGCACACTCCCGGCGCGGGCGGAACCACCGTAGGCCACCACCGCGCCGGCCACAGCATCACCCGAGAGCGTGTGCAGACCTTTCTCCACCTGCTTCCCCTCCATGGTGATGGACACAGACTCTGCCTGCGCATAGTCGCCACCCCACGGCAAGGGCTTGCCCCTGTTTGTCTTTGCCTGCGCGACCAGATCATCCGGCACATCAAGCACCAGCATCGGCGCCGCCGCCAATGTCAACCGATCCACACTGGCGATCCCGCCGGTCAGTGGATTCACGATCCGCACCCGTTGTTTGAATGAAACTTCCGCCGCACCACCTTGATGTGCCCAGGTGATGAGCACGATCCCCTCCGCTCCTTGGAAGACGAAGCCATAGTGTTTCTCCTGGAAGAGCACCCAACCGAGATAGTCCGGATGCTGGCCGAGATGCCGGATCATCTGCCCCATGGCAGTATAGGAGGGACGCGCCACGCCCTTCCGATCGAGCAAACCCAGCGGACCACTGTCGCCATCCATCCCCTCGAACCACTGGATGCAGGCCACACCCTGCGCGATGCCCATGGTGTACGCCTTCACGAGAGCGTGCGCCTGCACATCCGCGCCCTTCTTCACATCGCAGCCAAGCTCGGTGAAAATGATGGGCACATTCACCTTCTCCGGATTCTGGGCGGCAAGCATCTTCCGCACGGTGGGCACGATGTGCATGAAGACAGACTCCGTCCCCACGTTGTCCGCCACCCCGTTCAATACCTCATAGGGATGCAGCGTGATGTAGTCGAAATGGTCCTTCGCCCCCGCTTTGATGGCCTGCTCCAGGTAATTCACGTGCACGGATTTCGCAGCGATGCCCACCAGGCATGTCGGGTCCGCAGCTTTCGCGGCCTTGTAGCTGGCCACGACGAGCTTCGCATAGTCCACCGGCGTCTGGTCGCGACCGGTGCCGTTTGGAGGCTCGTTCCAGACCTCCCAGCGTTTCACGCGGCCCTTCGTACGCTGCACGATCGCAGACACATAGTTTGACCAGGCCGGAAGATTGTTCACCGGGAGCGTGCCCGGTTTGTCCAGAGCATTCCACTTCACACCGCCATTGAGCAAACCACCTACGGCAAAACCGCGCTCGGTGAGATATTGCAGCTGCCCGTCCAGATCCTTCCAGTCCCACTTCCCCTCCTCCGGCTCCACCTGGGACCATCCCGTGGGAAGCGCCCGGTAGTATTTCAATCCGATGGCCTGCATCTGCGGCACCCACCGCTCCGCATCTTGCACCGATCGGCCATTGATGTGGCAGCTCCCAATGCCGAACGAACCGAGCGCCGCGGGATCCATCACATCTTGAGCGCGGGTGCTCATCGCCCCAGCAAGCACCATCGAGGCAAGGAAAAGGCAGGCGGGAATCTTCATCATAACGTCAACGTCCGGCTCCGATGAAGCACAACGACGTTCGCAAAAGCAATCCAATTCCCATGGCGTTGCCTCAAGCACTGGCGGTCTCCTGGACCGCAAAAGAATAAAGTGGTGGGTTCGGTGGGGGTCGAACCCACGACCAAGAGATTAAGAGTCTCCTGCTCTACCACTGAGCTACAAACCCATGTGCGAGGGTTGAGAACCTGCCTGAATCTGTCGAAAATGCAAGCTGAATGCGCTCAGAAATTTCACTTCTCTCGCACTTCTCAGGCGGCGAAGCTTTCCCCGCAGGAGCAGGTGACCACGGCATTCGGGTTTTTCACCTTGAAACCCTCGCTCTGGAGGTCGTCGCTGTAGTCCAGTTCACTGCCTGAAACGAAGAGCGCGCTCTTGGGGTCGATGACCACCCGCACCTCATTGGACACGACCATGATGTCCCGGTTGGCCGGCCCATCCACGAGGTCCATCTTATACTGAAGTCCGGAGCAGCCGCCTCCCACCACGGCAATTCGCAACGCGCCATGCTCTGCCCGGCCCTGCTTCTTCAGCAGGCCCAGCAGGCGATTCGAGGCACCGGGAAGCACTTTGATCAGCTTCTCATTGCCCAGCTTGTAGGTGGGTTCACTCATTCAAAAAGGTTCTGGAATCCAAGCCGCGCCCCCTCGTCCCAAGATGCGAAGATGGCAACCAAGAACTAAGAACTAAGAACCACGAACTCGAAACTCAACCATATACCCCTACGCCTCGTTCATCAATTGCCGACGCATCGCGGCCATGAAATCGGCGGCGTCGTCCGCCTCCAGATCCTCATTCATGTAGGCGGCGTGGTCGAACTCCTCCACGTATTGGCGATCCAGTTCCTGAAGGAAACTGCTAGCCATGCAGGTCTGCTTCTGGCCCCACTTCACACGGTAGCGGGTGTGGCTGATGGTCAGCTTGCGCATGGCTCGCGTGATGCCCACGTAGAAAAGACGACGCTCCTCATCCTTGCGGTTCTCATCGATGGACCGCTTGTGAGGGAGGATGCCCTCCTCCATGCCGGGCAGCCACACGTAGGGGAACTCCAGTCCCTTGGAAGCATGAAGCGTGATCAGGCACACGCCGGTCTTCTTGGTGATGTCCTCCTTCTCCTCACGATCATCGTTGAGGCTGGTCTCATCCAGGAAGCCCTGCAGGCCCTCGCCTTTGGCGCGCTCATCATAGCCGGTGAGCGACTGCATGATCATCTTGATCCCGTTTTTCCAGGTCTCGAAGTCTTCCGGCGTCTTCGCCTGCTTCTCCAGGTAGTCCATGTACCGGATCTCGGCGACGAGTTTTTCGGCCAACGGCTGCAGGGGTTGCAGCGGCTGGTGCGCCTGCCCACGGAAGCTCTCGATGGTCTCCACAAATCCATTGATCACCAACTGAAGGCGTTGGGAGATGTTCTCCAAGAACTCCGGATCCTTCAGCGCGGCAAAGACACTTGTTCTCTTCTTGATGGAGTGTTCACGAGCCAGCTCCGCAGTCGCGGCGCCGATGCCACGCGTGGGCGTATTCAGGATACGCTGCAAGCTCACATCATCATCCGGATTCGCCAGCACGGTGAGGTAAGCGAGGATGTCCTTCACCTCACGACGATCGAAGAAGCTGCGTGCACCGATGATGCGGTATGGGATCTTGCGCTTGCGGAATTCACCTTCCAGCACGCGGCTCTGCTCGTTCGTACGGAAGAGCACCGCCATGTCATCCCACTTCTCGCCCTTAGTCTGCGCGTCCGTCATTTCGTCCGCGATGAGCGCCGCTTCTTCCTTCTCATCCTCCGTCACCACGAGTCGCACGGGATCCTGGCCGGTATTGCGGCTCCAGAGGGACTTGTCACGGCGGCCCACGTTGTTGCGGATCAGGCTGTTCGCCGTGTGCAGGATGGGCGTGGTACTGCGGTAGTTCTCCTCCAGCTTGATGATCTTCGGATCGGGGAAGAAGGATTCGTACTCGTTGATGTTGGTGATGTCCGCACCACGCCAGCCGTAGATACTCTGGTCGTCATCACCCACCACGCAGATGTTGTGCGGCGGTGGCACGAGCGCGCGCAGGAGGCGCATCTGCAGGGTGTTCGTGTCCTGGAATTCATCCACCATCACGTAGCGCAGCTTGCCCTGCACGGCATCGCGCACTTCAGGATGGTCCTCCAGCAGCTTCACGCCGTTGAGCAGGAGGTCATCGAAGTCCATCGCGTTCATCGCGCGCAGCTCATCGGTGTAGAGCTGCTGCAGCGCGCCATCCACCGTCTCCATGGGATCCCCCAGGCTGACGCCGGCATTCTTCGCCTTGCTGATGCGGCTGAGTGCCATGGTCGGGTCGCAGCTTTCCTCCTTCACCAGGAGGCGCGCGAGAATCTTCTTCACCAGGCTGATCTGCTCACCCTGGCTGTAGATGGTGAAGTTGTTCTTGTAGCCCAGCGCTTCCGCATGCTGACGCAGCAGGCGCATGCAGAAGGCGTGGAAGGTCCCCAGCGTCAGCTTCTTTGCCTTCTCCTTGCCGAGGATCTCGGTGATGCGCTCGCGCATTTCACTCGCGGCCTTGTTCGTGAAGGTCACGGACACAATGTTCTCAGGCGAAATGCCCTGCTCCACCATGTTGGCAATGCGCATGGTGATCACACGCGTCTTGCCGGTGCCGGCACCGGCGAGAATCAAGACAGGACCATGAATGGTCTGGACAGCATCACGTTGCTGGAGGTTGAGAAGTGCGTAGGAAAACGACATCGAATTTCAGCGATCCACAGTCCCGGAAAACGGGCGTGCTCATACGCTGATCGACGATTCAAAACAAGTGAATGCCGCGAGAAAGTCATTCACCGAAATCCCGGTGAACAACACATGCCATTCACGCCGAAGGACGGACCTGTCAGCCCATCCTTCCAGCATGCTAATCTTCCCTTATTCCGCGGGAACTCACCCCACCGGAAGCCCGCGCTCGCGCCAGTTGTTCAGCACATCCGGCAGCAGCAGATGCTCCTCAGCCTGGATGCGGTAGAACACGTCGTCCGCGGTGTCTCCGATGTGGATGGGGACCTTGGCCTGCGCCAGGATCTTTCCACCGTCCACTTCTTCATTCACCAGATGCACGGTGCAGCCGGTCTCCACTTCACCTTCTTCCAGTGCCTGCACCCAGGCGGCCTTACCCTTGAACTTGGGAAGCAGCGAGGGATGGATGTTCACGATGCGATCCTTGTAGCCCGAGAGGAGCGGATCCTTGATCACGCGCATGAAGCCGGTGAGCACCACCACCTGCACCTGATGGGCGCGGAGTTGCTCATAGATTTCCTCCTGCGCTTCGATCGGCAGCATCTTCGGATTGGGACCGGGATCCACAAACACCCGTGAGAGTCCGGATTCACGCGCCTTGGCAAGGAGGCGGGATCCTTCCACGTCTGAAATGACCACCGCGATCTCTGCGTTCAGCCTGCCATCGTCAATGGCGCGCTGGATGGCTTCGAAGTTGGTGCCCTGGCCACTGCCCAGGACACCGATCCGCAGAGGCGTCACCCGCGGCGAGAGCGGCACGGCGCCGGTGGCACGCGATTGAATGGACAAAGGCTCCTCCCGCGGGGCGACGGTCGTGGTGATGACCCTGGGAATGCCCTGGGTGACCGTGGCCGGCTTCCTCGGTTCACCCAAAGGGAGAGGGATGCCCTGAGTGTTGGTCTTTCTGATTTCCGAAAGAGGCAGCGGAATGCTCTGGGTCACGACCTTGCCAGGCTCCGCGACGAGTGCGACGGGTACCGCCCCGGAGGGAGTCGCAGTCGCCGGCGGTGCAGGGAGCGGTGCCACGGCAGGTGCAACGGCCGCCTTGGCCATGGTGGGAGGCGCAGGCTCTTCACCCTGCTTCATGCGCTCAATCGTGCTGGTGGTGGACCTCCCTGGCACCAGCGGCAGCAGGCAAATGGTGGACCCCGCCTTGTTCAGGGCCTCGCGCTCTCCGGCATCCAGTGTTTCCACGGTGTAGTCGCCCCCCTTGGCATAGATGTGCGGGCGGATGGCTTCGATGAGCTTCGTGGCCCGAGGTTCGTCAAAGATCACCACGCCATTCACACTCTGCAGCGCCATGAGGATTTCTGCGCGGTCTTCCTGGCTGTTGATCGGTCGGGACTCGCCCTTCAGGGTGCGCACGGAGGAATCAGAATTCAGCGCCACCACGAGGCCATCTCCCAGCGCACGCGCCTGACGGAGATAGCGCACGTGCCCTGCATGCAGCAGGTCAAAGCACCCATTGGTAAATACCAGCTTCCGTCCCTCTGCATCGAGCTGATCTCGAAAGTCGCGGACGGCATCCACGGTGGTGATCCAGGAATCTTGGGACATGGGGTACTGTGAGGATAAAAGAGCGGGATTTTCCGAAAATGGCTGAGCCTCTAAGCGAACGGAGGCGAGGCCCCGTGGCAACAAAAATATTCCGCAAGAAACAGCGGCCAGCCCTGCCCCTTACGCCATGAAGCTGGTCCGGCAAAGCCCGGCGTAGAGGCCATTGTGGGCCATGAGTTCGTCGTGCGTGCCGTACTCCACCACGGCACCCTTCTCCAGAACGTAAATGCGGTCGGCATGCCGTACGGTGCTCAGGCGGTGGGCAATCACGAAGCTGGTGCGATTCTTCATCAGGGCATCCAGCGCCCCTTGAATCTGGCGCTCCGTCTCCGTGTCCACACTGGCGGTGGCCTCATCCAGCAGGAGGATGCGCGGATTGCGCAGCAAAGCCCGGGCAATTGATACACGCTGTTTCTCCCCCACGCTGAGCTTGATCCCCCTCTCCCCCACCTTGGTGCTGAGCCCATCCGGCAGGTGTTCCACGAACGCCTTCGCATTCGCGCTCTCCAGTGCCGCCCAGAGTTCGTCATCGGTGGCGTCGCGACGCCCAATCAGCAAGTTTTCACGTACCGTTCCATTGAACAGGAAACTCTCCTGTGTCACGTAGCCGATGTTTGCCCGCAGCCAGGACTTGTTCAGCTCACTCACTGGCACGCCGTCCAGTAGGATGCGGCCGGAGTCGTATTCGTAGAACCGGGTGAGCAGGTTGATCAGGGTGCTCTTCCCCGCACCTGTTGGTCCCACCAGGGCGATGGTCTGCCCAGGCTTCGCCTCCAGCGAGACCTCATTCACCGTGGGCACACTGCCATAGCTGAAGTGGACCTTGTCGTAGACGATGTGCCCTTCGATCTTGTCGAGCGTGCGACCGGTGCCGGTGTCCTTCTCCTCTTCCGCGTCGAGAATGTCGAACACACGCTCCCCGGCACTGCGTCCGCCGACAAAGAGCTGATTCAGCGAATGGATCTGCCCGATGGGCTCATAGAACATCCGGAGCAGGATGATGAACGAGAGGATCTCCCCGGCAGAAATCTCGCCGCGGTACAGCGCATTTGCCCCGACCCAGACCACCAGGATGTAGCCCAGGTTCGTCATGAAGTTCATGGTGGGCCGGTACACGGACCACACGCGCATGATATGCAGCGTGGCACGACGCAGGGCATCACTCGAGAGATTGAAGCGCGCGTGCTCCTCCTTCTCCATGGCATAGGCCTTGATCTGGCGCATCCCGGCCACGTTGTCATGAAGCAGGGAATTCATCGCACTGGAGGCCTTGCGCACCTTGCGCGCGCGATCCTTGGAAGTCAGCGTGTAGGCAAGAGCTCCAAGGGCAATGAATGGCACCGGCGCGCATGTGGCCCAGGCGAGGGTGGTGTTCACGTTGAACATGTACACCGCCACGATGACGATTTGCAGGATGGCGATGATCCCCTGCTCGATGCCGTCGATGAGTACGCGCTCCACCGCGGGGATATCCTCGCTCACCGTCGTCATGATGTCGCCGGTGGGCCGGTTGTCGAACCAGCGCAGCGGCAGCCGCTGCAGGCGCTCATACATCTCACTCCGCAGATCGTAGATCACGAGCTGCTCGAAGGTGTTGTTGAGCTGGATGCGCAGGGCGTTCAGAAAGTCCTGGGCGAAGAACGCGCCCAGGCCAATCAGTATCGCCGTCCCGATATGCTCACGCGGCACCTGGCCATCGACGATGCGTTGCGCAAGATTGGGAAACACCAGCACCAGCAACGTGCCCAGGACGGCACAGGTAAGCTGTGCCGTCGCCATGCCGGGATACCGGCGGACGTAACCAAAGACACGGAGGATGACCTTCATTCAGCGTAACAAAGTGTTACGCAGCGAAAGCAGTATAGGCCTTCAATTCTTCGAGTCTCTTTTTCACATCAGCAGTGCCCACGCGCTCCAGGCGCTGAGTGCTGAAGGCCTCACAGGTGAAGCTGGCCACCACGCTGCCGTGGGCCACCGCGACCTTGAGCTCTTCAAAGGTGGGCTGGCTCTTGTTCTGGGAGGCGAGCCATCCGATCATGCCACCGAGGAAGCTGTCTCCCGCGCCGGTGGGATCGAACACGCTGCTCAGCGGATAGGCGGAGCAGGCGAAAAATTCTTCCGGACCATTGCCGAAGAGGAAGCTGCCGTGTTCACCACGCTTCACGACCACGTACCTGGGCCCTTTCTCCTGCAGACGGCGGCCGGCTTCGATGAGGTTGTTGGCGCCGGTGAACTGCTTGGCTTCGCCGTCGTTGATGACGAGAAGGTCGAGCTTCCTCATCACCTCATGGAGGCGCTCGTTGGCGATGTTGATCCAGAGATCCATCGTGTCCGCCGCCACGAATTCCACGGACTTGCACTGGCTGAGGGTCTGGAGCTGGTTGTCCGGGCTCATGTTTCCGAGCATGGCGAACTTCACGCCGGCGGCTTCATCGGAAAGCTTGGGCAGCCAGTTCTCCAGCACGTTGATGCCCACCTTCAGGGTGTCGCGGGTGTTCATGTCCGCGTGGTATTCGCCGCTCCAGGTGAAGCTCTCGCCGCTGCTGCGCTCCACGCTGCCGAGCTCAATCCCCTTGCTGGTCAGAAGGTCGAGATGCGCCTTCGGGAAGTCCACACCGACAATGCCCACCATGTGCACCGGCTTCACGAACAGGCTCGCTGCCAGCGATGCGTACGAGGCGGAGCCACCCAGCAGGCCGTCTTCAGAGGCGGTGGGAGTCTTGATGTTGTCGATGCCAATGGAGCCGGAAATGAGTAGGGACATGGATTGAAGGAACTGGATTCGGTGCCCGGGATGGGAGGGCGGGAGTGTTTCACCCCATCTGCCCCGTCTGCAACTGAAGAAGTTGACTCCAGATGGAGCAACCATGCCAGTCCGCACCATGCGCCACGGCCCCCATCAACCGGAGGTTAGGCGTCCCCGCCTGACAGCGGATGTTAGACCTCCGGTCTGACCAAGGCCCCCACCATTCAAGCAGCATCCTGCATCCCCTTGAACTTCAGCAAGATACCCACACCAGCATTCATCACGCAGGAAGTTTCCCCTCTATCCCCCCACCTTCCACTGCGCCTCAAGTGCATCCTTCACCTGCCGCACCGCGACACGCACATCCGGCGCACAAAGGAAAGCAGACACCACCACCACGCGACGCGCCCCGGCCGCCAGAATCTCCGGCAGCCTTTCCCAGTTGACCCCCCCGATGCAAAACACCGGCCTCGTGGCGAAGGAATGCACTTCCCCAATATCCTGCAGCCCGATAGGCGTGTAGTCCGGCTTGGTCCCCGTGGCGTAGAGAGGGCCGAAGCCGATGTAGTCCGCCCCCTCCTCCATGGCTGCCCGAGCCTGCGCCACACTGTGGGTCGACTTCCCAACAAAACAGTCCGGCCCCACCAGGGCGCGCACCTCTGCGACACTGAGGTCGTCCTGCCCCACATGGATGCCCTCGCTGCGAACACTGGCAGCGACCGTGGGATGGTCATTGATGACCAGAGGCACCCCGGCGGCCCGTGTGATGGGCAGCATGACTTCCGCAAGGCGCTCCACCTCTCCGGCCACCAGTTTTTTGGCGCGAAGCTGCAATACCTCCACCCCACCCTCCACGAGAGCGTGTGTCATCCCCGCCACGTTCTCCGGGCTGACATAGCCAAGATCCACAATGCCGTACAGATGACAGTCTTCGATGGGGCGCATAATAAGCGATCATCGTTCCTCCAGACCCCACCAGCGGTCAACGGTCTTACGAGGTTTCCTGTTGACCGCTGAGCCCACTCTGCGGACTCTCTGGGCCGCATTTCTTTCGCATTCTCTCGTTCCCTCCACAATGTCCACGAAACCCACCCTTCTCATCCTCGCTGCCGGCATGGGCAGCCGTTACGGCGGTCTCAAGCAGCTCGACCCCATGGGACCCAACGGTGAAACCGTGCTGGATTACTCCGTCTTCGACGCCCTGCGCGCAGGCTTCGGCAAGGTGGTGTTCGTGATCCGCCGGGACTTCGAAGAAGAGTTCAAAACCAAGGTGGGCAGCCGCTTCGACAAGCACATCCCCGTGGAGTATGCCTTCCAGTCCATCACGGATCTGCCAGAAGGATTCACCGTGCCCGAGGGCCGCGTGAAACCCTGGGGCACCACGCACGCCGTGCTGGCGGCGGAAGAGCAGGTGAAGGAACCCTTCGCCATGATCAATGCGGATGACTTCTACGGTCAGGATGCCTTTGCAAAGCTCGCCGCGAACCTGGCCACGCTGAAGCCGGTGGATGGCCGCAAGCATTACTCCCTTGTCGGCTTCCAGCTCAAGAACACCCTCTCCGACCACGGCAGCGTGGCTCGTGGCGTGTGCACCAGCCACGAAGGCAAGCTCACCTCCGTGACGGAGATGACCAAAATCGTGAAGACGGACTCCGGCGCGCGCAACGAAGAGGATCCCGACAATCATATCGAACTCACCGGTCACGAACTCGTGAGCATGAACTTCTGGGGCTTCACCCCCGATGTGTTCCCGCAGCTCCGCGAAGCCTTCATCAATTTCCTCAAGAAGGAAGGCACCAGCCAGAAGTCCGAGTGCTACGTGCCCAAGGAAGTGGACCTCTTCATCAAGCAGGGCACTGCGGACGTGGAAGTACTGCAGACCTCCAGCTCTTGGTTCGGAGTGACCTATCCCGAGGACAAGGAGATCGTGGTCGCCAGCATCAAGAAGCTCACGGACGCCGGAGAATATCCTGCGCCGCTGTGGGGTTGAGACTAAGAGCGAGCTTCTGGTTTCGCCCTTGTCCGCACTGAAATAGTCAGATTAAGTTTTCGGAAGGCCTCCTCACACCACGTGAGGAGGCCTTTTGCATTTAACTTTAACTGCACGTCTCGTGAGAAGAACCTCGCTGGTCATGGTGGAAACATCGACTCGCAAATCACCTTGCGCGCAGCGCCTTGGAGTGCGTGTGCGAAGCACCGCTTTTGGTCTATGGCGACTCCTCTGGTCTATCATTCCGCGCACCAAATGAACCGGTAGGGGGCCGCTGCGTCGGCCTCCAAATTAAGTGGGCGGAGGCGGTGTGGAACTGTGTCGCGGCAAGCCTCTGACACCCGAACTCCGTCCCGCCTCCGCCCTCTCTTATCAGGGCACCGACGCAGCAGTGCCCTACCAGTTTATTTGGCGCGCAAAGTGATAAACCAGTGGTATCGCGACAGCCCCAAAGCGGTGCTTCGCACACGCACTCCAAAGCGCTGCGCGCAAGGTGGTGAGTGCTTGCATAACTCATCACGAGTCGTCCTGGCAAATCACGAGACGACTCGTGAGTACATCAGCCCCCTTGTTGCTCGACTGCGTGATCCAAGGATATTCTGAAGTGTTATCAATGACCGGAAAGGAACTATCGAGTCAGATCCCAAATATTCTCGTCTGGGGTCAATAACACAACCTCCCCACCCTCCCAGTGTGGGTCATAAACTCTTTTGATCAAAACTTCGATTTCCAACCTGCCATCGGGTTCCGTGATGTCCGCATAGATGAGCTTCAATGCCTGTCCGACTTCCGGCCACTGCAAGCGGCGCATGCAAAAATCCAGAACATGCACGCTCCGCTTGAAGTCACAGCACACCTTCGTCGTTTTTATTTCATCAACAACGCGAAGGAACCGATTCAGGTAATCACTCCGACGGACCAGATCTGCCTCCACGAGATTGCACAGGACCTCAAGCTTGGGCCTCACCTTCTTGAGGTCCACCGACAGTTTGTTCCGATACAAGCGCTCCAACTCTCCGAAGACACCGTCGAAGTGCTCAAGGATGGTTCTGTGCATGGGTTACTCGCTCTACAGGTTCACCACTCAAACCTGTAGCATGGATGCCTCACGCTTTCCACTGCACAGCTCAAGCCCCGGTCCCACGAGGCTTCGGCTGCGTCACATACGCTTCCGCAAGATACACAGGCTCCAATGCCCACCTTGCCAGTGCAGCAATCCCATCATCCGTCATCCCCGCAGCAATCTCCGCAAGCCCCCTCGCCGAGGGCATGCCACAAGATACCCCCTCCAGCTCAAGCGGCGGCTTCGCGTCATAGGTATACCACGGTGTATCCACTCCTCTTGCAGCATGCTTCTCGCGAAACGCCTCCGCATCCATCGTGGTCACGGCATCCACCAGTGCGCCGTTGCGCACCTCCGCCACGAAATACTTCCCGCGACGCGCATCGCCGCACACGACAAATCTCTCCCCGCTCACTGCACCGTCCACCTCCGGTGCCAGCACGGAAGGCAGGCCCACCAGCGGCACGCCACGCGACATGGCCACGCCCTGCGCTGCGGCAATGCCAATACGCACCCCGGTATATGAGGCAGGCCCAGTACCCACGACAATGACACGCAGGTCATCCCCGCACTTCTCCAGTGCTTCACGCAACGGTTCAAACAACTGCGAATTGTGCGAGCGCTCGGACGAGAAGCTGTGCTCGTACACCACCGTCGCGTCTCCCCTCACCACGGCCACGCTGCCGCGCGGGGTGGAAGTTTCAATGGCAAGGACACAGTCAGGCATGGAAGGAAGGCTCAAACTCAAAACGAAACATCACCTTTCCATCACCTGCCGCGCGCCGTCAGGCAGGATTTCAAAATCAAACCATCGTGCGCCATCCGGAATCAGTTCCGGGAAACGGTCGGCCCACTCCACAATCACCACGCCACCACCATCGAGATAGTCGTCCCAGGCAATATTCAGCACCTCCTGCGCAGCGTCGAGGCGGTAGAAATCAAAGTGAAACGTCGGCAGGCGCCCGCCCACATACTCGTGGACCAGGGTGAACGTCGGACTGCTGACCTCGTCATCGCTGCCGAGCCCGGCCACGATTCCCTTGGTGGCATGGGTCTTGCCCGCGCCGAGATTTCCCACAAGGGCAACGATGTCGCCGGCCTTCAACTCCGATGCCAGCGCGCGTCCCCAGGCCACCGTATCCTCCACCTGTGCGAGCCGTGCGGTCATGCCTTCTCGAAGTGATCCCATCCCTGTCCCGGAAAAGATGGCTTCACGCCATGTCCCACGGGAACAAACCTGCCGATGGAGGTCAGCGGCGTCTCAGGAAACTTCCGGCTCCACGAGCTTTCCAGGCGGCGGGCCGCACGCAGCGGTACCGCAATCAGCAACTCGTAGTCCTCACCGTCGCTCCATGCCTGCTCCCGGGTGCAACCCACGTGTGCGGGGATGGCATGCTCCTCGATCACAAACTCCACGCCGCTCGCTGCGGCCATGCGCGGGAGATCCTTGGCCAGGCCATCGCTGATATCCATCATCGCGTGAATACGGGCATTTTCTGCGAGCCACTCCGCCTCGGTCAGACGCGGGATGAAGGTGAGGTGGTGTCCGGCCTGGGAACCACCCAGGCGGCCGGTGACCATGATCGCATCACCCTCCCTCGCGCCGTCGCGGCGGGCGCAGCGGGTGGTCTTCACCCGGCCGGCAAGACTCACGGAGATCACCAGTTGGCTGCCTGAGGAAGTTTCCCCTCCCACCAGGGCAACATCGAAGAGATTCGCGCAGCGCTGCAGGCCTTCATAGAGCCTCTCCACCCAGATCACTTCCGTGTCTGGAGGCAGCACCAGAGTGACGAGGGCGTGCTGGGGCTCGCCTGCCATGGAGGCGATGTCACTCACCGCACGGGCCATGGCCTTCCAGCCCACCTGCTCAGGCGCATGCTCCCTGAGGAAATGCACACCCTCCACGACGCAGTCTGTCTTCAGGAGCTGCAACCAGCCTCGCGGCGCAGGCAGCACCACGGCACAGTCATCTCCTACGCCCTTCACCACATCCTCACGCTGCGCCAGCTTCTCGGTGAGCAACTGCACCAGGCGATTTTCTCCAATGGCAGAAACAGTGGACATGGTCGGGGTCAGAGTTCTCAGGGAGAGACGAAGGTAGCGACAGCCATCCAGAAAATATTCCAGGCATTAAAAAACATGTGCATGAACACCGGCACCAGCAGGCTCCCGGTCTGCTCATAGGCCAGAGCAAATCCCACGCCGAGCACAAACAACTCCGGCGCGCTTCCCACATGGAAGTGGATGATGGAGAACATGAGGGCGGAGAAAATCGTGGCAAACCACCGATCCGTAAAACGCTTGGTGACGCCATACACCAAGCCCCGGAACATCAGTTCCTCGGTGACAGGTGCAATGACAATCGCCATAAATCCCATCAGGATACGGAAGCCCCAATCCGCATTTTTACGAAACGCCTCCACCGTTTCCTGCGGATTTTCCTCCTGAACGGCGCTGCCTTTCAACTGCGAGACAAGTATCACCACCCCATAGGTGGCCACGACTCCCAGCACCGCCCATAGCAGGGCATGGTGAACGGGCATGTGACGCAACCCGAACAGCTCCGGGGGATGCAAATCGCGGAACAGCCGCAGGTAGATGATGATAAACGCACAGATGACCAGGTTGAAGAGCATTCCTACAAGGATGGCCGCTGACCCCAGCCTTTCCGGCTCCTCGCTTGTTCCAGTCACGCCACCCGTCTCCGGGGCAGTCACAAAGAAGTTCAACCCGAAGAGGCCCAGCAACATTAGCACGGCGATGGCATCCAGCGCGTTGTAGGGCCGCGCCATGACATTGCCCTGATAGTTCCACGCCACATGAGCCCGGTTGCGGATCTGGGCGTAGATGAACACGGCAACGGCCGCTGACCCCAAGCCAATCAGGTACACGTCCCGAAGGACGGCCATGGATTCAGCGTGACTCATGGGAGGTAGGAATGAGCCGACGCGCGATCAGGGAACCATGTGAGATGGCAGCAGGTACATGCGGCCGGCTTCCAGACGCGGCAGCAGGCGCTCGCTGACATCGATCTTCAGCGTGCCACGTGATGCCTGGGATTCGCCCAGCGCTCCGAAGATGTCGCCCAGGCCGGGACTGCGCTGGTAGCGCACAACCATGGCATTCGCGGAGCTCGAGAGCTCCTTCGCCAGCGCATAGGCGTCTTCCACGTAGCCGACTTTATCCACCAGCTTCTTCTCCAGAGCCTCCTTGCCGGTGAGCACCCGTCCGTCGGCAATGCCATTCTTCAGGGTCTCGATGTCGATGCCACGCGCCTCGGACACGATGCCGAGGAACTTGTTGTACATCTGCGTCACCAGGCTCTGGATGTAAGCCTTCTCATCGTCGCGCATCGGGCGTGAGCCACTGAGGCTGTCCTTGAAGGCGCCGCTGGCGAAGGTCATCGTCTGCAGGCCCACCTTGTCGAAGGTCTGGCTGTAGTTCAGCGTCTGGATGATCACGCCGATGCTGCCCGTGAGGGTGGTCTCATTCGCCACAATCTTGGAGGCACCACAGGCGAGGTAGTAGCCACCCGAGGCAGCCATGCTGTCCATGTACACCACCACCGGCTTCTTTTTCTTGGCCTCCTTTACCGCGTTGTACAACGTGTCGGACGCGGTGACTTCGCCACCGGGGGAGTTCACCTTCAGCACGATGGCGCGTACGTCTGAGTCGGACGCGGCTTGCTCGAGAGCACGCTTCACCCCCTCCACACCCAAGCCTCCAGAAGAGAACAACCCTCCCGCGGAACCGCTGGCAATGATGCCCTCCATGTCGATCTGCACAATCTTGTCCTTGGAGTTGCTCAAGGCGTCCTGCTCCAGCACCTCGGCGTACGTCGGCTTCGGCCGCACGTATGGGACCGACCCCACCATCGCCACAAGGCCGACAAAGTTGAACATGACACTGAGGACCAGTGCGACGATGAGGAAAATGATCAAGCACCCGATACCTTTGCTTTTCATGGCGCGGGGACATTAAGCAGGCTGGGGCGGAAGGCAATAAACGTTGGCAGCCAGTTTCGCCACGGCACGGCAAGCCTCCGACGACGGCACCGCCGCCGTGCTG
This sequence comes from Roseimicrobium sp. ORNL1, assembly GCF_011044495.1. Lineage (GTDB taxonomy): Bacteria > Verrucomicrobiota > Verrucomicrobiia > Verrucomicrobiales > Verrucomicrobiaceae > Roseimicrobium. The sequence goes on from NZ_CP049143.1 coordinate 6,145,266, forward strand.
GAAACGCAACTCAATACACCAGCCGCCTCAGATCCCCGAATGCCGTGCCCAAATGCGCCAGCACATCCCCAGGTGTCAACGACTCGGCAGACTGGCCGTCGAGCAGCGCGCATTCCGCCGCTCTTCCGCTGACCCAGGCACCGAGGCAGGCAGCATCGTGGACCTCCACTCCCTGGGCTATCAAAGCCGCGCACACCCCGGTCAGCACATCCCCCATACCCCCCGTGGCCATGCCAGGGTGCCCGGTGGTGTTGAAGGAAAGAGGCTGGCCTTCAGTCGCGATGACAGTGCGCGAACCTTTGAGCAACCAAGTGGTCTTCGGAAAGCCCCCTGCCATTCTCATCGCCGTCTCAGCTCGAGTGAGACCCTGGCCGTCTGGCATGCCCTTCGTGAGCCGTTGCATTTCACCGGGGTGTGGCGTCAGCAAAGTGCTGGCCTTCAGGGATTTCAGCAATGCCAAACGTCCATCCGCGAGCATGTTCAGCGCATCCGCGTCGAGCACCATCGGCGTTTCCGAGTGCTGGATGATTTCGAGCATGCGGTCCTCTGATTGCCTTCCAAGCCCGGGTCCAATGGCCAGGACGTCGTGCCGGTTCTCCAGCACTTCGCGGTAGTCCCCGACGGGTTTCACCATCACCTCGGGGGGGGCCTTGGCCGCGAAAATCGGATAGGCATCCTCCTTCACATACAAGGTAATCAGCCCCGCTCCGCCCCGCAGGGCACCCGTGGCCGTGAGGATGGCCGCCCCCACGTAGCCCCGGGAGCCTGCAATCACTCCCACACGGCCCGCCTCTCCCTTGTGAAAGTCGAAGGAACGGCACGGCAGTGCGGGGAGCAGCTCCCGGGGGGTGAGTTCCCGGAGTCCTTTTTTCTGGCCGTCTGGATTTCCCAGCTCTTTCAAAGGGGCGACAGCCAGTCTGCCAACCACCCTGGCGGCGGTATCCGTGAGCAGATCTTCCTTCACATGAGCCACCGTCACCGTGAGATCCGCCTCGACACAAGGGTCCGTTGATTCCCTCCTGGGATCGAGTCCGGTAGGAAGGTCCACCGCCACGGTGAATGCATGGCGGCGGCGGCGGAAGGCGTTCATTTCCGTAACCGCGGCTGCGTAGTCTGCTCTCAATGGTTGAGGCGAGGCTCCGATGCCAAGAAGCCCATCCACCAGCACAACGGACTCTCTCTCACGCTCCAAGTCACCAAGTCCTGAAATCACGGGCACTCGCCCCTCCATAGCCTTCCAGTGCCTCGCCGGCAGTTCCTTGAACTTCGACACATCGCTCACGGGTCGCGCAAGGACCTTCCAACCGGCCTCCAGCAGCATCCGCCCCACCACGAGGACATCGCCGGCGTTGTTGCCCTTCCCGAGGTACAGCACCGCTGTCCCCGGTTTGGGATGGAACTGCAAGATGGCTTCAAAGATACCACGCCCCGCCTCCTCCATGAGGTCTGCGGCACTCACGCCGCGGTCAAAGGCCGCCTTTTCACCCTCCAGCATCTGCGCGCACGAGACGATCATGCGCCAGCATACTACCGGTCCGAGCGGTACGCCAGAATGCCCTTGGCAATGCCGACGGCGAGGCGCTCGCGATACAGGCCGGTCATCATGGCGGCACGCTCACTGGAGTTGCTCACGAAACCACACTCCACCAGCACGGCAGGGTTCTTCGAGGTCTCGCGAATGACGTGGTAGTTCGCATGCTTCACGCCACGGTTCGAGAGTCGCGACTCCTGAATGATGTAAGCCTGGATGTAGCCGGCGAGCTTGTAGCTGTCGTTGTGGCAGTAGAAAGTTTCCAGACCATTGCCAGATCCACCACGGCTGTAGTTGTAATGGATGCTGACGAAGACCGCATCCCGGACGCTGTTTCCCTTGGAGGAGCGACCTGGCAGCGGGATGAACACATCCGAACTGCGGGTCATGATGACCTTGAGCCCCTGGGCGCGCAGGAGCTGCTCCACCCGGCGGGCGGTGTCGAGCGCCAGGTGTTTTTCAAATACGTAGCCGATCGCGGCACCGCGGTCGTGCCCTCCATGACCGGGATCCAGAATCACCGTATCAAACGCGCGCGCCACGCCGGTCGAGGAAATCCAGGAGCACAATACCAGCAACAGCGCCGTGAAGAGCGGGAAGCCCTTTGGCCGCATGGATGCTCCAGTTTCATTCACAGTGGGGGCCGACATGAATAGTCCAAAATGAACAGCAGTTGATTCCGCCGCGCAAGGGAAGCTGTCTTTTTAAACGAAAGGACCGCTGAGGCAACCCCAAAAAAGATGCCGCAGGCACCCGGCCTGCGGCATCTACAGAATCAATGGGTTAGCGGTGCTACAGCACCAACTCAATTAGTTGCCACCCTGAACGTCGAGGATCTCAAAATCCTCATGCTGGGTGAAGAGATTCTCGTCACCGCCGCTGCCGAGGGTCTTGAGGGGCTGTTGCCCGTTCTTACCGTTCAGCGGCTGGATGCCGACGCTGCTGTCATTCATGCCGATGATCACACCATTGGACCAGGAACGGCCCTTGGCATTGGTACCCTTCTTATCCACGTCCCACGAGGGATTCCACGTGGCATCGATGGCATTTTCAAACACGAGCGGAATGCTGCCCGAGGCGGAGTCAGAGAGACCCTTGGTCATCATCCAGTGGTTTTCACCGGAGTCGACCGCAGCCTTGCGGGTGGTGTCTTCCTTGCCGCCGATGTTGCCATCCGGCACAAACTTGCTCACCGGGCAGCCGAAGATGAGTTCGTTGTCCAGGATGTTTTCGGTGAAGAGCACGCGGAAGGCGGCATTGGCGTCCTCCGGATTCGTACCTTCATCACCGGTCTTCGCGTTGTCCATGTAGTTGCCGCCATTGTCCGAGGAATAGATGCGCATGGCGGTGATGATCTGGCGGGCGTTGCTGATGCCCTTGGTGATGTTACCACGTTCCTGGATGCGGCCGAAGGTCGGCACGGCCAGGCTCGCCAGGATGGCGATGATGGTGATAACCACCAGGAGTTCAATCAGGGTAAAGCCCTGCTGGAGTCGAGTTTTCATATCTTGCTAATGATGTATTTGAGTTATGTATATGTATGTTCTGCGGGAAATGCCCCAAGCCAGAGGCGGTTTCCGATCCGATTAGAACAAAAAAGACACACCCTGTGTAGAACTTTATTTCGGGAATTTTTGAACGGCGTCCCGCGCATCCCAAGTGGTTCACGCTCAATATTTTTATCGTTTCATAAGAAACTGGATTAGCGAGCCTTCTCCACGGCAAAAGAAGAGCCAATTCAAGACTGGATCCGTCGCCTCGCCAGTCGTCATCTGCCCGCTGGCCAGTACCTCTCGCGGTTCGCGAGAAAGTCGAAGACCGCTCCGTGGTAGGCACTGAAATCCGGTTCCGGGATGCCGCTGAGCGGACATGCCGGTGTGCCATAGCCCGTCTGGAACATGTCGTGGTGATACACGCTGTAACCTCCCGCCTGCCACACCGCGTGGATGTGCAGGATGTGATCCATGGGCTGCGTCGCTTCCTTGGGGCCGCCGAACTTTGAAGTGCCGTTGCGAGCCGGTTCATCATCCACCACAGGCTTGTTGAATTTTTTCAACAGAGATGCGACCTCGCTTGGCGCGATCTCCCATGTGCGACCAGCCCCCTGCCTGCTGGTATGCGGGGTGAGGAAATCGAGCGCTGTATTCTCCTCGTCTTTGCCGAGATCACCCGCGAAGCCCGGCGAGTTCGTGACAAGCCGTTTGGGATCGTTCGCTTTGATCACTCGCAACATCTCCAGGGTGCGCAGAGATTTTTCATTCCAGATCTGGAACACAAGGTTGCGCCACGGCTTCAGTTCATTCGTGAGCGAGCTCACGGCTTTGTCCTGTGGATCCGGATCGAGCCGGATGTTATGCGCATAGCTCTCCTGTGAAAACAGGCACAGTTCGATCACAAAGCCGCAAGCATCCGCATCCGCAAGAATCTCCTTCAATCGCGCCACCTTATCAGCCCTCAAGGATCCGTCCGGATGATAGAGCGAAGCTTCCGGCGATGCATCCACGAAGCCGCGTCGATTGTCCCACTGCGCCCAGATGCGAAGCACATTGATTCCATGTCTGGAAAACTGACCCAGCCACTCACGCCGCACCTCTGAAGAGGCATTGAAGGCGGGATTGTAGATCGCATTAAAAAAGCTGACCCCGGTGAACGGGAAGGGTTTGCCATCGAGCTGGAATTGCGTTCCGTAGATCGAGAGTTCAGCCGCAGGCGCAACGGCAGTACGGAGTGCGCAGAAACAGGCGAGAGCAACGAGAAGTGTTTTCATGACCGCGGCCAGAGGCAACCGCCTCCAGCACTTCACCTGACTCCTGCAAGGCCTGCCAGTCGACAAAAAATTCAGTGACCTGCTTCTTCAGAAAGCCGTTCCGCTTCGCGCTTGAGAATGCGACCCACACGATGCTTCGCGAGATACACCTGGGCAGCATTCACGCCCAACTCCTCCTTCACGCGCTCTGGACTCCATCCCTTGAGCACATAACAGGAGAAGATCTGAAACTGCCTTGGAGACACCAGCGAGCGCACGCGACGCAGCGCAAGCTCCATCACCTGGTCCTGCCATTCCTTGTCCCAGAGTTTTTCCAGGGTCACGCCTTGCGGATCCGCGCAACGATCAATCGGCGCAGTACGGCGCTCCTCATCTTCATCAAAATGGATGTTGGCCTCACGCTCGTACTGCTTCTTGCGCCGGCGGAACTGATCCAGGATGCGCCAGCGGGCCTGGTTGAGCAGGAAGCTTTTGAAGGAGCCCTGGCTGGTATCGAACTTCTTCTTCTGAAGATTCTTCGCCACACCAATGAAGGTCTCCTGCACCACGTCATTCGCCTCGTCATCACTCAGGCCTGACTTTCGTGCAACATGCCACACGAATCCCGAATAGGTACGATAGAACTCATCCCAGCTGGACCAGTCGGACCAGTTGTCGAGCTTTTCGATGAGGGTCTTGCGGGTCTGCGGAGAATTGCTGATTTTCTCCGGGTTGCTCGCGGGCTTGGCGGTGGGGTCGGCCATGGCGTGGGGCTGGAAGTCTAGGTACAACCTCAAACACCTGCAAAGGTTCTTTAAATGAATCGCTAGGGGAGATGAAAGAGCTTTTGAAAGGAGCCCGTTTGCCTCAGACCCCAATTTGCCCCTGCAAGCCGCCCTCCAGCGGCTTGTTTGTTCTGGATTCATGACAAAAAAAACCGCCTCCCTGCATGCCCTTTTTGGACTGAGCCTCGCTGCTTTGCCGCTGGCGTCGTGTTCACCCGGATACATGCGCAAGTCCGCCGATCGGGAGGTGAAGCGCACGCTCTTCTCCAAGCTCGTGACCGTACCCAATGCCGGGACCGGGCTCATGGACATCACCCCGCCATCGCCCGTTTCGCTTGCCGAGCTGTCGAAGGCCGGAAACGGGCCGGAGTTCCTCGGAGATCGTGCTCATCTTGAGAAAAATGCACGCGTGCTGCCACTGTCGGAGGCCCTGAAACTGGCCGTGGTGCACAACCGCGACTACCGCAACGAGAAGGAGATCCTCTTCCTCGAAGCGCTGGATCTGACGCTCGTGCGGCATGAGTTTGCCCCCATCTTCACCGCGACAGGCGAGGCCGATACACTGAGGAAGATTGACCCGATCGTCTCGACTCTCCGCGAGCCGAACCCGGCCTATCCCGCAGCTGCGGCCGCAGCAGCAGCCGCCACGGCTGCGAACAATGCCGCCGCGGCAGCAGCCGGCACGGCAGCGCCTCCCGCCGTCACCACGGCGGTCCCGCAATTCCTTGAGCGCCAAATCACCACGCTGGTTACGGAGAACACCTTCACGGCCACGGGCAACGTGGGCGTCAGCGTGCTCACCCGCACCGGCGCACGCATTGCGGCGGATTTCACCACGGATTTCCTGCGGTTCCTCACCGGAAGTGGCCCGAGTGTGAGCAACTCCTCCCTGGCCGTGACCCTCACCCAGCCCCTCCTGCGCGGCGCCGGCTACCGGGCCACCATGGAGAACCTCACTCAGGCTGAGCGGAACCTGCTGTATTCCATCCGTGACTTTACCCAGTATCGCAAAACGTTTACGGTGGATATCACCTCCAAGTACTACCGCACCTTGGAGGCACGTGATGCCGCGAAGAACGGCCATTTCGCCTACCGTGCGTTTGAAATCATCCTGGAAAGCGAGCGGGCACTCAATGATGAGGGACGCCGCACCTCTTCCCAGATCGGCCTCATCGAGCAGGCCTCCCTCAGGTACAAGCGGTTGTGGATTGCCGCCGTGCGCAACTACGAGCAGCAACTCGATGACCTGAAAATTGCCCTGGGCATCCCCGTGGAAGAGCGTGTCATCCTCGACGACAAGGAGTTGGCCAAGCTCACCTTGGAAGACCCCGACATCAGCATGGATGACACGATGAAGACCGCCCTGGTGACGCGGCTGGATCTGTACAATCAGCGCAACACCTTGGAGGACTCGGAGCGTAAGATCAAAGTTGCCGCCCAGAACCTCCTTCCCCAGCTCGACGTGGGCGCGCGGTATGAGGTGCTCGGCACCAAGGACAACAACAAGGTGAATCTGGATCTCGACCGCACACGCCTCACCGGCACCGGAGTTGTGGACCTCCGCCTGGACAAGAAGGCGGATCGCAACAACTACCGCGCCGCTCTCATTTCCCAGCAGCGCGCCGCCCGCGTGCTCGATCTGGCGGAAGAGAATGTGCGCAACGCCATCCGCACCAACTGGCGCGACCTCGACACCGCACGCAAGCAGTACGACATCGCCCAGACCGGGGTGGACCTGAGCGCCCGCCGTCTGGAGGAGGAAGAACTGCTCCGCACCCTCGGCCGAGGCACCGCTCGTGACCTTATTGACGCCCAGCAGGACCTGATTGAGGCGAGAAACCTCCTCACGGGTGCGTTGATTTCTCACACCCTCGCCCGTCTCCGCCTCTGGAGAGACATGGGGATTCTCTACATTCAGAAAGACGGCTCATGGATACGCGTATTGAACCAAGAAGCAAAATTGGCTGCCGATGAGTAAGTTATTTCGCAGCAAGTTTGGACTCGTGACGCTGGCCGCCGTGGCCGTCGCCGTCGTGGTGTGGTTTGTAAACCGGAACACCGGCGCGAGCGCGTCCGAGGTGCCGATGATCCCCGTGCAGAAAGGCAACCTGCAGATCAATGTGCTGCAAGGCGGGGAAATCCGTGCCCTGCAGAATTACGAGGTAAAGTCAGAGATCGAGCTTCCGACCAAGATCCTGAGCCTGATTCCCGAAGGCTACCGCATCACTGAAGAGGATGTGAAGAACGGCAAGGTGCTCATCGAACTCGACAGCGCCGACCTGAGGGACCGCATCACCAATCACGAGATCGAGTTCCAGACCACGGTCTCGGCCTTCATCGACGCGGACGAAAATCGCGCCATCCAGACCAGCGACAACCAGAGCCTGGCGCGCGACGCCGAGCAGGCCATGCGTTTCGCCCTGATGGACTTCGAGCGCTACATGGGCAAGGAAGTCGCCCAGGCCGTGCTGAAGACGCGCCGCATCCCTGCCAATCAGGAGGAGCTGGACCGTCATGTGGGCAAGCTCAATGAAGCCCGCCCTCGCGTGCTGAATCTGGACGACAAGAAGGAAGTGGCGCCCGCCAAGCCCATTGAAGACCCTCTCGCCATCAAGGATGAGAAGGATGACAAGGCGGCGGAAGCCGAGGAAGATGAAGCCGAGGCAGCCAAGAAAAAAGCGGCGGAAGCTGCGGAGCCTCCCCGCATCGATTTCCTCTCCTTCCTGACAAACGATCAGCTCGGAGATGGTGAGGCCCAGCAGAAGCTCCGCCAGCTCAGCAATGACCTCCTGCTTCGCCAGTCGGAACTCGGGATCGCCAAGCAGAACATTGAGGCCAGCACCCGTCTCGCCGCGAAGGAGTTCATCACCAAGACCACCTTGGAAAACGACCAGGTGAACTTCGACAAGGCGAACCTCGCCGTGCATGCCGCCACCACGCAGCTCGACCTCTTCAAGAAGTATGAGTTCCCCAAGCAGGCAGAGCTCGCCCTCAGCGCCTATCAGGAGGCGTTGACCAAGCTGCAGCGCACCCTTCGTGCGAATCGCTCCCGCATGGCGCAGGCCGAGTCCCGCTTCCAGACGGCGAAACGCCGCTACGAAGTGGAACTCATGCGCCGTGAAGACATGGAACGCCAGCTCAAGGCCTGCATCATCAAGGCGCCGGTGACAGGTCTGGTGGCCTACGGTTCCCACAGCGGTTCCGCGAAGTTCTCCAACGACACGATTGAGGAAGGTGCTGGTGTCCGCTTCCGCCAGACGCTGCTCACCATTCCGAACATGTCCGCGATGAGCGTGGCCGTGAGCATTCACGAGTCCCAGGTGAAGAAGGTACGCCTCGGCCAGCCCTGCCGCATCACCGTAGATGCCGAGCCCGGCAAGACCCTCACGGGTAATCTGCGTGAGATGGCCGTGCTGCCAGACTCCAGCAGCTCCCGTTTCACTCCGAATCTCAAGCTCTATCCCGCAGTCGTGCACGTGGATGGCACCCATGACTGGCTGAAGCCGGGCATGAATGCCAAGGTGGAAATCATCGTGAACCAGCTTGATGACGTACTCTTCGTCCCCGTGCAGAGCATCGAGGTGGAGAACGACCACTTCTTCACCTATGTGAAGCAGGGCAGCTCCCTTGAGCGTCGCGAGGTGAAAACCGGCTCCTTCAATGATGAGTTCATTGAGATTCGCAGCGGTCTCACGCACGAAGATCAGGTGGCTCTGGCCATTCCGAAACGGCAGATTCTCGACACCAACGGCGCCAGCTCTCCAAGCCCAGCCAACCTGCCCAAGAAGGAAAAGGCCAAGGAGCCGGCCGCAGGGGCCGTTCCCGCCAAGAAGATCGCGGCCGCCAGCTGACCTCTGCCGGAAATTTCCCACCAGGTCATCTGCAGTCGGCGCGACTCAGGTTCCCTCCAAGCATTTGCATTGCATGCAGCCCATCATCGAACTGCGAAACATCCGTAAAGTTTACCGGCAAGGTGAATTTGAGACGGTGGTTCTGCAGGGCATCAACATCACCATCAACCCTGGTGAGTATGTCTGCATCATGGGCCCGTCGGGTTGCGGCAAGTCCACCCTGCTGAATGTGCTGGGCTGCCTGGACCAGCCCTCCACCGGCCAGTACCTGCTGGGTGGCGAGGACGTGGCGGTCCTCAATGACGACGATCTCTCGAAGGCGCGCTGCCGCAATCTGGGTTTCATCTTCCAGAGCTACAATCTGATCCAGCAGCTCACGGTGGTGGAGAACATCGAGGTACCGCTCTACTACAAGGGCGTGCCTGAGCAGGAGAGCCGGGCGATTGCAGAAAAGCTTGCCGGGCAGGTGGGACTGGCCCATCGCCTGCATCACAAGCCGAATGAACTGAGCGGCGGCCAGCAGCAGCGCGTGGCGATTGCTCGTGCCCTGGCCAATGATCCGCTGATGATTCTGGCGGACGAAGCGACAGGCAACCTCGACTCCAAGTCCGGCAAAGAGATCCTCGACATTTTCGATGACCTGAACTGCGCGGGGAAGACCATGGTCTTCGTCACGCATGACGAGCGCATGGTCCAGCGCTGCACGCGCGTGATTCGCCTGAAGGATGGCCTCGTGGAGAAAGATGAACCCGGTGCTGCAGCAGCCCGGTTGCTCGCTTCCGGTGGAAAGCAAGGCACCTCGGTGGTGACCCAGTTCCCCGCGGAATCCGCAGTGCCTGACGCACATGACCCCCACCTCGCTGCTGCTCCTGTCCTGGCGCACTGACCGCGTGACATTCTGAGATGTTTTCCCTCGCCTCTCATCCCATCCTTCGCCTTGCGATGTCTCCCCAGCACATGTGGAGATCCATTGTGCTGGGATCGAAGAGCATCTGGCTGCACAAGCTGCGGTCCATGCTCACGGCATTGGGCGTGGTGTTTGGCGTGGCTTCCGTGGTCGCCATGCTCGCGATTGGTGAGGGCGCGAGTCATGAAGCGCAGGAACAGATTCGCAAACTCGGCTCACAGAATGTGATCCTCGAAAGCGTGAAGCCACCGGACAACCAGGGCCCCGGACAGCAGACACGCAGCATGGTCATCGAGTACGGCCTGACCACGCGCGACATCAATCAGATTCGCCAGACCATTCCGGGTGTCTCCATCGTGGTGCCCAGTCGCATGATCAGCGAGTATCTCTGGAACGAGAGCAACAATCTCGATGCCTCCATCCTCGGCGTGCTGCCCATCTATCCCGAGATGCGCAACCGCCACCTCGTGAGCGGACGCTTCTTCACTGAGGTGGAGTTTGGAGATCGCATCCCAGTGTGCGTGCTGAACCAGACCGCGGCTTCCCGGCTTTTCCCGCTGGCCACGCCGGTGGGCAAGTCGGTGCGTGTGCGGGGATTCTACTACCGCGTCGTTGGCGTGATCGAAGACGAAAGCCAACGTTCCACAGGCGAAGACGGCGCTTCCAAAACCGGTGGCACCAAGAGCAACAGCACCGGCCAGATGATCATCCCCTTCAGCACGCTGATGGATCACTATGGCGACACGTTCTTCCGCTTCCGAAGCGGCAGTTTCGAAGCGGAGAAGGTGGAGTTTCACGAAGCCATCGTGCGCGTGCATGATGTGGATGCCGTGATGACCCGCGCGGATGCCATCCGCCACCTGCTGGCACGCAATCATCCACGCGAAGACTATCGCGTGACCGTGCCCATTGAGTTGCTGCGCCAGGCCGAGCGCACGAAGCGCATCTTCAGCATCGTGCTGGGAAGCATCGCCGCCATCTCACTGCTCGTGGGTGGCATCGGCATCATGAACATCATGCTCGCCAGCGTGACGGAGCGCACGCGTGAGATCGGCATTCGCCGTGCACTCGGCGCGCGTCAGACAGACATCGTGCTGCAGTTCCTCATCGAAACCGTGCTGCTCGCTGGCGCGGGCGGTGTGATTGGGGTGGTGCTGGGGCTGGGCATTCCCATGGCCATCAGCCATTTCGCCGGCGTCACCACCGTGATCAAAGCCTGGGCGCCGACGCTCGCCTTCTCCATCTCCGTCTTCACCGGCATCGCCTTCGGCATCTATCCCGCCATGCGCGCCGCGAAGATGAATCCGGTGGAAGCGCTCAGGCACGAATAAGGTAGCGCCATACTACAGGCGAGTAGCAGACTACTTTTGATTGGCCGCAAAAAGACGCAAGAGAACACAAAAAAGGAGCAGCGATGGGCGCTGCTCCAGTGGTGTGGCCGGGTGGCCCTACGCGAGGTTTAATCCTTGGATTCGATCCGCTACCTTCTGCGTTTTTTGTGTCTTTTTGCGGCTACTCAGTTCAGTGGAGACTCACCCCAGATCCTCCGGCCGCCACTTCTCCAGTGCGAGTGCGGCAGCGCCCACGGCGCCGGCGAACTCACCGAGTTCGGAAATGCGGATGGAGATGCCGGGGTGGTAGTCGCTCTCGAACTGGAGAGCGAAACTCTGCACCGGCTCAAGGTAGGCACTGCCCAAGCGGGTGAGCGGACCGGCGAGCACGACGATTTCAGGATCGATCAACTGCGTCATCTGGGAGACGACCCAGCCGTGAACGGCAGCGATCTCACGCAGCACGAGCAGGGCGACTTCGTCTTCCTTCTCCACGGCCTCAAGGAAGGCGTCGAGATCTGCCGTGTCCGAACCTTTCAACTCAGCATAGCGAGCGGCGGCGGCACCGGCAGAGCCGGCCTTTTCCACCGTGGCACCAGGGCGCCATTCCCACTTCTCCGCCTTCGCGTCGAACACGGGACAGTTCCACCCGCGGATTTCTCCACCAAGTTCCTGATGGCCCGTAGCGAGCTGCCCACCTCGGATCACGCCTGCGGCCACGCCGTAGCGTACGCCCAGGCAGATGAGTTCCTGGCAGCCCTGGCCTTCACCGAACCAACGCTCAGCCAGCGCCATGGTGCGAATGTTGTTCTCAATGAAGACGGGCACTTTCATCGTCTTCCCCACCTGCTCGGCGATGGGCACATTCTCCCAGCCCGGCACGTGGACGTAGCGAATGGCCACGCCATTGCGTGTATCCACCCGGCCCGGCACGGCGAGGCCCACGGAGAGCAGCGGAAGCTGAGTCTCCTTCTGCAGGTCCACGAGAACGTCCGTGATCTGTTGCATCACAGAATCCGCACCCTGGTTGCCCTTGAGCGAAATCTTCCGGCGCGCAATCGGACGCTGCGCAAAGTCGACGGCGGTGGCAAAGGCCATGTCCGCATAGAAGTCCAGACCCAGGAAGCAACCGCGCGCGGGATTGGGGCGAAGCTTCGTGGGCGGACGACCCGCCTCCTTCGTGGGCTCCACGGTTTCGGTAAAGTAACCGCCGGCCACCAGTGAATCCACATGCCGGCCAATGGTGGACGCCGCGACTCCGAGGACGCGCGCGAGCTCCACCCGGGAGAGGCTTTCGTAGTCTCTCACCTTCCGGATGATTTCGGCGCCGAAGTCGGCGTTGTCCTGCACTTTGAGTCCCAACATGAGCTTTTAATCAGGTAGTTCCTTATCCTTCGTCTCCGGTAGAAAACACAGGAACACAAGCCCCAGCAAGAAAAATCCCGCCAGCAGCGTGATTGCCGTCCGGAGATCCAATTCTTGTTTCAGCCACGCGGAGAGCCAGATAAGCACGGGCGCGGCGAGAATCCGGCCCGTGTTAAAGCAGAACCCCGAGCCGGTGGCGCGGAGGTGCGTGGGGAACAATTCAGGGAAGTACACGGCGTATCCCGCGTGGATGCCCAAGCCGAAGAAGCCGAAGAGGGGCAGCAGACAAAGCAGCAACCCATAGCTCCCCACGGCGGAGGGCACCCAGCAAATAATTACGGTCATGACCAGCGCACAGATGTGCATCATTGCGAAAGTTGCACGACGACCGAACCGGACACTCAACGGGCCGAAGCACAACATGCCCACGGCAGCCCCGCCGGTCTGGATGAACCCGTAGGCAAACTTTCCCCGGCTGGCGGCTTCCTTGGCGTCCACACCCTGGCTCTTCAGCAGTTCCTCTGCCAGATTTTGCCCTGCCACCACCACGCCCCAGAAGGTCGCCAGCCCCACCATGGCGAGCAAGGCGCCGAAGATGGCCCGTGACCGCCAACGGGCGTCCCCGAGGAGATCGGAGAAACTGCCGAGTTTGTCCGCTTTCGTCTCCCGTGCCTGCACCCAGGACTCGGGTTCCTTCACGCTGATCCGCACCCAGAGGACCAGCAGCGCCGGGACCACGCCGATGAGGTAGGCCATCCGCCAATGCTCTCCCACCGCCAGACCCGTGGCTGCCGCAAGCAAGCCTCCGATGACGCTCGATGAATGGAAGATGCCACCCGCACGCGCTCGCGCCTTCGCAGGAAAAACTTCCGCGACCAGCGCCGCTCCCACGGCCCACTCACCCCCAACTCCCATGGCCACGAGGAAACGAAGCACTCCCACATGCCACAAGTCCGTGGCCATCGCGGTGAGTCCCGTGAAGATGGAATAGAAGAGAATGGTGAGCGCCATCACCGGCTTGCGCCCCCACTTGTCTGCCAGCGAGCTGAAGAGCCAGCCGCCAAGAGTGCCGCCGACGAGGAAGATGCCGAGGAATCGCTCGCCCCACGCCTTCACCTCGGGCGAGTTCGCGGGGACCTTAAGCAGATCCGGCAGCATGTCGCCCCTCGTGATGTTGTAGATCTGCCCTTCAAACGCATCGAAGATCCAACCTGCGGAGGCGATGGTGAGCACCAGCCACTGGTACCGGGTCACGCCTTGATACCAGGGACCTTCCGTGCGGACCTTCCGATCATTCATGCGTGAAGAAACTCGCGAAGGTTCACCGTCTTGCCAGTCTCGATGGATTCCTCCGCCGCCAGGCACAAGGCGGTGCTCCACAGGCCGTCATTTCCCGTTGCGACAGGAGCCGTGCCTTCGCGGATGCAACGCACGCACATGGCGATCTCCTCGCGCAGCTCGAAGACCTCGCCGGACTTCTGTGTCATCTTCACCTCCTCGATTTCTTTTCCATCGAACACCCGGAGGGAAAAACTGGGATCGAGCGTGCGATCCATCGCGCCGCTCCATGAGGCCCAGATCGCTCCCTTGGTCCCGGCGACCTTCACGGTCTGATGGTGCTCGAAGGCCGCGAGTGTCTGCGAGACCACAGCATAGGCGCCGCTTTCGTACTTCATGATGGCGCTGAAATTGTCATGCAGGTGCGGGCGCGCTGGGTCGATGGAGTTTCCAGCGGCCATAATGGTGGCGGGTTCTCCCTCCCCGCTCAAGTACCACCGGGCGAGGTCGAAAAAGTGAATCGGCTCCTCCAGCACCCAGCTGCCGACGCGCGCACCGTCATAGCGCCAGCCACTTGCGCCGAGCCGGTAGGGTTTTCGCGACAGTTCCACAAGGACATAGCGCGGCGTCCCGATGATACCCTGCTCGATGCGTCGTTTCACTTCACCCCATTGGGAGGAGAGTCGCAGTTCGTGGCCGATGGCCAGCAGCCTGTTTTTGCTCGATGACAGGTCGACCAGCGCGCGGCAGTCCTTCACACTCAAGGCCATGGGCTTTTCCAGAAGCACGTGGCACCCTGCTTCTAGGGCGGCGCGGCACGCTTGCAAATGGGTGTGGCTGGGGGTAACGATGTCCACGATGTCGAGGTGACCGGCAGCCAGCATGGAGCTGACATCGGTATGGATCGTGGCGTTGGGGTAAAGGCTACGCGCTTCAGCGCGAGTGACTTCTGATGGGGCAACGATGGCCCTCAATTCGGCATCCGGACAGTTTGCGATGGACTGGGCATGCATCCTGCCCCAAGCCCCAAATCCTGCTAATCCGAAAAAAAGTTTCTTGCTCATCGCTCCGAAAGTACGTAACAAAAGTATCAGAATAAGCCAAAGTTATTTTTGCCCGAAAAATAAGTAGTGCGTGATGGCGACATCCGTGCTTCCTTTGGTTGGTTCCAAATCCCCCCAACCCACCCCCCCGTACCTTGAATGCTCCCCCCAGCATCCCGATAAGGACGATCCCACGTGCCGCGGAAGTGTCGTGGTTCTCTGCCCTGTGCTCCGATGATTTTCAGTATCTCGGCGTGCCGGACGGAAGTTTGAGAAGCAGCTTCGAGCATTGCTCGAGCATCGTAAAGAAGGCCGATGAGCTTGGCTATCAGAACATCCTCCTGCCCTCCGGCTTCGTGCCAGGACAGGATGCGCTGGGCTTCGCCTTCTCCATGGCGGTCCTGACAAAACAGATCAACCAGCTCGTGGCCCTGCGCATGGGTGAGGTGCACCCGCCCATGCTGGCACGCGCCATCTCGTCACTGGACCATATCGCGAAGGGTCGTCTCGCCCTGAACATCATCTCCAGCGACATGCCGGGGCTGAAGGAGTCCAACGAGGAGCGCTACTCGCGCAGTGATGAGATCATCCAGTTCCTGAAGCAGTGCTGGACGCAGGAGACTGTGGAGTTTCACGGGCGCTTCTATGACTTTCATCCGCTGCCCACGGATCCGGTGAAGCCGTATCAGCAGAACGGCGGACCGCTGCTGTACTTTGGCGGCATCTCCCCCATGGCCCAGGCGCTGTGTGCGAAGCACTGCGATGTGTTCCTGATGTGGCCGGAAACCACACCGCTGCTCACGGAAACGATGCGTGGAGTTGCCACTCAGGCTGCGACTCATGATAGGAAGATCGACTTCGGTCTGCGCATTCATGTGATTGTGCGTGAAACCGAAAGCGAAGCCCGCGAGGCCGCACGCAAGCTGGTCTCCAAGCTCGACGACGCGAAGGGTCTTGAGATCAAATCCCGATCTCAGGATAGCAAATCTGCCGGCGTGCTGCGTCAGGATGCCCTACGTGAAGCGGCCGATGACGAAGGTTACATCGAGGAACACATCTGGAGCGGCATCGGTCGCGCCCGCAGCGGTTGCGGCAGTGCCATCGTGGGTGACCCGGATCAGGTGTATGCGAAACTCCAGAGCTACATGGATCTCGGCATGCGTTCCTTCATTCTCAGTGGCTATCCGCATCTGGAGGAGTGCGACCTCTTCGCGAAGTACGTGCTGCCCCGCATGCAGACGTGCCGGCTGAATGAGGTGCAGGGAAGATTGCCGAAGGAGACACCGGTGACGCCGCTGACGACGGGGGTGAGGAAGTAGGGTCGCACATCCCAGTTCATGGTTTTCCTTCCTTGGAAAAAGGATCGAGCGGAGTTGTATCTCCGCTTGGTTCAGGAAGGGGCACGAATTGCCGTATGCTATCCGGATAGTTCATCACCCATCCTCCCCATCGCGTGCCAAGCCAAAACTCCGCCGCCGAGCACCAATGGTATTTTACCTTCGCGCCGTGTTCCGCAGCCTCGCGATACCAATGAGTACTCAAGTCTGCGATGAGGCATACTCGCTGACCGCCCTTGAGTTCAACACCCGTCGCAGCCCGGTTGAGCACCGAGGGTGGTTGATCCCGCAGATGGATATTCCCCAACGTTGAAATACGCATATCTTCCCTGCCCACATCCGCCATGAGAAATACCAGCGGATATCGGCTGGTGTTCTCCACTTCGATTTCGACCAGTTGAGGATAGGTGGGATCTGCTGCCGCTGCGGCCAGTGGATCCCTCACGCGAAAACGTAAAGGATTCTCGTGACTCCAACACAGGGCCAGGTAAGTCACTGGCCCTGACATCAAGAGGACAAAGACTGCGACGATCCAAAGCTTGGTGCGACGGGACATGACTTAAATGATGAAGGTCGTTGGGAGGAATCTCACTGCCTCCCCACCTCTTCATCCTCCTCCACATTTCCAAGCAGCGGACGAAGACGCAGGTGTTCCGGCTTCTCAAGCTCGGGATCCTGATCGAGAGTGCGCTCGGCGAGTCGGCGAGCCAGCGTGATGAGCCGGGTGTCTGCCAGCATTTCGCCAAAGAGCAACGGGGCCTGACCACTCTGGGCGATGCCGAGGACGTTGCCGGGGCCGCGGCGTTTTAGATCTTCTTCGGCAATGCGGAAGCCGTCGTGGGTCTCTTCGAGCAGGTGCAGGCGTTCCTTCGCTTCCTTGTCACCTTTCGCGATGAACAATACGCACCACGAAGTGTGGGAGCCACGACCGATGCGGCCTCGCAATTGGTGGATCTGCGCGAGGCCAAAGCGTGCGGCATCGTGAATGAGCATGACGGTGGCATTCGGTACGTCCACGCCCACTTCGATCACCGTGGTGCTCACGAGCGCCTTCAGTTCGCCCGAGCGGAATCGGCGCATGACTACCTCTTTCGCGTCGCTGTCCATGCGACCGTGTAACAATCCCACGGCATGCGGAGAGAGGCGTTCACTCCATTCGGCATGTCCCTTCACCGCGGCGCCGGCGTCGAGCTTCTCTGACTCCTCGATGAGGGGATAGACAATATAACACTGCCTGCCCTCTTCGATCTGCGTGCGGACGAACTTGGTCACCTCATCCACCTTCGTGACTTCGCGCACAGCGGTGATGATCTTGCCACGTTCCTTGGGGCGCTCGTCGATGGTGGAGACATCGAGGTCGCCGTACATGGTGAGCGTGAGGGTGCGCGGAATGGGCGTGGCGGTCATCACCAGCACATCGGGCGCTTCTCCACGAGCAATGAGGCGGGCACGCTGGGCGACGCCGAACTTGTGCTGCTCATCGATCACCACGAGGCCGAGCTTCGAGAGGGCGGATTCATTCTTGCCATAGAGCAGGGCGTGGGTGCCGATGAAGATGTGCGGCTGGGTAGAGCCGCTCGTGGAACCGGAGCCCGTCTTGAACTCAAACAGCTCCAACGCACCTCCATCCGCCTTCTTGTCGCCGGTGCGGAGGCTTACGCGCATGCCCAGCGGCTCCAGGAGGCGAAGCGCGTTTTGATAATGTTGCTCGGCGAGGATTTGTGTGGGCGCCATGAGAGCACCCTGCCTGCCGGACTCCACGGCGATGAGCATCGCAGCGAGCGCGACCACGGTCTTACCGCTGCCCACATCGCCGTGCAGGAGGCGATTCATCGGCTGAGGCATGGCCATGTCTGCGGCAATCTCACGCAACGAGCGATCCTGCGCACCCGTGAAGGCAAAGGGGAGCGATGCGAGGAATCGCTCCAGCAACTTCCCCTCCGGTTTCAATGCATGACCACCGGTGTGCTTGAAGCGCAAGCGACGCCGCACGACACGCAGTTGCAGAATGTAAAACTCCTCCAGCGCGAGGTACCGGCGCGCCTGCTCCAGCACCTGCATCTCGGAGGGCTTGTGCAGGGTCCGCAGCGCTTGCGCACGGCCGAGCCCATCGAACTCGCCACCTGCTTTGGGAGGCGGCAGCAGGTCGGCCATGCCCCGCTCATCAAAATTCTCCAGCACGTGCCAGATGGCGGCGCGCAGCATCTTCTGCTTCAGCGCTCCCCTGAGAGGATAGATGGGCACGATGCGCCCGGTGTGGATTTCCGCCTCGCCTTCTTCGTCGCCCTTCACGACCTCATACTCGGGATGGCCCATCACGAGACGATCTTTGATCTGCTTAATCTTGCCGTACACCATCATCTCCATGCCCACGGCGATGGCCTTCTGCAGGAAGGGCATGCCAAACCAGCGCAAGGTGAGTTGCTGGTGCATGGGATTGTCCTGCGCGGCCTCCACCACAGCTTCGAAGTTCCCGCCACGCCGTCCGCCGAAACGCATGACCCGCGTGCTGAGCACCTTGACCTGATGACACACGGGCACTTCGCTGGGAGAGAATCCCTTGAACTCCATGCGCCGCCGGTCCTCATGGCGCGAGGGCATGTGCAACACGAGCTGGCCCACCGTAGCGAATCCTTCCTTGCCCAGAGCCTTGGAAATGGCAGTCGACAATCCCGGCACATCCGAGAGCGGTGCATCGAGGGACAGGGATGACTTGGGGGAAGAAGCGGGCAAGGGAGTGGAGCGGCTCAAGATGACTGGAACAGGGGTGCAGTATTCAAGCGAAGAGTGGGGAAGCCAACATCAATCCGCCAAGGCATTGCATCTGCGGCTTGCCTTCGTCCATCACCTGCGCTGCACTGGTGCCATGGCCAACGATACCTCTGCGCTGCCCACGGGATTGCTGCTGGATAACGTCTATCGCGATCACGATACCGGCCCCGGCCATCCCGAGCAACCGGACCGGTACAAGGTCGTCACCGAGGCCCTCACCGGGGCAGGACTCGTGCAGAAGACCCAGCCGCTGACGCAGCAGCCTTGTGAAGATGATCACATCCTGCTCTGCCACACGAAGGCGTATCTGGACATCGCCAAGCGGGATGTGGCGAGTGGTCGTGACGAACTCAGCACCGGAGACACCGTCATCTGCCCGCGTTCCCTGGATGTCGCGCAGCGGGCGGTAGGCGGCGTGGTCCATGCCGTGGACCTCGTCATGAGCGGAAAGCTGAAGAACGCCTTCTGCGCGGTGCGTCCACCCGGTCACCACGCCAGGCCTGCGCAGGGCATGGGCTTCTGCCTGTTCAACAACATCGCCATCGGCGCACGGCATGCGCAGAAGAAACATGGTGCGGCCAAGGTGCTCATCGTCGATTGGGACGTGCATCACGGCAATGGCACGCAGGACATCTTTTATGAAGACGGCAGTGTCTTCTTCTTCAGCTCGCACCAGGCGCCGTGGTATCCCTTCACGGGCTGGGCAGAAGAGACCGGCACTGGCAAAGGAAAGGGCTGCATCATGAATGCCCCCTTCCCCGCCGGCTCTGGCATGAAGGAAATTGGTGCTGCTATCGAAGGCCCGCTCGCGGAAGCCGCAGCAAAGTTCAAACCGGATTTGGTAATGATCTCGGCAGGCTTTGATTCGCGCATCGACGATCCCCTGGGTCGCTTCACGATCACGGACGAGCAGTTTGCTTCGCTCACGAAGACGCTGCGCAAGTTTGCCGAGGAACACTGCAATGGCCGCATCGTGTCCGTGCTGGAAGGCGGATACAACCTGGACGGACTCGGCAAGGCGGTGGCAGCGCACGTGGGCGCACTGGTATAATATCGTAACACGAGATACTTTTCAGCACGCTGGCGAGCAAAGCAGTTTGCCCGGGGCACTCTCCTTGCTACATAGCGGGAAATGATCTCCAAGCTGCCGAAGTGGGTGGGCATCGGGGCGTGGGCCCTGGCGTTCGTGGCTGGCATGATCAATGTGGTGGGCTTCATGAGCTTCGAGCACCAGGCGGTGACGCATCTCACAGGCACAACCTCCATGCTGGGCGCCGCCATTGCGGAAGGGCGCAGTCGGGATGTGATGGGACTGGGGCTAGTGATCGTCTCCTTCCTGGCGGGAGCGATGCTGAGTGGGGTCATCATCCAGGACAGTGCGCTGCGGCTGGGGCGGAGGTATGGGGCAGTTTTGGTGCTGGAGTCGTTTCTCCTCTGTGTCGCTGCGCTTCTGCTGAAGTCGCATCACACCACCGGCATGTACCTGGCTGCGGGAGCCTGCGGTCTTCAGAACGCCATGGCCACCACCTACAGTGGGGCGGTGATTCGTACGACGCACCTCTCCGGCATGTTCACCGATCTGGGCATCTCGCTGGGGCATCTCTTGAGGGGCCTGCCCGTGGAGCCGCGACGCCTGCGCATTTCCTGGATCATCATCTCGGCCTTCCTCGCGGGCGGCATTGGCGGTGCAACCGCCTTCCACTGGTGGAGCTACAATACGCTTTTCATCCCTGCGGCGGTGACTGGACTGGCGGGCATGGCGTATGGCATCTATCGACATACCCACCGCTGACTTCCTCCTTCCGATTCATGCCTCCTGATTTCGTCTCCCTCGATAAAGCGCACGTCTGGCATCCCTTCACGCCGATGCAGGACTGGTGCGCGCCAGACCACGAGCCCATCATGCTCGTGGATGGCGAAGGCTGCTGGCTCACCGATCAACACGGCAACCGTTATCTGGACGGCAACTCCTCCATCTGGACGAATATCCATGGCCACCGGCATCCCCGCATCCATGCGGCGATCAAGGGGCAGCTCGACCATGTGGCGCACACGTCCTTCTTGGGATTCGCCAACCCACCCGCCGCGCAACTCGCCGCCGAACTGACGGCACTCATCCCCAGTGGCAGGCTCAACAAGGTCTTCTACACCGACAACGGCTCCACCGCGATCGAATCGGCGGTGCGCATGGCACTCCAGTACTGGCAGCAGAATGGCGCACCGCAGCGCACACGCATTATCTCTTTCGATGCAGCCTATCATGGTGATACCCTCGGCGCGGCGAGCTTGGGCGGGATTCCGCTTTTCAAAGGAAGTGGAAATCAATTCGGATATGCCGTGCAACGCATCGGGTCGGCGGAGCAACTCGAGAAACTGGATGACCTTGGGAATGTCGCCGCAGTCATCATTGAGCCCCTCATTCAAGGTGCAGCCGGCATGCGTTTGTGGCCGAAGGACATGCTGAAGCAGATCGAGACGTGGTGCCGCGCGCATGATATCTTCCTGATTCTCGATGAAGTGATGACCGGGTTTGGCCGCACGGGGAAGATGTTTGCGTGCGAGCATGAAGACGTCGTGCCGGACTTCTTGTGTCTCGCGAAGGGGCTCACGGGAGGTTATCTTCCCCTTGCCGCCACGCTTACTACGCAGCGTGTGTTTGATGGATTCCTCGGCGATGTGAGCGAGGGCCGCACGTTCTTCTATGGCCACAGTTATGCAGGCAGCCAGCTAGGTTGTGCCGCGGCACTGGCGAGTCTGGAAGTGTTTCGCGAGGAGCGGTTGATTGAGCAGTTGCCTGCGAAGGTCGCATCATTCACCTCCGTGCTCGACACGCTTCGCGATCATCCACAAGTGATCGACATCCGGCAATGCGGACTCATTGCTGGCATTGAAATCGGCAAGAGCAAGGAACCGCGAGAAGAATATCCTGCGACAGATCGCATGGGGGTTAAGGTATGTATCGCCGCCCGGAAGCATGCGCTGCTGACGAGGCCGGTGGTGAATACACTCGTGCTGATGCCGCCGCTGTGTGCCACGGAGAGTGAGATGCGGCAGATGGCCGGGGCCTTACGTGCTGGTGTCGATGAAGTGTGCGGCAAAGGTTAGCGATGCCTTAATTTCGTGGCAGTCTTGTCGCGTCAGGGCACCAGGCTAAGATGATGCAACTAACTCACTCACTTGCGGGTCGATCTGCGCGCTTTGCGTCTTGGAGTGAGGTGGCAAGCGTTAGCGCGACACCGCTTTGAACGAAGCCCACATCGTGGCAAAGCGCTAGATGCCTGTCAGCACCAAAAGCCCAGCCTTCATAAGGTCTACAGCGTTCGAATGACAGGGAAGATTAGGGCGTCTCATTCCTCCGCTCAAAGCGGTGTCGCGCCTTAGCGCTTGCCACCGCACTCCAAGACGCAAAGCGTTCCGTCACCACCAATCACGATTTACTCTCGCACTCTGCCCTTCAATCATGAGGAGAAAGTGACACACTAACCTTAAGCTCTCTACCGACTCCCCTTCCCACCATTCTCCCGCAGCTCCTGAATCCACTCCTTGAAGGCCTCCTCCTTCGCAATGGCACGTTTCTTTGGGTCCGCGATGTTGATGTCCTGCGTAGCCCGCGCCTTCATGACGGCGATGATCATGTCTTCCTGCCGTTTCTGTCTGAACTGGTCCAGAGTCAATCCGTCCTTCAGAAGCTCCTGTTCGAGAGCAGCCTGACTGCCGCCGAAGTTGTCCTTCACCACCTTCGCGATGTCCTGCTCGACGTACTCCTCCCTAACCCTTCCTCCCAACTTTTTGAAGTAGGCCAGAATCAGAGCCCGATCGTCAGGGATGGCCATCGCTTCCTCCCACTGCTTCTCCTCCTCGGTGAGTTGCCGGGACTGTTGATCAACCACGGGCTCCGGTTTCGATGCGGGTGTGAAGGTGGCAAAACCGCGTTGAGTTTGTGGCTGCGATGAAGCCGTGGAGACTACTGGAAGCTTCGACGCCGGCCCATCTCCACTATGATGTAGAATTAACGGAATACCGATGGCGGCTACCGCCCCGGTTGCAAGAAGGATCTTGGTAGTGGTTGTCATGGTGATCAGGACTGAGGATGCAGCCAGCGCCCCCGTGGCGCTCATGCCTGCGCCGGCCATGCTGACCTTGTTGAGTGAAGTCACCAGCGTGGGTGGCGCCGCTTGCGCCGAGTGTGTTGTCAGCAGACCAGCGAAACCGGCGCCACACAGCACACCATTTTTTGCGAGGCCATCGCGCAGGGCCTGCAAAGCCGTCTCAATCTTTCGGGAGATGGTGGACTGGCTTACACCCATGCGTTGCGCTATTTCCTGCTGGGCACATTGCTCCACGAGGAGTGTGCGCGACTCCTCCGGCAGAGCATCCAGCACTTCATCCACGAGTGGTTCAATCTCTGTCCACGAGGCTTCATGCGCAGGCATGGAGTCATGCCAGTGCTCCGCGACAGGCTCATAGCGCTGCCGCGCCACCTTGCTGCGAATGGCATCGCAGGCGCGTTGTCGCGTCACATGATGCAACCAGGCACCCACGGACTCGATGGTCTGATGACTGGCACGCGCCAGTTTCAAGAAGGCTTCCTGCGCCACGTCCTCTGCCAGCGCCGCATCGCGCGTCACCCGCTGTGCCGTGGCATACACCATGCCCGCATGGGTGCGCACCAGTTCGGCAAACGCACTCGCATCACCGTGGTGATGGTAGCGCTGCAGCAGGGCGAGGTCGGTCTTCATGGCTTCTGATCATGATGCCGCACGCCATGCCCGGTCTATGCAAAAAAGTTCTTGTCCCCGCAGCGGGACCACGCACTCACACTCACTTCCCGTTCAGCCCATGCTGATGCAGCTTCTCACGCAGGGTAAGCCGTGAGATGCCCAGCCATCGCGCCGCCTTGGCTTTATTCCCTTCCGAGAGATCCATGGCAGCTCCGATGAGTTCGCGTTCCATCAGGCGCTGCATTTCCGCGTAGGCGCCGGGGATCTCGCCATCCATGGCGCGGCGCAGCATTTGTCCTGCCGCTTCCGCCAAGGTGTTCTGTTCCTGTCGTGGACGGACAAGGGCGGACTCGGCGATGAGTTCACGCACGTCGTCTTCTGTAATCGTATAGCTGCGGCGTTTCAGCAGGGCTTTGCGCAGGATGTTCTGCACCTGGCGCACATTGCCCGGCCAGGGTTGCTGCTGCAGGCACTGCACCGCCTCGGGTGCGATGGATGCTTTTTCGATGCCGAAGTCTTCGGCATATTTGGCCAGGAAATAGTCCACCAGCAGGGGAAGGTCCTCCGGGCGCTCACGCAGCGGTGGAAGCTGGATGGTGGCCACATTCAGGCGGTAGTAGAGATCCTCGCGGAACTCTCCCTTGTTGATCATGTCCTCCAGGTTGCGATGCGTGGCGGCAATGAAGCGCACATCCACGGGGATGTCCTCGCGACCGCCCACACGCTGGATGCGCTTCTCCTGGAGCACGCGCAGCAGCTTCGCCTGCAGGTGGAGATCCATGTCGCCGATCTCATCGAGGAAGAGTGTGGCATTGTGCGCCTGCTCGAAGCGGCCGATACGCGCGCTCACCGCGCCAGTGAAGGCGCCCTTCTCATGACCGAAGAGTTCGCTCTCGAGGAGACTCTCCGGGATGGCGGCACAGTTCACCGCGATGAAGGGCTTGTGTGCGCGGTGGCCATGCTGGTAGAGCGCGCGAGCGATGAGTTCCTTGCCCGTGCCGGTCTCGCCGCGGATGAGCACGGTCACCGGAGTCGCAGCAATCTTTGCCAGCTCGCGATACACCCGGCCCATGGCGCGGCTCTTGCCAATGAGTGTGTCCTGCTCCTCATACACCCGGCCGATTTCCACCGGCTTCGACATCTGGCGCGCAGCCGCGATGGCCTCCTCCAGCACACTGCGCAATTCCGCGCCATCCACCGGCTTGGGCAGGATGTCATACGCGCCGCTCTTCACGGCGTGGATGGCCACATCGCCATCGCGAGCTCCGGTGAGGAGAATCAAGGGCAGGCGCGGCTTTTTGATATGCACCGTGGAGATGACCTGCAATCCACCCGCGCCAGGGAGCCGGTACTCCGTGACCACGGCGTCCACGTCTTCTCCGAGAGCGGCATCGATGCCCTCCGTACCGTTGGTGGCGATGCTGACTTCATAGCCACCCTCCCGGAGTGCATCCGCTGTGCGCGCAGCATCTTCCGCCGAGGCATCGACGATGAGGACACGGGACGGACGTTTCATGAAGAGGAAGGCGCAGCACCCTCATGGTGAGCATGCCGGATGCCGGATGGAGGGCGCAAGTGGCATCCTCTCGAAATCCCCGCTGCCGCGCAAGTGGTAAGCCGCTTACCACTTGCTGGTCAGCGAGTCACCGATTTCATTCACTTTCAAGCGCATAGAGAAAATAAAGTTCCAACGCAACCAATTCTAAACGAATCACTTACAACTCATCTCAAGCGGTTGGCACGCCCCCTGCCTTATTACCAACCGTCCACCAACTTCCGGTTCACCCTGGAGAGTTTCACCAAAGAAGAGACAACCAACCCGCAAACGAAAGCCAACGAGCCATGAAAAAGATCGAAGCCATCATCAAGCCCCACAAACTCGACGACGTCCAAGAAGCGCTCCGCGCGGTCGGCGTGAACGGCATGACCGTCACGGAAGTGAAGGGCTTTGGCCGCCAGCGCGGTCATACCGAAATTTACCGCGGCAGCGAGTACACCGTGAACTTCCTTCCCAAGGTGAAGGTCGAGGTGCTCGTCTCCGCCGATGTCGCGGATGCCGCCGTGAAGGCCATCCTGCAGGGCGCCAACACCGGCAAGGTGGGCGACGGCAAGATCGCCATCTACAACGTGGAAGACGTCTTGCGCATCCGCACGGGTGAGCACGGGGTGGACGCTCTGTAACTTCCAGTCCCAAATTTTCCGCTGCGCCGCTTCCGCGCTCCGGCTGGAAAACACCCCCAGAAGCACGCGCCCGCCCGGCGCGTGCTTTCTTTTTGCCCGGCCCGGACCTGCAGGCGGCGCGAGCCCTCCCAGGTTGCCGTCCATTGCTAATAAACCCGGTTCACGTACGTTTTACCGATTCATACCCGGCCCGGTTCCTCCCCGGTTCTGGGTCCGGTTCCGCCAGCTTTCCCTCCTTTCCCCTCGCCAACTCAATCCACCCACCATGCATTTCTTCCGCCTGCCCCTGCTGCTTGCCCTTGGTTTGAGCCTTTCTGTTTCTACCCTGAGGGCCGAGAAGAAGGAGGCCGAGGAGAAGCCCGCTGCGGAAGCCGCGGCCACGGTCAAGGAAGGTGACAAGAAGATGGAGGAAGAAGCGCCGAAGGATCCTCTGGCTGAGGCGGAGGCCCTGCTCAAGGCGCATGCCGAGTCGGGCCTCGGCGACTTCGGCAGCACAGAGCCGCTGCAGCGGAAGGACATGCCCGAGCGCGGCATTGTGGCCTTCAACGTGGATGAGAACAAAGCCGTCTTCAGCCCCATGGCCCACTGGGAGCAGTACAACATTCCCATGGAGACCAAGCGCTGGGGCCGCTACAAGGTGCGCGTCACCTACTCCCTGAAGGCGCCTGCTCTGGGGGTGCAGGTGAAGGTTGCCGGCAGCTCGGCGGGATCCGGCGGCACACTGAAGAAGCAGATCAAGGGCACGTCCGGCGCCAAGAACTCCACCTTTGTGGGAGACGTCTATGTGAAGGAGGCTGGTCCACTCTTCGTGGCGCTCTACACGCCCGGCGGCATGGGATTCTCCAACTTCTACCTGCATGAAGTGGCCCTGGTCCCCGCTCCCGAGAGCGAGGACGAACTCGCGCCTGCCGAAAACGGCTGCCTGGAACTCCTGGCCAAGGATGCCACGACGTGGAGCGAGAACATGCGCTATGAGCCCAAGGCCGAGAAGAATTGCCTGGGCTTCTGGACGGAGAAGGATGACTTCGCTGAGTGGGAATTCACCGTGACCAAGCCCGGCAAATACGCCGTGACCGTGCACCAGGGCTGCGGCGCCGGTGGCGGCAGCAAGGTGGCGGTGATGCTCGGCGAGCAGAAGCTGAACTTCACGGTGAAAGACACCGGCGGATTCCAGAAGTGGGCTCCGGTGAAGGCCGGTGAAGTGACCATCACCGAGCCTGGCACCTATCGCCTCGCGGTGAAGCCGGAGACGAAGAACGGCAAGGCCATCATGGACGTGCAGAAGGTGGTGCTGGAGCCGTTGGGTTGATTGGCGCTAAACACTTCTGCAAGCAGTCCGAATGTAGTCGGCAATGGCGTCCAAATCGCTCAATGCGGGCGCCGTCCAGCTTCAGCGAAGGTATCGCGCCATTCGTTTCTTCGCTTCAGCGTGAGACACCACGCGGTTGTCCTCAACCGCTTCTTCACCCCGCGCAATGATTTCGAGGATGCCAACTTTGCGCTGAAGGCGTTCATACCCCTCGACATCGACCAAGTAGGCTGCAGGCCTCCCGTGTTGAGTGATGAGAATTGGTTCCCCATCCGCTGACAAGTCTGCCAGTATTTCAGTAGCGTTGCGCTTGAGACCGGTCACCAACTCGGTTTTCATGCGAGTGATACTTTAGTAGCACTTTAACGCAACGCAAGCCGCAGCGTCGCAGCCGATGGGTTGAACCGGACTGTAGCGCGATTTGGTTTGCCACGAATCGCGCGTTCCGTCAGGCTCGCGGCATGGTTTATCTACAGATCACCCTGCTGCTCCTGGTGGTGCTGACCCAGATACTGCGCCCTGGTGCGATCGCGCGATGGAATCGCCTGTGGAATGCCAAGCTGTACCTCGCGACTTCCCTGGCACGACACCGGTGCTGATGCTCCTCAGCAGGCTGGGTGTGCTGGGAAAGAACTACACCGCTGTCATCCCGTGGCAGACCGCGTTGGAGGGGATTTTCTTCACCATTGCAGTGTGTTGTTATCTCTTCTGCCTTCGTGGTGGGAGTGACAGTGAAGGCGCCAGGGAAACGGGCGAGGAGAGGTAGGGTGCTGAGAGAATGCCACGTTCATACGCCGGCCAGAGGCCAGCGCTCCCAGGGCTGCATGGGTATGCACAAATGAAGAAGGCCTCCGGAGAGGCCTTCCACGCATTCTACATTTCTATTCTCGATCTCAGCCCAGGCCGCTCAGCACCGACTGCATGATGCCAAGGCCTTCGCGGGCTTCGGCTTCAGTCGTGTTCATCGGGGCGAGCCAGCGAATGACCTTGGGTCCGGCGGGTACGACGAGGAGTCCGGCATCCATGAGCAGTTTTGCTACCCATATGGAGGGCAGCTTGCCGCTGGCCTTGAAGGCTTCGTTGGCCTCGATGAGCGGGGTGTTCAGCTCGAAACCGATCATGAAACCAAAGGCGCGCACTTCCGACAGCGCCGGCAGTTTCCAGGCGAGCGCCTCACTGGCGATGAATGCACCCATGGTCTTCGCGTGGGCCGCGAGGTTGTCGCGCAAGATCACGTTGAGTGTGGCCATGCCAGTGGCGCAGGCGAGCGGTGAACCGCCATACGTCGTGCCATGTGTGCCGGCGCTCAGGAGATTGCACAGTCGAGTGCCGGCTGCGTCACCCACGGCGCGATCCCGCGCCCAGAAGGAACCGAGCGGATAACCGCTGCCGATGGACTTCGCCCAACTGATGGCGTCCGGCAGGATTTCATCACCGGGGACAATGCTGCGCCATCCGGCAAGTTCACCGGTACGCCCCAGGCCGCACTGCACTTCATCCAGGAGCAGCAGCAGATCATGCTGGTCGCGCAGTTGAGCCGCGACACGGAGGAACTCGGGCGTCACCGGATTCACACCACTTTCACCCTGCACGGGTTCGAGCAGGATGGCGATGGTGTTTTCATTCACTGCAGCCTTGAGCTCCGCGACATCGTTGAAGGTCACGTATTTGAAACCGGGCACCAGGGGGCCGAAGCCACCGTGGATCTTCTCCTGCGCGGTCGCCGTCATGGTGGCGAAGGTCCTGCCGTGGAAGCTGCCGGTGCAGGTGATGATTTCATAGCGCGGTGAGCCATCCGCCTTGGGCCGGGCGACGCCGAACTTCCTCGCGAGCTTGATGAGGCCTTCATTCGCCTCGGCGCCGCTGTTGGAGAAGAAGCACTTGCCGGGAATGCCCAGCACGTCCTCCACGAGCATCTTTGCCAGCTCACCTTGCTGACGGATGTTGTACCAGTTGGAGACGTGGATCAGTGTCGCAGCCTGCTGGCTGATGGCCTGCACCACCTCCGGGTGGCAATGACCCAGCGGGCACACGGCCACACCACCGGCGAAGTCGAGGTACTCGCGGCCGTCCCTGTCCCAGACGCGTGCGCCCTGGCCGCGCTCGGGCCAGAAGTCGTACCGTCCGTAGTTGGGCATGACGTATTGAGAAATGAGAGAATCGGAATCAGACATGAAGTGGAATGATGGGTGGAAGATGGAAAACCAAGAAACTCAAACTTACCTGGACAATTTTGCTCGTCGCAGTTCCTCAACCTTTTCCTCGAAAAGCTCCAACACTTCGACCACTGCACACTCAGCCATGTTAAGGAGAGCCGGATCAACATTGACCACCTGCTTGCATGCGAGTTGCCGCCACTCAACTATCCGCGCCCGACGAATACCGAATATTTCGCTCGTAGGTGCTTTTGTCTCAAGGAAGGTCTCCCAGTCCTTATCCAGTTTCTCCTTCTCATTGCAGGTGGCACAGGAAAGAACAAAGTTGTCCAAAGCGTTGCCTCCCTTCGATACCAAATGATCATAGTGCGCCTGCTTCCTGCCGGGAGTCAGCTCTAAATCACAATAGGCACAGCGGGAGTCAAAATGGTCCCAAATTTGCTGAAGCGCTTGAATGGAAGGTGGCGGATCAACGATCGCAGTCAAAGCCCTTCTGACGAAGTTCTTTGCCTGTGACGGTGTAATTTTTGCGGGCATGACGATACAATTGTAGTTTTACCAGTGTGGAACAAGACATATGACCCGATGTCATCGTCGTCGCCGCACCCGCGTGCTACATCTCTCGTGCCTGAGGTTGTGCCGGAACATCTTCACAGCGTGATTTCCGTGCCGATGCCCCGATCCGTGAAGCACTCCAGCACCAGGGAGTGCGGGATGCGTCCGTCGATCATGTGCACCTTGCCCACGCCGCCGTGCAGGGAGTCCAGGGCGCTGTCCACCTTCGGAATCATGCCGCCGGAGATGATGCCTTCCTTCTTGAGCTGGGCGATGGAGGCTTCGTCCAGCGTGGGGATGAGCGTGGCGTTGTCCTTGGGATCACGCATCACGCCGAGCACATCGCTGAGGAAGATGAGCTTGGTGGCCTTGAGCTTCTTCGCCAGCGCGCAGGCGGCGATGTCGGCATTCACATTGAGCGTGTTTCGGGTGCCGATTTCACGGGCGACCGGAGAGACCACCGGCACCACTTCACCCGCCACGGCGAGGTCGATGACTTCTGTGTTGCACTCGGTGACTTCACCCACGAAGCCGAGATCCACGGACTGACCGGTGGAGGGATCCTTGCCAAGCATCCGCTTGCCGGAGAAGACAGTCGTGCCGGGAAGTCCGATAGAGCGGCCACCCAGAGCCTTGATGCGCTCCACGAGATCCGGATTGATGACGCGAGCCAGCGTTTCTTCCACGATGCTGATCGTAGCTTCATCAGTGACACGCAGGCCGCCGATGAACTTGGCTTCCAGGCCCGAGTCCTTCATCGCCTTGTTGATGGCCTTGCCACCGCCATGCACCAGCACAGGATTGATGCCCACCGCTTCGAGGAAGACGATGTCGCGCAGGAGGCTGTCCACCAGGGACTGCTCTTCCATGGCGCTGCCACCCACCTTGATGAGGAAGGTCTGGCCGCGGAAGCTCTGCATGTAGGGCAGAGCTTCCAGCAGGACGGCGGCTTTGCTGATCTGGTCGTTCAGGCTCATGAGAATGGAGGAAGGGGAAGCACTAAGGAACGCTGGAGTGCGCTCACAACGAAAAAAACGTCACGGAAGGCTGGGTTGATAGTCTAGGGTGGATAGTTGATAGCCTGAGGATCAAAGCGAGGGAGCAACGCGGAGGCGTGGAAATAAGGCCATAAAAGGCTTCTGGAGAAGCCTTCTACATTACGAAAGCTTCTCCTTGAACTGCCAAACC
The DNA here is from genome assembly GCF_011044495.1 of Roseimicrobium sp. ORNL1. Lineage (GTDB taxonomy): Bacteria > Verrucomicrobiota > Verrucomicrobiia > Verrucomicrobiales > Verrucomicrobiaceae > Roseimicrobium. Next base: position 6,176,322 of record NZ_CP049143.1, read on the forward strand.
GGCTGGGACTGACGTTTACGCCAGTCCGGTCTGTCGCTTCGAGTGCACCGCAGCGGAGTATTCGCTGCTGTTGAAGTCCACGTACTCTTCGCTGAGGTCCGTGGTGAAGACGTTGTAACAGGCGTCGCCGAGATTCAGATCAATGGTGACGGTGAAGTTCGCCTTGGCCGTGACCTTCTCCAGTTCCTTCACGGGAATGGAGGTGGAGAGACCGCCCTTGGCCGCGCAGAGGCCGCCGAAGTAGATATCCACGAGTTCCTCACGCACACGGGCATTCGCATAGCCCACGGCGTGGATGATGCGGCCCCAGTTGGGGTCGCCCCCGTGGAAGGAGCACTTTACCAGCATGGACTTCGCCACCGTCTCCGCCACGCTCTTGGCATCCTGATGAGTTTTGGCGCCGTGCACCCGGATTTCCACAAACTTCGTCACCCGCTCGCCGTCGCGCACGATCATCTTGGCGAGATTCATCATCACGTGCTTCAGCGCCGCGCGGAAGATTTCCGTGCAGGGTGACTTGCTCTTGATGAGCGGCACTTCGCTGGCGCCGTTTGCCATGACGATCACCGTGTCATTCGTGCTGGTGTCGCCGTCGATGGTGATGCGGTTGAAGGTTTCCTGCACTGCCGCTTGGGTCGCCTTCTTCAGCTCTCCGGGCTGGATCTTGGCGTCCGTGGTGATGAAGGCCAGCATGGTGGCCATGTTCGGGCAGATCATGCCCGCGCCCTTGGCGATGCCGCCCACGCGGAAAGTTGCACCCTCGCACTCCACCTCGACCGCGAAGGTCTTCGGCTTCGTGTCGCTGGTCATGATGGCATGCATGGCATCCTCCGAGCCCGCGGGGCCGGATTTCAGGGACTGCACCAGCTCCTCAATGCGCGGGGTGATGCGCTGGATGGGCATGGGCATGCCGATGATGCCGGTGGAGCAGACGAGCACCTGGCGCATCTTCACGCCGAGCTTGTCCGCCGCCGCCTTCGTCATGGCCTTGGCATCCGCGATGCCCTGGGGTCCGGTGCAGGCATTGGCGTTGCCGCTGTTCGCGATGATGGCTCGGACATCTCCCACCTTCACGTGCTGCTGGGAGACACGCACGCAGGCAGCCTTTACCTTGTTGGTGGTGAAGCAGGCCTCTGTGTGCGTGGGCAGATCGGAGGCGATGAGCGTGAGATCCAAACGGGTGGCGTTGGGATTCTTGATGCCACAGGAGATCGCGCCCGCACGGAAACCCTTCGCGGCGGTCACGCCGCCGGCGACTTGCTTGAATGGAAACTCTACGGCGGAAGGGGGATCCTTGCTCATGACTGCTGCTGGAGTGCTGTGGGAAAGCACTTAGACGACCATGAGCCCCGTATCTTCGGGGAAAGCATGGATGAGATTGAAATTTTGCACGGCCTGGCCGGAGGCGCCCTTCACCAGGTTGTCCTCCGCGCTCATGAGGATGAGGCGGCCCGCGCGCTCGTCGAACGCCCAGCCCACATCGATGAAATTCGTCCCGGTGATGTTCTTCGTATCCGGGCACTGGTTCCTGCCCAGCAGCCGCACGAAGGGCCTGCCGGTATAAGCGGAAGCGTAGGCGGCTCCCACGTCGTCGATGGTGGCGCCTTCCCGCAATCCGGCAAAGATGGTGGTGTGGATGCCCTGATTCACCGGGATGAGGTGCGGCACGAAGGTGAAGCGCACCTTCCGTCCCGCGGCGAGATCCAGCTCCTGGCCGATTTCGCTCAGGTGCCGGTGCTTCGGCACGCTGTAGGCGCGCACGCTCTCATTGCACTCGCAGAAGAGGAAGGAAACGCTCTCCTTGCGACCGGCGCCGCTCACCCCGCTCATGCTGGACACAGCGATGGGTGACTCGTCCAGCAGCCCCGCCTTCAGCAGCGGCAGCAGAGGCACCAGCACGCTCGTGGGGTAGCAACCCGGGCAGGCGATGAGACGCGCCTTTTTGATTTCATCCTCCCGCCACTCGGGCAGGGCATACACCGCCTCCCCCAACAGAGCTGGCGAGGGATGCGCGTGATCATAATATTCCGCGTAGACGCTGGCATCCCTGAGACGGAAGTCCGCGCTGAGGTCGATGACCTTCAGCCCGGCATCCAAGAGAGGCGTGGCAAACTCGTGGGCCACGCCATGGGGCAGCGCCAGGAAAGCCACCGTGGCGCCAAGCGCCTTGATGGCGGCGACGTCGGGCGCGATGAATTTCAAGGCCTCCGCCTGCGGGAATCCACGAAATCTCGGGAACTCCGAAACCAGCGGCTTGCCAGCCAGCGCGCGTGACGTCACGGCCACGATCTCCGCGTGCGGGTGCAGCAGGAGAAGACGCAGCAGCTCTCTGCCTGAGTAGCCACTGGCGCCAATCACTGCGACTTTCACTTGGGAGGACATGATTTGGGAGGGGGCGGAGTATGTGATCAAGTAGGGCAGAAGCAAGGCGATTCACACTTGTTCACCAAGAAAGTTGTTCACATGCATTAGTGGTTACGCCCGTCTGACACAGACGGGTTTCGTGAAACAATTCATCTTGAGCCCCCAGCGCCCCCTTTCCCGTTTTTCATGAGAAAGATGCATCAGGGACTTGCAATCACGCGGGCATGATCCAGACTGCCCGTCCTGCCAACAACTGGATCGCGGGCTGTAGTTCAGCCTGGTAGAACGCTTGCATGGGGTGCAAGAGGTCGTGAGTTCGAATCTCGCCAGCCCGACCAGTGGACAGGAACAGGAGGGAAAGTCCCCTCCTCCACCGCAGGGCAACCGCAGCCCATTGACGGACCGCCTCCCTTTCGGCTAACTAGCTGAAGAATGCATTCCCTTAGGCAGCCACCGCCACTCTTCAGCCCGGCCTCCGCATGAAGCAGCTCTTTCGCATGGCAGCACTGGGATGCATGGTCCTCTTGGTGGTGATGCTGGCCAAGCTCGATCCCGGCGCCGTGGTGCCGGACAAGCGGGACCAGTCGCTGAAGCGCTGGATGAAGGCCCACATCACGGATCCCAAGGTCGAGATGATGGGCTTCAGCGAATCAAGAATGCTGTGGGACCGTACCTTCCAAGTGGGTTGGATTCGCGGGAAAAATGCGCACGGCGTGACCGTGATGACCAACTATGTCTTCGAGGTGACGACTGGTCAGGTGCAGGAGATCGTGGACGGATGGTCGTCGCGGGATTTCATCGCCCTGAAACAGCTCGAGCTTCAAAGGATGAGCCCCAATCTGCAGGGACAGAAAGCCGGAGAGTTACAGCGTTTCTGCAATGAGATGGGCATCCCCATCGAACGCGAGACCTGAGCGGCAGCCTCCCGGGAAGCGAGCTTGACTACGGATGGAGAAATCAGGGATGATGCGGCGGCATGAACAATATCGCTCGCTTTGGCATCGGTTTCATGAGCCTGATCATGCTCACCTTTGGCCTGGTGATGTACTTTGGCTTGTCGGGTAACTCGAAGACCACCATCCCAGAGGGACAAACTCAGGAGCAGGTGCAGACGTGGATGAACAAGAACCTGGCCAAGGAGCATGAGGTCGTGCGGCTGGGCAAGGAATGCATCTTTGAAGGTGAGGAAAGGCGGTACCGGGTGGTGGACCTCCGCGCCAAGGACAAGGCCAGCACCGACCCTGCTGCGGTGGAACCCTACGTGGTGCAATCCAAGCCCAATGGGGTGGTCGTGTACCACTGGACATTGAATGAGTTCATCTCCGAGAAAATGAACGCGGCAAAAACAGAATCCACACCTGAGCGGACCGCGTGGTACGAGAAACGCTGGCTGACACTACTGAAGGAAATGGGGGTGGATGAGCAGGTCATCTCGGCGGCAAGCAAACCTGCGGCTCCTGCCGCCGCCAGCAAATAGGGCCATCGCATTTGGCACACCACGACAGCGCGCACCAGGCTGTTCTTGAGGTCGGGTGCCAGGGACCGAGTGGAAAGTGGACAGGGCTCAGCTGTCAAATCCTATGCCCTCGCAGATTCGGTCTACGTATTCGATGCGCCATGCGCGATAGTCCCTCCCACCTTCGAGGCCGATCAACATGCGACGGGTTTGCTTGTGGATGTAGAAGCTGATTTCGCCAATCGTCAGTCCGTCGATTTCTGCGGCGTAGAAGCCGCCGTACATGGCGAACCTTGCCTTGTCTCTTTCCTTTCCCGCCGCAATGGAGGCGACCAGATACTCAGGATCCGTAAGCACCTCGCGAGCGTAGGCCACTACCGCATCCGTGGGCTTTCTCAGACGATCATAATCCAGGCTGAACTTTAGGCCACGGTACTCTCCATGCCAGCTTTCGCTTTCTTCTGACCAGTTCGTGATGCCAAGCACCTCGTCGGTGTAAATGTTGTCAGGATCTTCACCTTTCTTGAAAGCGTCGAACAGGTTGGAGAAGAAGCCCATGGCATGACTCTACCCACGGGCTGAAGCGGGATCAAGACGCGTGCCACATCCCCGGGCACCGGAGTGTTCCTTGAGGTAGTGCCATGAGTGGCTGTCTGCTGTAAATCTCCCCCCTTCCTTTCATCCGGGGATTTTGATGGTATGCTGGAGATTCGCTCTTTCCTTCACACGGGAAGAGCGGTCTCAAACGTATCCCACTGAAAGAAAGCCCGATGTTCGACATTCGCGAAAAACCCAATCTTGTTGAGAGCGCCCTGCTCGTCAGCGCCTGCTTTCGCCGTGAGGATCTCGCAGAGGCACGCGAATTGTTGGATGAACTCAAGGATCTGGTCAGCACCTTGAGCATCGGCATTGCGGATACCATCACAGTGCATGTGCGGGACATGAGTCCCCGCTACCTCACCGGTACGGGCAAGGCGAAGGAACTCATGGACCACGCCAAGGCACTGGGATGCGATGCCATCATCTTCGACAACGAACTGTCGCCGGGGCAGCAACGTGCCTGGGAGGCAGACTCGGGGCTGTGCGTCATCGACCGGCACGAGGTCATCCTGGATATTTTCAATCTGCGGGCACGCACGCGTGAGGCGCGCCTTCAGGTGGCCCTGGCTCGCATGGAGTACTCCATGTCCCGCCTCACCCGCATGTGGGCGCACCTTGACCGCCAGCGCGGTGCAGGTGGCGCCGGCGGCGGTGGTGGTGGCGCAGGAGGTGGCGGCGGCGCAGCGCGTGGTGAAGGTGAACTCCAGCTCGAAATTGACCGGCGACTCGCGAACAAACGCGTGGAGAAACTCCGGGCAGAGCTCCTGGAGGTGCGCAAACAACGCGACACGCAGCGAAAGGAACGAAGCCGCGTACCCCTGCCCCATGGCGCGATCGTAGGCTACACGAACGCCGGCAAGTCCTCCCTGCTGAACGCGCTGACGCAAAGCGATGTGCTCGCCGAGGACAAACTCTTTGCCACGCTCGATACCACGACACGGCGCATGGAGATGCCCGACGGCCAGCAAATCCTGCTGACCGACACGGTGGGCTTCGTGCGCAAGCTGCCCCACGATCTCGTGCAGAGCTTCCGAGCTACCCTGGAAGAAGCGAACCTTGCCGACTTCCTCATCCATGTGGTGGATGCCACGCATGAGAGCGCGGAGAAATTCATGGAAACTACCGTGGAGGTGCTTGGGGAAATCGGCGCCGGCGGCAAGAAGACCATCCTTGCCTTCAACAAGATTGACCTCGTCACCGATCCTGAGCGTCTACAGGAACTGCAGCACCGGCATCCCGATGCGGTGATGATTTCCGTGAAGACAGGAGCGGGCATGGAGGATCTGCTGCATCGCGTCCACGAAATGGTCTTTGACCGCGTGGTGCGGCTCGATTTGCGTCTGCCGATGAACCGGCTGGATCTCCTCGCGCTAGCGCATCAGGAGGGCAAGGTGTTGCACGAAGACTACGAGGCGGATGCAGCCGTGGTCCAGTGTGTGGTGCCCAAGCGCCTGGTTTCGAGATTCACGCCATTCGCGGTGTAGTCGAGACAACGCAGAACTCGCGCGACTGCCTTCATCGCAGGGGCCGTCCCAGCCGATTTTTTAAAAAAAGCCGACTGCTGGCTTTGTTATTTTAAAAATCTTAAATTCTCATTGAACTTAATTAAAATTCTGCTAAAAGCTACATAGGCATTAACAAACTCAACCCCTTGGACTGCCATGTTGCGTCACCTTTTCCTCCATCGGGTCCGCAGCCGAGCGCATCAACTTTTTGCGTTTCTCTTCCCTAAGGGATTCGATGGCGAGGTCTTCATTTGCGGCGGCGCCTTCAAGCCGCTCCTACGCAAGGGACTGGCCATGCACGATCTTGACCTCTGGGTCCGCGATCGCAAACAACGGGCAAATCTCTGCCAAGCCCTGTTGGATCGCGGAGCGGTGCTGCTGCAGGACTTCCATCCCTACTGCCTAAAATTCCGTCTGGAAGGGCAGATCATTGAAATCACCTATCACAACGTGAAGGACGGTGCCCTGGTCGACGTCCTGAACACATTCGACGTCGCGCTCTGCGCCATGGGAGCAAGATTTCAGCGCGGACGCCTCGCTGAGGTGCACGTCACCGACGAGTGCTGGCAATCCATCCGCGCCAAGGAGGTGCGCCTGCTAGACTCGTATTTCTGTTTCATCGGTTTGGAGAGGCCCGCCAGCCTGCTGCGCTCACTGCACCGCATGGGACAGAAGGCGGCCGAACTCGGCTACCAGGTGAACAGCGATCACGAACATCGCCTCTGGGAGATCTACTGGAAGGAGTATACCGAAGAGGAACGCCGCACGGCCATGGATCTGTACTTCGACACCATGGTAGCCTACAAGGGCCAGCACGATGAACGCATCGTGCACCGTGCTTCCGTTTCTTATGTGCCCATTCCAAAGGCGCAGGGAGATGCCATGCCTCTTCCCATAGCGCCTCGAGGATTGAGGGTGCAGCCGGCGTAGCGGCTGCCGTGGGAGAAGGGATACGGACCTTCGGCTTCGCCCAAGCTGAGTCAAATGGCTATTGCGGGCTGCTGTTGCGATCCTATCATCGCGCCTCTAGCGACTAACAATTCCATGAAACAAATCGGCGGCTACATGTTTTTCTTTGGCGCAGGGTCCATCATCCTGAGCTTTATGCAGATGGAATTCATCCTGCTCAGCTGGATCAGCCTCTGGGGCGAACAGGTGGCATGGATCATCCGCATTGCCCTCATCGTGGTGGGCGGCTTCCTCTGGCTGACGGGGAAGAAGATGGAAGACCAGGATCAGGCCCCGCAGCAATAGCGTTGGGGCCGCTGATTCAATTGCCACTACGGCTTCATCAGCCACGCGAAGAGATCGCGCAGGTCTGCATCGCTCAATCCCGCCATCAGACCTTCCGGCATGAGGGAGATGGGTGAGGCTTCCAAGCTCTCCACATCTTCCGCACGCGCGGTGTGGCGCTGCCCGGCGATGTCGCGCAGGGAGATGCCAGCGGCGTCCTGCTTGTCGAGGATGCCCATGAGCACCTGGCCACCTTTGATCTTCGCCACGTAGGCACCGAAGCCCTCGCGAATCTCCATGCTGGGAGCGATGGTGGCCGCGAGCCAGAACTCGGGATTCGTACGCTCATAGCCGGTGAGATCCGGGCCCACCTTGCCGCCTTCACCAAAGAGGGTGTGGCAGATGGCGCAGCGTTGGGTGAAGAGCAGTTTCCCCTTCTCTGGATCGCCCGCAGCACCGCCGTGGATAGCCTTCTTGATGCGCTCCATCTCCGCCTGCTTCTGGGCGTCGCTCAACAGGGTGTTTTTCTGGGGCCAGTGCTTCTCGATGCGGGTCGCGAGTTCCTTGTCTCCGTAAGAGAGCATCTGGCGCACGATATCCGGAGCGACCTGCTCAGACTTGATGTGCCACTGGTCCACTTCATTGAGGAAATAACTCACCCACTCCTTGCGGCTGGCCAGCATACGGTGTGCGGCGTCGCGCAGCGCAGCGTCACCGGCATAGCGGGCCTCATATCCCTTCAGCACGGCTTCAGCGAGACGCTTCTCTTCGAAGCGCGCGGCGACGGGCAGCACGGCCTTCTTCAGGCCCACATCTCCCGCACCGGACAGCACCTTCAGGAACGCAGGCACGGCCTCTTTTGAGCCCGACTCGGCAAGCGCCACCACCAGTGCGGCGCGCTTGGCGGAAGGCGCCTTGGGATCTGCCACAATGTCGGCCGCCTTCTTCGCGGCCTCCGCATTGCCCGTCTTCACCGCAAGCGCCAGATCCGAATCAAGACGGCTCTTGATGAAAGCAGCGAGTGGCGTGGCGAGAGCCTCCGGCAGCTCGGGGATCTTTCCTCCTTCGAATGCCGCAGCGATGCCCTCGATGACCAGCGCCTGATCATCCGGGCGCTTTGCCAGGGCAAGCAGTTTCGCGCAAGCATCGTAGTTCTCCTTGCCACCGGCCATGGCCCAGCGCTTCGTCAGCATCTGGATGCCGTGGCTGCGCGCGAGTTTCATGTCCCAGGCGGCAGGCTCGGAAAAAAGTGTGAGCAAGGCATCGCGATCGCTCTCTGCCTTGTCCTCAATCGCCCACCAAAGGATGAGCGGGATGCGCTGGTCCGCGGCATCGGCATCACGCCCCATCATGACCCGCACGATGGGAAGCGAAGATTCGGCCGGCAGGCGCTTCGCGCTGCACAGGATCTGCGTGCGCACTTCGGGATGCTCCTCCCGCGCGGAGAGTTCCTTGAGCGAAGCCACCAACTGCGTGCTGGCAATGCCGGCATCACCCACGCACTTCACCACCCAGCGGCGCACATAGGGATCGGGGTGCTTCAGGAGATCGATGGCGAGTTCATCCGTGAATCCGCCGAGCATGTGCAGCGCCTGCAGGGCATCAATGGCATGCGGATTCTTCTCCGAGCGCGCCAGTTTTTCCAGCTCGGGCAGTGCGCTCTTTTGATCACGCCATGCAAGCTCCAGCGCTGCCTGACGACGCCACCATTTGGCGGAATGATCCAACAGCTTGATGAGCTCTGTGGTGGGAGACTTCTGAAGATCGAAGGGCTTCAAGGCCACCTTCTTGCCATCGGGACGCACGCGGTAGATGCGGCCATCCTTCTTGCTCCAGTCGTCCACGGGACGCACGTGACTGAGACGCGTATCATACCAGTCCGCCAGCCACACGCAACCATCGGGCCCAACCTTCGCATCCACCGGGCGGAACCACCGGTCCGTGCTCGTGAGCAGCGGCGCGTCGTCTTCCACGCGGAAGGTGCTCGTATCCGCGATGCGGCGGCTCACATAGCACATGTTCTGCAGCGAGTTCCCCGCGACAATACGACCACCCAGCGTATCCGCCATGAGATCGCCGTCGTAGATGCAGAAGGTCTGGGAGAAGCGCTTGCCATCGCTCTTCGTCACCATGTGGTCGAAATAACCAAAGCTGTAGGGATTGAGCGCAGGGCCGTGCTTGCCGAAATTTTTCGAGCCACTCATGCCCTGGTCATAGTGCATGCCACGTTGCGAGCCGTTGGTGCCGCTGAAGACGCGTCCCTGGGCATCGATCTCTGTGCTGAAGGTATTGCCACCGCCCTCGCCGTAGATTTCGAACACCTTCGTCTTCGGATGATAGCGCCAGATGTGCTGGCCTTCGAACTTCACGTTCTTCGAAACCTTGCTGGAGACGTTTCCCTTCGTGGTGCTGCCGTTGGCGCCATAGATCCAGCCATCCGGGCCGAACTGAATGCTGTTCGCCACGGCGTGGGTGTCTTCGAGACCAAATCCTTTCAGGGCCACTTCTGGATCGGCATCAGGCACATCGTCATCATTCGCATCAGGATAGAAGAGCAGGTACGGCGGGTTCATCACCCAGATGCCGCCGGCGCCCTTGATGGCGGCCGTGGCGATGTTCAGTCCTTCGATCACCGTCTTGTGGCTGTCGAGCGTGCCGTCACCATCGGTATCCTCGAGCACCACAATCTTGTCCGCGCCCTTTTCGCCCTTCGGCGGAGGCTCGGGCACCTTGTCGAAGACAGCGCGCAGGTGCTGGTCGTACTTCAGAATCTTCAGTCCGGCAGGGAACTGGTACTGGCGATAGAGCGTAACCCAAAGCCTGCCGCGTGAATCCCAGGACATGTAGAGCGGCTGCTCCACCACCGGCTCGGAGGCCATGAGATCGATGTCGAAACCGGGGCGCATGTTGAAGGCCTGCAGCGCTTCCTTGGGGGACTTGGGCGGCGTGTCGTCGCGCAGCGTGCCGCGTCCCTGGAACTCCTGCATGATCTTCTTCACTTCATCATTACCCGCAGGCGCAGCCTCCTCGGCAGACAGGGTGGCAGTAAGGCAGAGCAGTGCCAGGGTGGAAGAAACGAAACGGAGCATGGTGCGGGTACGGTGGGAGGCGTCGGATTGTTACGCAGCGAGTCATAGACGGGTACGCGGGGACTCTCCGGGGTTCACCCCCGTAGGTGACCGGTGGTGATACGAAAATGCGGGGCACCCTTAAGTACCGCGTCAGGTGGGCTCAAGGGCATCGATTTGTTCTCAACGCACAGCCGTCACTCCCTGGTCACACGATGAACCGTTGACCGAACGCGGCCAGCTCACAGCCATCACCCAGGCAAGCCCTGCATCGCGAACAGATCCATTCCCTGCCCTTGTCCCATTCTTGCATGACTGACGCATCGAGTCCCTCCCCTGTCCGGATGCGTCACTGGTGGGCGTGGTTGATCATTGTTTTGCCAGCCATCGTGCTCCTCGTGCAGATGGTACCGCTACTGGTGCCCATGCCCTGCCTGGACTCCTGGTCCTATGTCCAGCAGTACCGGGAGCTCATGGAGGACAGGTTCAGCTGGGAACGATTCTTCGCGCCGAACTACGTGCACCCTTCCGCCGTGGGCAAGACCATCTACTTCGCCGTGCTGCACTATCTGGATGGCAATGTGGCGGTGCTGCCCGTGCTGAGCTGGGTGTTGTCCGCAGTGATTGCACTGTGCGTCTATCGCCTGGCACGTCCGCTCTGGAAGGGCGGGTGGTTCCCCGCGGCCCTGGTGCTGACCTGTGCCACACTGATTATCTTCAACGCGGCGCAGGGTGAAGTGTGGTTGTGGGATTTCATGTACCAGAACTTTATCCCAGGCGTGTGTCTCTCCGTGGGGATGTGGCTGCTGCTCACCCGGCCGCTCTCCGCCTGGCGCCTGCTGGTGGCATCCCTGCTGAGCATCATCGCGATCCATTCCTTTGGCACCGGTTACTTCGTTCCGCTCATCCTAAGCCTCGTCATCTGGCATGGCATGCAGGGGCGAAGCCGCTGCCAGAAGACGCTCTTCATCATCGCCTGGCTGCTGGTGCACGGGGTGGTCGCTTACTTTGCGCTCTCAGCGCCCGGAGGTTCGGAGCGCGGACCCGATGCCGAAGAGGGATTGTCCTCGCTCTTTGGACGCCCCCTCATGCGGACGCATTTTGTTCTCATCGTGCTGGGAGGCACGCTGGGGAAGGGGACCGTCTTTGAGCCTGAAACCTTGGCCGCCGTGCTGGGCGGTATTCTCCTAGCGGTGTTCCTCGCCTGCGTGGTGTTTGCATGGCGGCATCGCAGGGATCGTGAAATGACCGCCGCAGCGCTGCCGTGGATTGGATTTGCGTTGTACGGACTGGGCTCCGCCGTGCTCATCAGCCTGGGTCGTATGCACAACTCGGTGGATAACGCCCTCGACGAGCGCTTCGGAACATTCAGCATTTTCTTCGTCTTCGGCACGTTGCTCCTCGCTGCCACGGTGCTCCAGGAGATGGCCAGCTCCGGTTCCTCATGGTTTCCCTACGCGCGGCGCGCCGCCTCTCCGGCATTCGCAGTGCTGGCAGTCACGCTGTTTATCAACTGGGGCGTGGGGATCCACCTGATGCGGCTGAAGCACAGCCGCATGGATCAGGAACGTGCGCTGCTCACCTTTGCACGTGTGATGTCCCTGGAAAACAACGAGTGGATGGAGTCACGCATCACCCGCAAGTCTTCGTTCGCCCTCTCCTCCTTCCTGGCAGATCGCGGCAGACTACACGGCGTGGAGTTCGCGCCAGACCGCACGCTGGGCTCGTTCAAGATGGGCAAGAAGCTGGGGAGCAAATGGGCCCGGTTCGACCCGCCGGTGGACACGCGTGATGGCAAGTGGAAGCTCACAGGACTCGGTGGCCTGTCCGTGGAGAATGTGGCGGATCTGATTCTCATCACCGCCCAAGGTACCGACGGTCCTGAGGAAGTGGTGGCCCTCGCCGCCACGCTGATGCCCGCAACGTTTTATGAACGGCAGAAGGAAGTGCGCACCAATCCCGAGTTCTATGTGGGCTGGTCACGCACACTGGATGACTCCTCACTGCCCAACGGCGTGGTCACGCTGCGCGCCTATGTGTTCGACCAGGACAAGCGTGTGGTGCACCCCATCGAAGGCGTGCACCGGCTGCGCGACGATCAGGCCGGCGCTTCCATCGGAGCGTATCGCCAGGTTGGAAGCGACGGCAGCAAGCCCTTGTGATGGCTCACCCCTAATCCAAAAACCGCGCCCGCAGCTCCGGTGTGGGGATCATGCAAGTATCCTTCTTCCCGAACCAGCGATAGCGGTTCCTGGCGATGAACTTGTAGATCGGATCCCGCACGAATCGTGGCAGGACGATGGCGCCATAGAAGAGCGGCCATGCTCCGGCCAAATGGCGCGCGACTCGCAAGGCGGCAGTGCTTTCACGGAAGGCCCTGCCATTTTCCACCAGAACGAAACTGTCGAGCCGAGTCGGATCCAGCCGGTGTTCCAACATCAACGCTTGCCCAGTGGGTGACTGCAGCGAAGCAAACCGGAACAAACCTCGCGGATCCCGCTCAATAATGAAACGCACCGCCCAGGCGCAGAGATTGCAGACGCCGTCGAAGAGGATGATGGGTGGGGTGGAATTCAAAGGTCTCCGTTCACCATGGATACGCCCAGCGCAGCGCTTTCATAGGTGATTTCTGAAGGCAGTTTCCAAGCTTGTTCCGCCCCCTTGCGGCGGAACAAGATCCACTCACGAAAGTCACCACCTGTAAGACAGCGAAAGACGCACGGTGCGGCCAGCACTCTCGTAGTAACCGATCCCGTCGCTGCTGTAGCTGGTTTCATCCGCGACGTTGTCCACATTGAGCGCCACGGTCCAGGGGCCGCGCACATACTGGGCGACCAGGTCCACGGCGATGAGTTCGTCGTTCTTGGCCGTGTTGCTGGTGTCCTGATAGTTCGAGCCGGTGTAGCGAATGCCGCTGCCGAGAGTCAGGCCCTTCAGCGCTCCATCGGTGAAGGAATACGTCACCCAACCGGAGGCCGCTTTTTCTGGAGTTTGTCCAGGCGTCTTGCCTTCGTCACCATCGTTGCTCTTGGTGATCTCAATATCCATCAAGGTCAGGCTGCCGAGCACGGTGATCTGTTCCGTCAGCCCCACATTTCCTTCCAGCTCGATTCCCTTGGAAGTCCATTCCCCATTCGCTTTCTGGTACGCCTGATTTCTGGGGTCAGTGGTGAGAACGTTGTCCTGCGTGAGGTGGAACGCGGAAAGAGTAACCCCGCCGCGGAAGTCCTTCGGCGCATACTTGAGACCCACTTCGTACTGGGTGCTTTCCGTGGGATCGAAGGCTGTGCCTTGCGCATCCACACCGGAATTGGGAAAGAAGGAGGTGGAGAAGCTGGCATACGGAGCCAGGCCATTGTCCAGCAGATAGACCGTGCCAAGGCGGTAGCTGAATGCCTTGTCATCCTGTTCATCCTTGTACCCACCCCCTGTATGTTCCTCCGTCTCGGTGGTCGCCCAGTCATGGCGGATACTTCCGACAACCACCAGGTGGTCGCCAATCTTCACGTGATCCTGCGCGTAGATACCCAACTGCTCCACGGTCTGATCGAGCCTCGAGACAAGGATATCCGGCTCCGAGAACGGAGGATTAAACACGGGATTGATCAAGTCCAGGGTCGGCGCCGGACCATCGAATTCACGGGACTCCGCGGTGGCGTAGCCGTAGTCGAGCCCTGCCAGCAAGGTGTGCTTGATGGAACCACTTTGAATCCGCCACTCGACCTGGTTGTCGATGGTCCAAGCCCGGCTTGCCACCTTGTAGTCTGCCGCGATCATATCCAGCTCCGTGGCTGAAATTAGATCGTTGATGTAGAAGTAACGTGATGCGGAATCGTAGTGGGAGTAACGCGCATTCTGGCGGAAGGTGACCTGCTCACCCAGCTTTTGTTCGAACTGGTATCCTACACGCCAGATCTCGCTCAGCTCGCTGTCCCAGCGCAGATTGTTCGTCTTCACAAAACCCTGCGGTCCCTTGAAATACTCGGGGACCTGGGCGCTCTCCCACCGCTGATAACTGCTGAGCACCGTCAATGTGGTGTCCTCCGTGGGTTTCCACGTCACGGCCGGGGCCACAAAGATGCGCTCACTGTTTACTTCATTGCCATTGGGATCTTCCTCGGTGTTTCGGTACAGACTCGTGAGCCGGTAGGAAAGCGTGTCTTCACCAAGCAGAACATTTCCAAAATCGAGGGTGCCTTCGTAAGACTCTCCAGTTCCCACCTCCACGCCGACCTGGCCAAATCGGGTGTCCACGGGCTTCTTGCTGACATTGTTGATCAAACCACCGGGTGTCGATTGCCCAAACAGCACGGAACTCGGACCTCTCAGCAATTCGATGCGCTCAAGCCCGAAAGTCTCCACCACTTCATAGTTGTAGAGCCGCATGCCATCCAGATACTGGCTGTTGAAGCTGTCGAACCCACGGATGTTAATCCATTCATAGCCTCGTGGATCAAAGCCATAGGTATCTGTGGTGATGCCAGCGCTGTAGCGGAGGGCTTCGGCCGTTTGCTTGTTGTTACGGAGGTCCATCATGCCCCGGGGGATCACGGAAATGGATTGTGGGGTCTCCAGCAGAGAAGCGCTGCCCTTCAGCCCGGCGGTGAAAATATCCTCGGTCAGATCCACGGTGGTCGGTCTGTCGGCAACTACCGTGACGGGGTCCAAGACTACATTTGTTCCCTGTGGGGAAGCTTCCTGTGCTCGCACCCCCGAGAGAGGCGCGAGGCAGACAAGGCTGAAGATGTACGGGATGCCCCTAGCGGCCTTGGAGTGATGTTTGAAAGTCCGTCGCAACATTATTAAGATTGGGTTTCAGTCTCAATACATGAGTGCATTTCAGGATCAAGAGACTGGCAACGTCAGGTTAGGTCGCGCAAGGCCGGGCGAAACGTGAAGCTGCGGACATGCGATTCCGGCTCCTCGATGAAACTCAAGGCTGGCTGAAAATGTCCCAGAACCCAGGTTCCAATTGATGATTTTTGATTCGATGAGGACGCCCGCCAAATCATCAATCACCAATCAGAAAATCATCAATAACAGGGCTCAGTGTCCGTTCGTGAAGACCGCCTCTTCCAGCTTCACCTTGAGCGCATCGAGCATCGCCTTGTCCGTCACCTTTTTGCCCGCCTTGTCCTGCACGTAGATGGAGTCGAGCGCGACCCCCTTCTCCGTATTGATTCGAGCGTGGCAGATGTTCAAGCCTGCCTGTCCGATGTGGCGGAAGACATCATAAAGCAAGCCGATGCGGTCCAGCGCCTGCAGTTCAATGACGGTGTAGTCGGGGCTGATGAGGTGATTGAAATGCACGCGCTGCGGCACCTCCGCAGCCATTTCCTCCAACCCCTTGAAGGGTCTGCGCACTTCCGCGATGGCACCGCTGAAGTCGAAGGTGTGCGTTTCAAAGGCCTCCTCAATGCTGGACTTGATGCGGGCCTTGGTGCGGTCGTTGCTGACGGGTGTGAAGTCCGTGCGGCAAACGCGGAAGATGTCCAGCACTGTGTCATCTTGCCGCTGGTAAAGGTCCGCGGCGAGAATGGTGATGCCCTGCGCGGCGAGCGCACCGGCCACACGCGCGAGCAGCAGGTGCCGGTCCCAGGAGACCACGATCAATTCGCTGCAACCCTGCTCGGGATGATCGATCCAGAACAGCTCCGGCAGCAGGCTGTCTCCCGGCTTGCCCGTCACCAGTTTCTCAAAGAACTGCCGGTACACCTGGAGGTGCTGCACAATGGTGTCCGCGCTGCGGAAATTGAAATAGCTGCGCGGCATCTTCTCGAAGTGCGCGGCGATTTCCAGATCGTAGGTGGAGTCGAGCTTGCGATGCACCTCGCCCTGCAGTTCCTGAAGAGGCGCGCTGACGCTCCGCACGTAGTCGGAAGGGTCGTCGAGATAGCGGATGGTGCTGTGATACAAGTGCAGCAGCAGGCTCTCCTTCCACGAATTCCAGCTCTTGTCACTGGTGCCACGGGAGTCCGCATGCGTCATGACCAGCAGGGTATCGAGCTGCTGCTTGTTCCGCACAATCGCCGCGAACTCTCCGATGACCTTGGGGTCATCCAGATTCTTCGTGGTCGCGGTGCGGTAGAGCGTGAGGTGATGATCGATGAGGAACATCAGCAGCCTGCGGCGTGAACCCTTGATCTGCAGACGGCGGCACACGCGGTCGGCCAGCAGGGCGCTCGCATCGGAGTGCGTCTCGGTGTTTTCCGCACGACCAGAGTCATGAAGGATCAGCGCGAGATACAGGATGAAGGGATCCTGCACCTCATGGAAAAGCCGCTGGAAGAACTCCATGCCCGGTTTCGGCGTGCCGGCGAGTTCATCCAGCTTGTCGATGGTGCGCAGTGTGTGTTCATCCGCGGGATAGCGATGGAAAAACTCATGCTGCACCAGATTCGTCAGCGCGCCGAACTCAGGCAGGTAGCGGCCGAGAAAGCCCACCCGGTGCATCTGGCGGAGCACACGGGCCACATCCCCCTTCTGGCTGAGAATAGCCTCAAAGCTTTCGCGCACGGCCTTGTTGTACCGGAAGACGCGATTGATGAGCGCCCAGTTCTTTTGCACCAGCTGGAAAAGCTCGGGGCTCAGGCGCAGATGGCGTTGCTGCGTATGCACAAAGAGGCGCATGAGCCGCGGCGGATCCTCCTTGAAGATGTCATCTTCCTGTGGGTGGATGCGTTCATCCCGGCTGATGAAGCCATCGAAGCGCTCGACGGGCTTCTCCGTGCGGCGCAGTAGACGGGCGACGAGGCTGGGTTTCTCCTCCGCGAGTGCCTGAAGGTGGAAGCGATCCATCAGTTCATTGCCGCGGTGAAGCAGGCAGCCGCTGTGGGTGTAGTAGTCGCGCATGAAGTACTCGATGCGCTGCAGGATCTTCTTCTGCGGGTACTCCAGATTCGTGGCCACCACGCCCTGGAGCCGCAGGGTGAGGAGATCGCTCTCGCGACCTTCGATGTAGTGCAGCTCATTACGCACGCGCAGGATGAAGTCATACGCGCGCTCCATGTCACGCACGGCATTGAGCGGAAAGACACCCAGCTTCACCAGGTCACGCAGGTTGGTGGTGCGGTGCTTCGCGTAGGACATCCACAGGGCATTGTGATAGTCACGCAGGCCACCGCAGCCGTTCTTCACATTCGGCTCCTGCACCGAGGGCGTGCCCTCATACTTGGCATGACGCGCGAGCAGATCCTGCTGCCGGAGCAGGAGGAACTGCGTCTCCTTCCCGTCCATACACTCCTTGTCATAGCGGCGTTTGAGCTCTTCGAAGGGCTCTTCATTTCCCGCGACGAGACGCGCCTCAATGAGCGCCGTCTTCACATCATTCTTCTCATTGGCCAGCGACAGGGTGTCTCCCACGGTGCGGGTGGACTTGTCCCCCACGAGCAGACGCAGGTCGAACATCGTGGTGATGTACGCCGTGATGAATGGGGCCACACCCGGCGGGATCTTGGCCCCATTCCCACTGAGCAGGAAGAGCAGGTCCACATCGCTTTGGGGATTCATGTGGCGGCGTCCATAGCCGCCGGTGGCCACGAGGCTGATCTTCAGGTTCCGTGCGTCCGTGGCGTCCTCCCGGAGCAGGATCTCGTTCCACAGGTGCTTCAGCAGAACGTCGATGAAGTCCGAGCGCATCTCGCAGATCTCCACACCGCCGCCACCCGCCTTGTGCATCATGCGGATACGGGCTTCCTCAATCTTGCGGAAACGCTTGAAAGTCCGGAGGATCTCCGAGGGAGAACGGGGTTTGCCAGTGGTGTTGGCCAGCGCTTCGCGCGCGCGGGTGGAGAGTTTCTTGACGAGCTGGGCCATGTACCGGGTAAACGAACGAGGAAGACTGCTGGCGGGCGGCGGAGCCAGAAGCGACCCGCTAAAAGGTCACCACTGCCTGCACCGGGCCAAAAGGTTCCAACTTGCCACGACCGTGGAGAAAAGCCAGTTCGATGAAAAAGACCGAACCCAAGACATTGGCGCCCGTCTGCTGCAGCAGAGTCAGCGCCGCCCCGGCGGTGCCACCTGTGGCCAGAAGGTCGTCTGCAAGTATCACATTTTCATTGGGTTGCAAAGCATCCTCATGCAACTCCAAACAGGCGGACCCGTACTCGAGCGCGTATTCCACACCCCGGGTGCGCCAGGGGAGTTTCCCCTTCTTCCGGGCGGGGACGAAGCCGCAGCCGAGCCGGGCGGCCAGGGGGGCGCCGAAGATGAACCCACGGGCATCGATGCCCACAATCTTGTCCACCCGCTGGCCCTCAAAGGCCTCCGCCATGGCGTCCAAGGCCAGATTCAGCAGTTCGCCGTCCGCCAGCACGGGGGTGATGTCCTTGAAAAGGACCCCTGGCTGGGGGAAATCGGGCACATCACGGATGGCATCTCGCAGACGTTGAAGGGAAGAAGGTGACATGGGGCGCTATGGTGCATGAGCGAAGTGCGCTGGCAAGCACGTAAGCATTTGTGTGGACCGGTAAATCCAGTCTGTCGGGGTGGGAAAATCCCCGAGGGACTGGCAGCCCGGCTCACCTTGTGCCAGATTGTCCGTCCCCCATGGAACCCGCCCGCCTCTATCTGCTCCTCTCCACGATCGCCTTCGTGGCGGGGCTCGTGCATGCGATTGTGGCCATCCGGGCCGGGCAGTGGCGGGAGAGCCGGTGGCACATCGTGCCCATGGCGGTCGGATTCATCTTCCAGACGCTCTTCCTCTATGAGCGGGTGAAGGTGCACGGGCACTGTCCGCGGACAAACCTGCTGGAGATCTATATCTTCATCGGGTGGTCGCTGGTGCTGCTCTATTTCCTAGTGGGCACGGCGTACCGGCTGTCGCTGCTGGGTGTCTTCACTGCGCCTCTGCTGGCGGCGCTGCAGACCTTTGTGCTACTATCTCCCATGCCGCCACCCTCGGCGAAGGTGCTGGCGTCCAAGGTGAACCCCTGGCTGGAAATGCATGCCTCCCTGGCGCTGATGTCCTACGCGGCCTTCGCCCTGGCGTGTGTGACGGGGGTGATGTTCCTCATGCAGGACTACCTGCTGAAGCAGCACCGGATTCATGCCCTCTTCCACCAGCTTCCTCCCATCCAGAAGCTCTCCAAGGCGGTCGTGCGCATGGTGGCCCTCGGCGTGGCCTTGCTGAGTGTGGCCATGGTGTTCACGTTCAAGATTGTCGACCCCATTCCCGCCTCGAAGCTCTATGTGGGCTGGGGCATCCTGGCCTTTTACGCGGTGATCCTCCTGCTCATGTGGTTTCACACGCTCGGCTCGCGCCACACGGCCTGGCTGGCAGTCCTCGGATTTGCCGCGCCGGTACTCTCCCTCTGGGTCGTGACCTCCTCCCGCGCCTAGCTCCACCAGCCTTAGTCTCAGTTTCAGTCTCGCCCGCTCCCCCACCCGCATCCATGCTTCTCTGCCTCGGCCTGAATCATCGCACGACTCCCATTGAGTTGCGCGAACGGCTGGCCTTTGCCGAGAGCAAACAGCCGGAGGCCGCCCTGCAAATCCAGGGGCTCAAGGGCTTTGAGGAAAGCGTGGTGCTCTCCACGTGCAATCGCGTGGAGCTCTTCGCCTCGTGCGAGCATGCCGACGGTGAACAGGCGCTGGACGTCCTCTTTGACTATCTCGTCGCCCACTTCGGACTCACGCAGCCGCAGCGCGAGGCGCTGAGTTGCTACCGGCTCTCCCAAGCGGACGCGGCAAGGCACCTCTTCCGCGTGGTGAGCGGACTGGACTCCATGGTGCTGGGTGAGACGGAAATCTTCGGTCAGGTGAAGGGCGCCTACGACACGGCGCTGAAGACCGGCACCACGGGCCGCATGCTGAACAAGCTCTTCCAGCGCGCCTTCAGCGTGGGCAAGCAGGTGCGCAATGAGACGAACATCCAGCGCGGCTCCACCTCCGTGGGCAGCGTGGCCGTGGATGTGGCGGCAAAGATTTTCGGCAGTCTCAAGGATTGCCGCGTGCTCCTCATCGGCGCCGGTGAGATGAGTCGCACCTGCGCACAGAGCCTGCTCTCGCGTGGGGCGAAGAGCATCATCATCTCCAACCGCTCCCACGAGCGCGCGGTGGAACTCGCGAAGGAAATGAAGGGTGAAGCCCTGCGCTTCGAAAACTGGGAACGCGCCGTGCATGATGTGGACATCATCATCAGCAGCACCAGCGCGCCGCACTTCGTGGTGACCCCGGAACTGGTGGGCCCTACCATGCGCCGCCGCCACGGACGCCCGCTCTTCATCATCGACATCGCGGTGCCGCGTGACGTGGATCCCCTCGTCCATGACATTGAGGACGTGTACCTCTACAACGTGGACCAGATGAAGGGCATCGCGGATGAAGGTCGTCGTGACCGCGAGCGTGCCCTGGTGCAGTGCGAGGAAATCATCGAAGAGCAGTTGCGGAAGTTCGGGTATCACGAAGATTCGCCCCCCCTCCCGGTGGTCGTCACCAAACTGCCGTCCCCGCCTTTGAATCTCGAAACCCCGTCTCTGGAACCTTGAACGAAAAAGCGCTCATCCTCGGCACGCGTGGCAGTGAACTCGCCCTCTGCCAGGCAGACATGGTCACTGCAGCCCTGAACCGGGCTCACCCGACGCTCAAGATTGAGCGCCGCATCATCGCTACCTCCGGCGACAAGCGGCCGGATCTGCGATTCAGCGAGTTCAACGAGGTCGCCCATGTGGACAAGGGTATCTTCATCAAAGAACTGGAGATGGCGCTCGAGTCGGGTGAGATCGACTTCGCCGTGCACAGCCTGAAGGACGTGCCCAGCGACCTCGCGAAGGGATTTGCCATCACCGCCGTGCTGCCACGTGCGAATACGGAAGACGTGCTGCTGACTCGCGATGGCTATACCCTGGACACTCTCCCTGCCGGGGCCAAGATCGGCACGAGCAGCGTGCGACGCCAGCGCATGATCAAATGGCGACGCCCCGACGTGGTGACGGAGGAGATTCGTGGCAACGTCCCCACGCGTGTGCGGAAGCTTTTCGCCCCCTCTTCGCAGCTCGATGGCATCCTGCTCGCCCGCGCTGGCCTGGAACGCCTGGGTCTGTTGAAAGGTGACGCGGTGCAACTGGATGGCCAGACCATTCCTGCCACGATTCTCGGCGGCGATGACTTCCTTCCCGCAGCGGGACAAGGCGCGATCGGCATCGAGATTCGCGCGAACGATGAAGCCACGCATGCAGTGCTGCAGGCCATCAATGAACCGGTGACCTTTGCCAGCGTGCTCGCAGAGCGTGAATTCCTGCGTCTGCTCGGTGCCGGCTGCCAAACTCCTGTAGGTGCACGGACTTTTGTGAATGGCAACGAACTGCGTATGCGCGTGCTCGTCTTCTCCGAAGAAAATGCCGAGGCCGCACCCGTGGACCTGGAGGCTGTTGGCTCAACTACGGATCCACTCGCCCTCGCGACCGAACTGGCGAGCAAGGTGCAGAAACACTGAGCAGCCCTGGGAGCGCTGGCCTCCGGCCGGCGTATTCGCGTACCACTCGCGCGACGCTCTCCTTATCACTTCCGCCTTCCCGCGCTGCTCCACGGCCAGTCCTCCGCCTTCTTCACCAGACCCGCCTTCACCGGGTTTTCCTCAATGTAGCGCACCACCTTGGCGTAGTGCTCCTCATCGCGAATGTACCGGTCATGGTACTCACGCTGCCAGAAGCGGCCCCGGCGCCGTACGAGCTTGTTTGCCTCCTTCGAAGTGAAGCTCTTCAGAGACTGCAACACGCCGGCCAGAGGCCAGCGCTCCCAGGGCTCGAGCACGAAATGTACGTGATTGGGCATGACACACCACGAGAGGAGACGGTAGCGGTCTTCATCGAAATACTGGAGAGCATCTTGCACCATGGTCGCGACACGCGGCTGCCTAAGCCAGCACTCTCCATGGCCAGCGTCGAGGTAGGCATCGATGCGCTTGCGGCATTCCAAATCTCCCTCGCCCGGAGGTAAATTCGCCAGCTCCAGCCGCCAGCGATCGAGGAGCACCTTGGGCATGGCATCTCCCAGGCGGATGGTCAGGGATTGGACCTGTCCTGCCTTGTCAAAATGCGGGAGATATCCCCGTGAGTACCAGCCTTCACCATCTGGCAAAGGTCGACGTTCACGACTGAAACGCGTCGTCATGCGATTTTTTCCATGAGAGTAGCTACGATCGATTTCCTTGCAAGATTTCACCCTGAGAGGAAGGCCACCGTTCCGTACTTGCGGGGCGTATTTTCGTGAGTGATGGAGTAGATTCCCGTTCCAAGCCAATTCCTCGCATGCCTTCCTCATCCTCCAAATCCTCGAAACGCGGCATCTGCTACCTCGTAGGCGCGGGCCCGGGCGATCCCGGACTGCTCACGCTGCGCGGCAAGGAGTGCATCGAACTCGCGGATGTGGTGGTGTATGACTACCTGAGCAATGCCGACTTCCTCCGCTTTGCGAAGCCGGATGCGGAGAAGATCTATGTGGGCAAGAAGTCCAAGGATCACACGCTCTCCCAGGAAGGCATCAACAAGCTCATCGTGGAGAAAGCGCTCGCAGGCAAGGTGGTCACGCGCTTGAAGGGCGGCGACCCCGTGTTGTTCGGCCGCGGCGCGGAAGAAGCACAGGAACTCTCAGACGCCGGTGTGGCCTTTGAAATCGTGCCGGGCGTGACCTCCGCAATCGCAGGTCCGGCGTATGCAGGCATCCCCGTGACGCATCGCTCGCATTGCTCGCAGGTCACCATCTTCACCGGCCACGAGGATCCCACCAAGCCGGAGAGCTCACTCGACTACGCGAAGATTGCCCAAGCTGACGGCACCAAGGTCATGCTCATGGGAGTGGAGCGCATCGGTGATATCGCGGCCAAGTTGATCGAACACGGCGCGAAGCCGGCCACGCCGGTGGCTCTGACGCGCTGGGCTACGACCGGCAGGCAGCAAACCATCGAAGGCACGCTCGCGACGATTGCCCAGGTGATCATCGACACAGGTTTCAAGGCACCCGCGGTATGTGTCATCGGCAGCGTGGTGCTGGAGCGCGACAAGCTGAACTGGTTTGAAAATCGCCCCCTCTTCGGCAAGCGCTTCGTGGTCACCCGCACGCGCACGCAAGCAGGCGGGCTGAGCAAGCAGCTCTCCGAACTCGGGGCGAACGTCATCGAGATCCCCACCATCCGTATTGAGCCGCCGGAGGATCTGAAAGCCTTTGCGCAACTCGTGATGGACTCGCACACCTATGACTGGCTGGTCTTCACCAGTCCGAACGGCGTGGAGAAGTTTTTCGATATTTTTTACAAACTCTACTCGGATGCCCGCAGCATCGGCGGAGTGAAGATTGCCGCCATCGGACCCGGCACGGCGGATAAGATCAAGCAGTACCACCTCGCGGTGGATCTGCTTCCCGAGAAATTCGTGGCGGAGGGTCTGGTGAAGGCCTTCAAGGAACAGGAGATCGAGAACCAGACGGTCCTGTGGGTGAAAGCCGAGCAGACCCGTGAGATCCTTGCCAATGAACTTACCGGCATGCGGGCCATCGTGGATGAAGCCATCGCCTATCGCACGGTGCCAGAGGATGCGAACCACGAAGCCATCGTGCGCTTCAAGGAAGAAGGCGCGGATGTCATCACTTTCACCAGTAGCTCCACGGTCGAGCATTTCCTCGATCTGGGATTAACGCTGCCGGAAGGGATCAAGATTGCCAGCATTGGCCCCATCACCTCCGAGACGCTCACCAAGCACGGACTGAAGATCGATATCGAAGCAGAAGAACATTCGATTCCAGGCCTCGTGCGCGCAATTCAGGATCATTATGCGCAGTAAGCGCGGGTCCTGAGCCAACAAAGTGCATGTGAAAGCGCTTCAAAGCGTGCCTGAAAGAGGCACGCTGGCGCGATTCTGAAAAAAGTGAGTCCAGATGTCCTGGGCACTCAGGCTGGTTCGTCATGCCTATGAACGACCGACTGAAACAAACCCTCACCTTTCAGAATCGCCGCCATGAATGCCCAGAACTTTACGCTTCCGAAAATTGTCTCGCGTGATGCATGGCTCACCGCACGCGAGGCATTGCTCGCCACGGAGAAGGAACTGACGAAACAGCGCGACAAGGTGAACGCTGCGCGCCGCACCCTGCCGATGGTGGAAATCGGCAAAGACTACACCTTCGAAGGACCGAAGGGGAAAGTGAAGCTGGCAGACCTCTTCGAAGGCCGCCATCAGCTCATCGTGTATCACTTCATGTTCGAGCCCGGCGATCCTCCGCCCGGCAAGACCGAGCCGTATACCGAAGGCTGCTCGGGATGCTCCTTCATGGCGGACAACATTGGTCATCTCTCCCACTTCCATGCGCGTGACACCACCATCACGCTGATCTCGCGCGCTCCGCTTTCGAAGATTGCTCCCTTCAAGAATCGCATGGGCTGGACCATTCCGTGGTACTCGTCCTTTGGCAGCGACTTCAACTATGACTTCCATGTCACGGCGGATCCCAAAGTGGCTCCTGTGGAATACAACTTCCAGGACGAAGCCACACTGAAGAAGAAGGAAGAGAACTACCACCTCGAAGGCGAACAGCCGGGTGTGAGCGTGTTCCTTCGCGATGACGAAGGCCGCATCTTCCACACCTACTCCACCTTTGGTCGAGGCATGGATCCGCTGGTGGGCACCTATCAATTCCTCGACCTCACGCCCTATGGACGCGGCGAAGGATGGGGCGGCATGCCGGACCTCGATGGCATTGGTTACTTCTGGGCGAAGCACCACGACAAGTATGGCGAAGAGGAAGAGACGAAAGAATCCTGCTGCGCCAGCCAAGCCGCCAAGAGTTGAGCCTGCCTCTCCACACAATCGATCAAACCCATGACGGTCATGAATACGGCAACCCGCTACACACGCATTCTGGTGAGCTACCTTACCATCGGAGTGATCTTTGCCGCCGCTCTGTCGGGTGGTCAGCGCAACAAAGTCCCGGCACCATGCCCGCTGCTGATCTTTGCAAAATTCTCGGAGCAAAGCCGCACACTGTTGTCTTTGCGCGACTGAGTCCCTCGTCACGTCACTGGCGGCGCGAGGAACTTTCCCATTCATCCCCCAAATACCTGGTTCGTGTGAAACCACACGAACCGACTCTGCCAAACCCAAACAACGCAACCAACAAAGAGGAGCACCCACATATGCCAAGCTACATTGATGGATTCGTCATTCCCGTGCCCGCCGACAAGATCGATGAGTACATGAAAATTGCCAAGAAGGCCTCCAAGGTCTGGAAGGACCATGGCGCGCTCGAATACTGGGAGTGCGTGGGCGATGACCTGCAGATCGAGGGCATGCCCCCCAGCGCCAGCTTCCCAAAGATCACCAAGGCCAAGCCCAATGAAACCGTGGTCTTCTCCTGGATCCGCTACAAGTCACGCAAGCACCGTGACCAGGTGACCGCAAAAGTCATGAAGGACCCTCGCCTGGAGCCCTACATGCAACCCGGCGCAATGCCCTTCGACATGAAGCGCATGTCCTACGGCGGCTTCAAGTCCGTCGTGAGTGTGCAGGAATAACCCATTCCGCATTCGCTTCCTTCCTTCCTTCAAATACCACCATCTCACCATCCACCATCGTGAAAACACAACTCATGAAAAGGATCACATTCGCCGCGCTCGCTTGCGCGCTCCTCGCCTCTGCCAGCCTGCAGGCTGCGGAAATGCCCCAGATGCCCCCACCCGTGAAAGAGCACGAGTGGCTCAAAAAGTTCGTCGGCGAATGGGACACCTCCGTGGAGGTCTACATGGAACCCGGAAAGCCGCCCATGACCTGCAAGGGCTCCGAAACCGCCCAAATGGTCGGCGGCTTCTGGGTCATCGGCCAGGGCAAGGCGGAGATGATGGGCATGCCCATGTCCAGCGTCATCACCCTCGGATACGACCCCGCAAAGAAGAAGTACATCGGCACCTGGATCGATGGCATGAACAGCTACTTGTGGCAGTACGAAGGCTCCGTCGATGAGGCCGGTAACAAGCTGACTCTGGAGTCAACCGGCCCGTGCCCCAAGACACCTGGCAAACTCCGCGAGTTCCGTGAAACTGTAGAGTTCAAGAGCCCCGACCACCGCATCTTCACCTCATCCATCAAGGAAGATGACGGCAAGTGGTTGCTGATCGTCAAGGGTGAGTACACGCGGAAGAAGTAAGCTGACTTCCGACAAAACCCTCATCCCAACACGGAGATGGATTCGCATCCATCTCCGTTTTCTATTGATGCTGCGATGAGAGGCCTCACGCCAGAATATCCCTCACCACATGCCCATGCACATCTGTCAGGCGAAAATCACGTCCCGCATGATGAAAGGTGAGGCGCTCGTGATCGAAGCCGAGGCAATGCAGGATGGTGGCCTGGAGGTCGTGCACATGCACCGGGTTCTCCACGATGTGGAAGCCCATTTCATCCGTCGCGCCGTGAGTCAGGCCAGGCTTGATGCCGCCACCAGCCATCCACATGGTATACGCCTGGGGATGGTGGTCGCGGCCGAGACTGCGGCCCAGCGCAGGATTGGTCTCCACCATGGGTGTGCGTCCGAATTCACCACCCCAGATTACGAGCGTGTCATCCAGCAGACCGCGCTGCTTCAGGTCGCGCACCAGGGCGGCGCTAGCCTGGTCTGTGGCAGCGCAATTCTTCTTCGTGTTTCCGGTGACGTCTGAGTGAGCATCCCACCCCTCGTGATAGATGTTGATGAAGCGCACACCGCGCTCGATCATGCGACGGGACAGCAAGCAGGCGCGCGCGAAAGATGGCTTATCCGGATCACAGCCGTACATTTCCAGCGTGGCCTTGCTCTCGCTCTTCAGATCCATGAGTTCCGGCGCGCTGGTTTGCAGGCGGAAGGCCATCTCGTAGTTCGCCAGGCGCGTGTTGATTTCCGGATCGCCCACGGTCTCCATCTGCTTGCGGTTCATCTTCCCGATGAGGTCCAGCGTATCCCGCTGCAGCCGTGCATCCATGCCGTTGGGACTGGAGACATTCAGGATGGGATCGCCCTGCGAGCGGAAGCGCACTCCGGTATACACCGTCGGCAGGAAACCACTCGACCACAGGGCGGAGCCCCCGCTCAGGCCACTGCCCGTGCTCATCACCACAAAGGCAGGCAGGTCCTGTGTTTCCGAACCCAAGCCATACAGCGCCCATGAGCCCAGCGACGGACGACCCGGCTGCGAGAAGCCCGTATTGAAAAAAAGCTGAGCGGGCGCGTGGTTGAATTGATCCGTCTTGCACGAGCGGACGATGCAGATGTCATCCACAATCTTCGCGAGGTGTGGCATGGCCTCCGACAATTCCGCGCCGCTCTGGCCGTGCTTCGCAAACCGGAACTGTGGACCGAGCACGGCAGCATCCGGCCGGATGAAGGCGTAGCGTTGGTTGCCAATCACCGAGGGTGGCAGTGGATTGCCTTCGAGCTTGGCCAACGCGGGCTTGTAGTCGAAGAGGTCAAGCTGCGACGGCGCGCCCGCCATGAACAGGTGAATCACGTGTTTCGCCTTCCCGGGGAAATGCGGCTTCAACGGATGCAGCGGATCCGTGGACGCCGGTGCAGGGGCCGCACTGACACGAGAGGTGAGCGTATCCGTCAACAGACCGGCAAGAGCAACCTTTCCCAAACCAACTCCACACTCCTGAAGGAAGTGGCGGCGGGAAACTTGCAGCGGATGAAGGGTGCGATTCAGCATGACTCAGCCTTTCGTGACAAACTCGTCAAGGTTGAAGAGGGCGCGGGCCAGCAGGGTCCACGCGGCGCGATCGATGTCCTTCGCGTCCTTGTTTCCGTTGATGACAGCAGCATCCACCTCACCAGACCGGATGCGCTGCCTTTGAGATTCCATGTAGGCGATCAACGCTGACGTTTCATCAGTCGTCGCCTCGCGGCACAGCACGCGGCGGAACATGAACTGCAGTCGCGCTTCATCCGTGCCGGACTGTTGTGTGGTGAGTAACCCAAGCGCCTGCGTCGCCTCCACCATGAAGACATCATTCAGCAGGGTGAGCGCCTGCAGTGGGGTGTTGGAAACATCACGGCGTGCCACGCACGCCTCACCACTTGGCGCATCGAAGGTGGTGGACATGGCGAAGGGAGCGGTGCGTTTCAAGAATGTATATAGCGAGCGGCGATGGCGATCATCTCCGCTGCTGGCCTCCCACGTCCCCTTACCATAGGCGATGTCCACCACGCCATCCGGCTGCGGGGGATACACGCCGGGGCCGCCCATTTTCAGCGAAAGCAGGCCGCTCGCGTACAGCACGCTGTCCCGGACGATCTCCGCCTCCACGCGCGGACGCGGGGCACGGGCCAACCACTTGTTCTCCGCATCCTTTGCCAGCAGTTCAGGCGTGACCTGCGATGACTGCTGATAAGTCGCGCTGGTGACAATGAGACGATGCAGCTTCTTCAGCGACCAGTTCTGCTTCATGAACTCCACCGCGAGCCAATCCAACAACTCGGGATGGGTCGGCACTTCTCCCTGGAAGCCGAAGTCTTGTGAAGTCTTCACCAGGCCTCGCCCAAAGAGAATTTCCCACTGACGGTTCACGGTGACGCGCGCCGTCATCGGATTCTCGGGAGACACGATCCACTTCGCAAAGGCGAGCCGGTTGCGTGGTGCGTCCTTCGGCAGCGGATTCAGCACCGAAAGCACCTCCGCTTTCACCAACTCTTGCGGCTGGGTGTATTCGCCGCGGTTGTAGAGATGGGTGGGACGTGGATTGGAAGCCGGGCGCTCACGCATCACCAGACTCGCCGGAGCGGCAGGTGGTTTACGCGCAGCACGAATGGCATCCGCCTCATTCGCCACCTCGGGGGCATTCATCAGGAACTGCATGCGAAGCTGATTGCGCTGTGCGGGTTTGAGCTCGGCATCAGAGAGGGTCAGCAGCGGCTCCAACTTGTCAGGAATGCCACGAGCCTCGGCGCCATTGTCATGGGCGGTGACGGAGATGCGGAAGCGACCGAGTGGACAGGCGTAATGCCTGCCGAAGAGCATCTTCACGGAGATCTCCTCCGTGCCTTCGAGTGGCTTCTCCAAAACGAATACCGCTTCATGCGCTTCACCCGGACGCTTGGCGCAGCTCCATCCAGTCTGCGGATCACCATCCACCGCAGCCATGGCAGACACAGCGGGAGTATTGGGACCGCCGAAGTTGTTCCGTGCATAGGTCTCACTCGCACGCGTGATCTTCACCGGCTTGCCATTCACGGTGACCTGAAACTCACCCATGAAGAAGTCGCCCTTGGGTCCCTCATAATATGCGAGGCCGGGGCCACGATCCGGCAGGCTGGGGTGGGGCAGTGCTTCAAGTCGAATGGCCGTGATGCCGGTGGTCACAGGGCGGAATTTCAGCTCATACGTGTCGCTCTTGGTGATGTCGCCGGAGCCCAGCACCGAGCCATCGGGAAGCTGGGTGAGATGCGGCATGTTGCTCTTCATTTCGGTGGGGCGAAGCACCTGCCACTCCACCTTGTTGCCACGCATATTCTGCAGCCATGTGTTGAATGCGGCTTCCGCCAATTCGCGACGTGCTCCGGGTGTGTCCTTGTCCTTCGCCGGCCACTTCGCCGGCAGGTCGGCCACCTGTCGCGCAAGGCGTTTCTGACGTTGGTCCTTTGCTTCCGGAGTCTCTTGCGCCGGGAGATCCAGATCCGGCTCATCCGCGTTATTCAAGAAGGCCATGATCTGGAAATACTCGCGGTGCGTGACGGGATCGAACTTGTGCGTGTGGCACTGCGCGCAGCCCAACGTGAGGCCCAGCCACGTGGTGCCGGTGGTGGCCACGCGATCTGCCATGGCGTGATAACGGAACTCCAGAGGGTCAATGCCGCCCTCTTCGTTCAGCATCGTGTTGCGATGGAACCCGGTGGCAATCCGCTGCTCCACGGTCGCTCCCGGCAGCATGTCTCCAGCGATTTGATCGATGGTGAATTCATCAAACGGCATGTCCGCATTCAGTGCCTTCACGACCCAGTCGCGGTAGGGCCAGATGCTTCGCGGCCTATCCTTTTCGTAGCCATTCGTGTCTGCATACCGCGCGAGGTCCAGCCAGCGACGCGCCCAACGCTCCCCGTATTGTGGCGAAGCCAGCAACGCATCCACAGTGGCCCGAATGGCAGCATCGCGATCCCGTGCAACCGCCTCGACGAAGGCATCCACCTCTTCGGGCTTCGGCGGCAGACCAACGAGATCCAGATAGAGCCTGCGCACCAGCGTCACCGCATCCGCAGGCGAAGAGGGAGCGAGGCCCTGTTCCTTGAGTTTGGCGCGAATGAAGGCATCGATGGGATTGGCAAGTGCGGCGCCCTGCTCGGGATTCGGCGGTGTCGTCTGCTGCGGTTTGACGAAGGCCCAATGCTGCTTGTATTCCGCACCCCCTGCGACCCAGCGTTTCAGGATGTCCTTCTGCTCTGCCGTGATCGACATCTTCGAATCCGGCGGCGGCATGATTTCATCCGGGTCATTCGTCTCGATGCGCGCCACCAGAGCGCTCTTGTCCGGCTGGTGCGGCACGATCGCGATGTCCCCCGTCTTCGCGGGCTTCAGGACTTCCTCTCGCAGATCCAGGCGCAGTCCGCCTTTGCGTGTCTTTTCATCCGGCCCGTGGCACTTGAAGCAGTACCGGGAAAGAATGGGCCGTACCTCGTTGGTGAAGTCAGGCGAAGACGAAGGACCTGCCGCAGGCAGCGACTGCACTCCGGAGAGTGCGCCGAGCATGACAAGAATGAGTGTGGATGAGCGAAGTGGCATCGAGCAGGAGAAACCGACCCCAACAGGGGCAGATTCTGATCCTATCAAAACGGCCCGGGTAGCAACAGTCTTGTGTCCCGGGAGCCAGAAGATCCATCAGCAGGGCCAGATACGCCCTCAATGCCCTCTACTCGACGGTCTTGGGCTTCACCTTCACCCAGGTGAATTTCTTGCCATCCCAGCGCCCCTCGTAGGCGTGGTCGGGATTTGCCAGGGGTTCATATTCCTCAATCAACTCAATGGCAGGCGCGGTCAGATCAATGGTGGTGCCCTTCTGCGGCAGGTGCCACCACCAGCGGAAGTCGTCCTTCTGCGCCTTCTTCACGAGGTCGTGACGCTTGTCGCTGTAGAAGCTGGTGAGGGCGAGATCTGGGAGGATGTCCTTGGTGACTTCGGTGAGCTTGTCCCCCTCCACCTTCCAGAAGGAGATGTGGTTCGTGTCATTCGCCACGTTCGTCCACTGCTCGATGGCCACCCCGGCGAGCTTGGTGCCGTCCTTGCAATTCCACAGGGCCATGGTGAAGATCGCACCTTCGCCATCGCCGCCCGAGTCGATTTTGATGAAGCCATTCTTGGTATCCGCCTCGACCTTCCACACCAGCATGCGACGCCCGACTTCCTCGACCTTTTCTCCTGGGGTATTGATGAGTGTCTTCCGATTGGAGGGATCCTTGATAAGTTTGGGGTCCTCACCCGGCCACTCGTCGAAGCAGGAAGCCGGCAGCTTCATGAAAACGTCCTTCACATCCAGGTCGAGCGCGGGTGCGCTGGAAATGGCAAGTACGAGCACGGCGGGGGCAAGCAGTCTCAGCAACATGGCGGCGAGTTTGCGCCATGCAGGTGCCTTTGTCACGTGTCTGAATGTGGACATTGCATCTCTGCTTGCCATCCGCCGGGGTAAAGCGTGAGATGTGCACATGCGCGCCCTCTTCTTCCTCACACTCCCCTTCTACGCAGTGCTGCTGAGCACGTCGCCCGTTCGCGCGGACGAGAAAGCCCAGTCCGCCAACACCGCCATCGTCCCGGCAGGAAAGTTGGAAAAGGATTTCTACGAGTGGGAGGAACGTCACGCCGCCGCCATGGCCGTGAAAGACCAGCTCAAACCTGAGGTGGTGCTCATTGGGGACTCCATCACGCACCTGTGGGGCGGTCAGCCGAATGAGCCCAAGGGGAATCGCGGTGCCGAGGCGTGGAAGGCTCTCTTTGGCGAACATCCCGCGCTCAATCTCGGCTTTGGCTGGGACCGCACGCAGAATGTGCTGAAGCGCATTGAGCTAGGTGAGTTGGATGGCCTTTCGCCGAAGGCGGTGGTGATCCACATCGGCACGAACAACCTCGCCGGCACCAAGAACGCCCGTGAAAACACCCCGGACGAAATCGTGGAAGGCATCGCCCTGATTGTGCAGCGTGTGCAGGAGAAGTTCCCCACGGCGAAAGTGATTGTGATGGCAGTGTTCCCTCGCGGTGAGAAGCCGGACAACAGCCGCCGTGTGCAGGTGAATGCGATCAACGAGCGTCTCGTGAAGAAGATGGAAGCCACCAAGGGAGTGACCTATCTCGATGTCACCGCGAAGCTCACGAATGCCGATGGCACGATCTCGAAAGATGTGATGCCGGACTTCCTGCATCCCGGCGCGAAGGGTTATGCCATTTGGGCGGAGGCGCTGAAGCCGGTGCTGCCGCGGTGATCAGGTCCTGGGAGCGCTGGTCCCGCATGCGGGACCAGCGTATTCAGGGTGCAAGGTCTACAACACGAAGCAGCCGGCCGGAGGCCAGCGCTCCCAGGGCTCAGGGGTTATGCTCGCGTCAAAGTCTCGATGGCGATGAGCGCCGCGGCGCCGCGGTTCTCCACGTCGAGTTTCTGCAAGATGCGCTCCATGTGTTTCTTCACCGTGGCCTCGGCGCTGCCAAGGAGGATGGCAGTTTCAGAGTTGGACTTGCCTTGAGCGATCCAGAGCAGGACTTCGGCTTCCTTCGGCGTGAGGCCCAGCGACTCAAGGGGAGTGGGTGAGTCGAAACTGGGAAGAGCAGGCACGGCATTCACCACCTGCTCGCGCTTCCGGCGCAGGCGTGACTCGATTGCGTCGATGAGATCGCGGATGCCGACGGGTTTTACGAGGTAGTCATCCGCGCCGCTGTTCATGCCGGTGCGGACGTCCGCCTTCTCGCCTTTCGCCGTGAGGAAGATAAAGGGGATGTCCACCGTCTCGCTCTTGCTGCGCATGAGGGCGAGCACGCCGTAGCCATCCAGCTCCGGCATCATCACGTCGCAGAGCACGAGATCCGGCTTGTCCGCTCGCAGGGCTTCAATGCCGAGGCGACCGTTGGACACGGCTTGCACATGGTAGCCTTCGAGCTCCAACACCGTGCGCATGTTCGAGCGCATCTGGGGTTCGTCTTCGATGAGCAGGATGCTGGATTTCATGTCGTGGGGTTCGCCTGAGGAAGGGTGATGGTGAACGTGGTGCCCTGCCCTTCGATTGTCTGGAAGGAGATGCGACCACCATGCAGGTCGCAGCAGCGTTTCGCGATGACCAACCCCAAGCCAGTGCCGTGGACGTGGCCCACATTCTCCGCGCGGTGGAAGGCTTCAAACAGGCGATCGCGATCCGACTCAGGAATGCCGATGCCATGGTCCTCCACCTCGAAGCGGATTCCATTTTCAATCCGCTGCACCCGAAGCTGCACCGGGGTACCTTCCTCCGAATATTTCACGGCATTGCTGAGCAGATTCGTCAGCATGTGGCGGAGCAGGGCTTCATCCAGCAGGACAGCGCCGCTCACGTTCAATGCCACTTCGAGTTCGATGGGATTCTTCCTCGCTGTGGCGGAGCGCATTTCATCACAGAGGCGTTCGCAGAAGGCACGCACCTCCAGCGGGGCCGGATTGAAGGTGATGCCCCCGCTGTCCATGCGACTCAGGGCCAGGGCATCCTCCATCATGCGCGCGGTACGTTTCACATTCTCCGTGATGGCATGCAGATGTTCCTTGCGCTGCTCGGGAGTGAGCTTGCCCTCGTAGTGCTCCAAGATTTCCGCGGAAGATCCAATGATGCCCAGCGGGGTGCGGAACTCGTGGGACACGATGGAGACGAAGCGCGTCTTCAGCTTGTTCAGCTCCTGCTCGCGCTCAAGGGCACGCTGCAGTTCGGCCCGGCTTTTCTCCACGAGGACGGCATTCATTCTGCGCCGATGCAGCCACCATCCGGAAGCGCCACCTGTGAGGCACAAGAGGAAGGCCATGCCAGCGAGTTTCAGATTTTGCTGGTTCTTCGGTATCGTCCAGAAGGGCGGCAAGCTGAGCACTTGCGTATGCTCCATGCCTGGCACGAGTACATGTACGGAGGCGCGCTCCACCATGGCTGCGCTGGACATCTGACCCATCCGACAGACCCCGGCAAACTTCGCGACTGTGCCGATGGGAAACGCATCCTGGATGTTGAGGCCAGGGTGGAACATGACCTCCACGTTTTTCCCCTGCACATCCACATCGACGATATCGAGCTTCACTCGCTCAGCCCAGGCGGGTCCCGAGGCGGTGCCAGCGAATTCCCGGTAGCCCATCACCCTGCCAGTGACGTGCACATACTCTCCGTCATGCTTCGCGTGCTCAGCACGATCTTTATAGAGGCCCTCCAGTCTGAGCGGAACCGGTTCGGGATATCTGCCATTTCCAGCTTTCTCCATCGAAGTAACATTGAACCACGGAATGCCAGGCAAGCCCTGTGTGCGGAAGAGCGGCACCGGCTGGTAGGTCAACGGAATGCCGGTGAAGCGCACACGCTCACCCTCCTTCAGTCGCACGTTCGCATCGTATCCTGCGCGAATCTTGCCGGTATCATCACGCAGGTAGTAGGAGCCCGGCGCAGAGCAGAACAGGACGGTGCAGGTGGTGGTCACCCGGGATTGGTCACCTTTGGCAATGCGTGCATGCATCTCTGCAAGAGTGACTTCCGGAACGGTCGTCATGTCCTGACCCTGTAGAAGAAACCACGGACTCCCTATCAGAGCCACCACCACCACAGCCGCGCAGACGAAGCGCACCGGTCGTACAACCGAGGCTCGCTGCGCAAAGCTGGGGCGCAGATGGATCATGGCAGAGGTGTTCTCATTCTCATGACTGCGGACTTCCGCTACGCCTCATGTATCACAACATCCATCCGAATGTCATCTCTCGATTGAAGTGAGTTGGTGCACAGGGAGGTCACGGCAGGTCTACGGGAAGCAGTACATCCGCTCCATTGATGCGGACCGTGCCGGAAGGGTTGCCTATGCTATCCAAGGTCATGGTCGCGGCAGGTGTGGGAGGAATGAAGTTGTTCACCGATCCATTAAAGGTCGTGACCCCTGCCGCTTCCTCGATGGTAAGCTGCGGAAGTCCATCCAACCCGGTTGCCGCGGCAGTGTTTCCATCAAAGGTCATATGCATCAGGGCGGTGTCCAGACCCTGGAGATGCAACGCTTGAAGGCGGATATTGGAGATGGTGTTTCCAGTGACGGCCACGTTGGTGGAACTGGTGTTATTCCCCTGCGCATAAATGCCCCGTCCTGTGATACCGGAGAGCGTGTTTCCACCGATGGTGGTCGTCAGGGTGTTGTTGTCGTGGTTGATGAGGGAGATGCCGTCACCCGGAGACTGCAGCACCTGGTTGTTCAGCACGTTTGCCGTCAGCAAAGCAGGGCCCAAGAGAAGTTCCCTCGCCTCGAGATGGATGCCCGACCCCGTCGCACCCGCGATGATGTTATTTTCCACCGTAGCTTCCATCTCCACCGTGTCAGCCACTTCGAGACGCACTCCATCCTGCACCTGCGCGATCACGTTTCCTGTGACCGTGGCCTCAAAGGGCATGTTGCCAGTTCCCGCCACATAGATGCCATTGCCAGAAGCTCCGGTATTTGAAATGCGGTTGTCCACGATGGTGGCATGCACATTGAAGCCATTCTCCCCGAAAACGTGAATCCCATGAGCACCCGGGCCGGTGATCGAATTGCGCCGGATGGACATGCCCAGGATGGTGATATTGTTGAACTCCACCCTGATCGCTGTGTCCGCAGCGTTTCGGAACGTGTTGTCATGAATGTTCATCGACAGATTGCCGCTCCCATCATTCGTGGCATTGATCTGGTGCTGCCCGGATCCGTTGAAGATACTGTCATACACATTGACATGGACCTCGTTGCCTCCCGTGAGTTCCACCCGCACGCCATTGAGCCCCGGTTGATTGAAGGTGTTGCGCTCAAAGTTGGCGAACAGTTCATACTGATCTTCCAGAAAGACGTGGATACCGTGCAGGACCGGAGCGCGGAAGGTATTGTCATCCGCCCATATCTCTGAATAGCCGTCACCCTGCCCGTGAATTCTCATGGCATTAAACCCTGCCCCTTCCACGAGGTTTTGATGCACAAAGGCATCCATCCTGGTGTCGCCCATCTGCAAGTTGATGCCATGTTCAGCCACACCCGTAATGCGATTGCCGATGGCGGTGCAGCGCATGGTGGAATCGTCAAAGGCAAGGGCGCCGATGCCATTCTCCCCTCCGGTGATGATATTGTTCACCACGGTGGCCTCCATGCTCGCAGTATCGTTGCTGGTCACGAGCGCCGCGTGGAATTCCGCACCGCTGAAACGGTTGTTGGCTATCAAAGCAGTACTTTCACCGGTCCCATTCGCGGCCACCCACACACTGGCATTGGAGGTGTTCGTGAACCGGTTGCTGCGGATCTCCACTTCCGAAACATTGATGGCACGAATCCCGGAGCCCACACTCTGGTCCACGTGGTAGCCTGCCATGCCAAAGAAGGGAATGTCCTCCGCCCAGAACGCACCCTGCACGCGTGGGGCGGGGCCACTGCCAAACCTCTTTCCTGATGGAGCGGTAATGGCCTGACCGCTGCCGATGAAGTTCACGCTGCCCACATTCGTGGTCACGTCCTCCGTGTAGCCGCCGGCTGTTCCCTGGGTGTACACATTCCACACGCGACCTGAGCCGTTGCTGTTTCCTTGAGCGATGTTCGCACCGGCCTGCACGGTGCTCATGGGCGCCTCCGCCGTGCCGTTTCCGGTGGCGTCATTGCCCGCCTGGATGCCGTTACCCACGGGTGCTCCGTTGTTCACAAAAATGATGTCATCTTCCAGCACAATCCGTTGGGAACTCTGCGCCACGACCTTGGTCACACGCTTTACTTTCGTCTCGGATTTCGTCTTGGTCTCCGCGCTATGAGAGAGCCGGATGGCCGCATTCTGCCGATGCACCGGCTCTGCCATGCGCTCCACTAGATGGCGGCGACGGGGTTTGAAAGCATCCTTCCACGTGCGATCGAGCGGGATCTGTAACTCGATTCCGGCACTCCAGTCGCTGCCGGTGAAGGCCTCATTCTCGTGCCACAAACCAGTCAGCACCACCGCAGGCACGGGACGCACTTCAAGACCGGCGCGCCATCCGCGAATAGGACCAGTGCCACGCTCCTGCGGGCCGAAGGGTTGATTCTCCATGCTGGCGTAGCCGCCGATGATCTTCACGTCCATATATTCGTCCAACCCAGGAACGAGAAAGCCCGCCTCGATGTCCCAACCTTCCATGCCTCGTTCATAAAACTGAGTGGTACGTGTAAGCGTGGTCGTGCGGATCGTAGTGGTGGCCGTTGTGGTGTAGGTAGCGTCCTGCGCGATCAGGTTTCCCGTGGCGAAAGGATCACCAGCGCTGCTCAGATGCGTATTCCTCCTCGTGCTGCTGGATGAAAATGTCTGGCGATCAATCTGACTGCCGGCCCCCTTGCGTCCACTTTCCAGTGGCAGGTAGTAGTTGCCTCGCAGTTCCAGATAGCGCGAGTCAACCTCGGCGCCGAACCCGAGTTGCCAGAATTCATTGCGATGCTCGGTCCTGAGCATATCGATGAACAGACTGCCGCCGAGGTACCAGCCCTCCTCCAGGAATGCTGCCCGACCTCGCTCCGTGAGCGCTGAGATGGGCTGGTCATTGAAGAGATGGCGGAAGCCGATGCCCATCGACGAGGCAGACTCACCACCTTCACCCACGCTGGTGTACGGCTCGATGAACAGGTAGCTGCCTCCAAGGGTGCCATCTGTGCCGATGGTGCTCCACAGGGGCACATTCAGAAAAATGTGTCCGTCCGTGTAGACGTCATTGGATTTCACGCCGGTGCCGAGGAGGGGCAGCGTCCACGGTTCGTGGATCGGCTGTGGGGTGATTGCGGGATTCTTTTCCACTGGACCTGCAAGTGCGGGAAGGACAAGGCTGCAGGCGGCCATGATAACGGCGTGGGTGAATTTCATGATGGGTAGGGCTAGGTGCCGGTTCAGTTCCGGCGACCCTCCCACGCGCCCTTGTTTTTCACCATACGCCCACCGGCGTACGAGCCCGTATTCCCGTACGACTTTTGACGTACGACCATCCATCACGGGCTCAATCCCCAGTTGCCAGCAGCGGCATCGAAGCGAGAATGCGCGCATGCCGAAAATTGATCTTGCCCAGTTCCGTTTTCCCCAAAGCTCCCCCATCAGGCTGCGGAAACTGCCCACGAAAATCAAAGCATTGTTCACCGACGATGCTGACTACCGGGCCAAGCTGAGTTCCGTGCGGGACGACATCAATGAAATGCAGGCGCAGATGTATGCGCATGACCGGCACTCGATGCTGGTGGTGTTCCAGGCCATGGATGCCGCGGGGAAGGACAGCACCGTGGAGCATGTGTTTTCCGGTGTGAATCCACAGGGGGTGGAAGTGCACTCCTTCAAGGCGCCGACGATCGATGAACTCGACCACGACTTCCTCTGGCGCTCCACCACGAGGCTGCCTCCACGCGGCAAGATCGGCGTCTTCAATCGCAGCTACTACGAGGAGGTGCTCATCTGCAAGGTGCACCCGGAGATCATCCAGAAGTATCAGCGTCTGCCCGAGGCGAAGACGAAGGACATGAAGAAGCTCTACCAGCACCGCTACGAGAGCATCACCGACTTCGAAAAGCACCTCGCGCGCAATGGCACGCATGTGGTGAAATTCTTCCTGCACATCTCCCACAAGGAACAAGCCGAGCGTTTCCTGGCCCGCATCGATGACCCTTCCAAGAACTGGAAGTTCAACGAAGGTGACCTCGCCGAACGTGAGCATTGGGAAGAGTACATGGATGCGTATGAGGAGTGCATCCGGAAGACCGGCACCCCGGACTCGCCCTGGTATGTGATCCCTGGTGACAGCAAAAAGAACATGCGCCTCATCGTGGCCAGCGTCCTGCGCCATGAAATGCGCAAGCTGCATCTGGAGTGGCCCCAGTTCCCCGAGGACGAGAAGGCCGCCATGGCGCGCAGCAAGAAGAAGCTGGCAGCCGAGCTCGGAAAGCTGGGTAAATAGCTTTCTCCATCCCCAGATCAACGAAGGGCGACTTCCTCTTGCGAATTTGCCCCTCGGAGAAAGCACTCGCGTTCGTTCACCGCGATCACGAAAGTGTGCCCGGCACTGCCTCGGCTGTGCCGTGCGATTCTATTCCTACTCCTTGACCGCGCAGGGTCCTGCACAATCGTTCACGAGCCACCCACCCACCCACCCGGCCAGACCAGACCACGCTTCTCAGCCATCCTCATTTTCCATGGGCTCCCAGATTCGCCGCATCATCCTTGTCATCGCCATCTTCCTTCTCGTCGGGTGGATCTACAGTTTCTGGCGCCAGGGCCGTTCGGGATATGATCTCTTCGATGCGCTGAAGGGTACCCCACCTTCCGCCGACCAGACCGCTCCCACTCCCCCCCCCGCTCCTACCTCGCTGCCCGAGCCCAAGCCCGCCCTACCCAAGGGTGAACTTCCCGGTCTGGAAATGCTCGATGCCGAGTACGCTAAGCTGGCGGCGGCTGTGCTCCCCTCCGTGGTGAGCATCAATACGGAGTCCGTGGTCACGACGCGCCCGCGGACCATCCTGGAAGCGATGCGGGGAGGCGCCGTCGTTCGTCAGCGCGGGCTGGGGTCCGGCGCCATCATCACCGCGGAAGGACATGTGGTAACGAACTACCATGTGGTCGCCGGAGCCCGGCAAATTGAAGTCACCACCAATGACCACACCACCTACCCGGCAGAGGTTGTGGGTTTGGATCCCGCCATGGATCTCGCCATCATCCGGATTCAGA
The DNA here is from genome assembly GCF_011044495.1 of Roseimicrobium sp. ORNL1. GTDB lineage: Bacteria > Verrucomicrobiota > Verrucomicrobiia > Verrucomicrobiales > Verrucomicrobiaceae > Roseimicrobium. Next base: position 6,216,412 of record NZ_CP049143.1, read on the forward strand.
GCAATCGGACGAATTTCCCACGTCTCTCCTTTGCGGACTCTGACAAGGTGCGAGTGGGTCAGATTGTGTTTGCCGTGGGGAATCCTCTCGGCTTCAGCGGCACCGTTTCCCAGGGCATCATCAGTGCCACCCAACGCTGGACACAGGACAGTGCCATGGAGTTCCTGCAGACGGATGCGAACATCATTCCCGGCAACTCCGGCGGCCCGCTGGTGAACCTTCGCGGGGAGATTATTGGGGTGAATGAATCCATCTACACCGGTGGAGGTCAGGCGCAGCAACATGCGTGGCAGGGCATCGGCCTCGCAATCCCTGCAAATGACGCCAAGGAATCGGTGGACGCCATGCTGCAGAAGCGCACGCGGATCGATTGCTTCCTGGGCCTGGTGGTGGATCCCACTGTGGTCACCGTGAAGTCCCAGGAGGGCAGCTCCCTGGGAGTCCAAATCACCAATGTGGGCGCAGGGTCACCAGCACAAGGAGCCGGGCTGCGCCCGGGCGACGTGGTCACGAAGTACGGCGATCGCCGGGTGGAGTCTGCCAATCAACTGCTGAGCTTCATCCGCCGCTCAAAACCAGGCCAGCCGGTGGAAGTCACGGTGGTGCGTGCCGGGAAAATCGTGAGAATCTCCGTAGTGCCGCAGCCGCGTCCCCAGCAGCAGCCGCAGGTGTCCCCGGAATCCCCGGTGCTCCAGCCGCAGCCGCAGGTGTCCCCGGTACCGCAGATTCCTCAAATGCCGCAGTATCAGGGAAGGTAACTCGCCGCGAGGAGGGCACCCATCCGTTTTTGACCATTCACCCGTAGGGTTTTGCAGGGGTTGATTCCCCTCGACAAACCGGCTCTGTCGGGTTGCATTATTGGCAGGCTGGAACACATGATGCTTATGTCCCGAACCCGCCGCAATCGATTCCATCCGCAGGGTGGAGCGCTTGGCCCCATCCTCCTGATCCTGGTGGCACTGGCCATCAGCGGGTTGGTGTTCTTTCTCTTCACCAAGAAGAAGATCGATGCGGAGCGCGAGGCTGCCATGGCGCAGGAAGCAGCGGCTCAGGATGCAGCAAACGCACCCGCCACACAGGGCACCACAGCCCAGGCACCCGGCACTGGTCCTCAGGGTACCGCTGGCCAGCCCACTGCGGCACCTGCACCCACGCCGGCTCCGGTACTCGGCTTTGCCCGCCCCGTGGACGTGGCGGAGCAACTCTCCCGCAGCCTGATGATCGGGGATCTGCCTTCTGCGGCCAAGATCATCGCGGGCGGAGACCCTTCCCAAGAAGCTGGCGCCATGGCCGCGCTGAGCAAAATCAAAGAGCTGGGCTTCAAACCGGCGCAGCCCGACCTCATCCAGACCATCGGACAGGTGGGACCAGCTGTGCGACTCGCCATTCCCCTGGTGAGAGCCTCAAGTGGCGGGCAGGAGCAGATTCGCCTGCAGATCGACGTGCAGAAAGATCCCGACATGGGCTGGAAGGTCAGCACAGTGCGGCTCCCCAAGGAATTGCAGCAAGTGATGGCAGCCGTGGAAGTTACGCAACCCGCCCCCGCCGCGCCCACCATCAATCCACAGGGAGGAGCGCCTCTCCCACCGAAGACCACTCCAGCCAAGCCGTTGTTCATCCTCGAAGCGCGTCCGGATGCGATCGCCTTCGCCAGCGAGTTCGTAGAGCACCTGCTCAAGCTCGACTACGACGCGGTGAACCGTCTCGTGGACGGCGAACGCGTACCTCCGATGAAAGTCGCGGGCCTGTGCATTGTATTTGAAGATGGGAAGTACAAGCTCGCCGGGAGGAAACCTCTCGTGGCCACCGTCGCCACGGAGAACACGAGCTGGATCATCGCCAAGGTGCAGTCCGACCTGCTCAAGGAAGAGACGGAGTTCGGCCTGGAACTGGAGAAGAACGGCGACGGATGGCGGGTCATCGGGCTGAACCTCTCCAAGCTACTGGCGGACAATGCCCGCTCCTCCACCGCCGCCGGTGTGCCCTATACGCCGCTGGTGCAGAACCCCAAGGGCGGCGAGAGCATTGCCCTCTACTACGAGTACGATTCCGACATCCTGCATCCCCGTGCGCAGGCCCAGCTCAGGGTCATCGCAAGCATCCTGAAGAGCAGCCCCACGAAGAAGATCAAAATCGGCGGCCATACGGATGCCCTTGGGGGTGACGCGTACAACCTGTCCCTCTCCAAGAAGCGCGCGGACGCCGTGAAGCAATTCTTCCTGGATGAAGGCGTGCCGGTCGCCCAGATCGACACCATCGGTTTCGGCAAGGCGAACCCGCTGAGCCCGAATGTGAAGAATGATGGCACGGACAATCCCGAGGGCCGCTCCCGCAACCGGCGCGCGGAGATCCTGCTGGATTTTTAATCCACGCGAAGAATCACCTCCTGCGTGATGTCTCCTCTCCTGCTGAAAGGGGGGCTCGTGCCGGGTCGTTTGGATGTGCCTGCTTTTTTGTCAGGCCCTTCCCCTTCTTTCCTTTTCCAATCCGCTCATGACCAGACTCACCCGTACATTCCTCGCCGCCACGCTGCTGGCGGCCGGCGCCCCCACGGCGCTGATGCACGCCGAATCGCCCAGCTGGATCTGGGCAGAGGCCACAGCCAAGCCAAATCAAAAGGTCTACTTCAGGAAGACCTTCGAGGTAAATCCGAGGGACACTGTGCGGCTCTACGCTGCCAGCGACGACAACATGACCGTCTATGTGAACGGCAAGGAAGTGCTGAAGGGAGCCGGCTGGGATAAGATCCAGGTGAAGGACCTGAGCCCCTTCACCGCGAATGGCAAAAACGTCATCGCCGTGGAAGCCGGCAATGGCAGCAATGACAAGGCCGGCCTGCTGGTGAAGGTGATGGTGGAGACACCCAAGGGTAACCGCGAGGTGGTGACTGACGGCTCCTGGAAGCAAAGCGACAAGGCAGACGAGGGCTGGAAGAATGCCGACTTCTCGGACAAGGCATGGAAGCCCGCCTTCGTGGTGGCCAAGCTGGGCGAAGGCCCCTGGAAGAAAGTGAACGACGACACCCTGGCACAGGCGGCGGATCTGAAGAAGCCCGAAGCCACCGCGGTGAAGGACATCAAGCTCAAGGAAGGCTTCAAGGTCGAGCTGCTCTACAGCGTGCCCATGGCTGAACAGGGCTCGTGGGTGGCCACCTGCTTCGATGACAAGGGGCGCCTCATCGTGAGCGACCAGTATGGCAAGCTGTACCGCGTGACCCTGCCGGCGCTTGGAGGCAAGGCCACCGACACCAAGGTGGAAGCCATCCCTGCGGAAATCGGCGAAGCACAGGGCCTCGTGTATGCCTTCGGCTCGCTGTACGCCATCACGAACTCGGACAAGTATCCGCGCGGCCTGTGGCGCATCCAGGACACGAATGGCGATGACCAGTTCGACAAGGTGGAACAGCTTCGCGCCTTCCCCAACAAGGGTGGTGAGCACGGCCCACACGCCGTGGTGGTGGGGCCGGATGGCAAGTCGCTCTACTGCATCGTGGGCAACCAGACGCCCATCACCGAGCTGAACAGCAGCCGCGTGCCGCAGCACTGGGCGGAAGACCGTCTGCTCGATCCGCTCATTGGTCGTGGTTTCATGCGTGAAGTGATGGCACCCGGTGGCTGGGTGGCAAAGACGGATCCCGAAGGCAAAACGTGGGAACTCATCTGCACCGGCTTCCGCAATGAATATGACGCCGCCTTCAACAAGGATGGCGATCTCTTCACCTTCGACGCGGACATGGAGTGGGATTTCAGTGTGCCCTGGTACCGCCCGACCCGCGTGTGCCATGTGCTCAGCGGTGGTGAATTCGGCTGGCGCTCACTCTCGAAGAAGTGGCCCGTACGCTGGGAAGACAGCCTGCCTCCCACCGTGGACATCGGCCCCGGCTCACCCACGGGTGTGGCGTTTGGTTATGGAGCCAAGGCCTTCCCCCAGAAGTATCAGGACGCCTTCTACATCTGCGACTGGAGCTACGGAAAGATGTACGCCGTGCATCTGAAGAAGAGCGGCGCGGGCTACACCGCAGACTTCGAGGAATTCATGGCCGCGCAGCCGCTTCCTCTGACCGACGTGCTTATTTCTCCGAAGGACGGCGCCATGTATGTGACCATCGGTGGTCGTCGTGTGCAGAGTGGTCTGTATCGCGTGACTTATAGCGGTGATACTGCTGCCAAGGCTCCCGCGATGACTAAGACGGGCACTGGCACGCTTTCACTCAAGGAACTGCAGGCCGCCACGGTGGAGACGAAGACCGTGGGCTTCGATGGTGCTGCAGGTACCGCAGACTCGACGGAAGCGCTCCACAAGCTGCGCCGCGAACTAGAGGCCTATCACAAGGTCGATGCGAAGGCGGTGGACTTCGCCTGGCCGCACCTCGGTCACGAGGACCGCTTCATCCGCTTCGCGGCACGCATCGCAGTGGAACATCAGCCGGTGGAAAGCTGGAAGGACCGCGCGCTCAATGAAACGAATCCCCGCGCTTCACTGACGGCACTCATGGCGCTGGCCCGCAGCGGCAAGGGTGACAAGGCTCTCCTGCCCCAGATCCTCGCCTCGCTGGACAAGATTGATTTTGCCACGCTCAAGGGCCTCGATCGCGAAACGTATGTGCGCGACTACTACCTCGCGCTCTCCCGTTTCGGTGAACCGGAAGGAGCTCTGAAGGAAAAGACAGCAGCGAAGCTCTCAAAGCTCTTCCCCACCAGCGATCCCTGGCTGAACGTGGACCTCACCGAAGTGCTCACCTACCTGGGTGACGCTGCGTTCCTTCCCAAGGCCGTGGCCCTCGTGGACACCGCGCCCACGCAGGAAGAACAGATCGCGCACGCCATGAGCCTGCGCTTCGCGAAGAATGGATGGACGCCGGAGCTGCGCGAGCGCTTCTTCAAGTGGGTCTGCCTGCGCGCGCCCACCTACAAGGGCGGCGCGAGCTTCAGCCTCTTCATGCAGGACATCCGCAAGGACGCCGAACTCGGACTGACGGATGCGGAGAAGGTGGCACTCAAGCCAATCCTGGAAGCCAAACCGGATATCAAGATGCCGCAGTTCACCTTCACCCCGCGCAGCTTCGTAAAGAACTACACCATGGCGGATCTGGACCACCTCCTCGGCGTGGGTCTGGAAGGCGGACGCAAATTCGAGAACGGACGCAACCTCTTCGGCCAGGCCACGTGCTTCGCCTGCCACCGCTTCGGCCAGGAAGGCGGCGCCATCGGACCCGACCTCACGAGTGTGGCCGGCAAGTACAGCGTGCGTGACCTGCTGGTGCACATCGTAGAACCGAGCAAGGAAATCAGCGACCAGTATGGCCAGCTCGAAGTCACGCTCAACGACGGCAGCAAGGTCTTCGGCCGCATCATGAACCTGGCCGGTGATCGCATCACGCTTAACATCAACATGATGGATCCCAACGCCACCCAGGCGGTCGATCGCAAACTGGTGAAGAGCATGGAGCAGAGCAAGGTGAGCATGATGCCCCCCGGCCTGCTGAACACGCTGTCTGAAAGCGATATCCTGGATCTGATGGCCTACCTGCTGAGCAAGGGGAACAAAGAAGACCCGATGTTCAAGTAAGCGAGATGTGGTTCGCGTTCCGCGCGACCATCACGAACCAGTTATCATCCCGCAGCCCGGCCTTTCAAAAAGGTCGGGCTGCTTTTTTTGGCACATGCGGAAGTAGACCGAACAAGAATTAAGGGACCACATTTCCTCCCGCCAGCTTGCGGGCCAGTGCCTGGCTCTCGGGCGCGAGCCGCGCCATCGGCACCGCGAATGATTTGCCCTCACGCACCAGCGTTACTTGATCGCGCCCGTAGGGTCCGTAAAAAAATTTAAAATCCATGAGGGGTTCCGCACCGGGAAAGCGCATGCCTGGATGAATTCCTATCTTCATCCAGGCATGTGCCGTCGAAGGTGTCCGAGTTCCTCCGATCTACGACTTCTGTTCCGTGTGCGAATTTTGAAAACAACTTCAATACCGTGGCCCCTTGCAGGGCCTGAATGAAACCATGATTCACAACCTGAACACCGCCTGGCTGTACGCCTATTCGCCGAACGCTAATACGCCGAGTACCGCGTATCATACCGTTTACACAGGTAGCGCCCCTAACGGAAGGGCTATCTTTGCAACCGTTTCGTTGTCCCATCTCACGACACTTAATGCGATGGGGGCAGGCGCCTGGATCAGGAGTGTTACCCCTCCTTTTGGCCCTCCTGCCGAATTCCACGACTTCGCCCACAATTCACACTACAGCGGCCAGGTGATCGCGGTTACTTTCGCCCTTTCTGCGCGGGGTGCAGAGGCTTTCGCTCAGGCCAGCGTGTTCTACTTCTAACCATCAAGAGTCATGGCGAAACATCCAAAAACGCGACCATCGTCTCCCTCTGCCGACAAACTGCTAGCACCAGAAGTCGCTGTCATCCTCTATAATAAGCAAACGGGAGTGATTTGCCATGTTCATTTCTTCAGCGCCACAAACGGCATAAAGCCGCCTGATAAGAAGGAGCTTGAGGACATGGCGTCTGCCCATGCCGTGAAGGATGGTCACGACATTCAGATGCATGGTGCCATGCATATCGCCCCCGCGGCCCTTAAGCGTGGCGTTGGTTATCGCATCTCCGTAAAAAAACGTGCACCCTCCCTTGTCGAGATTAAGCCCGGCAAACTCAAACCACATAACATCCTGGGTGACGCATGAGCAGATCCCTTTCCAGGGCGTGCATTTCAACCACACGAGCCTGCCATAAAGCCGAAACCACGAACGATAAACATTCCAAACTGAAAGGAGTGCCAATATGGGAAAAGAAAAACCACGAACGGCATTAGGTGCCGAGTTTGATGAAGCACGCAGGGAAAAGAGTGGACGTCCGATCGTCCTGGTAGCACAGGACGTCCCATATATTAAGTTGGAGTCCCCAGAAGAATTGAAGCAGTGGCAGGACGACTTGTACGCCCAGTATGGGATTTCATTGGATGAATCGCAACTGCCAGGGATACGGGCGGAATGCGGCTGCTGCGTCAATGGCCGTTATACAAGCGACCAATGCGACGCTGCTTGAGCAACGCCGGTGTCGATCCGGTCGTTCGCCCGGCCGGATCGACACGAGCGCCAGGAGAGACATGGCAATGATCGCGATCGTCACAGTCCGCAATGATGTGCATGCCGTCGCAATCTGCGGACAGGTCCGTCGTCTTGGATACCCCGACTGCCACATCATCGAATGTGACCAACTCGCCCAAGGACGAAATATTCACTATGCCGTCGGAGTGGATGCTGGCAGGGACTGGGTCCTGACGTCCGATGGGAGTCCAATTGCGATTTCGCAGACCCGTGTGATTTGGCTGCGACGCCCCAGGGCCAATCAAAACCTCAACACGCCCCTCACGGAGGAAGATGGCTACCATCTTGTTAACAATGACTGTCGCGGCGCGCTTTCGGGCTATCTTGCAACTCACTTCCGGGGGAAATGGATTTCCCATCCGGAAGCAACTTTTCGGGCATCTGACAAGCTCTACCAGCAGGAGGTCGCCCGGGCTTGTGGATTCCGAGTCCCGAAGACGATAGTCACCCAATCAGCAGACGAAGTGGGAAAGTTCTTCTTGGAGTGTGATGGCAAGGTAATTGTCAAAACGGTCGTCGGTGCCGATCTCACTCTTGAAACCAAAAAGATAGCCGACCCCTCGTTCTTTTCGGACGAGGCATACAGCGCGTCGCCAGCGATCTACCAGGAGTGTATCGAGGGCACCAAGCACTTGCGGTTGCTCAACTTCGGCGACAGGTCCATGTGCGGTCTCATCGAGACCGACAACCTTGACTGGCGGATGCATCTCGATGAATCGATCACGCCGTGGAAGGTGCCCGACGACTTGAATCGCCGGGTGCGCATGGTCATTGAGCGGCTGGGATTGGAGATGGGCATTGTTGACATCAAGTTGACTCCAGGCGGTGAGCCTGTGTGGTTGGAGGTCAATCCGCAGGGGCAGTTCATATTTCTGGAACCGTTAACCGGGTTGCCATTCGTCGAAATGTTTTCGAGGTATCTCATCGAGGAAGCCACGTCGCTTGCCTAGGGTTGAGTCAGGTTGGTGTCCTGCAACCGCGTCCTCTTTTGCCGGGGCTTGGTTTGCCTCCAGCATACCGCAATGAATGGAACGGTTGCTAGACACCCACATTCGAACTATATTCGTGATAGATCGGACCCGCGATTCCGCTACCAAGAAGGCATTGCAAGCAGACTGGCCATGCCCATGATGCGGCACCATTTATGAAGCCCCCGGGGAGAAATCCCATTTTCAGTATTCGCAGCACGACCACCCTCCTGCTCCTGCTCGCATGCCTTGCTCTCCCGGCATGGGGCCAGAGCGATGAAGACGAGATTCCCGCGCCCAAAGCCGAGGTGGCTCTGGTGCACCAGAGCGCCACGGTGCGCCTGTACGAACCGGACGAACGCCCTCCGCGCGCCGTGTTCGTCTTTGGCTCCGGCGATGGCGGATGGTCTGCCTGGGAGGACGCGGCCAGCCATTGGCTGCGGGACGTGGGCGTCTACGTGATCGGGTTCGACCTGCGCAGCTACGCGGAGAAGGACTTCGACCAACAAAAGCTGGGGCGCGACATGGCGACGCTGGCGAATGAAGGGGTGACTCGCAGCGGGGGCGATGCCAACACGCCCATCATCTACGGCGGCTGGAGCATGGGCGCGGTACAGGCCGTGCCTGCGGGCGCTTTTGCAGGACGGCCGCCGAGCTTGAAAGGGCTCGTTCTCATGAGCGCGGACAGCCGCGGCCGGTATGGCTTGCGTGCAACGGATGAGCTGGGCATCACCCCCACCGGCCAGGGCACCTTCAGCCTTTCTGATTTCAGCAAGGGCGTTGCCGGCTTGCGGGTCGCGCAGTTCCACGGGGGAGCGGACTTCATGGCCTCGACGGCCTGGGTCCAGGGGCTCACCTCGCCGCATCAGCTCTACATCATGCGGGGCGCGAACCATGGGTTCGATGGACCGGCAGACAGCTTCGCACCGCTCCTGCAGCGGGGGGTGGATTGGGTGCTGGGCGATGACACGGCGGTGGCGCTGCCACCTGAGCCGGGCCTGCCCTTTGGGCTCTCGCCCCTTTGGCCAGCAGCGGCACTGGCGATTGGTCTTGCGATCTTTTTCATCGTTTCGCGCCAGCACTCCATCCGCGTGCTGGTACTCGCCGTGGCCGTGATGGGCGCGGTGGACTTGCTGGAGGCTCTCTTCCAAAAACCTCCCGGCGTGCTGGCGTGGATGGAACAGTGGGTGCCTCTGGGCGTGACTGAGAAGAGCCGCCTGCTCCTGCTGCTCTCCGGTCTGGCGCTGCTGTCCCTCGCGCGTGGACTGCGCCGGCGGAAGCACATCGCGTGGATGCTGGCGCTCGGCATGCTGAGCATTTCCGCGGTGCTGCATCTCGCACGGGCGTTTGACTGGCATCACGCGGTTGCCGCCGCCATCTTGATCATTCCGCTGGTGCGATGGAGGAAGGAATTCATCGCGCGCTCGGATGCCCCCTCGATGCGACTGGGCTGGATCATGGCGGCCGTGCTCGCACTGGCCCTGTTCGTCTATGGCACCATCGGCCTGCGGCAATTGAGCGAGCGCGGCAACTTCGGCGAGGCGCTCTCGTGGTCCCAGTGCTCTCAAGGCGCCGCCGCTGCCGTGGTGATGCAGAAGTCCGAGCTGGACCGCGATGGCAGCCGTGCCGCGCGCAGCTTCCTGGCGACGCTGCGAGCAGGCAGCCTAGTGAGTGCCATCTTGGTCCTGGCGCTTCTGCTGCGTCCCGTCCTGAAGCGCCGCTACCCTGAGGCCACCGACGAAGAGCGCGCCAAGGTGAAGAACATCATCGCCACACACGGTGCGGATCCCATGAACGGCTTCGCGCTGCTTAGCGACAAGCGGTACTTCTTCAGTGACGATGGAGATGGCGTGGTGGCCTATGCCTTGTGGAGGAAGTTCGCCGTGGTGCTGGCAGATCCCATCTGTGAATCTTCCAAGCGAGCCGAAATGGTGCGTACCTTTGCGGAATTCTGCGCGCGGCAGGACTGGGAGCCCCTCTTCTACTGCTCGCACATGAGCCAGCGCACGCTCTATGAGGAGCTGGGTTTCGTGACGTTCAAGGTGGGTGAGGATGCTCGGCTGGATACCGCCGAGTTCAAGCTTCAGGGCGGCAAGTTCCAGAACCTCCGCACGGCGCGCAACAAGGCGCAGAAGGCGGGCCTGACCTTCCAGTGGTATGATGCGAAGCCGCATCCGGATCACGGCCTGGAAGCGCAGGTACAACTCATCTCCCAGCACTGGCTCGATCTCAAACATGGTGGAGAGATGACCTTCGACCTCGGTTCCTTCAGCCTGGAGTTCATCCGGGAACATGGCTGCGCGATCGTGCGCAATCCGGAGGGTCGCATTGAAACCTTCGCCACCTGGCTCTGCTATGATGGCGGCAGGGGGCGCAGCCTCGACCTCATGCGCGGGCGCAACGAGTTCAAGGACGTGATGGATTTCCTCATCGTGGAAGCCATCGATCACTTCAAGGCCTCCGGTGTGAAGGAAGTGAGCCTGGGCAATGCCCCCCTCGCCAACGTGCTTGCCGTCGACGGTGAAAAGCTGGAGAGTCGTGAAGAGCGCGCCGTAAGATTCCTCTTCGACAACTTCGACAAATTCTACGGCTACAAGAGCCTCTTCAACTTCAAGAAGAAGTACCTGCCCGACTGGCAGGGCCGCTACCTGGCCTACCGTCCCCGCGTGAGTCTCGCCATGGTGGGCCTGGCGATTGCAGGGGTGCATCTGCCAAAGGGATTCGTGGGACTGGTGCGGTCGTAGTGACTCCACTCGTTGCGCAAGACAACCGGATCCTGGCAGTACATTGAGGAAATCAACAATGCCCCCACGATTATGTATTGGGCCGGGAGTTGATATCCAGTAGGGTCCCGCCATGGCGAAAGCGCGTGACGAAATTCTCGAATGGGCCCGGCAGGGGCGCATTCCTCCGGAGCATGTACGCAAGGCGCTGGAGGTGGCGGGAGCCCTGCCGAATGAATCGCAGTGGCGGAACTTTTTCGACAAGGTGCTGCTGTCCTTCGGCGCGGTGCTCTTGGGAGCAGGGGTGATTTTCTTTTTTGCATACAACTGGCAGGACCTGGGTCGCTTCGCCAAGTTCGCCCTCGTTCAGGCTCCGATTCTCGCAGGGCTCATCGTGATATGGAAGGCAGGTGTGGACAGCGCGGTGGGAAAGGCAGCGCTGCTTGCCGTTACGCTCCTCGTAGGTGCATTGCTCGCTTTGGTGGGCCAGACCTACCAGACCGGTGCGGATACGTTTGAGCTCTTCGCGGTCTGGGCGCTGGCGATCCTGCCATGGACCTTGGTTGCTCGGTTTCCGGCGCTCTGGCTGATCTGGCTGGCGTTGTTGAATGTGGCCATCAGCTTGTACTACACCACGATGGGCCGGATGTGGGGCTTCTTGTTCCGGCCTGAAGCACTGCTGTGGGCGCTCTTCGGCTTCAACACCCTAGCACTGGTGGTTTGGGAAAGTCTCGCCGCCCTGGGTGTGAAGTGGCTTCGCGAGCGCTGGTCGGTGCGAGTGCTCGCCGTCGCCAGTGGTGGGCTGGCCACAACACTGGCCATGTATGGCATCATCGATTCTCCCCATGATCTTGCTTGGGAGGTAGGGGGATGGGTCGCATGGATGATCGCCGCCTTCCTGGTGTATCGCTATCTGGTGACGGATCTTTTCGTGCTCGCCGGAGGCCTGCTCTCGCTCATTCTGGTGGTGGTGACCGCCATCCTCAAGGAAGTCCGTTTTGAGTCCGCGCCCGCGTTTCTCTTCATCGGATTGATCGTGATTGGCATCTCGGCAGCAGGCGGGTGGTGGTTGAAGCAAGTAGCGGCTGAGGAGGAAACCGTATGAAAGCCATGAGCAAAAACGAACTCTGGTCCCTGCTTCAGCAGAGCGCCCTCGTTGAGGGTGACCTCTCTGAACAGAACGAAAAACACAGCCCCTGGTTTGTGCGTGCCATGCTGGGTGTGGCAGGTTGGCTGGGAGCCATGTTCCTTGTTGGCTTCGTCGGCACAGGGCTGTCGCTTGCCACCATGGAAACAGAAGCCTACTGGGTCATCGGCGCCTTCGCGTGCGGTGGCGCCGCAGCCATCTTCCGCTTGAGACGGAATGGGGACTTCTCATCCCAGTTTGGTCTGGCGGTCGCCATAGCCGGTCAGGTCCTGATGATGCTAGGCATGGGGCGGTGGATAAGTCATTCCTCCACGACCGTGGCGTTCATTGTGGCTGTCCAGCAGGCCATCCTCTTCGTGGCGATGCCGAATTTTGTGCATCGGGTCTGGGCTGCTGGCACCAGTGCGCTGGCGCTGTGCATTGCCCTCGGAGGACTGGACCTGCATGCGCTGATACTGCCGCTGCTCACTGCCGGCTTGGCCGTGGCATGGCTGCGAGAATTCAAACTTCCCAAGCAGAATGAGCTGGTGCGCGCCTGTGGCTACGGCATCACGCTCACGGCGCTGATCGCGAGCTACATGAATCCGGGCGAGTTCGACTGGACCGGTTACGACAACATCCCTGTAGCCCCAGAGTTCCTCCAAATAGTCGCGTATGCGGGAGCCGCTCTCATCGTCGCCGTGATGATTGGTGCGACACTGTTGCTGCTCCAACGAGAAAAGGTCTCGCTCACATCCGGCGCGGGCAAAGCAGCGCTCGCACTCGCCATCGTGCTGGCTCTGGCCTCCATCAAGGCACCGGGCCTTGCTCCCGGCGCGCTTATCCTCCTGCTGGGTTTTGCCAATGGCAATCGCGTCCTGACTGGTCTTGGTGTCCTGGCGCTTCTTGCTTATCTTTCGTATTACTACTATGCGCTCCACATCACGCTGCTGGAGAAGTCCGTGATCATGATGCTCACCGGCACGGCTCTGCTCGGACTAAGGTTTGCATCGCACCACTGGTGGCCGGCACTGAACAAGGAGGAGACAACTCATGCGTAAATGGATCGTCATCGCCACCGGGCTCGCCACGCTGGCCCTCGTAAACTGGACCATCTCCCAGCGGGAACATCAGATCGCTACCGGCAAGGAGGTCCGCTTGGAACTCGCCCCGGTGGATCCCCGTTCACTCATGCAGGGGGACTACATGGCTCTCCGATTCCAGGTCGCCAACGAAGTACAGAGGGGAACGTCCCGGAAAGAAGAAGACAGAGAAGCAAGGGATGGTCACGTTGTCGTGAAGCCGGAAGCCAATGGCATCGCTCGTTATGTGCGCCAACACGCTGGAGAAACCCTCGCCCCGGACGAAATTCTGCTGCGCTACCGCATACGGGAACATCAGGTGAAGTTCGCGACGAATGCGTGGTTCTTCCAGGAAGGACACGCGAAGCTCTATGAGGGCGCACGCTATGGGGAGTTTCGTGTCTCTCCTTCAGGAGAGATGCTGCTGGTAGCTATGCTTGGCAAAGATCGGGAGAAGCTTGGGCCGCCAACTTCACCAAAGGGCTAGGCGATCCGCTTCTGCCGCATGAGGACGATCACCATCGAAGGCCTGACACCCGATGAAATCCTGGGTCTGCCGAAGGAACATTTTGATCAACTCATCTTCACCGGCGATCCCATCGTTTTCCGGGCGGGAACTGCAGAGGTGCTGGGTGAATTCGCTATCGAGCACTCCACGCTGGTCATGGAGCTGGCTCACATTGATGGCGGTGGCGAAGGCGTGCTCCCCGTGTTGTGGAAGCTCGCGGAAAGATACGCGCAGACCAACGGCTACGTCCAGGTGGACTGGCGGGTACACGCCGTGAATTGTCCCAAACCCAATCCCAAGCTGCGTCGATTGCTCGAGAAACGGGGCTTCGTTATCGAGGAGATTCGCCCTGGCGTGCCTGTTTACCGGCACGTCTACGTGGTTGAAAACATCTGACCATCCTCTTGTGGCCGATGGTCCTCCACTTTTGTGGAGGATGGTGGGCAGGGGTGGGTTCGAACCACCGTAGGCGTAAGCCAGTGGATTTACAGTCCCGCGCCTTTCATTGTGGCACTAGGGAAAGATTGACTGACTGCCAAAATACTGCCAATATGTGCAAGTATGGCAGCGACGAAGAAGACCGCCACCAAGAAGGGTAAACCCAAGCGCCGCGAGTGGCCTGTCGTGAAGAGAATCGAGTACCGCAACGGCACTGAGGCGTTCCTTGTGGACACGAGATGCAAAGGCCAGGGCTCACGAGTTTTCAAGGCCTCCATGGAGGAGGCGCTCGAAGTGGCGCGTCAGGCTAGGATCCGCCGGCAGAATGAAGGCACCGGTTACTTCACCCTGGAGAATGACGACCGGTTAGACGCCGAACGCGCACTGGCGCTGCTGGCGCCCTTTGGGAAGACGCTGGTCGATGCCGCTGAATTCTTCGTGCCTCACTTGCGAGCGTTGCAGACGTCCAGGACGGTGCGCGAGGCTGCTGATGCCTACGAGGCCAGTTCAGTGTCCCGCGGACTTTCCAAGGCCCACCTGAAAGACATCCGCATACGCTTGGGGAACCTCTGCCAGACCTTCGGAGAGCGCTCCATTGCCATGGTGACCGCTGAGGAGCTCGACGCATGGTTGGATGGGTTGGGCGTCTCCACTGCCACGAAGAACGGCTACCGCAGGTACGCGGTAGCTTTGTGGTCCTTCGCCGAGGGCCGCAAATGGTGTACCGGAAATGAGGCCGGGAAAACAGCGGTCGCAAAGGTCGTGTCGGGAGAGGTGGGCATCCTCACGCCGGATGAGGTGCGGGCACTTCTCACAGCCGCGCACCCCGAGATCCTGCCCGCGATTGCCATCGGCGCTTTTGCCGGCCTGCGCCGCGCAGAACTCGAGCGCATCGAATGGCGGTCCGTGAATGTGGCAGAGAGGTTCGTGGAGGTACTGGCTACCAATGCGAAGTCAGCGCGGCGGCGCACGGTTCACATGTCCGACAATCTGGCCGCGTGGCTCGCTCCCTTTGCGCATAGCACGGGCAAGGTGTGGCCAGTGAAGGAGAAGCGCGGGAGGCGTCTATTCGAAGATGCAGCCAGGGCTGCGGGATTCGGTACGCCGGGGACTGAGACAGCGGAGGAGAAGCAATCAGGCACCAAGCTGAGGCCATGGCCAGCCAATGCGCTCAGGCATAGCTTTGCCAGCTACCATCTTGCCCACCACAACGACGCCGCAAAACTGGCGCTCGAGATGGGACACACGACGAACGCGCTTATTTTTGCGCACTACCGGCAAATCGTGAGGCCTGCGGAGGCGGAGAGGTATTGGGAGGTGAGGCCCTCCAAGGAACCGATTTCAACTTGCGACTCCAGTCCGACTTAAGCAACGCTATGTGCTCTCTGTCGTTGCTGTTCAAGATGTGTTTCGTTAAATCATTGTAGACGGCCACAAGATCTACCATTCGCACGTGTACCCAGTACAACTCCTCAATGGATCGAGGCCCTCTTTTTATCCGCGAGATGATTTTGGACATCGCGCGTGTTGCGTAGACCACATCGCTCCAATCCATCACCTCTTCGCGACGTTTCGCCCGTCGTCGAATCTTCCGCTTCCGGCTAACGACATCCTTCTGGTCACAGGCCCAAATTAGCATTTCGTCGCTTAGAACGGCTGGAAAGTAGCGCTCCAAGCTACCTTTCCGCACTGGCTCAAGTCCAGAGATCTTCCCCTCACGCGCCAAAGCGGAGATTCGGCGGGGATGAAGACCAGCCAACTTGGCGAATTCCTCCCTGGAAACGAGGCGCTTAGGTGTCTCTTCCATATGTGCTAAGTGCTGGTCCGTGTTGACAAGGAAAGCACGTGTATCATGCATACACAAGCACCAACTAACAAAAGCCCTCTCGGGCAGCTCTTGAAGATACATGAACTGGCACCTCTTTTAGGTTTGACGGTTCGCGGAGTTCAAAGTCTCACGCGTCGCCGCGTGATTCCCGTCGTCAGGTTGTCAGAACGAGCAGTGCGATACAATCCAACCGCAGTTCAGTCTGCGCTTGAGGCGCTCACGGTGGAAGCCGTCAGCACGACCGCAAAGCGGAAGGCGGGCCGCGTGTCGGCATAAAGAAGGGCGGTGGACTCTCGCCCGACCGCCCCGCACTTAGAAGGTGATGGAGGAGTTTAGGCGATGGCATGCCACGGCGCAACGGGAATATCACACCCTATTGCCATCGATACATGGGATTCAAGCACATAGAAGCTGGCCTCTTTGCGCCAGTCACGCCAACGGAGAAGCTGGTACTTCTCGTGTTGGCGTACCACTGCAACGACAAGGACCTGAGGTGCCACCCGGGATTCGGTCGCATTTCCCGTGCATCAGGTCTCAGCACCAGGGCAGTATCGAAGGCGATCAAGGCCTTGGAGATGCAAGGGATCATTGCAGTCACCCGAGGGACCGGTACCACTCCCTCAGTCTATCGCCTTCCATTCCTGAATCGACCGTTTCCCGACACTGATACGGGGGATGAACGTGGTTCACCCCTGAACGTGGTTCATCCCTCCCATGAACCTAATTCACCCCCGGGGGTGAACGTCGTGCAGGAGGGGGATGAACGTGGTTCACCCAAACAGGAAGTTAACAGGAATATTGAAAAGGAAGAGAACATGAATCTTTTTCCCGCGCCGCTTTCAGCGGACGACGGGGGCGACCATGGATCATCTCAGTCTAAACCTTCAAAACCAAAGAAGGGGAAAAAGGAAACACATGCAGATCCTCGTCATCATGCAATCACCTCTTCATGGGGAAGTCAGTTCCAGACCTTCCACTCTCAGGGGTATGTCTTCAATGGCCGTGATGCGTCAGCGTTGAAACGCTTCCTCACCTCAGCCCGTGACGTCACTGCGGAGAAGTTCATGGAGAGAGCAGGGAAAGCATGGGCACATGCGAAAGCAGACAGGTTCGCACGTCACTGCGCCAGAGCCGCCACCATCGCGGGGCTCTGCGATGCCTGGAACGACATCGCCACGGAGATGCAGCGCCCACCTCCCACCGCCGGCGGAGCATACAGCATGCGTCCCAACAATCGCCGCGATGAACGCGGACAGCTTCCCGGAGAAATCCCCACCGACGTCACCGCAGCCAAAATTCCAAGAATCGGATAGCCATGAAAATCCCGACACCCCAACAGCAGAAGGAGGCTCAAGCAAACGCCCATCGCTTCCCGTCTCACTACACGTACATGAAGATCGCTGAGTGCTTGGAGGCTGAGCGCAACGGACCTTCCGAAGCCGTTGAGCAGCCCAAGCCCCCGCCCATCCAATGCCGTGAGTGTGGTACGGAGATGGATGAGCCGGACGAAGTCTTGCGCGCGCTGTGCTCCAATCATGGATTCGTCTGCGAAGCATGCGAGAAGAAGGCGGAAGAGGCGAGACGGCTTGCATGGGAGCGTAGACCGCTGGCTCCATGGCCGAGCCTTTGGCCAGAGCGGGCCATCTTGGACCAAGAGAATTGCAGCGGGGAACCGTTGCGCCTTGCCAAGGTAATCGAGGGGCTGCTGGCAGACGGCGCCATGGTAGGGCTGATAGGCGACCGTGGCAGGGGCAAGACCGTCATGGCGGCATGGATTGCGCAGAAGCGACGGGAGCGCCGTGAGGAGCCGGGCATCTATCTCCGTGCTGCGGATATGTTCGCGATGCTGCGGGGCACCTGGGACAAGGACAGGGATCGCGGACGACACAGCGAAACAGAACAAGGACTGATGAGCCGGTTCAGGGAATGCGAGTTCCTCGTCATCGATGAAATTCAGGAGCGCGGCCTGTCAGAGTGGGAGAACAAGATCTTGGTCAACATCCTCGACCATCGATATGCCAGCCTGTTGCCCACCCTCATCATGGGCAACCTGAGCGCTGAAGACCTCGCGGCGAACCTTGGGCCGTCAATCTCCGACCGCATGGCACAGACGGGTGGAGTAGTCGAATGCAATTGGCCGAGTCTCAGGCAGCCGGGCACGAAGCCGTACACCAAGGAGCAGCGGGAGAGCATACAGTGGAGTCATTGCCCTTTCACTTCAAATGGAGGGCTTGGATTCCGTGGGAGGGAGATGCAGCTCCACTAAGCCTATGGGCGGGCAGGGCACCCCCCGGGGGGGGTAGGAAGTCTACTGTTTAGACACCTACAGCGCGGTTCCCAAAGCTGGCGTCGTGTTTGAACGGGACACTTTTTTTCCAACTTCCCATGACTAGACACCCCGCCCCTCATCAAAACTGGCTGACGGTAAACTGACTAGACACCAAAAACGGCCAGAAAAATACCAAGAATTTTTTCACTCACTTCCCATGAACGCCAGCGCTCATATCCCCAGGATGAAGCCTGAGACGAAAGGCTCAATCCTCCATCTCCTCCACGAGGGAGCTGAGGGCGCCCGCTGCCCCTACAACGTCGTGGAGTGCGCCCGCATGCTCCGGGAGGCACGGACCTGGAACGATGAGCAATGGCTCACCGTGGCGCGGAAACTTCGAATCAAGCACTAGACCTATGGACGAAGAAACAATCAATCCCTACGGCTCCTGCACGCTGATATGGCTGGAGAAAAAGGACTTCTGCCCCATGGCACAGATCCCTCCGCGCACCGCTGCACGCATGGCAAAGGACGGGCGAATTCCCGGCACTGAGGGCAGAGCACCCGGCCGGCACGATGATCCATGGCCGATCTTGCTGATCGACAAGCTTGAGAAATGGATCCAGGATCATCTCGATTGGAAGCGGCGGCTTGCGGTTGAGCAGGAGCGGAAGGCCACAGGAGCGAAACTGACTCGCCTCCCCGCCATTACTCAAGCCGTGGATACCATCGAGGTTGAACTGGGAAGAATGGCCGAACGCAAAGTGCATAAACGCCTGTCAGGACAGGACATCATGATCCTTGAGAAGGAACTGCGCCGTGGTCGCGCCAAGCTGGCGGCCTATCACAACGTCGTACTTAAGCTGATGGAAGGCGATGAGATCCCGACCATCCCCGATGCGGCTTGAATGTGCCATGTGCCACTTTTTTGGAGGGCTGCGCATAGGGTAAGAGATCAAATAATTCACCCTCACACGCCATGCTATTCAGCAAACTCATTCCAGAACTCAAGGCCCAGATCCAGCGTTTGAAGGATGCAAACTTCAAGCTCCGAGGCGGCAAGCCATCCGCCAGAGTTAGCAAGCCAGAGCCGGAACTGCAACATAAGAAGATGGACTGGCTCAATGATGAGTACAAAGCCGAGGCCGAGGAGAACGACTCGCTGTGCTCTCAGGCATCAACACCGCCGATCGTGTCCGCATCCGCTTCCACGCCTCCGCTCCCTTCACCAGCGCCAGCACCTCCCGTGCCCACTGCGAAACCTGCACCCGCGCCCATGACTACCGCGCTCCCCTCCGCCCTCAAGCCTGCCGCTGCTATTGCAGCAAAGGCCCCGTTCACAGACTCCAAGTTCATGTACCGCGGGGTCTATGATGCCATGGGCCCGAAAGAGAAGAACGACTTCATCCGAAATGGCGGTCACCTCCTGGAGATGAAGGAGGGGGACGTTTCGAAGCATGCTGTTGAAGCCGCTACCGCGCACGTCAATGACACTCCCGAAGTCATCGCGGAAGCCCTTGTCCAGGGGTTTGGTCTGAGCAGCGCTGATGCCGCAGAGTTGCTGCTGGCCCGCTTCAATGGAAAATACAATGCCGCTACGTTCTCGCTTCACACCGAAGCCAGCATCAAAGCTGCGCTTGCCACGGCGTCGAAATCCACAAAGCCCAAGGGCTACCTGCTCCCTGGTGCTCAGCCCGTGGACAAGTCGCGGCACGACCGATCCCGGAAAAACTTCGCGGTCTTCAAGAAGCCCGGCGAAGTGAGCGAGCCTGACCGCCTCAAAGCTGAGGATGCGCTCATGGTGCTTTGGGCTGAATTCGACAAAATCTCAGATGTCATGGTTAGGGCGGTTTGGTGGGAGAAGCACCGTGACGAAGTGTTCGCCCATGCCGTGAACGAGACGAGGCGCGGACCTCGATGGCTGGGGACGTTCATCGCCAAAATCCCCCACGAGAACCTTTACATTTCCTAAGCCCATCATCTCACACCATGAAATACACTCGCGAATTTCCCACCCTCTCCACTTCACAGGTAAACAGCATCTCCGCTTTTGAACTTCTCACGCTGACCACCTTCAGTTGTTTCGTCACTGGCGATCCTGCGGGAACGGAACCAGTGGAACCCGTCCGCTTGGAGCACGAAGCACTGATGACCTACGAGAACGCATCGGGCGCGCTTACCATCGATACAGAGCGAGAGCTTGCAGTTCTCAAGGCCAAGTTTGAAGGCTTCCATGCAGCACGCACTCTGCCGCAGGGTGTCGTGAAGGTGAAGCTGCTGAGCCTGGAGACTGGCATCGTATATGCCGCTCATGCCTTCCTGGAGGACAGTCCGGTCGAATTCTTCAATCGCCTTGGCGATGGCCAGTACAGGCGCATGCCCATCTAACCCATTTGCCCTGCACCCGTTTGTGCAGGGCATCGAGCGTCCCGCCCACTTTGAACATGAGAAGTGCCAGGGCGGGGCGCTCACCCATTCCTGATACACCCCATACCGCCATGACTCTCTATCTTGAACCTTCCACGGACGAACGCGCCACCGAAGCCGAGCTTGCCGAAATCCGCCGGCAGGAGGCAGAGGAGCGCCTTTCCGAACTGCTCGCCATGTACGACGCGCTCCTGAGCCGTGGAGCAAAGAAGGAATTCTTCGCGAGCTATGGCGAAGAGGTCGCCACGCTGTCGGCACAAGAAACACACCTCGGAGTGAAATGGATCGCAAAATTCCTGCCATGAGCCCCAAAACACCCAAGCCCACCTATCTCAACAGTCATCCCCGCACGCCGAAGGTGCTGGGATATCAATTCACGGCGCTCAGGTCCGAGCATATGGACGCGTTGGAGGCTGCGAAGTCACCCTTCCTCAATCGTTTCTCTCCCATAGTCCAGTGGGGAGACGTGTTGCTTGCTTCGAAGGTACTGTCCTGCAACGGCACGATCTCGGACATGGCCGCAACGCTGAAATGGACGTGGCGCGATCGCTGGCTTGTGCTGCGCAATCTGTGGAGCCAACGCGCATTCCTGGACTCCTGCGCATCCATCTTTCGGCATCTTGAAGGTCGTGAAATGAAATAGGAAAGCGCTATGGCTAAACTCGAAGTCAGTGTAGGGATCAACAACGCCGGCTTCAAAGCGGGCCTCGATGAGATGCGCGCAGGCGTGGCGAGGTTCAAAGGCTCGCTCGCAAGCATGTCTGGCAGCGCGCTAGGTAGCATTTTTGCTGTGGGCTCGATAGTGGCGTTCACCCGTGGCGTGCTTCAGGCTGCTGGCGCCATTGATGATCTTGCGAGCAGACACGGCGTATCTCGACAGGCTCTCCAGCAGTGGAAGGATGCCGTTGAACAGAACGGCTCAAGCCTCGAAACCCTCAGCAGCTCCCTCAACAAATTGGAGTTGGCACAAACCAAAGCGCTGAAGGGCGACGAAGGTCTAACCAAATCATTCGCAGAGCTTGGCATTACCATTGACGATCTGCTCAGCAAATCCCCCGATCAATTGCTCATGAAGATCGGGAAGGGATCCATGGAGGCAGACGCCATGGTGAAGGTGCTTGGCAAGAGCGCGCTGGAGCTTCGCGATGCTTTACAGGATGCTGCTGAGAATGGCTTGGGTGATGTGGTCACCATGTCGGATAGGACGGTGAAGGTATTCGCCTCCCTGGACGATGGGCTCTCCCGTCTTGGCGCCACGGCGAAGAACTTTATTGCCAATGGTCTGGCAGATTTTTTCATTCATCTGCAAAAGGAGGGCGCTGGACTTCTGGCGCTCTTCGATCAAGTCGCCAACGGTGCCAGCGGAGCCGTTGAAATCGTCGGAAAGCTCATGAGCGGGGACAAGATGGGTGCCGCCACCGCATTCCAGAAAATGAAGGAGAACGCCAAGGAGATCCACGAGCAGTTGAAACAGGACAAGGCGGATATCGGCGCGAAGTACAGCGGCAAGGATGAGGGAAGCGGAAAAGAAACAGGCACCAACGAAGCCAAAGAAGAAGCAGCAGAAGCTCAGAAACGCGAAGACCGCCTCCAGAAAATCCGAGAGGCCGAGGCCGATGCCGCACGCGAAGCCCTCGAAGGCCAGCAGAAAATCAATGCCCTGCTGGAGGAGCGAAACCGCTTGCTGGAAATCTATAAGTCCTCCGAGGATGGAGACAAGGGTTTGGATGCACTGGAGAAGGCCCAGCGTGTGCAGCGCCAGCTTGAGCAGGAGCAGAAGCGACAGGACGGCGACAAGAAGAAGCGCGCTGAGGACATTGCGAAGCAAAAGGAAGACGATGCCAAAGAAGAGTCCCAACGCCAAGAGCGCATCGCCTCAGCTCGAAAGGATGAAGCGCAGGCGCGTGAAGACGACGAGATTTCCACGTTAGGCGGTGAGGACAAACTCAAAGCCTTGTGGGCCAAAAAGGACCGCATGGACAAGGAGGCGAAGGATCTGGAGGAATCAGACCCTGAAGCCGCAGCTCGAAAGCGCACTGAAATTATCGGTGTGAACGCTGAGATTCGCAATGAGCGCAAATCTCAGAAGGAAAAGGAATCGCAGGCTATCGAGGACCAAGCCGACAAGGTGAAGAAGGCCAAGGAGGGCATTGGTGACGCTAAGCGCGCCGCCGCCAGCGTGCCTGCTGACTCACTCGGCGCAGTGGGCGGCGGTCGAGGAAACATCAATGGAGGCGATGCGCAAGTGAGGGCCGCTGAGAAGGCGGTGAACATCCAGCAGCAGATCCTCAATCACCTCCAGAATGGCGCAGCAAAATCAGGGAGGAAGGAGGCCACGGTATGGCAGTGAAGACCATGGCAGACTTCCACCCGGCATTTGAAGTGCCGCCGGGGAACGCCCAGTGCTGCCACTGCCTCGGGCTTCCAGCAAACACCTGCCCTGACTTCGCGTTTCAAGGCAAGCAGTGCATCGGCACGCCGAACGGGGTAATGCCTTGCGGCTTCTTCAATCCTGAAGACGGGAAGTTTTACCTCGAAAAGACCGTGACCAATTCGCGGGAGGTCCGCACCGTTTCACCCGCTCCCCATGTGTGGGAGTGTGAGACTAGCGGAGGATCCAGGCGCGTGACTGTTGGAACTGTCGATGTAGAAATTCCCTATGATTCACGGGCGAATCAAACTTGCGCGATTAACGTTGCCACGCTGGCCTGCGAGTGCTCCCCGGACGTCACGGAGTCGTCATACACGCTCACCCGTCAAGTGGTCCGGCTCTATGATGTCAGCGATACTGATTGCAACGGGGATTTCTTGGAGGTGCCAGGCGCGTTCATCACGGAGTTGGATGTGGAGAACAGCATCTTTGATGAGACTGAGTACAACAGCGAATGGACCCAGCCTGGTCACAGTGAAATTCAAGGGAGCGCAGTGACAAATTCTGCCGCGAACTGCTCCGAGGAGTTTGGTGACACTCCAATCGGGCTAAGTTATTTCCTCGTAAATGAGGAAACCTCCGAGGTCCTCGACTGCCTTTACACCTCATGCGAAACCCGCATTGTGATCACGGGAGGGAACTCGGGGTACATCCGAATCGTCTACGGTGTGATGGATGAGAACAGTGAGATTATCGAGAACTATGAGATAGAGCACGAATGGGATCCCACACTTGGCGGGGCTGACGCTGAATACGGCGGTCCTACGCTTACCGCGGCTTGGCCCACAGGCGAAGGCAGCGACACGCTCTATTCCCGAGAGTTGGTTCTAATCGAGTACTCCTGCGTACGTGAGGAAGAATGATGGAGTCTGAGCAGGTCGCATCGCCGCCAACGCCAACAAGGGACCGTGAATCATCCAATCTACAAAAATGAGTAGCGCACAGGGTGCCCAGCACTTCGGTACGAAGAAGCGTCAAGGGGAGGAAGGTCGTTTCCGTCAGGAGACAGCCGCTCAAACCCCCTTGCCGACTCGTGGGCGCATGTTCACCAAGCCGTTCCCGGGAGGTCGAGGACTTGAGTTGAAGAAGCAGCGCGGGGCTGCATCTTCGCTACCTCATCACCCCTTCGAGCTTTACCGAACGAGGGTGGATGACGTAACTGGCTGGGCAGTCTATCCAGCTTCGGTAAACGGAATCATCGAGCCGGAGATCGACGGCATATCAATCTTCTCAATCCCCGCGCCGTTCCTTACGGTTGAGGAAAATTTCACTGCCTATCTCAACTTCAACTTGGACGGAACCAAGAGGCTGGGGAACGACGGCAAATGGTACCTCGTTCCTGGGAAACAACAGCTCAGCAATGTTGTGATATCGCTCTTGCCGGGCGAGGAGGTGGGGGTTGCTGTGGACCCTGACTCAGGGATCTTGACCCAAGGTCACTATGTCTATCCGATTGGCGAAGTAGCTGCTGGAGAAGTGGTAGAGCAGACCAGGCGCTTCAGCGTTTACTTCACGGTGTGCAATTCAGGTCAATTGGTTATGGCCGAGTACGGTTAGCCGCGTGGCGAGCCGCCTTTCTACGTGCAGCTGCTCTGATTTCCTTTTGTCGCTTTGCTTCATCGCGTTCGCGACGCAGGATATCCTCATAGAAAAAAAGGCCTCGCGCAGGCACACCTTCTTTTCGCTGCACGATCTTCTTGCGTCCCTGTTTCAGCAGCTCCCATTCTGTTTCAATCGTCAACCGAATTGCGCACTTCGGCAGTTTCCACTTTCCGGTAAGATACCTCCGAGCGTCTGAGGCTGCTTGCCTTTCCCATTCTCTTTCTTTCGCTCGTTGCTTTACCTTCTCTTCATGGTCTATCCTGAGATTTCGAATTAGAACCCACTCACGAATGGTGAGCTCCACTGAAATGAGTTTTGGTGCGCTGGACCTCTTAGTCGCCACGGCTACAACGTCGGATCTCTCGGTTCCAATTGCTCACCCGTTTGCATCACGCGCATCATGCGCAGATGGTCCTCACACAGGCGCATCATCTTGCGCATGGCATAGGCTCGATCCTCGATAGCCTTGAGTCGCGCATCCATCTGCCAGACAACCAAGGGCATCAGTAGCCCAGCAATGGCAATTAGGGTGCCGACCACGACGAGGACGAAGCCAAAGAGACCAGTGAAGATTTCCATGGTTGGATCGAATAGCAAGGATTCGCACTTTCGTCCATAAGGATTCTCCTCATGTGGAAAAAATATGCATTCTCCTCTTGCCGGAACTTGTACAGTGTACAAGTATAGGGGTGTGAAATCCGCAAATAGCGGATGGAACAAAGAAGGCCCGGTCAGTGGTGGAACACCGACCGAGCCCACATGCAGACAATCCTACAAGCTACTAAACCGAAGGATCACCTACAATGAGAACCTATGTCAGAAGAAATCGCCCGCAAGCTCAAAGCAGCCCGCGCAAAGACGGACGAAACACAAGGGGCGTTCGCAAAGAGGCTCGGCGTGTCAACGGATGCGGTGATAAGCTGGGAGAACGACCGCCGCACCCCTCGCGGCCTCGCCCTGGAAGCGCTCAACGCAAAGCTGGACGCCATCCTAAAGGGAAAGAAGTAATCCTGCCACGCATACCTGTCTCACACCGTCCTACACCCAGCGATCATGGCAACTGGCTGCACTACAGAGTTGTGCCAGGAATGCGTCGGCTTCAGTACGTTGAAAGCCGCAGTGGAAAGAATGCGTGCATCTTCGTGTCCCAAGCACAGGACCGCCGGATGCGGAAGATGGCAAAGCAGGAGGGGCACGAGAACCCCGTCACGATGATGGTGGCGAAGTTGGCTAGATTGCTTCTGGCATCCGGTGCCCTGCGCAAGGAAGGGAGGGCCGCAGCATGAAGAAGACACCCATGGTGCCAGCTGCAACCGTCCTCTTACCACAGGAGGGCTTTCTCCTGCGCGTGACGGAAACGGGCTGGATCAACATCGTCCAGGGTGACGAGGAGTCCGGCGACTTGAGCGAGGTTGCCATTGTCATCCTCAGCCCCCGTGAGGCAAAGGTGCTTCTCGACTCGCTGCCGGAGTACATCCGTGTGGCCGGTGAACTTCATCAAGATTCGGAGGTGCCTTGCGTATGAGAAACACCTACTTCATTGGCCCATGGAAAGGCATGGGCGCGGCCATGGAGGATTGTGCAGAGGAGACCGGCCATTCCGTGGCTCACCTTCTCCGCATCGGTGCCGACCGCGTGTTGCAGGAGTACCACACCACCGGGCGCGTCTCGGCAAGCAAGACAGTTCGCGAACCCAAGGCGGGCCGTCCGACGGGGAGCAGGAATGATCGCAGGGGTAATGCCCCGCCGTCCACTCTGGACAAGCTGCACCGTGCCTCGCTGGAGGCTCGTGAGGAGGTTAACCGGCTGCGCACGACCTGGGTGCAGTTCGTCATGCAGAACGGTGAGCAGGGCAAGCTAGCGGCTTTTGCTGGCGGTCGTGGCTACGGCACATGGTTGCGGCTCAAACGTGCCATCGAGCGCGAACGCGAGGCCGTGGAGAAGCTGGCAGAGGCAAGGGTGGCCCTCACGCCATCAGGCCGGCGGTAGGCCCACTGAGCAAATGCGAACCCGCCAGCGCCTTCGTGGTGCTGGCGGGTTTCCGCTTTCCAGTTCCGCCATAATCCCGTCCCCTGACCGGAATGGAATGAGAATAGACTCCTAGAAGTGGGGAATATCCACCGGCAACCCCACTCGCATAAAGAACCTGGCGAACGCCTGTGAAAGATGTTCACAGTACGGGTGGTTGAGCCTAGGTCGACTGCCAAGATTGCGAGCGAAACTTTTCACAGTCTCGATTGGCAAAGTAAACAAGTTGCTGAGATCCGCCAAGGCATAGTCCAGCTTCACATTTTCATTCTCAAATCTATTGAGAACGTGATATGCGGGCATCTGACCTTTCCTTGCTTGGTTCCAACTATCTCTTTTCGAGAATGTGGCATCGCTCGCCAACTCATGCTTTTGCAGCAAAGGACACAGGATCACATTTTCAACGCCATAAGTGCCGTCCCTCCTAAGCGCTAGATCACATGACTGAGTGAGTATCACTGCTGTCTGTTCGGATATTTGTAGCTCCGCTTCACCTTCGGAAGGCTCTCCTACCACTTTATAGAAGGGACACGCAAAAAGGATATCCCCCTGCTGAAGCTCATCGCCATCCACAAGGTCATACCACGGATAGCGCTCTGCCGCTTTTGCCTCCGCGCTCATTGAAAAGGATCAATTCGAACAATGGGCGGGCGCGGGCCAATTTTCTTCGCGGCGAGCTTGTACGTGCGAAACTTCCTTTGCGGAATGGCGGCCCGAGCATCCCAGTCTACCGAATCATCGGCATCGTACGCATCTTCGACGGCAACAGGCTCAGGAGTCCAGAAGGGAAGTTGAATATTCAGGCTGGTAGAGGAGGCATCAACAGAGTCCGCCCATAGAGCCTCTGCAAGTTTCGCGAAGAATGCCCTATCGTCACGCATTTCGCCTATGCTCGACAAGCTCAAACCAGAGATGGGCATGGTGGATCCTGCCTTATCTAAAGTGCCCGTCCTCTTTGTTTCTCCTCGGGTGCTAAATACGCGGTTGACGATCGCAATGGAATCTCTCGCTTCTGGCCGAGGATAGCGAGCGCGTGTTTGCGTGTCGGGTTCTGGTGCGTAACAGGACATTGCTTTACGTCGCGCCAAAGGTGCTGGCCGCGATGTCATAGAAGTGTTTTACTCTATCGGGATACGTTTGCAAAGCTTCATTTGCGCCCTCATAACCTTGTTTTTTGAGGCGCATGTGATAGTTCGCCACAACTATCGTAGCCGAACGCACACCGTCAGTAAGTGGCACCTTTCCAGGTTCACAACTGACGGTCAACAACGCGCCATCTACCTTGTAGGTAAGCTTGAAGGCAGTTGCCACAAGCTCCTCATGCCTCTCGGTCCAAGGTCCCGGCTTTATGAAGCGCTCTCTGATCCAAGATGGAGGGTCATCCATGCCTATGGCGGCAGTCAAATTAATCCCCACAGCGGTATAGCGCACATGAGGCAAAACGCCGAGGTAGCTGGATGCCATGCTGGCTATGGTGGCTCTCCCTTCCTCCGAATGGGACAGCACCTGAAATTTTGTAGGCTCAGCGGTGAAGCTGGTCCCATTGTCATAATTCACGACCGAGAAGGCAGGGGTAGTCATTAAAGGATCCACCTGCTTCCATGATTCGGGCACTATCTTGTTTGCCGTTAGAAAGGAGGGATGCAGTATGCTTGGGTTGTGCGTGTCAGCAATGATCACCACAGACGAGTCCAGCAGATTGAGCTTGAGTTCCATTGGGATATTTCGGCCCGGCCTGCCTTAGGCGGGCCATTTCTAATAGCGGGTTCGACGTTCCGTCCAGAGAAACATCACATAATCCATCCTAGAAAAGAGTGCTAGGTGTCTGAACACCTTAACCCAAAAACGAATCCATGCAAGTGAAGACTTGCATGCGATGGCCGTTTGACTGCCAAAATACTGCCAGTTTTCGGTGTATTTTCGTGTGTTTCGGTGTGGCTTTGTGCGTGTCAGTGCAACGCACTAGATGAGCCATTTTCCGAACTTCATCCCTCATTTTGAGGGAGTTATGTAATGGTGGGCAGGGGTGGGTTCGAACCACCGTAGGCGTAAGCCAGTGGATTTACAGTCCACCCCGTTTGACCGCTCCGGCACCTACCCGAAACATTAGCCGCTCCGTTAGAAGCGGGGAGAAGTTGGTACCGAAGAAGCGGGGGGGATGCAAGAGGAAAGTTGAATTTTGGAAGAGAGTTTCTTCCTTTTCTTGCACGATACCCACCCGACACTTCAGTTCTGCACAGGGACACCTCTCCTTTCGGAAAGATCCGCCAAGCAAGGAGACTCGACTAGGGCAGGATTTCGCGGTTCTCCGGCAGGCTCATGAACTTCTTGAGGAAGTCACGGCTGGCGTCCTTCTTGGCTTCATACTTGGAGTCCTCACGGCTGCTCGTCTTATTCACGACGTTCAGGAGAGCGGCCCCCTGAGTGCCCACAAGGGCTACGCCCTTGTCGAGTTGATCCAGGAAAGCCAGGACGGTGGGGTCTGCCGCAAAGGTCTTCCGCAGTCCGGCCACCTGATCGTTCACCACGTGCAGCACGGCCAGATGCCGGACCACCTGGGCTTCGATGACCTTGGCATCCAGTCCGGCCGTGTGCGCAGCCTCGGCATCCACGACGCCGAGATAGACGCTGTACAGGGTGCCACCCGCGAAGGCGCCTGTGGAGGTGGCCATGGCTTCCACCTGAGCTTCAAGGGGCGCAGCCGTAGCCGGCTTTGCCTCCTTTTCCTTTTCTTTTTCCTGGGCACGGAGGGACGGAGCGGCAGCGAAGGAGAAGAGGCCGCAGAGGACGAAAAGCGTTCTGACGTTCATGAATGGGGGTACTAAAATGCGTATGTGGCGCGTGGCAGGTTCGCACGGGTGGACGAGACCAGCCCATAAGCTGCCTCAGGGTAATAGCGCGGCAAGCGCGTTTTGGCGGCGAATTCGAGGAAAACCCTTCCCACACCCAAACGAGACTGGTCGGGCTCCCCTGGCAGTGCCGCAAGTCACACAATTGCAACGTGATGCCCGGCGATCCTGGTGTTCATTTTGGCGACTTGGTTCACATCTGCAGCCCGCGGCACGCTCCCTGCTACCACCCGCCCTTGCCAATTCCGCCAAAAGATATATGCTGGATGCCCTTTGTCCCCGCGCCTCGCGGCCCGGGTCACAAGGGTACACTCACCCCTCCCCAAAATCAGACGAGATGACAAAGCATCCCTATTACGACCTGCCGATTCCCAATGAAGGCTCACTCCATCGCATGGAGCTGGAGCGTGACGCCTGTGGCGTGGGTTTCGTGGCCAAAGTCGACGGGACACGAAGTCATGAGATTCTAGAGCTGGCCTTGGGTGGTTGTTGTGCCGTGGTGCATCGCGGCGCCATGGAGGCCGACATGAAGACGGGCGACGGCGCCGGCGTGCTGGCCCAGATTCCCCACAAGATCCTGCTCCCGGTGGCCAAGGAAGAATTCGGCGTGGAGCTGGATCACCCCCTCGACCTCGCGGTGGGCGTCTTTTTCCTTCCGCAGGACGAGCTTCAGCGCATCAAGATTCAAAACGTGGCCGAAGGCGCCGTGGCGAAGCGGGACATCCGCATCATCGGCTGGCGCAAGGTGCCGGTGAATGCCAACGAGCTGGGCGTGAAATCCCTGCAGACCATGCCGTACATCATGCACCTGCTGATGGCGCGTCCTGAAGGCATGGATGACGGTCCCTTTGAGCGCGCACTCTACATGGCGCGCCGTGAGCTCATTCTGAAGTCCCGTTCCATGGGTCTGGCCGAGTTCTACGTGCCCTCGATGTCGCACAAGACGATCATCTACAAGGCGCTTGTCATCGCGACCGCGCTGGGCAAGTTCTACCAGGACCTGCAGGACGAGCGCTTCGAAACCTCGCTGGCGATCTTCCACCAGCGCTTCTCCACGAACACCTTCCCCACCTGGGCGCTCTCGCATCCCTTCCGCATGCTGGCGCACAACGGTGAAATCAACACCGTGCGTGGCAACCGCAACTGGGTGGCCTCCCGCGCCAGCGACTTCGAGCACGAGTTCTGGGAGAACGAAGAGCATCTGCTCAAGAATCTCTGCGCCGTGGGCCAGAGCGACTCCGCGAGCCTCGACGCCGCGCTGGAGTTGCTGGTGCTTTCCGGCCGCGACCTCACGCACGCCATGTCCATGCTGGTGCCCTCGGCATACGGCATCGACCCGACGACCACGGACGAGGAGAAGGCCTACTACGAATACCATTCTTGCTTCAGCGAGCCATGGGACGGTCCTGCGGCGCTGGTCGCCACGGATGGCGTCAGCATCGTGGCCAGCCTGGACCGCAATGGTCTGCGCCCCTCACGTTACAAGCTTACGGAAGACGGCGTCTTTGCCCTCGGTTCCGAAGTGGGCATCATCCCGCTGGATGACCGCAAGGTGATCAAGAAAGGACGTCTCGCCCCCGGTGAGATGCTCGAGGTGAATACCCTGAAGGGCACCGTCACCACGAATGGCGACATCAAGGAGAAGCTTGCCGCCCGCCAGCCCTATGGCACATGGCTCAAGGAGAACCGCCACGATCTCACCTCCCTCGCACCTCACGCTCCGAAGGAAGAGCTCGACATCCTGAGCCTCTCCCAGAAGCAGGTCACCTTTGGCTGGAACAAGGAGGAGATCGACATGGCCTTCGCCCCCATGCTGGCGAAGGGCGAAGAAGTCATCTACTCGATGGGTGATGACGCGGCCCTTTCGGCCCTTTCGAAGCAGCCCAAGGTCCTCTTCACCTACTTCAAGCAGCTCTTCGCGCAGGTCACCAACCCGCCGATCGACCCCATCCGCGAACGCGGAGTGATGTCCCTCGACGTGGTACTGGGCTGGCAGCGTAACTGGCTGGGTGAAACGCCCGAGCACGCCAGCGTGGTACATCTCAAGTCGCCCTTCCTTTTCGAGAACGAACTGGAGAAGCTGAAGAAGCTTGAGGCCTTCCCCTGCCGTGTCCTCGACACGACCTGGGCGGTCTCGGAAGGCACCATCGGCCTGCGCAAGGCAGTGGATCGTCTCTGTGCAGAAGCGGAGAAGGCGGTGGAAGAAAACGTCCGCATCCTGATCCTGAGCGACCGTGCCACCGACCACAACCGTGTGCCGGTACCCTCGCTCATCGCGACGGGTGCAGTGCATCATCATTTGAACCGTGCGCAGAAGCGCATGCGTCTCTCCATCGTGGTAGACACGGGTGAAGCGCGCGACACACACCAGATGGCATGCCTCTTCGGCTTTGGCGCGAGCGCGGTGTGCCCGTACCTCGCGTATGAATCCGTGCAGGAAGTGCTGGAGGCCGACAAGACGGCGCGCAAGCCGCTCTACACGGATCTCGACTTCGCCAAGCTGCTGACAAACTACCGCAAGTCGCTTGAGAAGGGCGTGCTGAAGATCATGTCCAAGATGGGCATCAGCGTGCTGAGCAGCTACACCGGCGCGCAGATCTTCGAAGCGATCGGCATCGGCAAGGAAGTGATGGACAGCTGCTTCACCGGCACGCCATCCCAGATCGCCGGCATTGGCTTTGATGAAATCGCGGAGGAAAGCCTCGCACGCCATGCGGCGGCCTACACGACCGGCGTGCCGGAGAGCGGCCCCATCGAGCTGGCTGACCCAGGCTTCTACCGTCCGCGTCGTGACGGTGAACTGCACAGCGTGACCGGCCCCGTCATCAGGAACTTCCACACCTTCGTGAAGTCCGGCAAGGCTGAGGACTACGACAAGTACGTGCAGGCCCAACTTGAGAACCGCCCGGCGGCGCTGAAGGATCTCTTTGAGTTCGTGCCGGACAGCGGTGGCCCGATTCCGATTGAGGAAGTGGAGTCCATCGAAGACATCCGCGTGCGTTTCACCACGGCAGCCATGTCCCTGGGCGCCATCTCGCCTGAGGCGCATGAAGCGCTGGCGATCGCGATGAACAGCATCGGCGGCAAGTCGGACTCTGGTGAAGGTGGTGAAGACCCCCGTCGCTTCAAGCCGTATGAAAACGGCGACTGGGCGATGAGCAAGATCAAGCAGGTGGCGAGCGGACGCTTCGGCGTGACTGCGGAGTACCTCGCGAATGCCTGGGAACTGGAAATCAAGATGGCGCAGGGAGCCAAGCCTGGTGAAGGCGGCCAGCTTCCCGCCATGAAGGTGAGCGGCCTCATCGCACGTCTGCGTCACACGCAGCCGGGTGTGTCCCTCATCAGCCCACCCCCGCACCACGACATCTATTCCATCGAAGACCTCGCGCAGCTCATCCATGACCTGAAGGAGGCGAATCCGCGCGCCCGCGTGTGCGTGAAGCTCGTTGCCGAATCGGGCGTGGGTACCGTGGCTGCCGGTGTGGCCAAGGCGAATGCGGACATCATTCTCGTATCCGGTCATGAAGGTGGCACGGGAGCGAGCCCGCTCTCCAGCATCAAGCACGCAGGTATGCCGTGGGAACTCGGTCTTGCCGAGACCCAGCAGGTGCTCATGCTGAATGGCCTTCGTGACCGCGTCACGCTCCGTACAGACGGCGGCCTGCGCAATGGTCGCGATATCATGACTGCAGCCATCCTCGGCGCGGAGGAGTTCAACTTCGGCACCATCGCCCTCATCGCCCTCGGGTGCGTGTATGTGCGCCAGTGCCACCTGAACAACTGCCCCGTGGGTGTGGCCACAACGGATCCGAAATTCCGCTCCCGGTTCAAAGGCAAGCCCGAACACGTGGTGAACTTCTTCAACTCTGTCGCTGAAGAAACGCGTGCCATCATGGCATCCCTTGGCGTGGCCAAGCTGAATGACATCATCGGTCGCCCTGAATTCCTCAGGCAGCGCGTGGTGCCGGATCACAAGAAGGCGAACCTGCTCGACCTTTCCCGCATCCTCCGTGACGTGGGCAAGGAGCTCGGCCAGGATGCCCCGCGCATCTGCCGCGTGAACAGCAACGAGCGCATCAACCACCACCCGCTGGATGACAAAATCATGCAGGCGGCGCAGGTGGCCATCAGCGACAAGCGCAAGGTGAACCCGCTGCGCTACAAGGTGAAGAACACGGACCGCAACATCGGCACCAAGCTGGCGGGCGAAATCGCCTTCCACCATGGCAACCATGGTCTGCCTCCGGGCACCGTGGAAGTGAACTGCGAAGGCAGCGCGGGCCAGAGCTTCGGCACCTTCCTCTGCGGCGGCGTCTCGCTGAACCTCACCGGTGAAGCGAATGACTACGTGGGCAAGGGCCTGTGCGGTGGTGAGATTGTCATCCGTCCGCCGGCGAAAGTGCACCCCACCTTCCAGACGCATGAGAACAGCATCGTGGGCAACACGCTGCTGTACGGTGCGACGAGCGGCGCGCTCTTCGCAGCGGGCCGCGCGGGTGAACGCTTCTGCGTGCGCAACTCCGGTGCCACCGCTGTCATTGAAGGTATTGGCGACCACGGTTGCGAATACATGACCGGCGGTGTGGTCGCAGTGCTCGGAAGCTTCGGCAAGAACTTCGGCGCCGGCATGAGCGGTGGTGTGGCCTACCTGCTGGATGAGGCCGGCATGTTCGAGAAGCTGCACAACCCCGAGATGATCAAGGGTGGGCCGCTGACCGAAGAGGACGTGAAGGCCTTGCAGGCGCTCATCTACAAGCACCTTGAGAAGACAGACAGTCCGCGCGCGAGGGACATCCTGGATCGCTGGGATCACTTCCGCCCGCTGTTTGTGAAGGTATCTCCCAAAGTGGAGCCGGTGGCAGTGCCGGCGGAGGATGAAACCCCGCCCGACACGCTTGACGCCAAAGCCCAAGCCGGTGTCGCTGCGTGACGGGACTCATCTCCAAACTTGCCACGATCTGCTTCGGCAACGAGGCAGGGGCAGCCGTCTGGAATTCACAACTTAGTAAAACCGCCCCTCCCGCGCTGGGCGCCACGCCCACGCAGGAGGGGGTGTATTTCTCGTGCTACTCCCGCACCGCCCAAGCGGTGGATGTGTGCCTGTACGATCCGCTGGAGCCCTCCCGCGAGACGCAGCGGGTGCGCATGCAGCGGGATCACAACGACGTGTGGCATGCCTTCGTGCAGGATGCGAAGGTGGGCACGCTCTATGGCTTCCGCGTGCATGGGCCATGGGATCCACCTACGGGTCGCTGGTTCAATCCCACGAAGCTGCTGCTCGATCCGCATGCCAAGGCGATCCACGGCAGTACGAACTGGAATGCCCACATGCAGCCCGCTCGCGCGGACGGCACACCCGATTTCCGTGACAACGGAGCCGTGATGATGAAGTCCGTGGTGATCTCCGACGCCTTCGACTGGCAGGGAGACACGCAACTCGGCACGGCGTGGAGTGACACGGTGATCTACGAGATGCACGTGAAGGGCTTCTCAATGCTCAACCAGTCCGTGCCGAAGCATCTCCGTGGCACCTATGCAGGTCTCGCGCAGCCGGCTTCGATTGAGTACCTGAAGAATCTCGGGGTCACGGCCGTACAACTGCTGCCGGTGCACCAACATGTGGATGATGGCTTCCTGCTCGCGAAGGACCTGACGAACTACTGGGGCTACAACACGGTGGGCTTCTTTGCCGCGCACAGCGAATATGCCGCCGCGAAAGAGCCGCAGCAGCAGGTGGAGGAATTCAAGGCCATGGTGCGTGACCTGCACCGGGCGGGTATCGAGGTGATCCTGGATGTGGTGTACAACCACACCGCTGAAGGAGATGAAAAGGGTCCGGCACTCGTCATGCGCGGGCTGGACAATCATTCCTACTATCTCCTGAACGGCGACAGCAAGGTGGTGAACTACACTGGCACGGGCAACACGGTGAATGCCGCGTCCCCCGGAGCGCTGCGCATGATCATGGACAGCCTGCGCTACTGGGTCACGGAAATGCACGTGGATGGCTTCCGCTTCGACCTCGCGGCCACCATGGGCCGGCGCGGTGAGTTGTTTGATACACTCGCACCTTTCTTCCTCGGCGTGGCACAGGATCCGGTGCTGAGCCGGGTGAAGCTGATCGCGGAACCGTGGGACATCGGTCCGAACGGCTACCAGGTGGGTGGCTTTCCGAAACCGTGGCATGAGCTCAATGGCCGCTTCCGCGACAAGGTACGCCGCTTCTGGAAAGGTGATGAAGGCGCGCTGGCTTCGTTTGCAAAACGCCTCTCCGGCAGTCAGGACATCTTCGGTCCGGCGGGACGTTCGCCACTGGTGAGTGTGAATTTTATCACCTCGCACGATGGCTTCACTCTGCGCGATCTTTGGAGCTACAACCAGAAGCACAACAAGGCCAACGGCGAAGACAACCGTGACGGCGACAATCACAACGACAACTGGAACTGCGGCGCTGAAGGCAGCACGAAGGACCCCATCATCCTGAGCCTGCGTCGCCGCATGACCCGCTCCTGCCTCGCGTCCTCTTTCTGCGCCTTGGGCGTGCCCTTCCTGACGATGGGCGATGAACGGTGGCGCACGCAGAAGGGCAACAACAATGCCTACTGCCAGGACAATGAGATCAGCTGGATGAAGTGGGGCACGGTGGGTGATGAGGCGAAGATGCTGGAGTTCACGCAGAAGTTGATTCGCTTCCGCATGAGCCGCCCGCACTTCCGCCGGCAGATGCACTACAACGGCCGCATCAACCCGCTCACGAGGCGGCCGGACGTGACGTGGTTCGACGCGAACGGCAAGGCACTGTCTCATGATGGCTGGCACGCGGCGGGCATCCGCTTCTTCGGCATGCTGGTGGAGGCGCCGGATGCACCGCATCGCGCAGAACCCGGTGACGGAAGCGCCCCGCTCCTGCTCTTGTGGAACAATGGCACCTCGGATATCACCTTCCCACTGCCGCCCGGGCGCTGGTCGGTGGTGTTTGACACTGCGCGTGAAGACAGCTTCGAAGCGACGGATCCCGTGACCAAAACGATGACCAGCGCGATGCGCTCCGTGGCATGTCTCATGCTGCTTGAATAACTCTCTCCCTCCCGGTGGGATGTGCCCGGCGCATCTCCTCCCCCCACCCCCCTGCATGCGAAAGACCAAGATCCTCGTCACCCTCGGACCGGCCACGGAATCCGCTTCTGTCATTGAATCCCTGATCCGGCGTGGTGCGAATATCTTCCGGCTCAACATGAGCCACGCTTCGCACGAGTGGACCCGCACGGTGTATCAAAGGATCCGCGAGGCCGCGACGGCACTGGATACCGATGTCGCCGTGCTCATGGACCTCACCGGTCCCTCCATCCGCACAGGTGACCTGGCCGCTCCCTGGCAACTCAAGACAGGGGATATCGTGGAATTGCGCACGGACGCCGCGCTGCCTCCCGCCACGGAGCTTTCCACAACGGTAAACTACCCCGGCATCACCAAGGACCTGAAACCCGGAGATCCCATCGCGATCGATGGCGGGATGATCCTGCTGCGCACTACTTCCACCAACGGCCACCGCGTGCAGGCGGAAGTGGTCACGGGTGGTGAAATGAAGTCACGCCGCCACATCAATCTTCCCGGTGTGGATGTGAACCTGCCGCCGCTGACGAAAAAGGACTACGCGGATCTCGACCTCGGTGTGGAGATGGGCGTGGACTACTTTGCCCTGAGCTTCGCGCGTGAGCCCGCGCACATCCAGCATCTTGAACTGCTGCTGGAGCAGAAAAATTCTTCGGCGCGTGTCATCGCGAAGATCGAGAATCAGCAGGCGCTCAAGAACATCGATGCCATCGTGCAGGCGTCCAAGGGTATCATGGTGGCGCGAGGTGACCTCGGCAGCGAGTGCCCGCTGGAAGATCTGCCCATCATCCAGCGCGACATCATTGAGCGCTGCTCCTACTACGGACGCAAGGTCATCGTGGCGACGCAGATGCTCGAAAGCATGATCGAGAATCCCGTGCCGACGCGCGCGGAAGTCACGGACATCTTCAACGCCGTCACCGAGCAGGTGGACTGCGTGATGCTCAGCGGTGAGACCAGCGTGGGCAAGTACCCCGTGAGCTGTGTTGACGTGCTGGATCGTGTCATTTCAAAGACCGAGCAGCGCTATTCCAGCGGTCGTTTCGCCAGTGATGCCCCGCTGAAGACAAACAAACACAAGGCGGTGAAGGCCGCCGTGCAACTCGCGAACAGCATCCCCGGATCACGCTTGCTCGTGTTCACCAAGGGTGGTGTGACGGCGCATCTGCTGGCGCATCAGCGTCCTGAGTTCGCTCCGATCTATGCCTTCACCGAAAGTCTCCCCGTAGCCCGCGCCTGCATGAGTGCGCGCGGACTGTTTCCTTTTGTGCTCGAGTTCGCCGAGAAACCCGGTGAAACCATCGAGCGGGCCATCACGCTGCTGCGCAATCGCAAGGCGCTGGTGAAAGGCGACCCCATCGTCATCCTCAGCGACGTGCTGCATGATGATCTCGTGGTGGATTCGATTTTGCTGAGGGAGGCGTGAGGCTTACCAGAGGACCTCATGAATGAGCCAATCCTCGGCCATAAGACAGGGCCAGTAGAAGGTTGAAAAGGCCTTGTACAGCGCATCTTTATCTGACTCCCACAGCCAACGAATGGAATCTATATGCTGTTTGGGTGTATCGTCGTAATTCGCATACTCGCACGGCTCGCCCCTTAAACGGAAAGCTCCATAACCGACCAAATACAAACCGAAGATCACGCACAGCACAAAACGAGTCGAAACCGGCTGTGGTCTGTCGTGAGAGTTTGTTTCCGGGAGTGTTTCAAGTTCCATAAAGCGCAAAGCCTACTTCGCCTTCTCCGGCTGCATCACCTTTCCGGTGAAGAGCACACCGTTCGTCTTGTCATCCATGATGAAGAACAGGAATGGACGTTCCACCAGAAAGAGCTTGGGCTCTTCCTTGGGAAGAAGCGCGCCGGTGGGCATCATGGTCACGGCAGTGGCGGCCGCAGCTTCTGTCCCCTCCTCCGCAACTTTCACCCAAGCCTGGTGAATCACCTTGGCGATTTTCAGGGACTCCGAGCTCATGGCTCCGAACTCCGCGTCATCGCTGAAGGCGCGCCCCATCCCCATGGCGGCCAGAGTACTCTCAAGCGCGAGCCGGGCGCTGACTTCAAATCGTGGCAGTTCGACCACGACCTGCGGCTCACTCTTCAGTGCGGCGATGACGGCATTGAATTGATCCTCGTTGACGAAACCTGCCTTGAGCAGGGCATCCGCCTTTCGTGGCAACACCACGATCATCGAGGTGGTATTCCCCTGGTAAGGTAACCGCACCGCCTGCAGATCGGCATTCTCCATGTACGCCAGGGGCATGCTCTTGCGCATCGATTTCGCCTCGATGGTTTTGCCCGTGGCCAGAGTGAAGGTGCGAGAGGCAGTGCTGTGGGCATCAAACGGACGCAGCCACTTGCCTTTGAAATACACGGCATTGGTCAGCACCAGCCGGGTATCCGGACGAATGTCCTCCGGCTTCAGCAGGTCCTTGATGCGGTCCTTCGTCTCCTGCGCGACCCACTCATTGATGCGAGTACGGGAGGCATCGGGTTGATTCGCAAAGTCGACCGTCTCAAGACCAGCACCATAGGCCTTCTCCGTGAGTTTCAAGAAGCTCTCCTTGAGCGGCAGTGTCTTGTTTCCCCAGAGACGGTTGGCGATGCGAATCTCCACCTTCTCGGATGCTTGCAACGCCTTGCTCCACGCGCCCACTTGCTCGTGCACATCATTACTATCCGGCAGGTGCAGCACCTTACGCATCTGTGCGAGCGTCTCCTTTTCTGCACCTGCTGAGGTCATGGTCAACGCGGACCAGATGCTCAGCGGCGAACAGGCAAAATTGTCTTCTCCACCCTCGACTTGATTCAGCAGGGCGAAGGCAAAGGCGTTGTTGGCTGTGGCGACAGCAGCAGCGGCAGGGTTATCCGCAGCAGCGGTCTGATGGCAGGGCAGCAATTGCATTACCATCACCGCAGCGGTTCCCAGGCAAATCCGCACTCCTGCACCGCGTGACATCAGAACCGGCATCCACGTTCTCATAAGGTGCAAGGATGTGGAGCAGCACGAAAACCAGCAAGCAAAAAGGATTCCCCTCCAGACCCGCGGCAGCACGACACCCCAGGGAAACACGCGCGGCTCTCAAGTTCTCGGCTTTTTTTGAAGCAATATTTTTCGAGTACACTATTTGCTTGGCGATACTAAAGGAATTCGGTAGCGTCCGTTAAGATAATGAAAAAACTGCTACTCGTATACGCCCTGATGCTTGCGGCATCCATCACCCCGCCTGCAAGAGCGCAGGCAGATGCCAACCCCTTCGCCACGACCGAGAGCTTCGCCGCCGCGATCCGGAACAAGATTTTCGAGTGCAACGCCATCAACTTTCCACGTGTCAGATTCGTGGATTCGAGGTTGGAGATTCTGGCGGGCAATGCCATCTCCGCCACTCTGGAGAGTCTTGAGTATGTGGAGCCGGGAGTGGCCAAGGTGACATATACCGACAACACATCCGACTGGTTTGTGTTTTCGGACGACCTCAAAAGCTTTGTCATGGTGTATGCCAGCGGCACCAATGACTTCCGCATTCCCTCCGGCGAAGTGATTCGGAGTTTCCCTCCTTCTTCCGCCGCGGGAGGCGCAGGAACCATCATCGAAATGGTCGGTCACCAGTATTGGAAGGACGTCCGTCTGCTCCGCACGAAGATGGAGATCCTCAATCCTGGCACTGCCGGGGCTTTTGCCAGCAACGATATGGCTGTGGCGCAGCCTGGAGCACTTACGGTGGTCCTGCCGTCAGGCCAGCATGGCTGTCTGGCCTTTTCGCGGACCGCACCGGGTGGCCGGTGGATCTACGGACCCAATATGTTCTTCGGCATGCGCCTCAGCGCCCCGGTGAACTTCGTTGTTGGTCGAGACAAATTCGAGGAGGACGAAGCTCGTTCCCTGCTATTTCTAGAGGTACTGGCAAGAGAAAAACGCTGGGACGTCTTTGCCGCGCTCGAACTTCAGCTGCAGGCAATCGTGCAGGCTAAATATGGTGAAACGTCGGCGCAACTCGGCGACCTCTACCTTCGATTGGCTGGGGCACGTGACAGGGCAGGATTCAAACCGGAGTCCGAGAAATTCCGCCTGAAGGCAACCGAACATGCCCAGAAAAATTTCCCTGATGACGGCATGAGGCAAAGCTTGCCATCGATAGCGCTGGTCATGCAGCTCATGAAAGACGGAAAAATTGAGGAGGCGCGGACTGAACTTACCAAGATGGAGGGGATGATCAGCAAGCAGGAAGCAGATTCACCCATCATCTATCTCTTTCTTCGTTTCCAGGGGGAGTGCGCCTTCGGCCTTCGTGACTACGCGCAAGCGACGTCACATTTCGAAAAGGCACTGGCGTCCGGCGCCCTGAAGGACCCAAAAGAAACCTCCAGAGATACATGTGAGGCGTTGAAGCTTTTGATCTCCAGTCACGTGGCCCTGGGGAAACTTAAAGAAGCGTCTGATGCCTGCACCAAGCGCGCTGAGCTTGCCACGCGGATGCAGCAAAGTTCCCTCATCCTCTACCCCGAAACCCGTGAGCAGGCGCTGGCATGGGCAGCGGTAGGAAGGTGGGACGACGCCATCGCCTCCATGGCAAACCCCAAGCTTCAGAAACGGCCCGAGAACACTGCCCTGGAATGCCTGCTCCTCTGGAATGCTGGTAAAAAAGACGAGGCTCGCAAGCTCGCCATGTCCCTGCAGCCAGTCACCGGCCCAGTCGGGGCAGATGCCATGTACTTCGCATTGGCATCCGCCATCGCCGACACCTCTCCCACCAAGACGAAGGCGAAGGAGGCCCAGGAACTCTGGACCAAACATGTGGAAGAACTGAAGAAGGGACCGGCGGCGAACTACCTGCACGCACGCTTCAGCCAGATCACCCTGAAGTCACTGTAAAGTCTCACGCCCGCTCAGCTACGGCAGTCACTTCACCGCCACCGCGAGCACGGTCTGGAAGTTCGGGCTCTTGGCCTCACGATCCACGATGCGGACCTCGATTTGCTTGAAGCCGGCCTGCTCAAGCATTTCGTGCAACTCCACTTCGGAGAAGCCGAGCCATACATCTGCGTAGAGCACGCGCGCCTTTTCAAAGCTGTGCTTCAAGAGATCCAGGATCACGAGGCGACCGCCGCTCTTCAACATGCGGTACGCGGCAGCGAGAGCCTGCTCGGGTTTCTGCGCGTGATGCAGGGCTTGGGAGAAGACGGCGACATCCACTGTGTTGTCCTTGATGGGAGGTGACTCGATGTCGCCATGCCGGTAGTCGAGATTCGTATAGCCGTGTTCCTTCGCGAGCTTGGAACCGTAGGCCACCATCTGCTCGGAGTTGTCCACGGCAATGACCTGCTTCGCATGAGGCGCGAGCATCTGGGAGAGCGTGCCCTCCCCCGCGCCGAGATCCGCGATCACGACCTGCGGCACGAGGTGCATGAGCATTTCCCCGAGACCCTTCCACGAACGGCCCGGGACATATTGCCTGCCAAACTTTCCGGCGAGCGCATCGAAATAGGTTTTGGCCGTGTCCTGGCGTTTGCGGCGCACCAGTTTCAGCGCAATCTGGTCGCGTTTGGCCTCACGGAGCTCCTGAGCAGCGGCGTCCAGCAGGGCGAGGAGGTGGACGTGATTCTCCGCCTCCTTTGGCCGCGGACTTTCCAGCTTGTACAGGCGGTTCTTGCCTGAGCGTCTGTCGCTTACCAGTCCCGCTTCCTTCAACCGTGCAAGCTGCGCGCTGATGTTGCTCTGGCCCAGGGCGAGAATCTCCTGCAACTCCGCCACCGAGAGTTCTTCCTGGCGCAGCAGGGCGAGCAGACGCACACGGGTGGGATCGCTGAGCAGGGCAAAGGATTTGAGGATTGACGACACGGCGGTGAGGAGTAACATATCAACGTATCATCATTCGTCCATACGAAACAGAATCCACCATGTCACGCTCGTTTATCTTCTCCTCCGAGTCCGTCGGCGAAGGCCATCCCGACAAAGTTTGCGACACCATCTCTGATGCCATCCTCGATGCATGCTTGAGCGTCGACTCCAAGGCGCGCGTCGCCTGCGAAACGTTTGCAAAGAGCAACATCGTCGTTGTGGGCGGTGAAATCACCATCCCCAAGCTGCAAGACAAGAAGAAGGGCACCACGAAGCCGATCGATGAAGTGATCAACGTGGGCAAGGTGATCCGCGACGCCGTGCGCGGCATCGGCTACACGAATGACGACGACGTCTTCCACGCCGACAAGATTTTCATCAACAACTACCTCACCATCCAGAGCCCCGACATCGCTCAGGGCGTGGACGCCGCTGAAGCCGAAGGCAAGAAGCACGGTGAACAGGGCGCTGGTGACCAGGGCATCATGTTTGGCTATGCTTGCGATGAGACTCCTGAGCTCATGCCTGCGCCCATCATGTACGCACACCGCCTCGGCCGTGAGCTGACGAAGATCCGCAAGGCAGGCAAGGCCGCCAAGTGGCTGCGTCCGGACGCGAAGAGCCAGGTCTCCGTGGAATACGTGGACGGCAAGCCCACCCGCATCGTGAACGTGGTGATCTCCACCCAGCACGCCGCGGACGCGACGCACGCTGAGATCGAGAAGTTCTGCATCGAGCAGGTCGTCAAGAAGGTGCTTCCGAAGAGCATGCTGACGAAGGACACCGAGTACCTCATCAACCCGACCGGTAAGTTCGTGGTGGGTGGTCCTCAGGGCGACAGCGGCCTCACCGGTCGCAAAATCATCGTCGACACCTACGGCGGCATGGGCCGTCACGGTGGTGGCGCTTTCTCCGGCAAGGACCCCTCCAAGGTAGACCGCAGCGCCGCCTATATGGGCCGCTGGGTTGCCAAGAACGTGGTGGCCGCCGGTCTCGCCAGCAAGTGCGAGGTGCAGTTCGCCTACGCCATCGGTCACCCGCTCCCCGTGAGCGTGCACGTGGACACCTTCGGCACCGGCACCACGTCGGATGACGCCATCCTCGACGCCATCCTCAAGGTGTTCTCCTTCAAGCCCGCCGACATCGTGAAGCAGCTCAACCTGCTCCGTCCAATCTACTCGAAGTCCACCAACTACGGCCACTTCGGCAAGGACGACGAAGACCTCACGTGGGAAACCACCAGCAAGGCTGCGGCGCTGCAGAAGGCGGCGAAGTAAGTTCCCTGCGAAATCCCTCTTTGGGCCGTGTGACTTCTGGGTCACACGGCCCTCTTATTTTGCGTCCAAAATGAAGTGGTTCCTGCCTCTTCAATGGGAAGACGCTGTGCCTGCGCCACGTAGCTATCTCCCCTGAAATTCTGGCAACGTCTGTGCTCTTGCGAATGCCCAACTTTACCCTCCGTTCCACCCTCCTCTGTCTTGCCTTCGTGTCGTCCTCCGCACACGCGGTGCCCGACTGGAATGCGGCCAAGCTCGTGCTGAGCGAAAGCTGCTATGACTGCCACAACACCAAGAAGGCGAAGGGTGGCGTGGACTTGAAGCGCCTGGATGCGAATCCGAGCCTGGAAAAGGAATATGCGATGTGGGAGAAGGTGCGCGAGGTCATCGACGCCGGTTCCATGCCACCGGAGGATGAGACGCAGCTCACGAAGGAGGAGAAGCACGACATCCTCGAATGGATGGACAAGGAGCTGGAACTCGTGGCCACGCGTAATGCGGGCGACCCCGGTCCCGTCACCCTGCGCCGTCTCACGAATGCGGAGTATGACTACACGATCCGCGACTTGACCGGTGTCGATTTCGGCCTGGGCAAGGAATTCCTGCCGGACGGTGGTGGTGGAGAAGGCTTCTCCAACATCGGCGATGTGCTCTTCACGAATCCGACGCAGCTGGAGAAGTATCTCACGGCGGCGCGCAAGATCGCAGACCATGCGACCATTCTTCCCGGCTCGGGTGTGGAGTTCCAAGAGCAGCGCGTGGGCTTGCGCGGATATGACCAGGTGAAGGGGCAGGCGCAGCAGGCACTCTACGTCTGGTACCAGAAGATGTCCGGCCCGTACCTGCCGAAGGACGGCGAAGACTTCCGCGAAGCGGAGTACATGCTGGCGTGCTGGAAGTGGAAACACAAGGAACTCACCGGCGCGCAGTCACTCGACCAACTCGCCA
Organism: Roseimicrobium sp. ORNL1; assembly: GCF_011044495.1. Taxonomy (GTDB): domain Bacteria; phylum Verrucomicrobiota; class Verrucomicrobiia; order Verrucomicrobiales; family Verrucomicrobiaceae; genus Roseimicrobium. The sequence continues at coordinate 6,260,983 of NZ_CP049143.1, forward strand.
AGGACGCGAAGCTCTCGCCGGCATTCCTCGCGAACTGGTGGAAGATGCTGCACAACGACAAGCTCAAGTCGCGCTACCTCGACCTGACTCGTAACGCCTGGCACAACCTGCCAGCACCGGATGCCGCGAAGCCCAAGGAAGTACCCGCTGCGGTGATTGCTGGCGCACAGGCCATTCAAGCGGAGCGTCGCTCGTGGAATAATCCGCTCAAGGCAGGGAGTGGCGTGCAGCGCCGCCAGCAGGATTCCGATGGCATTCGCAGTTATCCGGCGAAGGTCGACGTAGCCAAAAATGTGCGTGAGGCGCACCTCGTGGTGGGAGACATCGGTGACGGCTCGATTGGTGACCTGGTGCAACTGAGCAATCTCAACGTGCGCCGCCAGGGCAAGACCATCAACTACCAACGGATGATGACCGTGGAGCGCGAAACCGGGCGCAAACAGCTGAGCGAGATCGAGCAAGGCAAGCCCGCACCCAAGGGTGTGACGGCAGAAGGATTGAAGAAGTACCTGCAGGAGGTGGACAAGGTCCTTGCCCTCTATGGCAAAGACCCGCTCAACAAAGGCGGCGTCGCGCCGGAGGTCCTGTGTGTCCAGGCGCCTGCGGTGATTCCCCTTCCCCTGCCCGACGGCGTGAATGAGGTGAATGTAGTCGGCAAGCTCGACATGCGCTCTCCGGAAGCGGACAAGGCGACGGTGCAGTGGACGCTTTCCACCGGCACCCCTCCGAACCCCTCCGCCATCATTCCCGGCGTGCTCACGGTCTGGAAACGTCAGACGGAAGCAGCCAGAGTGACCATGTCGGATTTCGGCCGGATGAAGACGGTGTTCCCGGACATGTTCGAGCGCCGACTCGAGGAAGTGGCCAAGAATTTCTTCAATAACGGCACCGGACCCGGTGTGTACTACTTCACCGATGAGCAGCTTCTCGCCCTGCTGCCGGAAGTGGAAAAGAAACGTCTCAAGGGAATGCGCACAGACTGGGACTATGTCTGGACGGACAAGCTGCCCAAGGAAAAGCAGGCGGAGTACGACAAGCTGATGCGCCAGCATCTGAAGACCTTTGCTTCGAGTGCTTGGCGCCGCCCGGCAGATGATGCCGAGAAACAGCAGATCGAAACCCTCTACAACGATGGTATCGGCAAAGGACTCGATCGTGAAAGTGCCGCGCGTGAAGTCGTGGCGCGTGTGCTGGTCTCACCGCACTTCCTTTTCAAGATGGAGCTCTCTCCCGTCGCAGCCTCGGAATCAGAAAGCCCTGCGACAGATCACCCCGTTTCCGCGTGGGAACTGGCTTCGCGCCTGAGTTATTTCCTCTGGTCCTCGAAGCCGGATGAGCAACTCCGCAAAGTGGCCTCCGATGGTTCGCTGCTGAAGCCCGAGGTTCGCGAAGCTGAAGTGCGCCGCATGCTGCGCAGCCCGAAGGCGCAGGCCATGGCGAAGGAGTTCATGGGACAATGGCTGGAGTTCAGCGGCTTCGAGAAACACAGCGCGGTGGATGGAAAGAAGTTCCCCGAGTTCACGCCTGAGCTCCGCGAGGATTTGTATGACGAGACTCTCACCTTCTTCGCCTATCTCATCCGCGAAGACCGTCCCGTGCGTGAGATCATCAACGCGGACTACACTTTCCTGAACGAGCGTCTCGCGAAGTTCTATGGCGTGCCCGGTGTGACGGGTGAGCAACTCAAGAAGGTCAGCGTAACAGCGCAGAACCGCGGCGGTGTGCTCGGCATGGGCAGTGTGCTCATCAAGACCTCACGCTCGCACCGCACCAGCCCCGTTCTGCGTGGCAACTGGCTGCTGCAATCCGTGCTTGGCACGCCCGTACCTCCACCGCCGGCGGATGTGCCGGAGCTGAAGGAGCACGGTCCGAAACCCGCCACGGTGCGCGAGATGCTGGAACTCCATCGCGCGAGCAAAGCCTGCTCGTCGTGCCACGACCGCATCGATCCACTGGGCTTTGCATTGGAGAACTTCGATGCGCTCGGCCGTTTCCGCGACAAGGATGAAGCCGGCCTGCCGCTCGACACTTCCGCGCAGGTAAAGGGCACGAAGTTCACTGGCTTCGCAGGTCTGCGTGAGTATCTCTCCTCGCATGAGAACCAGTTCAGCAGCCAGTTCGCACGGAAGCTGCTCGGTTATGCTCTCGGTCGCTCCGTGATGCCGAGCGACAAACAACTGCTGAAAACCATTACTGCCAAGACGATGGCGTCCGACAGCCATTTCTCCGCCGCCGTTCTCGAAATCGTGAACAGCCGCCAGTTCCTGAACCGTAGGTATTAATACCCCCAGTTGATATCATCATGAGTAAATCCCTCTCCCGTCGCCGCTTTCTGCGAGGTGCAGGCCTGGCCCTTGGTTTGCCGTGGCTTGAATCCGTGCCGACCTTCGGAGCGACCGGCGTGAAGAACGCCACCGCGCCGCGCCGCATGGCCGTGTGCTTCTTCGGCAACGGGGTAAACCCGCATCACTGGGGCGCGGAGAACACGCCCGGCGGACTCGAACTCAAGCAGACGCTCAAGCCACTGGAGTCACTCAAGGACAAGCTTCTGGTGCTCAAAGGCCTCTGGAACCCCACCACGGTGGAGGGCCCCGGCGGCCACTACCCGAAGATGAACCTCCTCTCTGGCCTGAAGGTGAAGCAGACGACCACGGATGTGGAAGTGGGTCTCACCATGGACCAGATCATCGCCGCGCAAGTAGGACATGATACACCCGTGGCCAGCCTCGCGCTCGGCACGGAAGGTCCGAAGTACAGCACTGACTCCGGCTACACCTCCATCTATTCCGCCTACGTTTCCTGGAGCAGCCCCACCACTCCCGCGCCAAAGGAGATCTACCCGCAGCAGGCTTTTGACCAGCTCTTCGACGACGGCAGCAAGCGCAAACGCGACAAGAGTGTGCTCGACCTCGTGCTGGGTGATGCCAATGCCCTGCGCACGCGCCTGAGTCGTCGTGATACGCAGAAGCTCGATGAGTACCTCACCTCCGTGCGTGAGCTGGAGCAACGCATCGAGCGCGCGGAGAAGTTCAGCAAAGCAGAGACCAATGGCCAGGGCTGGCAACCGAGCGTGAAGACGCCCACGATGCCGCGCCCGAATCCCGGCATTCCCGCGCGCCAGGAGGAACACCTGCGCCTCATGATGGACATCATGGTGCTCGCTCTTCAGATGGACCGCACCCGTGTGGCCACCATGATGATGACGAATGACCTCTCCCAGATGAACTATGACTTCCTGGGCATCAAAGGCGGTCAGCATGAACTTTCCCACCACGCGAACGACGAGGCCCGCCTCGCGCTCTACCAGAAGAGCAACGAGTACATGGTGAAGGCCTGGGCGGAGACCCTGCAGAAGATGCAGGACACCAATGAAGGCGAGCGCACCCTGCTGGAGAACAGCATGGTCATGCTCACCTCCAGCCTGTGGGACGGCAACGCCCACGACTCCACGCAGCTTCCCCTGCTCGTGGCCGGCAACGGCGGCGGCACCATCAAAGGCGGTCGCTTGCTGGACTTCAGCAAGGACCCGAACCGCAAGCTCTGCCGCCTGCACCTCGCCTTCATGGACCGCATGGGCGTGAAGGTGGACCATTTCGGCGACGCGGAGCAGGCGATAGCGGAGCTGGGTTAAGCGAATCAGCAGCCCTGGGAGCGCTGGCCTCTGGCCGGCGTCGAGCTCTATAAGAGCTTCATTTCAGGCGGGTTGGAAAACCCGCCGGACGCTGTCCGGTCAGGAGACCCGACTTCCTTGGACGATGCCCGCCCGACGGCGGTAGAGGCAACGATTCCGCTCTCCGGCCACCCGAGACTTCGAGGTTGACATCCGCCGCCTTTGAAAGAACATATCAACGCATCTTGATGCGTTGATTCAAACTACTGCACCCGAACGCTTTTACTCCATGAGCACCCGCCAAGCCGCCATTGATTACAAGGTAAAGAACATTGAGGAGGCCGACTTCGGCCGGAAGGAAATCGAAATCGCCGAGCACGAAATGCCCGGTCTCATGGCCACGCGCGACAAGTATGGCAAGGACAAGCCGCTCGCCGGCGTCCGCATCACCGGTTCCCTGCACATGACCATCCAGACCGCGGTGCTCATCGAGACGCTGAAGGATCTCGGTGCCGATGTCCGCTGGTGTTCCTGCAACATCTTCTCCACCCAGGACCACGCCGCCGCCGCCATCGCCGCGTCCGGCACGCCGGTCTTCGCATGGAAGGGTGAGTCCCTCGAAGAATATTGGTGGTGCACCTGGAAGGCCATCATCTTCCCCGAGAACAAGGGACCCCAGCTCATCGTCGATGACGGTGGCGACGTCACCCTTCTCATCCACAAGGGTTATGAAATGGAGAATGGCGACAAGTGGGTCGACACTCCTTCCGACAACCACGAAGTGGCTGTCATCAAGGATCTCCTCAAGCAGATCCACAAAGATACCCCCGGCATCTTCCACGAAATCGTGAAGGAACTGAAGGGCGTGTCCGAAGAGACCACCACGGGCGTGCATCGCCTCTATGAAATGGCGAAGGCTGGCAAGCTGCTCATTCCCGCCATCAACGTGAACGACAGCGTCACGAAGTCCAAGTTCGACAACCTGTACGGCTGCCGCGAATCCCTCATCGACGGCATCAAGCGCGCCACGGACGTGATGATCGCCGGCAAGGTGGCCGTGGTCTGCGGCTACGGCGATGTGGGCAAGGGCTGCGCCGACGCCCTCAAGGGCATGGGTGCCCAGGTCATCGTGACCGAAATCGACCCCGTTTGCGCACTCCAGGCCGCCATGGCTGGTCTTCGCGTCATGCCTGTTGAGGACACCCTTGGCATCGCAGACATCTATGTCACCACCACCGGTAACAAGGACATCATCCGCGTGGAGCACATGGAAGCGATGAAGGACCAGGCGATCGTCTGCAACATCGGTCACTTCGACAACGAAATCCAGGTGGACAAGCTCAACACCTATCCCGGCATCAAGCGCCTGAACATCAAGCCCCAGGTGGATCGCTACACCTTCCCCAAGGGCAACAGCCTCTACATGCTGGCAGAAGGCCGCCTCGTGAACCTCGGCTGCGCCACCGGCCACCCGAGCTTCGTGATGAGCAACAGCTTCACCAACCAGTGCGTGGCCCAGATGGAACTCTGGAAGACCCGCGAGACCCGCCCCGTGGGTGTGACCGTGCTCTCCAAGCAGCTCGATGAAGAAGTCGCCCGTCTCCACCTTGGCAAGATCGGCGTGAAACTCACCGTGCTCACCCAGGAGCAGGCCGACTACATCGGCGTGCCGGTGGATGGTCCGTACAAGGCGGACCACTACCGCTACTAAACCATCTTCTGCAGCGAGTGCTGCAAGCAAGGCAAAACATCATGAGCGGGCGGCCAGCAATGGTCGCCCGCTTCTGTTTGTGTCCATGTCGTACATGCCACACTCCCTTGGGCAAACGCAACTTGGTCGCGGAAATTGGCTTACAGACCCACAAAACCAGCAATTCAGGGCTAACCCCATATTGCATTAGTAAAAAACCTTATTAGTCACTTGCGAAATCCGAAATTCACGACGTTATACGTTTGTCAATCTTTATCTTGCTATTTGCACGATCCGCAAAGCCCCGGAGCAACCCGTGTTTCCACCCGCAACCACGACGAAGATGTCCAGCCTGGCCCGCATTGCGTTTTTGCAGCGCCCCCGAACCGACCAGCTCCTATCGCTGGGCCGGGTCATTCATGTGATGCAACGAATGCTGGTGCTGAAACACTGGCATGATGTGCGAAAAGCAAAGAACTCCGGGCCCACGTACCAACCGGTGCAAACATTACTGGAGGAGACCTGCATTGAATCCAGCATGCTCACGGTGCGTGCATTGGATGCATTCTTCACCACACGCCCAGAAACGTCCGGGCGTATTCAGGACCAGGATATCTGTGCCGAACATTTCGGTTATCCACAATCGAGCGGCTTCCTGAATAACGAACGCCGCGAGGAATTGACGTACTACATCGGGAACATTTCCATGCTGCATTCCGATGGAGCATTCCACGCCAGCCTGCGGGCGGATCTGCTACGTTCCGTGAAACCCTGCAGAAGGTTTCTTGAGTGGATCCTGTTCACGGATTTCCTGGATGGCGAGGACACCATGCGCGGTGAAGCGCAGACGCTGCTTGCCAGCCTTCAGTCCGTAGCAGCAGAAGTCGCGGCCAAGACACTGAAACCGGGCACCGTGGAGGTGACCGAGGATGTAGTGAAAGCGACCACTGCCTCTCTGCGCGCCGCAAAGTCTTCCTTCGGACCGGTGTTTGCGCGCCTGGTGAAAAATGCCGTGCTCGTGCCGCCTGCTGCATCAGGCGGCAGAAAATGCCTGGGCGTCTATGGGACAGTCTCCTTTCCCTGCCGGCTGGAAGATCTGGACATGCTGCTCCATGCGCTGGCCACCTTTCAAGAGTCCTTGGGGGAAACCTCCGAATCCGTCCGCATTCTGAACTGGCTCCACCTCTCATGGTCAGAACTGCGCCGCAAAGTGGCCACCAGCAAGGTATTGGTGTTGTCCGCCTGATGGGGAACCCCGGGATATCCGGGCTCCCCATCGCGCTTCTTCAAGGTTCGAGGGGAGTCGCTTCAGCTACGGCTGGGTTTTCCGGCACCTTCCAGGCCCCGTCGTCATACCACTCGAGCCCGAGCGGCGCGGCCATGGTATATTTTTTCTCGGTCTCCAAAGGGAGCTGCAGAGCCGTCGCGAAGTCACGATCATACGCCGCGAAAAACGTTTCCAATTCATCGGACACGTCAGACGGATAGACCATGAAGCAGACGAGGCGCTTCTCCTCTGAGATGGCGATCAATTGCCTTCCCACCACACGTCCTGCACTGTCCCGGGCATAGATCACCTGCTTGTTGGCCTCCATGGCATTGGTCATGGCTGAGTATTGATTGCAGGCTCCCGAGCCAAGGCAGGAGTGGCCGTAGTCTCCCATGCGCAGGATTTCCAGGGGATCCTGCTCCACTGAAATGGTCACTTCCCCGAGGTTCGAAATTTGTCGTGTCCTGGTGAAGGTGCCCATCCACTGGCTTGAGGTGGGTGAAGGAAGCGTGCCGAGCCAGCGGCGGTTGGCGGGATGGTGCTCCTTCGCCGGCGGCAAACCTTCGAGATGCCTTCTCACGAGCGTGCGCCCTTTCCGCTGATTTTCATCAAGCGTGTGCAGAAACAGAACGGTGTCTTCACGAGCACCGGAGCGCATGAGAATCGGGAACATCAACTTGAGCTCACGCTGCACCAACTCTTCCAGCACCTCGAGGGCCAGCCGGGCCCATGCCTGCATCAACTCCAGATGATCGGCCTTCACCAGATGCGGTGGCTGCGGCTTGGTGTTCGCAAGATGGGCCTGCAGGCGCTCCTTGATCTCGATGCCATGTTTTCGTCCGGGTGAGGCCGCCTCCACCATGATGACCAGCTCCTTGAGCGTGCATTTGTCAGGCTTGGTGGTGACCAGTGGATGGTATGCAAAGACATACGCCACCCTGCTCGCCGCCTCATGACTTAGCATTCCCAGCAAACGAAACGCCTTCACAAACATGCGAGGTTCCCGGAGCAAAAAGAACAAGCACGCTCTCCGGCCAATGAATGGGATCCATGCTGCACCGGATCGCATCTCGTACGCAAAATTGAAGGACCGGTCCGCTTTCTTGGTGGCACTGAGCAACCGGGTGAAGTGCGTGGCAATCTGCTGGCGCTGCTGATGCAGGAAGCAGGGCAGCAATCGAAAGAGCAGGTCACCCCGCAAGCCTGAATCAATCGTCTGCGCATTTCGCAGTTCTCGCAGCCACAGGAATGCATCGCTGCCCATCTCTGGCTCGGTCTCGGCTCGTTTGGCATCGAATCCATACCGCAGGAAATCGATGAGCTCCCAACGCTTCCACCTCTTGGTTTCCTTTGTGACGTTGAGGATCGTCTTCCAATGCGCTCTCAGCAATGCCCAGCGCCCCGGCATGTGTTTGGCTTTCTCATCGCCGAACCACGCGATCCACAACCAAAGCTTCCGCGTCCCCGTCCCCCTTGCACACCAACTCCGTCGGGTGAGACCTCGCAACATCTCCCATACCCCGGGATAGAGCGATGCTGCTCGCCAGAGATCCCTGGTGGTTTGAGGCGCCAGATTCCACATCCTGGCAAAGGCAGCGAAGCGGGTGGCACTGGGGCAGTGTTCCACCTTTGGGATATCCTGCTCAAAGTGTCCCGTCTTTTCTGCCAGATGCAGCGTGCCTGCCAGCCACCGATACGGCGCGTCCTTGAGGAGGCCATCAACCGCCCAGCGCATTCTGCCTGCGATGTCCAGTGGCCCTGAGATGTGCTGCACGGTGGCGATCAGCCGATGTGTGCCGGGCTTCGGCACATGCTTCCAGCCCTCCAATTGCAGGACGGTGTCCAGCAGCATCTTGGCGTGCTCGGTTCGATGGGTTGGCAGCAACGCTATCCACCGGGCACCCGCCACTCCGTGTGATGCGAGACGGCACAGTTCGCCATCTTCCTGTAGAAGGGTTGGCAGGCTTAGAAACCGGGCCTGCATATTCCGGACCTCTTCCCATGCAACATCGCCGGAGACAAACGGCAGCAACCTTCTCGCGAAGCGCGCATCCCACCCAGCCTCACGCATCTCGACGAGCTTGCCGAAGCGCGCCAAGGCAAACACATCAGGGCAGAATGATCCGTCGCTCTCGGGACCGCATTGCTCAGCGCGCGCCGGTAGTACACGCTGCTTCACGAGGGGCGCAATCGCCTTGAGCCAATGGTGGCCCATCTCCACCAGCCAATGGCGTAGCACCTCGCGATCGGAAATCCAGGGACGCACATCCCTGCCTTCTCCAAAGCGTGGTGTCCAGCAGGGGCCACACCCTTCCGACGATGAAACGAGCGCCAGGATACGAAGCAACGAGGTGAGAGTGGCGGCATCACGTTTGGAACACGACAGCACTTGCCAATCCTCGGCGAGAGGACAGGCGCCTGTGAAGTGGAAACGCTGAGGCACCTTGTCCAGTGGTCGGCGAACGACGCGGGCAGGCGCAAGCGATTTTTGGGAGCGCGGCACTTGGGGAGATGCCAGCTCAAGAAGATCAAGCCGTCCTGCATCGCGCAGGAGCGGCGGGCACAAAGGATGCATAAAAGAAATCGAAGTCAGGTGCACATGGCAAGGAGCGCCGGACATGGACATGCCAGTAGGGCACGGTCCTGCCGGACGTGGATGATTGCGGACGTCTGCCGCAATCGAGGATGATGAGTCCGCTGTGTTGCTGCGCTCAACCGGCGCAGACACAACTCTCCCGTTTCAAGCGTTGCGGATCTTAATTAGCCGCAACTGCTTGATGCACCAAAACTGAAGCTGTGCATCGAGTGGAACATGCTCGGACCATTCCACGGCATTGTGTTTTTGCAAGCGGATCGATAACGACGCGACCGCGAGCACTGCCGCAGCGTCATGAAGTGGACACGGAAAAGCTTTCTCATTCCCGTGCTCCCGGCTTGCGTTGCCGCTCAAGGCGCGAAAGACTATCGGATGCCAGCCGCTCCCTCCAGGCTCAACCCGATCTTCCTGCGCCTCTACCGCGCCGGGATTCTCGTGGCCATCGCCTGGCTCATGCATACCCAGCACCGGTGGTTCATGGCGCAGGAGGGCAGCACCCTGGATCCGACGCGCCTCCGCGATTTCTTTCCCGCCGCGGCGTCGCTCGGCCCTCGTGATCCGGACACCGGCGTGCAACGTGTGCTGGACGGCTCCGGCGTGGTGCTGGGCATGGTGGCGCAGACTTCACCGCTCTCGGACAAGATCATCGGCTACTCCGGTCCCACGAATACGCTGATCGCTTGTGATCCCCAGGGCAAGGTCATCGGCGTGCGTGTGCTACGCAGTGATGACACACCGGACCACATGGCGGAGATCATCCGCCACCGGGCTTTCTTCAATTCCTTCAAGGGACTCAAGCTCGGGGACACTACCAGTCGTCCCAAGATCGATGCAGTGAGCGGCGCCACCCTGACCAGCACGGCGATTGCCGAAGGAGTGCTGAGGCGTCTCGGCCAGCCGGGAACTTCCCTGCGCTTCCCTGACGCGATCACGCTGGAGGAAGTGAAGGCCGTCGTACCTGAGGCGGCCACCCTCACCCCGGTAAAAGATCGCGCCGGCATCTTGGAAGTGAAGGATGCCTCCGGCAAAGTGCTCGCCCAGGTCACGCGCACCTCCCCCGCGAGCGATGCCATCGTCGGCTACAAAGGTCCCGCGGATACACTGATGGTGCTGGATCCCACCGGAGAGAAGCTCGTGTCCATCCGCCTGAGGAAGAGTTTCGATACCAAGGACTATGTCGCAGACATGGCGGCGGATAGTTACTTCATGAGCCTCTTCAACGGCATGAGCGTGCAGAAGCTGGGAACGCTCGACTTCAAAGAAGCGAAGGTGGAAGGCGTATCCGGCGCGACGGAAACAAGCTGGGCACTGGCCGAGGGATTGAAGCGTCGTGCCGCGCAGCTCGCCACGGCAGCCGTTCCTACACCACCATGGTACACCCACATCACATGGAAGGCGGCGGACTGGGGCATGCTGGTCGTGCTGGTGGTGTCACTGCTCATGACCTTCACCTCGCTGCGTGGGAAACGCTGGATGCGCTGGGTGCATCACGCGCTGCTCATCGGTTATGCAGGCCTCTTCAGTGGCGCCATGATCTCGCAGGGCCTCTTTGTCGGGTGGGCTCGGCATGGCGTGGCCTGGCAATCCGCACCGATGCTGGTGCTCGTGGCAGCCCTGGCATTGATCACTCCCTGGCTTTGGCGGCGCGGTTTCTACTGCCACCACTACTGTCCGCATGGCGCGTTGCAGCAGGTACTGGCGCATCGCTTGAAGTGGCAACTCAAGGTGCCGCACAAGCTCGGCAAGGCACTGGAACAGGTGCCGTGGCTGCTGCTCATCTTCATCCTCGTGGTCGCCATGTTCGGGCTGGAGGTGAATGTGAATGCGCTGGAGCCCTTTGATGCCTGGCTGATCCGCGTCGCCGGTTGGGGCACCATCACGGTGGCCATTGTGGGTCTCGTGGCTTCGTTGTTCATCCCCATGGCGTACTGCCGCTATGGCTGCCCCACGGGCGCACTGCTCAAGTTTGTGCGCTATGCAGGCCATGGCGATGCTTTCGGCAAACGCGATGTGGCTGCGCTGGTACTGGTCGCTGCCGCCGTGGGCATGCTCTATCTCGCACGGATGTAGGATCGAGTGGAAGTAGTGCGCAGCCAACCGACCATGCTCCGTGGACGCAAGTTTCTAAAGCTGATCATCATGACGGTCACCATGACCGTGGTGCTGTTCCTGATTCCTGACTGTCCCCAGGACAAACGCCTGCCCGAAGCCAGCGGTCCCACCATGGGCACCACATGGCACCTCACCCTCGCGAAGGGCGACACACGCACGGCATCCGAGATGGTGCAATCACGCCTGGATGCACTGGAGTCGATGTTCACCAACTGGCGTGAGGACTCCGCCGTCTCCCGCTTCAATGCATCTCGCACGACCGAGTGGCAGCCAGTGCCACGTGAGCTGGCAGAAGTGATGATCTACGCGCAACGCCTCAGCAAAGAGACGAACGGCGCGTTTGACGTGACCGTGTCACCACTCATCGAGCTGTGGGGATTCGGCGTGAAAAAATCCACGCATTCCATCCCCTCTGACGAAGCCATTACCACGGAGATGGCCCGTGTCGGCTGGCAGAAGGTGGAAGTGAAGCAGGATCCTCCCATGCTGCGCAAGACTCAGGCGGATGTGGAAATCAACGTCGCTGGATTGGTGGAAGGTTATGCGGTCGATGATGTGGTGAAGCGCCTCCGCAAGGCGGGGCACACGGACTTCCTCCTCGATGTGGGTGGCGAACTCTTCGCCATTGGGTTGAAGCCGGATGGCACGCCGTGGCAGGTGGGCGTGCAACAGCCTGACGCAGAAAAAGGCGTGGTGACAGGAGCGGTGGCACTGCAGGACAAGGCACTCTCCACCTCTGGCACCTATCAGCAGTTCTTCGAAGTGAACGGCAAACGCTACCCTCACGTGCTGGATGCACGCACGGGTCGCCCGGTGACTCACTCACTGGTTTCGGTATCCGTGATTTCCGACTCCTGCTTTGAAGCAGATTCGTGGACCACGGCCCTGCTCATTCTCGGGCTGAAGGAAGGAAAAGAAACCGCCACACGGCTTGGGATTGACGCCCTGTTCATCGAGGAAGCAGACGCGCATCCCCGGTAAGAGCACTGGTCAGATGCATTGACGTCCGGTGGATTTTCGCTACGGAACCTTCAGTGAGCGAAGCCCCCAAAGAACCGTCCAAAGAAGCATCCGTCGTCGCGCCCGATTCCACGCAAACAGCCGGAGGAATCCTCAAGGAAGCCCGCGCCCGGCAGACGCTGGACAAGGATTGGGACCCCATCTCGCCACCGCCCATTGATGGCGTGTACGTGAAGGATGTGAAGAACGTCATCTACCGCGGCGGCGTGCTCACGGAACTCTACCGGCCGGAGTGGTTTGCCGGGGAAGCCTTCCCCATCGGCCATGTGGTGCACGTCTCACTGCTGCCCGGGCTGGTGACGCAGTGGCACTGCCACCACGTGCAGCGAGACATCGTTTTTCCCGTGAGAGGCTTTCTCCGCATCGGCCTGTACGATGCGCGTCAGGACTCCCCCACCCTGGGCAAGTCCTTTGCCATGAACTTCAATCTGCACCGTCCCCGGTACCTGCACATCCCACCCGGGGTGTGGCATTCCTTGAAGAACGTCGGCACAGACGAGGCCGTTTACATCGTGCTCAATGATGTGCCCTTCGAGTACGAGAACCCCGATGACTGGACGCTTGCCCAAGATTCCCCCGCGCTTCCGTCAGGATTGCTGTAGATTATTGAGAAGATCTGCCAACACACCGCATGCCAGCTCTCCCAGAACCGCGCGTCGCAGCGCCCCCATTCACGCTGACCTTGCTGACCAAGGACACGGCGTGGGCGGCGGCGGCTGATGCCGCCGGGGTGACGCGTGTGGGAATCGACATCGAGCGCATGGGCAAGATCCAGCGTCAGGGCATGGTCTATGATGCGCGCATTTCTGACCACACGCTGGCGGACTTGATCCCCATCGCCAGGGTACTGCACCACGCACGCGCGTTTGTGCGCCTCAATCCTCTTCATTCAAGGACGCGCGAGGAGGTGGAGCGGGCTCTGCACGCGGGTGCGGGTTCCTTGATGCTGCCACAGTTTCACAATGCCAGCGAGGCACGGGAGTTTGTGGGCATGGTGGCAGGACGCGCAGAAACGCTGCTGCTGCTGGAGACGAAAGAGTGCCTCGAGGATTTGGATGCCATCTTCGCCATCGCCGAAGTAGATGAAGTGATGGTCGGGCTCAATGATCTCAGCCTGGCTGTCGGCATGCGGCACCCCATGCAACTGGTGGCTTCGCCAGTGCTGGATGACATCGCTGCCCGTGCGAGGAAGGCAGGACGTGCCTTTGGGTTTGGCGGCGTGGCCAGTCCGGAAGTTGCGGACTCGGTTCCTGTGCCACCAGATCTGGTGCTGGCCCGTCATGCCGCGTTGGGCTCCCACTCCGCGTGGCTTGCCCGGAGTTTCCACAAGCAATTTACTCCAAACACCTTCGGCGATGCGTTGCGCAGACTGCAATCTCGGCTGAATTTCTGGTTCACACGTTCGAAGGATCACGTGGAGGATGCAGGCAGGGAGCTGCGCGAGCATCTCCAGGGCCTGTACTTGCATGGGTCGTCCCGGTCGTGACACCGCACTTCGTCACCTATTTCGACTCACACTACGCGGCGCAGGGCATCGCCATGCTGCAGTCGCTCCGCACCTGGTGCCCCGGTGCCGCCGTCACCGTGCTGTGTCTTGATGACACCATGCTCCACATCTTGCGTACCTGGTTTCCCTGTGGCGTGAAGTCGCTGACCATCGCCCAGATACTGGAGCTTGAATCCAGGTTGGTGGAGTTGCAGGCCTCGCGCACGCCGTGGGAATTCTATGCGACAACGAAGCCGCTGGTCATTCGTCATGTGATGGAGGCTGAAGTGGTGCCGGATGACTGGGTGGCATTTCTGGATGCGGACACGTATTTTTTCTCAAGCCCGCGCGAGGCCTTTGCCGAGATTCCCGCACACGCATCCACGGTGCTGAGCCCGCATCGATTCAGCCACGAGAATAGCGAGTTGGAGAAGTACGGCACCTACAACGCCGGCTTCGGACTCTGGCGTCACGATGCCCTGGGCAAGGCCGTGCTGGCAGACTGGACCGCGCGCTGTCTGGAGTGGTGCTTCAATCGCGTGGAAGATGGCCGGTTCATGAACCAGGCGTATCTCAATGCATGGCCTCAGGAACATGAGGGCGTGATGGTGCTCACGCATCCGGGCTTCAACCTGGCTCCCTGGAACCTGGGGGGCCATGTGCTGCAGCAATCGCCCGAAGGCATGCAGGTCGACGAGGAACCTCTTGTATTCTTCCACTTCAGCAGTGTCTCGCGCAGGGACTGCGGCACCTGGCAGACCTTCTACACGAATCCAGAGATGAGCCAGTGCACCGTTCTGGATGGCATCTACGAGCCCTACCTGCGGCAGCTTGAGATCATTTCAGAACGTTTGATGCGCAAGCACGGGATTGCTGGTGTGGGCACCCAGCGCAAGGTGGACCCAACCACGCCCATGCTTGTGCTCCGCTCACCTTGAGATATCACATCTTCTTGGAAGGATTCTTCACCTAAGGAAGGCTGGCGCTTTCGCGTAAACTTTGGAAGAATCCCCGCCATGAACACGCGACGCGATTTTCTCAAGACGTCCACCACGGCCCTGGCAGCCACGATGTCCGCCAAGACCGCCTTCGGCTCCCAGGCAAACAGCCGCATCAAAGTCGGCATGGTGGGCTGCGGCGGGCGAGGCACGATGATTGCCAAGATGTTCCTGGAAAACGGCTACTTCGAAATCGGCGGCGCGGCGGATTACTTCGAGGACAAGGCGGCGACGGTGGCCAGGTCCTTCCAGCTTGGTAAGGAGAAGGTCTTCACCGGCCTGCAGTGCGTGGAAAAGATGATCGCGCAGGGAGGCGTGGATGCGGTAGCCATCATCAGCCCGCCCTACTTCCACCCGGCCCAGGCGAAGGCGGCTGTGGAAGCTGGCCTGCATGTGTACCTCGCGAAGCCCATGGCCGTGGATGTGCCGGGCGTGCAGAGCATCGAAGCCAGTGGCAAGGCGGCTCGCGAGAAGAAAAAAGTTTTCCTCATCGATTTTCAGACACGCACGGACGCCTTTTTCATGGAAGCCCTGCAGCGCGTGCACAAGGGTGCCCTCGGTGACCTCGCGTTTGGCGAGGCCAAGTACATGTCTGGCCGCCTCGGCGCGAAGGGTGATGACAAGACACCGGAAGGCCGCCTGCAGAACTGGGTCTTCTGGAAGGGACTCAGTGGTGACATCGTGGTGGAGCAGAACATCCACACGCTGGACATGATGGCCTGGGCCTTCGGCAACAAGGGACCTCTCAAGGTCACCGGTACCTGCGCCCGCCGCTCGCGTGTGGACGTCGGCGATTGCAATGACACCTTCACCTCCTTCATCGAGTACCCGAATCAAGTCGGGGTCACCTTCGCCTCACGCCAGTTTGAAGCCTTCGGAGCACCGGGCGGCATCACCTTTGATCTGTATGGCAACAAGGGCGCGCTCTTCAGCGAATACGGTGGCAACGTCATGATCCGTGGTGGAAAGGAATCCTTCTACCGCGGTGGTGCGAACAAGGAACTCTACCGCTCCGGCATCAGCGAGAACATGACTGCCTTTCACAAAGCCATCAGTTCGGGAGACACCAGCAATCCCACGATCGAGCCGAGCATCACCAGCAACCTTACCGCCATCATGGTGCGACTCGCGGCCTACGGCGGAAAGACCGTGACGTGGGACGAGGTGCTGGCAAATAAGGACGTGATGGCGGTGAACCTGGAAGGCCTGCAATCATGAGACGCCGTCACTTTCTCAAATCCGCTGCAGTCGCGACCGCGGCTGCGCTGCCAGCAGTGGGACTTCCCGCCTTTTCCCAAGGCGCGGAAGAGCCGAAGAAGTGCAAGCTCCTCGGCATCGGCGCCTGTGACTGGACACTGAAACTCGCCGCGAACACCGAGTCACTCGACCTGGCCAAGCGCATCGGACTCGATGGCGTGCAGGTGGACTTCGGCCACGAGGTGCAGGCGAATGGCAAGCTTCCCCTGCACGATGAGAAGCTGCAGGAGGCCTTCCTTGCCAAATCCGCCGAGACCGGAGTGAAAGTCCCCTCCCTCGCCCTCGGCGTGCTCAATCGTGTGGCCTACAAGAATGACGAGAACGCGAAGCAGTGGGTGCTGGACAGCATGCCCGTCGCCAAGCGCCTGAAGACGCCGGTGGTGCTGCTCGCCTTCTTCGGCAATGGCGATCTGCGCAATGACGAGCCCGGCATCGAGGCGGTGATCGCTCGATTGAAGGAACTCGCGCCGCGTGCCGAGGAGGCTGGCATCGTCTACGGCATCGAGTCCTGGCTGAAGGCCGAGGTGCTGGAGCGCATGCTCGACGCGGTGAAGTCCCCCTCCATCAAGGTGTATTATGATGTAGGGAACATGCACAAGGAGTCGGAGGACATCCACGCCGCGGTGCGCCGCCTGGGCCGGGAGCGCATCTGCGAATTCCACGCGAAGGACTACGACGACCTGTATGGCAAGGGCTCCATCGACTTTGCCAAGGTGCGGGCGGACATGGACGCCATCGGCTACACCGGGTGGATTCACATTGAGGGCGTAAAAATCCCCCATGGCGTAGAAGAAGACATCCGGTATGATGTAGAATACTTGCGCAAAACGTTTGCTTAAGATATGTTAATTAATTAACCGGGCCATGCACGCTGAACCCTTCACACCACCTACGCACGCGAGGAATATTCGCGACCGAAGGGGTGTGCCGGAGTTCCTCCAAGGACGATTGCACCGCCAAATCATTGTTCGATCGAACAGGGAAACCTCAAAACACGGTTTAAACCCGGCCAAAACGGGATAAAAACAGGGGATTATTATTGACCCATGTTAAGAACAAGGTTAAAACTCGGTCGTCACCGGGTCTTAACCTTGCCGAAATCATGGCGCGCCCCTCCAACACTGTTGAATCCCTGAGCATGACCATCACGGTCACGCCTCAGATGAAGCAGTATCTCGAGGACCTCGTTGTGAAAGGTCTCTATGGCTCCAGTCCTGCGGAAATCGTGCGCAACATGGTGCAGAAATGCGTCCGTGAGCACATTGCCGAGAAGGACATCAAGGAGCGCGAATGGAGGCTGAACGGCGAAGGAAAGTTAGAGCTGGTGAGGGACTAGAAGTAAACAGCCCACCCCAACACCGCCATGTTCAACAAGCCCACCATGACCGATGCCGAGTGCTCTCCCTGGCCTCCCGTTTTGTGGTTCACGCCGGAAGTCCAATCAGGCATCAAGGCCGCTGCGGATCTCGCCTTCGGGCCTGAATCCAGCGACATCGATCACGAAGTGCCTGCCCACGATTTCCTGGGCGAGGACGACCTGATCATTGAGTAGTCGGAAAAACTGGTTTCGTCCTGCGTCTTGAATGACGCCGCGTTGATCACATTCCGGCTTGTCAGCCGCACGGTGCTGCCCATGATGGCAGCTCCATGAATCCCCGCCTAGCCCGACTTTTCTTTCTTCCCGCCGCGCCGTTGGCGTTGCTCCTGAGCGGTTGCATCTCGCTGGACCAGCTTCCCAAAGTGGACCTGCCCGAGCTGCCGAAGGTGAAGGTCCCCTTTGTGGGGAATGACGCCACCGCTCCGGCCAATGATCCACAGGTTCCCTGGTCACTGAAACAGCCGCTGGCCTACGGGCACACGCTTGAGCTCGCGGTCTATGCTGGTCAGCGCTCTCCCGCGAAGGTCTTCGCGGGCGCCGTGATGGTTGATGAAAATGGAAAGGTCGATCTCGGCAAGTACGGCACCTTCAAGCTGGGCGGCAAGACCGCTTCCCAAGCCGCGCGCGAACTGGAGGCGGCCTTCCGCAGGAAGCGCGGCGAATCCCTCATCACGGTGCACCTTGCTTCCATCGAAGGCACTCAACTGCTCACCGTGCACGGCGCGGTGAAGCATGAGAGCGTGATCCAATATTTCGGCGGCGCGAACCCCGCGAACATTTTGCAATATGTGGGTGGTCGTGATGAACGCGCCACGGGCCGTGCGGTCTACGTCACGCGAAACGGCGTGAAGGCCTTCCATTCGGACTATCTCAATCAGGACATCACACTGGAAGCAGGCGATGTCGTGACCTATTCCGACGCGCTGTAAGCTTCTGTTCCATCTCTCTTCCTCACCTGCGGCATGCTCGGCGACAGCACTCCTTTCGACAGCCCACCTCCCATTGTCGGCATCATCCCCCTGCGCATCGGCGCGGGGGCACTGCTGCTCTACATGCATGCGTGGAATGGAACGGCTCTCGCCTGGCAGCACGTGTGGAATCAGCAGCCGTGGGATCTGATGGCGACCATGGAGCAGGCTGGATTCAGTCCGCTCATGGGAAAAATCTTCGGTGCCGCAGCGGCGGTGGTGGCCGCCTTCACGGCGGTGAGCTGGATTCTGGGATTCGTGACCCGTTTCTCTTCTGTGGTGTTCATGCCGGTGGCGCTCGGCGCCCTCTGGGTGTGCAACAAGTCGGACCTGCCGTACCGCGCCGAGGCCGCAGTGCTCTATTTCCTGGTGGCCGTCACGCTTCTGGTGAATGGCTCCGGCTGGCTCGCCGTGGACACGCTCTTCCGCATGCGGCAGGACCGGAAGAAATCGGATTCCTTTTTTCTCTAGCGCAACCGATGCGGGAATGCGATGGCCTTGCCGCGACCACGGCATGAGGCCCGCCGATGCCGCATTGCACGCACGATGGCCAATCCCCTCCGCATCCTTGCTGTGGACCCCGCCCTGCGGTGCACCGGCTACGCCGTGCTGCACCATGAGGCCGGACAGACCCGCACCGTGACCTATGGTGTGATACAAAATCCCGCCAAGATGCTCGCGTCCGGCTGCCTCGTGGCCATCCGGGAACGCCTGACGGAACTCATCCGGGAACACCAGCCGACCGAATGCGCGGTGGAGGCCACCATCTACGTGCAGAGTTTCCGCACGGCGATCACCCTAGGCAGCGTCCGGGGCGCCGTGCTGATCGCGGCCGCTGAGCATGGCCTTGCAATTTACGACTACGCTCCGCGTGAAGTGAAACAAGCCGCCGTGGGCAAGGGCGCCGCCGCCAAGGAGCAGGTTGCCTTCATGATGCGCTCCATCCTTCGCCTGCGCGAGACTCCTCCTGCGGATGCCGCTGACGCTCTGGCAGTTGGACTGGCCCATATTCAGGCGGTCGCGGGAAAACTCGCCACAGGCACCACCCGGGATCGGGTCTGATTGCCAAGGCTTTCACGTGTCGCAATAGGGGGCGATGAGCCCTGCGCTTTAGCCCGTGCCTCACCACGATTGCTAAAATAATTTATTTCATTTAGAACCAGTCGAAGGGACGGGGGCGAATATTCATTTAACCTACCCCGCAAATTGCCCCCAATGAAACCAGCGCCACAGCGCCTTGATGATCTCGCTCACGCCCACTGGCGCGTGAAGTTCCTCAAGAACCTTCTTGAGGTCCACCGCTCCATCCCCAAGCGAAGCGGCAACGACTGGCTGCTTCAAGAAGCAGACTACGTGCAACGCATTGTTCAGGCAGAGAGAGAGATTGCGCTCAAGAGCCCTTAAATTCTGCACGACAGCCTCGCTCAGGCCGGTGCCGGTGCATCCACCGCATCCAGGTCCAATTGCATGAGCGTGCCTCTGCCCCTCCTCATGCGGGTGATGTGATCCGTCATGTGCGGATCGAGGTACGGTGCGCCAGCCTTCTAAGGGGGCTGTCGTTCTACTCATGACTTGATTGATTCACGGCACTCCACGAATGTGTGGAAACAACCGTCGTCGTGCCGCACTCCAATCCCTGGCCATGCAGCGTCACCTTGCCACCTACCTGAACGATCACCTCGCAGGATCCGTGGCGGCGCTCGCGTTGATCGGGGACATGAGCCACGCCGTCAGGGACCCGGCGCTCAAGTCCTTCCTGGTGCAGCTCAAGGACGAGATCACCGAGGAGCAACAGGTTTTGAGGATCATCCTTCAGGCCAATGACATGAAGGAGGCCGCCTTCAAAAAGGCCGCGGCATGGCTGGGCGAGAAAGCCAGTGCGCCCAAGTTCGGAGGCAGCGCGGATGACAACGACAGCCTCGCCATCATGCAGGGGCTGGAGATGCTGTACCTGGGCATTACCGGCAAGCTGCTGGGCTGGGCGGCATTCCACGCGGCCATTGCGCCCATGGTAGAAGCGCTGGGCTTTGATTTGACCCGCCTTCACCAACAGGCGGAGACACAACGCTCCATGGTGGAGGAGTTCCGCCTGGCCTATGCGCGGAAGGCCTTCGCAGGCGAGGCTGGCTGATCTGCCAGTAGGGTAGCCGCCTGATGCCGATGTCGGCTAATATTTCCAGTCGCGTTTGCTGTGACTGTGAAGCAATTCCTCGTCATCTTCAGAAGAGGCCATCCCCAGCACATCGAGGCTGAGGGATTTCACCAGCACGTGCAGTGCTATGAATTTTTCGGCTGCTCCCAAGCGCCGGTGCGGAAGACCTTTGATCGCGCTGCCGTGGCAGACGTGGTGGAGGTCAAGAACACTCCTGCGCGCGATTCATGGAATGAGGTCCGATAGAACGAACCTGAACCAAGCACTTCACCCGGAAACTGGTATGAATCGCAGCGATATTCCCACCGCCTCGCAACGCGCCCATCAACCGAAGCTCTACGTCGGCAGAATCGCCGCAGGAGCTGTTCTGTTTGTCATGGGGCTCATTCTTCTTCCCACAGTCGCGATGACCGCCGCCGGCATTGCGCTTTGCATGGTTGGCATCTGTCTTGTCGGCATGGCATTCGTGAGCCGCAGATATGGCGCCGCACACTCGCCGAGCCACGCCGCCCACAAGCCCCACTGAGTTTCCCATGGAAGGACTTCCCGGAAGGTAGAAGACCGGAGCACGGAGGCGGAACGATTCCTATATATGAAGAGGGCGCGTGGCGACGCTGCGGCGCACTCATGCAGTGAATCGAACCCCTAACAATCGACTACTATGGACTTCCTCTGGATGCTCTTGATCGGTCTGCTCGTGGGAGCAGTCGCCAAGTTCCTCATGCCGGGTAATGACCCGGGCGGCTTCATCGTCACCATGTTCCTGGGTGTAGCCGGCGCGTTTGTCGCCGGCATGCTTGGACGCGGTCTCGGCTGGTACAACGAAGGTGAACCCGCAGGCTTCATTGCCTCGGTGATAGGAGCCATTCTCCTGCTCGTGGTGTACCGCCTCTTCACAAGTGGCGGACGCCACGTGCACCACTAGACGGACCGAAATCAATGCTGGATTTGCCGGCCTGGCATGGCTGGTTTCTTGAAGCGCCGGCTGGAGCTGAATCTCCAGCCGGTTTTTTTGTCTAGCCGGGGTGCCTCACCGGGGTTCGGCGCTCCCCTTCTGCAGCACCTTGAACCGTGTCACCGTGAATTTGCCAGCCTTGTCCACCAGGCCGTCCAATTCCGATTCCAAATTGTAGGGCCACGTCGTGTCTGTGTTTTCCGGAAGCCGGGACGTCTTTGGATCCGAGGTCATGGAAGCGTGCACAGCCAGCGGCAGTTGGAATCCTTTATCGCCACCCACCTGGATGAAGACCGAAAATCCCTCGGGATAGGCACTTCCATTCCCAGCGTTCTCCTTTTTCTTGATGGCATAGGTTTCGGGCGTCGCTTCCTTGGCGCGTTTCAGGATTGCCCGCTCCACGATCTTCCGGAGGTCCAACTGCCAGACAACCTTGCCGTCCTTGAGCTTGTACAAGACTTGCTCGTGCTCGAACCATTTGCCACTCACTGTCCACAGTAAGAGGTCGCTCTCCGAGGACCACTGGGCATCTGCGGTACCCCTGACAGGATAGGTGGTGCCCACCAGGCTTTCCATCACTACGATGGGTCGCTTTGTCGCCACTTCCACCAGCACATTCTTGAGGCTCTCATTTTCAATGTACTGATCCATTGTGGGAACCGTCACCCCAAAGCGGCCATCCGGCGAGATGGTGGCCTGGGAAATCGGAATCTTCAGACTCGGATTCGGGTCAGCCCCATGTGAAGAAACGCTGCCCAGTGCCACCGCGAAGAGCAGGACAAGAACGTTCACGTGAGAAACAATGAGACGCATCACGTTCGCATCATATCACCCGTAGGTTCTCTGGCGCAAAAAATGTTTCGCGCCCCCCCTAGAGCACCACAATCACAATTGTGACCGATTGGAAACTAAGTCGCGGGGCGACGACACTAAAAACCGACCTGGCACTGACGAGTCGAAACCGATGATGAATTTGGCGGCCCGGCATGGCTAGTTTCTCGAAGCGCCGGTTGAAGCTGAATCTCCAGCCGGTTTTTTTGTGCCTGTGCCTCTCGCTCTCTCAATGAGGGGTCTTGCTTCCCTTCTGCAAGAGCTTGAACCGTGTCACCGTGAATTTGCCAGCATTGTCCACCGTTGCTTCCAGTTCCGATTCTAGATTGTAGGGCCACGACGTTTCCGTGTTGCCCGACAGCCGGGACATCGTTGGATCAGAGGTCATGGAAGCGTGCACTGCCAGCGGCAATTGGAATCCTCTATCGCCACCCACCTGAATGAAGACCGAAAACCCCTCGGGATAGGCACTGCCCCACCCAGCATTTTCCTTTTTCTTGATCGCATAAGTTTCGGGCGACGCTTCCCTAGTACGCTTCAGGATTGCTTTCTCCACGGTCTTCCGGAGATCCAGTTGCCAGGATACTTTGCCGTCCCTGAGTTTGAAGAGGACTTGCTCGTCCTCGAACCATTTACCATCCACGATCCACAGCAAGAGGTCGCTCTCCGCAGACCACTTGGCACCTGCGGTATTCCTGGCAAGAGAGGTGGTGCCCAACTGGCCTTCTATTGCCACGATGGGTCGCTTCGTTGCCACTTCCACGAGCATATTTTTGAGGTTCTCGTTTTCCAGCAACTCGTCCGTGGTGGGAACCGTCACTCCATACCGGCCATCCGGCGAGATGGTGCCCTGGGAAATCGGAATCTTCAGACTCGGATTCGGGTCAGCTCCATGTGAAGAAACGCTGCCCAGTGCCGCCGCGAAGAGCAGGACAAGAACGTTCACGCGAGAAAGCATCACGTTCGCATCATATCACCCGTAGGTTCTCTGGCGCAAAAAATGTTTCACACTAACCCCCCTCCTGCCCAAGGATTACCCATAATCGTACGAGTCCTTACACGAGAGAAGATGGGGCTGCAGATTGAAGAAGAGGCGGCAGCCTCCAAGGATCGGGGGCACTCTTGCCCCCAATGCGGGTGGCAACTCCAGCGCCCAGTCGCTCCGGTAGGGCGTTGCCTCCATGAATTACACCTGTTGGCTCGCTGCCAAGGGGGCAGGAGTGCCCATACGCATGAACCCAAATGAGAGCGTGCTGAAGACTCCGTTGGGCGAGCACGCCATTCACAGTGGGCTATGAGGCACAGTCGAAGCAGTTCCGCGGACTACGCCCTTCAAGGCAAACGTCCTTCCACCAAAGTGGCGGTAGGGATGCGCTCCTGCGCGTCCGACTTTAGGCGGGCGGAGGTGGTGTGGAACTGCGGCACGAAGTGGCCTCGCCATGTGGCATTCCCCTCCGCCTCCGCCCGCTATCTACGGACGCGCAGGAGCGCATCCCTACCGTCCCTTTTGTGTGGAGGGACGCTCAAGTGCATCGCGAATAGTGGCTCAGGGGCTAAAGGACGTATTCGTTTCGACGATGAACTCGCAGGCTATTGTCCCTCCCGGCACAAATGAAATCCTCAGGTTAATGCTTATGTCAGGAGTGCCCCCGATCCTTGGGCTGTCGCGCGTCTCCGCCTCGCAAGTACATCTCCCCGTCAGGAAGACTCGTTTGATTTGTGGGTAACCCTGAGCCCCTACGTATCCCGCCACGGACACGTGGTGAGATGGTCATTCACCATGCCGACTGCCTGCATCCATGCATAGACAATCACCGGCCCAGCGAACTTGAAGCCACGTTCCTTCAGTGCGGCGGACATCTTCACGGAGGCAGGAGTTTGCGCCGGTACCTGAGACGTGGACTTCCACGTGTTCCGCTTGGGTTTGCCACCGGCGAGGTCCCACAGAAAGTCGGAAAAATCGATCCCCTCCTCCTGCATGGCGAGATAAGCTTTGGCATTGCCAATGGTAGCCTCAATCTTCGCGCGTGAGCGGATGATGCCCGGATCCGCGAGGAGGCGCTTCACATCCTTCGCGCCGTATCGGGCGATCTTCTCGGGATCGAATCCCTGGAAGGCTTTTCGGAAAGCGTCGCGCTTGCGCAGAATGGTGATCCACGAGAGGCCCGCTTGGAAGCCATCCAGCACCAGCTTTTCCCAAAGGGCCCGGCTGTCGTGCTCCGGACGCCCCCATTCTTCATCGTGATAGGCCGCCATGAGAGGGTCATTGGCAGCCCAGGTGCAACGTTTCTCCGGTGCCTTCTTGGAGGATGTCTTCTTCATGACGTGACGTGAGGAATGCCGCAATCGCTCGGGCTCAGGTTCGCGAGAGCATCACGCAAAGCGCCCGCCTTTGGAAGGCTGAACTGAACCGCGGAAAGAAGAAGAACTTGGGACGGCCGGTGTAAGCCGGATTCTGTGCCTCCCACCGTGAGGCAGGAGGTGGCGGTCATTTCTCTCGAAGCGTCCTCCACCGAAGCAGAGGACACGCGTCCCGCTTGCGCGGCGATGCGACTAATACCCGGAGTTATCCATCCCGCCGGAGCGGGACTTGCGGCCAGGGCGGGCCGTTTCTCCTGTTATGTCTTGCACCGCGTGGGGTTTGTCCTGCCTCCTTCCTTACAGTCGGAGCGGTGGGCTCTTACCCCGCCTTTTCACCCTGGCCGGCAGGAACCTTGCGGCACCCACCGGTGGTATGTTTTCTGTGACACTTTCCGTGACCGGTCGCTTGCGCTTCCAGCCCCCATGCTTGCGCACGGCACGCTGCCCTGAGGTGTCCGGACTTTCCTCTGCGTACCCGTGTTTCCACAAATCCGCAGCGACAGCCTCCGGCCGACCCAAGAGGACAAGATAAGGGAAAAGCAGTAAGGGGCAAGGGATTAGGGAAGCTTCTGTTGGCGGTGGATGAGCGATGGCTGAGCAATTGTTGAGCGGTGGTTTGCAATTGCCCTGAGGTTGAGCAGAAAGGCGGTGGAATGGTCGATCTCAAAATTGCGTGCCTTCATTTGGGCGTGTGCTAGCCTGAGTGAAGTCTGGCTGGCGCAGGCCTGTGTTTGCGCCCCAGTGCATCCCTTTCCTCCTTCATGGCTGAAACGACCTATCCCTGGCAGAGCTCCCGCCGCGCGGCCTTCCGCGTGGAGCGGTGGTCGTGGTCAGCGCTGGGGTGGCTGCTCGTCGCCTTCATGCTGGCGGTCGGCTTCCACTGGTGGCTGTTCTATTTCTTCAGCAACGTGGACTTCGGGCGCAACATGCTGCCGAAGGCCAAGGTACAGGAGCGCCCCGAGCGCATCGCCATCAATCCGGATGTGCTGAAGGATCAGAAACCGATCCAGGAAATCCCGGACGTCATCGCGCCATCCAACAACGATCCGAAGGTGAAGGCAGACTTCCAGGACATCGTGGACATGCTGCCGGATGACCGCGCCATCGACCTCACCGCGAGTGTGGACAAAGTGACGAACTTCAGCGCTCCCGACAGCAATCCCAACGCCACCACCCCGGCCTCCGCTCCCTCTCTTGCCTCCATTGCAGATGCATTGCCCGGCCCGGATCTGGCCGAGTCCATGAGCGCGGTCAAAAGCACCGCCTTGGACGCAGCCGTGAGCCCAAATCAACTCGTGCTGCCTGGCAGGTCCCTGGATGAACAGATTTCCGGCCTCGACGGCAAGCTGCTGAAGGACCTGGACCGCAAGAGCCAGGCGGGGGATGGCAAGCAGAAACTGGCGGGCTATAGCAACCTGGAAGACCTCATCGCCCGGGGGGGCAATGTGACCGCCAGTACCGCGCCCATCATGCTGCCCACGGACCTCCTTTTCGAATACAACAGCGACATGCTCGCGGACGGGGCGCGCCTGAGCCTCATGAAGCTGGGTTACCTCATCCAGAAGAACCCGAACAGCCAGTTCATCATCGAAGGACACACCGACACCCTCGGCACGGAAGGCTACAACTTTGACCTCAGCCAGCGCCGCGCCAATGCCGTGGTGGGCTGGCTCATCCATTCACTCAATCTCAGCACGGACCGCATCCGCGCCATCGGCATGGGTGAATCCCGGCCGCTGCCGAATGTGAACCCCAACGGGACTCCGGAAGAGCAATCGCTCAACCGCCGGGTCGAAATCAAAATCCGCCCGCTGCGCTGACCAGTCACAAGGACGATGGCGGAGACAAACGGTGAAGCGCGCACGAAGCGCATTGAGGTCCTGAAATCAGCGCTCTTCCGCTGGGCGGTGTACCTGCAGCTGCTCGGGATGGTGATCTTCCTGTACGTGAAGTTCGGCGGGATGCTCATCACCCAGACGAACTACACGCCAAAAGACATCCACGGCGGTGACCAATCGCACAACATGCGACTGGCCACCCAGACCGCGCCAGACCTTTCGCCGGACTACAGCAAGGGGTTCACGCGCGCCCTTTCCGACTTCTTCCCCCACCGGACGGATGGCGTGGTGCAGCCTCTGTGGCCCTGGGTATCAGCATGGATGGTCAAACCGGGCCATACCATCACCGAGGAGGCCATGGTGGCAAAGCGGGTGACCGAGCCTGACTACACCCTCTTCAACCGAGGCCGATGGTTCAACGTCTTCTTCACCGCCACGTTTCTCACATGCCTCGGCATCGCCGCCGCGCGCATCTTTTCCATTCCCGCAGCCTTAAACATTGTGCTGCTCGGCGGCTTCGGTGCCCTGCTGCCACGGGCCGTGTATTTCCAGCCGGAGCCCCTGTACTTCGTCTTCTACTTCGTCACCTGGGTGGCTTGTGTCTCCGCATTGAAACACAACACGCTGTGGATCTACGGACTCATCGGCGTGCTGAGCGGCGTGGCCTATCTGACCAAGGCCTCCATCACGCCCATGCTCCTGGTCTTCGTGGGGGTCAGCACGCTGCGTTGCTTCTGGGAAATGCTCAGCGCGCGGCGACGCGGCTTCACGCTGAATGACACCAACCTCTGGCACTGGCGCAACCACCTCGTGGGCGTGGTGATGCTGGCCATGATGCACCTGCTCACGGCCGGTCCCCGCCTCTCGTACTCGCAGGAGCACTTCGGCAGCATGACCCACTCCTTCCCCTCCTACTGGATGTGGATGGACAAGTTCGATCCGGACTGCATCCGCTGGATGGATGAGCACAACACGCGCGATGAACTGGAGGCCATGCTGCCTGCAGACAAGCCCTCACTCGGCAAGTACCTGCAGACCCACACGCGGGAGGAGTTCGTTACACGCCTGAAGGACGGCACCTGGAACCGGGTCACCGAATTCCTCTGGCCGAAGCAGACGAAGCGCAGCAACAAGGTAGAAAACCAGAAGCCGTGGCGCGGTGTGCTGGAGTGGCGCGGCATCTATCTGGCCTGGCTGGTGCTGATGCTGGGCGGCCTGCTGGTGGCGCTGCAGCGGGCGACCCCGCGACCGGAGCATGCCGGACATGTGGTCTTCCGCCACGGGACCGTCACCACGCTGCTCTTCGTGGTGGGATGTTTCCTGATATACGCATTCGCCTACGGCTGGTACGCGCCCATCGCCCGGGGAAGCGGGGATCGCTTCATGCTCTCCATGTACCTGCCGCTGGTCTTCAGTATCATCTGGGGTGCGGAGTCCATCGTCAAACGCATCCGCCGTCGGCAGGGCAACCCGTGGATTGGCAGGGTGTACCTTGGTGCGCAGTGGCTGCTATTCCTGGCCATCGCATGGCGTTTCGTGGAAATCCTCCGCTCACCGCAGTTCTCCAACCTCTGACCTTCCGGCATGGCGGCGTCCCCACCCAGTCTCCTGCTCTGTTTTGACTTCGACGGCACGCTTGTGCATCACGAGTGCGAGCCGCCATTTCATCCGGCCATGGCGGACATGTTGCGCGACTTCCGGCGGCGCGGTGCGATCTGGGTGGTGAATACCGGGCGCAGCCTGAGCCAGACTCTGGACGGCCTGGCCCAGCACAACATCTTCATGCTGCCGGACTACATCATCGCGCAGGAATGCGAGATCTACCGGCCGGGCTTCTTCAGACCGTGGACCGATTTCGGAAGCTGGAACTCCAAGGCACGCCGGGCGCATGACCACTTCATCGAAAAGCACGCGCGTTTCCTTGAGGGAATCCGGCAGCACGTGCAAACCCAGACCCAGGCGGAGTTCCTCATGGGTGACCTCGGCCAGGTGGGCGTCGTCGCACGAGATGAGCCGGAGCTGGATGAAATCTGCGCCGTCATCGAAGCCTGGCGCGCCGAGCAGCCGGACATCGGATACCATCGCAACGGGCGCTACCTGCGCTTCTCCCACGCGGATTTCAGCAAGGGCACTGCGCTCCGGGAACTGGCCCGCCTGCTCAAAGTTCCCCGCGAGCGCATCTTCGCCGCGGGCGACAACCACAATGACCTCTCCATGCTGGACCAGTCCATTGCGGGGAACATCGCCTGCCCGGTGAATGCCTTGGACCCGGTGAAGGCGCATGTGCAGGCCCACGGCGGCTACCTCGCCAGCCGGGTGGCCAGCGAGGGCATGATGGAATCGCTGGGACATTTTTTCCCTTCCCAAGCGCAACCCGGCAACCCGAGGAACCCTCGACGGTAGCGACCAGCTCTAGGTCAGGGCCTTGGGAATATCAGCGTTCTGGGTGGCCCTGTGAACTTCGTTGAAGAGACAAATGTTTCCATTTGACGGAGGCGCCAGCCGGACTACGATACCGACCCCGCTTTTCAGAAATCTTCAATTCCTAACCCGTCCCCGTCTCCCATGCCCGAAGTTCAGGTCAAAAAAGGTGAACCTGTAGACCGCGCCCTTAAGCGTCTCAAGACCAAGCTCGAATCCGAAGGCATCTTGGACGAAGTGCGCCGTCTGCGCGCTTTTGAAACTCCCAAGGAAAAGCTCCGCCGCAAGGCCCGTGCTGCCGCCAAGCGTGGTAAGATCCGCTTCCGCTTCACGATGAACCGCCCCAACGCCGGCGAAAAGGCCGTGGCCGCTGAAGCTCCCGCTCCCGCCGCTCAGGCCTAAGTTGCCTGGACAGAAGTTTTTTGAAGAACCCTTCCGCCATGCGGAAGGGTTCTTTGTTTTTATGGCAGGCTGGCAGCCAGAATCTGGAAGCCTTATTGCTCCTCAAGCCCGTAAACGAGCCCGGCGACGAAATGCAACGCACGCAAATCCCGTGAGCAGGAGCAGCATCCGGCCCGGCTCCGGGACGGCAATGACGTTTCCAGAGGTCGTGAAGCGGCTGAAGTCCCAGAACAGGCCGGTGCCCGACAGGTCTGGCAGATCGAGGTCGACGCCTTCATCGCCATTGCCCGTGAAATAGCCGGCGTTGAAGGTGAACCCGGTGAAGTTCGCGGTCACGAGGTTGGACCAGTCCATCAGGTTGATCACGTCGCCGTAGGCAGGGTTGTAGCCGCTGCTTACGACGGTCAGCTTTCCGGTGACGGTGATGAAGTCGAGATTACAGCCCGTGCCGGCGTCAGGGTTGTTGAAGACGATCCGGTCATGGGCACCCACGCCGCTCACGCCATCGACCATCGCGTTGTACTCGGCGGAACCGATCGTGATTCCGGTGAGATCGAGCTTGGACGTAGCGCCGCTGATGCCGAGAATCACATTGCTCTGAATGCTGTGTGTACTGCCGGAAGCAGTGGCGGGCGTGAAGGTCAGGGTGCCATGCGACGAGTCAGCCACGCTATCACCAGGGCGGATATTTGTGCCGCTGGCGGCGGTGAAGGTGGTGCCACGAACTACGCCTGTACCCAGGATGGTGCTGCCAGTGTTGGAGACCGAGACCGCACCGGTGCCGGTGGTGCCAGCGCCGTTGTTGCCGACCTGAAGAGCGCCGCCGGTCACGGCGGTGGTTCCCGAGTAGGTGTTGGCAGCGGTGATGAGCCAGGTGCTGGTTCCAGCTTTGTTCAACGTGGCTGCCCCGGTGATGACCGATGCAAAGGTGTTCGTGGCTCCGGTGTAGGTGCCACCCAAACTCAGCGCGATGCTGCCATAGGTGCCGGTGTTGTTGAAGTGCAGCGCTCCAGTTCCATTGTTGGTGATCCCGGCACTGCCCGTGGTGTTGCCTTTGAAGAGGCGGTCGGTGGAACCTCCGGCACCAATGTTCGTGATCCCCATGAAGCTGGCGGAGCCCGCGAGAGTGACGTCGCCTGTTCCCGCGCCGAAGCTGCTGGCCGTGCCCCCATTGGCCAGAGTGGTGAAGATTAGGTTCGTCTGGTTGACCGCCACCGTGCCCGTGAAGGTGTTGGCGCCGCC
Organism: Roseimicrobium sp. ORNL1; assembly: GCF_011044495.1. Taxonomy (GTDB): domain Bacteria; phylum Verrucomicrobiota; class Verrucomicrobiia; order Verrucomicrobiales; family Verrucomicrobiaceae; genus Roseimicrobium. The sequence goes on from NZ_CP049143.1 coordinate 6,291,570, forward strand.
CACCGTGATCGAGCGGGAGCCAGAGCCTGCCTGGAACGTTACGTTGCCGCTCCCTGAGATGACGGCATTGGCAAGGTTCAGCCCGCTGGTGCCATTGGTTTGCACCGAGAGGTTCTTCCCGTTGGTATCGATCTCCACGCCACTGGAAACAGACACCGTGTTTGCCAGGGTAATGGTGGCATTGGCCCCGAGCTGGATCTTGCTCAAGGAAAGCGTCGAAGCCGTGCCGGACGCGGCATTGAGGCCGGATGCGCCAAGGATCAGCGTGCCTGAGCCGCTGAGCGAGGTGCCGGCGGCCATCGTCGCGCCCAGCACCGAGTACGTTCCGGAAAGAGATGGTTGGTTGGCTGCGGCCACGATGGCCGCGATGTCACCGGTGAGGTTGTTCGCCGGGGCCACGTCAGCAGCCCAGTTCAAAGGGTCGGTAAAACTGGTGCCGCTGCCACCATCCCACGTGACCGTGCCGCCTTCCGACGAAAGCGGAAGCCAGAGCAGCATGACGACGAGAATGCAGTATGGAAACGGACGCGCTGGGGCCTTCATAGGGAACGGTGGAAATCCGACGCCCTGTAAGCAGGGAGGCGCCCAGTTTCCGATTCGCGGTGCCTTTCGCATGTCGCGAAAACTCGCTACAAGCCCACGAGCAACGTCCTTGGTCGCGCTTCCGTACGGCTTGTGCGAAGATTCCTGCGTGAGATGAACCGCCTACCAGATCGCTTCTTCTGGATCCTTCTGCTGCTGGCTTTGATGGCGGGAAATGCGCGTGCCCAATTGCCATGGGAGGTAGTAGAGCCTCTGGCCATTGCGCCACCCGCCAAAGCAGGCCGGCAGATCATCCGGCTGGATGATCCGGTGTCCGCCAAGCGCCTCCGTGTCTCGATGACTCTTCAAGCATCCACTCAGGGGCCCTTTTCATGCACTGTGATGCTACTGGCCACCACGGATGCAAATCCCAGTTCTGCCAGCGCATGGAAGCCCATGTTCCCTGCGAGCTTTGCCGCGAGTCAGGGGCAGCTCACACGCTCCGGCGATGGCATTGAACTTCGCGACTTCATGGATGCCACGCAACTGGGTGTGGATGCGGGTCTTCCGGCCAATGACGTCACCGGCCTGGCCATCGACATTCGCAACTTGGACGGGAACCCAACGGAACTTCGCATGCCATCCCTGCGAGTAGAACGCGCCACCACTCTCACCACCAACGTGGCGCTCGGGTGCGCTGTGCAGATCATGCCGCGGGACAACCTCGCCAGCTCCGCCGGTTTTCTCACGGACGGCCAACTCGATGACGCGGTGTCTCTGGACTCCACACGGCACTTCGTGGTCGATCTGAAGCAGCACCGGGACCTGGACCACGTGAACATCCGCCTGCGCTCCACGGCCATGGGCAAGGCAACCACGCCTGGCATGCGCCTGGAGGTCTATGACTCGATCCAGGAAGGCGCATCCCCGGTCTGGCGCTCCGACGCACGTGCGCAGGCTGTTTCCTCAGCCGTGAGCAACGACTCGCGCGTGCTCATCCGGGCCACAGGTGGCGAGGGCGTCTTTGCGGGGCGCTATTTGAAGTTGTCCGCCGTGGAGACGCAGGCCCTTTTGGAGGTCACCGAGATTGAAGCCTATGAGACCATGGTTCCTCTCGGCGTGGTAATGACGGCGCAAGGACGAAGCACACGGGCAGCATCGTCCCTGACCGTGCCCGCCGGTGCCACATGGATGACCTTTGCCATCGAGCACCCCGAACTTGAGGATACTGTTACTCTCGGAAGACACTGGCGTATCCTGGGATTTCATGACGAGTGGCTCGCGGGCACCGGAAGTGCCGAGGTGGAGAGCCGCTGTCCCCCGCCTGGAGAGTATGAATTTCAGGCGCAAATCCGCCAATCCGACGGCGAGTGGGGCGATGCGAAATACCGTGTGCCTCTCATCGTGCCCGTGCCGTTCTGGCAGCGCGGCGGTGTACTGGGTACCGCGGCTCTGCTCGCCATTTTCCTGGCCGCTGCGCTGGCCTGGTTCATCAGTCGCCGCATCATGGCGCGGCGTGTCGCGGAGCTGGAGCGGCGAAATGAACTGTCCAACGAACGCGCCCGCATCGCGCGTGACATGCACGACGCTGTGGGGTCGCAGCTCACCCAGCTTGCTGTGATGCACGAAATCGTGGCTGAGGAACTGGCACTCGATGACACGGCCCGTGGGCGCCTGCAGCAACTCACGGACACCGCCCGGTCCAGTGTGGCCGCCCTGGACGCCGTGGTCTGGGCCGTGAATCCGAAGAACGACAATCTCGCAAACATGGCGGGCTACCTCACCCAGGTGGCCCGCGAGTATCTGACGCCCATGGGGATCGCCTGCCGTCAGGATGTGCCGCACGAGTGGCCGGAGAAGATCGTGTCTTCCCACGCGCGCCATGAAATTCACCTGGCTTTCAAGGAAGCGCTGCAAAACGTGGTGAAGCACGCCCAGGCTACTGAAGTCGCCCTCACCATGCGCCATGCGGACGGGCGATTCACCGCAACCATCGCAGACAATGGCACGGGACTGCCTGCCGACCTCGAAGGCCTGGAGAAAAACGGCCTCGACAACATGCAGCAGCGGCTCGCCTCCCTCGGAGGACATTGCCGCGTGCAAGATCTTCCCGGCGGTGGCACTCTGGTGGAGCTGCAAGTCCCACTTTGATCTCCTCGTGCCTGTCACCATCGCCATGATCGAAGACGATGCGCCCTTCGCGGAGGCGCTTCAGCGCTACTTCACGCTGTCGAAGGAGGTGGATTGCCTCCAGCACCATCGCACTGCTGAAGCCGCGCTGGAGGCATTGCGCAGGGAGGCGCCACACGTCCTGCTGGTGGACATCAACCTCCCAGGCATGAGCGGCATCGAGTTCGTGGGGCACATCAAAGACCTTCATCCGCAGGTGCTCTGCCTCATGCTCACCATGTATGAAGAGAGCGGGCTCATCTTTGACGCGCTGAAGGCCGGAGCCTCCGGTTACCTGCTCAAGCGGACGCCGCCCAAGGAGGTCGTCGCCGCCATCATGGAAGCGCACAGCGGAGGTTCACCCATGTCACCGGAGATCGCCCGGCGGGTGGTGAGCTTTTTTCACCAGAAGCAGGTCGTGACCACGCCGGAGATACCACCGGCGAGCGCTGACATTGCCACGCTCGCACCGCGCGAAGTCGAGGTGCTTGATCTGCTTTCCAAAGGCTACCTCTACAAGGAGATCGGCGACCAACTCGGCATCTCCACGCACACCGTGAACACCCACATCCGACGCATCTACGAAAAGCTGCACGTGCAGTCACGCGGCCAGGCCGTGGCGAAGTATCGCGGGCTTGCGGAGCAGGGATAGTCAACCGACATGCCGCCAATTTTTGGAGCCACCTGGCAACGGAGCGATCTCAAGACCCGAGCCAAAAGGTGATTTTCCTAGGCAAGACAAGCGAGAATCCTGACGAAGGTTCAGACATGTAGAACGATGACTGAAGTGTCAGATTAAAGCACTCTACCTTTCGCAAAGTCACGCTAGTCTCCGCCCGAAGAAACCCGTTTACGGTATGCGCATCCCCGTCCTCATCGCTTTTATGGCGTTGTTTGTAGGCGCCGCCGCCCTCACGACTGAAACGTCGCATGAGGACGCCAGGAAGTGTTTCGAGCGTTATGTGGCACTGGAGGCTGCGTTTGACCCCTCGGTGGCGGACCTGTACGCCGACGATGCCAAGATCCAGAACACCAGCATTTCTCCCGATGGTCAGAAACGCGTGACGACCATGTCGGCCCCCGCATACAAGGAGCAAATCCGCCAGACGATGCCAGCCGCCAAGCCACGGGGTGACATCAGCAAATACTCGGAGCTCAACCTCACGAAGGAAGGCGACAGAATCCGCGTGACTGCCATCCGGTTTTCCGAACTGAAAAGGTATTCGACGCCACTCTCCATGCTTGTTGGTCCCGATGGAAATGGGGCATGGCGCATTTACGAAGAGCTTTCGGAATCGCGGTAATGCCTCGTGAGACCGGGCCGTGCTGGGGCTCGGAGCAGGTCGGCCACTCGTTTCATAAATCGCCGGGAGCGTTTTCCTCGTGGAAATCTGGCGAAGATCTGAAAGGATGTGCCGATTTTTGCCAAGAAGCCCTGCACCTGAAACTCCCAACTCCAATCACGTGGACCGTACTTCCAAGATCTTTTTCGCTGTCGTGCTGTGCATCGTCCTGTCCGCAGGCTGTGCGTGGGTCATCGCCACCCGTCTGACAGGCATTCCAGGCGCGCCCCTCATTCCGGTCGTCATCGGGTGCTTCCTTGGATCCGCAGTGGCGACTGCCCTCCTGAACATTTTGGATGCCACGAGAGCGGCTCTGCTGGCCTCGGTGCTTGTCGCAGCGGGCATTGTCATCATTCCGGTGCTGCGGAAGCTGGAACTGCCCAAGGTCATCCCCTACACCTTCTCGGCCTCGTTCTTTGTCGGCTTCTTCTGCAGCCGTCTGACGTACGAGGAGTCTTGATTGGGCTTTGATTCCGGTGTGTGGTGTTTGCGATTGCCACACACCCTGCAATTCACTGACGCGTGAAAGTCATTGTAATCGTCAATGGCTCCTTGGATTGGAGTCCCTGTTTTCCGGGCCGTGATGTCCGGCAGGTTTTTCTACAAAATAGCAAATGGCTGGTTCAGGACGGGCGCTTGTGGATCACCAACAAGGCCGGCACGTACCGACCGGATGGCATTCTCTGGCGCCTTGGCGCGGTGAAGCCAGAGCCCATGCATCGCGCCTGCCTGGAGATGATCCGGCTGACTGGCACCCCGTGTGTGAATCCTGCGGCAGCCCTCCTTCGCGGTTATGATCGCCTGAGCATGCTCACGGAGTTGAAGCTTGCCGGGCTGCCGGTCATTCCGTTCGATGTCATCACAGGGACGGACAGCCTCGAGGTGCAGATGCCACGCCTGCCCGCAGTGCTGAAGGTGGACAACTACCATGCAGGTCAGGCCAAGGCACTCGCCCACACGGAGCCCCAATGGCGGGACTTTGTTTCTCTGGCCTCACCCTACATGGGGTATGCCACCGTGGAGCCCTTCATCTCCTACCAGCGGGACGTGCGGTGCCTGGTAGTCGGTGATCAATTCTGGACGATGGAGCGCCGCTCCCCGGGGTGGAAGGCGAATGTGGACACTTCGGAGTTCCAGCTCATCGAGCCTGAGAAACAGCTTGTCGATTGGACCAGGCAAGCCGCAGCCCATTTCGGCGCGGACGTCCTGGGACTGGATTTCATCCAGGATGGCGATGGCAACTACACCCTCTTGGAAAGCAATGACATCCCGGGTGTCCGCGGGTTTCCCGAGGAAGTGCGAAAGGCCCTGGCGCTCATCTTGATGGAGCGAGTGGCGAATGCGGCCTGACCGCTGCATCTGAAACGAAAGAGCGGGCATCGCTGCCCGCTCTCTACCATTCACGAATCCTCGGGGGAAGGATTCAGTTTCAGGAAATTACTTCACCACCTGGAATCCCCAACCGCTGCCGGAGGATTGGATGATCACCTGGCCACCGTAGTTGTGGTCGTGATGCACATGCCCGTTGTGGACGTGGGCCGGCTTGCAGATGGGAGTGCTGTTGCAAGTGCAGGAGCTCGGGTACTGTGTCACCCAGTGACCGACGGGCTGACCGCAGTGGTTATACCCGTGCACGTGGAAGTAGGCATAGATGGGCTGGCCGCAGGGGGTGTAGCCAGTGAGACGATAGTTACCGCCAGCCTGGGCGGTGCTGAGGGGAAGGAGGGAAAAGGCACCAATCGCACTGAGAAGCACAATAAGTTTTTTCATGGAAGGATAGCTTGTTAACGCTGGAGTTCGACGGCCTCCCCATGAAGTTTGTTCGGGCGTTTGGAAAACTATTGTCTGTCACGACCTAGCGCAGCTTTTACAAAGGGCCTCGTGGGCACCGGGCATGGAGAGGGGTAAACGCAAAGCAGCGAAGCAGCAAAGGAGGCGGATGAACTGTGAGAGCTGGATGGATACTGACCAGAGGAAGGCTGCCACACTCGTAGGTTGCGAGTGCATAGTCAGGGTGTTCAACGCAGAGACACAGAGACGCAGAGGAACTTCGGAGACTGAGATGTCTTGCTACGCTGCAAGGCGTAAGTAACGGGCATTCCCCGAAGAATCAGGAGAAGAGCATCCGGGGGCTTCAAAATTGGTGACGCTTCATTTCTCCGCGTGTTCGCATTTCTCCGAAGTTCCTCTGCGTCTCTGTGTCTCTGCGTTGAAGCCATTGCACGTGACCACACCCATCCCCTGCCGGGTCCTCCACCTGGACTCCGCTTCAACATTCACTCACGCATCACCAGTCGCGCTTACGCGCCGAACAGATGCAGCAGCTTCACCATCCAGTAGCCGAGGAATCCGGTGATGGGCAAAGTGAGCACCCAGGCCCACACAATGCGGCCGACGATGCCCCACTTCACGGCACTGAAGCGATGCGTGGCGCCCACACCCATGATGCTGGTGCTGATGACGTGTGTGGTGGAAAGAGGAATGCCGAGCTTGCTAGCCGTCTCGATGATGATGGCGGCGGTGGTCTCTGCAGCAAAGCCATGAACAGGCATGAGCTTCACCATCTTGTGCCCCATGGTCTTGATGATGCGCCAGCCACCCGCGGCGGTGCCGGCAAACATGGTGATGGCACAGAGGATGACCACCCAGATGGGAATGGGCGAGTCCTTGCCAAGGCTATGCATCTTGAGGAAGGCGAAACTTTCTGGCAGGCCCTCAAAAGCACCGCTGCTGGTCGCGGTGAACATGGCCAGCGCGAGAATGCCCATGGTCTTCTGCGCATCGTTGCCACCGTGGCTGAATCCCATGAAGGCCGCACTCACGATCTGCAGGCGCCCAAAGATCCTATTCACGGTGCTGGGGCTGCGCCTTTTCAGGAGCACCATGAGAATCCACATGATGAGGCCGCCCAGGAAGAAACCAATCATGGGCGAAAGGATCATGGGCTTGATGAGCTTCGGCCACAGGCCGTTGCTCCCCTCATGCCAGATGAGAGCGGACCATCCACCCGTGGTGGCAATGGCGGAGCCGCAAAGGCCACCCACCAGAGCGTGGCTGGAGCTGGAAGGCAGACCCAGCCACCACGTGAACAGATTCCACAGGATGGCGCCAATCAACGCCGCGAGCACCGTGGGAAGCGTGACAATGCTGGAATCCACAAAGCCACCGCTCACGGTCTTGGCCACTGCGGTGCCAGTGAGTGCACCAATCAGATTGGTACAGGCGGCAAGCAGGATGGCCTGCCGCGGAGTGAGCACCTTGGTGGAGACCACGGTGGCGATGGCGTTCGCCGTGTCGTGAAATCCATTGATGAACTCAAAAGCCAGCGCCGTGATGAAGACGCAGATGAACAGCGTGAGCATGCAGGCGGCTAGGAGTATTTCAACACGACCTGGAAGACGACATTCCCGGCATCACGACAGCGGTCAATGGAACGCTCGAGCAGTTCGTAGAGGTCCTTGAGGATGATGACTTCGATGGGGTCCACCTTGCCGTTGTAGAGCTGCCGGAGCAGATCCATCAGCATCTTGTCACCGTCCCCTTCGATGTGCTGCAGGCGGTCCTGCATGTCCTGGATCTGGTCAATACCCGCCTTCTTGCGCAGGAGACCCACCATGCTGACGACCTCGCCGGTGGCCTGCTCCAAGAGGGAGATCTGCTTGGACATGATGTCGTTCGTGAACTTCACCGGGCAAACGGAGAGACGCTCGGCGATTTTCTCCACCGTCTTGGGGACCTTGTTCAGCGCGCTGTTCAGGGACTCGATGTCCTCACGATCCAGCGGGGTGATGAAGGTCTTGCACAGTTCCTCGGTGATGTTCTGCGTCAGCTTCTTGTGCTTGCGCCGACTCTGGCGGATGGCATCGAGCTGCGAGCTGGTATCTCCTCCAAGGTGCGGAATGACGTCCTTGAGCAGCAGGGCGCAACTGCGGGCCTCCGCGGCACTCGCCTCCAGCAGATTGTAGAAGGTGTCGTCTTTCTTGAAGAGGCTGAACATGGGTGGGCGGGGAGTGTTGGGCGGGTGGTCAAGTGACATTGGGTGACGCTTTTGCAAGCTGGTTTTGGCTCCAGCCACCGTCTGCCAGCACTTCGGGCGCGAAATCTGGACAAACTCGGCACCCCGCCGGGGTCCCCGGATTGACACCCCTCCCCCGCTCCCGCAGCATGGCTCCATGTCTGCCCGTACCCGCGAACTCATCCGTCACGCTGCCGACCTGAAGCCCGACACGCCCTGGAGCGACACCATCTGGGCTTGGACACCCGAGGAGTCCCTGGTGGACCACCAGACCAAAGCGCGCCTGTGCGTGGCCACACTGCTGCCTTTCAAGGACAAGAAGCCCGACTGGGATGGATTCACCCGCAGCATCGCCTGGATGCGGGACAGCGCCGCGCACTACGGCGTGGAGGTGGCCTTCGTGCTGAATGCTGACACGGGCTACATCTTTGACCTCTCCCTAGATGAGTATCGGGAGGTCCTGAAGCGCTTCCGTGACGCCTTCCCGGACCAACGCTTCCTCGCCGGCGTGACGGGACCGGATGCAGGTGCCACTGAATTCAAGGCAGAGCGCTACCTGCCCATGCTGGAAGCAGTGCAACAGTACGACAATTGCGAGGCCATGCTCATGACTTCACGCACGCTGAACGTGCTGGCCCCGGAGCGTCGCCGGGATGCCTATTTTCAGATCGCGGAGCACCTCACCGTGCCGGGCATTGTGCACGCTCTGGAGCCCTCCTTCGTGCCATGGGCCACGCCGTATGAGCCGTGGCTGCTGCATGAGCTGGCCCAGCATCCCAAGTTCGTGGGGGGCAAAATCTCCACGTTGGACGAGCCCCACTTCCTGTACTGGGCGGCCATGTGCAAGGGACTGAATCTGGACTTCGCGCCGCACAGCGGGGACGACTTCGGCATCTGTACGGCCATCCGCCTGGGTCTACCCCTGCTCATCGGTGCGGGAGTGAGCGCCTGCCCACTCATCTGCGCTGCCCGGGACATGTGGCTCGATGACTCCTGCGCCGCCAAGACCCACAGCGCGGGCTTGGGAGATGGGTTCGACACGCGTGTCTATAAGTTGTTTGAGGCCATCCAGTCCTTCGAGGATCTTGTTTTCCGCCTGGATGAACGGATGAGCGCCTCAGCGTACAAACACAGCACTGCCCATGTGCTCCACGCTCTCGGCCTGATTGCCTCTCCAGAGGCTCACCCGAACTGCAAGGATCTCAGGGGTAGTGACGAAGCCACGCGCATGGCGGAAGCCATGAGAAGACCCCTACGCATGGCACAACGGTTGGAGGTGCCAGATTTTCCGTCCAATTCCTGATGGGGTGGCGATTACTAAGGTGGACAAGAGGGATTGTAAAACCTAGACAAAAGCTGAACACTTTTGAAAAAAGTCTAGACAAAACCCAAACAGCCTGCCATAGTTCCCCCACTGTGAAAACGATGTTAACCCCCGCACGCCGCAACCGTGCTGTTCGCACAGTTGCTCCCGCCACCCCCGTCGTGGCCGAAGATGTCTCGCATGACATCGACCTCCTCCAACGCGTAGGCCGCCGCGATGTCGCTGCGTTCCAGGAGTTCTACCGCAAATTTAACGGCCTCCTGTACTCGACGATTCATCGAGTCCTGAACGACCATCAGGACACGGAGGACATCATGCAGGAAGTGCTGGTGCAGATCTGGCAGAAGGCCCATCTGTACGAGCCCGGCAAAGGCAAGCCACTCACGTGGGTGACCACGCTGGCACGCAATCGCGCCATCGACCGCATCCGCGCCAAGCAGCGCCGCAGCAAGCTGAACGACGACTTTGAACAGGAGCACAAGACCGTGCAGCCGGAGTTCGACGAAGACACCAGCGATCTGGTGACCTCGCACGAGAACGACCGCATGGTGCAGAGCGCCGTCATGGAGCTCACCCCTGAACAGCGCGAAGCCATCCAGCTCGCCTACTTCAGCGGACTGACCCAGAGCGAGATCGCCGAGAAGCTGAACGAGCCCCTGGGTACCGTGAAGGCCCGCATCCGTCGTGGTGTGCAGCGCCTGGAGTCCTCTGTGAGACGGAGGCTGTAACCGGTCGTTTCGTCCTAAACAACATTAGAGCCGCATCCGTGAGGGTGCGGCTTTTTTTGATCTCTCAGAGTCACGGCGGGGCAGCGGGGAGAAGCGAATTCAGAGCCCGGCGTATGGCACCGCACCTCTGGTGTGGCAAAGAAAGCGCACGCCAGGAGAATGCACCACACCACTCAATGCAGCAGCAATCCGTGGCTGTCCCTGCGGTAACCCATGCCGGTGATCATCATGTCGTAGAGTGTCCAGAGTCCCAGGCCTCCGCAGGTCAGCAGCTTGAGCACACCGGTGCCGGGATTGCCGAGGTAGAAGTGGTCCGCGCCGAAGCTGCCGAGCAACGCGGCAAAGACAAAGGCCGTGCCCTGACTCTTGTCCGACTTGCCTGCCTGCTGTCGGAAAAGAGGCCGCCCTTCGGAGTCGCGCAGGAGCCCCATGCCAATCAGGTAGAGATCCACGATGTACCAGATGAAGAAGCCCCCGAAGGTCAGGAGCTTGATCACGCCCATGACCGTCTGGCCGAGATAAAAACGGTCGGCACCGAAAAACCCGAGAAGCAAGCTCAGGAGGAAGGCAACATACTGCTGCTTGTCACTGGCATTCCCCTGTTGGGGTGTGGTCGCGATGGTGTAGCCACCTCCGGTCCGCTGGTGGCCGGGAAAACTCTGCACCGTGATGGGTGGATCCAGTTGTGATGGCGAAGGACCGACCGGCGGCTTCTTCGGCTTGTAGGAAGGTTCGTCGCGGCGGATCGTTTGCAGGTGGTCGAGCGAGGTGTCTTCCGCAGGCACGCCGGGAGATTTTGCGAAGCTGGGCAGTGCACCGCGGTACCAGGTCTGTGTCTCGTCCGTGCCGGGTTGGTCCATGGGATCCGAATCCGACACGATGATATTGCCCGGAGCCGCCTCGAACATGTTTCCATCCGGCAGGGCCAGCACCCCATACTGCTCTCCCATTTGCAGAGTCACTGGTAGGCGGGCCTCGATCTCCTGCCCCCAGGGACCACCATCGCCCTGCCAGGACCCGCCTTCACTGTCATCCAGAGAAGCCACGTGCAGGGTCTCTTTTCCATCCCAACGGATGGCATAGGCATAGTTGGGTCCGTCGGACAGGATCACATCCACATCGGGAGCCGTGCCCGCGATGAAAATGCTCCCGGGCACCGCCGGAAAAGCGCGTCGATCTCCATCCACATGAAACTCCAGCATGCCGGGCGCTTCCGCATCCTCAGGAAAGGCCCCGCCAAGGAGATCCTGCGGCTCATAAAACATGAGGCTCATGCCAAGGATGTCGAGCTCCAGCGGGAGGGAGGTTTCCTGCAGGATCTCGTCATCCGCATTCAAAAGCTGGATGTGCCCCGGCTCATCCCGGACAAACGCGAAAATCACCTCCGGCACGCCTTCACCATTGATCGGGATGTGGCTTTCCCCCGAGCTGCCTACAATGTGCTTGAACCCAAGCGGCACATGAATGCATCGCCTTTGTCCCGCCATTTCATAGGCAATGAGCTCGTCCGTCATGGTTCCGATGTTGAAACATCGGCTAAACTTGGCAAGCCGGAACACATGACGGGCAGGGAAAAGGAGAAAAAGACGCCAGCAAAAATTCAGACACGTCCATTTCCCGAATGGACGCCCCCTGCGATACGTCTATGATCTTGAGCACTCTCCTCGCTCACACAGAAGCCCTGCAGCATGTCTGACCGAAACGCCCTCCCCTCCTCCGCTGCAGCCGCGGAAGGGCGTTGGCATGTCGAGGGCCCATGGCTGCGCGATGGCCGAGGCCGGAAGGTGATGATGCGCGGGGTAACGTATGGCCCCTTCAAGCCGAACAACGCCGGACTCCCCTGGCCTGAGGATGCGCAACTGCGCAAGGACATCGCGCACATCGCGAGTCTGGGGTTCAACACGGTGCGCGTATACGAGTCGCCCTCAAATTTGCTCCTGGATTGCTGCCGGGAACACGGGCTGCGCGTGATAGCTGGAGTGCCGTGGACCCAGCATGTCGACTTTTTCAGGGATGGCTGGGCAGCCGCGGATGCCATCGAGCGCATTGGCCGGGAAGCCCGACGTCTGGCCGCGCACCCGGAAGTGGTGGGCATTCTCGTGGGCAATGAAATCGAAAAGACACTCGTGCGCTGGATGGGGCCGGAGCGCGTGCTGCACTTCATTGAAAAGCTGATCACCGAGGCCCGGGCTCATGCTCCGGAGACCCTCGTGGGGTATGCCAGCTATCCCTCCACGGAGTACCTGGTGCCGCGCAATGCGGACTTCCTGGCGGTGAATGTCTTCCTGGAACGCCCCGCCGCCTTCCGCAGACACGTCCAGCATTTGATGAATCTCGCGGCAGGTCGGCCGCTCATCGTCTCCGAGTTTGGATTGGACACTGCTTCCCACGGGGAAGCGGCCCAAGCGGAGGCCCTGCTTTGGCAGGAGAAGATTTGCCGTGATGCCGGTGTCGGGGGGAATTTCTGGTTCAGCTACACCGATGAATGGCACCGTGGAGGAGAGGAAGTGACCGGCTGGGACTTTGGCCTGGTGACGCGGGAACGACGCGAAAAGGAAGCAGCAAGTGAGCTGTCCTTGAGACGACCACTGACAGTGGATTCCCTCCGCGGCGCGGTCGCAAAAGAACGCGTCTCGGTGGTTGTCTGCACGCGCAATGGTTCCGCCACGCTCGCCTCATGCCTGCAGGCGCTCGCGAAGCAGACGCATCCCAACTACGAGGTGCTGGTCATCGACGACGGCTCCACGGATACCACCCCGGAAATCGCGAAGCGCTACGCGCATGTGCGCTATGTGCGGCAGGATCACGCGGGCCTGAGTGCCGCGAGGAACCTGGGCATGACGGAGGCGACGGGAACACTGCTGGCGTACACGGATGACGACTGCATCCCGGACGAGGACTGGCTGGTGTACGCCTGCCATGCGTTTGAAGATCCGCAGGTCGCCGCGGCGGGTGGTCCCAATCTCCCTCCACCTCCGCGCAACCTCACAGAGGCCTGTGTTGCCGTGGCGCCCGGTGCGCCGGCACATGTGCTGCTCAATGACGAAGAGGCTGAGCACTTGCCCGGATGCAATCTCGTCATTCGCAAATCCGCCCTGCATGCCATCGGCGGCTTCCGCACCGAGTTCACCACCGCCGGCGATGATGTGGATGTGTGCTGGCGGCTGCAATCGCATGGAGGCAAGCTGCGTTTCGTACCAGCCGCGCTCGTGTGGCACCATCGACGCTTCAGTGTGTCCGCCTACCTGCGGCAGCAGCGCGGCTATGGCCATGCCGAAGCGATGCTGGTGCGCCGCTATCCGCATCGCTTTGCCTGGCTGGGTGGCGCGCGCTGGCGTGGTGCGATCTATGGCCATGACAATGCGCCCTCGCTGAGGACGGGCGCGCTGATCCGGTTTGGCCGCTTCGGCAATGCGCTCTTCCAAACGCTCTACGCCAACAGTTCTGCCAGCGGATGGGATTGGGTGATGGGGCTGCCGTGGCTGGTGCTCTCGATGGTCGCGCTGGCAGCTGGCGTCTTGTCCACCCTGTTGCTGGGCTCCATGGCGGCGCTGATCCCAGGCTTGGTCATGCCCTTGCTCACGCTCTACGCGGCCTGGCGCCGGGCACGACTGCAGCCACCGCCCGCACAAGCGGCCTCGCCATGGAAGAGCCACATGCTCCTGTGGATGCTGTGCCTGCTCCAACCCATCATCCGGGACTGGGGACGCCTGAAGGGCATGGTGAAGCTGCATGCCCTGCCCTCGGGTACCACCACATGGCCCGCGCAGCATTTTTCCCAGCGCCCCTCCTCACCGCAAAAGCACTGGAAACATGAAGCGTTCTGGAGCGAAGACGGTGTCGGTCGCGAAGAACTCCTGCGGGCGATGCGCCGTATGTCCGTCGAGCAAAACCTGGCGTGGCAGGAAACGGGGGACCAAAGTTCCTGTGATGCGGTCCTGGTCTCGCCACAGGGAAGCCGGGTGGGATTGACGACAGTGACGGAGTATCATGAGGAAGGCCGGCGTCTCACGCGCATTGCCTATGGATTGCCCAGTCTATGGTGGCTGGATCGCATGCTGTTGCTGGTGGCGTGCGCCGGACCCGCCAGCCACTTTCTGAACTTCCGGCACGCGTGGCTTTTTGCGGTGCTGTTCCTCGTCCTGGCGTGCTGGCGCGCGCATCTCAGCGTGCAGGCCCGGCATGCGACACGTGAGCTGATCTACTCTGCCGCAGAAGCCTGTGGACTGATCAAGAACGATGCTCAGAAGGAAATGTCCCCAAAGCAACTGCATGAAGGACGCGCCCTTGCCGCGGCGGGACAGTCTGGGGAAATGTATCTCAACAAACCATGAAGCAGCTCCTCCTCGCCACCCTGACGGTTCTGATGATGCTCACCTCCTGCTCAAAGCCCAAGGAGGTGGACTACGCGAAGCTGAAGATGGTGAACAATCTGCTCAGTGATCCGGACACCAAGAAGCCCTTCACCGGCATCTCGCGCGACTTCCACCCGGATGGCAAACTCAAGTCCGAGTTCCCCATCAAGGACGGTGTCTTCCACGGCACGGTGAAGGAGTGGTATGCGAACGGCAAACCCTATGCGGAAACCGAATGGGTGAACGGCGAACGCACGGGCCGGAACATGGAATGGAAAGAGTCCGGAGAGCCCTATCAAGAGCGCGTCTACGACAAGGACCGCATTGTCTCGGAGAAGAAGTTTTAGACGGGGAAGTAACGATTCCTGGTTAGTTAGAAGCTGCCGAAGGCCTTGGAATGCGTGCAGCCTGCTGCCGCTTTACCTCAGCGCAGCCTGCTGCGCGAACTACCGCGACGAAGTCGCCAAATGTTTCCCGGCACTTCCCCCCCCCCAAAAATAGCGATTGTCGCCATCGCCGCAGCAGGCTGCGGACTCTTCAAAGCGGCAGCAGGCTGCCGCAGTCCAAGGACGCTTCGCGTCTCCCTCGGCTTCCCCGTTGCTACTACGTCATCCTCACCTGCTCCGCACTCGTAAGTGTGAGCGCGCTGCCATCCGCTAGCGTCAGCAGCAGATGCCCTTCCTCCGTGAGGTCGCTAGCCATGCCTTCCACTTCACGGCCTTCCACGCGCGCTTTCACCACATGCCCCAGCAGGCGACTGCGGCGGCGCACTTCATCGATCACCGATCCATAGCCGTGCTCCCATAAGGGCAGCAGGCGATCGATCTGTTTCAGCAGGGCGATGGCCACAAGATTGCGATCCAACAGACGTCCATCCCCGTTGGCAAGACGCAGGGAGGTGGCGATGTCGCGCAGCTCAGGCGGATAGCTATCCGTGTTTATGTTCAGTCCAATGCCCAGCACCATGTAGGCACCACCTTCGCCGGTGAAAGTCTCCGCCAAAATTCCGGCGCACTTCTTGTCCTGGATGAAGACATCGTTGGGCCACTTGATCTCCGGGCGAAGCGCCGTGGTTATCTCGATAGCCCTGCAAATACCGAGGGCCGCCATGGTGGTCAGCCGTGCCCAATGCTCCATGCGCACACTGGGGCGCAAAAGGATGGAGCAGAGAAGGTCCTGCCCTGGGGGTGCCGACCAGCGGTTCTCGCGGCGACCCCGGCCGGAGGTCTGGCATTCGGCAAAAATTACCACCCCGTGCGCGTAACCTGCTGCCCCCAGCTCCCTTGCAAGATCGCTGGTGGACCCCACTTCTTCATGCACTTGCACCTCACCGCCAACGACTTGCCCTGCCAAAGCCGATGCCAGACGACGTCCATCTAAGGAAATAAATGAGGCCTGAAGAGACATTCAACTAATGATGTATAGCTCTTCCACGTCTTGCAAGGCACAAACATCTCCTCCAAAGTCCCGTACTTTCCTCGATGCCAGTTCGATTCCTGATCGCCGACGACATGCCAGCCCAACAAAGGCTTATGGCAAACGCAGTAATGCTCCTCGGAGGCGAATCTCGCTTCGCTTCCACAGGACACGAAGCCCTTCGACTGGCTGAACGCGAGACCTTCGACTTTATTCTGATGGATCTGCAGATGCCAGAGCTCGGGGGAGTCGCTGCAGCCAGCTACCTGCTCCATCAGTGGAATACGCAGGCAGTGCGGCCTCGCATCATCGCGTTCACCGGAGAAAATCCGGATGACACCTACGCCCTCTGCCGGGCGGTGGGCATGGATGGCTTCGTCAGCAAGCCGTACTCCATGAGTACGCTGAAAAAGTATCTGATCCAGCTGCTGACCCAGGGACATTGCTGGAAGGAAGGTCCCGCGGAACGCCTCCTTGACCTCAAACAGATCGAGGATGGGATGCGCGGCCGTGACGAAAACTGTCTGGCCAAATCCATCAAGGAAGCACGGCTCACCCTGCTGACCATGCGCACCCAACTGGCCGAACTCTCCGGCGGCGAGCTTTCCGACATGGCGGATGCCTTGGTGAGATTTGCCACGCAGCATGGGTACGTGCAGATGGCTCCGGCCCTGAGACAGCTGGCAACCGGGCTGAAGTGGGGGGATGCCACCGCGCATCTCACCCAGCTGGTCCGGGTCCACGATCTCTTTGAGGTGGCAAGTCAGGCGGCCCTCGCCTGGCATCGCCAGCCGCAAATGGCCAGGTATCCGCAGGCAGCCTGATAGGGCTGCCTTGCCGCTCTATCGAAGAGCCCTCGGCAAATTTCGCAGGATAAATGCTGCCCCGATGTCCCGGGAGACGGCGTCCATTCGTCTTACCTGCGAATCCCCCTAGTGCTGCGTGGATTCAACCATCTCCAACCCACCTCCGCTTCGCCATGGCCACCTTTGAAACCGAGCTCTCGCCCTCCCCCTCCTCGTCCAGCAGCAGTGCCGTGACGGAAATCCAAAGCCTGATGGATGACTGGCGCAACGCGCTGACGGCAAAAGACCTGGATCGCCTGATCCAACACTACGATCCTGCCGTGCGCTTTTTTGACGCAGTACCGCCCTATGAACACCAGGGCGCGACGGCCTACCGGCGCACCTGGGAGAACATGATGCCCTTCCTGCCTGAAGCCCTGGGCTCGGAAGTGCGGGAACTTCAAATCACGGCTGAAGGGAACGTCGCCTTCGCCTCATGCCTGCAGCGCCTGACGAATCGGAAAAACAATGAAGCTGCGACGTGTGGATGGGTGCGCGTGACCCTCTGCTTCCAGCGGAAGAATGACAGCTGGAAGGTGGTGCACGAACACGTGTCCGTGCCCTTCAACCCGCAAACGGCTCAGGCCGCCTTCGTAAAGGAGCTGTAGAAAGCCGGAACTCGCTTAGCAGCAGAACTTGGCCGCCGCGTCGGACAGCGGCACGAAGAGTTCGTGGAGCCAGGCTGCCACCAGTCCGAGGACTCCACTGGAGTTGGAGTTCTCGCGGTTGGCCCGCATTTCCCGGCGATACAAGCTGGGGGTCTTGCCAATTTCACGGGTAAACCCGCGCACAAAGGCTCCCAAGCTCTGATATCCCACCGCAGACGAGATCTGGCCAATCATCATGTTCGACTTGAGCAGCATCGAGGCGGCACGCGCCATGCGCAGTCTGCGGATGTAACCCGGGATGGTCTCGCGATGATACCTCCGGAAAAGCCGGCTCAACTGGAATGGCGTCATGCTGACGTCAGAGGCCAGTGACTTCAGACTCGGCGGATTTTCAAGGCTGGACTCAATGAGTTCAGCGACCCGTTGCGCTGGAGGGACGTGCGGCGGTTGCCGGTTGGACATCCGGAAGCATGCGCCATTTGCCTTGCATGTCAATTTACTCGCAATCACTCCTCACTCGCTCCCGGGCCACTTTTCCACGATCATGTCCTTTTTCTGAAAGGCTCCCGGGCCGTCGGCTGGCAATTCAGGGATCGTTCCAGCATCCGCACCGAGGAGCTGCTGATGCCATTCCCGCGCCACGTTCGGATTCGGTGCCTCATAGATGGTGCCGTCCACCGTCTCCACGGTGGCCACCCAAACCAGTGAGGTGACGGGCTGCTCTGGGGAACCGGAAGGCGGATCCGCATGCGTATAGCCCGACCTGAAGGCGGCTATCTGAGATTCGGGGAGCCAATCCCCATATTCCTCAACGACGACCTTGTGACCGTTCATCACGGCCGATGTTCGCAAATGCCCTACACGGATCATTTTCATGCGGGTACGAGTGCCCTCCTTAGGCGGGGATGGACTTTATGGGATGATCGCAGCATTATTGTGCTGGACACAAGTGCAATCGAAAGCAATTGCAACTTTCATGGGGCCTAAAAAGTCACTCATATTGAAGACATACAGGGTCGTATTAAACTCTTTCTGCGTGGTGTTTGTGGATGCTGAGGGATACATCGAGACCGAGACCCTGATTGCCTTCAACCGGAGTGGGTCGGTTTCTGCAGAATATCCACGGGCCATGGTGAGGGAAGTAGTCGAGGTCTTGGAGCCGCAGATGCGTCGGCATGGCCCACTTTCCTAATCGCCTTTTACATCTCTGTATCAGCAGGTTGTCCGTCCAGTGAATGCCCAGGCACTCCCCCGAGTGGATTGAGGTTGGAAGAGTTTGAAGGAGCCATCTCTCGAAGGGGCATGGCCATGTGAGTTGACAACTCAGCGCGCCCATGTAATTAACTCATCAGTTAATTAACTTATTGGTTAATCTCGATGTCCGACCGCCTCAGCAACACCTTTGCCGCTCTCGCTGACCCCACGCGCCGTGCCATCCTCGCTCGGCTGGCGTCCGGCGAAGCCTCGGTGAAGGAACTCGCCCAGCCGTTCGACATGACTCCCCCGGCCATCACCAAGCACCTCAAGGTGCTGGAGCGCAGCGGACTCATCGCCCGTTCCCGGGATGCTCAGAAACGCCCCTGCCGCCTGAAGGCCAAACCTCTCAAGGAGGCAGTCGACTGGCTGGAGCGCTACCGCGAGCTCTGGGAGGAGCGGCTCGACCGACTCGACGAGTACCTGCAGGAGCTGCAGGCCCAAACCCAGAGCCAGAGCCAGACCAAAGCTCACGAGCAATCCAGTTCCGACGCGCACGCTCAACCTTCATCCACCTCCAAGAAAAAGGAGGAGCCATCCCATGAATCAGGAAAAAAGCACCACCGCTGAAGCCGCTGCCGCAGTGCAGCCATTCGTCATCACCCGCACCCTGAATGCTCCACGTGACCTTGTGTGGAAGGCGTGGACCGAGCCGGAGCGTCTCGCCCAGTGGTGGGGGCCCAAGGGATGCACCATCAAGGTGCACCAACTGGATCTGCGTCCCGGCGGTATCTTCCACTACACCATGAGTTTTCCTGGTGGTGGTGACGATATGTGGTGCCGCTTTGCCTTCCGGGAAGTCACCCCACCGCAAAGAATTGTCTGGGTGAATTCCTTTTCCGATGCGGAGGGCGGCATCACACGGCCTCCCTTTGATGATAACTGGCCCCTTGAGATCCTGAACGAAGTCACGCTCACCGAGGAGAACGGCAAGACGCAGCTCACGCTTCACGCAACGCCGATCAACGCGACGGCCGAGGAAGTGCAGACCTTCGACACCAACCGCGCCTCACTCAATCAAGGCTACAGCGGCACCTGGGACCAGCTCGAGGAATACCTGGCGAGCATCGCCTGAGAAAAAAGCCCTTCACGCCTGACATCCACCGAACGCAACAACATGAGCCTCGCAAAATCATCCTCCACCGACGGCAGTGAATCCCTACCGTCACTTACCTTCACCCGCACCTTTGATGCACCACGCGCGCTCGTGTGGAAGGTATGGACTGACCCGGTGCATATGGCCGCCTGGTGGGGTCCCGATGACTTCACCAATCCGGTGTGTGACATGGACGTACGCCTGGGCGGCACTCTGAAAATCGACATGCGCAGCCCGGGCGGCACCGTGTATCCCATGACCGGGGTGTTCAAGGAGATCACGGAGCCCGAGCGCCTGTCGTTCACCTGCACGCCGCTGGATGACAAGGGCGAAATCATCTTCGAAGAGCTGACCACGGTGACCTTCACCGAGAACAGCGGCAAGACCACCCTGCACATTGAGGCACGCATCCTCTGGAAGAAACCCGAAGCGGACGCCTATCTCACCGGCATGGAGGAAGGCTGGCGCCAAAGCCTCGTGCGCCTGGGCTCGCAGGTCGCTCGCGCCAAGGTCTCCGTGCCGGCAGAGGCGAATCGAGAACTCATCAACACACGTTTCTTCAAGGCACCACGAGATTTGGTGTTCGAAGCATGGTCGAAGCCGGAGCATGTGGCGCGCTGGTATGGTCCCAATGGGTTCACGCTCACCACGCACCAGATGGACTTCCGCCCCGGCGGCATGTGGCAGTACATCATGCACGGACCGGATGGCACGGACTATGACAACCGCGTGGTGTATGAGGAAATATCACGCCCGGAGCGACTCGTGTACCTGCACGGACACGACAAGGACAATGATCCCGAGGCCTTCCACGTGACGGTGACCTTTGCTGAAGAGGACGGCGGCACCCGCCTCACCATGCGCCTTGTCATGGCCACGGCAGAGCAGCGCGAGGCCAGTGTGAAGTTCGGCGCCGTCGAGGGTGGCAAACAGACCCTCTCGCGTCTGGACGCCTACCTGGCCACACTGGGCTGAGGCATTGGATTTGCGTCATTATTCACGCCTCCCCGGAGGGGGGAGGCGCGAACGCAAGCAAAGAATTTTTGCTGCGAGTGTCCTTTCAGGCGGGCACCATTCGTCATGGAGGTGAAGACACACACCGAAACCACACCTCCACACGCAACTCTACTACTCGTCCTATGATCAAGAAACTGCTCCTCATCCTGCTTTCCCTCTTCGCCATTGCGTTCTTGGGTCTCGGCATCCTTGTCGCTGTCGCTTCTACGAAAGCGGACGAATTCCAGATCAGCCGCTCCGCCACCATCGCCGCTCCTGCTCCGGTGGTCTTTGACCAGGTGAATACCCTCAAGAAATGGCAGGCGTGGTCCCCCTGGATCAAGCGTGACCCGGGCACGAAAGTAACCTATGCCGGTCCGGAATCCGGAACGGGGGCATCGTACTCCTGGGTGGGCGACAAGGAAACCAGCGAAGGCAAGCTCACCATCACGGACAGCCGTCCGAGTGAGAAGATGGAATGCACGCTGGTGTTTCTCAAACCTTTCGAGGCAACCAACACAGCCAGCTTCATCCTGGTCCCCGAGGACGGCAAAACCAAGGTCACCTGGATCATGGCCGGCAAAAATAACATCGTGGGCAAGGTGATGTGCCTGTTCATGGACATGGACAAGATGGTCGGCGGAGACTTCGAAGAAGGCCTCAGCTCCATCAAGGCCATTGCGGAGAAGGAAGCGGCATCTGCTCCTGCGGCAACGACTGCTCCGGCTCCTGAAAGTGCACCGGCACCGGCACCCAGCCCTGCCCCGAATTCATAACGTGCTTCAGCGTCCGTGAGAGCGGACTCCCCCAATCCCCCCGCCCCATCCAGCCATGAGCAGCAAGCGAGCCTCCCTCAGTACGGCACTGGCCATTCGCCCCGTCATTGTTTCCCGTGTGATCCCTGCATCCCCGGACATGGTGTTCGAGGCATGGACCCAACCGGAGCAACTCATGCACTGGTGGTCCGCGGGAGGCCTGTGCACGCCTGAGTGCGAAATCGACCTGCGCCCCGGCGGTGTTTTTTATTATTGCATGCGTTCACCGGATGGCACGGACTACCGGTGCAAAGGAATATATCAGGAAGTGTCCGAGCCCGAGCGCCTTGTCTTCACCAACACCTTTGTGAACGAAGCCCGCCAGCTTGCGCATCATCCCGACCTGCCGGACTGGCCGCGCGAGACCTTGGTGCATGTGACCTTTGCTCTGCATCAAGAAGGCACATGCATCACGCTGCAACAAGCCGTGTCCAAGGCGAATGAGGCCGAAGCGGAAGGCTTCGAACGTGGTCGTGAAGGCGCCCACGAGTTCTGGGCCAT
This sequence comes from Roseimicrobium sp. ORNL1, assembly GCF_011044495.1. Taxonomy (GTDB): domain Bacteria; phylum Verrucomicrobiota; class Verrucomicrobiia; order Verrucomicrobiales; family Verrucomicrobiaceae; genus Roseimicrobium. Next base: position 6,313,557 of record NZ_CP049143.1, read on the forward strand.
GACCCTGGACTGCCTCGCAGAGAACCTCGCGCACGCGTGATCATTTACCCACCCCATTCACTCCCACAACAAACACCCAGCCCAAGCCCAACAACTGCCACCCTATGAACGCGCCTGATTCTGCCTCCCCCTCCACCCCGAAAGCCATGTACTGGATCGGATGGGTCCTCAGCGTCCTGCCCTGTCTGCTTCTCATCTTCAGTGCCTACATGAAACTCAATCCTACCCCGGAGGTCATCGAGGAGATGAACAAGAACGGCTTCCCCATGCAGCTTGCCATTCCCCTCGGCATCACGGAACTCGCCTGTACCGTGCTCTATCTGATTCCCCGCACCGCGGTGTTGGGAGCCATCCTGCTCGCAGCCTACCTTGGCGGCGCGGTTTCCTCGCACGTGCTGAAGCTACAAGGAATTTCCTTCTGGTTCATACCGGTGCTTCTCGGCGTGTTTCTGTGGCTCGGTCTCTGGCTGCGTGATGCCCGCCTGCGCGCGCTGCTGCCCTTCACGAGCAAGGCGTGATGGTGCGTGCGCCATCCCAATACATCCCACCCCATCACACCATGGCTGCGAAATTCCAAAAGTTCACCACGCACCTCTGCTACAACAATCAGGCAGAGGAAGCCGTGGCGCTCTACACCTCGCTCTTTGAAAACTCGGGGATCAAGCATGTGCTCCACTATGGGAAAGACCAGCACGGTCCGGAAGGCAGCGTGCTGGGAATCCTCTTCGAGCTGTGTGGCGTGGATTTCTGGGCCGTGAATGGTGGCCCGTATTTCAAGTTCGAGCAGGGCATGTCCATCTACGTAAAATGCGAGACACAGGAGGAGATTGACAAGCTCTGGGAGAAGCTCGCGGAGGGCGGCAAGCACCAGCAGTGCGGGTGGCTCGTGGACAAGTTCGGCGTGTCCTGGCAGATCGCCCCGGCCATTGTCGATGACATGATGCGCGACCCGGATCCCGAGAAGGCCCAGCGCATCCTGACAGCCGTCTTGGAAATGGAGAAGTACGACATCGAAGAACTGAAGCGCGTCTATGAAGGCCGCCCTACCATCCCCGCCTGAGCTGCGGACAAGAAGGGATTCGGCTCCCTTTACCAAAGCCGGCCTCGACCGCCTGCGAGCATCAATGCAGTCGCATGTGGACAGCGGTCGACTGCCCGGTCTCGTCACTGCAATCAGCAGCCATGGCGAGCTGCACGTGGACGTCTACGGCATCCAAGACATGGCAGGCACGCGGCCTATGAAGCGGGACACGATTTTCCGCATCGCGTCTCTCACCAAGCCCATCGCCGCCACCGCGGCGATGTTGCTGGTGGAAGATGGCGAACTGGAACTCGATGACCCCGTGGATCCCTGGCTACCTGAGCTGACGAACCGCCGTGTACTGAGCTGGCTGGATGGTGCACTCGACGATACCGTTCCCGCCAAACGCGCCATCACGCTGCGTGACTTGCTCACCTTGCGCATGGGCTTGGGCCATCTCATGGATGCCTGCGAGGAATGCCCCATCCTCAAGGTGCTGAATGAGCAGCGGCTCCTCATGGGTTTCCCCGAACCTCAACTCGTGCCCGCGCCGGACGAATGGATGCGGCGGCTGGGCGAAGTACCGCTGATGCGCCATCCCGGTGAAGCGTGGATGTACGACCTTGCCTTCGACGTGCTGGGCGTCCTGATCGCCCGTGTCTCCGGCATGGGGTTCGAGGCTTTCCTTCGCGAGCGCATCTTCGAGCCGCTCGGCATGAAGGACACTTCCTTCCATGTGCCCCCGGAAAAACTTCATCGCCTGCCCCCTGCCTATGCCGGTGATGAAGAAACTGGCGGGCTGTGTGTCTTCGATGCTGCCGAGGGTGGCCACTGGAGCACAGCGCCTGCGTTCCAGTCAGGCCGTGGTGGCTTGGTCTCGACGGCAGATGACTACCACGCCTTCTGCCAAATGCTGCTGCATCGCGGCACCTATACAGGCGGCCGGCTTCTCACGCCAAAGTCCGTGGCCCTGATGACCAGCGACCAACTCACACCACGTCAGCGCGAGGGAAACGAAATGTTTTTCGGCGACCACAGCAGTTGGGGTCTCGGCATGGGAGTTGTCATCAAGCAAACACCGGAGTCCAAGAGCGTGGGACGCTTCGGCTGGGATGGTGGCCTCGGCACTTCCGCCTACAACGATCCCTCACACGATCTCATCGGCATCCTCCTCACCCAGCGACTCATGGATTCTCCTGAACCGCCGGCGGTGTTCCGGGATTTTTGGGACGGGGTGTATGAAGCGATGTGAGGTGCAGGCTCCGTAAAAGCCGTCTGCCTCCGTGTGCAGCATCCTGCTCTGCGCTTCTTGAGAAGGGTGACACACGCTACAGATCTAGATACTGTGACGCGCAGCGTCCTTGGACTGCGCGCAGCCCTGCTGCCGCTTTCTAGAGTCCATCCCGCTTCGCGGGACTGTGGCGATGGCGACACTCGCTCGCAAGGTGACGCATCCAACACAGCTTGGCGACTTCGTCGCGGAGCAGCGTGCAGCAGGCTGCACTTTAGCAAAGCGGCAGCAGGGCTGCGCGCAATCCAAGGCCTTCGGCACCATTTCTAGATCACTCCCCTTACGTTCATGTGCCCTGCGGATCTCCGCAGCCATTCAGAGGCACCACCCATCTTACGCGGCTCAGCATTAAGATCCGCACCTACAAAATAAAGGTGCGGCGGCTTCCGTAGCGGACTTGAAGGAGTAGGGGACAAGTCCTTGAGCACCTTGATACCATATCGACGTCACTGATGAGACGTTTGGAGTGCTTTTCCCATCCACCCCCCGTGCACCATCTACCCCAGCGGCATGGACTATCTGAGCAGGGTTGTTCGAATGGTGAACCTGGGGGCGTTCTTGGCTGACTGGACTTGCTGGAAAGACGTGTCCTCCTCTGCCGTTACCCCCCTTGGTGACGGAGTGGTGCATGTCCGCCGGCTGTCCGTCCCTGTCTTTTCTTTTCCTCGTCCCCCGACACTACCCTCGTCATGCGCTCACCCATGTCGATCCGCAACGCACCCATCTTTTCACGCACCGCCTTGATCCTGCTGGCAGGCTCCGCCATCGCAGGCAGCTGCGCTACTCTCTCAGCCAAGCCCAAGGAGGAAGAGGTGTTCGACCCGAACAAGCCGGTCAGCTACTACAAGCAGATCCGGCCCATCTTCCAGGGCCAGTGCAACGGCTGTCACCAGCCCGCCAAGGCGAAGGGCGACTACATCATGACCGAGTTCCAGCGCCTGCTGAAGGGTGGCGAGAACAGCCCGGCCATCACCCCAGGCAAGGCGGAGGAGAGCTATCTCATCAAGCTCATCACCCCCGATGCCAAGGGCAAGGCGGAGATGCCTCAAAAAGCTGACCCTCTGCACGAAACGCAGATCGCGCTCATCAAGCGTTGGGTTGTCGAAGGTGCCAAGGACGACACGCCTGCCTCCGCCCGGCAGGAGTACGACATGGAGCATCCGCCCATCTACACCCGTCCGCCGCTCGTCACCTCCCTCGACTATTCGCCGGATGGCAAGCTCATCGCTGTGGCTGGGTATCATGAAGTGCTGCTGCACAACGCAGACGGCAGCGGCATCGCGGGCCGCCTCGTAGGTCTCTCCGAGCGCGTGCAGAGCGCCCGATTCTCTCCCGATGGCACGAAGCTCGCCGTCGCCGGCGGCAGCCCGGGTCGCATGGGTGAAATCCAGGTCTGGGATGTGGCGAAGAAGAAGCTCGAAATGAGCGTGAGCATCACCTTCGACACGCTCTACGGCGCGAACTGGAGCCCGGATGGCAAGCTCATCTCCTTCGGCGGCGCGGACAATTCGCTGCGCGTCATCGAGGCCGCCACCGGCAAGCAGGTGGCCTTCAGCGGTTCAGCCAATGACTGGGTGCTCGACACCACCTGGGACAAGGACGGCAAGCACGTCATCGGCGCGAGCCGCGACATGAGCGCCAAGCTCACCGAGGTGGAGACCCAGCGCTTCGTGGACAACATCACGAGCATCACCCCCGGCGCGCTCAAGGGCGGCATGCACACGGTGACCCGGCATCCGCAGAAGAACGAGATTCTCGTGGGCGGCGCCGACGGCGTGCCGCAGATCTATCGCATCTTCCGCGAGACCGTGCGCCGCATTGGTGACAACGCGAATCTCATCCGCAAGTTCCCTGCGATGGAAGGCCGCATCTTTGCCGGTGACTACTCGCCCGATGGCAAGGTCATCGCCACCGCGAGCGCCTATCATGGCAAGGGTGGTGTGAACTTCTACAGCGCCGAGTTCGATTCCACCATCCCTGCAGACCTGAAGAAGATCCTGGAGCAGGTCGGCAGCGCGAAGAACCCCGAAGTGGAGAAGTGGGTGACCAAGGATGTGAAGCTCATCCGCAGCATCCCCTTTGAGAAAGGTGGCGTGTATGCCCTGAGCTACAGCCCGGATGGCAAGACGGTGGCCGTGGCTGGTGACGAAGGTGTGGTGCGTCTCATCGATGCCGCCACCGGCAACATCGCCAAGGAATTCGTGAGCGTGCCCCTCGCCGATGCCGCCACCCTCGCCAGCCGCGCGCCGGACACACATGACGCCATCGCTCGCAGCAATGTGGAGAAGGCTCTTGCGAAGGAAGAACTCGCGCCGGGAGCGAAGATTGCCTCCATTGAAGTGACGCCCCGCCAGATCAAGCTGGCCAAGCCCACGGAGTATTCTCAGATCCTCGTCTCCGCCAAGCTGGCCGATGGCACCTATGCCGACGTGACCCGCATGGTGAAGTTCACCCAGCAGGGCATCAAGACAGAAATCTCCTCACGTGGCCTCGTGCGTCCCAAGGAAGATGGCAAAGGCTCGCTGGCCATCGCCATTGGTTCCCACCAGGCGGAAGTGCCGGTGGAAATCACGGGAATGAACACCGCCTTTAACCCCGACTATGTGCGCGATGTGATGCCGGTGCTTTCCAAGGCCGGTTGCAATATGGGCACCTGCCACGGCTCGAAGGAGGGCAAGAATGGCTTCCAGCTCTCCCTGCGTGGTTATGACCCGGTGTATGACGTGACCGCCTTCACCGAGGAACTCTGGGGCCGTCGCGCGAATGTCGCCGCTCCCACTCACAGCCTAATGCTGCTGAAGGCCAGTGGCTCCGTGCCGCATGAAGGCGGCCAGGTGACTGTGCCCGGCGAGCTGTACTATGAAACCATCAAGGCGTGGATCCAGAATGGCACCACCTTCAATGAAGCTTCGCCTCGCGTGACCCGCATCGAGGTCTTCCCGAAGAATCCGGTGCTCGAGAACATCGGTTCCAAGCAGCAGATGCGCGTGATGGCCACCTATGCGGATGGCGTGACCAAGGACGTGACTGCGGAGGCGTTCATCGAATCCGGCAACACGGAAGTCGCCGAAGCGGACAAGCACGGCCTGATAACCACCGTTCGTCGTGGTGAAGCGCCCATGCTCGCGCGCTTTGAAGGTTCCTATGCCGCCACCACCATCACGGTGATGGGTGACCGCAACGGCTTCGCCTGGGTGGAGCCTCCGAAATTCAACAAGATCGACGAGTTCGTTTCCGTGAAGTGGAAGCGCATGAAGATCCAGCCCTCGGATGTGTGCTCGGATACGGAGTTCGTCCGCCGCGTGTATCTCGACCTCACGGGCTTGCCTCCTTCCTCGGAGGATGTGCGCGCCTTCCTCGCGGATCCCGCGGAACAAAAGGTGAAGCGTGAGATGCTGGTGGACAAGCTCATTGCCAGCCCGGCCTTCGTGGACCAGTGGAGCAACAAGTGGGCGGACATGCTGCAGGTGAACAGCAAGTTCCTCGGTGACGAGGGCGCGAAGCTCTTCCGCGAGTGGATTCGCACGCAGATCGCGGAGAACACGCCTTACGACAAGTTCGTGTATTCGATCCTGACGGCGAAGGGCTCCACCAAGGATAACCCCGCGGCGAACTACTACAAGATCCTGCGCACGCCGGAGGAGACGATGGAGAACACCACGCACCTCTTCCTGGCCACGCGCTTCAACTGCAACAAGTGTCACGACCATCCCTTCGAGCGCTGGAACCAGAACCAGTACTATGAGACCTCCGCGTTCTTCTCGCAGGTGGGACTCGCCAATGACCCGCAGAGCGGTGGCAAGACCATCGGTGGCACCGCTGTGGAGGGCGCGAAGCCGCTCTATGAAATCGTGAGCGACACAGGCAAGGGTGAAGTGACTCACCTGCGCACCAACAAGGAGACGCCTCCGCAATTCCCCTACCCTGCCAAGTTTGAGACGAAGCCAGATGCGCCCCGCCGTGAGAAGCTGGCTGCCTGGATGACCAGCGCAGACAACCAGTACTTTGCCATGAGCTATGCGAACCGCCTTTGGGGCTACCTCACCGGCACCGGTGTGATTGAGCCGCTGGATGACATCCGCGCCGGCAATCCGCCGAGCAATCCGGAACTGCTCACCTACCTCACCCAGGAGTTCGTGAACAGCGGCTTCAATGCGCGCCACCTCATGCAGCTCATCTGCAAGTCCCGCACCTACCAGCTCAGCGTGGCCGGCAACAAGTGGAACTACGATGACAAGATCAACTACAGCCACGCCAAGGCCCGCCGCCTGAGCGCGGAAGCGTTGTACGACAGCATCTACGCAGTCACCGGCGCGGTGAGCAAGATCCCTGGCGTTTCGCCCGGCACCCGTGCGGCGCAGCTCGCAGATTCGCAGACAAAGCTCAGCGATGGTTTCCTGAACAACTTCGGCCGCCCTGCCCGTGAGAGCGCGTGCGAGTGCGAGCGCAGCAATGACGTGCAGCTTGGTCCCGTGATGGCTCTCATCAGCGGTCCCACTGTGGGTGATGCCATCAGCGACCCGAGCAACGCGATTGCGAAGATGACCAAGGAGATCACGGATGACCGCAAACTCGTCTCGGAAATCTTCCTGCGCGTGCTCAACCGCCTGCCGAGTGACAAGGAGATCGATACCGCGCTGGAAAGCATGGCCGGCATGGATGCCGAGCACAAGACGCTGACCGCCGAGTGGGCCGCGAGCGAAGTGAAGAACGCTCCGGTGATTGCCAAGGCGGAACAAGATCGCGCTGGCAAGATCACCGTCTCCCAGAAGGAACTGGATGACTACAAGGTGAAGGTCGCTCCGGAAAACAAGAAGAAGGAAGACGCCCGTGTCGCCGCCATCAAGAAAGCGGAAGACGGCGTCGCCGCTGCTGGAAAGACATTGCCGGATCAGCAGGTGCGCTGGGAGCCCTATGTGGATGTGAGCACCGAGTGGATCCCGCTCGAGCTCGAAGTCGTACGCATGGATGGCGTGCAGAAGCTGGACAAGCAGCAGGATGGTTCCCTGCTCGCCACGGGTTTCCCCGAAGGTCAGCAACGCAATGGCAACTACCAGGTGCGCGCCAAGACCAATCTCACGGGCATCACCGCCTTCAAGCTGGAACTGCTGCCGCATGACAGCCTGCCGAACAACGGCCCCGGCCTCGCACCCGATGGCAACTTCGTGCTGAGCGAATTCACCGTGCAGCAGACCGCCATCGACAAGAAGCGCCCAAAGCGCCGTGAAGGTGCCCTGACGTTGATGAACCCGAAGGCAGACTTTGTGCAGAAGGACTTCGCGCCGGACCTCATCCTGAAGACCGGCAATCGCGACAAGGGCTGGGCCGTTTCTCCGGACACGGGCTATCGCCACGAACTCACGATGCAGCTCAAGGAACCCGCCGGACTCGAAGACGGGGCGATGTTCACCTTCAACCTGGTGCAGAACTTCCAGAACAGCGGCAAGTACCTCATCGGTCGTTTCCGCATCCTGGCGACCACCAGCAAGACGGTGCGCTTCGGCGCTTCGCAACCGGTGATCGCAGCGCTCAATACCGCCGCGGACAAACGCACCAAGGAACAAAAGGACCTGCTGGCTGCCGAGTTTGCCAACCAGACCCGGCCTTATCAAGACACCAAGAAGTCGCTGGCCCAAGCCAAAAGGCCACTGCCCATCGACCAGAACCTCGTGGATCTGGAGAAGAAGCTCGCCGACGCACAGCTGCCCATTGAGCTCGACCAGAAGCTGGTGCAACTCCGCCGTGACTCCGATCTCAGCAAGAGCCAGATGGCCAACCGTCGCCTCACCGCGGCACAGGACCTTACTTGGGCGCTCATCAATTCGCCTGCGTTCTTGTTCAATTACTAGATATCGATTAAACTCAACACGAAATAATCCAGGAGGACAAAGCTCATGTTCAGACTACCCGGACACCTCGCTAAAGACCTGTGCGACTCGCACCTCGGCAGCACACGACGTGACTTCCTGCGCGTCGGTGGCGCGGGCATGATTGGTCTCACCTTGAATAACATCTTCCGTGCCCAGGCAGCCGCTGCGGGCAGCGCCTCCGCGGGCTCCCCCGGCTGGGGCAAGGCGAAGAACATGGTGATGATCTACCTGCAGGGTGGTCCGAGCCACATCGACCTCTGGGACCCCAAGGAGAATGTGCCGGACAAGGTGCGCAGCGCTTTCAAGTCCATCCCGACGAAGATTCCCGGCCACAACTTCACGGAGATCCTGCCGAAACTCGCGAAGGTGAACGACAAGTTCACCATGATCAATTCGATGAGCTACACGCCGAATGGTCTCTTCAACCACACGGCGGCCATCTATCAAATCATGACCGGATACACCACGGACAAGGTGTCTCCCTCCGGCCAGCTCGAGCCGCCGAACGCGAAGGACTATCCGAATTTCGGCTCGAACATCATCCGTCTCCGTCCCATGGACGAGCCGATGCTTCCCTTCGTGATGCTGCCGCGTCCGCTGCAGGAGTCGAACGTGATTGGCAAAGGCGGTACCGCCGGCTTCCTGGGCAAGAGCTACGATCCCTACACTCTTTATCCGGACGGTGATGACATGGACATGGAGAAGATGAGCCGCATCAAGATCGATGACCTGCAGCTCCGCCCTGACCTTTTCTCCGTGCGCCTCCAGCGCCGTGCCAAGCTGCGCAACCTCATCAACGACCAGATGCCCGTCATCGAAGCTGCGGTGAAGGACATGAGCCTGGATGATTACTACAGCCGCGCGCTCAATCTCATCGCCAGCGGCCGTGCCCGTGATGCCTTTGCCTTGAGCCAGGAACCCGAAGCCCTGCGCGATGCCTATGGCCGCAATACCTTTGGTCAAAGCCTCCTGCTCGCCCGTCGCCTGGTGGAAGCCGGCACGCGCGTAGTGGAAGTCATCTGGCCCAAGGTCGCGAACTCCGACAACCATTCATGGGACCACCACGTGGGTCTCACGGACCGCATGAAGACCCGTTCGGGTCCCATGCTGGACTCCGGCCTGAGCGCCTTCTTCGCAGACATGGACAGCCGTGGCCTGCTCGATGAAACGCTCGTGGTGGCCATCGGTGAATTCGGCCGCAGCCCCGAGAAGGGCGTGAGCACCAGCGGCAACGGCAACAGCGCCGACGGTCGCGACCACTGGCCCTACTGCTACACCAGCATCGTGGCCGGCGCCGGCATCAAACGTGGTTACATCCACGGCAAGTCGGACAAGACCGCCTCCGCTCCCGCGGAGAACCCGGTGCACCCCGCCGAGCTGCTCGCAACGATTTATCACTCCTTCGGCATCGATCCGGAAACGATTGTGCACAACCACCTCAATCAGCCTCGCGAACTCGTGAAGGCGAAGGCGGTGACGCAGTTGTTTGCGTAAGCTGCATTGCATTTTCCTGACATCACGACCTCCCCATGGGAAAACTTGTGTGGCGAAGCCACCTTGGACTGCGTGCAGCCCTGCTGCCGCTTTCCAGAGTCCACAGCCTGCTGTGGCGATGGTGACACTCGCTCGCAGGGCCACGTTTCCCAAAAAAGCTTGGCGACTTCGTCGCGGTGGAGTGTGCAGCAGGGCTGCACTTCAGGAAAGCGGCAGCAGGGCTGCGCGCAGTCCAAGGACGCTTCGCGTCACAACGTCCAAATCAGTCGCGTCTATCGCTCCATTTCCTCATCCCGACGCACATGCGCAACGCGGGACGCTGTGTATTGATACGCAGCGCTTCTCTCGCTGAGGGCACTACAGAACAAAGAGGCTCGGAAATTCGAGTGCTGGAGCCTTCTTCAGCACTCAAAATCGATGGCTGTGATATGCATCACGACATGCGAAATCACGACTCACTCCAAGCCGGCCGGAGGCCAGCGCTCCCAGGGCTGCAAAGGTTCGCTCCTACTTCTTCAGTTCATCCAAGGTCCACAGCGCCGTGCGGTCCTTGTGCTTTCCACGAATGGCTTCCACTTCGGCGGTAGAGACAGCAGAAGCACCTTTGCCATGTTCCTTGCGGATGTAGGTGAGCACCTCGGCGATCTGCTGATCATTCAGACCACTCGGCGGCATCGGGATGGGAGTGGCGCGGCCATATTCCTGGCCAGCCACGGTGATGGGACCCATCAGCCCGTGCATGATCATCTTGATGATCGCGTCCTTGTCACCTGTGACCCACTCGCTGTTCCGCAGCGGAGGATAGATGCCGGGCAGGCCATTGCCATCGGGTTGGTGGCAGTTCAGGCAGAGGGCATCATAGATGAGCTTGCCGGGATGCTCCTGCACAGGAGCGGCGTCCGCGATCTTGTGGACGAAGGCCACGTGCGTGGCATTGCCACCGAAGTCGAGCTTCTTCTCCGCGAGCGGCTTGGCCCACTGGGGCTTCAGAGCACGCACACACTGGGCGAGTGAATAATCGATGAAGCGATCCCGCGGCGAATCCAACGCGAGTGCGGCGACCTCCACCGCCTCGGGCTTTTCCACATAGCTGAGCGCGACGATGGCCTCCAAACGCACACGAGGGTTCTCGTCGCGCACGCATTTGGTGAGCAACCCAAGAGGGTCGGGAAGACGGTCCGCCCACGCGCCAACCACACGGGCTCCATAAGCACGCACGCGTGCATCCTTCGCCGTAAGAAGCTTTTCCAGCATCTTGAGGCGCACGGATTCGTGCGACTCATACACACCAATAACTTCCAGCAACAAATGCTCATAACCCTTGTCGGCAGCATTCAGTGTTTCCACCCAGGCATCGGTGGCCTTCGTCACTTCCTCAGTGGGCAGGTCAAAGAGAAGACGCTTGGCCTGGTAGCGCGTCCAGCGCTCCGGCGAGCGCAGTTGCTCCAGCAGTTCCGGCGTCTTCATCGCTGCGAGATTCGGCTGTTTCACCGGTTCGCGTCCTTTGTAGGTGATGCGCCAGATGCGGCCACGCGTGCGGTCGCGGCGCGGGTCGGCATAGCTGGCCTGATAGTGGCCAATGATCGGATTGTACCAATCCGCCACATAGATGGCGCCATCCGGACCCACGCTCACATCCACAGGACGGAAGGCGGTGGAGGTGGACTTCAGCAGCTTCGGAAGCTGCTCGGTGACGAAACCAGCGCCGTCATCGATGAATTTGTGGAACTCCATCACATTGCCGAAGTAACCGCCGATCACGGCGTAGCCCTGCACGTCATCCGGCAGTGCCTTCGTGCCGATGATGTCCAGTGCCGTTGTCTTCGGGTTCGTTTTGAAGAGCGAGCCGATGCCGTGGTATTGATCCGGGTCCTGTACGCGAATGGTCCCAGGCGTGGTGTAGTAGCCATCGGGACGGTCGCCGGACTTGTGGAAGATTTGATTGTAGTCGTCGAACGCCACGCCCCAGCAATTGTGGCCGGCTTTGCCACCGTTGAAGAAAGCGTCCATGCGCATCGTGCGCGGGTTCAAGCGCCATACACCGGCCTTGTCGAGACGGGAAAGGCCCCAGGGTGTTTCCACACGGGAGAAGGCATGCAACCCCTGCGTGAACCACAGGCTGCCATCGGGACCATGGGTGATGGAGTTCACCAGCTGGTGTGTGTCCCCCACCCCGAAGCCGGAGTAGATGACCGTGCGCTGGTCTGCCTTGCCGTCGCCATCGGTGTCCTTGAGATGAACGAGCTCATCGAAGTCGCACACATACACACCACCCGCGCCGGGCTCGACGCCTTGCACCATGGTGAGGCCTTCGGCGAAACGCGTGGTCTTGTCGACCTTGCCATCGTGATCCGTGTCTTCGCAGATGAGGATGAAGTCACCCGGTTTCCATCCGGCAAGGATGTGGGGATACGTCGGTGAGCAGGCCACGTAGAGACGACCTTTTTCATCCCACGCCATCTGCGTGGGCTTCACGAGATCATTTTTCTCCGAGGCGAAAAGCGTGGCCTCATAACCGTCCATCATCGTGAAGGTGGCCTTCTCCGCGTCCGGCGTGAACTCAGGGCTGTCCGGCATTGCCGTATAACCCGGACTCTTCGGAATGACTTCCGTGGGGGCTTCACCACGCGCCATGGAATGGATGCGCGCATCCAGCGCGGCAATGAGTGGCTTGTGATGCTCGAAGCTCTCTCGCAGCGTAGGCACATCGCCACCCGACTTGCCAAACAACTGGGCCACACGATCGCCATACACAAAGGACCAGTTCGCCGGACGCCAGCAGTCAAAGAAGAGGCGGTTCTTTTCAACAATGGCCGTGCGTAGCACTTCGTTGTCCGTGGCGGGCTGGGTGCCAGCGCCGAGTTCCTTCGCAATCAGCGAAGCCACCACACGCAAGCCTTCCGGATTGAGGTGAAGGCCATTGTCCGTGAGTCGCGGTTCCGTCGCCGAGCGCTCGCTGAGGGGCGTGAAGAGATCCACATACACGGCGCCACGCTGCTTCGCGATGGCACGCACGGCATCAGCATAGGCCTTCACGTCCGCATTACGCTTCGTGAGGTCCGGCGCATGCGAAGCGAGCGGCTTCTCAAAGGGCATGGGAGACACCAGCACGACGCGATGCGTGCGTGCGGCGAATTCATCCAGCAGCTTGTGATACGCCGCCGTGAACGCAGGCACCTTCGCCGCGCCATCAAACGCTTCCACCTGGCCGAACTGCGCAATCACCGTGGTCGCACCCGCAGACTCAAGCTGCGAGGTCCAGGAGCCGAAGTTCAAGTCGCGCCACTGCTCATAGACCGTGTCGCCTTCCCAGGCCATGGAGCGAAATCGGGGCTTTTTTTCGGCAAACGCAGACGTCAGCCAGCCCTCCAGGTTCGCGGTCTTCTGCTCGCGCACGAAATTCGTCTGGCCCGTGAGCACCAGTACCTCGTTGTCCTTCAGTTCGAACTTCCCATCCTTGAACGCCTCGGGCGCAGTGCCAGCCATCGCGGGGTCGCCGAAGCGCTGCATGATGACCGACTGCTCAGGTACCACATCGCCCGCGAGTTCCTCAATCGTGATGTTCCGGTAGGAGACAACGGCCTTGCACTTGCCGTGGATTTGCAGGGCGATAAGGCCCTCCTTCTCGATGCTGCCGTCCGGCTCGGAATAATCGACCGTCTGACGGCCATTCACAGTCAGCAAGATGCGCGGACCCTCGGCGCGGATTTCGTAGGTGTTCCAATCGCCCGGCTTCTCGAACTCGGCGATTTTGGCCTTGTCCCCCTCGGCCAGCATTTTCTTGCGGCGGGATTCGTCGTAGAGGAAGCCGGTATAGCCCGCGCCGATGTCGGCCTGGTAGCCGCTCATTTCATTCGGCGGACTCGGGATGCGCTTGCTGCGGAACTGCACGCCGCCATTCACAAAACCCTCCGTGCCCACCAGTTTGTACTCGAACTTCAGGCGGAAATTCTTGTAGGTCTTCTTCGCGGCGAGGAATTCGTTCTGCGGATTGCCCTCCAGGGAGCCGCCCACGATGACGCCATTCTCCACGCGCCATACACTTGTATTGCCGTCCCAGCCTTCGAGCGTTTTGCCGTCGAAAAGGGGCACAGGCGCCGCGTGAACAGGGAATACGCTGCCGAGCAGGAGCAGGGCGCTGGTGAAGGAAGTGAGCAGATGGAGTCTCATGGGAAATCGGGGGTGGTGAAAACGGTCCGTCCGGGGAGCTTTTTGCCACGGACAGGAACACATTTTCAGGGTCTTGCACCCGGGGGCGCGGGCGTAGTACAGTGTGAAGCCCGTGACCTCAACCTCAACCCCCACCCCACGCCAACTCTACCGTGCTCTCGATCGTGGTGAAATCACGAAGGAGGAATTCCGTGCCTCCATGCGCGAACATGCCCTCGCGCTGATCGAGGAAATGGAAGAGGTGCACCAAAATCCCGTAGCGGCCTGGATTGAAACCCTGCGAAATCGACAGGCCGCAGCACGCCTGGCACGCGCCCATGGGGAGCATGTGGTGCGGGAGGCATTCATCGCCCTGTCCGAGGTGGCAGACTTCCCGCTGGCCCACTGGCTGTGGAATGCGGATCACGACCACCTGCCGCTGTACTGCTTTCTGCGGACGCGAAAGGAGCCCATCTTCCGCGTGCTGAAGCTGGTGTCCCAACCGTGGCTCCTGATGCTGAGCGTGGAATACGGCAGCGCGGCAAAGGGTCAGGCCACGAGGGAGAAGTTCACGTTCTCGCGGGAACGCTTCGGCCGGCTCACGGTGACGAAGCGGGAGGCGGCGTGAGTTGCAAGAAGCGGCTCCGCACCCACCATTACCAACCACGGCACTAAGGCTAGTGCCGCTCCTTGAACAATCGCGCCCTTCACATGGAAGGGCGGGATACGCCGGCCGGAGGCCAGCGCTCCCAGGGCTCTTGAACCTCAGCTACACCGTGGCCGTTTCTGCCGTGGCGGGAGCGGGAGCAGGCGCAGCAGTGGCGCTCGCAGGCACGCGCACGGGATGGACGTCGTCATCGGTCTCGTCCGGCTCGGCGGAGGGAGCGTTAAGGAGGATGCCCTTGGGCTCGCGGTTGGAGCGGCGGCACCAATCTTCATAGGTGATGACCTCGAAGGTGCGGTCCAGATGCTCCACGATGGCGGTCATGGACTCCACCCAGTCACCGGAGTTGATGTAGTGGACGTCGCCCACCTTCTTGTCCGCCGGGGTGTGGATGTGGCCGCAGATGATGCCAGCGCAGCCCTTGCTCTTGGCAAGCTCCTGGAGCTGCTCTTCGAATTTACCCACGAAGCTCACGGCGCCCTTCACCTTGGCTTTCACCCACTTGGCGAAGGAGAAGGGTTCCTTGCCGCGCCAGTGACGCCAGGCGTTGTAGGCGCGGTTCAGTTTCAGCAGGGAGTTGTAACCCACCGAGCCGAGCTGGGCCATCCACTTGTGATTTGTGGTCACGTGGTCAAAGCCGTCGCCATGCACCACGAGGTAGTTGCCATGCGGGGACTCATGGATGTGCTCCTGCACGATCTGCAGGTTGTCGAACACGATGGGCAGGAAGCGCTCCAGCACGTCGTCGTGATTTCCACGCGTGTAGATGACCTCGATGTTCTCCTTCTCCATCTTGCGCAGCACCGTGCGCACGAAGTGGGTGTGTGGCTTGGTCCACTTGCCACCGCGCTGGAGGGCCCACGCGTCGATAATGTCGCCGTTCATCACGAGCTTTTCGCAGATGGAATTGCGAAGGAAGTGGCTGGCCTGGGCCGCCTTGCACTCGGGGGCGCCGAGGTGCACGTCAGAGATGAAGATCGTCTTGAATCGGAGTTTGCGTTTACGGGCCATGGCGTTGTGGGGGAGTGAGAGTTGGGGAGTTGGATGCCGGGCACAGTCTAGGAAGCGAATGCAAAAGCCGTGCCTGCCAGTTCCTGTTCGAACTGTTCGACAATGGCGTTCCATGAAAGCTTCTCCGCGGTGCGGGCTGCGGCATTGCGCAGATCCACATCCTGCCAGTGCGCCAGGGCGGCGTCGGTGGCGGCAAGGAACGCGGATTCGTCACCAAATGCGGCCGTGTGGCCGTTGTCCCCATGCCGCACATGCTGATTCGCGGCGGCATAATCAAAACTCACCGTGCTCAGGCCGGAGGCCAGCGCCTCGGTGAGCACATTGCCAAACGTCTCCGTCAGGCTTGGAAACACAAAGATATCCGCGCTGGCATAATGGGAGGCCAGGTCCTCACCCCTGCGCGCGCCGGCAAAAATGAATTCGGGATGCGCCTCCATCAAGGAAGCCGCCTTCGGACCATCCCCGACGAAGACACACTTCGCACCGGGATGCTTCGCCTGGATGCGCTGGAAGGCCTTCACCGTAAGCGGCAAATTTTTCTCGGCAGCGACGCGACCCACGAACAAAGCCACAGGCGTACTGCCATCCACACCCCAGGAGCGGCGCAGGGATTCATCCCGCCGATCCGGATTGAAAAGGTCGGTATCCACCCCGCGGCCCAGCACACCCACATTGTCGATGCCCAACTTCCGGAGCTGCGCAGCGGTGCTTTCACTCGGGGTGAGCGTCCTGGCTGTGCAATTGTGCAGCCACCTCAGGTACCCCGAGGCGGCGTTCTTCAGAATGGGGACGCGATAGTCTTGTGAATAGGTGTGGAAATTCGTGTGGAACCCCGAGACCACCCGCACGCCGTGGAGCTTGGCGGCCCGGATGGCGTTGCAGCCCATGATGGTTTCCACAGCCACATACATGGCATCCGGTCGCAGAGACTCGATGTGGCGGGCGAAATAATTCCTCGAGGCAAAGCCGAGCCGCACCCCGTCATACCCCGGCAGCGGCATGGCGCCCACGGCCTGCACCTTCACGCCATACTTCTTGTTCTCGTCCCTGGCACCTTCGCTTGTGGTGATGACATGGACTTCGTGCCCGCGTTTTGCGAGGCCGCGCGACAATGTTTGCAGTGTGCGCGCCACCCCGTTGATGTCCGGCGGGAACGTGTCGGATACGAGCATGAACTTCATCAGTCTGGCCCTCCCATCATACTTTCCTCATGCGCACCTGAACATCTGCAGGTGGTGACGTTATCGTCACCTCGCAAGATATGGGCATAAACCAATCCCGGCAACGCCATATCTTGCGATTGTCACCTAGGCACGACGAACATCGCCGCAAAGGTGTTCGGAGTCAATTTGGCATCTTTGTCAGGGTCTACCAGCATGTCCGAAATGTCTCCATCGAGAAACAATGCGTCCTTACATCCGAGGTGGAGGAAGAACTGGCAGAGCTGGTGAAACGTCACGCGGCCCTTCGTGCGGTCGTCGCGATCATTCATCACGAAGATGACCTGTCCAGTGGAGGCATTCACACCCACGGCGCTGCGCAGGCGTTTGTTCGGTGAGTTCACGTTGAAGGCGGGATGCAGCACGCCCTTGCGCATAAGTATGGGCCCACTCTGGGTGGCAAGGCGTGGCTTTAATCCGCTGCGACTGTACTCGACGGACTCCATGACGCTGGCGCCCGTGGTATCATCCACGTAGAAGACGCCGTTAGGCTTGAGGTAGAAATTCCCTTCTGCATCCTTCAGGCTGAGCGGCACCAGTTCCTTCCCGGCGCAGATGGTCAGACCGCAGGGCTTGGGACCGTTTTCGTAGATGCCCGCGTTCGTGGCGAAGGCGATCTCTTTGCCTTCGCTTGCGAGTTCTTTGCGCAGTCCTTCAAAGTCGCGGAGTGGCTGGCCGTCTTTTCCGAGCCAGCGGAGTTCGAGCGTATTCAGTTTGTCTTTATCAATGCGATGCACGTGATAAAGCGCGCCTTGGAACTCAACCTTCTCGGAGGCTTTCAACGTGGCTGTTGCCGTGGAGGCAATTCCGAGAAGTGTGACAATCCAACGAGGGAGCATATGCGGCGTGAAATCGTGGCTGTAGTTTTTGTCGTACTGCGCTTGGGCTGAAAACCATTAGTACAATTCGCCCTTGATGAGAGCCCCGAACATCGCAGCCAACGTTGGCCTTGGCGAAGAATCTATAACGGAAGAGTGAACAAAGCCCATAGGAAATCGGATTACTTCAGCCTGCCCCCCTCCAAACCTGAGAGCGTAGAAGTGGGCGCTGTCATCTCCGATCGCGATCACCTCCGGAAGGTGAGTCTGAATTCCATATCCTTCGTTGAGGTTGCTCACACTTTCACAGGGCCAAATCGAGAAATACACATCCCCTACTGGCCCCTCTCCTCCGTTCGCCCACCGCAGAAGAGCCAGATAGTCATCTGGCAGTGGAAGGGTGGCCCAGTTGGTGAGCCTCCTCAATAAATCCTCGGAAGCGGGAGGATTTGGCAACCACGGCGGTGGGAGAACAGATTCCCAAGTCATGAGAGGAGGTTTTCGCAGCTTCGCATCGCGATATGGATACGACCTTTCAAGTCGCCGGAATCTCAATCACCTTCCCATGCCGCTCCTGCTCTTCCTCAGGACGCGTTTCCACATTTTCGACTTCCTTGTCTTCTTCCTTCAGCACCGGCTCTTCCGTCTTCGCCGTTATCGCTTCCTCCGTTGATTTTTGCGCATCCACCTGTGCCACCTTCTCACTCTCACGCGTCGTCACCATCTCATTCAGTCTTGTAACAACCGCTTCCACCAGATCGCTCTGTCCGCGACGAAAGCGAAATACCGCACGCATCGCGGAGCCTTCGAGGATGAGGTTCTCACTGAGGAATCTTGGATCCACACGCACGGAAACATCCGCCAGCGGCAATGAAAAAAGACGATCCCGCATGCCCTTGGTGGCTGCAAACCACCCTGCGTTGGGATTGGAGGTCAGCACCAGCACGCCATCGAGATTCGTTTTCAGACCAGCCACGCCCTTGCAGCGCGCGCTCAGGCAGCGCACCGCCACTTGCACCTGCGCCTCTTCCACATTGCCGTGAATGCGGAGCAGATCACGAAGCGGATTGTTCACCACCTGCTTGAGTTCCACGGTCTCGTTGGAAAGGAGACGCTTGGCCGGCAACTTCACCTTCTGCCACATGAGCCACATGGTGGTCTTCGAGGTGCGCCACAGCCTTGGCAGCAGCAGCCACAGCACCACGAGCAGAGCAGCAAAGACGGCCAGCGCCACGGCGGGATGCATCAAGGTGAGCGCCACGCCGCCGGCCACCCCGGCATCCTCCGCCACACTGAGGGTGATATTGCTCACCGGTTCTGGAGAATGATTCACCGCGAGCCGCGTCCCCGCCTTCGCCGTGTGCGTGGTGAGCGAGGCACCACCCGCGACCAAAGCTGCCGCCACCTGCATCCAAACCGGCATGTCCCCCACGGCCTGCAAACTCAACAGCACGCCACCCACGGGTCGGATGAACGTATGCACGCTGTCCCACATCGAATCGACCCAGGGGACCTTGTCCGCCAGAAACTCCATGGCAAAAAGAAGTCCGGCCACAATGAGCACCACGGGGTGCCCCAGCTCTTGTAGAGCCTGATGCTGCTCCGCCAGGTGCAGCCAATTGAACCGCACCGCCAGTCCTGTGAGGAAGACCGTGAGGTACAAATTAACCCCGGCCAGCGTCGCCAGCCCGAGCGCCACGCCAAGTTGATCAAGAATGTGCATGGGAGAGGAGATGAAATGCCAAGGCAATAGACTTGGCGTGTACTCAGCTTGTTCAATCAAGCCTCCTGAGCAGGTAGGCTTGACGCGCTGTCTTTAAGAGCAATCATTCTCTTCAATGCGTGTAGACCTCAGCGAGAGCCTTGTGCACTTCACCAAAGGGGAAAGCGAGGAAGATGCGTATGAAACCTTGAGGAAAATACTTTGGGAACAACGCTTAGTTGGCGGGAGCAAATTCATTCGAGGAGGCCATCGCTGCGTTTGTTTTTCAGAGACACCTCTGGGCGCGTTGAGTTCTGGGCTAGTCAACACGCAGGGTTTTTCGCGGTACTCGCCATTTGGAATTCTATTCCAGAAAAATTACATTTTCTCAATCGGAGGACGGCCGGTAATTTATCAGCCCGATAGCGAGTTCAGTCTTTTACCGCCTGAAATTCAATGGCGTCATGTTCGGCTTGAACTGGAATGTACTCCTCCAATCGACTTCACCTGGGAACGTGAATGGCGGATCCCAATAGAGGTGTTGGAGTTTTCCCCTGCACAGGTGATTGTAATCCTGCCAAATGAGTCATTCAAGAGGAGGCTTGATGCAGAGATTTGTGGAGAGAGCTTTTACTACGCATGGTCTTTGACCACTGTCTTGGGAGACGTCGGCTGGATGTATGACACTGGCAACCCATGGCTGATGGATTCCATAAATACGCAAGATTGAATCTAATCACTACACCCGATACAGCGATCGGCGCCCATTTTCTCCATTCGATCACACATCCTGCCTACCGGAACAACCCACCAAACACCCGCTTCAAAAAGCCCGGCTTGCTGTCCCCCTGACGACGCTCCACCACGACACCGGCTCCGTGGGCGTTGCAATAACCGGGAGGGACCATCTCGGGAGGCAGGTCATCGGCATAGGCGTGACCAGCGGCACGGCAGCCTTCCGTGGCGAGCAGGCCGGTGAGGCGGCAGAGATTCACGCGTGCAAGAACGGGCTCAGCCTTCTGCACCTCCTGCTTATATCCACTGGCCACGGCGGCGTTCATGCTGTCCGCCCAGATGGGCAGGGCGAGTTTCCCGCCATAGCCACCAGGGATGATGGTGTCCGGCTGATCCAGGCCCACCCACACGCCCGTGGTAACTTCGCTGGTGAAACCGACGAACCACGCGTCCTTGTAGTCATTGGTCGTGCCCGTCTTGCCGCCGGCCTTTTCCTTGAAGCCGTATTCCTTCCGCGCCGGAGCACCGGTGCCTTCGTTCATCACCTTTTCCATCAGACGCTCGGTCACGAGCGCGGCGGAGGCAGGCAGGCCTTCGCTTTCCAACACCGGCGTGGAGTAGACGACTTCTCCCGAAGCGTCCGTGATGCTGGAGATGAGGAAGGGGCGACGGCGGATGCCGTTGTTGGGGAACACACTCGTGGCACTCGTGAGTGACTTCAGGCTAGTGCCCATGTTTCCAATGAAGATCTGCGGAGTGCGGATTTCCGGCTCGCCCAGGCCCGTATCACGCAGCGTCATGAGCACACTGTCGAGCCCGGCGAAATTTCCCACACGCACGGTCATGGCATTGCGACTGCGGATGAGTCCCACCGAGGCAGGTTGGAGACCGAGGAATTTTCCGTCCGCATTGCCCGGGCTCCAGTAGCCGTCAGAATCTTTGAGTTCGCCCTCACGCATGGGTGCATCTTCCACGAGGGAACCGGGCAGCAGGCCGTGCATGAACGCGGTCGCATAGATGAAGGGCTTGATGGTGGAGCCTATGGGCCTGTTCCCCTGCAGCGCGCGATTGAACCGGCTCTGCGGATAGCTGCGACCACCCACCACCGCGAGAATGCCGCCAGTGCGGTTGTTGAGCATGAGCACGGCCCCTTGCAGGTAGGGTGTCTTGGGAGGCTCACTCACGCCGTCCCATGCCGCATCGAACTGCGCCTTCGTGGGGTGTGTGTATCCCTTCTGCTTTTCCACTTCCGTCAGACGCTTCTCCAGGGACTCCTCTGCCGCCTTCTGCAAATCCAGATCCAGCGTGGTGTGCACAATGAGGCCGCCGTCTTCGATCTCCGACTCCTCAAGAATCAGTTCCAAATCACGGCGCACCGCCTCCATGGCGTAGTTGTCCTGATTGCTGATGATCGGCTGGGCGACCACAGCGATCTCCTCTTTCTTCGCGGCATCGGCATCCGCCTGGGTGATCATTTCCTTCGCCACCATGCGGTTCAGCACATCGTCACGCTCGGCGAGCGCGCCCTTCCAGTTCCGGAACGGCGAAAAACGATTGGGACTGCGGATGATGCCCGCGAGCATGGCTCCCTCCCCTGCGGTGAGCTGGGAGGCGCTCTTGCCAAAGTAGGCCTTCGACGCGCGCTCGATGCCATACAGCCCGCTGCCGAAGAAGATGCGGTTCACATACAGCTCGAGGATTTCGTCCTTGGTCTTCTCCGCCTCGATGCGGCGCGCCAGCATCACTTCCACCAGCTTGCGGTTCAGGGTCTTTTCGTTGAGCCCGTCGAAGCTGTTGCGCGCGAGCTGCATGGTGATGGTGCTCGCGCCCTGCACCGTTTTCTTGTCCTTGAAATTCCGCACCGCGGCGCGCGCCACGCCCACATAGTCCACGCCACCGTGGTCGTAGAAACGGGTGTCCTCACGCGCCAGGAGGGCATCGATGAAATGCTTCGAGACTTGGGACAGCGGCACCACCACGCGGTTCTCCCCGTGGAGTTTCCCCAGCTCGCGACCCTTCGCATCGAGCACCACGGAGCGCTCTTTCATTTCCCCCAGCTTGGCCAGATCATACTGCTTCGCCAGATTCCCGTAGATGATGATCCCCACAGCCAGCCCCGCCAGCCCCATGAAGAAGAGCATGAGCACCAGCGTGGTCAGGATGCGCAACCCGCGACGGCGGGGTCGCGGGGTAGAGGGAAGGGGCAGGTCGGACATGGGTGGGGGGCGCAGCGTCGGAGAGGAGCTTGTCAGAGCCTCATTTGGTGCGACAGAATGGAAATCATGAGAATGCTGCGCGAATTCATGATGAAATCGCGGTGAAACCGCCAAACGTGCGCAATTTCACCCCACCATGTCAGACACGCAACTCCCGCTCTCCGTTGTCACCCTGATTCAGCTCGCCCTCATGGAGGACGTGGGTCCTGGGGACGTGACCTCCAAGTACTTCGTGCCGGAGGAGGCCACCGCCAGCGCCCGCATCTTCGCCAAGGAGGACGGGGTCACCGCCGGCATCGAGGTCGCTGCCGAGGTCTTCCGCCAGGTGGACCCACTGCTTTCCGTCCGGGTCGCAAAGAATGACAGCGAACCCTTCGGCAAAGGAGACACCCTGCTGCAAATCGCCGGCCCCACCCGGAGCATCCTCACGGCGGAACGCACTGCGCTGAATTTCCTGCAGCGCCTCTGCGGCGTGGCCACCCAGACCCGCCGCTACGTCGAGGCGGTGAAACCCCATGCCACGAAGATCCTGGATACCCGGAAGACCACGCCCGGCTGGCGCTTACTGGAAAAGCAGGCCGTGGCCGCCGGCGGCGGGACGAATCACCGCATGGGGCTCTACGACATGGCCATGGTGAAGGACAACCACCTCCTCGCCGACGATGCCCAAGCCGATCTTCAGGCCGCCATTGATGCGGTGAAGAAGGACCATCCCGGCATGCGCGTGGAACTGGAGGCAGACACACTGGATCAGGTGAAGCGTTTCCTCTCGCTGCGCGGGCTGGATGTCATCCTCCTGGACAACATGGGCACGGAAACCATGCGGGAAGCGGTGGAACTCGTGAAGGGCAAGGTGGAGCTGGAGGCCAGCGGGGGCGTCACCCTGGAGCGCATCGCCGAAATTGCCGCCACCGGGGTGGATTACATCTCGTCCGGCGCACTCACGCACTCGGTGCGCTCGGTGGATCTGTCGCTGGAGCTTTCCTAGGCCTCACCTTCGCTTGCCGTGTTGGCGGCATGATGTTTCATCCGGGCATGCTTCACGCGCGCGACCTGCAATTCTCCTACCCTTCCGGCGGGTTCAGGCTGCGCGTGCCGGAGTTGAGCGTGGCAGAAGGCGAGACGGTGGCCCTGAGCGGACCCAGCGGCACCGGCAAGACGACGCTTCTGAAGCTGCTCGCAGGCATCCTGCCTATTCAGAATGGAACGCTGACGTTGCAGTCGCAGGAAATGACACAGGCAGCGCCCTCGAACCGCCGTGCCCTGCGCCGGCAGCAGATGGGGCTCGTGTTTCAGGACTTCGCCCTGCTCGACTACCTGAGCGTGCGGGACAATGTGCTGCTACCCCTGCGACTGGCGGGCGAACTCAAACCTGCCCATGAAGAACGCGCGAAGGAACTCGTGGAACAACTGGATCTCAAGCGGCACTGGCAGCACCTCGCAGGAGAGCTTTCCCAAGGGGAACGCCAGCGTGTGGCGGTGGCTCGCGCGCTGGTGCATGAGCCCAAGCTGGTGCTGGCGGATGAACCTACCTCCGCGCTCGACCCGAAACGTGGCTCGGTGGTGATGGATCTCCTGATACACCATGTGAGGGAGAAGCAGGCCGCACTCATCATGGTGTCTCATGATGCAGGACTCATGTCTTCGCTGGATCGCACCGTCAGTGTGGAGGCATGGACGTCATGAGCCTGTCCGGCAGTCTTCACCTGGCATGGCAGTATGTGGTGCACCATCGCGTGCGCACACTGCTGCTGGCCTTGGCGCTCGGGCTCACATTGGCCCTGCCGCTCGCGGTGCGCACCTTGCTGCGCATGGCCCAGGCAGAGTGGCGCGCACGGGCGCAGGCCACGCCCCTGGTGCTCGGCGCCAAAGGAAGCGCGCTGGAGCTCACGCTGAATGCACTCTACTTCCGCCGGCAGGGGGTGGATACCATCCCGGTGAAAAGCACCCGCGTGATACGCGACATCGGACTGGGGGAAGCCATTCCGCTGCTCGTGCAGTTTCATTCGCAGGAGAGTCCCATCGTGGGGACCTCGCTGGACTACTTCGACTTTCGCGGGCTGAAGCTCGCCGAGGGCCACACGCTGGGTCGCCTGGGTGACTGCGTAGTGGGCGCAGAGGTGGCGAGGAAAAGAAACCTGAAGCCCGGCAGTTCCGTCATGTCCTCACCGGAGCAGGTCTTCGATCTGGCGGGCGTGTATCCGCTGAAGATGCGAGTCACCGGCATCCTCGCCGAAAATCATAGCGCGGATGACCAGGCCATCTTCGTGGATGTGAAGACCGCGTGGCTCATCGAAGGCATCGCCCACGGCCACGAGGATCTGGTGAAGACCGTGGACACGGCGCAGATTCAGGAAAAGCAGGACGGCAACGTGGTAGGCAGCAAGGCGGTGCGCATGTATGCCGAAGTCACCGATGCCAACATCGGTGGCTTCCACTTCCACGGAGACTCGGACACGTTCCCGCTGACCGGGGTGCTGGTCGTGCCCCGGGATGCGAAGGCGCAGGCGCTGCTACTAGGCAAGTTTCAGAACAAGGAAGACACGCTCCAGCTCGTGCAGCCACCCCAGGAGATGGATGCCCTGCTGGCCACGCTGGTGCAGGCGGAGCGTTTTGCCCTGGTGCTGCTTCTGGTGCTCGGCACGGCGGTGGTGCTAATCGTGATTCTCGTCTTCGCCCTTTCGTTCCGGCTGCGCCGCAGGGAATTCAGCACACTGGAAGACATCGGCATCAGCCGCGGCACCATCGCGCTGGTGAAGACCTGCGAGATCCTGCTCGTGAGTACGGCATCACTCGCCATCGTGGCCGCCACCCTGTGGCTCATGCAGCACTACGGTGCGGTGCTGGTGCGGGCTGGGGTGCAGTGAGCGAAGCGCAAGATGACCGCGCTCTCAGAATGGTTCATGCGGTTGAGCATCCATTCCGCAATGACATGGCATAGGCCCAAGGAGTGGGAACGCCTCGTTCCCATGCGTGACAGGGTTCAGGACTTTGAACTACCAACCCATGTCTCAAGAATCCACAAGCGCTATGCGGCATGCAACATCACAAGACGTAGTACCCGCTGACGGGAACGAGGCGTTCCCGTTCCTTGGGCCTGCGGCAGCACCACGGGAAAGTTCGTCTCGCTGAGCCCGGTTTTCGCACCCTACTTCTTCGGCAATTCCTGCTGCACCACGCTCGCGAGCAAGTGGGCCTTTTCCTTCAGGTCCTTCACTTCATCCAAGGTGAAGGCCTTGCCTTCAGGCACGTCGAGAATGGGAACCATGGCCTCCAGACCATCGTGCAACGTCTGGATGGCAGGCTGGGCCTGAATTTCCGGGTGCAAGGACTCGAGGCTGTTGAGGAAATACTCCACCACGTCCGACCTGCCGAGCGCACGGCTCTTGTCCTCGGAATAGTTCGCAGACACGGCTTCCGTGGCGATTTCAAAGGCGCGCAGCCAGCCACCGAGGGCAATCAGGTGGGCCACGTCAGAATCACGGAGCTGCACCATTTCCCCCTCCACATCCGCCTGGGTGGAGGCCAGCTCGGTACGCAGCTTGTCCCAGTCCCCTTTAAGGCTGTTTTCCAACAGGCTCTGGCTGTGCTTGTTGATCCGCAGACCGGCGCCGAGGGCCTTGGCGTATTTCAGGATGGCACGGCCCACGTTTTCCATTTCCTCGATCTTCTCGCACTGCACGACGAGGAAGCCGTCGCCAATCAGGGTGCCGAGGCCGAGGGCCAGGAGCACACGGTCGGTGGGGGCCTTGTCTGAAATGGGGCGCTTGAGCTGGTCGTAGGGCAGCGTGCCCAGGGCATCGAGGGAATCAAACACCTTCCGGATGCTCGGCGTGGTGAAGTCGTTGACGCCGAACTCCTCACGCACGTGCTCGTCACCCACAAGTCCTTCCGGGACCTTGGGCTTGCCCTCCTTGGCTTCTTTGGTCTCTTTAGACTTGGCAGGCTTGCCGGTTTTTTCCTGCGCCCCTGCGGTGATGCCGAGGGAAAAAATGAGAACCGGAAGCAGAAGCGCGCGGCAGAGGGCGGAGGACGAAAGGCGCATGAGCGGAAAAACTGGCTGGCTGGCGGAGGGAAAACCGTTTAGAAACCTTAAACGCGGTCATTTAGAAATTCCAGCAACGAATGGCCTGACAGAACCATACGGCCACCTGCCAATGTGGGGGCGAGATCTTGCACGGTTCCTGCTATTTCCTTGCTTTGAGGGATTTGTTGCGGTCGGAAAAGCCGCTTGACGGTGCATTTGCCATGCCCATGCTATTGCCCACCTTTTCCCTGCCCTGATTAATATGTCTGAATGGAACGTGACGCTCTGGCTCGCCTGCTATGTGGCGGTCTTTGCTGGCCTGAGTGTTTTTGGCATCCATCGCCTCCGCATTCTCTGGTTGTACGCCCGGCACCGCAAAGAGGAGCCGAAACCTTTGAAAAAATTTGAGGACCTCCCGCTCGTCACGGTGCAGCTCCCGCTCTTCAATGAAATGCATGTGATCGAGCGGCTGCTGCATGCCGTCGCCCGTCTCGATTATCCGAAGGACAAGCTGCAGATTCAAATCCTCGACGACTCTACGGACGAAACCGTGACTGTGTGTGAAGAGGCCACCGAGCAACTCCGCAAGCAGGGATTCGACGTGGAGTACCGCCACCGTACGGACCGCACGGGATTCAAGGCGGGCGCTCTTGAAGCTGCGACCCCCACTGCAAAAGGCGACTACCTGCTGATTTTCGATGCCGACTTCGTCCCGCAGCCGGAACTGCTGAAGGAACTCATCCACCACTTCACCGACCCGAAGGTGGGCATGGTGCAGGCCCGGTGGGGGCACCTGAACGAAAAGGAAAGCCTGCTCACCCGCCTCCAGGCCATGATGCTGGACGGCCACCTTGTGCTGGAACAGGCCGGACGCAGCCGCAGCGGACACTTCTTCAACTTCAACGGCACGGCCGGCATGTGGCGCAAGCAGTGCATCGTAGACGCCGGCGGCTGGGAGCATGACACCCTCACTGAGGACATGGACCTGAGCTACCGCGCCCAGATGAAGGGCTGGCGCTTCGTGTACCTGAAGGATGTGGTGGTCCCCGCGGAGCTACCGCCGGACATGGATGGCTTCAAGAGCCAGCAGCATCGCTGGACGAAGGGCTCCATCCAGGTCTGCAAGAAGATCTTCAAGAAGGTGTGGACCAGCGAGGAGTCCGTGGGCATCAAGATCGAGGCCACGGCCCACCTTGGCGCGAACTTCGCCTACCTCCTGATGTTCGGCGTGCTGGTGCTGGTGTACCCCGCGAACTTCATGTTCCAGAACTCGTGGCTGAAAGCTGTGCTGCTGGACATTCCCGTGTTCCTCTTCGCGACCGTTTCCGTGATCGTGTTCTACCTCGCGGCACAGGGAGCCCAGCGTCCTTGGGGCTGGCTGCGCGCGCTGCCGTACCTTCCGCTGCTGCTGGCACTGGGCATTGGCATGAGCATCAACAACGGCAAAGCCGTGCTCGAGGCGCTCTTCAACCGCCAGTCCGACTTCGTCCGCACGCCCAAGTACGGCGAGCAAACGGCACCCAAGCGCCGCCGCAGCAAGTACAAGGCGGCACGCTCCATCACCTTCTGGCTGGAGGTCAGCCTGGCCGTCTACTTCTCCTGGCTCGTCTTTGCCGCCCTGCGCAACGGCCAGTGGATCAGCGTTCCCTTCCTGGCCATGTTCCAGTTTGGGTTCCTGTATGTGGTGCTTGGCAGTGTCAGCAAGTGGGTAAACTTCCCCTCCTGGACCCTGCCGCCGTCTCCCCCCGAGGAACCTACCTCGGACTCGGACCCGGCTATTGCATGATGCAATTTTGAGAAAAAGTTGCTTTTCCGGGCTGGAAAAATCCAACGGAAACGCACCTTTTATGTCTCCTACCCGCCCTTACGGCATGGAATCCGCTGGGAAGTGGGTTATATTTTTTGCATCCGTGCCGATCGCCAGTTGCAGCAATGCTTAAGATTTGTTAAATTATAATGTCCAGCCACGATTCCCCCGTGAAACGCGCCCCCTCGCATCTTCATCGTCTGGTGACTGCCCTCAAATGTGGCGCGCTGGCTGGCTCAGCAGCTCTCCTCAGCCAGTGTGCTGGCAGCCCCAGCCCAGGAAAGCATGCCGATGTGGTGGTGAGTGTGAAGGACCAGAAGCTGGCGGTGTATGACAAGAAGGGGAACGTGACGAGGACCTACCCCGTCTCCACGTCGAAGTTTGGCGTGAATGACAAGCCCGGCAAATTCGGCACCCCGCTGGGCACGCATGAGGTGGTGGCCAAGATTGGCCAGGGAGCACCTCCCGGAGCCGTCTTCAAGAGCCGCCACTGGACTGGCGAGGTCATCAAACCCGACTCTCCTGGTCGCGACCCCATCGTTTCCCGCATCCTGTGGCTGCGTGGTCTGGAGAAGCAGAACCAGAACGCCTACGCCCGCTGCATCTACATCCACGGCACCGCCGAGGAGGTGAACATTGGAAAGCCCGTGAGCTATGGCTGCGTCCGCATGAAATCGAAGGACGTGATCGACCTCTTTGGCCGCCTGCCGATCGGCTCCCGCGTGACCGTGGTGACCACGGGGCTGCCCAAGCACGTGCCCACGCTGCCCACTGCCGTTCCGGTTTCGACTCCTGCCGACCAGCGTCCTCCGATCATGCTGACCCCGCCGAAGCAGGCTGAAAAAGAAGCCCCTCTCCTCGCCGAGAATACCAAGGCGCCTGCCTCAGCCTCCACGGACTCCCCCTCCCCGACTCGCGCTCCGGCACCCACGAAGCGCCATGCCGCCACCGTTTCCACGGATGCCCCGGCCCCGACCGAAACGGCAAACGCGACGCCTCCGAAGCGCCGTGTGCAGCATTTCCAGGCTGGAGAGAACGTATTGTACGCTGCGCCCGCCGCAGCGGTGAATGGACCCGGAGTGGTCCTTCGCTCGAAGCGGAGTGCCTCGCAGAATATTGAGTAGTGGCAGTGACCCTATGTTTTACGATGGTCGACTGACAAGGCGAATGGTTGTCAGCCTGTTTTGGGTGGGATGGATGGCGTGGGCCAATCTCATTATGTCGCAGGCACCCGAACAAAATCTCGTGTTGTCTATCTTTCGCGAATGTTCCTCAGAGAGACTCGATTTAACGCCGGTGATATCATCAAGGTCAGCTCGTTATAAACTGCCTTCAAATGCACTAAATTTTTTCGCCCTACCACGCGCTGAGAGAGAGCGACTGCTGGTTGAGTTTGAGGCAGGCTATCGCGATGATTTTTTTGCCCGTTCGTTGGCATCTATTCTTCGGGAAATCGGCATGAAACCATTGAGCGTTGTTGAATCTGATGTGAAAGATGACTCACGCTTCAGGTACTTTTTCATCACTGAGAAATGAGCTACGTGAAACGGCCTCAGTGTTCGGCAGCTAGGTAAGTCGATAGCCAAAAAGGATTCCTCTGAAAGTCAAAGTAGGCGCGACGGCCAGCGGATGGCGAGTGGGCTGCGTGCCATCCGTTATCGATAGATGCGCACGACGCCATCCGCTGCAAGGATGGCCAGTGAGTCGACCGACCACGGTGCGTAGTCGACTGCGGCAAAGGCGTGGGTCATGGAGCCCAATGCCTTGCTCGAGAGTGATTGGTACATCAACGCCGACTTGGAGTCGCCCGCGATGATCCTACCGTCTCCAAGGAAAGCTGCATAGGAATGGGCCTCCGCACCGCTGAAGACACGCACTGGATCCGTGCTCTCGCCCAATGGCAGCAGAAACACCTGTCCTGGGAGCGAGGCCAAGACAGTCAGGGACTGGGTGGGAGGTGCGATGTCCAGTCTCAGCACCGACCCGTTCAATTCGATCTCCTTGTCCACCCGGCCATTCACGACGTGCACGACCGTGGTTCCCGCTGAAATGAAGACCTGCTCACCATGTGCCACCATTTGAACCGGGCCTCCGGGTAGATCTCCCTGCGTCATTCCCAAGGCATACGTCCGTCTCAGTTTCCCCTCGTGGGTGGAATACGAAAGGTCAATGGTGCCACGCTCCCGCGCGTGGAGGACCCACACACCATCTTTGGTCGGGAAGACAGCAATCACCGCAGGCGGCATCCAGGCGAGCCGGGAAATCAAAAGGTCACGACTGACTGGCGGATTGCGAAAATCGTCGAGACGGGCACAGCCATAACAGGCCGCCTCAGCCGGGTCCGGACGCAAGAAGGGCAACCAGGCAGTGGAATCCCGAAGGAGGTGTGGCTGCAAGCGCTGCGGTGAAGGCCAGCTTGTGCCGGAAGTCAGTCTTCCCATGGTCTTGTCACCACTGCCGAGCATCCAGAGTTCCTGCTGGGACCTCCCGTGAGATCCGCGCGCCAGCCAGGAATCACCCGAAGTAAGAAAGCGGTTCCACTCGATGCCACCTTCCCTCTGGAGGGACCATTGATGAATCAGGGTGAGTGGCACTGAGCCCTTTGCCGGACGGAGCGGTGGCCTGATGGATGAAGAGACCTCACGCACACGGTCTTCTGCGTACCGCACCGCATCACGACGCAGCAGCAGGTCGGAAGGTTCGATCTGATGCAACACCATGGTAAAATCGTGGACCTGCCCGGGAGCACACGCTTTCAACGCGCGGCCGATGGTGGTGATGGCCACGGTGCCCAGTCTCTCTCGTACGCGGGCATCGCTCTGCTTTTCGCGGATGGCGTGCAGGGCGCGGGCCATCTCCAGCGGTGGCTGGAGTTGATTCCTGGCCTCACTCAACTGCATTGTCAGAGTGAGGGCATCTTCGTGAGCTTCGAGACGATGGAGGTACTCAAAGTGGGTCTCCAGACAAGCCCTTGCCTGGCTCGAGCCGGGCCAGCCACTGGCCAGCACCGCGACGGCGAGTCCCGGCTGGTGCAGCTTCTCATACAGGATGCGGGCATCGTGGATGCGATCGGTGCTGCCGGACAGCGCCCGGTTGTAGGCCGCCACGGCATCACGCTCGCGCCCGAGCAAGCGCAGCAAATCGCCGCACTTCTCATGACGTTCGAGGTCCGCATAGAGCAGGACGGCTTCTGCGAGCAGGCCACCGTCTTCGAGGCATTTGGCGGCGAGCGGTTTGTTGTTGAGTTTCTCCTCGTAGATGCGCGCGGCTTCCTGAAAACGCTTCCCCCGCACGAGGGCGCCGGCGGCCGCGTGCCAGTCACCCAGAAGATGGGCGAAGATATAGGCCGCACGATCGAAGTGGCCCATCGCCAGTTCACGGTTGGCAAGATCGAAGTATTTCTGGCGCAGCGCCCATTGGGTGTGCTCGGAAAGGTTCCAGATGTCCGCAGGCCCCCAACCGCCTCGTGCACCAAAGGTGGGATTCCGCAGGCCCAATTTTCCCGAAGGCGGCGCAATGCCACGGCTGGCATCCCCTCCCCCGCCGAGGGGAAGGGCGTAGCGCAATCCGTTCTCGGGATCCTTTTCCAGAAGCTTGAGCAGCCGCTGGATCTCGCCCTCGCGCTGAAGCTGGAGCTTCTTGAATTGCTCTGCGGTCCAGTTCTGGATCTTGTTCCAGAGTTGGGAGGGGCGCTTGGCACCTTTGCCTCCGGCGCCGCCTTGCTGACCTTGGGACGCGTCGGATTCACGACCGCCCTCGCCCGAGCCACCCAGTTTCGAGAATCCGGACATGATCCAGCTTCCAAATGAGCCAATGGCCTTGCCCATCGCGTCCTTTGCCCAGGCGCCTTTCCCGGCATCGCGTTGCAAGTCCTTGGGATTGGAGGAGCCGATGTCTTCCGAAGCTTCACCAAACAGACTGTCGAAGTCAGGAGGAAGGGCAAGCGCCACATGCTGCAACTCCGGCAGCGGCGGCCGGCCTGGCATGGCGTGCATCCAGGAGACCGACGTGGGCAATGGTGGTACCACCAGAGCTTCGGGCAGGATGGCATCCGACTCCTCAAACGCAATCAACCCGATGGACGGATGGAAAAAATAACAGGTGTAGTTCAGCATCCGTTCCGCCTCCTCCCTCGTCATCTGCGGATCCAATTGCATGCTGAGCGGCACCGCGACACAACCATGTTCCATCGCAGCCGGTTGCACTCGCGGACCGAAGGATACGGGAGTGTTGCCAGAGGTCGCAGGCACCATGAGCAGACCGCCAGGTTCCAGATCTTCCGCCGAGCCGGGCACGATGAAGAATTTCATCTCCGGATGGCGCGCCATCTCCTCAAGCCACGCCGCCACGTCGCTGCCCGGCAAAAATCCCGCACGCGGCACGCGTGGTGCCGTGGCTGGAATCATTCGCAGTGGAAGGGAGATGGGCATGCGGAAGTGAGTCACAGGGTCCCGGCTTGAGAAATATCATCCCGGGAACCGCAGGAGGGCAATGGTGGTGGCGGGACGGATGAAGGGCCGCCCAAGAGTGGCCGGCATAGCCGCCTCGACATCGCAACCAAGTGAAGGGGCGCGTACATCGCTTCATCCCACAGATAGGCGCGGTCACCGAAGTGATGTCCCTCCTTCAGCCACACAGCGGTGTTTCCTTTCACGACGGCCACGCTGAGTTCGTGGTTGCTGCGCGGGTCCACCATATGCATGAAGCCACGGGGGTCATACACGACGCGGCGGCCGTCTGCGAACTCCGCCTGGCGAAGACCGACGTCCGGCCACTGAGGTGTATCGAGCCGCTCCAAGGGACGAAAGACAACGTCCGAATCCGCATGGCGGCCGCAGACACGCCAGCACGGCGTGCGATCCGTAGCCACATCCAGATGATACGTCATGCCGCTCTGCTTGCGGAAGTGCAGTCCATTCGTTGGTCCGAATCCCACCTCGGTGATGTTGGTGTGCCGGGAAACGTGGTGGGCACGCGGCATCCGCGTGGAGGCCAGACGGTCCGAGAGCGGCACGGGACGCGCATCTTCACGGAATGAAGAACCGTCAAACCAACGCTGGCGGGGAACACCGCCGCGGTAGGACACCAGCAGCAGGCCGGTCTCCGCGGAGAACGCATCACATCCATGGGAATGATACACCACCAGCGCACCCGATTGGAGGGAGACCCCGGAGACATACGCCTGGCCAAAATCTCCGGCACACAATACGGATGGCCTGCGGCCATGGACATCGCAGACCAGCAGTTCGCAGTTGGTAAAGGTGCCGAACGCAAGCGCCACGGTCCCCGGATCGGCGCCATCCACCAGCATCACTCGCTGCGCCTCAGGTGCCGGCGCATACGGCCACAGCACACGTCCGCATCGGGCGGATGTTCTCCAGTAACACACGCATCGATCCGGAGTCACTCCCACGTGCCCAGTCTGCGGAAGCTCAAAGGCAACCTGTCCGGCAGCAATCATGGGATAGTAGAGCGGCCAGGGAAGCCGGTGGTAGAAGGCGGGCAGGCGTGCCATTTCATCCGTGAGCGCCAAAGATGGACGCCGCTCCGGAGGGCCTTGCAGAAGGGCATCCAGATCAACTTGCGCCTGGCTGAGCGTGCGTGAGCCCGCGACGGAATGGCGGGACAACATCAGCAAGCCATGACGGTCCACCTGGATGGAATGCAGCAGGCATGTGGCCGCGAGCTGCTGCCAGGAGGGCTCACGAACCAGCAAGGCCATGGCATCCGGATGCGACACCAAGAATACTTCCTCACCCGGCTCGGCCTGTGGCATTTCGTTTTGTACAAAATGGGCCAGTGCCTCCGACGGGAAGGGAGCGGGTTCGAGTTTGGCGAGCTGAGTCCGCACGTCTTCCACGGTGCGCAGGGAGACAGGAGCGAACTGATCGTCTGCCAGCGTGTAGACATCCCCGCCTTGATCGCCTGCCGCAACGCCGGATCTTTTCAAATGACGAACCAGTGCGAGAACCGCACCCAGCGCGAACAGCCTGGGTTTTCCCCAAAGATGAATGCCCGTATCCAGAAGGATCTTCCGTCTGGGCGGCGGTTCTGAAGGTGGAGATTCCCGGCGTGAATACAGCGCCTCTCCCTGCGCAAGCCGCGAGGCAAAGGTGAGGTCATCCCAGGCGAGTTCCGTCAGAAGAAGGCGATCCGGTTCACCTCGATTCGTAATGTCTGAAACGCCACCCACCGGTAGATCATCCTGCTGCGACACGGGTTTGGGCACGTGAAGAACGGCGGAGAGACGGCGCGCCACGCCGGCCACCTGAGCTAGTTGCCCACCTTCCTTCTCAAGGGCTGCGAGCAAGTCGTCCGGTATCTCGATGGCAGGCGGCTCGGGCTTGAGATCCTCAAGCGGCAACTCGATCTGGTCCCCAAGATCTCCATCGAGACCGGTGCGCAGGCGATGCTCCAACTGCGAAGGCGGAAGACGATCAAAGGCCTTGGCCAGGGCGCTCAGGTCTCGCAGCAGCCGTGCCTGACCATTGATGTCCGGGGCGCGCTGCATGAAGGGCTCAAGGTCCGGGGTCTTCTTGAACTCATCGAGAATCGACTCGGACAGATCCGGAGGAAGCCGATTGAAGGCGCCCTCAAACACCATGCGCACCAAGGTGCGCTTCGCAGCCGCGTTCTTCAGTTCAGGCGGCAGATTGCTGATGGCATCCAGCCCACGGGTCGCATGCATCCAGAGACTGGCCAACGTGGAAGGCAGAGGCTCACCGGATTTCCAAACGCCGCAGGCATGCTGCAGTTCGGTGTGAATGACGACGCCGTCCCAAACGGTCTGGGCCGCAGCATTCACCAACACCACGGCACCCAGGGGTGGCAGGCCATCTGGAGCCAGTGCTTCCAGCAGATCGACCAGCGTGTCCCGAGAGCCAAGGAAGTTTCCGAGCACGGAACCCATCGCCGAGCGGAATTCACCGTGCCAGGTCCAGAAGTGACCCGGAGGCGCGCAGAAGTAACCCAATGTGGCTTTGCTGTGCATCGATGCGTCAGTGAGCTTCTTCTTGATGCAAGGACTGGCGAAGCGCAGAGCGTGTGGCCTCGACAAAGGCCTCGTCCGGCAGGACTTCCACGCTGGCGTCCTCGTGGACGAGCGCGAGGGCATGGGGCGCGAGCTTCAAGGAGACAGCCACCAGCGCGGCGGTGACACCGCGTGGCAACGCCCATCCCGCAGGCGTGGCGACACCCTTCTCCACACACCATGATACACCCGGCAGGGATGGCAGCACCGGACCACGCACGCAGGCCCTGCCGTCATCCGACTTCGCGAATTTCAGATTCTTCAAGCGTACGGAGGGCGCGCTCAATCCCCAGGTGGCGAATGCTTCGAATGAAAGCGTGAGCAGTGCCGGCTCGCGATACTCCCGGGAAGGAACCAATGCCCACGCGAGCGGCATGACTGACTGCGCCGGCAAGGCGGCGGCGGGAGGGCGCACCTTCAGAAAGTCCGGCAGTCGCATCCAGATCGCTTCCGGCAGACGCCGCACTGGCACCAGATCCCCTTCTCGTGTGAGCCGGCCGGAGTCATCCGCAATGAAACGATCCAGAGCGGGCATCAGGGCCCATCTCCCGTGGTTTGTGCTGCCACGCACCCAGACATGCCCTTCGGCCTCGCAGGCTTCAAAGCCCGGCAGCGTGCGCCACCGGCCCAGCCAGGCGGCGTCTTCCGGGGCAAGCATCGCCACCAGGGTCATGTCATGCGCAACGCTCATCTCAGGCACCCGCCTTTCTCCAAAGCGCCTCCACTTTCTCCTGCAGGGCATTGCGCGCCTCTGCCTGCTGGACCCATGGCACACGCGCCGCAAGGGCGGCGAGCTGATCCTTTGCCACGCCCGGCACGGCCTCGTCCCAACCGGCATCAAGCGCTTCCAGATCTCTGGCCAATGCTTGGGGATCTGGAGCCGAGGAACCGTAGGCCTGCGGATGATCCGTGGCGGTGGGTTCAGCCTTCGTGAGCGTCTCCTGCACAATGGAGGCCAGTAACTCGCGCTGCTCCTCACGATCCCAGATGCAGCGCATGACCCAGAGGTCCGACACCTGCGCGGCCATGCGCCCGCACATGAGTGCGCTGGCCGCGATGACACGCTGCAACTTCACTGCGCGGCGGTCAGAAACATCAATGCCGCCCGCACGCAGTCTGGAGACCAGGGCGAGGTAAGCAGGACGTACCGGGGTGAGATCCACCAACGGCAGGGCTTCCTGAAGCGCTCGGATATCGTTCGCGCCAATACCACAGGACGGCACCACGCCGCGGCGGCTCTTTTCGATTTCCCAACCCGCTTCGATCACCGCGCCCAAAGCTTCGCCGGGGACATAGCCACAATGCACGCGCAGCAGGAAGCGGTCGAAGAGAGCACGCAAGGCCTCCTCCTCAGGAAGATGATTGCTGGCACCCACCACCATGAGCGCAGGAAGCTTGCGCGTCTCGCGACCGCGACGGAAGACGCGCTCGTTCAGCACCAGCAGCAGGCTGTTGAGAATGGCACTATTCGCATTAAGGATTTCATCGAGGAACACGAAGTCCGCCTCGGGAAGCATGCCATCGGTGTTCGTGACGAGATCCCCCTCGCGAAGCCGGCGGATGTCGAAGGGGCCAAACAACTCACTCGGCTCCGTAAAACGCGTGAGGAGATAGTCATAGGAGCGGGCCTCCAGGCGGCGCGCGACTTCATGGACGAGGGCGCTCTTCGCCGTGCCGGGCGGGCCGTGCAGGAAGAGATTCTCGCCGCCTACGAGGGCGATGCCCATGACATCAATGACTTCGTCCTTTCCTACGAAGAGGTTCTTGAGGGGGCGCAGCAGGTGTTCGGAAAGCCGGTTCGCAATAACTGTGGGTTCCATAAGGAAGCGGAAACAAAAGGGATAAAGAAACGGGAGTTAGGCAGCAGCAGCCAGGGCCAAGCGCTGGGCAAGGGAATGATGCGCCCCGAGGGCATCACGGACGGCGGCCTTCACTTCGGGATCGGTCAGCCGTGACTCGTCCTGACGCTCTATCACACGGTCGACGTACCATCTCCAGATCTGCGGATGGCGTTTCAGAGGAGCCAAGTCCAGCGGCAGAGGCAACGGACCCATGCCGACGGATGAGAGGGGAAATCGCAAACCGATGGCGGAAAGCCCCAAAACCAGCGGATCATCGGCGCTCAGGGACTTCGCCCAACGATGGATCGTCGGCAGATGGCGCAGCGCGACATCGGCGGAGAGCATGTCCCCCGCATCGACCGGGGCAGGCGGCATGTCGGAGAAGATGTCCTCGATGTCGCCAGCAGGCAGGGCGCGATCCACCAGCCCATGACAGATGCGATACAGGCAACGCAGGGCATCCAGCGCCACGTCCGGTTTGAAAGGGGGATGTTGGTGCTGGTCCGTCCCAAGATCTGCCAGGTCATCCAGATGGGCTGTGAAGGCCTCCTGTAGGAGCAACATGGCACCGGGGTCACTTCCCCTGAGATCAGCCTCGCGCCGGACCAGAACCTTTCCGGTGGAGGATAATCCGGAGGCGAACTCAGCCAAGGGGGAAGCTGTATCTGGGGGCACCATGAACGCGCGAAGCTAACGTGAGCCGGGACAATGGCAAATGTCGGGCGGCGACAAGTTCACCACGGTTTTGCCATCTTTCCGGCAACGAACTACTCTTTCGCGGAAAAAACGAGGGTTGCCGGTGTGCGATTGGTGTCTCGCCGCGAGTCTGGAGCTCTCGACCAGAGGAACATCAAAAGATGAACTGGTCACATTCACTCCGATAAAACGAACTCAAACCGGTAATGCCGGAGAAGTTCGTCGGTATGGTCGTAGGCGTCTGCCAGCTCAAATTTGTATTCCAACCCGGCGAGACTTTGCTGCTCTGGCGTTTCTGTGTTTGCGTCATCGCGATCCATCCACGCATTCAGCCCCGCACTTCGCTTCACCCGAGTTGCCGGAATGACATTGCTTGGGAAGGCCCGGCACGACAGCTCAACAGCATAGGCAACATCTGCCTTGCCCAACAGCCGGAAGCCATAAGCGGCACGTTGGATCATTTCCGCGCAGCATGTTTCATAGGCCTTGAACAAGCCACCGTTGGCCATATGCCCAGTGGACATCCAGGCGCAATAGACTGCTGCCACGACGGGATTTAGGTTTTGCAGGAAGACTGCCATTTCCTCGTCATTCGAGTCATCTGGAACGTCGTCAGAGATCGCAAACACCACCTCTTCGACGATTTGACGCGTGCCCATCGACCTCGCTCGCTCTTCGGTTACTCGGTAGTCTTTCATGTCATCTAGAGTCGATTTGCGCGTCATCTGGCAGAGCAATACGAGGTGTTTCTCCCTTTGGAGCAGACTGTCCAAAATTCCCCTCAGTTCACAAGCGTCGCATGGAAATCGTTCATGGCTTCCGAACTTCCGGCTGACGGCAATCAGGCATGAGTTCGGGCGGGCCGTACCTCGGCTCATCACAAATGGTGCCAGAGCCCGGCGGCCATTCGCAGTCCTCGTGGAAGAACAGTTTCCAGAGACGCTGCTGCATGTGCCCTTGCTCACCGTCCGGTCGGGTGAAAGCGTGCGGCCAGCACTTGAGGTAAAGGTAGTGAGGCGTGTCTCGCTTCTCGATGAAAAAGTCTGCCGCCAATGCTTCTTCCTTTGTGCATTTGGCATACTGCCAGAAGTGCGGGCCGAGCCACATCTCGGCGGTGGGGTAGAAGCTAACCATAGGCAGCAACGTTTTCGGGCGCCCAGGATTTAGGGAGACATCAAGAAGTGTCCTTCCTGGGCCGATTCCATCGATACTCGCTTCATGGGTGCGTCGAAAGCCCGGTGGAATGGGACCAAAAATCTGCTCATATCCCAAGTCCACTCGACAGTTCCACTGCCAGGACTGGTAGTATTGCCTCCACTGCCAAGCCCCAATACTCGGAAATCTGTTCATCAAAGAGGTGATTAAAGCGCCCCAATCATCAGGAGCCTGTGCATTTTTTTCAATGCGGCATCGTAGTTCCGACTGCGGTCCAGCATCTTTCGCGTGAAGGAGGGAAAAACCGACACTTCGTGCGGAATAGCCACTGTTGACCCAAAAGCCGTCCAGATTCCGCTCCGCTATCAGCGCAGCCACGTCACTTGGAGACAGCTTGAGATCTTCCTCGCTTTTGAATCGTTCAGCATGTCCCGCTGTTTGGTGAACTTCAAACTGTCTGGGCAGCGAACAGGCCTCTTTCAGATGACGCGTCAGTTGCTCCCAAACCTCAATGACCGAACTCGGCACAAAAGGAAAGCCTATGGCGAAGTGGATTCTATCTGGGTACGGAATCATGGCGGAGACTCAAGTCGGCGGGCAGTAGAGGCCATCTAGCCGTGCGCTGCGCGTACAAAAATCCGATTGACTTGAACGGAAAATGAAAGAATTGCTACTGAGACCGAGTTTCAGTAGCGTATCCAAAGCGATGACTCTGACCACCACCCAGTCTTCCTCCAGCCTCACCAGCACGCAGCACCCTCATTTCGTGGGTCTTGCGCAGCTGCGGTCGCTGCTGGCGCATGAAGATGTGGCGTCCGACTCGGCCAAGAGCGATGCGGTGCTGGACATGATCGCCATCCTCCTCCGCCAAGGGAATGCCCGGAACGCTGTGGAGGCGTTTTGCGACCTGAAGAAGGTGTGCGGCTCCGTATGCTACATGGCCCAGTTCCGCCTCCGTAACTGGCTGGAAAAGCAAGTCATGGTGCGCACGGGTGATGCGGGCTGGCAGCCGCTGGAGCTTGGTTTTGGTGACTTCCGCCGGCTCGTGCAGGCCTACCGCCATAAAGAATGGGAATGGCAGGAAGCAGCTGGCTCTTGGGAAAACATCGAAGTGGTCTTCGCGTGGAGTGGAGTGCCGGAAGTGATGGAGCAAGCAGAGGCTGAAGAAGCCGTGGCTGCCTGAGTCTAGCTGGGTGGAACAAAGGCTGCGCCGGTACGTGGCGATCATTTTAGTGCATGGCATCGATGCGGTCCGGCATGCCTGCCCGCAATTGCGCGCATCACATCATAAACACTCACGCCATGATATCGC
The DNA here is from genome assembly GCF_011044495.1 of Roseimicrobium sp. ORNL1. Lineage (GTDB taxonomy): Bacteria > Verrucomicrobiota > Verrucomicrobiia > Verrucomicrobiales > Verrucomicrobiaceae > Roseimicrobium. The sequence goes on from NZ_CP049143.1 coordinate 6,353,616, forward strand.
GACACGGTATCAAAATTAGCAGCCTGGAGATCTGTGAGACTGCGAATCAATCTGCGGTTTCCACATGCTGATGCTCATCATGCTCGCGTGAGGGATCATGCGGCAGGGCCATCGGTTTGCAGAGATGTTTATCCTTGTGAGCGGCACGAGCGCACTTGCGGCACACGTAGCGGGGATCGCGCACGATCTCGGCCAGCTCCTCGATGTCATCGACGATCTCGCTCTTCTTCCATTCGCAAAGAGTTCTGGCCATAACAGATCAATCGTAGCACATTGATTACGCCAGAAAAAGAACTTGCGATGCAGACCTCCATGGCGAGGTTCAATCACGATACAAAGGAGGAACTTATGGCTACCAAAACCATCTCACAAGGAGTGGCCGCCGATCCAGTTGTGACGGCCTTGAACAAACTGCTCGCCGATAGCTACAGCTTGATGGCGGATACACACCTCGCCCACTGGAATGTGGAAGGAGCAGACTTCTTTCAACTGCACACGGCTTTCCAGTCGCAGTACGAGGAGCTCTTCGAAGCCGTGGACGAAATCGCCGAACGCATCCGTGCGCTGGGCAGCTATGCCGAAGGCGGATTGGCACGCCTTTCCAAACTTTCCGACGTGGCTCCGCTGCCCGGAGGACGCCTTCCTGCGAAGGATTTCGTGGCGCACCTGATTGAGGGTCATGAAAAGGCCTCCGCCTCGTGCAAGGCCCTGGAAGGTGCTGCTCAAGATGCCGATGATCTGGAAACCCAGGACCTCGCCATCAAGCGCCGCCAGACCCACCAGAAGACGCTCTGGATGCTGAACAGCTTCCTGAAGTAATACTTCGCGCGCTCAGCAACAATAGAACCATTTTGAGAAGCCGTTCCGGTCCCGTGCCGGAACGGTTTCTTTTTTGCCCTGCGAATCGCGGCCAAAAGGGCAGCAAGATAGTACATGCCCCACGGCACTTTTTCGATTCAGAAGGGGGAAGCGATCCCGTATAATAGCGGTCTGAAAAGACAAATCCGTCTTCCCGGTGGCTTCGCCGGGTCAGTTCAGTCCACCCACTCCGCTCCGCTCCCCATGTTCAAGTTCTCCGGCAAGGGATCCATCACCACCTGCGATGGTGTATCACGTCGTGATTTCCTCCAGGCGGGCACGCTCGGCGCCCTGGGACTGACGATGCCCTACTTCAACTCGCTGCGCGCCATGGGCGCCGTGGACAAGAAGAAGGACGACAAGGCGTGCATCATGATTTTCAACCTGGGCGCTCCCAGCCAGATGGACACCTGGGACCCGAAGCCGGATGCCCCTCGAGAAGTGCGTGGTCCTTTCAAGGCCATCTCGACCAATGTGCCGGGCATCCAGCTCACGGAGATCTTCCCGCAGATGGCGAAGCTCGCGGACAAGTTTTCGCTGGTGCGCAGTGTGTATCACACGGCTGCAGCGGTGCATGACACCGGCCACCAGATGATGCAGACGGGCCGCCTTTTCACCGGTGGCATCAACACACCGCACGTCGGCTGCGCGCTGGAATTCCTGAAGGGACGCAAAAACGAGATGCCCGCGCATGTGATCCTGCCGGAGCCGATGGGTCCCACCGGTGGCAACATGCCGCACGGACAGGACGCGGGCTTCCTGGGCAAGACGTACGATCCCTTTGTGCTGAATGCGGATCCTTCGGCGAAGGATTTCAAGGTGCCGGATCTGCTGCCCCCGAGCGAGATCAGCGAAGTGCGCCTGGATCGCCGTCGCAGTCTGCGCCAGCTGGTGGATGATTCCGTGAAGAACTTCGAGGCCAGCGAGGCGGCGAAGCTGATGGATACGAATTTCAACGATGCGTATCGACTGATGACGAGCAGCACGGCGCGAGAGGCCTTTGACCTGACGCAGGAGAAGCCGGCGGTGCGCGAGCGTTATGGCATGAACCGCTTTGGCCAGTGCTGCCTGCTGGCGCGTCGTCTCGTGGAGCGCGGTGTGCGCTTCGTCACAGTGAACAGCTTCATCACCGTCTTCAATGAAATCACCTGGGACATCCACGGCAGCAAGCCCTTCACTAGTATCGAAGGCATGCGTGACCTCGTGGCGCCCATGTACGATCAAGGTTACAGCGCGCTCATCGAGGACCTGCATCAGCGCGGCATGCTGGATGGCACGCTGGTGTGCAATCTTGCTGAATTCGGCCGCACGCCGAAGGTGAATCCCGCCGGTGGCCGGGACCACTGGCCTGGAGTGTGGACCGTCGGCTTTGCCGGCGGTGGCGTGAAGGGCGGACGTGTGGTGGGCAAGAGCGACGAAATCGGCGCCTATCCCGCCGAGCGTGCCGTGACGCCCTCCAACGTGGTGGCGACCATCTATGAGGCCATGGGCATTGATCTGGAGACAGAGTTGCCCGGCCCGCAGAACCGTCCCTACCCCGTGGTGGATCGCGGGTTCGATCCCATCAAGGAGCTGTTCTAGCGCTCCGCGATTTCAAGAGGCCGCCCGGGCATCGTTGGCTCGGGCGGCATTAACATCTGTGCTGATAGATCTGAGTTTCTTCTCGTGATGCGATTGCATACGTCCATCTTCCAAGTTGCGCTGCTTGGCGCGGCTCTTCTTCACACAAGTCAGGCGTCCGCCGCGGAGGTCTCCTTCCGCAACCAGGTGCAGCCCATCCTGGCACGCTTCGGATGCTCCAGTGGGGCGTGCCATGGCGCTGCGGCGGGACAGGGAGGCTTCCGTCTTTCCCTGCGTGGCTACGATAATACGGGCGACTTCCTCAGCATCACCCGCTCCGCCCAGGGACGTCGCGTCACGCTGGAGGAACCTTCGCGCAGTTTGCTGCTGATGAAGGCGACCAAGGCGGTGCCACACAAGGGCGGTGAAAAGATCAAAGTCGACTGGCCGGAATATCAGATCCTCGCCGAGTGGATTGCCAACGGCGCGCCCGGTCCGCAAGAGAACGATGCGCGCATCCAGCGCATCGAAGTTTCTCCCGCACATGTGACGCTGAAGGCAGGAGCAGCGCAGCCGATCAAGGTGACGGCGTTCTTCAACAACGGGAAGAGCGAGGACGTCACGCGCTGGGCGAAATATACTGCTGGCAACACTTCCGTGGCCACGGTGGATGACGACGGCAAGGTGAAGGTGGTGGGCCGCGGCGAAGGCACGGTGACCGCGTGGTACCTGAGCCAGCTCGCGATTGCGACCATCTCAGTGCCTTATGAACAAGAGGTGCTGACGAAGGCGTTCGAGACTTTCAAACCGCGTAACGTGATCGATGAGCGCGTGAAGGAGAAGCTGGTGGAGCTGAACATTCCGCCCTCGGAACGCAGCACGGATTCGGAATTCATTCGTCGTGCGTTCCTGGATACCATCGGGATTCTGCCGACCTCCGAAGAGACGCGTGCCTTCCTCGCGGATGAGAAGGCAGACAAGCGGGATCGATTGATCGAGCGCCTGCTGCAGCGTCCGGAGTTCGTGGATTTCTGGAGCTACAAGTGGAGCGACCTGCTGCTGGTGAACAGCGACAAGCTACCAGTGCAGCCCATGTGGAGCTACTACCAGTGGATTCGCCGGAATGTGGAGCTGAACACTCCCTGGGATGTGATGGTGCGTGACCTGTTGACCTCCACGGGCAGCACTCTGGAAAATGGTGCGGGGAATTTCTTCACACTGCACGATGAACCCACACGCCTGGCGGAGACGGTTTCCACGGCGTTCCTTGGCATGTCCATCGCCTGCGCGAAGTGCCACAACCACCCGATGGAGAAGTGGACCAACGACCAGTACTTCGCCTTCGCGAATCTCTTCTCACGCGTGCGTGCGAAGAACGGCGGCGTGACGGATGAGCGCGTGATCTTCGCCGCGACAGAGGGTGACATCGTGCAACCTCTCACCGGGCGCGCGCAGACCCCCACCCCCCTGGATGCCAAGCCCGTGAGCCTGACCTCGACGAAGGATCGCCGCATCCCCCTGGCGGACTGGCTGACTGCGCCGGAGAATCCCTGGTTCGCGCGTGCCATCACCAATCGTGTGTGGAAGAACTTCTTCGCCACCGCGCTTGTCGAGTCCGTGGATGACCTGCGCATGACCAATCCGGCGAGCAATGAAAAGCTGCTGAGTGATGCCGCGGGATATCTGGCAAAGAACAAGTTCGACCTGAAGGCGCTCATGCGGCTCATCATGCAAAGCGAGACCTACCAGCGCAGCAGTGTGGCGTTGCCCGAGAACAAGGACGACACGCGCTTCTACTCGCGCTACTACCCGCGCCGTCTGATGGCGGAGGTGATGCTGGACTCCGTGAGCCAGGTGACGGCGGTGCCCACCAAGTTCAACATGGACAAGCGCAATGCGAACAAGGGCATCGGTGCCGCCTACCCCATGGGTTACCGCGCGATGCAGCTTCCTGATTCAAATACGGTGAGCTACTTCCTGAACAGTTTTGGCCGTCCGGATCGCGTGCAAACTTGTGACTGCGAGCGCACGAATGAGCCGAGCATGGCGCAGGCCTTGCACATCGCCAATGGCGACACGCTGAACCAGAAGCTCGGTGAGAAGGAGAATCGCGTGGCTACTTTGCTGGCCTCTGGCAAGGCGGACAACGACATCGTGAATGAAGCCTACCTGCTTTGTGTGAGCCGCCCTCCCACCGACAAGGAGCGCGCCAGCGTGCTCAAGGTGCTGGCCGATGCCAAGTCCCCTGAGGACCGTCGCCATGCATTGGAAGACGTGTTCTGGGGCCTGATGAGCTCCCGGGAATTCTTGTTCAATCACTGACCTAGACGCTCATGGCGACGCCTTAACGCGGGCGCTTTGCCACCTTCAATTTCAGTTCGCCAATTCAGACACCGGGGTTTCTCATGATGCACCTCTTTAAACATCGCGCCGCTGCGCCACTGGCTCTGCTCACGGCATGCGCCTGCACTGCGCAGATCCATGCCGCATCCACCGCAGCGCCCGTGGATTTCGACGCCAAGATTGCTCCTCTGTTCCAAGAGCATTGTGTGGACTGCCATGCGGCGGATGATCCGGATGGTGAGTTCGCGCTGGATACTTTTGCTGCATTGATGAAGGGCGGCAAAGGAGGCAAGGCCATTACGCCGGGCAATGCGCAGGAGTCCCTGCTGGTAAAGTTTCTGGAAGGCCGCAGTGGTGTGGAAGGCAAGAACCAGTTCATGCCACCGGGGAAGAAGGAACATCTGAAGCCCGACGAGATCGCGATGATCCGCCAATGGATTGATGGAGGTGCGCTGCCACCCGCGACACCGGCGAAGCCTGCCGATGTGCTCTCCAAGCTGCCGAAGGTCGCTGCGAAGCCGGGACTGAAGAATGCCATCCAGACGCTGGCGTATTCACCCAAGTCGAAAACACTGGCTGCAGGAATGTTTGGCGCGGTGCATCTGCTGAATCCGCAGACGCGCGAAGTGCTGCGCAAGCTGGATGGCGTGGCAGGCAAGGTGAATGCGCTGGTGTTCTCCGCAGACGGCACGCAACTCTTCGCCGCCGCAGGTGATGCCGGCATCAATGGGGTGGCTTATCAATGGAAGGTCGCGGATGGCACGCTAGTGCGGAAGTTCGAGGGGCACACGGATGCCATCTATGGATTGACGCTTTCACCGGATGGACAGACGCTGGTGACAGGCAGCTATGACCAGAAGATCAAGTTGTGGAATCTGGCTAGCGGTGCGGAAGCAGCCACGCTCACGGGGCACAATGGCGCGGTGTTTGGCTTGAGCTTCCGTCCAGACGGCAAGGTGCTCGCAAGCGTGAGCGCGGATCGCACGGTGAAGCTTTGGGAAATGCCCTCGGGCAAGCGACTGGATACCTTCTCGCAGCCACTCAAGGAGCAAACGGCGGTGAGCTTTTCTCCCGATGGCAAGACGGTGGCGGCGGGCGGCGCGGACAATCGCATCCGCCTGTGGAATGTGAGCGCGCGTGCGCTCGAAGGTACCAACAAATTGCAGCAGACGCGCTATGCGCATGAGGGTGGCCTGCTGAGCCTGGTATTTTCTGCCGATGGAAAATCCATCTTCACTGCGGCAGCAGATCGTGGCGTGAAGATCTGGAACGCGGCAGACATCAAAGAGCTGCACCTCCTGGAGAAGCAACCTGACTGGTCTCCGGGCCTCGCCGTGCTCGACACGGGCAAGCTGGCGGTCGGCAGGCTCGATGGCACCCTCGCCCTCTACGATGCCACCACGGGTGAACCCGAAGTCAAGCCCATGGCGAAGGCCAAGGCTGCTCCGAAAGCGATGGCGCCAGCCAAGCCTGAACTCGTGCGCCTGGAACCTCGCGGTGTGCAAAGCGGTAGCACCGCGCGCGTCAAGCTCACGGGCAAGGGCCTGAAGGATCTCAAGGCTGTAAAGCTCGCGCACGGCGGCATGAAGGCGGCCATTGTCTCAGTAAATCCCGAAGGCACCCTGGCCGAGGTGGATATCACCACGGACAAGGAGGTGCCACGCTCACAGGTCAATCTTTCCCTCGTGACACCCGCAGGCGAATCCGCTCCCGTGAAGGTGCTTGTCGACTACCTGCCACAGGTCATGGTGACGAAGTCTGCGGAACCTCTGCTGCTTCAGCAACTGCCCATGAATGTGTGGGGTACTCTGACGGACATCGGCCAGGTGGACAGCGTGCGCTTCACCGCGAAGCGTGGCCAGACCATGGTACTCGACATGGCAGCGCGTCGTGTGGAATCGAAAGCAAGCTCACCCCGTGTGGAGGTCCTGAATGCACAAGGCAAGTTGCTCGCAGCGAACAACGGTCTCGACAGTGGCAGCGATCCTTTTGTGGCCTTCACCGTGCCTGCGGATGGCGACTACACTGTGCACATCAGGCAGATCACGCTCGATGGATCCGCAGACCACTTCTACCGCCTCTCCATTGGGGAGCTGCCGTATGTGACCGGCTGGTGGCCGTTGAGTGTAACTGCGGGCACGAAGGGCAAGATCCATCTCGTGGGACACAACCTTCCTCCGAATACCACGATTGAAGCCGATGCTACAGACACCAAAGGCATGGACACCATCAGCCTGCCGCTGGACTCGGACAATTACCGGAGCCGCGTGAGCATGACCGTCGCCGTGAGCACTCTGCCTGAGCAGCTGGAGTCCGAACCGAATGACACGCTTGAAAAAGCGCAGCCGCTTCCTGGAAACGTGTCGGTCAACGGACGCCTGATGAGCAGCGTGGGGCCAGATGAGCCCGATGCCGACCTTTATCGCATTGAAGCAGAGAAAGGTCAGGAATTCATCATCGAAACCCGTGCCGCCACGCTCGGTTCTCCTGCCGATACCAAGGTCGAAGTGCTGAATGCCAAGGGTGATGCCGTGCCCATGATGACACTGCAGGCCACAAAGGATTCCTGGATCACGCTGCGCAGTGAAGATGCCAACGACCCCGCGGTGCGCCTGGGCCAATTCGCCGAACTGGAACTCAATGACTACATGTACTTCAACGGTGAGGTACTGAAGGTCTTCCGCCTCGCGCGTGGTCCGGATGCGGACACCATCTACTACGCGAGCGGCGGCAAGCGTCGTGCCTACTTCAACACCAGCCCTGCTGCACACGGCCTGGATGACTACTGCTATGCGGTGCAACCCTACAAGCCAGGCACCAAGCTGGTGCCCAATGGCCTTCCCATCTTCGAGCTGTACTATGCCAATGATGATGACGGGGAACGCGAACTGGGGCGTGATTCACGCCTGCGCTTCGTAGCCCCCGAGAAAGGATCCTATCTCCTGCGTGTCAGTGATACACGGAGCTGGGGCGGCGATCGATTTGCTTATCGCCTCATCGTACGTCCGGTGGTGCACGGTTATGCAGCCAAACTGCGCGGACCGGCCATGATGAACGTGCCCTCCGGCACCGGCAGCCAGTTCTCGGTGACGGCGAACCGAAAGGATGGCTGGGATGGCGATGTACGCGTGGACATCACCGGAGTGCCTGCAGGATTCTATGTTTCCAATCCGCTCATCATCGAGGCGGGCCATCTGGAAGCCGGCGGATCAATCTTCGCCTACCCCACTGCCGCCATGGGTGAGCATGACTTCTCCAAGGTGAAAGTAACGGCCACTGCCATCGTCGATGGCAAGGAAGTGAAGGAAGATCTTGGCGCCTTCCCCAAGGTCGCGGTCACCGCAGCACCCAAGCGCGCCCTGTTCATGGAGCCCGATCTCGCAGGAAGTCCTGCGGGTGATGGGAAGAATGCCCCCACGAAGCCCTATGAAGTCACCATCGCCCCGGGCAGCACCGTCTCTGTCTGGCTGCGGGTGGATCGTCGTGGAGACGATGCGCTGCTGGGATTGGACGTGGAGAACCTGCCGCACGGCGTCATCGTGGACAACATTGGTCTCAATGGCGTACAGATCCGTGCAGGTGAAAACGTGCGCGAGATCACCCTCGCCTGCGCCAAGTGGGTGCCGGAACACGATCGCCTCTGCCACATGTTGGTTGGCAACGCTCGCAACGACGCCGTGAAGACGGACGGAGCGCAAACGAGCCTGCCGGTTCTGCTCAAGATTCGCAAGCCGGCACCGGTTGCAGCGAACGCTCCGCAATCATCAATCAAATGATATACCATAATATGGTATATCATTGATGAGATGCCGCTGGTGCCGCCTGCATTCATCCGCTCCAAAGTAGCGGCTTAGTTATACATAGTTCTCCTACCGGAATTGCCGGTGTCGAAAAAAAGGTTAAAATAACTATTGCCGCTCTAAGAACACGGTGGTAGTCTCGTTTTACCTTCACAAGAACACGCCATGAACTTCCATTGGACAATATCCTCAGCATCGCGCCCGACGAAACGGTCGTGCGAGGCAGGGATCATGCGTCCAGTACAAGGCGCCGGCTTTGGAAGGCCCTATACCGAGGGCAGCGATCTTAACCAGGAGGCTTGCAGGTAGTTTACTATCGGAATTCACCGTACGTAGACCCTGCTCGCCGAAGGCCAGCAGGGTTTTTTGTTTCTTAATTTTCTTAGTTCCAGCGAGTTACGCGAACCACAACCAGGAGGTTTCCTCCCCATCTAGTCCACACCCCCATTTCCCCTGGGTGAAAAAAAGCCCCGCCATCAGCTGCAACTGACGGCGGAGCGGAATCGGTCACCCACTCCCTCCAGTCCCTTTGCGAAAGACAGAAGTTGGCCGGCAACCGTAGTACGGTCGCCGTAGCAGCCGCCTTTGTCAAACCGCCGGAGTCCTCTGAACGGACTTTCCGGACCGGAGGAGCCATGACCTGATTCCCGTTATGCGGACCATATCGATTTCAGAATTACAGCTTCAAAGGCTTATGCATATGCACTTGTATAAGGTGCGTGCGCAATGGGAGGTGTGCCTCAAACACCGAAAAATCCGCCGTGAAAACGTCCTGCGGGTGTGAGCTCTCCGAGCTGGCAGCGGTGTTTGTTCTTTTTAGTCGTGAGCGGCGCAGGACACTGCCTGAGGGCAGAACTCCCTGCGCCGCTCCTTTTTATGCGGCCATCGTCCAAGAGCAGGACGCCTGAACGCCATTCAGGGGATGTCGGTGCAATTCCGGCTGGCCGCTCCAATTTTCATCTCTCATACAAAAAGAGAACACGGCGGGCGCCAGCCTGCGCAACGGAGTCTCCAAAACTCTGTGGGACCGGGGCAGCACCGGGACGCCGTGCCAATTCAAATCATTGATGATTTGTGATGAGTGATTTTTTGATTTCGGTCCGATGCGGCCATGCAAAGGCGCATTTGTGAAGACAGACCTCCAATCAAAAATCATCAATCGTAAATCATAAATTTTACCAACTGCGGAATCGCCAAGGGGTAAGGCAGCGGCCTCATAAGCCGCTTACACGCGGGTTCGAGTCCCGCTTCCGCTACCATTTTCATGGGCTGCTCGATCATCTAGAAGGTCACCCGCCTCGCACGCGGGAGAGCAGGGTGCAACTCCCTGGCGGTCCACCAATTTCAAACAACACAATCGCGGGAAGGTTGAGCAACCGCGGAAGTCTCATAAGCTTCCTCATCGTGGCGCGACTCCACGTCCCGCAACCAATTTCATGTCACCACGTCATGCGGTGGTAGAGCGCTAAAGATGCGCACTGGTCCGTAAAACCAGAGTCTCAGACCGGCCAGGGGCAGTACCTGGACGCCGCACCAATTTCATTCATTCATTATGGCCTGTTAGCTCAGCCACGAAGAGCAACCGCCTGTCGAGCGGAAGGTCGCGGGAGCAATGCCCGCACAGGCCGCCAATTTCATCCAGCCTCGCTTTTTTTTCATCGCGTGCGAGGGAGCCAACGAACCCGCCTCGTTTGGAGCGAGGAGGCGCCCGGGGTAGCACCGGGGCACGCGACCAATTTATCCTCATCCATGCTCCCGTGGTCGAAGAGATGAGGCATCCGTCTTCTAAACGGAGATATGCAGGTGCAAGTCCTGCCGGGAGCACCTTTCCAATTTTCTTTTCAAATGCCCGCTGATGTCAAAGTAGCAATGGCCGCCTGTTAAGCGGCATGTCGTGGTGCGAGTCCACGGCGGGCAGCCAATTTCTTGCCAATCATTTTTGGAGCACGTCCGGCCAGACGAGGACGCGGTCTTGAAAACCGCTGTTCCACTTCGTGGAATTCGGGGAGCGAGTCCCTGGTGCTCCGCCATTTTCGTGATCATTCATCACGCCCGCATGGTGCAACAGTCAGCACATCCGACTTTCTATCGGAAAATCCCGGGGCAGCACCGGGTGCGGGTGCCACTTTCAAGGTTCATCCTTCACGCCCGCATGGTGCAACAGTAGCACATCCGACTTTCTATCGGAAAATCCCGGGGCAGCACCGGGTGCGGGTGCCACTTTCGAAGTTCATACATTCATCCTTCACGCCTGATAGCTCAAAAGGAGAGCAACCGGCTCACATCCGGAAGACAGCGGAGCATTACCGTTTCAGGCGACCATTTTTTTATTCCCTCTGTAGCTCAATAGCAAAGCACCCGCCCGATAAGCGGAAGACCGCGGCGCAATACCGTGCGGAGGGACCACTTTCTTTTCACCGCTGAATGGCAGAGTCAGTCAATGCGGCCGATTGAAAATCGGCAAATCCTGGTGCGATTCCAGGTTCAGCGGCCATTTCGTTTATCCACGCGCCATTGGTGTAGTAGCAGCACGTCATCCTTCCAAGTTGAGAGTGCCGGGGCAGTACCGGCATGGCGCTCCACATTTTTCCATTGCTCCCGAGGTGTAAGAGATCTGCACGCGGTTCTGCGAAGACCGAGGCACGAGGTGCGAATCCTCGCGGGAGCACCAATTTCTTAGATGCAATTCCTCCGTGGCAGAGTCAGCAATGCACCGCTCTCGTAAAGCGACCCATGCCGGGGCAGCTCCGGCCGGAGGATCCATTTCGTTATCAACCACAATTGCCCTGTAGCTCAACTAGTGGAGCGCCCGACTCTGACTCGGGAGGTTGACGGTGCGAATCCGCCCGGGGCTGCCAATTTCCCACGGTAAGAGAGGAGACCAAAGCGGACCAGCGTGCCGCCGCCGGTTGGAAGCCGGATGAATCCGCGAACCCTCGCGGGTAGTGGAGCATGTCCACTGGTCTCCGCCATTTTCAGATTCACGGTCGATGGGCCGCAAGCATTGCCAGCGATGCAGCGGGCTTTTAATCCGCAGAACACGGGGCAGCACCGTGGCGGCCCACCATCATCAGGACATTTCGAGTGTTCGTATCACTCACCTCCATCTTCAATGGAGACCATGGTGTAATAGTACGCATCCAGTTCTGTGAATGCTGTGGTACGGGTGCAATCCCCGTTGGTCTCCCCAATTTCGTTTCGTTCCGTTCATCGCGCGAAAGGTAAAGTCGTCGAGCCGTCGGTCTGCAAAACCGACTTACCCGGTGCGAGTCCGGGTCGCGCGTCCATTTCATTCTAACAAACACACACGGGCCAGAGGAAGAAAGTAATCCGCAAGTCTGGGGGACTTGAGAGAGCCGGAGCGTTACCGGCTGGCCCGACCATTTCTTCAGTTCCATCCTTCACGGGGTCATCGTTCAACAGAAGGACAGCGTCATGGCATGGCGCGGATCGGGGTGCGACTCCCCGTGACTCCACTTCACGATTCAACTCATTCCTTTTCTCGGGCACGAGGAAGACAGCAATCCGCGGCGTTCGGATCGGCGAGATACCCGGAGCATCCCCGGGGTGCCCGACCACTTTATACGCAGGCACATCCCATATCGAACAGCCCTGTAGCTCAACTCGCAGAGCGCCCGGTTTTGGCCCGGGAGGTTGATGGTGCAAATCCATCCGGGGTTATCGATTGCAAGGTGCGTCTCATGCCGCGCCAATAGCTCAATAGAAGAGCGCCGTCCTGACACGGCGGAGGCCGGCGGGGCAGAACCGTCTTGGCGCACCACTTCACTTCCATTTCATTTCATCAACAATGCTCCCGTAGCTCAATGTATAGAGTGCCGCGCTTCGAACGCGGAGGTTGCAGGCGAAAGTCCTGCCGGGAGTACCACTTTCAATTTCTCCCCGGCGTAGTCCAACAGCAGAGACAATCCGCTCAGAACGGATGCAGTGCGGGTGCAACTCCTGCCGCCGGGACCATTTCAAGTGTCTAAAAATAGGCACTCAATCCGATAGCATGGTTCAAAAAGTATCAGTTGCCAATGCGCATCAGGTCCCACGTTTGACCGTGGTCCATATAAGACAGGTCGAACAAGCAGGTACAGTCCCACATAGCCAGCGATTAAGAATGTCGCCGCAATGATGGCTATCGCTGATGAGCGACTGTGTTTGCCATACGGATCGGTCTGAGACATCGATCACAACCAACTCCGTGGCGGCAACTAGTCAATTTTTCTAACGCCAATTCAACGCCCACGTAGCCCAACAGCAGAGGCAGCGATCTCAAACATCGTACAGTGCGGGTGCGACTCCCGCCGTGGGCACCATCAATTTCCATTTTTGCCATCCATGGAAGAGAGGCGACTAGCCAGGTCGTCGCGCTTGTTTGCTAAACAGGTGTTCCCTTCATCGGGAACTGCGGGGGCAGCACCCGCCTCTTCCGCCACTTTCATCAGTGTTTGTAATTTTCCGCCCCATGATTCCTGCAGGGGCCTCGCAATCGACGGCATCGAGCTCCGGCACCATCACCAACTATCCAGCATGATCTGGAAACTGTGGGTCACGGGATGGCAGATCGAAAGCTCGTGCTCATTTTGCGGGCCCCCTGCAGGAATCATGGCGGGACATTTCGATTCATCCTTCTCATGGTCGCGTAGCCCAATAGCAGAGGCACGGCGTCGAGAGCGCCGGTAGTGCTGGTGCAAGTCCAGTCGCGACTACCATTTTCCCAGTTCATCATTTACGGGCTTGAAGCTTTGGCAGCGAAGCAACCGCCTCTTAAGCGGAAGAGCAGGGTGCATATCCCTGCGAGCCCACCAATTTTCCGGCAGTCAGGTATCGGGATACTTCGGTTCTTACAGGTTCGACTCCTGTCACCTCCACCTACGGGGGTGATGCCCGCGCCACTTTTCTCCGGAATCCACTTTGCGGCAGTAAGACCAGAGTTCCTTCGTCAATTGAATCGTTCGGGTAACCCTGAATCTTCAACGTGGGTGCAAATCCCACAGCGTGCGGAGCAATCCTCGCGTGTGTCTCGGGTCAACTTTCTCCGCAATCATCACTTTCGGCGGCAAGGCTTCTGGAGAGGCCTCCTACATTCAAATTTCGAGGTAGTGAAATTGGAGATCCTTCGTCCAAACACGACAGGTCGCTGGTTCGAGTCCAGCCGATGGCTTATTCGATGCCATCGTAGCTCAGGGGTTAGAGCGGTATCGGCTCCGATTGGTTTTCTCCTCGATTTCTTTTTTGTATCATCTGATGGCGGCGCATCTGAAGGTGCGTGCCACGTTCCCTTTCGGGGCAGTGAGACTGGAGTTACTTCGACTCGTAATCGACAGGTTGCCGGTTCAATTCCGGCCATCGGCGCCCATTTCTCAGCTGATGTAGCTCAATGGTAGAGCGGTAGGCGGCATCGTGAGATTCATGGTGCCGCCATTCCTCCGGTCATTGTTCTCCCCGATCTTTTCTATGTATCAAACGGGGCTGTGAGCGTCTGCCATGTGCGGCGCTCTGCCCCAACCCTTCGGGGTAGTGAGGTTGGAGTTCCTTCGTCTGCTCTTAACAAACAAATACTCCGGCCACTGTTCTCCCCAATATTTTTCAATCAATTTTCGCGGTAGTGAAGACGGGACTTCTTCGCAACCTCCACCATCCATCACACCGATCGCCATCGCCTGTCGGAGGAATGCCGGAAACGGCATCAGGTTCGATTCCTGACGATGCGGTGTGAGAGCCTGTCTGCTTTCTCCGCGAATTTTTTTCATCTCATTTCCTATGCCTGCGCCGAGCGCGCCGGCATGCCACGCCGCAGCAAAATAAACTGCGGGGCAGTGAGACCATGTGCCTCTTCGGGAAATAGAGGCCGCTCATCGTGCTCCCCGTACACCCTGATATACCATCACCATGAAGTTCAATATCCTCAAGACCGGCCGTGCGCGTGGCAACACCCTCAACAAGGCCGGTGGCGAAGCCTACGTCGAAACGGCGAAGCTCGAACTCGCCTCCCTGCTCTTGACGAGCATCCTGGGTGACCAGTACTACCGCACAGCGAATGCCGCTACGAAGCGCATCAAGGAACTCGTCGCGCAGACGGGTGACAAGAAATTCGTGGCCAAGGCTGCGCTCTACGCTCGTAAGGAAGCGGGTATGCGCTCAGTCTCCCACCTCGTGGCGAGTGAACTCGCCCACGCGGTGAAGGGTGAACCGTGGACTGCGACGTTCTACGACCGTGTCGTGCATCGTCCGGATGATGCGCTGGAAACGCTGGCGTGTTACGTTGGCACGTACGGCCGCCCGATCCCGAACGCCCTGAAGAAGGGTCTCGGCAAGGCGTTGGCCCGTTTCGACGAATACCAGATCGCGAAGTACCGCAAGACGAACGCGGAGATCTCCCTCGTGGACCTGGTGAACCTCGTTCACCCACCGCACACGGAGGCCCTGCGCAAGCTGGTCAACGGCACGCTCGCTCCTGCGGAAACGTGGGAAACGAAGCTGACGCAGGCCGGTGCGAATGCGGAAAGTGATGCCGAACTGGCGGATCTGAAGAAGGACGCCTGGACGGAGCTCATCCGCATGCGCAAGCTGGGCTACTTCGCGCTTCTGCGTAACCTGCGCAACATCGTGGCCACAGCGCCCGATGCGATCGATGACGCGATCGTGATGCTCACGGACGAGCGTCTCATCAAGAAGTCGCTCGTCATGCCGTTCCGTTTCACGACAGCGCTCGAAGCGCTGCAGGGCTCCGGTCTTCCGGGTGTCAGCCGCGTGCTCGCCGCGCTCAGTGATGCGGTGGATGCTTCCCTCGCCAATGTCCCGCGCTACGAAGGCAAGACCCTCGTGGCCCTGGATGGCTCAGGATCCATGATGGGCAAGCCGATCAAGATCGGTGCACTCTTCACGGCGACGCTCGCCAAGGCGAACGATGCCGACGTGCTTCTCTTCAGCAATGATGCGAAGTACGTGTCCATCAACAAGCGCGACTCCACCCTGACGGTGGCCAACTGGCTGGAACGCCAGTGCGCCTCCGCCGGCACGAACTTCCACGCGATTTTCAACCGCGCGGCGAGTTCCTACGACCGCATCATCATCCTCTCTGACATGCAGGGCTGGATCGGCCAATATACGCCGGTCGCCAGCTTCGATGCGTGGAAGGCGAAGTATGGTGCGTCCCCCAAGGTCTTCTCCTTCGACCTCCAGGGCTACGGCACGCTGCAGTTCCCGCAGCGTGATGTGTACTGCCTGGCGGGTTTCTCGGACAAGACGTTCGACACGCTCCAGCGTCTTGAGTCTGATCAGGCGGCGTTCCTGAAGCAGATCGAGGCGATTGAGCTGTAGCAAAACCACTCACCGTGCCCGCCTGATGCACGTCATCAGGCGGGCACTCTCTTTTCATGAAGCCACTCCTCACCCTCGCAAACCTTTCCCGTCTCAACTCTCTCACCAAGTATCCGTCCATCCCGACCTACCATGCGTTGGGTGACAAAGGGCGGCTCACGCCGGAGGTGAATGTGGCCTTCACCAGTGATGTCCATGTCACCGAAAAGGTGGATGGCACCAATGCGCGGCTTGTGTGCACTCCGGAAGGGGTACTCATCGGCAGTCGCGAAGATTTGCTCTGGGCCACTGGCGACCTGATTCACAACCCGGCACTCGGCATTGTGGATACACTTCGTGACTTTGCCCACCAACTGCGTGACCACAGCTTCACAGAAGCCGTCGTGGTCTTCTACGGTGAAGTCTACGGTCACGGGGTTGGTGCGGCGGCGAAGCAGTATGCCAGTCAAGGCACCAGGGGCTTTCGCCTCTTCGATGTCTGTCTTCTGAAGGCAGACCTGGTCAGCGACATGCTTGCCAGACCCGCAGAACAGATCTCTGCCTGGCGGGAACACAGCGGACAGACCTTCGCGTCTGTGTCCGCTTGTGATGCGCTGGCCGCTCGTTTTGGCTTCGCGCGCGTACCCATGTCCGGAGTCTACTCTTGCGATGTGTGGCCACGAGGTCTCACCGATGCGCGGGACTTCCTGAATGGTTTTGCGGAGAGCAAGGCCAGGCTGGACGGCGCTGCTCTGGGCAAGGCGGAAGGCATCGTGGCTCGCACGGCGGATCGCAGTCAGATCGCCAAGCTGCGATTTGAAGACTATCAGCGCACCCTTGGCAGGTAATCCTGCCGAGTACATCAATTCTCCAAGCATGTCATAAGCGGCCCGCCGGTATCACCGACACGGAGTTCCGCGCATCGTGACACTCTTGGCTTCATCTGGCTCATAACCGGAAGGGAAACTGGGTTCGACTCCCAACAAGCAAGTCACGCCAGCGGCCTGCACCCCGTGCGAGCCCCGACATGGCCATGCGCGACGGGCATTTGCCACGTCGCCCGCCATGAAGCGGCGGCCGCTGTCGTGATTACCTCTTTCTCAATCAACCACTCAACAACTCCCATGAATCTCGAATACCAACTTCTCATCCTGGCTGCGTGCCTTATCACGGCACGTGTGCTGTGGGTGCGCTACCACTACGAATGTCTTATCACTGAGGGCTGTGAAGGTCTCCTGTACCATGAAGGTCGGCTGGTGGATACACTCCGCGCGGGTCGTCATGTGCGCTGGGGCCGCAACTTCCGCGTCGATGTGATTGGCGTGCGCAAGACGCTGCTTCAGGTCGCCGGCCAGGAAGTGCTTACAGCGGACAATGTGAGCGTGAAGCTGAGCGCGGTGCTCACCATGCAGATTGTCGATGCTGCGAAGAGTGTGCTCGTGGCGGATAGCTACCTCACCCATCTCTACAACACCACCCAAGCCGCGATGCGCGTGGCGGTGGGAGGCATCACTGCGGAAGCGTTGCTGGAACAGCGTGCGGCCATCAGCGAGCAGCTTCGTGCCGGAGTGCAGACGGTGGCGGAATCCGTCGGCGTGCAATTGCATGCGGTGGAAGTTCGCGACGTGATGCTGCCTGGTGACCTTCGCAAGGCTTTCAGCGAAACGCTCAAGGCCAAGCAGGAAAGCCAGGCCGCCCTGGAGCGTGCCCGCGGAGAATCCGCGGCGCTGCGTCATCTCGCGAACACCGCCCGCCTGATGGAAAGCCATCCAGGACTCACCACGCTGCGCTTCCTGCAAACGCTCGAAGCGAAGGGCGCAGGGCAGACTTACATGATGAATGATCTGTCCGCGCTGCTGCCAGTCTTGCGAGGGCGCGGCGGAGTGAATACCGATAACAGTGATGATGCGAGCGCGGTGTGATTCTCCTCGTGATTCGACGTCCTCATTTTGGGTAGACCTCAGGAGACGTACACAGCAGCAAGCTGCCTCGGGAAGCTGGAGCAAGCTCAGCACTCCAAGTGATGCTGCGCATCAATGCGGCCGTCTCCCCAAGCCAATCAATTTCTCTCAACCCCACACCGATAGAAGCCCCATGTTCGACTCCCAAGTATATCAACGCGTCCGAGAAACGCTTTCCAATCTCGAAACCGAACGCGGACTACGCGTGCTCTATGCCTGTGAAAGCGGCAGCCGTGCGTGGGGATTCGCCTCCCGTGACAGCGACTATGACGTGCGCTTCCTCTATGTGCACAACCGTGACTGGTACCTCTCCGTGGATGAACGTCGCGATGTCGTGGAGCTTCCTGTTTTGGATGAGCTCGATGTCAGTGGCTGGGAGTTGCGCAAAGCTCTCAAGCTTCTGAGGAAGAGCAATCCGCCCCTGCTGGAGTGGCTGAAGTCGCCGGTGGTTTATCATCGGGATCCAATGTTCACCACGGAGTTCAGCACGCTGGCGGAGGAGTTCTACTCACCGCGGCGATGCTTCGCGCACTACCTGCACATGGCCTTTGGCAACTGGCGCCACTACCTGGAAGGTCGTGAACGCGTGAGTCTGAAGAAGTACCTGTATGTCTTCAGGCCGCTGCTGGCCTGTCGCTGGCTGGAGCGTGAGCTTGGCCAGGTGCCGATGCTCTTCTCTGAGCTGGTGGAAGCCGCGCTGGAGGAGCCGGAGGTGCGTCAGGCACTCGATGCGCTGGTGCAGCGCAAGCAGGCCGGTGATGAACTGGACGAAGCAGCGCCGGATGAGGTGCTGTCGCGTTTTGTTCGCGAGGAACTGGCCCGGCTGGATGCGCTCAAGGAGCCGCAGGATGCGGCGGGTGATGTGGAAGAGCTGAATCGGTTCTTCCGCAGGTATGCGCTTGAAGGGGTGTCGTGAATGATTGGCCTGTCGGTGGTGCTCGGTGAAGCATCGCCGACAGGCATATTCACATTCTCCTTCGCCCCTTCAGGGCGATGAGTTTATTTTATCCTGACCCAGGGTGTCGGTCGCTAAGGCTCCCTAACCCTGGGCTGGGTTCCTGCTGTCTTTCAGACAGCGAGCTTCATTGAATGGGTTGGTGTACCTGCTTGTGAGGTCATCGACAGGGGCTGCTCAGCGCGCAGCGAGTTTCGGAGAAACTCGGCCACGATGCCGGAGCAGCATCTTGGGCAGCTATTGTATCAGGCGGTCGCAGTCGGGAACGGATTGCGTTCGCCGAAGCCGGCTTGGTGCCAGTAGGGATAGGTCAAGGGCACAGCGCTGGCGGCGTCGAGCTTGGCGACCTGCTCCTTGGTGAGATTCCAACCCACGGCGCCGAGGTTCTGGCGAAGCTGTTCCTCATTACGAGCGCCGATGATCACGCTGGAGACGGTGGGTCTTTGCAGGAGCCAGTTCAGCGCGATTTGAGGTACGCTCTTGCCGGTCTCCTTGGCCACTTCATCGAGAGCGTCGACAACTTTGTACACATACTCGTCCTCGACTTGGGGTCCCATATCAACCGCGATCTTCTCGTTCAAGCGGCTGGTCTGGGGCTTCGGCTGGCCGCGGCGAATTTTGCCGGTGAGTCTTCCCCACCCCAGCGGACTCCACACGACGGCGCCGACTTTTTGGTCGAGTCCCAACGGCATGAGTTCCCATTCGTACTCGCGACCAATGAGTGAGTAGTAGGCCTGATGCGCCACATAGCGGGAGAATCCGTATCTCTCGGAGACGGACAAGGCCTTCATGAGATGCCAGCCGGAGAAATTGGAACAGCCGATGTAGCGAATCTTTCCTGCTTTCACCAGGTCATCCAGGGTACCCAGCACTTCCTCCGCAGGGGTCAGGGCGTCATAGCCATGGAGTTGAAAGAGATCAATGTAATCCGTGCCGAGGCGCTTGAGGGAGCCTTCAATGGCACGGGTGAGATAGTGGCGGGAGGAACCCACATCATTCGGGCCTTCGCCACTGCGGAAGGTGGCCTTCGTTGAGATGAGCACCTTGTCGCGTCGACCTTTAATAGCGCCGCCCAAGATTTCCTCAGATGCACCGTCGGAATAGATATCCGCCGTGTCGAACATGGTAAGCCCGGCGTCGAGGCAGATGTCCACGAGTTTGGTGGCCTCTGCCACGTCCGTAGAGCCCCATGTTTTGAAGAACTCATTGGTACCACCGAAGGTACCGGTACCAAAAGTGAGCGCGGGGACCTTGAATCCTGAACCGCCGAGAAGTCTGTATTCCATGTGATGATAGATGAATGGTGGAGTTGGGGGTTGCCGTCTAGGGTACGCTTTCAGCAGGCGGGAGGTTGAGTTAAAAAATTTTGGGACTCGTCCCATCACGACCAAAAAGAACAAACACCGCAGCCGGAGGTCTATCCACATCCCGGGATCTTTGTCATCATGGAGCATCCCTCTCCTTCCCTTTTCTCTTTTTACTTATCCCTATTTCACTCTCATTTTTTCATGAATACCCAAGACCTCATCCGCATCGGCGTTCCGGCTGGAGAAGCCGTGCATCTCGCCCATGAATTCATTCGCAACTTCATGGCTCAGGGAGGTGTGGGTGCGCAGCTCGAAGGCGAAGTCACGAAGATCGTGGCGGAACCTGCTGCGTACTTCGCGGATGAACTCCGTGCTCCTTTCGCCCAGGCGCTCAGCCGCCCTGCCTATGTCCCACGCGCGGAACCCGCGCCGTGGCGTCAGTGGGGTGCTGATCTCGATGCAAACGCCGTGCAGCAGATGGCGAACGCGTGTGTCCTGCCGGTGGCAGTGGCGGGCGCGCTCATGCCTGACGCGCACCTCGGTTACGGCCTGCCTATCGGCGGCGTACTCGCCACGGACAATGCGGTGATCCCGTATGCCGTGGGTGTGGACATCGCGTGTCGCATGAAGCTCTCCGTGTATGACCTGAAGGCGAACAGCATTCCGGGTCAGAAGGACCGTCTTGCCAACCTGCTGGAGAGCGAAACGCGCTTCGGCATGGGCGCCGAGTTCAAGCAGCCTCGCAACCACGAGGTGATGGACGAGGACTGGAGCATCACGGGCGTGACGAACCGTCTCAAGGACAAGGCGTGGAGCCAGCTCGGAACGAGCGGAAGTGGCAACCACTTTGTCGAGTTCGGAGCGTTCACTGTGACGGATGATCAGGCGTATGAGCTGCAGGCTGCTGGAAATGGCGGACTGCGCGCGGGCGAATACCTCGCGCTGCTTTCCCACAGCGGATCCCGTGGTACGGGCGCCCAGGTGTGTGACCTGTACAGCAAGCGCGCCATGGCCCGCCATGACGATCTGCCGAAGGAACTCAAGCATCTCGCGTGGCTCTCACTCGATGAGGAAGACGGCCAGGAATACTGGGCCGCCATGAACCTCATGGGGCGTTACGCCGCGGCGAACCATGGGGTGATCCACAAGTACATTGCGAAGAAGCTGGGTGCGGATGTGATCCTCGATATCGAGAACCATCATAACTTCGCCTGGAAGGAACGCCATGTCGTGAACGGCAAGGAACGCGAGGTGATCGTGCACCGCAAGGGCGCGACGCCGGCCGGTTCCGGTGTGCTCGGCATCATCCCTGGCTCCATGGCCACCGCAGGATTCGTCGTGCGTGGCAAGGGTCAGCCTGAGTCCCTGCACAGCGCGTCCCACGGTGCAGGCCGTGTGATGAGCCGTAGCAAGGCCCTGCAGTCCTTCACGTGGAGTGGCGTCAAGAAGCAGCTCGCCGCCGCCGGTGTCGAGCTCCTCTCCGCCGGCCTCGATGAAAACCCCGGTGTCTACAAGGACATCCACACCGTGATGGCCGCCCAGACGGATCTGGTCGATGTGCTCGGCAAGTTCGAGCCTCGCCTGGTGAAGATGGCGCCTGCGGGTGAAAAGGCGGAGGACTAGCCGGTGCGACAGTGGTCCGGTGAGCGGTAGGACGGTGGTGAGTGTCTCAAGCAGTAGGTGACCAAGAGGTCGCTGGTCACTTGGGTGCCGCCGCTGTTCCGCTCATGGGTCAACCGGAGTGCCAGAAGCCAGACTCACATTCAGTATCATTTCACATCATGTTTTATCCACTCATCCTATACCGACAATCTTGATCCTATGCACCTTCATCTCCCAACTGTTCTTGTGCTGAACCGAAACTGGCAGGCGATTCACGTGAAGACTCCGGCTGAGGCGTTCTGTATGATGTCCACTGGTGCCGCCACCGGTCTTGATGTGCAAGACGATGCCTCCATCATCCCCGTGACATGGGACCAGTGGCAGAAGCTGCCGGTGCGTGAGCATGACCAGTCGGTGCGCACCACAAGCGGACCGCTGCGTATTCCCACGGTGATCGTGTCTGCGCACTATGCCAGAATGCCCCTGCGACGCCCGCGCTTCAGTGCGCGTGGCATCTGGCAGCGTGACGGTGGCCTGTGCCAGTACACGGGCCGCAAGCTCGCGCCCGGCGAAGGCAACATCGACCACGTCGTTCCGCGGTCCCGCGGAGGCAAGTCCACGTGGGAAAACTGCGTGCTCGCGCACCGTGAAGTGAACTCCCGCAAGGGAAGCAAACTTCCGCAGGAAGCGGGACTTCGCCTGCGCCAGACGCCCGTGACACCGCGGGCGATCCCGGCCAGCATGGCGATTCGAAACCTACACGGCGTGCGCGACTGGGAACACTTCCTCGGGTGATGGCCGGGAAAGTTGAGAGTGGATAGCTAAGTGTTGAGAGCCTGAGGAGAGATCCTTGGGCTCTTTTCCCTTTTTGGCGGTCTCCGCCATCTGCGTTGTGCGGAAATTTGCAGGCCTCAATCCATGTCCGCCAGCGAACCACGCTTGTACGCTGCTGTGGCGATGCCCACGAGTCCTCCGATGGTTTTCCAAGCACCAATGGCAGCACACACCCAAACGATCATCAGCACATTCCTCGTGATGCCTCCCACGCCATACCAGAAGGCGGAGAATAGTCCGGCGGCTCCGGCAAACCACAGAAGGCCGAAGCCTGCCTTCTTCGCGCAGTCCCCACGAATGGACGCAATCCTCTCGCTCCTTGCCTGGCGGTACATCCCTTCACCCTCAGCCCCTTCGAAGCCATTCACGAAGAGCTTCTTGAAGATGGCTTCCTTGGGCTCGTCCCAAATGACCATTTTCAGAATGGCCTCGTAGATGACCTCTTTCTTTTCCTCGGGCGTCATCCCTCAAAAAGCCAATGGCTAGAACGTCCCGCTACCCACGTAGCGTGCCGTGGTGCTGCCCCACTGGGCTACCTGACCTTTGGCAGGGGGTGAGGATATATCATACACATTGTTGCCCACGAAGCGCTGGGTCTCGGTATTCCAGAGCATTACCGTGCCTTCGCCCTGGAGGCGTTTGTCCGGGGTAGTGTCCACGGCAATGATCGAGGTGCCAGAGCTCGCGCGGAGAGCAGCGGCCGCCACCTGCACTTCGCTTGCTTCAGATTTCGCGGGAATGCTGTCGATGACCACGGTGCCCCGTGCATCGGGATTGCCACCGCGATCGACGGTCTTCACGTTTGTCTTCTTGCCTTCACGGCGTGCAATGGTCGCCACGGCCGTGCGTGCACGTTGTTCCGCGACTTGGGTCTGCTTGGGAGTGGCAGGGTAGGTGGCGAGCACCATCACCTTCACCACTTCCGGCAGGCCGCTGAACTGCACGCCCGTGCCGGGCCGGCGCATGCGGTCGCCCAGCTGGGCTTCCGCACGGCGGACGGCATCCATGTTGCAACCCGCCAGAAACACCGGACCTCCGGCGATACCGGCAATCTTCAAAAGTGTTTCACGGCGGGTCATGGTGGGAATCGCTTTCTTGTTTGTTACGCGATCGGATCAGAAGCTGAGTTGCGTGCCGATGCCGAAGAAGAAGCTTGGCTCATCCACGAAATCGAGCCCGGGCTCGGTGAAGGCTGCGCTGATATTGATGCCACCCAGACGCCACTGCACGCCGAAGGCGTAGGGCGTTTCATCGCTCAGGTCTTCATCCTTGGTGGAGACTTCACCCACGAGGTAAAAGCGGAAGGGAAGCTCCACTTCGAGACCGAAGTAACCCACCGGCGTGTCGCTGGGATCATCACCGGGCTTTTCAATCCAGGTCTGGCGCAGACCCGCATGGAAGCCCACGGAGCGAAGGAAGCCATCCTGGGAGATCTCGCAGCGCTTGAAGAGGGCGATGAAGGCATTGTAGTTCTCTTCGTCGCCAAGGAAGATGTAGCTACCCACGCTCAGTTCGGGCATGGGGCCTTCATCCTTGAGTAGGCGCACACGCACCATGGGACCGCCGGAGAAGAGGTCGCCACCTGCGTCGATGTCCTTTGCGCCAAAGAGGCCACCGACTTCCAGCCAATCGGTGACTGCGTAGGAAAGTAGCGCGCCGTGAGCCATCACCGGATCCGAATCATTGTTCGGCAGGAAGAAGCAGTACTGCGCGGTGAAGGACCCCGCCGGCATGGTGCCAGAGGTGGGGTTGATGAAGAGACCCGTGGGGCCCTGGATGGTCAGCAGGCCACGCCCGCCGACGTAGTCTTCGATGGGGGGCGGTGGTGGGATTGGATTCTTGGAGGAGAGGGTCACCTCACCCGCCTGCGCGGGAATGGAAAGCGCGGCCGCGGCCAGCGCACTGAGAGTCAGGAGAAACGTCGGTCTCATGGTTGATGTGGGCTGTTGGTCGATGCGACACCAGCCTACATACCGCGACCGCAGCCCGACAAGCAAAAAAGGTTTCATACAGCGGTGTCGGGCCGCCGAGTCCCGGGCGTGCGACGAGGTGGACAAAGGCGGAACCACTACTAGATTCCCTTTCTGTGGATGAACGAGCGACAGGCCAGCCACTCCGCTTTGAGCACTACCGTGTGGCCACGGATGAGCAAGGCCGTCCCCTGAAACTGGGGGAGGGCGCCATGGGCGTGACGTACCTGGCGGAGGACACGAATCTCAAAGTCCGGGTGGCGCTCAAGGTCATCCGCCCCCAGCTCCTGGGCGACGCGGAAGTAGGCCAGCGCTTTCAGCGTGAGGCACAAGCAGCCGCCCGGCTGAGGCATCCCAATGTGGCCGGCGTGTACCACCTGGGCATGGTGGACAACACCTTCTTCTACGCGATGGAGTTCGTGGAGGGGGAGACGGTCAAGGACCGCGTACAGCGGGGCGGCCCCATGCCAGTCAAGGAAGCGCTGGAGGTGACCCTGCAGGTGTGCGAGGCGCTCGGCGCCGCGGAGAAACACAAGATGGTGCACCGCGACATCAAGCCGGCGAACATAATGCTCGAGCCGGTGGAGGAGGACATCCTGCGGGTGAAGCTCATCGACTTCGGCCTCGCGAAACCACTCCATGCAGAGGCGCAAAACTCCATGGCACTGCAAACGCAGGCAGGCATCTTCCTGGGCACACCCGTCTTTGCCAGCCCGGAGCAGGTGCAGGATGTGCCACCGGACAGCCGCTCCGACTTTTACGCCCTGGGCCTGACCCTGTGGTACATGCTGGAAGGGCGCACGCCTTTCGAAGGTTCACTGCACAAGGTGCTCTTTGACCAGGTGCACACCGCTCCCCCTCTGGGCCGCCTGCTCTGGGTCCCCGCCGAAGTGCGCGACCTGCTGGGCAAGCTGCTGGAGAAGGAACCGGTCAATCGACCGCAGACCGCGAAGGAACTGCGGCAGAAAATTCACGACTGCCTGCGTGCGCTCGCCACATCCGGCACCAGCTACACGGAGTGGCAGCAGCGTTTCCAGGTGGAGGGAAACCCACGCAACAAACCGTGGGGGATGATCTATGAAGGGCAGGACACGCTGAGCGGAGCCGTGCGGCTCCACCTTCTGCGCAATGATCGCTTCAGCGACCCCAAGGCCGTGCAGGGAGTGATTGCAGATGCGCGGCGTGCGATCGACATCCACCACCCCAACATCCTGCGTCACCTCACGGTCTTCCCCACGAGCGGCGGACAAGGCGCGGGATGGATGGTGGTGACCGAACATCCGGGCAACCAGACCCTGCTCGATCACCTGCGGAAGGTGAAGCAGCTCCCGCTCGCTGAGGCCATCGGCATCATCCACCGCCTGGCCTCTGCCATCGACACCTGCATCGCGAATGATCTCATCACGGCGGATCTGGATCCAGCCGGCATCTTCCTGAAGCACGTGCCGCGCACGGAGATGCATCCACTCACGCAAACGGCCTCCTCTTCGGTGACGGCTACATCCTCTGCCGTGACCTCGCTCACCACCGAAACCTTCGAGGTGGTGCCGAAGCTCAGCCCGATCAACTACTCCTTCCTCACCACGCTGCGCCCGGCGGATGAGACAGCCATCGGCCTGACCCAGGGGCCCTTCCGGATGGAAGCCACCACGCCGCAGGAGCTGGTGCAACGCCTGGCCCTGCTGGCCTACCAGTGCCTGGGTGGCGCCGTGCCCAGCACCTGGTCGCGCGTGCCACGGTTCATTCCTTTGGCCACCCTGTCCCAACGCCAGAATGACACCCTGCGCACCGCGCTCACGGACTCCACCTGGACGCGGGCGGAGGAGTTTGTTGAAGCTCTTCAACAGACCCGGGCCACGCGCCGCACGGACGAGACTTCACGAATCACCACTTCTGCCGAAGCCACCGTGATGCTGACCTCGTGGCGCATGCTCGCGGATCTGGCGGCAGCAGACTCGAGCGAATTCTCCACAGAGCACGCGAAAGAGTTCACTGGAAAAATCGAGAAACAGAATCTAGCACCCTCGAGCGAAAGCGGAAGTGAACCGGCAGCTGGGACAGAGCCCGACGCTGCACCCTCAGCGCCTGAGGCAGAAGCGACACCTCCTGTCGAGGAAGCTCAGCAGAGCCCCGCGACCACCTCCAGCGAGAGCTCAACTTCGAGCTCGGCTACGGTGCAGAACTCCACGCCCGGTGTGGAGCAGACCCAGACCTGGAACCGCGGACAAGAATCCACCGAGCCTGCTGCCGAAGCCAAGTCACCGAACGAGACGGAAACCATCATCCTGCCCTCGCGGACGACATCACAGCGCTTGGAGACCGCTGCTTCGCCGGAGATCAAGGAAGAGGAAAAGAAGGAAGATAACGATAACGTCGAAGCGACTGCTGCAGCCGAGAGCACCACGGAGAAGAACGAGGCGGAGGCTCCTGCTGACACATCGGCCTTGTCCGTGACTGCATCCTCCGGCTTGGCAGAGGATGATTTGGAATCAAGCCTGGAGCAAAAGATCTCCGCTGACGCCCCGGTTCCGCCTACACAGATCGTTGAGTCCTCCGTCACAGACGCGACTACCTCGACGAATGGCTTCTCTGCTCCTGCAGCGGAATCGAGGGAGAAGAAACAGGAGGAGGAAGAGGGAGAAACAGAAGCGCAACAATCTGAAACGGCTTCTTCCACACTCACCTTCACCTCCACGTCCTCATCGAGCATTGCAGAACTCTTCGAACAGCAGGACACAGCCGAAGAAGCCTCGCCGGCTTCCGCTTCCAATGCCAGCGTTGAGGATGATTCCGATACCGTAGAGGCATCTTCGTCTACCGCTGCTGCTGCGTCAGAGGTCGTCACCACCACACCGCCATCATCTCCATCAAGTAGCGAGATCCCGAGCACACCTCCATCGCAAACAGAGGGCACACCTACCATCACTCCCCTGCTCCAGACGCCCACAGTGACGTCTGCCATCCCGCTGCCCCCCGTCCCACCGGTGAGCTCGGCACCAACGGCAGCAGCAGCACCCAAGGCGAAAAGATCAGAGTCTGAGGCAAAGCAATCTGCTCTTCCGCGTTGGTTGCTGCCCGCCGCAGGACTCATGGTGGCAGCCGCTTTAATTACAGGAGTCGCCTTGTGGATGCTCGGTGACAAACATCAGATTGACGACCGGCCTCCCGATGCGGAGACGCCTCCTGTGGTGGTAACTCCGCCACAACCTCCTCCTCCCCCGCCTGGCCCGACACTGGGCGAGCTCCTCACCACTGCCGGCAGCGCAGCTGCCACCGGAGAAGTGCCCGTACTGGATGAAACACTGGGCAAGATTCGCGAGCGATTTCCCAATCAGTCCTGGGACACTGACCCTGCTGCAAGCGTGTTTCGTGAGAAGCTGTTCCGTGCCTACCGGGACAAGACACTCGGGGACGGCACCGAGGCAGCGCGGAGGTATCACGACATCCTCCTGACTGCCACTCTCGCCAGGGAGTCTGACATTCCCCTGCTGAAACAGATCTGCACCGATCTCTCCTCACCCTCTGATGCCGCTCGGGCAGAACCGTTTGAAAAAGCACTGTTGAACTCACTGGCGGCGGATTCTTCGCGCAAGGAAGAGCGCATGAGAGAAGCCCTCGCTCTGCTCAAGAAAGGTCCGGACAGCACCGTGACGGAACAGGCACGTGGAATCCTCTCCGCCGAACTCAAGGAATGCGTGGACTTCCTGGAGCAGGTACCGCGTGACGATTCGCAGGATCAATACCTCAAGAACGCCATCCCCGTACTGGAGCCCCACCTTCAAGAGATCGCGAACGCTGGTGTTGCGGAGGCCTACTACATCCTCGGAGACAAAGCCTACCGGGCAGACAGGCGTACAGAAGCCGAGCGATATTTCGACCAGGGAGCAGAACTGCTCCATGGCCCATGCATGAGGCGCTACGGGAATGCCCTCACGAACTATGTAGGCAGCCGCCCTCCGGACATGAAAGCCGCCGCCTACTACCTCAAGAACGCCAGCGCCCAAAATGACGTGAAGGCCAAACTCTTGCTGGCAGACATCTATCTTCCGAAACACCCCACGGAGTCCCAACCGTGGAAAGGCAGGGAGGGTGCCGAGCTGCTCATCGAAGCAATGAAGGATGGGGTTAGCGAGGGAGAATATTTGTATGGGGCCATGCTCACAGACTTCAAACCAGACGATCCAAGCCAGCCATTTGCGCCTGAACTTACCGGCAAAAAACGTTGGGACCAGGCTCTGGGACACCTGAGAAACGCTGTGGCAAAGGGTCTCTCACAGGCCTATCCCGTCCTGGCGATGGCACTTCTGAAAAATCCCCACGGAAAGGATATCTCCGGGGCCAAGGACATCTTGGAAAAGGGCATCAAGCTCAATCCACCAAATCCCTATTGCATGCTGTATCTCTCCGGACTCATCAGCGGTAATCACTCCGATGATGGACGGCCATTCAAGGCGGACGAGGTGGCTTCCGCAGGAATCCTCGCGGATCCGATCCAGGCTGAAAAGCTTCGCATGGATGCGATCAAAATTCTGCGTGAGGCCGCGGAGCGCAAGGAAGCCCACGCCATTCGATGGTGCGAGCTCAACGGCATTCCCTACAGGAAATGAAAGATGGCAGATGCCCGTCCTTGAAACTTCATCCCATCAGTGGTACGCGATCTCATGAGTCAGCAAACGGAAGGCTCCCCCAACCTGCCGGGCGGCGCATACTCCGAGCTCGTCATCGGACCTTATGATGAGACACGCGTGCAGGCAGCGGCGACGCGCGCCCATGATCACTTGCGCGGAAAGGCGGGCATCGCTTTTGTTTTTGTCTCGTGTGACTACGAGCCGCACGTGCATGACCTGACGGAGCTCATCCAGATTCATGCCCGCTGTCCGCACGTAGTGGGCTGCTCCGCCGGCGGACTCATCGGCACCGGCCATGAGGATGAAAATGAAAGCGGCTTCTCACTGCTCGTCCTGCAAGTGCCGCAGGACGAAGTGGCCGTCTTCGAACTGCCACCAGAATCCACCGGTCCGGTGTGGGAGCAGGCAAAGCGCTTCAATCGTGACGAGGCCAATGGGTGGATCCTGCTGGGGAATCCCGTCATGCTCGGCGAGGACTGGATGGGCCGATGGAATGAAGCCATGGGCGGCACCCCTACCTACGGTGGCTTGGTGAGTGGCAGCTTCCGCGGGGAAGAACTCTTCGTTTTCACCGACAAGGAACTGAGTGCCGCGGCGGCCATTGCCATCGGCATCCGGGGAGATCTGCATTTTGGCGGGCTCGTGAGCCAGGGCTGCCGTCCCATCGGCGAACCGCTCACCATCACCAAGGCCGATCACAATTTGATTCACCAACTCGCCTCCGTGAATGCTTATGAGCAGCTCCAGGCGGCGTTTCACAGCCTGCCGGATGACCTGCGCGAGAAGGCCCAGGGAAACATCCTCGTGGGACTGGCGATGACGGAGTACGTGGATGAATTCCACACCGGAGATTTCCTCGTGCGCTCCATCCTCGGCGGCGATCCGAGTCAGGGCATCCTCGCCGTGGGTGCGATGCCGCGCGTCGGCCAGACCATGCAGTTCCAGCTGCGCGATCGCGAAGCCGCTGACAACGAACTGCGCGAGATGCTGCTGCAGAAGCGGCATGATCTGCGCACACTCCCCTTTGCCGCGCTGCTCTTCGCGTGTGCCGGACGCGGGAATCAACTCTTCGGCACGCCCAGTCACGATGCGGGCTTGATCCGCGAGGTCTTCGGCGAGGTCCCTCTGGCGGGCTACTTCTGCAACGGAGAAATCGGCAGCGTGGGCCAGCGGGCGTACCTGCACGGCTTCACCGCCAGCGCCGTCTTGTTCGTACGCCGCGAGGACAGTTGATTTGAGGCCGGGGCCGCCCGGGTTTCAGGCGGCCTTGGGCAGCATGGTGTAGGGCACCACCAGAACTGGGCAAGTCGTCTTGCGCAGCACGGCATCCGTCACGCTTCCCACGAGCAAATGGTAAAGCGCTCCGTGCCCGTGGGATCCCATGACGATCAGGCCCGCATGGACGTGCCTGGCCTCGCGCAGAATCACCTCTGCAGTCGAGCCTTCGAAATGCAGGTAACCCGCAGCCAGTCCACGGGAGGCAAGGTCCGAGCGAATTTTCTCCAGCTTCTCATGATCCTCCTTGAAGTCGCGCTCCACGGCCTCCTGCACCACCACCGGGCCCGCTTCAAAACCGACAAACGCTGGATCCGGCAGCGCTACATGGAGGAGGGTAATTTCATCACCTCTCGCCTCGGCAAGCGATGCTGCGGTCTCCACCACTTTCGAACTAATGTCCGAGAAATCCACGGGAACAAGAATCGTGCTCATAGGCTTGGCGTGGTTGTTCAATCAAGTCTGACCACCCAAACAGGCGATCCATTCGAGAAAAGATGCGGTCGGAGAGCCCGATTCTTTCTGTTTTAAGAATGATTCACGGGCCGCAGCGGCATCACCCCTGGGGCCACTCTGCGCATCGCTTCAGGCTGCCACCACCATCACCAGCACAGGCACGGCTATCGCCACGTCCGCCAGCACGTGACACAGCTCCGGGGACATGCGCTTCGCGAGATGATGCACCACGCCCAACAGGATGGTGCTGAGCAGCACTGCCACTGAGAAAAGAAAGAGCGACAGAGGCATCTTGTGGCTCAGCGTCCAGCTCACCGCCACCGCCAGCGAAACCAGCAGCATAGGATACAGGCGCGCGATGTGCGGCCACATTTGGGTGATGCCATCCGGATCGGGATGCGTCTTCGCCGCACGCTCGTAGCAGGAAACGGCGATGCAGTTCAGCGAGCACAGAAGCGCCAGCATCAGCACCTCCGGTGAGAAAGGATGCGCCCGCTGATCGCCGGCGAAAAAATTCACGCTCAGTGAACTGCCAAGGGCAAAGAGATAGCCGCACACGACCTCCTTCGGAAGGATGCGGAATGAGTCCCCCGCACGCCGTCCCACTGCGAGCGCGAGGAGCGCCATCAGCACGGTGCCATACAGAATCTTGAATGGCACAGGCAATGGCAGCGACCACAAAAGCACTCCTCCCATCGTGCATGCCACGATGTTTCCCACCGTGTAAATCGCACGATTCCCGCGCGCTGCGAAGTGCAGCAGATACAGCCCGACAATGAATCCCAGAGCCAGGCCACGCCAGAAGATGCCTTCGGGGATTTCCGCAAGCGCAAGCCATAGCGTCGTGAGTCCTCCTGCCGGCACCACCAGAAAAAGAAACAAGCGGCGATGCCTGCGGTAAAACGCATGGCGGGCGGACAGAGGTTTCCCCTGCGGGATCGACATGCCATCCAGCACGCGGTCCAGCACATAAATGAGCCACACCACGAGGAAGAGAATCCAGTACACCGAAGGGGGCATCGCCACCTTGTGCGCCCGCGCGAGTGCCGCCTGACAGAGCACCGCCACGATGGGCGCATCCAGGCTCAGCACATTCGGCCACAGCCACCAGGGGATGGCTGGCTGATCTGCTGCGGAAACGGTGGCCGAAGACACAGCCCGTATCTTCAGGGAACGGCAGGGGAATGTCCACCCATTTGACCTTTGCTTTGCGCTCGCATCATGGCATTATTTGTGCCACGGTTTTGAAATCCGCCAGCCAACCATTTGGCCCGGCCTTCCAAGTCTGCACGACTGGATTTCCTTGTTGTCAGCTCTCTTCCTTTTCCCAGAACGAATGAAATATCTTACCGTCATCCGGCACGCCAAGTCTGACTGGAGCACCGGAGTGAGCGATCACGAACGACCGCTGAATGAACGGGGACTGAGGAACGCGCCGGTGGTGGCGAGGTTTCTGGGAAGAACGTATTTGGGCACGAACGAAACGCCCGCCCTGCTGCCACGTCCGGAGCGTCTCGTCACGAGCACCGCGATGCGCGCCAAGACGACCGCGCGCATCATGCAGGAGGAACTCGGCTACAATCCCGGCATCGTGGTGGAAGAATCCCGCGTCTACCTCGCCGAGGCCAAAGCGCTGCTGGCCATTGTCCGCGAGTTCGACGATGCCTGGAGCCACGTGATGCTCTTTGGCCACAATGATGGACTCAGCGACTTCGTGCGAAAACTGCTCCAGCGTGATCATCTCGGCAAAAGCATGCCCACCTGTGCTGCCGCACTGCTGGAGATCCCGTGGCCTTCGTGGGCCGCGGTGGATTGGAATGAAGCCAGGCTCGTGGGCTATGTCACTCCGAGGTTGATTGAAAAACGCTTCCCCGAGAGTGAGCGCGTGGGTGAGGACTCCAAGCCAGCCGTAGACGAGTCTCCAAGTCAATAGACAAAAAAAAGCAGGTGGGATGTGCCACCTGCTGTTGCGTGAGTTTCGTGAGAGCTGAGGAACCCTATTGCCAGCAGACGCCCTCGTAGTTCCACGAGAGCGTCTTGAGTTCCCGCCAGCCGTTCACGTCGATCGCCCACTGATCTTTCCGCACCACGGATTGCAGTTGCTCTGGCTTCGCTACTTTTTGCGCCGCGACGATGATGTCGCATTTCGCAATCACCTCCTCCGGCGTGTCGCGGAGAAGTTGTGTCAGGTGGGGCATGCGTCGTGAAATTTCAGCTTCATTCGCGCCCACCAGCTTTGCGGGATTCAGGTTCGCATCATAGACATGAATCTCATACCCCCGGCCAAGAAGCGTCTCGGCTACGGAAACCATGGGACTACCGCGCAGGTCATCCGTATCCTTCTTGAACGACAATCCCAAGATGCCCACCTTACGGCTCGGCTTGGAGGTGATCATCTTCAGCAGCCAGTCGAGATGCGCCTGATTTGAGTTCAGCACATTGTCCAGCACCGGCAGGCTCACGCCTTCCATGCGGGCAAAGGAACCCAGCGCGCTCACGTCCTTGGGCAGACAGGAACCACCAAAGGGATTCCCCGGCTTCATGTAGTAGCGTGAGATGTTGAGCCTCTCATCGCGGCAGAGCACATCCATCACCTGCGCGCCATCCACGCCCACGTGGCGGGCGATGCGGCCAATCTCGTTGGCAAATCCCACCTTGAGCGCGTGGAAGTAGTTGCAGGAGTACTTGATCATCTCCGCGCCTTCCCACGCAAGGATCTCGGCATTCTCACCCAGCAACTCCAGCGGTTCGCGACCGATGACATTGCTGCCATCATGCGTGCCCACCACGCAGAGAGAGGGTACACGAAAGTCCTTCACCGCGGTGCCTTCCCGGAGGAACTCGGGACAGTAGTAGATGGTGACCTGTCCCGCCTTCAGGAGATCCGCGAAGAAATCCTGCACCATCGAGCGCGTGCTGCCAGGCAGCATGGTGCTGCGGAAAATGATCACATGCGGACTGCCCTTGGCGCGGATGCCATCCGCAATCTGCAGGGACACCTTGCGCACGAAGTCGAGATTCAGCCGTCCAGATTCGAGCGAGGGAGTGCCCACGCATATGATGGAGACATCCGAGGAGCGTACGGCTTCGAGGGAATCGGTGGTGGCGCGCAACCGGCCCGCATCCTTCGCGGCGCGCATGAGTTCGTCCAGCTCTGGTTCCACGATGGGAGAGAGCCCATCATTGAAGGCCTGCACCTTGGGTTCCTGCACATCCGCCCCGATGATGGAGTGTCCGCGCTCCGACAGGCAGGCGGCAGTGACGGCGCCCACATAACCCAAACCGAAGATGGATACGTTCATGATTGGAAAAGGATGGCACTGCCTAAACCCAAGGATTGGCATTCACGCAACTGCGGAGAAAGAATCCGGGGCAAGTTTTGCAATAGGTCTGGAGGTCCCACTCATGAAGACCAGCTTCATCTGAAGCGGCAGCCCGGTGTTCTTACCGGTCATAAATAACCCGCTTTTGCGGGCTGCCTTCCGCACTCAGGAGGCGAATGCTTTCTCCACCCAGTCGCACAAGATGTGCCCCACCAGGAGATGGCACTCCTGCGCACGAGCCGTCACTGGAGACGGTGCACGGAAGCACAAGTCGGCCACCTCCGCACAACGCCCGCCACCCTCTGCAGTAAATGCAACGGCAAGACAACCCTGGTTCTTTGCCTCGACAAGACCGTTCACCACACTGGCGCTGTTGCCTGAGGTGCTGATGCCAATCACCACATCACCCTTGCGAGCGAGCGCTTCCACCTGCCGTGCGTAGACCGTATCAAAGCCAAAGTCATTCGCGCCGGCTGTGAGGATGCTGGTATCGGTGGTCAGCGCGATGCCTGCAAGGGCCGCGCGATTCACGCGATAGCGCACCACGAGTTCCGCAGCGAGGTGCTGGGCATCTGCCGCACTGCCGCCATTGCCAAAGAACAACACCTTTCCGCCAGACTTAAGGCACTCCACGAGGCGCTTTGCGAGGTCCTCGATGAACGGCACAAACTCAGGCAACCGCTGCACCGCAGTGAGGTGCTCCGTGAGGTGGCTCTCGATCAAGGCGGCTGTGCTCATGGGGATTTGAAATTCAATCTTCGTACGCGGCCAGCAATTCAGCAGGCGTCACGCAAGCTGTGCCCAGCTTGCCCACCACAATTCCGCTCGCGCGGTTCGCGACATCCGCCGCATCTTCCGCCTTCATTCCCGAGGCCAGTGCCAGTGTCAGCACGGCAATCGCAGTATCCCCCGCGCCGCTCACGTCATACACTTCACGAGCACGCGTGGGAATGTGGTGCGGATCTCCACTCCGTTGGAAAAGCATCATGCCCTGTTCACCCAGAGTCACCAGCACCATTTCGGTATCCCAGCGCTCGAGAAGGATGCGACCCACGCGCTGCAGTTCCTCATTCTCCTCTGGTGCGACGGGCAGATGGCTGTCTTCGATTCCCGCCGCGGCGAACGCTTCCAGACGGTTCGGTTTCACGAGGTGCACGTTACTCCACGGAATCGGATTCCGCGGCGAAGGGTCCACCGTCACCAGCAGGTTCTTTTCTTTCGCCACGCGCGTCACCACTTCCATCAGAGGGGCGGTGATGAAGCCCTTGCCATAGTCCTCAAGGATGATGGCATCGAGCTTGTCCGCCAAAGCACTGAGCGTGTCTTCCACTTCGCTCAGTTCCGCATCGGTCAGTTTTACCAGTGTTTCCCGGTCCACGCGGACGATCTGCTGTTGCCTCGCCACGACGCGCGATTTTGAAATGGTCCGGATCGTTTTGCTCACCAGCATCGGCTCGGCACTCACACCCTCTTCGTGCAGCAACTGCTTGAGCTGCTGCCCCTGGATGTCCTGACCGATTCGCCCCATGAGAAACACCGACTTCGTGAAGGCGGCGAGATTGCAGGCCACGTTGGCAGCACCGCCGGGATTGAAGCTTTCCTCGGCCACTTCCACGACCGGCACCGGTGCTTCGGGAGAGATCCGCCTCACGTTGCCACGCACAAAGTGATCCAACATGACATCTCCCACGACCAGGATGCGTCGAGTGGAGAAGGTTTCAAGGTCAGCAGGCTTCACGCGGGAGTTCTGGGGCAGGATGGAGAAAGAATCAACTAAGCACTGGGGGAGATTCCGCGACGCGCACGCACCGCGGCAGCCAGTTCATCAAGGATGCCCACCGTGGTCTCCCACGACACGCACGCATCGGTGATGCTCTGACCGTACTTGAGTTCCTGTCCGGGCTTCACGCTCTGCTGGCCTTCACACAGATTGCTTTCGATCATGACGCCAGTGACTCCACGGCCACCGCTTGAAATCTGAGCGGCCACATCACTGGCCACCAGCGCCTGCCTGCGATAGTCTTTCAAGCTATTACCATGGCTGCAGTCCACCATGAGATGCGGGGGCAGTCCTTTGGCACGGAGCTGTTCCACGGCATTGGCCACGCTCGCAGCATCGTAGTTTGGCGAGGCTTTTCCGCCGCGCAGAATCACATGGCACGCTTCATTGCCGCGAGTTTGCACAATCGCGGCAGTGCCATGCTTCGTCACCGAGAGGAACACATGGGCACCGCCGGCGGCCGCAATGGCGTCCAGGGCGATTTGAATGTTACCATCCGTGCCGTTCTTGAAACCCACCGGCATGGAGAGGCCGCTCGCGAGCTGGCGATGTACCTGGCTCTCCGTCGTACGGGCTCCAATGGCGCCCCATGCCACCACGTCCGCAATGTACTGCGGCGTGATCACATCTAGAAACTCTGTCCCTGCGGGCACTCCCATCGAGGCGATCTGCGTGAGCAGGCGGCGTGCCTCGCGCAGGCCCGTATTGATGTCGAAGCTCTCATCAAGGTGCGGATCATTGATGAATCCCTTCCAGCCCACCGTCGTGCGCGGCTTCTCAAAATAGACGCGCATCACCAGTTCCAAATCAGCAGCATACTTGCCTCGCGCTTCCTTAAGGAGGCCGGCGTATTCCAAGGCGGACTTGGCATCGTGAATCGAGCACGGACCCACCACGACCAGCAGCCGGTCGTTTCGCCCCATCATGATGTCCTGGCAGGCTTGGCGGGAGCGCGTCACAAAGTCTTCACCCGCGGCGTCGAGCGCCATTTGCTTCATGAATACAGAAGGAGGCACGAGGTCGCTGATGTCCTCGATGCGCAGGTCGTCCGTGCGGTGTTTTTCGCTCATGTCTGGTTTCGCCCCAATCCGGGGAGCCAGCAAAATCGGCGGGAGCCCATGCCGCGCAAGTGATTCGTCATCCTGCGGGAAATTCCGCTGCTTCCCTGCCCCGGGTCCGTCACGGGTCGTCTGGAGCCTTACCAGAACCGCCGCCGCGGCGCGGCGCACTGAGCTCAGGCGCCAAACCCACCGGGGGAGAAATGGCGCGGTTCCATGTGTTTCGGTCCGGCAGGCCACAGGTTACCTCGTTTTTATCAACAATGCGAAGAAAGTCTCATCCTGTAAAAATCAGGCCGAACCACACCCGCCTTTCCTCTCAAAAGTGCGGTTGAAAAGCTGATGTGCCACACCTCGAACTTTTGCTCCCCTTGTGTCGTGGGGCGAAGTCGGCCCCACTAGGCTAATCACTTCTCAGTGAAGGAATCACGCGGACTTTTGCCACTCAAGAGCTTGGAGGAGGGAACCTCCACGAGGCTTTGCCTGCCGAGAAACTCGAGGAGGATCTTCACCCGGTTCTCTCCGCTGGTCATGCTTTCTACAATGCCCTGGAGGCCGCGCATGGGCCCTTCGGTCACCTCCACGGTGTCCCCCACGTTTACCCCATGGCTGACATCCCGGACCTCCACGCCCTGCATTTCCGCCCGGAGATCGACCAAGGTTTGCTCAGGAACCGCCACCGGTGTACCACCGAATCCCACCACCCCAATCACATGATTGGCGTGCTTCACCGCGCGGTAGCGGGAAGAAACGTCGAACTTTGCAAAAAAATAACTCGGGAAAAGGGCCTCAAGAAACCAGACCTTCCCCCGCGCCGTGCTGCGCTGAAAGCGGATGCGCGGGCAAAAGGTCTCCACTTCTCCAAAGGCTGCCAGCCCTGCCGCAGCCAGATGCTCCGTCTTCGGCTTGGTGTGCACGCAATACCATTGGGGATTCGGAGAATCAGACATGAATGCCTCCAAAAGCGCCTGAACGCAGGCACAGCGCAAGTTTAAATGTACGACCGGCGGAAATCCGCATCGTGCTCCTGGGCAGATACTTCATTTACGCGGCGGAAGCGCGGGGCGCGTGCTTCTCGGCGCAGGAGCCGGCTCCTTGGGGGACTCGTTCATCTGGGGAGCTTCGCCCGTGCGACGGAATTCATCCTTCTCCTTGCTGCCGCTGAAATACTTCGGCCGCCACTCCGGCGAACCAACGCTTCCCTCTCCCACATACTCGAGAATCTCGCTCACAGGAAACAACACCAGCCCGGGAAGCCCACGCGCCTTGGCTTTTGCTTCGAGTTGGACTCGGTCTTCCAGGAAATCCACCTTTCCTGTCACCACCAGACGGAACACCCCGGTGAGCGCTTCAAAGTCTTCCGTGGCCGCAAAACCATCCGCCACCGTGAAGCTGCAGTCTCCTTCCTTCGCAATGTTGTAGCCTTTGATGGGACGGGGGAGCATCGCACCGAGCAATGGGGTGAGCGGTCCAAGAATCGGCACGGCATAGAGGTTGCCGTTGAGAATCACCAGCGCTCCCTTGCCCTGCAGCGTCCTCCAATCTCCAAGCTTTCCTGAGAACTGAAGATGGCCCGTGAGATCCCCTTCCGAGGTCTCTTTCGGAGAGTAGACGCGTGCGAACTTGTTCAAACTGATCGCGTCGACACGCAGTTCACCGGAATAAGGTTGAGGATTGCGATTGTCATCCAGCTTCCCACGCAGTCGATAGCGGCCATCGAGGAGATCGGATTGCGTGTCGAAATCCACCAGGCCACTTTTGCAAGTCACCGTCGCCCTCAGATTTTCGAACGGCAACGCTTTTCCGAAGACTCCATACGGGAAGCTGTCAGCACGGAAGTCCACCGTGTAGTCATTGGCTTCCGGACGCAAATCCGCCGTGCCCTTGCAGGCCATGCTCTCTCCGTAGAGACCTCCGGAGATGTCATAGGTGAGCAACGGACCAGAGAACTTCAGATCCCCCACGGGGCGGCTGATGACATAGTCTTCCCCAAACAACGGATAATGCGCCGTGCCCTCACTCCGGAATCTCACCTGCAGATCCGTGCCCTCCGTGGCGCCAATCACCCCCTCAAGCTCCACATGAGGATGCTTGTCGAACCGGTACTTCGCGATGGCTTCGGCGGTTTTGGGAGCGAAACACGAAGTCAGCGCCACGGGATCGACCGTGCTGTTCACCCCAGTGAGAGTCACCTTGCGCTTGATGTCATCACACATCACATGCTTCGCCACCGCCCGGCCTTCTGCGGTATCGATGGTCAAATCGAGATACTCATGGTGTGGCCCCTGGAATTTTACGTTTGCCGTCGCCTTCTGGAAATCCACGCCTCGATATTGAAAGCGGTGTATCTCCGCGCGGCCGTGGTTCTGGCAGCGGTCGATTCTCGGCTCCGACCCTTCGCCTTCCACCTCAAACCAGATTGCCGATTCAGGCCCGAAAGAAAAGCGGCGCAGAATCTCCTGGGTCTGGGGCAGCTTCAGAAACGGCAGAAACACTCTGGGATCCATCTGTAGCAGCGCGCGATACCGGAAGCTCTCATCCTTCTTCCACAGCGCTTGCAAACCGAGCGTCCCCGTCTCATGCCGCAGCAGCACATCTCTCAGGTAGCATCCCCTGGGCGAGATCCCGTAGTCCACTTCCAGACCATCCAGGACCACGCCGCGGCTGGAGAAGCGTTTCGCACGGATGCTGCCAACACAATCCAGCGGCACAAATGCTCCCTCCGGCACCGCCGAACCGAGGAGCAGGCTCCCATCGGCGGTGAACTCCACAGGCTCGTAGAAGACGAACTCGCGGAATTGCTCCATCTCGGTCACTGCAAGCGCCAGCCCCGGAAGATCCGCGGAGGAACGGAGGTGAAAATTCACCTTGTCACCCCCGAGGTTCCAGGTGGCCCCGGCTTCCAGTTCCCCAAGACGATCCCGCACCCGCAGCCGGGTGAGATCCACTTGCTCCCCGGCGTAGCTCGCCACCGCCTCGAGTTGCTCGCACAGATAGTCGCCGTGCCGCAGATTTTGGGCTGTCAGGCGCATGGTGGCATTCAGCTCTTCCGGATGCTCCAGATCACCATTCACCTCCACCTCCAGACGCGGCACATCCGCAGACTCAAAGTGCTTCAACAGGCGTGCTGCCTCCACGATGAGATTCCGCCTGGCCTTGATCGCGGCCAGGCGTTTGCGCTTGCGCTCCTCCACCTGCCTTTCATCCTCAGGCTCCTTCTCCGAAGGCGGCCGGATGAGCGAGCCACTCAAATGCACCCGGAGGCCGAAGAGCGTTCCCTCCGCTCTTCGTATTTCAATGCGATCCCCGATGAGGTAGAGCCGTGCATCCAGCGCTTTGATCGTAAGCTTTTCAGAAGTGGGATCCTCAGGGTCCAGAGGGAACGAAAGATCCGCATCGCGAAGATCCAGCCCTTCCAGGAAGAGCTCATCCTTCATCATCTTGCTGTAGTCCAGATCCAGGTGCAGGCGGTCCACGTCCGCCAGCAGCACCTTGTATCTTTTATCCTGATACACCTTGATACCGCGGGCCACCAGGCCCTCCAGCGGATCCAGCGTGAGCTTGTCCAGCGTCAGGTAGACGCCACGGCTTTCAAACTGCTGCATGACAAAGCTGCGCCACTTCCTGGAGAACCCGTCACTGCGCACGTACGCCGCAGCGCTGCCGACCACAATCAGCAGTGCCAGCATGATGAAGCGGCGAATCCAGCGCATGAGCCCTGAGCATAACCTGCATTCGCCCACCTGAAAAGCAGTCGCATCACGCTTTTCAGCGCTCATTTCCGTTTTCCCTCTGCGAATTTCCTTTTAGTATCGGCCATGCTCTCTCTCACGGTCCTCGGCAGCGGCAGTTCTGGAAACTGCGCTGTCGTGCGCACGGAGAAGACCCGCCTCCTCATCGATGCGGGCTTGAGCGGCCGGCAGATCATGCTTCGCCTCGAAGCCGTGGGCCTGCGCCTGGAGGATCTGGACGGTGTGCTCCTGACTCATGAGCACTGCGATCACACCGCGGGACTGGATATCTTGTGCCGTCGTCACCAGGTGCCGCTCTTCGCCACACCGCTCACGCAGGAGGCACTCATGCAAGGCACTTTCCGCAAGGCCACGCCTCGGTGGAGGCTCATGCAAACCGGTGCCCCTTTCGATTTTCAGGATCTGCGCATCGAGTGTTTTCCCGTGCCGCATGACGCCGTGGACCCCGTGGGCTTTGTCATCGCCGATGAGGAATCACGCCTCGGGGTGCTGAGTGACGTGGGCTTTGTCACCAACTTGATTCGCGATCGTCTTCGCGGCGCCCACACTCTCTTTGTAGAAGCGAACTATGACGGTCCTCTTCTGGAAGCAGACACGAAGCGCCCCTGGGCTACGAAGCAGCGCATCAGCGGACGTCATGGACACCTTTCCAATGAGCAGACGGCAGAGCTTTTGCAGACTCTGGCTCATGAAGGGCTGCATCATGTGGTCCTTGGCCACCTGAGTGATGATTGCAACTGCCCCGATGTGGCGCTCAAAAAAATGACCTCGGTGCTGCGCAGTTCCGGCGCCTTGGAAACCAAGGTCGTGTGCGCAAAACGCAGTGTGCCCCTGCCTTGGATGGAAGTCGCCCGTCGCACATGCGTGGTACAAACAGTACTTTCTCCGACCACAGAGCCCATCCCAATCCCCAGCCCAGCGGCATCTTCCATTCCTGTGATCATCGAAGAGGGCGCCAGCATTCCGGAAGAGAAAAACCTTTCTGAGCCGGTTGTCTTGTACCGCACGGTGCCCCCTGTCATCCCCAACGCTCCCACCTCTCCCCGCATACGAAAAGCGAACACCACTTCCCAAGAGGTGCAATCCGATTTCTGGCTCGATCCCGGTGTCGCTTGAGGGTTTGATCAGTTTATGCAACGCGTACTTCGCATTCTCATTCCTGCAGTTATTGCTCTCGTAATCGGGTGGTTTGTCTGGCCCTACATGCAATCTGAGAAGAGCCAGGCCGAAAATATGCACCGGAGATTCATCTCCCTCGCGGCAAAGCGGGATTGGGATGGTGCGAACAAACTGATCGCCAACGATTATAGCGACGAGTGGGATAACAATCGGGAGGAAGCTGTCCAGACGGCCTCAGAGCTCCTTCAAGGGTTCCTCTACCTCAACATCGAATGGGAAACCACGGAAGTCACTGCGAACCAAGGGATTGCCAAAGTTCGCGGTTTTGCGAAAATGAACGGCAGCGGCGGCGGGTTCAGCTCCCAAATCATGTCTACCGTGAACGCCCTGAAGGAGCCGTGGGTTTTTACCTGGCGAAAAGAAAGCTGGAAGCCCAATTCATGGAAATTGGTGTCCATGAAAAACGAGGAAGTGAAAAAAATGGGGTTTTAATTCCCATTTTTACTGATCTCGTCGAGGAAATGGGGCATTTTTGCGGGCAGTCGTGAGCGCAAAAAATCCCTGATTTTTTAAAAATGCTTAGAATTTTTGACCCAGCCAAACACCCCCCTTTCTCCACCGGTCCATCAACTCAGATTTGCGTGATCCGTTGAAATTGAATGCATTTCAAACCAATTGGCGTCTAAGCATTCAATATTACGTTTATATTAGAGACCTCAAATTATTCATGGAATGAACCCATATTCATTAAGTATAAATTGATTTATTATAATTTCCATATCAAGATGCGCCGTGCTCTACCAACTCAAGTATATGAAATACAATCCTATCCTTCGTTCCAAGAAAGCTGCTGGCTTCACCCTCATCGAAATCAGCTTGGTCATCGCCCTGCTCCTTGGCCTCATCGCCGTGGTGTTCATTGGTCTCGGTTCCTACCGTGAAGGTTCGAACAAGGCCCAGTGCAAAATGCAGCTGGCCGCCGTTCAAAAGGCAGTCCGCTCCTATGCCAACATGAACAACATCGTGATCGACGCCGCTGGCACGATTCCGGACACCTATCTGGAAGACGGCACCATCATGGCGGTCAAGCCCGTCTGCCCCTCCGGTGGCACCTACGCCTACAAGGCCCTGGCTCCTGCCGTTGGCATCCCCTATGCTGACTGCAGCTACGACGGCGGCGCTGTCGCTACCAACACCCACGTCCTGACCGGTACCACCGGCATCGCTGACTGGTAAATAGCAGCGTCGTTTCCGGCCTTTCGCGGTATCAATCTCACCCTTCCAACTTCCCGTGTCTGTCATTACCGATCCGTACGATTTGAAGCCTGCCGACGTCTATCGTCAGGCTCGTACTGTCGCTGCAAAGACCAGCCGTGGAACGGATGGGAACTGGTACCGCGATCCTGGAGACATCGCATGTCAATGGCATATCTGGTTCGACGGGGGCAGGGAGGTATGTTCTGCCACCTTCTCCCGTTCGGACAACTGCTGGCGGCAGGGCCCTCCCCTGCCGCTGGCCAGTCTCACCACGGGGGATGACATCCAGTCCTTCCTGGGAGACCTCATGTCCCCCACCTACTTCGGCCACAAGCCTAGGGCCTTGGGCGTCATCCTTCATGTCGCCGACGAGTTCTCCCTCGCAGAAGTGGCCTCAGGCCCAGAGATTGCAGGAGAGACCGCCGACGACCTCAATGTGCTGAGGTACAACCTTGTCGACTCGCCCAAGGATTTCCTGGCTGACCGTGATGTATCGGTCGATACCATTTCCTGGCGATTGCTTCCCTTCTGGGGTGCACCCGGCGGCCAGACTCGATACACAGCTGTTTCTCTTCCCCGGTCCCGCGAAACGTTCCTCGGCAAACTGGTGGAAGGTGGCGAAGAATGGCGCATCCCGGTCCGGGTGGCCGTGACCAGCGCGCCCATGGAGGCCCTGGCATCCTTGGCCCTCCTCAAGCCTGAACTCCGAGGGGGCGGCTTGATTGCATTCCCTTATTTGAAATACACCGCCGTCTTCGCCCTGAATGCGAGTGGCGAACTCCGTTCCGCGCGCAGCCTTGCCCACCGAGGAGGCAATCCACTTCCTTCCAGCTTCGGGGACATCTTGTGGAACATGGGTGTGGCCGCTGAGCTCATCACCAACGATGGAGCCGGGCAGTTGCTGCCGAATGTCGTCATC
The DNA here is from genome assembly GCF_011044495.1 of Roseimicrobium sp. ORNL1. Lineage (GTDB taxonomy): Bacteria > Verrucomicrobiota > Verrucomicrobiia > Verrucomicrobiales > Verrucomicrobiaceae > Roseimicrobium. Next base: position 6,397,681 of record NZ_CP049143.1, read on the forward strand.
ATTTCACCCAACTCCGCAGTTCTCAACGAAGCCGTTAGAGACTTGGAGGCTTATTCCCTGAAACGTCAGCGCATCGTCACTCACGCGCTGGACCTCAGCAGCCACCCCACTACGGGCAGCCTTCCAGGCAACCGCCCGGAATTCCTGCCCTATGATGCCGGCGCCGCCTCGCAGGTGGGCTCAGGATCGCTTTCCAAATCGGAGACCTTCCGGTCTCTCTGGGATGGCTGGGCCACTCAAAACTTCTTCAACACCGCGAAGATCGACACCCAGTATCCCACTCTGGCCGATCTTCGCCTCCTTCGCTTTTCTTCGTGGTTCGTCGGATTGCTGGGAATCTCGCTCGTTGCCATGGCCGGATACGGCATTTATGGCTTGTTTACCGCGATGCGTCACCCCTCTTGGGAACTCACTGAGGCACAGGTCTCCGCCACCAAGGCCAAGCACGAGAAGCTCTTCGTTGAAGAAAAGCAGATTGATGTCACTGACCTGTTGATGAAGCCTCGCTCCCAAGGCTGGACAACGCTTGAGTTGATCATGCAATTGTTCCCTGAGGACGCAGGGGTCCGTCTTGAAGATTTCGGCTACGAAGTCAAACCCGTCACTGCTACAGTACCGGCGGGACCCAGACCAAAAGCCGCCCCTGGAACCAAGCCTGCCGGTCCCCAGACGTTTGGCATTACACGCGAGTGGACTTTCAAGGGCTTGGCAAAGCCCAAGGCGCTTGATCTCCTGAACAACCTCAACAGCCAGCGAGGTCTTACCGCGCTCTTCGACCAGGTGTTCAAGGCGACCAATGATTCAAGCCTTGCTCCCGATCCCTCCCGCCAGGTCCGCCTCGTTCTCACCCAAAACACCAATCCGAGATTCGATGTGAAAGCGTCCGCGGGTGAAGCAGCCAAAGACCCTTCCCTGACTTTCCCCTACGCGTTCGAGGCCGTCATCTCGCAGACCCTTACAGAAAAGGATCCCCTCGCACTCCCCACCGGGAAGCCCTTCTGATCCAATGAGCGCTTACACCAAGCCCATTCTCCGATTTGGACTCATGGTCCCGGCGATTTTCAACGCCATGATTCTCGGCGGCGTTGTTGCCGGCGTTTCCAAGCTCTCCGCGATCCGTGCAGAAAAGGAAAAGCGGTATGACGAGCAGACGAAACGCCTGGCCGCGATGAAACAGCTCGAAGCCAAAATCGCCCCCAAGCGCAAGCTCTTTGAAGAGCAGAAGAAGATTCTTACCTCGGACCCCGGCCAGATCATGACCAAAGGGCTCGACGCTTCTCTTCCGAAGTACACGGAGCTCGAACTGGCAAGAACCAGCCTGATTTTCCCACAAGACCGTGGCCGCCTTGGCCGCCTGATGCAGTGCGACATCAGCAAGGTCAAGTGCACCTTCAAGGGTGGCATTGGCCCCATGCAGGAGACACTGCTCCAGATTGAATCGCTCATGCCGCACGCCTTTTTGGAAGAAATCAAAGTCAGCCGCAAGAGTGATCTGATGCTGAAGCGGCCGGATCACCTGGAGATTGAAACCACACACGCTTGCTGGAAGGCCGGGGAGGAAAAGCCGTGAAAACCTTGTCGTCATTGTTGATTCTCACCCTGGCAGCCGCTGCTGTCGCAAATGGGGCTCCCCCGGCGAAGGCCCCGTCCGGTCCCGTCAAGAAAGCGCCATTTGTGGGCAACGAGGCTGGCTGGCTTCCCAGAGTGAAGTGCCTGCCCAGTGCCGCGGACGTTGACGCCGCTGCGCAAAAGCTGAGTTCGCGGACACGGGCGGTCGATCCCTTCAGCGTCGCCACGTTTCCTCGTGAAGATGACAAACCTCAGACGGATGAAAACGAGAACCGTCCGACCCTTCGCATCACGCTGAATCAAGCGCTGCAGACGTTGAAGCTCAACGGGATCAATCTCACCCAGAAGGAATTCCTCATTGGCGGGCGCAACGTGTACGAGGGCGACGTCGTTGAGCTCTCCTACAAGAATGAAATCTTCCAGGCTCTCTGCGTCGAAATCAACGCAACGGAGATCGTCTTTCGGGACCTGCAACGGGGTGATGTCGGGATCATGCCACATAACATGATTCCCAAGCTCCCACTCGAACCCATGCGCAAAGTGGCCTCCTCCCTAGAGCCGCGCTGGGCTCCCATGGAACCGGCAACACCTCCCAAGAAATGAATCTTCCTCTCACCATCTCCCTCAACCTGCTGGTCTGCTCCCTAACTGCCCTGCAGGGGCAGTCGGACCTGCCCCTGCCTCTCCCTGCGCCAAACTCTCTTCTCGCCCTGCAACAGCCGGATGGTACCAAGCCTCTGGCTGGCCCCATGCTGGTGCAAAATTCAAGCCCCGTTGCCGACCCTGGAGCTGGAGCGAGAGCAGGCTCGGATATCACTCCTGTGCCGGCGGATGCTCCCACCCCGGCGCCCGCCGCTGAGGGTTCGAGTTCCACTCCGATGCTGGCCGCCGCCAACCCTGGCCTTGAAAATCCGGCAGCCACTCCCCTTCCCACCCTGCCCTCCGAGGGTTATTGGGTGGACGGAGCTCCCATCAATGACGTCATGCAGTACCTGTGCCGCAAAGCCGGCTACCAGTACTTTTTCAACAATGAGCTGAACGGCCCGGAGCACATCGTCACCGGCCACCTGCAGCTTGATGATCCGGAGCGTCAGATTGAAGACCTCGCCGTCGCCTTTGGACTTGCTGTCTACCGCCAGGCGAAGACGCTCTATGTCATGAATGACCAGCAGCTCTCGCGCCTGCCGCTGGAAATCATGAGCTATCAGCTCAAGTACCTGCGTGGCTCCAGCCCCAGCCGCGTATCCGCACAATCTTCCGCCGAAGCTGGTGGCGGTGGCGGTGCGTCAGGAGGCATGGCCGACTTCGAAAAGCTCAAGCTCATCATTCGCCCCCTGCTCACCAAGACTGTGGGTCAGATCGAGTTCGAGGAAAAGACCAACACGCTGCTCGTCACGGACAACAGCGTGAAAATTAAGCGCATCAAGGATCTCCTGGAAAAGATCGACCGCCCCAAACAGCAAATTGCTGTGAATGTCCGCGTGCTGCGCGTCATCAACAACAAGGGCAAGAAACTCGGCGTCGACTGGTCCACTACCTTGGGTGAAGGCCTCTCCGTCACCGCGAGCCAGAGCTTGAATGCCATGTTCAACCTGCCGGAAACGAGCACGCTGACCAAGGCAAGCTCCAGCATCCGGGAATTCACCAACGGATTCAGCAATACGTCGATAGCGAGCGGAGCGACGGGAACGCCCACCACCACCACGTTCGAGAATACCACCACTGCGACTGGCAGTACCACCGACTCCAATAGCAGAGACACCGCCAGCCTCTATGACAACGGTCCTGGCCTGATCTTCGCTCCCCTTCAGATTAATGCCATCATCCGCGCTCTGGAGGAAAACGGCATCGTTTCGCAGGAATCCTGCCCGACGATCATCACGGAAGACAACGAACAGGGCCTCATCTCCATCGTGGATCGCTTCCCCATCCTCACCTCGACCATCACCGAGACGACGGCTGGGCAGAACATCACTGAAGAACTCCGCTACAAGATCGACGACGCCGATCCGGACCCCATGGATAATCCGGAAAAGAGCCGCGAAATCGGTGTGACCCTTTCCGTGACTCCCACACTGCTGCCAGATGGTACCGTCCGCATGAAGCTGCGCCCCCGCGTTGCCAAGATTGTGGAATTCATCACCGGTCAGACACAAAACATCTACCCCCGTGTGAGTGAATCCACTGCGGAAGCAATCAGCCGTATCCCAAGTGGACAGTCCCTCATCCTTGGTGGATTCTACGACTACAATGACCGCAAGAATGGCAACAACGTTCCGCTTCTTGGCAAGGTTCCCGGCTTGGGCTGGCTCTTCAAGTCCAAGGACAACACCATGGAGAAGGTGAGCCTGATCTTTGTCATCACCCCGAGCGTCTATGACGCCTCCAACCCCAACGCCATTCGTGGCATGAACCAGGAAATGCGGACTTACTCGAACTTCGAAGCTGCCCGGTTGGATGCGATGAGCGAGCGTTTCCTCCCTCCGCTTCCCGTGGACGGCCCGCCCGCCGCCTACCAGACCCGGGAGACGGTGAAGACACAGACGGTCTCCAAGCCCTCCGGTGCTCTTCCTGCTGAAGGCTCCGCCCAGCAGTCCGAACAGCCCAAGAAGAAGTCCTTCTTCGGTCGCATCTTCAACAAGAATTCAAGCGCAGCAACCTCCCCCTAAGCCGACAATCTCCCATGTTCGCGCCCAAGGTCACAGATACAATCACTGGCATTTCATTCCTGCCGCCGGAGCCGTCGTCAGGATTGATGGCGGCGATCAATGTGCTGGAATCCATCGCAGCATGCTCAGTGAATCATCTGCAGCAGGGCGGTTACATGTCGGACACAGAGATCCACGGTCTGCTGCAGAGCTATCATGTGCATCTTACGAGTGGCGGTTCCCTGCCTGCCTGTCGTGACTTCCTTGCCTTCACCGCTCTGCACCAGGCGAGGAAGCATGCCGTGACCCCGGAAGGCGAGGTGTCCCGCATGCAGCGCGTGCTGCGCCAGAGGCTGCACGATGAGGTCCACTACTGGAGCGTTGGCATGATGCCGGGACGGCCCAATTCCCTCTACGAATCCTGCCCCTCGCTCCGCGTGGCCTGTTCGCTCCTCGGGTGCCCCGCAGTCCTCTCCGGCGATGACAGCATCGTGCATGTCGCCTCACTGAATCCCGTCTCCGCTCTTGTTGCCTCCGCGTGGATTCGCCACGAGATCACGCACGCCGGCAAGCAGGATCCGCCCTTTGTCTTCCCCTTCATCGTGGACCTCGCCACCTGGGAGTCTCTCCAGCAGCGCCACTTCTCCGCATGAACCTGAATCTCGGCATCGAATTCAACGAGACCATCCAGGCACTGGTTCTGGAGGAGCTTCGAAAGGTTTCCCCTTCCGACATGACGCTTTCGGATGAGGCGCTCATTCGCAAGTCCTCCAAAGCGCGCATCCTCGGCGCCGTGGGCAAGGCATCCGGTCTGGCCGCCTTCCCGCATGTGAAGGAGCTCGTGGACTCAGAGCTGGTGAGCTACTGTGACCCGGCCGCCCTCTCTCGCGGTTTGTTTGTGCCGTTGCGCCGCAGTTCCGAGCAGATCCTGCTCGCAGTGGCCAATCCCTGGGACTATCGCGCGGACGACTACTGCTCCGTACGCTTCCCGGATGAGGAAATCCTCAAGGTGGTCACGCTGCCGGCGGAGATTTCCAGCGTTATCGAAGGCTCCTCTTCCTCCGCTGGCCCCAGCCGCGAAGACCTCGAAGCACTGGAGGTCGATGAGTTCTCCCTGGACGTTCCGGACTTTGACGTGACACGTCAGTACGACGAACCCATTGCCCAGCTCGTTGCCAGCATGGTGTCCGACGCCATCAAGCAGCATGCCTCGGACATTCACATCAAGACGGAGAAGACCAGCATCGCCTATTCCTTCCGTGTGGACGGAGACATTGGTCCGAAAATTGAAATGCCGGTGAAGCTGAAGGATCGCATCGACGCCTTCCTGCTGAACCTCATGCGTCTGCCCCCAGAAGACCGCAGCAAGCGCCCCGGCATCTCCGGTCGCTTCACCGCGAGCTACTACGGGCGCTCCGTTGGTGTGCGCTATGAGCGCCACCGCACCTATCGTGGTTATCACGTCACCATGCGTCTTCTGGACAAGACGCACTTGGAAGCCCGCCTCGGCATGGGCACCCTGGCCTTCGATGAAGGTACGCTTTTCGAACTGGACAAGGCCATGGCAGTGCCCTCGGGCATCATCGTGATGTCGGGCCCCACCGGCTCCGGTAAATCCACCACGCTCAACGCCATGCTGCGTGAGTTGAACCGGCCCGAGGACAACATCCTCACGCTGGAAAACCCGGTGGAAGATGAAATTCCCGGCGTTACGCACTGTGACCTTCGCGATTCCTCGGAATTCAAGCCGATGATCACGAGCTTCATGCGTTCTGACCCGGACATCATCCTCATGGGTGAGGTGCGCGACCGTGAGTCTGCCGAGCTCGCCATCGAAGCAGCCATCACCGGTCACAAGGTGCTGACCACCATTCACACCCCTCGTGCTTCACAGATCATCGAGCGATTTGAACAGTTGGGAATGGAGCGCTGGAAGATTGCCCAGACGCTGAAGGCCGCCTGTGCCCAGCGTCTCGTGAAGCTGCTCTGCCCCTCCTGCCGCATCAAGCTGGACGGTGTGCCAGAGAGAGAGCGTCGCCTCTTCCATATGGAAGACTTCTGGGCAACCCAGCCTGTTTTCGAGCACAGCAAGGATGGTTGCCAGGAGTGCAAAGGAAGAGGCTACTCAGGTCGAACCGCAATCCTCGAAATTCTCCCCATCAGTCCCAAAGTGGGTGACAAGCTTGCCAAGGGCGAGATCACTCCATACGAACTGGAGCACGAAATCCGGCGGGAATACGGTCTTCCTTCTCTCCGAGATAACGGTTTCAAACTTCTCCAGGCGGGACGCACTGACCTCGATGCGCTCAGAAAGGTGCTGGACCTCACCTACGACTGCTGATTTCCATGAATGTCTTTCAGGTAACACTGCGCAATATCAAGCGCCCCGAGGTAGCCAAGATCATCGACGTCGAAGCCCACAACAGGGAACAGGCGGCGATGCTCTCCGAAAGAGCCGGGTTCCGCGTGGCCCTGGTCAAGGCGATGCCCATTGGGGACCGCAAGCTCAAGGGCAAAAAGAACATCTCCATGAAGGAGATGGTGAAGATGTTCCGGGCGCTCTCCTCGATGCTCAAGGCAAATATCAGCACGGCAGACGCGCTGATGTACTATGCGCAGGGCTTGCCTGATGCTGGCCTGCAAGGCTCGCTGATGAGTATTCGCAATCGGTTGGAGGCAGGTATGCCGGTGCATATCGCCTTCGCCAAAGAGCGCAAATTCGATGCCACCATCATCACGATGATTGAAGCCGGGTCCGATGCCGGCAAGCTCCATGAGGCCTTCACGTCCATGGCGCGCAAGATCAAGGTGGAAATGGCCTTTGCCAGCAAGCTGCGAAACGCCCTGTTGGTGCCCTGCCTCGTGATTCTCTTCCAGATCGTCCTCTTCATCTGGTCCCAGATCAGCGTGGTCGGACAGGTGGAGGATACGCTGAAGAGCATTCGCCAGGAGCCTGATGGTCTTTCGAAGGTGATCTTCTCCTTCAGCCACATCGTGAAGGCGACATGGCCGTTCTTTATCATCGGCCTGGCTTCATTTATCGTCGCCCTTTTCCGCTCCGCCAATCTCCGCCAGACCCTGCTGAATTTTGGTATGGAGAAGTGGCGCTTGCTCAAGAAGCTCGTGATGGGTCTGCGCCAGACCGCGTACATCGGCACCTTGCAGATGCTTTATGCGAACGGCATCAACCTCGCGCGTGCATCCATGCTGGCCGCCAAGGTGGTGCAGGGCACTCCCACCTATGCTCCCCTTGTAGAGGCCAGCCAGATCTATGAGGGCTCCGGTCTTCCTTTTGCAGAAGCGCTCAAGAAGCGTCCCATCCTCGATCCACAGGTCATGCACATGATCAGCATCGGGGAGCGCTCGGCTTCACTTCCCGAGCAGCTCGAAATGCTCCGTGACATTTATGAAGAAGACACGGCGCAGGTGATGAGCGACTTCACCCAGATCATCAACCTGATCACGCTAGTGCTGGCCATGTTCCTCATCGGTCTGGTCTTTGCTGGCGCCATGCTCCCCATCTTCCTCATGGGTCCGCGCATGATGCAGTCGGGCATGCGTTAACAATTCACTCCGCGATGTGTATGTCCCTTTCCTCCCGCATCACCACCGTCGCCTGCCGCCTTGGTCTGGTGCTGGCACTGAGTGCCCCTGTCTCCTTCGTTGCCGCGCAATCGTCAGCCTCCCCTTCAGCCGCCAAACCGAAGACGAAGCTGGCACCCCGGCCATTGCCCGGCTCCACGTCCAGGAGTAACCAGTCGGGTCCTTCGGACGACGACTTGGCCACCGCGGAAGCACAGAATCGATCCAAGGTGCCGCTGTATCGTCCGTCCTCGGTCCAACCAAGGTCCGGCACTGCCGGGGAGACTAGCGCAAACCAGCAGGCTGCCATGCAGCACTCTGACCGAGCCAAGATCGTAGCGATCCGCCGCCGTGGCACGTTCCCGGTGCCCACCTCCATTCCGTCCGACACCGCCCCAGCGCTGGTTAACGAAACCGGTCCCAGCACTGTGGCAGCTGAACCGGCACCGGCTGCACTGCCTCCCGGTAAGATCCGCATCATCCCCAAGGAGATGATCAAGGCCAGCACTCCTGCCGCACCACACCCATGAAGTTGATCCGTCCCCTCGCCCGCCCACGGTCTAGAGCCCATGGTTTCACCCTGATCGAGATTAGCCTCGTCATCGGTCTCATGCTGGGACTCATTACCCTCGGCGGATTCAGCTACGCAATGGTCCGGGATTGGAACAAGGCCAAGAATGCTTCACTCGCCCTCCAGGCAGTGTATTCCGCCCAGCGCAGCTACATGGCAGACAATCCCACAGCAGATATCACGGAGATCGACGCCGCCACCTTGATCCCCTACCTTCCCACCGGCTGGACGGAGATGCCAACCGCGACAAGCTTGACTGATACGGCGCTCACTCTGGATTTCCAAGTGATGCCCCCAGTCTTTCGGTCCTCTGGGGCGGCGTATGACCCTTCCAAAAGCACGAAGGATGGTCTGTGGGACATTGGCGGCTAGTGCTGCCCGATAGCATTTCTTATCCATGGAGTCCTCCCCCGCTCCCAGCATTGACGTTGAACCTGGAACAAAGTTTGGCTACCGCAGCGGCCCGTTCTGGAATAGACAACCCAAAGTCCTAGTGGACACAGAAGAGAAGGTCCACGTCGGACCCGGTCTTCACCTCTTTGTGGCGCCCAACGGCGCTGGGAAGACCACCCTGCTGCGTTCCCTCGCCGGCCTGACGAAACCCATTGCCGGCCGGCTGTCTGTAGACGGGCAGGTGCATTACTTTTCGGATGAACTCAGGATGGATCCTGAACTGAAGCCGAGAACGCTTTTCAAGTCCATGCTGAGTGCCCATGCACGCGAGCATGCCCTGAAGCTCTCCGACACGCTGAAACTCAGCCTCACGAAGCCAATCAGCAAACTTTCCCGAGGCAACCGCCAGAAGACCATCCTCATCCTGGCCGAATCCCAATTGCAACAGGCAAACCGGAGTGTCCTTTTGATGGACGAGCCCCTTTCGGGATTGGACGCCGAAACGCGCGAACAGGTGGTGGATCTCTGGGCAAGCTCCAGCAAGCAGGTGGTCCGCTTTGTCATCATGCACGAGCTGGAAAGCGTTCACAACGCAGACAGTCTCTTCACCATCCGTTCCGGTGCTCTCCGTCATGCTGCCACCAAGACTGGCTCTTCTTGGATGGACACCTACCATGCCATGCAGAAATAATGACCTCAGAACGCACCTGGCCACTTTTTAGACTCAGCACTTCCGGGCTTCTCGTGCGCGGAAGCTGTTGGCTTCTGTTGCTTCTGGGAGTCCTGTTTCCGTGGCTCGCGCCGCTGGTGACTCCCTGGGAGGAGAATCCCGGCATCCTGCAGCCCGCCAGGGCGCAGGCCGCGTGGATGTTTGCCTGGCTGGCCCTGTTTACGTGGCTGCCTTTCCAAGCCGCTTCCCTGGGTCACAGGATTCGCAAGCAAGGCATGCTAGAACATCTCCGTGCCGCAGGACATGCCCGGCTCAATCTCTGCATTCAGTTGAATGCGTCGCTCTTCCTCTGGGTGGTGGCAGTAGCGTTGCTGGCAATCATTGTCTGTTTGGGCTTTTGCATGCCCTCGTCAGCCACCGATGCCAGCAACTGGACTTGGCTCGTGCTGCAATACGCTTCGCTCTACATCCTGGCGGCCGTTCCCTTGATGATGCTCGGCGTGGCGCTGGGTACCGTCACCAATGAGATCATTGCCTTTATGATTCCGGTCAGCATTCTATTTGTGGGACTGTTCGGAGGCCTCTGGCTCGCTCCCTTTTTTGCCCAGGGCGAATCACCGCTTGGCAAGCTGTTTTGGGTTTTGATGCCTCACTACCACCTGGCGGATCTCACGCCGCGCCTGGTTTTCAAAATGGGACCGCTGCCCACTCCCTACTACTTGAGGACTGTCACCGTACTGGCCGTTGAAGGGGCCGCTTTTACCCTCCTTGGACTATGCGCTTTCCGCACACGCTCCTGATGGTCCTTGCCGCCGCGGTGCTCTGGGGAGTCTCGCGGTATGCAGCACCCTATCCACCCAAGACGGTAGAGGAGGTTCCCACGCTTGCCATTCCTGGCAGCGCGTTTGGGAGCTTGATCGCCCGCACCATGCGCGAGTCCCTTTATACCTATTGGCACGGAGGTGAGGCCGCCCGCGCCTTGGCGACCAATCCTGCCAAACAGGCATCTGCTACCACCTCGTCTCCGCCACCTCCTCCCCCACCGACGCCTGGCGTCTTTTCGAGGCGCCAGTTCACTTCCAATGCGCCCGCGGCCGTACCTGCACCAGTAGAGGCCATTCTCCCAGATGAGGGGCCTGACTTACCCGCGATTGGAACCCCGGTGGATAGGGTTGCCGGTTTGTTGTTCAAGCTGGAAACTCAGCGCAGACGGAGATCGGGACCCGCAGTGCTTTCAGCAGCTCACCGCCGCTATATCCAGGCCTCCGCGGGATGGCGGTTGAGACTCGCCTACAATCTTGATCCGGGTGATCCAGCCCTCTACGAAATCCTGTACCACTATATCACCACCACCTCCCAGGATTTGGGTCAGGTTAAGGAGCGGTCCAGGATAGTGACTGAAAAGGCGCTGGCTCAGGCAAAATCCAGCCAAGGTGGCATGGCAAACGCACTGACGGGCGTAGGCGCCGCGATCAATGGCCTTAACGATCTGATCCTTGCGGCGCAGCCGGGATTCCCCACGAAAAACGAAGTCGCCCCCCACTGGAATAACATCATCTCTCTCCAGCAGCAATTTCGTGAAACACGTGCTGCAGCCGAGCGGGAGGGATGGTGGATGAACATTCCGTTCGCCCGCCGGGTGGAAATCGACGACCACGCCCGGTTCCTCGACCGTATCGTCGTGAAGTTCCGGGACAACCTCGCCGCCAGAGGATATCTGGTCAGCCACCAATAAGATTGGTGCTGAACACCTGCTCTGAAATCTTGCCCTCGCGATACAGTTGCATCATCGAGCTGTCCCAGCGCAGGTTGCCCTTGTAACGCAGGGCATCCGCCAGTGAGGTGGCGTTGCCATCGTAGGCTCGAATACCGGCGCCCACCGTATCACTGGTATTCTGGAGATATTCGGTGACCAGCACTCGGCCTTGGAAACCCGTGAGCAGACCTTGGGACAACACAAAGGTCAGTGTTTCACCCAACCGATTCAACACGCCGGGCTGTTGATCCTTGGGGAAGAACTCCAGAATACGGTCAATGGTCTTAACCGCACCACGCGTGTGCAGGGTGGAGAGAACGAAGTGACCGGTCTGAGCTGCCTCAATACAGGTCTCCATCGTTTCGCGGTCACGAATTTCCCCCAGCAGAATGATGTTGGGTGTCTTACGCAATACTTCCTTGAGGCCCGACTGGTAGGAGAGCGTATGCTTGCCCACTTCCTGCTGCGTCACCATGGACGGCGCAGGAATCATGAGACCCGGAGTGTTGGGATCCTCCATGTCCCTGTCATATCGATATTCAATCGGGTCCTCCACGGTGACGACATGCTTTGAGAAGTGTCTCCGTACCCAGTCCAGCAACGCCGCCAGAGTGGTCGACTTGCCTGAACCCGTGGGACCCGTGATCAATCCCAGCCCGAAGCGGCGCTGGACGAGATCACGCAAACTGTCCGAAATCATCGGGTCGATCCCGAGAGTCTCGAGCTGTGAGATCTTGCCGCGCAACCAACGGGTCGTGAGGCCGAGTCCAGTTTCGCTGAGGTGCATCTGCACACGCATACGAACCGGCGCACCGAGAGCACCGTTGTCGCAACTGAAGTCGATGACGCGCTTCTTGCGGATGAGCTCCCACATCTTCTCCACTGAGCCCTGGCCATCCGCGTCTGACCAGAGTTCCACATTCTGGTTCAGGAACAGCGCTTCCGCAATCTGCGCCACGGTTTCTGCCGGCATGACCCCAAACGATTCGGCAATCTCAATGCCACGATTGGTGTGCACGTAAAGCAGGCTGTTCGTACGGATCTGCACATCCGAAATCTCACGATCTGGATAGGCCGCGGCAATGAGACCCAAGAAATTATGGACGGCGGAGGACTGAAGAGCGCTCATTAAAACAGTGTCAGGGGAGGCAGTGGATGCAGATGTCCGCGCGGTGGTCGCACGAACAGATTTTCAATTAATCTCTTCGATCACTACAAGCCAGTTCAACTGGTGGATGGGTGGAAGCTCTGCGGGGCTCTCAAGAGGCGTAAGATCCGCCGAAATATCATTCGTGTGCACAGTATCATCCTTGCCGGACTTCATGTCCATCGGTCTCCACGCGGAGGTACTGCCCGTCTGCAGCGAACCCATTTGGCCCTTATGCTCGAAGAGGCGATTGTTCTGGGTCGTGCCCACGCGCAATTCCGAAGCGAAAATAGACATGGGGGGATAATAACTGGCGGTGCCTGTAGGAAAACCTGCATCCGTAGGGACCGAGGGCAAGGGGTACTCGTTGAGGTCGTCCCCAATGTAGACACGCACCGGTCCCACCAGCGAAAAGCCCTTGGTGAAGGAAGTCAGGTCCTTCCCTTTGCGAATGATGGCACACATGTCTCCCTCGGCCGGAGGGGATGACAGAGCCTTCACCGTCAAAGGATCTGCCGTGGCGTCCACGGAGATGTGCAAGCTATTGTTCGTAAGCACGGAGGCCCCTCCTTTGGAGAGAAGCCAGGCGTTCAACAATCCCGGGGAGACGGTGATGCAGGAGCGGCCAGTGCTGGTGAGTTCAGTCTGGAACGGAATGACATCGCCGCCCGTTTCCACCGCAGACGGCCAGTTGCTGTTGCGTGTGAGTACGGTCGTCTGGGTGGTTCCTGAGGGAGTCTTATACTTGACGCGGATGGAGGTGGGTGTCTGGTCATCAAGGCTAACCATCGCAAGTGCCTCGATCGTAACTTTGCAGTCAATCGCGCCGCTCTTGTATTGGTCCCACTTGGTAGGGGTACCCACGAACTTGTTTAGAAAAGCAGTTCCACTTGGAATCGGGTAGAAAACGACTCGCCCAGAGTTCGCGGACAATGCCACAGGCAGGATGTTGGTCTTGGCACTCGCATGCATGCTCTCACGCACACCCATGGCATCGAAGTCATTGTCGACCGTGGTGCCATCCAACTCCAGGGGAGCGTCCAACTCAATCGATTCACGTCCGGCAAGACGGCTGGCTCCGTGAGCGCCATTCATTTTCAGGCTGTCTGCATAGATCCCACCTTCGATCGTGATATTGGCCCCCCATGCTGTGCCACCTTCGTATTGACCAATTTCAGCAAAGGTCGCCGCTTCAATGGGAAGCTGGGACGGCACCTCGTACAGGGAGAGAATATAGTTTTTGGTGACGCCGACATCGCCCTCACCGTAACGCACGCTGAACGCCCACCAGTTCCGCTTTGCCACAAAAGGCTCGCCGGGTTTGGCATAACCAAACCTAATGTTCGGATAATCGATTTTGTTGAACTTGGGATAGCTGGTGACGCTCGCCAGCAGGCCGGCGCTTTGTTCCGCATAGACCTTCTCCGGGCTGACGACGGGGCGATTTTCATCAGCCGCTTCCAGGGCAGGAGTTGACTTCAGGAAGGGGGGTACCTTTCCAGCGAGCCCAGCTGCGGTGAAATCATCCTCGTAACTGGAGATACCAGGGGTGACTCTTCCAGCTTGGCCGCTCAGCGAAGTGATCCAGCTTTGCACTGTTGCCGCATTATCATCACCGACGTCCGCCTGGCGCACATTGGCGCCCAGACCCATCGCCTGCTTCATGCTGGTCGAAATCGCCTCCGAAGCCGCCGCACGCTGAATGGCGTCTGCAAAAATCGCATTCCAGCTATAGGTAGTCGAATCTGCATAGTTTCCCTTCATGCAGGCCACGACCTTCGCAGGAAAGCTGGCCACCAGGGCGCGCATGAGAGCCTCCTCACGCTGATGGTAGTCGATACGAAGCTGGCTCTTCGCAGCCTGATCGCGCTTGATGAGCGAACTGCGATAGACCATCGCCAAGCTCAGAAGGAGGAAGATGCTCATGAACGTCACCATGGGCATCGCCGCAAATCCTCGAAGGGTGCGTTTGGTGGATGGGACTCGTTTTTTCATCGGCTGCCTCCGTAATAAGTAACCTCTTCTTGATTCGGCCCAGTGAGAGTGACTCCGAGGACGCCGGTATTACAGTGAAATGTAGCATTACCGAGGCCTTCGCACACGGTCCATTGCGATTCGGTGCCATTGGGAAGCTTACCATAACACTTCAGCACCTTCGTGCCCGCCACAGTTTGCACTTCCACCCACAGTTCCGTGATGTCGCCATTGGCAGCCTGGCTGAAAAGACGCACGGCACCTCCATTGACCAACACTGGAGCTGCGCCACCGAGAGCAGCATCGCGGCTGGAATAGACAAAATAGTGATCGGCCGAACCAAAGATGCGTCCCACAAGGTTTCCAATCTGGGGTGCCTCCGTCGTGAGAAAGGACTGCTTCTGAAGCCAGCCCATCAGAGTGATGTGCTGCTGAAGCATGGCAATCAAAGCTACGCTCAGGGCGAGGGTGATGCTCACACCCATCGAAGTCTCCAGCAGGGTGAAACCACCCCGCCTGAGTGACTTTCTCCACGAGAGCGGCCGTTGAAGACGAAAATTCATTGTGCGCGAAGCGTGGATGAGGATTTCACATACTGATTCGAGCCGACATTGTACTGCACCACGGAATGCAGCCTCCATACCGCGAGAGTCACGTCCGGTTCGCTGGTATTAGCCTGGTTCACGCGATAGCGGATCAGCTTCGCCGTGACTGGAGCGCCACCCATGATCTTCCCAATCTGGATAGTCACGGGCGCTCCGACCACGCCCCCGGAGGCGTCGGGCCACATCGAGGTCCCGGAAGCGATCTCCGCGAAGGGGACGCGGTTTGCCATCGCGGTCTCGCGCGTGAGGAGGGCATCCGTCAGCGTCTGCATGGTCGTCCAGTCATTTCCTCCGATGGCAAGCAGTGTAGCTTTCATCATCAGCAACGCCAGCAAGGTGGCGGCCCCGAGGGCGATGGACGCCTCAACCAACACGGAGCCTCGCCGGCTCGAACGCCGGCGTCCCCTCATTACATGGCGCATGTTCATGGTCGAAAGTGATTACGGGCTTCCTTCCGCCGTGCTCAACTTGCCACGGGAGGAGATGACACGGTCCACTTCAAAGGTGACCTTCTTGAGTGTGTCCTGGCGGCGATTGTGGAATGGAGTCTCGGTAATGATCTCCATGGTATAGATCCCATCCTTGGGGGTGTAGCTGGACAATCCCGTCACACCAATGGACGCGTTCTGCGGTACCGTAGGATGGTCAGTCAGACCAGGGTTGTAGTACTTGCCATACTTGCGCTCCGTGGTTTCGATAATCGTGCCCTGGGTGCCTTTCACCCACGGGCCTGAATAGATTTGCACATACGTTTTGGAGTCCGGATACAGGTCCGAGTAGGTGAACACCAACTCGGGAATGGCATCAATGAAGACCTGGTTGTCGGTAACACCTGTGAACTTGGCCTCGGCCACGGGCCAGACCTCGATTTTCGGTTCCGCAATGTACGTGGCTGGAATGCCATCGGCCGCGTACCGTTTCACTTTAAGCTTCCATTCTCCAACACAGTCCAGCTTGTTCGCGGGGTTGTCGAGTAAAGCGTAGAGCTCTTTATCATATCCGAACGGAAATTTCTGGTTACCCTCGAGCACAACCGGAACGGGGGTCAGAGGGTAGGGCTGTTTCTCCGGTCTCCCACTTGCGTTTCCTAAAGGGGAATAAGTGTCAGGCCAGTAGTCCGTGCCGATGAATTCAATCTCGACCGATCTCTCCGCCGCGGCAGCTGTAGCGTCTGTGACCACCCCTGAGATCGTGACCGAAAACTTGATGGGTTCATCCACCCGCGTACGGACTACAAAGTTCGGAGTCTTCGGGTCGCCACGGAAATAAGTAGGGTCACCGGTCTCGATCGTAAAACTCGCCGCGGGCGAATAGGCCTTGATGATTTTGGTATCCAGAAGGTACTCATTGGTATCCCAAGCGGTGCCCTTCGCATACAGCTTGTACACATTTCCGCCATCCGAGACGGGGAGGAGTGGTGTGTAAGGCCCACCGAGATCGGTCGGCAGGTAGACATGGGCCGAAATCCCGGTTCCGAGATCCTTTTCAATGACCCACGCCTTGGTCGAGGTCGTTTGTGCCATCAGGCCGCCTTGGGAAGCAGCGAGCAACAGCAGGAAAATGTTGAGCCTTATCGATTTCATGGATTCAGAGTGGTAGTGGTGATGAGAATCGCGACTATTTCCTAGCGGCCCCTGCCTTATTGGGGGCCTTCTCGGTCTCGGGCTCGGGCTCCAGGACAGTGATGGGATTTCCCTTCAAAAGGGCCACAAGCACGCGCGTGTCTTGGGAGAGCGCCTTCATCACGATTTTGGATTGATCGGCATCGCCGTAGACCATCTTCATCGGCACTTCCCAGCCTCCGACCCAATCCTTATTTTTCGCGAGAAAGTCCGGCCAGGGCAGCAACGGACCTTTCGGCTTGTCGATGACGCGGTTCCGATAATTCGCCGGAAGAGCCAGTACGGAGCCAATCGGCACTCTGGTGTAGCTGCTTCCATCGTAGAGCAGGATGCAGTCTTCGTTCGGGTCATTCTTGACCTCTTGCTCGCCCAGCGAGGGGTCTCTCGGTACGCTCTTGTACTCACCAATCGTTTTTGACGCCTGTATTTTCCTCTGAAATTCCGCCGCTGTCGTAACTTCACCCATCGGAGGCCTAAGCGAGTCGGGCCTGGCGCCCGGCGCCTGAGAATGAGCCGGTAGTGCCCCAAGAACGAAACTTGCTGCCGCCACAGCCATGGCAGTATGACCTAACTTAATCCGCAAACGCGTGAGAGAAAGAATGGTGTACACGGTGCTACTTGTACCATCCGTTTCTTGTATATTCCATAATTACTGTGTTTTTAGACCCTTTATTTAGGGCTTGAAACACAAAAGAGCGTTCATCCGAACAATTCCCTGCAATTGCAGGTTGCAATATTGCTATATGACACAAAAAAGGGGCGCGCGTCTAGCCCTTTGTGACGCTCTGAGAGCCTCACCGACCGCGAGACGGGCCTGGTCGACCGCCGCAGACGTTTCATCTGCGGCGAAGCGGCCCGTAATGAGAGAACGATGTTGCCCTACCGCGATCTGCGCGGGGACATTCAACCGAGCTTGAGCTCGGCGCGCTTTTCCAAGGCTTCGGCGATCTCTGGCCATCCGCCGGGACGCTGCTGCTGGAACATGTACAAATAGAGGGCGACCTGCTCTCCGGAGTTATCCTTGAGCATGGCGTCCACGCCAGCAGCGACTTTTTTTGCCTCAAGGGTCTCGGGCAGGTCATCCACCTGTCCCTTGCCATCGTGCTTGATGCCAGCAGCGTCCAGGAAGGCAGCCAGCATGGGCACCTTGGCCTTGAGCAGCCAGAGCTGCAGAAGCTGCTCGGATACGCCGTCCAGCGCCTTCTGCTTCATGTGGCCCAGCAGCCAATCGATGCGCTCGCTCTTGGACTTGCTGTCGAAATACTGGGGGCGCAGCTTCCTCGTGGCACCTACCTGGTAGAGCGCCGTGCGAAATGCATCCTTGGTTTCAGTCTGGATGTAGCCGAGGATTTCCTGCTGCAGGGCAGGGCTGATGGAAGCGATAAGCTGATGGGCTTTCATGCGGGGCGGAGTGCCTAACACCGGCACCACTCAGGTGCAAACGCTAAGTCCATTTCAAGCAGCGGGCGCATGGGGAGGCCTTTGCGCCAACACCTTGAAGGCACCTCCCGCCCCCGCTGGATCCAGGACAAAGGCATCCGCAGCGTTTGCCTTCGCCCGCTCAGCAGCATTGCCAATGTGACGGTTGATGAAACTCGACTGGGTCTCGAGGACATCAGTACGCCAGCCCAGAGATTCGCCCCAGTGCTGGAGGTCGGTAAAATTCACGTCCGCAGTGATGTCCTGTCTGCCCATGCGCTGGTACACCTCTGCTCCGGTGAGCCTCTGCTGCGCAAAGTACGCGCGCAGGGTGCCACGCGGCTGGCGGTGGCACACCGCGGGAAAGGCGTCTCCGTAATCCAGGGTGAGCATCGCGCCTTCTTGCCACGATCGCGCCCAGCTCTCCAACCACTCCTGATACGAGCAATGCACCTCCACCTTCTGGCCGTGGCGAAGCGTGTTCTGCGGCCAGGCCTCCTCCGAGAGAGCCACCGCAAGCAGGCCATCTTCTAAGGGCACTCCCCCGTCGATGCCTCCGGCCACTGCCGCCCCCAATTCCTCGCGCCACACTCCTGCAGCTTCGTCGCGGCGCATCCAGATTTCACACCAAGTCCTGGAGGGCTCATCCCACTGCAGCAGCGTCGCCGGGAAGGCATCGACCAATTCATTGTGGAAGACAAAGGCCCGCCCGTCGGTGGCATCCATCGCAGCCTCCATGGACTCATGCCAGACGGCGGCTCCCTCACCCAGCTTTTGCTGCTGTTGGGCGCGCAGCACGGGGGACGCCTCCACCATGTGCCAGCCCATCTTCCAGCGGGGCCACCAGCCCAACGAATCGCGCACTGTGGCGGAGAGAACACCACTGCCGCCGCCCACTTCAATCACCGCACGCACACCGCGCTGGCGGCGCATCTGTTCCTTCAGCCAAGCCGCGACAGCTTCCCCCAGCAAAGTGCCTGCGGTGGCGGAGGTGGAAAAATCACCGCGCCGACCCACGGTGCGCACGTTGGTGGTGTAATAGCCTGTATCAGGATCAAACAACGCGCGGCGCATCCACTCACGAAAAGGGATGGCGGTGTTGCCCACGGGCTGCATATCTCCACCAAAGGCAGCAGACCTGCGCAGGCAAGCTGCAATCAAGCTTGAAGCACCGCCTCAGCGGAGTTGCATGGCCTTGGAGCCATTCTGGCGGAACCACTCGTCGCGCTTGCGACGCAGTTCCTCAAGACGCGCCGCCACGAGGTCTTTGTCCTTGCCCGCCTGTTGCACGAAGTGGTTGTTGGTGCCATACATTTTCCACGGGCCATCGGGGACTTCATGCACATCCACGAAACGCCAGTCCACCTTGTGGTTGGTATTGAAGCCAAGGTAATCACGCACCGCAGGAGAGACATCGAGCCCCGCGCCACCATTCTTGTAGTTGGCGGGCTTGGCATCGCCGAACACATAGCCCACGTCATCCGTGAGGAAGGGGCCGCAGTCGCTCCATTGCGCATAACAAATGCGGTCCTGATAGCGGATGGCAATCCAGCGATCACGGCACACGGATTTGCCATGGCGCTCAAAGGTCTGCTTGAACCAGGGAATCACACGCGACGCATCAGGCTTCGTGGTCCGGTAGTCGAGGCAGTCGTTGTAGGGCAGGGCCACGTAAAAGGGATTCTGCTTCGGCACGAAGGCCGCAGGGCGGTAATCCGGAGCACGCTTGTTGGGATCCGGATCATCATAGCCGCCGTAGTTCGCCGTCCACGCGGTGTCCCACGAGCTCTTGGTATTGGGTGTGGGATTGTTCTCCGTGGGAAGTTCACCCACCCAGAAGACCGTGGTCATGATGTCCGTCTTCCACGGATAGCGGGTGTAGGTGGCACGCGGAAGCGTGGGTGCAAAGACCCGTGGCAGCGTCGTCGAACTCGTCGCAGGAGCAGGACTCAACCCCTCCTGCCGCGAGGTCGAAAGCATGCCCATGGACGCCGTTTCACGCGAAATACCCACAGCGACAGGGGAAAGCGTCTGAGCAAATAGATTGCCTCCAGCCATCAGAGACAGGACTGCAAGATGGCGGCAAAGGGATGTCTTGCGAATCATGAGCAGTTTTGGGGGCGTGCACAGACGTTGAAGAAAATTTACCACAGGCCGATCGCGCGTGGCAATCCATCAGGCATCACTTTTTTAGAAATTTTCCAGAAAGTCGGGCGGCGACATTTTGTGAATTTATTCAGCAAGCCAAAGCAAACGTGTATTTTTCAGCTTCCGAGTTCCTTCGCGCGTTGCAGTGCACGCAACAATCCGCGCGCCTTGTTCACGGTCTCATTATATTCATACGTGGGGTCGGAATCCGCCACCACCCCGGCACCCGCCTGCACATAGGCATGTCCATTTTTCAGCACGCAAGTGCGCAGGGCAATGCAACTGTCGAGTGAACCATCGAAGCCAAAGTAACCCACCGCGCCGGCATACGCGCAGCGCTTGTTCTTCTCCAGTTCGTTGATGATTTCCATCGCCCGCACCTTGGGAGATCCACTCACCGTGCCTGCGGGGAACGTGGCTCGCATCACATCATAGGAGTTCCTATCAGGAGCAAGGGTCCCCTCGACATTGGAGACGATGTGCATCACATGCGAGTAGCGCTCGATGATCATCAGCTCATTCACGCGCACGCTACCGTGACTCGACACACGCCCAACGTCATTGCGCGCCAGGTCCACGAGCATGATGTGCTCAGCGCGCTCCTTCGGATCTTCCAGCAGTTCCTTCGCCAGGGCATCATCTTCCGCCGGCGTCTTTCCTCTCCAGCGCGTGCCGGCGATGGGGCGGATTTCGATTTTTCCATCGAGGCATTTGACATGCACTTCCGGTGAACTGCCCACCAGGGCGAAGTCATCCGGGAAATCCAGGCAGAACATGTACGGCGAGGGATTCACATGCCGCAGCGCGCGATACAGGTCGAGAGAGGTGCCGGTGTAATCCGTCTCAAATCGCTGCGAAGGCACAAACTGGAAGACGTCTCCTGCCTTGATGTATTCCTTCCCGGCCACCACCATGGCTTCGTACTCCGCCTGGGTGGTATTGCCGCGAAGCTCCAGCGCGCCATTTGATGCCTCAGGCGCGAATGCCTGCAAGGCCTTCACTTGAAGAGGCGCTTCCAGTTTGGCGATGATCTGCTGGATGCGCTTGCCCGCCCATTCGTAGGCCGCTTCAAGAGAAGCGTGATCCGGCACAAACACATTCGCCACGATGGTGAGCTTGCGATGCTTGTGATCGAAGATGACCACCGTGTCCGCAATCATGAACACCATGTCCGGCACACCGAGGGAGTCCGGAGGAGCGGCGGGCAGGGTGGGCTCGAAGAACCGCACCATGTCATACGACAGATAGCCGACCGCACCGCCGTGGAATACCGGAAGGGGCGCGGGAGACACCGGCTTGAACGCGGCCATGATATTCTCCAGCTCCTTGAGCGGATCCCCAGGGGCGGTATAGGTGCGCTTCTCGCCTTTCTCCTCGATTTCAATCTCGCGCCCGCGCGCGGTGAAAATCAACCGTGGCTCGCTGCCCAGAAGTGAGTAGCGCCCGGAATGCTGCGTCAGTTCCGCGGACTCCAGCAGGAAACCATGCCGGCCGTCATGAATCTGGCGGAAGGCGGATAGCGGCGTCTCATAATCTGCAGCCAGCTCCACCCACACCGGCACAAGATTACCTTGTGTTGCACGGGCGGAGAAGGTCTGGAAGTCGGGCTGCAGGAATCGGTGGAACATGGGAGCGCGGAGTCTAGCGCATCCCGTGGAAATTGCACCAGTCTTGCGTGCTGAAGGAAATCAGGATGTGCGGAACACCACTTACCCTACGCATAACGGCACCCAGGAGTCCTGGGAGCGCTGGCCTCCGGCCGGCGTGCATTCAGGAGTCGCATGTCGATTGGCCCAGCCACGCAGGTACGCCGGCCAGAGGCCAGCGCTCCCAGGGCCGTGCCCGGAGTTTATCGCTTCTCCGTCACGGCCACCTGAGCGGCTTTGGCGTCGGCTTTGCCACGAAGGGCGTTGCGGATGGAATCTGGATAGACACCCATCACCACAATGCTGGCGGTGAAGACCGCGAGCAGAATGGCCGAGGGAAGTCCCAGCTTGAGTTTCGCGGGAGCGGCCTCGCCGTCGACCTTGGAGTAGAGCGAGAGGATGACTCGGAAGTAATAATAGAAACCAACCGCGGCGCCGATGACGGCAATCACGAGGTAGGCATAGGCGCCATCCAGCACCGTGGCGAAGATGACGAGGAACTTGCCCATGAAACCAGCGGTCAGCGGAAGACCGGCCAGCGAGGCGAGCGCGAGGGTGACAGCCATGCCCAGCTTCGGATTGCTCAGCGCGAGACCGCGCAGGCTGGCAATTTCTTCTCCCAGACCCTGGGCGCGCGCGGTGCTCAGAAGCAGGAAGCAGATGAAAGTCATCGGCAGGTAGGTGGCCAGGTAGAAGGCGGCGATCTCACCGGAGGTCAGCCCTGTGTTCGCGGTGTGCAGGCATCCCAGCACGACAATCAGGTAACCCGCATGGGCGATGCTCGAATACGCGAGCAGGCGCTTGAAGTTCGTCTGGGCAATCGCGGCCAGGTTTCCGAGAAGGATGGTAGCGCCGCCGAGCACGAGCAGCACGTGTGAAATGGGCTGGGCAATGGCGGAACCTTCCGCAACAAAAGTCTCCACCACGCGGGTAAGGACGACGAAGCCTGCTGCCTTGGAACCCACGGAAAGGAATGCCGTCACCGGAGTAGGGGCGCCTTGATACACGTCCGGCACCCAGATGTGGAAGGGCACAGCGCCCACCTTGAATCCGAGGCCTGCAATCACCAGCGCAGCGGCAAAGAGCAGAGGTGCCGTGCTGCCCTCCCAATGCTGGAGCGAGTGGGCGATTTCTTCCAGCGTCAGTCCGCCGGTCATGCCGTACAGCCAGGAGAGGCCGTAGATGAGAAGGCCTGTGCTGAGAGCACCGAGAATCAGATACTTCACGCCGGCTTCCAGGGAGGAAGCGCTGCGCCGCATGTAGGCCACCAGCACGTAGAAGCTCACCGTCACCAGTTCGAGAGCCACGAAGATGGTGATGATGTCCTTGGCCGAGGCCATGACCATCATGCCCACGCAAACGAAGACCGGCAGGCTGAAGAACTCACCGAGACCCGCTTCCTTGTGCTTCTCGGGGTTGGTGGCCACATACTGGTTCACCACCGGAGCGTATTCCAGAGAGAGCACGATGGTGGCAATCGTCGCCACGAGCACGAGTCCCTTGTAGAAGAGCGCAAGGCTGTCGACCGCGTAGAAGGTCTCCATGTGTGGAACCTGAGCGCTCGCCCCACCGGAGATGAGAATGATCAATGCCAACGTGAGACCTCCGAGCGCACCGTAGGCAAGCGTCTTGCGCGGCACGCGGGTGAATGCCTCCACCAGCAGCAGCACAAGGCCGAGCACACCAAGAGCGAGTTCCAGAGAGAGCGGTGACATCAGAATTTAGTTCGCTGCGAGTGTCGCGAGTGTTTTCAGCGAGGCGTCGATCACCTGCAGCAGGGAGCCGGGGTACACACCGACGATGAACAGGGCGGCCGCCAGAAGGATCATGGGCACACGCAGGCCGAATCCCGGGTCGCTGACATAGAGTCCCGAGGCCGCCTGGCCGAAGAAGAGCTTCCGATACGCGCGGAGCATGTAGACCGCGCTCATGACCACGCCCCAGAGGGAGAAAATGGTGGCCACCTGCAGGAAGGTGAAGCCCTCAGCGACCTTGAAGCTCTCAAACGTGGAGAAGAAAATCATCACTTCACCCGAGAAGTTCGCGAGGCCGGGCAGACCGATGGAGGCAAAGGCCGCGATGCCGAACAGCAGGCTGAGGAAAGGCGCATTCTTCGCGAGGCCACCGAGCTTGGCGAACTCCAGCGTGCCAAGCTGGTTGCGGAGACGGCCGCAGATCATGAAGAGCAGGGCCACCGAAATGCCATGGCCGAACATCAGAAGCACCGCGCCATTCGTTCCGATGGCATTCCCAGCAGCAAGGCCCAGGAAGATGTAGCCCATGTGCATCACGCTCGAGTTCGCGAGCATGGTATCCAGGCGCGACTGGTGAATGGTGACAAAGCCGATGACGAGGATATTCCCCAGCAGCATGTAGAGCAGCGCGTGCTGGACCCAGGGAGTCTTGGCAGCTTCCGGAAGCAAGGGCAACGCGATGCGGATGAGACCGTAGAGACCGAACTTCTTCAACACACCCGAGTGCAGCATGGCAACTGGTGTAGGTGAGGCAGCATAGGCGGGAGCAGCCCAGCTATGGAAGGGGAACAAGCTCACCAGCGTGCCGAAGCCCACAAGAAGCACGAAGAAATTGATGGGAGCAAAGCTGGCGTAGGGAGCGTCGCCCTTCAGAGGATGCTGCAGCAAGGTGAGCAGGTCGAAGGTCAACTCCCCGCTCGGCGGACGGCAGTACCACACGACACCGAGGAGACCGGCCAGCAGAATCAAGCTGCCTACACCAAGATAGATGGTGATGCGCCATGCGGCCTGACGCTTCTCGCCATGACCGTACAAGGCGATCATGAGGAAGGTGGGAATCAGCGCCAACTCATGGAAGGCGTACAGGAAGAAAATGTCCGTGCAAAGGAAGGCGCCGAGCGCACCGCTCGCGATGAGCAGTGACGCACCGTAATGCAGCTTCTCCTTGCTCGTGGTGGCCCAGACCGCGGCCAGCGTCACGAGCACCGTGAGCAAGGCCAGCGTGAGGCTGATGCCATCCGCCCCGACCGCGAAGGCGATCTTCGGCGCGGACAGCACTACATGCGAGTTGATGTAAGCCATCTTGCCCTCGATGGACGCATCGCCGCGGTACCCGATGAATAACCCCAGCACCAGCAGCAGGTTCACCACCGAGGCTCCCAGCGCCGTGGCGCGGGCGGGCGCACCCAGCCAGATGGCAATGGCGGCCAGCAGCGGAAGCAGGATGATGATTTCGAGAGGACTCACGGGAAGGGAGTAGGAGGCTTGGCTTAATTCTTGGAAGTGGCGTACACCGCCAGATACACTGCGATCACGATGCCCAGACCGAGAACAAAGGTGTAGGCCTGCAGGCCACCGCTCTGGATGCGGCGCAGTGCGTTGCCGGAGGACCTGGCCAGCGCGGCAGGCAGGCGCACGGTGAGGCCATCCACGACGATGCTCTCGATGCCATTGATGATCCACGCGAAGCGGTCCTGCGCGTATTTCACCAATCCAGCATAGAACTCATCCCAGTAGAACTTGTTCGCGAAGAGCGGGATGTTGACCGGGTCCTTGTCCTTGCCCTTGTAAGTGGTGAATCCGAAGAAGGCACCCACTGCCAAGGCGACAATGGAGAGAACCATGACCACCCAGTTCGTGTGCTCATGATGAGGCACCATGGCGCTCAGAGTGCCAGAAACCCATGGAACAGCCGAGATGAGCGAGGGCACAGCGAGCACGGCCAGCGGAATGATCATCACCAGCGGGGACTCATGCGCATGGTCCGCATACTTGGTGCGGCCCTTGCCCAAGAAGGTTACTACCACCAAACGGGTCATGTAGTAAGCAGTGAGCACTGCCGTGAAGAGTCCCATGAAGAACAGCGGCCAGCTTCCGTGTCCGTCGTGCGGATACGCAGCGGTGAGGATGCCTTCCTTGCTCCAGAAACCACTGGTGATAAACGGCACGCCCATGAGAGCTGCGGTACCAATGACAAACGTGTAGAAGGTCACAGGCATCTTCTTCGCGAGACCGCCCATTTTCCAGATGTCCTGCTCATGGTGGCAGGAGTGAATCACAGCGCCAGCGCCGAGGAACAGCAGCGCCTTGAAGAACGCGTGCGTGTACAGGTGGAACATGCCTTCATTTGGAGCATGCAGACCGACGGCCATGACCATGTAGCCCAGCTGCGAGAGCGTGGAATACGCCAGCACCTTCTTGATGTCATTCTGCTGCGTGGCCATCAAGGCCGCCATCAGCGCGGTGATGCCGCCGACCCAAGAAATGATCTCCAAGGCAAGGTGGCTCGCCTCAAGCAGGAAGAACACGCGCACCAGCATGTACACCCCGGCCGCCACCATGGTCGCAGCGTGGATGAGGGCGGACACCGGCGTGGGGCCTTCCATGGCATCCGGAAGCCACACATGCAGGGGGGCCTGCGCGCTCTTGCCCATGGCGCCAAGGAAGAGACCAATGCAGGCCAGCGTGAAGAGGCCCTGCTGGTTGAACGAGAAAGCCTTCAAACCGCTGTTGGACACCTCCATTGAATCCTTCATCGCCGAGAAGGAAAGCACCCCTTCGTTCCCCCACCCCGAAGCACCGACCGCGCCAAACAGAATCAACATGCCCAGCATGAACCCGAAGTCGCCGACGCGGTTCGTGATGAAAGCCTTCTTCGCGGCATCGCTCGCTTCAGGCTTGGTGAACCAGTGGCCGATGAGCAGGTAGGAACTCACGCCCACCAGTTCCCAGAAGAGGAACATCATCACCAAGTTGTCCGCCAGCACGATGCCGTTCATGGAGAACATGAAGAGCGACAGTGCGCCGAAGTAGCGCGCTTTTGCGGAGTCATCCTTCATGTAGCTCGTGCTGTAGATGTGCACGAGCATGCCGATGAAAGTCACAATGAAGAGCATCCCCTTGCTCTGCGCATCGATGATGAAACCGATGTTCGCCTGGAAGACGCCTGCCTTCAGAAAGGGATACAGCACCAGCGGCTCCTTGTTGTCGTTGGCGCCCAGGAAAATCAGCGCGCAAAGGAACATGATGATCGACACCCCCGTGGAGATGAGGTGCGCGGTATTCTTCAGCACCCCATGCAGCAAGGTGATGACCACCGCCGATGCCAGCGGCAACAGCAGGACCACACCTGAGAGGGTTTCGGGAGAGAGGTTCATCAGATCGTCGGAAGTGTCAGCCCTTCATCTTTTCCACAGCGCCCACATCGACGCTCTGCTTCGCGCGGAAGAGCGCCACGATGATGGCGAGACCCACGGCCACCTCAGCGGCGGCCACGGTGATGGTGAAAAACACCAGCGCCTGTGCGTTGTAATCAGGAAGCCCCTCCACCAGGCGGAAACGGGAGAAGGCCACCAGCGTGAGATTTGCCGCGCTCAGCATCATCTCCAGGCACATGTAGATGGTGATGATGTTCCGCCGCACGACCACGCCCACCAGCCCGATCGCAAAGAGCAGGCCGCTGACCATGAGATAATGACTGAGGGTAATCATCGACGGGACTGGAGCTAGTTCACTTCACGCTTGCTGAGGATGACCACGCCCACGGTGCCGACAAGCAGGAGCACACCGACGAGCTGAATCTGGAAAGGGTAACGCTGGAAGAGGGCCTGACCCACCAGCTTGGCATCGGGCAGAGACTCACGCTCAAGATCCCGCTTCACACCAGGAAGCGCCTGGGCGCGTGAGGCGTGCTGGAACTGCACAGGCACATCAGCGAGCTTCGTGCGCCCCTTGTCGAAGTTGGCCAGAATGCTTCCAAGCTGGGCTACGAAGACGATGGCAAGCAGAGCACCACCCACCACCGGGAGGGCATTCACCTTTTTCAACTCCTCTGCCCTGATATCCAGAAGCATGACGATGAAAAGGAACAGCACCATCACCGCGCCGGCATACACGAGGATCTGGATGATGCCGATGAAGTAGGCGTCCAGGCTCACGAAGAGCGCCGCGAGACCCACGAAGCTCACCACCAGGGAGAGCGCGCTGGCCACCGGATTACGCAGCACCACGACCAGCAGGCCGAAGACCAGCGTTATCGCAGCAAAGAGGTAAAACAACACGGACGGCATGGCGGCTTACTTCAAATCGTTCCACTTGTTTACCAGGCCGACACGCACGCCGCCGATTTCATAAAGCTTGGCCTTGTCATGCACCATCTCCGCACGGCTCGTGCCGGTGATGGCGTAGTCCTTGCGCAGGAAGATGGCCTGCTCAGGGCAGACTTCCTCGCACATGCCGCAGTAGATGCAGCGGATCATGTCGATCTTGAATTCCTTGGGGCGTTTCTCGACCTTGGCCCACTTGTCCTCGCTGGGGATTTCCTCAGGCGTGATGGTGATGGCACGGGGGGGACAGATGAATTCGCAGAGCTGACAGCTCACGCAGCGCTCGCGGCCATGCTCATCCGTCACCAGCGTGGGCGCACCACGATAATGATCCGGCAGGTTCGCATCCCATTTCTCCTCGGGATACTGCATGGTCACCTTCTTGCGACCACGCATGATGGCAATGGCATGGCCCAGCGTGATGCGCAGGCCTTTCAGGAACGTGGAGATGAACCAGCGCTCATGCCATTTCAGTTTGGGGCGTTGACAGACAATCGTGGCCATATTCGCGGGCGATCAGATGCGGAACCACAGCATAAGCACGGCGGTGAGGAACACATTCGCCAGTGCGAGTTCAAAGAAGACCAGCCAGCCGAGCTTCATGAGCTGGTCATAACGGAAGCGCGGCAGGGTCCACCGCACCCAGATGAAGAAGAGAATGAAGAGGAAGACCTTCGCGAGGAAGCACACGATATGAATCAGGCCCAGCAGCAAGGGAGTGGAGCCCTCTTTGAAGGTGAGCTGAATCCCGGTCCACTGCTCAATCAGTCCACCAAAAGGAATGCTCCAGCCGCCGAGGAAGAGCGTGACCGCCAGACCGGAGCCGATGATCATCGCAGCGTACTCACCCATGAAGAACAGGGCGAACTTCATCGAGCTGTACTCGGTATGGTAACCAGCGACGAGTTCCGTTTCGCACTCAGGAAGGTCGAAGGGAGCACGATTCGTCTCCGCGAACATGGAGATCACGAAGATGACGAAGGAGATGAAAATGGGAATGAGCAGGACCCAGCGGCCCAGTGTGAGGCCCTCGCCCCAGAAGGGAAGCAGCAGCCAGCCGTTCTTGTCCTGATAGCGGGCAATCTCCGGGAGATTCAGGTCGCCGATGATCATCAGCACGGGGATGATGGAAAGGCCCAGCGCGATTTCGTAGGAAATCATCTGCGAGGAGCTGCGCACCGCACCGAGGAAGGGATACTTCGAGTTCGAGGACCAGCCC
This sequence comes from Roseimicrobium sp. ORNL1, assembly GCF_011044495.1. Taxonomy (GTDB): domain Bacteria; phylum Verrucomicrobiota; class Verrucomicrobiia; order Verrucomicrobiales; family Verrucomicrobiaceae; genus Roseimicrobium. The sequence goes on from NZ_CP049143.1 coordinate 6,426,729, forward strand.
GCGAGCACAATGCCGTACACGCCCAAGGACGCGATGGCGAAGGTGAAGAGCGGCCCCACATTGAGATCCGCGATGACCATCGGCACCGCCTGATGCACCCAGGTGCCTTCCAGGCCAAGCTTTCCTGCGATCCAGCTCAGGTCCAGTTCGCTGCCAAAGGGAATCACCACCGCCGTGAGCAGGGCCGGCACCATGACCAACGTGGGCGCGAGCCAGTAGTAGAACTTCTTTACGTGAGAAGGAGTGAAGTCCTCCTTCAGCAGGAATTTCAAGCCATCCGCCAGCGGCTGAATCAAGCCGGCAAAAGGAATGTCCTTCTTCCCGCCGAAAAGAGTGAGCGGAATACCCGTGCGGTTCGGGCCCACGCGGTCCTGGATGACGGCGCTGCCTCGTCGCTCGAAATACACCGAGTACGCCACCATGGGCAAAATGACCAGGAAGCTGAAGAACACGATCTTCACCGCCGAAGCGATGAGATACGCGAGATTGATGCTGTCTAGAAAGCTACCCATGAGCCAGCCGCACGATAGCGGGACGTAGAGACCGATCTCACTACCGGAAGCGGGGCGGGGCGGCAAATTGAATTTGTGAAAAATTTCACAAGCCCGGATTTCTGCTTGCCGTTCCCGGCATCCACACACCGCTCCGGAGGGCTGCAATTCTGAACAGAGTTTCTCTTGTCGCGCACCGAACTTTCCGATAGAACGCAGTTCCATGAACAAGACCCTGGTTCCTTGGGCGGCACTTTCCCTGTCCCTCGCCCTGAGCCCCCTGGCTGGCGCTCGAACCTTCACCGACAAGAACGGCCGCAGCATGGAGGCCGAGATTGTGGCCAAACAGGGTGACCAGGTCCGCATCAAACGCACGGACGGCCAGCAGTTTACCGTGCCCGCCACCACTTTCTCCCCGGCAGACCAGGAGTACATTAGAGCTTGGCAGGCTCCGGGCGGAGCACCGACCCCGGCGTCGACACCGGGTACTCCGGCCAAGCCCGGCGCTCCGACCGCCCCCTCAGGCACCGCCGACCCCCGCGTGAAGCCCGGCGCGGTGGTGGCCCTTGAATTCCCCAGCCTGCCCAAGGACCACAATGGCAACGTGGCCACCTGTAACGTGCGTATTCCCGAGGACTACGACCCCACGAAGCCAGTACCGCTGTTGGTCTGGATTGGCGGGGGCAAGGGTGGGAACACTCCGAACGGCGGCTTCGCCTTGGTAGATAAGGGCCACTATGCCATCGCCGGCCTCCCCTACCCCTCCACCGTGCCGACGCCGAACACCGCCCTCGACAACCCGAAGGACTTCGACGTCATCATCGACTACCACAAGGCCATGCTCGCCGATGTGGTGAAGCTTCTGCCGAATCTGGACCCCAAAATCCGCCTCGTGGCCGGCTTCAGCAACGGCGCCCACACCATCGGCACCAACCTCACCCGCGGCGAAGGCTACTTCATCGACCTCTTCAATGCCTTCATCATCATCGAAGGGGGTGGTCGTGACATCGACGCCAAGAAGAAGCTGCGTGAGAAGTTTGCCTACCTGGCCTGGGGCAACGACGCCGCCAAAAAGGGCAGCAAGGACTACATGGCAAACTATGTGTGCAAGGCCGTGAAGGACGCACGGCTGCAGGTCACCGACCACGAAATGGACGGCGTGGGTCACGATTTCCCCGAGTCGGAGAAAGCACTCGTGAAGACGTGGATCGAGAAGACCGTGCTGCCAGGGCTGGCGGCGGGACCGAAGAAGCCGTGACCGTATGAAGTGGGCGATCTATATTTTCGTGTGCTTTGGCTTGCTCACTTCGGCAGTTCAAGCTGACAGCAAACGTGTTTTCGGCGTAGAGCTCGATCTAAATGACAAAGAGCTTGATTGGAATGAGGCATGGGAATTCGCTTGGCCCGAGCACTCTTATAAATTGGACCCATGGAGGGAAGTAGCCGTGGAGCTATCTGAGCTGAAACCGGTCGCCAGTGCACAGAAGTTCAATGGCGGCCTTGAAATAGTTGATGAAAGACTTAATCGCATGATATTCAAAGCGTTGGGAATCAAAGCGATTGAACTTTCCAAGCCGGTTTATTCGATTGGCAAAGAAAAGGAAATCGATGCCATCATCTACAACTATAAGGGTGCAGTTCCCTTCGAAGTACGGCACACGCTGTGGTTTGGGCAATTGTGATTCCGAATACGAGCTGGGATTCCGCGAAGAAAACAATGCTAGCGCCCCTTATGGAACGCAGTAAAAGTGGTGAAGCCTCTTAAAGGATAGTCCCGATATTTCGAGCGGTGAGATTCTTGCACAACTCAGCTCAAAGCTGCCCCCATTCTTGAGCGACGCCATAATCCTCGAGAACAAGGGGAGCCTCGTGATCGCAGGCTCGAAGATTAAGGGACATTCATCTATACCGCCAGGCCACTATCCCTTGCAAAATGTTGGCTGGTTGCGCAGAAATATTAGATAGCGGTCCGCCGTCACCACCACCCACGCTGCTTATTTGATCTGAAGGTTGGTCATTGCGGGGGCATTGCTTTCATATGGAAGAGCCCCCACTGGTGTCCATCGGGGTCGGAAAAGTCGTGCTGGTACATGAAGGCGTCGTCCTCCGGCTTCCCCTGGGTCGTGCCGCCGGCGCTCAATGCTTTCGCGACCAGTCCGTCGACTTCCTCCCGGCTCGAACAACTGAGGGAGACCAGCATTTCGGTGCTCGTCCTCGTGTCACAGATCGTCTTGGGCGTGAAACTGGTGAACTTCGCGTGCGTCAGCAGCATGACATGAATGACATCGCTGACGACAATGCATGAAGCGGTGTCATCGGAGTACTGGGAATTGTGGTCAAAGCCCAACGCGCTGTAGAAGGCCGTGGACTTGGGCAGGTCAGCTACAGGCAGAGTTATGAAAACGAGTCGGCTCATGAGGAGGGAGAAGGATGGGGTGATGTTTGGAGGTGCTTGGTCAGGACCGCCGAAGCTGCCCGTCAAAAGAATGACGAACGTCCCCAGCAAGCGAGGACAACTCGGGCTACTTTTTCCTTTAGGTCTGGTTTTCCTAACCAAGCAGACGCGCTCGCGGAGGTTGGACCTGATGACCCACGACTCTGCGAACACTTCGTTTTACTTGAGCAGCCTTGAGCGCTCCCCCGAGAAACCGCGGCGCCGAACCCACATGTTATAATAACAGCGATCTGTTTGCGACGTGATGAATGAGAACATCGGGTGAAGCCGTAAAAGAAAATCCCCCGACAATGCCTTGCCCCACCCCCGAGACCCCGGGGGTGCGCTCCGAGGCTGCGCCGGGATGCATTGCTCTCACCTTCGATGACACGTTCCGTTTTCAGCCTCTCAGCCATCCTAATCGCCAGCGCCGGTCTTCCCAGTGCCGTCCGCGCCGCCGAGCCGTTTGATGCCTTCCTGGATAAATACTGCATCAGTTGCCACGGGCCCGAGAAGGAGAAGGGCGACCTTCGCATCGACAAGCTCTCTCGCGACTTCAAGCTGGGTGCGGATTCCCATCACTGGTCGGAGATGATTGAGCAGGTCAATTCCGGCGAGATGCCTCCGAAGAAGGAGAAGAAGAAGCCGACCCAGGAGGAAATGGCGGCCTTCGTCACGACACTCGACGGGCTGATCAAAGAGGGGCGCGCGGCCCGTATGGCAGCGAGGCCTGCGGTGTCGCATTACCGCCTGAGCCGGAAGGAGTACCAGAACACGGTCTATGACCTGCTCGGCGTGCGCTACGACCCCGCCAAGCCAGGGGAGCTGAACGAGGACACGCTGTGGCACGGTTTCGAGCGCATTGGCTCGGAGTTGTCGCTGTCGCCCTCGCATATGGACCGTTATTACCGCGCCGCGGGCACGGTGCTCGACCGCGCTTTCCCCGCCGCATCGTCCGGCGAGGCGCGCAAGGTCCGCAAAACGGCAGCAGACCTGCGCTACAACGGAGGGAAGGAACAACAGGCCGCGCTGGACCGGTTCGGCATCAAGCGTCCCCTGCGTTATCTGCTGTTCCCCGGCACCGTTCAGAATGCGCTCTCGCCCAACTGGTTCGGAAAGACCGGCCCGGAGCACAGCGGCCTCTACAAAGTGCGCATCCAGGCCAGCGGCGTTCGCCCCCTCGACGGCCAACCGGCGCACTTGAGCATCGGCCAGCGCACCGGGGAGGAGACCGTGGATAGCCTCATCGATCTGGACATCACGGCACCCGAGGACAAGCCGCAGGTGTATGAGTTTGAGGTATTTCTCGAAATGCCGGTGTCGCTGGACTTCTGCGTCGTGGCCACCGATGTGGTGGACCGGAGAAGCGGAGCCGCCTTCCGCAATGCGCTTTCCAGCCGCGGTGGATACATCTTCACCCACAGCAGCGAGACTCTGCTCCTGAACCCGAACGCCCCGCAGATGTTCGATGGCAAGGGGAACGGCCTCTTCTCCACGGTGCTCCTCGATTGGATCGAGTGGGAGGGCCCCCTTGAGACGGACATCGAAAAATCCCGCCGCAAGGATCTGGTACCCGCCGATGACGCGACGCCCGAGGTGGTCGCGGAGCATCTGCAACGCTTCGCCGAGCGCGCCTGGCGCCGTTCGGTCAAGAAGGAGGAACTGGAGGACTATCTGAAATCCTACCGCGAAGAGCGCGAGGCAGGCGAAAAGCCGGCTGAGGCCTATCGCGTGGCAATGCAGGGTGTGCTGACCTCCCGGAACTTCCTCTACCTCGTCGAGGGCGAACCGACGGCCCGCGAGAAGCTCACCGACCTGGAACTCGCCTCACGGCTCTCGTATTTCCTGTGGAGCTCCATGCCGGATGACGCCCTTTTCACCGCAGCCAAGGGCGGCACCCTGAACGGCGATGGCCTGAAGAAGCAGGTTGACCGGATTTTGACGGACAGCCGCATCAACCGCTTCGTCGACGACTTCTCCCGCCAGTGGCTGCAACTGCACCGCGTGGGCATGTTCCCGCCGGACAAGAAGCTCTACCCCACCTATGACCGGTGGCTGGAGACAAGCATGCGGGAAGAGCCGGTGGAGTTCTTCCGCGAAGTGCTGGTGAAGAACCTGCCCATGGAAAGCTTCCTCGATTCCGACTGGACCATGGCCAATTCCCGGCTCTGCGATTTCTACGGACTGCCAGAGCCGAAGACGGATGCCTTCCAGCGCGTCTCGCTCAAGCCTGAAGATCGTCGTGGCGGATTGCTTACCATGGGCGCATCGCTTGGGCTCACCTCGGACGGCACGCGTCATCGTCCCGTGCATCGCGGTGTGTGGCTCAGCGAAGTGATCTTCGCCAAGACGCCGCCACCACCGCCGGCCAACGTGCCCGCCATTGAACCCAATCCACCCACGAGCGCCAAGGCCACCCTCCGCGAAAAATTGGAGGCGCACCGCGACAACGCCAATTGCTCCGCCTGCCATGCGAAGATCGATCCCCTGGGCATTGCGTGGGACAACTACGATGCCATCGGCCAATGGCGCACCCATGAAAAGGTCGCAGCGGGAACCGGCGCGGACCCCATGGTGAATCCCGCCGGCGAGATGCCTGATGGTCGTCACTTCAAAGACTCCAACGAATTCAAACGCCTCTTGATCGAAGACCGTGACAAGTTCGTCCAGGCCTTCATTGAGCACCTCTGCACCTACGGCCTCCGCCGCGTGCTCACGGTAGATGACGAAGACGACATCGCGGCCATCGCCGCAGAAGCGAAGAAGAACAACTACGGCGTGAAGGATATCGTCCGCGCCGTGGCGGTCTCCAACTTGATGCGCAAACGCTAACGCTCACTCCACAATTTTCCCTCTTCAACATTCGATATTATGAGCAACTACCTGTCCCAATCCTGGCTGATTGACCGCCGCCATGCTCTCAAAGCATTGGGCTCGTTCATTTCTCTCCCCTTGCTGGAATGCATGGTGCCTCGGCAGGCGGCAGCAGCGGCGGCGATCACTGAAACACCCAAGCGGAGCGCTTTCATCTATATTGCAAATGGTGTCCATTCGCTGAACTACCAGATCACTTCGTCGGGGAAGGACTACAAGTTTTCCCGCTCGCTCTCGCCTCTGGAGAAGCATCGCCAGAGCATCACGCCCATCAGCGGCCTGCATCACCCGGGCAGCCTCAGCCATCACCACAACTGCATCAACGTGTGGCTGACAGGTGGAAAGCTCGGACCTTCCGATAAAAACACCATCTCGGTGGACCAGAAGATGGCGGAGATCACGGCGCAGCACACGCGCTACCCGTCGCTGGAAGTTGCCATCACCCAAGAATCCCTCGCGTGGACGGCGGATGGTGTGAGGCTGCCCGCGATGCGTCGCTGTAGTGAGATCTTTGCCTCGATGTTCGCAGAACCCAAGGGTGGCATCGCAGCCCAGCGACGCGCCTTGCGCCGCAAAGGCAGCGTGCTGGATGACAATCTTGCTGAAGTGCGTCGCTTGGAAAAGCAGATGGGCGCCCAGGACAAGGGACGCATGGATCAATATCTCACCTCCGTGCGCGAAGCGGAAATCCGCACGCGGCGGGCCGATGCCTGGCTGGATACGCCGCTTCCGACCATCTCCGAAGCGGACCGCCAGCGCACCAACCGCGACATCCCCGACACCAAGGCGGGTGATTATTTCCGCACTGTCTATGACCTCATGGTGCTCGCATTCCAGACGGATGTGACCCGCGTGGCTACCTTCAGCTTGGGTGGCGAAGGCCAGGCGATCTCCATTCCTGAAATCGGAATCACGGAGTCGCGTCACCAACTCAGCCACCACGGTGGTGACCCGGGCTACATGGAGAAGCTCACCAACTACGACACCTTCGCCATCGAGCAGTACAGCTACTTCCTCACGCGGCTCGAGGAAACCAAGGATCTCAGCGGCAAATCGTTGCTCGGCTCCACCATGTCGCTTTTCGGCAGCGGTATGTCGTATGGCCACAGCCACGGCAATGCCAACCTCCCGCTCGTGCTCGCCGGCGGCTCGGACCTCGGTCTGAAGCATGGCCAGCATCTGGACTTCAACAAGGAGGCAGCAGGATTCCAAGGCTATGCGCTCGACGCAGCTGGAGCACTCACCAGCGCGCATTACCAGGTCTGCAGCCGCCCCGTGAACACCGACGCTCACATGAGCAACCTGCTCCTCCTCATGGCCCAGCGCATGGGCGTGGAGACGGACAAGTTCGGCGACAGCAACAAGGTGATCGCGCTGTGAGGCAGTTCTTGGTTCCTCGTTCTTGGTTCTTGGTTATGCGTTCTTCGTTTATGGTTACTCGCTCTCTCTTCGCGGTTCATTCGTTGTCGTTGGCTCTTGGTTGTTCGTTCGTCATGCACGCGACTGCCGCCAACGAAGAACCAAAAACCAAGAAGCAAGAACAAAAAGCCGAAGTCTTCCGTCCCGAGGCGGGGAAGTTCCCTCCTCTTGAAAAGGCATACACTTACCGGGGTGAACTCGTGTTCGTGGATCACGTCAACCGCCGCGGCAGCGTTCGCGTGCAGGGTGAGGGTGGTACGTATTTCCGCAATGCCCCGCAGCCCTTTGCTTTGCTGCCGTATGCCGTGGTGCGCTATCACGGCGCGCCGGCGGATTTGAGGGACATCCCGCTCGGCACCGTGCTGCACATCCGCGGCTTTCTCCCGCCTGACCCGAAGCTTTCCGCCGTGCCGGTGTTGCCAGTCGACAACAAGAGCAAGATCGCGGGCTACAGTGGCACCGGTGTCGCACCGGCCGAGAACCACATCCTTCTCTTGGAAGACGAGCCCAGCCATTGCCAGCGCGAAGGCTTGGTCTGGAAGTTGAAGGAACTCGACATCAAAGACAGTGAGGGAATGATCATCGCCAAACGCGCCCCGAAGGCTGATGGCGCAGGCGGAGACGGCAAGGCCACCGAGGAGAAGCTGACCTTCGATGCCGCTACGCGCGTGTGGCGGGGTCGCGAATGTCTGGGCATCGCCGACCTGGTCACCGAAGGCATCTGGCCCGCCAGCGGCAAGAAAGCACTCGATGGCCAAGCGGTGCAGCTCGGCATCACCTGGAAACCCACACCCGATGGTGTGTTTACCCGATTCCACATCTCGGACATCTGGCTGGACGACGCCGCAACACAGCGTGCCGCGCAAAATCAAACCGAGCAGCACAAGGCCTTTATCCGCAGTCGCTGGATGCCCGCTTGGGTGGATAATGTCGAGTATGGCAAGTTTGGTCGCGCCACCGTGACCGTGACCTTGTTCGGCGGCATGGATGCTTCCCTGTATGCCGACTTCAAGAAGAGTGGCCAGGTGCTGGTGAATGGAGCCGAGAATACCTTGAAACACGCAGGTGGCGGATACGGCCCCGCGCACATGGCTTCCAAAGGCCCCATCCTCGACGTCACGAAGGTCGAGGGAGAGGCTCCTGTGGGCAGCAGCGGCATCCAGGTCAAGTTTGAGACGGACCTTGTTATCGAAGGCATCCGTCCCACGAGGGTCATCCGCATCCGCCCTGCGGAGTGGCCCCAGGTACAAGTGCCCCGCGAAGAATATCTGGGCGATGGCACCGACGCCGGTGACCGCTTCCCGACCCCGGACATCTTTCCCAAGTACTGAAGCTAACAGCTCGTTCTTGGTTTGTGGTTCTTGGTTCTTTGTTGGCCAGCAAGAGGCCAGGACTTCGAGGCTGGAAACCAAGAACTAGGAACGAAGAACCAAGAACATGAAACTCACGCTCTTCTGCGCTTTCACCACTCTCGCTTTCTCGGCCACCGCCTTCGCGCTCGACCCACACGTTGAAGCGGTCATCCGCACCGTGGAAGGTGCCAAAGGGAAGGTCGAAAAGACCGAGGATGGCCAGAGCCTCAAGCTCGTCGATCTCGCGGTGCCGAATACCGGCCCGCATGATCATCGCAAAGACGACCCTTATGACGCGGCCTTCTTCGAGCATCTCGGCCACATCGCCACGCTTGAGTCACTCAACGTCATCTCCACCAAGTTCAACGACGAGTGGATGCCACACATCGCAAAGCTCACGCACCTCAAGACCCTGCGCTTCACGAACAATGGCAAGCTCACGGATGCAGGCATGGTGCAACTCGCCGGAATTAAGGATCTGGAGAGCTTCTCCTTTGTCGGCACCGCCATCACGGGCAAGGCGTATGCGAAGTTTGACGGCTTCACCAAGCTCACACGCGTCAGCCATCGCGGCAGCAGCATCGATGACGAGGGACTCAAAGAACTCTGCGACCACCTGCCCAACCTCGAAAGCATCAGCCTCGCGCATGCGAAGTTCACCGACGCCGGCGCTCCGAATCTCGCGAAGCTGACCAAGCTCAAGAGCCTCGAACTGGGCGCGCACGCCACGCCTGCTGCACTGAAAAACATCACCGCGCTGCCACTCGAAAACCTTCAACTCGGAGAAGGCTTCGACAAGTCGGAGTCCCTGCCCATCACCAAGGAGATCAAAACGCTGAAGCGGCTTACGCTTACGAACTGCAAGACCACTACCGCGGACGATCTCAAGCTGCTCGCCACCATGACGCAGCTCGAATCCCTTGAGCTCGGCAACCTCGAGCAGGCTGAAGCCTATCTGCCGCAGTTGTCGGCCTTCACGTTCCTCAAGGAACTGAAGTTCTATTACCCCAAGCGCTACTCACCCGAGCTTCAGGCCAAGATCCAAGCCGCAGTACCCAAGGTCGCGGTGAAGTTCACCCCGCAATAGTTGATTCACGGTTCCTGGTTCTTGGTTCTTTGTTGGCCAACTACACGCCGCGATCCAAAACTGGAAACCAAGAACCAGAAACGAAGAACCAAGAACATGAAGCTCCCCCTGCTCGTCGCTTTTTTGTGCGTTCTCACCGCCGTCGCACCTGCTGCTGGCGAAGAATCAAGCACCAAGAACAAAGAACCAGGAACGGGAATCTTTCGTCCCGAGGCGGGGAAGTTTCCTCCTTTGGAAAAAGCGCACTCCTATCGAGGTGAGTTGGTGTTTGTGGATCATGCGAACCGCCGGGGCAGCATCCGCGTGCAAGGGAACGGCGTGTTTCGCCGGAATGAACCGCAACCTTTTGCCATGCTTCCCTACGGCATGGTTCGCTATCACGGCGCACCGGCGGATCTCAGAGACATCCCGCTCGGCACCGTGCTACACGTCCGTGCTTTCCTCCCGCCAGACCCGAAGATTTCCTCCGTGCCGGTGCTGCCCGTCGACAACAAGGAGAAAAGATCCAGCTACGGTGACATCGGTGCCGCCCCCGCCGAAAACCATGTCCTTCTCCTCGAAGATGAGCCCAGCCACTGCCAGCGCGGGGGATTGGTCTGGAGGCTCAAGGAACTGGAGCTCAAAAACAACGAGGGCACGATCGTAGCCACCCGCGAACCGAAGGCAGATAGCGCAGGCGGGAACAGCAAGGCCAGCGAGGAAACACTGACCTTCGACGCCGCCACGCGCATCTGGCGAGGTCGTGAATGCCTCGAGATCGCCGACCTGATCGCAGAGGGTGCTTGGCCTGCCAGCGGTAAGAAATCTCTCGATGGCCAAGCTGTGCTGCTCGGAGTCACTTGGAAACCCACGCTGGGCGGTGTGTTCACCCGTTTCCACATCTCAGACATCTGGCTGGACGACGCCGCCATGCAACGCGCCGCCAAGAACCAGACCGAGAGACACAAGGCTTTCATTCATAGCCGTTGGATGCCTGCATGGGTATACTCGGTGGAGTATGGCAAGTTCGGTCGCGCGACCGTGACCGCGACTCTGTTCGGCGGCATGGACGCCTCTCTCTACGACGACTTCAAGAAGGACCTCCAGGTGTTCGTGAATGGAGTGGAGAACACCCTGAAGCACACCGAAGGAGGCACCGCTGGGCCCACTCAAATGGCCTCACGCGGCACCCTCCTCGATGTCACGAAGACACCCGGAGACGCTCCCCTTGGCAGCAGCGGCATCCAAATCCGCTTCGAAACAGACCTCATCACCGAAGGCATCCGTCCCACCCGCATCATCCGCATCCGCCCCGCCGACTGGCCCGATGTCCACATGCCGCGCGAGGAATACCTCAACAGCGGCGGGAACTTCAGCCACGAAGACCGCTTCCCGACGCCGGATATTTTTCCGAAGTATTGAGGTCTTTCCGAGCGAAGAGGCATCCACCGCGCGGGTCATTCGCGAGTACTGCGAGTCGGATGCGGAGGCTTTCGCGTAGTGGGCACTACATCACATGGTTGGTCAGAATCTCTTCGCGTGCTATTGTTGACGGCACGATCTTTGCATCTGTGCAAAGCCTCCCAGGGTGAAAGCCAACAAGAAAAGAAATGACCACGAGCAAACCGCATCGCAGTTCATTCCTTCTTCTTTGCAGCGGCATGGCGTTGGTGACACTGACCTTGTTGCTGGCGAGTTGCAGCTCCACTTCGCCGGGTTCAAGGGGACCGAGCAGTTCCAGATTGGACCAGTGGGGAAATCGCGCGGGGCCACAGGGCTTTAACACGGTTGTGGTCGATGCGGGACATGGCGGAAGAGACTCTGGGGCGGTTTCGCGCCGCACGGGGCTGGTGGAGAAGACGCTGACGCTCGACCTGGCGCGGCGTCTTCGCAGCGAATTGGGGGGGAGCTTCCGCGTGGTGATGGTGCGCGATTCGGATGTGTTTGTGGATCTCGATGATCGCGTCCGCATCGCGAACAAGAGGGGCGACAGCGTCCTCGTCAGCATCCATTTCAATGCAGGCTCGCGGAGGCTTGCGGGCCCAGAGACTTACTGGTGGCGCGTGGACAGTTACACCCTGGCGAAACGTGTGCAGCGCAACCTCACGGGTGTCTCCGCGCAGGACAACTCACGCGGCCTCGTGCGCCGCCGCCTGCGGCTGACTCGCAATCCCATGGTCCCGTGCATTCTCGTGGAGGGCGGTTACATCACTAATACACGGGAGGCGAAGTCACTCGCCAATCCTGCCTATCGTGCGCAACTGGCGCGTGCCATCGCTGCTGCTCTGCGGGAACAGGCGGCTCAGGGGGATGGCAATCTCGGTCCCTTGCCGGGGTTCATCTCAGCGCCGCCCAGCCGACATGGGGATGCGCGCGACAGTTGATACTATCAGCAGTTGAAAAGGGTCTTTGTGCAGGAAGCGAAGGATTGGCAAAGGAGCGTGGACACTCTTGTCCGCCGTTCTGCGGTGTAACAGCCTCATTCATGTTGAAACTGCTGGTGGCGTTTCTGGAGCAGCTGATGGAAAGCGGCCTTGCCTGCCAGGTGAAAGAGGGTAGTGCGTCAGGGATAGCGGACAAGAGTGTCCGCGCTCCTTTGGAATGCTGCACGCTACGCCGGCACCACCGGCCCGATGGCGATGAGCGATAGCGTAGGCTTGCCGGCTTCGCGGGCTTGATCCAGATCGACGCTGAACTCCATCTGCCAATCATTCAGGCCTTCGGGGTCCACCAGCACCTGGCAGACGCGCCAGGTGCGTTTGTCCTCAGAGGGCTCCACGTAGGTGTGGCGGCCATTGCGCGCTTCGTTGTCGAGGCTGATGCGCTCGTGCTCGTCATAATAGGGATCCAGCGTGGCGATGAGAGTTTCCTCGCTCCATGTCGACGGAGGCTGGGAGAACTGAGATGCCGCGAGCTTGTAGTTCCCCATGGCGAGAGGACGGAGGAAGCGGAAGATCTCAGTGCGAACCAGTGCGGTGAATTCCCGCTTGTTCTTGGTGATGTCCGCAGGCTCGGTGGAGGCGGGCTCGTCTTCGCTCGGTTTCCAGTTGGGATCACGCAGACGCTCCCATTCATCGAGCAAACTCGAGTCGGTGCCGCGCAACACGCCTGCGAGCCAGGCCTCCATCTCCTGCACGGCCTCGGTCTTGAACTTGTCTGGTACCGTTTGCGTGAGAATCTTGTGCACCCCCGAGAGGTGGCGCAAGAGCACGCCCTCTGCGCGGTCAAGGTCGTAGTCCTTGATGTAGTCCGCGAAGCCACGGAAGTTCTCAAACATCTCACGGGCGATGCTCTTTGGACGGATATGATCCTGACCCACCCAGGGATGCTCTGCCTGGAACTCGTTGAACGTGCTGTAGATAAAATCGCGGCACGGCTTCGGATACTCCAGCTCTTCCAGTCGGGCCATGCGCTCCTCGTAGGGGATGCCCTCGGCCTTCATCTCGGCCATCGCATCGTCCTTCACCTTGCTCAGTTGCCGGCGCAGGATGGTGTCCGGATTCTCCATGATGGATTCACAGAGCGTCATCATATCCGCAGCATAGGTAGGGGAAGCGGGATCAATGACGGCGAGGGTATCAATCACATAGAGTGCCAGCGTGTGGTTGAGGGAGAAGTCTTCTTGAAGTTCGACATTTAACCGCAGCTTCTTTCCCTCAGCTCGCTCGGCTTTGGGAAGTATCTCGATGATTTTGCGTTCCACCAGAGCACGGAAGAGTTGCCAGGCGCGCTTCCGGTGTTGCTTCTTTGCTTTCGGCGTTTCGTGCGAGTCCGCAATCAGACGCTGCATGGCACGGCAACCATCGCCGTCGCGGCTCAGCACCTGGAGCAGCATGCCGTGTGAAACCTGGAAGCGCGAAGTCAGCGGCTCGGGAGATGCCGCCTGAAGTTTCTTGAAGGTATCTTCGTTCCATCCCACAAAACCTTCCGGTGGTTTCTTCTTCACCATCTTGCGAAGCTTCTTCGCATCGCCAGCCGCCTTGGCGTCCATCTTGAGATTCTCGATAACATGCTCAGGCGCCTGCGCGACCACGTAGCCAATATCATCGAAGCCGCGTCGACCGGCGCGACCGCTGATCTGATGGAAGTCGCGTGCGGAAAGGGTGGACACCTTCTGCCCGCCATACTTGCTCAAGCGCGTCAGCAGCACGGTGCGAATCGGGACATTGACGCCCACGCCAAGCGTATCTGTGCCGCAGATGACTTTCAGCAGACCGCGCTGCGCGAGTTGCTCGACAAGCATGCGGTACTTCGGCAGAAGTCCGGCATGATGAATACCGACGCCATGCGCGAGGTATTTCTTCACTTCCTTCCCATAGGGACTCGTGAACTTTACGCCCATCATGAAGTCCTTGATGGAGGCCTTCTCAGCTGGCGTGCAGAAGTTCAGGCTCATCAAATCCTGCGCCGCCTGTGCGGCTTCGTTCTGCGTGAAGTGCACGAGGTAGACGGGTGTCTTCTTGGCCTCGACCAACTCTTGCAGCGTGACATCCACCGGTGTCTCCACGTAGCTGAACTCCAGGGGCACGGGACGTTCCCTTGAGGACACGATGGTCGTCTCCGCGCGTGTCAGGCGGGTGAGTTCGTCCCAGAAGAACTCTGTCGCGCCCATGGTGGCGGACATGAGGAGGAACCTCGACTCACTCATGGTGAGGAGAGGCACCTGCCACGCGACGCCACGCTCGTGGTCCGCATAGTAGTGGAACTCGTCCATGATGACCTCGCGGAAGGGTGCCTGGGCACCGTCGCGCAGCGCGTAGTTCGCAAGGATCTCGGCGGTGCAGCACATGATGGGCGCATTGCGATTCACCGTAGCATCACCCGTGGCCATGCCCACGTTATCCGGCCCGAAATCCCGACAGAGCGCGAGGAACTTCTCATTCACCAGGGCCTTGATCGGGCTGGTGTAGACCGAGCGCCGCCCCATGGCCAGCGAGCGGAAATGCAAGGCCGTCGCCACCAGCGACTTTCCAGAGCCAGTCGGCGTATTGAGGACGACATTCTTGTCCTCGAAGAGCTCCAGCACTGCTTCCTCCTGGGCGGGGTACAACTCCAGCTTCTTCTCGGTTACATAATCGAGGAAGCAGCTCAGCAGTTCATCATTGGAAGCGCCGGAGGATGACGGCAAGCGGCGCAGCAGCGGGTGGTCAGACATCGAACAGACACCGTCCCGAAACAGGGCGTTTGGGCAATGGCTGATTTCCCACGAAGTGGTGCACGAGTCGGGATGGCGGCGCGAGCGCCCATCATGGCAGCACCACTTTCTTCCCCGTCTTCGCCGACTCACGCGCTGCCTCCTGAATCTCCATCGCGATGAGATTGGTCTCCAGGGAAGACATGCTGCCCTTGGGATCGATTTCACCCCGAATCACGGCGGCAAAATACTCCACCGATGAGCCATAGGGCGCGGGCAGCGGTGCAGCAGTCTTCTCCTCGGGACGCTTGGCGCGGTCGAGTTGGATTTCATAGTCCGTGGGGTTGATCGTCCGGATGATGCCTTTGCGGCCGTAGATTTGCACATCCTTGCGCGGGAAGGTCCAATCCCAGGACGCCTGGATGATGCCCTGTGCCTGCGGATACTCGAGGATGAGCGTGGCATTGTCGTCCACCTGCGTCCACGTCTCGGGCCGGTTGGTCTGGAAGACGGCCGTGACCGACTTCGGACGTTGATTGCCCAGCAGCCAGGTCGTGATGACGCCACCGTAGCAGCCGAAGTCCGACGATGCGCCGCCGCCATTGAGCTTTGGATCCTTCAGCCAGGCGAGGAACTCGGGTTGTACACGGTCAGGTCCGGGATGGCCGAAGTGGCCCACGATCTTCGTGAGCACCCCGAGTTGCTGCTCCTCGACACAGATGCGGTGAGCCTCCCCGAGGCATGAATACCACGTCGTCTCGAGATTCGTCAGGAGTTGAATCTTGTGCTTCCCTGCCAGCGCCGCCATGCGGTCAGCGGCGGCCTTATCGACGGCAAGCGGCTTTTCCACAATCACGTGAATGCCACGCGGAGCCGCCGCTTCGACTGCGGCCAGATGGTCGTACGTGTTGGTGAAGACCCAAATGGCTTGCGGCTTCTGCTCATCCAGCATCTTTGGGAGATCGGAGCCGAAGGGCACCTTCTCGAGTTGGAAGCGTTCCTTGTACCGGTTCACCACTTCCTGGTTGGGCTCATAGATGCCGACGATCTCCACCGAACCTAGGTTGGCCTTGTGCAGGAATCCGCTCACGTGACCGTGGACGAGACCTGCGATGATGACTTTCACGGGAGCAGGAGCAGGCGCAGGCGTCGGCGAGTCCGCGGCGCGGACTTCAAAAGCACCGACGAGAACCAGGACTACAAATAGGAAGCTCTTAAGCATCCATCAATAGAGTGCGTGGCCTCGCGTTTCTTGCAGGAATCGCGAGATGATTGCGCTGAAATCACGAAGAAGCGAAAGCTTCTCCAAGGATCGGGGGCACTCTTGCCCCCTCAGTGGTATGCAACGCGAAATTGGGGGCAAGAGTGCCCGCTGATCCTTGGGGAAAGCGCATCCGTTTTTTTGATGCGCCGCGCCGACCTGACCGCACAGAGGACTGTGCGGACCACCAAGCAACGAACTACCCAACAATAATCCCCTTCGCCTTGCGCTCGCGTTCGCGCTCCAGCAGGGGGATCTTCTCGTCGGTCTCCATGACCTGCACGCCGAGGTCGCCGATGCCACGCAGGGTCTTGCCCTGGAAGATGGCGATTTCACCGGCCATGCGCTTGAAGACATCGTCCACAGAGTGGAGGCCGTTCGATCCGCTCACGGCGAGGATGAGGTCACGCAGGATTTCCCAGTCGTCATGCGCTTCGCCGGGGAGTTCCACCGCCTTGTTCAGGCGCTGGAGACGGCCGGTGACATTGATCATGCTACCGCGCTTCTCGGCATAGGTCGCTCCGGGGAGCACCACATGGGAGAGCTCAGCGGTCGCATTCGCCAGCACGTGGCTGGAGGCGAGGAATTTCAGCTTGCCCAGCACTTCCTTGGTGAGGCCGAGCTTCAGGAGGTTTTCGCCGAGGGCGAGCACGACCTTGATCTTGCCCGCCGTGATGTCGGCGATGATCTGGTCGAGCTGCTTGCCAGGCTCCGTGCCCCAGATGGTGCGCACCCCATTGCTGTTGGGGTTCATGTCGGCGGCACGCAGGAAGTTGTCGGCCTCGCGGGTGCGGGGCACCACATCGAACTGCGAGGTACCGAGCGCCTTGATGAGGGCCTTCGCGAGGTAGAGCTCTTCATTCGTCATGCGCGCGGAGGCGATGACGGCAATCTGGTCGGCGGGCACTCCGGCGACACCCTGCGCCACGGCGAGGATGGCGTCCTTCCACGTCGCGGCCTGGTGCTTGCCCGCCGCCTTCTTGATGAGCGGCTGGGTGAGGCGGAACTCGCTGTTGACGAAATGGAAGTCGAGACGGCCACGGTCGCACATCCACGTGCTGTTCACGTCGTTGTTCTCGCGCGGGGTCTGGCGGTAGATGGCCTGCTGGCGGGAGGAGATCTCCATGTTGCAGCCGCGGCCGCACTGCGTGCAGATGGACTTCGTTTCCTTCAGGAACCAGACGCGCTGCTGGAAGCGGAAGTCATTCGAGGTCAGCGCTCCCACCGGGCAGATGTCCACGGTGTTGAGCGAGTAATTGTTCTCCAAGCGCTTGCCGGGGTGCACCGCGAGGGTGGTGTGGCTGCCGCGCTCCGTGAAGCCCAGCACCGGATCATCCACGATTTCCGCGCAGAAGCGAATGCAGCGGGAGCACATGATGCAACGCTCGTCATCCAGACGCACGCGCGGGCCGACATCGACATTCTTCGGCTTCTTGACCTTCTCCTCGCGGAAGCGGCTCTGGCCATTGCCATGCTCCACGCTGAACTCCTGCAGACGGCACTCACCGGCCTGGTCACAAATGGGGCAGTCGAGGGGGTGATTGATGAGCAGGAGCTCCATCACGCCGCGGCGGCATTCTTCGCTCAGCTTGCCCCCAGTACGGATGCCCATGCCTTCGCTGACGGTATTCGCGCAGGCGATGACGGGACGCGGCATCCAGCCGATGACCGGCATGCCGTGCTCGTCCTTCGCAGGCTCCTGGCCGGGGGTGGGACGGGGGGGCATGCCCATCTCCACGAGGCACATACGGCAGTTGCCGGGGGAGGAAAGCTTCGGGTGGTAGCAGTAGTGGGGCACCAGCTCACCCGCGATACGGCACGCCTCAATCATGCGCATGCCCTTGGGGAACTTGTGCCACTTGCCATTGATCTGCACGTTCACCGTGTCCACCGGAGGCGGCGAGGCGGAGGCGCTGGCAGGGGCAGTACTCATCGTAATAAGGCTAGAGGCATTAATGGATTCGCGGGAGTGTCCAGCAAGGGGAATTTGTGAAAAATTTCACAAGCGTGAGTGGTGGCCCGACCGGTCCGTGTGCGGTCAGGACCAAGGTCAGACCACCAACGACGCCCCAGTTTCTCCAAGAAACCACAAAAAGACCTTGCAGTCCGTGTACGTGCAGTCTCCCGTCACGCAGCCCTGACGGCTGCCATGCGCTCGATTGTCACTTTCTTGGTGGGCCTTTCCCTCGCCGCCCTTGCCTGCGGCGCGGAACCGCCTGCGGCGAATCCTGCCAAGGCACCTCGTGAGACCTACCCGCTCTATGGGAGGGTGGTGTCCATCAGTTCCCAGACGCTCGTGATCAAGGGCGGCAGTGGCAAGCCGGACCGGTCCTTTGCCCTAAGCCCAAACCTCACCATCAAGAAGGACGAGAAACCCGCCACCCTCGCCGACGTCGTGGCAGGGCAGTGGGTGGGTGGCTCGGTGCGCAAGACTGCGACAGGTCCGCCGCTGCTGGAGAAGCTGAACCTCAGCGTGAAACAGAAGCCGTAGGGGAGCGTTACGCCCTCATGCATATCTCCAGCCCTGCAGCGCCCCACTTTCCGAGCCGCAGGAAATCACCCCAGTTCAAGGAGCGGCACTAGCCTAGTGCCGGATCTGCAGCGCCCCACTCGCGCTGAACCAGGAAGTCCACCCCGGCACCCGCACCCGATTTCGAGGTAGCACGTCACACCGCCCCCTCCTTCCCTTCCCCTTCGCATGCCTGCGACCGACTCCGCCCCCGACTCCCCCACCCTCGACCCCACACCGACTTGGACCAAGGCCACCGTGGTGCTGAACCGTGAGTCGGGCGCCGTTTCCTCCCTTGGCCCGGAGACCTTGGTAGAGGACCTGAAGGCGGAATTCCTGAAAAACGGCATCACCGCCACGGTGCATCTCGTGAAGGGGTCTGAGCTGGAGGCCACTCTGAAGCAGGCCAGGGATGACGACAGCGATGCTGTGGTGGTAGGCGGGGGAGATGGCACGGTGGCTGCCGCCGCTGCCCTGCTCGCCGGCGGGGACAAGCCGCTGGGCGTGCTGCCCTTTGGCACCTTCAACATCGTCGCACGCGATCTGAACATCCCGCTCGACTGGCAGGAGGCCGTTGCGGCCCTCGCCACCGCGTCCCCCACGAGGATGGATCTCATGGAGGTGAATGGCGGTCTGTATTGCTGCGTTTGCGTGCTGGGTTTCTTCCCCGCGCTGAAGATGGCGCAGCCGGAGCATCATGGGAACTGGGTGGTGCGCACCCTGCAGACCTGCTGGCTCGGATTGCGTAGCATGGCCACCTTTCCGCCGCTCGACTTGAAGCTGATGCTTGATGGCAAGGAGATCCATCGGCGCACCCGCTTCGCGCTGCTCGCGAACAATGACTACGAGGAGATGTTCGGCCTCATCCCCAAGCGCAAGAGCATCAACGGCGGCTACTTCACCATCTATGTCTCCAACCACCGCACGAATATCGGCATGACCCGCGCGCTGATCTCGTGGATCCTCGGCCGGTTCAAGCAGGACAAGGAACTCACGATTTTCCACACGGATGAACTCGACATCGTCGTCCGCCGCAAAGGGGTGATTCCCGTGATGGTGGATGGCGAGGTGAAGAAGCTCACGTCACCGCTGAAGATAAGGACACGGCCGCAGGAATTGTGTGTACTGGCACCAGCAGAGACGAAGGAAAACGTGGAGCATGAAAAGGCGGAGCCATGAGAAAGTAGTCCGCCGAGCCTCGGCGGTCACCGTGTCAGAACCCACGATCTTCCACCCGCTATACACGGAAGAATCCCGTGAGGGAATAGCCGCAAGAGAACGCAAAGAGCACAAAGGAGAGAGTGCCTATAGCACACCCTCCGAGCGCCTCAGTGACGTCACGAATTCCTGGAATCCTTCTTCGCTTGCTGACGACTCACGCTCGCCTTCAGGTGGCCCTTCATGCGCGTCTTCACTCCTGCCGTTTTCAGTTTGACCTGCGTGATTCGCGCTTTGGTTGCCACTTTCTTGGCCCTGGCAGCACCCCTCGTCGTAGATTTTATTTTCATCGTCGGTGTGGGTTGGCGGTTAGCAGTTGGCGTTAACGAACCATTGGCACATGGCGTGCCGATCTGGAGTGTACTCTTCTTTGGGTATGCATGGCCATCACAAAGTCGCCGTCATGAAGGGAATGGCCGCAAAAGAACGCAAAGAACACAAAAGTTTTTGCCGGTGGAGAAGCTCTTCAACAACGCGCGGTGGCAAGCCTCCAGCAGTGCACATGTGCGTCAGTTAAGGAAACCGTATTTTGGATAAACAGCGAGATGGGGCACTGCGCATCCACTCTACGCACCAGGTCGCTTTGCGTCGTGGAGTGCGGTGGCAAAGGCCTCCCTTGAGGCCGCGACACCGCTTTGAACGAAGGAACCTCGTCCCCAAGTCCCAGAGAAGTTCCGTGGAATCCAGCATCCGAAGCTTCCCAGTGGGACAGCTTGTCGACGTCCTTCAGACCGAGCACGGCACCCACCCTCAGCACGATTCGCATTCGAGCACTCGCGCTTTGATCGCCGCCCACGTGGTGGATGAGTCAGGATGGTTTTTGAAATGCTCCATCCTTCGCTCCAATTCGCTGACGATGGTGTCGGAGACGGGAAGATCGGAAGGGTGTGCTTCCAATTGGTTCCAAAGCTCCGATGCAAGCTGCAGCTTTTCCAAAGCTGACAAACGCTCCACTTCCGGAAACCGTTCGAGGATCATGCGTGGAAGATGACCCCAATGCCGCATTCCGCAACCCGGATCGAATCATCAGGAGCAACCCGGTCCGAAGTCCCTCGCGCTGAAGAAAAATCGGTGGAGGGCTCTTGCATGGCGGCACCTCATCCCCACCCCAAAAGCAAAGAACGGCAACGCGATGCCCGCGCTGCCGTCCTCGGTCGGCCCGACTCTGCACCTACTGCTTGCTTAGGCGCGGTAGCTTTTCTGGAAAGTGGTGTAGGACCCGTCGCTGAAGTAGTTCGCATACGTCACCACCGTCACATGGTAGATGTACTTGTGGCCGCAGTGGTCGTAGGCATAGCGGCACTGCGTGGTGCGGCAAATCTCCTTGGTGCACACATAGGTCGGCGTGCAGTAGAAGGAATGATTGTGGTTGTGTTTCTCGAATTTGAATCCGTGGTCGTGGGCGCTCGCAGTGGGGGCAAGGGTAAATCCGGTGATCGCGAGGGCTACTATAGCAAGGGTTTTCATGGCACTGGTTTGAGTTGGAGTTTGGAGAGATTCAAAAGTGACTCTCATCCGTTCTCTGATTGCATGTAGGCCCGCTCGCGTTTGTATCAAAAAATCTTCGGGAGCATTCACAGGCCGTATGCAAATCACAGATCCGGAGCCCCCGGAATGCGCTCAGCACAAGCTCCAAGGAACGTCGAAGGGATTGGCCGCAAAAAGACGCAAAAGGCACAAGAAGAGGCGCCAGCCAATGTGGTCCCGTACGCGGGACTGCCCTCAGCGTGAATCAAAACCCAGTCGCGAAGCGCCAAATATTCAGAGGACACCATCCGCCCTCAGACGTTGCATCAGGACACATCACACCATACAGGCTTCGATCCACCTCAAAGGGAAGCACAGGCGCTGCGCGCAAAAATAGAATGATTCACGCTGAGGGCAGCGTGAGCCACCTTGGCTGGCGCCTCCTCTCTGGCACCCTCAGGCTATCAACTATCAACCCTAAACCATCAACTCCCTCTCACAGCGCTCTCGCATACGCCCCACCATCCACCAACAACGCCTCACCGGTGATGTAGCTTCCTGCTTCACTCGCGAGCAGCAGGGCCGGACCAGCGAGTTCCCTCGGCTGCCCCCAGCGTTGCAGGGCCGTGCGGGTGGCGAAGGCATCCTTCTCCTTGTCATTCAAAAGGCTCATCGGCAGATCGGTGAGGAAAGGTCCGGGGCAGAGGCAGTTCACGGTGATGTTGTACGTGCCCAGGTCCAGTGCGCTCGCTTTGGCCATGCCGATGAGGCCCGCCTTGCAGGCGGAATAGACATTGCGCTTCTCCTTCGAGCCCACGCCCAATACGGAGGACACATGGATGATGCGACCCCACTGGCGCGACTTCATCCCCGGCACCAGCGCCCGCGTGAGCGCCATGCAACTCGTGAGGTCCAGTTCCACAATACGGTCCCAGGCTTCATCCGTGATTTCATCGATGGCCTGCGGCTGGTTGCTGCCCGCGTTGTTCACCAGGATGTCCACCTTGCCCAGGCGCTTCTCCGCCTCGGCCGCCAGATTCTTCACCTGCGCGCGGTCCACCATGTCCGCCACCATCCACTCTACCTTCACCGAAAGCCCCTCACCAATCTCCGCCGCCGCCTTCTTCAACTCCTCCTCACTCCGGCTGGAGATGAACACATCCGCCCCCGCCTCCGCAAACCCCCGCGCCATCGCCTTGCCCAGTCCCTTGCTGCCGCCCGTCACCAATGCCGACTTGCCCGTGAGATCGAAGAGAGGATGGATATGTGCCTGTGCCATGGCGGGATTGTAGCGTGGGGGTGGAGGGGGATGCAAGTAGCCTAATCGAACATGAATGCACTCACATCGACCAAGGACGTCTTCGCGTTTTACACTTGCCTTCCCGAATTCAGTTAAATACGTTCATTTAGTCCAAGGAAAAAATATCACTCTAGCGACGACTCAACGTATATGAATGCGGATCCCATTGATGCTCGCGCGGCCAAGCTTGCTGAAATTATAGAATGGTACACAGCGCACTCGGCCTCTGTGGTCAGCGAGTCTGACACCAGGCTCAAGATGATTGACCGAATCCTTCGCGAGGCACTTGGGTGGGAAATTGAGAATACGCAAACTGAGGAAGACGCAGGCGAAGGACGACTGGACTATCGCTATACCGTGGGCTGCGGCACGAGGGCAGTAGTGGAAGCCAAACGCACTACAGTAAACTTTGAAATACCATCTCATCGTTCTGGTCAAGCTTTCTTACTCAATGGCCCAGTTTTTGGAGTGAATGCACGCTACGCCATTAAGCAAGTAGTGACGTACTGTGCATTCAAAAGCGCCGAACTGGCATGCTGCACCAATGGCAATCAATGGATCATTTTTCGCGGAAATCGCCTTGGAGACGGCCGCGACGTACTCGAAGGAAAAGGATATATTTTCGCAAGCCTTCCCGATGTGCAAGGTGCGTTTAGCCTCTTTCATGACCTTTTGTCTCGGGAGTCGTTGACGTCCCTCCGCTTTCGAGGAGTTCTACAACAAGCCGAAGGCGTAAAGCTTCGTAATATCGGCTTCGCCCGCTCGATCCGCACCCAGGACACGAGAAGACTATTGCCCCGTGATGCTTTTGCCATCGACTTCGAGATGGTCATGTCCTCATTCTTTCAGCGCTTAAAAGGAGAGACCGACGCTGACATGATTGGGGCCTGCTTTGTGGTTTCCGATGAATCTGAACGAGCTGAATCACGCATTACCCGAATCGCAGATGACCTCGTTCACAAAGTGCGTGAACTCAATACAGATACGGGTCGTGAGTTGGCAAACTTAATCAGCCAAGTACAGCAACTTCACAAAAACCGATTCGTCCTACTTGTAGGCACCAAAGGCGCCGGGAAATCAACGTTTATTGACCGCTTCTTTGCACATGTTTTGCCGAAGAACATCCTGGACGGGCTTGTTCTAATTCGCGCCGACCTCCTACATTGCGACGGCAACATAGCCCATCTCCATAATTGGCTCAACTCGACCCTGCTCTCAGCATGCGAAAACTCTGTTTACGGCACAGAGGGCCCCGATTGGAATGAGACGATAGGAGCAATGTTCTGGAAGGAGTACAAGAGGTGGAAGACCACGACGAAGAAGGTTCTTTATGAACAAAATAAGCCGAAGTTTGACATCCAATTTGGAGACTATGTTGAGGAGTGCCGAAAGCTTGACCCTCATGACTACATAAAGCGCCTACTCGGGAATGTCGTTAGAAGCAGAAAAAAGGTGCCTTGCCTCATTCTCGACAATACCGATCACCACAGCATCGAGTTCCAAGAGGCAGTTTTTCAGTACGCCAGATCGCTATATGAGGCAGAACTATGCATGGTCATCATGCCCATTACTGATCGGACAAGCTGGCAGCTTTCTAAACAAGGCGTTTTGCAATCATTCGAGAGCGAGGTTCTTCATCTTCCCGTTCCAGAAGCATATAGAGTAGTAGAACGACGCATCCACTATCTTTCGGAGAAGATATCCGAAGCCAAATCCAAACAAAATGCCAGCTACTTCATTGGCCGAAACATCAGACTCGACGTCAATGACATCGAGAAATTCGCTCATGCACTAAACCGTATCTTCGTCGAATCCCAGGCCACTTCAGAATGGATCGGCGCCCTCGTAAACTATGATGTTCGGCGTCTACTTGAGCTTGTCAAAAACATAGTCAGCTCACCACATTTGACCATTGATCGATTGTTCGCCGCACACACATTGAACGACGCCGACGTGATCGCACCTTGGCGAATCAAACAGGCGATTATCAAGGGCGGCTATGACATATATCCTTCTGGAGAACATCAGTTTGTTCAAAATTGCTTTCAACTTATTGAGGACCCACCAACTTCACCTCTGCTCTGCCTACGAATTCTTCAATTCTTGCGCGATGTTCCTCCCGCTAATGAAGGGGAAGTTGCGGCATTCGTCCCAATCTCGGAAGTCTATGAGTATTTCGCAGCTATGGGATTTGAGAGCCGCTCAATAACCCAATCAATCGAACGCATGCTGGCTGCAGGGCTGGTTCTTAACTACGATCCATCTGTTTCCACTGTAGAAAAACTAACAAAGATCGAAATCTCTCCATCTGGGCGAATACACTTACTATGGGGAACAACAGACGAAGACTATATTAAAACCATGGCTCAGGTGACTGCCATTCGTGACGAAAACACATTTCAATTGATTTATGGATACGCGAGAAACATGGCCCAAAACTGGGCTAACGTCCTAGTTTCCTTCGTTGATTATTTGCAGGCCGAGGATCGCAATTGGTGTAATATACCAACGCACAAACATTATTCAGGGCAGGGAAAACTTCTGAATCGCCTCAATCGAGTTGCTGAAGACGCCAAACGTACTGCAGACGCTAGAGGCGGCTTTACACGATTCAGTAGCAAGTATACGGAACCTCGGAATCACGGTAGTCCAGCCACAAAGAGCGAGTGAAGTATGGAAGGAGATTGGAATGCTCAAGAGGTAGAAGCCGCTGTGGCCGACTACTTTGAAATGCTCGCGAAAGAGCTACGATCCGAGCCATTTAACAAAGCCGAGCATAATCGCAATCTTCGAAAGGTAATTGCACGGAGGACCGCTGGTTCAATTGAAAGAAAGCATCAGAACATAAGCGCCGTCTTGATATTGCTCGGTTTTCCGTACATCAAGGGATACAAGCCATTCAAAAATTTTCAACACTTGCTCGGCAGCGTAGTGGAAGCCCGATTGAATCAGGCAGTACATCTCAAAGAGCTCGCCAGTTCAGTGGTCACACAGACTACGCCCCCCATTCCTCCAATTGGAGACTTTAGTGACTTATGCGTGTCGCCACCAGTTCGCGACGAATTGCAGTCGAGGATTTATGAAACTCGTCAATTTATGCCTCAAGGTACCCACCTGAACTACTTAGAGCTTGAGGCATCAAATCGTTCGCTTGGAGCAGCTGGTGAAGAGTTTGTGATTCAACTTGAACATCGTCGTCTCTGGATCGCCGGAAAGCACAGCCTAGCCGAAAGAATCGAGCATGTTTCAAAGACGAAGGGTGACGGCTTGGGGTACGATATTCTCTCCTTTGAGGAGTCTGGAAAAGAGCGACTTATCGAAGTAAAAACGACTAGTTTCGGCCAAATGACACCCTTTTTCCTCTCTCGAAACGAACTGCTCGCATCCAAAGCTCTCTCGGATCTTTACCAGCTTTACAGAGTCTTTTCATTTCGGAAGGATCCGAGACTCTACACACTGCGAGGTTCACTTCAGGACTGTTGTGAACTCGAGCCGGTAAACTACTCGGCATTCCCACAGTAAAGGGCGGTCGCTTCGTATCTTGAAGCGAGTTCATTGAGCCAGTAGTTAGAGTCGGACCACTCTTAACCCTAGCATTTTTACACCTCCAACCCCGCAGCCGCCAAGACGGTCTCGGGATTGACCACCTTGCCTTCCAGCTCTTCGCGGGTGCCGGACTTGAGTTCGTCGCGGAACTTCTTCACGAAGCTTTGGGTGGGCCAGGAGCAGGCTTCGCCGAAGGCGCAGATGGTCTTGCCTTCGATGTTGTTGGCGACGCGCTCGAGTTCATCCACGTCCGAGGGGCTGGCGGTGCCGGCCACGATGCGGTCGCTGATTTTCTTCATCCACAGGGAACCCTCGCGGCAGGGGGTGCACTGGCCGCAGGATTCGTGGGCGTAGAAGGCGTTCAGGTTGTTGATGACCCAGGACATGGAGCGGGAGTCATCCATGATGATGACACCGCCGGAGCCGGCCATGGAGCCGCAAGCGGCCATGGTGTCGAAGTCCATGGGGATGTCCATGATGGTGAGCTCGCGGCCGTCCTTGAGCTTGAACTTCTCATCGGCGCGCAACACCTTCGCGGAGGAGCCGCCGGGGATGATGGCCTTGAGCTTGCGTCCGGGCTTGAGGCCGCCGCAGAGGTCATTGATGACCTCGCCCATGGTGACCTTGCCCACCTGCACTTCGAAGTAGCCGGGCTTCTGCACGTCGCCGCTCACGCAGAGGATGCGGGTGCCGGTGTTGTTCGGCGTGCCGAGCTTGGCGTACTCTTCGCCGCCCATCTCGATGATGTGCTTCACGTGGCAGAGGGACTCCACGTTGTTCACAATCGTGGGGCACATGTAGAGGCCGAGGGCCGCGGGGAAATAGGGCGGCTTGATGCGCGGGTAGGGGCGCTTGCCTTCGAGGGACTCGATGAGGCCGGTCTCCTCCCCGCAGATGTACGCGCCCGCGCCGCGGTGCACGTAGATCTCAAGGTCGTAACCCTTGCCGAGAATGTTCTTGCCCAGGAAGCCCTTGGCGCGCGCTTCATCGAGCGCCTTCTCCAAGATGATGGCGGCTTCCGGGAACTCTTCGCGGATGTAGATGTAGGCGAGGCTCGCCTTCACCGCGAAGCAGGAGATCACCATGCCCTCCACGAGCTGGTGGGGGTCCTGGTGCATGATGTAGCGGTCCTTGAAGGTGCCGGGCTCGGACTCGTCCGCGTTGCAGATGAGGTAGACGGGCTTGGTATTCGTGGGCGGGATGAAGCCCCACTTCACGCCGGTGGGGAAACCCGCGCCGCCACGACCGCGCAGGCCGGCCTTCTTCACGTCGTCAATGATGGCCTGGCGTTCCATGCCCATGGCCTTCTTGAGCTGCTCGTACCCGCCATGCTTCATGTAGCACTCGATGGACGGATCATAGCCCTCGCGGTCCACATTCTTGAAGATGAGGCGGTGCTCACGGGCGTGAGGCTGCTTGCCCTGCTTGTATTGGATCTTGGTCGCGGCGGAGGCCATGAGGCGGGAAGATGCTACCGGGGTGGCGGGGGGCAAGGGCGATTTGTGAAAAATTTCACAAGCGGGAATGGGGCGCGTTTGCGGTGGGTGAGCAGTGACTGAGCGATTGTTGAGCGGTGGTTTGGGAGAAGCTGCTGGTGGGGCGGACCGTGGCAGGCGGGATGGGGAGAGGTGGGATGTCAGGGGTTCGGGAACGAGGCGTTCCCGTTCCTTGGGCCTTTGCGGTGCGCCGGAGGATGGCGGGGTCAGAGGTAGGTAACGCGCCTGAGGGGGGGCAGGAGTGCCCCCGATCCTTGGGAATGTGACCTCTGGGTGCTTTTCCTCAAACTACTGCTCAACCATCGCCAACTACCGCTCAGCCACCGCAAACGACAGCTATTTCGGCACAAACAGCAGCTTCCCGGTCGCCGGATCACGTTTGTACTCCACGTCCACGGCTTTGCCTCCGCGGCCTTCAGGAAGCAGCTTGCCTTCGGTATTGAATTCATACCGGCGGCCGTTGGCGCGACGCATCCAACCGATGGGGCTGCCGTCCTTGGCGTACAGGTAGATGTCCCGCCAGTTCTTGGGGCTGGTGAGGCGCTGGTCCACGAAGGCGGGGGCGACGGAGCGCTCGAGGAACTCCGGCAACACGGCCTGGCTGAGCACGGTGAGGTGGAACTGCTTCAAGTGGTGCTTGTCCCCCGCGGTGAGGCGCTCTTCATCGGCAATCAGCTCCACCCGGCCGGTGTCTTCCTGGCCGAGCAGCACGCCCCAGTCGAGCAGGCGCTTCCGCGCGGCCGCGATGTCCTGCACGGCGGAGGATTTCGAGGATTTGCGGGCCAGGCCCATGAGTTCCTCCTGCAGCACCACAAACATGTCCGGGGCACTGGAAAGCGTGTCAATGGCGGTGCGCATGGCCTCCACCAGTGAATACTTCCCGCCAATCTCGGGTGCCTCGAGCCGCTTCCGGAGGCCTTCCTTCAGCTTGGCTTCGACGGCATCTGCCTCTGCCTTCCTGGCCGGGTTTGCAGCGAGGGTGCGCCACTTCTCCTGCTGTGGAGCGAACTCGTCTGCGATGGCCTGCAGGCGCACCATGGCCTCCTCGGAGAGCCCCTTGGCCAGCAGGCGCATGGGCAGACTCTTCCGCTCCGTATCCGTGCGACGCGCCAGGGCCAGCCAGCGCAGATCCGTGGACGGCGGAATGCCGGGGTCGGGATTGCCATTTTCGTAGCAGATCTCCTGCAGCCTCCCCTTTTCATCCAGGAAGCGCATCTCGTTCGGCAGCATGTAAAAGCTGATGATGGCCGGCGCGGACCACGCGCTGCCGTTCCCGGCGAAGACACCGATATCCACCCGGTGTGTCTGGATGCCGGAAGCGGCGCGCATCTCCGGGTGCCACTCCACGCTTATATTCGCCTCCGAGGAATCCGGCGAGGTGGGGGTGATCTTTACCTTCCCCGGGTCCCCCTGAAGCAGCACCCACTTGAGCTTGATCGGCGACTTTTTGAGCGTGCCTGACTTGCGCGCACTGACGGTCATTTCGTAGGCCTTTGATGAGCGTCGGAAAATGCGGGCGATGCTGCAGGGGGTAGTGCCCACTACTTCGCTCGTGATGGAGGGCGTTTCGAAGTAGTCCCGGCCCGACACCGCGGCGCTCTCACTCACCACATCCAGGAGCACCACCGGGGGGATGGAGGCATCCTTCATCTGGTGGGCGAGTTCGATGAACTTCAGCTCGTCAATTTGCGTGCCATCGAACACGGGTGGATGGGCCTTGCCCGAGAAGTAGTCCTCGTCATTCTGCACCATCTTGTTGCTGCGGCGGAAGATGCTCTGCAGCGCCGGCATGAGGGCGCGGCTTTTGATCAGTGTGGCCTGCGTGTCCGGAGGCAGGGCGCCGGCGGCGGCGAGGAAGGCACGCACGAAGGGCTGGTCTGTGTACGAGGAGCCCTGAGAAATCACGAGCAAGGGGAGGTTCGCCGTGTAGAGGTCCCCCCATCCTCCCAGCCCATTCCACCCGGGGTCGTAGTCCTGATGCTCGGGATAGACGAAGAGGTTGTTGCTCAGGTACTGGGTGGTCAGAAACAGGAAACCCTGCGGCTGAATCGTGTACAGGCGAGGCAGGCTCCCACCCCGCTCCGCGGGCGCTGACATGGAGCAGTTTCCGATGAGCGGGGACTGCCGGATCATATTGGCGGGGCCGATGTGGACCTTGGACGCCGCCTCCGAATCGGAGGGAGTATAGGCCTTTAACTGGGGCCACTCGGCCGTATTGATACGGGAATGGTCGCCGTCCCTGTTCTCATACCCGATGGCGGAGAGCCCGGCGGCCGTGCCTGCCTTGAACCATCCATTCAACCGTTGCCCCACTTCGTCGGTGCGCGTGGTGACCTGCCCGGGCGCACGTGTCGTGATCGCCGCCAGTACCAGCCAGAAGCCGGTGACGAGAAGGCGCATATATAGAGAAGAGGATCCCGGCATCACGATATGTAGATACTACGGTCTCATTAGGCTTGTGGACCAGCTTTGCACGCAAGTTCCGGCGCGATTTGCACGGGTGGGATTTTGACAAAGTATTTACGTGGAAAATCCTTGCGAAAGGCAAGAAAAAAGCCTATGCCAATACCATGAAGACAGTCTTCTGGTTGTTGCTCGCAGCGCTCCTGATTTTGGCTTGGCAGAACCCTGACAAGGTACGGTCCTATACTGGCGTGGCCTCGAAATGGATCGGCGAGCAATCCCGCTGGGTTGCTGACAAATGGGACCCCGTTGATAAAGCAGAAGGCGAAGGCAACGAATCAGGGGGAGCAGGAACCTCGTCCACGAACGATGTGGTTCTCCAAGAGCTTCCAGAAGGCATGTTTGTCCTGCTTCAGGACGTCATGATTTCCACCAAAACAGATACGGTAAGATGGCGCGCCGGCACCTCCGTTCGCAAGCTGGGCGAAGGGGCGGGCAAGATCCTGGTGAGCGACGGGGTGAATCAAACGACGGTGGATCAATCCATCCTCACACGGGACCTTCAGCAACGAAAGGCCCTGTATAGAAGGCTGCAAGAGGTCACGGCTGGACAGGCAAAGCAACAGGCTCTGGAGCTGGAGAGGGAACTGGCTGCCGTGGAGTCAAAGATACTCTCGCTGCAGAACGAAAAGCGCCAGCTCGCGATTCAACTGAAGGAGAATAACGGCAGACAACGCCCAATGACGACCGAACAGGATTTCCTGGACCTTGCCATCAAGACCCAGGAACAGCGCCGGCTGGAAATCTACAAGCAACTGGGGCGCTCCACGCCGCAGATGCTGATCGCGCGCTAACATAGCCTAGTTTCTCGCCTGCTGCCTGCAGGCATCCTCGAGCTGATCTCCTACAACGCAGAAGACCCGCACCAACAGGTGGCGGGTCTTCTGCGTTCTACCGGTCAATGGGCGTGCGAGGCTCGTTCGCCGCGTGAGATGTGAATCGGCGGAGCGACGACTGTGCCCCTCTGAAGCAGAACACAGCTCGTCACACCACCAACTATCCGGGCTACTCTACTAGCCCAGCAATTTGCCAAACCAGCCCTTCTTCTTCTCTTTCAGAGCCAGCTGGTACTGCTGCTGGAAGTAGCCGACATCGCTGCAGTGCGAGGCGGCATCCGGGAAGGTGATGCGGTCGTCCAGCACCAGTTCGAGGAGGCTGTCGTCAATGGTGTGCATGCCATCGGCAGAGCCAATCTGGATGAGGCCCATGAGCTGGGAGAGGCGGCGCTCACGGATGCAGTTCGCGATGGCGTTGTTCACCACCATGATTTCAGAAGCCATCACGAGTCCCGGCTTGTCATGCCGCGGCAGGAGGAACTGACACACCACACCACGCAGGGCGGCGGCAAGTTGGGCTGCCACGAAACGCTGGCGCTCCTCCGGGAACGCATCCAGCACACGTGTGATGGCGGCGCCCGTATCCGTGGTGTGCAGCGTGGCGATGACGAGGTGACCGGTGCTCGCTGCGGTGATGGCGATGCGAATGGTCTCCTCATCGCGCATTTCCCCCAGGAGGATGACATCCGGATCCTGGCGAAGTGAACTGCGGAGTGCCGCTGCGAAGCTGTGGGTGTCCATGCCCACCTCACGCTGATGGATGAGGCTGTAGCCCTGCTGGAACACGAACTCCACCGGGTCCTCAATGGACACGATATTCGCGCAGCGCTGCCGGGCGATGGTCTGCGTCATGCTGGCGAGGGTGTGGCTCTTGCCGGAGCCGCTCGATCCGGTCACGAGGATGAGGCCCGCCTTTTCCTGGCACCAGCGCTCCACCGTGGGTGAGTGCCCCAGCGTGGTCAGGTCCGGCACTTCATCGGGAATGAAACGGAAGCTCGCTTCCACTGCCCCCAGGGCATAGCGCGCATTGGCTCTCAGGCGCCCGGCGGACTCCACCTCCATGCTGAAATCCAGCTCCCACTCCTGCTCCAGCCGCACCCGCTGGGAATCACGCAGCACCCCATAGATGAGCTCGCGGGTGTCTTCGCCGGTCAGGATTTCATCCGTCAGCGGCTGCAACGTACCGAAGACGCGCATGGAAGGCTGCGCGCGCGCGGTGATGTGCAAATCCGAGGCGCCGTGCTGGCGCGCCATGAGAAGGTAATCAACCAGGTCGTGTTGTGGCATGGGTGGAGGGGAAGGGGGTGCTGCTACTTCTGCTACTACTGGACGCCGCGCATGGCGCGCTTGAATTCAGCTTCGTTGCTGGTGGCCTGGGCGGCCACGCTTTCGTCGATTTTGCCAGCGCGGCACGCTTCCACCGCGGACTTGAGGAAGGACATGGAATTGGGATCCGTGCCCTTGGTCATGTGCTCTTTGATCTGGGAGGACTCGCGCTTGCGGATCCATTCGCGCACAGCGCCGGCATTTTCCAGGTGCTCCTCCAGCAGGTGCAGGCCGCCGGTTTTGTTGGGCACGAGCCGCTGGCACATCACTCCCAGCAGCTGGTCCGCCAGGAGGTGTACGCCTTGGTTGAGCTTGTCCTCCGGGAAGAGGTGGGTGAAGCGCTCCATGGTATCCGACACACGCTCGGAGTGCATGGTGGCCAGCACCAGGTGACCCGTCTCCGCGGCCTGCAGAGCGATGAGGGCCGTTTCATAGTCGCGGATTTCACCCACGAAGATGACGTCAGGCGCCTGGCGCAGGGCGCTGCGCAGGCCATGCGCGAAGTTCGTGGTGTCCCGGCCCACCTCTCGCTGGGTGAAGTGACACTGCTGGTTTTCAAAAATGTACTCGACCGGATCCTCGATGGTCACGATGTGCCGGGCCAGGTTGAGATTCATCCATTGCAGCAGCGCGGCGATGGTGGTGCTCTTTCCCGTGCCTGTGGGACCGGTGATGAGGATGAGGCCAAACGACTTCCGCGCCCAGCGGGTGAGCAGGTTGACGGGCAATCCCAACGCAGGGAGCGGAGGGATATCCGTCTTGATGCGCCGGAGCACGGCCGCCAGCCGGCCCATGGTGCGATGAAGGTTCACCCTGAAGCGCACGTGCGTGTGCGAGATGAGGCCCGTGTCGCGGTCCATGTCGCTGTCCACCTTCCCCCCGCACGCCTGCCAGAGGCCGGTCATGTGCTGGAGGGTGACGGGCTCCTCGCCCAGAAGCATGATCTGCTCATTGATCTTCAACCGCGGCACCTCGTCCTCCTGCAAAAAGAGGTCACTGGCGCCGTGCGCCTCCGCGGCTTCCAAGATGGTATCGAGTGAAATGGATGACATGCGCGGGAATGGATACCACGGAGCGGCGCTCGAACGCAATGGGGAATGCGTGGTGACGATGCTTCCGCATAAATATTTGCGCGTGGGGAGAAGCATCTCCTGTCACGCGTGCCAGCGGCCCCTCAGCGAAGTCCAAGGATGGCCAGGCCACGCGCTACCCCCGCCGGTACCCCTCCAAGTGGCGATACCTTCACGATGGGTCAGCCATCATCTCCTTCAGCCGCGCCACTTCTTCAGCCGGCATCTCTTTGAACAGGGGCTTGAGCGTACGATTGCCCACCATCTTGCCCTCTCGGAAGTACAACCAATCCGCGATGTCCACCTCGGGAATCTCGATCCGGTCGCCGAGCTTCACGTTTGTCACTCCGTTCGGCGTGTTGTTGATGGTGCCCATCGTCTTGCCACCACCCCGCTCAAGGTCAATCAGCCAGAAGTACTCGACTATGTCCCCGTCGGTGATCTTCACCTTCATCGCGAAGTCGCTCTCGCCACGCTCGCGCTTGTCAAAGACCTTCCAGAATTCCGGAAGAGTCCGCCTCGCCTCGGCGATGGCGGCTGCCATGTCAGGATCGCCGCTCTGAACGCTGACCACCTTGTCCTTGTCCTTATCCTGCTTCGAGCAACCGGTGACAAGCGTCAGCAGAACGGTGACGACCACGATCGTGGTTTGTAGTGCACGACTCATGGGAAGCTTGAAGCACTCACTTGTAGAGGATGTCTGGGCGCCCCTTCGTGGGATAGCGAATGGCAAAACCAACAGCGTGAAAATCGGGTGTCCAGATATGAACCTCGCTTCCGTCCGTCAGGAGGTACCGAAGCGTGCCGCCTGCTCTGGAGGGCCCGCCGGTACCCTTGGTCTTGGAGTAGATGAGTTGCGGACTGAATGCATCCGGCAGCCCGAAAGCATCGAGCACATCCTGAATTCCCGGCGGACGGGGTGGACCACGAAAGAGCTCATGCACGGCATCCGATGTCCGGTTGGAGCGGCCCGACTTCGTCGCCAGCTGTGCAGGAAGCTGCGCGCTCCATGCCCACTTGTCCTGCCCCGCCGCAGAAACGGAGTCTCCCCCGACGGTGAATGCCAGAAATACGAAGGTGAGAATTATCCGGTTCATGGGTATGCGGATGGTGCGCGAGGCCGTTTGCGGTGGCGGCATGCAATTCGACATTGGCAGACTTCGATTCGTTGCGCGAATCTACATTCTGTCACTATAAAACGCGAGGGCGATCAGGAAAGTGCGGAATCGATTCAGGACGGGCGCGGCTGCCTTTCTGCTATTCCCAAAGCCCCAGGAAAACTTTCGCTCCCAAGGCCACGCAGAGCAGAATCCCCGTGCCAATAACCGCCACCCACTTCCAAAAGCGCAGTGTCTCCAAATCCCACTCCGAAGGGCCAACCCGGGAGTTCTCAATGGACCCCTTCCAAAGTTCATAGGGGCTCTTGAGAAGGTCTGCCAATACTGACAGGAGGGTGTCCATGTGACTGGGGGGGAAAGTGCCATGAGAGGGACCGGTGTCAATTCGGCAGGCCGGACCATCAACCATCTCAACAAGTCAGCCTTGCTCTGTGTCATGAGATCGCCGCGACCAACCATAGCGAGCGACGCGAAGAACACCGAGGATGGCGAATACACCCGCGGGCAAGATCCAGAACATGCCGCCGGATGTGACGTTAGCTCCGTCTGGTGTGATAAAGCTGGTATCCACTTGGGATAACTCGTGACGCCACCGCCAGAAGCGGTCATGGAAGGCATACGCGAAAAAGCCGGCGATGCCGAAGTGGATGACCGCGAATATCAGGTGGCGTGATTTTCTTTTTTCTGGATTCATGCTATTCGAGCGCCCCGGCGCCAGCGAGTCGCACCTTCAACTGAGACTTTTTCTGGCGCGCGCCTTCGCCTTGGTCCGTGGCGGAGTTGTTGGAAGCGATCCCTTCAATTGCTGCTCCGTCGTCGTCAGAAATGCTTCCAGCGCACTTTCGGCGTCAATTTCCATCCGCTCAGCGAGCACCATCAGCCACCAGATACACTCACCGAGCTTGTGCTCCAGTTCATGAGTTGCTTCCTTTTCTACAGGCCAGCGCCCTTGCTGTGCCATCGTCAGCCGGCCCACCAGTCCAGCGTCTGTCAGGAAGGCCAGAGCATCCTCTTCAACCGTCCATTTGCTGCCATGGTGCTTCAACTCCAGTTGGTGATAGGACTCCCTGATCTTTCGCGCCCTTGTCACCGCTTTGCTAAAATCAATATTCTTCATGAGGCAGTGCTTTCTTTTGGCCGCTTCGCCAAGGTTTCAGTGAATGGCTCTACACGTCGCTACGGAGTCGGCCATAAAGCGCGGTGTCATGACGTTTCCCATCTTCACTGCGCCAGGTTTGGCGAAGCTGACCTTCGAGGACAAAGCCGTTGCATTCAAGCGCGCGTCTCATGGCATGATTGTCGACGCGTGTGCTTGCCTCAATGCGGTGAAGCAAGGGATACTCGGCAAAGAGCCACTCGGCCAGCCAGCCAATGGCGGCACGGCCAATGCCCCGACCTCGGCACGCATCGGCGATCCGAAGATCGAACGCAACGCTGCCGACATCGGCATCTTCCAGATCGAATGCCCGGACTATGCCGGCGGGTGAATCGTTCTCGTGAATCCAGAAGGTGCGCACCTCGCCGGGAGGACCAAGTCTGACTTTGCGCGCCTCGTCCAAGGTCAGCCTGGTCCGTGCATGAAATGGCCAGGTGTTCCGTGACAGGAAGCCTGCCGTAGCGTTCGCCTCCTGTTCGGGATCGATCTCCCGGAATTCAAGTTGTGGGGACTGCCACATGGCTGGGCTGTTCAATGCATGAATCCCCGGCAAAGCGGCGAATAGAGCGCCACTATCGCCACTGCGACGACGATGGTACTGACTGCAAGGAGCTGCATCTGAATCTGTTGACGCGGACTGATGAAAGCAAGCGGCGCTAACAGCCCAGAGACCGAACCAATCATGAGAGCAAGCTCCAGCAGAGCATGCCTGCTATTGGTGGGCTCCAAAAATTTCCCAATGCTGATGAGCGCGATCAACGCCAGTGGAAGACTGAGCAGAAAAAGCAGCCCGGACAGGAAGCGGAGAGCAATTTGAGCTGCGATGAGCTTTGTCAGATCTGCGTTATCCATGGTGAAGAGCCACTCGTTCAGGCGCAATGTCGCGCCACACGCCCCCTCGACGGTTTCCCCAATGCTCATTGCTCTATGTCTTGGGGAAGACGGAATCTCTCCCGCACAATCTCAAGCGTGGAGCGGATGGCCAACTGAGAATATATGAATCCACCAATACCACCTCCAATCCCTGCACCCCAATGGCCCAGGGAAGACAAGTCGCCAACGATTGAACCGACCGCAGCGCAAGCCCCGCATATCAAGAGGCCCAGCCATGACTTGCGTTTGCGAAGGCCTTCCTCGCTGCACGCTTGCCAAATGCGTTTCCGCTGAGCCTCCGGGAACACGGACAGCTCAGGTGGTGAAGGCGTGGTCCAGTAGACTTTCATCGAGCAGGTAGACAACGCGGATGTTAAACCCTCCCCCGCCTTTTGTCACCTCCCTTTACCCCAACTCGCCCAGCGCCTTCTTCAGCGACGCGAATTCCATGTCCTGCTTCTGCAACTTCGATTTACCCGGGAGCTTGGACAAATTGACGAATGTCGGACTCATTTCCTCCGCGCTCCGAAACTGGGATCACGTCGATTGTGTCGGATGACTGTGACGCGAACATGAGACTCAAACACTCTGAATAAAACGTGATAGGGAAATCTTTTCAGATTCGCCCGACGGCGACCACTCGCATCAAAATGATGCCTCTCTGGAAATTCGCGCACATGCTCCAGAACCTCTTTTAATTCCGCCCAAAATTCGTCCCCAAGCGTGCGGGATATCCCGTCGTAGTAAGCGAGAATTCCCCGCGCTTCAGAAGGCACTTTGGGATGGTAATAAACCTCCCTCATCGGCGGTCAATTTCTGCAAGGAACTCCGCATGTGACAACGGCTTCACCTTTCCAGAATCCATTTCGATATCACGCCGGTTTGCCTCCTCATCATCAGCCCCGATCGGGGCCGACGGCATCCCAGCAAGAAGGTGGGCAATCAATCCTTCTCGCTCCTCCAAAGTCAGATGGTCAGCGGCCTCTTGAATTTCAAGGAGAGTGGACATGACTAAACAATGCTCGACGCCAAGATGCTTTCAACTTGATTCGAATGCATGCCGACCGGCCCTTGAGAATGGCGCCCGGCGTTCTCCTGCGCGACGCTTCACCCGTCACCCCAACTCCCCCAGAGCCTTCTTCAGGGACGCGAATTCCATGTCCTGCTTCTGCAGCACAATTTCGCGTGCCTTCTGCGCCTTTGCCTTCGCGGCAGCAGGGTCCTTCGCGATGGCCAGCACGGTGGCGGCGATGCGGGCGACTTCGTCTTCGTTGTCCATGGTGAAGAGCCACTCGTTCAGGCCGATGTCGCGCCACATGAAGCCCTTATTGGTCTGCTCGTCCCAACGGCACACGACGGCGGGGATACCGCTGGCGATGCACATGATGGGGCTGTGCATTTCATTGCCGAAGAGGCCGGCGCTGCGCACGAAGGTGCTGAGGGCTTCATCGGTGAGCCAGTACTTGTCACGCCACACGACCTTCTTCTTCACGTCCTCGGGAAGGGGATCGTAGAGCATCTCCTTGCCCAGCGTGATCTGGGTTTGGTCTTCACAGGTGATGAGCACCTTCATGTCCGTCTCACGCGTGATGGCGATGATGGCGGCACGGTGCGGCGCGTGGTCGTGCTCCTTCTTCTCCTGGTTGCGCTTGTCCTTCACTTCATCATACGGGCGGCCCTTCTTCACGGTCCACTGAGGTGTCCAGCGATAGCGGGGAATGCAGCAGAGGAATTTTCCCTCCTCCAGGTTATGCTCCTTCATGAAGGCGAGTGCGGCTTCGTCATTGCGCAGCTTCACCACGCCAAATGCGGTATCGGGTCCGAAGGCGGCGCCGGGCACGTTGCAGCCCTGCTGTTTGGCTTTCTCGAAGGAAACGCCGTCGCGGAAGTACACGAACTTCGCCTTGTTCAGCGTCTCGATGAGCGCGGGATCATCCGAGGTCAGGGAGATGCCCATGACACCAAAGGGCTTGCCGGTTTCCTTCACCCAACGCGCCACGTCCTTCCACGCGACGAAACCCGAGCCGGAACCGTGCAGCATGAAGTCGCACTTCTGGATGGCTTCCTTGATGGCGTCCTGCCCTTCCAGCACCTTCACCTTGGGGAAGTGCTTGGCGAAGAGCGCGTCCGCGCCGTTCTCCATGTTGCTCGTCCAGAAGTCGACATCGGCATCGATGCCGTACTTCTCAAAGAGCTCCATCATGCCCAGGTAGTGGGCGATGTCGCCGATGTTGATGCTCTGCCAGCCATTTCGCAGGAGGATGCGCGGCTTCCGCTGGCCCTGGGCCACAGCGGGAATGGAGGCGAGCGTGCTGGCCAGTGCAGCGAAGGCGGAGGATTCGAGGAAGTGGCGGCGGTTCATGGGAGAGAGAGGGACAAGTGTGTCTGGTTGGTATGAGTCGCGGTGAGGCCGGTTTCAGACAGGAAAAATGCGTCAGCCAGGAGGTTAGGCGTCCTCGCCTGACAGTGGATGTTAGACCTCCGGTCTGACCAGCAACGCATCAACAAGCCAATACTGTCGGGCTGGAAAGCCCAACATCCGCTGTCAGGCGAGGACGCCTAACCTCCTAACAAAGCAAAGCCCCGGCTCACCTTGCGGCGGGCCGGGGCTGTTTGTGGGTTGTGTTCTGGTTTGGAGTGAGGGGCGGTGCGAAACGCCCCACAGTGTTCTCTTCGCGCCAGAGCGCGTTTTGGATTTGTCGATCCCGTGCCTAGCCTGACCTTAGATTACCTTGGTCACGCCGGGGATGGCGATGGGGTAGAAGCCGTCCTTGTCCGGAGCGGTGGGCGGCACGGTTTCCCAGGTGACCTTGTTCGGCATGAGCTGGATCTGCGAAGCGAGGGCATCCTTGTAGAGCACTTCCTTGCCGGAGTAGGTCGCATAGCGGCCGAGAAGGGCGGTCATGGTGCTGTCTGCCACACGATGGGCGTCATTCTTCGGCTTGCCGTTGAGAATCGCGTCCTGCAGCTCGTTGTGCTCGACCTGATACGGATCGGGGTCCTTGCGATCCGCGCCGGTCGGACGGTAGCGCCAGAGGGAGTTGCCCTTGTAGTCGACCGCGTAGCACTTGCCGCCGTTGTCGAGATACAGGATGCCCTTGGTGCCGGTGAGCTCTTCACGCACGGGGTTGATGCAACCCTTCTGGTGACGGCACTGGCTGTTGATGCGCACGCCGTTGGCGTAGGTGTACTCTACGTAGTGGTGGTCGTAGATTTCGCCGAACTCCTTGCCGGTGCGGACCTGACGGCCGCCCATGCCCTGGGCGCTCACCGGCGTGGAGCCGATGAACCAGTTGGCCACGTCGATGTTGTGGATGTGCTGCTCGTTGATGTGGTCACCGCAGAGCCAGTTGAAGTAGTACCAGTTGCGAAGCTGATACTGCAGCTCGGTCTGGCCGGCTTCACGCTCCTTCACCCACACGCCGGCGCTGTCCCAGTAGACCTGGCCGCCGACGATCTCGCCGATGATGTTGTTTTCCTTCACCTGCTT
Source organism: Roseimicrobium sp. ORNL1 (assembly GCF_011044495.1). GTDB lineage: Bacteria > Verrucomicrobiota > Verrucomicrobiia > Verrucomicrobiales > Verrucomicrobiaceae > Roseimicrobium. The sequence continues at coordinate 6,466,628 of NZ_CP049143.1, forward strand.
CAGCGCTTCGAGGTAGCAGTTCTGATAGCGGCGCTGGAGACCGGCGACGACCTTGAGACCCTTCTCATCGGCGACCTTGGCCATTTCGAGCACCTTGCGCACGCCGGGAGCATCGACCGCGACGGGCTTCTCCATGAACACGTGCTTGCCCGCGTTGATGGCGGCTTCGAAGTGGTAGGGGCGGAATCCGGGAGGGGTGGCGAGGATGACAAGGTCGCACTCCTTGAGCACCTTCTCATAAGCATCGAGACCCACGAACTTGCGGTCTTCGACCTGGAACTGGTCCTTGCTCTTCGCGGCGAGGTTCTTGTAGGCGCTCTCAAGGCGGTCTTCATGCGCGTCGGCCATGGCCCAGAGCTTGAAGTTGTAGTTGCCCGAGCTGAGGGCCTGGCCGGCAGCGCCGGATCCACGGCCGCCGCAGCCGATGAGGCCGATCTTCACCGTGTCACCACCGGTAGTGGCGGCTTGGGCGGAGGAACGGGCGCTGAGGGCAAGTCCGGCTCCGGCGGCAAGGCCGCCGCGCAGGAAGTCGCGACGCGAGGGTGATTTCGGCACGTAAAGGCCGGTATTGGATGGTTCGTGAGTAGTCATGTTTGGAATTAGCGAGGGGGCGGTAGCGATCAAATCAACCGCTCAATGACGTTGATTTGGACCCGGAAATTGCAGCCTATTCCGCCAGCGTGCTCTTGATGAGCGCATAACCTTCCGTGTAAACCTCTTCGGGAGAGGAGAAAAAGTCACGCCACACGCGGGTGGCGGCCGCCAGGTCCGGCAAGGCACCACCGAAGGCCTCGATGGTCAGCCAGCCGTCATAGCCGAGGGATTTCGCCTTGCGAATCGCCTCGCGGCAGGGGGCGTGGCCACGTCCGGGGGTGCCACGGTCGTTCTCGGAAATGTGGATGTGGTTGAGCTTGCCGGTGGAGTAGACGGTCGCGATGCAATCGATGGGCTTCTTCTCTTCGATGTTCGCGTGGAAGGTGTCGTACATCGTGCCGAAGTTCGGGTGGTCGACGCGGCGCACGTAGTTGGCGGCCTGCTCCATGGTATTCAGCAGGTGGGACTCGAAACGGTTGAGCGCTTCAATGGCGCACTTCACGCCAGCGGACTGGGCGATGGGAGAAATGGCGCGGTGCACTTCCGCAGCGTGGTCGAGTTCCGTCTCCGTGGGGAAGCGGCCGGTGAACTGGCCGAGCACCTGGTAGTACGGTCCGCAGAGGGTCTGCACGCCGGCCTGGTGGGCGCACTCGAGGACGCTCTTGAGATGGTCGATGGCGCCCTGGCGATTCTTGGCATCGGGCGAAATGGCGTTGTGCGCTTCATCGGGAAGCACGGTCACGGCGGTGCATTCGAGGCCGTTGTCCTTCAGCGCCTGGCCAATCTTCTTGAAGTGGGAGGGATCGCTGGAGTCGAAAATCGGGATCTCCACGCCGTCATAACCGACAGCCTTGAGTTTCGCGAGGAGAGGAAAGAGGTCCTCAGTTACGTGACCAGTCCAGAGGAGGAGGTTGAAGCCGATTTTCATGAGGGAAGGATGCTAAGAAGTCCGCGAGCGGGGTGCAACCGTGCAGGTGGAGTATTTTTGACCCGAGGAAGGGACCAGAGAAAAGGATTGCATTGCTTAATCTTTCCAAAATAATAAGGGTGCCCATTCAACCCCTGTCTCTCCCCCTGATGAATGTTCGCCCCTGCCTGTCTTTGTTGACTGCTGCCTTGCTCACCCTGAGCGGCACCTCGTGCACCACCTGGAAGAAACACTTCGGCAATGAATCCGACGGAGGGTACAGCTCGGCCTCGGCGGACGGCAGCGGGTACAATCCCTACCCCGGCAGCTCCGGTACGCCGCAGTACCAGACGTACAACTCCACTCCGGCACAGCAGCAGCAGCCTCAGTACCAGACCTACACGCCCTCTCCGCAGCAGCAGCAGAACTACGCGCCGCAGCCGGACTACACCCCCTCTCCTGACTACAGCGAGCCCGCATCTTCCACGCCCGCTCCCAAGAAGTCAGCGACTACCACCAAGAAGAAGAGCTCGGGTGGCGGCGGCGGCGGCAGTGGTGGCAGCTACACCGTGAAGCAGGGAGACACGCTCTATCGCATCGCCTTGAACAAGAAGACCACTGTCAGCAAGCTGAAGAGCAAGAACGGGCTGACGTCTGATGTGATCCATCCCGGGCAGGTGCTGAAGGTTCCGTGAGCGAGCACCTGCCTTTCGCGGTGATCGATGATGTCCAGTCCAAGCAGTTCCGCGGACTACGCCCTGCAAGGCGAACGCCCTCTCACCAAAGATGCGGTAGGGATGCGCTCCTGCGCGTCCCTCTTTAGGTGGGCGAAGGCGGGGTGGAACTGCGGCACGAAACGGCCTCGCTACGTGGAATTCCCCTCCGCCTCCGCCCGCTATCTACGGACGCGCAGGAGCGCATCCCTACCGTCCCTTTTGTGGAGGGCGTTGAGATGCAGGGCCAATGGTGCCTCAGGGGCTCGATAGTGTGTTCGTCTCGACGATGAACTCGCAGGCTATTGTCCTCCGGTACAAATTAAATCCTCAGGTCATGCTTATGGGCACTCCTGCCCCGCAATGGCGTTACCCGCGGAAAAAAATAAGGCCGCGATCCACTCGGGACCGCGGCCTCTCAAAAGTTCCGTCGGCAATGCTACTTGCTCAAACCCCAGCGCATCATCGCGATGCCGTCATTCCAGATGTACTTGGTCCGGGTGCCGAGCTGCACGAGCAGCACATCCCTGCGCCAGTTGTGCGCGGAAGAGACGAGGCAGCGGCCCGCGGCCACGGTATAGCCGGTCTTCATGCCATCGCACTCGGCCATGCGTCCGAGGATTTCATTCGTGTTCTCCAGGGTGATGGTGCGGCCACTCGCAAAGCGGAAGGTGTAGTACTTGCGCCGCACGATGTCGCGGATGATCGGATTGTTATGGGCTGCCATGCCGATGCGGGCCATGTCCCGGGCGCTGGAGTACTGGCCTCCGGCTGTAAGCCCATGGGGGTTGCAAAAGGATGATTGCGTGGCTCCGGCTGCGCGGGCGCGGGCATTCATCTTCGAGCAAAACGCACTGATGCTGCCGGCATTGTCTCGCGCGAGGACATTGGCCACGTCATTGGAACTCTTGACCAGGAACGCATAGAGCAGCTCGCGGCGGGTGTACACTTCGCCCGGCTTCACCCCCAGCTTCGAGGGCTCCACCTGCACGTCGCTGGCCGCGATACGCACGGTCTTGTCGAGGTCGCCCGCTTCCGCAACGATCAATCCAGTCAACAGCTTCTGGGTGCTGGCGACGCCGCGCACGGTATCCGCATTACGTGCAGCGAGGACCGAGCCATTCCTCGCATCCACGAGGATGTAGGAGCTGGCCATGATGTTCGGGGCATTCTGGCCGACATTGGACGGACTGCTAAATGGCGCGACCGGCTGTGGCAACGGCGCGGAGGCATACGGCGAACTCTGATCCCCGGCGGGCACGGCATAGGACGCATATTGATAGCTCGGCGCACCGGGATAGCTCATCCGCTGGGAGCTATCGCCCATGCCGCCGGGATAGTACCCCGTCGGTGCGGCGCGCGGCGGCTGGGGTGGTGGGGTGGACGACGCGCAGCTGGCGAGGCTGAACGCTGCGAGCAATAGGGCTAAGGGGGCGGCCAGGGCTTTGCGATCCATCGGGACAGATCTTCAACCAAAATGGGGGATCCGCAATATGAAGTTCCCATTGCGCGGCCGTTTCCGTAAGCCTTTACTAAGCCATGGCTCTGATTGTTAACGGCGAAGAAATCGAGGACGAAATCATCGAGAATGAGTTTCGCACCATCAAGGGGCACTACGAGCGCACCCTGCAGGTGGCGTGTTGCGAACGCGATCCGGAATTTCGCGCCCTGGCCAAGGATAACCTGGCCTCCCGCATGATCATCCAGCAGGAGGCGGTGAAGCGTTTTCCCGAGGTTACTGATGAGGATGTGCAGAACCGCCTGGCCAAACTCATTGAGGAATCCGGCAGCGAGGAACAGTTCCTCATGCGCATCGGCATGCCGGTGAAGGATGAAAGCTTGCTGCACGCCCAGGTCTCCAATGGAGTGCGCATGGACAAGATGATGACGGCCGTGTACGCTCCGGAGCCGTCGCCAACCGATGACGAGATGCGCGCGTGGTATGAGAAGAACGTTCAGTACTTCCTCACCGACGAGGAGGTGAAGGCCTCCCACATCACCCTGAGCCTCGCCGGCGCGAAAAGCCGCGCTGAGATCTTTGCGTTGATGCGTGAGCTGCGCGGCAAGGCGCAGAACGGCGCCGACTTCGACGCCCTCGCCTCCGAGCACAACAGCAACAAGGAAACACCGCCGGACCTTGGCTGGTTCAAGCGCGGCGAGTTCATGGAGGAGTTTGAATGCATCGCCTTCTCCATGAGTGAGGGCGAAATCAGCCCCGTGTTCACGACCCAGCTTGGTTTTCACATCTGCAAGCTCACCGGTCGCAAGCCCGCCGTGCCGAAGCCCTTCGAGGACGTGAAGGAAGAAGTCCGCCACCGCATGCTCGAGCACCATCGCGACGAGAAGTTCAACGTGTTCGTGGATGAGTTGAAAAAGAGCGCGAAGATCGAGGACCTGGATCCCGACGAGGAGATCGGGGGGCATTGACGATCGGCCCCTGAAGGGAGCGCAAAGATTACCTTTAGTGGGATGTTCATTGAATCATCCTGCTGGTGTTCAATGATAACATCTCATTGCCGTCCGCACGGGCACCCATTCTTGAGAGTTACCACAACACGATCCATCTGCTGCGCCAACTATCTAGGCAGAGCGTTGTTACCTTCTGGAATCGCGAGGTATACCGGAACTATTAGAGATGACGCACGGGAGGTCATGCCCGTGACCGATATAAATCCGTACTCGTACACTTTGGCATTTGCCAAGGAGACGGGTGTGACAACGATCTTATCACCTTCAATCTTGGGCTCCATCACAACCTGCGCGGTCGGCGATTTCCAACTTACAGAACAGTCCTTCAAAGCGCCGGAAGGGTGCACTGCAATCGAGACGGCTTTGCCAGTTTCCATCGACGTGATGACAAGCACCCCCGGCTTGGCCTTTACATCGTCCCGCAACCGCCCGCCAATGGTGTAAGGCTTCTCAATCCATCTGTCGTTCAGCTTGACTCTGCACGCCAGATTGAAGTCAATTTCCCCGGAAGGCAGCTTGTCTGGCTGTACTTTGACAGTGAATGAACCCTCCGCTCCGGACCACGTTGGCCGCACGATCTCCAAAAAATCCACAGGTGAGGAAATTTCCACGCCTTGCAGGTCACCGGCATTTCGGTCCACACTGAAGCGCACGTCGAAGCTTGTCTGCTGTTCTCTCAATTGAGCAGCCGTTAAGATCATGCGATCGGGAGTGAAGGACAGCAACCGCCGGGTTTCATAGTTGATGTCAACCAACGCCACCTTGCGGCTGCGCTCGTTGATCTTGAATGCAATCTGCTGCTTGTGCGGGCCCGGTTTCCAATCCGACCGCAACGCACCCGAGATGGATTGTCGCGCTCCCGCCTCGAGATCAAATGCCTTGTGCGCGGTTACTACGCAGCTGCAGCTGGTTGAGGAATCGCTGATCTGCAAGGTTCCAGTCCCTGTATTCGCAATATCAAACAGGAAAGGAATATTGACATTCGGTTCCACGATTCCGAGATCGATAACCGCGGGCGCGACAAACGTGGCAGATGAGCCTTCCTTGCAGGAAGTCGTGAAGGTGAGCGCCAAAAGCGCAAGAGCAAAACGGTGAATCATGAAGCCTGATTTGCTTACGCCTATCTTTTGATCTCGACTCCGAGATCCCGGTCCACCAGCCGTTTGGCTGCCGCACGAGGAATGGAAAACTCCTCAGGTGGTGGCTTCACCGACAGAATCTGGAAACTGGACTCGTCCAGCTTTACTTTCCAATACATTCCCGAATCAGGCACACGACCCTGCCCAGGTGTCTCCACTAGTACTGATGGAATGCGCAAACGGCCTCCGGGTCCCTGCGCTTCCAGGTATTTCTCAATTCTGAACTCCATGATTGTACGTCCCGAACTCTTGTCCAGAGTACTCACGGACGTTGGGTACATACTCCCCGTAGGAATTGTCATGGTAGTGACAAGGTCATTCACACCCTCCTTGGTGAGTGTGATCTGGCCACCGTCAACCTTGACGACAGCACCCTTGGTACACTCCATCCAGAATTTGGTGCTGGTGATATTCGGCAAGGCGAATAACCGGTAGTCACTTTCTGAGAACAGTGACCGGAAAGGAGCAAAGAGAGGGTTTTCACCAAATGCTGCAGCAGTGGCAAGGTGCAGCTTGGTCAAATCGGAGCCCACATAGACTGTGTCTGCCTCAGTCATGTGTCGGTAATAGCTCATCCCATCGTAGCAGATATGCTCGACAAGTTTGCCTGAAGAGGGTTCCTGCTGTTTGTAGCTAAAAGCTCCATCGAAATGCGTGAATTCTGTCCGCCGAGATAATTTCTGAACGGCAGCACCTGGAGTGTGGACTTCAATATCGGTGTTATATGTGAACTTGCAGTTCGGCAACTTTGCAAAGCCATCCGCCAAGCCTCCGAGAAACACCCCGGGAGCATTCATCAGTTCCGGGACGGGCCCAGGCTCCACAGGAGCCTGAGCCATTCCACGAACCACACCTAAAAACACGGACACTAGAGACGCGCAAACAAGAACACGCATGAGGATGTAGTCCTGGTTTACTGACTGCCGCTCGGAGGGTTGCAGGCCTGCACATGATCATTGCCGATTTTGCCGGTTACCGTGGTACACCCCCCATTACCGGTAACTAAGTCGGCACACCTGTCGCCTATCGAACTGGCATCCTTGGTGAGTTGGGGCGCCGTCGTGGTTCGGTTGGGCTCTCCGATATTGTCATGCTTAAAGTAGGAGCCATTGCCGAAAGGATCCCGGCAGGGCACGATGCAGACCACTGAATCACGATAAGTATCACACGTTGGCGTTTGTGCTGTCAGCAGGAAGACTCCAGAGACCGTCAGACTAGCGGTGACGAAGGCAGCGAGGAGGATGGTTCGACTTCTCATAATGAGGTTACCGGGTGATGTTATTTCTTTTTTGGTGTTTGCTGAAGGATAGATGGGATCAATATGAACGGATCAGTTTTCCCTTGTGGTAGACGCGGTAGACACCGTCTTCGAGGACACGAGTCCATTCCCCCGCTTCATCCTTATTCAACAGACCATCGGAGCCAAACCTGGCTCGATACGTTTCCAGCGTGTTTCCTGCGGGGTCTGTTTCAGTCTGCTTGCGTAGCATGAGGGCCGAACCATCCGGCCGCAGACCATAAAAGTCCTTCCTGATGCGTCCGTCGGGCTCAAAAGTGAAAATTGTTCCACTTTGATTCGCCCGCGCCTTTTGCACCACGGTACGTTTGCCATCTTCGATTTGAACCACCTGTGGACTGGTAGCGCCTTGCGGAAAGGTGGTTTCTATCTGTGCTTTATCCACCGACAGGATGTTGCCGGTTTTGTCATTCCAGGAAAAATACCGATTATACAGGGCACCTCCCTCCGGGCACTTCCATTCCATCGAGACTTGTCCGCTGTCCGATTTGTTATTGGTGACTGTAACGACGCGATTGCCTGGTAAAATGATTTCTTCCAAGACATTGGGGAAGCTTTCATTGAACACCTTGGCCGCAACCCTACTGTTCTCCGGAATCTTGGTGTAGCGCAGGGCAACGCGCTTATCCTGCTCTGAAGGCGTGAGAGTAAGATGGTGCACCAACCCCTCACGTGACTGCCCAATGGCCAACACTGTTGATCCTGCGCCATTGACGATCTTTTCCAGGAGACCGGAACGTCCGTAGATCCAGTGCAACTCGAATTCCCCCTTGCGCTCCATCGAACGAATTCGCCCCTCTTCATACTTGAGTTTGTCTTCGCCGGAAGTCAGTTCAATATGGCTGCCATTAACTTTAGCCTGCCACTTCCCATTGGGGCTGTGATATGCATCAGCTTTTGCATCACGGGCCAGGCTTGCATATTCCCCGTCTGGCATCAGGACGAGACACGTTTCCTCTGACTCTTGTACGGCACACGCATCGAGAATTGGCAACTGCCAGCCATAGGGCAATGCACCGGCCATGGATAAACTAGGAATGTACCGAATCGCAACAGGCAAGCTCCGGCCAGGCAGGGAAATGCTCGCAAGAGGAAGACTGATATCCACGCGACCGCAGCTGTCGTACCCGCATGACGGCACCATAACTTCAGTGCGATCCGGGAGCCTCACTTGCTGCGCCCATGCGGAGGCGGCAGCAAAGAGATAAGCAGCCACGATGCATGTCAGATGAGCTGCCAAGACCCTGCATTCTGAATAAGAACACAGGATCTTGCACCTAAGAAAAGCGGCGCCTGCAGGCTGTTTATTGTCATTGGCAAGGCGCTCCATGATAATAGACCCATTAGGGGAGAGTGCGCCGAGACTCTCAGATATTCCCTCATGCGCAAGGTTATTTCGCAAAACCAATCATTTATTTATGACTATAAATAGATATTGAATGGCCAACGCATGGAGAAATTTTGACGCCTTCATCTCAAACTCTAAATCTTCCTTCTGCTATAGGTAATGTCTGGTGCGCATCTTCAGACATACGGCAGGTCTTTCCTAATTCACCCCGGCGACTCCAAGTACGGCATTGCCAATATTCCTTCACCTGAGAGAGGCCTCGCTCTCTCCCGGCGTGATCTAAGCTGGTCTCGCTGATGCAACGATCTCATTTCATCAGGTGGTGATTCGCGTCTTACCTTTCACCATGGCGGCCCAGAAATGGCGGTGATGGCGCAACTCAACCAAGCAGCCCATGCCTCGAAGCATGGGCGCCATGCTACCCTGAAGCCAAACCGGCTGGCAAGAACGTACCCCTTGATGAAACAATGCTGTCACCGATCCTCCACTTTTGCGTCTTTGCACGCAGGCACGTTGTGTGCGTACATCGCAGACCATGAGCACCGTACCCGCGCGACATTATGATGTGGTCATCCTCGGTGGTGGATTTGCCGGAGTATACTGCGCAAAGCACGTCACGAAGCGGTTGAAAGGCACCGGCAAGAAGGTGGCGCTCATCGCAGCGGAGAACCACATGGTCTTCCAGCCCATGCTGCCGGAGGTGGTGGGCGGTTCGCTCTCTCCCCGGCATGTGGTGAATCCCATCCGCCTCATCTGTCCTCGCGCGGATGTCTTGAAGGGCACCGTCTTCGCCGTGGATCTGCACCACAAGTCGCTCACGCTTACCGGCGGCCAGTTCACCCCGGATGTGAAGGTCACCTTTGACCACCTCGTGTTGTGCCTCGGCGCGGACGTGGATGTGAGCCGCATCCCCGGCATGGCGGAGCACGCCTACCTGATGCGCAATGTGGGTGACGCCATGAAGCTGCGCGCCGCCATCATCTCCCGCATGGAGGAGGCGAACCTCATCTCGGACGCAACGGCACGGCGCAAGCTGCTGAACTTCGTGGTGGTGGGCGGCGGCTACTCCGGCGTAGAGACCGCCGGCCAGATCATGGACCTGCTGCACAGCGTGTCCAGGTTCTACGAGAACATCAAGCCGGAGGATTTCAGCGTCAGCCTGATTCACAGCCAGGAGCATCTGCTGCCCATGCTGAGCACCTCCCTGGCGATCTACACGGAGAAGAAGCTGGCGGAGATGGGTGTGAAACTCATGCTCAAACAGCGCGTGCGCTCCGTGACGGCCCGCTTCGTGCAATTGGAGGACGGCACCAAACTGGAAGCCACCAATGTGGTCTGCACCGTGGGCAATGCGCCACACCCACTCATCGTGCGCCTGGGCCACAGCCGGGCGCTCACCGTGGAGCGGAACAAGGTGCTGGTGAATCCCACGGGACAGGCGCTGGGCCAGACCCACGTGTGGAGCGCGGGCGACTGCGCGAGCTTCCCCAAGTCAGGCGGCGGCAGCTGCCCGGAGACGGCGCAGTTCGCCTATCGGCAGGGCCTCATGATCGGCGACAACATCGCGCTGGCCATGAAGGGGGAGAAGCTCAAGACCTTTGACTTCACCGGACTCGGAGAGCTCGCTTCCATCGGCCACCGCAGCGCCGTGGCGAACATGATGGGCTTCAACTTCTCCGGCATCCTCGCCTGGTTCATGTGGCGCACGGTGTACCTGATGAAGCTGCCCGGCCTGGACCGCAAGCTGCGCGTGATGACGGAGTGGACCTTTGACCTCTTCTTCCCACGCGACATCAATCTGCTCACGCCGCAATACTCCTCCCCCATGGAGGAGATGCACCTGGAGGCGGGGGACATTCTCTTCCTGAGCGGCGAGCCGGCGCAGTCCTTCTACGCAGTGAAGCAGGGCCGGGTGAACATCACCGACGAAAAGAACGAAGTGGTGAAGTCTGCCGTGAAAGGCGACCACTTCGGAGAGCGCGCCCTGTTGAGCGACCGCATCTGGCGCTTCAATGCGACCGCCATGGAGCCCACCACGCTGGTGGCCATCAGTGCGCGCACGTTCGACAAGCTGGTGTCCTCTATCGGCTCCCTGAGCCAGCTCTTCAAGCGCACGGCGGAAACGTATGACAAGCCGCAGGACATCGAGCACGTGCTGGCCAAGCTGCCCCAGCGCTGCCGCAGCGGCGTGGCGAGCGATTTGATGATCACGGATCTAGCCGTGCTGCGTGAGGATGGTCTGCTCAGCGAGGCGCTGGAACTCTTCCAGAAGGAGCGCCACAGCACCTACCCGGTGGTGGATGCCTCCGGCCATGTGCGCGGCGTGCTGCGCCGGCGCGAGTGCTACGAGTGGCTGAAGCACCACGTCATGGATGACAAGGCACGCATCCGCGATCTCCCGCTGCACCGCCCCCTCTTCATCCCGCCGGACATGCCTCTTCCCGATGTCTTCGAGACCCTGATCCGCACCGGTGCCAGCAAAGCGATTGTGAGCGGCTCCGACTTCAAGCTGCAGGGCATGCTGACGCTGTACGATGTGCTCACTTGTCCCGTGAACCCCGAAGCGGCCGCCCAACCTGAAGCCGCAGTGCCAGCGATGTGACCTTGCCTTGAGGCGAATGCAGGGCGAAATATCCCCCCGCCCCATTTCCCTGTTCTGCCCTGCCTGCCCCGTCTTACCGATCCATGCTCGCCTACTACCTGCACGACCTCAGCCCTGTCATCGTCGAGTTCAGCGAGCGATTCAAAATCCACTGGTACGGGTTCGCGTATGTGATGGGGTTCTACTTCTGCTACCTCGTCATGGTGCACCTGGCGAAGAAGGGCCTCGGTTCGCTGAAGCCGGATCAGGTCGGCGACTTCATCACCTATGCCGCCCTCTTCGGGGTGGTGCTGGGAGGCCGGCTGGGATACATGCTTTTGTACAATTTCGATGGATTCATCGAGAATCCCCTTTCTCTTTTCAGGTTGTGGGACGGCGGCATGGCCAGCCATGGTGGCATCGCTGGCCTCGCGCTCTACTCCCTGTGGTATGCAAAGCGCCACAAGATCTCCTGGACGGGTATCGGCGACAACCTCGTAGTCGGCTCGCCTCTGGGCATCCTCTTTGGTCGCCTGGCAAACTTCATCAATGGTGAGTTGTACGGCAGGCAAACGGATGTGTCTTGGGCGATGAAGTTCCCCACGGAACTGCAAGAGAAACACTTGCGGCACATCGCGCCCTCTGATTGGGGTATCACTGCCCCGGGCGATGTCTTTCCCAAGCACAGCAACGAAATCGTGGCTCTGGTCAAGACCGTCCCGGATGGGATGCAGAAGCTCCAGGAGGTGCTGACGCCACGCCATCCTTCACAACTCTATGAGGGGGCTCTTGAAGGGTTGCTTCTCTTCCTTATCCTCTACTCCGTGCGGGTGAAGTTCAAGAACCTGCCCAACGGCGTGCTCACGGGCCTCTTTTTCATTCTTTACGCCATCTTCCGAATTTCCGTGGAAAATCTCCGGCAGCCAGACGTCGGCATCGACCCCATCATGGGACTCACACGCGGTCAGTTCTACTCCACGTTTATGATCGCCATTGGTCTGGCCTTCTTGATCTTCGGCTTCAAGTGGGGACAGCGGCCTGGATTGCAAAACGCGGGGGAGAAGTAGTCGTTCGCTGCAGATCCGGCGGACGGGTGTCGGGAGGCGTACTATTGAGCAAAATGCGCATGGGCTCGGTCTGACAGTGACCGGCCGGGTCCGGCGTGTTATGTTTTTCCTGTCATGAAGCCTTTTCCCCTGTCGCTCCTGGCTGCGCTGTTCCTGCTGCCCTGCGGACTCCGCGCCGAAACCCCAAAACCGGAAGCGAAAGCGCAAGAGCCGGAAACGAAGCATACGGACTTCGTTCGCTTTCAGGAGGACAAGAAAGGCGCGCAGCTCCAGACGGCCATCGCCACCTATCGGAACAGCCGTGGCGTGATTGTGGACCTCATCGGGGCCATCCACATCGGCGACAAAAACTACTACGACGTGCTGAATGCCTACTTCGAGGACTACGATGCCGTGCTGTATGAGATGGTGGGCGACCCGGTGGAGCAGTATGAGGACGAGGCAGCGCCGGAGCCGGAGCCGCAGCCTCGCAGGAAGGATCCGCTGCCCTTCAAGAAACTGAAGCCGAAGATGCCCGAAACTTCTCCAGCAAAGCCGGATGCCAATCCTGAACTGGAACGGCGCCTGAAAGACATCGAGGAGTACGTGGAAAAGGCCGCTCCCAAGTCCAGTGGCTCCTCCAAATTCGAGGCGGAAGCGGCGGCCCGTGAAAAGCTGCGCTGGCTGCACCCCATGTACGACATGCTGCGGAACACCCTCGCGCTGGAGGCGCAGGTCGAGTGCATCGACTACACGCGGCCCAACTTCGTGCACGCGGACATGACCGCACGCGCCTTCGCAGCCAAGCAGGCGGAGCGCGGCGAAAGCTTCATCCAGCTCTGGATGCGCATGGCCAAGGCGCAGGCACTCGCCCCCAAGTCCAGCTACCAGGACCCCGGTCTGCTCAAGGTGATGGAGATCCTCTGCCGCCCCGACAGCGCCACGGAACTGAAGCGGCTCATGGGACGCATGTTCGACACGGTGGAAACCGTGATGTCAGGTATGGAGGGGCCGGAAGGGTCAGTGATCATCTCCGACCGCAACAAGGTGGCGCTCGAGGTGCTGAAGATTCACCTCGCCCTGGACAAGAAGAAATTCGGTATCTTCTACGGTGCCGCGCACCTGCCGGACATGGAGAAGCGCCTCACGAGCATGGGCTTCACCCTGGAGAAAGTGGAGTGGCTCACCGCTTGGGACCTGCCGCCCGAGCCGCCGCCGTACAAGAGGGAGACCGCTCCGAAGACGGAATCCAAGAAGGCCGAACCCGGAGCACCTGCCACGCCTTCCACCCCGGAAGCAGCCAAGCCCGCGCCCGCGTCCCCGACCGAAACGAAGTAAAGGCGCTCTCCATTCCAGCCTTGCGGAAGACCAGGAATGCGGCTTGAGACAGGCCCGCTCCGCTTCACGATCCTTTTCATTTTTCATGCTCACGGACAGCCACGCCCACCTCGCCTCCAAGCAGTTCACGAACGAAGTGCCGGAACTCATCAATCGCGCCCGTGCGGCTGGCGTTTCGCGCATCATCTGCATCGGCACCACACTGGAGGATGCGAAGCAGGTGTTGGAGATCGCGGATGCCTATGAAGAGGTGTACGCCACGGTGGGCATTCACCCCTGCGATGCGGACACGGTGACCGATGCGAAATTCACCGAAGAACTACGCGCGCTGGCGGAGCATCCCAAGGTGGTGGGCATCGGCGAGATCGGCCTCGACTATTATCACAAGCCGCCGGAAGGATTTACCGAGCAGCAGTGGAAGCAGCATCAGGCCTTTGTGCTGGAGCAGCAGCTCGCCCTCGCCGCGGACATGGGATTCAATGTGGTGTTGCACAATCGCGAGAGCTTCGAGGATCTCACCGCACATGTCCTGCCCTGGTCAGGGAAGCTGCGTGGCGTGTTTCACTGCTTCACCGGCACTGCCGAACAGGCACTGCCGCTGATTGAGAAAGGCCACCTCGTGAGCTTCACGGGCATCGTGACTTTCAAGAATGGGCAAGTCATCCAGGAGTGCGCCAAGGCCGTGCCAGCGCATGGGTTCATGCTGGAAACCGACTGCCCTTACCTCGCGCCGATGCCGCACCGTGGAAAACGTAACGAGCCCGGCTACGTGGCGCACACTGCCGAGTTCGTGGCTAATCTCCGCGGCGTGAGCGCGGATGAACTCGCGCGGACGACGAGTGAGAATGCGACGCTGTTCTTCAAGAAAAGGAAGGGGTGAGAAGCTCACGCGGTGTGCTGCAGCAGGCTCAAGGAGTGGGGGCATTCCTGTCCCCACTCATCTGGCCAAAAAAACTCACAGCCAATACAACACCTCAACGAGGATCTGCGCTTTGCGTCCTGGGTGCAGTGGCAAGTCCTGCTCCTTGCCCGTGAACGTCAGGTAAAGGATATGGAAGCGGTGCCGAAGGCCTTGGACTGCGCGCAGCCCTGCTGCCGCTTTCCTTAAGTGCAGCCTGCTGCACGCTTCACCGCGACGAAGTCGCCAAGCTTTTCTGGGCAGGTCACCATACGAGTGAATGTCACCATCGCCGCAGCAGGCTGCGGACTCTGGAAAGCGGCAGCAGGGCTGCGCGCAGTCCAAGGACGCTGCGCGTCACAGCATCCGGTTCGTTCGTGATTGTTGCCCTCTCCTCTGGCTCATACGCATCCATCGTTTCATTGAGTTGGCGCCACTCCGATGGAAATAATCGCTTCGTTCACACGAGTGGGTTGGTTTTGATTTTCGGGAAGTAGTACCCATTCCAATGGGGACAGGAATGTCCCCACTCCTTGAGAGCTCCCAGCGCCACTGCGCCCCCCTCACTTCCTCGCCAGCAGGTACGCGAGCAGGTCATGCAAATCCTTCTCCGGTATCAGCTCACCAAAACCCGCAGGCATCAATGAGAACTCGCTGACTTGATCCTCCGTGATCTCCGCTTTGGAAATCGCGTGCTCCTGGCCGGCAGCATCGGCGTAGTACTGCACGCCGTCCTGCTCACGGCGGAAGAGACCTGTCATGAGGTTGCCATTCTTCTGCTTCACGAAATGCAGGCGGAAGGCCGGATCCACGGCGCGGTTTGGATCCAGCAAATCCTCCAGCAGGCGCTCGACACCACGGACGCCGATGCCATCGAGTTGCGGACCAACCAGATTTCCCGTGACACCGATGCGGTGGCAGATGGCACAATTGATTTGGAAGACCTGCTGTCCGTGTGCCTCATCCGACTTCGCGGTCGCGAATGACTTCAACCGCGCCGCGATGATGCCCTTCGCGGCCTCATTCGTCGGCGGAAGATTCGCAGTGATTTCAGTGAGACGCTTTGCAATCGCCGGAGCGTCCAATGCCTTCACCTTCCCGCTCACCAGCGGATCCGACAGCACGCGGGCCGGCGCAAGAGCCAGCAACTTCTCCGCGCTCGCGGATGTGCCTGCCAATGCCGTGGCGAGCTTCACCTGCGCACGAAAGGGAAGCGAGCGGAAAGCCCTGCCGAGTTCCTCCGCAGCGTTCTTGGGTGCCGTGAGCACGGAGAAGACCGTGGCGGAAAGTTCCGAGTCAGATGCGAGTGAAGCAACCTGGGCGTAAGGCATGTCAGGAAGAGTACTGACGAAGCATTCCGCCAGCGCACTGCGCGTCGCGGCACTGAAGCTGTCTTTGGCGCCCAGCTTCGACAGGAAGGCCAGCGCGTCGCGAGTTACCCCTTGTTCCCCGGCGAGGTTTGCCAGGGCACGAATACGTCCATCGCGTCGCTCTTGATTCTCAGGCAGGGCCAGCACCGGCAATGCAGGTTCGAATCCACCCACTGCCAGCCATGCATAGGCTCCCGCTGTATCACCATCGGTTAGTTCCAGATACACCTTTCCGCTCCCCCTTGGGATGACGCTGTGCTTTTCTGCAGCTTCGGATTTCGTGATGAACTTCCATGTCACCTGCTGCGCCACGTCACCGCGCGGAGGCTCCACCCTGGCCAGCTCCCGTCCGTCAGCCGCGTCCACGAGGCGGATGAAATTTTTTCCATGGGATGCCGCCGCTGGGAAACCGTTGTGGCCGACCACCCAGAACGAAATTTGATTGGGGAGTTCGAAAGTGCCGGAACGGAATGTGCCGGTGAGCTTCTCACCTCCGGGAGGATGGCTGTCGAGCAGCGTCCTGTTTTGTCCATCCTCGCACTTCACCATCCTGGCGTGCCATGGGTTGGGATTGGTATCCGTGGGCGGAGTAGTGAGCGTCCAGGTGGTGGCCGTCTCTTTCTGCAGCGAGGAGAGGAGTTTCTGTGCTAACTGCCTGGACCACGCACGCATCGCATCTCCCGGAGAGGCGCCGCTCTTCTTCTGTCCCTCGCGAATCGCTTCATGCAAATCCAACTGACCATCTAGGTCCGTGGCGAAATGTTCCTGTACCAAGGTGATCAGTTCTGACTCACGGGTCGCCGGCAGGTTCCTTGCCAGGTGAGCGATCTTCGCGGGGAGATCTGGAGTGGCGCTGCCCTTTTCCTTCACGTACTTGAGCAACCATTCGGCGGACTCGCTGGTGGGGATGGAACAGGCAACGAAAGCCAGCTCGTCATCATGCCGGGTCCTCGGAAATTTGAGGTCTTCATATTTCTGAAAACCACCCGGTTGAGAGAGCAAGGCGCGCGCCGCCATCCTCCATGCGAGAATGAGCGCGGGATCTCCGGAATCATGCACGAGGAACAACTCTTTGCGGGCCTCGTTGCTGTCATCATTTGAAGGATAAAGAATGAGTGGCGGACCAGGATACTCCTGCGGATGCTGCGCGATGGCCAGAGCGCCCGCTCGCATGGAGAATCGGCCCCGTGAGTCGAACTGCAGATTGGGCACCATGTGATCCCCTTCAAATCCGCGACTTCCAGGGAACCACGTTTTCTTTTCCGCGATGGCGTTGATGCAGTGGACGGAGAGCCGTTCATGATCACCTGTCAGTACAGTTCCTCCCACCATCAGCGTACGCGCAATGCGGGACGCGATGGCTTCATCTCCCAAACGAAAGGCCACCCACATGGCGTGCACATCCTGGATGCCGATGCCGCCTCCCTCATCGATTTGCTGGTCATCATAGTCACTCACCAGCGGTGCGTCCTCCGCTTCCGTCTTCCCCGTGATCTCCTCCCTCGCCAACTGCAGCGCCGGGCGACCAATGCGTGAAATGAGCTCCTCCGTCGCCAGATAACGCCGCGTGATGTTCGGTGAAGCCAATTCCTGCATCAGCTCGCCCGCCTTCTTCGCAGCGAGGTTGCAGTCGCTGAGCTTCCCGGTGTACCCCTCCTTCACCACACGCCAGATGCGACCACGCTCGCGATCGCGTCCCGGATGATCCAGCGGCACTTCATAGTGGCCGATGATGCGGTTGTAGAAATCCACCACGTACAAAGCGCTATCTGGACCGAGATGAAGATCCACCGGGCGGAACCACGGATCCGTGCTGGTCATGAAGTCGGGTTCCTCATTGGCTTTCGGCGTGGTACCATTGAAGGTGACGTGGTCTTGATTCACCTTCGAAGTCACGGGATTGCCAAGAAAGGTGTGATCATCCCACTCGGGTCCCCACACACCGCCATCAAGGTACACCACACCGGAGATGCCCGTGCTGCCGTGCGAGTGCGCGCACATCACGGGAGCGAAGCCCAGGCCGTCGTGAGGTTTCCCAAAGCTGGGATAGAATGCGCCGCGGATGAGCTGGTAGATGGGCGAGCTATGGCAGTCTGCGGAGTACAGATTCCCCATCGAATCCCAGCACAGGCCGAAGGGATTCACCTGCCCTCGCGTCCAGATTTCGACTCGTGATCCATCCGGCTTGAAGCGGAAGGTGTTTCCACTGTGTAATTCCAGCGAGGATCCATCCTTCGCTTTGATGTAACTGGTGTTGTTGAACCCGTGAGTGGCATACACCCACCCATCCAGCCCGAGGCGCAGACTGGAGATCATGCCGTGCGTATCCTTCTCATAGCCCAGCGGGCCGAGCACAATCGAACGCTTGTCGCACTGGCCGTCGCCATCCGTATCTTCGAGATACAGAATGTTGGGGATGCTCCACGCGATGCAGCCATTTTTGTACGGCAGCACGCCGGTGGGAACATTGAGATCCTTGGCGAACACCGTCACCTTGTCCGCCCGGCCATCGCCATCGGTGTCTTCCAGAATGCGGATGCTGTCCCTGGATCCGGGTGCAGCGGTGGTATCCGGTGACCACTTGTCCTTGGGCACGGCGTAGGGATACTCCCGCGTGCTGCTCACCCAGAGACGACCTCGTGCATCAAAGGCCATGTTGATGGGCTTGCCACCGAGTAGCGTCTCGTCAGCAAAGAGCTGCACCTGAAACCCCGCCGGCACCTTGAACCCCTGCATCTCCTCATTCGGTGACAGTGCCTCACTCTTGCGCACGAGGTGTTCGTCCTGCCCCTGAAGCAGCGCCGCAGTCATGAGACACACGGCGGCGATGGCGCCAGACCGCGAGAGGCTACGAGAGAAAGGGGAATGCGAGTCCGGAGGCATGGCTTGTGGATACGGATGAGCTGACACGATTTTCCGTGATTTTCCCGAGGGGATTGGTTCATTCTGAAAAGTCGATTTTCATCGACATTTCATCCGGTTCTCCGAGTATTTCCCCTATGAGCATGCGCCTCCTTTCCACTCTTGTCATCGCCACGATTTGCAGTTTCGGTGCCTTGCAAGGCCAGCAGATCTCGGAAGAGCAGGCACAGAAACTCTTCAACTCGGAAGCGAGCCTGGAAGAGTTCACCAAGGCGGCCGAGGAAGCCGCGAAGGCCGGGGTGCCTGCCCAACTCCTCGCCGAGGCGAAGCTCGTGTGGGGACTGCGCAACGCAAACACGGATTACCTTACCAAGATCCTTCCCGAGCTGGAAGCTGTTGCAAAAAATTTCAAGGTGGAGGAGGCCGCCGCATTGGGAACCTTGGATGACTTCAACGGCCTCATTAGCTACATCCGAGCCCTGGATGCCGGAAAGCGCGGCGATGAAACCGCGCTGAAGAAGCACATCACCGAGGCCTTCTGGCTGAGCCCGGAGCAGGGCGAGTTGTTCGGCTCGACCATCACGAACTTCCGCAAGGACCAGAAGATGGCCAAGATCAGCGTGGACATGAAGCTGCCCATCACCACCAGCAAGGGCGAGGCCACGACGCTGGCGGATCAACTGGGTACGAACAAAGCGATCCTGCTGGACTTCTGGGCCACGTGGTGCGGCCCCTGCATGAACCTCATGCCCGAGCTGCGCAAGAAAGCCGAACTGCTGAAGAAGCACGGCATCGTGGTGGCCGGCATGAACAATGAAAGCGATGAGTCGAAGGCTGATGAAGTGCGCGCCAAGAAGGACATGAAGATGCCCTGGCTCGTGGAACCCAAGGGCAGCCCCTTCAGCGAACAATTGGGCATCGACAGCATCCCGCGCATGATCCTGCTCTCGCCCGAGGGCAAGGTGCTCTTCAACGGCCATCCCAATGAACCCGGCCTCTGGGCTGCGCTCAAGAAACTGAACGCCACGATCGAGGCACCCAAGGAAGAATCCGAGGCGAAGAACTGAGCAACTATCGAAGTTTGCGCAATAGGCTGACGTCGGTGGACTGCATCTCCGAAATTGCTGCCTGAAGGGCTGCGGGAGCCCAGCCCAGGGTTAGGGAGCCTAAGCGACCGACACCCTGGGTGGTGTACACAAATACATCCCACCCTGAAGGGGTGGAGGAGCCGTCACAAGAAGCACGTCACGCGTCAGATGATTGCCGCATTCTCCGCGACCCCTTCAGGGTCGAGCATCTTTTCTCATCTACCCAGGGTGTCGGTCGCCAAGGCTCCCTAACCCTGGGCTTTGCTCCTGTGCCCCTTCAGGGCACGGCTGCCAGACTGATGACTGCCAAATATTTGCGATGGCACTGTCAGTCTATTTCACAAGGCTCATTAGGCAGTGGAACCGAACCGCGTTGCTGTTACTAGCGGGAACCAAAGATGGCGCTGCCCACACGCACCAGGGTGGCGCCTTCCTCCACGGCCACGGCGTAGTCACCGCTCATGCCCATGCTGAGCACGGGAAACTTTGTCCCCGCCATCTTCTCCAGCTTGTCGCGGTACTCGCGCAGGAAGACGAAGTGCTTCCGGCTGTCCTCCGGTTCTTCGCTGATGGGTGGCACGCACATGAGACCGTGAATCTCGATGCGGTCACACTGCAGCAGATCTTCGAGCTGGGTTTCCAGCTTGTGCGCGGGGAAGCCATGCTTGCTCGCCTCCTCCGCGACATTCACCTCCAGCAGCACCTTGGGGAAAACACCCAGCTCACCTGCGATGCGGTTGATATCGTAGGCGAGTTCCAGGCTGTCCACGCTCTGGATCATCTCCACCACGGGCAGCACCTTGCGCACCTTGTTGGACTGCAGATGGCCGATGAGATGCCAGCGCAGTTTCGCCGGGAGATCCGGCACCTTGCCCAGCAGTTCCTGCACGCGGTTCTCGCCGAAGAGCAGTTGCCCCGCTTCTACAGCCTCTCGGACGGCCTCCGCGCCAAACGTCTTGCTCACCGCCACGAGTTCCACGTCTTCAGGCTTGCGGCCCGCTTTCACGGCGGCTGCGGCGATGTGTGACTGCACTAGTTCGAGGTTGTCGCGGATATCCATGGATGCGTGGAGCAGCGTGTGACCGGACCGTAACGCGACACGGGCGCGTGGGGCAAGTGGGATTCGCTACCGCCCGCTCGTTTGTCCTCAATTCAGCTCTTGCGCCTGCTGTGGCTCACGCGAAAGAGAGCGCCATGAATTTTCGCACCAAGCTGCATCGCACCGCAGGAATGCTCGGCTGCCTGCTACTGCTGACTGGCATGCTGCTGCACCTGACGGTGAGGGATGAACACACGCGGATTGCGACGCTGTTCTATGCCATGCCGCTGCCGCTCATCATGCTGGGCTGGCTCATCGCAGCGGCGTGGCATTTCCGGCGGCGGATGCTCATGGTACTCTGTCTCGCACTGGCGCTCGTGACAGGCTTCTGGTGGCAGTCCGTGTCCTACAAAAACGAAAAGGCACCGATCACGACCGCCACCCAACCAGCAGGCGCACGACTGAAGGTGCTCTATTGGAACATGGCCTACCATCGCCTGCCCAGCGAGGATCTGGATCAGCTCATTGCGAAGCATCTTCCGGATATCGTTGGTCTCGGGGAAGTAGGTTTGAGATCCGGTGACCCCAATCCCCTGGTGCGAAATCTTCCACCAGGCTACACCGCCGTCCGTCCCGAGCACGGCATGGCATTCATCGTGCGCGGCGCGATACAGGTGAAGCGGGTGAAGAAGTTGAAGGGCCGGAGCAAGTTCGTCGAGGTGGATGCCACGGTCGACGGACGGGTGTGGCACCTCGTGCTGGTGGACGGTGATGCAGACCCGCTACTCTCGCGTGAAGAACTGCTGGAGACGGTCCTGAAAACCAGCACGCTTCCAGGCACGCTGGTGATGGGTGACTTCAACACGCCGCTGGAGTCCGTCTGGTTTGACCGCTGGCGTGCTGCCGGGCTGCATCACGCCAGCGAAGGAGCACGCCAGGGCTTCCGCGAAACGTGGCCCCGCCATTGGCCCTTCCTCACGATTGATCACGTCTGGTGCACGCCTGAGACGCAGCCTCTGCATTTCGAGCGCGTGAGCCTGCCTTCCTCCGACCACCTCGCGATCGTGACCAGCTTAAAGTAGGCAACCCCTACCCCATGCAACAGGACGAGCGCACCCAAAGGAGCGTGGACACTCCTGTCCGCCGTTCTGTGGCATCGCGAACTCTACCGTGTGGAAACTGCGAAGTTGCTTCTCAGAAGCAGCTGGTGGCATGGGGCCTTGCCTGCCATATGAAAGAAAGAGGTTCCTCAGGGGCAGCGGACAAGAGTGTCCACGCTCCTTTAGGTGAGCCGCGTGAGCTGTTTTACCGGCACTACTTCTTCTCCACCTTCGGCGCCTCAGCCGCCAGCGGCGTGAGCTTCACATTCCGGATGCCGGCGGTCGTCGCGTACGTGGTGAGCGAGAGCGGCAGGTAGTCTTCAATCGGACCTGCACGTACGCCAATTTTCTTTCCCTCGATGTCCACGTCGATGACCTTCTCCTCGCCCACCCAGACGGAAATGTTCGCCGGGGTCACACGCAGCTTCACGGCATACCATTTTTTGTCGTCGAACTTCCGGTAGTGGCCGGTGGAGTTCTCAGAGGCATCCATGCCGTCGATGCTGGAAATGCCGGTGACGCTGCCGCCCCAGCCGCCGAGCACGAGGGTGGCGCAGGTCTTGGGGCTGCCCACGGGGAAGGTGAGCCCGCAGAAGAAGTCCACGCCCTCCAGCCGCTGGGCATCGAGGGTGATCTCATAGTTGGTCACGGGCAGATCCTTGGCCTTCTTGTAGACCACGCCGGTGATGGACTCCCCCGTGCCGATGATCATGTCCTTGTCCTTGATCTCCACGGAGCCGCTGCCCCCGGCATCGCGGGCCTCCCAGTCATCGAGCGAGCTGCCGTCAAAAAGCACGATGGGCTTGCCGGCGGGGGCGCTGGCGGCAGCCGCTGGGGCGGGGTCAGCGGCAAAAGCGGGGCTGGCGAGAGCAAGGAGGAGCAGGAAACGCAGTGGGTTCATGGGGAAGACAAAACGTTGGAGAAGGGCAGGATGTGTGCTACGAAGCTCACCGCATGAGATTTCCGCGTCAATTCCACAAAATTGCCATCCGCGTGGCGCTGGCCTGTGGCCTCGGCCTTCTGGCAAGCTGCACGACCGCCAAAATCGGCCGCCACCCCTACTCCACCACCTACGACCCGCCCCTGCTCCAGGCAAACAATCCCTCCGCAGTGAAGGTGAAGCTGAGCACCGGCGCCCAGCGGGTGTACCTCGTGGAAGGTAACCGCGTCCTGCTGGCTTCCCCCTGCTCCGTGGGCACCGCGAGCTCCCCCACCCCGCTGGGGAACTACACCATCTACAACAAGACCTTCCAGCGCCGTCGTGTGAGCCAGCCCGGAGCTGGCTACCCCATGACGTACTGGATGGAGTTCAAGTCCGCCTACGGCATGCACTGGGGCTTCGTGAAGCCCTACCCGTGCACCCACGGCTGCGTGCGCCTGCCCATCAAGACGGCGCAGAAGCTCTTCAGCGCGGTTCGCCCAGGTACCCCCATCTCCATCGCCACCTCCCATCCGGAAGACGCCACGGTTGGCAAGACCCTGCCCATCCTGGATGATGGTCCTATGCCCGACCCGCCCTGGAACTACATGATCAGCCAGCAGGTCTTCACGGACGCGGCAAAGGGCAAGTTCTACACGTATTGATTTAGCTCGTTCCGGCTTAGTTTAGGTTAGATTGATTCCCCACGAAATGTCCGCACCCACCGCTTCCGCCAGTCCCGCTCCCGCCAAAACCCGGCGCGTCAATGTCCGCACGCCGGAGGTGATGGAACGTGTGCAGGCGGAGGTGGAGACCCACTACCGCAGTGTGCTCGTGGAGAACCTGCGGAAGGCGGGCGGTGTGCTCAGCGTGGGGAATACGACCATCCGCCTCGCGCGTGACTTCGGCTTCTGCTACGGCGTGGAGCGTGCCATTGACCTGGCGTACGCGGCTCGCCGTGTGTTCGCGGATCGCAAGGTGTACCTTCTGGGTGAAATCATTCACAACCCTGAGGTGAACCGCCAGCTTCAGGAGATGGGCATCATCAGCATCCCCATCAGCGAACATGAAGCGACGCTCTCCAAACTGAATCCCGAGGACGTGGTCATCGTGCCCGCCTTCGGCGCGGAGACGCGGCTCATGAATATCATCAGCGAGCGCGGCTGCTCCGTGGTGGACACCACCTGCGGCGACGTGATGAGCGTGTGGAAGCGCGTGCGTGGCTATGCCAAGCAGGGCTTCACCTCCATCATCCACGGAAAGGCCGAGCACGAGGAAACTCGCGCCACCTCCTCCCGCGCGATGGGTGATTCCGGTGACGGGCACTTCCTCGTGGTCCTCACGCTGGATGACGTGGACTACGTCTGCGACTACATCCGCAAGGGTGGCAATCGGGAGGAGTTCCTCAATCGCTTTGCCGTGTCTGCCTCCAAGGGATTCGACCCGGACAAGCATCTCACGCGTGTGGGTGTGGCCAACCAGACCACGATGCTGAAGTCCGAGACGGAAGAACTGCAGCGCCGCGTGCAGAAGGCCGTGGAGGACCGTGATGGCGTCGAAGCAGCGACGAAAAATTTCCAGGTGTTCGACACCATCTGCGGCGCCACACAAGAGCGGCAGGATTCTCTTTTCGACATGCTGCGCAAGCCGTTGGATGTGCTGCTCGTCGTCGGCGGTTACAACAGTTCCAACACCACCCACCTGGTGGAAATCGGCGAGAAGGAACTCCCCACCTTCTTCATCCGCACCGCCGAGTGCCTGAAGAGCTTCAGTGACATTGTGCACTTCGACCTTCACCTGAAGGCGGAGAAGACCAGCTACTCCAACAAGCTGGCCAGCGACGAGTCCGTGGTCGTCGGCGTCACCGCCGGTGCCTCATGCCCGAACAATCTGGTGGAAGACACCATCATCCGCGTGTTTGAGCTCCGCGGCATCCCCAAGGCCGAAGTCATGGCCGAGGCGGAACGTGTGGCGGCTCCGGTGGAATAGGGCTCACAACAGGTGTACGTTCACGCTGTCATGGAACGGACCATCCAGTCATTTTCCAGTTTTGAGGATGCTGACGAGGCAGACCGCAGGGAACGCTGGGCCATGACACCCGACGAGCTTCTTATTGCCCTGGAGACCTTGAGGTCCTACAACTATCCCGATGGAGAGACTGCCCCAAGACTTCAAAGAGTTCTTGAGTCTGTTGAATACCCCTGAGATGGACTATCTCCTCCTTGGAGGATACGCCGTCGCCCTTTTGGGATAGGATGTGGTTAGCAACAAAGTTGCTCGTACTCACCAGCATATCCAGAGCCCAAGAGGTTCGCTTCGCCGTCTTTCTCGGTTCAACTTAAACACACATCCAAAATGGGCTATCATGTTCACATCACCCGGGAGAGGAATGGCGTTGCCTCAGATATCCCGCTGGAGGACTGGCTGCGGCATGTAGAGGACTCACCAGAGCTGGAATTTGAAAGGCCCGAGGGCGATGACGTCGCAAGCGAGTTCACGCGTTCCATTCATGCCGCCCGTTGGAAGGGTGCCAGTGCCGAAGATGCCTGGCTGGGCTGGTCCAGCGGTGACATCTGGACCAAGAATCCCTCGGAAGATCTCATCGGCTACATGATTGAGATCGCCCCCAAGTTCGGGGCGCGTGTTCGCGGCGATGAAGGGGAATACTATCGAACCTTGGATGACGTGTACTACGAGGATGAGGGACGCGAAGTCCCCTGGCAGGAACACGCTCAAAAGCAGGTGGCGGCCGTAGCCTTCCACCGAAAAAAGCGGTTGGTGTGGAACCTCATTCGCATCATACTTCTGCTCCTCACTGCGTACCTGTTTGCGCAGTACCAGTTCCGCTAAATCAGACGCATTCGCGTGAGTCAGGTTAAGTTGAGTTGAGTTGGATAGAAATGAAAAAGATGAAATCGTTCCGGCTCTATAGGCCGGATCCCCCTACTACACCGTCGCGACTCGCATCGGATTACACTACTACACCGTCGCGACTCGCATCGGACTACACTACTGAGGAGAGGGCCGCACTGAATGAATCCTTTGCACCCGAACTGAAGCGCTACCACACGCGCGCACGGATCACGTATGTAATTCTGGGAGGCTTTGTCGCATGCATTGTCATTGGATTCGTGCTGCCAAAGGCAATGGCGTTTCTTGGGTGGCTCCCCATCGGCCTTGTGATAGCGGCAATGTTGAGCTCCCCACAGCTACCCTCCTGCCCATGTTGCAACAACCATCCCGACCGGCCCTTCGGCGCCTTCTGTCCTGAGTGTGGCAGCAAAAGCCTGAAGTCACAGTCGCAGCAGGGCGTCAGGCGGCCCATGTGCGGCGCATGTGGCAAACAAATGCGCCGTGGGAAGGGCAGGGGCTTCAAGATTTGCTACTGCACCCACTGTGGTTTCCACCTGGACAAAGATGGGCTCTAAAATGACTCAGACTTCACGGAGATTGCCAGCGATACACCCATCGACAACGAAGACAGCATCTCCGCACACCATGTGTGTGGAGATGCCGAGGTAGAGCGCACCGTGCATTTCATCAAGACCCTCTCCTCCGAAATGCCCGATGCTGTGATGGTCAGGATCGACAAAAACATTGCCCCTCTGATGGCCTTGGAGGTGATGCCGGCGCCAATACATCTCGGCAAGCATGTGGCAGCTCTTTCAGGGATTGCATCCATGTGATTTTGTGGATTGTTCTTCCGTTCACCGAACTGACGGCTTTTCGGTGGTTCTTTGAAGAGAAATGAAAAAAATGAAATCGTTCCGGCTCTGTGCACCGGAGCCTCCACCTACGTTACCTCTCCCCCCTGCACCGGCACGAGTGGCCTCAGACTTCTCCGCCGAGGAAATGGCTGTGCTTGCCAAGACCTTCATACCCGTGCTTGAGCGCTACCACAAGCACAGGCGTATTACCCTGGGTATCCTCCATGTGCTCATGCCATGTTGGTTCGCGATCGTCATCTTCTCGAAGAGCCTTGGCAATGCCGTCGACTTCGTGGCCCCCGCTTGTTTTCTACTAATCGTGACGATGATCATCTTTCCGCGTCTTCCCGATTGTCCTGGATGTCTAAAACGGCCACACACACCCTTTGGACAATTCTGCCCCGAGTGTGGCAGTCGCTCGCTGTTGCCATCGGGCTGGTCTTACGTGTCCAATTGCCGGGCATGCAAGAGAACTATCCAATGGAGGAAAGGGCGGCGCTTCAAGGTCTGCCACTGTACCCACTGCGGCCTCCACCTCGACAAAGATGGATTCTGAAAATACCATACGCCTCGTGCGCGCCAGCATTCGCCCAGCCGCGCCCAAAGATGCAGCAGGCTGGCAGAAACTTCGTTCCCAGCTATGGCCCGACGCGGACTCTGCTCGTGAGATCTCTCAATACTTTGCCGTAGATCCGAAAGAACGAGGTCAGGTCTTTGTCGCCAAGAGTTCCCGTGGGATCATCTGTGGCTTTATTGAACTCTCCGTGCGTCGTGATTGGGTGGAGGGTTCCACCACATCGCCCACTGCTTATGTGGAGGGCTTGTTTGTGGACCAAGCCCATCGGAGAGAAGGGATTGGCAGGGCATTGCTGACCGCTGCAGAAGCCTGGGCTCGCGACGCGGGTTTTAAGGAGATCGCCAGCGACACACTCATCGACAACGAAGACAGCATCTCCGCACACCTCGCGTGTGGTTACGCCGAGGTGGAGCGCACGGTGCATTTCATCAAGCCACTCCGGTTAACCTTGATGGAGTTTCTAAAGACTGCTCCACAAGACGATCGATTTGTGCAAGCGGTACACACCGTATTCGGCCCCACTAATTATTGCTGCCCTGCCCATGGAACTCCTCTGGAGATCGTCGATATCTACCAGACGTGCATGGACATATCGCCCCTCCTGGCGGTGATACGAGCCTCCGAGGGCAACCCACACCACATTCACATTGGATATCGTTTCGAGGCAAACGATGATTGCTTCCGTCGCCCCGAGAAGTTTCCCTACTGCCCCGTGTGCGAGGCCAACTACCAGGCCGCTCTCGCATCGTATCCGGATGATATGATCTAGCTCCATTACGATCTTCGTTAAGCACGAAGGTCGCGGTTCCCTTACCTTCCAAACGTCAGATACGCCGTGATGGTCAGGATCGACAGCAGCGTCGACCCAATGATGGCCTTGGAGGTGATGCCGGCCTCGCGCTGATACAACTCAGCAAGCATGTAGGGCCCAGTCCCGGTGGGCAGGGCGGCGAGCAACACGGCGGGATGCAGGAGCGATGGTGGGAGATGAAATACATACTTTCCCAGCACCCATGCGGCAAGCGGATGCACCGCCAGCTTCATCCCCATGATCAAGCCCACGGCGCCAGAGTCTCCGTGCGAAGTCTTGGGTTTCTCCGCGAGGAACAATCCCAAACTCACCAGAGCACAAGGCGACGCCGCTCCCCCCAGCATCTTCAGGAAACTCTGCACCGGCGCAGGGACTTCTGCACCTGTGAGTGGAAACACCGCACCCAACACCGGCGCCACGAGCAATGGGTTTCTCACCAGTGAGCCACCCACTTTCCAGATCAAATGGATGGGCCGTTTCTCGGACTGCAGGCCGATTTCAATCAAGACAATCGCCGCCGCAAAGACCACGCACACGGTGATGATCGCCGCGATCAGCGTCGGCGTCATCGCACTCGCGCCAAAGGCGGCCAGAGCCAAAGGAAAGCCCATGTAGCCGGTGTTCGGATAGCTGGTGGCCAGGGCATCAATGGCCGCATCCGCCAGTGGTCGGGTTCCTCGCCAGCGGATCACCAGTGTCGCAACGAATGCCAGCGCGCAACTCAGCCCAAACGTGCCGATGAAACCCGGCAGCCAGATTTCGGAGGGGTGCGCTCGGGCAATGATGTCAAACAAGAGCGCTGGCAGCGCGAGATACACCACGAAGCGATTCAACTCCCCCGCCGCTCGTGGGCCGAACACCCCCATCCTGCGCGTGAGCCACCCTGCGAGGATGAGCGCGAAGACGGGAAGGACTATCAGGAAGGTGGAGAGCATCTCTTGGAGAATCGCGAGCCCGTGGACTTGGCGATTCCCACCGACTTTACCCGGCGCCTTTGAATACAGCGCCGTCGTATTTTATACGCTTGGAAGAGGGGAACGGGCGACCCGTTCAGCCCGCCACCACCTTCATCCGGAACGGAGCCGCCTTGAACTCAACCGGGGTGAACTCACCCAGTTCGCCATCCAGTTCGAAGGGCGCCTGGCCCTCCTGGCAGGTGACGCGGAAGGCGGGCAGCTGGAGGTAGTCCAGATCATCTGCCTCTTTGTAGCCGGTAAAGGCCAGGCCTTGCAGGAACTGGAGCACCTCCAGCGCGCCGCGGCGGTGAAAGATGAGCACGTCCAGCAGGCCGTCCGTGTTGTTGGCATCACGGAACACCGGCACCGGTCCACCGTAGTGTTTGCCGTTGCCAATCAGGACCACTGAGCCGTAGAGCGGAGGCCGGCCGGGAATTTCCACGGCGAGCTGCGGTGCTTCCTGGGTGAGCACGCGGGCGGCTGTCATCACGTAGCTGAGCGGGCCGAACCGTTTCTTCATCTCCCACGGCGTCTGCTGCACGATTTCCGCGTCCAAACCCACGCCGGCGAGCTGGATGAAATACTGGCCATTCGCCTCCCACAGGTCGATTTCGCTGACCTTACCCCGGTTGATGAGTTCCCAGCCGGCTTCCAGATTCCGTCCCGGGAGACCCAGCTCATAGGAAAAGACGTTCATGGTCCCCACCGGCAGGATGCCCAGGGCGACATGCTGTGCAGGATCAGCCAAGCCCCGGTTGTGGATGGCCAAGGCGTTCACCACTTCATTCACGGTACCGTCCCCGCCGGCGGCCACCACCAGCTTGTACCCTTCCCGGGCCAAGCGTGCGGCCTCGACCGCTGCGCCCCCCACGCCGCCGGTCATGTGCAGTTCTGGCGCGGGTTGAAGGGTGCGGATGCGCTCAATCTGGGCCGTCGCCTTGGTGCTGTTGGCGGCGGGATTGACGATGACGGGAATGGCCATGAGCGAGGAAACGAAAGGCGTGTGAGCCGCCCGTTCTAGCCGGGTTCGGGCCGCTGGCAAGTGAAGTCCTTCAAGGCATTCCATCAAAAACTTGACTGCAAGGCGACTCTCGCGCACCAGTTCCGTCCTGTCATGAGCGACGTCCTTCACAAGGCGACGGTCCTGGTGTTGAACCGGAACTGGCAGGCAATCGATGTAAAGACCCCAGCCGATGCGTTCTGCATGATGGCTGCGGGCACTGCCACCGCGCTCGACATCGCCAGTGGCGAGAACATGGCCCCCACCAAATGGGGCGAATGGCTGGACCTCCCCGTGCGCGACAGCGACAACGCGGTGAAGACGGTCCACGGCCCGGTCCGCGTGCCGACCGTGCTGGTGCTGGCCAAGTATGACAAGGTGCCCAAACGCCGCCCCAAGCTCAGCGGCAAGGGAATCTGGGAGCGCGACGGTGGTGTCTGCCAGTACACGGGCAAGAAACTCGCCCGGGACGAGGGCAACATCGACCACATCATCCCCCGCTCCCGCGGCGGCAAGACCTCATGGGACAACTGCGTGCTCGCGGACAAGCGCATCAACAGCCGCAAAGCCAACCACACGCCGGATGAGGCGGGCCTGAAACTCCAGCGCAAGCCCACGATGCCCCGCGAAATGCCGGCTACCTACTACATCCGGAACACGCATGGCGTGCCGGATTGGGAGATGTTCCTGGATTAAGATTAGCACGGGACATTTTTCGAGAGTCCTGCCATGCTGAGCGGCATGCGTTTCGCCGTGTTCCTCTTCCTCTTTGGCGTGTTGGCCGCAATCGCAGCGCCCTGTGATGCGGGCGACCTCAAAAAAGCTGCGCCGACCAAGTCAGCCACCTACCAACCGCAGGAAGGGGACATCCTCTTCCAGTCGCTGCCGCACATGCCGATTGTCGATGCGATTGAGGGCTGCACCAAGTCGCCCTTCTCCCACTGCGGCATTGTGCACAAGAATGCCCAGGACATCTGGGTCGTCATCGAAGCCATCGGTCCCGTGCGTGAGTCACCGCTTCCACTCTGGGTCATGCAGGGACGGGATTCGAAGTTCTGGATCCGTCGCTTGAAGGCCGAGTACCAGAAAGAAATCCCCGCATTCGTCAAAGCGGCCAAGGTCTACCAGGGCAAACCCTACGACATCCACTACCGCATGGATGACGATGCCATCTACTGCAGCGAGCTGATCTACAAGGCGTATCGTGATGCGACGGGAACTGGCCTGGGTTCCCTCAAGCGGCTTGGGGACCTCGATTGGAAACCGTGGACCGATGTCATCAAGTCAATCGAGGGCGGCAATGTTCCACTGGAGCGCGAGATGATCACCCCCAAGTCACTCGCAGAGGCGGAGGAGCTTGAGGTAGTGGAGTTGTAGTGATTGCAGAAGCACTCCGGGAGAGCTGCTACTGTCATCATCCGAGTCCACGGGTGGCAGGTTCGGCTGCATGGGCTTCAACGCAGAGACACAGAGACGCAGAGGAACTTCGGAGACTGAGTAGAGTCGGTGCAGCCACCAGAACGGAGCAATATTGGTGAATGCGGCTGCCGAGAACGCCTGGCATGAGGAAAGGAGCGTGGCCTTTCCAGGCCGCAGGGTCGCCTGCCGGTATCACGCCAAAGAAGGAATCACCCAGCGGCCTGGAAAGGCCACGCTCCTTTCACCGCACGTCACCCTCAGTCTCCGAAGTTCCTCTGCGTCTCTGTGTCTCTGCGTTGAAGCCCATGCACACCAACACACCCATGTTTGGCGTGTGACTCCGCCGCAAAGGCACCAGATCAATCCCCACCACTCCGCCCCGCACTGACAATGCCTCGCTGGCTTCCACTGATGAAGTTGATGAGATGCTCCACTTCCGCAGTCGCTGTACCCTCACGCAGCTTCTCCAGCGCCTGCGTCTGATTGAGCCCCTTGCGATAGAGCACCTTGTACGCATCGCGCACCGCCCGGATTTGATCCTCGCTGTAGCCGTTGCGCTGCAGGCCCACGATGTTGACGCCACGCGCGCGCGCCGGATTGCCATCCACAATGGTGTAGGGCACGATGTCCTGCACCACCTTCGAGCAGCCACCCGTGATGGAGTGTTTCCCGATGCGGCAGAACTGATGCACGGCCGTGAGACCGCCGAGGATCACGTGGTCCTCCACCGTCACATGGCCCGCGAGGGTGCCATTGTTGGAGAAAATGACGTGATTTCCCACGATGCAGTCATGGGCGATGTGGCTGTAGGCCAGGAAATGATTGTGGCTGCCCACGATGGTCTTCGTGCCGGGCAAGGTGCCGCGGTTCACGGTGCAGAACTCGCGGAAGACATTGTCATCGCCCACTTCGAGGTAGGTCGGCTCACTCGCGTACTTCAAGTCCTGCGTCTGCTGGCCGATGCTGGCGTAGGAGTAGATCTTGTTCCCCTTGCCGATGGTAGAGGGGCCCATCACGGTCACATGATTCTGCAGCCATGAGCCATCACCGATGACCACCTTGTCACCGATGACGCAGTACGGACCAATGACCACATCCGCGCCGATCTGCGCGCCGGGATCCACGATGGCGGTGGGGTGAATCTGTGTGGGCATGCGTGACTTCTAATCCTAGCGATCCAAAAGGCTGAACATCAGGTCAGCCTCGCTGACGACCTGTCCGTTGACGACACAACGCCCGCGAGCCTGACCGACGGAACGCTTCACCTTGAGGAGTTCTGCTTCAATCAAGAGGGTGTCACCGGGCATCACCGGGCGGCGCCACTTCACATTGTCCGCACTCATGAAGTAGCCGATCTTGCCTTGATTTCCCGGCGTGCGGAGCAGGAGGATGGAAGCGACCTGGGCCATGGCCTCAAGCTGCAGCACACCCGGCATCACGGGATGGCCAGGGAAGTGACCCTGGAAGAAGGGTTCGTTGATGGTGACGTTCTTCACGCCCGTGCACTTGTTCTCGCCTTCGAAGCCAATGATTCGATCCACGAGCAGGAAGGGGTAACGATGCGGCAGGATGCGCATCACCTCATTCACATCCAGCACCGCGTCGCCGGAGGGAAGATTGAATGGCACCGGCACCATGGCACGCATCTCATTGTAGGACTTGCTCAGTGCGCGGGTGAGTTCGGCATTCGGACCATGTCCGGGACGCACCGCGATCACGTGGCCGAGGATACGGCGGCCCAGCAGGCTCAGGTCGCCCACGATGTCGAGAATCTTGTGCCGCACGAACTCCTCCGCGAAGCGCAGCGGGTGCTTGGTCCAGGCCGTCTCGCCACGGATGACAATCGCGCTCTCCAGCGTGCCGCCTTTGATGAGCCCCTTCTCCATGAGGTGGGCGATGTCTTCGTAGAAGGTGAAGGTGCGCGCAGGCGCGATTTCCTTCTCGTAGATGTCCGGGGTGATCTCCGTGGAGTAGAACTGGGTGGCGCGTCCCTGAGGACCCACGTTCGTGCAGGAGATGCGGAATTTCTTGTCCGGCACCACGGTGAGCAGCGAGCCATCGCGTGACTCGATGTGGATGGGCTCGCGCACCTCAAACACGCGGCGGCGCTCAGACTGCTCGGCAATGCCTGCCTGCTTGATAAGCTGCACAAAGGGAAGCGAGCTGCCATCCACAATCGGCGGCTCCTGGGCATCCATCTCGATGATGGCATTGTCCACGCCCATGCCGATGAGCGCACTGAGCACGTGCTCCACCGTGTGCACGTTCACGCCGCCATCGGCAATCGTGGTAGCACGCTCCACCTTCTGCACCTTGTCGATGCTCGCGTCGATGAGCGGCTTGTCTTCAATGTCCATGCGGCGGAACTTGAAGCCAAAGTTCTCCGGCGCGGGCTGGAGGGTCAGGGTGACCTTCTCACCGGTATGTAGAGAGGTGCCTTCAATGGAGGCTGGTTTGGCGAGCGTATGCTGGCGGTCGGACATGGAACGGGTCACTTAGCTGGATGGGGCGGAGCGGTCAACGGGAAGCTGGAGTTCGCCCGGCTTCCCGCTTTTCTCCAGCATTCCTCAGAGGCGTTTGAAAGCATCCGCAAGATTCGACATGGCGCCCGAAGGAGGGGGCGTGGCGCCCTTCGGCTCCACGGCACGAATGGCTTCCTCCTGCAGTTTGCAGATCTCGAGGATGCCCTTCTTGCCGAGACCAAGCATCGCGTTGAGCTGGGCTTCGCTGAACGTCGATTCCTCACCGCTGCCCTGAATTTCCACGAACTGGCCGTCCTCGGTCATGACGAGATTGCAGTCCACCTCAGCATCGCGGTCTTCCTCATAGCAGAGGTCGAGCAGAGCCTGGTTGCGGAAAATGCCCACGCTGATCGCGGCCACCTTCTTCTTGAGCGGTTGCTGGGTGAGCACGCCCTTTTGCAGCAGGCGGTTGAAGGCCATGGAGGCAGCCACACAGGCGCCCGTGATGCTGGCCGTGCGCGTGCCGCCATCGGCCTGGAGCACGTCGCAGTCGATCCACAGGGTGCGGGGTCCGAGCTTTTCGAGATCCACCGCGGCGCGCAGGCTGCGGCCGATGAGGCGCTGGATTTCCTGGCTGCGGCCGTCGAGCTTGCCCTTGCTGATGTCGCGGTCCTTCCGGTCGAGCGTGGAGTACGGCAGCATGGAGTACTCCGCCGTGAGCCAGCCCCCGGGCACGCCCTGCACCTTCATCCAGCGCGGCACTTCATCCTGGATTGTCGCTGCGCAAATCACCTGGGTCTTGCCAAAGGAGACCAGCACCGAGCCTGTGGCGTGCGGGGCAATGTCGGGCTGGAAGCGGATTTCGCGAAGCTGATCGGGAGCGCGGTTGTCGAAACGTGCCATGATGGGAGTTGGAAATAGGGATGCGGGAAGCAGTGACCAATGAACGGCGCGGGGCGATTGTCGACTGGGAATGCGAAATTGCTTCGGTCCGGTGACAGCTACTTTCGTACATTCGCCATTTGCCGGACGGGTCACCTTCGGCATGCTATCCGGGTGCCCCAATCCGTCACCATTTCCGTTCCAGCCACTTCCGCCAATCTGGGTCCCGGCTACGATTGTCTTGGCCTGGCCCTCTCCGTCTACAACCAGACCACCGTCACGATTCTGGAAGGCGACCGCCCGCACGTCGAGCCGCACCACCCCATGGTGGAGGCCATCGCCGCCCTCTTCTTCCAGCAGCCGGATGTGGAGGAGGCACCCTTCCCCTTCGCCTGGAGCATCCAGGGAGATGTCCCCCAGTCCCGCGGATTGGGCAGCAGCGTGACGGTCCGCCTCGGTATCCTCATGGGGCTGAACGAACTCTGCGGCAGGCCCCTGAACAAGGAACGTCTCTTTACGCTCTGCGCGGAAGCGGAGGGCCACCCAGACAATGTGGCTCCTGCCGTCTTCGGTGGATTCGCCGTGGCCAGCAAGGAACAGCATTTCCGCTTTCCCGTGGATGAGCGCCTGAAGGCCGTGATCCTCATCCCGGAGTATGAGGTGCAAACCGCCCATGCCCGCACCGCCCTGCCAGAGAGCGTGCCCCACGGAGATGCCGCGCGGAACACGGCGCACGCCTGCACCCTGGTCGCGGCATTCGCCACTGGGGAGTATGAGCGCATGGGCGCGGACCTGGAGGACTTTCTGCATCAGCCCTACCGCCGCCACCTCGTGCCCGGTTTGTTTGAAATCGTCCATGCCGGAGTGACTGCGGGAGCCATCGGTGGCTACCTCAGCGGCTCGGGTTCCGCCGTGGCGTGCCTCACGACTTCAGGTGACCCGGATGCCATCGCTTCCGCCATGCTTCAGGAGCTGGCCAAGACCGGCGCAAACGGCCGCACCATCATTGTGGCCGCGGACAACACAGGTGCGAAACCTATTCCAGGCACCGCTTGACCGAAATGAAGGATCGCCTCGAAGAACTGGAGCAGTGGGGCATCGAGGTGATTCTCCACAACCGCCGCGGGTGGAAGGAAAGCCTCGCGCGCGTGCTGGTTCACGGGCTGTCGTATGTCTATGCAGGCCTCGTGCGTCTTCGGTTGAAGCTCTACCGGGATCGCTACATCCACGATCATCACCTCGGCATTCCGGTCATCAGCATCGGGAATCTGACGGTCGGTGGCACCGGCAAGACTCCCGTCGCGGAACTCCTCGCACGCGCCCTGCAGAAACGCGGTCGCAAGCCCGCCATCCTCAGCCGTGGCTACAAGAGCAAGCGGCAGAAACGCGTGCGCATCTGGACGAAATGGCTGGCGCGCATCCGCGGTGAAAAGCTTCCGCAAAATCCGCCTCGCGTGGTGAGCGATGGCGAGCGCGTGCTGCTGGACAGCCACACCGCCGGCGATGAACCCTTCATGCTGGCCAGCAACCTCCCCGGTGTGCCCGTCGTGGTGGACAAGGATCGCGTGAAGGCTGGCCTGCATGCCATCGAGAATTTTGGCGCGGACATCCTGCTGCTGGATGATGGCCTGCAATATCTGCGACTGAAACACCGGCTCGACATGGTGCTGGTGGACCGCACCTCCGCCTGGGGGAACGGCTATCTCCTCCCCCGTGGCACGCTGCGCGAGCCGCCGCGCCACCTCAAGCGCGCGAGCTACATCTTCCTCACAAAGTGCGATGGCTCGGACAACACCGCCATCATCAAGGACCTTCGCAAATACAACCGCGTGGCGGAGATCATCGAGTGCCGGCACCGGCCGATGCACCTGGAGAACATCGTGACACGCGAGCGCATCCCGCTGGAGCGATTGTACGGTACGCACATCGGCGCGGTCAGCGGCATTGCGGTACCGGAGAGCTTCGAAAACGGCCTGCGCAAACTCGGCGCGAAGGTCGAGGTCTTCCACCGCTTCGCGGATCACCACCGGTTCACGCTACGTGAAATCAAACAATTCTTCGACCGCTGCGAGCGCCGTGACGTGGAGATGATCGTCACCACGGAGAAGGACTTTGTGCGTTTCCCCGAGATCAAGGATCTGGTGGTGCCCATCTACTTCCTCCGCGTGGAGATCGAGATCGTGAACGGCAAGGAGGTGTTCGACCGCATGGTGCGCATCCTGTGCGAGCCGCGTGAGGTGCCGAAGCCCATGTACGGCTCCGAGCTGATTGGACGTGCGTTGGAAGAGTAAGTACGTCGCGGCTTGACTCTTGGTCCCTCACATCGGATCTATCCTGTCCTGTTTTCTCCCCATGCGCCGCCACGACCGCCCCGAAGCCCGAGCCAACAAGCACTCTTCCGCTGTTGGCGATGTCCATTTCTATGACGAGGGCGATTTGGAACAGTTGATCGGAGCCAGCCCGAATCCGCTCGTGCTGATCCTCGACTGCGTGCAGGATCCCCACAACTTCGGTGCCTGCCTGCGCACGGCGGACGCTGCCGGGGTCGCCGTGGTGGTGGTGCCCAAGGACAAGAGCTCCCCCGTTACCGACACCGTACGCCGCGTATCCTGCGGGGGTGCAGAGAACGTGCCCATCGCCCGCGTGACGAACCTGGCCCGCGCCATGGACAAGCTGAAGGACCTCGGCGTCTGGCTCGTGGGGACCGCGGATGAAGCAAGCAAGTCCATCTACCAGCTCGATTTGAAAGGCCCCGTCGGCATTGTCATGGGAGCCGAAGGCGAGGGCATGCGCCGCCTCACGGGCGAGCGCTGCGATTTCCTGGCCCAAATCCCGATGAACGGGAAGGTGCCGTGCCTGAACGTAAGTGTGGCCACCGGCGTGTGCCTTTTTGAGGCCGTACGTCAACGCCAATAAGCATTCTTTTTCCTCCGTACGAACCTCTCTCTTCGACGGAAACGTGCAAAAAACCAAGATGACTTGGTGAAAGTCCTGCGGGTGATTGACACGCTGGGGACAAACCCCTAGCATTCAGGTTCCAAATTTTTTTGATGCCTCAAGCTTCAGCCATTTTGCACCCGGATTCGGACAAGGCTCACTACCTTGCCCAAGGGGTATTGTGCGTGCTGGCGGCCTCCACGGTGGCCAGCGCGGCCTGGGCATTCTGGCACGGAGTAGGCCAGCCCGGGAATGCCGTTGCCCTCGCGCACCAGGGGACCGGGCAGCCAATTGCCACTGCTCCGGCCGTTCCGATCACCGAGGTGCCCACGCCCCCTGGATCGATCCCGTACCCGGCAGGTCCCTCCACCATCCTGCCGTCCAATCCCAATCCGACCCTGCTCGCGAACCCGGCTCCGCCAGCCAATCTCTCTGCACCCATCACTCCCGCGGTGCCTTTCGTGCCGCTGGAGCGCCCCCCGGTTCCCACCGCCACGACGCTCGCCAGCCTGCCACCCCCGCCGGTCACGAACAACATGCCGCCTCTCAGCGGCGTGCCCGTGACGATGGCGTCAGGCAACTACTCTCCGCTGGGTGAATCTGCCCCACCGTCCCGCCTTCCCGCTCTGCCTCCGGGTAAGGAACTGAAGAACCCGCAGGCCCGGGAATCGGTGCACGCCGCCCGCGAAGCCCGCAAGCTGCAGGACATGGAAGCGGCCCTCAATGAACTGCGCACGGCAGATCTCCGGGAACCGAACCACCCCGAGATTCTTGGGGAGATGGCCCTGACCTACGAATTGATGGGCCTGAACTCCAAGGCCCAGGGGTTCTGGAAACAGCTCTCCACCCTTGGTGAGGCCGAAGCCGGTGGATACTTCCTGCTGGCCAAGTCCAAGCTGGACGCCGCTGAATCCAGCCCAGCCCCGGGTGCTGCCGCCTCGAGCCCCGTGAGCCTTGGCACCTGCCAGGTGATTCAGGATCCCACAGTGCAAAAGGGAGAGCGCGTCACGGTGCGCGTGCCCATCATCTCCTCGCCCGGCGCGACCATCAACGCCGCGGAAATGGACATTCATGTGTTGCTCTACGAATCCGTCAACAATGGCGAACGCATCGAGCAGGTGCGGGCCGATCAACCCAGGACAAGCTGG
Source organism: Roseimicrobium sp. ORNL1 (assembly GCF_011044495.1). Taxonomy (GTDB): domain Bacteria; phylum Verrucomicrobiota; class Verrucomicrobiia; order Verrucomicrobiales; family Verrucomicrobiaceae; genus Roseimicrobium. Next base: position 6,505,235 of record NZ_CP049143.1, read on the forward strand.
GTGTCCGAGCCCGTGGACTGGCAGGACACACGTGAGGAACTGGTGGACGTAGTGTACGACCTTCCGCCTCCCACCGCCGAGCAAATCCGCGATCTCGGCAAGCGCAAATTTCACGGTTATATAGTGAAACTGTTCTACCAAAACAAACTGGTGGGTGAACAGGTGCAGCCTGAGTCATTGCGGGAAACGGCCCGGCGCAACTCGCCCGGAGGCCTGGACAACTCCCTCTTCCCCAAGTGAACGACATTTCCGGCTCCTCACTCGTGGTGCTGTATGTGGACCCGAACCCGGAGGTCCGCACCCAGCGCGTCGCCGCTCTCACGCGCCAGGGCGTGACCGTGCTGGAGGCGGACGATGCCGAGGCCGGCGTGATCGTGGCCCAGACCCTGAAACGCCTCGATGTCCTGGTGAGCGAGGGATACCTCAGGGAGGGCGGTTACACCGGCTTTGATCTGCGTGACGCGGTACGGCAGAAGTTTCCAGAGCTGCGCACGATCTTCACCAGCCGGTATGAGATGGCCGGCTACGAGCAATACTTTGACGGATGCCCGCTCATGCTGGAGCCGGTGAATGAGTCCGAACTCATCAGCGAAATCGTGGGCGTTTGTGAAGTGGTGCAGGCGCCGTCGGCAGTTCCATCAGTCCCCTCGGCACCGGTCGCGGTGGCCGTGGCAGTAGCGGCCACCGCTGACGATTCCTCCGTGCAGAAGGCCATCCTGGTGGACGAGGATGAGGAGAACAAACCTCACTCCCTGCCACCCAATACCGCGCTCGGGAACTACACCATCACCGAAGATCTCTACGCGGAACGTGATTCGGAGACCTATCTGGCCATCCAGCGGGGAGTGAATCGCAAGGTGGTGCTGGTGCTGCTGCGCCCTGACCAGACAGACCAGCCCGGAGCGCTCGATGCCTTCCACGAACGCGAGCGCGTGAAAGCCTCCATTGCCCATCCACGAATCGCCCCGCTCTATGAGGCGCTTGCAGTGGATGGACGCCATTTTTACACGCGTGAATTGCCCAACGGACGCTCCATCGAGGAACTCCAGGAATCGGGGACAAAGTTCAAGGAAAAGCAGCTTGTCGAAATCATTGCCAATGTTGCGGAAGCGATGGGGCACGCCACCGGACGTGGCCACCATTACCGTATGCTCAGTCCTCGCGACGTGTTCGTGGATGACGAAGGCCAGGCCAGCATCGTGAACGTCTTCCGTCCTCCTGGCAGCAAGCCGCGCGATTTCCAGGCGGACACAAAGAAGCTCCTGATCATGCTGCGAGGGCTGGCGGATGGCCCGCGCGCCCGTCACCAGATTGATGATCTTGTGCGCGAATCCCACACGTGGGAAGGCCTGACCAATCGCGCCAAGGAATTGCAGGAAGAATTTCATGAGCGCAGCCTCCTGAAAAGGGCAGACACCAAGGAGGCTCATGACATCAAGGCCGCGCATGAGCGGACCAGCGTGCCCATCTGGGTGCTTGGCCTCTCTGCGGTAGTCGTGGTGGGCCTGGTGACCGGCATCGTGCTGCGCAACCGGAACACACCACCGCCGCCGCCCAAGCCGCTGCAGTCGGAGATGGTGGCCATTCCCGCCGGGGAGTTTGTGTACCAGAAGGATGCGCAGAAGCGCGTCAACAACGCCTTCTGGATCGACAAGTACGAAGTCACCATTGGCCAGTACGCGGAGTTCCTGGATGCCCTCGCCAAGGATCCTGCGAAAGCCAAACAGTACGACCATCCCGACCAACCCGCGGCGAAGAAGGATCACCTGCCCGACAAGTGGACCGACTACCTCGGCGCGGCGCGCACGGCGGGCTACTTCAACAACCAGCCGGTCAACATCAACTGCCCCATCACGAACGTCGACTGGTGGGATGCCTGGGCCTACGCGAAGTGGCGCGGTCACCGGCTGCCCACCGAGGAGGAATGGGAACGCGCCGGACGCGGCAGGGATGGCCGTCTTCATCCCTGGGGAAATGACGCCAAGCCAAAGGCGGCCAATCTGGGAAGCGACTACGACCCCAAGGGGAAAGGCGGCGCCACGGATGGCTACAACTTCTGGGCTCCCGAAGACAAGATGCCTGAGGACGTGAGCGAAGATGGTGTGATCGGCCTTGCCGGGAATGTGGAGGAGTGGACCGCTACGCAGGCAAATCACCCCGACTACCCTGACCTCCCGGTACCGGTGGTGCGCGGGGGGAATTTCGCCCTGAACCGGCCTGAGAATGAACTGACCCTCCGAATCTTTGCGGATTCCCCGGAAAATGCTACCATCGCCCGCGGATTCCGCACGGTGAGCGATACGCCACCCCCTGCCGCTGCCACTGCTGCCGGGGCCGCGCCCTGAGCCTATTTTAGACTTCCTTTTACGCCCCATTGCCACGGCGCGCGTTTCCAGATACGCTTCCTTTGTTTTCCCCCCGTTCATCATGTCCAGTCGCCGCCTCTCCCCCCTTTGCCTGCTCCTGCTGCTTTCCCTCCTCGCAGTGGTGCCGGCCCGTGCCCAGTTCGAGACCCAGCTTATTCTGAACAAGCAGAGCTACCTGGTCGGTGAAGTGGTGGTGGGCACGATCACGATTATCAATCGCTCCGGCGCCGACGTGGTCATGGGCGGACGCAACAACGCCTCCTGGCTCAGCTTCGATGTAGCCGGCCCGGATGGCAATCAGGTGCCGATGATGCGCGCCCGCGCCGACGAGACCTTCGTCTTCAAGGCCGGCTCCACCTACCGCCGCAAGGTGCTGATCACGGATACCCACCCCTTCACGGAGTATGGGAACTACGGCGTCAGCGCCCTGGTGTACCACCCGACCAGCCAGCAGACCTACCAGTCCAACCGCGCACGGGCAACCTTCGTCGACTCGAAGGCATTTTGGGACAAGACATTCGGCGTGCCGATGGGCCTGCCCAATGCCGGACAGATCCGGCGGTATGATTTGGTCCTCGTGCGCGACGTCGAGCACACCTATCTCTACGCGCGTCTGGTGGATCAGAACACCAACATCCGCCTCGCCACCCAGGCCTTGGGACAGTGCATCATGGTAATGAATCCCCAGATGACTCTCGACGCGAACAACACCCTGCATGTGCTTTTCATGATGGCGCCGCACACCTACGCACACATGAGCATGGACTCGCAGGGCAAAGTTCAATTCCACGGTTACCACAAGGAGATCAAGTCGAACCGCCCGGCGCTCGTCGTCCAGGCAGACCAGCGCACCATCGGGGTGACGGGCGGCCAGGTCTATGATCCGCAGGCGCCCAATGGCGGCGGACCTGCCGTGCGCTCCGTCGGCGACCGCCCGCCGGGACTCTGACAAAAGAAGTGAGCGTGCATTCGCTCAAAGTCTCCTTTGTCAACGTGTAAAAGGTCGCTAGGGTGACGGCTCCCCGCCGCCCGCCGATGTCCACGACCCCTGCCGTCCCCAAACTGAAAGACAGTCCCATTCTTGGCAGGGAGCATCTGCCGTCTGATGGTGTACTCCTCATCCCCAGCCAGCTTGGCTATCATGATGTGCTGCACCTGGAGAAAATTTTCCACGGGCGCACCCTCGTGTACCTCACCGTTCAGGGTGCCGCGTTGGATCCCCGGGTGAAGAGCCACCTGCACGGCGAGAGCGTGCATGCCCTGGAAATCGTACCGGACTCCACGGACACCAGCGCGCTGCGCAAGGAAATCCAGGATGAGGTGAAGAAGGGCAGCGTGGTGATCTACGTGCCCCAGCTGGCGGTCACCCAGACCGCGCCCCTCTCCTCCGTGCCCGGCACGCGTCTTGAATTTCTGATGGAGGCCCATGTGCCGGTGCTGCCGCTGTACGTGCTCCACTCCAACGATATCCTGCTGGCGATTGAATCCCGCAAATCCGAAGGGGAAGCCGTATATGCCTTTGGCCCGGTGTTGCGCGATGCCAATGTCACGGTCGCGAAGTATCAGGAATCCCTGATGGCGCTCAATGAGGAGGCCTTCTCACAGAATCCCACGCTGGACATGAGCCTGGCGTATGCCCTTCTCAAGGGCCTGAAAAAGCACGGCTCGCTCAAGCTGATCGACGGCAAGGATGAGAAGGAAAGCTCCACTCTCACCTACGACAAGGTCCTCGCCGCAGCCATCGCGCTGAGCAAGCACGTGAAGTCGGTGACGCAGAAGCCGCGCGTAGGCGTCATCCTGCCTCCCGGCTCCGGCGCCATGATCGCGAATCTCGCGGTGCTCTTCGCCGGCAAGGTGCCGGTGAACATCAACTTCAGCGCGGGTCGCCCGGCGGTGGAGAGCGCCATCAAGCAGGCGGATCTGGATCACTACCTCACGGCGGATCTCTTTGTCCGGAAGCTGCAGACCTTCCCCTGGCCTCCGAATCGCCAGCTCACGTTCATCGAACGCACGCTGCCGACCTTGAAGGGCAAGATGACCACCTGGTTCCTCCTTTCCAAGGTGCTTCCCGCGAGCGTGCTGGCATCCCTGTTGGGCATTTCCACCAAAGGTGGTGACAAGGAAGCGCTGCTGCTCTTCACCAGCGGAAGCAGTGGTGAGCCCAAGGGCGTGGCTCTCACGCACCGCAACCTCATGGCGAATGTCATGCAGTTCGGCTCGCGTCTCGCGCTCAAGCACGATGACCAGATCCTCGGCTGCCTGCCTCTCTTCCACAGCTTCGGTTGCACCGTTACGCTGTGGTATCCCATCATCCAGGGAATTGGACTGGTGACCTACCCGACACCGCTTGAGACGAAGAAGCTCGCGGAACTCATCGGCAAGCACAAGATCTCGCTCTTCATCTCCACGCCGACCTTCCTGCGAGGCTACCTCAAGGGCGTGAATCCCGAGCTCTTCACGTCACTCAAGCTCGTGGTCACTGGAGCGGAAAAGCTGCCCAAGGCCGTCGCGGAAGCGTTCGAAGCCCGCTTTGGCAAAAAGGTCTTCGAAGGTTATGGCCTGACGGAAACGTCGCCGGTAAGCAATGTGAACCTGCCGGATCCCGAGACTGCCGGCGCGGTGTCCGGCTCCCTCGTGATGCCCAGCTATCGCTTCGGTTCCGTGGGCCAGCTCATTCCGGGACTCGCGGTGAAGCTGACGGATCCGGAGACCGATGAACCGGTAAGCATCCACGAAAGTGGCATGGTCTGGTTCAAGGGACCGAACGTGTTCGAGGGTTACCTCAAGAACCCGAAGAAGACCGAAGAAGTCATCAAGGACGGCTGGTTCCGCACCGGCGACATCGGCCGCATGGACAAGGATGGATTCCTCTACATCGAAGGCCGCCTCAGCCGCTTCTCCAAGGTGGGTGGCGAAATGGTGCCGCACGAGACCGTGGAAGATGCGCTGGTGAAAGCACTCGGTTTGGAAACCGAAGCCGTCCGCCGCATTGCCGTTGTGGGTGTGCCGGATGTGGAAAAGGGCGAAGCGCTCGTGCTGCTCACCACCATCCCCGGTGGCAGCGTGCAGCAGGAGATTCTCGACCTGCGCTACAAGCTCCTCGACCGTGGCATGGCTCCGCTGTGGATTCCCAAGAAGATGGTCCGCGTGCCGGAGATCCCCGTACTGCCCAGCGGCAAGCTGGACGTGAAGGGCTGCGAGAAACTGGCGAAGACGGCGGGCTGGTGATAAAGCGTCTCAGCTACTCAACGATCTGATGAGAATGCAAAGTGAGAGATGAAAAATGAAAAGTGCAAAATGAAGTCTGAAATGCGCCGCTAAGGCTCAGGACATCAATTTGCACTTTTCATTTTTCACTTATCATTTTGCATTTCATCCGAGCCACTCGCTACACCGCCTCTTTCTTCCGCAGCGGATTCCATCCGGTCCGCGTCTGCCAGGCTTCGAACACGAGCATCGCAACGAGCGCGATGAGCAGCCAGCGTTGCACATCTCTCCATGCAGGAGGGCGCGGCGCATTCCACACATCACTCAAGTCCACGCGCTCCGCGCCGCCACTGCGCTGGCTCACAGCGCGCAACTCGGTCAGGCGTGACCGATCAAAACTCCACTCGGGGTTCACCACGGAATTGATGGGCCCGAAGGGGAAGGCAGCATCACCGATCTTCACGGCGCCGCGCACGTAGTGCTCGCCTTCGATTTCGAGGGTGGCGCGGAAGTGGCCGGGCGCGAGGCGTTCCCAGCTTACGGGATGTGCCACACCACCGGCTCCTTCGGCAAGCACCAGCTCCGGCGCATGCTGAGCCACGCGGTCATTCCACGTTTCATCAAAGAACAAATCGGCTTTCAAGCGGCTGCCATCCATTCCGGCGCGAAGCCCCACCCCTGGAGGCACCTGCTCGCCCATGAGCCAGCGCCCAAGGCTCTGGCAGAAGCTGCCATAGTTTTTCCAGGCGCGTGTCTTCTGGGAAAAGTCACCACCCAGCGGACAGCTCACCGCCGCCACGCGCCCTGCCCCGCGCTGCCAGAAGGCCACCAGGGGAGCGGTGTATTCATCAGACGTCACCGCCGCCTGTGTGGCCCCGGGACGGAGGTAGCTGAGATTGTAACCGTCCGCCTGCGGCATCCACTCCATGGCTCCCGCGGCCATTTCCATCCAGCCCGGAGTGCCTTTGATGGCCACAGGCTCTTCAACGAACGCAGACCTCGCCACTGCGACCGTCTCCTGCGCAAAGAGCGCGGGCAGTTCATTGGGATTCGCATTGAAGAAGATGCGGCCGTTGCCACGCTTGGCCACGTCCTTGAGGAAGTCGGCGTCGGGATCCTTCTCCGTGCCGAGGCCAATCACGCTCACGGTGGCCTTCTCCTTCTGCATCTCTTCGAGGAGCCGTTTGTATTCACCAGGCTCCTCAGCGTCCGCGGCGTCCGCGAAGAGAATGACGTGCCGTTGTCCCACCTGCGCCTGCTGCAGCTGCTTCCATGCGGCAACGAGCCCCTGGTAAACGTAGATGCCGCCACCGGTGCTTTCCACCCGGCGCACCACATTCTGCAGCGTGCCGCGATTCTGGCCCACGGCCATCAAGGGCGCGATCTCGTGCGCCTCACTATCCACCGCAAAGACGCTGACGAAGTCATTGTCTCCCAGCAGTTCAATGCCGCGCGCAGCGCCTTCGTTCGCCAGATCCATTTTTTGCAAGGAGGTTCCGGGCACGGTCATCGCCATGCTGCCAGAGCGGTCCATCACGATGGCCAACGCCACGGCGAGCTTCCGATGTTCCTGCTTCATCTCCATACTCACCGGCAGCAGTGGCTCCACCGGTGAACCAAACCAGCCACCCGATGCGAAGCTGTACTTGCCGCCAATCATGGCCAATCCACCGCCCTGATGATGCACAAAGAAATCAAGCGCGCGCACAAACTCCGAGTCCATGCGATAGGCCGGGACATTGTTCAGCACGACAACCTTCGCTCCGGTAAGCGAACCCACCTGCAACTCATTCAACGCCGTGACCACCTGCACGTCGAATCCCTGGGAACGCAACACGTCAGCGAGCGGGTCCTTCTCATAGGCCGTGGCCAGGATTACGCGCGGGCCGCCCTGCACTTCCACCCATTGAGCAGCGGTGTTGTTTCCCACGAGTGAATCATCCGTGGGCAGCAACGTGGCCTGGTAACGGAAAGCGCCGGCGCCACTCAGCCGGTCGGTGAAACGCAATCTGCCCACTCCATTCACCACTTCCACATCGCGCTTGCCGATGCTGGCGCCATTGCGGAACAACTCCAGTGGCACCTTGCCATCCTGATCCGCGAGCACCACGACCTCCGCGAGAAACGCCTCGCGCAACTGCACCCGGCGGGGCAGGACAAAGGCCGCGATGCGCCAGTCATTCTTGGCCGGCTGCGCCGCGAGTCGATAGTCCAATGGCACGCCCTGGCTGCCGAGTCTCTCCGTCAGACCATCGAGGGGCTCGGTGCTGTAGCCGTCCGTCAGCACCAGCAGACGTGAAGCGCGCTCGTGCCGCATCTGCGCAAGCGCGTGGCCCGCAGCAGAGTTGATGCGCGTGGCTCGTGTATTCCCCGCGAAGTCCGTACTTCCCGCGCGCAATTGCGCGCCGCGCGTCACCGCCTCATCCGCGAAGTCCACGAAATGCAGGCGATCCGCCGCCTTCTTGGACCGTTCAAGGATGGCCTCCCACTCCTCCAGCTTGGGCATGAGAAGATCCTTCGCTGAATCCGATCGATCCACCAGCACCCAAAGATCAAGACCATCGCCGTGACGCCGCACCTGGATCTGGCAGAGCAGCAAAGTCACCAGCAGCAGGCAGACCACCCGCAGTGGCTTCTCCAGACGCAGGCCGCGCCAGTACCATCCCGCAGCGGCGAAGAGCGGGATCAGGAGCAGCCATTCAGGATGGAGCAGGCGCATGGTCGAAAATTTCTACGGGAGAGGAGGGATGATGGAAAATAGTGGAAGTGGATACATCACATCAGGTAGCGGCAGGGACCGCGGCGGGAGATGCCGATGACTTGGAACGCGGCCGGCCCGACTGTCGCCAGGCCCACGCCGCGAGCAGGCAGGCCAGAATCAACAACACCCACAGCGCAGTGAGCGGATCCGCCTCCGTCTGCTTCAACGCGGCTTCCCAGCGACGCTGCTCCACGGTGTCGACCTTCTTGGCCAACTTGAAATCGGCCTCCCGTGTGTCGGCGAACTGAGCGGCGCCGCTGACCAACGCCTTATCACCCTGCTTTACCTGGAAGAATCCCACCATGGCCGGCAGGCGGCCCTCATAGCGTGTCACCTTGCCGTCGTGATGCAGCATGAGAGGCGGGGCTTCCGGCGATTCATCTGCGGCGACAGCAAGTTGCTGTCCGGACTCAAAATTGCCAGCCCAGGGCTCTGTCATCCCCTGGCGAACATCTTCAAGAAAGCGATGGATCATCACCAGCATGGCGGGATGTCGCGGAGCATTGGACTGGGTGATGTCCCACGCGAGCAGCAGCCGGCGGATGGGCTTGTTGTCCGCCGTACGCCCGCGCCGCACCATGGCCAGCACGCGTTCGCCTTTCCAGAGGAGGGGCTCATCATCCTCGGTCACCGTGAGCTCGGTGGGACGGGGCGTGAGCAGGCCCATCCAGTTCATGTCACGCACCAGGGGATGCTCCTCGGCGATTGTCCATGCACCATCCAGTTGCATTGCATCCCCACTCTCCACGGGGAACTGGATGCCCGCCGTCTCCAAGGGTGTACCCAATTCTGATACAACAAGATGGGGCTGGCGAATCGCGGTGCCCGACGCATCGGTGGCCGCCGTGCCGGCATTGGCACTGGAGGTGCCGCGCAGGTTCACCTGCTCCGTGGCGCTCAGCATCTTGCGCCAGAGGTCGCCGGCCTTTCCTCCCAACCGCACTTCCGCATCCACCACCCGGGGACGAGGTTTCTGAAGCGGTAAACGATCATCCCACTTGAAACGATCTCCACCGAGCACGAGCACCGCGCGCTCCACCTCCGGGGGGAGCTCACCTGTCAGTGTCATGGTTTGTCCCGGCGGCAGCGCCAATGGACGCTTTTGTGGTGGTGTGGTGGCTGCTCCCGCAGGCAGGTCCGGATACTCCACCCACCACTCCTGCTGCACGGGTTTGTCGCCGTGGTTCTGCACCAGCGCCTTCCACTTCATGCCGCTCTTCGCGTCTCCAGACGCGCTGGCCAGCTTCACCTCCGCTCCGGCGAAGCCCACGTTCTGCAAGGGCTCCGCCGCCGAGAGTATCGCCACGTCCGAGGAGACTTCGATTTCACGATCCGTGACGAAGATGACAATGCCGTTCGTCTTCACCAGGCCACGCGCAATGAGCAGAGCATCGTCCGGTCGATGTGTGCCCTGCGTGGGCTCCCATGTGTCGAAGGCGTTCAAGACTCCGGCCATCTCTGCTCCGGCGTAGAGGGTGGGCTTCTTCGCGTCTGACTCCAGCAGGTGCCACTCGGTATGCGCCGCCGTGCGAGCCCAGTCGCGCAACTTCTCCGCCAGCAGCGCGCGTGTCTCCTCCTTGTACGCGCTCATGGAAACGGAGCTGTCCAGCACCACGGCCACGGTCTGCCGCGAGTCCTGCCGTATCCAGCGCGGCTCCACCAGCACCCACGCCAGAAGCAGTGCTGCAAGCAACTGCAACCAGAGTGGCACCGAGTTCCGCAATTTCTCAAACCGCATGCCACCCACGCTCTCCGGCTTCACGCGCTCCAGCAGGAAAAGCGTGCTCACGCGCACGCGGCGCGAGCGCTCTTGAAGGAAATGGATCACCAGGATCGCCGGAACGGCGAGCAGGGCCCAGAGGCCAGCGGGATTGGCTAGGAGGAGTCGCACGTGATGAGTTGCTTACTGATTGGCGGGTGCAGGTGCAGGCGAGGGTGATGGCGCCGGAGCGGGAGCGGCAGCAGGGGGAGATGGCGGTGATGCACCCGGGGCAGGAGCGTTCTTCGGCGCGTTATCAAGCAGCTTATCCAGCGCGGCGCGGGTGCCGTCGTCGGCAGTAGAGGCACGGGCTTCGAAACCTTCTCCTAGATCGGAACGCGGCAGGGCGTTGATCTTTTGCTCCACCTGCTTCAGGCGATTGGCGGCTTCGGCCTTCTGCACTTCGTCGTTGGACGCAGTGGCCTTGGCCTGCTGTTCCTTCAGCTTGGCCTGCTCTGCCTGGAGTTTTGCTTTCTCGGCTTCCACGGCCACATCGGTGGCGGTGGTCGCAGGAGTCACGGCTTCCAGTTCCACCTTCGGTGGCGCTGGCTTGGGCGGCTCTTCCTTCGCGGGCTCAACGGCTGCCACAGACTCAGGAGTCGTGGCAGGCGCAGCCGGGACAGGAGTGCTTTCAGGCTTCGCGGTCGCCTTCGTCACCGGCGGCACCTCTTCCTTGGAGCAAGATGCCAGGGCGACAGCCAATGAGGCGATGAGCGTGAAAGTGAGGCTTCGAAATCTCATGACTCGGTTGCGGGGTTCGTTCATCGGCAGCTGATACATTTCTACAAGCATTTAAACCAACGGCCCGGCTACATCTCGATGCATCCCGAGCTCACCGCCTCGGCCCTCAACGCGGCGAGGATTTCCGCTTCAGCAGGCACACGGGCGAATCCAATGCCATGCCGCACGCACTGCTCACGCCACAGGCCGAAGTGCGTGGCATAAGCGCGGAGATAACGCGTCAGCGTGTCCTTCTCCACACGCCGCTTGTCACGCGTGGCGGACTCGCATTCTTCAAACTCGATATTCCCATCCCAATCCGGTTGGGATTCTTCCAGGCAAAATGGCGCGAGAACTACCGCCCGCCCCTTGCCGGCCACGAGCAGGTTCGTCGCGCGATCCGGTGGTGATTCACTGAGCAGGTCACTCAAGAGGATGCGCAAGGAACCTGTACGCATGGGGGTGCGATCCAGCAGCGAAGGCAGCAACACGCCGCTGAGCTTCTCACGCAACGGCCAGTCGTAGGCAAGGATACGGTCGACCGGGATTTCGCGTGCCTCGTCGTCCAGCATGTGCACCTTCGTGGAAGCTCCGAGACGCAACGCACTCTCCACGCAGAAATACAACAGCTCCCACGTGCGCGTGGTCTTGTGCTCGGTGAGGAACATCGAGGGACTGGCATCGAACAGGATGTCCACGCGTGGCGTCACCTCCTGCCGGTAGAGCTTCATGGTGTAGGTCCCGGATCGCGCATATGCCTGCCAGTTGATATGACGCGGATCATCCCCCGGCATGTAGGGGCGCTGATCCTGGAAATCGATCGAGCTTCCGGTACCCTGCCCCAGCACGCTACCCGCCGTACCGCTCCACTGGCCACTGCGCAGCGGCAGGCGCGCCACACCCGTCACCGCCTTCATGCGTGCGTGGATCGCCGCCAATCCCGAGGGAACAGACGAGGCGCCCTTGGCATTCGACCTAGCTGTTGCTGTGGCAGTGGTGGTGGTGGCCATGATGCTGGGTGATAACTAGGCGGCGTTGGAAACGGCCGGGGGAGAAGTTTCGAGCTCCTCGGCATCAGCCTGCGATTGATTTTCCAAGCGGGAGATGAAGCTGAACTCCTTCATGGCGCGGAAACCCAGGTACAAAAAGAGCACCGCACACACCGGAAGAGTGAACATGGTGTAGAAATGTCCCAGCGGGCTGTCCACGCCCTCCTCCATCAGCACAAACCACGCACTGGTGGGAAACGGCGCAAGCCAACGGAAGGCGGTTTCTTCATCCAAATTGGGGGCATTACCCGCCACCTGCGCGACCACATAACACAGGCCAAAAAGCGCCTGCGTCAGCACATAGAGCCAGATGGGCTGCCTCGCTCGGGGGAAGAGCAGCATCACGACGACCGGCGCGATGACGGAACTGAAGATGATGGGCACCATGAGACGCGACGCCAGCAGATAGCCCCCGACGTCTCCAGGGTGGAACTTTCGCACCAGACCCAAGCCGATGCCGAACACCATGCCTGTCAGAATCAGGGTGAATACCAGACCGGAGGCCCAGCCGGGATACAGCACGCGACCGGCGAGCTTGCCAAAAAAGCCAATCCTCGCGAACCCCGAGTACAAACTGGGCACATGCTGGGTGCGCTCGCTCAGCGACTCCAGGAGGACCCACGCGGTGGCCACGGCACAACTCACGCTCCATATCATGGCGGCATACTCGTTCCCCAACCACGCCAGCAGCAAGCCAATCGCGCCCATGAGAAGGATCACAAGCCGCTTCCGGCCCGAGTGGTTTTCAGAGATGGGAGCAATGCGTGAGGCCGCAATTTCCAGCAGCAGATACACGTGCAGCACCGCAAGCAGCGGCAGCATCCACACCAGCCACGCGCCCGGTCCTCCAGTGGCCAGGGCTGAGCGATCAAACAGTGGCGGCATCGCGATGCACACCGCAACGAAAAGCCCGAGCACCACGAGGATGCGAATGGCAACGTGCGAACTGGAAAGGGCGAGGGCAGCCGCCGTAAGCGCCATGGAAGCGAGTATCAGGATCCCGATGACGGTAAGATCGGAGATGATATCCACCTCACCAAAGAAGTAGCGCAACACCGCATAGGGCAGGATCGCCGTCACCACCAGGAGTGTCTGTGCAACCAGCGCCACCCACTTGCCCAGGACAATGCGGAACGCCGTGAGATGCGTGAGCTGCACCAGATCCAGCGTGTTTACCTTCAACTCCTCACTCACCGCCGTGAGACCGCGCGCAGGCATCAGGATTAACAGTGGAATCCAGATGAACGCGGCAAAGAGCCAGGCGAGCCCCCCGCCACCGCTCCCTCCATTCGCCACTTCCAGCAACTGGATGCCCGTGATGAAAATCATCGCCACCTGAATGAGGATGAAGGTGGTGATGAACATCTTGGTCTTCAACCCCTGGCGCAGCTCCTTCACGAGGATGGGACTGAGCCAGTCGGCAAAGTCCATGCCATTCGGAAGAATGCGCTCAGGTGTTGGAGTGGTGACTGCGACGGAACTCATGACTTGGGAGAGAAAGAAAAGGAAAGGAAAAGAAGAGAGGAGGAGACGCCTAGCTGATGCCCGGTGGCTGCCAGTAGTCCACGGAACGCCCATCATCGAAACGGGACTCCACAATGGCCAGCGGCAGCATGGCCGCAAAAACCGCCACAATCAGCCAGATAAGGACGGACATGAAAACGCCCACACTCCAGTCCCGGCTGACATCGATCATCTTCCACAAGATGCCCTCAAAGATGGGCAGGCCGAAGAAGATCAGCAGTGCGCCCACCACCGCGCGCCACACCCTTGGCATGATGCCCAGGAGCAACCCCCACGAGGCGATTACCGCCGAGCCCAGGCCAATCCACCCGAGCCTCAGGAAGTCGCCCACCACATCGACCCCGCTGAAGAAGTAGCGGAGGGTCACGTAGGGCAGCATGGCCGTCATGATCAGTCCCACCATGAACATGGTGACGATGAGCTTGCTGATCGCGATGCGCCGGGCCAGCACCCCGGAGACCCGCAGCAACGGCAGGTTGCCGGGGTCGATATCCGAATCCGCGATGAAGATGCCTCGCAAGGGCAGCAGAACATGCAGAACCAGGGTGATGTTCGCGAAGAACAACACCTCTCTCAGGATCGATTGGAAAACTGAAGCCGCACCTTCCGCAGAGTCCTGCCAATAGAGGAGATGCACGGCCACCAGGGACACCATGCTGAACTGCACCCACAGAAACAACCAGATGAACCACCGGCTGCGCAGGCTCTGGCGCAGATCCTTGACCAGCAGCGGGCTGAACCAGTCCGGAAAGTCTGGTGCAGCAGCCTGCTTGGCAAGGGTGGTGGTAGTGGCAGTCATGAAACGATTCACACTGGAGGCGGGGGAACTACAGGCGTTCTGATTCAGGTTTTCCTCGTCGCGCCGTCCACGGAGATTTTGCGCAGCATGTCGACAAAGGCGTCTTCCAGGCGGCGCTCTTCACGGCGGAACTCAATGACCGGCACGCCATCGAGAATCATCTTCTTGAGGCCCGCGGCAAGCACGAGGGGGTCATTGCTTTCCACCACGAGACGCGCACCGTCGCGGCGCTCCTCCACCAGCTTCCAAAGTGGATTCATGGAAGCCCACTGCGTGAGCAGGTCTCCAGAGCCGGCCAGTGAGATGTCCAGCAGCACCTGCGCGTTGCCATTGGCGCCATTGCCATGGTCGCGGCGCAGCGATTCCGCGGAGCCGTGGTAGACCATCTTGCCGCCGTCGATGAAAAGCAGCGTGTCGCACATCTCCCCGAGCTCGCTGAGGATGTGGCTGCTGATGAAGAGCGTCTTGCCGCGCTGCGCGAGCAGGCGCACGAGATTCTTGAACTCCAGGCGCGCTTTGGGATCGAGGCCGGCCGCCGGTTCATCCAGAATCATGAACTCCGGATCCGGGAGCAGCATGCGACCGAAGCAGAGACGCTGACCCATGCCCTTGCTGAGTTTGTTCATCGGACGATCCGCCAGCACGGTGAGATCCGCGAAATCCATCACCTCCTCCACGCGCGTCTTGCGCTGCTCACGCTTGAAGCCATAGGCGCGGGCGAAGAAGTCGAGGTATTCAAACACCGTCATGTGCGCATAGGTGCCGTAGTGATCCGGCATCCACCCGATGAGCCGACGCACGCTGCCCGGTCGCTGCACCACATCCATGTCCGCAATGCGGATGGTGCCACTGTTCGGCACATCGAGAGTCGCCATCATGCGCATGGTGGTCGTCTTCCCTGCGCCGTTCGCGCCGATGAATCCCACGACCTGACCGCGGGCAATATCGAAGGAGATGTCCCGCACCGCATGCACGTTGTCGAAAACGCGATTGAGCCTGCGCACCGTGACAAGGGTCTCCGGCAACGGTGGGGGTGCAGCCGCCGGGGCAGGTGCAAGTGTGGAGGCGGGTGGTGCTGACATGTCTGCGTTCGGAAAGGAGAAGGATGAGATGATGGGAGAAATCCAACCGGAGCGGCGGCGCCTAGTGTTTCACATAAGGTCCTGCGAGAAGCAGGCGTTCATGATTCCAACGGATGGAAGGCAGAGTGGCCACAGCGAACTTCGAAGCCTCCGCCGCCTCCGCATAGGCAAAGCCGGGACGCCGCTCCACCTGTTTCAACAGATGCGCGATCATCGGTCCGGAGGTCTTGCCGGCATGATCGTTCATCCATTGATTCAGTTCCGCCTCGGTGCTGGCTTTCATGACTTTTTTCTCACCCGTGCCCACATCCTCAGCTGTCCAGACCTTGCTGTTCTGATCCACGATGAACACACGCTGCAGCGTTGCTTCCACGGTGGAGAGCACACTGGGCGCGCCTCCACCCTCCGCGGCAAAGACCTCCACACCGGCACGGCTCGGTCGCACCGTTTGCAGCAGGTGGGCCTGCAGGGAACGGCTGGCAAACCAGGCACCGCCGCGCTTCGTCTCTGACTCCTCAACATTGTAGCGGGACTCCCAATTGGAGGGCTGAGAGGCACTGGTCAGGTTCAGCGGCGCCATCAGGTCCGCATCTGCCCGCTCGAAGCTACGGCCAAGCAACACGCCGGTCTTGACCACCTGTTCCTGGGTCACCGCCACCCGCTTTTGATCTGGCAACATCAAGGCAAAAACCGAACGAGCTCCAGAACCACCAATGCCATCCTGCAGCACCATCAGCGCCAGCAACAGTGCGCTGGCACCAAGCGACAGGAGTGGCGTGGTCCAGAAGAGACGCTGACGTTTCCCCGTTCCTGCCAGCAGGAAAAGATTCACCGGGCCCACCAGCAATCCGAAGATAGCGATGAATCCAAAGATGAGACCTGACTTGATGGTAAGCGGACCGACAATCTCCGCGAGGCCCCACTTTCCACGATAGTCGGACATCAGCTCGCGCCGGGTGGTGTCCTTCACGCCACGTATCTCGCTGACCATGGCCACCAGGGGAAGCGAGTTGCCGTCCCACGAATGGGCATGAATCTCCCCCGCACCCACGCGACGGCCCGACTTCAGCAGCGGCGGCAGGCCGAGTTGCTCAAGACGTGCATCGCTTGTGTCAGCGCAAAGCAAATGCACATCACCACCGAGCGCCACCCACTCGAGCATGGCCGCCTTCGCCGAGCCACTCATGGAGGTCCATTCACTTTCATCCATCCACAACTGCGCCAGTCCCGCGTAACCGCGCCAGTCCTCGGGTGCGCTGGACATGTCCACCTTGGATCCCTGTAGGTTGGCACTGGAATGACTGCTACTGGAGAACTTGCCCTCCAGCGCGCTCCATCCCTTCGCATGCAGCGAGGCGCTCATGCCAATGTACTCCGTGCGGCTGCTGGCGTAGCCGCCGCCGTTTTGCACATTTCCTGCTGCCTCCTCCGCCACGCCGGGCCCTGATACCCGGAAGCCAACATTGGTATAATAGGTGGCTTCAGCCTGCAGCAGTATCGGCGCATACATCATGCGTTCCCCCTCCTTGCCTCCCTCCACGGTGATATCCACGGAGGAGGAGCCTCCATTGTTGCTCTGCGAGGTAATCGTCCACGTGTGCGTCTGCTTCTCCACATTGCGGATGCGAATGCGGATGGGGACGAAACCCGCAGGCGGACAGGCATCCAGCCAGCTCTCCAGACGAATGTCGATCCCGCTCGCCGTGTCCATGCGGGGCGAGAGGACCGTGGCTGCCGGAGCACTGCCAGCGGCGATGCAGCCGAGCAGGGCGAGGGCAAGAATGCGACGATGAACAGCGGGAAACATGAGTGTGTGAAGTGAGGCCGGATACTGACGGGAGCGGCACAAGAATGTCATCAGATCTTCGCGGCGCGGAGCGTCGTGGGCAGCGGCTTGTCCTGCGCGGGTACATTCTCCAACAGCTTGGCGACAATGAGATCCGGCGTGAGGCCTTCGAGCTTGGCGCCGTAGTCGAGCAGGATGCGGTGGCGCAGCACAGCGGGCGCCACATCACGCACGTCTTCATAGCTGGCGTTCAGCCGGTTCTCCATGAGACCGCGCGCCTTGGCGGCGGCAGCGAGTGCCAGCGCCGCACGGGGGCTGGCGCCAAACTTCACCCCGCCGGCATGCGGCTCGCCAGGATGAGTCGCCTTCACCAGTCGCGCGATGAAGTTCGCCACCGGCTGCGGCATGAAGATACGGCGCGAGGCATCGAGGAGGGAATTGAGCGAAGTCTCATTCATCACCACATCCACCTGCGGTTCCACGCCTATCTCGCGATGCAGGACGATCTTCTCGAGTGTCTCCGCATCATTGCTGCGCACTTCCAGCTTGAAGAGGAAGCGATCCAGCTGCGCCTCCGGCAACGGGTAGGTGCCTTCCAGTTCAATGGGGTTCTGCGTAGCGAGCACAAAGAAAGGAGCGGGCAGCATGTGCGACTCCCCCATGACGGTGACACGACGCTCCTGCATGGCTTCCAGCAGGGCGGACTGTGTCTTGGGCGAGGCGCGGTTGATTTCGTCCGCGAGCACGAGGTTCGCGAAGATGGGTCCAGGCTGGAACACAAAGCGGCGGCCCTCAGGTGTGTCCTGCAGCATGGGGTTGCCCGTGATGTCACCGGGCAGCAGGTCTGGCGTGAACTGGATGCGCTTGGCCACGAGCTGCAGCGTTTTCGCGAGACCCTTCACCAATTCGGTTTTTCCAAGACCCGGCAGACCTTCCAAAAGCAGATGTCCGCGTGCCAGCAGCCCGGTGATGACGTGGTTGATCAATTCATCCTGTCCGAAGAGCACTTGCTGCAACGCGGCGCGAAGTTTTTCAACCGAGGCTGCTGCGGTCTGAAGTTCGGACTCGGTGAGGGGTTGGATGGTGGTGCTCATGAGAGATAGTGCAGAGGAATATTGTAAAAATTGGGTGCGCCGTGAATGTCAATCTCTGGCGAACTGTTGCTAAAATGCGATCAACCAGGTTCGTGTGAGTGAGGGGGAACCGACAATGACTTGCTGACGCCCCCACGAGCTGGACTTTCCCGTAAACTTTAGCGGCGATACAATTTTGGTCTGGGAACGACCACGGAAGCTGAACGTGCCATTGCCGCTCACCGGTATCATCACGAAGTGGTCCATGGTGCCAAGGCGCACTCCATGCATCGTACCCTTGGAAACGCGGACGCTGTTTGTGCCGCTTCCAATGGGTCGGACAAAAAACGCCGCGAGACCAGCCACCAGTAGTGAGCAGACCCACCATGCCTTTGCTGTCCTTCGCTGTGCCACCCCTCCACTCATGTCCTGCTGCTGCTACTGCTGTTCTGTTATTTGAAATACCTCTTCAGAGCCTCGCGCTCACTCGGGAGGAGCGAGTTCTGCCAGACGGCAGCGCCACCATCACCGGTGTTGGAAATGGCACCTCCGGCCTTCGGTCCCTGGTAGGCGTTCTTATCCACCTCGTGCTTGCCATCACTCACGGTGAGCAGATCGCCGGGCGCCACACGGTTCATGTCGAGCTGCGAATTGATGGCCTCCGTCTTGGTGGTGTTCAGATTGGTCTCTTCCGAATTCAGCGTAAGCGGCGCAGTACCAGGACCGCGAGTGATGCCGCCGCGACCGGGGTCTCCATCGCCTTCACCTTCGCCAGGCTTGTTGCCTTTGCCGTTCTTGCCCTTTCCATTGCATCCCTGGCATTCCGACAGTTTGAGTTCGGGCGAATTCTTCAGTGCGTCCTGCAGGGCCTGGGCATTCTTCTGCAATTGCTTGGCAAGGTTCTGCAGTTGCTCCTTGCTCATATTCCCCAAGCCATTGGCCGCGGCCATTTGCTGAAGCTGCTGCAGCAGTTGTTCATTGGGCTTCATGCCACCAGTGCGCATGGCCTGCGCGGCGCCACCGAGTTGATTGCCCAGCGAGTCCTTCGCCTCCTGCGGCAATGCATCCCCAGCCGCCTGCAGGGCAGATGCGGCACGCTCGGCATCGGCAAGATTCTGCGAAAGTTCCCGCAGCATCTCTGCGGTTTGGTCGCGCAGATTCCCCGCAGCTTCGAGGCTGCCGTGTTCATACCAGTCTTCCGCCGGGCGCTGGAGCAGTTCGGCGATTTTTTTCTCCACCTCTTCCACCGATTCCTCCTCGACCGCCTTTTCCTCCTGGAGGTTCTCCAGCCATTCCTTCACCTTTTCGAGTTCCGGAGGCGCCTGGACGAGGCGCTTCTTGTTCATCTCACGCGAGCTCACGGGCACCCATGCGGCCAGGAGGAGTACCATGCCGGAAACTGCCAGCACAGTCACAGGACGCTGCCAGCGCCACTGCAACGGCCACTTGATCTGCTCGGGTGGCGCAGGCCACTCCCCCACTCCGGCTTCCGCCGCGCTGAGGCGTGTCTTCAATCCCAAGGCATCTTCCAACCGGATGCGGGCGGCCTGCGGAGTCTCAAAACGGGAGCGCCCCAGCCACCAGGCCAGTGCCGCGCCCATCACGAGTGCCGCGCCGATGGCGTACCACACCCAGCGGAGTTCCACCACAGGCATCCAACGGACAAACAGAATGCCCACAGCGCCAACGAGGGCCGAGCCGAGCAGCCAGCCCGTCCAGTGCTCCAGCCACCAGCCGAAGTTCACGCGTCGCGCCAGGCTGCGGGTCGCGGCCTGCCAATAGCTTGCGGTTTTTTCCGGTGGCATGCGATTGGGAGTCTAGCGGTGTGGAGAGGTGATTGGCAACGCGGAAGTCCCGCTTCACGGAGAATTCATCATGGCTTCACGATGCCTTCACACGCAGACATCCACGCCTTGAAGCAAGGCGCAGAGATCGTGCCTTTGACTCTGACCATTCCGCGGCGCTGGCGTTCGGTCCCGCGCTACAGATCTGACAACCCTTTTTTGTGGAGCAAACCGTTGGCGCGGCGTTCGCGAGCATCGCGGAAGAAACTCTTCAGCACCGTCACGCACTCATCGCCCAGCACCCCGGAGACAATCTCACTGCGATGATTGAGATTCGGCGCCTGGAGCAGGTTCCAGAAGCCACCGGCCGCACCACCCTTCAGGTCAGGGCAGCCAAAGATAACGCGCCGCACCCGGCAGTGCATGATGGCACCGGCACACATGGGGCACGGCTCCTTGGTCACATAGAGGTCGCACTCATTCAGCCGCCAGTCTCCCAGAGCACTCTGCGCCTGGGTTAGCGCAATCATCTCCGCATGGGCAGTGGCGTCCTTCAGTGTCTCCACCTGGTTCCAGGCACGGGCAATCACATGTCCCTCACGCACAATCACTGCCCCGATCGGCACCTCATCCTGCTTGGCGGCCTTGCGCGCCTGGCGCAGGGCCTCCCGCATGAAGTGCTCGTCCGTCGTGATGATGATGGGCTCGTCCCCCGTCCCTTCCGCTTCCGGTTCCATGGGAAAGGCTAAACCGTGTTCCCGCCCGGTGCATGCGAATCTTGAAAGGGGCAGCCATGCAGCAGCAACACACCACCACCTGTCCTCAGCACCTTCGAAGTTTCACCCTGAAGGGGCATACGCATGAACCTAAACGAGAGCGTGCCGAAGACTCCGGTGGGCAATCACGTGCCTTTCGCAGTGGGTTATGTGGCACAGTCGAAGAAGTTCCGTGGCCTACTTCCTTCAAGGCAAACGCCCTTCCTCCAAAGATGCGGTAGGGATGCGCTCCTGCGCGTCCGACTTCAGGAGGGCGGAGGTGGTGTGGAACTAAGGCACGAAACGGCCTCGCCACGTAGCACCTCCCTCCACCTCCGCCCGCTATCTACGGACGCGCAGGAGCCTGAAGATTACCCACAAATCGTGCGAGTTTTCCTGAGGAAGGAGATATACCAGTGAGGCGGAGACAGGGCGGCAGCCCAAGGATCGGGGGCACTCTTGCCCCCTTGGTGGCGAGCCGACAGGCGTAAAATCATGGAGGCAACGCCATACCGGAGCGACTGGGCGCTGGAGCTGCCATCCGCATAGGGGGCAAGAGTGCCCCCGATCCTTGGGCTGCCGCCTCCTTTTCACCTTCCAGGAATATCCTCCCGCGAAGTCTCATTTGAGATGTGGGTAATCCTCAGGCAGGAGCGCATCCCTACCGCCCTTTTTGTGGAGGGCGTTAAGATGCAGAGCCAATGGTATCTCAGGGGCTCGAGAGTGTGTTTGTTTCGACGATGAACTCGCAGGCAATTGTCTCTCCGGCACAAATGAAATCCTCAGGTAAATGCCTGTGCCCTGAAGGGGTGGAGGAGCGCTCCCCATTCACAGCCCGCCTAGGCCGCCACGACCGCCAGCGCAGCCTTTGCCTTATTCAGCAACATGACGCCGCTTACCATCAGGATCGCTCCAAGGATGAGATACACCAGCCGGATATTCTGCCGCTCCAAGGTGCCAATGTAGTGGTCAATGAAGGACACCGCGGCGGCCCCACCGAAAAACATGATCAGCGACCAGACCCACTGGTTGCCAACCTCCACCACCGTGCCCTCTTCACCCGGAACGGTGTTTTCAAAGCCCTTAAGCGCCCAGAAGACGAGAACACAAACGATGAAGATGATCAGGCGCACAGGCCCGAAGTTGAAGCTCATGAAGAATAGTGGGGGGTTGAAAGATGTATTTGTTAGGCAAGCGCAGTCAAAAATCCACTCAAACACTGCACATTCTTTGCTTTATAAATCGGGACTTAGCCAACCTACAGCAATGCTCCCGGGCCTTGCAGTGAAAAGAGCCAAATCGCCGGTGATTGCAGGAATGTAAAATCGGATGCGACTTCATGCTCCCATCACAAATTGCGATCATCTATGACACGTCTTGTATTCATCGCTTGGTTTGTTCTTGTCCTCCTCCCATCGGCGTGGGGCCTCAAGGAGGGAACTCGGACGATGAACCTTTGGGCTGCCGAGGTTCAACGATGGAGTGAAAATCCAACGCGCAACCTGGCTCCTGAGACCGAGTTAATGCGCGATGGGACTGCTCTGCTCCAAGTCAGCACACGCTGGTTCTCGTTTGGGAGTGCTGGTGCCTGCTGTCTCCTCCTGCTGGCCGAAGTCGTTCGATTTAGAAACCGCTCGAGAGGCCAGGAGAAAGTCTTCTGATTTTCGGACACTCTCCATTTGGCTTTGCATCCCCCTAAGGAAGGCTCGATGTATCCTTCCCAACGGGTTCGCGCATCGCGGCATGGAAGTCGGCCACCGTAAACACGTCTTGAGGAGATCTATCTCTCAACAGCGTCCGAATGTGATTGGCAATCTGACCGCGACATCCTTGCATTTTTGCCAGTAGTTCCTGGACCGTGATGGAACGGCCAGGCGGGATATCCACCTCCACCCTGCAGGTGCGCATCAACCAATTGAGCGGTCTAGCCCACGTTCTCAAAACCCTGATCTCTCTTGGTTCCCTGAAAAGAGCGTCTCTGCCCATGAACCATTCAAGCCGCAGATCCTGATGCTTTCTCACCGACTCCAGGTAGGAAAAACGCTCTCCGCCTTTGTGACGAAGACCATAATAGGATCTCAATTGCGCAAC
Organism: Roseimicrobium sp. ORNL1; assembly: GCF_011044495.1. GTDB lineage: Bacteria > Verrucomicrobiota > Verrucomicrobiia > Verrucomicrobiales > Verrucomicrobiaceae > Roseimicrobium. The sequence goes on from NZ_CP049143.1 coordinate 6,527,991, forward strand.
GCGAGCGGCATTGACCTTTGTCCCCCATCGAAAGAGGACTGGAGAAAGTATGGCTGGAGGGTCTTGCTTCATTCACACGGTTCAGCACAACAAACGGACTGACATCTTGTATATCATGTTCGCGTCACATCGCTTATCAAGCATCCTATCAAAATAACATTTCCGCAGACTCCTGCATAAGCTTCCGCTGGGCGCGAATCTCCACGTTTCGAAGCATATTTTTCCAAAGTTCACCACTGCATCCCGGTTGCCAGCATAGGCAGCAGTGATATATTCCACACGTATTTCGTGACAAGGGGCGCGGCGGCATCAGGGAAGATACGTCAGGCGCCAGGGAAAGAAAAAGCGGCTGGCACATGCAGTACTTGAACATACGTGTCTCTTCTCTCCGGAGCCCCGCATTCGTGGCGGCGGAACTCGCACAACGGGGAGCGTGGTTGAGCATCACTTCCTACTGCATCGAGCAGGAGAATGGCGGGCGCATCCCGGGATGCCGGCACTGGACGGACCGCCAGATGCTCCAGTTGTGCGGGCTGATGCGAGAGGACCTCGCTGGCGCCTGCGGCCTGTGGTCGTGGGATGGCGATGACCTCGTGGTAGCGGACTATCCCCTGGAGCAGGAGCAAACCTGGCAGGCCAAACGCGAGGCGGGACGCAAGGGTGGAGCCTCCACCTCCGAGGCCAAGGTCGCGGCGGGCCAGGAGAATGGTCGCAAGGGCGGGAGACCGAGGAAGGATGCCTCCACGCTTCCAAGCAGCAGGAACCCAAACAAAACCCAAGCAGAAACCCAACGGAAGGGAATGGGAAAGGAAGAGAAAGAGGAAGGGAACAAAAGGAAAAGGAATGAAAAGGAAGATCCAGCTTCTTCCTCTCCTCCTTCGGAGTGCGAGGGGGCAGAGAGTTTGGTTTTGAATGATGATGATGATGCTTCCTCTTCAAGTTCGGAGAGAGAACACCGGTCGCCCGGAGACCCTCGTTTCCACTCCATCACCCAGCGATGTGGCGATACCTTCCACGCTGCCCTGGGCATGGAGTACAGCTTTCAGGGAGGCAAGGACGGCAGCGCCCTGAAGCGCTTCCTGGAGAACAACGGGAACGTAAGCGCGGAGGACTTCCTCAACGTCTGGACGCAGGCCCTCCGCCGGACACGCGAGGACCCCTACGCACGCCACTGCTCCCAGGCCGGCAGCATCCACGGCCTCTGCACCCGCTGGAATGACGTGCGCCTCGAACTGCAACGCCCAGCAACCGCGAAAAAAAGTACGCACGAGGAACGCTTCCAGCGCTCCGGTGAAATCCCGACGGATGTCTCGATGGCCAAAGTTCGGATATACCGACTATCGGATGCGGACGAATGACTTTCTGCCACTTGGTTGTGAAGTCCAAAAGTGCAGGGCTTGGAGGATGACACACGTTTGCCTACTACGAATTGTTCGTCCCGACCAGGAAAGGCGGTGGCTCGATTATCATTCCGAGATCAGACTCGCCCTCGTTGGTGGGCGACTCATACCAGGGCGAGTTGGAAACAGGTCTTCAACGCGACGAACTTACCCAGCGTGTTGCGGCAGGCCCAAGGAGTGGGGACATTCCTGTCCCCATGGAAGCGCGAACGGAGTCATGGGAGGTAGAATGCCCCCAGAGGTGAAAGGGCGTCTCGCAGGGAGCGGCACTAGCCTAGTGCCGGCGGTGGGCAAATAAGGTGCGGAGCCTTTCTCTTCGAAGCTGTAAGGACGTTTCCAAGCTGCTCGCGTGGCGACGCTGTATATGACGGCACTAGGCTAGTGCCGCTCCCTGCGAAGCAGTCGCCTCGTTTACACGAAGGGAGCTGTTGAGAGTTTGAAGGTGTAGTTCGTGCTTCCATGGGGACAGGAATGTCCCCACTCCTTGATCCACTGCCTCTCTCAAAGGCACGAGCAAAGTGCCTGTGCGTCTCTGCCTGCTTTGCGTCGAAGTGCGCCACGCCGGGACACATCATCCTACCCTGCCGCCCTACAACGTCGGCCTCTTGGCTCCCACACCCTACGACGGCCCACCTTTCGCCGCTGGTACTGGCGGCTTGGTCGCGGTGGAGTCGGACTTGGCCATGCCGACGGCTTCGGTCTTGCCATCGATCACCGGGTCCACGCGTGCGCCATCGGCGGGGAAGGGAATGGGCGTGAGACAGAGAACGTCCCCTTCCTTGGGGGCCTTCGGAGCATTGGCGGCGATGATGATTCGTTTCTCATCACTCACGAGCGGCTCCACAATCATGCGGCGCAACGTGTTCTTGGGGGAGATGAGGATGATTTCATTTCCTGCGCGCACGGCGCTGCGAGGAATCACATAGACTTCCTTCAAGGTTTCGCCGGTGATCTCCGCTTCCACGAACTGGCCCACCTTGAGTGGAGGGAGGCCATCGCTACGCTTGGCATACGGGTCGTCTACCTGGGCCACGGCAATGATCTGGCGGGTGCTGGCGTCCATGGCGCCTTCCACACGGACGATGCGTCCCTTCCACGAAGCGAGTTTGCCATTCACCACAGCATTGAGGCGGACCTCAGCGTGAGAGGTCGCGGGAGTCTCTGAGCCATCGCGATAGTTCTCCGGCAGTGAGAGGAACCGCATGCCTCGCTCCGGCAGGGGCAGGCGGATCTCCACGTAGTCGACGGCGAATACCTTGGCGAGTTGCGTGCCTGTGGTGACGAGCTGGCCTACGTCCACGAGCTGTTCCAGCACCTGCCCGGCGAAGGGCGCGCGGATGGTGGTGCGCTCGAGGTCACGCTCGGCCTTCAGGACCTGGGCCTTTGCTGACGCGACATCGGCATTCGCTTTGGCCACGTGGGGTTTGCGCGTGACCAGTGCGTTCGGTTCACCCGTGCGGCCCAGCGCCTTCCAGTTTTCCAGCGCCTGCTCGGCCTTGGCCAACTCCTCGGCGAGGACGGACTCCGCCTGGGCCACCGCCGCTTGTGCCACGACCACGGCGGTCTCATAGTCCACGGGGTCGAGTTTCATCAGCACCTCACCCTTTTCGAAAAAGCCACCCGGTTTGAAGTTGGCACTCGTCTCCACGATCTTTGCCGAGACTTCAGGCAACAGCGTGGTCTGGGTGCGCGGCTGGACCATGCCCTGTGAGGTGACGATCACGGGGTAGGAAGTCCTCTTGAGCCGGGTGCCCTCCACCTGCACCAGCACCGGGCGCACCTCCTGCATCTTGGTCTCCGGGCGAGTCACAAGCAGCCGCCATGTGCCCGCGCCGGAAACGGCCAGGATGACAATGGGAAGGATGACACGCAGGAAGCGAATCATGCAGGGTGCGAATGAAATGAGCGGGGGCGAGCCGGGACACCAAGCGTCTCACACAATGAGACAGCATGCGAGGGAAATTGGACGGAGGAAAGAACCGCCGTAGAGGGGTGAAGTTGCCTCAAAAGTCTCCGCCCAATGCGAGGTGGAGGTCGGCGCGATTGCGCAGGCGCTGCGCCCTGACGACGGCGAGGGCGCTGCGTGCATCGAAGACACGTTGCTGGGCATCGAGCAGAGTCAGTATATCCACCAAACCACGCTCATACTGACCGGTGGCAAGCTGCACCGAGCGGGCTGCCTCCGTGGAGGCGCGCTCCAGCGCGGCTTCCTGCTCCAGAAGGTAAGCCTCTGCCGACAGGGCCGATTCCACCTCCTTGAAGGCAGTGGTGGCGGTGCTGGCATAGAGCGCCAGTACCTCGTCATAACGCGCGCGGGCAAGATCCACATTGGCCTTGATGCGGCCTCCCTGGAACACCTGCTGCGCGACATTCCCCGCAACGGTCCAAATCACCGAGCCTTGATCAAAGAGGAAGCTGAGATCCTCCGTGCTGAGGCCGGTGCCTCCGGTGAGATTGAAGCTGGGAAGGAAGGCCTTCTTCGCGGCGCTCTCCTCACGCAGGGAAGACTCCAGACGGCGCTCCGCGGCGCGGATATCCGGGCGGCGCAGCAACACTTCGGAAGGCAGACCGGCAGGCACGGCGCGCTTCACCGTGGGGAGCGCTGACAGGCCCGGCTCCTTCCCTCCTGGATAAGCACCCAGAAGCACCTCGAGCAGACGCCGTGCTTCATCAGAGGCGCGTTTGCGAAGGGCGAGAGACTCCTCCGCACGGGCGAGGTCCGCGCGGCTCAGGCTCACATCCAGCGCAGCGCGATCCGAGTCCAGACCACGCTCCAGTTGCCGCTCGACGATCTGCAAATGCGTGCGGCGGGTCTTCACGTTCTCGTCCGCGAGCCGCACCTGTTCCTTGGACTCGACCAACGTCACGGCGGCCTTCACGACATTCGCCGCCAGGGAAAGTTTCGCGGCATGGAGGTCTTCGGCGGCAGCTTCAGCATCGGCCACAGCAGCGCCACGCTGATCCTTGATGCGGCCCCAGAAGTCCACCTCCCAGCTCACATCGAGACCAAGTTCGAAGCGATTGCTCCTCTGCCCCACGCCCACGAACCGCTGGCCGCTGGCGCTCTGGTTGCGGCGTCCATTGAAGTCCGTCGCGACCTGCGGCCAGAGATCCGCACCGGCGATGCGCACCTGGGCGCGTGCCTGCGACACCCGGGCCCCCGTCGCGCGCAGGTCCGGGTTCCGGGCAATGGCTTCATCCACCAGTCGCGTCAGCTCTCCACTGCCAAAGTCCCCCAGCCAACCTGTTGCGGCCTTGGCCGGTATCTTCGGAGCGCCAGACCACTTGCCCGGCACGGACTGCTCATGCGCGGTGAGATCACCTTCCTTGCGCCCCTTGCCCCAGGTGTCCCGGATGGCGCAGCCGGAAAAGGCAAATGAACAGGAAACGGCACAGCAAAGCTGGGCAAGACGTGGATGAAGGACTTTGGTGAAGCGTGGGAGCGCCATCGGTCGGTCAGGGCTTCTTCAGCTCGGGATCATTCACGTAGTTGCCCTCGAGGCGTTCGACGTGCTCCACGTCATAGCCACTGGCGGTCTTGGTCAGCTTGTACCGGTGCCTTTCGTACTGCGTCTTGTACGCCCAGCCGGCAATCGCCTGGAAGGAATCACCGCTACCGCGCTTGAGTTCCGCAATCTGAATCGTCACCGGCGAAAGGCCACTCCGGGGATCGATGATGATCTTGTCAGGCTCACGCATGGTGAGCACGTCGCCGTGGATGAAGGTGAGCTTCAGGTCATCCATGCGACGGGTAAAGTCGGTGCTGGTGCTCTTGAGCTTCACCCCTTTGACCACGGTGTAGACCTTGGAGGCTTCCGGCTGCAACGGAGGAAGGGTCTTGATGACGTAGCGCACGACGGCCTCGCCCTCGGGGCCCTCGTAGTCATCCAAAGAAATCTTCCCCGGCTCGCTGGAATCACACGAGGCAAGGAAGGCGGCAAAAAGAAGCAGGGAGGCGGCTCGGAACAGGCGGGACATGAAGACAGGGATGCTCCACGGTGAGTGGCCCCTGCGCAAGCGTCAACGCGGGCCACGCGCCAGATGCCCCGTCTAGCGAGCCTCCCCGCCCGGCACCAGCACCGCAAAAGGCAAGTCGGCGAAGAGGTCCGCCAGAGGGAGGGAACCCGCCTCGGTGGCATGCTCCCGTCCCGTGAAAACGTCCCTCCACCCCCCGGAAGAAGGCACCTGTGGCAGGCTGAGCGTCGTGTCTTTCCAGCAGGGGCCCACGGGTGGGAAGCCCAGGACCCGGGTCGTGCGCGGCACCGCTACCACCATTTCCACCTCTGGGGTCGCACGATGGAAGGCGAGGCAGCGGTCCGCATGCGTCCCTTGGGCACTTAGGGACTCATAGGTCCCTGTCGTGAAGAGGGTGGAATGTAAGCGCCGCAGTTGCAGGAGCTGTTGGCTCACGAAGAGCTTGATGCGACCGTCCCGCCAGCTTGCCAGTAGGTCGCTGGGAGAGACGCCGGCGAGCGCGCCGAGGGCTTGTTGCCGGACGGCATAGTCCACCGGTCGGCGATTGTCCGGATCCACGAGGCTGAAGTCCCACAGCTCCGTGCCCTGATAAAAATCCGGCACCCCGGGAGTCGTGAGTTTGAGCACGGCCTGGGAGAGTGAATTCACCGCGCCGAGTTGCGCAATCTCTGCCGCCATCGGCTCAAACAAGGAAGGGAAGCGGTTCTTGGAACCCGGTGCAAGGATGCGCTCAACGAATGCCGCCACGGCCTTGTCCCAGGCTTCGTTGGGGTCAATCCAGCTGCTGTTGACCTTCGCCTCATGCAGGGACTTGATCATGTACTCCTGGAGGCGCTTCACATAGTCGGCGCGCTCTTCATCACTCATGGGATGCAGTGGCCAGGAGCCCAGGAGGGTCTGGTAGAGGAAGTATTCCTCATTGGCATCAGGCGCCATCATGCCATCCAGCGTTTCCTGGTGCTTGCGATTGACCGTATGCCACTTGCGCACGGCGTGGGACCACTCCACGGGCATCTCGCTCAGGGCAAGAATGCGCGCCCGCACGTCCTCTGACCTCTTCGTATCATGCGTGGAGGTGGCGAGAAGATTTCCCGGCCACTCAGCCTGCCGCGCGGTGCACTGCTTGTGGAAGGACTCCAATGGCGCCTCGAAGATGCCCGGATTCCCGCCCACTTCATTCAGGGCGACGAGGCGGTTGTACACATAGAAGGCCGTGTCCTCCACGCCCTTGGCCATGATGGGTCCGGTGCACTGCTGGAACTTCACGACAAAGTCACGGCGCACTTCTTCATCCAGTGGATGGGTACTCTCCGCAAGAGGCAGCAGAACGATGCGGATGAACTCAAACACCGACCGCTCCAGCGCCGGATTCCTCCGGCGCGCCTGCGCAATGGCTTGTGAGATGACGGTGGCATCCGCATCCTGCACCGGACTCTCGGGATCGATGTACGAGCGATACACCGGAAAGCTGGCAATCACCTCGCGGATGGCCGTGGTGAGCGCGTTCACGGTGAAATCCCGGTACCACCGGTGGCTCTCCGCGAGGCGACTGAGCATCATGCCGAGCACGTTCACCTCGCTCGCCATGGTGAGCTGCATGATGAGGCGCTTGCTCTGGCAGACGATCTCCCGGTAATCCATGTGGTCCCCGAGGAACTTCTCGTAACACTGCGTGAGCCTTCGTTCACCTGTGCGATCCACCAGCGCATTCATGACCTGGATGGCGAATTCATAGCCCGTGGTGCCGTCTGTCTGCCAGCCTGCGCGCAGCTTCTCGCCCGCGCCGAGAATCTTCTCCACGAACACCCAGCCTGGCGTCTTCCCGCCAGTGGCCTCGGTGATTTTCTGGCGCAACGTCTCCAGGTATTGCGCCGGACGCGCCAGGCCGTCGATGTGATCGATGCGTACACCGTCGAGGCTGCCGTCCGCGAAGAGCTCCAGCAGCAGCCGGTGCGTGGAATCAAAGACCTCCGGCAGTTCCACGCGAATGGCAGCCAGCGAATTCACATCAAAGAACCGCCGGTAGTTGATCTCCTCCGCAGCCACACGCCAGTAGCTGAGCCGGTAGGGCTGCTCCGAGATGAGCGCATCGAGACGGTCCAGGTTCTTCGGGTCATGTCCATCCTGCCACTCCTCCACCGCCGACTGGATGGCATTCTTCACCACGGCATCCGTTTCGCACAGGCGTGCAAGCCTCTCGCGAATGATGCGCTTCTCCCGCGTGCGCTCAGCGAGCTTCGCAGGCTCCGTCTGGGCACGGGAGGGCAGGTTCTCAAGCGCCGTGATGATGCTGCGCAGTTCATCCGGGGCCTCAGCCTCGCCAAGGATCTCGGCAGCGCGATGCAGCAAAGGTCGGGAAGTGCGCGCCGCGATGGGCAGCACAGCACCCGGGCACTCCAGTGAAAAGGTCCCGTCTTCAAACTTCAGCCGCAGTTCCCCTCGTTCGAGCACCCGCCCATATTGATCGCCTAGAATAGGCAGCAGCACCTTGTTCTCCAGTGCGGGTTTGAGCGGATGCCACTCCACATCGAAGTAGTCGGCATAGGGGGATGCCGGGCCATTCTCCAGCACATTCATCCACCACTCATTGTTGGGATCACTGATGCCCATGTGATTGGGCACGAAATCCACAATGAGACCCATACCGTTGCGGTGCAGTTCTGCGACCAGCGCGTCATACTCCTCCCGCGTGCCAATCTCCGGGTTGAGTGCATTGTGGTCCGCCACGTCGTAGCCATGCAGGCTGCCGGGGCTCGCGCGAAACAACGGGGAAGCATACACGTGGCTCACGCCCAGCGCATGCAGGTACGGCACCAGTGCCAGGGCATCCCGAAATGTGAAACCCTGATGAAACTGCAGACGGTAGGTGGCGAGGAGGGCTGGCTTCATGCACCTGTGATGTAGCCGGGTCCGGTAAGAACCGGGTGTTTCATGCAGCCAACCCCGGCGGGCTCTGCGAACTTCAAGCAGACGGCGTCAAGCGCAGTACTCTCCCCATGCACCTGCACTTCCCACCCAAAACCGGGCTTCGCTTGCAGGGAATCGTGTTTCGATATTCCTTCCATCGTTCGTTGTCACATCGACTTTTACGCAACGGGGACACGTGCCATCCCTCACTGCACATCCTTAATCGCGCTGCACCCCCTTTCCGCGTTCAACCGCTTTCCACCCGCCCCGCCACATGAATGATCCACTCTGGTTCAAGGACGCCGTCATCTACGAACTGCACATCAAGACCTTCCAGGACAGCGATGGGGACGGGCTCGGCGATTTTCGCGGGCTCATCAGCCGGCTCGACTATCTCGCGGATCTGGGCGTGACTGCCATCTGGCTGCTGCCTTTCTATCCCTCGCCGCTGCGGGATGATGGCTATGACATCTCCGACTACTTCGCGATCAATCCCACCTACGGCACGCTGGAGGACTTCCATCAGCTTCTGGAGGAAGCTCACAAACGCGACCTGAAAATCATCACGGAGCTGGTGCTGAACCACACCTCCGATCAAAACGCGTGGTTCCAGCGCGCACGCAAGGCTCCCGCGGGATCACCGGAACGTGATTTCTATGTGTGGTCTGATGATCCGCGCAAGTACAAGGAGGCGCGCATCATCTTCAAGGATTTCGAGACCTCGAACTGGACATGGGATCCCGTGGCGAAGCAGTACTTCTGGCACCGCTTCTACTCCCACCAGCCGGACCTGAACTTCGACAACACGGCGGTGCACGACGAACTCTTCAAGGTGATCGACTTCTGGCTCGAAATGGGAGTGGATGGCGTGCGCCTCGATGCGGTGCCGTATCTCTACGAGCGCGAAGGCACCAACTGCGAGAACCTGCCCGAGACGCATGAGTTCTTGCGGAAGCTACGCAAGCATGTGGACACCAAATTCCCCGGACGCATGCTGCTCGCGGAGGCAAACCAGTGGCCGGAGGATGCCGTGGCGTATTTCGGCAAGGGAGACGAATGCCACATGGAATTCCACTTCCCGCTGATGCCTCGCATGTTCATGTCGCTGCAGATGGAGGATCGCTTCCCCATCATCGACATCATGGACCAGACGCCGGCCATCGCGGACAATTGCCAGTGGGCCATCTTCCTGCGCAACCATGATGAGCTCACGCTGGAAATGGTGACGGATGAAGAGCGTGACTACATGTATCGTGTGTACGCGAAGGACCCACGCGCCCGCATCAACCTCGGCATCCGCCGCCGCCTCGCCCCGCTGCTGGGGAACAACCGGCGCAAGATCGAACTGATCAATTCCCTGCTGCTCTCGCTGCCCGGCACGCCGGTGATCTACTACGGCGATGAAATCGGCATGGGCGACAACTTCTACCTCGGGGACCGCAATGGCGTGCGCACACCCATGCAGTGGAACGCGGATCGCAACGCGGGATTCTCCAAGGCAAATCCGCAGCAACTCTTCCTGCCTGTCATCATCGACCCTGAGTATCACTACGAGTCGGTGAATGTGGAGAATCAGCAGGGTAACTTGTCCTCGCTCTTCTGGTGGATGCGCCGCGTGCTCGGCGTGCGCCGCCAGTCCAAGGCGTTCTCCCATGGGAACCTTGAGTTCCTGCATCCGGACAACGCGAAGATCCTAGCCTTCATCCGCAGGCATGAAGATGAGATTGTACTCATCGTGGCGAACCTCTCGCGCTTCACGCAGTACGTGGAAGTGAATCTCTCCCAGTTCGCGGGGTTGGTGCCGGAGGAGATGTTTGGTCACACTCTGTTTCCAGAGATCCGCCAGACACTTACTCCCTTCACCCTTGGGCCGCACGGCTGCCTGTGGTTCACGCTAAAGCCATCGCTGGCGTCCATTGCCGGCGAAGCTTCGTGGATTGCGCCGGAGTTTGATGAGGAACCGGAATGGGGAACCGCGCTCAGGAAGGAAATCGAGCGGGAACTGCTGCCGGGATACCTGCCTCTGTGCCGCTGGTTCGGAGGAAAAGGACGCGTGGTGCGGGAGATGAAAGTCGTCCACCTCGTGCCCACTGATGTGCCGGAGGTGCGCCTGCTGGTGGTGGAGGTCAGCTACACCGAGGGCCTGCCAGAGCGCTATCTCATGCCACTTTCCATCACCAGCGGAGAAGAGGCGCGCCAGATGCTGGAGAACCTGCCTACGGCGGTGCTCGCGAAGTTCAAATCCGGCGAGATCCTGGCCGACGCCTTCCATCTCGCGTCCTACCGCCTCTCGCTGCTCGATGCGATCGCGAAATCATCGAAGGGCAAAGCGAAAGGCGATGTGTGCATCATCGGTGCCAATGGAACCCTGGATAGTTCCACCCTGGACGAAGCCACCACGCAAACGCGTGTGGTGAGTGTGGAACAGTCGAACACTTCCATCGTCTACGGAGAGAAACTCTTCCTGAAATTCTTCCGCAAGTACGAGGCCGGCATCCACCCCGACCTGGAGATGACGCAGAAACTGCAAGAGGTCGGCTTCGAGCAGGTACCGGCCTTCCTCGGTTCGTTGAAACTGCAGGAGAATGGCGGCGAGGGTGCCGTGGGGATGCTCGGCAACTACATCCAAAATCAGGGCGATGGCTGGGCCTTCGCGCTGGATGCCGTGATGCGCTACTTCGACCGTGTGCTGGAGGCACGCGCCACGTCATCGCAGGCCACCACAGATGATTTGATCGGCGGCGTCTTCCCGGCTCGTGCTGGTCAGCTCGGCACCATGACCGCACGCATGCATCTCGCGCTGCTGGCACTTGGGGAAACGTCACCCGACTTCGCACCGGAGCCCTTCAGCATGCTCTACCAGCGCTCGCTCTACCAAGCCATGCGCGGCGCTGCGGGCCGTGTGCTGCGTAAGATGCAGATGTGCTGCAACGAATTGCCCGAGCACGTGCAGGGCGACGCGAAGTTCATTATCAATTCCAAGGAGAAACTTCTGAATGCGCTCTCCCAGTTCCTGGAGTACAAGATCTCCGCGCTGAAGACACGCACGCATGGCGACTACCACCTTGGGCAGGTGCTGAACACCGGGAAGGAATTTGTGGTCATCGACTTCGAAGGTGAACCAAGTCTCTCCATGGGTGAGCGCCGCCTGAAGCGCTCACCGCTGCGCGATGTGGCAGGCATGCTGCGCTCCTTTGACTACGCTGCCTCCACCGCGCTGAAGCAGGAACGCGAAGACGATGCCCGCTTCCTGGCGTCGCATGCACGCACCTGGGTGGAGTATGTGAGCAATGAATTCCTCCGCTGCTATTTCAAGACCGCCGGAGGTGCCGCCTTCCTGCCACCCGAGGAGAAGGACACCCGCCTCATGCTCCGCATGTACATGATTGAAAAAGCCGTCTACGAAATCGGCTATGAAATCAGCTACCGCCCCAGCTTTGTGGACGTGCCTATGGGGGCGGTGAGGAGGATGCTGGAGGAGGAGAATAGCTGACGGGAGGATCTCACCGTCGGCGCGTACCAAAATTGGGACGCCGCCGGTGGTGACGCACCACAAGGATCCGAATGTCGTCACCCACAATCCGAAAGAGAAAATTGTAGGGAAACTTCTGCAAGTTTACGCGCCGTATGTCGCGAATCCGAAGGGAATAGGATTCCGGCTCACCGGCTGCCTTGACCATGAAGGCTCGTAGTTCCTCATAGAACTCGTCCGCCAGTTCGCTTCCAGCGACACGCTCATAATGAGCCATGATCTTGTCAATATCCGAATAAACCTTCGGATGAAGCACAAGCTGCATCAACGTCTCCGTGCCGCGATTTTGCGATCAAGTTCCTCCAGCGAAATACCACGGCTCGGATCCGCATCAAGCTCCGCATCGCGTCGAATCGCCTCCGCGACTCCTTCATCCTCATCTTCGAGAATTGAAGGCAAGGAATCCAACAAATGAGCTGCAAGCAGAGCTCTTTGTTTTTCTGGGAGGTCCAGTGCAAGGGCCTCAACTTCGGCAATCGTCGCCATACAGAAAGGCTACCATTTCCCCGACGTGATGCAAGCAGCGGCGAACCAGCGGCCTTCTCACCACGGGTTTCTTGATCCTACCGCACCACCTCGCACTTCACCACCAGCGTGCTCTTGCCGTTTTGCAGCGCGATGCGGTGCTCGCTGGAGGGGAGACCGGCGGAGTAGATCATGCTTTCCGTGGTCTTGAACTCAGGCTGCAACACCTTGTTTTCCGTGAGGAGGCACTGCTTTTTGGCATCACTGATGGGTGAGACTGCCTCCGCGCTACTGCGACTGCTCAGGTCTGCGGTGGTTGTCGCCAGAGAACCTCGAAACTCCACGAAGGGGCCTTTTGGCTTCGCAGAAATCTTCAAAACCTCGCCCACGTCGCGCGTGGCAAATACCGTCGGCGTGGTGGGCGTCACAGGAAAGGCGCCGCCTTTGCTGCCGTCTCCTTGCCCCTCTTCAAGCCGCGTCTCCGGCAGGTCGAATTCGGTGGGGTAGATGAACTCACGGCCGGCACTGACCACCACCACCTGTCCCACCTTCGCCCTTATGGAGGGGAATTCAGTCATCTCGCCATTCTCCTTCTCAAGGCGTGCCGTGATGAGGAATTCTCGAGCCTTGAGAGGCGTGCCGTGTTCCCACGCCTTATACTGGTCGAGGGTCACCGTGTTCTCCGGCAGCGAGGAGCAACTGCACAGGGTGCCCAAAAGGATTGCGGCGAGAAATGGAGAAAACTTCATGGGAAAACGAGTTTGTCAGGCGCAACACGGGATCACCACCAACCCGCCCGTGTGCATATGGAGAGCGCCGTTCTACCCAACTAGCGCCCTTTTGTCGACACCAATCACTTCGGGACAATCCAGCGCTTCCGCGCCGCAAAATGAGCCAATTCAGCTCACTTTAGCCGGGCCGTGTACTCTCCACGGATGTGCTGATTGATGTAGGTCGCCAGCCCTTTCCCCTCTACAGCGAGCTCTTTCATGGCCTCCACATGATGGGCGCCCGGCTTGGCATAGGTGTAGCGATAGATCTTGCCGTCTGTGAACTGGATCGTGATGGATCTCGGTCCGGTATCATAGGCCGCCACTCCCGACTCCCCTCCCCGATGCACATAGCGCTTCATGCTGGCCGACTGGTATGCCAGTGGAATCGCAAACTGGCATGCCAGCGGCTGGCCCGGGGGCTGTATTTCTTAACCCTTAATTTCCCAGCAGAACCATTGACCTTGCTGCGCCAGATCTTCACAATTTCCTTTGAACCTCAAAGCCATTCTTGATTTCCTAATCGTAAGCAAGATTGATGCCCATGCGCTTCTCCACCCTCCTCAAAAACCCCGCTGACTGGATGCAGGGAACCGGTCCCCACTCGGATGTGGTGATGACCTCCCGTATCCGGCTGGCACGCAACCTGCGAAACTGGTCCTTCCCGGGCTGGTCCTCGGAGCGGCAGCGGGTGGATTTGATGAACGAAGTGCGCCCCGTAGTGGCCGCCCTTCCCGAGATGAAAGAAGGATTCAACGAGGAATACACCAACCTCACCAAGACCCGGAAACAGGTCCTGGTGGAGCGGCACCTCGTGAGCCGCGAGCACGCCGCCCGCTCCACGGGTTGCGCGGTGGTCATCGACCGGAAGCAGAGCACCTCCATCATGATCAATGAGGAGGACCACTTCCGCATGCAGGGCATCCGCCCCGGATTGGACCTGCGCCTGGCCTATGAAATCGTGAACCGTGTGGACACGGAGCTGGAGGCTCACTTGCATTATGCCTTTGACCAGCGCCTGGGCTACCTGACGGCCTGCCCCACGAATGTGGGCACCGGCATGCGTGCCTCCGTGATGCTGCACCTGCCCGCGCTCGTCCTTACCGAGCAGATCAAGCAGGTGATGAATGCGGTGAGCAAGATCGGCCTGGCCGTGCGCGGCCTGTACGGCGAGGGCACGGAAGCCCTGGGCAATCTCTTCCAGGTCTCCAACCAGCACACACTGGGCGAGACCGAGGTGGAGCTCATCAATCGCATCGAAGGCGTGGCCGAGCACATCGTGCAGGCGGAGGTGAGTGCGCGGGACAAGCTGCTGCACGAGAGCCCCACCATGCTGCGCGACCAGGTGGGCCGCGCGTATGCGACGCTGCGTTTTTCTCATATCCTGAATTCCAAGGAAGCACTGAACCACCTTTCCATGCTGCGCCTCGGTGCGGACATGGACCTCATCACCGGCTGCGACCGCGGCCTGGTGGACATGCTTCTCCTGGCCATCCAGCCGGCGCATTTGCAGCTGGCGGCGGGCCGTGACCTTTCACCAGAAGACCGGGACATACGGCGGGCGGAAATCACCCGGCGCGTCTTGCAATCCGTTCCTGAGCCTCTTAACGTATCTATTGATAATGACCAAAGTGCGGACTCGTCCGCACCATCCCCTGACTCCGATGATGAATAATTTCACCCCACGTGCCCAGCAGGTGCTGGCACTCGCCCGCAAGGAGGCAGATCGGTTCAACCACAACTATGTGGGCACCGAACATCTTCTCCTTGGTCTGATCAAGCTTGGCCAGGGCGTGGCCGTCAATGTCCTCACCAAACTGGGCGTGGACCTTGACTCCGTACGCCTGCAGGTGGAGCAGCAGACCAGCGGTGGACCCGACACCAAAATGGTCGGCAATATCCCATACACCCCGCGCGTGAAGAAGGTCCTCGCCCTCGCCTCCAAAGAGGCCAAGGCGCTGAACCACTCCTACGTGGGCACCGAGCACCTGTTGCTCGGCCTGCTGCGCGAAGGTGAGGGCGTGGCCGCCCAGGTGCTGCGCCAGCTCGACGTGAATCTCGAAAAGGCCCGCAACGAAATCCTCAAGGAACTCGACCCCAATCTTGGCGGCAGCGAGGAAGAAGAGGAAGAAGGCGGCAGCGGTGGTGGCGAAAGCGCCCCGTCCTCCGGCGGCTCCAAGAAGGAAAGCAAGACCCCGGCCCTCAAGGCCTTCGGTCGCGACCTCACCGAGCTGGCTATCAAAGGCGAACTCGATCCGGTCATCGGACGCGCCAGCGAAATCGAGCGCGTCATCCAGATCCTGTGCCGCCGTACGAAGAACAATCCTGTGCTCATCGGTGAAGCCGGTGTGGGCAAGACCGCCATCGTGGAAGGCCTGGCCCAGGAAATCGCCGCTGGGAACATCCCTGAAATCCTCCGGGACAAGAAGGTCATTGTGCTCGACCTCGCCCTCATGGTCGCAGGCACGAAGTACCGTGGCCAGTTCGAAGAACGCATCAAGGCGGTGATGGACGAAATCCGTCGCACCAAGAACGTGATTCTCTTTCTCGACGAGCTGCACACCATCGTGGGTGCCGGCGGCGCGGAAGGCGCCATGGACGCGAGCAACATCCTGAAGCCCGCCCTCTCCCGCGGAGAGATGCAGTGCGTGGGTGCGACCACCCTGAACGAGTACCGCAAGTACATCGAGAAGGATGCCGCTCTCGAGCGCCGCTTCCAGCAGGTGAAGGTGGACGAGCCCAGCGTGGAGGATGCCATCAAGATTCTTCATGGCCTGAAGGGCAAGTACGAGTCCCACCACAAGGCCCGCTATGCACCGAAGGCTCTCGAAGCCGCGGTGAACCTCAGCAGCCGCTACCTGCCCTCCCGTTTCCTGCCTGACAAGGCGATCGACATCATGGACGAAGCCGGCGCCAAAGCCCGCATCTCCGCGATGACGCGTCCGCCTGAGCTGAAGGTCATCGAGGCTGAGATCGAATCGATCCGCGCCGAGAAGGAAGTCGCCATCAAGGATCAGGATTTCGAGAAGGCTGCGACTCTGCGCGACTCTGAAAAGAACGCGAAGAAGAAGTATGACGACGTCCTGGAAGCCTGGCGCGCCAACAGCACGGAACGCACCGTGGATGTGAGCGAAGAAGACATCATGGCCGTGGTCAGCAAGTGGACCGGCGTCCCGCTCCAGCGCATGGAGCAGGCCGAGGCCGAGAAGCTGCTGAAGATGGAAGACGAGCTGAAGAAGCGCATCATCGGCCAGGACGAGGCCGTGGTCGCCATCAGCAAGGCCCTCCGTCGCAGCCGTGCCGACCTCAAGGATCCGAAGCGGCCGATTGGCTCCTTCATCTTCCTGGGCCCCACGGGCGTGGGCAAGACCTTCCTCGCGAAGAATCTCGCCGAGTTCATGTTCGGTTCTTCTGAAGCGCTCATCCAACTGGACATGAGCGAGTACATGGAGAAGCACACCGCGAGCCGCCTCATCGGCGCACCTCCCGGATACGTGGGCTATGAAGAGGGCGGTCAGCTCTCCGAGGCGGTCCGCCGCCGTCCGTACAGCGTGGTCCTCTTCGACGAAGTGGAAAAGGCGCACCCGGACGTGATGCATCTGCTCCTCCAGATCCTGGAGGAAGGCCAGATCACGGACAACTTCGGCCGCAAGATCGACTTCCGGAACACTATCGTCATCCTGACCTCGAACGTCGGTGCCGACACCATCAAACGCCAGACCTCACTTGGGTTCGGCGCCATGGTGCAGGACGCTGCCGACCACGCGGGCATGAAGTCCAAGGTGATGGAGGCCGCGAAGAAGTTCTTCAAGCCTGAGTTCATCAACCGCCTGGATGACATCGTGTGCTTCCGCATGCTGGAGAAGGAAGACCTCAACCGCATCGTGGACCTCGAAGTCAACAAGGTGCTGGTGCGCCTCAAGAACAAGCGCATCACGCTTACTCTTGAAGAGAGCGCCCGCGAGTTGTTGATGACGGAAGGCTACGACCCGCAGTACGGTGCGCGCCCCATGCGCCGCGCCGTGGAGAAGAACATTGAGGACCCCCTCGCTGAACATCTCCTGCGTGGTGACGTGAAGGAAGGCGACTCCGTAAGAGTGCTGTGCGAACCCGGCGCGAAGGTGCTGAAGTTCATCAGCCTCGGTGAGACTCCTCCTCCCGCAGAGGCCATCACGGCCAACAGCGAGAATCCGTAAGCTCTCTCTCAGTAAGCAACGAAACAATTCACAGTGGGAAAGGCACCGGGCGACCGGTGCCTTTTTCTTTGCCAGGAAAGGAAAGTAGTCCGCCGAGCCTCGGCGGTCAGGATCATGTCAGGGGGAATGGAACGCAGGAAGGAATGGCCGCAAAAGAACGCAAAGAACACAAAGGGTTGGCTGCTGGGATGAGGTGGCATTGCCTCTGTGATTCCCGATCCTCGGTGTATGCCGGCTGAAGGATGCTGGGTGTGGCAAAGTGCACTGGATTCAACACAGAGACACAGAGACGCAGAGGAACTTCGGAGAAATACAAATACACCGACGGCAGAAGTGCAGCTTCTCATGGGACGGGTCGTACTCTGCTCCTGAAAAGCGACAAGCCTCAAATCGCCATTCGCAGCCATCTCAGTCTCCGAAGTTCCCTCTGCGTCTCTGTGTCTCTGCGTTGAACACCCTGCACCCAAACTCACCCACCGCCTCACCTCAGTATCCCTTTTGCGTTCTCTGCGTTCTTTTGCGGCTATTCCTCCCCACGCACCACCACCCCCGCCCGCACCCACCCACTCCGCCTACGCCTCCACATGAGGCAAGTACAACCCACCCAAAGCAGAACCGCGCGGCTTGGCTCAGGCACAGCACCAGCAATGGAGATAGTAAGCGCGCCACCATCTGACAGGCTCGAGATTTCCCAGGTATGACCGGCGTATCCCGCGAGGGCACTGAGGTCGGGCAGGTCGAGGTTCCCTTCAAAGAGCGCAGACTCTCCACCCGTCCGAAGATTGGTGCCCGTGCTGAAGCCATTCGCGCCAAAGGCCCCGGTCCAGTCCAGCAGCGTCCAGGTATCCCCCGCCTGGATCGTATACCCCGACCCAAAGGTCACGGCGATGTTGCTGTTGCCATTGAGGCTGAGCCCTCCGGTGATATCGATCTTGTCACCCACGCCACTGCTCGAACCCAGCGTCAGGTTGGCAATCGTGACCGAGGTAGGAGGCGCAAAGGTCAGACCGCTGGCGAATTTCAAAGTGCCGATGGAAGCGCCTCCATTGTCGCCAGGACGAAGGGAGCCCAGTATCACGGTAGCAGCACCCTGCACGGTGCCCGTACCCGAGAGTACGGCGCTGCTCCCATTCACCAGCGTAGCTCCCGTGCCGGTCTGGCCCACCAAACTGCTGCCCACCTGAAGATTGCCGGACGTGACGGTGGTAGTTCCCGTGTAGGTGTTCAGACCAGTCAGCGCCACCGTTCCAGTGCCAATCTGAGAAACATTCCCTGCCCCCGAAATGACATTGGAAAAAGCCAGCGCGGTGTCGCTGCGGTTGAAATTGACCGCACCATTGTTGGTGATGGTCTGGGTCGCTGCCAGCGTGCCACCCGCATCGTTGTTGCCCAACTGCAGAGCCGCGCCCCTCGCGATGGAGATCAGGTTGGTGGGGCTTCCCGTGCCCGCGCCCGTGCCAAGCGCGTTGGAAGCACCGGCAGCGATGAGCGTGCCTTCGTTGATATAGGTGGAGTTTGAGTAGGTGTTCACCGCCGTGAGGAGTGCCGTGCCCAGCCCGCTCTTGGTGAGCGCGAGATTGGCTCCGTTATCGGCAATGACAGAGTCGATTTGCAACAGCCCACTGGTGTTGTTCTGGATCAGCGTGAGGTCACGGCTGTTGATGCCTGAAAGTGTTCCTCCGGTGATCTTGACCAGGTGATTGCCGACATTGGCTGTCACGAGAATCGCACCGGCAAAGTTGGTACTCGCCACCGTGAGCGTCCTGGTCGCATTGATCGTCAGGGTGCTGTCGGCCGAGCCATCATTGAAGCGCAAGGAAGCGACGGTCACCGTATTGGTGCTCACGTTGCCAGCAGCGATGTCATTAGCCTTCGCGGCCGTCAGTGCCGTGGCCCCACTCGCGATGGAGGCGTAGCCGCCGGCGACCGTGCTGAGTCCCACGATGTTGCCAGCACCATCAACCGTGGCGAAATCATTTCCATTCACGGTGATGTTGTTCTGCAGCAGCTTGTCTGCACCCACGGTAGCGGTGGTGGTGACGAAGGTGCCCGTGGGCATGGTGATATCCACGGTGGCACTGATGTCGCGTGTCGTGGCCAGGAACGCGCCAAGATTCAAGGTCATGCTGCCTCCCACACCGGAGGTGCTGAGATTGATGTGCGTCGCCCCACCTCCCTGGGCACCTGATGCGCTGAAGTTCAGCCCAGCAAAGGATTGCACATCAGCCATGCCGTCTTTCCCCTGCAAGGTCAGCGTTTGGGAGGTCGCCGTCCGCGAGGTGCCCAGCAAGAGGGAACTGGAGCCACTGATGACACCCGTGCCTGCCGCTACGTTGGAGAAATCGAGGACCAAACTCCCACCGGAGAGTAACGTCGTGCCAGTGTAAGAGTTCTCTCCCGAGAGAGTGAGTGACCCCGTGCCATTGTAAGTCAACCCAACCGTCCCCGTGGTGCCACTGACGATGTCGCCGCTGATGACTGTGTTGCCACTCCCATTGATCGTAAGAACGTAGCTGCCCGTGCCGCTTCCCACCGTGACAGTGTTGGAAAGCGTGAAGGTTCCGGTCGCGATGTTGTTCGTGAGGGTACGGTTCGACGCTCCGGTGGTGACAGCGCCAGCAAGCTCAAGACTGTTGCTGCCGGTCACCGTGTTCGTCGTGGCTCCCAACGTGACGTTGTTGGCAATCGCATTGCTGCCAGTCAGATTGGTATTGGCGGAGAGGCTCGCGCCATTCCACAAGATCGTGCCACCGATGCCAAAGGCCGCCTTGTTTCCAACCACCACAGAAGCTGTGCTCCCCAGTGTCGTGTTTCCTGTGTAGGTGCTGGCACCGAGAAGCGACAGCGTGCCTGTGCCTGTGTAACTCACCGCCACACTGGCAGCCGTGCCGTTGCTGATTTGTCCTGTGAAAGTTACGTTCCCCGAACCGGAGAGAAGCAGGTTCTTACCACTGGCAAAGTTGGTCGAGGTGAATCCTCCGATGCTCAAGGTGTTGCCCACGCCATTCACCACGAAGGATTCATTGCTGGAATTCTGGTTGTTGGTCATCACACCACCGAATGCGAGGGTGCTCGCGGAGCCATTGAGGATGACTGTCTGGTTGTTGCTCTGCCAGTTCACGGCGCCACTGCCGAAACTCAGATCATTGCTGCCTCCGAAGGTCAGCGTGTTGTTGGTGAGCGTGATCGCGTTATTCGTACTCAGAGTCACGGCGCTGCCACTGGTGTTATCGATCGTGCTTGCACCACTGATCACCAGCGTGCCAGTCCCGAGCGAGGAACTCGTTCCGCCGGCACCTCCGTTATTGAGGTTCAACTGGCCGCCACTCAGGGTCGTATTGCCGCTGTAGGTGTTCGCGCCTCCGAGTGTCATCTTGCCCGAGCCCGAATACACAAGGCTGACGGTACCTGCAGTGCCGTTGGAGATGGTCCCGCTGACGTTTACATTTCCCGTACCGTTCACCGTAAGTGCGTAGGTCTGACCAGCGGATCCCAGCACATTGCCGGAGAACGTGGTGGTCGCAGTATTGTTGACCGTGAGGGTACCGCTGGCAGCGGAACTCACCCCCACGGCGCCGCTAAACGTGATGGCATTGGAACCACCGATGATGCCGGTAACACCGGTGTTGTTCAACCGAATGCCATTGGTGATGGTGCGCGTGGCACTCGCGGTGACGGTGCCCGCGCCTCCCGTGCTGCTGAGCAGCAGCGTGGAATTTCCCAGAGCATGATCATGGCCGAGCACCAGGGTGGTGGCGCCGTTGAGCGTGGTGGTCAGGCCCGCGCCATACGTGTTGTCACCATTCAGCGCGACGGTACCGCCGCCGTTGACCACCAGTGAATGCGCCACCGTGTTGGAGATGACTCCATTGAACACCAGATTTCCACCACCTGCGGAAGAGGTGAACGTGTCGGCATTGGCCAGATTGATGCCGGTGTTGAAGATCTGCTGGTTGCTGCTGCTGTTCGTAATGCTCACGACGGAGACCGCATTGCCATTGATAACAAAAGCATCCGCGCCTGCATTGAAGGTGATGCCGGTGACACTGAGAGAGGTGAAGTCATTGTTCAGCACCGCACCTGCTGAACCCGCTACGCCAAAGAGCAGCGAGTCCCCACTGAGTGCCGGTGGATTATTCCCACCCGTCCAATTGGTGTCGTTCCAATTGGCTGAAATGTTCCCAAGCCAGGTGTCATTTGCCGCAGGCAGGCCCCCGCCAAGCGCAAGCAGCGTCGCCATGAGGAAGCAGGCAAATCGCAAGAGACGGGTATCAGAGTGAAGACGGATTCTGGATGAGGAAGGCAACACCATGATGGGCGTTTGAAGATGGACGCCACCATTTACGGCAGGGCTCCCCGGCCTTTGCTGCCTTTTGCACCATCACGATGGACTAAGTAACCTCGCGTTTGGCTTTGATGCTCTTGACGGCCTACTGCCGGCGCGATTGAGTAGCCTCCTACAACGGCCTACGCATTCTCAGTAGACCCCGCCTAGCTCACCTTCCCATGCTCGCCCTCTCTCTCACCGCTGCACGTCAGTTCGCGTTCATTGAGCAAGAGGAACCGGCATCTCCCTCTGAAAACGAGGCCCTCATCCGCGTGCATGCCATCGGGGTCTGTGGCACGGATGTGAGTGGCTATCTGGGAAAGATGCCCTTCATCCAATTCCCCCGCATCCTGGGCCATGAGCTGGGCATCGAAGTGATCTCCGTGGGTGAAGGGGTCGCGAACGTCCAGCCCGGCGACCGCTGCTCCGTGGAGCCCTATCTCAACTGCGGTTCATGCCCGCCGTGCCTCGCTGGCCGCACGAATTGCTGCGAGACACTTCAAGTACTCGGCGTGCACTGCGATGGCGGCCTGCGTCGCTTCATCAAGGTGCCTGCGCACAAGCTGCATCCCGCGAACGACCTCGCCTACGATCAACTCGCCCTGGTGGAGACACTCGCCATCGGCTGCCACGCGGTGAATCGCGGTGCTCCCCAAGCACAAGAAACCGTGCTGGTGCTGGGTGCAGGTCCCATCGGCCTGAGCGTGATCGAATTCGTCCTTCTCACCGGCGCGAAGCTGCATGTCATCGAGCCAAATCCCGCACGCCGAACCTTCCTGCAAAAAAACTACGGCATCGAATCGACGCATGCCCACACGCTCATCGAGCCTGATGCCTTCTTCGCAGCAAACGGCGGCCGCGGTGCAGATGTCATCTTTGATGCCACGGGACACCCCGGCAGCATGAGCCGCTGCTTTGAGTACGCAGCCTTCGGTGCCCGCCTTGTGTATGTGGGCATCACCTCAGAGGCTGTCACTCTGCCCGACCCTCTCTTCCATCGCCGCGAACTTACCCTCATGGCCACGCGCAATGCGGTGCCCACCGACTTCACACGCATCCTCGGCCTGATTCGTGAGGGACACATCAAGACCACGCCATGGATCACGCACCGCACGAGCTTCAGCGCCGTGCCCGATCAGTTTGACGGATGGCTGCGCCCGGACAGCGGCGTGGTGAAGGCGATGATTGAGATGGACTGAACCCCATCTCGTCAAAACCATTTCGAGCACGCCTTCAGCAGGATCAATACACTAAGCACGGCCAGCTTGCCCAGCCATGGGGAGATGATGGGCCACCACTCGACCTTGTCGTGATTCGCCAGCTTTCGAGCGGCGTCATCCAGCTTCGCTTTTTCCTTCGGTGGCACGAGTTCACGAATCACTTCATAGCCATCCCATGAAGTGCCGCGATTCTGGCGAACCCACGCCAATGCGGTCTGCGCAGCACGAACATTCCAATCGACTTCCTCAGCCGCATCAGACTTCTTCATGACCTGCCGCCAGAAGAGCTTGTGCGCTTCCGGCACATCCTGAAACATTCTCCCCCTCGCAAGGTCATCTTTTAGTTCAACTCGCAATTTCTTCGCCTCGCCATCGGGGATGAGTTCGCAAACCAGATCCACCATGTCCTTTGCCAGGAGTGCGTCCCAATACACCACCGCGCGTGCGAGCTGCTGAATAACGCCCAGCGATTCCTCCCACGGCACCTGACGCATCTCGATGACCAACTCCTCCGCGAGCGCGATAAGCTTGGCGGTATTTCCTGAGGCATCCCAATGTGCAATAACTGCCGCGGGAACCTCCACCAGCCCTTGTTCGATGCAGCGCACCAGCCACGACCCGGTCACAAAATCCGCGAACCACCCCGCATCTTTGCCAAAGACCTCCCACACAGTCGCAGCCTCCTGATGCATGGGCATGCGATCCACGCGGCTCTGCCGCACAAAGGCCTGCCACGCTGACTGGATGCTCTCACGCCGACCATCCACTTCGAGCGCTTCACGCAAGCGATGCAGCGCTGCGTCCCATCCTGCACTCACCGGCTGGTCTTCGCGCTTTGGCATGCGAGGACCGGGCAAGTCCCTCGGCAGCGGCTCGCTTCGGTCAGCGTGCGCCTGCCTCGTTGCAGCGACCTTCTCATCGCCGCCATCGTCCGACTTCCGGATGCCATTCAGCGCCCGCTCATACGCCAGTCGCACCCGGCGAAACCCTTCCGGGTCCCTATCCGGCCGATGCTGCTTGAGCAGCCGCGCGTACGCGGCCTTCACATCCCGCTCGGTCGCGGTGTGCCGGTCCAGCACCAGTATCTGCCAGGGGTCTTCCATCTCTCTTGAGAGCACCAGTCGGGGTCAAGAAACTCAGACACCAGCCAAGCGGAATTGGATGAAATTTCCAAGGACAAAGAACCGCATGCCGCGACCCAAAACTATTACTCTCTTAGGTAACGCATAAGCAGTTCGATACCGACCATCAGCGCGCCCACCACGATCACCAAAAGAGCCACGCCGATCCAAGTGTGCGTATGGCTCCGAAACCAGAAAGAATCCTCATCAAACATGCCCCTGCTCATGCGAGCACGAGAGGCTTCAATGGCCCCCCACAAGGCATCCCAGGCATGCGGCGGAATCCGATCCTCCCACTCCACAAAAGTGTCGATGTAGTCATCGATGCCTTCCGCCATCTCTGACAGGGCTTGCTGGGACGATGCGGAACCCCAATCCCAGTGCCGGTAGGGAAGACGAAGATGCATCCACCACACACGCCGGGCGTCCTCCTTCATGGCCAGGAAGAGGCGGCCGAAGTCCACCTTTTCATCCAGGGCATCCATCATGTCCTCCCGGAGTCGCGGCGGCAGCATGAGAAAAAGGACGTCTGCCATCGCGTGCGTCTTCTGCTCAGACCAGAAGGCATACCAACTGGCGAGCTCATATCCCAGAGTGACGGCATCTTCCGAGGCCATGGCTGCAGGCTTCTGCACCATCAAGTCAATGAGAGTCTCCGCATGCTGCGAGTCACCTGCGTGCTCCCATGCAGCCAGCACGAGGCGGCAGCGCTCCAAACGCCCCGCCTCCATCCATTCCAGGACGTCCTGTGCTCTGAACCGCTCCACCACCCATGCCGAAGCCGTGGGTTCCAGATTGTCGCGGAGAAGCATAGCCATTCGTACGGTGGACCACCAACCCGGGGTCTTCTTTTGAATCCTCTCGAACGCCGCCTCCAGCTCCTCCAATTTTTGCGATGCCATGGCAGACGCAAGGAGCGCGCGGGCATCCGGTGCAGGCGACAAGAATCCAGGCCAGCCACCCCAACCAGGTGATGCATCCAGCAGCGCCTCGGGACCAGCGGCGATGTCTCCTGATTGATTATTCAAAAGCCAGCGCATGGCCTCCTCATACGCTGCGCGCACCTTCCGAAATCCGTCCGGATCATGATCAGGACGATGGACCCTGAGCAAGGAGGCGTACGCGGCCTTGACGTCCTTTTCCGTGGCCGTGTCCCGATCGAGCCCGAGGATCTCCCAGCAGTCCTCCATCACTCCTCCTCGCGGAAGAACGGTCGCATGAAGGAATCCAGGTCCTCGCCGGCTTCGTGGATCTTCGCTGCGTCCTGCGTGTGCAGCGCAGCTTCGAAGCGATCCAGCAACATGCTGAGTTGATCCCGCATGCCACCGCTCAGTTCCACATAGAGACGGTTCGCGCGCTCGAGGCGGGCACGATTCGGCGGGGCTTCACGCGGATGCACCTTCAGGGGTTGCAGCAGGCGGATGGCCTCCGCGATCTGCTCCTTGCTAAGGGTACCGGGGCGCTGCTCGAAGACTTCGTTGAGTTTGCGACCCGTGGCCGGGATCGAGACCTCCACCTCCAGGATGCCATTCATGTCATAGCTGAAGCGCACCTCGAACTCCCCCCCGCGCTCCTGCCCGGGCCGGCTCTTCATGCCGTGGAAACGCACCTGGCCGATGAGCTGATTGTCCTTCGTGAGTCGGCTCTCGCCCTGGTAGATTTTCAGCAGCACTTCGTCCTGATCCGGGTGCAAGGTGTGATACACCTCACTGCGACTCACCGGTACCGTGGTATTGCGATCCAGGATGGGTGAGAAATACCCCGGCTCCATATGCCCGGGCAGCAGTGGCTTCGTCACTTCCACACCCAGGCTATGTGGGCACACATCCGTGAGCACGAGATCGCGCACGGCGGAATCCCCCACGCACAGCGCCTGCTGCACCGCGGCGCCGAGCGCGACCACACGATCTGGATCCAGCGAGGTATTCGGCGGCAGCTTCAGATCCTCGCGCAACTGATCAATCACCAGCGGCATGCGGCTCGCGCCACCCACCAGCAGCACGGCATCGAGATGCTGCGGCGTGAGATTCGCATCGCGCAGGGCACGACGCACCACGGGCCGCAGACGCGCCGTGAGCTCCACCGTAGCGGTGCGGAAATCATCACGCGAGATCGGTGCTTCCTTGTCACCGAGCGGAAAGGTCGCATGCTCCTCCTTCGTGAGCTTGCGCTTCAGCATCTCCACCTGCTCGCGCCAGCGGAGTTTCTCCTCCTCCTTCGGCTTCCAGTGGAATTCATTCTGGATCCAGGCGGCGAAGGCATCCGTGTAGTCCTCCCCGCCGAGGCGGCTCTCACCCGCGGAGGACTTCACCTCCACCACGCCCTCGAAGCACTCCAGTACCGTCACGTCGAACGTGCCGCCGCCGAGGTCGAAGACCATCAGCGTGCTCAGGTCCGAGGTCGCGCGGAAGCCATGGGCCAGCGCCGCCGCCGTGGGTTCATTCACCAGGCGGTCCACCTTCAGTCCGGCAATCTTCGCCGCCTCCACCGTGGCCTGACGCTGCTGGTCGTGGAAATACGCCGGTACCGTGATGACCGCGCTCTCCACCGGCTTGCCCAGGCGCAGCTCGGCGATGCGCTTCATCTCCTTCAGCACCACCGCACTGCACTCCACCGGCGTCCAACGGCGCCCGCCGAAGCGATAGCTCGCCGCCGTGCCCATATCCCGCTTGAAAAAGGTGCGCCCCGACTCCGGCGCCACGATGAGACGGTCCTTCGCCGCACGGCCCACGAGCAGCGCACCATCCTCAGCCACAGCCACTGCGGAAGGCGTCAGGTCCTCCCCCGCCTCATTTGCCAGAGTCACGGGAACGCCATCCTTCATCACAGCTACAAGGCTGTTCGTGGTGCCAAGGTCGATGCCAATCATGTATTTGCAGAGACGATATGCAAAACCCTACGCTCACGCACCAGTAAAAAGTCGCGCAAACACAGGGAAATCACCTACCCACGCCCCCGCTCACGCAGCAGCCGTCTGAGATAGCCGCAAAGAAACGCAAAAAAGCACAAAAAGGTTCAGCTTCGTTTCCCCAAACGGCGTCTCAACCATTGCAAATCGCCGTTCCGAGTCGCGGCAGATACGTATTCCTACTGTCGCACCGACCACCGCTCACCGTCGCACCTCACCGCACCACCCATGAGCACCACCATCACCCCAGCCGACCTGCGCGATCTTCAGACGCACCATCCCGACCTCCTCCTGCTCGATGTGCGCCTGCCGGAAGACTTTGCTGAAGGCCATCTTCCCGACGCGGTGAACCAGTGTGTGTTCGAAATGGTGTTTTTCCCCGAGTTGGAAAAGCGCCAACTCGCCAAGGACCGACCCATCGCCGTGTACGGAGCCGGGGAGAGCAGTCTTGAGTCCCAGGTCGCCGCGGAAAAACTCGAGCGGGCCGGATTCACCCGTGTGCATGACCTGCGCGGCGGTGTCACCGCGTGGACCGCTCAGGGGTTGAGCCTAGAAAATGTCCTGCCGCCCGCCTCACCTCCCGCCATCAAGAACGGCACGCACGCACTCGACCTCACCGAGAGCCGCGTCGTATGGGTGGGGCGCAACCTTATCAACAAGCACTGGGGTCAGGTGGGCATTCGCAGTGGCGAAGTCTTGTTTGAAAATGGAAATGTCGTCCGCGGTGAAGTCGTGCTGGACATGCATCGCATCACCAGCAGCGATCTCGCCGGCAGCGACCTCCACGATGTGCTCATCCATCACCTGGAGAGCGATGACTTCTTCGACGTCGAGCGTTTCCCCGAAGCGCGCTTCACCATCGAGCGCACCGAAGTCTGCGCCGACTGCCCCGGCAGCCGCAACCTCCGACTCCACGGCGCCCTCAACCTGCGCGGCATCACCCACCCGCTCACCGTGGAAGCCGCCGCCGGTCTCACCCCCGAAGGCAAAGCCGCCCTGCAAACCACCTTCACCCTCGACCGCACCCAGTGGGGCATCCTCTACGGCTCCGGAAAATTTTTCCAACGCCTCGCCGGTCACCTCGTGAATGACGACCTCGAACTCCAGGTGCGTATCCTGACAAAAGAGGCAATACAAGGTTAGCCGCAAAGAGACGCAAAAGGCACAGAAGTAAGAGCTCGGCGACACCCAAGGATCGGGGACACTCCTGTCCCCAGTAACGAGGCGTTGCGCCGTGTGACCGTTCTTGGGAATAGCCGCAAAAGAACGCAAAGATCGCAGAAGATAGCCCTCGCTCACATACGCCTCATACCCAGCGCCCACTCACATTAGTGTTCGTCAGTGTCCATTAGTGGTTAAAACCGAATACCACCACCCACGAGGGAGAAACAATCCCACCTTCCTCCCGCACCCAAGACCAAAACCTTCTGTGCCTTTTGCGTCTTTTTGCGGCCATTCCCTCACCGTACTGCCGACCCAGCGTCAAGGAGCGGCACTAGCCTAGTGCCGGCGGTCCGCAATTCCGGGCGAAGCCTCTTCTCTTCCCAAGTGCTTCCATTCCGGTAGAATAAGATGCGCACCACCGAACCAAGGAGGCCCCATGCACTGCCATGCCACCCGCAACCGTGCCTTTCCCGCTGCTCTCGCGATTTTTCTCTTCGCCTTGATGGGAAACCCCACCACTTCCCTCGCGCAACAGACCGGCCGCCGGACCATTCAGCCCAACCAACCAGGCCAGTTCACCCCCACGAGGCCGACCATCGTCATCCCGTCGCGACCGACCATCGTCACTCCACAACGGCCCACGGTGGTCCAGCCAGCTCAGCCGGTCATAAGAAACAATCCGCTAGTCGGCAGACCGCTGCCTACGGGCAGGCCTATCACGAGCAACCCCATTTCACCCGGAGTCTCCCCCGGACTCCGCCCCCAGCCCGGGCCCACCTTCCCGGTGAAGCCCGTGCCTCCCATCGCCATCCTGCCGCCTGTGGTGAAGCCCGTGCCGCCCATCGGGAACCTTCCACCGCCGTCGTGGTGGAAGCCCTCCCCACCCTGCTTCCTGCCGCCGCCCTGCCTGCCTCCGCCGTGCCCCGTCGCCATCGTCATCCCCAGCTTCCCCTCCGCCTTCATCGGTCCGGAGATCGTGAGCATCACCACCTACCCCACGGAAATGGACACCGGGTTCACGAATATCCCCGCGCCAGCGCAGGAGCAGATGCAGATGCAGCCCGGGGATCCCGCCGCACTGCAGGGAAATGAAGCCACACCACGCCTCATCGCCATCCTGGGACGCATCGAGCGCGTGGATACCTCCCTGCCCTCCACCACGTCCTCTCCGTCCTCTCCAGCTGCCGGCACCTCCACCGACCGCGATGGCGACCAGCTCTGCATCGGCGTGGCCACGCTCACCACGTATTTCAACCCCGACCCTGACCTACCCGCCGAGGCCATGGCCCGCGGCAGCTACTTCGGCAGCCGTTGGGATGGCGACACCTGGCACACCTCCGCCACCGGCCTCTGGTCGCGCGGCCCCGTGACCCGGCAACCCCTCTTCACCCTGCACGAGTTGCAGCCCAGCGCCTTCCCCTTCGAGGTCGCCCTCCCCGGCCGCCGCATCACCTCCCTGCGCATGGCCATCGCCCTCGTCCGGGACACCGCTTCGCCGCCCCTCGCTCCCTCCCCCCAACCTGCCTCTCGTTCTACCCTTCCCCTCCAGTCCAAGCTCCGCCACCTCACCATGGCCAACAACCTCCGGCGCCACCTCCAGGACTCCAACGAGCCCGTCCCCCTGGTCCCCCTCATCCCACCACCTTCGTCCTCCTCCTCGTTCTCGTCATCGTCCTCGACTCCCACACCCCCCGAGCTCGATCCCTCCCAAACCTACCTCGGCAACGCCAACTCCCCCTTCAGCCAAGCCCTATCCGACTCCCTCCAGGATCTCCTCACCACCTCCTCCCTCCCCCAACCCTCAAGTTCCGTCTCAGGGAACCAACCATCAACTATCAACCAAGGACCATCAACCACCCCCGTCTCAGGCTATCAACCATCAACCAAAGACCATCAACTCATCGGCTCCGCCGAGTGGACCCTCCCCCTCTCCGACCTGCGCGACATCATGAGCGGCTGCCCCCGCTTCACCACCATCCCCCTCCCCGCCGATCTCCAAACCGTCCGCTCCCGCGACACCTCCCCCGCCCCCCTCTGGGTCCGCCCGTTCCGGATTGAGGTCGGTGCTCAGTCAGAATCTTCTTCAGGCTATCAACCACCGACTCTCAACCATCAACCAACTGCGACCTACCAAGGCGAAGTGTGGTTCCTCATCGTGCCGGATTGGGCGCAAAGATAAGAGGTTCACAGAAGAGCCAATCTCGGCGCGTTTTCTCCATGCGCACGGGTTCGACTTGCCATGGATACAAGCTCTGGATTAAATGCATCCCGAGCGGTCCGACGAGCGCTCGAACTCGTGCCGACATGGATAAGAAAGCCCTCACAGAAGCGGACATCCGTACCAAGTTCATCACCCCTGCTCTAGTTGGAGCAGATGGTGGGAAATGGGATGTGATGACGCAAATTCGAGAGGAGACCTATTTCACGAAGGGGCGTGTCATCGTGCGCGGCAAGACCGTAAGGCGTGGCGAAGCGAAAAAGGCTGACTACATCCTCTCGTACAAGCCAAACATGCCCATCGCGGTCATTGAGGCGAAAGATAACAACCACTCGGTGGGAGATGGAATGCAACAGGCACTCGAGTACGCGGAGATTCTCGACGTTCCCTTTGCTTATAGTTCGAATGGGGACGCCTTCTTGGAGCACGACCGGACCGTTACAAGTGGGATTGTAACCCGCGAAATCCCTCTCAACGAGTTTCCAACACCTGAAGAACTCTGGGAACGCTACAGCACTTCCAAGGGGTACACCGAAACTCAGGAAACCGTCGCCACGCAGAGTTACTACGACGACGGTTCCAGAAGAACGCCTCATTACTACCAGATCATCGCCATCAATCGCACGGTCGATGCCATTGCGCGGGGGCAAGACCGCATTTTGCTGGTAATGGCCACGGGTACCGGAAAGACTTACACGGCGTTCCAGATCATCTGGCGCCTATGGAAGTCGGGGGCGAAGAAGCGCATCCTGTTTCTTGTCGATCGCAACATCCTTGCCGACCAAACCAAGACCAATGACTTCAAGCCATTTGGCCAGGCGATGACAAAGATCACCAATCGCACGGTCGACAAAGCCTTTGAAATCTATCTCTGTCTCTACCAGGCAGTGACAGGCACCGAGGAGGAGCAAAACGTCTACAAGCAGTTCTCGCCTGATTTCTTCGACCTCGTCATTGTGGACGAGTGTCACCGTGGCAGTGCGGCTGATGACGCTGCCTGGAGGAAGGTGCTGGAGTACTTTTCGTCCGCCACCCAGATAGGGCTCACGGCGACACCCAAGGAAACGGAAGACGTTTCCAACATCAACTACTTTGGGGAACCCCTATATACCTACTCTCTGCGACAGGGAATCTCAGACGGCTTCCTCGCGCCTTACAAAGTAGTTCGTATCGGCATCGACAAGGACCTCGACGGCTGGCGCCCGGAACTGGGCCAGTTGGACAAACACGGGAATCTCATCGAAGACCGCGAGTACAATGATCGGGACTTCGACCGCAACCTTATCTTGGAGAAGCGAACGGACCTTGTGGCCGCGAAGGTCACGGAGTTCCTCAGGGCAACGGATCGCTATGCGAAGACCATTGTCTTCTGTGAGAACATTGACCATGCCGAGCGCATGAGGCAGGCACTGGTGAATGCCAATCCTGATCTCGCCGCCGCGAACAGCAAGTACATCATGCGCATCACGGGCGACAACGACGAGGGCAAGGCTCAGCTCGACAACTTCATCGATCCAGAGTCTATCTTTCCTGTCATTGCCACCACATCCCGGCTCATGACGACGGGCGTGGATGCCCAGACCTGCCAGCTCATCGTGCTCGACCGGCGCATCGGCTCTATGACCGAGTTCAAGCAGATTATTGGGCGCGGCACCCGAATCAACGAGGACTACAACAAGCTCTACTTCACCATCATGGACTTCAAGCGGGCCACCGCACTCTTTGCGGACCCGGACTTCGACGGCGATCCTGTGCAGATTTATGAACCCGAGGAGGGGCTGCCGCCTGTTCCACCGGATGAGCCACCAGAAGGTTTCGATGACGATGAAGACGAGGATGTCATCGTGGACCCACCCGGAGGGCTGCCGCCTCCAGGCCCCGGCACCACCAGATACTATGTCAACGACGTCGCTGTCTCCGTCGCCATCGAGCGCGTGCAGTACCTCAATGAAGATGGGAGGCTCATCACGGAGTCACTCCGGGATTATTCACGCAAAACAGTCCGCGAAACCTACACGTCTCTTCAGGAATTCCTCACGGTGTGGAATGATGCTGAAAAGAAGCATGCCATCTACGAGGAGCTTGCCACCAAGGGCGTCTTCCTCGACGAACTCGCAGACCACGTGGGCCGTGACTACGATGCCTTTGACCTCATCTGCCACGTTGCCTTCGACCAGCCTCCCCTCACCCGGAAGGAACGCGCCGAGAAGGTGAAGAAGCGGAACGTATTCGGCAAGTACGGGGAAAAGGCGCGTGCCGTGCTGGACGCCCTCCTGCAGAAGTATGCTGACAGTGGCATCCGCAGTGTGGAGTCGCTCGACATCCTCAAGGTGGACCCTCTCCCCGCTTTTGGAACACCCGTGGAAATCATCAAGCTGTTCGGCGGCAAGCCAGACTACCTTGCCGCCATTCGTGAGCTGGAGTCCGTGCTCTATGACAAGGCCGCCTGACCATGTCCGCCACACCTCCCTTCAGCGACTATCTGGTCTTCGTGGATGAAAGCGGCGACCACAATCTCGTCCAGATTGATCCGCAGTTTCCTGTCTTTGTGTTGTTGTTTGCGGTCCTGCCCAAGGACGAATACGTGGATCGTGTTTGCCCGGACCTTCAACGGTTCAAGTTTGAGTTCTGGGGCCACGACGAGGTGGTTCTCCACGAGCATGAAATCCGGAAGCCGGTCGGGGACTTTCTTTTCTTGATGCAGAGACCTCTGCGCGAGCGCTTTCAGGCCGGACTCACGGCCCAGATGAGAGCCCTGCCCGCCACCATCATCGCGGTGGTGATCGACAAGCCCGCCTTCGCTGCGAAGCACCACATACCTGTGAGCCCGTACGATTACGCCATGGAGACCGGGCTTGCTCGGGTATTCCGCCATCTGGAAGACATCGGGCAGACTGCCGGCACCACGGCGATCATCGTGGAGAAGCGTGGGAGGAGGGAGGATGCCGAGCTCGAGCTGGCCTTCCGCCGCGTCTGTAACGGCGAGAACGCGCTCCACAAGCCGTTGCCATTTCAGCTTGTCATGGTGCCCAAGGCATCCAACTCTCCCGGCCTCCAAATCACCGATCTCATGGCCCGCCCCGTAGCCCTTCATCATCTGCGACCTGACCAGCCCAACCGCGCTTTTGAAATCATCGCGACCAAGCTCCGGCGCAGTCCCGAAGGAAAAGTGGAGGGATGGGGGCTGAATCTGCTCCCCTAAAAATGCGAAGGGCCTCCGGGAAATCCCAGAAGCCCAGCGCCGACCGGAAATTTCCAGTCCAACTTGCCAGTATCCTACCACGGGTTCCCTCCCCAGTCAATTCTGCCCTGCAATGCCCAACGTCTCCAACATCGTCAAAACCATCCAAGACATCATGCGCAAGGACGCCGGACGTACGGCGATGCGCAGCGACTAGAGCAGCTTGGTTGGATGTTCTTCCTGAAGATCTTTGATGACCGGGAGCAGGAGCTGGAACTGCTCCGCGACAACTACAAATCCCCGCTCCCCAAGCACCTACGCTGGTGCAATTGGGCTACCGATGAGGAAGGCATCACGGGCGAGGCCTTGCTCGACTTTGTCAACAATACGCTCCTGCCCAAGCTGAAAGCCCTCGCCGGAGGCGGTGACAAGATTGCCGGTCTCATCCGCATGGTGTTTGAGGATGCGAACAACTACATGAAGAACGGCACGTTGATGCGCCAAGTCATCAACAAGGTGAATGGCATCGACTTCAATGCCTCCGAAGACCGCCACATGTTCGGTGACATCTATGAGAAGCTGCTGAGGGACCTCCAGTCCGCGGGCAATGCCGGGGAGTTCTACACCCCGCGCGCCGTCACCCAGTTTATTGTGGATCAGGTGAACCCCCGTCTCGGCGAGACGCTCATGGATCCGGCCTGCGGCACGGGCGGGTTCCTCGTCTGTGCAGTCGAACACCTGCGCAAGCAGGCCAAGACAGAAGCAGATGAGCGCAAGATTCAGGATTGCTTCTCCGGCATTGAGAAGAAGAATCTACCGCACGTCCTGTGCATGACGAACCTCCTCCTGCATGGCATCGACGTTCCCTCCAACGTCCGTCATGACAACACGCTCGCCCGCCCGCTACGCGATTGGAGCCCAAAGGAACGAGTGGACGTCATCGTCACCAACCCTCCATTCGGTGGCATGGAGGAGGACGGCATCGAGGCAAACTATCCTGCGGAGTTCCGCACTCGCGAGACTGCCGATCTTTTCCTGGTGTTGCTCATGAAGATCCTGAAACCCGGTGGCCGCGCCGGACTCGTGTTGCCCGATGGCACGCTCTTCGGCGAAGGCGTAAAGACTCGTATCAAGGAAGCCCTCCTCACCGAGTGCAACCTCCACACGATCGTCCGCCTGCCCAACGGTGTCTTC
Source organism: Roseimicrobium sp. ORNL1 (assembly GCF_011044495.1). Lineage (GTDB taxonomy): Bacteria > Verrucomicrobiota > Verrucomicrobiia > Verrucomicrobiales > Verrucomicrobiaceae > Roseimicrobium. Next base: position 6,562,569 of record NZ_CP049143.1, read on the forward strand.
AATCCCTACACCGGCATCCGTACCAATCTCCTCTTCTTCACCAAGGGCGCGCCGACCAAGGAGATCTGGTACTACGAGCATCCCTATCCACCCGGTGCCAAGAGCTACAACAAGGGCAAACCGATCCGCATTGAGGAATTCGAGCCTGAAAAAACCTGGTGGGGCGACGAGAGCGACGGCTTCAAGGCACGCGTGGAAAACGAATACGCTTGGCGCGTGCCTATCGAGCAGATCAAAGTCGGCAACTTTAACCTAGACCTCAAGAATCCGCACAACTCCGACACCGGCCCCGGCGACGTGGACCACCTGCTGCCGGAATACGAGAGGCTCCTTACTCAGATTGCTGCGACCCGCGTCAAACTGAAGCAAGAGCTCCATCACGCCCTAACCACCACCGCAGGGACTGCCGAATGACGCTCGAAACCTTCTTCGAAAAGTTCGAGCTCTTTGCCGACGGACCCGGCGCTGTTGCGAAGATGCGTGAGTTGATTCTCGATTCCGCTGCGCAAGGCCTGCTGACCGCACGCCAAGAACGAGATGGAGTAGCCTCTAGTATTGTTGACGGAATAGCAGAAGAACGAGAGCAACTCACAACAAAAAAACTAATTCGAAAGCAGGCAGCATTGGCAGACCTCGCGTTAGAGGATCTGCCTTTTGCAGCCCCAAAAACATGGTCGTGGGTCCGGCTTGGAAACTGCGTCCCCTCCTACACTGATGACTTCATTGACGGACCGTTTGGTTCGAACCTCAAAGCCGAGGAATATACGGAGTCCGGCGTGCCGATTGTTAGGTTAAAGAACATCGGTCGAAATGAGTTTAAATTAAAGGATATTAAGTTCGTTTCGCACGAGAAGGCAGAACAACTGAGGCGTCACAGTTTTCAACCAGGCGACCTGCTCTTGAACAAGCTTGGGGAACCTGTCGGGAAGTGCTGCATTGCTCCAAAAGAATTGGGGCAGGGAATTATTGTGGCAGACGTGGTTCGCCTTCGACTTCCCGAGTCCAAATTCGACACCCGATATGTTTCACTCGTCATAAACGCTCCTATCATTGGGAGACAGTTCCTTGAAGAGATCACTGGCATAACGCGTGATCGCGTAAATCTCGCGAAGGTTCGAAATCTACCCATCCCCCTTCCGCCTCTCGCCGAGCAGAAGCGGATTGTAGCGAAGGTGAATGAGTTGATGGCGTTGTGTGACCGGCTGGAGGCGCAGCAGCAGGAACGGGAGACGTGGCACGTCGCGCTGGCCCGGGCCTCGCTGGCTCGCTTCACCGAAGCACCCACACCGGCCAACCTCAGTTTCCTCTTCCACCAGTCCTACGCCATCTCCCCTGCCAACCTTCGCAAATCCATCCTCACCCTCGCCGTCCAGGGGAAACTTGTGCCTCAAGATCCGAATGACGAGCCTGCGGAAATCTTCTTGGATCGTATCGCGAACTCACTCGATGTTTCTCGGAGCGAGTCCGATGAAACCAATGCCACCACGCCATTCGAGCTGCCCCCATGCTGGGCATGGTCGCGTTTTCGAGAGCTTGGGGAATTCGGTCGAGGGAAATCGAAGCATCGTCCGCGGAATGACCCAGCGCTTTTTTCAAGAGGCAACCACCCGCTCGTTCAGACTGGTGATGTTGCTAGAGCAAACGGCACAATCGAATCCTATACTGGGCTCTACAACGACGTTGGTTTGGCACAGAGCAAGAAATGGCCAGCAGGAACACTGTGCATTACAATCGCGGCAAATATTGCCGACTCTGGAATTCTCGGATTCGACGCATGTTTCCCGGATAGCGTCGTTGGATTCATCCCAGCGGAGCCCCTTCCATCAGTCCGGTACTTCGAGTATTTCATGCGAACGGCTAAGGAACGACTCGAGGAGTTCGCTCCATCAACGGCGCAAAAGAACATCAACCTTGGAATTCTGGAACAGGTTTGGATTCCCATCCCACCCCTCGCCGAACAACGCCGAATCGTGGCAAAGGTGGACGAATTGATGGCCTTGGTAGACGCGCTGGAAACCCAGCTCGCCACCGCTCGTGAAACCGCCTCAAAACTGCTCGAAGCCCTGGTCGCGGAGTTAACAACGACGAAACCGCAGACGACATCAAAGCCCTCCAACGTAATCGAACTTCATGCAACGCCCGAATTTCAGCGGGCCGTGCTTGCCGCGGAGATTGTGGGTCGCATGCACCATCACAAGACGTTCGGACAAACCAAACTGCAGAAGGTCATCTATCTTGCAGAGTACATTGCGGAGTTGCGCGAAATCGACAGCCGTCCCCGACGCTTTGCCAGAGGTCCGCACGATCCGGAGCTGATTGCGCAGGTCGAAGAGAAGATGAAGTGCTGTAACTGGTTTGAGGAGAAGTTTGCGGATGGCAGGCACTCTTACCAGCCTCTCGGCAACCCAGGGGGGCACCGGGAATCTTTTTCCAAGCTGTGGCAGGACAAGGCCGGGATCATTCACGCCTTGATGGATGAAATGATGGAGTGGAAGACTGAGCGGTGTGAGCGCTTTGCTACTGTCTATGCCGCGTGGAATGATCTCATCATCTGGGGGCAACCCGTCACGGAGGATGCCATTTTCCGGGAGGTCCTGGAACGCTGGCATCCTGACAAGCTGAAGACCACGCAAGAGCAGTGGGAGGAGACTCTCTTGTGGATGCGTGAGCGCGGATATGTTCCGAAGGGATTTGGGAGGGCGACTGCGGAGGCTCCTTCAAGTGAGCTGTCGTTGGATTGAGAATGACAAAATTCAAATAGGCTCCGCACGCATGGTTGCTGACCGCCGGGACTTGGCAAGTCCCGCTCCCTGCGACTGATAGCGGGCGACTGAAGTCGCCCCTCCTTGGGGTCACTTCACCAAAATATCATCCGGCAGCGTCTCCCCCGCCGGTATCGGCACTTCCTCCCACACCGCCTGCTTTGTCGCGGGATCATACGTCAGCACCCGATTCTTGCTGCCGGGCACAGGAGGCACGTCGACTTTGGGGAGGTACTTGGCGAGGTCGGACTTTTGGGCGGCGTACTTGGGGTCGGAGGCGAGGTTGGTCCATTCGTTGGGGTCGGACTGTTCGTCGTAGAGCTCCTCGGAGCCGTCGGCGTAGCGGATGTAGCGCCAGTAGCGGGTGCGGATGGTGTGGTTCCCCTGGTTGTGCGTGGTGATGGCGGGATGCTCGCGGGGGGCGGAGGCGTCCTTCAACTGGCGGGCGAGGCTGTGCCCCTCGAGGTCGGAGCGCGGGGGCAGGCCGGTCATTTCCAGGAGCGTGGGGAAGACATCCAGCAGCTCGGCGGGGCTGGAGCAGCGGGCGCCGGCGGTGACGCCGGGGCCGGCCCAGATGAAGGGGACGCGGGTGCTGCGCTCCCAGAGGGTGTTCTTCCCGGTGATGCCCTTTTCCCCGAGGTGCCAGCCGTGGTCTCCCCAGACGATGACGATGGTATTCTCCAACTGGCCGGACTTCTCCAGGGCCTTCAGCAGGCGGCCACACTGGCTGTCCATGAAGCTGATGCTGGCGAGGTAGCCGCGGACGAGGGGGCGCCATTCATCGAGGAGTTGGAGGGTCTTCAGCCGGGGCTCGGGGAGGCGCCAGTGGAGGTAGCTGGCGAAGGGGGGGAGGTCGGCGCGGTCGTCCTCCTTCACAGGGGGCATCTGGAGAGTGGCGTTGTCCGGGTAGAGGTCGAACCACTTCTTGCTCGCGTAGCATGGGACGTGGGGGAGGCGGAAGCCGGCGGCGATGAACCAGGGCTTGTCCTTGGGCGCGGTCTCCAATTTGGCGATGGCGGCATCGGCGATTTTCCAGTCGGCCTGGTCTTCGTCCTTCTCGGGGAAGACGCCCCAGTCCATGGCGGGGTGGCGGCCTTCGATGCTCAACTTGGCGATGGGCTGGGGCGGCTTCGGCATGCCGGGGGAGGGGCCGACCTCGGTGAACTCCGGGGGGAGGTTGCCAGCCGGGGCGTTCCGAGTGCCTGGGGCGGCAGGTGAGGGCTTCGCCTTGCCGGAGGGGTTGGCGGCGTTTTTCTTTCCCTGGGCCTGAGCCTGACCTTGGCCTTGCCCCTGGCCCTCGCCCTCGGCGGCGTCCGCGTTCTTCCCGGCACCAGCACCAGGGAGACGCATGGAGCCATCGTGGTAGACCTTCCCGCAGGCGTAGGTGTAGTAGCCGTGCTTCATGAGCTCCTGCGGGAGGGTGACGTGCTTCTTCAGCGCGTCGACGGCACGGATGCCGGGGGCCAACCCGTAGATACCGGTCGTGCTGGGGCGCAGGCCGGTCATGAGGGAGGCGCGGGAGGGGTTGCAAAGGGGGGCCTGGCAGTGGGCGTTCGTGAAGAGGGTGCCGCGGGCCGCGAGGGCATCGAGATGCGGCGTCTGCACCTGCGGGTGCCCACCGAGGCAGCCGAGCCAGTCATTCTGATCGTCGATGGCGATCATGAGGATGTTTGGCCGGGTGGAATTCTGAGAGGGGAGACCCGGAGACTGGGGAGACGGGGAGGAAGACTGGCTACCTCGGGAGGGGATAAGCTGGGAGCGGGAGGGGGTGGATTGGGCGGGGAGGAGGGAGGAGACGACTGCCGCGCAAAGGAAAACCGCGAAGAGGCGGAGGGGAGAAAGGGGGGAGGCAGACGTGGATGTGGACATGCGCGTGTGGGAACGTGGCGAGGAGCTGCCTTTTTAACCACTAATGGGCACTAATAGGAACGCGAATGTTTGAGGGTGTGGGGGGAGTTTGCAGTGGTTGAGCGGTGGTTTGGGGAGAGAAGACTGAGGATTGGCCGCAAAGAGACGCAAGAGGGGTGAACTGGCAGGGATGGCGAGATTGGTTTCTTGTGGGAGGGCGTGGGCAACCGCAAGCGGGGACAGGAATGTCCCCGGTCCTTGGGAAGGAGAATGCGGCGCGCTGAGGTGATGATGCCTCAAGCGACATGCGACGATGACGGCACCAGGCTAGCGCCGCCCCCTGCGATGGACTTGCGCCATGCTGGGTGATGCAGACACACTTCGTGCTGCATCACCAAATCAGCAGATCCCTTCTGCGATTTTTGCGTTCTTTTGCGGCTATTCCTTCAGCGCTCCCTTTCCTCGCTGATCCATCAATTCAACGACGGATCCGCGGGCATGCGGGCGAGGAGATTGTAGTAGGGCCCGAGGTCGGCGAGGATGGTGGTCCAGAGTTCACCGGGCTCGGGGAGGGTGAGCACGCTCTTGTCAGGCTTGCAGGCGATCCAGGAGTGCTGCTCGAGTTCATTCTCGAGCTGCCCTTCGGACCAGCCGGAGTAGCCGACGAAGCCGCGGACGATGCGTCCCTTTTTCAGCTCCTTGATGGCCTGCTCCGTGGAGAGATGCGTCTGCATCTGGAGGGCGCGCTTCTTGTTGTTCCAATCGAGCGCGGCAAAGGAAAGCTTGTTCGTCCCGACGGGGCCGCCGAGGAACACGGGCACATCGGCGAGCGGGCCGAGGTCGCGATCTTCGAGGAGGTCGGAGACCTGCTTGTCCAGCGGTCGGTTTAAGATGTAACCGAAGGCGCCGTCCTCGGAATTGTGCGCCGCAAGGAGGAGCACGGTGTGGAAGAAATTCGGATCGCGGAGCGACGGGGCGGCCAGCAGCAGGGAACCGCTGATGGTCTCAGGGGTATTTTCAGGCTGTTTCATGGCAAGGATGCAATCCTGATACGAACATAACTTGTGCCAAGATGCTGGGCAAGGTTTTGAAAAAGGGAGAAGGGAAAAAGACCTGGCCTGCAGTTGATGAGCGGCGGATTGCTATGGTGTGATATGAATCTTGGGGGTTCTAAGAATGAATCGCGGGTAACTGGATCATGCAGATTCCGATTTAGGTCCAGACGTTCAAACAAGTTGCAAAGTGGACACACGATTTGCGAATTTCGCGACGGGTGATGAACTTGGCACTTGAGGCAGGGGGGGTGTTCCGTAAAACTCGTGGTATGCAGGAACTCGAGACTCAATTGGTGGCAGGGAAGGATTTGACCCCCGCGCAGGTGCGGGAGGCGGCGGCGTTTCTGCTGGACCCGGCCCCGGAGGCGGCACAGAAGGCTGCACTGCTGAAAGCGCTGGCGAAGAAAGGCGAGACGCCGGGGGAGATTGCGGCATTCGTGGATGAGTTTCTGAAGCACGCGATTTCGCCGCCGATTGATCCGCTAGCGCTGCAGGGCCCGGTGCTGGATGTGGTGGGTACGGGCGGAGACAAGCTGAGCCTTTTCAACATCTCGACCACGGCGGTCTTCATTCTCGCGGCCGGTGGTGTGGTGGTGGTGAAGCACGGGAATCGCGGCATCACGAGCAAGAGCGGCGGCGCGGATGTGCTGGAGGCGCTCGGGGTGAAAATCGATCTGGAGCCGGAAGACCTGGCCCGCTGTGTGAAGGAGACGGGCGTGGGCTTCGTCTTCGCGCCGAAGTATCATCCTGCCTTCAAGGCGGTGGTGGAAGCGCGCAAGCTGGTGGCGGCGGAAGGCCTGCGCACCATCTTCAATCTGCTGGGGCCGCTGCTGAATCCGGTGCGCCCGCCGTATCAATTGGTTGGCGTGTTCGATGATGCGCTGGTGCCGGCGTTTGCGGACATCCTGCGCCAGCTTGGCCGCAAGGCGGCATGGGTGGTGCATGGCAAGACCGATGATGGCCGCGGGATGGATGAGCTGTCCACGCTGGGCATCAATCGCGTGGCGGCACTGAAGGATGGCGTGATCGAGCGCGCGGACTTTGATGCGTCGAAGCTGGGTTTCGCGAAGCCGCAGCTCGCCGATCTGGTGGGCGGCGAGGCGAACACGAACGCGGATATCCTGGAGGGCATCCTTGCGGGACGCATCAAGGGCGCGAAGCGCGACCTCGCGGTCCTGAATGCCGCAGCGGGCTTTGTGATCACGGGCATCTCACCCGACCTCGCCGCCGGCAAGGCGCTTGCGGAAGAGATTCTGAACCGCGGTGCCGCGCATGTGAAGCTCCGGACGCTGGCGGATTGGTGTTGAGGTGAGTTGCGATGGGGGCTTGTCCCCCATCCTCTCCTATCCTGCCAAGGCATTGAGCGAGCGCTGCAAGTTCTCCCTCGCAGCCTTTTCGTATCGCGTGTGGAATGCAGGTGTCATGTAGATGGCATCACGCTCCAGGAACATGCGCAGCACGGCGGCGCGGCCTTTGCGGAAGTCGGGCTCAGGCACCCAGTGGTATTCCGCGCGGATTTGCTTTTCGTATTCGTCGAAGCGCGGTGCATTCGCACCGAGGATGGCGAGGTCGATGTCCACGATCCAGGCGGCATCACCAATGGGTGGCGTGGGGCTGTGTTTGGTGGCGAGGATGAGGTGGGTGATGTGAGAGATGTGGTCGCGCGGGACACCGGCCCGGGCCAGGTGCCTTTCCGCCAGCGCGGCGGAGACCTCCTCGTTGTCATGCCGATGGGTGTCATACACCACATCATGGAACCAGAGGGCCATCTCCAAAGTGCCGTGTTCTGGTGGATTAATGACGCCCGCAATATAATCAAGCTGGGCAAGGCACTCGGCGATGTGGGTGAGATTGTGATACGCGCGGTGCGGCTCCGTGTAGGCGCCTCGCAAGACCTGCCACGTAGTATCACCCATGTCCGGCACAGCAAGGTCGCTGCACAGGCGTTGCCATCGGGAGCGCAGGGCATCTTCATCCACAGCGGGGGTCATCCCACACCATGCCGCAGGCGGGCGATTCTGCCACGTCCTTGACAGACCGGGGCGCAAGCGTGTGTTTCTTGTAGCTCCCCGCTGCTCCCGCCATGCTCCGCCCGCTTTCTTTTCTCCTCATCCTCGGACTCGTCGTCTCGTGCCATGCCAAGGACGACAAGAAGACCCTCCCGCCCTCGCCATGGGCCGAATGGGTGGAGCCGAACTTCCCCTTCTTCTCGTCCGTCCTGGATGCGCGTGAGCTGGGTGAAGGCTGGCCGAAGGACAATCTCACACCCCGCGGCCTGGTGCTGAACCTCGGGCACAATCTCTGGGCCTGCTATGACACGGACCTGCTGCGCATGGCGCTCATCTGGCAGGGTGAGGAAGGCCAGCCTCCCGTGACTCCGGTCGCGCTCTCCACGGGCTCCTATGTCGTGGCCGGTCAGAAGACGAAGGACGGCCAGGAGTTCCTGCCCCAGCCCACGGGCAAGCCGTGGATCGCCAATGGCATCTACCCGGGCTGGGTGGTGGGAGAGATTCCGGAATACTCCGACCCACGCTCGCCCACACCTTCACCCGAGGAAGTGGGTCGCGGCCCGCTCAATGCGACGATGGCCAGCTTCAAGGGCGTGACGATGACCAAGGATGGCGTGCTCATCGACTACGAAGTGGGCGGCCGCTCGATTCGCGAGCAGGTCCGCGTGATTGATGCCGATGGCGGCCACGCGGTGCAGCGCGATATTGAAGTCGGAGCCGGAGACAAGTCGCTCGTGTTCCTTCCCGGCACGGCCTTTGGCGGAAGCAAGGCACAGTCTCGTATCTCCGGCACAGAAGGTGGAGCGCTCACCGTGCTGCCTCCCGGGAAAGATGGCGCCTTGCATCCGCAGACCGCGGCGAAGATCGGCAGTGCCACGGCAGCCACGCGTTTCACTGTGCTCCATGGTCTTTCTGAAAAGGCGGCCAAGTCAGCAGCACCAGCACCAGCATCAGAGAAGCATGAGGCTCACCCGGCTGTCTGGCCGCAGAGTGTCACCACCGGTGCCAAGCTCTCCACCGCGCAAGACGCATACGTGTTGGACGAGATTGAGCTTCCCACTACGAACCCGTGGAAGCGCAATGTGCGCCTCGCGGATCTGGCGTTCCTCAATGATCAGGGCGAAGCCGTTGCGGTCGCCTTCGATGGCGATATCTGGCACATCTCCGGGATGAAGGGTGACCTGGAGAAGCTGACGTGGAAGCGCTTTGCCTCCGGCCTGCATGAACCCATGTCCATCGTGGTGCGCAAGAGAGGCGCGGAGAATGAGATCTTCGTCTATGACCGCGATGGTATCTGGAAGCTGCGCGATACCAACAACGATGGCGAGGCGGATGAGTATGAGATGTTCTGCAATCTCTTCTCCCAGACGGCGGAGACGCGTGAGTTCCCCAACAGCATGAAGCTTGGCCCGGACGGCTCGCTGTATATCTCGAAAGGCGGGCAGGAAGGCACCACGTATGGTCGGCACAACGGCACCGTGATCCGCGTGGCTCCGGATGGAAAGACCATCGAGGTCATCGGTTATGGATTGCGCCAGCCATTCATCGGCGTGCATCCCAAGACGGGACTCGTCACCGCGAGCGATCAGCAGGGGAACTATGTGCCCTCCACGCCCATCCAGATCGTGGAGAAGAATCAGTTCTACGGACACGTGCCGACCATCGCGCCGAAGGAGAAGTATCCTGCGCCCATCGCGGATCCACTCGTGTGGATCCCCCACCCTGTGAATCCCAGCGGCGCCACGCAGACCTGGCTCGTGGGCGCGAAGATGGGACCACTCAATGACGAGCTCATCCATGTGGGCTACAACCGCCCGGAGATCTTCCGTGTGCTCATCAATGAACGCTTCTCAAAGCCGCAGGCGACGGTGATGACCTTCAGCCGGGACTTCGACTTCGGTCCGCTCAATGCCGTCGTGAATCCGGCGGATGGCCAGCTTTATGTCATCGGATTCCAGGTGTGGGGCACCACGGCGAAGAAGCTCAGCGGCATTTCCCGCATCCGCTACACCGGCGCACCACGCGTCCTGCTGAAAGAATGCACCCCGATGGACAAGGGCGTGCTGCTGCATTTCACCGAGGCGCTCGATCCGAAGCTGGCCTCGGACCCCGCGAGCTTTTCCGCGGAACGCTGGAACTACAAGCGCACCGCCGAGTACGGCTCACCGCACCTGAAGCTGGATGGCACCACCGGCCAGGAATGGATGGCCGCCAGCAGTGCGTATCTGAGCAAGGATGGGAAGAGTGTGTTCATCGGCATTCCCGACATGAAGGCCGGGGTGAACCAGATGCGCATCGGCTGGGGCCTGCAGAGCAAGGATGGTCACAAGGCGGAGAACACCGCGTATTTCACCCCCTATGAACTGGCCACCTTCGACCCCGTGAAGGAGGGTTTTGATGACATCAAGGTCGACCTCACGCCGCGCAAGGTGGAGGTCGCCGCGATGGCGAAGCCCACCGTGGAGGAAGGCTTGCGCCTCTCAAATATGGTTGGCTGCATGGCCTGCCATAGCATCGACGGCACGACGGTGGGCAAGGTGGGACCGAGTTGGAAGGGCATCTACGGCACCAAGCGTGAACTGGCCAAGAAGGGCACGGCCGTGGCGGATGAAGCCTACATCCGCGAATCCATCCTGAACCCCAGCGCGAAGGTGGTGAAGGGCTTTGAGAAGTTCGATACCGGCATGCCGATCTATGCGGGCATCCTGAATGAGTCGCAGGTGGAGTCGCTGATCTTGTACATCAAGAGTTTGAAGTAGAAACAACCATGGAAAAGCCGGCAGTCTACAAACAGGTCATCGACCATCTCGTTGAAGAGTGCAAAAGCGGCCAGGGGCAGATAGGTCCGGCTCGTGCAAGGCAAGGAGTTTGGAATGCGAACGCAACTGCTGACTTCATTCCTGAACAGCATAAGATCAATGTATTGCTGTCTGAGCTTACAGAGGAACAAAGAGACATTCTCGCGGGAGTGTTGGAACAGCAGTTTTCAGCCGGCGTCTTCGAGAGTCTGAAGGCTCTGGAGATATTCGCCATCAAGCCATTTGAGGATGGATATGAAGGCAGTCCGTACAATGATTTCATCGGCCGACTTACCCTGGATGATTGGGCTTGGCCCGATGAATCCCAGCGATAGAAGAAGACCCGATTTATTTCTGGGATAGACGGCTACGGCTCCGTGCCACTTGCTCCCTGCTGTCGCTCCATAAGCTCGGGAGACATCATCTCGCGGCTGCCTCTTGACGCCGACGGCTTCCGTGCGCTTTTGTGCAGGCAAGGCCCGACTCCACCTTCTCCCATGAGCGCCAAGCCCACGCTACCATCACTCTTCCCCAGCCTCACCACCCTGTACTGGAATGACCGGGCGTTCGGCAGGTGGGCGAAGGCATGCAGTTTTTCACTGGTGGTGGCTGCCGGCATGTACTGGGTGACACGGCCGGTCCCCGGTGCGCTGGTCACCGAGAACACCGCCTTCGACGCCGAAATAGGCAAAATGGTGCCTCCCATTGCCATTGCGGTGGCTGTGGTGGCGTTGGTGCTGCTAATACTGCGGTACCTGACCGTGAAGAAGACTCTCACCCAGGGCACCGCCATCAAGGGACTGGTGGAGGACATCGAGGTCTACTCCCGCGAACAGGACACCGACCGTACCCCAGGCCAAAAGCGGTCCTATGTGCGCACTTATTGGGCCATCCTCGTCTATACCTTTGCGGGAAAGGAAAGGAGGGTCAAACTCAAGCTGCCGAACTCCGGTTTCGTCTTTGGCCTGGCCAAGGGCCAGGAGACTGACCTCATGGTGCTGGAATCCAGGCCGGACAAGCCCTTCATCCGCTCGGTCTATCTGAAACGGTCCTGACCTCAAGGCGGGTTGCCGAGCCGGACACCTCCCGGCCTGAAAGACAGCGCGATGTCCTTGGAGGCAGGCCTTGCCATGCGATATAGTATTGCTGGATCGGAATGTGCTGATCTGGAGGAGAGGTTATCGCCATGCATGCACTGAGCACACGGTATCAAATCCAGGAGGTCATCGGGCATGGTGGCGCAGGCACGGTGTACCGCGCGCTGGACACGCAACTGGACAGGCCGGTAGCCATCAAGAAGCTGCACACGGTGGAGGGCGCAGCTTCGCAGTCGGCCATCATCCAGAATGTGACTGCCAGTTTGCTGCGCGAGGCGAAAACGCTCTCCGCCCTCCAGCACCCGAACATTGTCACCCTGTATGACATGGGCGTGGATGAAGAAGGGCCGTACGTAGTCATGGAGTATCTTGAGGGGCAGACGCTTGAGGAGGCGATCGAGCACGCTCCCTTCCCCATGCGCGAGTTTTCCATGCTGGCGGAGGATGTCCTGAATGGACTGAAGGCGGCGCACACGCGAAACATCCTGCACCGCGACATGAAACCGGCGAACATCAAGCTGGTGTGGCTCTCCACCGGTGAGCTCAAGTTTAAGATTCTCGACTTCGGCCTCGCGAAGTTCTCGGCCATCCCCTCCGTGCAGACCATGGATATCAAAGGTGGCGTACTGGGCTCCATCCACTTCATGGCACCGGAGCAGTTTGAGCGCAGTCCCCTGGATGCGCGCACGGATCTGTATTCCACCGGGTGTGTCTTTTTTCATGCGCTCACGGCACGTTATCCCTTCACCGGAAAAACCGAGCCTCAAGTGATGATGTCTCACATGTACCATCAAGTGGGCCCGCTGGCGGAACTCCGCCCCGACCTGGGCCAGCCCGTGGTGGACTGGGTTCTGAAGTTCATGCAACGCGATCCGAATGATCGACACCAGTCGGCGGCGGAGGCACTGCAAAGCTTGCAGGAGGCGATGGCGGAGGGATGAGATGATCGACGGAGGACTCGTAGCGATCTCCTTGTCGGTCGTGAAGGCCGATGCCAGAATAAAGACCAGTCTCGGCGCTTACCAGTGAGCTTGCGTTTGGAGTGTGGTGTCGTGTTCCGCATGGGCGCATGAACGTCGGGTTAAGAAAGCTGTATGACACCAAAAGTGAAGGAACCAATAACGACAGATCCGGATGCTGTGACGCGCAGCGTCCTTGGACTGCGTGCAGCCCTGCTGCCGCTTTGGAGAGTCCGCAGCCTGCCGCGGCGATGGTGACATGCACTCGTAGGCTAACGTGTCCAAAACAGCTTGGCGACTTCGTCGCGGTGAAGCGTGCAGCAGGCTACACTTGAGGAAAGCGGCAGCAGGGCTGCACGCAGTCCAAGGCCTTCGGCACCACTTCCATATCCTTGACCTGACGTTCATACGCGGCCCTGCGAAGCTACTGCTTGCAAGGCAGCTTCAACTTCGGTCGAATAATTCACGCTACGCGCGTGACTGCGCACCCGTACGGCTGAAGCCGTAACTACATTGATAGCTGTCGCATTTCCGTGGCTGCACCTTAGTCACCATTTCCACATCCCTAACCTGACGCTCATGCCCAGTGCGGGAAACTTGACGCCCCACTCCAAGTGCGCAAAAGCGCATCATCACTTGCTCAACACCCCCGAAATCAACGCATACGCCTTCTCCCTTACCGCATCCGGAAAGTCATGGTCACAATCCGGATGCTCCACGGCAATCCGATCCGCCGCTCCATGCAGCGCATACACACGACGCGCAGACTCGACCACGCGGTCCACGCTCTCCCATTTGAAGTTGGAGTCCTTCAGCGGGGCATTGATGAGCACGTGGCGCGGCGCCAGCGCGGCGAGCAATTCAGGAAAATCGAACGGGATCTCCGCGAGTCTGTTTTGATAGCCCGCCAGCTTGGGCATGTAGCGTGTCTGGCACCAACCCTTCTCCAGTACCCACTTGGTGGCATCGCCGCCGTAGTAGTCGCGATAGGAATCCAGTCCACAGCTAGAAACGACAACCTGGACTCGCGGGTCAAAGACAGCGGTGTAAACGGAATTGTGTCCACCCAGTGAGTGACCGATAGCGGCATACTTCCCATGCTTCACGTAGAGCAACGAGTCGAGCAGATCGAGCGCGCGCATGTTATCCCACACCGCCTTCAGGGTGCCACTCTCCCATCCCAATGCCTTGATGTCCGGCTGATAGTTCGCGAGCAGCGGATAGCTTGGCGAGATGGTGACGAAGCCCCTCTCCGCGAGCTCGCTGGCATACTGCCGGTTCTGCTTGCCTCCGAGCCCCACCACCACTTTGTAGCCGACGGTGTTATCCGTGGGGTGAAGGCAGAGAACTCCGGGCGCTGGCTTCCCTGACAGGGCAGACTTCGGAATGCACAGGTACGCCGGTGTGCGGCTCCCCGGCTCCGAGGCATAGCTGATGAGTCGTCGCACATAGGTCCCGCAGTCCGTTTCCTCCTCCACCCGCACGTCCAGCGGGATGCGTTTCTCATCCCCCGGCAGCTTGCCCATGATGGCCTGCACGCCCTCCAAGATCACCTTGCGCCGGGATTCCCACTCCGCCGGAGTTGTGGCAGCTTTGCCGCCTCCGGGAAGTGCCAACGTATCGAAGGCATCCAGCGTGCGCTGGAACGTTTCACCACGCAGCGCAGGAGCACCACAGAGGGAAATGAGGAGGGTCAGCGCGAAAATCGGGAGAAGAGGAATCCGCATGCGGAATGCTACGCTTCCACACCCGGCAGGTTTTCCTCTTTGGTTCCCGATGACGGTACTATCGTGCCCCACCAGCGGCTGAGGACCTGTCCCACGTCATTCAGTGCCATGTAGCACATGGGCACGAGATAGAGACAGATCACCGTGGCAAAGAGACTGCCGTACCCCATGGCCACAGACACAGGCGTGAGGAATTGCGCATGCGTGCTCTGCGCCCCCTGGCTGAAGAAGAATGGCGCCACCTTCGCGATCCAGGTGCCATCGAAGATGAGCGGCACCAGTCCGAAGAACGTGGTGATTTGTGTGAGAAAGATGGCGCGGAACCTCGCGGCGCCGCCTTCGCGCACAGCGCTGACGACTCCGTCTGTCTGCCTTCGGTGGATGATCTCATCCACCAGCACCAGCGTGTCATTCACGATCACGCCTGACACGGCCAGCATGCCCAGGATGCTCATCTTGCTGACGGGGAAGCCATGGAAGACATGCCCCAGCACCGCCCCCACCACTCCGAAGGGCACGACCACCAGCACCACGAAGGGCAGGAAGTAGCTCTTAAACGGAATGGCTGTGAGACAGTAAAGGCCGAAGAGCACAATGGCGAACATCACCCATGCTGCTTTTGTGCTCTCGCGCTCTGCGCGGGCTTCACCTTCAAAGGTCCACTTCACGTGGGGATGCGGGCGCATGAACTCCTCCAGGTGCTGGCTGATGTCCGCACGCAGGGCCACGAGGTCCACGGACTTCTTATCCACGTCCGCGGTGATGTTCAGCGCGCGCTGGCGGTTCACACGACGGATGGCAGAGAAGCCCTTGCCCACTTTCATTTCAGCCACACGACTGAAAGGAATCTCAAGTCCATCGGTCGTGCGCACGCGCATGGTCTCCAAGGTGGAGAGACTGCGGCGCTCATCCCGCGGATACCGCAGCATGACCTTCAGCTCATTGCGCCCGCGCTGGATGCGCTGCACTTCGCTGCCATAAAAGGCCTGCCGCACCTGGCGAGCGAGATCACTCACGGTGACGCCGAATTGCCGCGCCTCCGGTTTCAAGCGGAGCTGGATTTCATTCCTGCCGGTGTCGAGTGAGTCATTGATGTCAAAGACGCCGGGATACTTGGCCAGCTGATCTTTGATCGCGGATGAGAGTTCCAACAGCTCCGAAGGATTCGTGCCCGTGAGCTGGATGTCGATGGGATCGCCAGAGCGGAAGATCTCCGAACGGAAGCTCACCTCCTCCGCGCCCACGATGGTGCCGATGCGCTTGCGCCATTCATTGGCCATGTCCACCGTGTTCACCTTCATGGTGCGCTCCTCGGGGCCATAGGTCTCGATATTCACCTCCCCGATGTGTGCCTGACCGCCGCTGCTGGAGCTGGACGTCAACCGCGTGGTGCCGGTGGTGGCGATGATGTGGCGAATGACCGGCGTGCCATCCGGACCCACATATTCCTTCCGCATCTGCTCGGCGATCTCATAGATGCGGGCGATGTGGGCATCCGTCACTTCGAAGGGCGTGCCCTCCAGCATGGAGAGACGCGCCTCAATGCGCTCACTGGCGATGCGCGGAAACTCCACATACTGGATGCGCCCGCTGAAGAACATGCCGCATAAAATCGCAAGGCCTCCGAAGCTGCACGCCAGCACGGTGTACCGGTGATCGAGGCAAAACTTGAGAGAGGGCCGGTAGACCCGGTTCACAAAACCCTCCAGCATGCCATCTGCCCAGCGGTGGAGAGGATCGAGCAGGTGGCCGACTTCCTCCAACGGCCGAATCGGGTGCGCCAGGTGCGCGGGCAGGATGATTTTCGTCTCTACCAGCGCGATCAGCATCACCATGATGAAGACAATCGCGATGGGCTTGAACATGCGGCCCATGTCGCTCGAATCAAAGATCATCGGCAGGAACGCCATCACCGTGGTGAGCACGCCGAAGGTGATGGGCACCGCCATGCGCTTGGTGCCTTCGATGGCAGCGGTCATCGGATTCATGCCCTGCCTTCGCAGGGTGTCCACGTGTTCACTGATCACGATGGCGTCATCCACCACGATGCCCAGCACCAGGATGAATCCGAACAAGGTGGAGATATTGATTGTGATGTCGAAGTACGGCATCAACGCAAACGCGCCCAGGAAGGAGACCGGCAGGCCCACCACAATCCAGAAAACGGATTCCAGCCGCAGGAAGAGACCGATGCAAAGCAGCACGAGGATGAGGCTGCTCCTTGCATTATCCAGGAGCAGGTCGATGCGCCCCTTCACGATCTTTGAACGATCATTCCAGTACTCGATGCTCACCCCATCCGGCATGCGGTGGCGGGCATCGTCGATATACTTCTTCACATTGTCCGCGATGGTGATGGCGTTCTGGTTACCCTCGCGCATCACGTTCACCACCACACAGCGCTTCCCATTCAGGCGGGCATAGAGGAGGTTTTCATTGAAGCCGTCCTCGATCTTCGCGATCTCGCCCAGTGTGAGTTTGGATCCATCCGGGCGTGTGAGCACCACTACGTTCGCATAGTCCTCACCCGTATAGGCGCGTCCCTTGGTGCGGATGGAAACGTCCCCCGCCTCTGTGCGCACCACACCGGCAGGCAGGTCGATGGCTGCATTGCGAATCGCCGAACTGATGGACTCCAGCGTGAGGCCGTATTTCCTCAGCGTTTCCTCAGATACCTCGATGGCAATCTCCAGCGGTCGTGAGCCCGCCAGCGTCACGTAGGAAATGCCTGGCTGGGCCGCGAGCTCATCCCGCACCTGCTCGCCGAGACGGCGCAGATCGCGCTCACCCATGTCCGCCGCGATCACCACGGTGATCACCGAGCGCCTTTCATCATCCACCTGGATGACGGGCTTCTCCGCCTCCTCGGGAAACTCGGGGATGGCATCCGTACGAATCTTGATGTCCTCAAGCACCTGCCGGGGATCGCGGCCCTCCTCCACTTCCACGGAAATGTTCGCGCCGCTGGAGGAGGCCAGGGAATTGATGTTCTTGATACCCGCGACCGACTGGATGGCCTCCTCAATCTTGATGACAATCATCTCCTCCACCTCCTCCGGGTCGGAGGCCGGGTAGGGCACGCTGATGCTGACGATGCGCGACGGCACCTCAGGGAACACCTCCAGGGGGATCTTCCCCGCCCAAAGCGTCCACACGCCGGCGACAATCACTGCAATCATCAGCAGATTGGCGGCGACGCTATTGCGGGCGAACCAGGAAATCATGAAATCAGGGAGGCGGAGCACAGACCAAACCCGGGAAATAGGGAGCGGTTTCGCGGGAAGGGGTGGAGGGGATAGTTTGCATGGACGCGCCCCGGCACGCAATGAGATTGAAACTGTGAAACCAATTGCCGGTAAAGGCTCTATTGCGCGATGGAACAATACGGAGCATCCTCCCGGCATGGACACCCAGGAGCAACTGCGCCTCGTGGAGCAGGAGACGGACCTTGCACGAAAGGCCCTGAGACTGGCCATGCTTGTCGCTTCGCTGTTCCGTGAATCTGGTTGCGAGACGGTAGTGGTCGGTGGCTCGGCCATCGAGTTCTACACCAACGGCGACTACATGAGCGGCGATGTGGACATCTGCTTCCTGCTACGTGGCCGCCCGGAACTGCGGGTCGTGGCCGAGCTCATGGGCAAAGTGGGCGCCACCGGAGGGCCGAGGAGCTTCAAGGTGGCGGGCCTGTTCGTAGATATTCTCGGGGAGGTCGAGACCCTGGCGCAGACCCAATTTCGAAAAATCACGGACCCCTCGACCGGACAATATGTGCTCCTTTCCAAACCCGAGGACCTCCTGGCGGAGAGGATGCTGATGGCGCTGTATCCGGCGAGGGATGATGATTCCCTTGCTTGTGCGAGGAAGCTCGTGTCCGCCGGGCTTGCAGGCGGCGTGGAAATAGATTGGCAGGAGGCGATGCGCGTAGCCGCCTTGCCGGAATATCGGGTGGAAAAGGAGTTGGCCGAACTGGTCGAACAGGTGAAAATTGAGTCTACAGAAACGCCATGACTGACGACTCAAAGCCCCCGGTCATCCGGATGAATGAGCCCATCACCCTCGAGGATTGGGAAAAGGGCCGGGAAGCGCGTCGTCTTTCCGGCCTAAAGGTGGCCCCGGCATCCATCCGCCGGAAGGAAAGCTCCTCGGACAAGCGGCTCCGGGCTGCCTTTGGCGGGAAACGGGCTCCGGTGCCGGATCCGCCGGAGGAGACCTGCCCACCCCAAGCAGGCTGAACTGTCAAAACGAGGTGATTGCGATCCCCCGGGTTGTCCGCATACTGGACGGGACTCATGGACTGCCATACGCCCCTTATTCTCCCCTCCCTGCTCGCTGCTGATTTCGCCAATGTCGCCTCTGAGGTGAAACGTGCGGAAGCCGCCGGCGCCAAATGGCTGCACCTCGATGTGATGGACGGGAACTTCGTGGACAACATCTCCTTCGGCCCGGCCATGGTGCAGGCAGTGCGCAAGCACACGGAGATGTTCCTGGACGTGCATCTCATGATCCACCGCCCGGACCACTATCTGGAACGCTTTGTGAAGGCAGGTGCGAACAACATCAGCATCCATGTGGAAGCCGAGTACGACACAGATGTGGAAGCCACCCTCAAGCGCATCCGCCACGCCGGTGTGCAGGCCGGACTGGTGCTGAATCCCGCAACTCCTTTCGAGGCAGCCAAGCCCTACCTTGGCATGATTGACCTGTTGCTCATCATGACCGTGGTGCCCGGCTTCGGCGGCCAGGCCTTCATGGAGGCGGAAGCGATGCCGAAGCTGCTGGAGGCAAAGAAGTACCGCGACAGCCACAACCTGCGCTACCACCTGGAAGTGGACGGCGGCATCTATGTGAACACCGCTCCCATCGCGAAACGTCATGGGGCGAATCTGTTTGTCTGCGGCACCTCAGCTTATGGCCCCGCCGACATGAAGGCTGCCATGGAAGGACTGGCCGCCGCCGTCAGCTAGCCGCCACCACTCACCGCCGCTCACTCCCATGCGACTCGCTCTTCTCCTCTCCCTCCTGCTGACCACTGCCACCACCGGCTTTTCCCAGGAGGGCGAGCCGGAGGACATGTGGCCCGAGGCCTTCAGCCGCCAGTACAAGGGGACCATCGGTGAGAAACTGGCCATCCAGATGCAGCTCGATTGCGAGCCTGCACGGGGGCTGCATGGAGGCAATTATGTTTTTAGCGGGCAGTACTGGTATGAGAGCAAAGGCACACCCATCACCCTCTGGGGAAGCGATGCCGGATGGCACGAGATCAAGCTCGATGAGCAA
Source organism: Roseimicrobium sp. ORNL1 (assembly GCF_011044495.1). Taxonomy (GTDB): domain Bacteria; phylum Verrucomicrobiota; class Verrucomicrobiia; order Verrucomicrobiales; family Verrucomicrobiaceae; genus Roseimicrobium. The sequence goes on from NZ_CP049143.1 coordinate 6,582,101, forward strand.
ATCTACGCCGGCACCAAGAAGGGCTACGAGCAGACCGGCTCCTTCAGCGGCAAGCTGAATGACGATGGCACCATCAGCGGCACCTGGACGGATGGTGAAGGCAAGAAGAAGCTGCCCTTCAAGCTGACACCTTTCCCTCCCTCAGGCTCAGCCAAGGTGAAGGTGCACGCCCTGGAGTCCTCCTGGCAGGAGCGGACCGCAAAGGGTCTGTCCAGCCTGGAGCATACCGCGACCATCGTTGAAGTAAGCGGCGTGAAGGGCGCGGAAAAGATCAATCAAACCCTGCGCCAGTCCGCAGTGGAGACCTTCAAGGAAGCCGAAGCTGAGGAAGGGCAGGCTCCGGAAGAGTCCACCAAAAAGAAAAAGCCTGAGAAGCCCAAGCCCGCCACCTTGGAAGACATCAGCAAAGCCATGCTGGCCGAGCGTGATGACGACATGATCGCCAACCATGAGAAGTGGAGCCTGAACTACATCTCCGGCGTGCGTCTGAATGCGAACGGCGTTCTGTGCACCGAGCACGTCACCTCCGACTACATGGGCGGCGCGCATCCCAATAGCGCGACGGAGTTTCACACCTTCAATACAAACACAGGTGCGGAACTCACTCTGGCGACCCTCTTCAAGCCGGAGTTCCTGAAGGCTCTACCGAAGATTGGTGTAGAGAAGCTGCACAAGGCAGAGGGTCTGGCGCCGAATGAAGAAATAGGTCCGGACGCCGGACTCAGCCTTGGAGATGTGGAGTATGAGGAGGGCAAGTTCACCTGGTTCCTCTCGCCGGGGGGATTTGTGGTCCACTTCAATCCCTATGAAGTCTCCTCGTACGCCCGCGGTAATGTGCAGTACACCGTGCCTTGGGTGGAACTGAAACCCTGGCTCACCGAAAAGAGTCCCCTGCACATCTTCGTGCCCTGAGGCCCTGGGAGCGCTGGCTTCCAGCCGGCGTCATTTGCGAGCCTCACTCCACCATTTCCACCTTCACGTCACAGGTGGAGCTGCGGCCATGGTCATCCAGCACATGGAGTTTCCATGAGCCTGCGGTGGCCTTCCAGAGCAGTGGCTCGGCGGGCGTGCTGCTGCCGAGGAACTGCGCTCCGGCAAACCAGAAGATGGTACGCACACCTGCGGACGTCTCGGCGCGTAGTGGGATGACCTGCTTGCTGGAGTCGTTCACCCGCAGCGAATACGTCAGCCTCGGCTGCGGTGATACGATGCGCGGGGTGTCCTGCGACTGGGCTGCACGCAGCGCCACCGAGCTGGCTTCCATCGGCGGCGCTTCACGGCGCGGCACGCCGGCCTGGCGGAAGAGTGCCAGCATGTCCGGTGGCCAGAACTCGTACACTTCGCGACGCAGTTTGCGTTTGCCATCGTCCGCCACCACGCGCAGACCCGTGCCTTCATCGATCAACACTTCGCGATGGATTTCGCAAGGCGCGATGGACGACTTTCCGGGAATGAACCATCCCATGCGGCAGTGCTGGCAATGAGGTGTGGGGATTTGTCCGGACACGGCGCAGAGTTGCACCTCACGCACGCCTTCCGGTGGCACATCGCGATGCCAGGGAAGACGCAAGCGATGGAAGATTTCGAAGAGCAACGGTGCAGCGCATTTCCGTGCGATGAAGGAGGGATTGGACTTGCCGTTGAAGTTTCCAATCCACACCACGCATACATATTCTCCACGGATGCCTGCCGCCCAGGCATCGCGAAACCCATGCGAGGTGCCGGTCTTCCATGAGATGGTCAGGTCACTGAGTCCAGCCTCTTCTTCGCGCGAAGCGAGCATGCGCCGCACCAGGAAGCAGGCCTCCGGAGTGAGCAGTGGGTTTGCCCCATGAGCCGTCTCTTGAGCAGCGTGTGCATACAGGAGCGGACGAGGAATACCATCCGTGGCTAACATGGCGTACATGGAGGCAAGCTCTTCCATGCTCACCTCGGCACCACCGAGGGGGAGCGAGAGACCGTAGTGCTCCGCCGGTCGCGGCAGGGAGACGCCCGCTTGCTTCAGGAAGCCATACAGGCCCGGCTCCGCCAGTTTCCGCGTGAGCGCGACCGCAGGAATGTTGCGGCTGCGGAAGAGCGCATCTTCTGCGGAGATGGGACCGGTGAATTCGCGGTCGAAGTTTTCCGGATTGTAATCACCGAACGCTACCTGGCCATCACGCAGCAGGCTGCGTGGATGCAGCAGGCCCTGTTGAAGCGCCAGTGCGTAGATGAATGGCTTCAGCGCCGAGCCCGGTGAGCGACGCGCCGTGACGCCATCGACCTGCCCTGAGATATCCACATTCAGGAAACTCGCGGAGCCCACATAAGCCAGCACCTCGCGCGTGGGCGCATGCACGAGCAACGCGCAGGCATTCGTCATGCCTACCTCGCGGCGCACGGTGAGATAGTCACGCATCGAGCCCTCGATCTGCTTCTGCATGCCGAGATGGATGGTCGTTGCAAGGGGTGGATGCTGCACCGTGTCTGCCACAGTGACATCCGCGAATAAACGGCGCGCCAGATGCGGCGTCTCGCGAGGTGGCTTCGCTTCTGGCTGCAGCGTGAAGGTGGCATCGAGTCCATCTGCTCGCAGACCATGCGCCTCCTGCCAGCGCTGCCAGAGACGGAATTGCGCTGCAGCCAGCGCATCGTTGTTGCCCACGATCTTGGGGCGACGACGCGTGGGACTCTGCGGCAGCACACTGAGGCTTACCGCTTCACGCGGGGTCAGGTCCTTCGCAGACTTTCCGCACCACAGCAGCGATGCCGCGCCAACACCTTCCACATTGCCTCCATAGGGCGCGAGGTTGAGATAAGCCTCCAGAATCTCCTCCTTGGAATAGTGCCGCTCAAGTTGTAGCGCCCGCAACATCTGGACGAACTTCCCCGCGAAAGATTTTGTGGAGAGACCATAGCGAAGCCTCGCCAATTGCATCGTCACCGTGGACGCACCCCCACGCCGCGTGCCCGTCACCACACCCCAGCATGCTCGTCCCAGCGATAGCGGATTGATCCCCGGGTGCGAATGGAAATGCCGATCCTCCAGCAACAACGTCGCCTCGATGAGATCCGGACTGATCTCCGCCAGCGGGGTGTGCAGCCGATACCGTGCATCCCCCGCCAGCGTGAGATGAATCACCTTGCCGTCACGGTCGAGCAATGCACGCGAGAAGGTGAGTCCGTGGGGGTAGAGTTCGGGTTTGGGAGAGAGGGCATAGGTGAGGAGGGCGACAGCGGCCAGCAGCGCCAAGCCGATGGCCATTCGACGCACCCACCTACGTCGCCAAATATGAAACCTTAAGAACTCCGATACCTTCTTCAGTGCTGCCAGACCAACCGCATTCGCTGTCTGAAAGACAGCAGGAGCCCAGCCCAGGGTTAGGGAGCCTAAGCGACCGACACCCTGGGTAGACGCGCTAGAGCGTCGCGCTCTGAAAGAGCGCAGGAGATGGTCAATCCCAGACATAGCGTTCATCAAACTCCACGTCGTGCCTCTTCAGGAAGGCACGGAACTCGTCCTGGAAGCTCTGCTTCTGATGGTGCTCGCGTTGGTTTCGGATGTACTCAGATACCGCATCTACGTTCGAGGAACTCACGGAGAATGCACCGTAGCCGTGCTGCCAATAAAAATCACGCAACTGAGTGTATTGTGCGCGAAGCCAGTTCGTAGAACCCTTCTTCAGATCTCTCACCACGTTGCTGATGGTCGTGGTCCGCGAAAGGAGAAACAACACATGCGCATGGTCAGGCTCTGTGTTGATTTCCACGGATGAACAATCCGCCTCGCGTAAGACACCTCCCATGTAGTCGTGCAACGCTGGACGGATATCATCCGGCAACACCTTCACGCGATCCTTCGTTGAAAAGATCAGGTGGAGATAAACCTTCGCGAGGGACTGGGCCATGGATGTTCAGGGATGTGGCGACGACTCCTGCGCTCTTTCAGAGCGCCATGCTTTTCACCAGCCACCCAGGGTGTCGGTCGCTGAGGCTCCCTAACCCTGGGCTGGGCTCCTGCTGTCTTTCAGACAGCGAGCTTCTACCAATAAATCGAGGGACGGACATGTGGCAAATAGTGTAGTGCTTGCGGTAACCGGCAAACATTGAACCTAAGGTTGGAACATGCATCAGCCAGGCCTCGCACAAGGTCTGGAATAGTGTGTGGCCCACAGCCACGAACTCCGAATTGTCTGACGAGCAGCATTCGGAGCCGGCCATTCTACACATGTCGCCGCTCACATCGCCCGCGGTAGCCGCTGTCTGAAAGACAGCAGGAGCCCAGCCCAGGGTCAGCGAGCCTAGGCGAGCGCCACCCTGGGTGGGCGCGCAAATGCATCGCGCTCTGAAAGAGCGCAGGAGAGGGTGAATCCCACTCACGATATCGATTGTTCCACGCATGGGCTGCTAAAGCCAATTCACCTTGCCAATCTCATTACGCCTCGGTGTTCCTTGATCTCCACTCACTCCGCCGCCTCCACCACCAGCTTCCCACCAGGCGCACGGCCTTTGAAATTCTGGTCGTACATCGCTTCCGCATACACGGGTGGGATGACAAAGGTGCCGGCGGCGATGGGTTTGATGCGGTAGGTGAAGACCTGCACATCACCCTTGCGCACATTCGTGAAGAACACGTTTCGATCTTCGCGCACCTCCACGAAATCCGCACCGGGCACAGTGTTGCGACCAGGGCGCAGGGTTCCCTGCTCGACTTCGAAACTACCGGGAAGCAGATCCAGCAACGCCACATTTGTCTGGTCTTCGGGACTGATGTTCCGGATCACCAGCTTCACGGTGACGCTCTGGCCGACCTTCAGTTTCTCAATCGCCTTGCCGTCGGCATCCACAATTTCGCGGAAGACTTCGAAGCCATCCGTGATCTTGTCCTTCGAGTCGCCCTTGTCGAAGCCAGCTTCCACCACCTGGTAGAAGGCGCCGAGATCTGTATCACCCTTGTCCAGGTTGAAACGGATGGTGCCTGCTCCCGCACCAAACGGTGCGCTCAACAGACCCGCGCTCGGCGGCACCAGGAGCTTCGGCTCCACGCCGGCAGCGCGGGCCACCTCGCTGATGCTCAGCTTCACATCGGACTTCTTCGCCAGCGCCGTGTAAGCCTTGAGCGCCATGATGCTGGTGGCGCTGCTGATCGTATTGAAACGATGCTTCGTCAGGGGCTCGGTGATCACGGCCAGATCCTTGTAGCCGAAGTCACCCGCGATGTTCGGGAAGTGACGGCATACAAGCGCGAACGCCTGCGCGTTGCGCACCTGCGGGTCACTCCACCAGCCACCGAGCCAGCGCTCAAAGAAGGGCTTCGGATCGGCCTTGCGACGGTATTGCTCCATGAGCGCGCGGCCTTCCCTGTCCTGCTTCAGCAGCATGTAGGTGCTGGCGAGATAGGCGGCGCCCATGGTGCCCTCCCACTTATCCTTGTACTCCTTCTCCAGCGTGTCGCGGAGATTGAGCACCTGGTTGGTGGTCACTTCGCCATTGCGCGTGAGCAGGTAGATCGCCGCAGCCTGGAAGGCGGCCTCTTCAAGATTTGCCGTCTTCGCACGAGCCATCTGCTTCATGCGATTGCGGGCACCATCGAGGATGTCGCTCGGCACGGCGTAGCCGGCATCGCGCGCTTCCGTGAGGAATTCCGTCACGTACACACTGAGGAAGTCCGGCTTGGCATCGCAGAATCCATCCCAGTAGCCGAAGCCACCGTTGCCATGCTGACGCGTACGCAACAGCATGAAGGCAGCATCGAGTTGCTCGTTCGCCTCGGCCTTGTCGAAGCCGAAGTCCACTTCATCTACCAGCAGCAGGCGTGACATGGCGCGACTCGTGATCTGCTCCGAGCATCCGTAGGGATACTCGCGCAAATACGACTCCAATCCACGCGCCAATCCCAGCGGCGCTGTACTGACCGTGGCGTTCGTCTTGCGGAACTCGGGGAACATGTCGCGCTTCACTGCGATGTCCTGCTTCCCAAGCCGGAAATAACCACTCTGCACATGCGTCATGTACGGTGTCGCCGGGCGCACGCTCAAGGTCGTCGAGCGCTTCGCCTCTTCCCCACCTGCGTTGGCGTGGAAGGTAAGCTCGGCACCACCAAGCTCCTCCTTCACGCGCACGCGGAAGCGTGCCGTGGCTTCCTTGCCGGGTCCTACTTCCAAATTGGTCTCCAGCGGCGGCAACACTTCAAGGTGCTCCGTGCCCTCTACTTTCAACGCCACCGTTCCCGGCGCAGTTGGCCCTTCCAGATTGTTCGCCACAGTCAGGCTTGCCGTGAACTCATCCCCGGGCGCCGCGAAGAAAGGCGCATTGGGTGTGAGCACAAAGGGTCCCTTCACCGTGGCCTGCGTCTGTGCGGTGCCCACGATGTCCTCGGACACGGCCACCGCCATGATCTTCAGGCTGCCTGCGAAGTAATCCGGCACATCATAGGTCACCTCCTGGCGATCCGGGCCACAATCGACCAGACCACTCCAGAAGACCACCGGCGCTTCCTTGCGACGCTTGAAGGGATTGAGGTGCATCTTCAGCGCCACGTCTTCACTGCCGCCGAAGGCCTTCTGCTTCATGAGCTGGCTGAACTCGGGCAGGATGAGGTCAAGGATCTGCTCGCTCTCCACTTCCAGGGCGCGCTTGCGCATGAAATGCTTCAGCGGATCCGGCAGCTTGTAGTTCGTCACCTGATGGATGCCTTCGTCCACGGCATACACCACAATGCGTCCCGGCTTCGTTGTCTTGAAGCCGATGGTCATGGTGGTACCCGGCTTCACACGCTGCGGCGCATCCAGTTCCACCTGCATGCGACGCTTGTCTTCATCCGCAGCGAAAGGTTGCACCGCATAGCTCAGCGGACTGGTGAAGACCTCTGGTGAATCCAGCCCACGCACGAAGGAGACATTCACATAACCAGTGCCTTCCAGACCTTCCGGCACCATGATGCTATGCGTGGCGCTGGGCGTACCCTGCTTGATCCACTGCCAGCCGAGCACACGATCGCGCTCGATGGTGGCCAGCCCTGCACCCGTGAAGGGCGCGCGCAGGCTGAACTCCAGCGGCTGACCGCTCCGCAGGCTGGTGCTCGCGAGCTTCATCTCCAGCTCAGCATCACGCTCCAGGCTGCGCTCCGCATCACCCTTGCCCACCACGGTGAAGGCGGTGGCGCATACCACGTTTCCTTCCCCATCGCGCAGCTCAAAGCGATACTCGCCCGCCTTGCTCGTGGGCAGGGTGAAGCTTGCGCCATCCGCGGCCAGCGGCAATGCGCCTTCGCTGATGGGCTGCTCCCGCTTCGTGGACACATAAGCATAGTTGCCGTTCTCCTGCTTGGTGAGCACCGACACATGCCGGATATGCAGGATGTGCTGGGTCAGTCCGGGCACGGCCAACAGGTTCTGCTCCGGACCCACCGCGATCAACTTCAGGCTGCGTGGTGTATCCATTCCTATGTAGGAAAGGTCACCATCCGCCTTCCAGCCGACCACATAGGGCAGCGGTGCCACAAGAAACGTCTGCGCGCCACGCACACTGCGCCCACCATCGGGTTCGAAACCTTCCGTGAAGAACTCCGCGCTGAATACCCCATCGCTGAAACGCTCCAGCGCCAGATTAAAGACAGCGTTACCATTGTCATCCGTGGTCTGCTCGCCGAGCTGCACCTCCGTACCTGCGGCGGCGGATTCGTTGTCATGATCCTCCTCGTCCTCATCCTTCAGGCGATTGTGGAAGGTGAAGTCGGGATACTTGGGGAAGGAGAAGTTCGCGGGATCCAGCGTCAGCTTCGCTGTCACGCGGCGCTTCGCCGCAGGCATGCCGAAGAGCGTCTGCAGATTGATCGTCGCCTTCACATCCCCCGGCTGCACCCAGGCAAGTCCCGGAGGCGTGCTCAGAGTGACGCCCAGCTTCATGCGGTCCGGCTGGAAATCCTCCACACGGAATCCGGTTCTACTCAGCAGGATGCGATTCTCTTCATTGTCCGCATCCGGCAGCAGGTAGAGACGCGCGGTATAGGTGCCCGTCGGCGACTCTTCCGCCGTCTCGACTTCCGCATCGAAGAAGCCGTCCTCACCGAGAGCGATCTTCTGGGTATCGAGCAGCTCTTCCTTGGAATCACGCACCTCCAGCACCAACGGCAGGCCATCAAGCTGACCAGCCCAGTCGCGCCGCTTGGCAATGCCGCCCACATGCACCTTGTCACCGGGACGATAGACGCCGCGCTCGGTGAACAGGAACCCATCGAGCGCCTCCTTCTCCGAGGCGAGCACACCTTCGATATCGAAGCGCGAGAAGTCCATCAACCGGTCCGGGCGATGGAAGGGCAGGAAGGCCACATCATTCCCCGAGCGCGCGATGATGGACACCGGAAGTTTTTCCCTGCGGAAATGTTCCACGTTCGGCACGCTGGCGTGACCCTGCGCATCCGTGGTGGTTTCATTCAGGAACTCGCCGTTCTTAGCCAGCGTGATGATTTTCACATCCGCCGCGGGCTCGCCCTTCATCAAACTCTGCACGAACACCTCACGCGACGCATCGGCATTGCGCTTCATCAGGATGCCGAGATCGGTCACGAGGATGAAGCGGCTCGCCGCCACGTTCTCACCCACGCGCACCCACTTGGCTTCCGTCTCCTCGGAATCTGCAGACGCGTCTTCACCTTCTTCATTCTCCTTCTCATCCTCGTTGCGAGGGCGCACACCTTCCACGGTCAGGAAGAAGAGACCTCGTGAGGCATCCGGATCATTCGTGTCCTGTGAGTTCAGCGCATTGGTGAAATCCAGGGTGCTGTAGTTCGCCTGGTATTCATTTGGCATGACCACATCGCGCACTTCGCGGTGCACGCGGGAGATGTTGTTTTCATCGAAATCCGTCTTCCAGTAGGGCGACTCGAAATCCCCTCCTGTAAGACGCGCAAGGTGATTGATCTGGCTGAAGGGCACACGTGCCAGCGTGATGCGCAGGTGCTGCACGCCGCGGTATTTCAGGCTGAGCTTCTTCTCCCCGCTCAGGGCCAGCACGCCGCCGGCCCCTTGGATTTCCACTTCCTTGGGCAGTTCCGGCACGTCATCCAGCGCCACATGGTCCTTGCCCAGGCGGAAACCGCCGAGCGCCTGCACGCCATTCGTGATGCGCACAAAGAGTCGGCCGACTCCCGGCGGCTGCATCTTGAAGGCATGCATCGCCGCCATGGGCGCGTCTGCATCCTTCTCCGCCTCCACCCGCTTCAACGGAATGGGCTTGGCCGCGCTGAGCACCGCCGGTGTGATTTCACCAGCAGCGGGCCAGTCATAATCCTCCACGGCAGGACCAGCCGGGCTGGCGGCCTTGTCCTTGGGCAGGAGCCACACGGAGACATGCTTCTCCAGCTCTTCCCCCGTGACATAGCCGGTCGTTTCCAGGAACAGGAACTGCTCAGGCTCGCCCTCCTCCGTACGCACGATGTCTGTCCGCACCTCCTTGATCAAGAATCCGGTGGTCACGTCCGGCACGCGCACCTTGGTGGTGACACCGCTGTCCGTTACCGCGCCACCTTGTATATTCGGCAGCCCCTTCGTGAGGGTCACGTTCACAAAGTCCTCCTTCTCCGGCACGGCGATGCGTGTGGTGCGCACATAGTACTCCCGCTGATGCGCCCCCTCGGTCACCGTGAAGTAGGTGTCCGGCGTCTTCCCGCCGTAGTTAAAGACTGGCGTCTTCCCCAGCACATCCAGAGTGATGTGCTTCTCCACCTCTTCCTTGGTCACGGGGTGGCTGAAGTTCAGGGTCACCGTGATCTGGTGCACGGTGGGATCCTTCGGATCCGTGTAGAACTCGGAGTTCGCTACTTTTGCGATCAAGGGCGAGGTAGTGAATTTCCACTGCGCGTCGTTCAGCTTCGTGGCCGGCGGCAGGATGTCGCGGTCAAAAGAGACCGTGTACTCCGTGGCAGCAGGCCAGTAGTCCTGCGAAGGGTGGAAGACGAGCTTCTTGTCCGTCACCCATTTCCACTCACCCGGCATGGCGGGCTTCATGGTCACACCTTTCGTGGCCGTCTTGCCGACGGATTCGAGCGGCGCGATGGAACTGGAGAAGTCCAGCTCCACCGGTTGCACGACCGGCTTGTTCTTCACAATCGGCGTGACGCCCGGTGACGCCAGCTTGCCGGTGATTTGGCGGACCTCCACCACCTGCGTGGGTCGGTGCTTGTAGGCCTCCTGCCACTGGTACCACAGGTATCCACCCACGACCGTCAAACCGGTCACCGTGATAACCGATGCCCAAACGCCGGGACCCCGGCGCATGCTGTCAAGTACACTGCCGCTGGTGGACACGATCCACCCCGGAGGCTGATACTTGAAATCTCCAAAGACCGCGCGGGAAAGCCGTCCCCAATTGCGCGGCAACAACAAAGCCAGATGTCGGAACATATAATGTCTTCCGAGTAGATGTAGTAATGCATCCGGCCGTGACAGCAAGTAACGCACGGAGAAAATGTTTTTACAATTGGGCCCTTCCAGAAGCCGCGCCTTCCGCTTGACCCCGCCTTGGATCGTCGCAAGCTGGCGGTCTTTCCCCATTCCCATCCCATGAAAGCGCTCACCCTCACTGCCCCCTCCGAGTTTGAATTTGGCGACGCCCCGGCTCCCCAGCCTGCCGCCGGACAGGTGCTGGTGGATGTGAAGGCCTGCGGCATCTGCGGCAGCGACCTGCATGGCATGGATGGACGCAGCGGCCGCCGCATCCCCCCCATCATCATGGGCCACGAGGCCGCCGGCGAAATCAGCGCCGTGGGTGAAGGCGTGAGCGACTGGAAGGTAGGCGACCGCGTGACCTTCGACTCCACGGAGTACTGCGGCGAATGCCCCGACTGCAAGGCGGGCTTCGTGAACCTCTGTAAAAATCGTCGCGTGCTCGGCGTGTCCTGCGGCGACTACCGCCGTCATGGCTGCTTTGCCGAGCAGGTGGTATTACCCCAGCACATTCTTTTCAGCATCCCGGATGCCCTGAGCTACGAGAAAGCCGCCTTCGCCGAGCCGGTGAGCATCGGCCTGCACGCCGTGAACCTCGCTCCGAAGCCCAATCAGGGCGCGCTGGCCACCACCACCCGCCAGGAGTGTGCAGTAGTCGTGGGCGCCGGCTTGATCGGCCTCCTCGTGCTGCAGGCACTGAAGGCCCGTGGCTGGTCCCGCGTGTATGCCGTGGACCTCGACGACTCCCGCCTCGCCCTGGCGAAGAAGCTGGGTGCGGAGGAAGTCTTCAACGCCAAGGAAGAGAACCTCGCCGCCAAGCTCAAGGAACTCGGTGGTGGCGATGGCCTCGACGCCAGCTTCGAAGTGGTGGGCGCAGCCCAGCCTTTGGACCTCGCCATCCGCAGCGTACGCAAGGGTGGTACCGTGGTGCTGGTGGGCAACCTCCAGCCGAACACCCCCTTCCCCCTGCAGGAAGTCGTCACCCGCCAGATCACCCTGCGCGGCTCCTGCTCCAGCGCCGGTGAATACCCGGAAGCCATCGAGCGCATCCAGGACGGCAGCATCCAGGTTGAGCCCCTGCTCAGCATCGTCGCTCCCCTGAGCGAAGGCGCCCAGTGGTTCCACAAAGGCGTGCAGCCCGGCAACGGCCTGCTCAAAGTCGTGCTGAAGCCGTGAGGTAGTTTCACCTCAAGGGCGGAGGTCACCTCTTTTTAATAGCCGCAAAAGAACGCAGAGAACGCAAAAAAGATTGGCGCTGGGTATAGCAACCTCACTTGAGGTAGCACGGCCTAAGAGCCCTTACCTTTTGAGTTTTTTGCGTCTTTTTGCGGCTAATTCATCCCGGTCAGCACGCCCACCCACGCGGACATGCCGACTGATGCAAAAGACTACTCCGGCTTGTAGTACCGGCCCATGTACTTGAGGATCTCCGCGCGGAGTTCCTCGCCGTCCACCTGGCCGTTGTGTCGCCAGATGACGGTGCCGTCGGGTGCGACGAGGACGGTGTGGGGAAGAGGGCCAGGCCACTCGGGGTCGAGGGCGTTCACCAGGGCGTCGGGGCTGGGACCGGTGTAGAGGTAGCTGTTGGTGGTGCGGTTCTCGGCCTTGAGGGAGGCTTTGATCTTGTCCGGGATGGCGGCCTGATGTTTTTCCAGGAAGGCCTTCACCTTGTCCTTCAGTTCGGGACGGTCCATGCTGATGGTGATCATCTCAAAGTCGCGCAGGCCGAATTTGCGGGCGGTCTTGGCCAACTCGGGAAACTCCTGCACGCACGGCGCGCACCACGTGGCCCACACATTGAAGAGGCGGACTTTCTTGGTGCCGTTCTTGCGCAGGGCGGCGACTCCATCGGCATCGATGAGTTCCACATCCACGGTGGCCTTGGCCCATTTTTCGTCGTCTTGTGCGACGGCGGATTTCTTCGTGAGCCACTTGGTGGAGCAGCCATGGGGACGCGTCTCCGCCACCGGTACGGGCTTGCCAGCCAGCAAAGCTTCAATGGCATTCTGCGCACTCGGTGTCTTCACGGAGCCCTCATCGACGAAGCGTGAGTCATCGAACTCACCCTTGTAGGCCAGCTTCCGTTTGCCATCGAAGATGAAGATGTGTGGGGTCGCAAGGCAGCCGTACGCCATGGCCATGGCTTGTGTCTCGCCATCATACAGGTAGGGGAAGTTGAAGCCCTGCTCCTTCGCGTGCAGCTTCATCTCGGGGAAGCTGTCGTTGTACTTCGAATAACCCAGCTCATCCGGACGCAGCCCCACAGGGTTATTCGGATTCACCGCCACAAAAGTCACCCCCTTGTCCTTGGTCTGCTCCACCAGCTTTTTCAGGCGGCCTTCGATGGCCTGCGATTCCGGGCAGTGATTTGAGATGAAGGCAATCACCAGAGTCTGCGCGTCTTTGTAGCTGTCCAGGGTGTGCGTTTTATCATCAATGCCCAGCAGCGAGAAGGGCGGCGCGACATCACCGATGGCCAGTTCATGGAAGGCCTCGGGCATGCTCGAAGATTTTTTCTTGGCGGGGGCGGGTGAAGGCGCTGGAGCAGGTGTCGTGTTAGAAGCGGCTCGTGAGCGGTTCCATGGAAGTCCCTCGGCCCCCTGCTCGGGCGGTGCCGGTCTTGGGGGCTGGGACTGCGCGCAAAGCAATCCTGTGGTGATTAGCGAAACCAGAAGCGAGGAGATGGCAGCTTTCATGAGAGGAAGTTGGGCCTAGCAACAGCGGTAGAAACTAAGCATGAACAAGATGAAACAGGGTACCAACGAGGCCAATCCAATCGCAATACCGACGAGATTCAGCCCCACAAAGATGCGGCGCAGGACAGGCCTTTCGACTCCTCGCTTCACGCTCGAGAATGCCATCGAGCAAAAGACCAGTCCAATCGGTCCACTCAGCAGGACAGGCATCGCGATCAAATCCCAGATGTGATCTGGGATCCGATTCCAGCCGTCCCAACTGCTAGTCATATGGAAGACCAGACCAAAAACCATCACCGCCACCATCAGGCCGTTCGCCACCAGCCAGCCGCGATGTACTGGACTTGGAGTGCTTAATGATGATGGCTCGGACGGGGACATGAGAAGGTCACAAGGTGAAAATCATCCGCGCGGCCTGAAAGTGCCCTACACCTCAAACTCATCCGCCGGATCAAACGGTGGCATGGGCACATTGATGATGCGCAGGTTCCCCACGGCGCGGTGCACACAGCCGGGGCGGATCATGATGCTGGTCATCGGCTTGAGCGGGATGCGCTCGCCATCCGCTTCCAGATAGCCTTCACCCTCCAGTACGACGTAGATCTCCGTCATCTTCTTGTGGTAGTGGAGCTTGCTGTCCACCGAGATGTCCGTGAGGTGCACACTGGCGAGGGTATTCCACGGCTCCTTGAAGGCCCGGCGCGCCTGACCGCAGGGACACGGCGTCGGCGGAATCTCATCCAGTTGGGCAACAGCGAAACGCTTTTCACCAGTAGCCGCAGGGGCCGGGGCGATGTCAGGGGAAGTGGCAGCGGACATGATGACCCAACGAAGCAGGGGCGGACAATTTCACAAGGAAGAGTGAAGAGGTCCAACTGAACACCGCCTCCTACTTCACCGATTTCACCGTCCGCTTCAGCGTAAACGGAGCACTCAACTCCAGCGTCGTTCCCTCCGGCAACTTCGGATCATTCGCCTTCGCGCCGGACACCTTCAGCGTGCCCTGCAGGTTCGCCTCCACATCGACCATGTCCCGTGGCTCGCGCCAGATGTCGCCCTGCACTTCGAGCGTGATGGTGGCGGGGGTTTTCTCGCCGGGGGCGATTTTGAAGAAGCCATTCACACCCAGCCGGGCACAGCGGGAGCCAGCTTTCTCCTCCACATCCACAAACGTGAAGTTCAAATCGACGGTCAGCGGTGGCGCAGTCTTCCCGTTTCCGTTTCCCTTGGTGAGGAAAGCCGTGTCCGCCTTCCACGTCTCGCCCTTCTTCCGTGACTGGGCGCCGTAGAGGTAGGGCCAGAGGGCGAGCAAACCCGTGCGGCTGCCGAAGGCATCGAGCGCCTTCTGCTCCTCGGGGGAGGGCTTCACGTCCTTGAACTCGAACTGCCATGCGTCGCGTTCCTTTTTGCCCAGCATCTTCTTCCCCAGCAACACGCCGCCCTGCAATTGATCCGCCGATTGTCCGAGGAAGGCCAAGGTACCCTGCAAGGTGCTCTCCAGCATGCGCGCCTCCTGCCGGTTCACGCCGGTATATTTGCGCTCCACGATCTCGTGAAAGCTGAAGTTTCCCGCGCCATCGATGGCCTGCGAACCGGAGCCGATGTTGATCTTCATCCCGGAGATCTCCATGCGGATGTCCTCCTGCCAGGTGGATCCACGCTGAGGATCCTGCGGCCGCCAGAGCACGACGGATTGGGAAAAGCACGGCGCGGCCAGGAACGCAGCGAAAACCGTGATGAGGAGCGTGCGAGAAAAAAGAAACATGACGTGAGAAGGAGCGCAGTAGAGGTGACGCAAGTGGTCGCGAAGTGGTTACTGCGAACAGAGCGTGGTCCGTCAGGGGTGCGGGAATGAGGCGTTCCCGATCCTGGGGCATGGCGCGAAGCACAGGGTGTGTGCCGAGCGGAACTGAAGAGAAGCACGTGAGATCCGAGGGGGACGTCCCGAATCAGAAACCTCGTGCTTGCAGACACGGCAGTCACCGCCACGGTGCATGGCAATGCCTGACGTTCCCGCGCTCGAAGTGAAAGACGTGCACCGCCACTACCACCTGGCGGGGCATGACCTGCATGTGCTCAAGGGCATCTCGCTCCGGGTGGAGCCCGGCGAGAAGGTCTTCCTTTGCGGCGCCTCAGGTTCGGGGAAGACCACGCTGCTCTACATCCTCGGCGGACTGGAGAAACCGACCGAGGGAGATGTGTACATGTCCGGGCAGCCCATGTATGCGGCCAGCAAGAACACCCGGGCACAGATGCGGAACTCTGGCCTTGGCTTTGTCTTCCAAAACTACCACCTCCTCCCGGAGCTCACCGCGCTGGAGAATGTGATGCTCCCCTCTCTCATCAAGGGTAAGCCCACTGAGACCCGCGCGAAGGAATTGCTGGGCCGCGTGGGCCTCGGCGAGCGCCTGCACCACCTCCCCACGGAGCTCTCCGGCGGCGAGCAGCAGCGTGTGGCCCTGGCGCGCTCCCTGATCAATGATCCCCCCATCCTCCTCGCGGACGAACCCACGGGAAACCTCGACGCCGCCACGGGAAAGCAGATCATGGACCTGCTCTTTGAAATCGTGAACGAGTCCAACAAGACCCTCGTGGTAGTAACCCACGATGCCACCCTGGCCGAACGCGGCGACCGGAAGCTGGTGATCACGAAAGGACACCTGGAGCAGCCCGGCTGACCCAGGGGTTCGTCGCAAAGCAGCCAAGCAGCAAAAGCAGCAGAGTAACTACGACGGGAGCTCTCGGGGTTGGCGATGCCTCCGAGCGTTGCCCCCCCTCACACAGGCGTCTTGTTTCTGATTCCTTCGCTGCTTTTGCTGCTTGGCTGCTTTGCGACAATCTCCTTGGAGCGCAAACATCACCCCAAGCCCAACTTCGCGGCAAAGTGCACGCCCATTGCTGGAGTCCCCCGACTCCGCCCTCCGGCCTCCCCATTCCGAACTTTCCTTGCACTTCCGCCCACTTCAGGCATCCTTCGCCCCTCCCATGGCCAAGCCCCTTCTCATCTATCTCGATGGCAAACTCGTTCCGGAAACGGAGGCGAAGATCAGTGTGTTCGATCACGGTCTGCTTTATGGCGACGGGGTATTTGAAGGCATCCGCTTCTACAATGGCCGCGTGTTCCGCCTCACGGAGCACCTCAATCGCCTGTACGAGTCCTCCAAGTCCATCCTGTTGACCGTGCCCCTCTCCTTCGAGGAGATGGAAAAAGCCACGCTGGACACCATCGCCGCCAACGGCCTGCGCGACGGCTACATCCGCCTGGTGATCACCCGCGGCGTGGGCCCTCTCGGCCTGAATCCCTACCAGTGCCCGAAGGCCAGCGTCTTCATCATCGCCAGCAGCATCTCCCTGTACCCGCAGGAGAAATATGACTGCGGCCTCACCATGGTGACCTGCGCCACCCGCCGCCCCACGGTGGCCGCGCTCAGCCCCCAGGTGAAATCGCTCAACTACCTGAACAACGTCATGGCCAAGATCGAAGCCATCCAGGGTGGCGGCGAAGAAGGTGTGATGCTCAATGAGCAGGGCTATGTGGCCGAGTGCACCGGCGACAACCTTTTCCTCGTGAAGCGCGGTGAAGTCTTCACCCCGCCCATCTCCGCCGGCGGCCTGGACGGCATCACCCGTCGCGCAGCCATGGACATGCTGAAGGAAATGGGCGTGACCATCCACGAGGTGAACATGACCCGTCACGACATCTTCACCGCAGACGAATGCTTCCTCACCGGCACCGCCGCTGAAGTCATCGCCGCCGTGGCACTCGACCGCCGTCTCATCGGCGATGGCAAGCCCGGCCCGCTCACGCAGAAGCTCGTGGCGAAGTTTAAGGCGCTGGTAAACTCCACCGGCACTCCGGTGACGTATCCAGTATGATGGTGATGCGTTAGCATCTGGCAGCAGGACAACGTAACCCGCTTCATGCGATACACGTGCCGTCCTGCTGCGTTACTTTCTGTCACTCTCATCCCCCTAAGCGCCCCCTTCCATGAAATGTGACATGTGTGACAACGAAGCCACCGTCTTCCTGACCCAGATTGTGGACGGGAAGATGACGAAGGCGAACCTCTGCGAGAAATGCTCGAAGGAGAAGGGGGTCACCGATCCCGCGGGCTTCCAGCTCGCAGACTTCCTGCTTGGCACCGGTCAGCAGAAGAAGACGCGTGCCGCCTCCGTGGAGGACGACACCCTGGCCTGCCCCGCCTGCGGATTCACCCGCGCGCATCTCAAGAAGATTGGCCGTATGGGCTGCCCCGAGTGCTACCACACCTTTGCCGACGATCTGGAGAACATGCTGCGTGCCATGCACAAGGGCACCCGCCACGTGGGCAAGATACCGGGCAAGCAGCCGGCCTTCGCCTCTTCCGCACCCGCGCGTGAAGAGATTGGCAGGCCTGCACCCGCTCCGGGCGCTGCGGTAGCCCCGCTTCCTCCCGCACCCAAGCCGGTGAATCCCAAAAAACGCATGGCCGACCTGAAAGCTCAAATCGAGCGGGCAGTCGCCGAAGAGCGCTTCGAAGATGCCGCCAGATTGCGGGATGAAATCCGCGCACTGGAGAGCGAAACCCAGGCCTGAGGCAAATCCCGGGGGCTGGTGGCAAATTTCCTGCAACAAAGCTGCGGCAGGTGAGTTAAATTGGGCAGTCATGGAACCCTTCTCGAAAGACGACCCGCTTCACAAGCTCCTCGGCAAAGGCCGGGTAGCGGAGCCTCGTCCGAACTTCACCCAGAACGTGTTGCGCGCTGTCCGCCAGGAGCCCCAGAAGTTGGGTTTCTGGGAGCGCTGCCGTGCGTGGCTGGATGAGGAAGGCGGCTTTAAGAAGCTCAACCATGGAATTTTGGCCGCGGCAGCCGTCCTGACCCTCTCGTTGGTGGTCTGGAAACAGGCTGACACATCCAGCGGTAATCCTACCCATGTGGTGGCGACCTCCCCTTCAAAGGGCTCCTCTCCCGCCCAAGCGGTGGAGGCAGCGCCAGCTACGGAAATGCCCGTGGAAACCGTGGTGGCTTCTGAGTTGGAGAGCCTGGATCACCTCAGCGTGATGCTGGCCCAGCAGAACACGTCCGCCATGACGGACAGTGAAATCGCCTCGTTCCTGTATTGATCCTCCATTCCCGGATCAGTTCCAACGTCCAAAGAGACGGCCATGGGTGCGACCGATTGCGATGAGCAAGACATGCCACACCGACACGGCGCCGGGATGCCTCCTAATCACTGCGGAAACAGGCCGCTCCGGTGCGTTGTGGGCTAAATCTTTTGCCTATGCTTCGTCATTACAGGCAGCGGAATGCAAAATTGTTGACTTCCATTTTGGGAAGGACATATATGCGCGCCGCTTTCCGTCAGGGAGCTGGCAGGTTAGTGCATCTGGTTTTACGCCATGGAATCGATTCACTCTGTGCAAACCATGGCGGCTTTAGTGAAAGATAAACCAGATGAACCTCTACGTCAGTAACCTCAGCTACAACCTGACCGACAACGAACTGCGCGAAACTTTTGAGCGGTATGGTGCCGTCTCGCATGCGCGGATTATCCTCGATCGTGAAACCGGGCGCTCCCGTGGATTCGCCTTCGTCGAAATGCCCAATGATGAAGAAGCCCGTGCGGCCATCAATGGCCTCAACAACGCCGACCTCGGCGGCCGCCCACTCAAGGTAGTGGAAGCCCGTCCTCGTGAAGATCGTCCCTACACTCCCCGTCCTGGCGGTGGTGGTGGCGGCGGCGGCGGTGGTGGTGGCGGCGGTTACAAAGGCGGTGGTGGTGGTGGTGGCGGCGGCGGCGGCTACAAAGGTGGCGGCGGCGGTGGCGGCGGCTACAAGGGTGGCGGCGGTGGCGGCGGCGGTTTCCGCGACAAGGACAAGCGCGGCAGCTGGGATCGCGGCAAGCGCGATGGCGGCTTCGGCGGCGACGATGGCGGCTGGTAATACAGCGGCTTCCCCAACCGATAGATTTTTCTAACTTTAAAAGCGGCTCAGGTGTTCCTGGGCCGCTTTTTTTGTCTCCGCATCGCAAGCTCGCCTGTCGGGACAAAATGTTTTGGAGGAGGCGACGACAACGGCTCCGTTTTGTGCGATGTCAACACCATCTGCCGAGTACAGTCATTGCCGTCATGAACAAGAACGCCTTCGTCCCTGCATTTCTCTTCTTCATGACTGCCGTCGGCAGCATGGTGCCTGCTCCTGCCCAGTCACCCGAAGCTCCCGCACAACCTGCGCCGCTTCCCTTCAAGGAGGAGAAAGTGGGCAACTTCCAGCTTGGTCCTGCAAAAGTGGAGGGAGCCTTCGTCGGCACGCCTATCACCGTGGACGAAGCCTTCACCACCGAGCATGAGAACGGGCCTCCCAGCGCCGCCTTCAAGGTGATTGTGCCCAAGGAGGAAGACGTACGCTTTCTCCCGGGTGGAAAAAAGACCGGCGCACCCGAGCTGCTGAAGCTCACCCTGCCCAACGCGGACGCCACGAAGGCGGTGGAAATCATCCGCTTCGTCACCCTCACCGTGCCGATGGGAACGAAGGAGGTGCGCCAGCAGATCGTTGCGAACCTGCTGAAGGAAAAAGTCTTCCCCATGGTGACCAACTCGTACGAGCAGGCGAAGCCCCTCGATCTCTATGCCACCAAGGTCGGCTCCTATGATGCGGTATCCATGCACCTGGAAATGACCAAGCCAACCAGCGGCGAAGTCTACCTGGTGAAGGCCATTGCGATTCTCCACCCCACGCAGCCCGGCTCGGTGCTGGCGCTGGTCATGGCAGACAACAAACTCAGCGAAGTGAAAACTTCGGAGGATCTCCAGTCCAAGGGCTTTTCCATGAAGATCATTCACTCGCTGAAGTTCCTGGATGAAGCGGGTGCGAAGCAATGAAAGTGGTGCGAGGACACTCGCGCCTAGATCTGTAGCAGAGTTCCCAGAGCATTTTCATTAAGGCCGCAGCCGCAAATGAGGAGAGAGAAGACGCATTCGTCCCGGAGGGACGCTGGATGGTAGCCGGTGGTGGAGGCCTGTAATCAGGCCGGGAACCACCGGATCATGGAGGAAAAAGATGCTCCGTCCCGGATGGGACGACGGAAGAGGTGGCCATGGTCTTTTCCTCGTACCGTGAGTCTATGACGCTCTTCCGGCGTCCCATCCGGGACGCAAGAGCGTTTGGTGCGTGGATCCGGTGGTTGCGGTCGCTAAGGCTCCCTCCACCACCGGCTACCATCCAACGTCCCTCCGGGACGAGTTGCCAAAGCTCAATTCGAACTGGCTAGAGTTTTTAATTCAAACGCTCTAATTCAACGCCGCCACCAGCGACAGCGTCTTTTCACCCGGCAGTGCGCCCAGTTCCATCTGGTTCATCACATACGCGAACGACAGCTTCCTCTCCGGATCCGCAAACGCGAGGCTGCCACCGGCACCGGGATGACCAAAGGCCCTGCGACCCGCACCATAGATATGGCGGAGCTTTTCTCCCGCTTCACTAACGGCGTCCTTCATCACACCTGCGGCGAAGGCCATGGGCGCATGCAGCACGGCATCTTCCTGCTGGGAAATCGTGGTCTCCAGCAGGGCCAGCACGGCATCGCTCACATATCGCGTGCCCTTCCAGACTCCCCCATCTGCCAGCATGGCGTAGAAGGAAGCCAGCCCGCGTGCCGAACCCACGCCACCCATGCTCGCATACCCGGGCGCGAGGGCCTCATGGCGATTCATCTCCTGCACCGCGCCAAGTCCGGTAGGTGAGGTGAAGGTACGAGCCGTGACGGACCCGCGCGTATTGAATGCCTTGAAGAACGGATCCTTCCCCATGTCCGCCCTCAGCTTTCCGGGATAGAGCGTGGCCACGCGCGACATCAGTTCCTCGGGAAGTCCGATCCAGAAATCGATGCCCATGGGTTCCCGGAATCGTTCGTGGAAATAAGCACCCAGTGAGCTGGCGCCGGTGAGCCGGCGCACCAGTTCATCCAGCAGAAATCCAAAGGTGCGCGCATGATACCCCTGCTGCGTGCCGGGAGGGAACAGGGGCGGCTGCTTTTCAATCGCCGCAATGACCGCGGCGTAGTCGTGAATGGGGACCACCTCATCCAGCACGGAGAGTCCTGCGGTGTGCGAGAGCAACTGGCGCAGGGTCACCTCCTGCTTCCCTCCCCCTGCGAACTCAGGCCAGATGTCTTTGACCTTCGCTTCCAGTGCCATCCCCGCCTCCTCCAAGGCCACGAGACAAGTGACCGCGGCAGCCCCCTTCGTTGCGCTCCACACGGGGACCATGGTATCCCCTGTCCATGGCTCAATGCGCTCGCGCGTGGTATAGCCTTCAGACAGGTGCACGACTTCCTCGCCTTCAATGAAGACCGACACGGAAGCACCGATCTCGCCGCGCTCCCGGAAGTTTGCCTCAAATGCGTCGGCCAGTGCCTGCCGAAGGTGCCCGATGTCCGTGTCCGTGGATGCCATGCCCTGCTCTACAGCAGGTCCTTCACATCCACCAGATCCGGGTCACGGCGCGCGGACTTTTTCAGGGTGGAGTCCATTTCAAAGGAGCGCTCCAACATCACCAGCGCACTGGTGAAATCACCCAGCCGCGCGTGGTAGCACCCGACGTTGTAAAAGAAGACCGCGCGCTCCTGCAGCGAGGGCGGGCCATGAGTGAGGAGGTCCAGCGCCTCCTTCGTACGGCCCAGCTCATGCAGGCAGTACGCCTCGTGAATGAACCCTCCGGCCTCGGTGGGTTGCTTCTCCCGCAGGCGGCGGGCCAGGGCCAGGGCATCATCCCAGCGCTTTTCACCCATGAGACTGAGGACAAAAATCTCCATCACGTCGCCACGGGAGAGCATTTCGGCAGGGAGCGAGTTCAGCTCGCGCCACACTTCCGAATACATGCCGAGCTCAAGGTATCCCTGCGCGGCGAGGATGCTGCGGTCATGGGGATTCATTCGGTAGACAAGGCCGGGCGGTGATGAGCAGGATGCGGGCAAACTCGCATCTCATTTGCAAGCTCGCCATCAGAACGTAAATCCAACCCATGAACAAGGCTTTTGTTTTGGGCGCAGGACTGGGCACGAGGCTGCGTCCACTGACGGATCAGCTTCCCAAGCCACTGATCCCTGTGTTTCACAAGCCGCTGATCACCTGTGCGTTTGAGCATTTGCTGAAAGCTGGAGTACGCGAGTTCATGGTGAATACGCATCATCTCCCCGAATGCTACGCTGAAGCATTTCCTACCGGTGAATATCATGGTGCGCCCATCACCTTCCGCCACGAGCCGGTGCTGCTGGAGACGGCGGGTGGGATAGCCAACATCGCTGACCTGGTGCGCGGTGAGTCTTTCCTTGTGTACAACGGCGACATCCTCACGGACCTGCCGCTGCAGCCGCTGATGGAGGAGCACGCGAAAGGGAAGAATCTGGTGACGCTGGTGCTGCGCTCCACCGGCCCGGCGAAGCACATCGCCTTCGACGCCGCCTCCGGCCTGGTCACCGACATCCGTGGCAAGCTGGGCACGGAAAACATGGGCACGCACCAGTTCACCGGCATCTACGCAGTGAGCCCGGAGTTCATGGACCGCCTCACGCCCGGGAAGATCGAGTCCGTGATCCCTGTGTGGCTGGAGTGCCTCAAGCGCGGTGAACGCATCGGCGCGGTGGTCTCGGATGAAGGGCAGTGGTGGGATCTGGGCGATCGCGAAAGCTACCTCGATGCGCATGCAGCGCTCTGGGGCGGCGTGGAGAACGGCCAGCTCAAGTACCTCGCGGATGGCCTGGCGCCGGCGAATGTGAGCTTCGTGTCCCCGAAGGCCGATGTGCATCATTCCGTGTCCCTGAAAGGCGTGAATGTCATTTCCGAGGGAGCGGTCGTGGGTGTGAATGCGACTTTACGCGACTGCATTCTGTGGCCCGGAGCGAAGGTCGCAGACCTGGCCTTCCTGAACCGTTGCATTGTGCGTCGTGGCATGACGGCTGAAGGAGTGCTCAACGGGAAAGATGTGTAGGGACGGCTTGCAATCCGGGCCGGGGCATCCAAGACTCCGCCCTTCCGCTCCCGCCCCCCATGCCCGACGATACCGAACTCCTCCAGCTCACCCGCAAGGCCCTGCCCGACTGGCCCCGTGCCATGGCGCTCGAAGCTATTGTAAAGGGCGGCTCGGACCGGCGCTTCTACCGGCTGGGTTTCGAGAGTGCCACAGATGCCGGTGTGATCCTGATGGTGTACACCATGGCGCGCCCGGACAATCCCCGCTTCGTGCCCGCCACCCATCGCCTGGCCAATCTCGGTGTGCAGGTGCCACGCATCTTCGCGCATGATGCCGAAACCATGTGCGTTTGGGTCGAGGATCTCGGCAATGTGGATCTGCACGCCTATCGTGACGAGCCTTGGGAAACCAGAAGGCCGCTGTACCAAGCGACGCTCGCTGAGGCGGCGCATCTGCATAACGTGGATGCCTCCGCGCTGAGCACCGAGGACATCGCCGAGATGGAGCTGTGCTTCGATGAAGCGCTGTATGAATGGGAGCAGAACTATTTCCTCACGCACTTCGTGAGGGGATTTTCCGGAAGAGATACGAGCACCCCTGAGTTTGCCGAAGCGCGTGAAGCTTTGCAGTCGCTCCGCAGCCATCTTGCTTCCTTGCCACGTGGCTTGGTGCATCGTGATTTCCAGAGTCAAAACGTGCTCATCCGCGAAGGCTCCGCATGGCTGATTGACTACCAGGGCGTGCGCCCCGGTCTCGCGGAGTATGACCTCGCTTCGCTGTTGCTGGATCCGTACGTCACGCTGTCCGATGCCGAGCGCGATGAGTTGCTGGCCTGGTATGCCGCACACACCGGACGTGATCTCACCACCATGCGTGAGACCTATCTCCTCTGCGCCGCCCAACGTCTCATGCAGGCCCTCGGCGCCTATGCGAACCTGAGCCGCAACCTGAACAAGCCGCACTTCGAGCAGCATATCCCCGTGGCCGTGGAGAGATTGAAGGCAGTGTATGAAGCGCATCCGATGCTTAAGGCACTGCTGCCGCTGCTGGGCGAGTGAGTTCACGTGGGTGGGTTTCCAGGCCTGATTTCTTAGCCGCAAAAAGACGCAAAAAACACAAGAGGGAAGGACTCTTGGTGTTGCTACCCCATTCGATGTAGCAGGATCTGACGTCGATCCTTTTTTGAGTCTCTTGCGTTTTTTGCGGCTAAAAGATCAGTATTATTCCCGCTCAACTACGCGCCGCTTCGTTGACGCATTGTCATTCTACCTCATCCCAAAGAACGCCGTTTCCGGCGGAAGCACACCGCTTTGCACGGTCTTCGCAAGCACCTCACCCATGGCGGAGGAGAGCTTGAAACCATGCCCCGAGCAGCAAGAAGTCAGCAGCACCTGCGGATGCTCCGGATGAAATCCAATGATGAAATTCCTGTCCACGGAATCCGTGTAGAGACACGTCTTCGCGCGGTCTATCTCATGCACCAGGCCAGGGAACGCCGTGCGCAAAAACGGCGTGAGTGCCGCATCATCTTCAGAACGGATGCCAAAATCGCGTGCATCCGCATGTTCCAGATACTCGCCGCCGCTATCCTCCGCACTCTTCATCGTCGTGCCGTCGAGCGTGGGAAATCCATAGAACGCCTGCTCCCGCTGCGCCCAGATCCACACGGGAGTATCACGGAATCGTTCGGCTTCAGAAACACGGTGCCAGAACATCACTTTGCGACGCACACGCAGAGGAATGCCGAGCTTCGCAAACTCCGGCATCACCCAAGCACCGGTCGTGAGAATAAGTTTGCTCGCACTGAGTGTCCGATTCGCCGTACGCACGCGCACACCATTGCCATCCGCACTCCATTCCAACAACGGCTCGCCTGCGAATACATCGGCTCCATGCACGCACGCGCGCGCGGCGTGAGTCGCCACGCATTTCTCTGGCGAGAGATAACCACCATCGCGATCATGATAAATAACCTGGTCCTCCGGCACCTGCATCGCGGGATGCAATGCACGCGCTTCCGCTGAAGTGATGCGGTCCAATGCCAGACCTGCCTCCTGAGAAGCACCTTCGAGCTTGGCAATGAATTCGCTCTCCAGTTCGCCGATGCACAGCAGCCCGCAGATCTGCATCAGGTCCTTACCGGACTCTGCTTCGAGTTCCCGCCACAACGCATAGCTCCGCTCCAGCAGCGGCAGGTAGTTTCCATCCAGGAAATACGCTTTCCGGATGATACGCGTTTCTCCATGCGAACTGCCAAACGCATGCCCCGGAGGATGCGGATCAAGGCCAGCCACACGCAGACCTTGTTTCGCCAGATGATACAGCGTGGCGCTGCCCATGGCGCCCACTCCTGCGACGATGACATCGTACGATTGCATGCGTGTTTCCTTCGGACCGCAACTCACTCAGGCAGCTCCATCCGGCGGTCAAGAGGACAAAACGCCGGCAGCAGCCCCTCCCGCCCCGAGGCTTGCACGCCGGGCAGCCCTCGGCTACCGAAACCCATGCAGTTGATTCAGGGACCCAAAGTCGCAGCCACCGTGCTGGAAGAATGCCAGCGTGAAATCGCCGAACTCGCCAAGCTGGGCAAGAAGCCCGGCCTGGCCGTGGTGCTGGTGGGCGATGACCCCGCTTCGCGCGCCTACGTGCGCAGCAAGGACAAGAAGTGCAAAGAGCTGGGCCTGCACTCAGTGAAGCATGAGCTGCCGGAGAACACCACACAGGAGGAACTCCTCGCGCTGGTCGCTCAATTGAATGCGGATCCCACCATCCACGGCATCCTGGTGCAAAGCCCGCCGCCGAAGCACATCGATGAAAGCGCCATCGTGCGTGCCATCGATCCGCGCAAGGACGTGGACGGCTTTCATCCGGAGAATGTGGCCAAGCTCACGCTGGAAGACCCCACCGGCTTCGTGCCGTGTACGCCCGCGGGTTGCATCCGGCTTCTGCAAGACGCCGGCGTCGCCACGGACGGCGCGCATGTGGTGGTGCTGGGCCGCAGCATGATTGTGGGCAAGCCGGTGGCGCTCCTGCTCATGGCGAAGAATTCCAACGGCGGCAACGCCACCGTGACCGTAGCGCACTCCCGCACGAAGAATCTCGCCGAGCTCACCCGCACGGCGGACATCCTCATCGCCGCCATCGGCCGCCCCCACTTCGTGAAGGCGGACATGGTGAAAGAAGGGGCCGTGGTCATCGATGTGGGCATCAACCGCGTGGAAGCCCCCGGCACGGAAAAGGGCTACAAAATCGTGGGCGACGTGGACTTTGACGCCGTGGCGCCCAAGTGCCGGGCCATCACCCCCGTCCCGGGTGGCGTGGGCCCCATGACCATCGCCCTGCTGATGGCCAATACCATCAAGGCCTGCCGCCAGTTGGGCTAGTTTTTGACCGCTTTTTCCATTCAGGCTCAGAAATTTGCACAATTCGCAAAAATCTTTGCGACTTTCGGCCTGCTCGTACGTTACACCCGGCATCCACGCGTCTCGTTTCGGGGCGTGTTTGGGGGGATTTCCGTGTACTTCGGGGCAAATCTTGGTCTGCCCACTGGTCGCGGAGTGAACGGAGGTGGTGGTCCGGGGGGACCACCACCTCCCTTTGTTTTGGGGCTCTACCAGCCCACCTTCCTTAGTTGTGCAGGATCTTCCGCGTCTCAGCCGCTTCCACGTCACGGCGGACCATCAGGGCCATGAGGGCATCCATCAGGCCATTGCCCCCTTGGCCGCCAGTCACGGCGACATCAGGCACGACCTGCACATTGCGCTCACCGATGATCTGCATCAGTTGGATCAAGGCATAGTTCTGGGAGCCCAAGGCCTCCACACCCACGCGATAGGCCTCGGCCTTCGCCTGGCCGGTGGCTCGGATGGCGTCTGAGTCACCGCCAGCACGCAGTCTGGTGCTTTCTGCCTCACCCTCGCTCTGGCGCACGCTGGCGCGGGCATGAAGCTCGGCAATCTGAACGCCCTGCTCGGCGCCCACCACCTGGTGCTGGATGTCCGCCAGCGAGGTCTGGCGCACGAGCTGCTGGCGCTGCGTTTCGGCCGCTTCCTGCACCTCGTAGGTCTTGCGTTGTTCTTCCGCGATCTTGCGGTCCGTCTGCGTCTTCATCAGCGCCTCGGGAGGTGTGATGTCTCCTATCAGGGTGTCAATCGCTTCCACGTCATACTCACGCAGCGCCACTTCGATGTGGCTCGCAGCTTCCTCCTGGCGATGGCTGCGCGCGCTCAGGAAGTCCAGCACGGTGTAGTCCTGCGCGCTGTTGCGGAAGTAGTTGCCGACGAGCGGCTGCAATACGTGGTCCACCAGGTTCTGCAATGAACCGGCGCGGCTGATGACACGAGGCGCTTCGTTCGCGCCGATGTGGATAATCTGCGACACATCGAGGTTGAAGGCAAAGCCGTCGCGCGAGCGCACGGTGATGCTGTTGAGTTTCGCGTCATAGGCATGAGCCTCGGTCCGCGTGGCCCAGTTCAGCACGATGTTCGTGGTCGGCACGAGTTCCACGCGGGCGACTCGCGTGTTGATGGGGTGCTTACCGGGCAGGAGAGGTGTGACCCACACCCCCTTGTGTCCCACCAGCACGAGGTCCCCGTGCTTGAAGTCCACACCGCTCACGTCCTCGTGCGCCTTGCCCACGAAGCTGATCACCACACCCACGTGACCGATGGGAATCTCCACCATGTGCACCTGTTCGATTTCGGCGAACCAGGGATTGATGTTCCACTGACCGCTCAACAACACCTGCTCCTGCAGACCACGACGACCACCATGGTCGAGGAAGGCCTGCGAATCCTGGAAGTTGTCATGACCCGCGACCAACGTACCGGCGATTTCACCTTCATCAATGGGAGCACCATCCAGCGTGGTCACGATGCCCACCAGGTCCTGTTCCACCTTATAAATGCGCAGGGACGAAGGATTGATGCCACGCTGTGAGGAATTCCACGGAGTGATGATGTCGAACAGCGCGGTATTGATGCGGTAGGTACCCGCGGTGAGGATTGCATTCTGACGGCCCTTTTCGCCGCCACCCGTGAGGAAGGCGCGTGCATCCTGGAAGTGGTCACACGGCACCTGACGGCCGAGGATGCGGCCCGCAGGGATGGGCTCCCCGGCGATGGCCACCACGAGGGCAATGTGATCCTGCGGCACTTCAATCAGCGCCGTGCGAGTGACGCTGTACTGCCAGATCCAGTAGAAGAAATGCAGCCCCGGAGGTAATGTATCCGCCTGGATACCCGCCTCACCGCGCAGGGCGATGATGTCGCCAGGTGGCAGATTCCGCATGCCGAAGCGTTTCACGACAATGCCGACCTGGCGCTCGCCGATGTAGGTGATGCCAAGCAGCAGGTAAATGAGCACGAGCGTGGCAGGTATGAGCGGCCACCACACGGGTGAACTGAGAGTAATAGCAAGTGTGTTCATGATAGGAAAGGATGTGAAATATTAGATGATGATACTTTTGTTTCCGGGCGCGGGCGCAGCTCCGCCGGGAGGGCGGTGGATGGGTCCGCAGTGGTGCGGAAGAGTCCGCAGGCAGCGCGCTGGCACTCGCTGTGCCAGCATCAGGCTCCTACGGCGCCGTCACCTCGACGCGGTGACCGTTGGCGCAGCGGTACTCAATGACCCGCGGGGCGCGTCGCTCTTGCAGCACGCGCACGACGAAGGACGCGGCGATGACGTTTTCGTGATCGTTCTCGTTTTCGCGCCGGGTATGTGGCGGTTCGCTCCGCAAGAGGCAGCGGGCGTGGTGCACGGTGCCTCGGTCCAGGGGAGTCTGGCAGTAGGGGCAGTTCATGTTCTTCTCTCAGGGGTGTGCCACCCGTGACGGTCTCCCGCCACGCGCAGCATGGTTGCTGTGGGGAAGACCATGAAGCCCGCGGATGCGCGCCTCAGAAATCGTCCCTCCCAATGTTGCCTGCGAGGTTAGCTGGCGGGCTAGGTCTTGGAAGTGACCCCTGCGAGTGGTTACCCACCCCGTACGCCCCGTCCTGAGTTCTTGCGTTCCCAGGAGTTCGGTTCCCCCGTGCCACTACTGAGGAAGCAGTAATGACTTCGGCTGACACCGCAATGATCCCATTATTTTTATCTTTGTCAAATCGACCTGCTATCGTTCCATGAGGCTCAATGAGATAAATCTGTGCGGCGCGCTTC
This sequence comes from Roseimicrobium sp. ORNL1, assembly GCF_011044495.1. Taxonomy (GTDB): domain Bacteria; phylum Verrucomicrobiota; class Verrucomicrobiia; order Verrucomicrobiales; family Verrucomicrobiaceae; genus Roseimicrobium. Next base: position 6,611,328 of record NZ_CP049143.1, read on the forward strand.
CCAGCACGCGAGTTTCTGCTTCCTTTTGATTCTGCATTCTCATTTCTTTCAAAGCCGGTACATTATTTCTTCATCACGTGATGTCTGAATCCCCTGCTCCCACTCCTCTCAGCAATCATCCCATCGGTGTTTTCGACAGCGGGTATGGTGGCTTGAGCGTGTTGCGCGAGCTGCGCCGTGTGCTGCCAAATGAAGACTACATCTACCTCGGCGACAGCGGTCGTGCTCCGTATGGCGGACGCGACCTCGCCACGGTGCTGGACTTCGCGGAGCAGTGTGTAGATTTGCTTTTCGCGGAAGGTTGCAAGCTTGTGGTAGTGGCATGCCACACGGTCTCATGCGTGGCCTTGCGTCATCTTCAGCAACTGCATGCCGACACCGAACGCCGCATCCTCGGCGTCACCATTCCCGCCGCGGAGAATGCCGTCGCCGTGAGCAAAGGTCACATCGGCTTCCTCGGCACACGCCGCACGGTGTCATCGCACACCTTCCGCACGGAAGTCGCAAAGCTCGACTCCCAGGTGAAGGTGACCGAAGTCGCCGCGCCCCTGCTCGCGCCTATTGTGGAAGAAGGCTGGGAAGAAAGCGAAATCGCACGCCTTTCCGTGGAGCAGTATCTCACCCAACTCGGCGAGGTGGACACATTGGTGCTCGGCTGCACCCACTACCCGCTCCTGCGTGGCATGTTCCAACAGAGCCTGCCGAAGGAAGTGCACCTGCTCGATCCTGCACCCTATCTCGCGCAGCGATTGGTGGACTGGTTCGGCCGCCATCCTGACTTTCGCAGCCAGGGCACCGGCAAGCTGCGCGTGCTCTCCTCCGGCGACACCGTACGCTTCGCGAAGAATGCCACCCGCTTCCTCGGTTACGTGCCGCCGCTGATTGAGCATGTGGCGGAGCGGAATGGCCGATTGATTTTCTCACCGGAGGGCGAGGAGCCGACGGGGCAGTTTGTGCGGGCTGTGTAAGGAGGGTTTAAAAGAACTACGTAGCCACAGACGTCGAGCACAAAGGTAACTGAAGCCGAAGGCCTTGGACTGCGCGCAGTCTGCTGCCGCGTTCCCTCAGTGCAGCCTGCTGCACGTCATGCCGCGACGAAGTCGCCAAGCTTCAGGGAGACGTTGCCTTAAGGGCGAATGTCACCATCGCCGCAGCAGGCTGCGGACTCTCCAAAGCGGCAGCAGGCTGCCGCAGTCCAAGGACGCTGCGCGTCAGAGCATCCGGGGCCCTGCACTTATGGTGACACAACTCTCTGGCATACACAAAGACGTACCCGCCACGATTCGCCTCTACCTCGCCCTCATGATCCCCCGCGCAATCGCTTCGGCCAGCTTCTGCCTATGGGCGGCGCTGCCGCAGCGGTTGGCTTCCGACTTGTTGCTGATGAAGCCGCACTCCACCAGCACAGCGGTGCCGTTCGTATGTCTCAGCACCGAATAGGCCGCCCGCTTGATGCCGCGGTTGTTCGCCGAGAGCTTGTTAATGAGGGACTGCTGGATGGTGTAGGCCACCTTGCGTCCACGGTCGCTGCGGTAATACGTTTCGATGCCGTTGATGGCCGTGATGCGGGTCGAGTTGAAATGGATGCTCACGAAGAGCGCATTGCGATAGCGATTGGCAACGGCCGCGCGCGTCTCGAGCGGAATGAACTTGTCCGTCCGCCGCGTCATCACCGTGGTCACGCCGTTGCGTTTCAAGATGGTCTCCACACGCTTCGCCACATCGAGCGTCAGTGTTTTTTCAGAAAGGCCGTACCAGCGCGTGCCTTGATCATGACCGCCATGTCCCGCATCAATCACGACAACCGCCGCGAACGATCGCGATGCCAGCAGCAGCACCATCGCGAGAGCACACAGGATGCCCCGACACTTCCCCGCCATGGAGTGGATGTGCATGCCCACTCATGTCATGAAACAGCCATGCGTGACAAGCATGACTGCGATTGTCGGTCCTTTTTTAGGACGGCGTTTACGGAATGCGCAGCACCTTGCCGATGCTCAGGAAGTCCGAGGACATGCCGTTCGCGGATTTAATCTTGGCCACCGATGTGGAATTCCTCGAGGCAATGGCGGAGAGCGTATCGCCTTTCTTCACGGTGTAGGAGCGGCCCCCGCCCTTCTTGGAGGAGGAAGCCACTTTTGACTTCGAGCCTGACTTGGACTTGCTGCTGGAAGTCTTCGCCACCGTGCGCTTCTTGCCCGTGGCGGAACCGCCGTAGGATCCGCTCCAATTGCTCACGTCTGAGCTGGTGGCTGCGGCAGAGCGTCCAGCCCGGCGCTCTCCTGCGGCAGCCCAGTCGGACATGTACCGCCCGCTGTCATCAAACGGATATTCTTCCTTCGCAAGGCTGTGCTTGGGAGTCGCGGTGGTCCCGTTGAGCGTGATTTTTGGCAGGTTGCTGGGGATGCCTTCAATCTTGCTCGAACTGCTGCAGGAACTGAGCGAAAGCATGAGCACCACCGCAGCGGCGCAGGCGGCTGCAGCTTGGGGATTCTTCCAAAAACAGAGCATGGCGGAAACGCTAGCACCTACTGTCAAATCTGCCAACGCGGGATGGCGCGTTTCGCGGGTGAAATGTCCATGCAAAACACCCAGGTGGCAGGCGCGGAGGCGCCTCACCACCAGTGGAATCACCATACCGACTCCGTTCAGTTCAACTTCTGCAACTCACGCGGGAGGAACTTACCGTTCTTGCGAATGCATTTGTCGTCGAACCAGATTTCACCGCCGCCGTAGTCGGGGCGCTGGATGCACACGAGATCCCAGTGCACCTGGCTGCGGTTGCCATTGTCCGCCACGCCTTCATACGCCTGACCAGGCGTGAAGTGGAAGGAGCCGGCGATCTTCTCGTCGAAGAGGATGTCACGCATGGGCTCGCGGATCTCGCGATTGAAGCCGATGGCGAACTCGCCGATGTAGCGGGCGCCTTCGTCGCTGTCGAGAATCTTGTTGATGGCCTTGGTGTTGTTCGCGGTCGCCTTGACGATCTTGCCCTGGCTGAACTCGAGCTTCACGTTGTCGAAGGCGATGCCCTGGTACACGGTCGGCGCGTTGTAGCTCAGCGTGCCTTCCACGCTGTCCTTCACCGGTGCGGTGAAGACTTCGCCATCGGGAATGTTGTGCGTGCCGCCGCAGGCGATGGCCTTGAGCCCCTTCAGGCTGAAGCGCAGGTCGGTGCCCGGCCCCTTGATGTGGACCTTGTTGGTCTTGTCCATGAGCTTCTTCAGCGCGGTCATGGCGGGCATGAGTGCCTTGTAATCCAAGAGGCACACCTTGAAGAAGAAGTCCTCAAACGCCTCGGTGCTCATGCCGGCCTGCTGGGCCATGGCGGAGGTGGGCCAGCGCAGCACGCACCAGCGGGTGTTGTTCACGCGCTCGTTGATGACGGGGCGCATCTTTTCCATGACCAGCTTCATCTTGTCCGCCGGCACGTCTGACATCTCGGTGATGTTGTGGCTGCCGCGCACCGCGATGTACGCATCGATCTCCTTCATGAGATCGAGGTTGTTCTTGCAGAGCATTTCGTAGCCGTCGGGGTCGGCGTGCTTCATGAGTTCGCGGGTCACCACGGTGTCATGCAGCTTCACGACCGGGATGGCCTTGGCAGCGACCACCTGGCGGATGAGCGCGAGCGTGATCGTGTTCGGCGCATCATAGATGTCCAAAAGCACCCGGTCTCCTTTTTGCACACTGGTGGAGTAGCGGATGAGCTGGCGTGCGAGCTGGTCGATGCGCGGGTCTTGCATGACAATCTTGTAACCGGAGTGCCGCGGAAGTTCAACCGCGTTCGTTGCTTGCGAGCCTGCTGTGATAGAAGGGCGGGAGGCCGGGCGTTCGCGGAGGGATGCCTTTCCACCGCCTGCTCCCCTCCCTCCTCTGCGTGGTCACGCTGAGTGCCAGCCTCCCCGCCCTGCGAGCCGAAACGCCGGCTCCACAGGCTCCCACCTTCGAACATGACGTCGTTTACGGTCACAAGGACGGAATGGCCCTCATCTTCGATGTGGTGCGCCCGGCCCAGCCGAACGGCGGCGCGGTCATGAGCATCCAGAGCGGGGGCTGGTACTCCGGCTGGAAGGATACCGAGCAGATGCTCCCCGCCCTGCAGCCACTGCTGGCGAAGGGATTCACCGTCTTCGTGGTCTGGCATGGCAGCTCCCCGCGCTACCCCGTGCCGGATGCGGTGGCCGATGTCCGCCGCGCCTCCCGCTTCATCCATGCCAATGCCAGCCGCTGGGGCATCGACCCGAACCGCATCGGCGCCACCGGCGGCAGCGCGGGCGGTCACCTCGCCCTGATGCTCGCCACTACCGGGGACGACGGCGACCCCAAGGCGAAGGACCCCGTCCTGCAGGCCAGCAGCCGCATCGCTGCCTCGGTTTCCCTGTATCCGCCCACCGATCTTCGCCAGTGGACCACGGATCCGCCCGAGGCCATCCGCAAGCTGCCACAGCTCAAGCCTTCGCTGACCTTCGATGCGAAACTGGAGCCTGAGGTCTCGCCGATTCTTCACGTGGATCCCAAGGATGCTGCCGTGCTGATCATCCATGGCGACAAGGACGAATTGGTGCCCATTTCTCACAGCACGAACATCATGCCCGTGCTGCAGGAGCAGAAGGTGCCTGCGAAGCTGGTGACCATCGAAGGAGGCGGCCACGGATTTAACAAGGAGCAGAACGTGATCGTCGTGCAGGAGCTGGTGGATTGGTTTGTGAAGTATCTGGGGAAGGCGGGTGAAGCGAAGGCGGCGGGGTCGTAAGCGTAGTGTCCCACATGGTGGTTCGCACACTCCGTGTGCGGCCTGCACGCCCAGCAGCGGGATCGTGGCCGACTTTCTCCGAAAGTCGCTGCGCGTAGAAGTCACTTCGTGGGAACGCTTTCACCCGCTTCGATTCTCGGAGAGAATCGGCCACTATGACTTCTCCCTCACCCCTCCGTCTCCTGATCCGGAATGCGCGTGAAGGCGATGCGCATGGGCGCGTACTCCAGGGCACCCAAGGCACCACCGAAGGTGACGGTGTTCTTTCCCAGGCGTCGGTTCAGGGCGTCCATGGCCTGGCAGATTTTCTCGTGGGCGGGATTGTGCAGGAGCAGGTCCGGGGTCACGCGTGAGGCGGGAATGAGCGGGGCGAAAGTCACGCCGGTGGCCTGTGGTGGGATGCCGCCTTTCCTCGGCCGGTGCTCCCAGAGTTTTTCCAAGGCATTCAGAAACACAAAGGAGTCCTGCGTTTCCGTGAAACGGATCTCGCGGCTCCACTCCTGCTTGTCCTCGTACTTGATGAAGGCCTGCAGGCCGGAAGCGTACATGTCCAGCTTCCGCAGGCGCGTGGCGGCCTTTTGCAACAGGCGATGCGACACGGCTCGCACGCCGATTTCATTCCGCAGCTTCGTGGGAAGGATGTGCGAGTGCCCGATGGTGCGGCGCTGGGTCGGCGGCAACTCGGTGACTTCGCCACGCAGCCAGTGATACATGTGGAAGCCATTGATGCTGCCCCACACGGCATGGAGTGTCTCGCGAGACGCGGAGGTGAGCTGCGCCACGGTGGTGATGCCGTGATCATGGAGACGACGCTCCATGTTCCTGCCGATGCCGCAGAAGTCGCGCAGCTTCAGGCGGTGCAGGCAGTGCGGCAGGTCGGCCTTTTGAATCAGCAGGAAGCCATTCGGCTTGCCCATGTCTGAGGCAAGCTTCGCGAGGAAACGATTCGGAGCCATGCCCACGGAACAGGTCACCACTTCGCCAATCTGCGCGCGCAGGGTCTCCTTCATCCGCAGGAAAAACTTAGCGGCGTCCTCCGGAGTTTTGATGTTCTCCGGCAGACGACACCAGACTTCATCGATGGACATGACCTCGGCCACCGGCATGAAGACTTCCAGCGCCGTGAGGAAGCGCCGATGAAACTCCAGATAGATCGCCGGCCGCGACTCCACGAGCACCACATCGGGATGCAACTGCCGCGCCTCCCGCACCCGCGTGCCGGTCTTGATGCCGAACTTCTTCGCCTCCTTGCTGGCGGCGATGCACGAAGTGGACTCCGCCACCACCGGCACAATGCCTACGGGACGCCCCCTCAGCTCAGGACGCAGCTCCTGCTCCACCGAGGCGAAGAAGCAGTCGAGGTCGATGATGACGTCTCGCGGGATCACGCAGGTAAATTACTGTTCTCGCGAACAGTAATCAAGCGCGAACTTCTCCCCTTCCGCACCCTACCAATACAGGTTCACGTGGGCAGTGGCGGATACAGGGGCATCATGCGCAAACCCGCCGGTCCGAGCGTGTGGCGGGGAGTAGGGGGAAGGGAAGAGTAGCCTCCCGTACTGGCACAAGACGCCAGCGTGCCGCAGGTCACGAGCACCAGGAGCGCACGGCCTGCACAGAATGTGAGTTTGGTTTTCATGCGAAGCACTTACAGAATCGTCTGTGTGCGGGGATTCGGTGGTGGCAACAGCGCCGCCAAAGGTTCCCCAGATCCCTTGGAAGATGACCACGACGTGAGAGGACCCTATTGGAAGAAAACTCCCAACCGCGTGCCACCTTGCGCGAAGCGCTTTTGAGTGCGGTGAGAATCACCGCTTTGGGTGCTCTCCAGTCACGAGACATTCATGAATGGGACATGGTCAGGTAGAAGCCCTCCTCTCCCCTCAATAGGTCCCCGGCAGGGGCGGCAAGGGAGGTCTGGGCAATCCAAGCACGCGATGGGGCGGAGGTGGCAGGTGAGGCGGCGGCAAATCCGCGCACGATGTCATCACGCCACCAGCCATGACCGGGAGGAGCAGCCGGGCTGCCCACCCCACGATGTCGAAGTTCATCCCTCTCATGATGGCGAGGGAATCGCCGCTGCCTTGCCTTCTGGAGGTAGCCGCGTCAGTCTACATTCGACACCTCTTCATCCAGCACCACACGCTTGGGCTTCAGCACCAGATACATTGCCAGCCCAATCCCAATGATGGCTCCGGCGATGAGCGGCGCGGACTTGGTGCCCATGTCCTTGCTTTCCAGCGCCGCCTGCACACGGATCACAATCAAGGTGGCGCATACGAAGGCACCCAGCAGCGGCACGAGCAACGGAACCTCGAAGTGACCTTTCGGCTCGTTCGGGCGGCACTTCAGGATCACCAGCGAGGCATTCACAACCGTGAATACCACGAGCAGGAGCATCACTGTGGCCTCCGCGAGCTGCTTTACCCCGCCAATCAGAATCAGCGACATGACAATGAAGAACAACACCCCCACCGCGACATGCGGCGTGTGGCGCTCGGGATGCACCTTGCCCAGCACGCGGGGCATCAGGCCCTGGTTGCTCATGCCGTAAAGAAGTCGTGAACCCATGATGTAGTTGAGCAGCGCGGTATTCCCCACGGCGAAGAGGGTGATGAAGAAGTAGGTGTGCTTGATACCGGCATTTCCCGTGGCGATGCTGGCGACATCCATGAGCGGCGTAGGACTGACGGCGAGATCCTTCCACGGCACCACGGATACGGCGGTGATGGCCACGGCCATGTAGATGACCGTGGAGACCAGCATCGCCGCGATGAGTCCACGGGGCAGATTCCGCGGCGCGTCTTTCACCTCCTCACTGACATTCAGCAGATCCTCGAAGCCGATGAAGGAATAGAACGTGAGCACCGCGCCTTGCAGGATGAGCACCGACAACCCGGTCTGCGGTTCTCCAGGTGGCGTAGGCGGCAGCTCCAGATAGTTCACCGAGCCCCAGTACTTCACCCCGACGGCGATGATGAAAAGCAGACCGCCAGCCTCAACAATCGTGCAAATGATATTCACCCACATGCTCTCCCGGATACCGCGGTAGATGATGCAGCCGATGAAAAAGACAATGCCCACGGCCACCAGTTTGGCATTCACATCCCACTTGAACTCCTTGAGAATCGTCTCCGCCATCACCTGCGAGCCAGTGGCCATGCTGGTGAGCCCACTCATCATCACGGCGATGCCCACCACATACGCGAGCCAGTCTTTTCGGAATGCCTGGTGCGTGACAAACGCGGCGCCACCAGCCTTGGGATGTCGGCTACCCACACACGCATAGCTGAGTCCGGTCAGCAGCGCCGCCACCATGGCCGCAGCGAAGGCCAGCCACACGGCATTCCCCAGGGTTCCCGCCGCTTTGCCGATGAGACCGTAAATTCCCGCGCCCAGCATCGAGCCCAACCCATAGAGGGCTACCTGCCAGAAACCGAGGGTTTGCTTGAGCTTGGGTCCCGTGGAGGCGTGTTCGTCCGGCATGTGTCCCTATGGCAGAGGTTCATTCCCCTGCCAAGCAGAAGGCAAGCCATGGACGGTTACACGCCTGCCGCTATCGTTTTGCGCTGCTCCGGAATTGCGCTGTCGATGATGCCATCGGCCGTTTCCTGTTTCAAACGAAGCTGTCCACACGCGGCGGCGATGTCGTGGCCCTTCTCCGTGCGCAAGGTGGCCATCACATCATAGGACGCCACCTCATCGCGGAAAAGTTTCTGCACCTTCTCACTCGGCCGCTCCCAAGGCAGACCTTCCACCGTGTTGTACGGGATGAGATTCACCTTCGCATTGAGACGCGCAGCGACTTCGCCGAGGAGATTCGCCTGCTCGCGGGTGTCATTCACATCCTTGATGAGGATGAACTCAAAGGTGATGTACTGCTTCTTCTTCTCGTTCCAATACTCCAGTGCGTCGAAGAGTTCGGCCAGCGGGTACTTGCGATTCACCGGCATGATGCGGTCACGCACGGGGTCGCTGGCGCCATGCAGGGAGATTGCGAGGCGTACCTGCAGCGGGATGTCCGCGAGCTTCTTGATCTGCGGGGCGAGCCCGCTGGTGCTTACAGTCATGTGGCGCGCGCCAATATTCATGCCCCACTGCGCGTTCAGGATGGTGATGGCCTTGGTGACATTTACGTAGTTCGCCATCGGCTCGCCCATGCCCATGAAGACGAGGTTGTCCACGCGCACGCCGGCGAGTTTCTCCACCTGCACGACCTGCTCCACGATTTCACCGGCGGTCAGGTTGCGCGTGAATCCGGCGAGGCCGCTTGCGCAGAATTTGCAGTCATAAGCGCAGCCCACCTGGGAGGAGACACACAAGGTGCGGCGGTCCGAGCGGCCACCCATCAGGCCCATGGAGGCCGGGATGAGCACGGTCTCGATGAAGCGGCCGTCATGCAGCTTAAAGAGGTACTTCCGCGTGGTGTCTTCCGAGCCCTCCACCCGGGCATACTTCATCGTGCGCAGGCTAAAGCGCTCGGCCAGTGCGGCCTGCAGCGGCTTGGAGAGGCTGGACATCTCCTCAAACGTCTCCGTTCGCTTCCGATAGACCCACTCCATGATCTGCTTCGCGCGGAAGGGCTTCTCATTCCACTCCGCGAGCATGGGCACCAGTTCCTCGGGAGTGGTGGCAAGCAGCGACGGGGGGATGGCGGGGCTGGACGACATGAGCGGGACAGCTTACCTCAAATTGACCGGGGTGCAAAAAGGAAGGCACCTCCGGGGAGGTGCCTTGCGGGGTAACGGTCGTTTGCAGGGCTCAGGGAGCACTCAGTCGCCACGCGAGCGGCCTTTGCTGCTGCTCTTGTTGCCGTCACTCTTGCTTGAGGACTTGCTGCTGGAACTCTTCTTGTTGGAAGAGCTGGAGCTTTCCACGTTGGTGTGCTGGATGCGCTTCTCGCGGCTGGAGTGGTAGTGGTCCTCGTGGGCGTAGCCTTTGCCAGGCACGTAGTTGGGACCACGACTGGAGGAGGAGGAAGAGGACTTCTTGTAGTAGTGGTTGTGGTCGTCGTGATCGTGGTGGTGGTGATCGTCGTAGTACCGGTTGCGGTAGTACGAGTTGCCGTAGTACCCGCCATAGTAGCCTCCGCCACCATAGTAGGTGCTGCGCGGGTAGTAACCGCCACCGCCGCCGTAGTAGCCACCGTCATAATAACCGCCGTCATTGTAGGCGTAGGGATCGACCACACAGCTTGAGAGCAGCAGGGACAGGCCCGCCAGAGTGAGGAGGGAAAGCTTCGCGAAAAAGGATTTCATGTTCGTAAGGGGTTTGGACGCAAGGTCCGATAAAACATTCAAATACAGATCGAAACCCCGATCATCGTCGGGCGGGTCCTGGGAAAATCAGGAGGACAGATGCATCCAGTCCGGGTTGGCCTCCGCGAACTTGGCCACCTCGGAAAAGATGGCATCCCGGCGGATTTCCGGCTGCCAGCCCCAGAGGGTGCGGGCTTTGCTGTCATCCAGCGCCAGCCAGGCAATGTCGAAGGGGCGTTCGCTGCCATCCTCTTGAACCTCATTGCGATAGCCAAAGCGCTGCTCGCACCAGGCGCTCAGCTCCGCCAGGGAGAAGGTGCTCTCCGGGCCGCCGGCCACATTCAGCACCCGGGGCCGGTCCTCCACCTCTCCCTGCTGGATTTGGTTAAACACTAGAGCCGCAACATCATCGGGATGAACGACATCTCGGACCTGCAGTCCCTTTCCGCCAAAACCGAGATACCGCAGGCGCCGGCTCTCGCGCCAGGAGTGGATCCAGAAGGCCACAATGCCCTGATCCGCCCGTCCAAACTGACCGGCACCAGCCATCACGCCGCAGCGATTGACGTGCACGGGGATGTCGAAGGTGCTCGCGTACTCCAGCGCCAGATCCTCGCTCATCTTTTTGCTCACCCCGTAGAGGGAGAGCGGCGGGGTGGTGGAGAACTCCTCCGTCACCCCTCGCGCAGAAACACCGACCGGCAGGCTGTGCTCCTCATCGAGCACAAAACGGCTGCCAGTTTCCCGGACGGGAAGGGAAGACAAGGGACCCACCCCGTACACGCGGCTGGTGCTCAGCAGCACAAATCCGGCCCCCTGGCGGCGGCAGTATTCCAGCATGTTCACCGTGCCTTGAAGATTGTGCTCGATGACCTGGCGGCTGCTGCTCAGGCCGTCCACCCCGGCCAGCACACTGGGATTCGCGGCGGCATCGATGACCCAGTCCACGGGCGGCAGGTTGTCGAAGTCACTGGCACAACGCACGTCTCCGTGGAAGAAGCCCACGCCGAGTTCCTTGAGCACTGGACGGTTCCGCTCACTGCCCATGCGGCACAGGTTGTCCATGCCCAGCAGGGTCCAGCCCTCCGTGCTCTCACGCAGACGGCGCAACACGCGGCTGCCGACAAACCCACAAGCTCCTGTGACCAACACTCTCATGCAGCGCCGATGGTGGCGTGGGCATGGCGGGCGTCAATGAAGAAGCCTGGGGATCTCGGATCGTTGAAACGCCAAGCATGCACACCATCCTTTGAACCCAATCCTCCTTTGCTGCTTCGCTGCTTTGCGTTAACAACACAAGACAAGCTTCGCCCGCGACCGAGATGGAATCACTGCTCTGGACCATAGCCATTGTTCTCGGCGTCCTCGTCCTCCTTGCGCTGATCTTCTCTGCCTCGGTGTGGATCAATCACCTCCTCTTGGGCTGGAAGGTGTGTTCGCAGATGCGTAAGGCGGGGCGACTCATCACCCCTGCGGAATTCGAGGAGCGCCTGGCTTCGTCCTTAGGCACCGCAATCTTCGAGCTGCCGACTCTCGGTTGGCGCGTCCTCTGGGTGTGGTGGACGCCCGAGGACGTGCGACTCGCAGTTCCTTCGGAGAGCGAAGCAGAGTCCTCCGACTCACTTGATCCTTCACCCCTCGAGTGCTGGTGTCGCGATCACTATACCGACCTCAGTACCGGTCGCGCATTTCTCGTCGCACGCCAGTTCACCGGGCGCGCTTTCAGCAGATACCCAGCCAAGGTTAGGTCCTCATTCCCACGCATGCCAACCGTGACCGTTCTCTCTGCCATGATCGACCTCATCAGGATGGAAGACAAGCAGCAAGGAAAGAGCACTCCATGAACCTTGTCTTTCTCTTTTTCCACCTCCTGGTCTGGGTGCTCAGCTTGGTGGCCTCAGGCGTGGCGTGCTACTTCACTCGCAAATGGGCCTGGGCGTTCCGCTTCCCCGCGGCGGTCGCTGTGTTTGTGGCGACATTGTTCTTCCTGGCCAATTTCGTATTCGGAACGGGGGAGGTCACTGACCCAACCGAATTGCGAGCGGCCTGGCGCTCGGAATTCGGGACCGAACCGCCTCCTGAAGTCCGCGACCTCCGAGCGGGCTGGCACGACGTCTCTGATGCAGGATCAAGATGGCAGAAGTTTTCGGCACCCCAGGCGGTCTTCGATGGATTGATTCACAAATTCATCCCGACAAGCAGGGACGAGTTTTATCGAATCGCGACGAACCCGAACAACCCTTCGTGGTGGCGGCCGGAGAAGGAAACCGCAGCAGCCATGGTGTACTACATCAACACCCGCAGGAATCCGAAATCTTCCTCGTCCGAGGCTGTCCTGGCCTACGAACCCACAAGTCAGACGGTGTACTTCATGAGCAGTACAATCGATTGAATGGTGGGAAACGCCCGTTAATCACCCTTCACCGCAAGCGTCCATCTCTGGGCCCCTTTCAGGGCGCTGCTGCGGACACCTGCAAGCTGCCCTGTCCGTCTATAGTGCAAGCTTCTATAAAGGGGCCTTCACATCGCAACACTGGGTGCTCCCCCTTGATCTTGCTGCACACGCGCTCCAACATCATATGCTCGCGAAATAACACCCACCCACCTCCTCACGATGAACCGTCGCACCTTGCTGTCCTCACTCGCCTGTTTGCTGTTGATTCCCTCCTGCAAGGACATGACCCAGGGGAAAGGACTGGCCGACACGGCAATCGTGGACTTCCACAAGAAGTTCAACGAGCAGAAGTTCAAGGATATCTATGCGGGTTCCCATGCTGACTTGAAGGCAGCAGCCAAGGAAGAGGAATTCCTAAACCTGCTCGATGCCGTGCATCGCAAACTGGGCAAGCAGGTGAAATCGACCGACGCGACCTGGCGGGTGAACAGCTTCAACTTCAAGACCAATGTGATGGTGGCCCAGAACACCGAGTTCGAGCGCGGCAAAGGAACCGAAACTTTCACCTACAGGGTCTCCGACGGCAAAGCCATCCTGGTGAGCTATTACATCAATTCCTCCGACATGATGTTGAAGTAAAACGCAACTGTTTGTACCGCGCGCGCGGAACAACCACCGCGCCGCTTTATCATGGAAGCATGGCTTGCGTGGCAGCATTGTGCGCTTGCAACGAGCGCAAGCCTGATGAAAACCTCGCTCTTTCGGCGAATCTAGTGTGGTGTCACGTATGTTCCTTGAATAACTCTGATGTCTCTCAGATGGCATGGAACCAGTTCATGCACGCTTAAAAACCGAATAAGTTCTTACGCCGCAGGAGTTGCCAAGAACTGTAGCCGATCCTGCGTCATATCATAATTTAACAAACTTGCGTGACACCACACTGGTGAAACAGCAAGATACCGGCGACCTGGCGTATGCGCGTGTGCTGATCCCTTATGATCGCTTCATTGAGCCCACATATAGAATTCGGGGAATAAGCACCATTTACTACTCCAAAGATTTGGGCAGCTGGATCCGGTAGAGGATCAAATTGCCGGCTGCACCACCCGGCAAAGAGTGAGATGGTGCAGACAGCAGTTCTTCACCAGACGTTTGATTCGCCTCTAATCAACGCCAGCCCGCACACGTTCCACCCTTGCTGCTCCAATATGAGCAAACCCAGACCTGCCACTATGAAAGCTTTTTCTGCTCCCGCCATGCACACGACAGCACTGCTGGCCATGGTGATTTCATGCGCAGCTATCTGCTGTTCCAAAGCCCAAGCAGGCTGGGATGTTTCCCGAACGAGCGCCAGGGAGAGCGATGGACTTCCCGCGAGGGTGGTTTTCGTGTGGATTCCCGGTCCGGCGGCGGAATACCCGACCATGGCGGCCGCGCTTCAGGACGTCGCGGACGACGGCAAACTGGACCAACTCAGGCTGCTATCCGTGTCTCACCTGCTTTCGGATGATAACTTTCAGAAGGAGCTTTTCCAGCAGCTTGAAACCATCGCCCCGAAGGAATTAAAGGAGGCGATGGAGTCGGCGGGGAACATGCACAACCCAAAAATGGATGCGCTGCGCCCTGGCTTTGAAAAGGCAGTGTTTGCCACGCCAACAGTGTCGCAGTTCAAAGAAGACCTCGCGCGCCACCGGTTGGAAATCGCCAGGGTATCTTGTGAGAAGTTCTCGTTCGCATCTTCCGGAAATACCAAACGCTTCGCCTGCTTCTTATCGCTGACCCTTGCAACGACGTCGGACAAGGCTCCAGCACCCTGAGCACGGAACCAGCACGGTCGCCTCCTCCCTCTCCAGCGTAGATAGGCAAACACACTGCCATGCCCACTCCCCACTTCACGTCCATCATGCCGAGTGTGCCTGTCGAGGACCTGCCTCGGGCCGTCACCTTCTATGCGGAGCAGCTCGGCTTCGAGGTCGAATTCCAGAACGGCACCACCTACGCCATCGTCTCGCGGGATGGCATCCAGCTGGGCATCGCCGCGCCGCCACTCTCCACGGTGCCCGCAGGCTGTGGGCGCTGCTATTTCAAGCTTTCCGCCGGCATTGATGAACTGTATGAGGGCTATCGCGCGCAGGGCGTGACGATCCTGCATGAACTGCGCGACGAATCCTACGGCATGCGGGAGTTCATGATCGCCGATATCGATCAAAACAGGATCAATTTCGGCCAGCCACGGGACTAGAGGGCCGGGTTTCCCCGTTCGTTTTGGTTGAGGACGCCCGGGATGCGGCTAGCCTCGCCGCTTCATGTCTTCGCCCAACCGGAACACGTTCCTGAGCAGGCTGCCTCTCGTGGCAGGCTGGGCGCTGGCGTGGTCTCCGGCACTGGTCATCCTGATCCTGCTGCTGCCGCTGCGGGTGCCGGTGCCTTTTGAGGATTCTTGGGCGTATGTGAAGCAGTACCGCGCCTGGTGGGAGGGGGACTACGGCTGGAGAGACCTTCTCGCGCCGCACAACAACCACCCCAGCGCCGTGGGGAAGCTTCTCTACTTCGTGGCACTGCACTGGCTGGGTGGCAACGTGGGGGTGCTGCCGCTGCTGGCCTGGATATTCTCCCTGATCATTTCCCTCGCGGTATTCGTCATCGCACGTCCCCTGTGGAGCGGCAGACCGGCGCGCGGCATGCTTCTGATGTTCTGTGCGAATCTCACCATCTTCACCGCCGCGCAAGGTCACTCGTGGGTGTGGGACTTCATCTTCCAGAATTTCATTCCCGGCACGGCATTTTGCGCGGCACTGGCGTGGCTGTGGAAGAAGCCTGGCTCCTGGCTGGCTTTCGCAGGAGCCGCATTCTTGTCCCTCGTCGCCACGTTTTCCTTCGGCACCGGTCTCCTTGCCGGTCTGCTGCTGACTCCCATGGTCTGGCTGCATTTCCGTGAAAAGCCCGCAATGGTGCGCGGCGTGATTACCCTCTCCTGGCTCGCCGTGATGGCGCTTGGCGCCTGGCTGGCGCTGGCGGGTTTTGGTTCTGCCACCCATACCGGAGACGAGTCCCGAGTAGGCAGCCTGCTCGAGCAGCCGGTTCTGCTGGGACGATTCTCCCTGGTGCTGCTGGGATACCTGCTGGGAAATGGCACCACGGTGGAGCCGGGCCTGCTCTGTGCGGTGATGGGCTTGGGACTCGTGGGCCTCCTGCTGGGGTGCCTGTTCCGCCTGTGGCAACTGCGGAAGGAGCCGGGCGTTTTCCAGGCGGCGCTTCCCTGGCTGTTAATCACGCTCTTTGGCCTCGGCAATGCGGCTCTCATCAGCTACGGGCGGCTGCGCTCCTCACTTATCGCGGCCATGGCGCCGCGGTACGTGACCTTCACCTTGTTCTTTGCGTTGGGAGTGCTCATGCTGGCGGCGATGCTTGCCACGCGTGATACACCTTCCGGGTGGTTCCGATTCTTCACACGCCGTGTCGGAGCCATGCTGCTGGGCGGTTTCATCGCCATGCATGTGGTGAACTGGAACCACGGCTGGCAGCACATGAAGTGGGAGCACGAACGCATGAAGCAGGACCGCGCCATGCTGTCCTTTGCCAGGGTGCTGCCGCTGGATCCGGAGGTGATGTGGCAGAACCTCGACCACAAGGATCTGACCACGCAGCTGGCGGTGTTCCTGGAAGAGCACGGACGGCTCAAGGACGTGCGCATGGTGAAGGAAACCGGCATCGACGCCTTCCGAAAGGGCTCAGCCCTGCCTGACAAATGGGCATGGATGGATGCGCCGCTGGTGCAGGATGCCATGATACACCTCGGGGGCGCCTGCGGTGTCTCCAAGGACATGGTGAGCCTGCCGGACCTGGTGGTCATCACCGCGCAGCCAGACAAGCTCTCGGAAAACCTCGTTTCCTTCGCCCTTCCCCGGCAGCCCTTTGACTTCTACGAGAACGAATGGCTGCGGCGCCTGCATGTGGCCCACTACTTTGGCTGGGAACGCACGCTGCCGGTGGCGAGGTTTCCGAAGGGCCATCTGACCATTCGCGCGTACGGCTACTGGGCTCGGGGTAAAACCATGCGGCCACTGGCACGCGAGCACGTATTGCAATTGTGACAAAAACCGGCATCTCCTCCAAACTCCCTGCTTACCCCTACACCGCTGTGAAACCGACTGCATCATCCGATCAACGCTATGGAGGAGGCCGCCCGCCAAAATTCGATGAGCCCAGTCGCCCCATCACCATCACGCTGCCCGAGAGCACGTTGCAGGGTTTGCAGCACATCGACCCGGATCGCGGTCGTGCCATTGTGAAACTGACGCAGGAGGCGCTCCGGGAACACGAACAGGAACAACCCCTGGTGGAAGTGCTCGAGATGGCCGCCAACACGGGACTGATCGTCATCGCCCCCAGTGCCACTCTGCAGCGCATCCCCTTTCTGCATCTGGTGAAGGTCGCTCCCACTCGCTTTCTGATTGCCCTGGATACAGGCCACGACTACCGCGCCCTGGAGCTGGCCGTGGGAGACATCCTTGAGGAAGTATCGCTGGCCGACGGCCGGGAACGTGACCTGCTCACCCAGTTGCTCGACGTGACGAAAAAGCTGCGCCAAAGCGACCGCGTCAGCATGGCAGAAATCCTGCTGGTGAAACTAGATAACAAGCGCAAGCGCTGAAATCCTGTCCAATCTCCCGGCCCGGTGGGTAATGCTTTTCCGGCGACGGACATCAATTTCAGGATCTATTTCTACGTAGAAACATATAAAAATTATCATTTTCTAAGTAGAAAATCAGAGTGGATATGCCATAGAAACGCTTCATTGTCCTTGCCTAGGCTTGCCTGTCCTCATGACCTTCATGACCTATCCGCCCAAGTGGCTTGCGATTGGCGCGTGCCTCTTGAGCACCAGCTTGCCTGCGCACGCGGCGAAGGATGAATTGCCTTCGAAGCTCGAATACAACAAGCACATCCGCCCCATTCTCGCGGACCGGTGCTTTCGCTGCCATGGGGCCGATGAGCGGGCGCGCAAAGCCAAACTGCGACTGGACGACTTTGAGCAGGCGGTAGCGGCGAAGGCCATCGCTCCAGGAGACACGGAGCACAGCGCACTCGTGGAGCGCATCTTCACCACGGATCAAGATGAGGTGATGCCTCCTCCGGACTCGCACCTGTCCTTGAGCCCCGAGGAGAGGGCTCTGCTAAAACGATGGGTGCAAGAAGGGGCGGTGTACCAGAAGCACTGGGCCTTCATCCCGCCGGTGATGCCCACCGTGCCCCAAGTGGAGCACAACGGCGTGCAGCCGCAGAATCCCATTGATGCATTCGTGCTAGCCGGGCTCAGAGCCCACTCACTGCAGGCAGCGCCGCCAGCCGAAAAGGCTGCATGGTTGCGCCGGGTCACCTTTGCCCTGACCGGTCTGCCGCCAAGCCCTGGGGAACTGGAGACGTTCCTCGCGGATTCCTCCCCCACAGCCCGTGAGAAGGTGGTGGATCGCCTGCTGGATTCGCCAGCGTATGGCGAGCACTTCGCGAAGCACTGGATGGATGCCGCGAGGTACGCCGACAGCTATGGCCGACATGAGGACGGCGACATGGTGGCGTGGCCGTGGCGCGACTGGGTGATACAGGCCTTCAATTCCAATCTGCCCTACAACCGCTTCGTGGAATGGCAGACAGCGGGAGACCTCCTGCCTGGAGCCACGGTGGAGCAGCGCGTAGCCACGGCCTTCAACCGCTTCTCCCCGCAGTCCAACGAGAGCGGCAGCGACCCGCTGGAGTTTCGCCTGGATCAGGTGAGCGACCGCGTGCGCGTGAGCGGCCTCGTCTTCATGGGACTCACCATGGAGTGCGCGAAGTGCCACGACCACAAGTACGATCCGATCTCGCAAAAGGAGTACTGGGAGATGGCGGCGATGTTCGACAACATCGAGGAAAACGGCGTTTACTCACAATACTGCCCGAAGGCGGTGCCCTCACCCTCCATCCTGCTGCCGAATCAGGCAGAGCAAGTGCGCCTCGGCGCCCTGCAGTGGCAGATCTCGGCCGTAGAACGTGAGCTCGATGAAATCAAGAAGCGTGTGCGGCCGCAATACGATGCGTGGGTCACGGCCAATGGAGTGCCGGGTGAACTGACCTCGGGTGCCTGGAACCGTGTGAAATCCTGGTTCGGCAGTGGCGATATCGCCACCTGGAAACCGCAGGCCAAGGGCCGGTTCCTCTTCGATGACGCGAAACCCAAGGGCGGCAAGGACGTCGTCAACAACGCGAACACCAAGAAACCCGGACGCGAACGTGCCAAGCTGGAATCCATCGAGGGGCCTCCGGGACGGGGACGCGCGGTGCTGCTGAAGGGTGATGATGAAATCACGTTCCCGGGACTGGGCGAGTATCACAAGCATGACCGCTTCAGCTTCTCGCTGTGGATGCAGCTTCGGGAGCATCGCGACCGCGCGGTGGTGATTTCCTGGTCACGCGGTGGCCTGGATGACGGACGTGGCTACGAGGTGCTGCTGGAGAACGAAGTTCCTTCCTTTGCCCTGATGCATTTCCATCCCGGCAATGAAATTCGCATCCGTGCCAAGTCCCCGCTGCCGCTGAATCAGTGGACCCATGTGGCGGTGAGCTACGACGGCAGCAGCCGGGCCTCAGGTCTGCAGATGTGGATCAATGGCGAGCCGGCGACCACAGAAATCGTGCAGGACAATCTGCAGAAGGACATCATACGGCGCGAGGAATGGGGCGACATTGATCGGGATGCCATCTTCTTTGCCCTGGGCGGCAGGTTCCATGATTCACCGCTGAAGAACTGCGCGGTGGATGAATTCCATGTCTTCAACCGGACCTTGAGCAATGGCGAGGTGAGACATCTGGCAGGTCTCCATGCCACGGCGGATGACTGGTACGACTGGTGGCTGCAGACGAAGTGCCAGGAGTGGAAGGACATGGCGCACTCAGCCATGCTGCTGCGGAAAAAGCAGGCTACCACCGCGAACGAGGTGCTGGAGATGATGGTAATGCAGGAGCGGCCCAACCCACGCCCCAGCTTCGTACGTGTGCGTGGTGACTACCGCCAGCCCTCCACCGAGGTGAAGCCCGCCACTCCGGCTGCGGTTCTCCCCTTCCCTGACAAGCTGCCCCGCAACCGTCTTGGGCTCGCCCAGTGGCTGACGAGTTCGGAGCATCCACTCACCAGCCGCGTGGCGGTGAATCGCCTGTGGCAGGTGTTGTTTGGCCGCGGACTGGTGGGGACACCGGAAGACTTCGGCACGCGGGGCGAGATGCCCACACATCCCGAGTTGCTGGACTGGCTGGCCTGCACCTTCACCCAGCACGGCTGGGACGTGAAGCGCATGGTGCGCCTCATGGCGCTCAGTGAAACCTTCGCCCAGAGCACGCGTCCCCAGGAGGCGGCAACGATGTCCCAGGACCCTGAGAACAAACTGCTGGCTCGTGGTCCGCATGTGCGTCTCAGTGCCGAGGAATTGCGCGACCAGGCTCTCGTGGCGTGTGGATTGCTGAATCCCAAGTTGGGAGGTCCCAGCGCCCATCCGTATGTACCGGAGCATTTCTACCAGGAGTCCGGTCTCCAGCAGACCTACAAGATGGATACTGGCGAGAACCTGTACCGCCGCAGCCTCTACACCTTCTGGCGTCGCACGCTGCCACCGCCGGACCTTGCGGCGTTTGATGCGCCATCACGCGAGTTCTGCGTGGTGCGCCGTGAGCAGACCACGTCGCCAGCGCAGGCGCTGATGCTGCTGAACAACACACAGTATGTGGAGGCCCAGCGCGTGCTGGCAGAGAAACTTGTGAGCGCACACCCGGACGACAACCAGGCACTCTGTGAAGAGGCCTTCCAGCGCTTCACTTCACGTCTGCCCTCCGAAGCGGAGACGAAGGTCATGGTGCACCTGCTGGAAACGGAACTGGAGTTTTTCCAAAAGAATCCCGCTGAGGTCTCCGCCCTGCTGCATGGAAACGGGCAGGCGCCCGTGAAACAGAATCTTCCTCCCGAACAAGTGGCCGCCACCACGCTGCTGGTGCGCGCACTCATGAGTCACGACGAATCCCTGCACCGCTGATGCCATGATTGGTTCCTACACCTCGCGTCGCCAACTCCTCAGCCGCCTGGGCCTGGGGTTCGGCGGCATGGCCTTCTCCAGCCTGCTCGCGGGCCCTTCCGCCGAGGGAAATACTGCACCGGTGACAGGCGGCGGTGCGCTCCCCGGTCTTCCGCATTTCGCGCCCCAGGCGAAGCGTGTCATCTTTCTCTTCATGAGCGGCGGTCCGTCTCATGTGGACAGCTTCGACTACAAGCCCGAGCTGCAGAAGCTCCAGGGGAAAAGCCTTCCCGACTCTTTCCGCAAGGGCCGCCAGTCGCTGCCCGGCATGTCCGGAAACCAGACGCTTTTCCAGTTGAAGGGTTCTTCCCATCCCTTCACGCGGTGCGGGCAGAGCGGCGCCTGGGTGAGCAATGCGTTCCCCCACCTCGCGCGTGTCGCGGATGACCTGTGCTTTGTGAAGTCCATGGTGTCGGAGTCGGTGAATCACGATCCGGCCATCACCTTCATCCAGACGGGTTCTCCCATTGCGGGGCGTCCCAGTGCCGGCTCGTGGATCCAGTATGGGCTGGGACGTGAGAATGAGAACCTGCCCGCCTTCATTGTGCTCATCTCGCGTCGCTCGGTGGACCAGCCCCTGAGCAGCAAGCTGTGGGGCAGCGGTTTCCTTCCTGCCAGATACGACGGCGTGCAACTTCGCGCCTCGAAGGACCCGGTGCTCTACTTGAGTGACCCTCCCGGAATCCCCCGTGAAGCCAACCGGCGCATGCTGGATGGGTTGAAGGAACTGCAGTCCGTGCAGCCGGATGCCGCCCTGAGCGCGGATGCGGATGCCCGCTGGGAATCCTACGAGATGGCCTTCCGCATGCAGACGGCCATTCCCGAGGTGATGGACCTAAGCAAGGAGCAATCCCATGTCTTTGACCTGTACGGTCCGGATTCACGCACTCCGGGTACCTTCGCCTCGAACTGCCTGCAGGCGCGACGCCTCGCCGAGCGCGGGGTGCGGTTCATCCAGCTTTTCCATCCCGGCTGGGACCAGCACAGCAACATGGAGCACGACTTCCCCATCACCTCGCGTGAAGTGGACCAGGCCAGTGCCGCACTCATCACGGATCTGAAGGAACGCGGCATGCTCAAGGACACCCTCGTGGTGTGGGGCGGCGAATTTGGCCGCACCCCCTACATGCAGGGGCGTGTAGGCAAGGGCGACAAGGGGGGGCGCGATCATCACCCGAATTGCTTCACCTTCTGGATGGCGGGAGGCGGTATCAAACCCGGAATCACCTATGGTGAATCCGATGAACTCGGATATCACGTGGCACAAAATAAGGTGCATGTTCATGATTTCCATGCAACCATGCTGCACCTCCTGGGCATCAATCACGAACGCTTTACCTACCATTTCCAGGGCCGTGACTTCCGACTCACCGATGTCTCCGGAAACGTGGTGAAGGAGATCCTCAGCAAAGGCGCCAGTCACGGAGTCTGACACATTGCACATCCTACATGGTGGAATCCTCCTTTTCCCCCCAGCCAGCGCCGCCACCGGCTCCTGTCGCCGTTCCAGCACCCTCCCAGACCGGGGATGGACCCACGCCACTCCGGCGCCGGCTTTATGTAGCATTTGCCTGTCTGATGGTGAGCCTCCCAGGGATTGCCCTATTCCTTCTCATTCGTGAGTACCGCGTGAACATCCCCTTCCTGGATGACTGGATGTTTGTGCACATGTTTGAAAAAGAGAGCCTGGGCACCCTGACGGTGTGGGACTACTTCGCCGTGCAGATGGAGCACCGCATGGCGTTCGTGCGAGCGGTGATCATGGTGTTCCACCAAATCTGGCCCACGGACTGGACCAAGCAGATGTTCTTCGGCTGGTTCCTCCTGGTGCTCACCCAGGTGAATGTGGGCATCCTGATCAAGCGTACGTCAGGAAAGTCTTTCCTCACGTGGTGGCCGCTGCTGATGCTGGCGGCGATCAGCCTCTTCTCGCCAGTGCAGTACCGCATCGTGCTGTGGGCCATGATGTTCCAGGTGGCCTGCCCCGCCTTCTTCCTGAGTACGGCCCTGGTGGCGGTCACCTCACCCTGGCCGCTGTGGTTGCGATGGATCGTGGGTGTGCTGGCCGCGAGTTGCGCCACCCAGAGCTTCGCCTCGGGCATTCTCGTGTGGTTGCTGCCGCTTCCGATTGTGTGGTTCGGCGGAGTCATTCGGAATCCCCGGGCGCGGCACATCTTCGGCGCGCTGTGGCTGGTGGCCTTCGGCATCACGATGGCCCTCTACTTCCACGACCTGAAGAATGAGGTGGACCCGGCGTTCGCCTACAAGCAGCAGGACGGCCACGAGACGCTGAAGAGCGACATTGTCGGGTTCATGAAGGAGCCAGGAAGGGCGATTCCCTATGTCCTGCGATTCCTCGGCGGGCATCTGGGACGCGGCACCAGCCTGAGCGTGATGCAGGCGAGCCTCTACGCAGGCGCCATTTCCGTCGCTCTGTATCTGGCGGCGGTGGTGTACCTCTTCTGGCACTGGAAGCGTCAGGACCTGCGCGCGAAGCTCCTCCCGTGGCTGATGTTTGGCGCCTATTCCATCGGGACCGCGTGTCTCGTGGCGTTGGGCCGCATGTGGGCCTCCACCAGCGGGGACAATGCTATTGCGCCCCGCTATGCCATCCATCCCATCCCACTCACGGTTTCCATCATCGTGCTCACCTGGCTGATGGTGCGCGACTGGCAGAAGCGCCGCGAACATCCCCTGCCCACGGTGAATCGCGCCATGCTGGCCATGGCCGTGGTGCTCGTCTGCGTGCAGGCGGCCTCCTGGGTGCACGGCCAGCACCTCATGGAGATGTGGCAGTCCTCGCGCCTGCGTGGCGCGGTGACCACGCGCTTCGTCAAAGTGATGCCCCAGATGGATAATGTGGTGCCGGTGAATCCGCACTACGCGATCCTCGCGGATAAGCTGGGCCTCCTGGATCCGCCCCTGCTGAAGGATACCCAACTCAACAACTTCCGCCTGGCGCCGAGGTTGCTGAGTTCCAACACGGCCAAATTCAAGAACATCGAGATCGGCGTGGATGATGATGGATTCTATGGCATTGCCGAAGGCTATGCGTGTCTGGCTTCACGTGAGCGTGTGGCGGACGGCGTCTTCCTCACGCGGCGTATTCCGCGGGAGGGTCGCTGGGAGATTTTCCACGTGGAGCAGGTCACGGGCATGCCGCTGTTCCTCGGTGAAATGTTTTTCAAGGACACCCAGTTCGTGCACCTGCCGGGGCAAAGCGTCACCCAGGAGGTGCTGGCGGGATTCTCAGGACGTTTCCGGCTGAACCAACTGCCGCCGGGCCTGCATGACATCATGGCCTGGGCCTACGACTCCAAGAAGAAGACGGTCTTCCCCATCGCAGGATTCTTCGAACTGGATACGCGAGGTTCACGACCCAAGCTCAAGCGCTTGGGAACCAATCCCGCCGCGGTGCACCTGAGCAAATTCCTCGAGGGCGGAAAGCCTCAAGAGAAAGAGGAGAAGGAAAAAGAAAAAGAGTAAGCGGGAAGGAAGTGCCGGGCGGGTTGAGGCTGCGTCTTCCTGACTCTGGTCCCGCTTCGGGCATCATCGTCAGGTTAAGAAAGCGTGATGCTTGCGAGTGATTCGGACGCTCTGACGCGAAGCGTCCTTGGACTGCGTGCAGCCCTGCTGCCGCTTTCCAGAGTCCACAGCCTGCTGTGGCGATGGTGGCACTCGCTGGCAGGGTGATGCGTTCAGAAAAGCTTGGCGACTGCGTCGCAGTGAAGCGTGCAGCAGGCTGCACTTCAGAAAAGCGGCAGCAGGGCTGCGCGCAGTCCAAGGTGGCTTCGCCACACAAGTCATCCTATGGGGCGGGATGGCGATGTCATGAGAATGCGATGTCCGACCCCTCACGGGAGACTTCATTAAATGCGCTATGCTATATCCTGATGCACATGCGCGTAGCGGGATCACGCACTCCAAGGCGCTTCGCGCAAGGTGGAGCCCGTCCAGGAAGCCTCCTGGCCGATTCGCACCGGACACGTCACGAGACATGCCGATGATGCCTTCGGCATCTCGCTGATAAGTTCTGACGCAGCCCCGTTCTCAGACCTGCGCTGACCTTGCTTCCTTCGCTATCGGCACCACCTACTGCTCGCCGCCGGTGGTTTCCACCCCGGGTTTCAAGCGGAAGCCCTGGATGCTCGTCTGGCCTTCGTAGGAGTAGATGCGCTGCACGTCGCTGATTTTCATCAGCAGCCAGGGGGAGGCCATGTTCTCGCCGTTCTTGGTGTAGACGATGTCATCCGCGATGTAGACACAGGAGTGGATGGCATTGCCCTGGGCATTGAGGAACATGAGAACGTCGCCAAACTCAAAGGGGGCTTCAATCCGGTTGTAGTTCTCCAGCACCGCGCTCGTGGCGAGACGGGTGTCCAGGTAATACTCCCTGGGCTTGTAGTTGAAAAAATTCAGCGAACTCC
This sequence comes from Roseimicrobium sp. ORNL1, assembly GCF_011044495.1. Classification (GTDB taxonomy): domain Bacteria; phylum Verrucomicrobiota; class Verrucomicrobiia; order Verrucomicrobiales; family Verrucomicrobiaceae; genus Roseimicrobium. The sequence continues at coordinate 6,636,263 of NZ_CP049143.1, forward strand.
AGTGGCAGTCAGGCATGCGGCCCATGACCGCCAGTTCCATGGGAGGATAGCCATAGAGATAACGGCGGGCGAGTGAGGGCAGCAGGTGGATGATGTCCAACTGGTTCGTGCCTTCGGTCTCGATGGTCGAGGTGACCAGCGGTTCGATGTCCTTGTTGCGCTTGCGGCCGCTCCAGTAGCGGATGACGCTTTTCAGATCCGTGTTGTCGTCAACAACCAGCCTGACCATGAGGGACCGGGTACGCGTCATGGTCTTGAAAAAGTCCTTCGCCTCGGCGTCGGTCTTCACATAGTTCAGCACGGCCGAGAGGTCGCTGAAGGCCAGCACCTCCCCACGCATGTAGGTGAACTTCTTGATGATCTCCCGCAGTTCAGGAGTGAGGCGGGACTGGCCGAGCCACTGGTCCACACTGCCGCTGGTGATGAACACCGGGTTCACGTAAAACTCATTTTCAGGAGCCCTGGCCAGCTCCGCGTAAATGATGGAGCGCTGGGCCGGCGTCATGACGGACAGGTCCGGCAGCGGCGGAAAGACGGTGATGCGGCCATCCCGGTTGACGCAATTTTTGGAATCGAGGAGGTAATCCTGCAGGGCCTGAGGCAGGGAGGCGCGGGTGAAAAGATTGCGCAGGCCAGCCTCCGTTTCCCCGGGGAATTCCCATTTGGTGACGGAATTCGGCATCGGGAAATGCTCAATAAGGCTCGGGGGTGCCTCAAGGTAGATGTAATAGTACTCCAGCTGGCCCCAAGGTCCCGGGTGGCACTGGTACATCTTTCCAAAGACCTCCGAAGTGGAGTCTGGAGAAGACGGCAGGGGCGTCCCGGCCTGCACAGGAGCAGGGGCGGTGAGCCATGGCATCACCAGGGCGATGGCGCTGACAAAGGTGGTGAAAGGAAATTTCGGGGACGTTCGGGACATCATTGAAGGAGCGGCGGGAGGCAGCAAAGGGGGCCAGATACTGGACTGAAACGGATGGCCTTTGTCAATCATAGGTGTCCAAGCGTTGAAAACTGCTTTTCGCGCAGCAGAAGATTGTCATTCTCCGGCAAATACGCTCTAATCGCGGCCTTGATCAGAAAAATGCCAGGAGGTACCCCCCCACCCCCACTCTTAAACTCCGCCAGGAGGGCGCTCTGCCCTCTCCTAATGGCTGGCGGTGTGTGGTGTGGGTCCATGTCCATTCTCCACGCTGGTCCGGCGGGCGCCGGGACCGCCACATCCTCTGTGGCCGAGAGAGAGGTGGCACGCCGTGCCGCCTTGTTGCAACAGGCGAAGACCTACATCGCGGAAGCCGCTGTCCTTGAGAGCAAAGGCGACTACGCAGATGCCGCCTCCCATTATCGCGAGGCTTGGAATCTCCTTCCCAATGCGCCCATGGCGGCCACGCTGCGTGCCGAAGCCCGGGATGGCTACTCCCGCACCGCCGTGCAGCATGCCCGGAAGCTGGCCAAAGAAGCGCACTATAAGGAAGCACGCGCGCTGCTCGCGACCGTGCTCGCCCCGGATTTCAACCCTGGCTACGCCGATGCGGTACGCCTTGAGAAAGAGCTGGATGACCCGGACCGGTACGAGCCCGCCCTCACTCCTGGGCACCTCGCCAAGGTGGCCGAGGTAGAAGACGCCCTGCGCAAGGGCTGGAGCTTCCTGAATCTGGGCAACTACGACAAGGCCAACGATACCTTTAAAGAGGCGCTGAGAATCGACCCCTACAACAAGGCCGCTCGCAGAGGCATGGAGCAGGCCGAGCAGTACCGGGCTCAGTACTTCGATGTCGCTCGCGACCACACCCGGGCGAAGATGCTGGCCACCGTGGATGCCCAGTGGGAGGACGCGGTTCCTGCGGATCTCTCAAAGCTGTTTGGCACAGCAGGCCAGCTCGGCGTCATGGGCGGCACGCGTGAATCCAATCTCCTGAAGCTGCGCACTTTCATGGTGCCTATCGTAGAGCTTCAGGGAGCTGGCCTTGAGGAGGTCATCGAGTTCCTGCGCATCCGCAGCCGGGAGCTCGATCCCCAGAAGAAGGGCGTGGACTTCGTACTGAAGGTCTCCCCGGAAATCGCCAACAAGCCCGTGTCCCTCAATATGGTAGGGGTGCCGCTCGAGGAGGTGCTCCGGTACGCCACAGAAATGACCGGCACCATCTACCGGGTGGATGAGTACGCCGTGACCATCACCTCCCGCGCGGAGCGGTCGGATACCCTCATCTCCCGCAGCTACCGCGTGCCGCCGGATTTCCTCCAGAATGCTCCTGCCGGTGATGTGGGCGCCGCACCTGCCAATCCTTTCGACCCCAAGCCCGCAGGTGGCGGCACCGGATTGACCATCCGCCGCATGGGTGTCCGTGAGTTCCTTGAGCAGCGCGGGGTGAAGTTCCCCGAAGGTGCCGGAGCCTCTTACAGCCCTGCCACCAACATCCTTTCCGTCCGCAACACGGAAGAGAACCTGGTCTTGGTGGACACCATGGTGGATGAACTATCCAACGCCGTGCCCAAGCAGGTGGAGATTCAGGTGCGGATGATTGAGGTCAATCAGACCCACTTCAATGAGCTGGGCTTTGACTGGATGCTCGGTCAGTTCAATCTCCCCGGCACCGAACGAGTCTTCGCCAGCGGCGGTACGGGCGGCAACCAGCGCAGCGGCGCTTTCACCTCGGCTGACTTCAGCACGACTTATCCTGGCTCAGGTGGCCTCCCCGTGGGGGTAAACCCTGTCACCGCCGGCCTGCGCAGTTCCGGTGCCATTCTTGGAACACCCTCCATCGACGGCCTGATTGGCCAGCAGCAGTCGGTAGGCCTGGACTCCCGCTCGCCCGGCACCTTTGCCATCACCGGGGTGTTCACCGACCCGTCGTTCCAGATGGTGTTGCGCGCGATTCACCAGAGCAAGGGCATCGACTTCATGGCAGCTCCCAGCGTGGTGACCAAGAGTGGCCAGCGCTCCCGCATCTCGGTTTCGCGTGAGTTCATCTATCCCACCGAGTTCGACCCGCCCCAGATTCCGCAGACTCTCTCGGCCCTGTTCATCTACGACGCACTGACCGGCTTTCTCATCGACGTGGGCATGCCGCCAGTGGTACCGGTAACTCCCTCGACGCCAACGGCCTTCGAAATGCGCGAAGTGGGCGTGACCATGGAGGTGGAACCCGTGGTGGGACCGGACAATCGTACCGTGGAACTCAACCTCGTGCCCAGCCTGACCGAGTTTGAAGGGTTCATCAATTACGGCGAACCGATCACCCTGGCCGGACAAAACGTGCCGCCAAACACCGTCGCCACCCCCAACGACATCCTGCAGCCTGTCTTCCGCTCCAACAAGATCTCCACCAATGTTACGGTGTATGACGGCTCGACCGTGGTGCTCGGCGGCGTGATGTACGAGAAACGCCAGGACATCAACGACAAGGTGCCCATCATCGGGAACATCCCCATCGTGGGCCGCGCCTTCCAAAGCCAGCTCGACCAGGTGGAAAAGAAGAACGTTCTCTTCTACGTGACCGTCAAAATCCTCGATCCCGGCGGCAATCGCGTAACTCCGGAAGCTGCACCTCTGGATGCGGCAGCGGCGGAAGCGACGGTGGCGCGGTAGTCTGGATGGTCTAGATCTGGTGAGCCCAAAGGGGGATTGCCCACAGGTTCCTACGCGTTCGTGAGACGCTCGTGCGACCTTTCAGGCCGCGATGCCGAGGGGCATGGACCCAGGGCGGCGGTCGCTGGGGCTCTCTTGCCCTGGGCTGGAATCGTGTGACCCTTCGGGCCACGAGACTCGGGCTGCGAAGGGAACTTCGGGGAGCGTAGACCTTGTGAGCCAAATATTCTTTGATAGCAGGACGAGTTGAAAACAGATCGCTTAAACGCGACGAACTTACCCAGCGTGTCGCAGAAGGCCCAAGGATCGGGAACGCCTCGTTCCCGTCAGCGCTCAACACGCCTGGTGACGTCGCATGTCGAGCACCCGTGGTGATCCAAAAGAGTGCTTCGACGGATACACGCCATAGACCTTTTCACCCACGGGAACGAGGCGTTCCCGATCCTTGGGCCTGTGTCACGTCCATGTTCCATGGATGCACTTGTCGCATGAACCACTCCAGGTAGCCGACGTCCTTCACAGAAAGACTCGGTTTCAACATTCCTTGGTGTCACTCATTGCCCAGAGGTTATATCACGTGTGACTGCTCCGCACTGACCGCACACGGAGTGGTCGGACCACCATGCCCACCTACCACAGCTGAATCTGCTGGCCGCCTTCCGGAGCCATCACTTCTGACGACTGGGGAAGTTCGCGGGCCAACGTCTGCTGGAACCAGGCCTGGGCGGGTGGGTCGCCGTGCACGAGGAGCACCTTGGCAGGTGCAACCTGCTTCACGTAGTCCACGATGGATTCGCGGGTGGAATGCGCGCTGAAGTCGTAGCTTTCGACACGGCAATGCACTTCCACGGCGGGGAGCTTGGGGTCAAGGACCACGGGCTCTCCGGGCTTGGCATTCCTCACACGGTAGCCGGGAGTTTCCGGGTCCGTGTAGCCGACGAAGGCCACGGTGTTGCGCGCGTTGGGCAGGAACTGGCGGGCGAACTGGTTGGACGTGGTGCCTTCGCTCATCATGCCACTGGAGAGGGCATAGATGGTCTGCGGGTTGTAGGTCAGTTCCTTCTTGCGCTTGCGCGGGGCGACGAGGGTGCGCATGTCTTGCAGAATGCGGAAGCCCTCGTAGTTGCGCCGGGTCTTGTGCGCGTACTGGTCATACATCACGGTGACCTTCGTGCTCAGGCCACCGATGACCACGGGCGCGGGTGGGATGAGCTCCATCTCCACCAGCTCATGCATCATCACGAGCACTTCCTGGGATTTACCCAGGGCGAAGACGGGAATGAGCACCGCGCCATTGACCTCGAACGTCTCACGGATCGCTTTGCCCAGGCGCTCCTTTTCACCGCGCCGGGAGAAGTCCTCGGGTCGCTGGTAGTCGCCACGCGTGGTCTCGATGATGAGTGCATCGATGCCTTCCGTGGGGAAGTCCGCGCCTTTCGTGATGGTCTGGGATTCGAAATTGACGTCGCCGGAGTAGAAGAGCGTCTTGCCCCCGTGCCGCAGACGCACGCCCACGGAGCCCATGATGTGACCCGCATCGTAGAACGTGCACTCCACATCGGTGCCCGGGAGCATGAAGGGCTTGCGCAGGTCGCGGTAGTCCCACTGGGAGACGATGCCGTCGATTTCCTTGTGCGTGAAAAGCGGGTACTCGTGGATCTGCAGCTCATCGCGCTGGCTGGACATCACGTTTACCGAATTGTGCAGCATGCCGGCGGTGAGCTCGCCGGTGGCCTCGGTCATGAAGACGGGCGTCTTCGGCTGCTGGCGCTGGAGCACCGGCAGCGAGCCGATGTGGTCATGGTGCGCGTGGGTGATGATGATGGCGTCCGCACTGTTGTACGGCACGGCGCTGTGGTTCGGCAATGAGTCCAGGCCCTTCTCACGGGGATGCGCTCCGGCATCCAGAATGATGCGGCTGCCGCCGGCTTCGATGAGGTAGGAGTTTGCGCCGATTTCCTTGCGGCGCAGCAAACTGCGAAAAGTCATGAGAGAGAGGTCTAACTGAATCGCGCCTCAGCGCGAGCCTGCACCCCTACGGGCAAAAAAGGATGTTGGCAAGGCGGAGCTGATATCCGGGGGGGGTTGGGAGGAGCGGGGCGGAGCGATCCAGCCGACCGGGCAAATACGGTTGGGTGAGTTTGGGTGCAGGGTGTTCAACGCAGCGCCGAGCGGAGCGAGACGACTGCGAAGCAGCCCGAAGGGTGAGGACGGCAGGACGAATCAAACACAGAGACGCAGAGGAACTTCGGAGACTGAAACTGAAAATACCGTGCGCGATACGCGGGACATGGATTCCTTCCGGGCGGAATCACGCGCGGCGCGTCTTCGGATTTAGCAATCTCATTCTCAGTCTCCGAAGTTCCTCTGCGTCTCTGTGTCTCTGCGTTGAATCCCATGCAGGTGACCACACCCATACCTGCCGCCCCAACGCTACACTGCCGCCGAACCCTCAGCCACGGCAGGTGCATCCTTCCCGACCTCATCCACAGGAATGACCTTCCGATACGGCCAGAGGAAGCAGAAGAGCGTGGTCGTGGCGAGCACCACGGTGGCGGAAGCGGGGGACCACCACCAGAGGGAGGACTGGAAGGTGAGCATGCACACGATGGCGGCCAGGGCTGCGAGGAGCACGCCGGCCAGCAGGGCCTTGATACGCCCCCGGTGAAACTGCCACAGCGAGAAGAGCGCCACAGCGCCGGCAAACGCCCAGTCACCCCACACCGGAGCGCGGTGCAACTGCGGCACCGCAAGCGCCTGTGCGATGGCCTGGGCCTGCGACGCAGCCACGGCTCCCGTACCAATCACCAGTACCTTCCCCTTGCCCAGGGTCTGCGCCGTGGCCGCGAGGGTGGGCTCATCCGCCAGTGGGTCGAAGAGCCCAAGGGCATCCAGCGTGGGTACGGAGGGTTTCTTCAGCAGCTTCATGGTCCCGCCTTCCTCCAGCGGCACGATGTGGGCATCACTGAGACTGAGGCGGGCTCCCTGGCCAAAACGAAGGCTCAATTCAGAAGACGCCATGCGGCGGAAACGTGAAACCGCCTGTGCCGCAAGCGAGGGTACGAGGTGGGTGCCATCATTGGCAACAAAGGGGAATGATGCTGACCCAGCGCTCTGCTTCTTGTCCCTGTCCTTGTCCTTGTCTCCCTCGGTCGCAGGTGCAGGTGCAGCCGAAGACACGCGCGCAATGCCCATCTCCTCAGTGCCGATGCGCAAGACCTTGTCCGGAAGGCGGGTGATACTCTTGAAGGAGGCGGTCGCTGCTGCGGGATTGCCCGCGCCTTCCTCGTTGAAGGAGGGCATGCCGCGCTCCAAAAATTCCTTCTGCTCAGGGGACATCTCGATGGCCTCCGTGGAAACATCGAACCCGAGAATCAGCGAAGGCACCGGAAGCAGCGCGACTCGAAGCTGCTGGATGAATTCCGCGTTAGCCCCCTCCCACCGGAGTGGCTCCGTAAAGGCCAGCACGCTGGGCTCCGCGGGTGAGAGCTTCTTCAGGAGCATGATGTAGTCCAGAGGCGCCGGCGGCCACGCTTCGAACTCCGCCTTGTCCTCCTCGCGGAAATCGATGAAGACCACCTCCGACGAAGTTTCCGGCACGGCCTTCGCAAAGCTGTCCTGCGAATTTGCCACGAGGAAATCCAGGAAGCCCTGCTCATACTCGTGGACACGCGCCCGATATTCCGGCGACAGGCGCAGTCCCACGACATGCCCCACCAAGGCCGCCGTGAGCAGGACAGCAAAGGTGATGACGCGTGCTTTCATGAGAGAGTGGGGACGGAACGGAAAACGAAAGTAGAAGGCCGGGGAGAGTGCATCTTCTTCAGCAGGCACCTCGCTTACACTTCAATGCGGAACAGATGCATGAAGGTGGCATTCGGATCAAGGTGCACAAAATTGGAACTGCCCTGCCAGGTGTAGCTGTTGCCATGCAGCACATCATGCACCTGATACGGCCGGTCATTCGGCAGCCCCAGCGCGGCCATGTCCAGATGCACCATGGTGGAGACGCCATGGTGTGGATTGATATTGATGATGGCGAGTGTGCGGCTCGACCAGTCGGGTGTCGCCTTGCTGAAGGCAATCACGTCGGGGTGCTCCGCATTGTGGAAGCGCAGGTTATCGTAGAGCTGCAGCGCGCGGTTCTCATTGCGGGCGCGGTTCACTTCGCGGATGAAGCCCTTGATGTTGTTGGGTGAGTTCCAATCACGCCATGCGAGCTGGAACTTCTCCGAGTCCAGGTACTCCTCGCGACCGGGCAGCGGCTTGCCCTCGCAGAATTCATAACCCGAGTACATGCCCCAGCTCGGCATGAGCAGCGCAGCGAGTGCGGCGCGAATCTTGAAGGCGGACGCGGGCGCATTCTGCAGTGGGAAGGGCAGGATGTCCGGCGTGTTCGGCCAGAAGTTCCCGCGGTAGTAGTGCTTCATCTCACCGGCACTGAGTTCGGTGGCATACTCGGTGAGGCCCTGCTTCTCCTCGCGCCAGGTGAAGTAGGTGTAGCTCTGGCTGAAGCCAATCTTCCCGAGGGCCTGCATCATGCGTGGCTTCGTGAAGGCCTCTGCGAGGAAGATGACCTCCGGGTCACGCGCCTGCACCTCGGCGATGAGCGTCTCCCAGAAGGCGACGGGCTTGGTGTGCGGATTGTCTACGCGGAAAATCTTCACGCCGTGACCCACCCAGAACAGCACTACGTCGATGAGCTCACGCCACAGCGCCTTCCAGTTCGGGTTGTGGAAGTTCAGCGGGTAGATGTCCTGGTACTTCTTCGGCGGATTCTCCGCGTAGCGAATGGAGCCGTCCTCGCGCTGGTAGAACCACTCCGGATGCTCCGCGACATACGGGTGGTCCGGGGAGCAGTTGATGGCGAAGTCGAGGGCAATTTCCAGGCCGCGATTCCGCGCCTCCTGCAGCAGCCACTGGAAGTCCTCCATGGTGCCCAGGGCGGGCTCGATGGCGCGATGCCCGCCCTCTGCGGAGCCGATGGCCCACGGGGACCCCACGTCACCGGGATACGCCTTGAGCGTGTTGTTCTTCCCCTTGCGATTGCTCACGCCAATCGGGTGAATCGGCGGGAAGTAGATGACATTAAAGCCCATGTCCTTCGCGTCGTCGAGACGGGGAAGGCAATCGCGGAAGGAGCTGTGCTTGTCTCCCCTGCCCTCGGCGCTGCGGGGGAAGAACTCGTACCACGCGGAGAAGCGGGCCCGCTCACGCTCCACAATCACGCGGAACCCGCGCGAGATGGTGCTGAGGCTGCGGTCCTGATGCCGGTCCAGGATGGATTGCAGCGCGGGGCCGAGCAGGATTTCGATGAGCTCCGAGGCAGGCAGCACGCGGAGCATCTCGGCGAGCTGGGTGATTTCCACCGCGGTATCCGCGGCACCGGCCGCACGGGCACGCTGCGCTGCGCCGTCCAGCAGGCGGGCTCCTTCGCGGGCCTCGATGCCGAGTTCGGGGTCATTCGCATCGTACTTGGCCTTGAAGTGCTTCTTCCAGGTGAGCCACTCGTCTGCCCAGGCCTCCACCACATACTCCCAGCGGCCTGCCTTGGGGAAGCTGCACTGGCCGGTCCAGCGGTCATTCTCCATCGGCTTCATGTTCGCCTCGTACCAGCGGCTGCTGCCAGCGGGGCGCCACTTCAGCACGGCGCAGAGGATGACGTGGCCGTCCGTGAAGATATCCGCGAAGACGTCCAGCGGCTCGCCGATGACACGCTTGATGAGATAGTTCTCCGCCCCGAGGTCGGGGAAGAAGTTCTCAATGACGCAGGTGGGGGCGTGAGCGGGACGGACAGTAGACTCCATGACGGGCTGGAAGATGGGCAGGAACGCCGCCCGCGCAACCAGCACGGGGTGGGAGGAGGGTTGATAGTCTATGGTCGATGGTTGATAGCCTGAGCCTGAATCTGAAGGCAGCCCATGGTCTGTGGCCGTGGAGCCATCCCTGGACGAACGCAGCACATGACGGTGCTCCCTTCAGTTTCAGGCTATCAACTATCGACCCTCAACCATCAACTCCCCTCCAGTTCAGTCCTTTTTCCCAATCAGCAGGAACTGAAAACGGACGTCATACCGGCCGTGGTTGTGCATCTTGCAGCAGGCGAGGCAGGCGGTGTGGCGCTGGAACTTCCTCACCCTCTCCACTTTGACGGCGCAGGAGGGGCACTGGTAGGTGAAGTTCCGCGTCTGCTTCGACCGCGGGAGTGGCAGGGTGTGCCGGGCGGATTCGTCAGGAATGCCGAGGTCCGCACACGCCTTCCGCCACTCCTTGCCGTGCGGGTCGATGCGTTTCCGTCCCGCGCGGGCGTAGGCGATGAGGTGGGCCAGCTCGTGCTTCAGGGTGCGGTCCACCTGCCCGGGGAAATCCGCCAGGAGGGGGTTCAGCTCGACCTTCCACATGGGCCACTTCGCGTACCCGGCAGTGCTGCGGAGCTTGCGATTCCACTCCACCTTCAGCTTCATGGCCCCTTCGTGCAGGCCCAACCGGTCCAGCCAATCCCGCGCCTGCTTCTCTAATACCGCATCCCGGCCGCGACGCTCGAGGGAGGTCGAAATCTCATTCCCTTGCTCGTGCTCCTGCTCTTGCTCTGACTCGGCAGCAGTTCCATCCACCACCGGCGGCTCCTGCAGATGCTGCTTCAGGATGGGCAGCGTCCTCGCCTCCCGGCGCGCCGGAAGCCGCGTCTTCATCGATTCCAAAAAGCTGAACCACAACTGCCGCACCGCAGACGGCGACTCACGTTCCATATGCGCGAAAGGTTCTGTAACCCAGCAGAATTTGCAACTGGCGGGAACGAAGTAGCGCGAACTAAAGATGGAGGTCGGGGATTGACAGAGGGTCGGTTTCGCGGCGGGATGCATGGCACCTACTCATGAGCACCGTCTTCGAATCCGTCCTGAAGCACCTGAAAGCCCGGCACCATGATGAGGGGGAACTCGCGAGGCTGGTGCACGAAGATGTGGTGATTGACGATCCCACTTCCTCCGAGCCCGCTCCTCTGGAAGAATTTCTCAAGTGGTGGCCGCACGAGGTCAGCATCCTGCACTCCGTAAGCTCGGAGACGGATGGCGCGGTCGTGTTTGAACATCTCCACAGTGGAACGGGCATGCCCGCTCGCACGTCGTGGCACCTGGAATTTCATGATCAGCGCATCTCGAAAGTCGTGGTCGGCGGGCAACACGCGCACATCCTCTACGATAGGAGCCTGCACAGGAAAAGGGACCGTCTGTTGTCGGACTTTGGCTTTCGTCATTTCGACGCGACACGGGATTCACGAGAGCTCCTGAAGCGCGCAGATGCAGCCCTGGAAGAGGAGCGTGGGTGTCCGCTGGAATACAGTTCCTCCGACGTCCTGCTGAATGAAGAACTGCTTTACATTCCCTTCCCGTTCCTTTCCGTCGGCAGTTCAGGGTACCTGGTGGACCGCAAGACCTTTCATGCCGAATCGCTGGGTTCCGCGTTCGACGTCGCTATTCACGTGTGGGCGCACTACCGTGGCTTTGCGAAGGGACTCACGGGAGATGAACGCGGCAATGATTTGGTCATCACGGCTGTGCGCGACTGGCGTGCGACGGAGAATCTGTTTCGCAACATCTTCGGAGGCAAAGCGTGGAAGGAGTTCCTTCCAGGATTGAAGAACCTGCCCTTCAGAATTTGCAATGTCGACCTGTACCGGGAAAGGGACAACCTCTGGAAAGCAGAACTGCGTGGGTGGTTCCGCTTTGAGATCACGCCACCAACGGTGACCAACGAGGATGCTGACGAAAATGCATCGTAGCCTGCGACCACCGATTCCCATGGGTTTCTGGCAGACCACGCAATGGAATGGCACTGGGCGTGGTCACGTGCATTGGATTCAACACAGAGACACGGAGACGCAGAGGAACTTCGGAGACTGAATTGAAACTGAGATCGAAGCTGAAACTGCCTCCCCTCAATGCAAGCGGGAGCTCTACTGTATTTCTCAGTCTCTGTGCGCTCTGCGTCTCTGTGTTGAATCCAATGCACGTGACCACACCCACTCCCCCCTAGCTCGCCCGCTTCTTCGACTTGTCCAGCATGCGGAAGTCCTGGTCACCCACGGCGAGCAGGGTATCCGCCGCGATGCTGTGCATGAGGAAGACATTCGCGCCAATAGTGCTGCGCGCGCCGATGGTGGTATCGCCACCAAGGACGGTCACGTTGGGATAGATGGTCACGTGGTCCTCGACATTCGGGTGACGCTTGATGCCCTTCACGGGATTGCCCTTTTCATCCTTGGCAAAGCTGCGCGCACCAAGGGTGACGCCGTGGTAGAGCTTCACGTGATGGCCAATGACACACGTCTCGCCGATGACGACGCCGGTGCCGTGGTCGATGAAGAAATGCGTGCCAATCTGCGCGCCGGGGTGGATATCGATGCCGGTGCGGCTATGCACCCACTCCGTCATCATGCGCGGGATGAGCGGTACGCCCATCTTGTAGAGCTCATGCGCGGCGCGCTGGATGGCGATGGCCTCCAGTCCGGGATAGGCGAGGATGATTTCCTCGTAGCTCTTCGCCGCAGGATCGCCCTCATACGCGGCCTCCACATCCGTCTGAAGCACGCAGCGGACTTCGGGCAGCTTCGAGAGGAACTTGCAGCAGTAGTCCTGTGCCAGCGCCTTGCTGCCGGAGCCGTCGCCATTTTTGTAGCGCAGGCTGTGGGCGATTTCTTCGCTCAGTTGCGAGCGCACATTGGCCACCAGTTCATTGGCAGCGAGCGGCAGTTCATCGGCAGAGACGGCCTCTTCAGAATAGAAACCTGGAAAGAGCAGGTGCAGGAGGTCATCACACAAGATCGCGATGACATGCTTCGAGGGCAGGTTCGTCCCATCGAAATGATTGATGCCACCGATTTCCTGGTAGGACTTGAGCAGTCCCGTAACGATTTCTTCCTGACGGCAATCCATGGATATGAAGCAGTTGCTTTTCACCGCCGACCGAAGCCAGCGGGACGGGCACTTTACCGCAGCTGGCCGTTTTGGCACTGAAAAGTTGCAGGGGGTCGGGGTTGTGAGTGGGAGCCGACTTGGAGGATACGTCCAGGGGTGCGGAGGTGAGGCTGCCGGGAACGAAGAAGCACCGGGAAAGGCAGGTAGCCCGGAGGGCCTTCGACTGCGCGTTCATAGGATGGCTGCCCGTTGGGCTGACGGTGGGCGTGCCTGCGGGAGCTGATGGAGGCGATGATGGTCAGGCCGGAGGCCTAACGCCCACTGTCAGGCGGGACGCCTAACCTCCGGTCGCTGCCACATCAAAAGCGTAGAGAAATGTTCCTGCGCGTCTCTGCCTCCTTTGCGTCGAGGTCTACCACGCCGAGGTACATCCACGATCCTCCCACCCTACCCTTCCATCCTCTGCGTCCTCTGCCTCTCTGCCCCTTTGCGGTTAACCGGAAGCGTCCTTGTGGTGTGATAGGTGAAGGCAAAGGCGCGGGAGGTGTTGCTGGTCAGGCGGGACGCCTAACGACCGCTGTCAGGCGAGGACGCCTAACCTCCTGGAGCTCTCCACCTACCCCTGCACGAACTTGCCCGGATTCAGCAGCCCGAGGGGGTCCAGCGCGGCCTTGAGGCGACGGTGTGTGGCGAGAGCCCCCTCCCCCACGGCCTCGGGGAACCAGCGCTGCTTCGCGATGCCGATGCCGTGCTCGCCGGTGATGGCACCGCCGAGCTCCAGCACCTTGTGGAAGAGGCGGTCCAGCGCCACCTCGGCGCGCTCGCTCTGGGCCGGGTCATTCATGTCCGCGACCATGATGTTCACATGGATGTTGCCATCGCCTGCATGGCCGAAGCAGGCCACGGGGAAACCGCTCTCCTGCTGGAGCAGCTCGGCAAAGGTGACGAGTTCCACGAGCTTCCCGCGTGGGACCACGATGTCTTCATTCAGCTTCGTGAGCCCCGTGGCGCGCAGGCTGTAGGAGAACTCGCGACGGAGCTTCCAGAATTTCTCGCACTCGGCATCGCCCACCGCCGTGTTGACTTCGAGTGCGCCGAGCGACGTGAGCAACACGCGCAGGTTCTCAATTTCCAAAGGCACGGCTTCCGGCTGGCCATCCACTTCCACGATGAGATGCGCATCGCCGGAGGGCACGCCCTCGCCCAGGTAGTTCCGCGCGGCCTGCAGCGTGAAGCGGTCGCTGATTTCCAAAGCAGAAGGAAGGTGCCCGCTGCCAAGGATGCGCTGTACCGCCGTGGCGGCATCGGCGAAGTTCGCGAACCCGGCACCGAGCATGGCCCGCAGCGGTGGATGCGGGATGAGGCGCAGGGTGATCTCCGTTACGATGCCCAGCATGCCCTCGCTGCCCACGAAGAGGCCGATGAGGTCGAAGCCTGTCTTGTTCTTATGACAGCGACCACCGGCGCGCAGCACGGTGCCATCGGCCAGCACAGCTTCGAGACCCAATACGTAGTGGCGCGTGACGCCGTACTTCAGGCAGCGTGGACCACCCGCATTCGTGGCGATGTTTCCGCCCAGGGAGCACTCGCGCAGGCTCGCGGGGTCAGGCGGGTAAAACCAACCCTGCGAGCGTGCCGCATCCTGCAGGTCCCCCGTGATCACGCCCGGCTGCACCACCGCGAGGCCATCGGCGATGTTCAGCTCCAGAATCTTGTTCATACGCGCCAGCGAGAGCGCGATGCCTCCCTGCAGCGGCACGCAGCCTCCCACATACCCCACGCCCGAGCCACGCGGTGTCACTGGGATGCGGCGCTCCGTGGCGAACTTCATGAGCGCGCTGACCTGTGCGGTGCTCTCCGCAAAGACCACCACCTCCGGCGGGTGCGAAGCGAACCACTTGTCCGTGCTGTGCACCGCCAGCGTACCCTCCTCCGTGGAGACATTCGAAGGACCGAGCAGTGCGATGAGTTCAGGAAGCCAGGCAGGTGGCTGTGGCTGGGAAGAGGGCATGTTGATTCCTAGCAGGGGAAGGCGGGGTGGGCATCTGGAAATCGAGAGGGGGTGAGACAGCTAAGGCATCCGATTGAGGGCGGCGGAGCGACGCCGAAGGCCCTGGACTGCGTGCAGCCTGCTGCCGCTTTCCCTCAGTGCAGCCTGCTGCACGCTTCACCGCGACGAAGTCGCCAAGCTTTCAAGGCACATCATACTACGAGCAAGTAGCATCATCGCCGCAGCAGGCTGCGGACTCTTCAAAGCGGCAGCAGGCTGCCGCAGTCCAAGGACGCTGCGCGTCAGCTTCAGGACACGATTTCTCTTCGTTTACTCTAACCTTTCCATGTTACATCATATCGCCGCATACCCTTCCTGCCTTCCCCATGACCCCGCAGCAAGTCGCCCAGAGCTACGACCAGATCGCGTCCGTTTGGAACAGCGATGACTTCCACCGGGCCAATGGCATCCCACAACACGAGCGGGCCATTCGATTCTGCGACAACAAAGGCAATGGCACTGCCACCGCTACGGCCATCGATATCGGCTGCGGCAGCAGTGGGCGCATCATCGACCTGTTGTTACAAAGGGGCTTCGTGGTCGAGGGACTCGATATCTCCACCGAGATGCTAAAGCTCGCAAAGCAGCGACATCCGGAGGTGACGTTTCATCAGGCAGATATCTGCACGTGGGCATTCCCTCAGAAGTATAACTTCATCTCCGCCTGGGACAGCATCTGGCATGCACCACTCGCCGAACATGAACAGATTCTCCGCAAGCTGTGCGATGCGCTGACTGCAGGAGGCGTGCTCATCTTCACCAGCGGCGGCGTGGACCAACCGGGAGACACCACCAACCCCTGCGAAGGCCAACCGATGTACCATGCCGCGTTGGGAATACCCAAGCTGCTGGAGGTCGTTTCACAGCAGGGCTGTGTCTGTCGGCACCTGGAGTATGATCAGTTTCCGGAGCTGCACGTGTATTTGATTGTGCAGAGGAGTTAGAGCGTAGGCATCGAGTTGCATTCATTGAGCCGTGCCATCCTCTCAAGGAGTGGGGCCATTCCTGGCCCCATTTGAGGTGTGCTACGCCCCCAAGACACAAGCACCCATGCATGTGAACGAAGCGATGGCTTCGCAGGGAGCGGCACTAGCCTAGTGCCGTCATAGGCAGCGTGGCCACGCAAAGACCTTGGAAGCGCCCGTTAAGCTTCGGAAGATGGGCTCCGCACCCCGTTTTGCCCACCACCGGCACTAAGGCTAGTGCCGCTCCCTGCGAGCCGGCCTATCCACTTTTAGAGATGCGCATCCTCAATGGTGCTCATCACGCGCCAAAATGGGGCCAGGAATGGCCCCACTCCTTGGGACTGACGCCATGCTTCCTGGGATGGTCCACGCATTCACTTCCTACCACCCAGCGCCTCCACCACATCCACCCCATCCGGCAGCTTCTCCTTCAGCAAGGCATACAGCGAGGGCTTCCACGGGTCCAGGTCCACGATGATGCTGCTGGTGTTCCCGAGATACTTCCCCGTGCGCAGGTCATACACATGCGCCGGTTCCGCGAGCAGGGCCTGCGTTTGAATGGGCTTCTCCAGTGTTTCGTTCCCACCGGCCTGGGCGAGGTCCTCGCTCATGTGGTAGTCGATGTTCCGCTCGAAGGCGACGAGCCTGGCGTTATTCCCAAGCTTGTAGCGGTGAATGCGCACGCAGTCGTCGGGGGCCACGCGGATGGGTGGTGGATCGATGCCAACGGAAGTGTTCGCCAAGTCAGGCATGGACTCCCGCTCCTCCGCGGTCATCTCACCCAGCCGATTGGCCGGATAGCTCGCCATGTCGTACGGAGAGCCATAACCGGGCTCTTCCCCCCTTTTGAACTGACTCCCAGATTGCCCGACAGTACGGGACAGGTAGGGCAGCAGATGTTGCCTGGGACCTGTGTGCCTGCCATGACCATCGAAGCTTCCGGTGGGATTGCTTGCCACCAGTCGCCAGTGGTCATCCGGTTGACTATCACGCCAGCGATAAATGGCCAAAGCCTCCTTGTCAGTGATGGCATAACTCTGCGGCATCACGAACATGCGGTAGCCGCCACTCTCCAACGCTCCATTTTCAATCTGCTCCGTGCTGAGGAAGCGCGGTGAATAGCCTTGGTCCTGCAGACGCTTCACCCAGCCGTTGCGCACCCGCGCATGCCGGTTGTGCTTTCCCTCATGGCTGCTGAAACGTCGCGGCCATGTGCGACCATCCGCCGTGCTCTCAATGAGCCATGCCACCTGGATGCTCGC
Source organism: Roseimicrobium sp. ORNL1 (assembly GCF_011044495.1). Lineage (GTDB taxonomy): Bacteria > Verrucomicrobiota > Verrucomicrobiia > Verrucomicrobiales > Verrucomicrobiaceae > Roseimicrobium. The sequence goes on from NZ_CP049143.1 coordinate 6,653,041, forward strand.
CTGTGAATAGTGAATAGCGATGGGGTCGTATTCCTTCTCCGCGCCCAGGAAGAGCTTCGCCAGCGGTGAGGTCATCTCCTTCAATGTGGGCGCAAGGGCCTTGCCTTTGTCCGTGAGTGGCGCATCGGGCTTCGACATGTCCACGCAGTCCTCGCTCCACCAGATGATGCATCCTTTGTCCCCTTCCAGAAGGAGATGCCACAGGCGACGCATGGCGTGATTCGTATCCTTCTCGAAGAGCGTGCATACGACAGGCTTTCCCGGCATGAAGCTGCCAAAGATCTCACGCGCATTTGCCACGTCATAGGGCTCCACCCAGTCGAGGCTTTGCGACAGCTTCCACAGGTCGTAGCCACCAAACGCATGCGGCATCTGCGTGCCCTCGATGCCGACAGGCGTGGCGGCATCTACCTCGCGCGCGGACTGGCGCAGCGTATGCAGCGTGCGTGCGAGCACGCTGTCCATGTAGGTGCGGAAGTCGCACCACGGGGAGAAGTTCCAATTCACGACCTGTTGCTGGGCCGTGATAGGCAGATCCAGTTTCACCCGCTTCAGCGCGCTCCAGTCCGGCGGGGACTTCGGCATGCGCTCGCCCGTGACCATGCGCGCCTTGATTTGGTCCGTGGTGAAGGGGCGCACGTCTTCCCACGTGGCGAAGTCCGAGTCCCACTGATCGTTCAGCTTCTCAAGGGTGCTGTACTGTTCCTTCAGCCAGGCACGGAATCCTTCGAGGCTCTTCGGCGAGAAATCATAGTCGAAGGGATTTGCCGAGGTGGTGACGGAGAGTTCATCCCGCAGGTCATACAACAGCGGCTGATGCTCGCGATGTTTCGTGGCGGCGCGCACCACTTCCTTCTTCGACTGCTCCAGCCATGCCTCGTCCTCCAGGCAATAGGGGCGCACCAAGGCAGCCGCATCCTCCCGGTTCTCCATCCAGCCATTGATGAACCCGCTCCAGTCCGTGACGGGCGAGCGGAATTTCAAATACAGGCCGGTGCGGACAATATTCTCCACATAATAAGGCAGGCCCGCTTTCAGATAAGCGGCTGGGTCGCCCTCACCCGTGACCATGCCTGCGGTCACGCCCATCTCGCCTGCGCGCTGCAGGAAGAGCGGCACGCGCTCCGGTTTCTCCACCGACTTGCCACTCACCCAGAGGATGACCTGGTATGCAGGCCACGGCCTCAGCGTCGCCTCCTCAGCACACGCCCTGCCTGTCAGGATACCGGACAGCAGGGCTCCGAGGATGGCGACGATAGGGCGGCAATTCACACAGGCGTGACTTCAAATCCTTTCCGGTACTCGCGGGTGAGCATGGCCTGCGCAGGCGCACTGTCAACGGCACCACGGCTGATCTTCATCTGGGCCGCATCCCACTCCAGCGTCTCACCGGGGAAGCGCGCGGCGACGTTGCCAAGCTGCACCGTTTCCGAGAGCGGCGCGGCGTAGTGGAAGCCATCGCTGGTCTTCTTGCCTTCGAAGATGGCATCCACCCAGACGTGACGATGGTTGAGGCCCACGACATCCTTGGGATAAGCAAAGGTCTGGAACTTCTCCTGCGGATACATGCGCGGCCCAGCCACGTGCGGCAGAATCATATTCCCGCCTTCACCGATGATGAGCGAGCCCGCCTTGGGCAGGCTGAGGTTGTCCGGCATCTGCGCGAGTTCCTTCGGCGGCTGCAGCTTGCCATCATACCAGGTCACGGGAATCGTCTTGCCCGCGGTGAAGTTCGTACCGGGGAAGGTGTAGTACACCCTCTCAGGACCTGGCCACACCTCCTTGTTCGTGCCGGAGTGCTCGGCGCGAATCGTCGTGGGCGCGGTGAGTTCCAGCGCGGTGAAGATGGGGTCCAGGATGTGGCAGGCGAAATCACCTAGCGCGCCCGTGCCGAAGTCCTGCCAGTCACGCCACACAAAGGGGTGATAGGCATCCGACACATAGGGACGCATGGGCGCGGGCCCAATCCACAGGTCCCAGTTCACATTCGCCGGAGGCGCGGACTCCAGGCTCTTCGGCGGACGGTCGTCGAAGCTGGTGCGCTCACGGCCATCCACACTCACCCAGGAGTGCACTTCCTTGATCTTGCCAATCGCTCCCTCACGCAGCAGGCGCACGCCCAGGCGGTAGGCGAGGTCTGAGTGGATTTGATTTCCCATCTGCGTGATGACGCCGGTCTTCTCCGCCCAGAGTTTCATCTGGCGGCACTCCCACACCGTGTGGGCGAGCGGCTTCTGGCAGTACACATGCTTGCCACGCTTCATGGCCTCGATGCTGGCACGCGCATGGGAATGGTCTGGCGTGGCCACGCACACGGCGTCCAGGCCATCACCCAGCTTGCTGTACATCTCCATGTAGTCGGCGAAATGCGCCACACCCGGGAAGGCCTTGTCCGCCTTCGCGAAGCGGTTGCTGTCGATATCGCAGAAGCCCACGAACTTCACCTTCTCGTGCGAGCCCACGTTCGTCATGTCGCTGAAGCCCATGCCGTCCGCGCCAATCACGGCCAACTGCAGGGTGGAGTTCAGCGGCTTGGAAAAGGAACCGCTGGGCAGGATGAAAGGAGCACCAATGGCAGCAGCTGCGGTCTTGAGGAAACCACGGCGCGAAGGGATGCGAGAAGCAGATGCGGGCGCAGGTGCGGATGCAGAGGTCGGGGTCGTGTGATGACGCATGATGAGGATACTGGGAAGCGCCCGGGATGTTTCAGGCCCAAGGTGACGGAAACTCGTACAAATGTCCCATGGGGGTGAAGAAGACGCAACCCAACCAAGGTGGCCTTTCCCGTCTGCGGATGGATATCTCGACCAGGCATCCGAAGTTGCAGCCTGAAGGGCTGCAGGAGCCCAGCCCAGGGTTAGGGAGCCTTAGCGACCGACACCCTGGGTGGTGTATTAGGATGTATTCGACCCTGAAAGGGTCGCGGAGTCGTCGCACAGCCGATGCGGCACAGCAGACCAAGTACACCCTCTCCCCGACCCCTTCAGGGTCGCATGACTTCTTTGGGAGCCGTCCCAGGGTGTCGGTCGCCTGAAGCTCCCTAACCCTGGGCTGGGCTCCTGTGCCCCTTCAGGGCACGGCGTCCATGCTCATACCGGTGAAGGAGACTGTCGCACCAGCCCTCTATTCCGCGTCTCCCCTGAAACATCCCCCTGCGGACAGATTACCAAGCCGCACCCTTGCATTGTGCACCATCACGCCTAGAAAAGCGTCACATCCACTGCGCCCTGCACAAACATCCGGTACAGGCGCATCGCTCATCGGCGAAGCGCCTGCTTCATCTCAGTTCCACTTCCCTTTTCCTTCTTTCCATGAACTCAAAGCACTCACCGCGTCGCAGGGCCATCCTCCTGGCTGCGGTTGGACTTTTCCTCATTCCCGTCGCAGGCATCACCCTCGCCGAGTCTCCCACTCCTGCGAACACCGACACGCCCACGGCCGCCGCGAAGGCTTTCTACGACATCCTGATCAAACACAAAGTCTCCGGTCTCCCCACCAAGGATGCCTGGAAGGAACTGCAACCGCGCCTTTCCTCGAAGCTCATCTCCCTGCTGGAAGCCGCCCGCGCGGAGCAGGCTGCCTTCATCAAAAAGAACCCTGACGAAAAGCCGCCCTATATCGAAGGCGACCTTTTCAGCAGCCTCTTCGAAGGCCCCCAGACTCATGCTGAAGGAGAGGCCAGCGTGAACAGTGACACGGCGGAAGTGCCCGTGAGCTTCACCTACACCGAAGGCGGCAACACCACCAAGTGGACGGACACACTCATCTTCGTCAGAGGCCCTCTCGGCAACTGGCTGGTGGACGACGTGCGCTACGGCGGCGGCTGGGACTTCGCACCGAAGGGCACACTCTCCGAAGGACTGAAGGCGCGCGAATAACTTAGCTCATCACGCTGCCACCTGCGTCACATCGTTCATCCACATCACCACATTTCCCTCCCGTCATGAAACTTTTCCCCGCGCTCCTGAGCCTGGCCATCGCTGGAGTCGTCTGCGGCCGCAATGCATGGGCTGCCGACGCGAAACCTGCCGCCACTCCCACGGCTACTGCCGAGGCCGAGACACTCCAACGACTGGCTGACATGCATCGCCAGCAGGTCCAAAAGCTCGGCGAGCTCGAAATCCTGCGTCAGGATCACACGCACCCGAATTCCTTCCCTCCCGAATCCCAGACCCTGGTGCTTCGCCTGGGGAATGGCGTGGAAGTGGTGACCGAACGCCGCATGGAAAACAACGTCGTGGTGCAGAAGGACTACTTCCTCAATGACAACCGGGTGTACGCCTACCGCGTCACCCGCCATGACCCCAGCATGGACGACAAGACCAAGCGGGTCTCGGAAAGCCAGTTCCTCTTCGACAAGGGCAATCCAGTTTACAACGTCCTGGTCGCAGTCCGCGTGCCCATGAATGAGGAATCGCCGAGCTTCGCCAAGGCAAAAGAACAGGTGCTCCCCATCCCCGCCGGTCTGGAAGGCTGGGGTGACAAGCTCACCGTCCGCGCCTTCGATATCGCCCGCGGCTTCCGGTCGGGTGTTGGGCGTTATGCGTTCGGTGACTGGGACGGGTGGCTCCTGAAGAAGGCACCGCCGGAGGACAAGACTCCCCAGACTCAAAGAGAGCGCCCCAAGGACTGGCTGCCTTCACCCGACACCCTGGTGCTCCCCATCGCAGACTCGCTCAGCCCGGACGGTCTTTATGAAATCGGCTGGGGTTATGAGAAAGGTCCCGTCGACTGGAAGAAGCTCGCCTTCATGGAAGGCCCAGACGACGGCCCGAACTATCCCACCTTCTCCACGAAGCTGGCGGACGGCCCCCTCACGCCCGAGATGGAGGAAGACGGCGACTTCGTGGTGAACCACGTCACCGGCAAGACTCTGGTGAAGCTCGACATGGATTACCCCGGCGAGCGCCAGCGTTTCAACCATGATGAGCTGAATGCGCACTGGTCCCCCTCCTCCACCTGCTTCGTCGTGCAGGCCGAGCAGAAGTGGTCCACCGAATATGCCCAGGTCGGCTGGATCAAGGACGGCTCCTGCGAGGGGGCTTATCACATCCTCGAAGTCCTCGAACACGCCGCCGAGGATGCCGTGAAGAAATCCAAGCACCCCGCCGCCGCACGCCTGAAGAAGACCGGCGATGAACACGAGGGATATTCTTTCACCCTCTCCAAGATCATGGTGGAAGATGACGGCAGGTTCGAAGCACGCGTCGTGGGGCAGATTCCCAAGGACGACCTGCCCAGCGGTCTCTACGAAGTCATCCTCGAAGGCGCCTTCTCACCCGGCGAAAAAGGCGGCCCCGCCAAGCTCAAGGTGGGCAAGACGCGTGTGCTGCCACCGATGAAAAACGAGTAGAGTGTCTCAGGCATCTCCACTTCCATGCGGACGTTTTCATCGGGCCGCGAGTAGTACCAGGACGACTTGAAACAGGCCTTTAACGCGACGCACTTACCCAGCGTGTTGCGACAGACCCAAGGAGTGGGGGCATTCCTGCCCCCATTTTTTGCGCGTGAAGAGCACCACTGAGATCGCACCTCTCTATACAGTGGACAGGCCGGCTCGCAGGGAGCGGCACTAGCCTTAGTGCCGATGGTGAGCAAAATGGGGCGCGGAGCCCACCTTCCGAAGCTTTATGGGTGCGTCCAAGTTCTTTGCGTGGCCACGCTGCATGTGACGGCACCAAGCTAGTGCCGCTCCCTGCGAAACAGTCGCTTCGTTGACATACATGGTTGAAGGGTGATCCCATCCGTAGCACACCTTTAATGGGGACAGGAATGTCCCCACTCCTTGGGCCTATGCCATGCTCGTGTTCCATGGATACCCTGGTGGCATGAACCGCTCTAAATGGTCTGACGTCGTTCTGATAAAGACTCGATTACAACCTCTCCCTTGGTATAGCCTGACACGTGACTCCGACGAGCCGCTCCGACAAAAACAAATGCAGCCCACCATCATACTGCGCCAGTGGAATGACTCTGACATGGAAGCCTTCGCTTCCATGAATGCCGATGCGGAGGTGATGCGATTCTTCGCGCGCCGATGGACGGCGGAGGAATCCCGGGAGGCCATGCAACGGTTTCGGCAGGGGATTGAGCAACGAGGCTGGGGCCTGTGGGCAGTCGAGGTGGATGGTGATTTCGCGGGGTTCACGGGCTTGTCGGAACCCAAGTTTTCAGCTCACTTCACTCCATGTGTCGAAGTAGGCTGGCGATTCCGGCAGGAGTATTGGGGCCGCGGCATCGCCTTCGCTGCCGCTCAACAGGCGGTCGATTACGCCTTTTCGGTTTTGCGCCTCAAGCAGTTAGTCTCCTTCACCACAGCCTCCAATCTGAGATCACGCAAGCTGATGGAGCGCTTGGGGTTCACTCACGACCCAAGCGAGGATTTCATGCATCCTCTGCTGGAGGCAGACCACCCACTGCGGCATCATGTCCTGTACCGAAAATGGGCCGACTCTGATGATTAGTTAGATGACGTACAGAAGTTTAGAGTGTGCGGGAAGAGCGTGACCTGCATCAGGATAACGTGCGCAAGTCACGAGTGCTGTCTCCGATGAAGAACAAGCAGGTGTGATGGCAGGATGAAGGCGCTCCACCTAGTACAGTAGTCGCTTCTATACTGAGTACCTCTCCCGCCAACCTATGTGAGCGATCCAACTCCGAAGGTCGGCCACAAACACCTCTCTATCGAAGTCGGGGATTCTGTATCTTTCAAGCACCTCCGGCACTTCATCAAACAACCGCTGCATCACTTCCTGCTTTCGAGCTTCCGGCGTTGCGGCGCTCATTGCCGGGAGATCCAACATGATGTCCATGTAAACCTTCGATTCTTTCCTCGAATAACGAAGACGTCGTTTGAGGTTTAAGGCCGAATCCTGGCACATCAAAACCACCACTATCTCGCTCAATCCTTCCCCATAGTTTTTCGGAGCAAAATGCTTCCTGCACGGGCCTGAAAGCTCTTCAATCACTGAGCCGATTCCCGATTCAACATCCGTGTCCCCAGTCACACGAAAATGCATAGTCCGCTCTACTTCCCCTCCAGCTTCATCAACTCCGTCACCACCGTGGCCACAAGGACCTGGGTGACCTGCAGCAGGAACGTATAGTTCAGCGTCGTCGGCAGGTCCGTGAGCTGGTGGTAGTGCGGATTCCGGAACTCCGCTGTGTCCGTCCACATGATGGAGGGCACGCCCGCCTCCCAGAAGGAAGCATGGTCACTGCGATGCAGCACCGGGAAGAGAGGCTCCATCCCGGGACCCAGCGGCAGGCCCAGCACGGGAAATTTTGGCAGGTAGGTGCGTGCCACCGTCAGCACATTCATCATGTGCAAGGCACTCTGGGAATTGGCCACGAGGGCGATGAAATTCCCCTGGCTGGGAAGACGCACCGGCAGACCCAGCGGCACCTTCTGCGTGTTGTACTTGTGGTCGGCATAGCCCACCATCTCCAGCACGTGCACGCACCGGATGCTCTTGCGCTCCTCCGGTGAAAGCGCGTTCACATACTCTTCACTCCCCAGCAGGCCGTCCTCCTCCCGGTTGAAGGCGACGAAGGCCACGGGAAGGTCCGGCCGCCAGTTCCGGCAGGTCCAGGCACAGGCGAGCATCGCGGCCACGGCGCTGCCATTGTCGTCCGCGCCGGGCATGTTTGGCACGCTGTCGTAGTGCGCCGCCACGAGGAGGACCGGACGAGTGACTCCCGGCGGACGCGCGACCACATTCTTGTACTCGCCCTGAAGATCCACCTGGTACCCCCAGGCGGAGAGCTGGGTGGCGAGCCAGCGGGCGGCGGCCTGGTTCGCCTCGGCATTCGCACTGTAGTGCCGGGGCAGGCTGATGCCTTCCACCCACTTCCTCAGCCAGTCAGGTGAGATCGAAGATATGAGTGCAGCCAGTTCCGGCACCACCTTTCCGGGGGCTGACTGTTCCGCACTCCTTAGCTCCATAAGACAATTTGGGGGGCGCATCATTCCCCGGACCCTCCTTTTATACAACCGTGAAAATAGGTTCCTTGTGTCTTTTACTTATCGAAGGGTAAACGTTCACGCTCAGCCAGCCAGCGAACCGGGATTCCCTCCCTCCCCACACTCAGGGCCACGATGCCCCCAGCCATGGCGGCAATGGTGTCGCAATCCCCTCCCCCGCTGATGGCGGCGCTGACCGCTCCGGAGAAATCGCGCAGATGGGTGGCGGCGCACCACACGGCGAAGGGCACGGAATCCGGCGCGGTGACGAGCGCGCCATTCCCCAGCGCACGAGCAGCGTCCTCCACGGAGGCACCTGCCATGCCTGCGGCCTTCTCAAGGCCACGCTGCACCTCCCCGGGAGGTGTGTAGTTGATGACGGACTGGAAGAAGGTCTTCCACCGCAGCTCAGGTTCCATGTCGCGCGTCTGCCACGCCATGGCTGCGGCAATGGCCACCGCGACAGCTCCGGCGATCCCCTCGGGATGCCGGTGCGTGACTTCGGAGGACAGGCGCGCCTCCGCACATACCCGCAGCAGGTCCTCCGCAAAGTACCCACCCAGGGGCGCCACGCGCATGGCACTCCCATTTCCCATGGAACCCCGCCCACTGAAAGCCGAGCCCGAGGCGACATACCACGGAGTACCTTCCAGCACGCTACGCAATTGCATGCGTGTCATCTTTCCATACCCACGATCCGGGTCCGCATCGAACCGCCTCGCGAAATAGAAGGCCAGCGTGTCCTGGTGCACGCTGCGTGCCAGCCGCAGGGTTTCCACCAGAGCGATGGCCATCTCCGTATCATCCGTATGAAACCACGGTCCGGCAGGCATGGCATCTTCCCGAATTTTCCGGGCAGCCTCATGGTATTGGTAGGACAGCATCTCTCCCAGCGCATCTCCGATGGCAAGGCCGTCGAGGCTGAGCAGGGCGCGCTCCAGTTCGGCGGATAGGACGGAAACAGTCTGGCTCATGGATTCAGGTTTACCATGCCTTGCCAAAACCTTGCACAAGAAGTTCGCTCATGACGCGGAAAGGCATTCCCCATGGAATGGAGCGAGCGTCCATCAGGGCACCCGTTCAAAATAGTTCCAGAACCCCTCCTCCGTGACACAGGTCGACTCCATGTAGATAACGCGGCCTCTACGGACAAAGACACGCGCATGACCGGAGAGCGGGCGAGCTCTCCGGCCTCACATCACCGCCGGCGCAGCCACCGGAGCCACTTCGGCCCTTTGTTTTCCTGCTTCAGCCGGTCCACTTCATCCTTCAGGCGTTTCAGTTTCGCATCCCGTTCGGAGAGCTTGGTCTGGAGGACGCCCTTCTGCTCACGGAGCGCCTGGATTTTTCGGTCGAGTTCGGCCACCGGAGCCAGTCCTTGCTGGGCCGACAACTGCAGCTCCAGATGCCAGGCGTAGGTCATCACCGCATGACGGCAAGCGTCCCGTAGTTGGGGCACGATTTCCGGTGCGGCTCGGAGACGCCGCCAGAATGCCTCCTGCTCGCTCATGCCCGGTGGCACCGCCCAGCGCATGACATCCGGCAGACGCCCCGGCTCCCGGTGCAGTTGCAGCCAGACAGGTTCGGTATCAGGAGCAAGGTCACTCAGCCGCCAGAGCGCGCGAAAGTGCATGCAGGTCATCACCGACACGCTTCGTATGGCGTCCGTCCCATAGTTCCGGATGATCCGTCCCCAGAGTTCCATATCGCCTCCACGCGGCATTTCGTCATTCCACCAGCCAACGTCCTCGAACGCCTTGCGCCGGTGCATGGTGCACGTGGACGGGATGCGATTCCAGCGCCTCGCGAGGTACTCCTCGCGCATGGTCTGGTCCTCAAGATGGTAGACCGTCGGCACCATGGCGCCGTCGCGCCCCACCCACATGGCCTCGCTATACACAAAATGAGCACCGGGATCCTCCATGGCCTGCACCAGCAGGGCAAAGTGATCGGCGGTCACGAGATCATCGTCCGCCATGAATCCGATGAGCTCACCCCGGGCTTCGCGGAGCACGTGATTGCGGTTCGCATATCCAAAACCCAGCGCCTTGGGCAGGTCAAACCAGCGGACCCGGGAATCCGCAGCCACATAACGTGAGGCGACCTCCCGGGTGGAATCACTGCAGCCGTCTCCGCAAATCAACAGCTCGAAGTCGGCAAACGACTGCGCGAGCACGGACTCGATGGCGAAAGGAAGGACATCAGGCCGGTTGTGCGTCGGCAGCAGGATGCTCAGCTTCATGACTCACCCTTCACATGTCGAAAGCGATACGGGATCAAATCCGTATCCAGCGGCAGGCGAATCTTGTCCGGCGCGGAGTGATCATACTGGATGGTGGGGAAGTTCACCACGAGCGCATCCTTGTCGCCGATGTTCTCATCCGCATGCCACACGCCCACGGGAACATTCACCAGCTGCCGGCGCTGCTCGGAGAGAAAAATCTCGCTGACCAGACCGCGCGTCGGTGAGTCCGGCCGCGCATCGTACAGCACCACCTTCATTTCACCCTGCAGCAGGCAGTAGCGGTCCTCATGACATTGGTGCATGGCCCAGCCCTTCACCCAGCCTGGACGGACGGTGAAGTAGTAGGCAAACACCAGCGGATCCTCATGCCAGCCCCAGCGCGGGTCGAACATCTCACAAACCGTTCCGCGCGCATCTGTGTGCAGCGTGAGATCGCGAATCTTCATCCCGTGCACCAGCGTGCGGCAAGACTGTCCACTTGCATCAACAGTTTGCGAATCCGCCACGCTGGCAGCAATGAGACGGTCCTGAATTTCTTCCGAGTCTGGCATGTACCAGCTTGTAGGCGAAAGCGTTGATTGTAGCAACAGGAACGAGAATATCACCTCAGCCTGAGCAGTTCGTCGCCTCCTGTATCCTGACCGCCAGGAACTCATCATACTCCAACTTCATCGGCAGTTCGAGATCCACTTTCAGTCTCCGTCGGCTAGCTTTCATCGTCTGGCCAGTCTTGGGATTGAAGCCTTCCTTCTCAAAGGTTTCCCAGTACACACCTGACCCGCGCTTCTGCCAGGCAGGGAGATCATTGAAGTTCACTCCGCGCTGGAAGAGCAGTTCGTTTTTCTCAGCCCGGCTCAGGTTCTTCAAGGCGTTGGTGGCTGAGGAAGCGGACTTGCCTTCCTTCCGCAGTGTCCAGTAGCAGTGCGCATTCAGCGCATTGCGCGAGGCATCCTCCTGTCTCCAGCGGAAGTACTCGCGCACCAACTCAGCATTGGGCAACTGGCTGATACGGCAGTCAAAACATCCCATCGCACCCAAGCGCAGCGAGAACACCGCGCTCGCCTCCGCAGCGAGGATGGAATCCAGCTTGCGAAGTTTTCGGTTAAACAAGTCTGCCTCCAGTTGGAAGAGGAGCGAGATTTCATCGCTCTGTGTGTAGCCATACACCACGCGAAAATCCGCACCCACGAGGTGCTGCACCACCGCGAGCATGTGATCACGGAAGCGCTCGTCAAAGGGTGCCTCAAACTTGTGCACTTCCTTGGTAAGCCTGGTGAAGCCACGTCCATCGAGGCGCGCGACCATGTAGACGCCCGGCAGCACACAGAAATCGTGGCTGGTTTCAAAGACGCGCATCTTGGCGTCCAAATCATCAAAATTCATACTTTCCAATCTTCCACTACAAATTGATTTCCCTCCGCGAGTCGCACAAAGAAGAGCTTCTCGAACCCCTCCTCCATCGCAGGCAATTCCAACTTCCCGCTCGCTCCGTGAATAGCGCCATCGGGCAGACGCTCCTCTCCTTCACGCAAGGCATTGCGAAGCTTCGCATCTGCCACACGGGACTCGAAGAAGTAGCCATGCACTTCGTATCCCACTTCACGAGCAGGCGTGATGTAGCGGGCACGGCGGGCCTTGGTGAGGTTCGTACTATCAATCACCACCTGCGTCTTGCTCTCCAGGCATGCGGTATACAGCAACTGCTCACGGTGACGGGTGCGCAGCATGTCCAGATTCAGACGCAGATGCGTGCGGTAGAACCGCTCTTTGTAGAAGCTGGACTTCCCGGTGCCCGGAATGCCAATGAAGAGGATGAGCTGCATAACCATGGTGATTTTTCTGGATGCCGCTGAATCGAGAACAACAAAAAACCGGCAGCCAGTCACCTGGCTGCCGGTTGTGAGTGAAAAAACAGACTCGGCTGTGAGGTGACTATCTATTTGGCTTTGCCTACGTTGCCCAGGTTCTTCGCGCCGTTCACCTGGGAGTTCACGCGCAGACGCAGGCCGTTGAGGCGGATGAATCCGGTCGCGTCGTCCTGGTTGTACGCCTTGGTGGGGTCCGCTTCCATCGTGGCGATGTGCGGGTTGTACATGCTGAACGGGGACTTGCGACCCGCGGCATGGATGCCGCCCTTGAAGAGCTTCACGCGGACGGTGCCGGTGACATTCTTCTGGCTCTCGGTCACGAGGGCCTGGATGGCCAGGCGCTCGGGAGCGTACCAGAAGCCGTTGTACACGAGCTCCGCGTACTTCGGAATCAGGCTGTCACGCAGATGCATGACTTCGCGGTCCATGGTGAGGCTCTCAATCTGGCGGTGCGCGAAGTGCAGGATCGCGCCACCGGGAGTCTCATACACACCGCGGCTCTTCATGCCCACGAAGCGGTTCTCCACCATGTCCACGCGGCCCACGCCGTGCTTGCCGCCCAGCTTGTTGAGCGTCTGCATGACCTTGAGAGGGGACAGTTCCTTGCCATTCACGGCCACGCAATTGCCCTTCACGAAATCCAGCGTGACGTATTCGGCCTTGTCCGGGGCGTCTTCGGGGAACACGGACAGCACGGTGAAGTAGTCCTTGTTCTTCTTGTCGCCCGCGTCGAACCACGGGTCCTCCAGGATGCCCGCCTCATACGAGATGTGCAGGAGGTTGCGGTCCATTGAGAAGGGCTTCTTCGCGCTGGCCTGCACGGGGATCTTCTTCTCCGCGCAGTAGGCAATCATTTCCGCACGGCCGGGGAACTCATTGCGGAAGCGCTCATCACGCCAGGGGGCAATGATGTCGAGGTCCGGTGCGAGCGCGGCCGTGGTGAGCTCGAAGCGCACCTGGTCATTGCCCTTGCCCGTGGCGCCGTGGCCAATGGCGGTGGCGCCTTCCTTCTTGGCGATTTCCACCATGCGCTTCGCGATGAGCGGGCGCGCAATGCTGGTGCCGAGGAAGTACTGGCCTTCATAGATGGCGCCGGCCTGCATCATGGGGAAGATGAAGTCGCTGGCGAACTCGTCCTGGAGGTCGTCGATGTAGATCTTGCTCGCGCCGGTCTGCTTGGCCTTCTTTTCAAGGCCCTTGAGTTCGTCTTCCTGGCCGATGTTCGCGCAGAAGGCGATCATCTCGGCGTCATAGGTGTCCTTGATCCAGGAGAGGAGCACGGAGGTGTCGAGACCGCCGGAGTATGCGAGAACGATTTTTTGTTTGGCCATGGTCGGAGAAATGAGAGGGCCGGGAAGAAACCACGGATCTGCCCAGTCTCAAGAGCGAAGGCATTTCTGTCACACAAAACCGGGCCGCGCGGCTCAGCCTGCAAGAAACTCCCCCGGGGGCAATTAGTCCTCTGACCATGCCTTTTCCGTCCCCCACCCCCAGCTCCAGCTCTCCCACGGGCGCAAACGCGAATCGCCGCAACTTCCTCGCAGGCGCCTTAGCGGGACTCGCTGGTGCGCCTCTTCTCGGAGGCCGGGCCCTGGCGGAGAACGCACCTGCCGCGACAATCGGCGGCCTCCAGGAGCCTGCCCGCCAGGTTTCCATCGCGGATGATGTGGATGTCATCGTGTGCGGTTCCGGTCCGGCAGGCATCGCTGCAGCGGTCATGGCAGCCCGTACCGGGGCCAAGGTGCGCCTCTTCGAAGTGCACGGCTGCCTCGGCGGGGTGTGGACTGCGGGACTGCTGAGCTATGTGCTGGATGCGAAGAACAGCGGCTTCAACCAGGAAATCATCGACAAACTCAAGGAACGCTCTTCCTACAACCCGAACGGCACGAAGGCATACTTCTACGACCCCGAGGAGATGAAGCGCCTGCTGGAGGAACTGTGCGTGCAGTCCGGTGTGAAGGTGCAGCTCTTCAGCCGAATCGTGGCTGCTTACAAGGACAGCGCCAATCGCCTGACCACCGTGGTCACCGAATCACAGTCCGGTCGTCAGGCATGGAAGGCGCGTGTCTTCATCGATGCCACCGGCGATGGCGACCTCGGAAATCTCGCGGGTTGTGAGTGGGAGCTGGGCGAAAGCAACGCGTGCCCCTGCCAGCCCATGACGATGATGGCCATGGTCACCGTGCCGGACCCGGAGAAGCTGCGCCCCTTTGCCTCCCACTACGGTTCACCCTCGTGGCGCAAGGAACCGGTGGAGAATTTTCGCAAGGAACTGGCCCGCTTCGGCCACACGCCGACCTATGGCACGCCCTCGCTCTTCCACGTGCGGGATGGCCTTTTCAACCTGATGATTAATCACGAGTACGCCGTGCGTGCCGACGACGCGGCTGCCATCACCGAGGCGACCTTCCGCGCGCGCAGTGAGATTCACACGATCACGCGCGGCCTGCGTAAACTCGGTGGCTCGTGGGACGGACTTCTGCTCGTGGCCACCGCGGAGCAGATTGGCGTGCGGGACGGACGCCGCATCAAAGGGCGCTATGTGCTGAGCAAGGACGACCTCATCGAAGGCCGCCAGCAGGAGGATGGTGTGGTGACCGTAACCTTCAATGTGGACATCCACGCCGTGAGCAAGAAGGCCAACGAAACCGCTGCCTATCACAACGCCGGCGTGAAGACCAAGCCGTACCACATCCCGTTGCGCGCGCTCATCGCAAAGGACGTGGACGGTCTCATGATGGCCGGACGCTGCATCAGCGGCGACTTCATTTCCCACGCCAGCTACCGCGTCACTGGCAATGCCGTCGCCATGGGCGAAGCCGCAGGTGTCACCGCGGCCCTCGCTGCTGCGAGCAAACATCAGCCGCATGAAATCGAGTGGAAGGATGCTTCGGCGAAGCTCGCGCAACTCAACAGCAAGGCCTGAGAATCATGATGGCGAAAACATGGTGTAGTGAGGTGATGAGATTCTCTTTTGTTCTTCCCAGCCTGTTGTTCGTGGTGAGCCTTGCTTCCGCGCATGCGGAGACATCGTCTGCCAATGCGAGTCTTGAGTCCAAGATGAATGAAGCGTGGGACGTGGCGTGGACCCGATTCTTCCAGAAGGACGTAGAAACCTTCATGGACTACCTGAGCAGCTACGAGCCCGGGAAGGAACAAGCCCACCTGCCCACTGCGGAAGAGGTGAAACGCCAATATCCCAATCCCTGCGGCTACAGCACCGGCATGGAGGACGGCATGATTCTGGGTGGGGCGGTGCTCAGCATGCTCTGCGACCGCTATGCCGTGACGAAGGAGGAAGATCTGCGCGCAAAGGCCGCGCAAGTTTTCAGCGGCATGAAACGCTGCGGCACCGTGCATGGCGTGCCTGGCTATGTGGCGCGCAACGTCTGCCCCGAGGACCGCAAGAGCGTGTACATCAACTCCTCTCGCGACCAGGTCACCCATTATGTCCACGGCCTGTGGAAGTACTACCACAGCCCACTGGTGGATGAACCCACCAAGGCGGAAATCCGCAAGCTGTGCGCCGAGGTCGCCGAGCGCATGATTGCCTTCGTCACTCCGGAGAATGACTACGACTTCTGCCGCGCCGATGGCCAGCGCTGTCCCTTGGGCATCTGCCGCATGTGGAATGTGCAGGCTCACGAAGCCGCCCGCCTTCCCATGATCTACGCCGCCGCGTGGGACGTCACCCAGAACGAACGCTACCGCGAGCAGTGGCGCAAATATGCCGCTGATGCCATCGCCCAATCCACGACTCCCGTGGAAACCAAGCCTGCCTATGCCCTCCTGCAAATGCAGGCCTCGCTGGAACTTCTCTACGCCCTGGAACCCGACAGTGCTCTGAAGAATCAAATCCGCGAGATCATGCAGAAGGTTGGCGGCCTCGGTGAGAAGCGGCTGGACCACACCGTGAAGATCATCGCGAAGAAAACACCCGAAGAAATGCGCATGCTCGGCCCCGATTGGCGCACGGTCCCGGTATGGAAGAATCAAAAGGGCTATCCCAATCCGCAGTGGGGACCATACCGAGAGATCTGGCACATCACCCGCGAGGCCGGTGAAGCTTCGCTGCTGCCGCTGATGGCCGACCCTCCCACGATGTCCGCGCCACAGAAACAGCAACTGCAGGACGTCATTCTCCATACCGACTACCTGCACAACTCCAGCTGCGGCATCATCTACCACCTCGCCGCGTACTGGAAGGCGAGGCGGGCTGGGGCGCTGTGAATCAGATGCTCTCGCAGGGACAATTTTCCCTGCATAAGCGCCACAGCATGCCAAGGAGTGGGGGCATTCCTGCCCCCATTGGAGATGTTGCTACATGCCTGGCCATAGAGTTACTCATGTGCGTGAACGAAGCTCTTGTCTCGCAGGGAGCGGCACTAGCCTAGTGCCGTCATCTGCAGCGTGGCCGCGGCATCGCATGATGAAGCATGCTTTGAGCTTTCATGATCGGGCTCCGCACCCAAATGCTCACCGCCGGCACTAATGCTAGTGCCGCTCCCCACGACTCGGATCGCACCCTTCTAGGGACGTGAAAAATGGGAGGTTATCTTCACGCGCTCCAATGGGGACAGGAATGTCCCCACTCCTTGACATGCAGCAACACGCCGGGGCGAAGGTCTGCAAATCTCAGAACGTCACCCCCATCTGCACCCCCACTACGAACGCATCTCCAATCTTCCCCGTGCCACCTGGTCGCACCACATACTGCACACCCGGCTGGATGTAGGAGAACTTCGTGAGTTGATACCGATATGCGGCCTCCAGCACCATCTCATAGTCGGGCCTTCCATCGCCGCGCGCCTCGACCGCGTCGGCATAGTCATCGCTGAATGAGCCATAGGCCATGCCGAAGATAAGATTGTCCGCATCACGTCCCGGAATCAGACCCGTGTACACTGCGCCCACATTGAGTTGCCACGGCATGATGGCGATGTTCTCATTCGGGTCGTGTGTGAACGCGCTCCACAGAATCAATCCCTGGTCACTCCCGGCACGCTCGCGATAGACCATCTGATCCGCATGAATGTAGAAGCCGTAGGAGCCATCGGTTTTCTCCGTGCTCTTGAACTGGCTGAAACCATCCCACGGTGAGTAGTAGGCACCCACCCAGTAGTGCCCCGGCAGTCCGGTGTCCTTGTCTCCACCAAAGGTCGGCGTCCATCCCAGCTGCGTGACCATCCACACGCCATCACCAGATTCGAACTGGAAGTCCACGCCATGCTTGTCGCGATCGAACACATCATCCTGCGCCTGGAAGATGCCAAACTGGAAGTTCGTCTCCGGCGTGGGATCCAGCCTCAGACGCGCCGCCCACGTGGCAAACGGATAGGCGGAGAACTGCGTATTGAAGAGCACCGCACGCAGGTTGCCATCGAACGCATTGCTCATGTAGTACCCGTAGAGCGATGATGTATTGAAATCATCCGACGCACCAAAGCGCCCGATGCGAAGGGACGCCTTGTCATCCGCAAACTTCTGCTCGAACGCGACCTGATACAGGAAAATGGTCTGGCCACCGACGACCTGCATGGAATCAAACTGGCTGCCCACATACTCCTGCGTGATGCTGCGTCCCGAGCGGTTGATGGCGCTGATGAGGAAGGTCGCGCCATCCCAGTCCATCATGGTCTCCAGGTCGAACAGCAGACCAAGATAAAAATTGTCCGCAAACTCCGCGCCCTGGTCAAAGCCACCGCTCACATTGCCCGCGGCATTGATCACGTAATAGGAGTCCACGGTGAGCCCGGATTCCTTGAGCAAAGTGCGAAGGCCGCCCCAGTCACCCGTGGCATACTTCTGGTCCTGCCATCGCAACGGCGGCAGCGCGGTAGTTGGAGTGGTGTTGGCGACAGGTTCTCCAGCCACCATCGCAGTCGCGCAGAGGAGGCTGGCAAGGGGAAGGCAGGTGCGTTTCATAAAGGGAGACATCGGGTGCATGACTGGGGGCGTGGTGAATGAGAAATGGGCATGAGGATCCCCGGCACCGACGTGCTGCCGGTGAAGAGGGACGGGCGTATGAGCCCGGGGTGCAGGTCGCAGGTCTGTGCCTGCAGGGAGGCTGTCAGGCGCCGCCTGAAGCGTGCGGCATCAGGTGATCATAACCGTGGACATGAGAGGTTCAAAATCTGGAACCGCGATGGCGCTGCTGAAATTTTTGGCGAGCACCCGCATGGAGGATGCCGTGGCAAGACGAGCCTGGTCCGCGAGCGACAGTCCACGAAGCTCCCCGGAGATGATGCCCGCCACCATGGCATCTCCCGCGCCCACCGTGCTGCGCACCTCCATGGCCGGTGGCGCAGCATGGATGCATTCGTCCTTCGTCACGAAGACCGCTCCCTCCGCACCCATGGAGACCACCACGAGTTCCACACCATGCTGTTGGAGGATTCCTCTCGCGGCCTCCACCACCAGTTCTCGTGTGTTCAACTCGGCTCCCATGAGCGTCGCGAGTTCATCGATGTTCGGCTTGATGATTTGCGGTCCGGCTTCCAGCGCATGGCGCAGCGGCGCACCGCTCGTATCCAGCGCCACCTTGCAACCACGCTGGCGCAGCAAACGGATGAGCGATTGGTAGATGGTGACATCCACGCCTTCCGGCAAGCTGCCAGAGAGAACAAACCACGAGGCCGCCAATTGCTCCATGCCCGAGCGCAAAAGCCTCAAGGCATTGCTCGTAGGCGCGAGACCTGGGAAGTTGATGTCAGTCGTCTCCTTTTTCTCAGCGTCCACAATCTTGATGCCCACACGGGTGCTCCCCGCGAGATGCACAAAGTAGTCCGCCACCCGGGCCTCGTGAAAAGCCTGGTCGAACAAGGCGCGATTCTCCTCGCCGAGGAAGCCCGTGACGGCCACACGATGCCCCATGCCCGCCAGTGCGAGCGCGACATTCACGCCCTTGCCACCGGGGCGGTGTTGCACGGTCTCCACACGATTCACCCCGCCAGCCGTGAAACCGGGAATGGTGACGGTGCAATCCACCGCGGGATTCAACGTAAGCGTGACTGCTTCCAAGACGGACATGAGAGATGCAGGTGAAGTTTATTGACCAGATTCACGCGGGCTGCAGCGCACGCACCTGTTCCGCGGTGGAACATTTCAGCGCCATTCGAGCAAGGTTCTTCGCGGCGGGCAGAGACAGTTCACGCAATCGCGACTTCACCGCAGCGACGCTGGGCAGGGACATGCTCAACTCTGAAACACCGAGTCCCGTGAGAATGCTGGCGCCCAATGGGTCACCGGCCACACCGCCACACACACCGACCCACTTGCCCTCCTGAGTCGCCGCCTTCACCGTGAGATCGATGAGACGCAGTACGGCAGGATGCAAACCATCCACATGCTTGGCCAGCGCCGGATGCAGACGGTCCATGGCCAGTGTGTACTGGGTGAGGTCGTTGGTGCCGATGGAGAAGAAGTCCACCTCCTTCGCAAACTCCACTGCCATGAGCACGGTGGATGGCACCTCCACCATGATGCCCATCTCCACCGGAGCGACCCCGAGTTCCGCGCGCACCTTCTCAGCAGCTTCGCGCGCCGCATGGAAGTCCTCCAGCGTGGCGATCATGGGGAACATGATCTTCACAGGCCCATGCTGTGCGGCGCGATAGATGGCGCGCAGTTGCGGAATGAAGAGGTCTGGACGACGCAGGCACAAACGGATGCCACGTACGCCGAGGAAGGGATTCTCCTCTTCCGGCAGAGTGAGGTATGGCAGTGCCTTGTCACCCCCGATGTCAAGCGTGCGGATGATGAGTGGCAGACCATTCAGCGCACGCACCATCTCGGTGTAAGCCTGGTACTGCTCCTCTTCCGTCGGAGGCGCTGCGCGATCGAGGAAGAAGAACTCCGTGCGCAGCAGGCCGATGCCTTCCGCGCCTGCTTCCACCGCAGCCGCGGCTTCGGCAACCTTGCCGATGTTCGCCACGACTTCCACGCGATGACCATCGGTGAGGATGGCGGGCTTGTATCGGTTTTCATTTTCCACATCGCGACGCACGCGCAGGTCTTGCTGGAAGGCCTTGGCAGATTCCAAGTCCTCCTGGCTCGGCTCTACATAAAAGAGGCCCGCACTTCCATCGAGCACGCAGGTGAGACCCGCCTTCTGCTCCAGCACCGCAGGCCCGGCTCCCACCACGGCGGGAATGTCCAGCGAGCGGGCAATGATCGCCGTGTGCGAGGTGGGACCACCGGAGGCGGTACACAGACCCAGCACCTTGCGTGGATCCAGCTTGGCGGTGTCCGAAGGTGTGAGGTCATCCGACACGAGAATCACCGGCTCATCTGGC
The DNA here is from genome assembly GCF_011044495.1 of Roseimicrobium sp. ORNL1. Taxonomy (GTDB): domain Bacteria; phylum Verrucomicrobiota; class Verrucomicrobiia; order Verrucomicrobiales; family Verrucomicrobiaceae; genus Roseimicrobium. The sequence continues at coordinate 6,673,411 of NZ_CP049143.1, forward strand.
AGCGTGGCTTCGGCATGTTCGGCTCCTGCCAGAAGGCGCAAGACACGCTGCCCCACATCATGCAGATCCACCGCACGCGCGGCGATGTGCTCATCCGCGATGCCACGCATCTCGACCACTCGACGCTCGATGCCCGTCTGCCACGCCCATGCGGCACTCTTGCCGGTCTCAATGCGCAGCTTCACTTCGGAGAGCAGTTCATCATCCTGGATCATGGCCTGATGTGCGCGGAAGATGGCGGCATTCCCCTTGCCACTGCGAGCGCTCACCGCATCGTAGATTTCTTCAAGCTGCAACTCCGCCGCCTCCAGTGCACCGGCAAGTTCCCGACGTTCCAGTTCCTCCCCACGTCCCTGCTCCACCACTTGCAGCACCGTGGCCTGGAAGATGTGCAGACGACCAACGGCCAGTCCGGGAGAAGCGCACACACCCGCGATGGACCTGCCTTGTGAGGCGGGAGTCCACACCTGGGCATTGGCCGCAGGCGTGGTGGCATGTTCATCCGGCAGGTCGTCCAACCCCGCAGCCACGGCATCGCGCAAAGCCTGCAGTGCTTCGGTTTGGTCGGATCCGGAAGCCTGAATCACCATGCGGCCACCTCCGGGCACACCGAGCTTCAACAGCGAGGCCATTGCCTTTCCATTCGCCACCTTGCCACCGAACTTCACGCGCACATTCGACTCAAACTCGCCTGCGACGGAAGCGAACGTGGTGGCCGGACGTGCATGGAGCCCTGCCTCACCGATGATGGCAACTTCTATCTGCTCACCGTCCACCAGCTCTTGAGTGGCCACACCCTTGGGTTGCTGACGATTGAGAGCATCCACGATGTCACTCACCTGCGTCGTCGTGGAGAGACGCTGCGCCGCTGCAGGATCATCCAGCACATCGGTGAGCGCGGCAAGAACACCAAGATGCTCGTCCGATTTCGCAGCAATACCGACCACGAGGTGCGCGGTGGAGCCATCATTCCATGTCACACCCTCGGGAATCTGGACCACGCATACGCTGGTCTTCTTGATGAGCTCGCGGTCCTGGGGCATTCCATGTGGGATGGCAATGCCATGGCTGAGATAGGTGTTCGCCTGGCGTTCGCGCCCCAGCATGCTCTCCACATAGCCGGGCTCGATGCAGCCACTCTCCACGAGCACCTGGCCCGCAGCGCGGATGGCTTCTTCCTTCGTCTTCGCGCTCACGCGAAGGCGGACATTCTCAGAGGTGAGGGAAATCATGGCGGCAGGAAGGGTGCAGGATGACGAAGGCGGTGGTGTGTTGCGGGCGCTCATGCTGCGATCGGTTTCTTGAGAAAGAAGATGGCACCCGCGGTCACCCCAGTGCCGGCCACGATGGCCACGAGGTAGGCGAGCAGATGCGTCACCGCACCTGGGATGATGGCTGCGAAGATGCCACCGTGCGGCACGAGGAACTGAACATTGCTCATCATCGAAATGGCTCCTGCCGTGGCGGACCCAAGGATGAGTGCGGGTATCACTCGCAGTGGGTCCTTCGCCGCAAAGGGAATCGCGCCCTCCGTGATGAAGGACAGTCCCAGCACCAGAGCAGGTGCACTCGCACTCCGTTCGTCCGCGTCGAAGCGGTTCTTGAAGAGGAATGACGCGAGTGCCAACCCGAGCGGAGGTGTCATGCCTGCAGCCATCACGGCTGCCATGGGTGTGTACACTTTGCTGGCCAGCAAGCCAACTGCGAACGTGTACGCCGCCTTGTTCACCGGGCCACCCATGTCGAAGGCCATCATGGATCCGAGGATGATGCCCAGCAGCGCCGCATTCGTGCCACGCATGCCATTCAGCCAATCCGTCATGGCCGTGAGGATACCCTGCACCGGTGGTGCAATGACATAGATCATCGCCAGCCCCACAATCACCGTGGAGAGGAACGGCAGGATGAGCACCGGCTTCAAGCCCTCCAGCGTGGTCGGCAGCTTGATCTTCTCCGCGAGGAACTTCGTGAGATAACCTGCGAGAAATCCCGAAGCAATACCGCCCAGGAAACCCGCACCTAGATTTTGCGCCAGCAGTCCACCCACCATGCCCGGCGCAATGCCCGGACGATCCGCGATGGAAAACGCAATGAATCCCGAAAGCACCGCCACAAACAAATGAAAGGCCGCGCCTCCACCAATCTGACTCAGCGCTGCGGCAAGCGTGCCTTTTTGATCACCGGCAAAGATGCCGCCAAAGGCGAACGCCAGTGCGATGGCCAGGCCACCTGCAATCACGATAGGCAGCATGTACGACACACCAGTCATGAGATGCTTGTAAGGCCCTGTGCGTGCCGCGGACCGTGCGGCCTTCGCGGCTTCCACACTGGAGGCCAGATCCATGCCACCCACTGCTGCTTCAGGTTGCTTCAAGGCCGTCTCAATCACCTCGCGCCCACTGTGCATCGCGTGCTTGGTGCTCGTCATAAAGAGGCGCTTCCCGACGAAGGGCGCGGTATCCACCTTCGTCTCCGCAGCCACCACCACCGCGTCTGCTGCAGCGATGTCTTCCGGTGTCAGCTTGTTCTTCGCGCCCACGGAGCCCTGCGTCTCCACCTTAATCTCATAGCCGAGAGCCTTCGCCGCCTTCTGCAGGGCTTCCGCTGCCATGAAGGTGTGAGCAATCCCCGTGGGACAGGAGGTGATGGCCACGATGCGCTTGATTCCTCCAGTGGTAGTCGTCGTGGCAGCAGCGGTCACCGGCGCAGAAGCGGGTACAGGAACTGGAATGGGCGCGACCACTTCCGCAACAGGCGCTTTTGCCAGAGCCTGCTCGATCACGCGGCGCGTCTCGCGGATGGCCTCGCTCACCGGTACCTCCAGCGTGGGCTTGCCCGCGAAGCGACTCGTATCCACCCGGATGTCTGTGGCGAAAATCACCACGTCCGCCGCCGCGATTGTCTCATCGCTGAGCACATCACGAGGGCCGCTGGCACCCTGGGTTTCGACGTGGATGGAGTGCCCCATGACTTGGGCCGTCTTCTTCAAGGCTTCCGCTGCCAGGAAGGTATGCGCTATCCCCGTGGGGCAGGAAGTGAGGGCGACGATTTTCATTGTTAATTTCGTGAATTAACGAAATTCTGCGAAATTTTTCGAAAAATGTCGAGACTTTACTTTCGAAAACTTTCGATTCATCCAGATGTGGACCTTACGGTTTCTTTCGTTTAACCTTCGATACCTTCCATGAGCCTCCCCAAAGGAAAGTCTGCAAAACCCTCCGCTTCAGCCGGGGACTCCGCTCCCATGACGCTGCAACGCCGCGGCCAGATCGTGGAGCTGGCCAATGAGCGCGGTTCCGTCCGGGTCGTGGAGCTGGCCGAGCGCTTCCGTGTTTCGGAGGTGACCATCCGCACCGACCTGGACCACTTGGAGCGCGAAGGCCGCATCGTCCGGGATCGTGGCGGCGCTCTTCCCGCAGCGCACACCCGCTCCGTGAGCACGCTGCCCGGCATGGAGCACCGCTCCCGTCTGAGCGTGGATGCGAAGCGCCGTATCGCAGTCGCTGCCACCCACCGCGTGAAACCGGGGGAAGCCATCCTTCTCGATGCCGGCACGACGGTGGTGGAAATGGTGCGCCACCTCACTGGCACGAACGGCCTCACGATTGTCACGAATGCCCTGAACGTGGCCCACGCCGCCGTCGCTGCGACGGATGCCCGCGTCATCATGCTCGGTGGCACCGTGGGCCGCGACTCCGGCAGCACGCTCGGTCCCATGGCGGAGGACATGATGCGCCACCTGGTGATCGACCAGCTCTTCCTCGGAGCGCAGGCCGCCGACCTGGAGCACGGCCTCACGGATACCAATATCGAAATCGCCCAGATCAAACGCGCCATGATCCAGTGCTCCCGACGCGTGACCCTGCTCATGGACTCCAGCAAGTGGGACGCCGCCGGCTTCATCCGCGTAGCGCCGCTCACCGCAGTGCACTGCATTATTACAGACCAGGGGTTGCCGGAGCAGGCTCGCACGGCCATTGAGAACTTGGGGATTGAAATCGAAACCGTCTGATCCTCTTTCATCTCGATGTTCGACTGGCTGACGCAGTACACCCTCATTGATACCCAACAGGCCTTCCTGCTTGCCGCCCTTGGGGCGCTCTGCATCGGCATGGCCAAGGCAGGACTCAGCGGCTGTGGCTTGGTAAGCGTGCTGCTCTTCGCCGAGGCCTTTGGCGCCAAGGCATCCACGGGCATCGTGCTACCCCTGCTCATCTCGGCAGATTTCATGGGTTACTTCCTCCTGCGTCGAGGCGGGAAATGGCGGCAGATCATTCCGCTCGTGCCGCCGGCGCTCCTCGGCGTGGTCATCGGCTGGTGGCTCCTGGACAAGCTGGACAATCACCTTGCGCGCCTCGTCATCGGCTGGCTCATCCTCGCCCTCCTTGCGCTGAAGCTCCTGCTCGACTGGAAGCGGGATCAACTCAAGGAACTGCACAAGCATCAGGTCTTCACGTGGTTCCTCGGCGTCGCAGCGGGCGTCGCCACCATGCTGGCGAATGCGGCCGGTCCCGTGATGACCGTCTACCTCCTCGCCCAGCGGTTTGAGAAGAGTGAATATCTCGGTGTGTTCACGCGGTTCTTCCTGTTCATCAATCTGGTGAAAGTCCCTTTCAGCGCCAACATTGGACTGATCCATCCCACGTCCTTGCTGACCAATCTGGTGTTGCTGCCGGCGGTGATCCTCGGCGCGGTGCTGGGGTGGAGGCTGGTGAAGGTGATGTCACAACGCGTGTTTGAGTGGGTTATTTTTTCCTTCGCCCTGCTCGCAGCTGCCCGGCTGGTGCTTGGGTAAAACTCTGCCATTGCGGAGACGTGCGGCGGGGGCATCTTGGCTCCGGTGAAGAACAAGTCCGACAGCTTGAGCGAGGAGGCGGCCCTGCGTCTCATCGTGGAGGGCACTGTGTCCGAGACAGGCACGGAGTTTTTCCGCGCGCTCGTGAGAAATCTCGCCGCCGCCGTGCAGACGGACGGAGCCTGGGTCACAGAGTACCTGCCCGATGCCAACCGTCTGCGTGCCCTCGCGTTCTGGTTTGGGAACGAGCACCTGGACGACTATGAACATGATGTGCCGGGCACGCCCTGTGAGGCCGTGCTGACCGAGCGGAAGCTGGTGCACTATCCGGATCGCATCGTGGAGATCTACCCGGAGGAACCGGACCTGCGAAAGTTCAACGTGGTGAGCTACCTCGGCGTGCCTCTCTTTGATGCGCGTGGTGAAATCATGGGCCACCTCGCGGTGATGGATACCAAACCGTTGCCATCCGAGCCACGCATCATCTCCCTTTTCGAGATCTTTGCCGCACGTGCCGCGGCGGAACTCCGCCGCCTGCGCACGGAGCGCGAGCTGCGCGCTCGTGAGGAGCAAGTGTCCGCGCTGCTGCAGAGCGTGATGGACGGTGTGGTTGTGCTCGATGCCTCCCTGCGCATTGCGAGAGTGAACCCCGCGGCGGAAAGACTCACGGGTTACACCGCGGAAGCGCTCATCGGGCAGGACTCCAAGTGGTTCCTCGCCGGTGAGAGCGCCAAGTTGATCGCCAACTGTACGAAGGAACTCGCGGGCATGCCACATGATGCGCGCCACTTGTGGATTCCCTCCCAGCTCACGGTGCTACGTGCGGACAGGACCCGCTTCCCCGCAGAAGCCACGCTGTCCTGCTTCGAGAGTCAGGGGGGGCCTTTCTACACCCTCATCCTGCGCAATGTGGATGACCGCCTCACCGCCGAGCGCCAGATTGCGCTGCTCTCCGCGGAGCGCGAGTACCTGCGCGGCGAGCGCGCCCAGGAGTCCGTGCTGGGTGAGTTGATTGGCGCGAGCCGCTCCATGCAGGAGGTGCGCTCAGCCATCAAACAGGTGGCAGTGACCGATGCCACAGTGCTCATCCATGGAGAGACAGGCACAGGAAAGGAACTGGTCGCAGAGGCCATTCACGCAGCCAGCACTCGCAAGACGAAGCCGCTCGTACGAGTGAACTGTGCGGCGATCCCCGCCTCGCTCATGGAGAGCGAATTCTTCGGCCACGAGAAAGGCGCCTTCACCGGTGCGGTGGCGAAGCGTGAGGGCCGCTTCAGTCTCGCGGATGACGGCACCATCTTCCTGGATGAAGTGGGCGAGCTGCCGCTGGACTTGCAGGCCAAGCTCCTGCGCGTGCTGCAGGAGGGTGAATTCGAACCTCTGGGCAGCACGAAGACGAAGAAGGTGGACGTGCGCGTGGTCGCTGCCACCAATCGCGACCTTGCGGAAATGGTGAAGGAAGGAACCTTTCGTGAGGACCTCTACTACCGACTGCACGTCTTCCCCATCGTGGTGCCACCGCTGCGTGAGCGAGGCGATGACGTGGTGCTGCTGGCAAATGCCTTCCTGCAGCGCTTCTCCGAGCGCATGGGTCGTCAGCTCGATCCACTGCATCGTGAGGATCTGCATCGCCTTTCCAGTTACGACTGGCCGGGAAATATCCGTGAGCTGCAAAATGTCATCGAGCGCGCCATCATCCTAACGCATGGCACCCGCGTGAATGTGGCCGGCGCCCTGCCCGTGGCCGGTGTATCATTTCCTGATAGCATATCCGGCAGCGACGTTTCCGCCAAACCTCGCATCCTCACCGTGGAAGAACTTGAGGCCTTGGAGCGTGAGAACCTGCGACGTGCCCTCGATGCCTGCGGCGGCAAAATCTCCGGTGCAAGCGGAGCCGCGCAACTGCTGGGCGTACCCGCCTCCACCTTCAGCTCACGCATGAAGGCGCTCGGTGTCGTACGCCAGGGTGAACAAGAGAAGCGGTCGGGCTAGGAGTGTGCGAGCGCACTCCCGGTTTTTCGCGAAGAAACCCACGGATTCTCGCGAATCGCGAAATCTCGCGAGTCCTAAGCCAATTTACCTGGAGGACGCAGCTCGCAGAGCATCAGCCACTTAGCCCATGGCACCACCTGCTGGCACGGCATTGGCAATAAAGACCTGCATCCATGCCAGCACTCTGCCACGCATGGGACCATTACAGAACCCACGCAACAATCTTATGTTGAAACGAACTTGGTGTTTCTCCCGCAGCGGCTTCTCCGCTGCTGCTGCCCTGCTCACTCTCGCATCCGCCAGTCCGGCGAGCGCGGATGAGACCTGCTCTTCCCCCTACCTCGCCCGCATCGAAGGACAGGAGGAATTCGTCTATGTCTGGACCTTGGGAGATGAGGCTGTGGGTGATGGCTCCGACAAGCTGGTGACCATCGATGTGAAGCCCGGCTCACCCACTTACGGGAAAGTCATTCACACCCACTCCCTGGGTAGTCGCAATGAAGCCCACCATGGTGGCTTCACCGATGACCGCCGCCAGCTCTGGCTCTCCGGCCTGGAGAGCAGCCGCCTCTTCATCTATGATGTGCACACCAATCCCTCGAAGCCGAAGTTCGTGAAGAGCATCGATGATTTCGTGGAGAAGAGCGGTGGCGCTGTCGGTCCCCATGGCGTGTATGCCCTCCCCGGGCGTGTGCTCGTTCCCTGCCTCTCGAATGCGCAGGACAAGAGCGGCCGCACCGCGCTGGTTGAGTACACGAATGATGCCCAGTACATCACCACGCACTGGATTCCCTCTCCAAAGGACACACGGGGTGTCGCGAATGCCGAGCTCGCCGATGGTTATGGCTATGACGCCCGTGTCCTGCCGCGGAAGAATGTGCTGCTCACCACCTCCTTCACCGGCCTGGACAACTACATGACCGCCTTCGGCAAAGTGGCGGCGAATCCGGAAGCCATGAAGCGCTTCGGTGGGACCATGGTGCAGTGGGACTTCCACACGCGCAAGCCCAAGAAGGTCTTCGCCGTGCCAGGTGCCCCGCTGGAAATCCGCTGGGCCTGGGGTGACAAACACAACTATGCCTTCACCGCGACCGCGCTGACCTCGAAGCTCTGGCTCTTCTATGAAGATGAAAAGGGCGAGTGGCAGGCGAAGGAGATTGCGCACATCGGCGACCCCAAGAGCGGGGTCATCCCTGTCGACATCAGCCTGAGTGCGGATGACAAGACGCTCTTCGTGGACTCCTTCATGGACGGGAAATGCCGCGTGTATGACGTCTCCAACCCACACCAACCCAAGCTGATTCACGAGAACGAGATTGGCCGCCAGCTCAACATGGTGTCCCAGAGCTGGGATGGAAAGCGTCTCTACTTCAGCAGCTCCCTGCTGGCGAAGTGGGACAAGGAGGGCGCGGACAATGAACAGTTCGTTCGTGCCTACGCCTGGGATGGGAAGCAGCTCACACCGAAGTTCGAGCTGGACTTCACCGCGCTGAAGCTGGGACGACCGCATCACATGCTCTTCGGTTCCACCAAGGTCGGCAACTAGGGCCGATCCTTGCGGGCAGGGCGCGGGACAGCTTCGTCTTGTCTATATCATTTTATACTATTTTATATCATGAACACGTTTCAGTTGTATGTGCTCGGACTGGCCAGCCTTGTGGCGCTGCTCCACGTGCAACCGGCCGAACCTGAGCCGGAAGCGCAATCCTCCCCTCTCCTGCGACGCAGCCCCTGGAGGGACTATGAGGCGCCCAAGCCCGGCACCTACACGCTGCCGGTGGTGAAGCAGGCGGCTGATGGCGAGGTACTGGATGCCAGGGGCAGAGTCTACCACCTGGCGGATCTCACCAGGGGCCGTGTCACGGTGATGAGCTTCATCTACACGCGCTGCACCGATGCCACCGCTTGCCCCATGGCGACTGGCATCCTGAATGAGCTGCACCAGCTCAGCACCGGTGATGCGGATCTCGCGCGTGGCATGCGGCTCATCAGCATGAGCTTCGATCCAGTTGCGGACACCCCGGAGCGCATGGGCGAGTACGCCAAGATCATGAGCGGGCGCAAAAGTGGTGCGCCGTGGACCTTTCTCACCACCGAATCCCCGGCAGCGCTTGGACCCATCCTCAAGGGCTATGACCAGGCCGTGAGCCCGAAAAGAAATCCCGCTGACCCGGCCGGTCCGCTCAATCACACCCTGCGTGTCTATCTCATCGATTCCCAGGGTCGCATTCGCAACATCTACAGCAGCGGCACGCTCGACCTGCGGCTGGTGATCGCAGATGTGCGGACACTCCTTCTCGAGGCGCCCACGTCTTCGAAGTCTTCGTGAATTAAAAAAAGAAACATCACGCCCCCCACACTTCTCATGCATGCAAGTTTGCTTACCCCCACATCGATCATCGCCTCTGTGAAAGCCCAGCAAAAGGCCGCCTGGGAGAGCGGCAACTTCGGCAAGGTGGCCCTCTACAATGAGCCCACGGCCGAGGAGTTCATGTCACGCCTCCCGATCACTTCGAGCATGACGGTCCTTGATGCCGCCTGCGGAACGGGAAATCTCGCGGTTATCGCGGCACAGCTCGGCTGCAAAACGAGCGGCATCGACTTCGCATCCAATCTCATCGCTCAAGCCCGGCATCGCGCCAACCACCTTGGGTTGAACATCAGCTTCATGGAAGGCGATGTAGAAGAGCTGCCATATGCCGCCAACAGTTTCGATGCGGTGGTGAGCATGTTCGGCGTGATGTTCGCACCACAACCTCGCAAGGTGGTGCAGGAGCTTCTGCGTGTGACAAGGCCCGGCGGCGTGATCGCGCTGGCCTGCTGGACGCCCGAGGGTTTCATCGGTCACATGTTCAGTATCTTCCGCAGGCATCTCCCTCCTGCACCCCTGCCCACTTCCTCGCCGCTGGAGTGGGGCAACGAGTCCGTGGTTCGTGAACGCCTGTTCCAGGGCATCGGACTCCTCCGCACCACCCGGCACACCACGCATCTGCGTTATCCCTTTTCGCCGGCGGAAACGGTGGACTTCTTCCGCGAATACTACGGCCCCACCCGGAAGGCATTCGAGGCCCTGGACGCAGCAGGCCGAAAGGCCCTGCACGTCGACCTGGTCCGCCTGCAGGAGGAGCACAACATCTCCGGCAATCCCGATGTTACGGACACGCCAGCGGAATACCTCGAAATCGTGGCGCGTCGCATCTGACAGCGGATACGGCGGCAGCATATATCATGTCCTGATACTCCAACCATTTTATTTTGACACATCATATGAAGATCATGCCCTTGTATAGAGAGCCCATCTGGTGGGCGTGGCTCGCCACTGCCATCTCGATTGCCATCGGACTCGCCGGATATAAAGCGGGGTTCTATGCCGCCATCGCCCTTTCCGCGTTGCAGATCGTGTGGCTTGCGATGGTCGAGCGCTCTGTCTGGACCCTGCCGGTGCAGGTCCGCATTGCCTACACGGCGTGCTTGATAGGCTACGAAGTCCTCGCCTTTCGCGGTGGTTATTGGTTCACCGCAATGGGCACTACAGCGTTTCTTGTCTTCGGCTACTGCCTGCTGGCGCGCCTGCTGTCCCTCATGCCGTGGAATCTGCGGGAACCCATGACCGTGCCCCTGGTACGCCGCACCTTCCTCACGCCTCCTGCCTTGGGAAATGTGTACCAGGGCATGCCTCGTGTCAGCGGTATCTGCCATGGCGAGGCGGGCATTTGCCGCATGACGAGCAGCAGCAGCAACGGGTGACCGGAACCCCTGCAACGCGGGTGGAACGCCGCCTTGCCAAAGGGTTGCACCCGAGTGCATGGTGAGGCCATGCGGAAAGTCTGGCTTCTAGTGCTGCTGGCACTCGGCGGTGTGTATGTCTGGCGACAATGCACACCCGTCAGGCATGCACCGGTCGAACTCGTCTCGAACGAACCGGCACAGGTGAATTTCACCACACCCCAAGCCCCCATCCAGAAGGACGGATGGACCTTGCAACCGCTGGCCACGATCTCCCTGAAGGCTCGCGTGCTGGGCATCACCCACTATGATGACGGGCCGACGGGTGCGCTCGCTCCCTTTGACCTCGCCCTTGGCTGGGGACCCATGTCGGATACCGGAGTGCTGGAGCGGCTCGACATTCAGCAGAGTCAACGCTTCTACCACTGGACCTTCTGGGGCAATCCTCCGATTCCGGAGAGTGACATCATTTCTCACAGCACCAATGCGCACATCATCCCGGCGAATGAGGACATGTTGCAGAAATTGAAGACGCTGAGAGAAGGCGCCATCATCCAGCTCACCGGTGTGCTTGTAGAAGCCACGCATCCCAAGGCGGACAAGCCCTGGCGCAGTTCCCTGAGCCGCACCGATACCGGCGGGGGCTCCTGCGAGATCATCTATGTGAAGTCGTTGATCGTGGAGTGATGCCAAGGACCCACCTGAGCGGTTCACGGAGCTTTCGCAATCCCACGAACGTCTCGTGACAACAACACACCATGTCAGGATGACGGTCCCCTTGGCGAACCACCTTGCATTTGAAAGTCCAATACTCGACACACCGGACACATCACGAGACGTGCAAACAATCTTTGAATAGTGCTTAACCTCACGCACGTGACCCACTCGTCTCATGCACAGAGACGCATCTCTCATCCTTCGTGGTGTAACCCAACAATTACTCCCACGCGCTCCAGTCGGCCTTCCCCTCCTTATATTGGATCCACTGCGCCGCGGCACTGATGAGATGCGCATAACCACCGTTGTCTGAGAATTCATCCCAGACAACGCCCGGCATGGCGCTCTGGCAGCCGATGCCAGTGGGGATGTAACCGTACTCATTGAAGACTGCCTCCCACGTGCGCAGTCCACCGCCTAGTTCTCGCTCCAGCCACTTCTTCACATCAGCATTGGGAATGGGCTTGCCGGACGTTTCCTCCACCATCTTTGCGACCGTCGCCGTCATGTTCGGATCGATGAAAGCGGCCTGCAATGCCCAACCACATACAGCCATGTTCTGCGGGCCAAATCGGGAACCTATGGGAATTGGTCCACCACGAGGCCCCTTGCGCTGGGACCTCACATGTTCCGGCCTCCCATCGATGAAATTAATCGAGGTGAGGTCGAAGCGGTTCACGCCTGGGGGCACGGGCCCATCGTCTGAGTATGCTTGCCACAACAGCGGAATGCTGAAGGCATCGAACGCAAGTTTGGTGGCGAGCGGCCATGTTATTCCACGATGCTTCGAGACACCGGTATAGTAGGTGTACATGGCATCGTCCGCAAAGGCAGGAATGGCGAGCTTCTGCCCCGGTTTGAATTCGGAGACCGCCTTCGTGAAGGCATTCTTGAAATGCACCGGCTGTGTTTCATCCCAGGACTCGAGGCGTTTCAGCATGGACTCGTCTCCGTTGAGTAAACCACACGCAGCCAGCACCACGGGAATGTTGGGACTGCCATGCCGGGCACGGCATTCCTGGAGATTTTTCGCCGCCAATGCGCAGGCGGCAGCGAGATCCTGATCCGCCTTGTCCGGTGACTCATGCAGCAGCAGCCATGATTGGATCAAGAGAATCGCGAGATCCTGCGCCAGGTGATTCGAGCTTCCATGGGACCACCCCTTCAGGCGGAACTCAGGATTCGGCTGGCCGGCAAAAGCGTTCGTGCAGGGAAAGAAGGGCCGCTCGGATTTCTTGCCCAACATCTCCAGGCTCACGGATTCACCGTCGTCCCACCAGTAGGGGACAAAGCCCTTCTCACTTCCCTGAAGCAGCCATTCCTTGGCGTTCTTCCAGGTGTCCTTGGCTTCATCCCGCACATCCACCTGCTTGTTGTCGAAGAGCGTGTCACTCTCATTCAGCATCTTGAGGTAGAAGGGCAGTTGCCACTTCACGAGCACCTCCTTGTAGTACGCATCGCCGGTCGCGCGGTGCGCATTCGCCATGGCACAGGCGAACCATGAGCCGTCATGCATGGTATCCAACGCTTCTCCCTGGATGAACCCACCGGGCTGGCCCTGCTTCTTCCACCACACGTACTCGTACATCATCCCACGCTGCGGCGAGTCCGCCTTCTTCATGTGATGCTCCACCGCATGCTGGGCGAGCCGCTTCATGAAAGCGCGCGCCTCATCGGCAGTCATCGGCCCCCGTTCATCCGCTGCACGCGTCCAAGCGGGCTCTGCGGAAGTTTGTGCGTAAAGCGTGGTGGCCAGGTAAACGGCAGCGAGGCAGGAGCGGAGCATGGTGCTGTGAATACAACCGCGCAGCCGGGTTTGTTGCACCGGGTCACGATAGTCCATCACACTTGCATCCCGCCTTCAGGGTCCCTACGGGGCTTTTGCGGGAATCTCAAAACACACGGCTTCACGGTCATTGCGCACCAGCAGGTAGCGACCTGCAAGCGTGGGTGGATTCCAGGTCTTGGAGCTTAGGGCCTTGATCCTGCCCATTTCTTCCAGCTTCTCCGGATTGGCTTTCACCAGCACGACATCGCCCGGCTCCGTTTGAATGAGAAGATGATCGCCCACCACAAGATGCTGGCCGAAGCCGTAGCGCCCGTCACGCCACACGCGCTCACCATCGGCGAGGTTCACACACGCGAGCGTCCCTTCATCCAGGGCATAGGCATGGTTACCAATCACCGCCGCGCTGCTGAACTTCGTGCGCGGTGTGGTGCTGGTCCAGACGGGCGCGCAGGAGAACTTGCCACTGCCATCCTTCGTGATCTGCAGCAGATGACTCTTCATGCCGTAGCTGGCGGTGACCAGCAGGCGGTCTGTGCCTACAAGAAGTGGCTGCCCGACTTTCGCATAGGCATTGGGCGGCCAGTCAAACGTCCAGAGCACATCACCTGTGGCAATGTCATGGCCGGTCACCGAGCTGGCATTCACGCTGACGATCTGTTCCTTGCCGGCAAGCGTGCGCACTACTGGTGAACTGTAGCTCGCGCCATCCACGCCGGCCTTCCACACGATCTCGCCCGTATCCTTCTTCATCGCGAGCAGCGTCGGCGCGCCAGTGCCACCGCTGACCACCACGAGTTCACCCACGAGCAGTGGCGCGATGCTCTTCGCCCACACCAGATTCTCCGTGCCGGACTCACTGAGGATGTTCCGGCTCCACACCAGCTTTCCAGTGTCGAGTTCCAGGCAATTGAGGATGCTGGTCGCGCCGTAGGAATAGACCAGCTTTTTCTCCAGGTCGAGCGTGGGGGTAGCGCGTGGTCCATCGCCGCCCATGCCTTCGGTGAATCTTGCGTGGTCCTTGTGTGACCACAGCAGCGAGCCGTTGGTGATGTCATAACAGGTCACATACTCCTCCTCACCGCGCTGTTCCTGCGTGACGGCACGCCGCCCCGCCACCGCGAAGCCCGGCCAGCCCAGGCCGATGGAAATCCGCCACAACTCACGTGGAGCATGCGTCTTCCAGTCCGTCTGGATGCCTGCATCGGGGATGACGCCATCGCCATTCACGCCCATGAACCGGGTGAAGTCTGCCACCCCGGCAGGCGGCGCTCCCACATCTGCTTTGGGTGCCGGTGTTTCAGCAATGGCTGGAAGCTCTACCACATCCGGCTTGGTCCAGCGCCAGGTGAATTTTGGAAACGCCGTGCCATCGGCAGAACCTTCACGCCTCACGGTGAATGCAAGCACAGCGGCCATCACCACTCCCACCAGAACCACAACACCCAGTCGCTTCAGCCTCCTGCCTTTTCCCCGCAGCACCCACCACACGGCGGTGAGCACCACCCACAGCGCTGGCAGCAAGATGAGCGCTGCCGAGCGTGCCACATGCCCATCAATCCAGGTCCAGGCGATTACACTTCCAAGGATGAGCGCGGCGATGACCGGGAAGCTCAGGAGAAATCGGAGCGGAGAGGAGTTCATTCCAGTGCAGTGTACGACTGCTGGCCAGCTTGTGGAGGTGAATTCCTTGAAAGGCAGCCCCCCTCACGCCTGTCTCTATTCACCCAACCTCATGCATTCCCTCGTTCCCGCCCGACTCTTTTCGCTCTTCGCCTGCGCGGCGATGCTGCCTTCGGCCTTCGCAGCCACGCCCTACAACGACCCCAATCCCCAGCGCTACGAGCTGACCGCGCGTGCCAGCGAGATTGACCCGAACGCGAAGGAGCACCCGGAAATCGATTTTGTCTTTACCAAGAACGGCAAGCCCAGTGACACGGAGAAGGCGGTGGTGGACACGCGCGTAGCTCCGCAGGGCAAGCTGGTCATCTGGCTCATGGGCTACAGCGCTCCGTTGTTTGAGCGCGTGTCCGGCTACGGCCTGCATGGCATCCAGGTGCACTATGCCAACGGATGGTTCGGCAAGCTCTCGAAGCTGGCCGGCGATGACGACAAATACACTGGCAAGATCCGCCTCGAAGCCGCCACGGGTGAGGACTTCACCCCCGCCGTGACCATTCCCAAAGCCGACGGCATGATGGAGCGCTCGTATCAGTTTGTGAAGTGGCTCTCCCAGAAGAATCCCCAGGGGAAATGGGAACAATTCCTCACGGAGGACGGCAAGGGGCTGCGATGGGACAAGGTCATCATCTCCGGCAGCTCCCATGGCTCGACTACCTCCGCACGCTTTGCGCTGCATCAGAAGGTGGACCGTGTGGTGATGTTCTGTGGTCCGCGTGACCAGTTGGAGAACTGGCAGGCGCTGCCCTCCGCCACCCCGAAGAATCGTTTCTTCGGCTTCAGCCATGTGCTCGACGGTGGCTGGACAGGCGACCACTACTGCCGCTCGTGGGAGCTGCTGGGCCTGCATCAGTTTGGTCCCATCGTGAACGTGGACAAGGTGAAGGCTCCCTACGGCAGCACCCGCCGCTTGATCACGGATGCAGATGTAAAGAACGACGCCAAGAAGGCCCACAGCAGCGTGGTGCCAGGGGGCGCGGCCGTGAAGGATGCCGAGGGCAAGTTCATCCACGAGGATGTGTGGCGCTATCTCTTCCTGCATCCGGTGGAGGAAACCGGAAGCGCGGTGCCTGCTGACCCGGAATGCCTGAAGGAACAAAAGAAATAAGCCTGTGCTGCCATGCGCAGATCCTGCAAATGCTTGTAAAAAAGCAATCTTGACGAAGCAGGGTCTGCGTGATGCAATTTTCCATCGCTGAGTGAGCACTCCCCCGGGCTCGCGTCTGAACTACTGACGTCGAACAAGAACGAGACTGCCATGCGTGCTACCCACCACACCACCGACTGGAAAGCTGCGACTTTCAGGATGAAATGCCAGACTCTCGCCACGGTCGCGGCCCTGACTCTGGCGCCTGCCTTCGTTACCCTGGCAAATGATCCAACACCAGCCCAGCGACTGGATGAACTCCAGGCGCAGTTCACCGAGACCCTTGATCGCGAGGTGCTGACGGCCCATGAAGCAGCCGCCGCGAAGCTGCGTACAAGCTACCTTGCGGCGCTGGAGCAGGCGCTGGGCTCATCCACCAAAGCCGCAAATCTGGGCGACGCCCTTGCCTTGCGTGAAGAGATCAAACGCCTCAAGAATGATCCCGAGGCGAAACCTGCCTCCACGGAACCCCCGCCTCCCGTGCTGGCCAATCTGAAGGAAAAATACGAGGGAGGGCTCGCCAGGCTGGAAGCAGAGAAGGCAAAGAAGAGCCAGCCGTACTACGCCATGTACGCGACGGTGCTGACCAACTACCAGAAGGACCTCACCAAGAAGGGAGATCTGGACGGAGCATCGAGCGTGCAGGAGCGCATCAAGGAAGTGGCGCAAAAGAAGCCCATCGAAGTTGCAAAGCCAGGGGACACCCGCCAGGCAAAAGTCGACATCGAGAATGTGAACATGGAGTTCTTCAAGAAGGGTGGCCAGGTGTATGGAGACACAGACAGATACACGTGGGAAGTGATTCCCGAACGTTTTGCGGGATACCGTTTCTCAAGGCCCAAGGACCGCTACATCGCCTTCCTGCGCTTCAAGGTGGTTTCCGATGGCGCGGTCACCATTGCCTGTACCAATCGCTGGGCAGATGGTGGAAACGATGGCCCCTGGAAGAATGAAGTCGTTTCACAGGAACAGCTTGAATCGCAGGGGTGGAAACCCGTCGAGGTCGAAGCTGCCCGGGCGCTGAATGAGAGTCACTCCTGGGTATTCCTAACCCGCGACTGCAAAGCCGGTGAATCCTTCGCCATCCGCACGGAGAAGTATGCGAGCCCGCTCGTGCTGCTGAAGAACTGATCGCAGCCGCGGTCCATCAAGAAACGACCATCCTTCATCGGCCTCGCGACACCTAACCGCGCACGTGCGCGGTGAAGATTCATATTGCTTCGCGCCACGCCTTGCGTAGTGCTGACGCAATTGATTGATGAAGACGATTCTCTGCTACGGTGACTCGAATACTTGGGGCTATGACCCCGTGGCCTCCGCCGGCTCTCCCTACGCCATCCGCCACCCGCATGATGTGAGGTGGACTGGTGTGCTGGCCCGTGAACTCGGCGAAGGGTATCGGGTCATCGAGGAAGGTTTTAATGGCCGCACTACCGTGCTGGACGATCCCATCGTGCAACACCGCAACGGACGCACCTACCTCCCTGCCTGCCTGGGTTCGCACAAGCCCATCGATCTCGTGGTGCTGATGCTCGGCACCAATGATCTCAAGGTGATGTTCAACCTGCCCCCGGGCGAAATCGCCAATGGAGCAGGAGAACTCGTAAAGCTGATCAAGCAGAGCGAGTGCGGCCCCAAGGCTGGAGCACCACGCATCCTGCTCGTGAGCCCGGCACTGGTCGGCGACTTCTCACGGGTGCCGGACATTGAGGAGAAGTTTGTGGGAGCGCTTGAGAAGACACAGCGGTTTCCCGCCCTGTACGAGGCGATCGCCCAGCAACACGGCTGTGCGTTCCTGAACATCCAGCCCCATGCCAAAGCGAGTGACTGGGATGGTCTGCACTTCGAGGCGGATCAGCACACCAGCATCGGTCTCGCCATGGCGGCGGCGGTGAAGCGGGTGCTTGGCTGACAGAAATGCACTCTCAAGGCGAAGCGCGAGGAATTGCAAAGGAGCGCGGACACTCTTGTCCGCCATCCCTGACACACCACACTCTTTCATTTGGCGGGCAAGGCCACATGCCACCAGCTGCTCCAGAAGAGTCACCAGCAACTTGCACACAAAGTAAGTCGCTACGCAATAGAACGGCGGACAAGAGTGTCCACGCTCCTTTGCCGAGTCCTTCTCTCCTTGCACAAAGCCCCTCTTTCAACCGGGCGATGAGATCATAGCTCAGCCTGCCGTGACTTCCTTAAGTGCCTCCACGAGTGCCCGTGTTGAGCTGGGAGCACGACCTCGCTGCCAGAGCACGATGAAATCCCACCGTGCCCGTTCATCCGTAATGGGCACGAAGGTCACACCTGGATGCTGGGATTTCAGGAAGTAGTCCGGCAGGAGGGTCACCGCGGACTCAGAGACCACCTGGGAAAGGACGTTGGTGATGCCATCCACAATCACCACGAAGCGTGCTTTGAAGCCGGCGGCCTTGCACAGCCCTGCCATCCAACGATTCCGCCCCGGCATCTGCTCCTCGTCCACACCGATGAAGTCACGTTCCTTCAGTTCTTTGAGGGAAATACTCGTCCGTTGTGCGAGCGGGTCTCCAGCACCTACTGCAACGCAAACGCCGAAGGACCGAAGCTTGGCATGGTGAAAGTCCTCCGCCGCCACCGCACCCTCCTGCCCGATGAGTGCGATATCCAGCTCGCCCGCGCGCAAGCCATCGATCTGCTCCCGTGGAGACATGTCATGCAGTTTCAGCTTCACTGCGGGATGTGACTTGCGCAGCCGCGCCAGAGCAGGCGTGAGCACCGATTGCGCCGCGGAAACGAGGTAACCCACGCGCAGCTCAGCCCGCTCTCCCCGTGCTTCCCGACGGAGATTCGCCAGCGCGACATCATACGACTTCACGACGGGACGCATCGCTTTTACCAAGGCGTGGCCCAGTGCGGTGGGTGACACCCCGCTGGCCTCGCGCTCCAGCAGCCTGCCGCCGATTTCATCCTCCAGCGCCTTCATCTGGCGGCTCAGCGCAGGCTGGGTGATGCGCAACCTCAGGGCGGCACGGTTTACGCTGCCTTCTTCAATCACCATGAGCAGCGCACGAATGCGGTCGATCATGCTGTCCAGGTTATGCATTTTCGGCATATCGGCAACGACGAACCGGCATTACCCGCCACGCTCCATCGCGTGCATCGTACACTCGTTCAACAACAGCTCGTTAACACTATGGCTGACCGTTTCATGCATACTGTGCTCACGCCCTCCGTCCTGGAGGCGGAGCGCCACTACTACGGACGCACCTATCCGACGTTCGATACCGAGCCGAAAAGCGATGCCTTCACCGGAGGTGAGATAGATTTCATCCAGAGCCGGGACTCGTTTTACATGGCCACCATCACCGAGAACGGCTGGCCGTATCTCCAGCATCGCGGTGGCGCCAGGGGATTCCTGCGGGTTACCGGTCCCAACGAACTCATGTTCGCGGACCACGGTGGCAACCGGCAGATGATCAGCGTGGGCAGCCTGGCGGTGAATGACCGGGTGAATCTCTTCCTTATGGACTACCCAGCGCGCGAGCGGCTGAAGATTCTCGGTCATGCCAAAGTGCTGGATGCGCGCGAACACCCTGACCTTGTGGAAAAGACGAAGCCGCCCGGTGGTCACGCCGCAAAGGTGGAGCGCATCTTCGTCATCAACGTGCTGTCCTATGACTGGAACTGTCCCAAGTTCATCACACCACGATTCACCGTCGAAGAAGTCACGGAAGCAGTAGCTCCGCTCAAGGCCCGCATCGCGGAACTTGAGGCCCAACTCAAACGGCAGTCGTCATGAACCGGCGGCACAAAAAAGCGGTGGCTAAAAGCCGCCGCTCCTTGGGAAGCAGGTCGCGTGCTTACGCAATCAGATCGTGGATCACCTTTGGCCCGTCCTCCACGCCGGTGAGGCGGTAGTCGAGGCCGGCATAGCGGTAGGTGAACTTGTGGTGATCAAAGCCCAGCAGATGCAGAATGGTGGCGTGGAGGTCACGCACGTGCATTGGATTCTCCACCGCCTGGAAGCCGAACTCATCGGTGGCGCCGTAGACGGTGCCACCCTTCACGCCACCGCCGGCCATCCACGTGGTAAAGCCCCAGTGGTTGTGGTCACGGCCGCGCTGCTTGCCGGCATTGGATCCCGGCGTGGGAAGCTCGACAGAAGGGGTGCGGCCGAATTCACCGCCCCAGATGAGCAGCGTTTCATCGAAGAGACCACGCTGCTTCAAGTCGGTCATCAGCGCGGCGATGGGACGGTCCGTCTGGTCCGCGAGACGCTTGTGGTCGAGGATTTCATCGTGGTTGTCCCACGGCTGGCCTTCACCCGTCCAGAGCTGCAGGAAGCGCACACCACGTTCCAGGAGGCGGCGCGCGATGAGGCACTGACGTGCAAACGCTTCCTTCCCCTTGCCCTGGATGCCGTACATCTGGCGCACGGACTCCGGCTCCTTCATGATGTCAAAGGCATCACTGGCCTCCATCTGCATGCGGTAGCCGAGCTCATAGCTCTGGATGCGTGCATCAAGCTGGCCATCGCGCTGACGCTCGATCATGTGGCGCTGGTTCAGCTCAAGAAGCAGATCAAGCTGACGGCGCTGTTGTTTGAGGTCGAGCGACGTGTTGCGCACAAACTCCACGAGCTTGTCCACCTCGAGGTTCTCCGAGTCCACATAAGTGCCTTGATACACGCTGGGGAGGAAGGCCGCCTGCCAGTTCTTGGAACGGCGGATCGGCATGCCATTCGGGCACATCACGATGTAGCCCGGCAGGTTCTGGTTTTCCGAACCGAGACCGTACGTGATCCACGAACCCATGCTGGGGCGATTGAGACGGCTCTCACCGCAGTTCAGCAGGCCAAGCGAAGGCTCGTGGTTCGGCACGTCCGCGTGCATGGAGCGGATGACGCACATGTCGTCCGCGTGCTGCGCGGTATTCGCAAAGAGCTCACTGACCTCAAGACCGCTCTTCCCGTATTTTTGGAAAGTGAAGGGCGATTTGAAGCCTGCTCCCGTGGGACGCTCCGTCTTGAGCGTATTCGGCAGCATCTTGCCGTCCAACTTCGTGAGCATCGGCTTCGGGTCGAAGGTGTCCACATGGGAGGGGCCACCGTTCATGAAGAGATGCACCACCCGCTTCGCCTTGGGAGTGAACTGCGGGACCCTTGCGCCAAACGGGTCCTGCACCGTAGCCGGAGCAGCCTGCGCTCCAGTTTCATGCATCAGTTTCCCAAGCGCCATGGAGCCGAAGCCCATGCCGATGCGCGAAAGCAATCCGCGGCGGGTCAGGAAATGATGTTCAAGATTGGGGGCGTGATGGGACATGGGGGATTCTATCTATCTTAGTCTACGAACTGGAACTCGTTGCTCATCAAAAGAACCTGGACGAGCTGGGAAAGGGGATTCTGCGGGCGCGGGCGCTTGATGGGCCAGTGGCTGGCATCGTTGAAGTCGTCGTCGGACTTGGTCAGCAAGGTGGTCTTCCCGTTGATCTCATCGATTCCGTAAATCGCGGGACGCCAGTCGAAAGCATCGCTGTTGGTGTCACCGTTCTCTGAGTCCACCACGAAGTCGATGACTTCACCGCGGGTCACGTTCAGGCTGGCGATCTCCATGTTCTTTTCCGATTTGGGAGCGACCATGTCATTGATCAATACGCCCTGCTTGTTGGAAATGACGAGGCCGCGAATGCCATTGCCGTTCGGACTGTCGCGATCCAGCCTGCCGGAGATGCGGATGGTGCCATCGAAGGGAGAGGTCCAGCGCAGGACAGCCGCATGCTGGCTGCCGGGGTGACCGCCGCCCTCCGACCACTGCGTGTAGCTCCACTGCTTGTCCGGCATGTCCTTGCTCATGCTCCACCACTTGCGGCTCTTGCTGGCGCCGTTGTAGGTGGCGAAGGGAATGAACTCATAGCCGGTGATTTTCCCGCTGGCATCGCGCTGCTGCTTGCCGGCGCCGTACTTCCAGAGGAAGGGCGGCTTGTCCTGCAGATCGGTCGCATCGTTGACGAACCGCTGGGCCAGTTCCACCTCCTCCGGCTTGGGTTCACGAAGGAGCACCTTGCGGTACAGGGCGGTGATGGTCTGCGAATCGATGGCGCTGCCCTCTTGTGGCAGTTTCGTGGCAAGTTTGCCAGACTGATCCCGCATGAAGGGTGAGTTCATGAGGAACAGCGCCTGCTGCGGCACCGTGGTGTTGTAGCGCTGCGGGCTGTGCGTGTCCGGATTGGCGAAGTCGAACATCGCCGGCACCGTCGCCTGGTTGAAGCGGTCGACGATGAGATAGAGGCTGCGGCGTGAATTCACATCACCTGCATTGAGTGCCACGGGGCGGCCACCCATCTTCGAAGCATCGAGCGTACCCGTTACGCCGATCATGGCGTCGCGCATGGCCTCGTAGTCGAGACGCTGGCGGCTCTGGCGACTGAGCAGCGTGTTGTCCGCATCCTTCAAATCCTTGTCCTGAGTCGACACCGCACTCTGCTGCCAGGTACGTGAGTTCAGAATCATGCGATGCAGGCTCTTCAGGCTCCAGCCCTGCTCCATGAAGTTCGCGGAAAGCCAGTTCAGCAAGTCAAGCTGCACCGGAGCGGGAGTCTGCACGCCGAAGTCGCTGGTCTGGCTCACGAGCGGTGAACCAAAGTGCTGCAGCCACACGCGATTCACGATCACACGAGGTGTCAGAGGATTGTCGCGACTGGCAATGGCGTTGGCGAGCTCTTCACGTCCGCTGCCATTGGTGAACTTCTGTCCGCCCAGGAACGTCAGGAAACCACGCGGTGCCACTTCACCGGGGCGCCCCTGATTGCCGCGGATGAAGATGCGCATATCGCCCGGCTTCTCCTTGTCATTCATCACCATGGCGCGTGGAGGTGCGCCCGGGGAGCTCAGCTCGATCTTCTTAATCTCATTGCGGAAGCGGGTCATGGTCTCCGTGTCCTTCCGGGTAAAGAACTGATCCACCTGGTCCACCGGCACGGCCATGGGAGACTGGGGCTCCAGCAACACGCTGCGCACCGCCTGCCAGTCCGCGTTGTCAGGTTCCTTTCCGGAAATGCAGGTCACAAACACGTCAGCGTACAGGCCCAGCACATCGTCCATCGACTTGGGCGCGGGGCGCTTGGCGAGTTCATTGCGGATGACGGCGTTCGTGGGGCTGCCTTCCTTGGTGAGCTTGTCTTTCAGGCCTGCGGACGCCTGCTCAAAACCTTCCTTCGGCAGTGAGGAGAATTCCTTCCACGCCACCATGACGGCATGCGGCTTGGAAGTGGCGGTATGGCGCTTCACAAACTCACGCCAGCGCGAAGCCACACGGTCGCGCAGCTTGAGCTGGCCTGCCTTTCCGCGGAAGGCATCGCCGTTGAGGTCTTCCTTCACCGACTGCTGGGCAAAGGCGAGGTACTCACGCATGCGATCCGCCTTGCGCATGTCCTCGAACACTTCCTTGCGGAAGACATTCATCTTTTCCTCCACCTTCGAGACCTCACCACGATAAGCGGCATACTCCACCTCACTGGAGGCCTTGCCGATCACCGGCAGATCCTCGGGGATCTCGCTGCTGTTGAAGACACCGTAGAGCGCGTAGTAGTCCTTCGTGGGAATCGGGTCAAACTTGTGATCGTGGCAGCGCGCGCAGGTGACCGTAAGACCCAGCGTACCGCGGGTGAGCACATCGATCCGGTCATCCGTCTGCAGGTCCTTGTTGGAGATGAAGGTGTCTCCCACCGTCAGGAAGCCAAGCGCCGCGAGATTCTTGGAGCCTGTGTCCGCCCCTGCGATGCGATCCGCAGCAATCTGGTGCTTCAGGAACTCATCATACGGCATGTCCGCGTTCAATGAGTCCACCACCCAGTCACGGTAGGTGAAAGCGTAGGGGAAACGATAATCCTTCCCACCGACCTGATAGCCTTCCGTGTCCGAATAGCGCGCCACGTCCAGCCAGTAGCGGCCCCAGCGCTCGCCGTAGTGAGGGGAGTTCAGCAGATCATCGATGAGCTTCGCCGGCGCATTGGGTGACGGATCATTCACAAACGCCTGCAGTTCTTCAAACGAAGGCGGCAGACCGGTGAGTGTCACATAAAGGCGACGACCGAGGACGGCGCGATCCGCAGGCGGGGCAAACTCAAGACCGGCTTTCTCCAACTTCGCGGCGACAAAGGCATCGACGGGATTAGCCGCTTTCAGCTTGGGACTGGCGATGGCAGGCACGGGCGGCTTGGCCACCTTCTGGAAAGCCCAGTGGTCTTCCCACGCCGCATGATGATCGCCTGCAGCCTCCTTCGGCCAAGGCGCACCCATTTTCACCCACTGTACCAGCGCATCGATCTGATTCGCCGCGAGCTGCGGCTTCTTGGAAGGCATGGGCTCCGCGCCCGCCGCGTGACGGATCGCCTTGATGAGCACACTGTTCTCCGGGTCGCCGGGAATGATGACCTTCTTGTAATCCGTGCCGCGCATGACGCCGGCGCGGCTGTTCAGCATGAGGCCGCTCTTGGCCTTGTGCCCCTCGTGGCAGGAGTAGCAATTCTCCGCCAGCACGGGCCGGACATTCTTCTCAAAGAACGTGATCTGCTCTGCCGTGAAGACCGGCTCGGCCTCGGGCTTCGTTGAGGCTGAATACAATGATGCCGTGCAGGCGGCGGAGACGCCGCCCATCAGCATCAACCGGAGGGTCAAGGAGAAGGCCATTTTTGAGGTCGTCCGCGGCAGGGTTTTCAATCAACACCACGGAAGCAGTAAACGTGCTGGGATAGGGCGATTTTTCAACGGTGACTCACCGAGTTGGGGCCAATTTACCCAGTAATTTGTGCAGGGTGACCAGGCTCGGAAAGCTTGCGTTTTTTCTTCGATAGCGAAATATACGAGATCATGAATGCACCTCATCTCAGCATACGAGTGTCGGCCATGACACGACTCGTGGTGTGTTTGCTAGTTAGCGCGGGCATCTGGGTTGGAGAAGCCACCGCCGCAGGCAATGCGAGCGACGCCAGAGAGCTCACCAAGGCTCTCGAAGGCACCAAATGGTTGTGGCACGGCAAGGAGGACCGCGTCCTGGAACTCCGCAAGGGTGGGAAATTCGACCTCGATGACTGGGCTCAGCAGGGCATCTCTGCCGAGTGGAAGGTCACAGGACCCAAGGAAGTGACGGTGACTGTCGTGAGCCAGAAGTTCAGAGACCTCACCGCCACCCTGGTTTTTGATGACGGCCTGAATTCCTTCACCGGTCACGATCTGGACAAGAAACGTGTCATCACTCCCAGCCCGCGCCTCGGTAAGAATGGTCAGGGCGGCCTGGCGCAGGCCGAGCTGACCAAGCTCCTCGGCGGCACCCAGTGGCACTGGCATGGCAAACCGGACCGGGTGCTGGAACTTCGCAAGGACGGAACGTTTCAGCTCGACGACTGGGCCCAGCAAGGCATTACCGCCACCTGGCGGGTCACCGGGCAGCGGGAGGTCACTGTGACCGTCACCAGCCAGAAGTTCAAGAACCTGACTGCCACCTTGATCTTCACCGAGGATTTCAGTGCCTTCACGGGAACGGATCTCGACAAGAATCGCATCATTGCCGTGAGCCCGCGGGTGGATGCCGGAGCTATCCTCGCACTGAATCTCGGCGGAACCCGGTGGCTCTGGCATGGCAAACAAGACCGCGTCCTGCATTTGCGCAGTGACGGCAGGTTCGAGTTGGATGATTGGGCACAGCAGGGCATCACGGCCATCTGGCAGGGCACGGGTCCGCGCGAGGTCACCGTGACCGTCACCAGCCAGAAGTTCCGAGACCTCACGGCAACGCTCATCTTCGATGACGCGCTGACATCCTTTACTGGCACGGACCTCGACAAGAACCGGCAGATCGTGAGAAGCCCGCGTGTCGGGAATTGAGACGGCTCTCAACACAACGGTCCGCTGGCATCACCCGGCACCGGGGTGCCGCGGTATTTCCGAGGCATCTTCAAGACACCGGAACCTCCACCTGATGAGCGGGTTATCAGACGATAGATCCGATTTTTTCCAGATCGCGTGGACCGGTTTGGATTTCTGACGGATATTGGCGGGTCAGAGTTTCATCCATGACATCTGTCATCGAGTACTATTCCGATTCCATCATTACAAAATCACGCGGGTTCCTGGAGTACGCGACCTTGGGCAACTGGGGTCAAGTCTGCACTCTCGACCTGACTCGAAGAACACTTGAGGTAAGGACGCGCAGGCTTCTGGATTCCAACACCCGAGTCCACAGCCTCAATGAATTCGATGCCGTGGACTACAGCTACGAGTGCTTGCAGTCCGTGACCAGGGAAAGCGTGGAGTACGATTCCGACGAGTTCCGCGTGGGTCTGCGCTTTCGCTCCACGGGCAAGGTGCTTCCACTCGCGGTCTTCCACGGAAGCACCTCCACCCCGGTGGTGAATGGGTTGTTTGACGCGTTTATAACCTCCATTCTTCCCGCCTCATGGATGGAAGGGACCGGAGGCACCCAGGACGTCGAATCCCGCGCCCTGGCAAACATGCTGTGCCACAAGCTATCTCTGGAGCTGGCGTTGTAGATCCCTGCCGGCTCTCAGAAAGGACGCGTGCTCGTGGGAAAGCCGGAGTGAGCGTTGTCGAAAGACGATCGCCCTGCAGCAGACAGAGTTCAGACACCAATTCTCAGAGAGCATACAGTCAACATGCCCGCACCCTACGAGATCCGTGCCACCTATGACCGCGATACGATCGTCGTGTACCAGGCCTATTCCTCAGCCATTGCCGACCCGGCAGTGAAAGCACAGGCATTCGTGCCCCCATTTTCGATGGGACGAATGACCTGGATAAAGCCCTCCTTCCTCTGGCTCATGCACCGGAGCAACTGGGGAACCAAAAGCGGGCAGGAGCGGACCCTTGCCGTGACCATCTCACGAGCTGGATGGGAAACCGCTCTAAGCAAAGCGGTGCTCACCGTGTACGAGCCCTCCGTCTTCAAGTCCAAGGCTGACTGGGATGAGCAATTCCAAAATGCTGAAGTTCACGTGCAGTGGGATCCGGAGCGCAACCTTCGCGGAGCTTCCCTCGATCACTACAGCATCCAGGTCGGCGTCAGCCGCTTCGTCATTCGGGAGTTCGTCGATAACTGGATTCAAAAAATCGAGGACTTCACTCCCCGTGTCGCAAAGATTCACACACTGCTGCGTAGCGGAAAGGCAGATGAAGCAAAGCGTCATCTGCCTGTCGAGCGAGTCTACACACCGCCAGCAGCCATCGGGAAACGGCTGTTGATCAATCCGTGATCAACAGCGCCCGGCAGGCCCGAAACTCCAGTTCGCCAATTCACGAAATCTCCCCCGCAATCTCCCTGGTCTCTGCGGGAGTATGCCGCGGCTTCATGAACTTCGCGATGATCACGTAGAACACCGGCGTGAAGATGAGGCCGAAGAACGTGACGCCGATCATCCCGTAGAACACCGCCGTACCCAGCGCCTGGCGCATTTCCGCGCCGGCACCTCTCGCCAGCACGAGCGGCAGTACACCAAGAATAAAGGCGAAGCTGGTCATCAAAATGGGGCGCAGACGCAGACGGCAGGCTTCCACCGCAGCCTTGAAGCGATCCTCCCCCGCCTCCTGACGCTGCCGGGCAAACTCCACGATCAGGATCGCGTTCTTCGCCGCCAGACCAATCAACACCACAAGGCCAATCTGTGTGAAGAGATTGTTATCCTGCCCGCGCAGCCAGACCCCGCCGATGGCGCTGAGCAAACACATTGGCACAATCAGAATCACCGCCAGCGGCAGCAGCCAGCTCTCGTACTGGGCAGACAGCACCAGGAACACGAAGAGCACGCACAGCGGGAAGACGAACATGATCGTATTCCCCGCCAGGATCTGCTGATACGTCAGGTCCGTCCACTCGATGTCGAAGCCCGACGGCAGATGCTCCTTCGCCAGGCGTTGCACCGTGTCGATCATTTCACCGGAGCTGATCTCCGGGCCGATGTTCCCGTTGATGTCCGCACTGGTGAACATGTTGTACCTCTGCACACGATCCACGCCGCCAATCTTCGTCACCTTCACCATCGCGCCGAGTGGCACGAGATCTCCGTCACGGTTTCGTGTTTTCAGTCGGGTGACGTCTTCCGGCTTCACGCGATCCTGCGGCTCCGCCTGAGCAGTAACCTGCCAGGTGCGGCCGAAGAGATTGAAGTCATTCACATACATGGACCCCAGGTACACCTGCATGGTCTCATTCAGCTCATTGAGCGGCACCCCCATGTTTTTCGCCGCCTGCCGGTCGATGTCCACGTAGTACTGCGGCGCATTCGAACGGAAGCCGGTGATGATGGAAAGGAACCCCGGCTCCTTGCTGATGGCATCCACCAGCTTTTGCGTGGCGCCTTGTAGCGCAGGAAAGCCCGCGTTATCCAAATCCTGCACCTGCACCTTGAAGCCGCCGGCATTTCCCAGGCCACGCAGTGGCGGTGGCGGGAGAATCAACACGCGAGCTTCCTGGATGCCTGCCGTGCGCTTCTTCAACTCCGCCATGAGGGCACTCACATGCTGGGATGCGTCTTTGCGTTCCTTGAACGGCTTGGGAATGATGAACGCCGCACCCACATTCGACTGGTTCGCCTGGAGCACCGACGAGTAGCCCACGATGGCAAAGGTGTGGTCCACACCGGGAATCTCGCGTGCGATCGCATCCACACGCTTGGTCACGGCATCCGTGCGATTGAACGATGCACCGTCCGGAAGCTGGATCACCACCAGGAAGTAACCCATGTCCTGCACGGGAATGAAACCGGTGGGCACCTTCTTGAACAACCAGCCCGCGGAAAGGATCAACCCGCCATACACTACCAGCATGATAAAAGCCATGCGAGTGAGGCGCGCGACAGTGCTGCCATAGAAATTAGACAGCTTGTCGAAGACCCGGTTGAAGCCATCGAAGAACGCTCCGATCAGGCGGAACGGCCAGAACTTGCGCACCGGTTTCTCACCCGCGCCATGCTCCTCCTTGTGCTTCAAGAGAAGTGCGCACAACGCCGGTGAAAGCGTGAGCGAATTCAGCGCGGAGATCACCGTGGACACCGCAATGGTAAGTGCGAACTGCTGGTAGAACCGGCCCGTGATGCCGCCGAGGAAGGCCGTCGGCACGAACACGGCGCACAGCACCAGCGCCACGGCAATGACCGGCCC
Organism: Roseimicrobium sp. ORNL1; assembly: GCF_011044495.1. Classification (GTDB taxonomy): domain Bacteria; phylum Verrucomicrobiota; class Verrucomicrobiia; order Verrucomicrobiales; family Verrucomicrobiaceae; genus Roseimicrobium. The sequence continues at coordinate 6,702,398 of NZ_CP049143.1, forward strand.
GGTCACCTCCTTCATCGCTCGCAAGGTGGCCTCCCGCGGGTGGAATCCTTTCGCCAGGTACCGCTCCACATTCTCCACCACCACGATAGCGTCATCCACCACGATGCCGATGGCCAGCACCAACCCGAAGAGGGAGAGATTGTTCAGCGAGAATCCAAACATCAACATGACCGCCAGCGTGCCGATGAGGGACACAGGCACGGCCAGCAGGGGAATGAGGCTCGCACGCCAGCTCTGCAGGAACAGGATCACCACCAGCACCACGAGAAGCACCGCTTCTCCCAACGTCGCATAAACGGAGTGCATCGAATCGCGCACGAACTTCGTCGGGTCGTAGTTGATGCGATAGTCCACGCCCGGAGGGAAGCGTTCCTTGATCTTCGCCATCTCCGCGTACACGGCATCGGCCGTGTCCAGGGCGTTGCTGCCGGGAAGCTGGAACACACGGAGGGAGATCGCGTTCTTCCCGTCCATGTAGCTCTTCACGGAGTAGTCCCGCGCGCCCAGTTCCACGCGCGCGACGTCCTTCACCCGGATCACGTGGCCGTGCTCGCCGGTACGCACCACGATGTTCTCAAACTCCTCGGGGTTGATCAGGCGGCCGCGCGTGGTCAGCGTGTATTGAAACTCCGTCCCGTTTGGCGTCGGCTGCTGGCCGAGCTGGCCCGCGGCAACCTGTACGTTCTGCTCACGCACCGCTCGCACAAAGTCACCGGCTGTAAGGTTGCGACTGGCGAGCTTGTCCGGATCCAGCCAGAGCCGCATGTTGTAATCAAGCCCGCCAAGCGTGGAGGCCTCCGCCACGCCGGGGAGACGCGCAATGCGGTTCTGCACCTGCAGCGCCACGTAGTTGGCGAGGTAGAAGGTATCGCGCGATTCATCTGGCGAATAGAACTGCACGGACATCGTGAGGTCCGGCGAGCGCTTCTGCGCCGTGACGCCCAAGCGGCGCACGTCCTCGGGCAGTCGCGGCAGAGCTGCATTCACGCGGTTCTGCACCAGCACCTGTGCCTGGTCGAGATTTGTGCCCAGCTTGAAGGTGATGGTTATTTGCAGCCTTCCGTCACTCGTGCTGGAGGAGGAGAGGTAGAGCATGTTCTCCACCCCGTTGATCTCCTGCTCCAGTGGAGCAGCAACAGTCTCAGCCAGCGTTTGTGCATTGGCACCGGGATACGTGGCGGACACTACCACGGTGGGAGGCGCTACCTCCGGATACTGGGAAATCGGCAGCGCGAAGTACGCCAGGACACCCAGCAGGGTGATGACGATGCTCAGTACCGCGGCGAAGATGGGACGGTCGACAAAGAAGCGGGGGAGATTCATGGTCGGCGCAGTCCTTTACTTCGTCTCCTCCGCCGGCCACGGCATGGGTGATTCCTGGGCATTGACCTTGGTGTTGTTGCGCACCGCCATCAGGCCATTGATCACAATGCGCTCGCCCGGTTTCAACCCGCTGCGCACAATCCGCAATCCATCCTCCAGCGCGCCGGTCTCAATGGTGCGGAAGTGCGCCACACCCTCCGCGTCCACGACATAAACGAAGGGCTGCCCCTGGTCGCTGCCGATAGCGCTGTCACGCACCAGCAGCGCGTCGATGACACCAGTCCCCGGCACGCGAATCCGCGCGAAATAGCCAGGCGCCATCAGACGGTCCGCATTGGGAAACTTCGCGCGGCAGCGGATGGTGCCGGTGTTGGGAGAGACCTCATTGTCCACAAACTCCACCACACCCTTGTGCGGATATCCCTCTTCAATGTGCAGTTCCATTTCTGCTTCCACCTCTCCGAAGAGCGCACTGTCTCTCTTTCCCTGCTTGTAGAGTTCGCGGTACTTGAGCGAGGAACGCTCATCCACTTCAAAGAAGCAGTAGATGGGGTCCACACTCACCACCGTCGTGAGCAGGGTGGAGTTGTTGGAGTCGTCACCAATGATCAGGTTGCCTTCGCGCACACGGGCATCGCTGATGCGGCCCGCGATGGGCGCACGGACTTCCGTGTGGTCGAGGTCAATTTTCGCCAGCTCCAAGGCGGCTGTGGCAGCGCGCACCTCAGCATCCACGCCGCGGCGTGTGTTCACGCGTTGCTCGAAGTCTTCCGCGGAGATGGCCTTCGCAGCCACAAGTCCCTCGGCCCTCTTGGCCTCGCTCGCAGCCAGCTCCAACCGTGTCTTCGCGCGGTCCAGTTCCGCAGCGGCCCGATCCACGGTGGCCTTGTAGCTGCGCGGATCGATGGTGAAAAGCAAGTCTCCTGCCTTCACATCCGCCCCGTCCTTCACGTGAATCTTGTCCAGATACCCGGAAACTCGCGCACGGATATGCACCGTCTCCGGCGCAGCCAAACGTCCCACGTAATGATCCCATTCCTTGAGTCGCTTCTGCACCGGGATGGCCACGGTGACATTTGGGGGCGTCTGTACCGCAGCTTGAGCGACCGGCTTTTCGCACGAGGCGAGCAAGCCTGCCACTCCTGCAAGCGCAAGGAATGTTAGGAATCGAGTCATCAGGAAGGGGTTGGGGGGACCAAAACCTACGCACCGAGCGATGGCAAGGTTGCAGCGTCTGGGCTCAATGGACGTGTGGGGCAGGTAAAATGCGACCCCTAGCCTCTGCTAAGAGATCTTGTTAGCTCGGGGATGCGCCCCTTCATAGACCTTTTTCATCCGCTCCGTGGTCACCTGGGTGTAGATCTGCGTGGTGCTCAAGCTGGCGTGGCCCAGGAGTTCCTGCACGCTGCGAAGGTCCGCGCCATTATCGAGCAAATGAGTGGCAAAACTGTGACGGAACTTGTGCGGCGTCACGTTCACCGGCACCCCGGCGAGGCGGCAGTATTTTTTCACGATGTCCGTGATAGCCTGCACAGTCATGCGCTTCCCCACCTTGCTGCGGAAAAGGGGGCCGTCATGCACACCCGCCTTGCTGCGGTAGCGCTGCACCGCCTTCACCGCAGGCTCGCCCATGGGACACAGGCGTTGTTTCCTCCCCTTCCCCAGTACCTTCACGGTCTCGGTGTACACATCCATGTCCTCCACGTTCATGCCGGCGAGTTCGCTGATGCGCACGCCGGTGCTGTAGAACATCTCCAAAATGGCCGAATCCCGCTCCGGTGCCCACGCGGGAGCCTGCTTCTCCTTCGGGGTCACCATCGGCAGGTCGAGCATGGAGGTGACCTGGCTTACCGTCAGCGTGACCGGCAGCTTCTTCTCCTGCTTGGGGAGCTGCACTTCCAGGAGTGGATTCTTCACCAACCCATCCCGCCGCGTCAGAAACTTGAAGAACGAACGCAGCGCCGCGAAGTGCAGCCGGATGGTTGCCCGGCCCAACTCCGCCTTCATCTGCTCAAAGAGGTAACGCCGGAAGTCATCCGCCGTCAGCGCCTCCCATGAGGTGAAGCCGCGATGCCCCGTGCGGAAGGTATCCAGCGCATGCCGGTAGTTCTCCAGCGTGCGCGGCGACGCATTCCGCTCCACTTCCATGAAGGTGAGGAAGCGGGCCGTGAGGGCGTCGGGCTCAAGAGACATGCGTTGGCACTGGCAGCCAACGGAAGGTTTAACGCAAAGCAGCGAAGCAGCAAAGGGATTGCATGCCTTGCGCACAAGAGTGCGACATCAGGACACAATCTCCATCGCCACGCGCCCATGCACATCGGTGAGGCGGAAGTCGCGGCCTGCGTATTTGTAGGTCAGGATCTCGTGATCGAGGCCAAGGAGGTGGAGGATGGTGGCGTGGACGTCGTGGGTATCCATCTTGCCTTCGACGGCAGTCTTGCCGGTTTCGTCCGTGGCGCCGTGGCGCATGCCACCCTTCACGCCACCTCCGGCCATCCACATGGTGAAGCCGGTGGCATTGTGCCCGCGACCATTACCGTCGCCTTTGTCATCGTTGGGCGTGCGGCCGAATTCCCCGCCCCATAGGATGAGGGTGTCCTTCAGCATGTCGCGCTGCTTCAGGTCGGTGATGAGACCGGCGATGGGCTTGTCGATGGATTCGGCGCGACTGCCGAGGTTCTTGCGAAGGTTGTTGTGATGGTCCCAGCCGGTGTGCGTGATTTGGATGAAGCGCACGCCCTTCTCCGCGAGTCGTCTTGCCGTGAGGCATTGTGTACCAAAACGCTCGGAGGCGGCATTATCGAGGCCGTAGAGCGCATTCATCGAATCCGGCTCCTTGGAAAGGTCGAGCACGCTAGGCACCGAGGTCTGCATCTGGCAGGCCATCTCCATGGACTGGATCACGCCTTCCAACTCGGGATTGGACGGATCATGTTGCGTGAGCAGGCGGCGGTTCAGCTTCTGCATGAAGTCCACCTGCGTTCGCTGGTTTTCATACGAGAGCAACGGCTCCAGATTCGGCAGGCCACGCTGACCGCCGCTGATGCGCGTGCCTTGATAGGTGGCGGGCAGGAAGGCCGAGCCATAATTCATCGCGCCGCCCTGATCATGCGGTGGGTCGATAGTGATGAAGCCGGGCAAATCCTGCGCCTCGGTGCCGAGACCATAGACGGTCCACGCGCCCATGGAGGGGCGGACGAACATTTCATTCCCCGTGTGCAAGGCAACCGTTGCCTGTTGATGCGAAGGCGTGCGCGTCGTGCAGCCATTCAGCAGGCAGAGATCATCCGCATGCATCGAAAGTTCCGGAAAGGCCTCGGAGATCATGATGCCACTTTTCCCGCGTGGCTCGAACTTGAAGCGTGAACCCAGAATCGCTCCACTCGGACCACCTTCGCGGTCCGCGATCTCCGGCTTCCAATCGAAGGTATCCAGATGGCTGGGTCCACCCTGCATGTAGAGGAAGATGACCCGCTTCGCCTTGGGAGCATGATGCGGTTTCTTGGGCGCCAGGGGATTCACATACCCCGACTTCTGCTCCGCCTGAAGCTGCCACCCATTCAGTGCGGAGAATGCCAGCCAGCCAAACCCGGCGCTGGTGCTCTGCAGGAAGCCACGACGCGTAGTGGCGAGGGAAATGTTCGAGCAGGTGTTCATGGAATTGGGATTTCAAATTTGAGATCTCAAATTTCAGATCGAATCGAACTAGAGGAGATAGCGGAACTCGGCGCTGCTCATGAGCGCCTGGATGAGGATGGCCCAGCGGGCGGAGCCTAAGGAGGCATCGAGCGCCTTCATCATGTCACGGGCTGCGGTGACTTCCGCGACGTCCGGCTTGCGCCCTAGAACACGGATGTAGGCGACCTGCACGCGCGCGGCATCGTCCTTGTGTTCTTCCTCCAGCAGACGCTCGGCAGCAGCGCGCGCGAGCGAAGCGGAGAGTTCCCCATTCAGGAAGAACAAGGCCTGCGGCGCCACGGTGGTGACTTCGCGCTGTCCTTTGATCTGGCTCGGATCAGGAAAGTCGAAGGTCTCATGCATAGGCGTGAGCAGGGAGCGCAGCACCGGCAGATACACAGTACGGCACGGCTCATCATCCGGCGTCAGACTGCGCAGTCTCGCTTCCTTCCCCTTCCCTCCGTAGCCCGCCACCTGCGTTCCCTCTGGACGCTCAAACTTCAACTCTCCCGCGACGAAGAACATGGAGTCGCGAATGGCTTCCATTTCCAACCGACGCAGGTTCATGCGCCAGAAATAATCATTCCCGCCATCGAGTTCTTCCTTCGCCGCATCTCCCTTGCTGCTGAGCCGGTAGGTACGGCTCAGCATGATGCTGCGGATCATCTGCTTCACAGACCAGCTATTCTCCACAAAGCGCACGGCGAGATGATCCAGCAGTTCCGGATGCGTGGGCTCTTCACCGGTGCGGCCGAAATCATCCACGCTGCGCACGATGCCGCGACCAAAGAGGTGCTGCCAGATACGGTTCACCATCACACGTGAAGTGAGTGGATGATTCGGCGTGGAGATCCACTTCGCGAGCTCCAGCCGGCCACTCGCCTTCTCCGGAATCACCGGCAGCGGAGGCAGCATGGGAATCTGTAACTCACCACGCTTCGGTGCCTCACCGCGATTGTACGCGTCTCCTTTGATGGCCAAGGGACAGTCCTGCGGCTCACCCTCCGCCAAGCCCATGGCGCGAGCGGGATCAAAGCGGTAGAACACAGGATAGCGTCCGTTGTTCATCTGCATGTCCATCATGCTGCTGTCGTCGCTACCGGAACTGGAAGACGATGCGACGCCGCTCTTCCCTGATGTATTAGCGGCTACCTCCGTTCCAGCCGCAGGTACGCGCACCAGGGCATCCACATCGACATAACCGTTCGCGCCGAGATCTCCCTTGGGGCGCTGCCCCTGCCAGGTCTCGCTACTATAAAAGATGCCTGCGAGCGCGTAGTAGTCCCGTTGTGTGATGGCATCTGTCTTGTGATCATGGCATCGCGCACACGCCACCGTGAGACCGAAGAAGGCACGCGTAGTGACATCGATCTGATCATCCACCTGATCCATACGGAAGAGTTCGCCGCCATCGGATAGATCGAGCGAGGCCATGGTGAGCATGCCGGTGGCGATGGTGTTCTCCGACCTCTCCTGCGGTGTAGCAGCAGGCAGCAGATCGCCCGCAAGCTGTTCCGCAATGAAACGGTTGTACGGCTTGTCCTTGTTGAAGGCATCGATCACATAATCCCGATAACGTCGCGCGAAGGGGAACGCGGCATTCATGGTGCGGCCCACGCTGTCCGCATAGCGCACCACATCCAGCCAGTGGCGTCCCCACCGCTCGCCAAAGCGCGGTGACTGCAACAAGCGATCCACCACCTTTGCAAAAGCCTGATCGTCATTGGCCGGATCACGCAGGAAGTCCTCAAGCTCCTTCTCCGTGGGCGGCAGGCCAGTGAGATCAAAGGTGGCGCGTCGCAGCAGCACGGCACGCTCCGCATCCAGATTTGGCAAAATCTTTTTTTCCTCCAGCTTCACGAGGATGAAGCGATCGAGATCATCACGGATCCAGTTCTCGCGCTCGACCTTGGGCGCCACGGGTCGGTAGAGCGGACGAAACGCCCACGACACAGCCTCTTTGTCACGCGCCACGACGGACGATGCCGCCAACAGCGAGCCCAAGGCCACCCCTCTGGTCACCTTCAATAACAAAGACGCATGCATGGAAGTCAGCGCGGTTTGGATTTCAGCCAGAGGCAGAGCTGGCGGACATTCTTCACAAAAGTCTCACTGTGCAGCACACCACCGGGCGGGCTGGTCTTCTTCCCCTCCGCGTTGCGCATGATGCCGCGGTCATCCTTCGTCTCCGCCCACGCCCCCTGGCTATTCATGCTCGCCAGAATCTCGCCTGCCTCTGAGTCCGTAGGCGTGGTGAGTGGTGGAAGCTGGTAGAGCCCCTGTGGAACGCCGCCGGATTGCAGCCGCTGCATCGTACGCTGAATGCCATCCAACTCCGGATCCCACTTCCAGCCGTAGTTCGAGGCGGTGCGGTCATCGTCATACGTGAGCTCATGACCTTTGCCACCGGGACCACGTTTGAAGTAGAGCGGCTTGTTCGTCTGCAACTCGTAGAACCGCGCGAGCTTGCCCTCCGGTAGTTTCGATTTTCCCAGATAGCTGATGGCCGCAGGCAGTGGCTGCAGGTATTTCTTTTCTCCCGTCGCTGCGGTCAGCGTGAGCAAGGACCACATGACCGCCTGCGACTCCCGTCCACTGATGGCCGGTGGCTCGAACGCGCGGCTCCACACCGGCTGCATGTTCGCATCATATTGTTGCCCCCAGGCTGGCTGGGGATCCGGCATCCGAGCCAGCAGGAGGAAATCTCCCGCACGTTTCGCAGCATCGATGTAGCGCGGCTCCTTATAGGTCTGTCCCGCAAGCAGGAGCGTGCGGATCAACGTGGCATGCATATTGTCATTCGTGACGTAGCACCCGGTGAAGTCCTTCGGCCACGTGCGCGACCACGAGGAGGGATAGGACGCCTGCTTCACAGGATAGCGTGTGGCATCCGCCTGCTTCTCGGGATACACATCAAAACTCGCCGACCATGCACCGCAGGGATACTGCGCCTTCACCAACGCATCAAGGGCATAGAGCGCAGCTTCGTGGATCTCTTCATCCTTGAACTCCAGAGCCTGATCCACTCTCACCAGCAGACGCACGGCACTCTGCGTCACGTCATCATCCAGCGTGGAGTAATTGGTGTCCTTGTACTTACGCTCGCGCCAGATGTGCCAGCCTGCCTCGCCCCTAGGAGCCTTGCTGCGATCCAAAAGTTTCCCTCCCGCATCACGTCTATAGAGCACCTTGGCGCGTGTACCTTCAGCGAAGTGTCCGGAGTAGTCCCACCCACCTGAGGCAAGCTGCGTGCGCGAGAGCGCATGCGCGGCATCCGTGGCAGCCTTCAGGCACGCGTCGTCACCGGTGGCGAGAAACACTTCGAGAACGGCCTCTCCCACCGCCGGCGTGCCGGGAGGTTGGATCCAGATGGTATCCGGCGCGGGAATGCCCTCCGCCTCACGCAGGGTGAAGTCCGCGCTGTAGCGGTACACATACCCGCCGTGCGACGCCGCCTTCTGATGATAGAACGCCACCGCACGCTTCAGCGCCTGGGTCACGTTGTCGCGCGTTGGCGGCAGTGCTTGAAGGGAACCGACACCACAGGTGTTGGCTGCCAAGAGAAGTAGCAACGCGGATGCGACAGATCGGGTGCGCATGGTGGTGCGTTTTCAGACAGTCAGAGAGACTAGCAGCTTACAGAGGGACCGGGCCTCAACGCTCCCCGGATGGCTTTTTCGTTTCTCGACCATCTTCATCGGGGAGGGACGAGAACATCTTGACGTGATTGTCACGTGCCGCATCAACAACCTCAAGCACGGCTTTGGCAGGCACATCAGGGTCGCCCTGCATCAACAGGGTCATGCCAGCACCGTGCTGGTGCAAATAGCCACGCAGCTTCCCAATCGGTATCGTCTCGTCCCCAATGGCAACTTTTTCGCCCTTGTCGATCAACCGCATCACCAGAATTTTATCATCAGGGATCTTACCGTCACGCGCCTCTGCTTTCTGGGCCTCTCCATCACGAGGTCCGGTCTTTTTTGTTTCACCGTCGCGCGCGCCGGATTTCTTTCCTTCGCCATCACGGAGACCTGACTTCTTGCCCTCGCCGTCACGTGCACCTGTCTTCTTTTGTTCCCCATCACGAGGCCCGGATTTCTTCGCTTCTCCATCGCGAGGACCCTCCTTCCCGGCCTCTCCGTCGCGCGGTCCCGTTCTCGCCTGCTCACCATCGCGGGGACCTGTCTTGGCCTGCTCGCCATCACCTTTGGCTTTTTCTTCGGCAGGCTTCGCTTTCTCATCGTCCGCGCGGCTGGCAGTCGTGAAAGTGAGGCACGCCAATGCAGGTACAATCAGAAGGGCCGCATAACGGGCCACGGCAGAGGAGCGGGGCAGGGCGATCATTTGGATGCGAGTTTGGATTTCCTTGGTATGACGGAAGAACGGCACGGCAGGCACAGGCACGCTCGCCATGCTATTCTCGAGAGTCTTCAGCAGTGCCTCGCCATAGTGGCTGCGCTGGGTGTGGCTGAGCTTTTCCAGCGCAATGCGGTCGCACTCCAGCTCGGCGTCCGCCCGCATACGGCGGGCGAGCAACCACACGAGAGGATTGAACCAATGCAGCGCGCAAACGGCGAGCAGGAGACGGCTCCACATCAGATCGCCCCGCCGCACGTGCGCCAGCTCATGCAAGAACATGCCGCGAATCTCCTCCGTGCTGAATCGCTGGCGCAACCCTTCCGGCACCAGAATCACCGGCCGCCACCACCCATGCACAGCGACGGTGGGAAGCCCACGCACCACCCAGATGCCACACTTCCGCGTCACGCCCATGCGCTCGGTACACCATTCAAGATCGCGATAGAGTTCTGCATCCGTGCGCACGCGGAAACGGGTGACCAAACGGTGCAGCACCCCATGCGAATACAGAATCCACGCACTCACCACCACGACACCCGCCAACCACAACCACACGACGATGGTAGCCACGGAAGGCATGCGAAAGGTTTCTGCAACAGCCACGGGGGTGACCTCTGCATCTACACGCTCCACAGCGAGCCGCTCGTCACCCGCTGACTCGCGTCCTCGCAGGATGTCCGCCACAGCGGGCGCCACCTTCTGCTCATTTCCATCCGCAGTCATCTGCGCGGTCTGCAACGGTGCCGCCCAGGCTGGCCGCCACGAAACCTCCGGCACCCAGGGCAGCAGCAGACGAATCAACACAATCGCCGCCAGCCAGCCACGCCAGCGCGCGGGAAAATCCTGCCAGCGCCCCAGCACCAGCACCACTAGAGCGGGCAGCAGGATGATGAGCGAAGTATCCCACGCCCAGGCAGCGACGGCACTGAGTCCCGTCATGAAAGAGTCCGGCAGGTTCATTTCTTGTCTCCTTTCAACAGGCGCCGCATCTCCTCGAGCTCCTTCGGTGTGACTTCTTCACGTTCCAGGAAGCAGGCCAGCAGCGGTGCGAGCCGGCCTCCAAATACACGGTCGACAAAGGTCTTGCTCGCCTCATGCACGCACTGGGCCTCATCCACCAGCGGATGATAAATGTACTCGCGCCCCTCCTGACGGAAACCAAGCGCCTGCTTCTGCACGAGTCGATTGATGAGCGACTGCACCGTGCGCGGTTTCCAATGCTGCCTGCCCTCCAGCGCAGCGACGATCTGCTTCGCTGTCGCTTCGCCTGCCCGCCAGAACTCCGTCATCACCACCCATTCCGCATCCGAGATGGAGGGGACGGAGGCGGCAGGTTTCGTGGCGGCGGACTTGGAGCGCGGGGACGGCATACAGGAGACGATTTGGATTACGTTCGTAATATTCGCCATTTGATCACAAATGTAATCGGTGGGCAAGGAGATTTTCACAGGGTCGACAAAATATGAATGCAAGGCTACGGAGCACCCTGGTTCCTTTCCATCCGAGAGATGAAAGCTTCCCCGTCTCGGCAGTAACTTACCACCAACCTACTGCGAACCACACTGGCCATGTCGCTCTTCCAACGCTTCTGCAAATGCCACTGGCTTGAAAACGCCGCCAAAGATCCCGAGGTTCCCATCACCTTCGACGGTCAGATGAATGAATTTCATCTGCAGTGCTCGAATGGGCAGGGAACGATGCCTCTCTACCACTGCCCATTCTGTGGGCGCCGTGCTCCCAAGTCCCTACGCGCTACCTTCTTTGCCAATGTCACGACCGAGGAGTCCGCGAGATTGTTTCTCCTCACTGAGCGCATCTTCACAGAAGCCGAGCTCCTGGCTGCATGGGGTGCTCCTGATCATGACTTCCCCATTTCGGGCGGCATCACCACTCCTGGCACAGATACAGACCCTCCGGAAGCATTCGTGGCCGGAAGAAGGGTGGTCTACACCAAACTGTCTGACACGGCAGATGTGAACGTCCGCATCCTCAAGGATGGAAACCTGCGATTTTCGTTCACCGGGAAAAACATCGGACCTGAGTGATCTCTGACGGATGCACTGCGGGTCGTTATGAGTCACACCCCAATGAAGTGACAAGTGCCACCTCTTCCGTGGCGTATCCATAGCCCTGCGTGCTCAGTACTTGCCGCTCCATTTCCCTCTCCTTGCTTTTCTGTGCCGCAGCACCTGCCGCACAGGCGGACGTGTGGTCGCTGCTCAATGATCAACTCACCGCCATCGATCACCGGCGTGGTCTCACGAGCGTGGATCTGGCGTCGAAGCCGCCCCTGCCACCACCTCAAGCTCATGAGCACGCGGGATTCCACAGCGGCTTTTCCCCCACGGCAGATGCCGTGCGCTGGGTGCAGGTCGACCTTGGAAAAGAAGTGCCCGTCGACAGCATCGTGGTGATTCCGGCCTACTTTGGCGCCACGACCGAGGGCACCGGTGCCTACGGCTGGCCGGCACGCTTTCGCATCGATGCCTCCCGCGATGCGGTGTTCGCCGAGTCCGTGACGCTTTTCGATGGCACAAGTGTGGATCAGCCCTCGCAGGTAGCGCCGTTTGTCGCGGACGGCAAAGGAGTCACAGCGAGATACGTACGCTTCAGTGCAACGCAGCTCGCTCGCCAGCCGCGCAGCCAGAACCGGTACATGTTCTGCCTTGGCGAGATGATGATCTTCGCTGCAGGCAGCAACGTCGCACTCCATGCGCCTGTAACTTCCACGCGATCCACCGACACACCGCCAACGTGGTCTGCCGAACACCTCGTGGATGGCTGGACAGCGCTGGGTATTCCTGCGATACCCGAGCCGGCTCACCCGTCCGGCAATGGCTGGCACAGTGGCATCTCGCCCGTGGCAGATACAGCGAAGTGGGTGCAGGTGGATCTGGGCGGCAGTATGCCGATTGCGGAGGTGCGCTTGTATCCCGCGCACCCACCGGATTTCCCAGACCGGCCCGGGTTTGGCTTTCCACGTCGGTTCCGCCTGGAATGCTCAGATGATGCCACCTTCGCCAGTTCGCAAATGATCGAGGATCACACGAACGCAGAGTATCCGAATCCAGCGGACAATGTCGCGACCTTCTGCACGGCTCCACACCAGGCGCGCTATGTACGTCTGACCGCCACCCAGCTCTGGCAGCGCAACGACGACTTCGTCTTTGCCCTCGCGGAGATGGAAGTGCTTTCCTCTGGAAAGAATATGGCCATCGGAATGCCTGTCACATTCCTCGATGAAACCAACACCGGCTCATGGAACCGTACCCGCCTGGTGGATGGTGAAGTCGCGCAAGGGCGCCTCGTGGAACCTCTTTCCTGGCACCAGAAACTTGCCGAGCGTGTGAAGTTGGAGGAGGAACTCGTCAAGCTGGAGGCAGAACGCAGTGCGGCTCTTGCCGTTGCTCATGAGCGCGCCCTGTGGATCGGAGGAACGTTGCTGACGTTCGCTTTGGCCACAGCTTTGGCGATGATGCAACGCGGAAGGCAGGAGAGGCGGCGTGAGTTGGAGGCTTTGCGCCAGCGCATCGCACGCGACCTGCACGATGAAGTAGGCAGCCATCTCGGCAGCATTTCTCTCGCCAGTGAGCTGGCATTGCGCCAGCAGGATCTGGGTGAAGAGACGCGCCAGGCTCTCGATGAGATGCAGCGCTCCGCGAAACAGGCTGCGGAGTCCATGCGCGGCATCCTGTGGCTCGTGCGTGAAGGCGGCGAACCCTCCCTACTGCGGCTCATGCAGGCCTTGCGGGAGAGTGCCGCGGCGCAGCTTCATGGCGTCGACTGGGAGTTGCAGGTAAAGGAGCCCGTAGCAGACCGCACCGCGTCGCTGGAATTCCACCGCCATGTATTCCTGTTCTTCAAGGAGGCCATGCATAACATCGCACGGCACGCACGAGCCACGGAGGTGCGCATGGTGGCAGAGTGGGACGAGCACAACTTCGACCTGCGCATTGAGGACAATGGCGCCGGCTTCGATGCGCGACGCAAAGGAGACGGAAGCGGACTGGCAAATATGCAGCATCGCGCGGAGGCCTTGCGCGGGCGCATGGAACTCGCCACCGTGCCCGGCAGAGGCACCACCATCACGCTCAACGCGCAGCTCGCCTGAACCTCCATGGACTCCAAGGAAAAGAAACACATCTGGGTCGTGGAGGATCATGCGCCCTTCCGCCGCACCCTCGGCAAGGTGCTGAATGCCGAAAGGGACATGCACTGCTCCCGTGAGTATGATTCGTGTGAACTCGCACTGCAGGCACTGAACAAGGAGAAAGCAGATGAGCCGGATGCAATACTGCTGGATGTGGGCCTGCCGGGCATGAGTGGACTGGAGGGCATCCGCCATTTCCGCGAACGCTGCCCGAAGGCGCAGATAATCATCCTCACCGTCTTCGAGGACGATGAAAAAATCTTCCAGGCGATCTGCGCCGGAGCGTCGGGCTACCTTCTGAAGACCGCGGGGGCGGACGCGATTGTTCAGGCCATTCATGATGCCCTCAATGGTGGTTCACCCATGAACCCGCGCATCGCACGCCGCGTGCTGGAGATGTTCTCCCGGCTGGCCCCGAAGAAATCAGACTACGGCCTGAGCGAGCGTGAAAAGGAGATCCTTCAGCACATGGTGAAGGGGCTGATCAAAAAAGAAATCGCCGACCGCCTCCAGCTCAGCGTGCACACGGTAGACACCTACCTCCGGCGCATCTACGAAAAGCTGGAGGTGAACACCCGCACCGGCGCCGTGGCCAAGGCTCTGAAGGAAGGGCTGGTATAGGCGGGCAGCGCTGTGTGTGTCACGCGTACGCGTGGCATGAAAGAACACCCAAAGGACCGTTAATGAACGGTGATGCTCCGCGCCGTGATGCCCAGTGTGTTTTTGATGCTGCCTGCCACCCTGCTGGCGGCGCCGGTGGATTTTACCCGGGATGTGCGACCCATCTTTGAAAAGCACTGCCATGAGTGCCATGGGACCGAAAAGCAGAAGAATGGCTTCCGACTGGACGTGAAGCAGGAAGCTTTCACCAGCGGCGATGCTCATGCCCCCAATCTCCTGCCCGGGAAGAGTGCAGAGAGTCCCTTGTTTCTTTTCATCAGCGGCCTGGATGACAAGGTCCAGATGCCACCCAAGGCAAAGGGCACCCGGCTCACTGCCGCAGAGGTGGCCACCATCAGGCAGTGGATCGATGAAGGCGCTGTATGGCCGGACGGAATCGACACGGCTCAGGTAGAGGACCGCATGGATTGGTGGGCCTTCAAGCCGTTGGTGAAACTGGCAGTGCCACTCCCACGTGATGGAGATTCTCCCGACTCAACTCAGAATGCGATTGACGTCATCGTGGAGGCCAAACTTCGCGAGCATCGCGCAGCACCGGCCCAAGAGGCTGATGCGCGCACGTTGATTCGCCGTTTGAGTTATGACCTCATCGGCCTGCCACCCTCGCCTGAAGAGGTCGAGGCATTTGCCCGTGAGCAATCTTCGGGGGATGCCGACCAGCGTGAAAAGAACTATGCAGCGCTCGTGGATCGCCTTCTCGCGTCACCTCGATATGGGGAGCGCTGGGCACGTCATTGGCTCGATCTCGTGCACTACGGCGAGACCCATGGGTACGACAAGGACAAGCCACGCCTCAATGCCTGGCCGTACCGGGACTATGTGATCCGCGCCTTCAACGAGGATAAGCCCTACGAGCGTTTCGTGGAGGAGCAGATCGCTGGAGATGTGCTGCACCCCGGCACTGCGGACAGCATTGTGGCACTGGGCTTCATCGCAGCGGGACCGTGGGATCTCATCGGTCATGCTGAGGTGCCCGAATCAAAAATCGATGGCAGGATCGCCCGCCACCTGGATCGGGATGACATGGTGCAGAATACCATGGGCGCTTTCACTTCGCTCACGGTGGGCTGCGCACAGTGCCACAATCACAAGTTCGACCCCATCTCCCAGGGGGACTACTATTCCCTTCAAGCCGTCTTCGCCGCCCTCGATCGCGCTGACAGGAAGTACTTCGCCGATCCCGATCTGACGAAGCGCTATGCGACCCTGGAAGCCAGGCAGCGGGATCTGACTTCGAAGCAAAAAGTGGTCGACGAGAAACTAACGTCACTCGGTGGCCAGACGCTTGCAAAGCTCAATGAGAACATCGAGGCCGCAAAGAAACGAGGCAAAGGCAACCTGCGTGCAGAGTTCGGTTACCACAGCGCCATTGCACCCACCCAGGACAGCGTGAAGTGGGTGCAGGTGGACCTCGGCCGCAGTGTTGTGCTGGACAAAGTGGTCCTGCGTCCTTGCTATGACGACTTCAACGGCGTCGGCGCCGGGTTTGGCTTCCCGCTTCGCTATCGTGTGGAAGCCTCTGATGACGAGACGTTCCAGAAGGACGTCATTCACCTCGTCGCACATGAAACGCAGGATGTGCCCAGCCCCGGAACCTCTCCCATTGTCATCCAGACGAACGGAGCCACCGCACGGTTCATTCGCGTCACCGCCACACGTCTCGCGCCGCGCAAGAATGACTACATTTTTGCGCTGGCAGAGGTGCAGGCGATCGATACCGCCAATCACAATGCGGCCGAGGGCGCCACCGTCACCGCGTTGGATTCCATCGAGGCACCTCCGCGCTGGAGGAAGGTCAACCTGGTGGATGCCATCTCCCCCGTGGAGGACGAAGGCGGGAACCTCGCCGCGTTGCAAGCCGAACGGGAACGATTCCTCGCCACTCTCGGAGATGCAGCATTGCATCGCGAGTTGAGTCAAATGAAGCAGGAACTCGCGGAAGTCAGCAAGGCACTAGCTGCTTTTCCCAAGCCTGATGTGGTGTACGCGGGTACGATACACCACGGGACTGGAGCATTTGCAGGCACAGGCGCCCAGAACGGGAAACCCCGCCCCATTTATCTCCTGAAGCGCGGTGATGTAAAGACTCCCGCCCAAGAGGCGAGTCCCGGAGCCATCTCTGCCATTTCGCTCAAATTCCACCTGCCCGCACGCTTCACTCTTTCTGACCTCGCCGATGAAGGTTCACGTCGTGCTGCGCTGGCAAGGTGGATCACCGCTCGCGAAAATCCACTCACGTGGCGCAGCATCGTGAACCGCGTGTGGCAGCATCATTTCGGGCGGGCGCTGGTGGATACACCGAATGACTTCGGACGCATGGGAGCAAAGCCCACGAATCCCGCTTTGCTGGACTGGCTCGCGGTCACCTTCCGCGATGACATGCACGGCTCATTGAAACAGCTCCACAAGCTCATCGTCATGAGCCGCACCTACCGGCAGTCCTCCCATGTTCCACACGCAGGCGACATCGCCGCACGCGATGGAGACAATCTGCTGCTCTGGCGGCAGAACCGCCGCAAGCTCGATGCCGAGTGTGTGCGTGACTCAGTGCTCGCCGTTGCCGGCAAACTGGATCTCACCATGGGCGGGCCCAGCTTCCAGGACTTCGTGATCGAGAAGCCTCAGCACTCGCCGCACTACGAATACAACCTCCACGACCCGAACGATCCCAAGTCGCACCGCCGCAGCATCTACCGCTTCATTGTGCGCTCGCAGCAGCAACCATTCATGACTACGCTCGACTGTGCGGATCCCTCCATGCGAGTGGACAAGCGGAATGAATCCATCAGTCCGCTTCAGGCGCTCGCGCTCAAGAACAACGGTCTCACGGTGACCATGGCTGACCATTTCGCGAACCGCGTGCAGCGCGAGACCAGCGGAAAGGAAGCACAAGTGCAGCGCGCCGTGGCCCTGTCCTTATGCCGTCCTGCAACCACTGAGGAGATTCCAACCCTCACCGCCTACGCAGAGGAGCATGGCATGGCGAACCTTTGCCGACTTCTGATGAATCTGAATGAGTTCAACTTCGTGGACTGAATGATGACTCAACTACCATCCCCCACCCCACACGCGATGACACGCCGCGAGCTGCTCTCGACCAGCGGGCAGGGATTCGGCATCATCGCGCTCGCTTCGTTACTAGGCAGCGAAGGCCTTCTCGCCTCAAGCCCATCATCAGCCTGCACCCGCCCTCCCAAAGCCCGCCGCGTCATCCAGCTCTTCATGGCGGGCGCGGCGAGCCACATTGACCTTTTCGACTACAAACCGGTGCTGGTGAAGCGGCACGGCGAAGCATCCGACTTCGGCGAGCAAGTGGAAGCATTTCAAAATGGCCTTGGTCCATGGAAAAAGCCCGTGTGGGACTTCCGCCCATACGGACGCTGTAGCAAGATGATCAGCGATGTGGTGGCTCCGCTGGGTGATTGCGTGGATGACATAGCTTTTGTGCACAATCTGGTCGGCAAGACCAGTGTCCATTCCCAAGGCACACTGCTGCAAGCGACCGGGTTCAATCTGCCCGGCTTTCCCGGCATGGGTTCATGGGTGAGCTACGGACTTGGATCGCTCAGCGAAAATCTGCCTGCGTTCGTCGTCTTGCCAGATCATCGCGGGTTCGCTTCCAATGGTCCAAAGAATTGGGACTCGGCCTTTCTTCCCTCCCAGCACGCGGGCACGGTTATCTACCCTGGTGCTGAGACACCCATTTCCGATCTGTTCCCCCACAAAGCAGGGCGCTACATCACTCCGCGCGCGGAGACAGATGGGCTCTCCCTGCTCGGTCAGATGAATCGACAACACGCGTCATCCCGCGAGGATGATGCGCGACTCGAGTCTCGCATTCGCAGCTATGAACTCGCGGCGAAGATGCAGCTCGCAGCGCCTGAGGCACTCGACATCTCACGCGAGCCCGCCTACATTCGCGAGATGTATGGCATCCGGGATGGCGGCAGTGCATGGCCCTCGGATATCAACCCAGCGGAAGAGGCAGACATCATGGGCCGCAAATGTCTCGCTGCACGGCGCCTGCTGGAGCGCGGCGTGCGCTTTGTGCAGATCTGGAGCGGCAACGACAACGGCTTCCCACGACGCAACTGGGACTCACACGAAGACATCGAGCGCGACCACGGGCCGCTCGCCTGGGGCATGGCCAAGGCGGTGGGCGCACTCATTCGCGATCTGAAGCAACGTGGTTTGCTGGAGGACACCCTCATTCTCTGGACCACCGAATTCGGCCGCATGCCCAGCACTCAGGGCGGCAGAGGGCGCGATCACAATCCCTATGTCTTCACCAACTGGCTCTGCGGCGGTGGCATCAAGGGAGGCATCACGTATGGCGAGAGCGATCAGTGGGGCTACAAGCCACTCGATCGTGACAACCCCACGCTGGTATATGACATCCATGCCACCATGCTGCATCTGCTGGGGATCGATCATGAAAAGCTCACGGTGCGGCACAATGGCATCGATCGTCGCCTGACCGATGTTCACGGGCATGTGATTCGTGAATTAGTTTCCTGACCGGACATCTTCTCCAAAGAGACACTCCCGCGTCGGCGTAGTCGCCTCATGAAGCGCCGCCACCTCATCTTGTCGTGCCTCAGTATTTCCGCAGGATCCTTCGCCCAGGAAGCAGCAACACCATCTGCTGAACGCGAACCCTCGGACATCCAACGCGTCGTAGCCGCCAAAAATGTCTGTGCCTGGCCCAATCTCACGTTGATGAAGGACGGCAGCATCGTGGCTGTGCTGCACAACCAACCCGCTCACGGGCTGATGGAAGGTGATGTGGAATGCTGGGCCAGCAAAGATGGCACGGAGTGGGAGAAGCGTAGCGTCATCACCCAGCACGAACCGGAGACGATCCGCATGAACCACGCCGCGGGTCTCGCAAGGAATGGCGACCTCATCGTGCTGTGCTCCGGCTGGACCAATGTGAAGCAACCCGAGCGCCCCAAGCAGGAGCCCTTCCGCGATGCGGTACTCAGCAATTGGATCATGCGCTCAAGCGATGGTGGGAGGACCTGGACAAAGAACACGACCTTCCCCGGAACCGATGCCGGCTGGTCGCATTACATTCCGTTTGGCGACATCTGGGTGGGTGAAGATGGCGCCCTGCACACCTCATGCTACCGGGGTAAGCTGACGAGCCCCGAAAGGAGTTTCAAGATCGGCAACTACGAGTCCTGGCACTTCCGCGGTGACGACGACGGTCACACCTGGAAGGCCATATCCATCATCGGGCCAAAGCACAACGAGACGGATATCTTCCCGCTCGGCGGCAAACGCTGGATGGCTGCCGCGCGCGTCGATGCCATGGAACTCTTCACCTCGGACGACAACGGTGCCACGTGGATCGGTCCGCAACGCGTGACGGAAAAGAATGAAATCAACGGCCACCTCATGCGGCTGAAGGACGACCGTCTCCTGCTGACCTACGGCGTCCGCGTTCAGGGACGGCGTGGAGTGAAGGCGAAGCTCAGCAGCGATGACGGCAAGACCTGGAGCGAGCCTGTTCGGGTGATGCGCAGTGACGAAGGCGACTGCGGCTATCCGTCCAGCGTGCAGCGTGTGGACGGGAAGATCGTCACCGCTTACTACTCACGCAAAGCGCCAGAACACGACGGCTATCACATGGGCGTGGCGATATGGGCGCCGCCTGCCGGAGAAAGAAAATAAGTGCCGTGAAAGACCGGGGCCAGCAAAACGGTATACCGTTTTACACATCTGCTCTTCTCCACCCCGGCCATGTTCGACGAAGCCTCTCCATCACCCCGCACGCTCACGGAAGAAACCGCGCAGCGCTTGCGCCAGGACATCATCCAAGGGGTGACTCCTCCCGGCACCCGGCTCGCGGAGGCGGCCGTGGCGAAGCAACTCGGAGTGAGCAGGGTGCCAGTGCGTGAGGCCCTCGTCACGCTGGAGCGCGAGGGACTTGTCTCGTTCAGCGCCACGGGCCGCGCGTTCGTTAAGGATCTCACGCCGCAGGACTTTGAGGAGCTCTTTCTGCTGCGCCTCGCGCTCGAGCCTCTCTCCGCACGCCTCGCTGCACCACAGCTCCGGGTGGATGCGAATCTGCTGGAACTAAACATTCGGGAGACCGCGCGGGCCAAATCTCTGAAGGACGTCACCTCCCTGGACCTCGACTTTCACCAGATCATTCTCGAGGCTTCCAACCAACCCCGCCTTGTGCGCCTCTGGACGTCGCTGCGTCCCGAGCTGGAGCTGTGGCTTTCGCGCCTGCATCGCAATCACCAGATGCAGACCCATGCGACGCGCCAGATGACGGTGGAAGCCCACCAAGGGATGCTGGCTTGCTTTCGTGAAGAGACATCCGCCTCAGCGGAAAAGATAACGCGGCAGCACATCGTCGGCTGGCGCGAATGGCTGCCGTCACCTGGAGACGCATCTTCGGCATGAAATGAAGAACGCGAATGTCATGCGTCTGAAATTCCATCGCTGGATTCTCTGCAGTGCAGGCCTGAGCCTGAGCCTTGGGCTGGCGTCGCTACATGCCGCAGCGGAAGGTGCTGAGGAAGGCACCGCCTTTTTCGAAAAGGAGGTGCGCCCACTACTGGAGCGTCGCTGCTTTGAATGCCACTCGCACGCAGGAGGAAAAGCAAAAGGCGGACTGGTGCTGGACTCCAAGACAGGGTGGCAGACCGGCGGTGAGACAGGGCCTGCCCTGGTGCCAGGCAACCTGGAAAAGAGCACCCTCATTCGTGCGGTGCGTCACGTGGACGATGCGCTGAAGATGCCTCCGCGTGAGAAGCTCCGCGCGGAGGAGATCGCCGTACTGGAAAAATGGGTGTCCATGGGCGCACCGGATCCGCGGCAGAGCGGTGTAGCCGTCGCGCACGCCAAGAAGGGAATCGATGTGGATGCCGGGCGTAAACACTGGTCCTACCAGCCTGTAAAAGCACCGCCCGTTCCGAACACGCGAAATGAAAATGCATCCACCATCAGCAATGACATCGATGCCTTCGTCACGTCGCGATTGGAGAAGGAAGGCCTGCATGCTTCTCCTCGTGCCGATGCCCACGTCTTGATCCGCCGGCTGCATTTCGATCTGCTCGGCATTCCGCCCACCTTCGCCGAGGTTGAGGCTTTCGCTAACGACCAGAGTCCCGATGCCTATGCGAAGCTGGTGGATCAATTGCTCCGCAGACCGGAATACGGCCAGCGCTGGGGACGGCACTGGCTGGATGTGGCGCGCTATGCGGATACCATCGAGCAATCGGTGGACGGCGAGCGGCGCATTCCCTTTGCGCACACCTATCGTGACTATGTGGTGGATGCCCTCAATGCGGATACGCCCTTCGATAGGATGATTCTGGAGCAACTCGCTGCGGACCGTATTCCAGATGGCGATCTCCGCGCGTTGGGCTTCCTCACCGTAGGGCGGCAGTTCCGCTCCAATGCGGATGGCCCCATGCTGGTGATTGATGACCGCATTGACGTGGTGGGCCGTGGCTTCATGGGCATGACCCTCGCCTGTGCACGGTGCCACGATCACAAGTTCGATCCTGTCCCAACAGCGGACTATTACTCTCTCTCGGGTATTCTCGGGAGTGTGGAGGAGCCGATTGATCTGCCGGAGGTTGGGCACAGCACAACTGATGAAGCGGCGCTCAAGCCTTATCTAGAACAGCGGGCGAAGCTGCTCTCGGACTGGGAAGCGCATGTGGACAAGTGCCTCGCCAGTTCCAACGCCCACTTCCGTACCATGGCCACGGAGTACCTGCGCTACCTCGTGCGGTGCTCGTCCAACCACCGCACCACGGAAGGTTACATACCTTTGGATACACCATCCGGGCTGCTCTTCTACCAGGCGCCCCCACGCTGGGAGGCGCTGCTTGAGAAGAGCAAAGCTACAGACGAGCCGTTCTTCAAGCTGTGGCATCAGTGCATGGCACTGCCTCGAGATGGCTTCGCAGAGAAAGCACGGGCCGTACTGACCGACATGCGTACCTCCCCAGATGCGCACCATCCATGGGTCGTATCCGCTTTCGCCGGCGAGGCTCCCAAGGACATGCTGGCCGTGGCGGATTCCTACGGCAGGCTCATTCAAGAAGCCTTGAAGTCCGACACGCCAGAAGGGAAAGGCATTGTCGCACTCATCTATGGCCCAGATTCACCGGTGCCTCCCGCAGGGCGCGAAGAAATCATCGAGGACATTCCCAGATTCCTCACGGAGAAGCGGCTGGTACATCGCAGCGAGGGTGAGGCAGGCACCAAGATTCTCACCAGTCTCAGCGCCCTTGAGGCCACGGCACCCGTGGAGCGCGCCATGGCAGTGCGAGTGTCGGCAAGGCCCATGGATCCACGCATCCTCATCCGTGGGGATATGAAACGTCCCGGCACACTCGTACCGCGCCGCTTTCTCAGCGTCCTCTCAGACGTGGACGCTCGCACCTATGAAGATGACGGCAGGCTCCAGCTCGCCCAGTCGATTGCCAGCAGACGAAATCCCCTCACCGCGCGAGTGATCGTCAATCGCGTATGGCAGCATCACTTTGGCACCGGTTTGGTGGCCACCACGGATGACTTCGGCGTCATGGGGGAGAAACCAGTGCATCCAGAGCTGCTGGATCACCTGGCTTCGTGGTTCATGGATCACCGCTGGTCACTCAAGGCCCTGCATCGGTACATGCTCACCTCCGCCACGTGGCAGCAGAGTAGCGCCTGGCGCGCTGACGACGGAGCGAAGGATCCTGGCAACCGCCTCCTCTGGCGCATGGCTCCGCGGCGGCTGGAATTTGAGCCTTTGCGTGACTCCCTCCTACAGGCAGCCGGACAGCTCGATATCCGCGAAGGAGGACGCGGCCAGCCCCTCACCAATAGCAACCTACGCCGCGCTTTGTACGGATACACAGACCGCTTCCGTATCCCGGCACTGATGCGGAACTTCGATGTCGCGAATCCGGACACCTCGATCTCGCGACGCAGTGAAACGCTCGTGCCACTGCAGGCCCTGTATCTGATGAACAATCCCTTCGTGCGAGAGCAGGCAAAAGCCCTCGTGCAGCGCAAGGAGGTCTCCGCAGCGAGCACTACTGTGGATCAGGTACAGCGTGTGTTTCAGCTCGCCCTTTCCAGAAATCCAGATGCCGTGGAGCTCGATGCCTCCATGACCTTTCTCGATGGCGCACAGTGGGAGGATCCTTCCGGTCGTCGCAAGTGGGAGAGCTTCGCGCAGGGACTGCTCCTTTCGAATGAGTTCGTGTTTGTGGATTAAGCCAGAGCCCAACCTTCACCCAAGATGAGCGCCCCCTTCTCACCCAGCATGATGAGCCGCCGCGAAGTGTTGCAGCGTTGTGGCGCAGGCTTTGGCATGCTTGGCCTCGCTTCCCTCCTGCACCAGCAGCAGGCACAGGCCGGGAGTTCCGAGGCTCATCCCCTCGCCGCGAAGCGCCCTCACTTCCCCGCCCGGGCAAAGTATGTCATCCAAATCCTTGCAAACGGCGGTCCGGGCCAGATGGACACCTTCGATCCGAAGCCGGAGCTTACGAAATACCATGGGCAACGTCTGCCGGTGCACTTCGCCACGGAGCGCCCCACCGGTGCCGCGCTGGCATCGCCCTTCAAGTTTCAGCGCTACGGGCAATCTGGCATGGAAGTGAGCGAGCTCTTCGCTCCACTCGCGGAACGGCACGCGGATGATCTCTGCGTGATTCGCTCCATGCACACGGATGTGCCCATCCATGAGAGCTCGCTACGCCTCATGAACTGCGGCGCGAGCATCATGGCGCGGCCGAGCATCGGCGCCTGGGTCACCTATGGTCTCGGCACGGAGAACCAGAACCTGCCCGGCTTTGTCGTGCTCGTGCCCAAAGGCATGCCCGTCGCTGGTGCGGACAACTGGCAGTCATCCTTCCTCCCGGGCTCCTATCAGGGCACCTACATCGAGACGCAGGATCGCAAGCCCCAGGACTTGATCGAGAATCTGCGCAATCCTGTGCTCTCGCCGGACGAGCAGCACGATCAGCTCGCCTTTGTGGAGCGCATCAACCGGCGTCATCTCGCCATGAGGTCGGAGCCGGTGCTGGAAGCGCGCATTCACAGCTTCGAGACCGCCTTCCGCATGCAAACGTCCGCCACCGATGCCTTCGACATCGAGCGCGAACCCGCCCACGTGCGGCAGATGTATGGTGATACACCACAGGCAAAGCAGATGCTCATTGCTCGTCGTCTCATCGAGCGAGGTGTGCGCTTTGTGCAGGTGTGGCACGGCACGCTGCAACCCTGGGACAGCCACAACAACATTGAGTCCGAACATCGCAGGCTGGCGGCGGAAAGCTGCCAGGGCATCACGGCGCTGCTCACCGACCTGAAGCAGCGCGGTTTGTTTGAGGAGACACTCATCATCTGGGGTGGCGAGTTTGGCCGCACACCCACGGTGGAACTCACCCAGGACGCCGCCGTGAAACCCACGGCGGGACGTGACCACAATAATCACGGCTTCACCATGTGGCTTGCCGGTGGTGGTGCGAAAGGCGGCACGGTGTACGGAGCCACCGATGACTTCGGCTTCAAGGCAGTGAAGGACCGGGTGCATGTGCATGACCTCCAGGCCACGGTGCTGCACCTGTTGGGTATCGATCACACCAGATTGGTATATCGCCACTCCGGCCGCGATTTCCGGCTCACAGATGTGCACGGCGAGGTGGTGAAGGCTCTGCTGGCGTAGCTCTCCAAAGTAGCTTCGGCTTCAGAGGCTGTGTGGAAAGTGTCTTCGAGAGGATTGACCGCGGGATTTGGTGTTGGCAAAGAGAGGGATGAGTTACGTGCAAGGAGTTCCGCGTGAGGAGGTGCAGTTGCTGCCGCCCAGTGTGGAGGAGTATGTGGATGAACAGGCACCGGTGCGCTTCATTGAAGTCTTTGTGAATGGGCTGGACATGGTGGCGCTGAAGTTCACCCACGCGGTGCCCAGTGCTACAGGCAGGCCCAGCTATGACCCCAAGGATCTGCTCAAGCTGTACCTGTATGGCTACCTGCATCGCATCCGCTCCAGCCGGCGCCTGGAGGCCGAGGCAGGACGCAATCTGGAGCTCCTGTGGTTGCTGCGCCTGCTCAAGCCTGACTTCAAGACCATTGCGGACTTCCGCCGGGATAACCGCAGCGTATTCAAAGGGGTGCTGCGCCAGTTCAACCTGCTGTGCCGTCAGCTGGGCCTCTTTGGAGCAGAGTTGGTGGCCATCGACGGCAGCAAGTTCAAGGCGCTCAACAACAGCCAGCGTCATGGTGGGGTGGAGCAGTTGCGCAAGCTCATCGCTCATGTGGACGCGCGCATTGAGGAGTACCTGCGTGCGCTCGACAGCCAGGATGAGCAGGTCGAAGGCGCTGCGCCCCGCAGGGAGCCGGCGGGCGTCAAGCTCACTGACAAGCTGGCCGAACTCTCCAAGCACCGGGAGCAATATGCTTGCCTGTTGGCTCAACTGGAGCAGGAAGGCGGTGCCAGGGACAAGATCGCCTTCACCGATGTTGAAGCACGCAAGGTCAAGGATGTGCAGCGCTCCGGCTACATGATGGGCTACAACGTGCAGGCTGCGGTGGACACGCGGCACGACCTCATCGTGGCAGAGGACGTGGTGGCGCAGGCCAATGACCGCAGTCAACTGGCCCCCATGGCGCTTGCCGCCCAGGAGGCGTTGCAGGCCCGCACCCTGGAAGTAGTGGCTGACAAGGGATACCATCAGGCTGCGCACCTGCAGCAGTGTGAGCAGGCCGGAGTCGTGACTTATGTACCCGCGCAAGGAACCAACAGCGGGCAGAGCACCAAGGACGGACGCGAGGTCTTTGCCAAAGAGCAGTTCGGTTATGAGGCAGGAGCCGATGTGTACCACTGTCCCGGTGCCCAGGTGCTGCGCTTACGAGGACGCAGCAGCCATGAGGGCAGAACGACGCTGCTCTACAGCAACGAGAGCGCCTGCCGCAAGTGTGCTCTGCGCGGCCAGTGCACTGCGGGACGCTATCGTACCATCAACCGTTCTCCTCATGAGGAGGCGGTGGAGCGCGCGGCCCGTCGTCTGGCAGAGAGACCCCACATGATGCACCTGCGCCGGCGCAGCGTGGAACATGTCTTTGGCACCTTGCGCATGTGGGGCCACGACAGCTTCCTGACAAGGGGGCTGCACAGTGTGCGTGCCGAGTTCAGCTTGAGCGCGCTGGCCTACAACCTGCGCCGGGTGCTCAACCTGCTGCCCCTGCAACAACTCATCCACGCCGCGCGCAAGAGCGCCTGACCCACGCGCTCTTGCGCGCCATCAGCCCGCCCTGAAAAAAACTGTTTTCACACAGCCTCTGAAGCCGAAACTACTTTTCGTTGTGACTCACGTCACATCGCTGCAGTTGCGCACATCCACTCAGCATGGAACTCGTGCTGCCGCTATCACACCGCAACTGGACCCGCCGGTCCGTGCTCGGGATGTGTGTGGCTGGCCTTGGCCTTCCCGCGTGTGCTGCCATGAAGGACTCCACTGCCGCCTACGGTGCGAAGGTGACCTACGCCAAGGGAACGGCGATCCACTTTCCAGATTTTGACCTGACCTATCTCGGATCTCGCAAGGAGCCGTCCAAGGTATATCCCCGTGGATTCACTTATGAGGACTTCCGTGTGTCGAAAGGCTCCCGCTCGACCACGGTGTCATGGACCGGAGGCACAGGTCTTGTCGTGCCATGCGCCTTTAAATTCGACGGCCAGAAGTATCAGCTCATGCTGGCCTTCGGTGGCCCGGGGGTAAAGCTGAAGAACAACGAACTCATCGTGGCCAAAGTCTAGGCCCACTCCCTCAGGCGATCGAACGGATGCCAGAGGGAAATCTGTATGAAACTCATCTCTCTCCACTCTGGCTGCACACGCCGCTCCTTTCTGGCCGTGAGCATGATGATGTTTGCCATGCCCGCCTGTGCCGCCGGCAAGGGCGGAAGAGCCTCCTACGGCGCCAAGGCGAAATTTCACAAAGGCGCAGTCCTGTCCTATCCGGATTTCGAAGTGAAGTACACCGGCACACGCAAGGTGTCATCACCCGCGTACTCCCGTGGATTTCTCTACCATGATTTCGAAGTCTCTCGTGGAGGGACGATTAGGGTCGTGAACTGGAGTGCGGGCACAGGTGACATTGGGCCCGCAGTATTCCAATTCGATGGCAAGGAGTACTGGCTGGAACTCAGTCGCTCCGACAAGCTGGGAAAACTGGCAGAGGATGAAGTGGTGATCTGGAAGAAGTAGCCGCCACGACAACCTCACCGCACACCGAAGAGTCGTGCCATCAGACCGCGTCTCGGAGGCTTGGCGTAGGCGAAGATGCGTTCTTCACCGTGGCGTTTGAGCTCCGTATCGGCGCCGTAGCGCCCGAACGAGAAGCCCATTCCAATCGGCACGTCTCGAAGATCAACGATCTCAAAATGCTCAGGCAGCGTGGCGGCAAATTCTCGAATCGCCGGGTCGATGGAAGCTGCCGCCTCGGTATGGCTCAAAGCACCCGGGTTCTTTCGATAAACGTCGAACAAATCGTCATCAAACACACTACGAACCAGCGAGGAGTGGGGTGGAGTGTACAACCGGAACAGTTCCTCGAAGAAGGCAGAGAGGCTGGGGCTTTGATACAGGATCGTGGGCGGGTCATGACTCGCGTAGTACACTGGAACAGTGTCCGTGGCGGAAGGTGTGATTTCCATCACCCAGTAATTCCCGGCCCCATCGTGAGCAAAGGGCAGACCGTGGGTGAAGAACTCCGGAAAGAAGCCTACTTCTATCTTGTCGACACCAAGCTCGCTGATGATGGTATATGCCCTCGATTTCTTCGCCAGCTTGAACTCGATACCGGAGGTGAACTCGAGAAAGTCCCGGAGTTCCTGTGGCAGGGGAACGCCCAATTTCCTCTCAATGTAGTTTATTTCCTTGGGCTCCATCGGAGGAGCTATCTCGATGCCAAGTGGGTGTCCTCGCTCATCGCGAAGCCCCTTCTGCACGGCCGCTTTGATTTGTGCCACAACGTCCATGGGCGCATGCTGCCCATAGTTTGGCTGAATGTCATGTAAATCGTTTCCCAGCCTTCCCGCCCGGCATGAAGCGAAATAAAATGGGAGCGACCCACCACGGATCGCCCCCATGAACTCGTCGCCGAGAATGTCCTTCTCGCCTTACTGCTTCTTGATCTTGATGTTCCGGAACCACACGTCGTGTCCGTGGTCCTGGAAGCCGATGTGACCGGTGCGGGGCTGATCCTTCAGCGCGGTCTTGTACTTGTTTGGCGTGCCATCCGGATTCTTTTCCGCGGTGGTCCAGTCATCGAGGCTGAGGTCCTGCACCTTCTGGCCATTGATGTGGCACACCAGTTTCGGCCCCTTCACCTCAAGGCGGAGGGTGTTCCATTCTCCGACCTTCTTCACAGCATTCACCGCTGGCTCCTTCGCATCGTAGAGAGCACCGCAGTCGTGCTTGTCAGGCGTCTTGCCAAAGGAGTCCATGATCTGGATCTCAAAGCCTCCCTGCACCGGGTTTTTTGGATCCGTGCGGAAGAAGAGACCGCTGTTGCAATCGGGGCTCACCTTGAACTCCATCTCCAGGATGAAGTCGCCGTACTTCTCCTTCGTCCACAGGTAGCTCGATTGGGGGAAGCGGGCCAGCTCGCCTTTCTTCACCGTCCAGACCGCCGGATTGGCGGGCTCGACGAACCAGCCATCGAGGTTCTTACCGTTGAAGAGATCGACGAAACCGTCCTCCGCGAACGCGGCGGAGGAGCACAGCAGGAGAGCACACAGAGTAGCCTTGAATTTCATGGGAGAGACAAAACGCTCTCCCACGGAACATCATGCGTACCGGGCCAAGAATTTCTTAAACCGCACTTCGCACAATGCCACCATCCACACGCAAAGCCGCGCCATTGACGGCCGAAGCCTTCGGGCTGGAAATGAAGGTGACAAAATCGGCAATCTCCTCCGGCGAGATGAGCCGCTGAATGAGGGAGGTGGGACGGTTCTCTGACACAAATTTCCTCTCCGCCTGCTCATAGGGAAGGCCGGGGAACACATCCTGCACAAATTTGATGACGCCCTCGGTCTTGGTGGAGCCGGGCATGACCGTGTTCACCGTGACCTTGGATCCCTTGGTGAGTTCCGCGAGACTCCGTGAGATGGAGAGTTGCATGGTCTTCGTCGCGCTGTAGTGCGCCATTTCCGGAGCCGGGTTCACGGCGGACTCACTGGAAATGAAGATGACCCTGCCGTGGTTGGAGTTGAGCATCTCCTTCAGGTAATGCCGCGCCAGGCGCACGCCGCTCATGATATTCACCTCGAAGAGCCGCAGCCACGCTTCGTCCGTTTCCTCGAAAAATCCCACCGCCTCATAGATGCCCAGATTGTTCACCAGGATGTCCACCTTGGGAACCTGTCGGATGGTCTCGGCACAACCCTCGGCCGTTGCATTGTCCGCCGCCAGTCCCTTCAGCTTCGCATCAGGCACCGTGCCCTTGATTTCAGCGATGGCGGAATCCACGGAAGATTGCGAGCGTCCGTTCACAATCACCGTCGCGCCCTCGCGCGCCAGGGATCGGGCAATTTCCAGGCCAATGCCTCCTGAAGAGGCGGTGACGAGTGCGGTGGAGGAATGGAGTTCGAGGTTCATGGTTCGAGATCGGGTTGTTCCCGTGGTTACGCATGAGCGCGGCAGGGAGACGGCTCCTATTCTCCGCCGCCCTTTTCAAATGGTCAGGAATGAACTGAGCTTCAGCGCAATGTCTCTATGCAGCGCATCTCTCCGACAGAAGTTCGAGCAACTCTTGCAAGGAATCCACCCGGTCCGCATCTGCTCCTGACGTAGGAAGGCCATAGTCGATGCGGATGTCATCCAAAAACCTCGCGAAGGTGCCAGGCGGAATGTGCAAATCCCTGCTGACAGACAGCGGCTGCCCCTCTGCATCTTCATACGCCCCAAACTCCGAGACAAAAGCATGAACGGCCGCGCTGAGCGCCGAAGCAGTTCTACCACTACCCAGTTGCAGTGCGTTGGTACGTGCAGAAGGCACGTACCAATCCCGCAGGCCACGAAACGCGAAGAAAGCCATGACTGTGCCCACGGGCATTGCCAGGAAAAAAGGAGCCCATGCCAGCATGGCCAGCTTCGGAGCTCCTCCCCACGATGTGTATAGCAGCACCCCGCTCAGCAAGTAAAAGACACCCACGGATACCGCGATCAGAGCACCCGTCGGGTTAGGCGTACGCCAGATGCCCACGGCCGTGCAGACCATGCCAATGCCCAGCAAGGGAGCAGCATAAAAGGAAGTGCCATGCCGGTCGCGACTTGCTGACCCATGAGCTTTGGAAGTGGGAATGCTGCTTTCCATAGAGGTGTGCGCAGCGGCATCCCTAGCACGAACCCGCACGCCCGGAAACAAGAGACACATCATGTGCCAGCAGACCCAAGCGATCTGCCAGCACACCATCTTCCGCTATATCCCGTACCCCTGCCGGTACACCTTGTGTACCACCGCCTCGGCTTCCGGGCAGTTCGTGGCTTTGAGATTCGCGGCATCCCACTCGATGCGCTTGCCGAAACGCACGGCGAGCAGGCCCACCAGCAGCGCTTCCGTGAAGGGCGCGGAGTAGTGAAATCCGGAGTGTGCGTTCTCAGGTTTGCCGGCTTTGCATGCCTCGATCCATTCGCGACGATGGCCCGCGGTGCAGCGCGCGATGGTCTTCGCGGGCATCACAAAATCCTTCATGCGTGCTTCCGGCACCAGGCGCGGCGTACCAGACCAGCCGCCAGCGAGGATCACGCCCTTGTCACCCACAAAGTAGATGCCGTTGTCACCCAAGTTGCGCTCGGCTTCCATGCCCGGAGGCTTGGGCGGGAGCTTGCCACCGTCATACCACACCATCTTCACTGGGGGCTGTTCTCCGCGTGCAGGGAAGTGGTAGGTGATGATGCTCCATTCGGGATAGGACTCGTTGTTGTTCGGCGCATGCTCGCTCTCCACCCAATCCGGCTGGCCAAGATCCAGTGCGTAGAAGGCGGGGTCCGCATTGTGCACGGCCATGTCACCCAAGGCACCGCAGCCGAACTCCCACCAGCCACGCCACTTGCGCGGACAATACTCGGAGTGGTAGGAGTGATTCGCCGCCACGGGGCCGAGCCACAGATCCCAGTCGAGATCTGCCGGTACGGGAGGAGTATCCGTGGGGAATTTCTTGCCCTGCGAATCCCAAAACTTCCCGGGGCGATCCGACCACACGTGCACTTCGGTGACCTTGCCGATCACACCCGCCTGGATCCATTCACGCGTAAGTCGCAAGCCCTCACCGGCATGTCCCTGGTTGCCCATCTGGGTCACGAGTCCGGTTTCTTTCGCCACCTTCGCCATCTGCCGTGCTTCACCAATGGAGTGCGCCAGAGGTTTCTCCACATACACATGGTGTCCCGCACGCAGGGCCAGGATGCTCGCGGGAGCGTGCACATGATCCGGCGTAGCCACCACCACGGCATCGATATCCTTCCTCTCCTCAATGAGCTTGCGGTAATCGCGATACAGTTTCGCGTCCGGATGCTTCTTGATGGTGCCTCCGCCCTGCTTAAGGTCCACGTCGCAAAGGGCCACGATATTCACCAGGCCGGTGCTCACCATGTCCGCGATGTCGCCACCGCCCTGGCCACCCACACCGATGCAGCCCAGATTCAGCTTCTCACTTGGCGGTGTGAATCCCGGACCGCCGAGCACATGGCGCGGCACGATTTGAAAACCAAACGCCGCAGCCGCCGTGGCCGTGGTGGTGGAGAGGAAACGGCGACGGCTGGTGACGGAAGCAGAAGCAGAAGCCGGCTCAGTGTGGTCAGACGAGGACGAGGACGTGGACATGGCGCAACAATACGCATGCTGCGTCAGCCCTCTTTCCCCCGCGGTTGCGCGCACAGGTTCACTCCTAGTCGAACTTTGTCTTGAATGCGACGGCTCACTTCGCTAGTGGCAGCAGGCAACACGACCGCGAGCGATACCATGCCCATCCCCCACCTACTCCATCAGATGTGGCGTGACGAATCGCTGCCAGAGCGCTGGGCAACTCTGCGCAACACCTGGATTCACCATCATCCCCAGTGGGAACTCCGCTTGTGGACGGACGAATCCTTGCGGGTGTTTGTCGCAACTCACTACCCGTCTTTCCTGGAACAGTATGATGGCTATGCCACACCCATCATGCGCGCGGATGCGGCCCGGTATCTGGTACTCCAGCATTTCGGGGGGGTGTATGCGGACCTCGATATGGAGTGCCTGCAGCCCCTCGAGCCGCTGATCGGAGGGAAGGAATTGCTGCTGCCTCTGGAGCCGGATCTTCATCTCCAATCGGCGCCGGCCACGGCTGCTGGCATGCGACGCATCGTCGGCAACGCATGGATGGCATCTGCGCCTGGGCATCCGTTCTGGGAACGTGTGATCACAGAGTTGCGCGCAAGACGCCACATGCCGGGCGCGCTCGAATCGACGGGCCCCTTCATGCTCTCCGCCGTCGTGGACGCCTGCGCCGCCCAACCTTGGGGGCCGGAACTGCTCCCTGCCGAGACAGTGTACGCCGTGACAAATGTGGACAACGAATGGCTGGCAGCTCGCAAGCCCGGATCGGCGCATGGGTTCGACCGGGACGTGTACTCCATCCACTATTGGGACGGCACCTGGTGGAGGCAGAAGGCGGGACAAACCTCGCTACATCTCTTGCGTGTGGGAGAGCCGGTGGTAGCCGGCCATCTCAACGAACCGCGGGCCGCGAAAAGTGCTGCACGCGTAGGCTTCACGCCACTCGTGTCCTGTCTCATGGTCACGGGCCGGCGGCGGCATCTGTCGCGTCTCGCGGTGAGAATGTTCCAACTTCAGACCTATGAGCATCGTGAGCTCGTGGTCATTGACGACTCCGGACAAGCTCCGCCAGCGGACTGGGGGATCGATGAGGATACACGCGTTCGCTGGATAACGGTGCCCTCTGAAGGCAAGCCACTCGGCGCCTTGCGGAATCTTGCTCTCGCCGAAGCGCGGGGAGATTTTCTCTGCCAGTGGGATGACGATGATCTCTCCGCTCCCATGCGGCTGGAGCGTCAGGTGCTCACTCTCTTTTCCACGGGTGCGGACGCGTGTGGACTGGGCCGGCTTCAACTCTGGTGGCCCACGCGCGACTGGACAGCCATTTCCTCAAGCCGCGTCTGGGAATGTGCACTCATGTGGCGCAAGGGCACGATCCCCGCGTATCCGGAACTGCGCAAGGGTGAAGACACTCCTCCGGTGGAAGCGCTGGCTGCCCGAGGAAGGATTGCGCTGCTGGATACTCCTGCGTTGTATACCTACATCTGCCACGGGGAGAACACCTTTGCCGAGGAGCACTGGCTCTCCCTTTGGAAGGTGGCCACGGCACGGCGCACCAACAGGGCGGCTCGTCTTCATCTCCAGCTTATGCAAGGCACGATGCCCATGCATGAGTATCTTGTCGCGTTGGGTCAGCCTGGATTGGAAAAAGCCTATAGTACTTTGCCTGCCGTCGTGCCGCAGAGTCACACCTCTGTCCAGAACGTAGAGGCCGGGGACCCTGTCTCTGAAACGCTGCCAGCCATCCTTATCGCAACGCCCATCAAGAACGCGGTGCCGTTTTTGGAAAGGTATTTTCAAAAACTGACAGTCACCGACTATCCAGCAGAGAAACTGTCTCTCGCGCTCGTTGCCAGCGACTGCACGGATGCCACCGTGCCGCTCACGGAGAAGTTGCTCGCGGAGCATGCCTCCCGCTTCCGTCGCACCGCACTCCTGCAGCGGGATTACGGCTTTCATTCCACGGGAGAAAGGTGGTCGCGCGAGTTGCAGCGGCAGAGACGTTCGATCCTGGCGCATGCCCGCAACGCCCTGATTGAAGAAGCACTCGAAGATGAAACGTGGGTGCTGTGGATCGATGTCGATGTGCTCACGTGGCCCTCAGATGTGATCCATCGCCTGCTCGCCGCTGGACGGGATCTGGTGACTCCACACTGCGTGCATGAGACAAATCACGGCCCTTCCTTTGACCTGAATACCTTTGTCTTTCGCGATGCAGCGCAAAGAGATGGTCAGAAGCATCTGCACGACGGCATCTACCAGCCGCCTGTGGGGGTCACCCGGAAATATCTCGATGCGTTCCGCTCCCAAGATGGCGTGGAGCTTGATGGCGTGGGCGGCACCATGCTCCTGGTGAAGGCGGCGTTGTTCAGAGATGGCCTTCGCTTTCCGGCGCGACCGTACCGTGGCTTTTTGGAAACAGAAGGACTCGCACAGATGGCGAGGGATTTTGGCGTGATTCCCTGGGGCCTGCCTCAAGTGGAAATCATCCATCCCTAAAAGAGAAATCCATGGCCACACTGACCATCGCATCCATGGGTACGCTGGGGGATCACTTCCCCTTTTTCGCGCTCGGCATGGCGCTCGTGCAGCAAGGTCATACCGTGCGCTACGCCGGACCATCCTACCTGCGGGAGCGCGTGGAGGAGTGTGGCATGCAGTTTTTCCCAGCACGACCCGAGATCAGTCCCGATCTGGTTCGCAGCAAGCCCGAATCCTACAACCACTGGCGACGTGATCGGGGCGGGCCCGAATCCTCAGCCGACTCCTGGGAAGGCACCCGCCTCTTCGAAAGGATGGAGTTCACAGACTGCATGCACGATGTGGCTGTGGCCACACGGGGCGCCGACCTTCTCGTTTGCTCCCGCCTGCTTCCCGTGGGACGCATGGTCAGCGATCTCACCGGCACTCCGTGGATCACCGCTTGCGTGGTGCCGTGGTTTTTCCCCACCGCCGGCACGGCCGCCGCAGCCGGCATCGATGCGAGACGCGCCAAGGAAAAGATTGCCCCGGTGACTCGCGAGTTCCGCGACCGGATTCATCAATTGCGGCGCGAACTCGGCCTCAGCGCCATCGATGCCGCCGACGAGGATCAACTCTTCGAATCCAACCGTGTGCTTCTGGCCACCAGTCCTCACTTTGGCGAGCCCACGGCACGACCGGGCCAGTCGCTGGTGCAGACAGGCTTCTGGCTACACCATCCTCCGGGCTGGGCGAATAACACACCGAGCGCCGACCTTCTCCGCCTGTGGGAACGCGGCGACGATCCCCTGGTGCTCGCCTTCAGCAGCCAGCCAATGGAGAATCCCCAGCAGATGCTCGACGCGCACCTGGAAGCCGCGCGCCTGCTGGACCGGCCGATCCTCGTGCAATCAGGCTGGGCAAAACTCGACAGCCCACTTCTCCAGGAAATGTATCGAGAAGGAAAAGCTTTCCCCATTTCCGAAGGACCCCAAGAGGAAATTTTTTTCCATGCCTCCGCCGTGATCACTCATGGCGGCATCGGCACGGTAGCGCGCGCGCTGACCTGTGGCGCACCCCTGCTCGTCGAACCCTATGGCAACGACCAGTTTTACAACGCCCGACAGGTGCTCGGCATGGGTGTGGGCGCTGCCATGAATCCACACCACCTCGAAGCAGCCACGCTGGCAACTGTGCTGGAATCCAAGGTAACAACACCCCACTGCCGGGAACGTGCCCGGCAGACAGGTGCGGAACTTGCTGCACAACAAGGCGTGCGCTCAGCCTGCGAAACGATCGAAGGCTGGTTGAAATCGCCCGCCGCGTGAGCGGTCCTTAGGGCTGGTTGAGGGGCGGGGGAACGGTGTTCACCACATCCACTTCGAGGATGGTGTCCAGCTCTTCCAACGTCAGGTCGATGACTTTGGGTGCCTTTTCAGGCGCGAGAAAATCGTAAGGGCTTTCGAATTCCATAAGTGTATGGGTGATACCACCCCGAGGACACTCGGGAATGGCACCCGAGTCAACGCAAATCTCATGCCCAAAAATGCGGCGAATCCCTCACTTTCCGCGGGTTTCTTGCACGACTCGCTCGATCTTCGCCAGCAAAGAAAACGCATTCCAGCGATTGGTGCACAATTCGCCAAAACTTTTTGCGGGGGCATGCTTCCACTGGAAGAACTGCGCATACCGCTCCGAATTGCGAGCAGCTTCCCGCATCTGACGCACAAGGTCGGGCAGATCCCGGAGCGAACCCACTTGCAGATACGATCCCGGTCCGGGGGCGTAACGTGCCACTCCCAATCCTCCGAAATACACGGGAACACACCCCGCCGCGAAGCAGTCATACCACTGCTCCGTGACATAATCCGTCTGCTGACAGTCCTCAAAGGCCAGACAGAAGTGGTACCTGCTCAGAACCTCCAGCCTCGCTTCACGACCTTCGCGAAGCGGCTCGGGCCGATTGAAATGCCAGGCGCCGAAATGATGCACCGGCATCAGGGATTCCAGCCGCTCCAACACACGCTCACGTCCGCAGCGTGAGTTGGGATTGGAGACGAAAGCACAGACTGCATTTCCCGCATCCTTCGCGGGAACCGGCTTCAAAACCTCCGTCAGCGTGCCGGGCGCGGCAAAGTTCAGGCGCACATCCGCCCACGCATGGTAGGAAATCAGCAAATCAAGAGAGCTGACCGCGCCGGGGTCTGCTTGTGCGGGATGCCTCGCGTCTCCCTCCATGGTCACACCGACCCACAACTGATGCGGCGCCTTGGGCAATTGTGCCCAGGCAGGCGCGTCTGGAAGATGAAACACCACCACGTCCGCCTGCGTGACGCGCGCCGGATCGCGTGTTGCCCTGGCAGACCAGAGGCTGCCTGCCAGCTCCTGCGCCGGAGGCCACACCGGGTGACGGTGATTTGAGAAGAAGAGCACTTCGGGGATTTCAGGAAGCGTTTGCACCTTCTCCGGAAGCGAGGCTCTCCGTTCATCTCCGAGGAAATGCTGCATCTCCTCCTGCACAGTCCTCGGTGATGCCGGCAGGGCATCCTCTGCTTGCGCTTGCACCTGCACTTGTGGTGGCCAGTGGGCATACGCCAGCCACGTGTTCTCCACATGCCGGATGGTACCGCGGAATTCGTGGTCATTGAGATCGAGCAGGGCCGTGAGCGCCTCTCTGCCCGGGGCATCTACCGCTTTACAATCATGCCAGATGATGAGTCCTCCGGGCTTCAAAATCTTCAGCGCATTCAGCGTGTCAGCCAGCACCGTCAACTGCTCATGACAACCATCGACAAACACAATATCGAACCGGCGCCTCGCGGCCATGCCGTCCCAGTCAAACGTGCGCGAGTTCCCGAAGTGCTGCGTGTATGAGATGCCCCTCTCACGAGCGAAGCGTCCGATGTGCTTCTCCTGCACAATCTCACTGGCCATCTGGCGCGGCAGCTTCGTGAGATCCGAGGGGAGCACATTCAACGAGTGAATCTCAAGCTCGGGAGCAATGGCATGGAAGTGGCAGACACCCGCACCCCAGTGCGTGCCGATTTCAAACAATGCCGGTCTCTCCCCTGCTGGCAGAACCGTCTGCTCGAGATGACGTCGGATGAGGCCGCACAGGCATTCCATTTCCCTCTCCGATCCGAAGCCTGCCTCGATCTGCTCTCTGAAGGGCTTGTCGTAGGGAACACGGAGCGGACTGGAGAGTTCCTGGATCATGGGACATGGGGGGCTTGCTGGCTCTGCGGCATCGCCTTCAGGTTCTCACGGCGCCAAAGCGGCATCCATTCGACGACGCAGGCGATGGCGCCAGATGAGAGACGGCAGCAGCGCGAGCAGTCCCAAGGGGAGCGGCCAGAGCCGGACAACGATTACAATGAGCGCCTCTCCCACCACCTGGCTGAGTCCCGAGGGATCCTGCAGTTCTTCTCCGCTCATCCCATCAAAGTCTCGGAACATGCCCAGCAACCCGATGGTCACCTCAAACACCGCCGCAACGCAAAACAGCACGCCGATGACAATGCCGGCGCGGCAAAGGCGAAGCTGGGAAGCCAGGGTCATACGTGCGGTGGACGGCGGCACTCCCTTCCGCTCATTCTTCACAGCACGCAAGCGGCCGCAGTTAACTACTTGGGGGTAGTCGATTTGCTGGAACTCGAACTCGTATCGGTGCGAAGCGCTGGCCACGTCTTGGGGTCCGCATAGAGCTTGGGCAGATCCTTCAGTGAGGGATCAGCTTCCTTGTCGAAGAGGGCCAGCAGCGAAGGGTCCGTGGCCGCCATGCCCGCGATGCCCTTGGGATGGTGGATGCGAATGATGGTACCACGATAGTGTGTTCTGTTCCTGGGGCGCTCTTTCTTCTTTTCCAGCTTCTCAAAGTCCGCCGTGCGATTGTTGTAGTCGCCTTCTTTCAATGCGGAGAGGAATTCGACATCCGTCACCTGCCCGCTGCGCAGCTGCAGTTTCATCTTCTGCTCACCCATCAGGTAATCGATCCGGTACTTGTCGGTCGTGCCGATGATAGCGACCTCGATCTCCACCTCTGTGGGGTGGTGGGAGAGATTGGTGACTTCAGCGCCGATCTTCCACTTGTCGCCGCTGCGGTTGGAGGGCGAGGCGAGCATGCGGCAGGTGACACGCAGATCCGGCAGTTCCTGGACTTCAGGTCCGGCCTTCGCCATCTCGTCCTTCCAGAGTTGCATTTCTTCCTCCTTGGTCTGCCCCACGCTGTTGCGCGGACCTCCATCCTCGATTTTTGCCAGGGCCTTGTTCCCGTCGATCTCGCGCTCGATGTTCTTGAGCGTACCCTGATACGCCTGCTCCCGGGCCGACAGGGGCGCGGAGTCATCCCGTTTCTTGGAGGTGGAGACCAGACGTACATTGGCCACGTCCCTGGAAAAGGCGGGGGCCACGGAGGGCGGGACAATGTATTCAAAGATCAGCTGCTGCCCTGCATCGAGACCGATGGTGATTTTTCCGGTGTATTTCTGGTTCTCGTCAAAGGCGCCCAGCATAGTCGCCTTCCGCCACATGTCCGCCAGGGCGCCAGCCGCCGCCGTGCGGTGCACCGGCCCCATCTCCGTGCGGAACATGTCATAAGCCGTCTTGATCAGGGACTCCGCGCCCGGGCCGCCGGTGGCCTGGGATTTCTCCATGTGCTCGAGAATTTTTCCAATTTGCGCAGATACTCGGGCCAAGCCGCCGGGATCCGCTTTGGGGGTCAGCCCCAAGGGCTTCAAATCCGCTGCCAGCGCCTTGGCAGCAGGGTAATTCTTGGCATTCAGAAGCGTGGGCAAGCCCAATGCTGCGATGCAAAAGGTGACTGCGACGGTGCGACGGACGTAGTTCATAAGCGGTGGCAGGGGTGAATTCTGCCACGTTTGGAACGGGTTTTACCATCACTTTCATTCTTTCGAACGTTCATCCCCTCCTCACCACAAAACGCTTGCGCCTGATACGCGCTCCATGCGACAGTTCCGCAACCCCTATCTCCCGTCAGTATGGCCCGTGCTTCCAACCTCACTATCTGCTCCTTCTGCGGTAAAAGCCACGCGGAAGTGAAGAAGCTGATTGCCGGGCCCGGCGTGTACATTTGCGACAACTGCATCGGCGTCTGCAAATCCATCCTGGACAAGGAAGCCCAGCAGGAGGTGGATACACATCCGCCGCTCGTAGTGCCGCGTCCCTCGGACATCATGGCCGCGCTGGATCAGCACGTCATCGGCCAGGCACACGCGAAGAAGGTGCTCAGCGTGGCGGTGCACAACCATTACAAGCGCATCCTCAGCACCCAGGCAGGCGCCGCCGGGGCTGGCGCGAAGCCGACCGCCGTGGCCGACTTCGAGGGCGTGGAGATCGAGAAGAGCAACGTGATGCTCGTAGGCCCCACGGGCTGCGGCAAAACCCTGCTCGCGAAGACGCTGGCCCGCGTGCTCAATGTCCCCTTCAGCATCGCCGATGCCACCACGCTGACCGAAGCCGGTTACGTGGGTGAAGACGTGGAGAACATCATCCTCCGCCTCCTGCAGGCCGCGGACTACGATGTGGCCCGCGCCGAGATCGGCATCATCTACGTCGACGAAATCGACAAGATCGGCCGCAAGACGGAGAACGTCAGCATCACCCGTGACGTGAGCGGTGAAGGCGTGCAGCAGGCACTGCTCAAGATTCTGGAAGGCACCGTGTGCAACGTGCCCCCGCAAGGCGGCCGCAAGCATCCGCAGCAGGAGTACATCCAGGTGAACACGGAGAACATCCTCTTCATCTGCGGTGGCGCTTTCGTCGGGCTGGAACAGATCATGAAGCGCCGCCGCGGTGGCAAGGGTCTTGGCTTCAGCGCCGAGCTGGTGAACCGTGAGATGACGGAGGAATCCCTGCGCAAGGATGTGGAGCCCGAGGACCTGCTTGGTTTCGGCCTCATTCCGGAGTTCATCGGTCGCCTTCCCGTGGTCGTCGCCATGGAACAGCTCACCGAAGACGAGCTCGTGCGCGTGCTCACCGAGCCGAAGAACGCCCTCATCAAGCAGTATGCGAAGCTGCTGGGCATGGACGGCGTGGATCTCCAGGTGAACCGGGATGCCCTCGGAGCCATGGCCCGTGAAGCGCTGAAACGCGGCACCGGCGCCCGTGGCCTGCGCAGCATCCTCGAGCGCATCATGCTCGATGTCATGTACGACATCCCCAGCCGTCGCGACGTGCGCGCCGTGACCATCACGGAAGCCGTGGTGAAGGGCGACCGACCGCCGCTGGTGAAGAAGAGCGCGGCGAAGAGCGCGGCGTAGTCAGAAGGTAGAAGGCTTCTCCAGAAGCCTTTCACCTCTGCGCTGCCACTCGCCTCTATATCTCTCAAAAAGTGAAGGGGGACGGATTCGTCCCCCTTCACTTTTTTGTATCGAGGTAGACCAGCCTCAAATGAAAGGCCTCTGGAGAGACCTTCTACTTTGGGATCTCACTTCTGCAGAAAGCGCACGCACACTGGAGCGCCCACATCGAAGGTCTGGCCCGTGGGCTTCAGCTTGCCCGTCTCGGGGTTGATGCTGAACACGGCGATGGTGCTGGAGTTCTGGCCTGCACTGATGAGCCA
This sequence comes from Roseimicrobium sp. ORNL1, assembly GCF_011044495.1. Taxonomy (GTDB): domain Bacteria; phylum Verrucomicrobiota; class Verrucomicrobiia; order Verrucomicrobiales; family Verrucomicrobiaceae; genus Roseimicrobium. The sequence continues at coordinate 6,743,472 of NZ_CP049143.1, forward strand.
CTTGCCAGTGGGGTCGATGCCGAAGTTGCGCGGGATGTTCACGCCGGCCGGGGCATTCTCCACGTAGGTGAGCTTTCCGGTCGCGGGATCCACCTTGAAGATGGCAATCGTGTCATGCCCGCGGTTGGACACGTAGACAAACTTCCCGCTGGGATGCACGGCCGTCTCCGCCGTGGAAAATTTGGGATCCACCGCCACTCCCGCAGGCAGCGTGGAGAGCGTTTCCAGCGCGGTGAGGGCACCCTTGTCCGCGTCATAGCTGAAGGCGGTGACCGTGCAGGTCATCTCGTTGCAGACATAGGCGAACTTGCCGCTGGGATGAAACGCGAAATGCCGGGGTCCGCCGGCAGGCGGCACTTCGGCGAAGGCGGGATCATTCGGCGTCAACGTGCCGGCGGCCGTGTCCAGCTTGTAGATGAAAACCTTGTCGCACCCCAGGTCCGAGGCGAAGGCGAACTTGCCCGCCTTGTCCACATTGATGCTGTGGGCATGCGGCTCCTTCTGGCGCTTCGGATTCGCGTTGGAAGCACCCGTGTGCTGGATGAAGGAGCCCTTCTCGCCCAGCGAGCCGTCCGCCTTCACGGGGTAGGAGATCACGCTGCCGCCTCCGTAGTTGGCCGCCATCACGGCCTTGCCAGTGGGATCCACACTCACGTGGCAGGGGCCGCCGCCCACAGTGGGTTGCTGGTTGAGCTGCGTGAGTTTTCCTGTCGCGGCATCGACCGAGAACGCACTGATTGCTCCACCGGAGGCGCCGTCCAATTCAGACACGGAATACACAAACTTCTTGTCCGGTGAGATGGCCAGGAAACTCGGGCTCTTCACTTCCGCCGCCACCCCAAGTGGCTGCAGTTTGCCCGTCTGGGAATCGAGGCCAAACACATAGATGCCCTTGCTCTCCACGCGGGCATTCTTGTTGTTGGTATAGGTGCCGATGTAGACGAACTGGTCGCTGGCGGCTTTGGCTGGGGAGGCGGAAGCCATCACGCCCGCGGCAAGGATGCTGGAGAGGAGTCGGTATTTCATGAGAAGGAAGGGGAAAGGAAATCCCGCCCCGATTCTTTCGACTCTCGTTCGTGTGCGCAAGTCCGGGCTACCACGCGAAACGTTTCTGTCTCACTCCCGACTTTCGCGTTGACGCCTGAGTTTGTCCTTACACCATACTACTCCATGCTGAAGAAATTGCTTAGCGTGGTGATTGCGGCCCTGAGTGTGGCCGCGTTTGGAGCAGCCGCCCCTGCTCAGGATACGATGAAATTTCAGGTGGAAGGCGGTAACCCCGGAGGTGGCGGCGCCTACAAAGGCGAAGTGGAACTGACCAAGCTAAGCTCTGCCACGGCGAAGGCCCGCTGGACTACCGGCACCGGCTCCAACAAGCAGGTGGTGGACGGCATCGCCATCAAAACGAAGGATGGAATCGGCGCTGCCTACGGTGGCAAGGCGCTCTACGCCCTGGCTCTCTATACCATCAATGGAAAGCCCATCGATGCCGTCTGGACCACCGCCGCAGCACCAAAGGAAAGCGCCAGCTATGCGCTGAAGGGCTCCGACTTCGACGGTGCCCTGAGTTTCGCCGATGGAACTCCAGGCACCGTGACCTTCACTCCTGTGGGTGAGAATGTGTACAAGGTGGTGTGGCAGCTCTCCACGGGGCGCTATGAAGGGGTGGGCGTGCGTAAGGGCGATTTGCTCGCGGCGGCGAGTGGCGAGCCGGGTGGCGCCTTCGGCGTGGCCACCTACGCTCCCAAGGGGGAACTCATCGAGGGTGTGTGGGCCATGAACGGCTCCAAGGCCGCAGGCACGGAAGTCTGGAGTCTGGCTGGGGGATCCTCGACCGCTGGGGCTCCCACAGGTGATGGCTCGAAGGTGACCTTTGGAGGCGAGACCTACACCTTGAAAGACAAAAAGAGCGCCCCCGGCCAGCCGACCGCGGAACTTCGCGAGTACCTGCGCGAGGGCGAGGGGTTTGAGGACTACCGCAAGATGATCGGCCTGCGCACCCATGTGACCCCGGTCGACGCCGCGACCATGGCGAAGGCCGTCCTGGCCCAAGTTCAGAAGGAACATCCAAACAGTTATGTGAAGGAAATCGTCATGGAGCCAGATGCGGCCACCATCTTCTTCATCCTCGTGGTAGGCAACGATGCTGAGCTGAATCTCTGGCGCTACCAGAAGGCGGAAGGCGGCCTCGCCAGCGCCCAGTTTGTATTGCGCAACAAGGCTCCTTATGAGACGCAAAAGAAGTTCAAGGCCGAGCAGGACAAGAACTATGATCAGTGGCTGGAGGAAATCGTCGCACTGGCGGGCCAGTCACATGCGCTGGTGACGGCGAGCGCCCACGCCGCTGTGGCCTCACCCCCACCCTCCGCTCCTCCCGCCAAATCGTCTTCCGAAGAAATCTCCCCGGATCTCGTGAAGGCCATCAAGGCGGACATGGACAAGTGTGGCAAGGTCGGCATGGAATTCATGGGCCACCTGAAGGCGGGCGCTCCTGACAAGGCCGTGGCACTCATGCACGACAATGCCTTCTCCGGCACCTCGCGTGATGCCTTCGCCGCCCAGCTGGCCAAATCCAATGGCGTCTTTGGCGAGCTGAAGGGGTTCAAGCCCGACAGGAAGGCATCCACCTTCGAAATGAAGGATGGCCTGGTGAACTTCTACCTCCACTGCGACTCCGAGTACGCGAATGCCAATGTCCACGAAGTGCTGCGCTTCGTGAAGAACAAGGCCGGCGACATTGAGTTCGTGGGCTACAACCGCACCGCGAAGCAGTGAACCTAGTCCGCTCCTGATTGGACGGATACACCCTTTGTGCCGGGCAGATCACCTCTGACCCGGCATTTTTGTCACTCAGGCCCATCGGTCGCGGCACCGCCAGTTTCGCCACGGGAGGCCTTATGGCGTCTTTCTCGTTTGCACCTGAGCACAAACTTGGCACTCTGCGCGCCCCATGTTCACCCTGCTCGCCACGGACTCCCAGACGCTCGCTCGTCGCGGTCGTCTGGTGACGCCCCATGGCGTCATCGAAACTCCGATATTCATGCCGGTGGGCACTCAGGGCTCCGTGAAGACGGTTCATCCCGTTGAACTTGAGGCGATCGGAGCCCAGATCATCCTGGGAAATACCTACCACCTCGCGGTGCGCCCGGGGGTGGACATCGTGAAGGAAGCCGGTGGCCTGCATGCCTTTGCCAACTGGTCCAAGCCCATCCTCACCGACTCCGGTGGATTTCAAGTCTTCTCCCTCGGCAAGCTGCGCAAAATCAAGGAGGAAGGCGTTCATTTCCAGAACCATGTGGACGGCTCACCGATGTTCCTCGGCCCCGAGACCGCCATGGAGATCCAGGCCGGACTGGGTTCGGATATTGCCATGCTTTTCGACGAGTGCCCGCCGCACCCCTGCGAAGCTTCCTATGCCAGCAAAAGCCTGGACCTCACCCTCCGCTGGGCAAAGCGCTGCCGTGAGTGGGTGGACAAGAACCAGCCCATGACCGGGGGCGGGAGGCAATTGCATTTCGGTATTGTCCAGGGATCCTCTTTTGCAGAACTCCGCGCCCGCTCTGCCAAAGAACTCGTCGCCATGGGATTCGATGGCTATGCCGTGGGGGGCGTCAGCGTGGGTGAGCCGGAGCCGGAAATGATGGCTGCCGTGGAGAACAGCGTGCCCCACCTCCCCATGGACAAGCCGCGCTACGCCATGGGCCTGGGCACACCGCCGCAGATGCTCGAAATGGTTGCCCGCGGCATCGACATGTTTGACTGCGTGCTGCCCACCCGTCTGGCCCGGCACAGCACCGCCTTCACTGATGAAGGCACGATGAATCTGAAAAATAACTGCTTCGCGCGGGACTTCCGCCCCATCAGTGAGGACACCCATCCCCTCTGCCAGGGCTTCACGCGCGCCTACATCCGGCACCTGATCAAGGCGGGTGAAATCCTGGGTTTGCGGTTGATTTCCCTTCACAATCTGCATTTCTACCTGTCCCTCCTGTCCCGTGCCCGGGCCGCCATCGAAGGCGGTTACTTCAGCGAGTTCCGCAGGGAGTTCACCTCAAAGTATAAAACCCACACTTCAGAAGCATGATCCATTCCGTCATCACAGCACATGCTGCCTTGCTCGCCCAAGGAGCATCCCCTCCGGCCGGTGCCGCCGGCGGAGGCAATTTCGCGGTCATGATGGTCCTGATGATGGTGATGATGTATTTCCTCCTCATCCGTCCCCAGCGCAAGAAGCAGAAGGAATCCGAGGACCTGCAAAAGGCCATCGCCCCTGGCGATGAAGTTGTGACCATCGGCGGTGCTCACGGCACAGTGACCACCGTGAAGGAAAACACCGTGGTGGTGAGACTGATCGAAGGCAAGGTCGAGTTCGACCGCAGCGCCATCGCCCGCAAGATCATCGCCAAGGACGCGGCACCCGCTGAAGCGAAGAAATAATCCCGCTCTGTGCGCGTTTGGTGCATCCCCACCAGCCACGCCTCATCCCTTTTCCCCTCCTCATTGCCAGTATGAAGTCATTGACGTTTACCTTCCTCGGGGGCGCCGCCCTGATTTTTCTCCTCATGTACTACATGGGTACCACGGAGCATCGGAAGAAGAAGCTTCTCGGTACCATCCTCACCGTCGCCGTGAGCCTGTTCTGCATCTGGGCGGTCGATGGTTTGAATCCGTTCTTCGGCAAGCCACTCAATCTCAAGATGGGGATGGACCTCATCGGGGGCAGCGAGTTCATCGTGGAACTCAAGCCCGGCGTGACTGAGAAGGGCGAGGAGAAGAAGGTGAGCCCTGACTCCGTGCAGCAGGCCATCGCCACCCTGCAGAAGCGTCTTGACCCGAACGGCTCACTCGGCCTCACGATGACGCCGCAGGGTGACAAGCAGATCCTCATCCAGATGCCGGGGGTGGAGCCTTCGGAAATCGCGGACGTCCGCCAGAAGATCCAGCAGACGGCCCACCTTGAGTTCCGCCTCGTGCATCCCCAGAGCGAGCAGATCCTCATGCAGCAGAAGATGGCCGGTGGTGGCATCGAGCCTGGATTCGTCTCCATGCCGGCACGCCAGCGCGCTGGCAAGCCCGGTGCTTCCGAGGCCTACCTCGTGAAGAGCCGCCCACAAATGGACGGCACCCACGTGAGCGAGGCCTGGGTCGCCTATCCCCCCACGGGCATTGAGATTCTGATGAACTTCGACAGCGCCGGAGCCGAGCTCTTTGGCGAACTCACCGCGGCCAACGTGGGCCAGCGCTTTGCCATCATCGTGGACGGCGAAGTGCTCTCCGCTCCGGTCATTCAAACGGCCATCACGGGTGGCCACTGCGTGATCACTGGCGACTTTGAGGAAAGTGAAGCCCGCAACCTTGCCACCGCCCTCCAGAATCCGCTCAAGAACCCCATGCAGATCCTGGCGGAAACCACCGTCTCCGCCCAGTTCGGCCAGCAGACCATCCAGCAGGCCGTGTACACCGGCATCGCGGGTCTCATCATGACCGCAGCCTTCCTGCTCATCTACTACCGCCTCGCGGGTCTCATCGCCCTGGTCGGTCTGGTGGTGAACATGCTCATGGTCTTCGGTGCCATGTCCCTCTTCAACTTCACGATGACCATGCCGGGCATCGCGGGTATCGTGCTCACGGTGGGTATGGCGGTGGACGCCAACGTGCTCATCTACGAGCGATTGCGTGAAGAAATGAAGGCGGGTAAGCCACTGGCAGCCGCGCTGGACGCCTCCTTCGAAAAAGCCTTCTCGGCCATCTTCGATGCGAACTTCACCACGCTGATTTCCGCCATCATTCTGTTCGCCCTCGGCAGCGGCCTCGTCAAGGGCTTCGCCATCACCCTCACGGTCGGTATCATCGGCACCCTGCTCGGCGCGTTGGTCATCACCCGTGTGGTGTTCAACTGGTTCACCGACTCCGGCATCATCAAGCAGATCAAGGTGACCCAGATCATCCCCGAAGGAAAATTCGACATGCTGAGCAAGGCGCGGCCCTTCATCATCGGTTCCTTCTCCCTGGCAGCCATTTCCGCCTCTTCCTTCATCTGGAAGGGTGAGGACGCCATCGGCATCGACTTCCGCGGTGGCGCCATCACCCGCTTCCAGGTCGCGCCGAATGCCAACATTGACGCCCACAGTGTGGAGAAGGCTCTCATGGACGCGGGAATCAATGGTACCTACGTCCAGCAGAACAACACCGGCACCGGATCGCAAATCAGCGTGCGCAGCGACATGGATGACGGCAAGAAGGTGCAAGACCTGCTGGAAGGGAAATTCCCCGACAAGCTCACTGGCGGTTCGATCGACCGCGTCGGTGCCTCCATTGGGAAGGACCTGGCCATCAGGAGTTCCATCGCCTTCGGCGTCGCCATGCTGGCCATCTTCCTCTACCTGGTCTTCTTCTATGAAATGTCCTTCGCCGTGGGTGCCATCATCGCGCTCTTCCACGACTGCGTAATTACCATCGGCCTGGCCGTCCTGCTGGGGCAGCAGCTTTCGGTGATTCACATCGGCGCCCTGCTCACGGTCGCTGGCTACTCCATCAACGACACCATCGTGGTGTTCGACCGTATCCGCGAAATCATCAGGTCTCGCACGGGCGACATTCGCGACATCATGAACGAAGCCATCTCCATGACCCTGAGCCGTACGCTCCTTACCGGCGTCACGACCCTCGGCCCCATGGCAGCCCTGTACTTCTTCGGTGGTCAGGCGATGAAGGACCTCTCCCTGCCCATCATCATCGGTGTGCTTGTGGGTACCTACTCCTCCATCTACATCGCCGCGCCCATCGTGCTCTGGTACGCAAAGAAGACCGGCACCAGCCTCCGCCGCCAGGTGCTCGACACCGAAACCGCTCGCGAGACCGCTAACAAGCCCCCGGTGGCCGCTTCCTAAGCAGCCTTCCCGGGCACCGGATTCCAACCCCTTATCGGCCATGTTCCCCCCGGGACATGGCCGATTTTGTTTTTCCGGACGGCGGAAGGAGATTCTGGCGTGACTTTGGGCGGGCGGCCCGGTAGCCTCTGGAATTGGCGCAGTCCATCCATGGCCTCGGAGACGGTTGCAATCCCACCACCAGCAGCAGCGGCGCATGCCCCGGATGCATACGCAGTGAAGGAACGTGTGTCGATTGGCACGGCTGGGGTGGTCTACCGGGCAGTCCACCGGGAGTCAGGACGCGAAGTGCTCTTCAAGGTCCTGATGGAGCAGGCCTCGCACCCGCTGAATACGGCGCAGGTGCTCGCCATTGCCCCGGCCCTGATGCGGCTGAAGCATGCCCGCATCGCGGAGCTGCTGGACGCCTATGAAGATCCTGAGGGCACCGTGCTCGTGTACCCCCTCATTCCGGGCATGGCGGGCAGTGAGTTTCCTTTGAGGGAACGCCCGCTCACGCCCGCCGAAGCGCGCCAGGTGGCCCGCCAGCTCTGCGAGGCGCTGCTGGTGGGCGAGCGGGCCGCATTCCCCCACGGGGATGTGAAGCCCAGCAACATCGTCATCCAGCTGGGTAAGGAGGATGGCGGTATATCCGTGCAACTGCAGGACTGGGGCCTCTCCTCCTGCCGCACCGTGCAGCCCCCGGAGACCCTGCAGTTCATGGCCCCCGAGAGGCACCACGGCCATCCCACTTCCGTACAGGGTGATCTCTTCTCACTGGGAGCGTCCCTGTGGTTTCTCATCACCGGTCGCCTCCCGGTGGAATCAGGCACACGCGAAGAACTGCTGGTGGAATGGGGCGCTTTTGACCCCGCCACACTGGTGGGCCTGCAGCCGGAGGTGGACAACCATTTTCGCCAGTGGCTCGCCTGGCTGCTCCGCTGGCAACCCCGCGACCGCCCGCCCACCGTGGCGAAGGCCCTCGAGGTGCTGCAACAGGTGATCTCCTTCGTGGATGCCACCGAGGCCAGAGCGTCTTCGGGTAGCGGTGCGCCAACACCAGCTCCAGCTCCCGCTGCACCCGCGACTCCGCCGTCTACTCCGCTTCCTGCCAAGCCCCTCGCCACGCGCCCCTCCGCAGGCGGGAGCGCATCATCCACGGCGCGGACGGAGCGTCTGAAACCCGCTCCCGGAGACTCAGGGCCGCCGACTTCCACTTCGCCTCCACGCCCCACACCCCCTGCGGCTCCGGCGGCCCAATCGAAACCTTCCGCTTCGGCTCCCGCCCGGGAGCGCGAACGCGGCTCGCTGGCCAGCAAACTGATGGGCGGAGTGCTCATCTGCTGCGTACTGGCAGCGGTGGGCGTGCTCTTCGTCTGGTGGGCAGAGGAGGAGTGGGGACCTGACTGGCGCACGGAAATCGTGGCCGCCGCAAAAGCCCGGCTGCGTACCACGAGCGAAGCCCAACCCACGGTCGCAACTTCCACCGCGGCATCGAAAAGTGATGCTCAACCGGCCGACAAAGCGAAGGCATCTACCGCCGCAAAAGCTCCTTCCAAGGGCACCGGCTCTACAGCCAGCCTGGCTGCCAATGCTGCAGGACAGAAGCCCCCGGCAAAACCGCTTGCTGCCAAGTCTGCTCCAAAATCAGCCAAGCCATCCAATCCTCCAGCGGCCAACTACAAACCCATCGCCGCTGTGGAACCCTTCGCGTATGCGGAAGGCATGACACTGGAAGGTGCTGCCGGAGGCACGGGCTGGAAGACACCGTGGAAGGCGAGCCAGGTGACCAAAGGAAAGTCGCCTGATGGAAAATATCAGGGTGTAATACTGGCCGCGACCCAGCCCGCTTCAATGAGTCGTGAACTGGATCCCGGCGGCACCTTCAGCAATGGCAGCGTTGCCGTTGCCCTCGACCTCTGGCATCCCGGCGCCGGAGGTTCCCCGCTGGAACTCGATCTTCTCGGCACGGCGGACACGGCGTCCAGTTCTCCCATCATCATCACTCCGGAGGGCAACCGGCTGAAGATTTCCATCAAGGGCGTCACGGAGGGTATCCCTGTGAATGCAGGCGCGCCGCTCAAGCTGGCACTGAAGTGGTCCTTCAAGAAAAACAAGGACGGCTCAGCGGAGGTGACGGTGGATGTCTATGTGAATCCAAAGCCGGGTGCATCGAACCCGACCGCCCTCTGCCCGCCGCTCAAAACAGTCCTCGCCAGCTACAAGCTGCCAACGTCCCTCACATTCACCGCGCGGACCACGGAAGCCGGTTCAACTCCGGTGATTCTGCAGAAGATGTGGCTGGCCAAGTCCGCGAAAGACGCCATAGAAGCGGGCAAAGCGGCAAAGTGAACTTGCGCAAGATGTCTCCGGGCTCTGATACGATTCCATCTCGATGAGCACACTGGCACCCTCGCGCACCTTCAACGGGATTCACTGCACGCTCACTATCCGACGCCCCGTCGCAGGTGTCGTGCATGCCGTCTTCAAAGGCCCGGATGTGGGTGAGTTTGGCGATGCTCCTTTTCAAGAACTCGCCCTCGATGTGGGACACCTGGCGCCTGTAGAGATTTTCATCGATGCGCGCGAGGTCCCCGCCGCTTCCCTGGAAGTCAGCGCCGACTGGGCGCACTGGATGTCTGCGCATCGCGATCGCATCCAGCGGTTGAACATCCTCTGCGGTTCCAAGTTCATCGAGCTGACCGCCGGCTTCGTGCAGAAGTTTACACAATTTGGCGCCCGCATGCGCATCTACACGGATGCCTCCTCCTTCGAGGAGGCGCTGCGGGTTGCTGTCGGAAACGTCACGTAATGCAACGTTCAAAACGGCGACCTGTCTTGTGCTTCACTAGCCACTAGTCCGCTCACAGCAGGAGCGTATGTCTCCCGCGATAAAAGCCTCCACAAAGGCGGCAACGCCAGGAACCGTGCGGACACCTGCAGGGGGAGGGCCTGTTGTCTCATGCCCAATGAGCACGGCTGCCAACCCGCATTGCAGAGCGCCCTTGATATCAGATTCAATACTGTCTCCGACCATCACAGCCTCCTGGGGAGTTCGACCTAGCAATTGCAAGCATCTGAGGAACGGCGCAGAATGAGGCTTGCGAAACCCAACATCTCCACAACACACGATTGGTGGCACCATGGACAACTCGCGAAGATGGTGGGAGAATTCAGTTTGCCAATGTATCGCGGACACACCCCAAGGCAGGTTGGAAATGATGCCAACTGCATAACCTTGATTGAGCAGACATTGAACGGATGGCCAGACTTCTTGTGGTACCGAGGCACTCCCGAAAATGGACCGGCATAGCTCCTCCTCCATCCCGATAAGCTCCTCACGCCCAATGAAAGGAAACCACGAACGCATCCTCGTCGCAAAGGGCGTGACCTGGCAATCACTCCTTTCAGTGTTGATGGCTATGAGCACATCACGCCACTCTTCCAGGGAAACGGGCGTATAGTCGAAGCGGTGCAACTGGTGGCGCAGAAATCCATCCAGGAACTCCAACTGCGTAGAAGTCGTCCCCAGGGGATAATCCACCAGGGTGTTTCCCCAATCGAAGAGCACGGTAGTTATGTCGTCACCATGGACAGGAATTCGCCCCATAACGTCAATATGATTTCAGGATCCTTGCCCTTGCGCCACAGATCTTTATCCATGTCAGTATCGAGCTTTTTAACCCTCATACAATCAGGTGACACCTCACTGAAAAGCGTCTTGCCGTCAGACGTGAGCATAAAGCATATATCCAGCAGGTGCAGGCCGCGAGGTTGCAGAAAGGCGACAAGCGCTTGAAAGGCCTCTAAGGCTGTCGACTGAGCCTTTTCGACATCTATGAATTGATTGGCAAGCCAGAGGGGCATGCACTCATCGCGGTGCGGCAGCGCATTTCGCCAGTCGAACCTCACATATGGGTCATGCGGAGCGGAGAAACAGATGTGGCCACCGAAGCGGGTCGGATGGTCAGTGATTCCGTGATAGATATGCTTTGGAGTCCCAACGTGGCAGGCTTTGACGATGACCTCGATCGGAGTGGCCTGAACATACTCTGTCAAATAGCTGTTGGGTCCTACCGCGAGGATGGAAGTGCTGATTCCTGCATCTTCAAGAAGGCGCCACAGCCGCTCACTGATGCGGAGACGAAGGGAGTCCGTTCCCTCAACGACCCCGCTCCGATTTGCTGTAATGGAATAAAGTGTTGGCTTCAGTCTCACTATCGCCAGCTTTGGTGTCACGGCCCGCAGGATTTTTGACTCCCCTTCGGCCAGCAATGGCAACTCATTGAAGCGGGCATCGGCGTCTGCGAGCAGTTGTTGGTAGTCAGTGTTTGGAGGCATTGCGAGAGCTGCGGTGAATGGAAGGAGCGGGGAGCGGATCAAATCTTGATCATGGGTGGGCCCTTGATGCTGCCAGGTCCACCAAGGCATACCGTGACACTGGCAGTGCCAGCCTCCACCCTTCTTTTGAGGGCGCTGCCCGGTGCGGACAGCAATCGGCTTTCGATGGTTTGGCACAAGTTCGCAGCACGCTCGGGAAACGCCGCCGGATTCCAGCGAAGCTGGACAGAAACACGAATGTTGATGATGTCCTGAGACGGACTCTCCGAAGAGAGCGCAAATATCGGAGTCGACCCCACCAGCCTGTCCTGCACCACCGAGATATTAGGAAAGTAATCCACGCAATCCGTGTCGGGCAGGGATCCTAGAATATCACACAGATGAGCCGATGAAACAAGGCAGTTTGGAGTCTCTGCCAAAACATCTACCAAACAGTTTTTCAGTTTTCCGAGAAATGCAAAGTTTGGCAATCCGTATTCGTCTTTGGTCTGGTGCACCAAATCGCCAGTCGCATACCGGATTAGAGGCTGCAGTTGTGTGAATGGATGGAGATTTGTGATCACAAGTTCTCCAGTTCCGTTGCCTTCGATGGGTCTTCCTGTAGTAGGATGAATCACCTCGGCGACAAGATGGGGATCGAATTGGAATAGCCCGGAAATCCCATTCCGGTTCGCTCCGCCGGAGGCCTCGGTCATGGACCAGCGATCGATCACACGACAATTCCACTGCACCTCCAGCCACTCGCGCCAATGGGTCGCCAGGTATCCACCGGTGATGGTCACCGTCTCCAAGTTCAACCCGGCAGGCGAAATCCCCGTTTCCAGAAGATAGGCCGTGAAGAAAACAATATGATGGGCAAGACCCGAGAGCAGGGAAATCTGCCCAGCACAGCCGGGCAAGCTGTAGCGTCTGGTCAGGATCCGTGCAGCGTCCTGAATAAGGGTATCATCCGTCACGCCACTGGAGAGGGGGAACCCAAGCGAAGGCAGCGGAACGAGAGTGCCGTGGTAGAGATTTGGAAATGACAGTGACAGCGGACGCAATGAGAAGCCCCTGCGAATTGGCGCAAACAGGCGGGAATAATACCGCTGTAAGAACATGACTTCTTCTTCCGACCGGTGCATCAAGACAGGTTGTCCTGTGCTCCCGGAGGTATGTGAGACCATTCGGAGTTTCACATCCGTCGCGAGCATCTCGCAGTTGTGGACTTGCAAATCCTCGCGCCGAAGCACAGGCAGACTGGAGAGTATCTCGTGGCAAGTGGCTCCAGCACTCCTGCTCTCAGAAGTTTCGTAGTGACTCCTTCTATCGGAATAGTAGTGGGAATGGGCAACCGCATGACGAAGGGTGCGCCCCAGTAATACCTTATGCAGGGTGGCGTGGAGGGCGGACTGGAGGGGGCCACGTCGCATGGCTAGCGCCATCAGATCAGCAGCACCTTCCGGCTCAAAACACCTTTGCTCATCAAAGAGAGTCTCGAGTTGGCGGGAGAATTCAGCGGGACTCATAAACTACTGAAGTTCCGTGAACTCACCCATGCATGCTCCCTTCGCATGCCCGTGCAAAAAGATAACAGGATCCCACAGCGTAGCGTACAGCCTGCTGTTTGGCCAACCTTGGGCTCACTCCTGCGTCGCGTTCTCAGCGCTTGCGGCTTCGGCCGCCATTTCTGCGGCAACTTCTGCAACAATTGCTGCCGCGGCTTCCTTCCGACGATCACCATCATTCTCCGTAGAAGCGTCCGCTATGGCTTTATTGACAAATTCAATAATTTTCTCCATAGCAAACGAGACTACACATCTTGTCAGTCCTGTCAATACATCGAAATACTGTTGTTGCTAAGAGGAGGAATCGTTGCCGTGCTGGGTGGGGACGCGGATGTTGGCAGAGAATCTGAACTGGCCCGCCATCTTCTGTCGCGCATGATGCAGCGCCCTCCAAAGCAGGAGGCCAAACTCTCATGAAAAGAACACCTTCTCCGCCGTCTTGCGCAGCATCCACGCCTTGTCTTCCGGCGAGAGGAAGTCCAGACGCTCGCGGATGAGGGCGATGGAGTCCTTGTAGTTGTGCCCCTCCCCCACCTGGAAGGGACAGTCGCTGGCCCACATGAGTCGCTTGGCGCCATACGTATCCCGCAAACGCTGGATCATGGGGCCGAGATCCGTGTAGGGAGCCTTCTTCGCGCCCAGCGCATAGAAGGCGGAGGTCTTCACAAAGGTGTGCTCCGCGTCCGCCAGACGGCAGAGGTTATCCAAATCCTTCTGATCAACCGCACCCTTCATGCCAATGCGGGCGAAGTGGTCGATGACAACGCGCGTCTTCGGATACTGCGCGCACATCTTCTGCACTGCAGGAAGCGCATCCGGATTGGCGAGAAGACACATCGAGAGACCGGCATCTGCGGCACAGGACCACATGGCCTTCATGCCCGGGGAGCTTTGCCAGGCTTCGGCCTTTTCCTTGTCGGTGTAGATGCGGAATCCGCGCACGCCCTGCTTCGCCAGTTGCTTCATCGTATCCGCCACATCCGGTTCGGATTCATCCACAATGGCCACTCCACCAAACACACCGGGATGCGCCTTCATGGCATCGAGCATGTACTGGTTGTCGAACTGGTAGAAACTCATCTGGATCAGCACGATGCGGCTCACGCCATTCGGCTTGGTGTGCGCGAAGAGTTCCTCCGGCGTGAAGCTTGCCGGGTCCATGCCCTTCTTCGTGGCGCCTTCACCCAGTGGATACCGATCCGTGTCCGGCGTCCACACATGCACATGGGCATCAATGCAGTCCTTCGAGACATCATTATCATCAGCCGCTTGTGCAAAGGCAGGAGCGGAGAGGGCAGCGAGTGCAGCAGAACGAAGAAACGTGCGGCGGGAGGTGGATGCGGGCTTGGTGCTCATGGTGGGAGAAGGCAAAGGCGATGCTGATGCTATCTGGTCACTCACTGAAAACGAAGAATGAAATTCCGGTAGAACTCAAAGGCCTGCTGCACTTGATCGAGTTCCACATATTCCACCGCCGCGTGGGCGCGATCGATGCTGCCGGGACCGAACACGAGGCTGGGAACACCCTGGCGCGAGAGCTTGCTCGCATCACAGCCAAAGGGCACGCCGCAGAGCTCTGCATTGAGGCCCATGTCACGCAGCACCGCGCTCGCACATTGCGCAGCATCCGAGTCTGCCGAAGTCTCGAGCGCCTCATCCGTTAGCAGCGGTGGATCTTCGATGCCGGCATCCATGGTGGGATGCTCTGACTTCAATTGATCCAAAATCCGCTGGTAGTGCGCCAGCACATCAACTGTGCGCTCACCGGGAAGCAGCCGCCTATCGATCTCAATCGCACAGGCGTCCGGAACGAAGTTGATCTGCACGCCGCCCTGAATCACGCCGACATTACACGTCGCCGGGCCGAGCAGCGGATGATCATTCACCGCGAGTCGCAGATGATCCTGCTCCAGTGCCAGAACGATACGCGCCATGTGATTGATGGCATTCACCCCAAGATGCGGCTTCGAACTGTGCGCGGACTTCCCTCGCACGAGGATGCGAAAACGCAGCACGCCCTTCGTGGCAATCACCGCGCGCAACCCCGTGGGCTCCGCCACCAGCGCTGCATGCCCCGTGAGTCCCTCGCAAAGCTTCACCACCCCGCGATAGGAGAACTCCTCGTCCACCGCCGCAGCGAGCCACACTTCGCACGGCGGCTGGATGCCCTCCTCATGCAATGTGGCCAGTGCATGCATCATCCCGGCGAGGCCTGCTTTGGTATCACACGAACCGCGTCCATACATCTTCCCATCCTCAATGCGCGGCTCAAACGGTGGAATCGTCATGCCCTTCACGGAGACGGTGTCCGTGTGTGCTTCGAGAATGATGCGACGGTTCGGATTTTTGCCGGGCAGTCTCGCGATGACATTCGGCCGATTCGGAAACACCTCCTGCTCCCACACTTCGATACCGCGTTGCTCAAAGTATTCCCGCACCCACGTGGCAATCTCGCGCTCTCCCGGACCACCTTCATACGAAGGATTGATGCTGTTGATGCGCACCAGCGAGGCAAGAGTATCGATGAGAGAAGATGACGCCATGGCTGCTACTTAGGACTTGCTCCATTGGATGGGCTGCACGCGGGGGACAAACAAAAGGTAGGTTGCCACACCCGCGAGGAGCACGATGGAAGAAACGATGAAGGCGTTTGTGTAGGAGTGCGTCGTTTTGACGATCCATCCTGTCACCAGAGGCGAGACCACACCTCCAAGATTCCCAACGAAGTTCTGCACACCCGTCCACTGGCCCGATGCAGTGGGGCCAGCGAGGGTCTGGGTGACGGCCCACACATTGGAGGTGTACAGGCCAAGCGAGGCACACGCAGCGATGAGCAGCACGATGCACATCACCGAACCGGTGGCCAGGGTAATGGACCACATGAACGCCGCGCAAAGCAGCAGTCCACCAAAGAGGAAGCTCCGGCGCACCTTGGTGGGTGTGGCTCCTGCGGAGATCCAGCGGTCCGAAATCCACCCTCCTGTCAGTGAAGTGGCCGCCATCGCCCAGAAGGGGAGCGAGCCATACACGGCCATCTCTTCCGTGGTGAATCCGCGTCCCTCGCGCAGGTAGGAAGGCAGCCAGAAAACCACAAAGTACCACGCATAACCCAGGCAGAAGAATCCGAGTGAGGTGCCCCACAGTTCAGGGCGCTTGAGAATCTCCTTCATCGGTGTGGCGTCCGGGCGGGTGCCATGCTTTTGCTGCGCAGTGTGCTTTTCCGACGGCACCGCGAGGAGCCACGGGATGAGCCAGAAGAGGCTCGCTACCCCGACGATGATGAACAAGGCCCGCCACCCGTAGCGGGCAAGAACCAGACCACCCACCAGCGTGCTGAGGGCCGGACCCACCTTTGTGCCCGCGTCGATGAGGGCATTCGCCAGACCACGCTGCTGCTCGTTGAAATTATCGACGATGACCCGCGACGTCGCCGGGAAGGCCACACTCTCGCCCGCACCCAGCAGCACTCGGAGAATCAGGAGGGAGACAAGCCCATTGGCCAGACCCATGCCCACGGTGGCCAGGGACCAGATGAGAAACCCGAACGCGTACACCCACTTCACGCTGTACCGATCCACCAGCCATCCAGCCGCCAGGTGGCAGATGGCGTAGCTCGCGGAGAATGCCGAGAACAGCCAGCTCATCTGCACGTCATCCAGGCCAAATTCCTCCCCCACATTTGGCTTCGCCACAGAGAGGCTGCCCCGGTCGATGTAGTTGATCGTTACCGCGAAAACGAGCAACACAAGGATCACGGTGGGCTTGGTAGAACGCATGCAGCAGCAGTGGGGTCGAAACGCAGGAGTCGATGGAGCGGACTCGCCTGAAAGGCCCGTCTACCCGGCGGCGATTATTGCTGGGGCACCGCCTGCCACCAGTTTTTAAAGTGCAAATAAGTTCGGTAAACTCGCCGAGTACCGGACAATACCCGGCAGATGCCAGACGAAACTCCAGCCCCGGTTCAGTCCGAGCTCAGCGAGCAGTTCATCCTGCGGCTCAATGCCGTGCACGGCCGCCTGCTCGGCTTCCTGCGCGTGATGCTGGGCAATGGGACGGACGCCGAAGACGTGCTGCAGCGCGCGAGCATCACCATGTGGAGGAAGTTCAGCGAGTTCGACCAGACACAGGATTTCTTTTCCTGGGCGAGCAGCTTCGCCTTCTACGAGGCCAAGAACTTCCAGCGCACTGCGGCGCGCTCGCGTCTACACTTCGATGACGCGTTGATGAACCGCCTCGCCGAGGAACGCGTCGCGGACCTGGAGCATCGCGAAGCCCGGCTCTCTGCCATGGACCGCTGCATCGGTGAACTCGATGCCCCTTCGCGAGATCTGGTGCGTGATTTCTACATGAACAACACGGACATCGCCACGCTGGCACAGCAGCAGGGACGTGCGCCGCAAACACTCTACAACAAGCTCAATGCCCTGCGCCGGCTGTTGGGTGACTGCATGAAGCGCCGCCTGGCGCAGGAGGCCTGAAACCATGAACTCCTCACCCACTGATCACGAACTCCTGCGTCTCTTCGCCATGAAGGCGGATGGCACCATCACGCCGGAGGATCACGAAAAACTCTGCCAGTTTCTCGCGGATTCGCCGCATGCACGCCGCGAATGGTTTGCCTTCCAGGATGGAGAAGATGCCCTGCAATCCTGGTCACAACGCGCAAGCCTGATCCAGAGCAGCGCTCCTGCTCAGACTCAAGCCGCGGTTGCTCCTGTCGCTCCGGTCAAAGCACGCACACAGCGCGGCATTGCCTGGCGCATCACCGCCGCCATGGCTGCGGGTATTGTCATCGGCGCTGTGACGTGGGCCTTGTGGCCTCAATCAACTGCAACCATCACGCCGTCGGTTTCTCCCAGCGGATCCAATGTCGTGATCCAGGACGAAGCCACCACCTCCGCCGTGGCCGTACTCACGCGTGGTGTGGATCTGGTGTGGGAAGACAACGGCACGGCTCCCTCGCTGCACGAACCTCTTTCCCCCGGGGAACTGAAGCTGCGCAGTGGCGTGGCGGAGATTGAGTTCTTCCAGGGAGCGCGCTTGCGCATTGAAGGGCCGGCGGAACTCAAGCTCGTCTCCGCAGGTGAGGCCTTTTGTAAAAGCGGCCGCTTCAGCGCAGACGTGCCGTTTCATGCCCGAGGCTTCCGCATCGGCACGCCGAAGGGAGACCTGGTGGACCTTGGCACGGAGTTCGGTCTGGATCTGACGGGAGACGCACCGGCCCTGCATGTCTTCAAAGGTGAGGTGGAACTGCATCGTCCCCAGACCCCGATGCAACTGCTCACCACGGGGCAGGCGGCACGCATGGAAGGCTCCGATACCATGAGCGCCGATGACACAGGCTTCGCCTTCAGCCGGGATCTGGATTCGCGCGTACAGGCCTCGCAACGCCAGTCGTTCGATGCCTGGCAGCAAACGGCGGCGCAACAGTTGCGCGATCCCGCTCTTCTTCTACGTCTTGATTTCCAGGACGGAGCAGGAGCCCGCTCACTGAAGAACACTGCGCCCCAGGGACCTGACGTTGCTGCCGGCACCATCGTGGGTTGCACATGGACCCAAGGCCGCTGGCCGGGTACGGGCAAGCAAGCCCTGCAGTTCCGCAGCCTGAGCGATCGTGTACGGCTGAAGATTCCCGGCCAGTACCGCCAGCTTACTGCCATCGCGAGCGTGCAATTGAATGGCCTGAACATCCGCCAGAGTTCCATCTGCATGACCCAGGGCCTCGGCGCGGGTTACATGCACTGGCAGGTGCTGAACGATGGCTCCCTCTGCCTGGGTGTGGGTGAAGGCCCAGGCCGCCCTGACCATGGCACGCCCGTGCGCTGGCAGGATTACATCAGCCCCGTGCTCTTCACTCCGGAACGCTTCGGTCAGTGGGTGCACCTGGCAATGGTGTATGACCTCGATGCGCGTGAAGTGCGCTTCTATCTGAATGGCACGCGCTTCTCCACGCATCCCATCAAGGAGGCGGTGGAGCTTTCCCCGGGGCTGATGGAACTCGGCAACTGGACGCCCACTCCTGACAAGCGCCAGCAACCGGTGCGCAACTTCAACGGTTGCATGGACGAGTTCAGCCTAATCTCACGAGCGCTCAACGATGCCGAGGTCCGCCAGCTCGCCCGTTGATCATTTTCTCCTCACTTCTCAACTCCCACCATTGCCTGCCTTGCCCGTCATGTTGATCCGTCTGACAGCGCTCGCCTGTGTGATTCCTGCGTGTGGTGTGTTCGCCGCACCCTCCGCGGAGGAAGTGGACTTTTTCGAGAAACGCATCCGTCCTGTGCTCATCGAGCAGTGCTACGAATGCCACAGCGAAGGGAAGAAGGTGAAGGGCGGGCTCATCATGGACTCGCGTGAAGCAATGATGATCGGCGGTGACTCCGGTCCCTCCCTCGTGCCCGGCAATCCAGACAAGAGCAAGATCATCGAGGCCATCCGCTACAAGAATCGCGATCTGCAGATGCCTCCGAAGAATCAGCTCACTACCGAGCAGATTCGTGACTTGGAGAAGTGGGTCGCCATGGGAGCTCCGGATCCGCGTGACGCGAAGAGTGCAGCGGCAGCAGTTCCAGCGAAGGCGGGAATCAACTTCGAACAAGGTCGCAAGTTCTGGTCCTTCGCACCGCTCAGCACGCCAACGCTACCTGCCGTGAAGAACACCGCATGGGTGCAGACGCCAGTGGACGCGTTCATTCTGGAATCGCTTGAAAAGTCCGGTCTGAGTCCCGCGCCTCCTGCGGACAAGCGCACCTTGATTCGCCGCGCCACCTTTGACCTCACGGGTCTGCCGCCCACGCAGAAGGAAATCGCGGATTTCCTCGCGGACAATTCCCCGGAGGCCTTCAACCGCGTCATCGACCGTCTCCTTGCCTCTCCGCAATACGGCGAGCGCTGGGGCCGCCACTGGCTGGATGTGGCCCGTTATGCCGACTCCAATGGTCTTGATGAAAACGTCACCCTCGGCCACGCCTGGCGCTATCGCGATTACGTGGTACGTGCCTTCAACGAGGACAAGCCGTACGATCAATTCCTCATCGAGCAACTGGCCGGCGATCTCCTGCCCACGAGCGACACGTCCTCCCGCCAGGATGCGCTGACTGCCACCGCCTTCCTCTCACTCGGCGCCAAGGTGCTTGCCGAGCCCGATGTGCGGAAGCTGGAGATGGATATCATCGACGACCAGCTAGATACGCTGGGCAAGGCTTTCATGGGCATGACCATCGGCTGCGCACGCTGTCATGATCACAAGTTCGATCCCTTCTCGCAGGAAGACTACTATGCGATGGCCGCCATCTTCCGCAGCACGAAGAGTCTCGCGGATGATCGCACCGGCGCCATCAAGTACTGGTACGAGCACAGCCTCGCCACACCGGCGGACCTTGAGGCGAAGAAGAAGCATGAGGCCGATGTGAAGGCCCAGCGGGCGAAGATCACCAAGTACAACAGCGACACGCGCGCCGCATTGAAAGCGGATCTCCAGCGCCAAGCCGCGAACTACCTCGCCGCTTCCGTGGAGCTGCCAGACGATCCTGACTTCAAGGAGGTTGAGGCCGTGGCGACCAAGCATGGCCTGCGTGCGCGCTACCTGCTTACCTGCCGCCAGTATCTCGCCCGTGCGACGGGGAAAGAATTCTTCGACAAGTGGCATGCCCTTGCGAAGACGGGTGATGTGGCGGGTGTAAGGAATCACTACGCGAAGCTCTTCACTGACGCCGAGGAAGGTCTTGCCGCAGCCAAGAAGAAAGATCCGAAGGCGATCAAACCGGCCGAGCCCGAATTTGCCGCCGCGCATGATGCGCTCAATGACGCCGGCGGATTCCTCGTGATGCCGGACAAGGACGCGGATGCCTTTGACCAGAGCATGCTCTCAGAAGTGCAGCAGATGCAGACGGAGCTTATGTCGATGGAGGACAAGACTCCGGACCCACCGGCCTTGATGGGTGTGACTGACGGAACTGTCACTCGCACGCTTCCCATTCACATTCGCGGCAGCTACCTCACACTGGGCAAGGAAATCGAACGTGGCTTCCCCACCGTGATGCGCGTCTCCTTCACAAAGCCGGTGTTCCCAGCGAAGCACAGCGGCCGCCTTGAGCTTGCGCGCTGGATGGCGAGCACAGAGCATCCTCTTACAGCACGTGTGATGGTGAACCGCCTCTGGCGCTGGCACTTTGGCCGCGGCATCGTGGGCACCACGGACAACTTCGGCATCCTGGGAGACAAGCCCTCCCATCCCGCCTTGCTGGACTGGCTGGCGCGCAACTTCATGGAGAACGGCTGGAGCATGAAGGACATGCACCGCGTGTTGATGAAATCCAGCGTGTACCAGATGGCCTCATTGCATCCCTCCGCAGGGCAACCTTCGTCTTCGCCAGATCCCGTGCTGGTGGATCCGGAAAACAAGCTGCTGTGGCGCGCCAATCTCCAGCGTCTGGAAGCGGAGGAGATCCGTGATGCGCTCCTCGCGGCCAGCGGTTCGCTCGATCTCAAGGTCGGCGGCAAGACAGTGCCCCTGCGCAATCGTGAGTTCGTTTTCAATCACACCTCGAAGGACGCCACCACGTACGAGACTCCACGGCGCGCGCTGTATCTGCCCATCATCCGGAACAACCTCTACGACTTGCTGGAGCAGTTCGACTTCCCGGATCCCACCATGCCCACGGGCAGCCGCAATTCCACGGTGGTGGCACCGCAGGCGCTCATCATGTTGAACTCTCCTCTTGCCACCACTTCCGCCGAGAAACTTGCCGCGAAGCTGGAGGAGCAGGAGCGCGCCGACGCTGCACGCGTGCAGCGCGCCTATGAAATCCTGTATGCACGCGCTGCCACTCCGCATGAGGAGCAGCGCGCACTCGCCTTCGTGAAGAGCAAGTCAGGCAATCGCGACGCCTGGACACTGCTCTGCCACACGCTGATGGCCGCGAATGAATTCATGTACCTGCGATAACGATGACGACGAACACGACACCCCAGATGTTTTCCCGTCGTGCCATGCTGCAGCGCAGCGCGGCAGGCTTTGGTCATCTCGCACTTGCGGGCATGCTGGCGCAGCAGGCCAACGCGGCGCCTTCGGTGGCCAATGCTCTCGCGGCAAAGGACCCGCACTTCACGCCACGCGCGCGTCGTGTCATCTTCCTCTTCATGAAGGGCGGCCCCTCGCATGTGGACACCTTTGATCCGAAGCCGCTGCTGCAGCGCGATGATGGTGGCAAGTATCCCTTTGAGGAACCTCGCATCAAATTCGCCGAGACCGGAAAACTGCTGAAGTCACCGTGGAAGTTCAAGCAATACGGCCAGAGTGGCCTTCCTGTGAGCGAGCTCTTCCCAAATGTCGCGCAGTGTGTGGATGAGCTTTGCATCATCCGCTCCATGCACGGCACGAACCCAGCCCATGGCGGCGCCTTGCTGAAGCTGCACACCGGCAGCGATGTGCAGGTGCGGCCCAGCATGGGTTCCTGGGTGATCTATGGATTGGGCACGGAGAATCAGAACCTGCCGGGCTTCATCACCATCTGCCCAACGCTTGCCCATGGTGGCGTGAACAACTGGGGTGCGGCCTTCCTTCCCGCCTACTGCCAGGGCACGCCGATTGGTAATGCCGCCGTGCCCTCCAGCCAGGCGATGGTGAAGCACATCCGCAACACGCATCTCAGCACCGCGGTGCAGCGCGAGCAGCTCGACCTGTTGGCGCAGATGAACCATGAACACCTGCAGATGGCCGGTCCAGATCTGGCCCTTGAAGGGCGCATCAATTCCTTCGAACTGGCCTTCCGCATGCAGATGGCCATGCCCGAAGCGCAAGATGTTACCAGCGAAAGTGAAGCGACAAAGAAGCTCTACGGCATGGACAATCCCGTGACCGCCAACTTCGGCCGCCAATGCCTGATGGCGCGACGCTTCGCAGAGCGCGGCGTGCGCTTCATCCAGGTGACGCACAGCGACAGTGAAGTGCAGTGGGACCAGCATGGCAGCCTCTACAAGGGACACACCAAGAACGCGGCTGAAGTGGACAAGCCCATCGCCGGCCTGCTGAAGGATCTCAAGTCACGCGGCTTGCTGGATGACACACTCGTGCTGTGGGGTGGTGAATTCGGACGCACCCCCACTGCCCAGGGCAAGGATGGTCGCGACCACAACCCCCACGGCTTCACCATGTGGATGGCCGGTGGCGGGGTGAAACGCGGCATCGCCCACGGCAGCACGGATGACTACGGCTACTACGCCCAGGAGAACAAGGTGCACATCCATGATCTGCACGCCACGATCCTCGCGCTGCTGGGCATGAATCACGAGAAGCTCACGCACCGCTACGCCGGACGAGACTTCCGCCTCACCGATGTGAGCGGCCACGTGGTGAAGGAGATCTTCGCGTAGGGCGAATCAACCAAACATGCGCGTGGCCACCGCCGCCTGCTCGGGCGTTTCGGGTCCACTGCCTGCCGCGCGCACCGCGATCGTGGCATCCTTGATGGGCACACCCATGGCCGCAAGGATGCAGACCGCGGCCATGCCGGTGCGTCCGATGCCCGCGCCGCAGTGGATCACCACGTTCGTGCCAGTTCCCAGCATGGTAGCCACATCGACGATGAGTTCGCGAAACGTCTTGTCGTTTGCCGGCACGCCAAAATCAGGGATGGGGCACGACAGCCGCGCTCCCTCCCACAGGCCTGCACGGATCGACTTCGCATAGTCAGGTGACCTCCGCTGGATCTCCCCTTCCTCCACGAGGCTGAGCATGAGCATGCGTTCCTTCCCCACTTCCGCCTTCAGCTTGTTCCAGGCCTCGAGGGCATGCTGGATGTCCTGATACCTGCCCGGCATGCCGGTCAGAAACAGGCGGCCCTTGCAGCCCTGGGGAAGCTGAACCTGGCGGAAGATGGCGTTGTAGGGGTCCATTTTAAAAAATACGAACCGGGCCAGCCCCATGGCCGCCCGCACGGGACCACCTCGGCGATCCCGTCCCCCAACGCAAGCCGCGATGGCGGCCTCCCGTGAGCAAAATATCACTTCCCGCACCTTTCCGTGAGTGCTCGTGGCTTGCAGGAGGGCGCGCCATCCCCTTTGCTCAGAACATGTTCGATCTTCAGGTCAATGGCTACGCAGGCACGGATTTCAACCGCGAAGGTCTCACCGCGGAGTCCCTTCATCATGCCTGCGAATGTTTGAAGGAGGACGGCGTGGAGGCCATCCTGGCCACGTTCATTACCGATGATCTGGACAAGATGTCCCGCCGCATGCGCACCCTGGTGGAACTGCGTGAGAAGGATCCTCTCGCGCAGGAATTGATCGCCGGCATTCACATCGAGGGACCCTTCATCAACAGCGAGAAAGGTTATGTCGGCGCGCATCCTCCACACGCGGTGAAGCCCGGCACCGTGGAGCATGCGAAGCAGCTCATCGATGCCGCGGGTGGCCTGGCCAAGCTGGTAACGCTCGCTCCCGAGTGCGATGCAGGATATGCCACCACAAAATGGCTCAGCGAACAGGGCGTGTGCGTCTCGGCAGGCCATTGCAATCCCTCACGCGAAGTGCTCGCCGCCGCCTGTGACCATGGCTTGCGCATGTTCACCCATGTGGGCAATGGCTGCCCCATGCTCATGCACCGCCATGACAACATCATCCAGCGCGCGCTGTCGTTGAAGGAACGCCTGTGGCTCTGCTTCATTCCTGATGGCGTGCACATCGAGTTCTTCGCCCTGCAGAACTACCTGCGTGCTGCGGGCATGGAGCACAGCATCTTCGTCACGGATGCCATCAGCGCCTCGCGCCTTGGACCCGGTAAGTTCACCCTCGCGGGCTGGGACATCGTGATCGGTGTAGACCTCGTCGCACGCTCGCCAGATGGCTCTCACTTCGTCGGCTCCACCGTCACGTGGCCGCGCATTCAGGAGAACAACACGAAGCACATCGGGCTCACGCGAGATGATCTGAACAAGCTCTCGATAGAGAATCCGAAGAAGGCGCTTGGTCTTTGAGCCAGGAATATCACTCGTGGTCGCGCTGCCACGATCTGATAAAGAGCCACACCAGCAGGGCGACCACGGCCAATAGCAACCACAATACAGGACGGTACGGGAGATCTCCAATGTCTCCGCCAGCAAGCAACCAGGTATGCAGTGCCTGACCGGTGAACATGAGGCACACCATGCGAAAGAGATTGGCGTCGGCGTAAAACGTGACAAAGAAGATGCCGATCAGGTAGAGGGCAAACAACATCCCCCACCACTTCAACAGGCCTGCCACGAAGGAGAACATCCATGCAATCGGCACCAGGGCGAGATCCTTGAGATCGGCATAGATATTGAATCCATCACCCGGACTCCATGAGACTTGCGCAGCCAGCAGACCTATCACAAACGCAATCCAGCATGTGCCAAACATCGAGAGCACCCGCCCCCAAACGCTGCCAATGGACGTGAAGAAGCCTTCGATGGGATCAATGGTGCCATTCATGCAGATACAGAAGGCACAAACGCTCCATTATTTCTCCTTCTCGCACTGCTCCATCCACGGACGGATCATCCCAGCCAGCCTTGCCGCGCCTTTGCGGTTGAGGTGATCTACATCGTAGAACTCCGTGGGAGGGAACTCGTGCGAACCTCCCTTGTGGAAGTCCTGGAACCACAGCCCGGGCGTTTCCGCATCGAGCTTTTCCATGTGCTGCACCATTTCACGGAATCCCTCATGCGTGGTTCCATCCGGATCGCTCGCTGCTGCGTCCTTGGTATAGGGGTGCAGCGGTGTGGTGAAGAGCAGCACCTTCACGCCCTTTTGAGCAAGGTGTTGCGCCGTCGCCTTGAACTCTGCAAAAATCTTGTCGCTCCACTCAAAGCGTTTGCTGTCGCACAGCTTGAGGATCTGCTTGTGCTGCTCTTCCAGATGCTTAGGGAGATTGGTCTGCTTGCGGCCTTCCCACCCCCACATATCACAGCCAGTGATGTTCATCGCTTCCAGTTCCGTAGCCGTTACGGGCTTGTCCAAAGCAGGCATTGGCCAGAGTGTGCCCTTGTTCTTTTGATCATAATGCCATCCGGGGCTGGCGGTGAATTCCTCGTACTTGCGTTCGTCGGTACGTTCCGCGTTGAAGGTGCGCGCGCTCACCACCCACATCACCCACTTGAGCTTCGGCAGCGGGTCGACGTACTCACGGATCATCAGGCACTGCAGTTTGTTGTTCCCACCGGCAGGAGCCATGTTCAGCATCAAAGGCGTGTGCCAATTCTCCTGACCGAAGAACTCCCGGGGACATACTCCCTTGGTGGCATGCGAGTTCCCCATGACGACCGCCTGCAGCTGCCCACGCAGCTTCCAGTAGATCTGCATCTGGTCAGAAACGTTTCCCCGGTAGTCCATGCGCACCACGCTGGGAGTCCGATCCTGGGCCAGCGATTGCGAAAGATCGAGGAAGCGGGGAGGCTCCTCCGCGGTGATGTCCAGGTCATCGCTGGCAGAGATGTCCTTGATGTCTTCCACGGACTCGAAAGGCACGACCTTCAGGGTCACGACCTCGCCCTGCTTGTCACTCACCGGCACGGCCTTGGCCGCAATGACCGTCCAGTGCGCCACCCGAATGACCGGCGCTTCCAGCTTGCCGGAGAGCACGCGCTTCACCTTGTACTCATGCCACGCCAGCGCCTCATCGTACGGCCGGACGTCCTCCGGACTCTTCGCCTTGGATGCCGCCACACGCTCCACCTCCACCTGTATCTCCGGATTTTGAGCCGCCTGCCGTTGGTTGCAGGAGGGAATCAGCAGAAGGATAAGAGAGCAGAGGAAAAGTGAAGCGGGGAGACGCATTCGGTGAGTGAAGGTGCCTGAGCGGGCGTGCCATGGAACCATGGCTGGTCCGGAACGCCACAAAAACCGTACGGCTCTGAGGTACGTCCGGTTTTTTCAGACATATCGGCTTTCTTATTTTCGTCCGCCCCCATCCTGCCTAACGTGCGCCAATGCCCCCAGCATCTCCGTTCCCAGAGCTCATCGCCGTCGTTGCCATGGCTTCCAACCGCGTCATCGGCAGGGAGGGAAAGCTGCCCTGGCACCTCCCGGAGGATCTGAAGTTCTTCAAACGCACAACCCTGGGACACGCGGTGCTGATGGGGCGCAAGACGTTCGAGTCCATCGTTGCCACCTTGGGGAAGCCCCTGCCCGGCAGGCTCAATCTGGTGGTGAGTCACACCATGGAGCCGCGCGAGGACGCCACCATCATTCGCGACGTAGCAGAGCTCGCCGGAGTACCTTACCTGAAATCACCCGTTTACCTCATCGGAGGTGCGCAGCTCTACGGCACTCTCCTATCCCGGTGCAGTGAACTCATCCTCACCTATATCGAGCAGCCTTATGAAGGGGACGCCTTCTTTCCGGACTTCGATCACCTGTTCGAGCTCAAGGAAGTGCTTGGACGGGGAGAAGGGTTCGAATTCCGCAGGTACGTGAGGAAGGTGGGATAGGTCCCGGCGGCTGGGTGCGTTGCTATCGGCTCACACGCCGCAACTGCTCCCTCAGTCACGACCATGAAACCCGTCCTCCTGCTGCTGCTCACTGCCTCCCTCGCCACCACGCTCTCTGCCGCCGATCCGGCTGCGGGATTCGTTTCTCTTTTCAATGGCAAGGACCTGACCGGCTGGGTCGCGCCGGAAGGTGACAATGGCCACTGGAAGGTGATCGACGGCGTGCTGGACTATGACGCTCTGAGCGAGGCCCCCGGGAAGGATAAGAACCTCTGGACCGCGAAGGAGTACAAGGACTTCACCCTGCACCTCGACTGGCGGCTGAAGCAGACCACCGGCCTCTATCCCATGCCTGTGGTGTTGCCGGATGGCACGCACAAGCTGGATGCGAATGGCAAGGAGATCCTCAATCCCACACCCAATGCCGACTCCGGCATCTACCTGCGCGGTGCAAGCAAGGCGCAGGTGAACATCTGGTGCTGGCCCATCGGTTCCGGCGAGGTGTACGGATATCGCATGGATAAAGCCATGCCGCCCGAAGTGCGTGCCGGTGTGACTCCCAAGATGAATGCCGACAAACCCGTCGGCGAGTGGAACACCTTTGAAATCACGATGAAGGGCGAGCGCCTCACGGTGGTGCTCAATGGCAAGACCGTGATCGACAACGCGCAGCTCCCAGGCGTATCTGCCTCAGGGAAGCTGGCTCTGCAGCACCACGGCGGTCGCGGCAAGGATGGGCAGATGGCCGCGGCTTCCAGCCTCATCCAGTTCCGCAACATCTCGATCAAGGAACTCTAGTCTGATATCACCCAAAGGACTCGTGTCATGACTGCCCTGTCCCGCTTCCAGAGATTGTTCACGATTGCCCTGCTCTGCCTTGGGCATGCGACCCTGCTGCCGGCCCAGGCCCAGGACACGAAGGCAGCTCTGGTCACCCAATGCGGCGCTGTGGACAAGCTTTTGCAGCAGGGAAAGTTTGCCGAGGCAGAGAAGGCCTACCGCGCCCTTCTGCCCCAGGTGCAGAAGGAATTGCCCCCCGAAAGCCCGCTCAACCTGACCATCCGCAACAACCTGGCGGTGGCCCTTTCGTCACAAGGAAAGACGAGCGAAGCTGAAGCCGCCCACCGTTCCACCATCGCCTTTCTTGAAAAGACGCCGAAGGTGGACCGCCGCGTGATTCTGGTCTGCAAAAACAACCTGAGAGATTGCCTCTTCGCCCAGAAGAAATTCCCGGAGGCTGAGAAGGTACAGCGTGAGGTCTACACCGAACGGCAGACCGCCCTCGGCAAAGAACATCGCGACACCTTGGTGTCCGGGTACAACCTTGCCAATTGCCTCTACCAACTGCGCCGCCGGGATGATGCACGCGCCATCACCCGGGACATTACTCCCATCGCGAAACGCACCCTCGGCGCCACGCACAACTACACGATTCTGATCGAGAAGCTCGATGCGAAACTTTAAGCCCCGCTTTAGCGCGCGCTTTAGTCCGTCGACAGGCTTGCAACAACACTGGCACAGGCCACCGCACGTGCTACAAAAGAGACTCCCCATGGCCCGGCGTACCCACCCGCACCTGACCTTGCCCCTGCTGAGCAGCACGCTGTTGCTGCTTCTGCTGCTCGCGGTGGTGGGTCCAGTCGCGGCGCAGCAACAGGGCAAAGCTGCCCCCGCGGAGAAGAAGCCGGATGACTCCCTGCTGAAGCGTCGCGAGCAGGCCGTGTCCCTGGCGCAAGCGGGCAAGCTGAAGGAGGCCGAGCAGGAGTTCTGCGCCATCATCCTCGATGCTGAAAAATCCCTCGGTTCCGAACACAGCTTCACCCTGCGGAACTGGACTGGCGTGGCCAATGTCCTGAGCATGGCCGGCCGACCCAAGGACGCAGAAGAAGTGCTGCGTACCGTGTTGAAGAGCCAGACCAAGAACCTCCCTGCCGAGCACGAGGACATCCTGCGTACACGGCACAACATCGCCAATACCCTGATGGCGCTCGGCAGAGCCACCGAGGCTGAGCAGGAACTGCGGCTGGTGCTGCGCGTCCGCGAGAAAAATCTGGGCGCCGGGCACCCGGACACCCTGGCCACCCGTGGCAATCTGGCCACCTGCCTCTTCCGTCAGGAGCGCTTCGATGACGCCAAGGTGGAGTTGGAAGCAGCCCTGCGTGAATCCGACCGCGTGCTCGGGAGCGACCACCCGCAGACACTGGACATCTGCTACAACCTCGCCCTCTGCCTGCAGAGCCAGCGCAATTTTTCTGATGCCCGTATCTATGCGCGCCGCGCCGCCGAAACTGCCAAGGCGAACCTCGGCGAGTCGCACCCGCTCGCGCTCCGCTACGGCGCGCTCTGGACGGAACTGCAGGGAAGCTGACGACGATTATCCTGGGGGGCTTGCGTGCCCTGCCTGTCGACTCTGCACCGACTTCAGCAAGAGGTGACCGCCACCGGGCGTTCTTGGCATCCCTCTTTTTATCATGATCCGAAAATCACTCCTGCTGCCCGCAGCCGCCCTCGGTCTGGCGGTTGCCCTTCCTCACACAGTCCTCGCCGATGGTCCCAAGGACAACCTCCCGCAAAACGTCCGTCCCATCCCCCCTCCTGGAGTGGAAATCCCAGCGGCGGACCGCGAGGCCCTCACAAAGGGTGCGGCGGAGCTGAAGCAACTGATTGAGGAAGCGAAGAAGGCCCAGGCGAAGAATCCACGCCTCGCCGACCTGCTGCCAGATGTGGAGATCTTCCACAAGGCCGTGGATTGGGCACTGCGTTACAACTACTTCAGCAAGCCCACCGAGACGAAAGCCGCCTACGAACAGCTCGCCGAAGGGAAGAAGCGCGCCGAAGCACTGAAGAAGGGTGAGGCACCCTGGCTTTCGCAAAAGGGTCTCGTGGTGCGCGCCTACCGCTCCAAGATCGATGGCTCCGTGCAGCCCTACGGCATGGTGATTCCGGACAGCTACAGCGGCGCCCCTTCCCGCCTGGACTTCTGGTGCCATGGTCGCGGTGAAACGCTGAGCGAACTGTCCTTCCTCGATCAGCGCATGCATCAGCCCGGGCAGATCACTCCGCCCAACACCCTCGTGCTGCATCTCTACGGACGCTACTGCTGCGCGAACAAGCTTGCTGGCGAAGTGGATCTCTTCGAAGCACTGGCGCACGCGAAGAAGTCCTACTCGATCGATGACGATCGTCTCGTGGTGCGCGGCTTCAGCATGGGCGGCGCTGCCGTGTGGCAGTTCGCCACGCACTTCCCAGGCTTCTTCTGCGCGGCCACTCCCGGCGCCGGTTTCGCAGAGACGCCCGAGTTCCTCGGCTCCTTCCAGAGTGAAGACGTGCGCAACGCACCCGAGTGGCAGAAAACGCTCTGGCACATGTACAACTCCTCGGACTATGCGCTCAATCTGGCCAACCTGCCGACCATCGCGTACAGCGGTGAAATCGACAAACAAAAGCAGGCCGCCGACGTGATGGATCGCGAGCTGAAGAAGGAAGGCCTCGAACTGGAGCACATCATCGGACCACAGACCGCCCACAAGCTGCATCCGGACAGCCTCATCGAAATCGAAAAGCGCCTCGCCGCCATCATCGCCAAGGGTCGTGACCGTTCCCCTCGCGAAGTACATTTCACCACGTGGACCCTCGGGTACAATCAGTCGAAGTGGGTGACCATCGACGGCATGGGTGAGCACTGGAAGCGTGCACGCGTGGATGCCTCCGTGAATGGAGCGTCCTCCATTGAGGTGAAGACCCAGAATGTGACCGCGCTCTCGCTGAACTTCGATGCCGGCCATGCCCCGGATCTGAATCTCTTCCAGCCCGTCACGGTTTCGATTGATGGCACCAAGCTCACCGCTGGCAAGCCGAAGACCGACCTCTCCTGGTCCGCCAGCTTCGCCAAGCGGGATGGCAAGTGGATTCTCGTGGATGACAAGGCACCCGCCGCTCCGGGCCTCGCCAAGCGCCACGGCCTGCAGGGACCCATCGACGATGCGTTCATGGACGCCTTCGTCTTCGTCACTCCGACCGGCGCGCCTCTGAACGAAGCCACGGGCAAGTGGGTCACTAGCGAACTCGATCACGCCACGCGCGAATGGCAGAAGCAGTTCCGCGGTGATGCCCCGCAGAAGAAGGACACCGAGATCAAGGACGAGGACATCGCGAACAAGAACCTCGCGCTCTGGGGTGACCCGAGCAGCAATGCCATCCTCAAGAAGATCGCCGACAAGCTTCCAGTGAAGTGGACTGCTGAAGGCATCGAAGTGGGTGGCAAGAAATACGCTGCTGGTGAGTATGTGCCCATCCTCATCTACCCCAACCCGCTCAATCCAAACCGCTATGTGGTGATCAACAGCGGCTTCACCTACCGCGAATACGACTACCTCAACAACGCCCGCCAGGTGCCCAAGCTCCCAGACTGGGCCATTGTGGATCTCCGCACGGCTCCCGATCCCGTGAACCCCGGCAAGGTGGTCGCCGCGGACTTCTTTGATGAGCAGTGGCAGGTGAAGAAGTAACGGAAGGCAATTCTACACGATCACAGCCCCGGAAGTGCTGGCCTCAAGTCGGCGTTTCCGGGGCTTTGTCTTTAATAGGGACATTGGCCATTGCGTCGCGCAGGCGGTCACCGCATGCATCCTCGAAGGTAATGACACGACGTTTGCAGGTGACGGAGCGCTTTGCGTCGTGGAGTGCGGTGGCAAGCTTCAAGCGCGACACCGCTTTGAGCGAAGGAATCCGACATCCCAATACTCTAACGTTATTCAAACATCCAGCGAGTGGTGAAAGCTTGACTCGGTATTGGTGAGTCTACCTCCCAAGGGCATGACGTGGGCTCCGTTCAAAAGCAGTGTCGCGCCTTAGCGCTTGCCACCGCACTCCACGACGCAAAGCGCAGATCATCGTCTATAGCTTCACCAAAACCTGAACCGCTGTAATCCCAGGTACTCATCAAGTTCTAGCAGCCCTGGGAGCGCTGGCCTCTGGCCGGCTGCTGCTACGTGGCACATGAATACGCCGGCCGGAGGCCAGCGCTCCCAGGGCCCACGGGTGTTTGCACCACACGTGAGCTCCCGATAAGCGAAGCGCTACGCTATTTCTTCTTCGTCTCGGCCTTCTTGTTCATCTCCGCCGAGGTCCACGCCTTCGTGCGACCGGGATACTGAGCGCGGATCTTCGCGACGTCATTCGGCGATACGGGACCAGCCGTGTGCTCCCACTCGCGGCGGATATAGGTGAGCACGCTGGCGATGTCTTCATCCGAGAAATATGGCAGCGGGGGCATCTCAAGAGTCCACGTGCGGCCACTCACCTGGATGGGACCACTCAAACCGTGGAGAATGATTCTCACCGGGCGGTCTGACGGACCGGTGACCCATTCGGAATCCACCAGCGGCGGGGCGAGGCCTTCCATGCCCAGGCCCGTGGGCTGGTGACAGGCGGCGCAAAGGCCGGCATAGATGGTCTTGCCCTTCTCAAAGCGTGCCTGCTGTTCCGCATTCAGCGGGACCACGACGGGCGGCGGCGGCACACCGGGCTTGCCGGGCCACGCGAGCGAAGTATCCACAGTCGTGAGCAACTTCTTCACGGAACCAAGCTTTGCCTTTTCCTGCAAGGTCGCGAGCGCGGCAGGCTGCGCATCGAGGTACAGCAGCTTGCGCGGCTGTGCTTTCACCTTCTTGTCCACCGGGATGCCAGCCATACCATTGAGCATGGCGAGCTGACGCGCACCGTTCGGCTCCTGTGCGGCCACCACGTCCAGCAGCTTGGTCACGCGGGCATCACGACGCTCATTCATCACGCATGCCGAGAGCATCTGGAGCAGACCGCTGGTCACCAGCTTGTCCTCCTCCTTGCCCACCGGCTCGGCGAGCAGGGTCTCAAGATACTCCAGCTCACGGCCACGCACACCACAAGCGATGGCATCATTCAACAGCGGGCTTCCACCCTTCTTCAGAATCCCCAGCACCGCTTTCTGCGCATCCGGTCCGGGCAGCGCACTGAGCTGAAGGGCAAGCTGCACCCGCACCTCGGCGCTCGAGTCTTCCGTCATCTTCAGGAGCTCAGGAAGCACGGCGAGGTTCGACAAGCTCACAGCGGCCGCGCGCACCTTGGGACTTTCATCCTTCAGCTTTGTGGTCAGGATTTCCGGTGTCACGGCCTTGAGCCCTTCCAGGGTCCACAGGGCCTGCACACGTGCCTGGGGCGTCGCGCCTTCGGTGGCGATCTTCTCAATTTCCTTCGCCACCCCCGCATCTCCACGCTCCACCAGCACACGCTGGGCAGTGTCACGCACGTGACCGTTGGCATGTGCCAGGAGAGGCACGATGGCGGCACTCTCCGCCGGCAGCTTCACCACCTTCGGCTCGGACTTCTCCGGCACTACGCGCCAGATGCGGCCCATGTTCACCGGCTGTTCCAGCTTCCGCGCCTTGATGTTCTCCACCAGGTAGTGCGTGAGGAAGTACTTGTGCTGGACGATGCCGCGATACATGTCCACGACGTAGAGTGCGCCATCTGGACCGTTGTACGCATTCACCGGGCGGAAGCGCTCATCCGTCGACGTGAGGAACTCCACACCGTTGTACGCATTCTTCGCCGTCACCACGCCGCCCTGCTCGCTGAGGGTCAAACGCTTCACCAGATTGCCACAAGGCTCGGGGATGAAGGCATTGCCCGCATACGCCTTGCCGAAGAGATCGCCGCGATAGATGCACGGTCCGCAGGTGCCGGTGACAGTGGCGAGCTTTCCATCCGGAGTGAGCTGGCCGGGATTGTATCCGCGATTCACACCCGGCGTGGGAACACTGGGCCAGCACTTCTGATCCGCCATCACGCGGAAGTTCAACGCCAGTCGATCGGTGAGATTCGGATTGCGCGCATACACGGAAGGAGGCAGCAGATCCGTGCGCAGCAGGTCGCTGTTGTAGTTGAAGTAGCGGCGACCCCAGTCATCCTGCGTGAGGCCCCACTGGCCGCCACTGCGCGTGGGTTCGTTGATGAATTGCCCCTTCGTGAAACGGAACCGCGTGCCATGTCCGGCGCTCCAGATCCAGTTGTCCAGGCACCAGGTGGGCGAATTCGCCATGTGCTCCGGCTGTCCCCCAGCGCTGCCGTAGGTGGTGGAGATCACCTCGCTCTTGTCTGCCACACCGTCGCCATCGGTATCGCGATGCCATGTGAGGTTGGGCGGCTCGGCCACCACAGCGCCATCACCGAGAGCCATCACACCACGAGGCATGAGCAGGTTGTCCAGGAACACCGTGGCCTTGTCCATCTTGCCATCGCCATCCACGTCTTCGAGGCGTTTGATGCGGCCGATCTTCTGGTCCTCTCCCTTGCCCTCCACATCATTCATGTAACCGCGCATCTCGACCACATAGAGCCGGCCCTGGTCATCCCAGCTCATCGCGACGGGAGTTTCAATCATCGGCTCAGAGGCGACGAGCTGGATCTTGAACCCCTTCTCCACCTTGAAGGTCTTCAGCGCCTCCTCAGGCGTGCGCGTTGGCGGTGGAGGCAGGTTGAACTTCAGCTCGACCTGCTCCGGACCGCGGTTCTTCGTGCGGTCAGACTTCTTCTCCGGTGCCGGAGCAGGAGCGGGAGTCGTGGATTGAGAAAAGAGAGCGGGCTGCGTAGCGAGGCAAAGCGAAGTGGCAATGGCGGCAGTGGCAGCGGCGCGGGTGATTCGAGCAGACTTCTTTAACATGATGGAACAACAGGGCGGCCCGTGGGTGAGCGACCCGGTGGCAAGGGCCCAAGCGCCACCGGATTGACTCAAACGTGGAGGAAACAGCCGCCTTGCCGGAACCCTGCGCTTTCGCTTTACTTTCTTCCGCGAAAAACCGTCTCCACCACGTTGCGGATGTACTGTTCATCGCTCAGGCCGAAGACGACATCCTCGGGAAACTTCACCTTCTCCCGGAAATGCGCGGCGAGCTGCTCATACAGCTTGTGACGGGATTCTTCATTCAGGTCGTCCCGCCGCACCAGGGCATGAAGCGCGAGCTGGGCTTCCTCGGGAGTCACCTTCTGCCTCAGGCGTGCTTCGATGTGCGGGCATTCGCGGAAGGAGTTGAACTTCCCCGCCAGCACAGAGGCCACGTCTGGCGGTTGGGTCTTCACCGTGCGCACCACCACCGTGCCCGCCGCCAGATCTCCCAAACGCTGCGCGCGGGCACTGAAGAGGGACACCATGCCGCCCAGCGCGTAGAAGGCCGGAAGCACGTCCACGAATCGCAACAGATTGCGGATGACCACCTGGGAAGGGCGCAGCTTCAGCCCCTGCTCATCCACCACCCGCAGACCCATCAGTTTTTTCCCCACCGTCTGCCCGCGCCAGAGGAGCTCCATGACCATGCGCATCCCTTCCAGGTAGGCAAATTGCAGCATGATCGCCATTCCGGCGCCAAGACCCTGCAGAAAAAACATGAAGGGCGAGAGGAGGAGCGCCGTCACATTCCACAACGCAAAAAACAACGCCAGATCGATGAAGTACGCAAGGCTGCGAGTCACCGGCCCTGCGAGTGGCAGGGAGAAGGTCACACCCTCAGGTGTGGAGATGTTCAGTGTCGCAGAACGGGAGGACATGCGTGGGAGATGAGAGAAGACCTTCAGGACGCGGACTCATCCTTGCCGTCCTTGGACTTCCCGGAGAAGAAAAGGAACCATGCGAGCGCCACCAGCTGCGCCGAGCCAAAAAGAATCTTCACCCAATAGGGCAGAATCGGTTCGTGATACTGCGAGAAAAAGGCCTCGATGATGCCCGCCCACACGAGGATGAGCGCCGCACCTCCGGCAATGGTGGCGAGATCCGGCGTGACCTTGCGGAACCGGGTGCGCAGGCTGTCCGGCGTGCCCCAGCCAATGAGCGCCCGGCCGAGGACGAGCCCCGCCTGCCCGCCCAGAAGGATCGCGGGAATCTCCACCGAGCCGTGCGGCAACAGCCAGCCCAGGAGGAAGACCGTCTGCCCATCGGCGATGTAGTCAAAAGCCACCGCTCCCAGGATCACGCCGTTGTAGAAAAGGATGATCAGGGTGCCAATGCCCCAGGTCATCCCGAGTGCCATGGCGCGAAACGTCACGCTGATGTTGTTCCGCATGAGAGACGCGGAGAACACAGTCTTGCTACCCTCCATGTCATCACGATTTTCAGAGTGGGCCCTGGACTGCTGACGCTCCTCCCGCGCCACACGCTCACTGGGAGTCTGGTTCACCAGGTGCGGGAAGGGATAGATTGCCTCGCGTCCCTCCACCCCCTTGCTGATCAAGATGGCCCCCAGCAGAGCGCCGACGATGGTAAGCGCCAGGGAAATCCAGAAGCCCCAAATCTGCCGGCGAAACGCCTGGGGAAATGTCCGTACCAGCCAGCGCCAGGGACGGAAGTTGCGCCGGTCCCGGGTGGCGCTGTGGATCTCCGAATAACCGGAGCCCACCAGATTTTCGAGATACGCCTTCAGTTCCGGCTCTGCGGAGCTGCCCTGCAGGCGGGCAAGGTCCGAGGACGTGCGCTGAAAAAGTGCCAGCACATGCCGGGCATACTTCAGATCCGAGAGGTCGGCGAGGCGTTCGCGAATCCGATCCAGTTCGCGTTCGAGCTCCTTCCAGTGAGGACGCTCGCGTTCGATGAAGGTTTTGAGATCGGCAATCATGGTCGTGGTGCTTGAGGGCTCATCACAGCAACTGCCGCTTTTTCACTTTGAGATATTCGCTCACCACATCCGCCACCAGATTTTCCTGGAGGGAGGAAGTGAGGTGCACGCCGCGCTGCTTCAGCACGCGGGTGGTGTCCTGAAGGTCGTTCCAGAGAATCTGGCCTGCCAGCTTTCCATAGAGCGCTTCGTCATCCGTTGCAGTATCTCCACGGGTGAACATAGGCTGGATCTCCCGCTGACCCAGCATGTGCGTGAGCACGACGTGCTTGCGCGCGACGAACTCCACACCCTCCACAAACTGCTCCGCCAGCCATGGCTCACCCAAGTCCGTGAGAAACAGAAGAAGCGAGCGATGCCGCAGGCGATTGCCGATGTGGATGAAGGCATCCTCATAGTCCGGGCTCACCACCCGAGGCTCCAGTGTGTAGAGCACATCACGAATGACATCGTAGTGGCCACGCCCTCCACCAGCAGGGATGATGCGATGCACCGTGTCGGAAAAAATAATGAGGCCAAACTTGTCCGTCTGCTGCTCGGCTGCGAGGGCGAGCACCAGGGCAGCCTGGATGAAGCGTTCCAATTGCGTCTTCGCGATGATGCCAGCCTCAGCATCCTTCCCCGGCACATCGAGTGCACGCGCGCTGCGGCGTGAGGCATCAATAGCCACATACAGTTGCTGCGTGCGCTCGAGCTGAAACATCTTGGTGATGGGCGAGCGATGCTTCGCCGTGCCACGCCAGAAGATGTCGTCATAGCTGTCGCCGGGCACATAGGCGCGCAATTGTTCAAACTCACGCCCCTTGCCAATCTGCCGCACGTTGTGCACGCCAATCGCTCCTTTGCGGAAGAACAGCGGCGCCAGCACATTGCGCTCGCGACTCAGATCCGGATACACACGGATCTCCGCGTTCACCTTCACCGTGCGACGCCCGTTCCAGAAGCCGAATCGTGACGTGCCCTCCAGGTAGCACGTGGAGATGATCAACCTGCCACGCTCCACGGCACGCACCTTCCATTTCGCCAGATTGCGTTCCGTGTTCGGCTTGAGCGTAAGTTCAAGAATTTGCTTCTCACACTCCAATTCTTTCGGGAAAGGCAGGCCAAGGCGAAGCACCCGGCAGAGCTGGCCTGGATTTTCCACCACCGCTTCGATTTCAAACTCACGGGCCTTCGAGGTGCGCGTCATCTCCGGCAACGCCACGCGAATCGCCCGGATGGATGCCAGCGCGCTGGGCGCATCCAGCGCCAGCGCCAGCAGCATCAACACCGCCGCGACCACAATGGCCGAGCCAGGAATATCCTGCATGCCCAGCAGCGTGAAGAGCGGGATGCCCACCAGCGCGAGGAAAAGCAGGAGTCTGTTGGAAGGGACGATCACGACTGCCGCCCTCCGGCTGCCGCCTCCTGTTGATATTTGCGATAAAGATCCTCAACGGTATCCAGCGTGTCCGAAGAGAATCTCACAAGGTCGAGACGCTCGCCCTTCTCGAAGCGCTTCAGGATCATGTCCTCCGGGAAAATAAGGATTCCAGAGTCCCCCAAGGCAAGCGCACGGGAGGTGCCGTAGTCGTCCGTGAGACCAATCCATGAGAATGAAGACACCTCATTTCTCATCACTTCGCCGAATACCAGTCCCACTTGCGATGCCAAGTCCGCATCGCCAGCCTCAAGCGCTCGGTCCAAGTGGCCTTGCAGTGTCGCCAGGGAATTGTCACTCACTTCCCCGCGAAGCAAACTCTGCACCGCGCCCTCGATCTTCTCGCTCTCGCACACGAGCAGTTCGCAATAATACTGTTCCTCCTCATCACGCTGCACGAGAGATTGGATCATCTCACTGAGGTCAGCGTGCACTTGCAGGAATGCCGAAGAGGATTCTTCCGCCTTCGCTACCGTGATGGAAAAGATGCAGATGCTGTTGCCGATCCCCACCTCGTGGAAGTGCAGGATGTCCTCCCCACTCATGTCCGGCTCTTTATAGCTGTAGAGTGCCTTCTTTCCCTTTGCTCTCTGCTGAACTCGTTTCTCGCCAGCCTTTTCAATGATCCGCCAGTATCCAACCTCCGTTTCGCCCTTGTCCTTGGGAACAATTGTCAAAACAGAGACCCGAATCGGAAAGTCCGCATGATCGGGATCCCAGATCACGGTCGTGTCATCGGATTCGCGATCCGCGAAGTAACGGTCCTCGCTGGTGATGCGCTTGTTCCCGTCTCCGATGGCAAAGTGTTTCATACTGAGGTTGTCTTGAATCTGATTCCCCTGTGAACGGTGATCCACTCCACTCACCTCGGCACCGCCACCGCCTCCAGCACGCGGTGGATGAGCTCGGTCACGGTTAGGCCTTCGATTTCAAACTCAGGACGCAGCACGAGGCGGTGGCCCAGGACAGGCTCCGCAAGGGCGCGCACATCATCAGGCGTGATGAAGTCACGCATGTCGAGTGCAGCGCGCGCACGGCTGGCAAGGATGAGTGCCTGCGTGGCACGCGGACCAGCACCCACCAGCATGGCCTCATGCTCACGCGTGGCACGCACGAGATCCACGATGTAGGCCAGGAGTTCCTCACGAACTGTCACCAGTTGCAAGGCGGCGCGCAGTTGAATCACCCGATCCGCCGTGAGCACCTGGCGCACCGCGCCGCTCTCGAGCACGGCTTCCGGCGACTCCTCGCCCAGCATGCGGCCGGCAAGGTTGAGTTCCTCGTCGCGGTTGGGATAGCCCACGTTCACCTTGAACATGAAGCGATCCTTCTGAGCTTCGGGTAGCGGATAGGTGCCTTCATACTCCACCGGGTTCTGCGTGGCGAAGACCGTGAAGCTCGGTGGCAGGGCGTGCGTCTCGTTGTCGATGGTCACCAGGCGTTCCTGCATGGCTTGCAGTAGCGCGGACTGCGTTTTCGCGGGAGCACGGTTGATTTCATCCGCGAGGAGGAAGCTGGTGAATACCGGTCCTTTCACCAGCACGAAGTTGCTCTCCTTCAGGTTGAAGACACTCGTGCCCGTGATATCCGCCGGCATCAGGTCCGGCGTGAACTGAATACGCGCAAAGTCTCCACCCAGCACCTTCGCCAGCGTACGCACGAGCAGCGTCTTGCCCACGCCCGGCACCCCTTCGATGAGCACATGCTGTCCCGTGAAGATG
This sequence comes from Roseimicrobium sp. ORNL1, assembly GCF_011044495.1. Taxonomy (GTDB): domain Bacteria; phylum Verrucomicrobiota; class Verrucomicrobiia; order Verrucomicrobiales; family Verrucomicrobiaceae; genus Roseimicrobium. The sequence continues at coordinate 6,783,461 of NZ_CP049143.1, forward strand.
GCGATGAGCGCGTGCTCAATCACGTTCTGCTGGCCGATGATGACCTTGGCAATTTCCGCCCGGGCTTCCGCCAGCGCGAGTTTCAGTTGTTCCAGGGATTCAGTCATGAGAGGGGACGGGAGCTGTGTTCAGGTTGGGAAGGGGTCGGTGCTTGAGCCTGGGCTTTCGGCGCGGGCGTGAGAGGCTGGTTGGCGCGAGGGTGGAGCATGTCGCACATCACGCGGTAGAGGGAGCTGAGCGCGCCACGCTTCACGGAAGTGGCTTCCAGCACGGGAAGGTGCTGGCGCGCCTGGTCAATGCGGGCCTGCATGGCAGGAGAACGGTGGCGGGAACCGTGCTCCCACGCGTCCAGCCCCCGGCGAAGCACCTGCGCCTGGGGAATGCCGCGGCGCAGCAGGCTCACCAGACCCGCCGTGGCGCCGCGACCTGCCACGGTCTTGCTGGGCGCATCATCATCACGCGCGGGCACCAGGCTCATGCTGCTCTTCCACACGAAGAGGGCAAACAACAGCAAACCACCGAGGAACAGTCCGTGCAAACGATGCCGCTTCGCGAGCGCCATGATGCCGGGCTGCTCCAACGTGCCGAGGTGCGTTTCATCAAAGATCACCGTCCCGGATGGTCCGATGAGCCAGGAGAGGAACTTGGTGGCGGCGCCATGGTACAGCGCCTCATTGCTCAGGAAGTAGGAATCCGTGGCGAGCACGATGCTGCCACCTGCATCCGTATCACGCGAGGCCAGCACCACATCGTCTCCCACCAGGGCCAGCGGCTTCCATTTGCTCGTCGCCTCATCGGTGAATGAAATGGACGTCCGCGTGTGCCAGCCGGGCAGCCCCTCCTCCACACCCATGCCCATCGGCGTGGTCAGCTGCAACGCCCCTCCCGAAGTCATCACGAAGTTCTGCTGTTTCACCTTCACGCCAAGCAACCGCCTCAGCGACTGGGGAGGCAGCATCGGGTCGTCCTTGTCCTTCGCTCGCCGTTCCCGGATGACGAGATCCTCATCATCCTCGTCGTCGTCCTTCCCCTTCTCCTTCTTTTTCTTTTCGTCAGCGAGGGGTGGCTTGCCCAGTCTTTTTCTGCGCTCGTCCCGGCGCCGTTCAGCATTTTCATCACGGCGCTTGTCTGCAGCCTCCAGCACCGTGTTCCAGTCCGTCTTCTGCCCGTGGAGCGCAATCACCACGCGGCCACCTTCATTGGCAAAGCGCAGCACGGATTCGCCATCGAGCTGCTCACCACTGGCAAACATGTCGGGAGTCACCATGACGAACAGCAAGGTCTTGTCGCGGGATCCCTTGAGCCGGGTCAGGTCGCGGTAGTTCCGCTCCGCGCGCACGCCGGGAATACGGTTCAGCGCGTCATGCAGCGCCTTGGTGCCCATGGGATCCGCACGAAGGGACGACCCATGCGCATAGACATCCCCGCTGGCGAAGCGTTTGCCCAGCAGCGTATTGAAGGCCCAGGCTGCGAGCAGCACCAGGCCAATCAGGATCGCGAGTGCGGTGGCGGGACTACGTCGCATGGGTGGTGATGCGTTCGTGTTGCTCCTGGAAGCGAGTCATGAGATCCGGTGACACGTCGTGCCAGCCGTACCACACCCAGTCGAAGGTGCGCACCTGCTGGTGAAAGCTTTCGTTGAGATCCGTGCGGCCCTTCGCCCTCCAGCCAAGTTCACGCACGTAGTCGCCGTTCGACTTGGTGCGGGAAATCTGCAGCAGCCGCTTGTCTCCCAGATGCGCCAGCGTCGCGAGGAAAAGCGCACGCAGGGCGAGCCGGTAGTCGCCAGCATCCATCTTCTCCCGTGCCAGTCGCAGCCATTCGTTCTCCGGAAGCTGCGAGGCCACGATGTTTTCATTCTCCAGATTGATCTCAGGCAGCGCCGTGGTGTCCATCACCACGGTCTTCCGTGTTTGCTTCCAATGACGGAAGAGCAGCCACGCCAATGCCAGCACGAGCACGATGCCAAGGGCCAGCAGCAGCTTGGGCATCATGCCCACCCACGTGCTCCCCTCACCGTCCGCGTCCGACCCACCTCCTGATCCTTCTCCCTTGGCATCCTTCCCACCAAACAACCAGTCCATGAGATCACCAAGAGCCTTGCCAATGTCTTCCAGGGACGCATTCAGCCAATCCGTGATCGCGCGCATGGTGCTTCCCAGCATGGTGTCCTCCTTGCCGTCCTTGCCTCCCTCACGCGGCATGCGCCATTCAAATTCACTTTGCCGCAGCGTGTCACGAATGGATCGATCCAGCCGGTCGCTGGGAACTGTGGGCGTGATTTTCGCCGGCGTGGCCTTGGCCTCTGCTGACACTGGCGCTTGTTCTCGCGCTTGCGGCGAGCCGTGCAATGGCGACACTCCACTGCACATGAGCGCGAGCACAACGACGAGCACGCCACCGGCGGAACGCAGCGCGCGCAGCCGCACCTCAATGTCCGCCCCGGTACGCCGGGCTGCTCCATAGAAGCAGCGCAGCACATAGATGGATTTCACCAGGGGATTCATGGCGAGGTAACACAAGCTGAAGAAAAATGCCTGCACCGGCGTGCTCATGATCAACCCCGACGACATGGTGATGGCATTCTCCGAACCCGAGAAGGACTTGATCAGGCTCATGGTAAGAGCGAAGCCGACGACAATGTTGAGATACACAAGGATGGCCGCGACATGCAGCAGGGCCAGCAACGTCACCTGCTGAAAGAACTGCCACTGCGACTGGCCCATGGACTGGGCCAGCAGCGTCCTGTGCCGACCGCCCCGGCGGAAGTGATCCACCGCCAGCACGGTCACATTATGGTAGAACGCATAGGTCCACGGCAGCGGCAGCATGGTGAAAAGAGACACGCCCAGCACCCACGGAGCCGTGGCATGCACCCACATCTGGGAGGCAACCAACCGGAGCCAGCCACGCAGCGGCATGCGGTCACGGTGTTCACGGCCCTGCACCATTCCCATAAGACCATCACAAAACCATGCCTGCATGATCTTCATGAAGGCATAGAGCACTGCAAGGATCAGCGAGGACTCCAGCAACCGACCCTCTGCAAGGCCGGAACGTGACATGTCACTCCAGAAATAGAAGAGGTACACCACAAAGGGCACGCTCCCCAGGTAGTAGGTGAGCCACAGGGTCGCAGACGCATTGCGCAGCAAATGGGTCCCCTCCTCCACCAGAGTGAAGAGTTCCCGATGATCGCGCTTGCTGGCCTTAGGCATGCTGGTTGGATAATTTTGCAGAGGCTACGTAAACTGTCTCTCCTAGAATCCAAATCGCTGCCACATGATCCCTTCATGAAACTCGGAAGGCGTGCTGAGCAGCACCTTCCCCAGGAACCACGAAGTGCCCCACAGGAGCAGGATTCCAAGAGCGAGTTGGAGGGGGACGCTGATGAGAAACCAGTCGCGCTTGGGTTTCTCCTTCACCTCCAGCTTCGCCCGATGGCAGGAACCGCACACCATGCGGCCATCGAGTTCTGTGACGCATTCGCGACAGAACGGCTGACCGCAGGAGGTGCAGCGGGCTGCGGCCTCACGCCGGGGATGGTTGAGGCAGTGCGGCTGCTGGAGGATGGCAGGGGCTGCAGACATCGGGGTAAAAAATCAAATCAGGACATGGGAGGTGGCGCCGCGGGAGGCGCTGTCGTAACCGGTTCATCGGCGCCGCCCTTCCGCTGCGGCGCGTAGACAAGCTGCACAACCCCGCAGGCAGCCAGCACGAGTGCGAGCGCGAGCAAGGCCCAGCCAAGAGCGCCGGCCTCTTCAAACCGTGCGGCCGCGAGATAGGCAAAGAGGTCTTCGCTCGCGTGTTCATTGCGCTCAATGATCTCCAGCGCGCTGCGCTGGGTGACAGACTTTGCAGTGGCGGCCACTCCGACCGCAAAGAGAGCCACCGCCGCGGCGAGGTGCATCACCAGCCCTCCCCAAAGGGAGCCGGCCAGCGCCACAGGAATCTTGAACTGGTTGGCCCTCACCAGCGCGACGATCGCCATGACCGCCGAGGCTCCGCCCACCAGCATGCTGATGACGGTAAAAAATAGTCCGTCGACAAAAAGTTCTCCCGCCAGCACCATCGCCCAGCCGAGGGACAAAAGACCGGCAGCCAGCACCCACGTACTACCTGCCCACCGCGGCTTCAGACCTGCAGCGGACGCATACCTCGGAGCGAAGGTCGCCATGTGGCCGGCAGCGGCCGCTGCGGCAGCCGCGGCTGCTCCCATTTCCACCACCGCCAGTCCTTTTTGATGCTCCATGCACAGCGCTTCCAGCTGCTCAATCACGGGCTGGGCCGTCTGTACGCGGGTCAGCGGCTTCAGGCGAAGCACCTGCACTGCGGTCTGCAGCGTACAGGCACAGGTGCGCCCGCGGGCCAGATGTACCGTCAGCAGAATCACCAAAAGCGCGGCAGGCAGCGCCAGACTGAGAGGGTAGAACACCTCCTGTTCACGGGTTGCCCAAGTCAGCACACCAAAGAACAAGGCGCCCAATCCAAGCAGCAAACCCATCCAGGTGTAGCGCCTTGTCTCAGTGAGGGTGAGCGCCTGGACATTCTTGTAGTCCAACCGCCGGTAGACTTCGGACAGGGCCATCACCAGGCCCTTGGCTTCCACCACCAGCAGATGGTCCGGACCCTGCCACAGGGATCCTTTGCCACCGTGGTTTCCGGCGAGCCAGGTATAGTCGGCGAATTGTTTTTTCATACGCTCAGTAATCTCGTCCTAGCGAAGGAACGTCTGCGTCATGCCCGCCACGAGGAAGAATCCCCACGCAGCACACTGCAACAAGCTGAGTACCAGTGCCGAAATCGTGCGCCAGGGGCCGCGTGGCACCATGCTGCGCGGCTTCTTCCAGGCATAGATGGAGAAGCCAAGTGCCAACGGCGCCGTGACCACACTTCCCATGAGAGGCAGAACCATGAGCATCACTCCAAACGGGCCAAGCAGCATGAGCGGAACGCACAGCAGAAAGGGCAGCAGCGCGGTGCCGAGGGCAATGTTATCCCAGAGCACGCGGCGCACCTCGAAGCGGACATCCTTCCGGCGACCGCGCAGTTCATCCAGGCACTTCAGGCACACATGCTCGGAACCCCACTGCGCGGACCACGCCTCTGAAACAAAGACGCCGCAATGAGAGCAGGTGCGGGTCGCTCGCCGGTTCGGGCTGTAAAAGCACACCGCCTCCCCAGGGGCCGGCGGCTCCTCCGGCAGGGCGGGTGGACCACCGCCGCCCGGCACATGCCTCATGGCAGGCAGCAGCACGGCCTTCACCGGCCTGCGGCACAGGGGGCAGGCGCCATCCCGCGACGACGCAAAGACCGCCACAGGGATGTGGTATCCGCAAGCCGTGCATCGAATCATCGTCGTCATCGCCTTCGTCCCGTCGTCTTCACACGTGATTCGTCATTCTCATTTCCACACCACCCGCGTCGCGCAGATACGGTCATGAAGGGCGCGCTTTTCGCTGTCGAAGCCTGCCATCCACCACGGGAAACCACCCGCAATAAACCCCACCACAAACGCCACGAAAAGCCCAATCCCCCAGAAGGCGAATGCCGGACTTTCCTCCAAATTCCTGAAATTCTGCAGACCTCCCATGCCGATGACAAAGATGAGGACGAGGGGGACCATCAGGATGATCATCCAGATGATGTGGTTCAGGACACCGCTGGCAGCCCAGCGCGCCAGGGCACGCGGCCAGCGGAGCGGCATGCCATCCATGGTGACGATCTTGAACCCGAGCGCCATCTTGCCCAGCGTACCGCCAAAGCGGGCCACCATCCAGGTGTGATACCAGGCGTTCAGTGCCATGGAAAACAGGAAGACGCCGATCATGGCGATGCCACTGAAGATGCCCGCGGCACTGCTTTCGCCCAGTCCAGCCCCGACCGCTCCAATCATGAACATCCCCGCCAGCTGAACGACCTGCTGGGCCACGAGCAGGATGATGTAGTCAATGATCCATGACAACAGGCGCCACCAGAAGCCGACGTAGCGCATGGCGCCAGGGGCCGTAATCTCCCCGATGACGCCCTCGCGCATCTGCTGCACGAAAAGATCCTTGTTCTGCTCCGGCACCGCCACACCGCCGAGCATCGGCGCACCCGAGGTGGAAATCAGATCTGGCCGCACCCTGCTCAGCGGTTGCCAGTCAGGCAGGCCCTCACGCCAGAGCAGCGTCTCAGCCTTGAGCGTGCCGTATTCGGCCAGCGACGCCAAATCCGAATCCGAGACAGGACCCTTCTGCTGACCGTTCTCCGCGTAAAACCAGTTCATGATTGTCGCAATTCCCTATTCCAGGGTGCCGCATGGTTGCGGAGAGTCGGACGCAGGTCAATCACCAAGAACGGCAACCGTGCTGAAGCACGCATCTTCAGGGCGGGCTGCCGCTCAGGGCTTCCACCGTACAGTTCCGAATCCTCCCCTCTGTGCCATAGCTGGCGAAACCAAAGGGCACACACCGGTCAATCTCCCCGGAGCGCAGGCTGAGGTCTGCTTTGGCGATGTTCGCTTTGGCAAGGGAGCGGTCGTCGAGCCAGACGAACAAGGTCTCAGGCGTGACCTCAATGCGAATGCGGTACCACTTGCCATCCTCAAACTTCTGCGCGCTGCCAGTGGCATTCATGCTGGCATCCAAACCATCAATGGAGGAGATGCCCACCTGCGAGCCACCCCAGCCTCCCAGCACGAAGGTGACGCACCTCTCCACTCCCCCGGCAGGAAAAGTCAGGCTGCCAAAAAAATCCTTCCCGCTCACCCGCATGGCTTCATAAGTGACGCGGTAGCTCGTGAGCGGCAAGCCATCCTTCTCCCAGGTGGGAAACACAATGCCAGTCATCGGCGAGCCGGCCTTCAGCGTGTAGCCATCCGTCTCCTGCTGCACGCCTCCGGAGTTCAGCATCTCTGCCTCCTTCCAGCGACCGATCAGTTCTTTGCCGAAGAGTTCCCACCTCACCGGACCCTTGGGCGTTGAGGCGGCATCAGGCTTCGCCGGCCCGCAGGAAGCCAGACCCGCCAGCAGCAGCACCGCGCAGGCGAGAGACCGGACGATGCGTCCTCTCATGACAAATATTCTATCACTTCAGCTTCGCGCCGCCCATCTTGCAGATGAGGTCAAAGTGCTTCTTCTCCACGGGCGTGATGGAAAGGCGGTTGCCGCGGCGCAGGGTAATCAAGTCCGTGAGGCGGGGCTCCTCCCGCAGCGCGGTGAGCGTCACAAAATCCTTGAAGTCCGCCTCCCAGGTCACATCGACGAGCAGCCAGCGCGGATCTTCTTTTTTGCTTCCCTTGTCATAGTACTCACTCTCCGCGTCGAACTGGGTCGGGTCAGGCTTGCCTTCGCTGGAGATGCGCACCACGCCGGCGACACCGGGCACTTCACAACTCGAGTGGTAAATGAACCCCAGGTCTCCCACCTTCATGTCGTCCCGCATCATGTTGCGCACCTGATAATTGCGCACCCCGTTCCAAGGCTCGGTTTTCTTGGGGCGCTTCTTCAAGTCATCAAAAGAGAAAACGTCAGGTTCGGTTTTGAGTAGCCAGTAGCGCATGGTGTGGCCATCATCGCGGGATGCCGTGGATGCGCCAAGCGAATTTCATCGTTCAAATCGTAGCGTGCGTGGTGGCCTTGGGAGCTTACGGTCAGGCACCCACAGCTCCAGTCAACCGCTCGGCCGATCACCCCCAACCCATTCTCGAGCCAGGCTGGCTGCGTCGTGTCGGCACGCAGCAGGGCATCCTGACCAATCAGCCCTGCCGGATCTGTTTCATTGGCGATTCACTCACGGAACTCTGGGAGCACACCGGTAAGGCGGACTGGGACATGCACTTCGCCCCACTGAAGGCTGCCAACCTCGGCCTCACGGCGGACCGCACCGAACACATCCTGGAACGCATCCGGCGCCTCGACTTCCGCCGGGCGAGGCCGCAGCTCGTGGTGCTGCTCATGGGCACCAACAACCTGGGCATGGAACCGCCCGACAAGCCTGACGAGGTGTTCCGCGCCACCCAAAAGGCAGTGGCGATGATGCAAGCAAAGATGCCACAGTCCAAAATACTGCTGCTCACCATTCCCCCCAGCGGGATGGAACCCAAAAGCGCGCTGCGTATCCGCATTCAGGAAACAAACCAACTGCTCACGCAGGCCAAGTGGCCGGATGCTGTGCGCGTACTGCCTGTATATGAGGCGATGGTGGATGATGCAGATCGCTGGCGGGCAGACTGCACGCTGGATGGCACCCACTTCAGCGCGACGGGCTACGCCCGGCTGGCAGCGCTCCTGTCCCCCGTGGTGAAAGAGATGCTGGGGGCCGCCGGAAAGCCGGTGCAATGAGAATTGCGTTCGTCCGGCATTTGAGGTTCCGTATATATCCACCCGACGATGCTCCGCGCTCTCTGCCTCACCACCCTGAGTCTGCCCTGCCTGCTCCAAGCTGCCCCACCCAAACCGGGGGTGGATGGCTTCTTCGGCCAAAACTGCACGGAATGCCACGATGCCGACGTGAAGAAGGGCGGCCTCGATCTCACGGCGATTTCCTGGAACCCGGAGACGCGGGAGAACTTCGACCTGTGGGTGAAGATCCACGACCGTGTAAGCAAGGACGAGATGCCTCCGAAGAAGAGCGAGCGGCCCGACGCGAAGACGGTGGCCGAGTTCCTCGCCTCGGTGTCAAAGCCTCTGCGTGAGGTCAGCTCAAAACAACAAGCAATCACCGGACGCACGGTGCTGCGCCGGCTGAATCGCAACGAATACGAGCGCACCGTGCAGGACCTGCTGGGCATCGACATTCCTCTGGCGAACCTGCTGCCGGAAGACACCCCCGCCCATGGCTTCGACACGGTGGCGGAAGGCCTGCGCATTTCACAACTCCAACTGGAGAAGTATCTCGAAGCTGCCGATGAAGCGCTGGAAGCGGCGATGTCACCGAAAGAACGTCCCGAGCTCATCAAGGGGCACTACAGCTACAAGGACGAGAATGGCATCAAGAAGAACTTGGAGCTGCCGGACGAACCACCCACGGACCCGAAGAAAAAGTACAGCCGCTCGCGCCAGGTGTTCCGGATTCTGCCGGATGGCGTGGCCATGTTCACCGATGCGGACTACATGCTGGGACTGGGTCAGTTCCGCGTGAAGCGTACCGGCACCTACCGCATCAAGGTTTCCGCCCAGGCCTACCAGAGCGCGGGCAAGGACATCAACCTCCGCCTCTACGGCAACAACTTCCGCACGAAGCGACTGGTGGCGCAGTTTGACTTCCCTGAGGACAAGCCGCGCATCGTGGAATTCACCGCGCGCATCGAGAACGGCGAGCACCTGCTCTTCACTCCTTCGAAAGTCGGTTACGACGAAGACGGCAAGCGCCTGAATGACTACGACACGACCAAGGACTTCAAGGGTCGCGGTCTGAACGTGCAGTGGGTGGAAGTGGAGGGTCCGTTGGAATCCCAGGTGTGGCCACCCGCTTCGGTGGTGAAGCTCTTCGGCGCGGAGAACGTGAAGACGGTCGACAACTCGAAGCAGAAGAAGCCGGAGACCTATGAGGTGAAGCCCGCGGATCCGCAGACCGAGGTGAAGAAGGTGATCGAATCCTTCGCCACGCGCGCCTATCGCCGCCCTCTGGAAGCGGGAGAGGTGGATGGTTTTGTGCAGATGGCGCAGGAGTCCCTCACGAAAGGTGAAAGCTTCTCGTACGCGGCCCAGCTTGGCATTCGCGGGGTGCTGACCTCCACGCCCTTCCTCCTCTTCAGTGAAGCACCCGGGAAGCTGGACGACTACGCGCTGGCCTCGCGCCTCTCCTACTTCCTTTGGAGCACGCTGCCGGACGACGAACTGCTGAAGCTGGCCGCCGCCAAGCAACTCTCCCAGCCCGCCACGCTGCGCACGCAGGTGGAACGCATGCTGAAGGACAAGCGCTCAGGTGACTTCGTCACGAACTTCACCGGTCAATGGCTCGACCTGCGCAGCATCGATGCCACCTCGCCGGACGCGAATTTGTATCCTGAGTTCGATGAGATGCTGAAGCGCGCGATGATTGCCGAAACGGAAGCCTTCTTCCGCGAGGTGCTGACACAAAATCTCCCACTGACGAATTTCATCCAGTCCGACTTCGCGATGCTGAACTCACGCATCGCCGAGCACTACGGCATCGACGGCGTGCGTGGCGAGCAGTTCCAGCGTGTGAGCCTTCCCGCAGACAGCGTGCGCGGCGGCGTGCTCACCCAGGCCAGCATCCTGAAGATCACCGCGAACGGCACCGTCACCTCTCCCGTGCTGCGCGGCGCGTGGGTGATGAAGCGCCTGCTCGGCGATCCGCCCGCGCCTCCCCCGCCCGGGGTCGGCAGCGTGGAGCCCGACACGCGTGGCGCCACCACAATTCGCGAGCTGCTGGACAAACATCGTCATGCGGAATCCTGCATGGGCTGCCACAGCAAGATCGATCCTGCTGGCTTCGCGCTAGAGTCCTTCGACGTCATTGGAGGCGTGCGCGATCGCTACCGCAGCAAGGAGAAGGGTGAGCGCCCCGCGACGAAAATCGAAAACCGCGGCGTGTGGCAGTACAAGCTGGCCCTGCCCGTGGACACCACCGGAGCACTGCCGGACGGCCGCGCTTTCACCGGCATCCGCGACTTCAAGAAGCTGATTCTGGACAAGCCCGCCGATCTCCAGCGCTGCATCGCGGAGAAACTCCTCACCTACGCCACGGGCGCTGGTATCACCTTCACCGACCGCGTGGCAGTGGCCGACATCGTGCAAAAAACAAACCAGCAGGGCGGCGGTCTGCGCACCCTGGTGACAGAAGTAGTGCTGAGTAGCACGTTTCAGAACAAATGATCTTCGGAATGCAAAATGAGAAATGAAACGTGAAAAATGAAAAATGGAGTGAAGAGCAAACAAGCGGAGTGGGACGCCCTCGAGGAGCGGCTGCTTGATTTCGCGGCTCGGACCGGACTTGTCGTCGACGCGTTGCCGGACACACGGATGGGCAGACACGTTGCGGGACAACTAATCCGTTGCGGCACCTCTCCTGCTCCGAATTATTCCGAAGGATGTGCCGCAGAGAGTCGAGCCGACTTCGTTCACAAACTTGGCATCGTTCTCAAGGAGCTTCGTGAATCCCGCGTCTGGCTCCGCCTCATTGTGAAAGCAAAGCTGCTCCCACCCGCAAAGCTTAATGCCCTCATCGATGAGTGCTTCCAGCTGATGAACATCATTGCCAAATCAATCGTTACCGCAAAAGCAAACTCCAAAGGCGCACGCTCTCAGTAACTCAGTTCATTTTGCATTTTTCACTTCTCATTTTTCATTTTGCATTCTCCTTTTCATACCATGACCGCGCCAGCCCCTCTTTCCCGCCGCGCTTTCCTGCGTGGTTCCGGCATCTCGCTCGCGCTGCCTTTCCTGGATGCCATGTGGTCGCGGTCCATGCTCGCAGCGGATGCGCCGCCGCCGAAGCGTCTGGTCACGGTGTGCTCGGCACTCGGTGTCTACGGTCCAGATTTCTTCCCCACGGCCGCTGGTCGCGACTATGCGCTCACGCCGTATCTCGATCTCCTGAAGGAGCACCGGGATGACTTCACTGTCTTTTCCGGCCTCTCCCACCCGGAGCAGAGCGGACGTGATGGTCATGCGTCTGAGATGACGTGGCTTACCAGCGCCCGGCATCCTGGCTTGGGTGGCTTCCGCAATACCATTTCCATCGATCAGTTCGTCGCGGAGAAGATCGGCTTTGAAACGCGCTTCCCTTCGCTGGTGCTGAATACGGGAGGGAACAACAGCCAGAGCTACACCCGCAGTGGCGTGATGATTCCAGCGGAAGCACGCCCGTCCAAGGTCTTCGCCTCCCTCTTCCTCGATGGCTCGCCCAACGAGGTGTACAACCAGATGCGCAAGCTCAAGGAAGGCCGCAGCATCATGGACGCTGTGCGTGATCAGGCGAAGCGTTTCGAAAAGCGTGTGGGCGCCGCCGACCGCGAGAAGCTGGACGAGTACTACACCTCCGTACGCGAGATGGAGCAGCGCCTCGTGAAGGCCGGCGACTGGGTGCACAAGCCCAAGCCGAAGGTGGATGTGCCGCCGCTGAAGGACATCGAAAGCGAGAAGGACCTGATTGGCCGCATCAACTTAATGTTCCAGCTCGTGCCTCTGGCACTGCAGACGGACAGCACGCGCCTGATCACGATCCTGATTCAAGGCCGCGGGGATGTGCCGGAGATTCCCGGCGTGAGCATGGATCACCACAACCTCTCCCACCACGGGCAGGACCCCCAGAAGATCGAGCAGCTCCGCTTGGTGGAGCGTGCGGAGATGGGTGCGCTCAACGGCCTCTTCAGCGCGCTGAAGGCAAAGAAGGAAGGCTCGTCCTCGCTGATGGACAACACCATGGTCCTCTTCGGCAGCAACCTGGGCAATGCCAACTCCCACGACTGGCACAACCTGCCCACCCTGCTCGCCGGCGGCGGCTTCAAACATGGCCAGCACATCGCCATGGACACAAAGAACAACACGCCCTTGTGCAATCTCTTCGTCCCGATGCTGCAAAAGCTGGGCATGGAGACCGACGCCTTCGGCACCAGCAGTGCCTCGAGCCTGGCTGGTTTTGCCTGATTTTCGGCACTCGCAATCAAGGATCAAACTTGCCCCCAGCGCCCGTCTTTTCCGGGTGTTTCCGCCACCGTGTCGCCCAATCGGCGCAGCAACCGAAATTTGACTTCTCTCGTATCCTTGTGAAAAATCACAAGTGCCCAAGCCCGAAATCCCTCGCAAAACCGTCTACCGATTTTCCATTTATCAGCGCTGCCTTACCCGCCTGAAGGACAATCATCTAGAGACCGTCTCCTCTGAGGCGCTGGCGAAGGCTGCCGGTGTGAAATCCACCCAGCTCCGCAAGGATCTCACGCATCTGGGACAATTCGGCACGCGAGGCCTTGGCTACAATGTGGCGGGTCTCAGCGCCGCGATTGGCGAAGTGCTGGGCCGCTCCCGGTTGCAGCCGGTCATCCTCGTCGGGGTGGGTAATCTCGGCGCCGCTCTGCTCCGCTACGGCGGGTTCCAGAAGGAGGGTTTCGAAATCGTAGCCGCCTTCGACACCAAGCCCGACCCACGCCGCGTGAAAGGCCTCAAGACCCAGCTTCTCGATGCCACTGGTCTCACCAGTTTCATCCGCGAACACCAGATCAAGATGGCCATCCTCACCGTGCCCGGCACCCACGCGCAGGAAGTGGTGAACGCCATGGTCGAAGCCGGCATCCAGGCCGTGCTGAACTTCTCCCCCGTGGTGCTCGAAGTGCCGAGGAACGTGGTCGTGAACAACGTGGACCTCGCGGTGGAGTTGGAGAATTTGAGTTACTTCATTCGGTGAGCCCGAAAGAGTAACCAGTGTACAGTAGCCAGTATTCAGTCTGGACTCCGTCCGGGCTGTCCACCCCACAGGTTTCGACCTGAATACTGTCTACTGACCTACTGAATACTTTCGTATCATTCACGCCCGACTCTCCACCGTATTCCCTCATGGACCGCCCCGCCGCCATTGCCCAGATCCGCGAAGCCGCGAAGAACATCGCGCTTCAGTTCATGAAGATCCATCCCGCCCTGCCTAGCCTCAATGACTCCGAAACCATGGGCGATTGCATCAAGGCCCTGCATGAGATGACCGTCCAGATCGAGATCATCAAGAAGAAGGTCGGCAAGCTTGAGCGTCAGGACGACAGCACCCTCCTCTAGGAGGTTAGGCGTCCCCGCCTGACAGCGGTCGTTAGGCCTCCGGCCTGACGATACCCGCCAAGCAACGCCCAAGCATACATTCCCACTGAGAAAGCGTCGCACCGAACCAAGGACCGGGAACGCCTCGTTCCCGCACGACTGAGGTGACCTTCACAAGCGCGTGTCGCATGCAACGCCACACTGCCCCGTGGAGCTCGCAGCGACACTCCGGCCTATCACATGACGTCACACGCACCAGGCGAAGTGGTGAACACGTCAGGGGTTCGGGAACGAGGCGTTCCCGCTCCTTGACCCACGCCACTCCAACACGAGATCGGCGAAGACGCCGATGACTTATTGGACTCGTTCCGAGAAAGTTCCCACCCTACCTCCTCGCCAGCACATCTCTCGCTGCCTTGAGTGCACCCAGTGACCACGTCACAGGGTATATCATTTCATGATACCATAAGCGGGCGAAATACAGCCCGATAGGCGCGGAGGGAAACTCCCTGCCGTGGCGCGTCTCTTTCAGCAACCACGCCACACCACGCTCGATGGCGTGACGAACACGGCTGCGATAGTCCTCCAACTCCGCGCGTTCGATCTCCATGAGCAATTCGACCTTGGCATCGTCAAGGATGATCGCATAAGCCGCTGCCAATGCTGCACAGGCAAGAGCTGTCTCCTCAATGCTCGACGGCGTATTCATATCGCCACCCCAGCCTCCTGATGGCTGCTGCTGTTGCAGCAAATACTGGCTGCCTGTACGCACCATCCTCGTAGCCATAGCCCCACAAGCATCCTCATCGGGAACCAGATGGCGCGCCCAATGTTCCGGGCGCGCCAGTTTTGAATGCACAAGTGCCTTTACCACCTGAGCCGTCCCCAGGACTCGATTGTCTTCATCAGCAGTATGCTCGTTGCCAAACCACAGAGGAATCCATCCTGCCTTATGATCGGCCACGGCAGAACTCGCACCCAGATAGGAGATACAAGCACCCCGAAAGTCGTGAACACGATTCAGGAGATCTGGCTTGAGGTGGTCCATCCACAGGCTCACACCAAGCAACGCATGCGCCGTGATCTCCGGCGTGCTGCGATCAAACGGCAGCGTGCCCCAGCCACGGCAGAAGGTGGGCATGCCACCGTCGCGATTCTGCAAATCCAGAAGCCAGGTGATGCCCGCCTCAGCCGCAGGCAGCGCTTCACGTCTCTCTTCCTCCGTGCTGCAGAGATACGCGAGCGCCACCAGCGCGCCGCTGGTGTCATCCGCATCCGGCACGCCTCCAGGAAGATCCGTCCATGCCCATCCACCCGGTGCGGCATTCGTGAAAGGATGCACCTCGCGGTACTGCTGCTTCAACAGCCACTCACGCACCGGTCTCAATTCCTTCCTCAGCGCAGCCCGTTCTTGCTCCTGCTCTTGCTCATTCTCCTGCTCCCCTCCCAGCAGCGCCTTCGTCGCCAGCGTCGTGCCCCAAGTCGCCAGATTCGTATCAATCGGCCAGCTTCCATCCTCACGCTCCGACTTGAGCAAAAACTCCACCGCAGCAGGCACACAGGGATGATCCTTGTCCCCTGAACTCGCGAGCGCCATCGTCACGAAGCTCGTCAACGGCGTGGCCTCCAGATAACCACCCGAGCTGGGCTGCAGCGTCTTCAGCATCGGATAGATGCGTTTCCACAACGCCCCGCGAATCACCCGCAGCGGATTCCACTTGCCCGGCGGCGCATGCACGAAGCGCGCATGTCCAATCGCAATGAGCGCGGGCAACGCATAGCTCACCACGGGCAGCCCAATCGCGCCAAACCACTCCCTCGGCATCGCAGCAAGCTCAAAGGGCAACGGCAACACCTTGCTCCACGCCTCACGGTCTTCCCCCAGCGTGCCGCAAATCGCACACAGCATCAGGATGGGCACGGAGAAGGTCTTGTCCTTCCCATACCTCGCCACCACTGCTTCCGCGAGATCCTCCGGATCCAGCGAGCCCACGCGCGAGGCAATCCAGTGATTCGAGCGATCAATGGCCACGCCTTCGTTCGCGATATCGCTCTGCCCATCGAACATCTTCAGCGCGCTCCAGCACAGCAGCGTGGTCGAGAGGTTGCTCTTGCTGATCGTCGTGTCTCCCCAGCCGCCATCTTCATTCTGGTTCTTCACCAGCCAGGCCGCACCCCGTGCAATCGCGAACTCATGTTTCACCGCATCCACCTGACGCAAGGCCACTATCGCCGTGGCCGTGGAGAGCGCACTGCTGGAGAGATACCCTTCCCAGTGCCCCTGCGCATTGCGCAACGACAGCAAATGTGAGCGCGTGCTGGCAATGGCAGCATCCAACTCAGACAACGAGACCCGGGGCGATGATGTGGGGGCGGCAGACAACGCGGAAGTAGTAGGGAAGAAATCCGGACGCGCCACCTAGAAATCATCCATCACCCAGCGCCCGAAGCTTTGATGCGAAGCATCCCTGGACTGCGCGCAGCCTGCTGCCGCTTTCTCACAGCGCAGCCTGCTGCGCGTTTCACTGCGGCGAAGCCGCCAAATAAACCTCATGTAGGGCGACACCACAAGCAAGCATCACCATCGCCACAGCAGGCTGTGGACTCTAGAAAGCGGCAGCAGGCTGCCGCAGTCCAGGGTGCTTCGCACGCCGGAATGGAACACTGTCCCAAAAACAAAGGCGCGAGTCTCACGACCCGCGCCTCCGTCATTCTGATTCTCTCCTAACCCAGCGCCTCCAGCATCCCCTTCAGCTTCTCCAACTGCGAAGCCCAGTCCGCTTCACGCTGCTTATGCTCATCCAGCACCTTGGCGGGCACCTTCTTCGCGAAGTTTTCATCGGCGAGCTTGGCACGCACCTTGTCGAGTTCGGCCTGGGCTTTCGTGAGTTCCTTCGTCAGACGCTGACGCTCGGCATCCACGTCGATGAGGCCTTCCAGCGGAAGGAAGAGTTCACCCAGCGGTGTGAGCGCGGTGGGCGTGCCCTTCGGAGCCGTGTAGTTTGACTCCACGTGAAGAGGCTCGGCGTTCAACAGGATGCGCAGGACTTCGATGTCCGTTTCCGTGAGCGTCGTATTCGGCTTGAGTACGAAGCGCACGCGCTTGTTGCTCGCGATGTTGTAGGTGCTGCGCAGGTTGCGACCGAGGTTCACGGTCTCGTACTTGTTCGCGGCGCCCTGCTCGTCCTCCGGCAAGATGCCGAAGTGCGCGAGTTCATCTTCATCCAGCGGCTTCGGCCAGGGGGCGAACATGATGCTCTTGCCACCCTGGTCCTCCGGCATGTCCTCATTGAAGCCCATGCCATGCCACAGCTCCTCCGTGATGAAGGGCAGGAAGGGATGGAACAGGCGCAGTGTGTTGCCGAGCACGAAGTCGATCACCGCAAGCGTGTTCGCCTTGCGCTGCGCATCTTCGCCCTGCAGGATCGCCTTGCTGGCCTCCACATACCAGTCGCAATACTCGCTCCAGAAGAAGCGATACAGCGCAGCGGTGGCATCGCTGAAGCGATACTCCTCCAGCGCGGCGCTCACTTCACGGATGGCTGCATTGAGGCGGAGGAGAATCCACTTGTCATCATTGCTGAGGTACTCGGGATTGATCTCCTGCTCCGTGGCGGAAGCGCCATCTTCCTGCATCTGACGGAAGCGCACGGCGTTCCACAGCTTCGTGCAGAAGTTGCGGCCCAGCTCCACGTTCTTCTCGTCATAGACAATGTCCGCACCCAGCGGCGCGCTCTTCATCGTGCCGAAGCGCAGGGCATCCGCGCCATAGCTGGCGATGAGGTCCAGCGGGTCCGGGGAATTGCCTAGTGACTTGGAAAGCTTGCGCCCCTGCTTGTCGCGGATGATGCCGGTGAAGTACACGTTCTTGAACGGCAGTTCGCCCATCCACTCGAAGCCGGCCATGATCATGCGGGCCACCCAGAAGAAGATGATGTCCGGTCCCGTCACGAGATCCGTGGTGGGGTAGAAGGCCTTCAGCGTGGCATTCTGCGCATCCTGCTCACCATCCATATTCCACCCCATGGTGGCAAAGGGCCACAGCCACGAGCTGAACCACGTGTCGAACACATCATTATCCTGCACCCAGTTCTCAGGATCCGCAGGCGGCTCCACACCCACGTGGATCTTGTCGCCATAGGAAGCCCACTCGGAAGTTGGCTTGCTGAGGATCTCGGGATGGATGCTCTTGTGGTACCACACCGGCACCTGATGTCCCCACCACACCTGGCGCGAAATGCACCAGTCCTGGAGGTTGCCCATCCAGTGGTCGTACACCTTTGCCCAGCGATCGGGGAAGAACTTCATCTCGCCGCTGGCCACCACATCACGTGACTCCTTCTGGCTCGGATACTTGAGGAACCACTGCTCACTCAGGCGGGGCTCGATGGGCACGCCACCACGTTCAGAGTAGCCCACGTTGTTCGTGTGCGGCTCTTCCTTCACCATGGCGCCGATTTCGGTCAAAATGGCCACGGCCTTCTTACGTGCGTCGAAACGCTCCACGCCGGCAAGGTCCTTGCCCGCGAGCTCATTCATCACGCCATTGGGTTGCATGATGTCGATGATCGGCAGCTTGTGGCGCAGGCCGATTTCATAGTCTGCCTTGTCATGAGCAGGCGTCACCTTCAGCACGCCGGTGCCGAATTCGAAGTCCACGTGCTCGTCTCCCACGATGGGCAGCGGCGCTTGATTCTCCACGGGCAGCGGACGGCGGATGTGTTTGCCGATGAGATGGGCATAGCGCTCATCCTTCGGGTTCACGGCCACGGCGGTATCACCAGGGATCGTTTCCGGACGCGTGGTCGCGATCGTGAGCCAGGTGCCGGGCTCTTCCACCACCTCCACCTTGAAGTAATACAGGAAGCCCTTCTGCTCCTTCATCTCCACCTCTTCATCACTGAGCGCGGTGAGGGCGGCAGGGCACCAGTTCACCATACGCTTGCCACGGTAGATGAAGCCCTTCTTGTAAAGGTCCACGAACACCTTGGAAATGCACTTCGAGTAGTGCTCATCCATGGTGAAGCGCGTGCGCGACCAGTCGCAGGAGGCGCCCAAGGCACGAAGCTGCTGCAGGATGATGCCGCCGTACTTGTCCTTCCACTCCCAGATCTTGTTCACCAGTGCCTCACGACCAAGGTCATCGCGATGCTTCATGGCGCCAGCCTTGCGCAGTTCGCGCTCCACCACGTTCTGCGTGGCGATACCGGCGTGGTCGGTGCCGGGCAGCCAGAGCACTTCCTTGCCCAGCATGCGGGCACGGCGGGCCAGGATGTCCTGGATGGTGTTGTTCAGCACGTGGCCCAGCGTCAGGATGCCCGTCACGTTCGGCGGGGGGATGACGATGGAGTACGCCGGGCGCTTGTCGCTGACCCGCGCCGGGTCTGCTTCGAAACACTTGTCATCGAGCCAGCGCTGGTACCAGCGCTGTTCCACTTCGCTCGGCGTATACGTCTTGCTGATTTCTGCCATAGGGGCGCACAGCATGCATCGTGCGGCCCCGTTTGCAAATGGCGGAAGGTTCTCCGTGAGCCGGGTACCCCACCCTCACGCCACCTTGCCGGGCGTCAGGGGTTTCCAGTCAGCCGTTTCCTGTCTGCCTTCCTCGCGGCAATCGGAACCAGCGTTGAGCCCTCGTTCGGAAGCGGTTGCCTGCCGCTCTGATCGTAAACCAACCCCTTTTCAGCGTCCAGAGCGATGAAGGGCGCGCAGAGGAAAGCCTCCTCCAGTGAAAAATTTGGCACTCGGAAAGTCTTACCGGCGAAGGGGCCTGCGACCGGAGTCATGCCAGCCAGCACCTCCTCCACCAGCGCGTCCCGGGACTTGCCCCGCCAGGGCGCTCCGGCCGATGCGGCTGAGTTGAACACGGAGACGATGGACTGCGCATTCCACTGGTTGTAGCGGCGTTCGTCGTTCAGTTGCTGGGCCACCACCTGTGCCTTCACTTGAGCCTCATTCAGATTCGTAAAAGAATCCCTCATCTCAGCCATCCAGCGCACCTGCGCACGGCAGTTCTGCTCAATGAGACGACGCTCCTCATGTCGCTGACTCTGAATTGATTGGATGACCACAGCCTGCTTCTCCAAGGCTGCGGTATGCTGGGCAGAAGTCGTGCGAAGTTGCTCGCGCAACCGGTAGTTATCCCACCACTGGGCACCAAACGCGATTAGGGCAATCAGGCAGGCAATCGAAGGCCATAAGAATGCCGTCCCCGGCTCGTCACGTCGCGGCCAAGTGGTACGTTCATTACCCTTTGCTATGGGAATCATGGAAAATACAGTTGTTTTGAAAATTTCAACCCTCAGCACGAGAGCCTCAACTGAAAGAATCTTCAATAACCACTGACTCTCGTGGCTTCAGCCGGGGCGAAAGGCACCCTGCCGGCCAGGCAATTTCGGGTGATGCCTCGGACCGGGTAGCGTCCACCATTCTTCATTCGCCAAACGCAATCTCCGGATCATAATGTGCGGCCACCCCCGCCCGTGCCGCATTCCCTTATTCGTACCGTTATGAAAACTTATCTTCCCGCGTTCCTTCTGGCGCTGGGCCTCACCGCAGCAGCCCCTCTTGTCACAGCCCAGACTCCTGCGCCTGCACCCACCCCCTCCCAAGGTGCGTCCGATGGCGATAGCAAAAAGAACGCTGAAGCTGCCCTTTTCAAAAAGCTTGGCGGCATTACCGAGGGCGTGGGTAAAATTGGTTACAGGGCGGAAATCGACATTCCCGAGGGTTTCACCTTCTTCCCCGCGAAAGGCACCCAGGAAATGCTGAAGCTCTGGGGAAATCTCCCGGATGGCACCGAGGATGGCCTGCTCATTCACAATGAAACCGGCTGGTCTGTGGTGTTTGAATTCGAGAACACGGGCTATGTGAAGGACGATGACAAGAATGAGCTGGATGGGGACGCATTGCTCAAGGTGATCAAGGACAGCGAACCGGACTCAAACGAAGCGCGCAAGAAGGCAGGCCTTCCGGCCTACCATACGGTTGGATTCGCCATGCCTCCCAAGTACAACGAAAGCACCAACAACCTCGAGTGGGCTCTCCGCTTCACGACCGAAGGCGAATCGGGTGAATTTGTGAACTACCACACCAAGCTTCTGGGACGCAAAGGCGTGATGACCGCCACGCTCCTGGTAGATCCTGAGCAAATGGAAGCCGTGCTCCCCGGCTATCAAAAAACCCTCACCGGCTACCGCTTTGTGAAGGGCGATACCTACGCGGAATACCGCCAGGGCGACAAACTGGCCACCTATGGACTCACTGGCCTGGTGGTCGGCGGTGGTGCGCTGGCAGCGTCGAAGCTGGGCCTCTTTGGCAAGCTTTTCGCCGTCCTCGCGAAGGGCGGCAAGGCAGTCTTCGCAGGCATTGCCGTGCTGGTGGCCGGCATCGGCAAATTCTTCGGCAAGATCTTTGGCCGTCGCGATCAATCGCCCTTCAATCAGTAGTACGACGGCGTGACATTCACGATTCGCCACCCGAACTCATCACCAAGGCAGCCCCACTCCGGGCTGCCTTTGTGCGTCGACGTATGTCATCAAGCAGCAGGAGGTGAACTGCGGCCATGACGGATGGACAACTCGTCATCGTCGTCCTGCTCGCCTTCCTGGTGTATGAAAGCCTGTGGTGGGTGCCTTCGCGCGCGTGGCTTTTCCAGCGCAGCATCACGGGCGCCTGGCATGGCAGGCGCCCGTGGTCGCTCTTCGGCAGGAAGGGTGGCGGCATGTCTGAAGTCCGCGGAATGGGTGCCCACGTAGTGGCTGCGGCGTGGCCGTGTGTTCCGCACGAACATGGCCTGTGCTTTTGGGAAGATGAGAGAGGCCCGGCAAACCACCTTCCCTGGGACAAGGTGAAGGTTCACGCGGAAGGCGCCACGCTGCACCTCGCACCAGGCCACCACGTGCGGTGCATCCATGCCACCAGCGCCTCTGCATGGGCCAAACTGGTGACCGCATGGACAACACAGTCCCAGACAGAAAGGGAAGCGTCCTTTCGTGAAAAGGCCGTGGCGATGCTCGATGTGACTGCACTCACCGAAGCAGCAGAAACGCTGCATCAGCTTTCAAAGCGACTGCGCCTCCAAGGCGGCATCATCCTCGTGTGGACGTTTCTCGTTGTGCCGTATACCTACTGGCGGTACGGCGATCACTTGCCCACGTTGGTGGCGGTAGGCCTGCTGTTTCTTTTCATGGTCACGCAGGCAGTTATGCTGTTTTGCAAAATGCGGCGTCATGAAGCGCTGAAGAAGGATGCCTTCACCCACATCATGGGCTCCGCCATGCTTCCCGGCACCTCCATCCGCGCGGGGTCCTGGGTATGCGCTCAATTGTCACCGGAGGCACACCCTCTTGCGGCGTTGCTGGCATGGCATGGGAAAGACGACGCTGAGTTCCTTGCGTACGC
The DNA here is from genome assembly GCF_011044495.1 of Roseimicrobium sp. ORNL1. GTDB lineage: Bacteria > Verrucomicrobiota > Verrucomicrobiia > Verrucomicrobiales > Verrucomicrobiaceae > Roseimicrobium. Next base: position 6,805,558 of record NZ_CP049143.1, read on the forward strand.
GAAGCGTTGCCTGCGGGAAGCTCGCTGGCCCATGGGCAACTTTCCCTCACGCCCTTGGAACGGCCCGGAAGTGGAGGCGCTGCGCACCTTCCTTGCGGTAATCGAGGAAACCGATCCTGCACTTCTGGATTCACCTCCCCCGGCGCAGGAGGGATGCACCCAGTGGTGCCCCCGCTGCCTCACGCAATACAGCGATGCCGCCAAGGAATGTGGTGATTGCCCCGGCATCGTGCTGCAGCCTCTGTCACCTGGCGCCTAGCGCAAGGAGCGGAGATTATTTCGAAGACTTCGGACCAGCGGCTATCTGCGTCTGAAGCGTGGTGTCATGCAACTAGAGCCCCAAGGCGAGGTTTCATGAGGAAGTTCCATCACCACCCCAAAGCTCATGAAATTCTCCTCCCTGTGCACCTCGGCTGCTTCACGTCGTCACCTCCTGCGCGGACTGGCTCTCAGCGCCGCCGGCCTCTGGGTGCCGGGCGCGTTCGCCGAGGCACTGACGCTGACGCCTCGCGCCACCGAAGGCCCCTTCTATCCTGACAAGCTGCCGCTCGATCAGGATAACGATCTCATCGTCATCAAAGACAGCACCTCTCCTGCTGTGGGAGAAGTCACCTATCTCAGCGGTCGCGTATTGGATCCGAAGGGCAATCCGCTGAAGAACGCCGTGGTGGAAATCTGGCAGTGCGATGCCAATGGCGTGTACCTGCACAGCCGCAGTGGAGGCAACGTGGAAAAACGCGACGGTAACTTCCAGGGCTTCGGCAAGTTCGAGACAGACAGCACGGGCGGCTATCTCTTCCGCACCATCAAGCCCGTGCCCTATCCCGGCCGCACACCGCACATTCACATGAAGGTGAAGCTGCGTGACAAGGAACTGCTCACCACCCAGATCTACGTGAAGGGCATCGCGCAGAATGACCGCGATGGCATCTGGAAGAAACTTCCCCAGGGCGCCGTTCGCGACTCGGTCACCGTCGCCTTTTCACCCAAGGCCGGCGCAAAGGCGGGCGAACTGGAAGCGAAGTGCGACATCATCGTCGGCCTGACGCCGGGCGAATAAGCAGTGCTCGCTTTCCCCACGCCGTGGAGTCATCCATAGCCGTTGGCAGAGGAAGCAAGATTTTCGCATGACGCTCAAACGCGAACTGGTAGCGTCATGCATGAAGTGGCAGAAAAGGCTCCTGATAGCAGTTGGACTATTGGTCACAGCTCTCAGCTTGATGGTGTTGACCTTCCACATGCGAGGGCTGCGCATGTGGGAAGATTTCTGTGCCAAAGCCAGAGCCGCAGGTGAACCGATCACGTTGGAAGATGTGATACCGGAAGCGGTGCCGGATGACGAAAATGTGGCTAGGGCGCAAATTTTTTGGGAACTATTTGAGAGCAAGTCATCCGCACGTTTGGCAAAAATAACTCTGAAGTCCTCCTATAGGCGAGATTCTGACGGCGAGTTGATAGGTGTTCCCAGGGGGTGGGTAGTTCGTGGAGACAACACCTATGCCCGCGAATGGTTGGAGTTCGTGAAGGGATCTGAAGCGGAGTCTTCCAAGAGTGAGGCTCCAGCACTGGAGCATTCGCTGCCCTCCAACGCAGGCCAGGAACTCCAGTTGCGATTGGCTCAGTACAACCCCATCTGGAATGATCTCGGCACCGCTGTGCGACGGCCACGGTGCCGGTGGCCGCTGGACTATGAGGAGGGAGCACGAATGAAAAGTCCCCACCATACTGAAATCCTCGGGCTCCATCCGTTGCTGAAGGCACGGCTCATCGCTCACGCAACCTGTGACGACACAGATCAATATATCCACGATCTGACTACGGGCTTTTTGCTATCCCGACACCTTAGTGACACTCAGCTGTCCCTATTGTCTTTCCTTGTCGCCAACGCCATGAGAACCGTCGTGCTCGATACGATGCAACGCACGGCAGACGCCGTTACATGGAACGAGAAAGACCTCGCCATGATTCAGGAGCTTGCATCGACTCAAGCGATTTCGGATCTCGTGCAATCTCTCAAGAAAGAACAAGCTCTCGGTGCGGATATGCTTCTAAAAATCCATGTGGACGAATTGGCACCTCTACTAGATGGCGACTTCGGCTCCATGCTGTCAGGCGAATCCGACCAGCTGAAGGAATTGCAGGCCACACTAATCCTCAGCCGTCCATCGGGTTGGAAACTAGGTGAGCTGGCGCAGCACTATGGCGAGTCACGGAAGTTGTGGATGCAATACACATCTCGTGACCTCCAATACATCCTGCCTGGCGGCCTTGAGGCTCTCCGCAATCGCGGCCAGCATTTCGATGAGCATGCCCATTGGCTTTCCTTTGACAGCGTCCTGGCCGTCGCGGAAGGGGTCACCCCGAAGATGTTTGAACGAGCCATGCGTGTGCAGGCTCTTTCGAACGCCGCCGTGATTTGGTGTGCTGTGGGGCGATACCGGCTCAAGCACGGTCAGCTTCCAGAATCACTGGAAAGACTGGTGCCTGAGTTCGTGAAAGAAATTCCGGTAGATCCCATGTTCGGTGGGCCTATGCGATATCTGAAAAAAGAATCCGGGGGCTTCCTCATCTATTCCATCGGTCCTAACGGGATCGATGATGGAGGCCAGGGTTCTGGCGGCACCCGTGATCTTGACTGGGTGTGGGCGTCAGGTCCAGGTTTGACGCCAGCCGAAAACAATGATGTGAAAGAGAATGATGAAAAGTGATACCCTCTGTAGTCACCGCTGAGGATACGCACTCTCTCCCACCCCTGAGCCCTGGGAGCGCTGGCCTCCGGCCGGCGTATTTCAGCCAGCCACTCCACACATCCCAGCTAGCTAGTAGCTAGTCATCAAAGCGAATCACACGGTCACCCACCACTGGCATCACCGGTGCAGGCACTGAAGGCGCGGCTGCGGGAGCACTGGGAGCTGCCGGAGCCGGAGCAGCGGGTGCACTGGAGCCACCGGGGCTGGCAGGATTGAAATTGGAAATCACCGCCGGTCCGCCGGAAGAAGGCTGCGGTGCCTGAGGCTGAGGTTGGGGCTGAGCCTGCGCTTGAGGTTGCTGCTGGCGGGGAGCCGCGCTTGCGCCATCACCCCAATCAAACGCAAACGTGTTGGCATCCACCTGCCTCATGCCACCGCCGTGACCAGCGGTGGGCTGCTGGGGCGGAACGCCACCTCCTACATTGGGCTGCTGGACAGGCACCCCACCTGTCTGGGCCTGAGTCTGCGGCTGGGTCGGGGCCGTGTTTCCTGCGAGTCCCTGAGGATTGTCCTTCGCTGCCTTGTAGGCTGTCTGCACATCTGCTGCCGAGGGAAGCTTCCAAGTGCCTCCCAGATCCGCGCTCACGGGGAACTGGAGACGGAGGCGATTGCCATTATCCGCCACCACGTTGAAGGTGATGGCTGAGCTAAATGGCGTGACCAGCTGCGGTGGATACTCGATCGACTTGAGGGAGATTTCATCGATGCGGCTTGCAGGAATCTGGCTTTGCACCAATTCACGCAATTGCTTCGCCTTGCGGGTAAGATCTTCCTCCAGCTTGTCCGCGATCGCATCCATGTCGATCTTAAGAGGTGCGCCCCCGGTGGACACGCTGCCAGCGGCGGCTGCAGCTTTGGCGGATTCAAGCTGACGCTTGAGATCATCAATGGTCTGCTTTGCTCGGGCGAGTTCCTCGCTGCTGGCGCCGCTTGAACTTGAGCTCGTGTTGCTGCTGCCTTGTGACTTGCTTTGCAGTGCGGCGAGTTCAGCCTGCACTTTCTCTACAGCCTTGTCCTTGGAGTCGAGCGCAGCGCGCATTTCAATGAGCTGCCGTTGCAGTTCCTCATCGCCCTGGAAGCAAGATGGCAAGGTCAACAGCCCGAGCGCACCCGCCATGAATAGTGCCCTCTGCCCCATCGTGGAAAACCTTCTGCTTGTGCTTGTTTTCATGGAATTGACTTGCGAAAGACCGCGGCACGCCTGTAAAGGTACCACCCCATCCTACAACAACCCGCAAGATCCGCCAGCCATGATGCTACGTTCCGCGATTTTGGTTTGTCTCCTTTCCACTGCAACCGCAACCCTTTTGCCTGCCCAAGACAAGGCGGGATTCGACCCCACCAAAGCTGAGATTGCTCCGATCGGACTTCCCAGCCCCTATGACAAGTTCCTCGGTCTCGATCAGGTGTTGAACCTCACCTATGAAGACTGGAAAGCGGTCTACGGTGAAATAGCCCGCGACGTCGATGTGGCGAAATATTCGGATGAGACCGACATCGCCCTCGCGCTTGGCACCAAGATCGCGGACGGCGTGATGTCCATCAAGGCGCGCGACGTGCAGGGCCTCAATGACTGCTCCAAGCAGATCGAAGACCTTGCGAAGAAGCTTGGTGTGAAGGACGAAGAAATGAGCCGCGCGAAAACCGTGCGCGCCCATGCGAACAAGGGCGAATGGCTCCAGGTCTTCATGGAACTCGGCTTCCTGCAGACGGACATCATGAAGTCCCTCCGTGCACAGGGCAACGCCAGCCGCCGCTCGCTCATCATCAGCGCCGGCTGGATGCAGGGCCTGCACTACACCGCATACGTGGTGAAGAAGCACTACTCCGCCGCCGTGTCGAACTATCTGCGCGAGCCGCTCCTGGTCGAAGCGATGAAGAAGGATCTGCAGTCGCTCCCTCCCGCCATCAAGGATTCCTCGAAGGTCGCCACCATCATCACCGAGATGGGAAACATCTATACAATCGTTAACATTCCGATTGAAGGATCGATCCCGAAGGAAGGTGTGGAGAAACTTCTCGACGCTTCGAAGGCCATCGTGGAAAAGATCGTGTCGAATTAAGTTCCGCTGTCACGACACGCTTGTGGAGAACATAAAAAGGCAAGACCCAACACTACTCTGCCAACCTACAAATCCATGAAAAACAGCATCAAGCATCTCATCACTGGCGCTCTCCTGATCGCCACTACCACGGTCCTCAAGGCCGACCCGCGTGAGGCGGAAGACGTGGCCTACCGCATGGCCACCAACTATGTCGCCAAGGGCTTCTCCATGGCGCCCACCGACCACTCCGGTGTGCTCGGCGGTGGCCAGGCCATCCGCTTCCTGATCCCCGTGACCAAGGGCCTGGACTATGTGTTCCTCGCCGGTGCGGACCAGAGCGCGCTCGACGTGGACGTGTATGTCTATGACGAAGTGGGCAACCTGATCCTTGATGACCGTCGCAGCACCAAGCTGGCCGGTGTGCAGTTCCGCGCTGCGTACAACGGCACCGCCATGGTGTACCTGCACATGGCTCGTGCTGATGGTCTGGCCAGCTACTACGTCCTCGTCGGCCGCCGTGGCGCCGCGAAGGGTGGCAGCACGACCAGCGTGGGCGATGGCACCGGCTTTGCTCCCGAAGCCGCTGTTGCGCCGCCCAAGTAACCAGGCTCGCGCATTCATCGGATCCCGTTCTCCCGTATCTTATCCATCAACTGAAACCACAAGCCATCATCATGAAGAGACTTGCCACCCTTGCCACCCTTGCCACGCTGGCCCTCTGCGCCGCCGCCCTTGCGAACTGCGCGAGCGAACCCCCGCCCCCGGTGCACGTGCATCACTACCACACGCAGACGCGCACCACGAAGTCCGCTTCCACGAGCACGTCCAGGGCTCCGGAGAGCTTCCAGGCGGTGACCCCTCCTTCCAGCTACTCGCAATAGTCGGCCGCTAAAAAATTCATGTGTTGTGTCTGGAAACGCCAGCCTCCGGGCTGGCGTTTTCCTTGCTGGCAGATGCCGGTGCAGATGCTTGCCGCCCCCTCACATCTCGCCTAGATGCCACCTTCACCGTCAGCCGCGCCAGGCATGCGTTTCGGGAACTTCGAAGTCCTCACTGACTCCAGCGGTAAAAACTGCCTGCTGGGCGGGGGGGCTTTTGGCAAGACGTACAAGGCTCGGCACATGTTCCTGAAGCGCATCGTGGCGCTGAAGGTGCTGCATGATCGCTACGCCAACGAACCGCGCGCCCGCGAACGTTTCCTGAGGGAGGCACAGGCGGCGCATGAACTCAAGCATCCCCACATTGCTGAGGTGCTGGACTTCGGCGAGGCGGATGGCTCCCTGTACTATGCCATGGAGTTCTGCTCCGGAGGCGACCTGGAGCACTACACCAAGGATGCCAAGGGCCCGGTGCCACCCATCGTGTGCCTCGGCTTTGCCCGCCAGATTTGCAAGGCGCTCGCCTATGCGCACGAGCGTAGCTTCTACCATCGCGACCTGAAGCCGCCGAATGTGATGCTGGCCTCTTCAGAAGGTGAGCCTCTGCTGAAGCTCATCGACTTCGGCCTGGTGAAGATGGGGATGGATGACACTGAGGAGTCCTCCGGTCTCACCATGGCTGGCGAGGTGCTCGGCACGCCCATGTTTGCCAGTCCGGAACAGCTTCGCGAAGAGGATCTGGATCACCGCAGCGATCTCTTTTCGCTGGGCATGACCCTCTGGTACCTGCTGGAGGGTGCGCCACCAGTGCCCGGCAGCGCACTCACCGTGATGGCGGAGCGGCTGAGCAGCAAGTCTTATGAAAAGCTCTTCTCCATGCGGGTGCCTCGCGAGGTAAGACCCTTGCTTTCCAAGCTGCTCGAGAAGGACCCCAACAAGCGGTATCAAAACGCCGATGCCGTGCTGGCTGCGCTGACCGAAGTGGTCGACGACCTGGAAAAGAATAAAGCCAAAAGCACGCCATCACCACAAGCGCTCGCGCCTTCTGCCGCGACTGAATCTGTCATCGCGGAAGCCGCCAAGCCCGGCATGGGCGGGCTGATGGTGCACGCCAGCGTTGCGCAAGACTCTGGAAAATCTCCGGCCGCGGGCACCGCCACCAGCACGCCCCCGACAAGTACTGCAGTTACTGCGGAGACAAGCACCAGTCACACTTCTTCTGAACAAGCCCCTGCCGCCACTTCGGCATCAATCTCATCCTCGACCGAGACCCCAAGCGAATCCCCCAAAGCACCGCGCCTGCAGTTTCTCAAGACGCTTGGCCACTGTGTGCTGGGCGAAGCGAAAGTGGCGCTCGATCGTACCAACGACACGGAGTTGGTGGTGGTACAACTTCAGGACGGTCTCGACAGCACGGCCACCTGGCCAGCACGTCTTGCGGGAGCGGCGCAAACCATTCCGCCACGGCTCACGGGAGATCTGCCGCTCATCACGCAGATCCACGACAACCATCCGTATGCGGTCTGCGCCAGCTCGGGCACCGTTCGCCTGGTGCAGGTGTTGCAGGCGCGGGGAAACCTGCCTTTTCTCGAAGCGGCACAAATACTCAGCCAGATCGCCCTCGTTTTGGATGAAGGCCAGAGCAGCAACAGGCGGCATGATCTGCAACTCAACCAGATTTACCTCGCGCCACTGGTGGCCAATCCGGCGGAAGGCGCCCCGGCCTACACGCTGGTGACACTGCAGCTTGAGCAGTGGCCGGCATTTCTGACCTGCGTGCCTCTGAGGCAGATCGCCTCGGCCATGCCCGGGCACATGGAGGACAATGATCCTGGCGCCACAGGCATGATGACCATGCGGAATTCGGCGACGGACGAATTCCTCTCCCAGAATGCGGCTTTTGGCGGCCTCATCTACCGGCTCATCACCGGAGGTGAACCACGCTCGGCGATGTACCGGTCGAAGAACAACTACCGGCCGATTCCCAATCTCTCGCGCGAAGGGAACCATCTGCTGGCCAGCTGCCTGGAAGGTTCAGCCAATGATGAGACGCTCAGCCATCTGCTGGAAAAGATGATGCGGGCGGAGAAGAGCAACCTTGTTCCACATTCCTCCAGCACCCGCAGCAACGCAGGCGCTCTCAGTTCCTCCGCGACGGCGCTGAAATCTTCGGTGCCAAAGACGGAGCAGCCTCCGGCCTCAACGACGGGATCGGTTTCTTCGATCTCCAGTTCGCCACTCAAGACTTCCCCGCCCAAAGCTACTGAAGAAGTCTCCCAAGCCCTTCCGCCTGCCGCTGCCATAGCACCTCCGCTCCCACCGGTTGCGCCGCCCGTGCCTGTACCAGCACCTGCGGTCGTCCAGCCTCCGCCGGTGCCAGTCGTGCCCGCGCCAGAGCCTCCTGCCAGTAGCCCTTCTCCTTCCCCTGCTCCGGCACTGCCCCCTATTGCTGCTGCCTCCACCGCGCTTCCTCTACCGCCGACGGCTCCTCCCACGCCCGCTGCGCCTCCGGAACCGCCCAAGTCTCAGGTCACTCCGGTCAAACCTGCGCCGCCCCAACCGCCGGCAAAGAAAGCAGAAAAGGAGAAAGAAAAGAAACCCAAGTCGGCGCCTGCTCCTGCTCCCGCCGCTCCTGTTGCACCTCATGCGAAAGGTCAACCCACGACCGGGATCCCGCCGCTCGTGTGGATCGCTGCCGCGGCGTCGCTGCTCATTCTGGGGACCGTGGTGGGCGTCGGTTTCTATGCTTACCAGGGATGGCGCAGTTCCAAGCCGGATCCCACGCCCAGCACACCGACGGAGCCGTCCACAACACCCGTGGCGCTCGTGACCCCGCCGGAGCCGCCCAAGCAGGAATCGAAAACGTCTTCGACCTCGACAACTCCGAAGCCTCCGGAGACGCCCTCGAACTCTTTACCTCAGACGCCAACACCACCACCCACAACGCCGGTAGCGGAGAAAAAGCCCGAGGCTCCGCCGAAACCCAAGCCGCCGAAGGAACTGGTCTTCACAAGGAGGGTCTTCCCCTCGACCGTCCGCGTGCGGGCAAATGGGCGCACCGTGGCATTGACCAAAAATTCGCTCGACCAGTTCGTGCTGAACTTGTCGTCCGTCTCCGACTATCCGCTCTCCATCCTCATCTCCCCGCCGCTCGGATTCACCGGGGAATCCCATCTCATCACCGATCCGAAAGAATCGACCTACGATCACGACGTTGTCTTCAAGCGCGGCAAGGTGGAACTCAAGGTCCCCGGTAACTCGGACTACGACCACGCCGAGTTCACGTTTGTGGACTATCATGATGAGGAACGGGCCAGTTTTCAGGGGAACGACATCTCCAAGCCCGAGGTGGAGACCGTTTCGCTGAGGAATGGACTCGCAACAGCAGAGCTGCCCACTGGGACCTACCAGATTCGCCTCATCTCCAACTCTCAAAACGTTGCGCCGATGACTCTGGCGGCCAAATATCCGGTGCCAAAGCGAGCCGGGACTGATGACTTGAAAGTGGCCTCAGAGGGATGGGGTGGACACACGTATGAGTGCAACTTCGAGGTCACGGTGGACATCAAGGGGGAGAAGACAAAGCTCTACGCCCGGCGCGTGCTGATTTTGGATCAGGACCTTGCCAAAGGCACCCTCCAGGACTACTGGGCCCGTGAGGGGAAGACACCCGAACGTCAGCAGAGCGAAATCCGGGACATCAAGGTGGACGCGTCGGGGACCCTTACCATGCTGCTTCCCCTGGAGGATCCCCAGCACAAGAACGACACGTTCGACGAGATCGTCGAACTCAAACGCAATGCCCAAGGTGGCATCAGCTTCCAATGTTACCCTGCGGCGAATTCCGCGAACAAGACGCGTGAGGACTACCTCGCCAAAGGATCGGCTAAAAGGGTGAGATAAGAACGCTTGCGCCGCACCTCCTTCAGCCGATCGGAACCTGTCGAAAGGGACGCTTTTCAAGGTGCCCTACGTGCGTAAAAATCCGGGTGCGCGCACCCTCAGACATCTGAGAGTGTAACGTGTTCAAACAAAACCCGAATACTCTTGACGGATGGCGTAAATTTTTGAACACTTTTGTTCATCAGTCCAAAGTAAATACCCCCCGACACACTCCTCCCCATGAAAATCAACCTTCACCTCAAAGGTATCATGGCTGCGGCCTTCGTCGCAGTGTTGCCCTGTGCCAGTTATGGCTACGGCGTTGGCGCTCTGGGCGCCGCCACGGCCGACTCGGCCCGCGGTGGTACCGCTGCTGCTCCGGTGATCGCCATTTCCGGCAGCGCACCCTCCCAGGCATCCGTGATTTCTGCCGCTCAGGCCTCCACGCCTGACACCACCGCTGCAGTTGTGGCTTCCACCCAGAAGACCACCTCGACCACCAGTGCCAGCGCTCCCCGCCACACCTCCTCGAGCAGCCACTCGACGAGCACCAGCACGAGCTACTCCTCCAAGGAAGTGGTGACCAAGAATCCCGTGGTGGAGCCCATAGTAGATTCTTTCGGACCGGAAGTCGCCCTCACCGTTGGCTGGGACAGCCAGTACATGTTCAAGGGCCTCGATAACGTGCGCGCCAGCAGCTTCAGCGGTCGCGACGAATCGTCCATCGCGTATGCCAAGCTCACGGCGGCCTATCAGGGCTTCGGCTTCAACCTTGGCTACCTCAGCGCGGTGGAAGAAAGCGATCCCCGCTTCTCCCCCACCGAACGCTCGGAGTATTATAGCGAAATCATCGCCGGCGTGAACTACACCGCCTCCATCATCGGTGGCGTGCTGGACGGCACCATTGGATACAATGCGTACTTCTTCCCTGAAGAAGACTTCTGGGGCACCGGCTATCAGGGCGAACTGTGGGCCCGCCTTGCGGTCGTAGCCTGCCCCTGGGTCACCCCGAGCTTCACCTACTCCTACTTCCACTCAGAAGAGAAGATCCTCGAAGGTCACTTCTTCGAGTTCCGCCTCGACAGCACGATCCCTGTCTATGAAGGCAGCGGCTTCAAGGTTGCGGTGAACCCGTACTTCTCCATCAGCTACGACCAGGACTACAACGGCGTCGGTGGCGACTGGAACTCCATCGAAACGGGCATCAAGGTCCCGGTTTCGATCGGCGACCACCTCATCATCGCCCTCTCCGGCAACTACGGCTGGGACATCGGCGACAACCGCAGCAACTTCGACCGCGGATTTGATGATTTCTGGGGCGGGGTGTCTGTCACGTACCGCTTCTAACAAACATTCAGTAGATGATAACGCGACGCGGGCCGGATTTTCCGGCCCGTCTCGTTAGGTGCCAACTGCTGAATCCCATGAAAACCATCCTTGTCCTTCTGGCCGCTGCTCTCCTCTCCGCCACCCTCTCCCCGCTTCACGCCGACGGTGGCCGAAGCGGTGACGACCGGGCCGAGCGCAAGCAGAAGGTGACCGGCTGAAACCGGACCCCATTCACCACTGCGGCATGGGGAGGCGCCTCATGCCGCATTTTTTTTCTTCCCGCCCGGCCAGATTGAAGCACATTGCGCGGGCCGCGCCACGGCCCAGCCCTCTCCATGCCCGACCCCAAGAAACCCATCAATCTGGACGACATCGACTTTGGCTCGACTCTTCGCGGCCATCAAAAGGGCGACCGGGTGTTCGACCGTTTCCTGCTGGAAAAGCTGCTGGGGCGCGGGGGCATGGGCGTGGTGTGGCTGGGAACCGATGAACGCCTGGGCCGCGAAGTGGCCCTGAAGTTCGCCCCGGAGGCCGTGCGCTACGACGACGTGGCGGTGGACGAACTGAAGGAAGAGACCAAGAAGGGGCTCAACCTCGCACACCAGAACATCGTCAAAATCTACGACTTCCTCGTGGATGAAACCCATGCCGCCATCAGCATGGAGTTCATTGATGGCGAGAACCTGGGCGCCCTGCGCACCCGCCAGCCAAACAAGGTGTTCGAGGTCCGCCAGATTGCGATGTGGGTGGGCCAGTTCCTGGATGCGCTCGACTACGCACACCGCATTGCGAAGGTCATTCACCGGGACCTTAAACCGGCGAACCTGATGATCGACCGTGAGGGCAACCTCCGCGTGACAGACTTCGGCATTGCCCGAAGCATTTCGGACGCGATGAACCGCGCCACACTGGGCATAGGGAACTCGACAGGCACGCTCGCCTACATGTCGCCCCAGCAGGCGGACGGCAAGAAGCCCCACGTCACGGATGATCTCTATGCCTTCGGCAGCACCCTGTATGAACTGCTGACCGGCAAGCCGCCCTTCTTCACAGGCAATATCATTTCCCAACTGCAGCACGATCCGGTGACGAGTCTCACCGAGCGACGCGAGGAGTTTGGCATCACCGACGGTGAGCCTATTCCCGTGGAATGGGAACAAACGATTCTCGCTTGCCTGGAGAAAACTCCGGAGAACCGCCCCGCGAGCGCTCTGGCAGTCCGGCAGCGCCTGGGCCTGGCTCCGGCCTGCCAGCCAGAAGTGCCGCCGCTTCCTGCTGTGCCTGGTGGCTCGGCCGCTGCAGGCGGATCGCCCACGAATTTCAGCCACTCGGCCGCCCACCTCCCCACGGGCCACGGCCCGACGCAGACGTATGTGCGCCCCGGCGCCGGCCTCACTGAGATGAGCCTGCCAAATCGGCCCATCGGCGCTGGACACATCAAGGTGGGTCCGGGTGTCACTCCGGTCCAGCCTCCCACTTCTTCTACCCAGCACCACACTACCACCCAACCTGCCAAGAAAGGCGGCGGTATCCTTGTAGCGGTGGGATTGGTGTTTCTATTTTTCGTCTTGGCTCTCGTCGGTGGCGGCTGGTGGGTATGGAACAAGACACCCTATTTGAAGAAGCTTCTCGGCAAGGAGGTCGCGGTGAGTCCCCTTTTGGACAATCCCACCCCCACTCCAACTCCGCCCGGTCCCGGACCGGCTCCAACTCCGACGCCACCACCCACGCCTCCCGGCCCTGGTCCTGCACCCACGCCTACTCCTACTCCCACTCCCCCCGGACCGGGACCCGCACCCACTCCGACGCCCACGCCTCCGAAGGTCACTTCCGTTCAGGCGATGATTGATGCCGCGAAGTCCGGCGACACCGTGACCGTTCCGGAGGGGATCTACGAGGAACAGCTCAAGTTCAAGGCCGGCATCACGCTGAAGGCAGCCGTGCCGGGCAAGGTGACCGTGCAGACGGACGGCAAGTCCGGCGCGGTCCTCATGGTGGAGAACTGCGGCAGCGGGTCCATCAGCGGCTTCGTATTCCAGCACACCGGCACAGAGATCACCGAGAAGGTGAACTGGCCGGTGGCCTTGGTGAAGGCGAGCACCATCGTGATGGATGGCTGCACCATTCAGGCTGGGTTGGGTGACGGCCTCCTGGTGACGGGCGCGGGCAAGTCGCAGTTCACCAAATGCATCATCCGGAACAACACCACCAACGGCGCCATCTTCGAAAGCGGCGCGTCCGGCTCCATGTCCGAAACAGAAGTGCGGAAGAATGGGGAAAGCGGTGTCGAGGTGCGTTTCCTCGGTACTGCGCCGGTGTTTTCCAGGTGCACATTCGCTGACAACGGCCTCGCCGGATTGATCGCCAAGGACGGCGGCAGCGCCACAGTGCAGGACCAGACCAAGGTCACCAAGAATGGCGACCCGGGCATTGCCGGCGTCGGCGAGGGCGTGACCATCAACGTCAACGGCACTGAATTGCAGGGGAACACGATCGGCATCGCCGTGATGGAGGGTGCCAAGGCAAAAATCCAGGAGTGCATCATCACGGAGAGCCAGCAGGCCGGCATTCAAGCCCAGGCTCCTGCCGCAGGTTCCGAATTCCTCAACAACACCGTGCAAAGCGGCAAGCTGGACGGGCTGCTGGCGACGGGCACCTCCGGTACTGCCATCACCATCACGGGGAACAAGATCAAGGGCAACGGCGGCCATGGCATCCTCATCTTCGGGGCCGGCTTCAAGCCCAAGGTCGAGCAGAACGAAATCTCCACCAACGCCGGGTACGGCATTCTCGCTGCTGAAGGTGTCTCTGGTTCAGTGACTGACAACACCGCTCGTGGCAACCACCTTGGCGGCGTGAAGAACGAGGGCGCTGGAGCAGATATCGTCATCCAGGGGAATCTGGCGGACGAATCCAAGTAGCCGCTGCATTCGGGCAGCCGCCGTGACCCCCTCATGGCGGCTTGCATTTTCAGCACCGGCCCCTACCTTTTGCCAGAACACCTTCCGAACCCTCCACCTCTTTATTCCGTCATGAGCCAGCCCAAGATCACTGCCTACCTGAAGACCTATTGCGGATGGAGCGAAGGCGTACGCGCCATCTTCCGCAAGTACGACCTGCCTTTCGAGGAGAAGGACATCATCAAGAACCCTGCCTTCCGCTGGGAAATGGAACAGAAGAGCGGCCAGCCCCTCAGTCCTTGCGTGGAAGTGAACGGCACCATGCTCGCAGACATCAGCGGCGAGGAAGTGGAGAAGTGGATGATCGAAAACAACCTGCTGACTCAAAGCGACACCGCTCCGGACGCTCCGATTAATTCGTCCTGCACAGACGAGCAGCACGCTGCCATGGCCCGTGGATCGGTGCCGGGACAGATCAAGTTCATTGCGTAGGTCATTGCCGCAGCCTTGCGGCCACTCGTTGATTGCCCAATTTCTGAAGGTGCATGCTGCTCGGCGGCATGCACCTTCGTTCATTTGGGCCTACGTCCACCGATTCACACGGCTGTCGAGCTGGAAGACCTGCCCAGAAGTGTGGGGCAGTTGCTGATCGAGAAAGGTCACGAAGCGAGCGACGGCTTCACAAGTATTGAAGCGCCGCAGGGCATGAGCCTCGCGCACGCTCTGTTTGATTTCCTCGGACAGGTGCGCGGTCATCTTCGTTTCCAACAGACCGGGGAGGATGCAGTTCACACGGATGTTTCTGCCTCCATATTCCTTCGCCAGTGAGTGCGTGAGGCCGATGATACCAGCCTTGGCGGCGGCATAGTTTGCCTGGCCTACATTGCCCCACCTCGCGGAGTTGGAGCCGATGAAAATGATGTGGCCACTGCGTCTGCGGGCCATGGATTTCAGCGCCGCCTGCGAGACTTGAAAAGCACCCTTGAGATTCACCTCCAGCACGGTGTCGAAGTCCTCCTCTTCCATGTTGGGGAAACGTCGATCCCGGAGCACGCCGGCACTGTGCACCACCAGTTCGACTTTCTCATGGGCGCTGAACCACTCCGCAATCATCATGGAGTCTGAGACATCCAGATCTCGCCTGCCTGGCGCATGCACGTCGTACCCCTGGGTGACGAGGGAAGCTGCCACCGCTTTTCCCAAGTCCCCTTCCCCACCAGTGACAAGTGCCACCGGCTTGGGAGTTTCCGGCTGTGGGGAAGGTGGAGCATCCATGGCGGCGTATGTGAGGTTGCATCTCTTCTGCTGACCAGCGCCCTTCTCAACTACTTCCTGCGTGTCGCCGAGAGGGCTCTTGCTCTTCTCCCTGAAATACAAATGGCGGGCACCTCACAGTGCCCGCCATTTCTGGGTTCAACAGGGTTCTGGAAATCCGTGGCTTAGCCGCTCGCGCGATTGCTGAACAGCACCGCCGTGGTGTCATAGGTCACTTTGGCACCAGTCACTTCACCAAGGTAGTTGAGCACTTCGGTCAGCGGTACCTTGCTCAGATTCAGCGAGACCGTCTTTTGCGCAATTTCCGGCGACTTGATGATGATGTTGGGCACCACCTTGTCATTTGAGGCCTTCTTGGCCAGCATGCGCAGGGCCTCCACCGCTTCCTCGAGTGACACATCGGCAAAGTCGATCTTTTCGATAATCACAGTGGAATAAGCGGTGCGCAGCTTGGTGTTATCGGTGCCAATCTTCTGCTTGATCGTGGCGAGCATTGCCTGCGTAGGCACGTGATTGGGATTGCGCTCCGCAACCTTGTTCAGTTTCTCTCGAGCAATCTCAAATTGGCCCGCTTGAAACGCGGCCTTTCCTTCCTCAAAGAGGACATAAGTATCGTCCGCGGCGCGAGCCGGAACAGACATCAACGCAGTACCCAGGACTGCGACCAGGAGCATCAGGCAGGTCTTCATGGCGGTGGTATAGGTAATTTCGACGCCATTATTTTGCCCAGACCCCTACAAAAAGGTCAAGCGGAGACGATTTCATGCGGGCGCAAAATAAATATCTGCCTCCGAACGAGTCGATATTGGGAGCTTCAGGATGATGTGCTCCTATCTCAGGAGTACTTCACGTCCTTGCGCGGCTCCATCTCGAAGGTAAGGACCTGGCTCTGATCCACACTGGACTCGATCACATCACGCACATACTTGAAGTAGTGAGGATCGTCCTGGGCGATGGCGAGCTTATCCAGACTCTCCACTTCGAGGCTTACGAACCAATGCCATGGATCCTCGGCGCGGATGCGTTTGCCGACGTTGAGGTGAAGGATTTCGCGGATGCGCAGCAACGTCGTGCGCGTAGTCCACATCATTTCCTCAAGCCGCTCCGGCGTGACGTCGGGCTTCAGTGTGAAGAGTGAGACCTGGCAAACCATAATTCCCTCTCCAGAGTCGCACTAGGAAGTCCAATCGAGCGCCTTTTTCTTCCACGCGTAGCCGAAAGCGACCAGCAGGATGGTGACAAATGAAAGCGCCCACCAGAAAATGGAGGCTCCATAGGTGAGGATGTAATCCTTATAGATGATGGCCCACGGATAAAGGAAGACCACCTCGATATCAAAAAGCACGAAGAGCATCGCCACGATGTAGAACTTCACGCTGAAGCGGGGCTGGGCTTCCCCAAGGGGAAGCATCCCGCATTCATAAGCGGAGTCCTTCATCTTGTTCCGCCGGGCAGCCTTCCCTGCGATCACACTGAGGAGGAGCGTGACGACAGCAAAGCCACCAGCGATGGCGGCCTGCATGAGAACGGGGGCGTAATTTTCCAACATGGGTCGGAGGGATACTAGGCGGAAGTCACCCTACGTCAAGGAGCAGGGACCGGGCCATAAAAAAGCCGCCCTGCAAATAGCCAGGGCGGCGGTTAAAAGGTTGAGGATGAAATCTGAAACTTTGCGAGGTGGGACGGGAGCGTCCTGGCTTAGCGGGCAGCAGCAGCAGCAGCAGCAGCAGCTTCGGCGCGAGCCAGAGTGTGCACGCTGGAAGCTTGCTCAATTCCCTTCAGGCCGCGGTAGCTCTTCAGCTTCTTCTCCACAAGGCCACGGCTTACCAGGTTTTGCAGTTTCTCATAAGAGCGCAGGCGTAGCATTTCTTCTCCGCCGCTTACCGCGTTCTTCAGCTTCAGGTTGTCATAAACCAGTCCAAACAGAACGTTGAACTCATATACCTTGCCATCCGACAGAACATTCACCAACTCATCTGTCACATGGTCAGGAACCCGACGCGAAAAACGTGTTTTTCTTACGGTAGCCATAGACGAATAGTATAGCATGCTCCATAACGGTTGGCGAATGATTGTTGCTTTTGGCCAGTAAAAACAGGCCAAAACGGCCCAATTGTGGCAGTTTTGAAAGACTGGCCCTTGGGATTCGTACCTTCCTCTCGCCTTTTTACCGACTGGAGAAGCTCCCCAACGCGCGAATTTCGCCCGTTTCTCCTTTGATCACGAATACCTCGTCGGACGCTGCGTTCAAGCTGAGCTCATAACGGCTTTCCATATCCGCGGCGAAGTCCTCCACCACGGCGGGATTCGGCGGGAAAATATATAAGGCATTGCGGTCCGGCATCGCCACAATAACCTCTTTCCCAAAGACATTCTCAAACACCTTGCCCAAAGAGGGTGCCATCATCAGGCATGGGAAAATTTCCTTTTCACCGCGGTAGACCCCGTAGGCGACTTTTCCGGCCGCGTCTTTGATCAGCTCCGGACGATAGATGGTGAGGAGCCGCTCTGCCGCCTGACGTGCTTTCTCTTCAAAGGCATCCGCGCTGATGCCGAGCTTGCTGAATTCAGCGTCCGTATAGACCTCGACATAAGGGGCTCGCGAGATTTCGCGGGCTGGGCAGAAGACCGTGGTGACGGAACCGCCGACCGCCTTCGCGTTTGAGGTCCCCACCAGCTTCGGCATAGGCAGAAGGAGGAAGGGCTCCAATTTGCGCTCGGGCGCCGCTGCCGGAGTGGTCTTTGGTGAGGCGGCGGCGGCAGGGGCGGCACCAGCACCCGCAGGTGGGGTCGGTGCAGGGGTGGCCGAAGATGACGAACCGGAGGCAGTGGCCGGCGTGGTGGTAGTCGCGGGGGTGGCTTTCGGTGTCGGCTTCGCAGGAGTCTTCGCAGAGGTACCCTTCTTGGAGGAAGACGGTTTCGTCTTGGCAGGCTCTGCCGCGCCGAGTGACAGCATGCTGCTGCTGCAACCCAGAACCAACCAGACGAGGACTCTATTCATACCCGCGTACCTTGGGTCACCCCTGTCCTACTTCAACCCCAAAACGACTCTCGCACCTTCCCGGCTGCGCCGAGGTTTCTCCCTCCCTCTTGACTGTGTGCCGTTGACCGCTTGACTCCGCGCATGATTTCCCACCTGCGCGGCCAGCTCGTCGAGGCGCTGCCGAACCAGCTTGTCATCGAGTGCAACGGTGTTGGCTACCGCTGCTTCATCCCCCTTACGACCTATGACAAGCTGGCGGGAACGACGGGTGAGGTGAAGCTCCTCACGCACTACCACGTCACCGAGCATGACCATACGCTCTTCGGCTTCGCCACCAGCGACGAACGCGACCTTTTCAAACTCCTCATCGATCGGGTAAGCGGCATCGGACCGAAGATGGCTCTGGCGGTGCTGAGCGGCATGCCGGTCCCGCAGTTCAAGGACAACGTCATTCGCAACGACATCGCCGCGCTCTCGAAGATCAGCGGTGTGGGTAAGAAGACTGCCGAGCGCATCGTGCTAGAGCTGAAAGACAAGGTCGGCATCGTGAGCACGTGGCAAGCCGCCCAATCCTCCACCGCCAGCCTCGCGCCCGACCCGACGCAAGCGGTACAGACCGATGCCGTGCTGGCCCTCATCACCCTTGGCTTCAAGCAGGCCGAAGCGCAGAAGACCGTGCAGGACCTGATGAAGAAGGCCGGTGCTGGAGCAGAGAGCATGACGGTGGACAAGCTGATCCGCGATGCGCTGCGGGGGGCGTGAGTTCAGGGCCGTCAGGGATGAATTGGATTGCCTGCAACGCCTCCCAACCCGTAGGATGGCTGTAGCGATGCTTCATTGCATCGGAGAATCGTCTACTGAAACACAGCACCCATGAGCGCCGCATCTCTCAGCGATACGCAAGCGCCGCAAGGTTCCCGGAAGGAATCGGAAGACGGCCTCATCATGCTGCTGGCAGCCCTGCTTTATCACGCTGGGCTGCTTGGATTCTTGCTGGGGCAGGTTGTGACTTTCCACCAGGGATTCGGCGTTGTGTGGTTCAGTGCCTGCGGCCTCTTGCTGCTGGCAGGGCTGGTCATGCCAAAACTCCATGTAAAGATCACCGCAGTGCTTCTTATCGCAGGTTGCATGTTCATTGCCCTGCAAGAACGGTCCCGGACTCTGAGAGACGAACGGCAGGGCCGTGCGCACACTGCACCGGCACGCAACTAGCCAGCGAATCTAGACGTCATGGCCTACCTCAACAGCCGACCTCGCACCCCAAAAGTATGCCCGGTGTGCGGAGAAGACGTGCCTCCAAAGTCGCTGGCCTGTCCGGAGTGTGGTTCCGATCACAATACGGGCTGGAAGAAAAATGCCGCCACTTACGATGGACTGGATCTGCCGGACGAGGATGAGTTCAACTACGACGAATTCGTGGAGCGCGAGTTCGGAGGTGGCGCTCCCCCGAGCAAGATGGGTCTCAACCCCATCTGGTGGATCACGGCCGCCGTGCTTCTTCTTGCCTGGGTCGTGTCGTTGATTTTCTGAACGGGGGGTCCTACCCGGCAAAGAATAGCGGCCCATTGGTGCGCGCTGCCATTACCGCTACCTGGGTGAGGCTGTGTTCACAGAGGCAGGCCCGGTTACTGCAGTGCTGGATGTTCCTTCGACGATTCCCAAGGTGGCCACAGGACTCCTTCCCCTCCACAGCAACGCGAGTTGCAGGGTTGCGGGATCCAAAACGTAGATCTCCTCCCATCCAAGTTGGAAGAGCACCTTGTCCCCCGGAAGCTGCACTGCATTGCGCACCGCCAGGCTGATGAAGGGCGTCTCAAAAGCCAGCCTCCATCGCTTGCCGGTTTCCTTGTTGGAACCACTCAGGCCTGCTGCGGGCCAATAGCCGGTCCTGAATGTCCATGGACTGGGCGCGCCATCGCCCAACCGGTCAATCTCTCCCACGGAGTCCCAGATACTTCCGTCCAGCGGGGCGCCGGCTGCCCGGGCTTTGAGTCCTGGAGCGACTCCCGATTTGATGTTGGACGCCACCGTGACGAATTCGGGCGGGTTCGTTGGAGAGTGTTCCAGGCGGGCCACCAGGTCCCACTCAGCCGGACGCTCATTGTTATTGCGGATGAACAAGTGATCCTGCTCCGAGGTGGAATTCAGTTCCATCACCTTGATCGGCTCGCCGTGAGACAGCGGTCTGCGGTAGATGTCGCCGTCATCGCAGGATATGTAATACACCATCACCTGCTCAGGCAGTGTAAAGGCTTTCGCATCCACCCTTTCGGTTCGCGTGTAGAGAGACAGGTGCCCTGCGGACCCGTAGTAAGCGAAGAGCAATACGTACGAAAACGTCTGCACCAGCAGGGATGCGCGGATGCTCTTCCCAAACCACTGCGGCCGGCCTCTGAACATCCACGCGACGAAGGGCCATTCGAGCGCCAGAGTCACCACATAGGTGCTGCCAACCATGATGCAAAGCCACTGCACTGCACTGGGGAGAGACAAAGGATCGGGGGCACGGAAATTTCCCAAAATGCCCACGCCCAGCCATGCGGACAGATAGTTGGCCAGAATCATGACTAACATCGAGGCACCACGCCGTGTCCCAAACGCCCAGGACAACAGCCATCCCTCCGCGAGTCCGATGAACAGATTTCCAAAAACCAGGTGCCACATGGTGGCCCACATGAGAGGCGTACCCGCGTTTGCCGATGCCGTGGCGGGGTGAAGTGCCACCACCAGCAGTAGAAGAACCATTTTCCACGGTCTTCTGGAAGTCGCCAGTGAGGGGAGGTGTGCGGGGGGCATTGTCAGCCAATGATGGCGATCAAGGAGAGCAATGCACAACAAAAAAGGGAGCGGCCCCAAGGCCGCTCCCCACTGCAATTCAATCTACTCTTAACTTAACCGACTGATTAGAAGCGGATGGTCAGGCCACCTTCGAGGATGTGGCCGATGGAGTCATCAAGTCCACCCACGGCGTCCTGTCCGTAGAAGAAGCGATAGCCAATGTTAAGGCTGGCGGCTTCGGTCACCTTGAAGGAGACACCGGCCTTGGCCTGGGCTGCGAAGTTCCACTCATCGGATTCTCCGAGGTTGGTGGGGTTGTGGAAGCCACCAACAGAATCGATTTCCGTATCGCTCCAGACAATACCGAGGCCACCACCAACGTAGATGCCGACCACATCGGTCACGTCCACGGTGTAGAGGGCGTTCGCGAAGATGGGCACCTGGCGGAACTCACCTTCCACATCAGCGTTGCCAAGGCCGCGGATATGACCTTCACCGGAGTCCACGCCCAGATAGCCGGATTCCAGCTCAACGGACAGACCATTGCCGAAGGAGTAGCCAACCGCACCGAGCACGGAGAAGCCAGTGTCAAAGTCGAGGCTGGCAGGGCCGTAGCTGACGTCGTCCAGCCAAAGAGCGCCGCCAGCGACGGAGAAGTAGAGACCACCCTGGGGAGCCGGGGCGGGAGTGGGAGCGACAACACCCTTGGAGGAGGTGTAGGTGCCGGCTTGGCTGGTCGCCACCATGGCGAGACCAAGCAGAGCGAGGAAGCTAGTGCGAAGAATTTTCATGCGTTTGTGTCTTGTCTTGGTTGGGTTGGTCGGTGGAAATCATACCCTTGGGAGGCAGGATTCTTCGGGGTTATACGACAGAAGATGCCGAACGCATGCATTTTTATTACAGATCCGCGAATTTTTTTGAACGGGATCCTGCTTCCATTGACAGAGCGCCCGCTCAGTCGTGCACTTCGCCCGGCTCGAACCAGCCGCGCTTACGGGACTCGTTGAGCACAGGGTCATTCACGCGCTTCATCCATGTCTCCATTTTGGCATCAAGATCGCCGACAATTTTTTCGATCTTCTGCGCCTTGTCCTTACGACCGGCGCCACCCAGCAAGTTCTTTGTCTCCTCGGGATCATCCTTCACGTTATAGAGCTCATCCATGAGGTTGGCGTGGAAATGGCGCACATATTTCCACTCGTCCGTACGGATCATGCGCATGTAGGCGAGGCCGCTGTTGTGGAGATCATACTGGCCGAACCAATCGCTGCGCCAAGTAACGGAATCACCGCGCAGCAGAGGCGCGAAGTTTTCGCCTTCCACTTTCCACCCCGCAGGGGGCGTCACACCAGTCATGCCCAGCAGGCTGGAGAAGTTGTCCAGGTTCAGCACCTGCTGTGAAATGACCATGCCGGACTTTGTCACGCCCGGCCAGCGCACGATGAGAGGGATGCGCAGGGAGGTGTCCCACATGTTGGGACGCTTCGGGCCGGTCACACCTCCTGCCACCCACATGCCGTTGCCCTTGGTATGGATACCATGGTGTCCTATATTGTATCCGTGATCACTGGTGAACTGGATGATGGTCTTGTCCCACAATCCCTCCTTCTCCAGCCAGGCAAAGAGGCGTCCCAGGTTTCGGTCCACGCTGTGAATGGCGGCGTAGTATTCGCGGGTCCAAGTTTTAATCTGCTCCACATCGGCACCCTTGAAGGTTGGTACCGTGGGATCGAGATTGGCGAAGAGCTTGCTGTCCTCTTCCGGCACGGGCGTGTAGGCCGTGTGCGGCTCGCGAAAGTGCAGGCTCAGAGCAAAAGTTTTGGCCTTGTTCTCACCCAGCCAGCGGATGGCCTCATCCGTCAACAGATCCGCGCCGTAGCCCTTCACCTCCTTGGGGCCATCGGGGAAATCATAGGTGGGATTCATGGGCGAAGTGCCACCGCCGAGGAATCCATAAAAATGGTCAAAGCCCTGGGCTTTTGGATGTGCATCGGACTTGTCACCCAGGTGCCATTTGCCGATGAGCGCCGTGGTGTAGCCCGCCTGCTGGAGCACCTTGGGCCAGGTCACGACATCCCTTGTAAGGCCCACACCCGCCTTGGCCTCATTGGGGGCGATCCAGTCGGTCACGCCGAGTTGCGCGCCATACTTTCCGGTCATGAAGGTCACGCGGCTCGGCGAGCAGACCGGAGTGACCGTGAAGGCATTCTCAAAACGCGCACCTTCCTTCGCGAGGCGATCCATGTTCGGCGTGATGCTTTCCCTGTTTCCGTAGCAACCGACAGACCAGGCAGCCTGATCATCGGTGACGATGGAGATGACGTTCAACCGCTGCGCCCCGAGGATGGGCGCCACGAGCAGGCAGGCAAGAGGAAGAAGGATGCGAAGCATGCCGCTCTCAACGGCATCTCGCTGCGTGATGTTACACTTGCTTGCGCAGGAAGCGGACTGAGGCGCATCAGCAAATCGATTGCGCATGCAAGCCTTCCAAGTGCGATTAGACTGGGACACCTCCAACCCATGAGCGATTCTGCGCAGAATCAGCAGCAACCCCCCAGGCCGAAACGGCCGCTGTGGCGGCGCCTGCTTCGGCGGGTGTTCGTGGTCGGCTCGATTCTCGTCCTCCTCGCGCTGCTGATCCTTGGGGCCGGTGTGTGGTACGCCAGTCACAATCGTGTGCGTCTAGCCAATCGTGCCTTGCAAGACCTGGGTTCCTTCCGTGGTCAGCTCGAAGCGGTGCAACTGGATCGGCACGGAAACTTTGATGTGCGCGGTCTGGAGTTGGCCGACAAAGCCACCGGAAAGACCGTAGTGCGGCTGCCGAAGATCACCGGGAAATTTGAATGGGGCGCGCTGCGGTCCAATTCAGTCGAGTCCCTGGTGCTTGAGAATCCAGAGATTCACCTCGACGAAATGGCGCTCAAAGCGTTCACGACTTCAGGAGACAGCCCTGCTGTCACGGGAGCGGAGGAAGGAGCCCAAGGCTTCGCCGGCCTGCGCATCGACAAGCTGCAGCTGAAGGACGCGAAGGTCAGCTTCACGGACAAGGATGGAACGCGCCACGAAGTGGACGTGAACTACCTGGCAGACAAGCTCGCCGTGGATTCCC
Source organism: Roseimicrobium sp. ORNL1 (assembly GCF_011044495.1). Taxonomy (GTDB): domain Bacteria; phylum Verrucomicrobiota; class Verrucomicrobiia; order Verrucomicrobiales; family Verrucomicrobiaceae; genus Roseimicrobium. Next base: position 6,829,487 of record NZ_CP049143.1, read on the forward strand.
AGGGTCTGCTCAACACTGGCGAGCAGCAGCTCACCATTTCACATGAGGACCTGGACATGGAACGCGCACCATACGGGGTGCGCCTGCTGGAGGCCAAGGGACGCATCAAGGATGGGGTGGTGGATCTGGATGAAGTGAATGTGCAACAACCGGTACTACACGCCACGCCGCAGGTGTTGGGTGAGTTTGGAGTAGACGTCAGTGGCGGAACGGCTGCGCCCAAATCCCTGCCAACCACCGGCCCGCTCTCCCAGGGAAAACTCGGTCTGATCCGCGGTATCCGCGTGGGGAAACTGGGGGTGAAGGATCTCTCGGTGAGCACGAGAGGGTTTACACCGGGCAATCCCACCGGCATCCAACTTCCCGACACGGGCATTGTGATCCCGCGTTATGAGGCGGATGAGTTGTCCTGGAAACTGGGTGAGCCCCTTCATGCCGGAGCACAGCGACTGCTGTTCCAGGATTTGAAGGTTGCCTCCGAGACGGATGAAGGAGTACTCAACATTCGCGAACTGAGCGTGGCACTGAATCCCAAGGAAGACGCACAGCCCTGGACGGTCCGCTATCTGCGCATCAACGATCCGAACATCCACTGGACTCACGGGCTGCATCAAGCGCTGCAAGAGAAGGTGGCGGCGTTCGGGATGGCAAAGCCACCCTCGCCACCCGCACAACAGTCGCCCGCAACGCCTCCTTCCACGGCACCCCCGCCTGCAGAAACAACCACCACCGCGAATGTGGTGCGCATCATGAAGGCCGGCATCACGGGGGCCACGGTGAAGATTTCCGATCGGGATCTCATGCCTTTTGATCTCATGGCGCACGCTGGACTGATGCTCACGGAGATTGAATTCGGCGCGCAGGGATGGAAGTCGCAGAGCTTTCAATCGCTGGAGGTGACGGAGGGCAAGCTTCAGTTCCCTGCGGAACAGGGTGCCCCCGATCGTGCGCCCTTTTTCGAACTGCCGGCCGGCGAGTTGGTGATGAAGCCGGACGAGTGGAACGAGAATCGCAAAGTGGCCCGCCTTTCCCTCGAAAAACCCGTGGTGCGCCTGCGTGATGGCAACACGCCGTGGATACCTCACGGGCACGTGCTGGAAGGTCCGCCCTATCCTGTTCCAGTTCCATCCACGACAAAGGACCAACCTGCGGAACAGCAGCAACAACAACCGCAGCCTTCGTCTGACATTGTGGCTGCGGTTCCGCTCGTAGGCCCACCCGCGCCCATTGAGCAGCCGTGGTGGAAACGGCTGCACTACGGCCAACTCACGGTGAAGGATGGCTTCACAGACCTCGTGCTTTTCCTCCCGCGCCCGGTGGACATGCAAGCCAAGGTGAACATCACTACCGAGCGCACCACCACGGGAGGCAGCCGGCATCGCGTACGCATTGAAGACTTCGCCGGAAAGCTGCCCACCCTCTCCAAGCTCCCCTTCCCCGTGCTCCAGGCCGGCGTGCTCGAGGGATCGGTGCTGCTGCCGGAAATGTGGAGCCAGCGCCGCATCGAGGAACTGAAACTCACCGGCGCCAACATCGAAGTGGGCGAAGCGCTGATGAAGCTCTTCGAACCGGAGAAGAACCCCAAGAATACGGCAGACACCTCTGCAACTACGACTCCTCCCAGCACCACTGCGCAGCCTGGTGATCCCTGGCGTGTGGGTCTTCTCCAGGTGGCGGACAGCTCTGTCTCGCTGCAGCACATCATTCCCGGACTGCAGTCCGTGCACTTCGGGCTTGCCTTTGAAGTGCATGAATCACCGCTGCTCATGGAGGATATCCTGAAGGACGCCACACCACAGCGGATAGAGCTGGCAAACATCCGCATCCCCTCGGTGCAGGATCCGGATCGTTCCGTGGCTGAGTTGGAAAAGATTGCCATCTCACTCAGCCTGCAAGGGCTCGCCCGGAAGGAGATCGACCACATTGAGATCGTGAATCCCACTCTCTACGTGGGCGAGGATCTCTTCTGGTATGTCGATTACTATCGCAAGTACATGGCAGGCGGCACCCCTTCACCAGAGGGACCGCAGATGGTGGCAGCCGATGATGACTTCGAGTTCGCAGTGTCCAGCGCGGTGATTGAGAGTGAGCCTCCCTTGAGCGAGGCGGCGTGGAGCATCAAGCGTTTGCAGGTGCATGATGGGAAGCTGATCATCTCCCCCAAGGGCAAGCCGTTGTTCAAGACGCCCTTCCCTTTCAAGGTGGATACCGAAGTGACCCGTGGAACTCTTCAAGCGGACCTGGAAATTCCGCCGGATACCTATCCCATTCCACAGATCGATCTGAAATTGGTGGGCATGCGCGGCAGGGTGCAGTTCAACCTGCCTTTCAAGCAGAAGGACAACAACCTCACCGAAACCTTCGAGGTGGACAGCATCCAATACGATGACTTCAAAACCGGAAAGGCCTTCCTCACGGTGACCTATGACAAGGCGGGGATCTATGCGAAATTCGGCGCGGAAGCGTACGAGGGCTATCTCAACGGTGAGGCGAATGTCTACCTCACTGACAGCTACCACTGGGATGGCTGGGTCACCGGCAAGAACGTGGAGACGAAGCACCTCGCACAGATCCTGACGCCCACCTATTTCTTCATGGAAGGGAAGGTGGAAACCTCCCTCGTAGCGCAAGGCAGCATGGATGAACTCTACCAGGGAGATGCCTCCTTCAAGAACCTGACTCCGGGAAAGATCAGCATCAAGGCCCTGGATGATGTGATCAAGGATCTGCCGAAGGAATGGGATCCGCTGCGGCAGCAGATCACCAAGATTGGACTGGAAACGATGCGGGACTTCGCCTATGACCGGGCGGAGATGAAGACGCGCTTCTACGGTCGCGAGGGCAACGGATACCTCCGCTTCATCGGTCCGCAGGGCTCTCGCAACTTCGACATCAACGTGTACGATCACCGGTGGACAGACGACAACGCGGACAAAAAACCGGCCCCATGACGATGACCCCCACCACGACCATGGATGCCCCGAAGCAGTTTTCCAAAAACGTCTCACGCTCAGTGCTGGCGCTGGTGCTGCTGGGCTCCGCCTCATGCAACTCCTTCAAGGTGGATCTCCAATCCCCGGAACCCATCAAGGTGGATGTGAACATGCGCCTGAATGTCTACCAATACAAAGGAGACGAACCCGACAAGCCCAACGAAGAGCAAGCGCGCTTTGACGAGGCACAGACGCGCATCCGGAATCGCTACGCTGAAATCCAGACCTTCAAGAACAACGCTTTCGTGGGCGAGGATCATCGCGGTCTGCTTCATCTCCGTGAGAAACCCGCAGGTGAATGGGGGGACTACGTGGAGAAGCAGGTCAACAGCGAGAACGATGACCGCACCCTGGTGATTCGCCACCGCGCCAAGGAGACCAACCGCGCCATGCACGAAGTGCAGGAGGAGAACTGGAAGGAGAGAACCAGCAAAGCGTACCACGGCGAGTGGATCGAGGTGGTCGGCGACAAGCCCGGGACCTACAAGTGGGTGCAGTCCAACGGTCCGCGCCAGAAACCCGCCAGCGACACCGCGGGTGACCAAGCCAAGCCAGCGCCGGGCACGAACGCAAGCCCGGCACCGGGAACTTGATGTTCAATTGCGCTATCTGGACTGGCTAGCGCAACGGTAGGGGATTCGCGTCTACCGGCGGTGATTTTTCACCAATGAAGACACGCTCTCCCAACATCTTCGGCTCAGCCTTGAGGAACTCGACATCGAGCACCGCCACCACGCGGGCGATGGTTTCACGGGCGTACTGCTTCCACATGCTGGTGCCTGTGACATCTGCCGCATTGTAGGCGACGCACTCGGAAAGGCCGTTGCGATGGGCGATGTAGATGGCGCGTTCGTTGTGGTACTTCTGGGAGACGATGATGAACTCGCTCTGGCCAAACACCTTTCGAGCGCGCAGCACGCTGTCGAGGGTGCGGAACCCCGCATAATCACAATAGATCCTGGTCGCCGGCACTCCGAGGACGATGAGCGCTGCCTTCATTTCGCTGGCTTCATCATAGCCTTTCCGGGAGTTGTCCCCGCTGACGATGAGGAACTGGGCCTTCTTGTTCTTGTACAGATCCGCAGCCGCCCGCATGCGAGCCTTGAAGAACTGATTGTCGTGGCCGTCCGTCTTCGGCACGGTGCCCAATACCAGGGCACACTCCCGAGCGGGGACATCCGCAATGTTGTCATACACCTTCCCGCGTGAGATGCCCCAGACGATCAAGTAGAAGGCCGCAATCGCAATGCAGAGGTGGGTGCCGAGCACCATAAAACGCACGAGCCAGCGTTTCAGAAACTGGTCGAACCAGACCATTTCCGCGTGGATCCAGTCCCCCAAGGAACGCCGGGCGGGGCTCTTTCCAGTGATCGACGGAGCCACGCCGAAGCGTGTACGACCGCCTCCCTGGACCTTGGATTCTTGACGCATGCGTTAGCATCCTGCTCCATGCGGGCTTTGATTCAACGGGTTTCCACGGCGGAAGTACATATTGAGAGTGAGCCAGCAGCCCGCATCGACGCCGGGTTGCTCATTTTGCTTGGCATTGAAGAAGCCGATCAAGACGAGGACATCGAATGGCTCGCAGGTAAGCTGGCCCGACTGCGAATCTTCTCTGATGCCGAGGGAAAGATGAACGCGAGTGTCACGGAAATTGGTGGTGATGCACTGGTTGTGAGTCAGTTCACGCTGCACGCCAACACCCGGAAGGGCAATCGGCCGAGCTTCATCCGGGCGGCTAGACCTGAGGTGGCGATCCCGCTTTACGAAAAATTCCTCGCCCGATTGGAGGGAGAAATGGGAAGGCCGGTTGCGCGCGGCGTCTTTGGCGCGGATATGAAAGTCTCCCTAGTCAATGATGGGCCAGTGACGATCTGGATGGACACCAAGGCGAGGGAATAACCATTGAGCAGATCGCGCCCTTAAGCGTCCAATTCCTGCATGAAAGGGTCGGACGTTGCAAAGACGACAGACCTATGTATTCTCTGCGCCCAAAATGACCCCTGTGGAACATTTTTTCCTGCGTCCGGCAACGGTGATGCTGAGCGTCCTGATGCTATGCTCAGGTGCTGGCTGGACCGCGTTTGGGGCTGAAACCTCCAAAAAGAAGGCGACCGAGGAGGAGGAATCCAGCAAAAAGCCCACGAAGACGAGTGGCAAGACCGCCACCACGTCCTCATCCGGCGGCTCAAAGTCCACCACTTCCGAAAAACCGGCTGCCGCGAGCGGCTCGAAGTCTGGAAGCAAGTCTTCCAAAGAAGAGTCGACCACGACGACCGCCAAAAAGGAGGAGTCCAAGCCGAAGACCGAGCCTGCTCCCGCCAAAACCAAGACCGTTGCCAAGGCCGACCCTCCGAAGGAGAAGGAAAAGGACAAAGAACCTGAAAAGGAGAAAGAGACGGACACGAAGTCGACCGCGGAGAAGACGATCAAGCCGGAACCGAAGACCGAGCCCGTCAAACCCTCCGAGCCGAAGGATGTGACCTCCACCGCCAAGGCGACGAGCCGGGAAATGGACTCGAAAGAAAATCCTGACTCCGAATTCGGCCACGAAACCGAGTCGGACAAGAAGGCCAAGAGTGATGCGGCCGCAGGCAGCAAGACCGCAGCTGCCGTCACCAACAGCAGCGACATCGCTGGATGGGAAATCCTTCATTATCAAGGCGCTGACTACGTCACCGCCAACAGCGTGCACCGCTTCTACCGCTTCCACAACCTTGCAGTGGAAGGCAACCGGGTCTCCTTCACCTCACCCGTGCTCATCATGCGCGCCACGCTCGGCAGCCAGGACCTGCTGATCAATAACATCAAGTTCGTGCTGAATGACCCGGTGCTGGAGCTCAACGGCAAGCCCTGCTTCTCCCGGCTGGACCTGTGCAAGCTCATCGACCCCGTCCTGCGCCCCAGCTATATTAATACCAGCAGCGGCTTCGACACGGTGGTAATCGACCCCGGCCACGGCGGGCATGACTCCGGAGCGCGCGGCATCTACGGCTACGAGAAAGATTTTGCCCTGAAACTGGCCTTCAACCTGAAATCCCAACTGGAAGCCCAGGGAATCCGGGTGGTGATGACCCGCACGACGGACACTTTCATCTCGCTGGGAGGCCGGGTGCAGTTCGCGAACAAGATTCCGAACAGTATTTATGTCAGTCTCCACTTCAATTCCGGCCCCAGCACGGGTACTGGGATTGAAACTTTTGCCCTGACGCCGCAGGGCGCCTCGTCGGTCTACGGAGCCCGGACCGTGGACGCCTACTCCTTCAACGGCAACCAGCGAGACTCCGAAAACATCGCACTGGCCACGGCCATCCACGCCTCGGTGGTGAATCACTTCAAGCTGGTAGACCGCGGCGTGAAGCGCGCTCGCTGGTACGTGCTGAAGGGGTTAGAGCGCCCCGGCGTGCTGTTTGAAGGCGGTTTCGTGACCAGCCCCGTCGACGGCAGGCTCATTGCCGCCGACAATTTCCGGCGCGAGATGGCCGCCACCCTGTGCCAGGCAATCATGAACTACAAACGAGCCCTCCGTCCCAGCGGTGCCCGACCGATGGGCGCGAGATGAGATAAGTTCGCGATAGCCCTTGTGCTCCCCCCCGGAGTGCCTTAATCTAGGCGCCCACTCCACCAAAATCGCAGGAAGGCATGATCTGCTCGGTGCCGTCTTGCGAACATTTGCGTGACCCCGAACATGACTGAAACACAACCTTCCGCCTTCCGGCGCATTCTTTCCGACGCACTCACCACCGCCCGCCAATGGGTGGACAACGACTACTGTGCCACCGCAGAGGCCAACGTGGCCAAAGACCGGGTGGACTGGAAGCGGTGCCTGCCCTTTGTCATCATGCATGTCGGCTGCCTCGCCGTGATTTGGGTGGGCTTTAGCTGGTTCGCTCTTGCCGCCGCGGTGCTGCTCTACTTCGCCCGCATGTTTGCCATCACGGCATTCTACCACCGGTACTTCTCTCACCGCACTTTCCGTACCTCGCGCTTTGTGCAGTTCATTTTCGCCGTGTGGGGTAATACCGCCATGCAGCGTGGACCTCTCTGGTGGGCCGCTCATCACCGCCACCACCACCAGCACTCGGATGACCATCCGGATGTGCACTCCCCCACCCTCAAGGGTTTCCTCTGGTCCCACATCGGCTGGATCACCAGCCCGAAGAACTTCCCGACGGACTACAGCCGCGTGAAGGACTTCATGAAGCACCGTGAGATTGTGTTCCTGAACCGCCACGACGTGCTCGTTCCTGTGCTTTACGGCATCTCGCTCTGGCTGGTGGGCTGGGCGCTTCAGACCTGGGCTCCCGGACTTGGCACCAGCGGTGGACAACTCTTCGTGTGGGGCTTCTTCATCAGCACCGTGGCCCTCATGCACGGCACGTTCTTCATCAACTCGCTGGCTCACGTGTTCGGCAAGCGCCGCTTCAAGACGGAAGACACCAGCCGCAACAGCCTCTTCCTCGCCCTCCTGACCCTTGGCGAAGGCTGGCACAACAATCACCACCGCTACATGCACTCCGCGAAGCAGGGCTTCTATTGGTGGGAAATCGATATCAGCTATTACATGCTGAAACTCTTCTCCTGGATGGGCCTCATTTGGGACCTCCGTCCGGTGCCCGCGCACATCTACGAAGAAGCTCGCGCCCAGGCACACCTGCCGGAATCAGCGCGTCACTAGTCGTCTGGTAGCAGCATCGTTTTATTAGTTTGTATCGAGCCGTGCATGCGCGGCTCATCAAGGAGTGGGAGTATTCGTGCTCCCATTTTTTGTTTCTGAGATCACGGGCGCGCTGCGTCAATCGCGCTGGAGCAATTTTGAAGCTGCTTGAAACTGTATCGCGGAGCGACTGAAATAGAGCTCCCAGCCTGACACCTATCATGAGCTGTGGTCTCAACCACCTCTCACCAGAGTCTGCGAATGATACCGAGAGGAGCTGAAAACAGGCCTTGGCGCGAGTCCTGTGAGGGGGCCATTCAATCCCAAGGTGAAGCGCCGGGCATTTCAAAGGAGCGTGGACACTCTTGTCCGCCATCCCTGACTGACCACTCCCTTTTATCTGGCAGGCGAGGCCACATTCCACCAGCTGCTCCAGCGGCGTCACCAACAGCCTCCACATCAGGGAAGTCGCCATGCAACAGAACGGCGGACAAGAGTGTCCACGCTCCTTTGCCCAAGCTCTCGCGCCCCACACAAGACCTGTTTTCAACTGTTGATGGTATGACTATGCCACTACTGCAAATGCAGAACCTCGTCGCATGGAGGACAGGAATGCCCCCATTCGGTTGGCACTCGTGCGCTCAACATGCATCATCACGCGTACTGCTGGCGGGCCCAGCCAGGCCGAGTGCTGCTAAGTGCGCCACACAAGCGGCAGATGCGTCGGAAAGAGCGCACTGCTTCGTCAGCATCTCGCGGGTGATACAACGGGAATGGAAACAAGGCTTCGTGCGCGTGACGAAGCGAGCGACTGGTTAATGGCGCGGACTTTCCAGTCCGCTCGGTGAGCCCGTCTGCAGCGTCGCCCTTTTGTTGGGAGACGACCCTGGCATGGGAGAGCTCAGTGGGGCACTCGCCCATGAAGCCACGCCATCTTCTGAATGGGGCAAGAGGCGGACTGGAAAGTCCGCGCTCCTTTTCAGATTGGGTCACTCAAAGGGCCAACGCAGCGACGTCGCGCTGGACGAATGCACGCCGGAGTTAGAGGCGTGAAACCCTAGGCTGGTAATTCTCGATTCCAGCCGGTAGGAGGAGACTCTTCTTCCTTCTCTCTCCTGCGGATCACTTCTGGCGAGACAGCGCCTTGAAGTGATGAGTTAGATGTTGGGATGTCTCTTGGTCTCTGTCGTTGTGGCCTGCGCGGAGCGTTGAGCTGCCGCGCAGGCAACGAATGGCATGTGTCGCACTATCGCTCAGTGAAGGCTTGAAGTGGCTTCACGAAGCGGCGCAGACTTACTTGCCCTTCTTCTTAGCAGCCTTCTTGGCCGCCTTCTTTGCGGTCTTCTTGGTGGCCTTGGCCTTCTTCGCAGCAGGAGCGGCTTTCACCTTCTTCACTGCGGGCTTCTTGGTTGCTTTCTTTGCGCTTTTCTTTGCCATGGTGATGTTGTTTTTAGGTTTCGTTACGATCGCATTGGTTGCGAAGGTCAACTGATATCACAGCATTTCAAAATTTGGAAGCATAAATTATTCACGGCACGCTCACGCCAAGACTCATGATGCATGCATGCGAGCGCATCACTTTGATAAAAGATCGATCAACTTTTATCACGCTCACATCATCAAAGATGTCATTTCACTAGGGAAAAATGCATCATCGCGTAATGACTCGATACAACGTCGCGCATGAAGCCGAGCAAGACTTCACGCATCAAGATGCCGCGCAGAGGCGATAAAAAATTTCCTCTTCTGGTGCCCAACCACATGCCTGCAGCGGCTCGAGAGGCAGCGATCGAGGCCTGTCGTTTGCGCTCTTTTTCATAGTTGGAGAGCAGCAACTTTGCGTCTCCATGACATCGCAGAAGTTGCTGCAACACGTCCGCAAGCATCGCTGCATCGGCGAAGCCAACGTTCATCCCTTGTCCTCCAATGGGACTCATCACATGCGCAGCATCGCCACAGAGAACGAAACGACCGTTCACGTACGCATGACAATCGAGGCGCCTTGGTGTGAACCACGTCTGGTTGATCTGCTGATTGGCATCCAACGTCAGACCAGTGCGCTGCCTCACGACAGTACTGATGAACCCGGGTGACGTCTCCTTCATGGGTTCTTCGGTCTGCACAATCCACCGGCGCAGACCATCGGGAAGCGGGAAGGATTCCACTGCTCCCTCGGTCGTGAAGAACACATGACCATCGTCTCCCATGCCGCTGTGCCCGGTGAAGTCACCCATGACGAAGTGGCAGGCATAGGTGCGCGACGTCGCACGCACCTTCATCATCTCGCGCACAGCGCTGCGATGGCCATCGCAACCGACGACAAAGGCGGCGGTGATCGCGCGTCCGTCATCCGTCTGCAACATGACATGGTCGTCATGTTGCGTGAGGCCGGTCACTGCCGCGCTGCGGATGAGACTGACACTGTCGTACGCTGCCAACTTCTCCTCCAGGAGCATCATGCTCAGACGCTGTGGCAGGGACAGGACGAAGGGATGCGCACCCGCAAGGCGGCGGAACGAGCAGCATCCCACAAGTCCATCATCGCCGTGAACGAACACATCGCGGATGGGAATGCCGCGAGCCACGAACTTCTCCGCCAGTCCCAAGCGTGACAAGATGGCGAGTGACGGCGGCGTGATGCCAATGGCCTGCGAAGTGGCGGGGAGACCGGCGCGCTGCTCCAGCACGATGGTGCGGATGCCCGCTTCACCGAGGAGATCGGCCAGCAGCAAACCCACCGGGCCCGCGCCGGCGATCGCCACCTCACAATCAGACTGCGGTCGCCGCGGTTGCGTGTTCTGCATAGGCAACTGCTGGGGACACAGGAAGTCCCTTCGCATGGAGCGCCGTAGCGGGGGCGGAAACGCCCAGCCGCGTGAGCAGCGCGGTCTCCACCGTGAGCCCCGGACCAAAAGCGATGGCGCACGTCAGCGCTTCGTCATGCGACTCCTCCTTCAGCATTTCCTTGAGCACGAAGAGCACCGTCGCGCTGCTCATGTTTCCAAAGTCGCGGAGCACCTGGCGTGAGATGGCCAACGCTGTCTTGGGCAGCGACAGGCTCTGCTCCACCTTGTCCAAAATCGCCCGTCCGCCGGGATGCACGGCCCAGGCATCAATGTGCTCGAGCCCGAGCCCCCTTTGCTGGAAGACATCTTCCACCATGGGCCGCAGGCTGGACTGGATGAGGTCCGGCACGTAACTGCTCAGCACAATGTTGAAGCCCTGGTCACCGATGTCCCACGCCATGTCTGCCTCTCCCGCGGGCACCAGCGATGACATAAATCCATCCAAGCGATAGCCCGCATGACCTGGGGCGGGAGCTCGAGCACTGACGATGGCGGCGGCAGCACCGTCTGCGAACAGTGAATTCGCGAGGATGGTGTCCTGGTGGTCATTGGACTGCATGTGCAGGCTGCAGAGCTCCAGGCACATCACCATCACGACAGCCTTCGGGTTGGCCTCACAAAACTGCGCAGCCATGCGGAGCGCGGGGAAAGCTGCATAGCAACCCATGAAGCCCAGTGTGTACCGCTCCACGCTCTGAGGCAGATCCAGCTCGCGGATGATGTGGTAGTCCGGCCCCGGATTCATGAACCCGGTGCACGAGGCGAAGATGACGTGGGTGATCTCGTCCTTCGAGAATGCCACGGCCTCCGTCAGAAGCTTCCCGGCCAGTTCCACCGCCATCTTCCTGGACCATTCCGCATACACTGCATTCCTCTGACCGGTGGTGGGAGGTATCAGTGTGCCCTGTTCATCAAACTTGAACAGTGAGCTTTCCCCGCCTGGAAGGAAGTCTCCATAGACACTGTGACGCGTCTCGATGCCTGAACGCCGGTAGATGGCATGGATGAGGCGTTTCGTGCGCTCATCTGTTGCCATGTCCTTCAGCCGATCCCTCGCGAAGTCCTGGTGGTAGGCAAAGGGTGGCGTGAGGGTGCTGATGTGATGGACAAAGGCCGGCATGGTATTCAGTCTCCCTTCGCGCGCACGAGCTTCACCGCGACATTCACTTTCACCGTATCTCCAACGCGCACCACCAACATGGCGGATGGCACTGTGATGCCACATTGTTTGAGAGAGAGGCTGAAGTTCGCGTCGAAGGTGGCAGTGTCGCCGCTAAGCTTCCAGCTTGTTACCGTGGCCACCACATCCTGCTTTTTGCCCATGAGCGTAAGGGAAAATGGCAGCTTCGAAGGCGTCTTTCCATCCGGCATGATGGAGGCAAACGACACGCCCTGAAACTTGCCCTCAATGAGCGGGTAATCCGTGACCTTCATGGACTTTTGCATCGTGGCGTCCCGCTTGTCATTGTCGGTATCCATGTCGGTGGCCTTGACCTTCACGGTGGCCGTGAGGGTCTTGGGCTGTCCGTCGTCGTCGGCGACCACGGATGCGGTGAAGGGCTCCGCCTTTACCTTCCCGTCCCAGTCGTGCAGGGTTGAGGTTCCCGCGAAGGCAATCGAAGCCGAGCCATCCCAGTTCGCCGTGTCGCCAAGGGCACGACCCACAGTCACCAGCAAGACCACCGCGATGGGAAACAGCAGGCGTTTCATATGGGAGGCACCTATAGCCCCGATCCACGGGGATTGCCAATCACCTTCCGGTCGCGGCCCGGATGAATTTGCCGAGATCCGTACGCTGCTTCGCGAGGTCGGGAAGGTTGAGGTACATCATATGACCGGCGTAGTAGTCATCGATGGTGATGTTCTTCGAGATCTCCGGGGCCACGTTCAGATGCTTGAACGTGTAGTGCGAAGCGAAGTAGGGCGTCGCGAGGTCCGTGTACCCGCAGGAGACGTGCACCTTCAGGAAGGGATTGCGCGTCATCGCGACCGCCAGCGTTTCTGCGACATTCACGAAATCGTTCTCAGCGCCCCAGTTCCACTTGCCCAGGCTGGCGAGGATCTCGTAGGGCTGGTCATCGATGTACTTCAGTTCCGTGCGGATGAAGTGATTGAAGGTGGAGGCGAAGGGGGCAAAGAACGCGTCCCCGCTCGGATCACCCTCAGCAGACGAGGCGAGGCCGTTTCGCACATGTCCCGTGTACCGGCTGTCGAATCGACCCACCTGCAGGCGACGGTCTCTCAGCAACTCCACTGAGAAGCGCTCCAGTCCGGGTCGCAGGTTGGCGCGATCCAGCCAGTCCGCGGATACTCCCGTGAAGCGTGCCATCTTTTCCAGCACGGCCTTCCGTTGCTCATCGGGAAGGGCTGCGCCAAGCATGATGGCCTGAAGATACTCTCCCACGGCGAATGCCTCCGCCTGCTTCAGCACGTCCTGGATGGGGAGCTTCTGGAGATCCTCGGGCAGCTTGCGATGGTGCCACGCGGTGGCGGTATAACTGGGAAGATAAAGCACATGCGGCAGGTCATTCCCCTCACCACCCCAGATGGTCTGGAAATTCAGCACTGTGCTCACCAGCATGATGCCATTCAGGTTCATCCGGTGTTTGTTTGCCAGCTCACCGCTCAGCGCCGCGGCGCGTGTGGTGCCATAGCTCTCCCCGATGAGGAACTTGGGTGAAGCCCAACGCGTATTCTGGGTGACGTAGAGCCGGATGAATTCGGCCACACTGCGCGCATCCTCAGCCAGGCCGAAGAACAATTTCGCATCTTCCGGTTTTGTCGCGCGGCTGTAGCCCGTGCCCACGGGATCGATGAAAACGAGGTCCGTCTCATCCAATAGCGAATACTCGTTATCTACAAGCTGATAAGGGGGTGGCACGGCGCTGCCGTCATCCTGGAGTTTCACCCTGCGCGGCCCCAGCAAGCCCAGGTGCATCCACACGGAGGAAGAACCGGGACCTCCATTGAACGAGAAGGTCACCGGTCTTTGTGAGAGGTCGTTCAGCCCGTCCTTTGTATACGCGATATAGAATATTTCAGCCTTGGTTTTGCCCTCGGCATCTCTGATGGGCAGCGTTCCGGCAGTCGCTGTATATTCCATCCGCACGCCCGAGAGGACGATCGTGTGTTTGGTAGTTGAAGTTTCCGGGGATTTCCTTCCCTGCGATGGGGGTTTTTCCTTGTTCTGGTCATTACCCTCTTTCGCAGGCGCCGCCTCTTTACCCTCTTCACGAGGAGGTTCGGCCTTTACATCCGCATGAATGGGTGTCGCAAGCGCGATCGGGAAGCAGAGAAGAAGAGTGCAAAGCTTCATAAGTTCACGCTCATCGTCCAATTTGAAATTGCAACGCATTCCTTATGCGTTGCAGGGTCGTATACATCGGAATTTCTTGTCAAGTAAGTAACTCTCTGCTATGCAGGCGTTATGTTCCTAAACCTAGACCCCCTCAAGAGCGATCTCACCAAACTGGCCGGGATTCTGAATCAGTTCAAAAGCGAGTTGGTGCAGACCAAGCTGGTGGAAATGTTTTTCTCCGGTGCCGGTGTTGCTCCCGCCCCGGCTGCTGAGGCTCCTCGTCGCAAGGGCAGACCTCCGGGTTCTGGTAAAGCCAAAGCCGCAGCAGCTGCAGCCGCTCCCAAGCCCGCAGGCAAGCGCAGGGCACGTGGCAAGATGGGCGCTACTGGAGCGCTCAACGCCCTTATCAAACAAGGTTATTTCAAGACCCGCCGGACTATCGCGGATGTTGTCGAAGCCTGTGAATCCAAGGTGGGCGTACCTATCAAGGTGACCAACCTCTCCGGCCCTCTCGCCCGTTTCGTTCAGGAAAGCCGCCTGCAGCGCGCGAAGAACAAGGAAGACAAGTACGAGTACTGGGCCAAATAAGTGCCCTTTCGCAGGAGAAGAGTCGTTCCGACCTCTGCTTGCAAGAAGTGCCTCGCTGGCGGTGTGATGTTCTCATGCCGCCTTTTCGCGCACTCCTCTTTCTTCTCAGCTATACCGCCTGCGTTGCCGGTCCCATCCCCCCGCAGGCGGGAGCCCCGCCCTCCCCTTCCGACTCCGTGGGACGGAGCATCCACGTCGATCCCGCAAAGGGCGACGATGCCCACGATGGCGTAGCCGGTCCAATCCGGACGATTGCGCGAGGCATCAGACTTGCGCAGCCAGGCGATACGATTCATCTGGCCGCCGCCACGTATTACGAGAGCGCGGATCTCACAGGAAAACACGGCGAACCCGGTCGCCCCATCACACTCGATGGCCACGGCGCCATACTGGAGGGCTCAGATCCGGTGCGGCTGGCAGAATGGGAATCCCTGGGACAGGGGCTTTATCGAAAGGTGAAACTGATCCCTCATATGAATGACGCGATATTGATGCGCTGGTTTTTCCTATGGGAAAATAAGATGAACAGGATGAATAGATGCTCGAAAGGCCCGAGCGCACCCCTGAAGAAACCCGTAGAACTACAACCGGGCGAGTGGACTTATGTGAAGGAAGAGGACGCCTTTTATCTGAAAATTCCATCGGATAAATCTTCAGATAGCGTCGATATCCGCTATCCGGTGCGCAGTAGCGGTGTCGCATTTTCGCGCGAGGGTTCGCATCTAGTAGTACGAAATTTGATTGCGACTCATGTGCATAACGACGGTTTCAATATTCATGGAGCCCAGCGTGAGCTCATTTTTGAAAACATCGCCGCTATCGAATGCGGAGATGACGGCTTCAGCGCCCATGAAGATGGCGACTGCCATATCGATGGATTCGTGAGCATCGGAAACTCCACTGGCCTATGCGACACGGGCACCAGCCGCACCTACTACAAAAACGTCTACATGAAGGACTGTGTGGGCTACGACCTGTTCTTCATCGGACTGGAGCACTCACTGGAGAATGCCCTCATTGAGAGCAGTGCGGCGCGCACCTTTCATCTCGATGGATTCCGCCTCACGAATGGCCAGACTTGCAGGCTGCGCATGCGCAATGTCTCCATCCAGCGTGTGGGCGGCGGCCCGAATGAAGTCCGCGTCGGTCGCAGTGGCGTGCTGGAGGCGGAACGATGCACCATTTCCAATCTGAACATCCAGGTGACTCCGGGTGGCAATGCCTCGATCCGGAAGTCACTCGTGACCGGCGATCCCAAACCGGAAGTGATCCTCTGGACGAACTCCCTGTGGCTCGGCGAGGAAAATGTCTACGATGTCGCCTCCTGGAGAGTGGGGCAGCAGGTGTTCACGGCGGGGAAGTTGGAAGATTTCCGCAGACTGATGGGCGGAGACGCGGGCTCCCGTATGCTGACTCCAGAGGGGGCCGGAACGGAGGCCGCGGCAGCCAACGCCAGCGCCCCACCCACCCTGGACTCCGTGGGAGCGGATCTCCCGTCCCTCCAACCGCTGCGGGAAAGGGCCCTGAAACCGCCCTCGACCGTCGGTTCGCCATGAGATTTGCTCAACTTCCTTGCCCGATGCAGTCACCTGTGCAAACCTGTTCCCCAGCATGACGGGATGGATTGTAGCGGTGGTGCTTCTGCTGGCGGGCGCAGGGGTTTCTTTGCTGCTGTACAGAAGCCTTGCACGGGAACGGGAGGCGATGAAGCTCTTCAAGGAGGGTGACGCGCGTCGTGCGTCACGCCGTAAGCGCGTGTTCGATGTGCTTCAGGTCGTGGGGGATGCCATTCAGGGTGGCCAACCCGAAAGCACGCTGCACCGCTTGATTACCCAAGGCGCGGCCAGCGTGGTGGAAGCGGAGGGCGCCGTACTTTATCTTCTGGACGAGAAGGCCGGGGTGCTCGTGCCACGCCATTGCACGCGCGACTGCCCGCCACTCATCGCGCTGCCTGAGCGCATTGTGAACCAGGCCAAGACGAATGCCGGCACGCTGCCCAGCTTCCTGCGGCTGCACAGCATCAAGCCCGGCGAAGGTGTGGTGGGCTCCGTCTTCAGCAACCTGAAGGAAGAGAACATCCCGGACCTGCGCCATCACCCCAAGTTCGAGGGGAAGGCGAATCCCTTTCAGCAGCACGTGGCGGCGCTCATGGCCCCGCTGAAGCACGGCGTGCGCGGACTGGGCGTTCTGGCGGCTGCCTCAGAGCGCACGAAGCCCTTTTCACCGCATGAGCTGGAGATGTTTGATGCACTGGCCGAGCAGTGCGGCTTCGCCCTCGGCAATGCCCAGGCCCACCAGGAAGCCGGAGCCAAGCGCAAACTGGAAAGCGAACTGCGCAACGCGAGCGAGATCCAGCGCATCCTCCTGCCTGAAAAGGCGCCGGAAACCGCGGGCTGGGAAATGGCCGCGAGAAACGTCCCCGCGCGGTTGGTGAGCGGCGACTACTATGACTTTGTCCCGGTCGGCAGCACCCATCTGGGCGTGGCGATTGCGGACGTGTGCGGCAAGGGGATTCCCGCCGCGCTCATCACGGCCATGTGCCGCAGTGTCCTGCGCTCGAATGCCCGGGAAACGCTGAGTCCCGCCACCGTGCTGGCTGCAGTGAACCGTAATCTCTTCCCAGACATCCGGGAGGACATGTTCATCACCGTGTCGTACGCCGTGCTGGCGGAGGATGGCAGCAGCCTCACACTGGGCCGGGCCGGTCATACCCCGCCGCTCGTGTGGCGGCAGGAGTCCGGCAAGGTGGACGTCATTTCCGCCCCGGGCGTGGCCGTGGGCGTGGACAAGGGCAGCGTGTTTGAGCGCATCACCAAGGACGTGCCCATCCCCATGGAGAGCGGAGACGTCCTGCTGCTCTACACCGACGGGGTCAACGAAGCGGTGGACCATAAGGAACTCGAATTCGGCGAGGAACGCATCAAGACCATCTTCGCGCTCGCGGCACCCAATGGGGCCCAGGCGGTGGTGGATGCCCTGTGTGATGCCGTGCGCAAGTTTATCGGCGGTGAACCGCAATCCGACGACATCACACTGGTGGTCGTGCGGAAGAAGTAAGGTGGCGGGCGAGGGCGTACTCCGCCTGTCCCAAGAGGGGCTTTCATAGGGTCGCAGGCACCGCCATGGCGAACTTGCCACAGGCTCCCTTCCCATGCATAGTCCCTGCCCCTTTCCCCCACCCCTTTCCTACCCTTTTATCAAATGAATCATAGTGTCGACGAAGCCGAAGCCGCCGCTCGCGCCGGAGAGCAGCCCCAAGAAGAACCCTTCGTGGAAGGCAGCCAGCAAGATCCCACGGCTGCACTGACGGCTGAAGTGGAGAAGTGGAAGGACCTCGCTCTGCGCACGGCCGCCGAGCTGGACAATTTCCGCAAGCGCTCCGCCCGCGACATGCAGGAAGCCCGCTCCTACGCGAACGCCGACCTGCTGCGTGGCCTGCTGCCCGTGCTGGACACCTTTGAGATGGGCCTGGAAGCCGCCCGTATCGAGAGCGAGCAAAGTATTGTGTTCCAAGGCCTTAAGATGGTGCAAGGCATGTTCTCGAACCTACTCAAGGAATTCGGTGTGGACGAAGTGCCAGCCCAGGGCAAGCCTTTCGACCCGAACCTTCACGAAGCTCTCAGCCAGGAAGCCAGCGACACCGTGCCGGACGGCACCGTCATCCGCGTGCAGCGCCGTGGCTACAAGCTCAAGGACCGCCTACTCCGCCCCGCCAATGTGGTGGTTTCCAGCGGACCTGCAGGTGCGTAATCCTGCTTTCCGGGAAGGAACCACGGGGATTGGCACAACTGGCGCGACGTTCCCGACCACGAGCCCCCACTTTCCCTCCTTCCTCCCATTTCCACATCTGCACTGATAGAAATCTCCCTCCCCCATGGCCAACAAGCGTGATTACTACGAAGTCCTCGGCGTCGCCAAAGGCGCCTCGCAGGACGAGATCAAGAAGGCCTATCGCAAGCTCGCGGTCCAGTTCCACCCGGACAAGAACCCCGGCGACCACACGGCCGAGGAGAAGTTCAAGGAAGTGGGCGAGGCCTACGATGTACTGAGCGATGAGCAGAAGCGCGCGGCCTACGATCGCTACGGGCATGCGGCCTTCGCCGGAGGCTCACCCGGGGCGGGTGGCGGCTTCCGTGGTGGATTCCATGATCCCATGGACATCTTCCGTGAGGTGTTCGGCGGCGGCGGCGGTGGTGGAGATATCTTTGACATGTTCTTCGGAGGTGGCGGCGGCGGCCGTCGCCGTGGTGCTGGAGGCGCACAGCGCGGCAGCGACCTGCGCTACGGTCTGGAGATCAGTCTCGAGGAAGCAGCCAAGGGTGTGGAGAAGGAACTCGAATTCGAGCGCCTCATCTCCTGCAAGACCTGCAGTGGCTCCGGCTCCAAGAGCGGCAGCGGCACGAAGCAGTGCCGCACCTGCGGTGGCGTCGGCCAGGTGATCCGCTCCGGCGGCATCTTCCAGATCCAGCAGACCTGCCCGGAATGCCAGGGCTCAGGACAGACCATTTCCGATCCGTGCCGCGACTGCGGTGGCGTTGGTCGCGCAAAGGACAAGACTCGTATCCGGTTGAAGATTCCCGCGGGTATTGAGGACGGCTCTCGTCTGCGCTCTAGTGGCAATGGCGATGCGGGTACCAAGGGTGGCCCGAGTGGCGACCTGTATGTGGTGATCAGCATCAAGGCGCATGACCTTTTCGAGCGTGACGGTTTCGACCTGCACTGCGAAGTGCCGGTGGGTTATCCCACGGCGGCTCTCGGTGGCGAGGTCACGGTGCCAACGCTGGATGGCAAAGCCACGGTGAAGGTTCCGGCCGGCACGCAGACGGGCGCCACCTTCCGCTTGCGCGGCCAGGGCATGAAGCGGCTGGATGCAGATCGTCGTGGTGACCTCTATGTGCATGTGCAGGTCGCCGTGCCCACCAAACTGAATGCCGAGCAGCGGGAAAAGCTCCAGGAGTTTGCCAAGGCCCTCGGGGAGCATCACTCGCCCATGCAGGAGTCATTCTTTGAGCGGGCGAAGAAGTTCTTCTTCTAGCACCTGAGTCCACGTCCATCCGAGGTTGCCGGTCGAATTCCCACTTCCATGAAATCCACCGGCATCCTGTTCCTGCTCATCTGGTGCCTGCTGGCTGTGAGCTGCACCAGCAAGGACAAGCGTGAGGCGAGCAACCTGGCCAGGCGTGCCACGGAGATGTCCGCGGCACTCACCACGGCAGGCAAGCCCTTTGCAGATGAGATCAACAAATGGCTCGCCGGTGAGAAGGCGGATATCCCCGCGATGAAAAAGGCCCTGGAAGCCATCGAGCCGCTGCCCGGCAAGTTTCACGAGGAATTCCAGCTGATGCCATATTCCAAGGAGCAATACGCCGTGACGGCCTACCGCACCTCCGTTCTGGACTATCTGGAGAGCCAGCAAAAACTTGCCGCCATGCTGAAAGCCGTCGCCGAGAAGGCCTCGCTATCCAATCCTGCGGATGAGCCCACACGCAAGCAGGTGTCGGAGCAGTTCCGCGGTTTTGAAGGCGCCCAGCAAAAGACCCTCAATGACATCAGGATTAAAGCAGAGAGGCTTCAGTCCTACCTGCAGGAATAAGCATAAAAATCCTCGCCAAGTCTGTCTTCCGTCTCTCTCCCTTCTTCGCGCGCACCGTTTCGTTTCCTCGCTCAGCTCACATGCCGGCTTCTTCCGCTTTCCTTCAAAACTGGCTCGAACCCATCTTCGGACATTGGCTCTACGTTGACTCCATGCTGTGGACGGTGGTGGGCTTTCTCGGAGCCGCCATCTTCGGGAGCCGTTTCCTGCTTCAGTGGCTGCAGAGTGAGAAGGAGAAGAAGCTGGTGGTGCCGTGGTACTTCTGGCATCTGAGCTTCTGGGGCAGTGTGCTGAACCTGCTCTACTTCCTGCACCTCGACAAAGCACCACTCATCCTGGGCAATTGCTTCCTGCCGTTCCTCTATGGCCGCAACATTCTCTTCCTGCGACGCGAAGGAACAAAGGGTGGCGGAAGAAAAGTGTTCGCCGCCGTGGCGGTGCTGGTGCTCGCGGGTTTTGGGTGGTCGATGTTTTTTGACAAGGACGGTGACACAGGTCCAGGAGGCTCGCCCGAACACCGGAGCAAGGCACTCCTGAAACAGACCGCAGCCGCGCTGAAAGGCTACCACGGTGAGCAGGGCCACTTCCCCAGCGGCGATGCCAAGGCGATCCTGGAAACACTGAAGAAAGAAGGTTTCCCAGTGAATGCCGCGAACCTTCCCGATACGACCGATGTCTCGCTCGACGGATGGAAACAGCCCATTCAAATCCTCACCTCTGGAAATTCCTTCATCGTACGGTCTTCGGGTAAGAATGGCATCTTCGAGGACTCACTCAGCGAAACGCGTGACGACATTCTCATTCAGGGCAGCGTACCGTGAGTGTGAATTCAGTTGAGTTCGATTGAGCTGAGTTGAACAGGACGGAGTTCACCTGATTTGAAGTCAGCGCTCTCCCGCAGTATGGAAGGCGCATGAAAATCATCGTCTTCACCTCGCCAGCCATCACCGCGCAGGTCAATGAATGGCTGGAGGCGCATCCGGACATTGACGTGATCAGCATGGCCCAGTCCGAGTATGACGGGACGATGCACCTGACCCTGCTCTACCGGCAGAAGTAAAATGCGATAGCGGCGAGTGGGTGGTGAAGGTGCTGGCATGTGATGATTTTCCCGGACGAGCGTGAGTGAGGCATCGCGGTAAAGCTTCATGCAATTTGCTTCACAGAATCGTCACGGTTGGTCAGTTGTCTGCAATTGCGAGCGTCGGTAGCGGTGCGGTTCAACTCGCTACCAACGTCACGCTATGATCGAACCCCGATTCCCTACCTTGTCCTTTCTGGGATGCGCCGCGATGGCCGTCCTCGCTCCGCTGAGCGTCTCCGCCAAGTCCCCGCACTCCATCTCGATGACTCCGATCTCGAGCGTGGCTGCGGGATCCTTCCTCACCAGCGCTGCTGAAATCGTGGCTCACGATCCGGCTACGCAGCGCATCTTCGTCGTGAATGCGCAGGCTGCGCGAGTCGATGTCTACAGCATCGCCAACCCTGCCCAGCCTATCGTGGTGGGTTCGATTGACGCGTCTGCGTTTGGCGGCGTCGCGAACAGCGTGGCCGTGCATGATGGCGCGGTGGCCGTGGCCGTGGAATCCACGGTGAAGACGAACCCCGGCAAAGTCGTGTTCTTCAACACGAACCTCGAGTTCCTCGCGCAAGTGACCGTGGGCTCACTGCCCGACATGCTGACTTTCACTCCGAACGGCCGTTACGTGCTCACCGCTGACGAAGGTGAACCCAGCGACGACTACACTGTGGACCCCGAAGGCACTGTGAGCATCATCGATGTCTCCAAGGGTGTGGCCTCCGTGACTCAAGCTGATGTGCGCACGGCGAACTTCCGTGCGTACAACTCGAAAACCCGTGCGGAACTCTTCAACGGTACCGGCACCGGACCCAAGCCTGCGATTCGCGTCTTTGGCCCCAACGCCACCGTGGCGCAGGACCTCGAGCCTGAGTACATCACCGTGTCCCAAGACTCCAAGACGGCCTGGGTGACGCTGCAGGAAGGCAACGCGATTGGCATCATCGACATCGACTCCGCCACTGTGAAGGACCTGGTGGGTCTCGGTACGAAGGATCACTCCCTTGCCTCAAACGGCTTCGGCTCCAGCAACGCGCTGGATGCGAGCGACCGCGACGGCATTCCCGTGGCAAACAACGGCCGCATCAACATCCAGAACTGGCCCGTGAAAGGTCTGTACCTTCCGGATGGCATCGATTGCTACAAGGTCGGCAACCAGACCTACCTCGTGCTGGCCAATGAAGGCGACAGCCGCGAGTGGTCCGGCTATGCGGAAGAAACCCGCGTGGGCAGCATGGCGCTTGATCCGACGGCCTTCCCCCCAGCGGTGGCGACCGAGCTGAAGAAGAACAACAACCTCGGTCGTCTGAAGGCGACCAAGGCCCAAGGCGACACGAACGGCAACAATGTCTACAAGGAAATCTACACCTTCGGCGCTCGTTCCTTCTCCATCCGTGATGCGCAGGGCAATCTCGTGTGGGACAGCGGCGATCAGTTCGAGCAGATCCTCGCGCAGATCCTTCCGGACTTCTTCAACTCCAACCACGAGATCAACAAGTTCGACGACCGCAGCGACGACAAGGGACCGGAAGCCGAGAGCGTGACCGTGGGCAAGGCCTTCGGACGTACCTATGCCTTTGTGGCCCTTGAGCGCATCAGCGGAGTGATGATCTTCGACATCACCGACCCGACGGCTCCTGAGTTCGTGCAGTACGCGGACAACCGCGACTTCACCAAGGCCACCAACACCGCGGCCGCCGGCGACCTCGGTCCTGAAGGTCTGTTCTTCGTCTCCGAAGAAAACAGCCCAAACGGCAAGCCTCTCCTCCTCGTGGCCAACGAAGTGAGCGGCACCACGACGGTGTATGAGATCAGCAAGGTGAAGGGCAAGAAGTAAGCAGTCGGCGCCTTTCTTCTGAAGAACTGACGAAAGTGAAATTCATCAAAATGCGGCAGGCATGCGAAAGCGGCCTGCCGCGTCTCTTTTGGGTTTGCGCCAGCCTTACCTCTGGGGAAGAAACTAGGCTGAGGGTGATGGGTGTTGCCACGTGCATTGGATTCAACACAGAGACACAGAGACGCAGAGGAACTACGGAGACTGAAGGAAGTCAGCGAGCTCTCTCAAGGATCGGGGACACTCTTGTCCTTTCGGAAGGGAACGTGGACGTTCCGGCTACCACTTTCTCAGTGCGCAGCCCCACCAGAGTACCGTCACTCTCACAGCACAACTTCTACTTCCCGCCACCCACCGGCCTCAACGCGGTGAGCATGCGCTTTCTTCCTCCACCTGAACTTGGAGCAGCAACAGCGGCATCACCGCCACTCGCCACGATCCCCTTATCCTTGTTGTCGCTGTTTTCATAAGAATAGGGAAAGCCCGAACCTTGATCGCGGGGCACGGAAGCCACTGGGGCGTCATACGCTGCTGCTGGAGAAGTTGACAGGCCATCGGATGCCTTCCTCCCGGGCACCGCCCGCACATCTGGCTTCCCCTTGGCTGTCTTGAGAGAGTCATCATCAAACCTCAAGACCGCTGTGGCATCGCCCATGGATACTTCAGCCACGGTATCCCGGCGACTGGTGCTGAACGTGACGGAGTGCAAACTCATGCCATTGCTCGCAGGTTCACCTTTCTTCAACCGCAAGCGTTCACGGGTCTTGGTATTCGCGAGGATGACGGTGGGGGCGCCTTCCTCGCCGAAACAGCCGGCGAGGATCCAATCCCGCGCGAAGGAAACCTTCTCCGGCGCTACCGGCGCAGTCTTCCGCACGAAGGGATTCTTCTGCCAGCCGGATTCATAGCGCTCGATGGGATAAGGGCCTGGCGGCGTGAACTCCGCTGCCGGTATCTCCTGTGCGGGCATGCCCTGCGATGCCACCACCGCGACCGTCATCAACAAAGTGGCAAAGGCCGCGACGGCGCGGCCAGGACAAACGCATTCCGGCTGGACTCGTGAGAGCCCAGCCGGAAGGAACAGCAACCTGGATAACGATTGTCTCAACGAACCAACAGACGCTTGGTTAGTGTTTGGAGCAGCCAAGCACCGCCTGCATCACCTTGAAGAACACGTCCGTGTTATCCATGGTGCCGGCGAAGAGGGCGCTGCCGTTGCCGAAGGAATACACCGGCACATCCGAGGCGGTGTGCACCGCGCTGGAACCGGAGACCTGACCCGTGATGAGGAAGTTGCCTGTGGTATCACGGTTCAGCGGACCGGAAGGATAGGTATTCAGCGGAGCAGAACCGTTGAAGGGCTGCTGGCTGTCACGAAGCGGGAGGGGATTCGTCCTCCAGTTTTCGTACCGATCCGCATTGCCGGCATAACCGATGACCATGCGGTTGTTGATGTCGGTCGTGGTGGGATAGCCGTCCGGAGCGATAACGTACTGGGGGAAACCAGCTGCTTCGTATGGGCCTACCGCGCCCTGAAGGGTCGGTGAAGTGGCATTCGTCAGCGTGGAGAGCGTAGCGTCGGACACGGTGGAAGCACCGATGATGTTGATACCGGCGCACTCATGGTCTGCGGTCACCACGATGAGCGTGTCTCTGTTTTGCTCGGCGAAGGCCTTGGCCACACCGATGGCGCGGTCAAACTCGATGGCATCGAGCATCCAGCGCTCGCTATCCATGTTGTGCGCCTGCTTGTCGATGGACGCGCCTTCGATCATGAGGACGAAACCATTCTTGTTGTTCTTCAGCACCTGAAGAGCCTTGGCGGCCATTTCATCCAGCATGGGCTGGTCAGGGAAGCCGTAGTCCACCACGACCGGCTGGCCGCTGGAGGAGCCGGCGGGCACCACGTTGCGCTTGCTCGGGCCGTTGATCTTGTCGAGCGAGACGTTCATGTTCGAAAGCGCGAAGAGACCGAGGAGCTTCTTCGTGTTCGCGGGAACGGCGCTCAGGCTGGTGGCGTCGGGAGCATAGGAGAAGCCCTCCGCCTGGAAGTCCGCGATGAGGTCACGTGCGGGATCCACGATGCCGGTGGCGACGTCCCATCCATCCGCAAGCTCAGCGGCGTGCTCATAGTCCGTGGATGCGCTGCGAGCGCTGCCAGGAGTGGTGTTGGGCAGGAACCACTTGCGGCCACCACCGAGGAGGACCTTCAGACCACCCTTGGCCACTGCTTCATCCAGGAACTGGTCGCAGATGCCGGTGCCGGCGCCGCGATTCTGCGTGTGCGTACCGAACGCACCTGGAGTGGCATCAAACACGTCGGACGTGGTCACGATGCCGAGGGACTTGCCTTCCGTGCGGGCGAGGTATTCACCGATGAGTTCTACGCGGGGATTGTCGAAGTTCGCGGTGGTGTCATCCGGGAACACACCCTGCTGATTGTTGTTCGCCTTGTTGCCGCTGGAGTAGCACGCAGCGCCAGGGGAGGAATCCGTGACGATGGAGTTCAACGAGTGAGTCATCACGAGACCCGTGTTCGGGAAGGTGTCCGTGTTGAGCTGGCCGACGGCCTTGCCCTGAAGCACGCCCTTGCTCATGATGCGCGAGGCGGTGCGGTGAGCGATGCCGAAGCCGTCACCGATGAGGATGATGACGTTCTTCGCATCGATCTTGCGGCCCTGGTGCTCGAGTTCCACGACCTGGAAGTTGCCCGTGGCGGTCACCTTGGTGCCATTGCTCTGCGTGGCTTCGACGGTGAAGGTGTGAGTGCCTGCCTTGTTGTTTTCATACGCACGGCGCGTGGCGGCTACGGTACCGGCCGGAGTGCCGTTCGTCGCAAGGAGCGAGACGGCGCCACCGATGGGCTTGCCATCCACCTTGAAGATGGCGCTGGTGATGGTCTGACCTGCATCAGGCACCACAGTGGCCTGAAGATCGAAGCGCTGTCCAGGGAGGAAACGCGCGACGATGGGAGGAGAAGCGTCATTGTAGGTGAACAGCGCGCTCGGAGGCGTGAGGCGCGTCACCGTGGGAGCCGCGAACGAAGTGCCCGCAGCGAGGGCAACCGCGAGCGTAGCCGCGATGGAGAGGATGGTGGATCCTTTGTGAGGTTTCATGGAATGCGACGAGTGGTGGTTTGGCACGAGTTTTTGTCAGCACTGAAAAAGAGCCGGGACAAAATCACTGCGCGGACTGGGTCGCGGCAGATGTAGGAGCAGGAGCGGTAACAGGTGCCTGCGGGGGCGCTGGGGTGGCCGTAGATGTGGCTGCAGGCGCAGGAGGAGTTTCCTGGGGCGAATCCAGAAGGAGGCGCACGAAGGCATTCTCGCCATCCAGTGATCTCCCGCCAACCGTCAATCTGCCTGTGAGCAGAAGCAGCCCCGGAGTATAAGGCACAGCCTGCGCGGCATTGCCCGGGACACGCACGAGCACATGCGAGGCGGGAATGTCATCTGCCTGGCCATACTCCAGCGGCTGAGCTTTCAGAGGAACGGGCGCGAGCAGCATCTGGCGATTCCCACGCAGTTGCATATTCGCCATGTAGCCGAGAATGCGCACGCGCTTGCCACTGAGCGAGAGAAGCTTCTCCGTGGGCTCAAGGCCGCGAGGTCCCACCGGCATCTTGTAGAACTCGTCAAAGCGCAGTTCACTCACACCCTCTGGCAACGGAGGAAGATCCTTGGCGACTTCATTCGCCGTTTTCCCGGTAGCGGCCTTCTCTTTATCCAACACCTGCGCCAGCTCTTCCATGGTGGCGATTCTGCGCCGAGGGGATGTGGCCTCTGATGTTATTGATGCATCCGCGCCTTCAGCTGAAGCAGGATTGGAAGCTGGCTCTTGCGCTATGACGCTGGACGGAAGCGAAGAAGCGAGCATCACAGCCGGCAGAATGAAGAACCATCGGGAGGGTTGGCAGAAACGAAAGCGCATGGGGGGCAGACGTGCGTTGTTTGCGACGCCCTTTTGTTGCTTAATGTTGCAGCGGAGTCGAGATAGCTTGGGTGGCAATTCAGACACGGCGCGCGCAACCAGCTTGCGTCTTGATAGCCTCCTTTGATAACAAAGGGGCGATAACGTCACGGAGCTGATCCACGCAGCTCATGATGCGCTGCGATATCGATCCGACCAGATAAAACTAAATCAAATCAGTAGGGCGCAGTCGCATGTCTAAGCGCTGATTCAAGCCTTTTATTTATCGCTCTTATGAGTTGATCTTGATCGATGACGTCGTGTTGTCGCGCGAGTTCAAACACATCATGGTGGCCCGTCCACACGGTCCCATCTTCTTCCTGCCAGACCATCACACGGAGCGGAAGATCGATCGCCATGCTCTGCTGGCTAAGCATCAACGGCGTGTCCATGGCAGGATCACCAAAGATAAGAACCTCTGTAGGTGACATCTCCAGGCCCTTTGTCTTCGCCGCTGCGGCATGATCCACTCGCGCGATGATGCCCACTTCTTTTCCACGAAGAAAGGACTCAAGCCGATCCATCGTGACCTTCGCTGGATAGCAGCTTTCACGACACGTCATCACCTTTGGTCCAACCGGCGGACCAAGTTTGCGATTGTAGGCGCCGGCAATCTTCCGGGCGAGTCCGGAGAGATCCACTCCGTCCTTGTTCGCGCACAATGTCACACAGACCAGTTCTGACTTATCCGTGAAGCGTGAGAGATACGTCGAGAACCCGGGCACGTGCCCTTCGATATCCATGAGTCCCTTGTGAGCTGGAAATCTCCAGCCGCAATTCGCCGGCAACTTGGTGCCGTCGTTGAGCATTATCGGACCATAGATAAGATCGCGGTTTCCCTTATCTTTGATCAAGAGACCGCCTGCCAGTCCTATGTCCCACAAACTGATATCGGTCGCGGACGCGAACACTGAACCATTGCCCAGCCAGGCGCTCTGGCTATTTGGCTTCACTGGCACCATCTTGTCGTCATCAGACGCGTAGCCTACCGCGACCTCGGTGGGATCGATGTATGGGCGCTCCACCAGGAACTGCTTGTGCTTCATTTCATTCTTCTCCACGGCCTCACGTTTCAGTCTGGTGAAGTCCGCAGCGAACATGGTGTTCTTCAGGCCCAGACGTTCGATCTGGTTCTTCGTGACGAACGCTTCATAGCTCATGCCACTCGCCTTCTCGACCACCAGGCCCAGCAGGAAGAAATCCGTGGCGCTGTCTGCCGCCTGCGTCCCCGATGGAAACACAAGGGGGCTGTCCTTCACCAACGCGATGATTTCGCTTGGCTGGTACTCACGCGCCGGGTCGAAGTCCTTTTGCTTCGTGTAGTCGGGCAATCCCGATACGTGCGCCATCATTTGCTTCACCGTGATGCCCTGCCAAGCTGAAGGCAGATCAGGCAGTATCTTACCCACCGGATCCTCCAGCTTGAGCTTGCCGTCCTCCAGCAGTTGCACAATCGCCACGGCGGTGAAGGCCCGCGCCATCTGGCCGATGTTCCAAAGCGTATTCGGCGAGGCAAGCAGCTCGCGCGATACGTCCGACATGCCGTACCCCACCGACCGCGGGATGTAAGGCGCCTGCACAATCGCCAGCGTCATGCCTGGAATTTGATGCTCCGCCATGAACTGCTCGATCATCTCATCGATGGTCTGTCCCTCGAACTGCATGCGCGGATTGCCGCGCTGGCCATGGGCCGGGATCAGCCATGCCAGCAACAACATCCCTGATAGCAGAAGGCTCCAAGGTTTCGGCGTCATCATGACTTTTTCTATCATGCCATGCCGAAACGGGAAGCACCTTCCGGTAAAATGGGCTTCAACCGGGTAGAGCTCACGGAGAATCGCCTTTCCACAAAACCGCGCTAGAATCCTCTACTTGCTGTGTCTCTCCTCTCCCCCACCTCTCCACTTCGCACGGACCCGCGCTACCCTTTCGCCGCACTGCTGACCTTCTATGCGGTGCTGGGGTGCACGACGCTGGGGTTCAATCGCAGTCCACTGCAGCTCATCCTGACGGTGGCTGCGGGCTGCGCCCTGGAGATGCTTTTTGCGCGGCTTTTCCGCGAGCCCTCACGCTATGCGCCGCTGAGTGCCTACATCAGCTCGTGCGGGCTCGGGTTGCTGCTGAACTACTCGCACAATCTGTGGCTGCTCCTGCCGCCGGTGTTTGTGATGGTGGCCTCCAAGTACCTGATCACCTTCAACGGGAAGCATGTGTACAACCCCTCCATGTTCGCCGTGGTCATGGCGCTGCTGGTGGGAGGTGATCTGTATGCACCAGCACCGGCCTATCAATGGGGCCACTCGATCGGGCTACCCATTTTCATCATCACGGCGGCGCTCACGTTGTTCATCTTCCGGGTGCAACGCCAGTGGCTGGTGGGATCGTTCTTGGTCTTCTATCTCATCCAGACATGCATCCGCGCGTGGTTGCTGCGGCATCATCTCCCGCCGACCACGCTGCTCTACGGGACCTTCAGTGCGCCTTCGCTGTATCTCTTCACGTTTTTCATGATCACGGATCCGCGGACCTCGCCGGAGGGGCAGCGACCACAGATCCTCATCGCGCTCGGGCTGGTGACGCTGGACTTCCTTTTCCACTGGCGGCGCTCGTACGAGACGCTCTTTTACTCTGCCTTCACGCTGGCGACGGGCCGCTTTCTCTACCTGCACATCCGGCGACTGATCCAGACAAGGGGAAAAGCGCTCGCGCTGCTTTTCACCAGCAAGTGGCTGCAACGCGCTGGAGTTTTCGCAGCGTTCACGGCAGCGGGATTCTTCCTGTTCGACTCCTGGATCTTCCGCACGCCTACGGTGGCGGATACGGGGTTCACCTTTACGAAAATCGAGGCCCCGCAGAGTGGCATCTATGCGGAGCCAGGGACAGTACTGGAGGAGATTGACCCACGCGTGCACCACATTGCGAAGTGGCTGCTCAGCGTGGGAGATGCGGTGGCGGTGGCGGATATCGACAACGACGGACTGCTGGATCTCTTCCTCACCAATCCCATCAAACGTCCCGAGGATCGCAACGCCTTGTATCGCAATGTCGGCGGGCTGCACTTCGAGCGCGTGCCCCTGCCCGTGATGGATGCGGTGTCGCACCATCCGGAGACGCATGGCCTCAGCGCGGTCGCGGTATTTGCCGACTACGATGACGATGGGGATCAGGACCTGCTCATCACCACCGGCTATGGTCCCTGCCGGTTGCTGCGCAATGAGCTCATGCCTTCTGGCAAGGTAGCCTTCACCGATGTCTCGCGTGAGGCAGGCATCAGCGAGCACAGCGTGAGCTTGGCCGCGACGTTTTTTGATGCGAACCGCGATGGCATTCTGGATCTACTGATCTGCAACAGCTTCACGCCCTATCTGCGCGACTACGAGAAGCCGACACCCTTCACCGTCTTCAAGCTTCCGGAGCCGGAGTATGAGGGGGATCGACGGATGTTCCACTTCATGCACCAGGGCTGGCATGATGCGGCGAATGGCGGTGAAAACTTCCTCTACCTGGGCACACGCGGGGGCAAGTTCCTGAAGCAGGACAGCAAGGCGTGGGGACTCGAAGGCAACCGCTGGAGTCTTGCAGTTGGCACCACGGATGTGAATGGTGACGGCTACACAGACCTCTACATCGCCAACGATTTCGGGCCGGATGATTTCTACATGAACGAAGGCGGGAGGTACTTCCGCAAAATCATTGGCTCGCACTTCGGCAGCATCGGGCGCGACACGTACAAGGGGATGAACGTGAGCATTGCCGATCTGCGCAATAGCGGCGACACGGACATCTACATTTCCAATGTGCATGCACCGCTCCAGGCCGAGGGCAGCCTGCTCTGGCACATGCAGCGGGACGTGCAGCATCCCATGAGACCGCTCATCACGGACACCGCCACAGAGCGCGGTGCGCTGAATGCCCGGGCCTTTGGTTGGGGTGCCGGCATCGGTGATTTGAACTTGGATGGCTGGCAGGATATTGTGCAGGCGAATGGCATGGTGGATGACTCCATCGACCGCCAGTACACACGCCCGCCGGATTATTGGTACACGGCCACGCTGATCATGCTCAGTGGACCGAGCGTGCATTCGTATGCGGATCGCTGGGCGGACTTGCGGGGCTGTGCCATTTGGGGCTGGCAGCAGAACAAGGTGCTGCTCAATCAGGGCAATAACGCGGGCATGCAGTTCCGGGAAGTGCAGGAAGCCGTGGGCATGCCAGAGCTTGGCAATTCACGCGGCGTGGCGCTCGCGGATTTCGACAACGACGGCGATCTAGATTGTCTCATCACGCATCAATTCAAGAACGCGTCTTTTTACCGGAACGATCTCGCCAAGCCCCGACGGTGGCTGGGGCTTGAATTGCGGGGCGATGGTCAAGGTGTGAATCGTGATGCGATAGGTGCGCAGGTTCGGCTCACGCAGAAAGATGCGCAGGGGCGCGAGCTTCTGCAAACCCGCGAGGTGCAGTGCGTGAGCGGCTTCTCGGCGCAAGGGGACAGAAGGCTGTTGTTTGGGCTGGGTGAGGGAGCGCGTGAGTTGCGCGTGCACATCACGTGGCCGGACGGCAAGGAGATCACGCTGGATGGCTTGGAGCCGAATAAGTATCACCGTGTTGATATCGGGCGCGGTGTTGCGCAGAAGTAAGCGTGCGAAGACAGTGGCCTGGCCATGAGCTGGCGCAAACCTACAATGCATAGTTCCGCTCTCCCCGACCCCTTCAGGGTCGAATGCCTTCTTGGGATCACCCCAAGGTGTCGGTCGCTAAGGCTCCCTAACCCTGGGCTGGGTTCCTGCGCCCCTTCAGGGCGCGAATACGATTGGGCGTTGTCTACTTACTCGCTCCCAGGCGAGCCACCTCATCGGCGCTTAGTGCGCGTTTAAACACAGCCACTTCATCGAGGCGTCCTTCCCAACCGGAGTCGTTGTCGCTGCGGCCGCCGAAGAAGCATTCGGTGATCTCACACGGTCTCGCTTCGCCTTCGATTTCGAGGGTGCCGTTCAAGTAGACACGCACGGAGTTGCCGGAGCGTACGAGCACCACATGCTGCCATGTCCAGCGGGGGACTTCGGTCTTGCCTGCCAGGAGTTTGTCACCTTGGAAGATAAGCCTGCCGGTGTTGCCGCTTTTGCCACCAACCCCAAGATGTTCACCGTAGGCGCTGAGGCCATGATTGTGATCGCGTGAATAGAACCAACCGCTTACCTCGCGGCCATCATTGGGCATGCCATTCCAGATCCAGAGGGAGATGGAATAGTCTGCACCGATGCCGGCCAGTTCGGTGCACAGGCGGCCTCCTACGAAATGCGGCGCGCGATTCACTTCGTTTGCGGTGAACGGAGCGGCATCGGGTCCATCAAGATAATAAGCGATACCACCCTCGAAGGTGCCGTCATGATGATACCCGCTTTCATCCTCAGCCAAGGGTCCGCTGAACTCATTGAGCCGCCACCACGTGAGCGGCTTCATTTGTGCGATGGCCTTTGAGGCCGGGCCCATGCCAAGCTTCCACGGCTTGCGCGGTGCGCCGCTGACTTCTTCGAGAAGCCCGATGGCAGCCTGCGTGATCTTTGGCTCCGCCATGACCTCCAGACCCGCGGAACGTGCCGCCCACGTGTTGTAGCCGCCCCACGCATGCATCTCGGGCGGGGGAATGTAACCGTCCCCACCGTTGGCCAGTTCGATGACCACGTTATGCTTCAGCGGACTGGCGGCTTTAATTTTCAGACCAGTGATGGCGTAGGTCTCATTGGGCGTGGTCGCGATTCCGATATCTCCGATGCGCAGGGCCTGCACGACGATCTCTGTCTGCTGGCGCTCGTGGAGGATGATCTGCTCGCGCGCGTACACTTCCGTCTGAGTCTTCGCAAGACGGTCTCCCATCTCCTGCACGATGCGCTGGGCCCACTCAAGGCGCTGCTTGTCCGGGACACGATACTTCATGGTCATGCGCTTCTCTGCCATGGCCACATCAACATTGTCGCGGTACTCGATGCCAGCGTACGCTTTCATGGCGATGTCCAGCAGGCCATCCGTGTATTCATCAATAGTCGGCTTGGGACGCTCGGCCTCTGGGACCTTGTAGTCCACGCGATAGATGTCGCCGCTGCAGCCGTGGGACATGAGACCCACCATCTTGCCTTGGGGATCGATGCGCTGTTTCAGCCCTTCAGAAAACAGGCCGAAGTAATCCGCGCTGATGTCCTTGTCCCCGAAGTAGTGCATCGAGAAGTTGCCCAGCACTGCCAGGGGTTTGCCGTCTTTGCTCTGAATGGAGATGATGGACAGGTCCGGGTCCTCGGGGCCCGACTCGCCGGTCACGTCGTCCCATTTGCGGCCCGCGTGCATGTTCGCCCGCACGGTCATGTTGCCAAAGGGATCCTCCACCACACGATCCGGCCGGCGAATCCACTGGCGCAGAGCGGTGTACTCTGCGGCATCCGCCTTTGCGAATCCTATGCGTGCCGGCTCGAGCTTCGCCTGAGCTGTGACGATGGCTTCCACGAGCTTCTCTTTCAGGTGAGGTACGTAGGCGGGATCCGGATCGGTTCCGAGACAGCCCATGGAAGAGGGAGCGGAGTGTGCGTGGGTGGCGGAGATCAGCAGGCGATTCATGGGGATGCCCGTCTTTTCCGCCGCCATTTTTTTGGCATCGTCCAGCACCTCGCGGCTCATCATGCAGCTGTCCGCCACCACGATGGCGGCCTGGGTCTTCCCATCTGTGACCACGATCGCCCGGGCGTGGACCTTGGTATTTATCTTGTCCACGTAACGGCTCAGCATGCCGCCATTTACCAGGACAGGGAGCTTCGGCGGAGTGATGTCCACCACCGCGGCACCCGCCTGGAATTCGGCGCGAAGGGAGTGCGTGAGTAGGACGCTGGTGAGAAAAAATAAGGCAAGGATCGAGCGCATCAGGCAGCAGTACGGGGGTGTGATGCCTCTTCTTCTCCACATGTCTCCGCTGAAAGTGACTCCGGGGAGGGTTGCCTGCCCCGATTCATTGGATCATAGTAACCTCACGCTTCTTCCCTCATGTCCACCACTGCCATCATCGTCGCCGCGGGAAACAGCTCCCGCATGGGCTTTCACAAGCTGACTGCCGATCTGCTCGGCAAGCCCGTGCTGCGATGGACGATGGAAGCCTTCGACGCCTGCCCCGCCGTGGATGCCCTGCTCATCGTGGTGGGTGACGCGACGCGGGAGATGGTGCTCGACTGGGCGGAGTTGGGCATCTTCAAGAAACCCATCACGCTCAGTGAAGGCGGCGTGCAGCGGTACCTGAGCGTACACGAGGGCTTGAAGCGCCTCAGCGAGGAGACAGGCATCGTGGCGGTGCATGATGGCGCCCGACCTCTCATCACCACAGAGCAGATAACGCGCTGCATCGAGCGCGCCCGTGAGTGCAGAGCCGCCGTGAGCGCGCGGCCCGTGACGGAGACGCTGAAGCGCGCGAATGTCCACGGTGTTATCTCCGGCGACATTGAACGTGAACATGCCTGGGTGATGGAAACACCCCAGGTCTTCTCCAAGGAACTTCTCGTTCGCGCCTATGAGCACGTGGTGAAGGATGGCCTGCTGGTCACGGATGAAGTCTCGGCCGTGCAGCTCTTGAACGAAGAAATCCACGTGGTGGACAATCCCTCGCCCAATTTGAAAGTCACCTACCCCTCCGACCTGGAGCTGGCGTCGCGTCTGCTGAGAAGCGCGAAGGCAAATGCGAATCAAGCAGCGTCATGAGAGTGATGTGGGCAAGCCTGTGGCTGGCAGCGGCCATGATGATGATGCTGCCGGCAAAGGCTGTGGCTCAAGGCAAGGCGGCTGCGCCGGCTCCTCCTTCCACCACACTCGACAACAAATACACCCGAGACTTCAGCGCGGCGATCCAACAGGCCGTGTGGGACCGTGCCATCGCAGGCGCCACGTGGCATGCAGAACATCAGGGCCGCTGGCGGGAGGGATGTTACGGCCTCCGCGCAAAGGTGCCGGAGAAGGAGCCAATCACCCAGGACACCATCTTCGATCTCGCCTCCCTGACCAAGGTGGTCGCCACCACACCCAGCGTCATGCTCCTGGTAGAACAGGGCAAGGTGAAGCTGGATGAACCGGTGCAGACATACATTCCGCAGTTCGGTGGCGAAGCACGGGCGCACATCACAGTGCGGCATCTCATGGTTCATACCTCGGGATTGAAACCGGGACTACCACGCAATCCCGCGTGGTGGGGATACAACAGCGGCATCGGCTGGGCGTGTGTCACCTTCCCCACGACTGAGCCGGATGAGAAGTTCCGCTACAGCGATATCAACTTCATTCTGCTGGGAGAAATTGTGCGGCGTGTATCGGGTGAGCCCCTGGATGTCTTTGCGGCGAAGCACATCTTCCAGCCACTGGGAATGAAGGACACCGCCTTCAATCCGCCGGCTTCATGGCGAGCGCGTATCGCGCCAACGGAGAAGGACGAGACCGAATCCCTGCTGCGCGGTGTGGTGCATGATCCCACCTCACGCCGCATGGGCGGTGTGGCCGGACATGCGGGGCTCTTCAGCACGGTGACGGATGTCTCCCGCTATGCCCGCATGATTTTGAATGGCGGTGAGCTCGATGGCGTGCGTGTTTTCAAACCCGAAACGATTCAGCTCATGACCACACCACACACGCCTGCCACGATGAAGGACAAGCGCGCGCTTGGTTGGGATATGGAAACGGCCTACAGCAAGCCGCGCGGAAAGTTTGGAGCGACCAGCTTCGGCCACACCGGTTTCACGGGCACCTGCCTGTGGATCGATCCAGCCACGCGCTCCTTCTACATATTTCTGAGCAGCCGGTTGCACGAACCGGCGAAAGGCTCAGACGTACGCAAGCTCTACCTGAAGCTGGGAGAGCGCTTCTCAAAAGCCGTGCTGTCGACACCAAAGGCCCCTCAGGCTTCGAGCAAGAGTTCCTCGTAGAGACGCAGGTCGCTCTCCTCGAAACAGCAGAAGGTGATGACATCGTAGGCATCCGGGTGCTCAGCCGTGACGGCCCTCACGGTATCCACCGCGACCTTGGCAGCTTTGTCCGGCGGGTAGCCATAGCGGCCGGTGCTGATGCAGGGAAAGGCGATTGTGCGCAGCCCGTGGGCACGCGCCACCTGGAGCGAATTGCGATAACAAAAATCAAGGGTGGTCACCTCGCCACGCGTGCCGTCGCGCCACACCGGACCCACGGTGTGAATTACATGCTTGGCGGGAAGGTTGTACCCCTTGGTGATTTTTGCCTCGCCCGGGCGGCAGCCATAGAGCGTCGCGCATTCATTCACCAGTTCACGACCTGCCTTGCGATGAATGGCTCCATCCACACCGCCACCTCCCATGAGGCTGGTATTTGCGGCATTTACAATGGCATCCACCGCCATGGTGGTGATATCACATTGGATAGCCTGAAGTTTTGCAGACATACAGTAGGGCTGTTCGCTACTGGTAGGCGGGGTACTCGGCCAGTTCTTTTGTATAAATGTTTTTCTATAAAGATGCGCAAGGAAAATGCCAAATCGCACAAATCCCTATTCATATACATTAAAAAATAACCGCAGCAGGCGCCAGGCCGACTGCGGTTGCATTCGTCTATGAACAAGATGGCTCAGCCATCCATGGTCCAGCCGTCGCGGTACTGCTTGCCCATGAAGGTCTCTGCCTCAGGCGTATCGGGACTCTTGCCGGTCTTGGGATCGTAGCTAATCTTCTTGCCCACACGGTAGGCCACAAGGCCGAGCAACATCTGCTCGATCATGTCCGCGCTGTAACCGAAGTCGCAGGATGTTTTCTTGCCGGGTTCGCGACAGGCGGCGAGCCATTCCTTCTGGAAATGTCCCACCGGCGGGATGAGCGTCTCCTTCGTGCGGGGCTTGTAGTAGGTCAGATCCGCTTCATCACCAAAGGGCAGCACCATGCGCGAATCGAAGTCCGAGATGAGGAAACCCTTCGAGCCCTTGAACATGGCGCCGTGGCCGATCTTCGTAAGGTCAATAACCGGCTTTGGCGCGCGAGGCATCACACCGCCCTGGTACCAGCTCACCGTGATGGGTCCACGCCAGTCATTGGCTGGATGCTCGAAGTGGGATTCACACTCCACGGGGGTCACGTCCGAGTTGAAGGCTTCACCCTTGGCGGAGACAGCCGTGGGGAGCTTGGCGTCCACGACATTCCACACAATATCCATGGTGTGGCTGCCCATGTCACCAATCTGGCCGGCACCGAAGTCCCAGAACATGTTCCACTGGAGGCAATTCGCCCCGGGGCCGCCGGAGAAATAGCCGGGGTTGTACGGGCGGTAGGGAGCTGGTCCCAGCCATAGATCATAATTGAAGCCCTCCGGCGGCGTACCCTCCGCTGGCAGATAACCGGAGCGGCGGATCTGGCGATTTCCCCAGGCATACGCGGCCTGGAGTTCACCGATGGCGCCATCGTGAATGAGCTCGCGCACGCGATTGAAGTTCGCGTTCGCGTGGCGCTGCATGCCCACCTGCGTGGCGAGCTTGCCCTTCTTCGTGTCCCACTTCGCGCGGACGGCACGGGCTTCATTCACCGTGATGGCGAGGGGTTTTTCACAATACACATGGAGGTTGCGATTCAGCGCCCAGCTTGCGATGAAGGCATGCGTGTGGTCTGCAGTGCAAATCACGACAGCATCCAGCCCTTTGTGATCCAGTGCTTTTCTCCAGTCCACATAGGTCGTGGCATTGGGGAAACGCTTGAGCGCATCAGGGAAGCGCTTTTCGTTCACGTCGCACAACGCGACGACGTTCTCATCACTCAGCGAGTCATAGTGGGCGAGGCCGCGGCCCCACACCCCGATGAGTAGAATGTTGAGCTTGTTGCTGGGAGCATCCGCACCGAAGAGCGGGCGGGTAATCATTGTGCCAGCGACGAGGCCTGCGGAGGCCACGAAACGACGCCGTGAGAAAGCGGGCTTGGAATCAGTATTCATGATCGGGAAGAGCAAAGCAGGGAACGAAACGCTCGTGAAGCCCCTGATTGATCGGCGCGCTGATTATTCGTCCTCGCAAGGAAGCAATACCGGATCAGAGAGGGCAATTCAGGGCTGCACCCGAGCTCCGATAAGCGCAAGCTCCGAGAGGCGTTCCACGTCACCTTCCTTCGCAGCCCAGCAGATGCCCCGCAGCACAAGAAGGCGATACAACGGATCATCGAAGGTCCAGGTGTAATGACCGGGGATGCAACCAAAGACGCGCCCCTTGCCGCGTTCCAAGGTCCAGAGCTGCGGTTGTGGAGCTTGGTCTTCCTGTGAAGTCGCAAGCAGTAATACACGGCGGGGCTCGCCACGAAGATTCCAATAGGACTCGTCCGTGAGCTTCAGCTGCTGAAAGCCCTTCGTGATAGGGTGCTCGGAAGCCGCGAACTGCAGGTCCATATCGCCATGCCGAAACTTCGAGAAAGAAAAGGCAAGACCCACGCGCTCCGCCAGTGGGTCCGCGTGCTTGCCGCCTTCAATGGCCCAATGGAGATATACCAATCCGCCGCCACGTTCCTGATAGTCATCGAGTAGCTTGGCCGCGCGCAGATCCCAGCCGGTATTCCGTGAGTAAAAGACGGTGACATCCGCCCTGGCGAGTTTCTCTGCAGGGGGAAACCCTTCGCAGCTCTCCACCTGGATCTTCTCCCCGAGAGACAGGAGGCGTGTCCAGCGATCCAGCCACAGCGGATAGTCGTGTTCATCGATGCCGTGATCCTTGGAATCGGTGACCAACAAGATGCGCAAAGGCTTCCACGCGGCGCGCGCTTCGGGAGATGCCGATGGCGGAAGGATGGGCGCGAGTTCCTTCAACGTGCGCGGTGCGGGCGTTGGGGGATCAGCGCGCGTGATGACCGCAGGCTCCAGAGGTGTCGTGAGCAGAAATGTCAGCAGATCCTCCTGCTGGTCCTCCGTCAGGCGCTTGCCGAAGTCTTCCGGCATGAGCGAGACCTTCATGGGCTCGATGGCAGCTACCTTCTCATGGCCCACTTCCATCTGCGCGCCGCCCGCCAGACCTATCTTCACTATTTGTCCTGCACCTGCACGGACGATGCCTGCGAGGCTGGTACCGTCCTTCATCTTCACGATGCTGCCGAACTGATCCGGATTAATGGTGGCAGACGGATGAAGAATGTCCTGGAGCACGGAGCCACGATCGCGATGAATGAGATTGGTGAGGTCTGGTCCAAAGGCAAACCCCTCTCCACGCAAGGTATGGCAGATGAAGCAGGCCGCCTGGCCGAAGAAGAGGCGCCGACCCTCCATCCAGTTTCCCTTCACATCCGTGCGAGCCTTGGCCAGCGCAGGGGTTGAGCCACCACCGACTGGCTTCGTGCTTTCCGTGGTCCATGGCACAAAGACACGCGGTGTGCTCAGCGGACGCTGCGCGCCCACGCCTTGGAGGAATACGTCCGACGTGGCGGTGGATTGTCCCGTCGCCATCGTGATGGCCAGCGGCTTCAGCCTCCCTTGCTGCGAAGCCTGATGGGTAACATGCACTTCATCGATCTTTCCCGAACTCTTCACTGCAAATTCCGCCTTCATGAACGGTTCCTCGGAGACATCCCAGTCCAGTTTCGAGCCGGGCTGTACTGCGGGCACAAAAGGATTCGAGGAGTCTGCCAATGCCTCCAGTGAAAGTGCCGCGCCACTTTGCGATGCCTTTTGGAAAAACGCTTCATGATCCGTGGAGCCATCACACAGTTCTCTTGCGACCCAGGGCGCAGGGTGTGGCAGCACGCACGTGGTCACTTCTCCCGCGGCAGTTTTCACATTCGCCAGGGCACCATTCATGGTGAGCGCCACATCCATCTCTGCTTTCTGTTCGATGCCTTTTTTTCGAAGCCACCTGTTCGGCAACGGGAGCGTCACCGCATATCTGGCCGGCTCTGTCTGGCTTGGCACACGCAGGATGAGCGTGCGCTGATCCTGGCTCATGGAGAGTCCCAGCACCGGCACCCAGCGTCGCGGTGCACCCATTTGGTCGCGCACCACCTGATATCCCGGGCGCACGGTTTCATAACGATCACCCGCGCTGACAAACTGACCGGCTTCGATGCGAATCTTCTTCGCAGCATCCGCCCAATCGGACGGCTCAAGTTTCTTGTGAAAAGCGACGCGGAATTCATCCGGCGCAGCGGCCCAGGCCATGACCGGCTGGGGCAGTTCTTTTCCCGTATAGCGAATTTTAAACAGCCGCCCTTCCCCCGCTGGTCCCGTGCCCCAGTCAGGAGGACCACTGTGGCAGGCCAGCAGCAAATCACCCTGCGGAGTCACACACGCATCCACGAGCAGCATGCCGAGGCAGGCGATGAGATGATTCTGCGCCACATAGCCTTGGGGCGTCTTCACCAGTTTCGTGCGCCAGAGTTTGCCACGTGATTCCCCACAGACAATCGCATCACCTTCCCAGAACTTCGGGCCGAAGGCCGGTCCACCATGCACGCCTTCATCAAAGACCATGCCCACGGTGCTCTGGTGCTGCGGGCCGTATTCCACCACCGCAGGCTCATCAATCACCTCGGGCAGATGCCTTGGATGCCGGGGAGGGAAGCCATAATGTTTGCCTCGTTCGATGTGCAAAAGCTCATCGAAGGGATTGCCGTTCGGCAGCCAGGTGGCGCCTTCTTGATCCGTGGCAAACAGATCCCCCTCGCGATTGAATGCCAGTGCGCAGGTGAAGCGCACCCCGCTGCAGATGGTTTCCTGCTGGGCGAAGTCTGCGCTCAGACGC
Organism: Roseimicrobium sp. ORNL1; assembly: GCF_011044495.1. Lineage (GTDB taxonomy): Bacteria > Verrucomicrobiota > Verrucomicrobiia > Verrucomicrobiales > Verrucomicrobiaceae > Roseimicrobium. Next base: position 6,870,084 of record NZ_CP049143.1, read on the forward strand.
TGGACGGTTCCCCGGATGCCATTCACATCGTATTGGGATTTGCCTGTGTTCTTGTCGATGAGATAACCGTCCGCGAAGTTGGCGCATCCCAGGCCAAAGTAGATCGAGCCGTCCTTGGGATCTCTGGCGAGCCCGAGGGTGTCCACTCCGTGGAAAGTTTCCTTCCATCCAGAGGCAATCACCTTCTCCTCGTCAGCACGGTCATCGCCATTCGCATCCGGGAAGAAAGATACCTTGCCCTTGCTCGCAACGAAGATGCCTTTGCCATGGCGATCGCCTTTCTCGGAAACCACGATGCCCAGCGCGCCACGCATGGTCTTCTGGTCCCAGTAGGTCTCGCTGTGATCTTCAAGGCCATCGCCATTGCTATCGCTGAGGAGGTGGATGCGTCCGTCATAACCGAGGGCCACGACCTTGCCGTCAGCGCGATAGCGAATGTTGTTCAGATTCCCGATCCGCAGGGGCAACTCTTCCACCGTAAATCCCGGCACGAGCATCTGCACCAGCGGCGGATTCTCCAACACCTCCAGCGCGTGTCCATGCACCCCATCCGAGAGTGCATGCAGGGCAGGCATGCGGGACATCAGTTGCTGCTCCACCTTCTCCCGCTCAGGGTCGGTGAGGGCGCGGTTGTAGAGCAGCACCGCCGCCATGTCTCCGGCGAAAAACCCCTGCACGTAGGGCGGCTGCGCGGGATCATGGGAATAGCGGCGCGCACCGAGGGTGATTTGATCGAGGCCGACATGCGACTCCAACCGCTCCCGTTCACCAGCCTTGATGCCATCCACCAAGACCTCGTTGCCGACCTTTCCGATGCGCGAGCGGATGGTGAACACGTGGAAAGCGCCGAAGGGCCGTTCCGCTGCGCCGAGAATTCCCGGTACCAGCAGATCACGAAAGCCGGCTGCGCCCGCAGATTCCACATTGATCACGCTCAGTTCCTCCGTGCCAGCAGGTCCCTGATCCACGTTCAGCCCACTGGTGTAGTCGTTCTTGCCGTTCTCGGCGGTGGAGAAGAGCGCGGAGAATCCGCCCGCGTTTTTCTTCGGCGCGGCAAGGATGAACAAAGTGATGTCTGGAGTGAGGTGCCGTCCGCCCGTGAGCGACAGGAAATCGTCCTTGCCATCGAACCGGAAAAACGCGGCGTCATCACTGCTGATGAGAAGTGGCCTGCTGCCCGCGAGAGGTTGCACAGCTTGCGCGTGCGCATCCGTGCCATCGATCCAAGTGTCCACCGCCTGACGATTCCGCAGCGGCGGCAGCGAGGAGGATTGCCGCAGGGCATCCTGGGATGAAGCGTCCAGCCAAATCGCCAACCCCTCTTTTACGAGGGGTGCTTGCACCTCATGTGACACTTGAGCCCTTTCCTGAGCCACCACGAGATCCGGGGGCATGAGCATCAAGACAAGCAAAACCAATGTTGAAGGGCGGTGCATGAAACGAGGCGAACATGGAGTGAACACCTCTTTCGTGTCCCGACTGTCTGAAAAGGTTCATCACCTCGCGTTGATGACCTTGTCCCCATCCGTTCGCCGACCGCCTACTAGCTCGCCTCGCGTGTGTAGGCGTCGACTTGAGTCTGCTGGTAGGTCGTCATCTCCCGCCGGCACAATAACAACTGATCCTCGGCAGAAGCCAGCCGCTGGAGGTAGTCAGCCTCCTGCAGCCGCCATGCCACATTTCCTTTCCAAGGGGAGGCGCGATGAGCCTCAAGTAGGTGCTTGATGATTCTTAAGCGCCAGTGCGCGTGATAGAGATCATCCAAAAGGGTCAATTCCGGGTCCATTGGGGGGCTGGGCGTACGGTCTGGCGGGGAATCGTTCCCCGCGACCGCATCGGCCCCTTTTCTCCCAAAGTTTTTGGGAGCGGCAAAATGCATGATTATCCCCGTGACTCCACGGCACCCAGTACTTGGAACCACTTACTGGCCCTTGCCCTTGCCAGCCTTCGCCCCGCCTTGGCGAGCAGGCGCGGCGGCCATCTGGCTGCCGGGCGCTGGGAGAGTCGCTTTCACCTTATCCCATTCGGGATTGAGCGTCGCCTCGCGGATGGTGACGTTACGGAAGTCCACCGACTGGCCCCCCACGGTGAAGCCGGGGCTCGCACGGTCCTGCTTGAAGAGGTCGTTGCTGCCCCACGCCACGTGGTCATCCACCTTGCCCAGGATGGTGTCACCCACCATCTCCAGACGCACCTTGTGCCAGGTGCCGGGTTGGAAATCGACCGCGAAACGGGCGAAGACCACGGCCTTGTCCGGCCCCTCATGGTCATTGTCATCCTTCTGGATGGCCACCGTCTTCGGCGTGATGAGGATGCGAGCCATGTGGTCCTTCACGGCATTGATGCTGAGGCTGGTGGACTTGCCCCCTTCGAATTTGAATTCGTACTCCCAAACGAAGTCCTTCAACTTCGTATTCATGCGGTTGACGGCGCCGTGCTTGTCCTCCGGCTTTTCCGAGCCGCGCCACACACCGTCTTTTAATTCCCAGCCCCCTTTGACAGCGCGCCACGGGGCCGCAGGAGCGGTATCGAGTTTGTTCTCGAAGAGGACCTTGCCCGGCACGGCGAGCAGCGGGGCATCCGCTGCCCGGGCCGCAGTGGGGACTCCCAAGGCAAGGACGGCAGAAGAGAACGCAAAGGCGCAGGCGAGATGGCGGAGTGGGGCGGCAGGCTTCATGGCTCCGTGGAACGAAGCGCCTCGAGCCTTATTACCGGGAAATGTGTTTCAGGGGGCTCCAAGCCACGCAGGCACCTTCCTCACGACCAAGTTTCAAAAAAAATGCCAGGGAGCCGCGGCAAAGAAAGACTGACTGCCGTTGCTGCCTTCCGGCCCTGGCGGGGTTCGCCAGCTCGCTATCCACGGTCCCTGACGTGCTCAGCATGGCACGCAGCGCGTTGATCTCAAACAAGAATTGCCAATCAAAGGCATTAACAGGAAAAAAAGGTTTAGATGGGACTCTCAGGTCGCACTTTTTATGTTGTCTCAGGGGAGGCTTTTGGATAGAAAAGGATCCAATTCACAAATTTCTTTGCTGATTTAACCTGCTGTTCCTCACATGCTCTGGAAAGTTTTGTCCATTTTCTCCGCGATTCTCCTTGCCGCGGGTGCTTACTTTGCGAACCACAACCGGTCCGTTCACGAGCAGGAGCGTGCCATGGGAGAGCGTGCTGAGAAGCACCTCAAGGACACGCAGGCCGTGATCAAGGAAATCGCCGAGGTGAAGACCCAGCGCGATGAGGAACTGAAAACGGCCGAAACCAAGCGTGATCAAATCAAGGGCCAGGTCACGCAGGTGGAAACAGACACCACCGGCAAGGTTGCCGAGGTGGAACTGCTGAAGAAGAGCCACGAGGAAGTCTCCAAGCAGCTCACCCAGCTTGAGGAACAGATCCGCAAGGCGGGCGACATCAAGAAGCTCGTGGCTGACATCGAGGGCCTGAACAAGGAGAAAGACGCCTCCGTCGCCGAAGTCACCAACAAGGACCAGCAGCTCGCGTTCGCGGACGAGAAGATCAAGAAGGTCGCTTCGGAAATCATCAACATGGGTGAGGTGCAAAAGCGCATGCGCGCTGGCGTCATCGCTCCTGACTTCACCGCGCGCGTGGCCGCTCCGTTCAATGAGTTTGGCTTCGTGATTCTCAACAAGGGCAACGTGGGTGGCATGATTGCCAATGCGCTGCTGAACGTGAAGCGCGGCCGGTACGTTGTTGCCCAGCTGAAGGTGCGCGACGTTGAGCAAAGCTCCTCCGTTGCGGACGTTATTCCCGGCACCCTCGCGCAGGGAGAAACGATTCGCCCTGGAGACCTGGTCGTTGCAGCACCGCTGCCTCCTGCTCCCGCTCCTGCTCCCGCAGGTGCTGGCGCCACCACTCCTGGAACTCCTGCCACCCCCGCAGCTCCTGGTGCGCCTAGCGCTGATCCCTTCGGTGCCGCGCCCGCTGCTCCCGCTGGTGGCATGGCTCCCGCCGCTCCTGCTGCTGATCCTTTCGGTGCCGCACCTGGCGGCATGGCCCCTGCCGCTCCGGCAGCTCCTGGTGGCGCAGATCCCTTCGCCCCTGCTCCGGGAGCCGCCCCGGCACCTGCCCCCGCTCCCGCACCTGCCCCGGCGGCTGGCGCTGACCCCTTCGCCCCGACTCCTGGCAAGCAGTAACTTCCCTTTTCCCTTCCTGCGCCGTCTTCCTTCCGTTCATTTCCCGTAGCCATGACCAAAGTCCTTTTCATGCTCAGCGCCGTCGTGATGGTGGTCGCTATTGCCATTTCCTACCAGAACAACCAGTCTCTGGTGGACCTCCGCATCAAGCGCCATACGACCGATGACAGCCTGAAGAGGGAGCGCCAGAACGCCAACAACCTCGCCACGGAGGCGGAAGGCGCCAAGGCCAAGGTCCTGGCAGCCAACATGGAAGCCACCAATGAGGAAGAGCGCCTCACCCTGGCCAAAAACAAGCTGAGAAACGCTGAGGCCGATGCCGAGCGCACCCAAAAGGACGTGGATGCCGCCAACCAGAAGATCGCAGAGTACAAGACTCAAATCGATCAGCTTGGCAAGGACATGCCCGCTGGCTTCGCTCTCGAAAAAGCCCCGGAAATGATGAACAGCATCCGCAAGGAAATTGCTGACAACAAGACCAAGGCTGAGAAGACCCAGGAGCTGATCGATGCCAAGGACGGCGAGCTCAAGAAGGTGCAGGCCCAACTCTCCGACATCGCTGAAAGCATCGAGGTCCGGAAGAAGTCCTTTGACCGCAATTCCCTTTCCGCCACCATCGTGGCTGTGAATAACGATTGGGGCTTCGTGGTCATCGAAGGTGGCGAGAACAAGGGCATCACGGTGGACACCAAGTTGCTTGTGACCCGCGGCAACCAGCCCATCGGCCGCCTGAACATCGTTTCCGTGGACCAGAGCAAGACCTTGGCGAACATCGACCTGAAGTCTGTCCGCAACGGCGTGGCCATCGCCCCTGGCGACCGCGTCATTCTGGAGTCGCTCTACCAGTAAGGTAAGCGAACAGCCGCAGAAGTTCTTTGTACGCCCGGGCCGACCAGCCCGGGCGTTTTTTTGCCCAGACGCCCGACTGAAGAGAACAGAACTGCAGGCCGAGGTGTGCGCCTCTTGCCCTTGCGCGGGAAGACAACCTGAATATGCTGCTGCCACGTATGAAGCGAGTGAATCTGCGCCAGCTCCTGCAAAGCCTTCTCCTGTGTGTTGTGGCCTTGTCTGCGATCAGTTGTACCGTGACGGACGAGCCGAAGAAGAAGAAGCCGGTGCCGCCCTCCGATGGTTCCAGCAGCCTGCCGTGGAACCGCCCGCGCTCCTTTGAAAGCAATGCCGGCATGGGCCGCATGATGCCGCAGTCGCGGTAATTCAGGTACCACGAGAGCAATCACCCCGAGCTTCGGCTGGCTGCACGCTTGCCGAAGCTTGTTTTGTTGCTGTGCTGTACGGCACAGCGCCAAACCAAGTCGCCAGCGAAATGCTGGAGGGCTTCCTGCAGTCCAGGGTACAGTACTGACTGCCACGATCTGCAGACGAAAAAGGCGCGGCAGTTGCCGCGCCTCATCAGCGAAGGAGTGGGAGATGACAATGTCTTAAATCGCGAACTCGTCCGTGCTCTTCGTCGTTTCGTCACCCACGGCGCGGAGGATCATCCCGGCGGCCACAGTATTGTTGGTCTGTTCGTCCACGAGGACGAAGCTGCCGGTGGTGCGGTTCTTCGAATAGGCGTCAAAGAACAACGGCGCGGCGCACTTGATGCGGATGCAGCCGATGTCATTGAGACCAAATTCCTTCACGTCACCCACCTGCTCCATGGTGCTGATGTCCACCTTGTAGTGGAGGTCGGTCACGGTGGCGCGGAGGTCGCGCGTGGTGTGACGCAGGTGGAACCGGGTGCGGGGCTTGAGCTTCTTCTCCGTGAACCAGCAGATCATCGCATCGATGTGCGGGCTGTGCTGCGGAGCCTGGTCCGGCCTCACAATCATGTCGCCACGGCTGATGTCGATCTCATCGGCAAGGGTGATGGAGTAGGAAAGGTCGGGGGTCGTCTCCTCCTTGCGGCCTTCAAAGGTATGAATGCCAGTGATGCGCGAGGTCATGCCGGCGGGAAGGGCGAGCACTTCCTCACCCACCTTGAAGGTGCCGCTGGCCATGCGTCCGGCAAAGCCGCGGAAATCATGGTAGTCATCCGACATGGGGCGGATGACCCACTGCACCGGGAAGCGCGCATCATGCTGCGAGGAACCGGTGCGGACCTGCACGGTCTCCAGATGCTCGAGCAGCGTCTTGCCGCTGTACCACGGGGTGTTGTCCGACTTGTCCACCACGTTGTCCCCGTTCAGTGCGCTGATAGGGATGAGGGTGGCGTCCACTTCATTCGGAAGGCTCTTCCGGAATTCGTTGAAGTCCGCGATGATCTTGTCGAACACCTCCTGGCTGAAATCCACGAGGTCCATCTTGTTCACGGCCAGTACTACCTTCTCAATACGCAGGAGGGAGGCGAGGTAGGAATGGCGGCGGGTCTGCTCCACCACCCCATGACGGGCATCCACCAGGATGATGGCGAGGTCTGCCGTGCTCGCGCCGGTGACCATGTTGCGCGTGTACTGGATGTGGCCCGGCGTGTCCGCGATGATGAACTTGCGCTTCGGCGTGGCGAAGTAGCGGTACGCCACGTCAATCGTGATGCCCTGCTCGCGCTCGGCGCGGAGACCATCGGTCAGCAAGGCGAGGTTCACATGGGCATCGCCACGGCGCTTGGAGGATTCCTCCACGGCGAGAAGCTGGTCCTCGAAGATGCTCTTGGAATCATACAAGAGGCGGCCGATGAGCGTGCTCTTGCCATCATCCACACTGCCGGCGGTGGTGAAACGCAGGAGGCTGGATTCGGTGGGATTGACGAGAAGGTCCATGAAATCAGTAGCGGAGGAAAGGGATGATCAGGGGGCGATACTTGGCGGTTTCAGCAGGAAAGAATCAGAAATAGCCTTCCTTCTTGCGGTCCTCCATGGCGGTCTCACTGCGCTTGTCGTCAGCGCGGGTGCCGCGCTCGGTCTGGCGGGCAGCGGCGACTTCGGCCACCACTTCGTCGATGGTCTTCGCATCGGAAAGCACGGCGCCGGTGCAGGTGGCGTCACCCACGGTGCGGAAGCGGATGGTCATCTCCTTCACCTTGGCCTTCTCCTCCTCCAAAAGTGTCACGAAGCCGGTTTCAGCATCGAGAAGCTGACCGTGGCGCTCGATGATGCGGCGCTGGTGGGTGAAGTAGAGATTCGGGAGGGGAATCTCCTCCTGGCGGATGTACTGCCATACGTCCATCTCCGTCCAGTTGCTCAGGGGGAACACGCGGAAGTGCTCACCGAAATTTTTGCGGCCATTGAAGATGTTCCAGAGCTCAGGACGCTGGTTCTTCGGGTCCCACTGGCCGAATTCATCGCGGTGGGAGAAGAAACGCTCCTTCGCGCGGGCCTTCTCTTCATCACGGCGGCCACCACCGAGGCACGCGTCGAACTGGTGCTCTTCGATGGTGTCCAGCAGGGTCACGGTCTGCAGCTTGTTGCGGCTGGCGTTGTGGCCACGCTCTTCCTGAACACGTCCGTCATCGATGCTCTTCTGCACGGAGCCGACCACCAGTTCCGCGCGCACTTCCTTCACGAACCAGTCGCGGTAGGTCATGGCCTCGGGGAAGTTGTGCCCGGTATCGATGTGCAGCAGCGGAAAGGGAAGCTTGGAAGGGTGGAACGCCTTGCGCGCCAGCCACGCCATCACGATGGAGTCCTTGCCACCGGAGAAAAGCATCGCCGGCTTCGTGAACTGCGCGGCGGTTTCGCGAAGGATGTAGATCGCCTCGCTCTCAAGAAACTGAAGGTGCGTGATGTCGGACATGAAAAGGGAAATTGTCGGTGCTGGGACGGGGTTGGCCGGGGGACTCAGGCCTTGTCGGTGGTGAGCTTCGCGTGCAGGCCGCACTCGTGCTTCTCATCGCCCTTGGCGGGATCGTAATAGGTGCGCTCGTTGGGCAGTTCAAACTCGGCGAGGTAGGCCTCCATCTCCACCGGGGTCCAGTCGAGAATGGGGTTGACCTTCAGGGTCTGGAACTTCGCGTCCCACATCACCGGCTGGAGGGTGGCGGCGCGTTGGGGATTCTGCTCCTTGCGCAGGGCGGTAATCCACACCGCAGGAGCCAGTTCGGTCATGCCGCGCTCAAAGGGCTCCAGCTTCATGATGCGGCTGAAAGATTCCACACGCTCCACCTCGTCCGGCATCGGGGGTTGACCGCCATTCAGCGCCAGCCAGTGGGCGGCGGTCATCTTCGGCAGGTAGGGTTTGATGTTCAGGCTGAGCTGTTTGATGCTCTTATCCGCGAAGACATAGGTCTCGGGGAGATTGGTTCCATGGTCGACCCAGAGCACCGGGATGTCCGCCTGCGCTTGGGTAGCGAGGTGGAGAATAACGGCCTCGTACGGGCGGAAATTCGTGGTCACGACAGCCCGGCCACCACTGCGCTCCACGGCCCAGCGGGTGAGTTCGAGGGGGGAGAAGCCGCGCACGGCGGCGTTGAGTTCGTGTACTTGTTCAGGACTCATGGTGAGGGGTGGAGATGTTAATTCCTAGTTCCCGATGTGGCAAGTAGGATTTAAACTTCCTACGACCGGAACACACCCTCAGGCTCACCGTCCAATCGGCGGCGCTTTGGGTGTTCAGCATCAGACTTTCAGATGAAAACTCCCCTATTTGCTTTCGCGGCTCTCGGCGCGCTGGTCTCGTTGGGTTGGGCGGGCCGCCGCTGGATCGGAAAGACAAACTCTGTGCCCACCATACTCCTGGGTGCGGACACCCACGGACTGCTCATTCGCGAGCTCACGCCCACGGAAGATCACACCCGCGTCGTTCCGTGGCAGGCCGTCCATTCCGTCGCCGCGTACAAGATGGATCAATTCTCGCTGGACATCATCGCGCTCGGATTTCGACTGGCGGACGGCACGAAGTTGGAGTTCGATGAAGAAGTGGAAGGGTGGGCAGACTTGGCCCAAGGTCTGCACTACTATCTTCCCGGATGCATTCCTTTTCACGAATGGTTCAAGCCAGTAGCATTTCCGTCATTCCAGATTAATTTTACAGAGATCTTCAAGCGCGGAAGCGCACCGCAGGTCGAACTTCAACAGTAACCATTTTCAGAGTCGATTCCGTCATCAGCCATGCCCCCTGTCACCACCCCAGAGCGTCGCACCATCGAGCTGCCTCGTGAGGACACGGATACCCAGCTTGACACTCCGTGGAGCGTGGTCATTCACAATGACCCGGTGAATCTGATGAGCTATGTGACCCATGTGATCCGGAAGATCTTCGGCTACCCGGAGAAGGAGGCGCAGCGTCTCATGCTGCAGGTTCACGAGCAGGGCCGCAGCATCGTGTGGACCGGCGCCCGCGAGCGGGCTGAGCATTACGTGAGAGAGCTGCACGGATTCCAGCTTCTCTCCACCATTGAGAAGGCAGACTAGCCAGAAGCCATGCGTCTCACCCTTCAGAAGGAACGTGAATCCTGGCGCCTGAGCGATCTGGATGACTTCCACCTGCACCTGCTGCGGCAGGTGGCGGAGGATGCCACCGTGGCCGACGAGTCGGCGCACAGACGCCTTTTCCCGCCGCCCATCCGCACGACGAAGGATGATGAGGACGATGAGTTTCTGGAAGATTGGAAGAACTTTGTCGCGGACGAGCTGGAAAACCAGTTCGCCGGAGACGTGGGCACTGTGCTCTCCGACCTGGACAACGTGCGCCCTCATCGTAGCACCAAGGAAGGCGCCGAGCCACGCCATCTGCTCGAAGTCCCGCTGGAGCATGCGCGCGCGTGGTTCAGCGCGCTGAATCAGGCGCGCCTGATGCTGGACCATAAATTCAATCTGCATCCAGGAGGTGAAAACGAATTCCGGCTTTTCGTTCCCGAAGAGGAGTCCGGAGGCATCGACATCAAAGATCGCCTGGCTGTCTACATGCGATATGAGTTCTACGCGGCCATCCAGGAATGGCTGGTGCAGCGCGCGATGAAGCTGCCGTGAGGAGCGCCTAGGATTTTAAAGAGCCCACCTGGAACACTCCCTCACCATCCGTCTCCGATTCGGGATAGAGGATGAATCCCTTGGGATACTTTCCGAACAGGTAGTGCTTCAGCGTGATCGGGAACAGGTCGTGCGTCTCGACCATGGGACTGCATCCAGCTTCTCGTGCTTGCTCCATCAGATGAACAACCTTCTTCTCGCGGAGAAATCTTTCACGTAAACGTCTCTCTGCCTGGCGAGCGTCTGCCGCATAGACTTTGCGACCCGTGAAAAAGCCAACGCAGACCGGACCATCATCGCATTCGATGTGGAAGCCGTGTCCATGAAGAATGTTCTGGTAGAATGGCATAACAGATCGTCTGAGCGACAGATGCTGATGACGTCTTTTCGAGCTCGGGCAATGAGGGTGCCACGGAGTGTGATTCACTCAAGGTAATTGGTAGCCAAGGCGCACATCCGAGGCGCTCCGGCTTTCTTTCGCGCCGTGGAGAATTGGCTCGCCGTCGGGGCTTCCATGACAAAAGTACTGAAAGCCGTCATCCCGCGCCCGCACTCGCCGCTTCCTGCACCGTAGCTTTCCCGGCACACTTGCCCTTTCCCATGAAGCATCGCTCCGTGCTCCCCTGTCTTCTGGCTTTTGCCGGACTGTCGAACTCCCTCCTGCCTGCGCAGCAACGGGCGCAAATCCAACTGCAGAGTGACGCGAGGAAAATCGAGTCCAAGACCACCTATGCGAAGGCGTATGGCGAAACGAAAGGTGCGGTCACCGTGGATCCTGCGAAGGATCTGCCACGCTATCCTGCCGTGGAGCCGAAGGACGCCATCGCCACCTTCCAGGTGAAGAAGGGCTTCGGATTGGAGTTTGCCGCACATGAGCCCAACGTGCGCTCTCCCATCGCCATCAGCTTCGATGAACACGGGCGCATGTTTGTGTGCGAGATGATCGACTACTCGGAGATGCGTGATGCGACTCCACACCTCGGTCGCATCTCCATGCTGGAGGACAAGGATGGAGACGGCTTCTTTGAAACGGCAAAGGTATTTGCCGACAACCTTGCGTGGCCCACGGGGCTCATCTGCGCAAATGGCGGTGTGTTTGTGATTGCGACACCGGACATCATCTTCTTCAAGGACACGGATGGTGATGGAAAGTCAGACGTGCGCGACACCATCTACACCGGCTTCGGCACGGGGCTGAAAATTCTCAATGTGCAGGGTATGGCCAACTGTCCGCAGTGGGGTCTCGACAATCGCATCCACGTGCAAGCCGGTGGTGGCAATCGTGGCAAGGTGAAGTGCCTGAAGCGCCCTGAGCTGCCGGAGATGGAACTGGGCGGACGCGACTTCTGGTTTGACCCGCGCACGCTGGAATTCGGCCTTGAAGCAGGCGGCGGACAGTACGGCATGAGTTTCGATGACTGGGGCCGCAAGTACGTGTGCAGCAACAGCGACCACTTGCAGTTCTTCATCTACGACGACCGCTTCGCGAATCGGAATCCGTTCTTCACAATGCCTCCGACCAAGCGTAGCGTGGCCGTGGATGGAGGCGCGGCAGAAGTCTTCCGCATCAGCCCGGACGAGCCGTGGCGCATCATCCGCACACGCTGGCGTGTGGCTGGAGTGGTAAAGGGTGCAGTGGAGGGGGGTGGTCGTGTCAGTGGCTACTTCACCGGGGCAACTGGGACCACGGTCTATCGCGGTGATGCGTATGGGCCGGAATTCGCAAACAACACCTTCTCCGGCGACGCCGGCGGTCAGCTCGTGCATCGCAAGGTTATCTCGCCCGATGGCGTGAGCGTGAAAGGCGCGCGGCCGGCGGATGAGCAAGGTTATGAATTCGCCGCCAGCAAAGACACCTGGGTGCGCACGGTGAACTTCGCCAATGGACCCGATGGTCATCTTTATCTCTGCGACATGTATCGCGAGGTGATTGAGCATCCCTGGAGCATTCCGGACGAGATCAAGAAACACATCGACCTGAACAGCGGTAATGACCGCGGCCGCATCTACCGCATCATCAAGAGTGGAGAGAAGCCAAAGAAGGTCACTCCTCTGGCAGACGCATCCTTGCAGCAGCTGGTCAATACGCTGGAGAGCCCCAATGGATGGCATCGTGACTGTGCCGCACGCTTGATCTATGAGCGCAACGAGAAAGGCGCCGTGCCCTTGCTCGATGGCCTGATCAGGAAGACCTCCAATCCCCTCGCAAAGCTGCACGCACTCGGCTGCCTCGATGGCTTCAATGCGCTGACGGACGAACATCTCATCATCGCGCTCAAGGACGCCAATGAGCACGTGCGCGCCCGTGCGGTGATGCTGGCTGCGATTCGGACAGATGGGAAGGCTCCCTCCCCTGCCCTGTGGAAGGAACTGGAGACGCTGGAGAAGGATCCCTCGCCGCGTGTGCGCCTGCATCTCGCCTTTTTGATAGGCGCCATGAGCGATGGTTCCAAACAAGGTGGAGCAAATCCGTATACTGCCGCTCTCGCACTCGCCGAGGCTTCGGCAGATGATGAATACATCACCTCAGCCATCCTGGCCGCACCACCTCAGCGTGCGTTGCGCCTGCTGGAGAATGTCATCGGCTCGAAGTCCGCACCACTGCAGTCGAAATTTGCCGGGGATCTCATTCTCATCATCGGCAGCGCTGGTGAGCCCGATGCGAATCGTTATGTGCTGAAGCTTCTGTCGTCCACGGACCTGCCCGCGACCTCACGCAACTCGTGGATTAGCGCCTATACGCAAGGCTTGAAGCGTGCCGGCACGACACTCGAGAAGGTCGACAAGGAAGGCAAGCTCGCGGCAGTGTTCACCAGTGCAGCCACCGTGGCGGCCAATGCTGCGGCCGGCGAACCCGCGCGGCTGGATGCCATCGCCTTCATGGAGTCAGCTCCATTCGCGAAAGCCCGGGAAGCGCTCACTCCTTGCCTTGCCTCCGGGCAGCCGGAAGCGGTGCAAGCTGCGGCGATAAAGACGCTCGCCACCTGGTCCGCGGATGAGGCGACGAAGGCCATCATCGACCAGTGGTCCGCCTATGCCCCGAAAGCGCGTGAAGCCGCCCTGGCAGCCCTCATTGCACGGCCTGCCCGCATCAGCGCTCTCCTTACTGCGATGCAGGCCGATGGCGAGAAGAGCATCAAGCCCGCCGATCTGAGCGCCGCCCAAGTGCAAGCCCTGCTGAAGATGGAGGACCAGTCCATCGCCAAGTCCGCACGTGAAGTGCTGGCCAGCGTGATCCCGCCTTCTCGTGAATCAGTCATCGCCAAGTTCCAACCAGCACTCACCTCCAAGGGCGATGCAGCCAAGGGGCAGATGATCTACATGCAGCGCTGCTTTACCTGCCACCGCGCAGCAGATCAGGGCCTGGAGGTTGGGCCAGATCTCATCACCGTGAAAACGAAGGGACGTGATGCCCTGCTCACCGCCATTCTGGATCCGCACAAGGAAGTCGCGCCGCAATACATCGCCTATCTGGTGAACACCAAAGATGGCCAGACGCTGAGCGGCATCATCACCCAGGACGAGGCTGCGAGCATGACCATCAAGATGATGGGTGGCGCGCAGCTCAACATCCCGCGCAGCAACATCAAGGGCTCGTCCTCTTCCTCACAGAGCCTGATGCCCGAGGGTCTCGAAACCGGCATGACCACGCAAGAGATGGCAGACCTGCTCGATTTCATCGAGGGACTCAAGTAAACCATCCGTACAGGGAACATCCCCGCGGCAGCGCATGAACCTATGAAGCGAAATCCCTTTGCGACTTTTGCGTCTTTTTGCGGCTATCTCCTCACCTGCATCTTCGCTGTTGACGCTGCAGCACAGGAAACGATTCGCATCATCACCCTGGGTGATTCCATCACCAAGGCGGTACGGCCCGGGGTGACGGCAGAGCAGAGCTTCGCCGCTCTGGTGCAAATGCAGCTCCGCGCACAGGGCGTGAATGTCGAGGTGCAGAACGTGGGCATCGGCGGCGAGCGGACCGACCAAGCCCTGCTTCGATTGGACAAAGCCGTCATTTCGCAGAAGCCGCATCTCGCGACCATCATGTACGGCACGAACGATGGATGGGTGGACAAGGGGAAGACGGAGAGTCGCCTTCCGCTCGACAAGTACGAGGCAAACCTGCGCGAACTGGTAGCACGCCTGAAGGCTGCGAACATCCAACCCGTGCTCATGACGGAACCGATGTTCGGCGAGAAAAATCAGAAGAACGGCGTGGATGAAGATGGGAACGTGCGGCTGGCCCAATACATGGAGCTGTGCCGCAAGGTGGCGCGCGAGACCGAGACACCACTGGTGGATCACTTCGGTCACTGGGGATTCATGGCGACGAAGCTCAAGCAGGTGCTGCAGGACTGGACCACGGATGGCTGTCACCCGAATCCACTCGGACAGGAGATTCTGGCGCAGCGCATCACCCAGGTGCTGCTGCCGCTGACCCAACGCCTCGCCGAAGAGCACCAGGCGTGGCAGAGTGATGTGCCTTATCGCGTAAAGGTGGATGTGCTCACACAGGGCTACGACGGCAAAATGTGCTGGGTGCACCCGCGTGCCGGGATCATCCCGGGCAATCCGAACTCCGTGGTCTTCACCATGCAGCGATTGCTCCTCACGGGCAGCGATGTCTTCTACGCACTGAACGACATGCGCTCCGATGACCTCGGCAAGACATGGACCGCGCCGAAAGAGCATCTCGCCGAGCTTGGGCGTCGCAATGAGGAAAATGGCATCGTGGTGGCCACCTGTGACTTCTGGCCCAAGTGGCATGCGAAGTCCGGCAAGCTACTGGGCATCGGCCACACGGTGCGCTACGAAAACAACAAGGTCATGCACCAGCGCAAGCGTGAAACCAGCTTCTCCGTGTACGACGATAAGAGCCGCACATGGACGCCATGGGCCATGCTGGACATGCCTGCTGAGGACAAGTTCTACAACAGCGGAGCAGGCTGCGTGCAGCGTGTGGATCTTGAGAACGGTGACATCCTGCTGCCCATCTACTTCCAAGCCAAAGGTGACAAGTACTACCGCGTCACGGTGCTTCGTTGTTCCTTCGATGGCAAGACGTTGAAGTATGTGAGCCAGAGCAATGAACTCACGCTGGAATCTGGACGCGGTGTGTATGAACCCTCCCTCACGCGGTGGAAGGGAAAATATTACCTCACCCTTCGCAATGACACCGCCGGCTATGTGAGCATGAGCGAGGATGGCCAGACCTTTGGTCCCATCAAGAAATGGACCTGGGAAGATGGCAGCGAACTCGGCACTTACAACACGCAAGCCCATTGGGTGAATCACGATGACGCGCTCTACCTCGTGTACACCCGTCGTGGCGCGTACAATGACCACATCATGCGCAATCGCGCCCCGCTCTTCATGGCACAGGTGGATACAGACAAGCTGGTGGTGCGCCGCGATACCGAGCGCATCATCCTGCCCGAGAATGGCTCACGCTTTGGCAACTTCGGCATCACCGAGGTGAATGAGAATGAGACCTGGGTGACCGATTCCGACTGGATGCAAACCCACGGCCCGAACTACATCATCCCCAAGTCCAACGCCTATGGCGCGGATGACCGGATCTATGCGGCACGCATCCTGTGGGCGAAGCCGAATGCGGGGTGGGATAAGCGATAGAGTCCGTGGAGTGACGGCTTCAAAGCTGCTTAAGAAAATCTCTCCAGCCCAAAGTGGTCAGTGCCAGATAGAGGGCGTAGATCCCCCAGATCAGGCAGGCTCGCGGGAGGACCCTTATCGCAAAAAACAGAACAAAAAAGGTTAGATGAACCGCATAGGCAAAAATCAGCAGCGTCTCGCTGAACTCCCGGACTGGAATCGAATGCAGGATACCCGCGGGATAGAGCAAAAGAGCCAGAAGCAGTTCCTGCAACGTCGACCACTTCTCCGGACGTGTGAGGTAGATGGCACCAACCAGCATGCCGAAAAAGATGGGCGGACAAGCCCAGAAGGAAACGAATCGGGACGATGGAACCATGATACAAGGCCAGAACTCAGGGCTGAAACAAGACCTCTCGGATGGATGTTTGCAAGAGCAAGAGACATCACGCCTGTTTCCCTTTGTCCCTTTCCGTCACGTTTTCCCCACGATCTTGAAAAGACAGGCGGAAAATCTGCGTCTATCCTCCCTCTCCACATGAAATCCATCACTCTGCTTACCACCGCCATCGTCCTCGCCATGGGCCTGACCGCCCGCGCTGAGACCACCGTTACCCTGACTGGCCTGCACAACTGCTGCGGCTCCTGCGAAAAGGGCATCACCAAGGCGCTTACGAGCGTCAAAGACGTCACCGCTGTCGTCGAAGACGACAAGGCCACCATCACCGCCAAGACCAAGTCTGGCGCCGACAAGGCCGTCGAAGCCCTCCTCGCCGCTGGCTACTACGGCGTGGGCGCTCCCGAGCAGAAGATCGCTGACAAGAAGGTGAAGTCCGCCACCGTGAGCGGCACCCACCTCTGCTGTGGCAAGTGCGTGACCGGCATCGCCAATGCCATCAAGGAAGTTCCCGGCGCCACCGGTCACACCGCCACCAAGGGAGCGAAGACCTTCACCGTGGAAGGTGACTTCAACGTGAAGGATCTCCTCACCGCGCTGAACAGGGCCGGCTACCACGGCGAAATCAAGTAAGCGACGAGCGCTGAAATCTTCTTCTAGAAGCCTCCACTGGAAACGGTGGAGGCTTTTTCTTTCCGGATGGATACAGCAAAGCGACTCACCCCTCGCCCAGCAATGCCTTGATCTTCTCCTCCATCAGCTTCGCGTCATCGCTGCCCTTCTCGTACCGACCGCCTTCGTGGATGTGGCGTATCACACCCTGCCTATCAATGAGGAAGCTCACACTGGTCCAGGGACGGTCACCGGTCTCGAGCCACCACTGCTTCAACGTGGTCCACTCGCGATCAATCGCCACGGGGAACTGGAAACCCAGACGTTGGGCATGCGCCGCCACGTCTGAATCCTTGAGCGGTGTGCGACTCTTGTGGTGGTACACACCCACGATCACGAGCCCCTTGTCGGCATACTCCTTGTGAAATTCATTCAGCACCGGGGCGGTGGCCGCACAGTGGGGACATTCAGGAGCAGTCCACCAGCGCACCAGCACCACCTTGCCACGCAGGTCGGCGAGCTTCAGCGGTTTGGAGTTCAGCCATCCATCCAGACGCCACTCCGGAGCGCGCGTGCCGATGAGATCGCCCGAACCACCTTTGGCGGGTGGCGGCATGCCTGAGAGTGTAGTGCTCACGGTCACGGCAAGAACACACGCGCCCACCGCAGCAGCCAGCACGGCGGGGAATGATGTACGACGACGGATGGATGGCATGATCTAGCGCTGCTGTTAATCCTTGCATGAGGATACGCCTCACCGGGTGAGCATGCACTAGGCAATGTGCTCCCTCGCATGCATGCAATGCTACTCACGCCGTGCGGGATCCGAGTTGCCAGAGACCTCGCCGTTGTGGTCCATGGTCTTGTCGCTGCTGCTTCCCGTGGAATATCCTGACGTTGGCATCTCTTCCCGCGTACGCGGCGGCTCAGCTGGCTTACAAGCGCTCAGCAGGACCATCGTAGCGCAGAGTACACCGGTCATGATGCCGGATTCCACGATTTCAAAAAGCCTCATGATGCGTCGTGCGGAGGGGGTTCAAATCCGCATTCCTTCCTTTAAGGAGATCGCCCTCCCGACGAGGGATGCGTGTCTTTGCGTGCCCAAGAACACCTTGCCAAGCCCGTGCAGAACACCCGAAACCTTCAAGTCACTCGCCCTTATCGCTTTTCACTTCACGCTTTTCACTTAAAGAACCTGTCCCCCATGGATTTCGCAACAGTCTGGCAGCATCTGCATTCGAAAGAATGGATGTGGACCTTCGGCCGCAATGCGGTGGAAGGCACCCAGCTTGCGAAGGCCGGCCGCGTGCGGGTGCGGAATGCTGAGCTGGTCGATGGCCGCGACCTGGAGATTACTGCGCACGTCACGGATACACGGCTCACGCTGTATGAGACCACGGTGACGCTACGCTGGCAGGAGCAGAAGCGAGTCACCATCCTGAGTCGTTGCCTGTGCCCCGCAGGCACGCTTTGCAAACATGCCGCGGCGCTCGTGGCGCACGCGAGTGACAGGCAGCATCAGCCCGAGATCGAGGAGCGCGTGACGAAGCCACCCCCGCCTCCTCCGCCTGAGCCGAAGGCCGCCGACGCACCGGCCGCGAAGCCGGTCCGTGTTGAACAACACGCCAAAGCCGCGCCAAAGCCGCTGCTGCTGCTGCGTCGTATCGACGCATCTTTGCCAGGCAAGGATGCAAAGTCCGCGAAGCCACTGCGCCTCCCTGTGGCAGACCCGATGGTGATCTATCCCGGCTGTCCGGACAGGCTCTCCATCCTGGTGCGCTCACCGGAGCATGTGTGGCACACGGCAGATGACGTGAAGCACCGCATGCCGCGTGACCTGGATGCAGAGCGAGCTCTCCTGCGTGAGATCATGTTCCTGGGCCTGCTCCCCTTCATGGAGGCGCACCCGGGCGTGCTCACGAGCGCGCCGTTGAACCACCTCGCGGTCCTTCAGGGTCATGAGCTGGAATTTTGGAAGACCTTCCGCCAGAAGGATGCGCCGCAGTTGGAGAAGTGTGGCTGGCGCATCGAGGCCTCAAATGACTTCGGCTTCGATGTGATCCCGTTGCAGGATCATCACTGGGTCACCGAGCTCAGCACCGAGGGCGCGCAGGGCATGATCTACTCGCTGGAGATGGGCGTGGAGATTGAGGGGCGTCGCGTGTCGCTGATCCCCATTCTCGCAGAGGCGGTGCAGCAGGGGCTCACCGTGCAGGAGGTGACAGAAAGTCCGGATGCGCCCTTCCTCTTCGTGGTGCCGGAGCTGGGCGAGCGACTCATTTCCCTGCCGGGCCATCGTCTGCTGCCCATCCTCACCATCCTGCATGAACTCTTCACGCCCGGGGCGAAGAAGAAGGGTAAACTCATGGTGGATCGCCTGCGTGCAGCACAACTCGGCATGCAGCAGGGCATGGCGCTGCAGATGCCCAAGGAGCTCAGCGCGCTGGGAGAAAAGCTCGCGTCCTTCACCGAGCTACCCCAGGTGGAGCTGCCTTCGGGACTACGCGCTACGCTGCGCCCGTATCAGCAGGAGGGCCTCCGCTGGCTGCAATTCCTCCGCGAGTACGGCCTGCATGGCATCCTTGCCGATGACATGGGTCTGGGGAAGACCGTGCAGACCATCTCGCATCTCTGCACGGAGGTGGAGTCCGGCCGCGCAGACCGGCCCAGCCTCATCCTCGCACCCACGAGTGTGCTGCGGAACTGGGCGTCTGAGATCAAGAAATTCGCGCCTGCGTTGCGCGTGATGATTCTGCATGGAGAGAATCGTCGCGAACGCTTCCCGTACATCCGCCAGCAGCATGTGGTCATCACCTCCTATCCATTGCTGATACGAGACATTGAGAAGCTGCAAACCTACGAATGGCATGTAGCCGTGCTGGATGAGGCGCACGGCATCAAGAACGCAAGGGCGAAGGCCGCCCAGGCCGCACGTTCGCTGAATGCGAGGCATCGTCTCTGCCTCACAGGCACGCCGATGGAGAACCACCTCGGGGAGCTGTGGAGTCTCTTCCACTTCCTCATGCCCGGCTTCCTCGGTGAGCAGGATGCCTTCCGCGCTTTCTTCCGGAATCCGATTGAAAAGAAGCAATGCGCCAATGCGCAGCAGCGCCTCTCCGCGCGTCTGCAGCCGGTCATGCTGCGCCGTACGAAGGACGCCGTGGCCAAGGACCTGCCACCCAAGACGGAAATCCTCAACACCATCGAGCTCGACAAGACGCAGGCGGATCTCTACGAGACCATCCGCGCCGCCGTGCACAAGACGGTGAAGGAAGCCATCGACGCCCAGGGAGTGGAGCGCAGCCATCTCATCGTACTGGATGCCCTGCTGAAACTTCGCCAGGTCTGCTGCCACCCGCATCTGCTGAAGACGGAGAGCGCGAAGAAGGTTGAGACCTCTGCCAAGACGGAGTTCCTCATGGAGGAGTTGCTGCCCGAGCTGCTGGAGGAAGGCCGACGCATCCTTATCTTCTCCCAGTTCACACAGATGCTGGAACTGCTGGAGCAGCAGTTCGTGGAAAAGGGACTGCGCTTTGTGAAGCTCACCGGCAGCACCGCGGATCGAGAGAAGCCCGTGCGCGAGTTTCAAGAGGGCAAGGTGCCGCTCTTCCTCATTTCGCTGAAGGCCGGTGGTGTTGGCTTGAACCTCACCACGGCAGACACGGTGATTCATTATGATCCGTGGTGGAATCCCGCTGCCGAAGCGCAAGCCACAGACCGCGCGCATCGTATCGGGCAGACGCGACCGGTGTTCGTGCACAAGCTCATCTGTCAGGGCACGATTGAAGAGCGCATTGTGGAGATGCAACGGCGGAAGAGTGCGCTGATCACCGGCTTGCTCACGGGCAGCACAGAGTCCTTGAAGCTCACGCATGAGGATATCAAGGAGCTGTTGTCGCCGCTGTGATGAGGTAGAGGGGTCGGTATGAATAACGAAGATAAATGCTTTGGCAATCGCCCCTTAAAAGCCTAGCGGTTCCATTTCCCACCTCATGTCTCGCGCACAACAAGCTGATCAAGTTACTCTCTACGTCTACGCCTTCTGTGCCGTGTTGGTCATCATCGGCATGATTGTCCATGGTTATGCCTGGGCCCGGAAGAGCACTCCCGAACCTCAGCGGAAGCAAAGCAAGAAGGTGTTTTTACTGCTTCTTGCTGGGTTGGCGCTTATGTCGTGGACGAGTCTCAGTATAATCCTGGGCATCAATTGAGACCGCTGCACGTGTCACATGGATGCCGTCACTATCAGCATCCATCCGCAGTCAGCAAATCCAGGAACTCCCGCATCGCGCCGCTCATCCTGCCGGGGCCGTGGGCAAAGACATGAGTGATTTCGGGTAATTCCTTCAGCGGCAAAGCGGACACTGCTTTGCCCATCAAGTGTGCCAAGCTCTCCGGCAGCAAGGCCACACCGGAACCTGCGGCCACCATCACGGCCACGGCTTGAGCACGCGGTGACTCCAGCACAATGCGCGGTCGGAAGCCTGCCTCGCGACACAAGCTGTGCACATGCGTGGCAAAGGCGGGTGCTGCTCCGGCGCTCACGGCGATGAAGGACTCACGCGCGAGGTCTGCGAGGGCGATGTGGTATTTCTTTTGCGCGACATGCTTCGCGTTCGTCTTCACCTTCGCCAATGGATGTCCAGCTGGCAGGAAGCACAGCAGCGGCTCCTTCCGCCACGGGACGAACTTTACCCCGGCGGGATGGTCTTCTGGCATCAAGCCCACGAAGCCACCGTCGAGTCGACCTTCAGTGATAGCTTGAAGCTGCTCAGCAGGTGGGCTGTCATGCAGCATCACCTGCACCTGCGCATGGGCGGCGCGGAACTTGCGAAAGGTCTCCACCAGTTCCGCACTGAGCACGGCACTCACGAAGCCCAGACGCAGGCGTGCAGTCTCACCACGCGCGGCACGGCGCACGGCTTCCCCTGCGCGGGAGAGCTGTGGGAGGATGCCGCGCGTTTCTTCATAAAAGAGGCCTCCGGCAGTTGTGAGGGAAACCCCATGCTGGTCTCGCTCGAAGAGGCGCACGCCCATCTTCTCCTCCAGCACACGGATGTGCCGTGAGAGGGGCGGCTGGGCTAGATGCAAGCGACGTGCCGCGCGGGTGAACGACAGCTCCTCCGCCACGGCGGTGAAGCACTCCAGTTCGCGCAGGGTGTAGTCCATACCAGAATGGTATCACGAACGGACAAAAGTGGTAGTTTTGAGATGGTCTGGCTAGGAGCAGTATGAGGTGCTCTTCCCACCCGACTGATCCGACAGGCCAGAGGCCTATCGCCCACTGTCAGGCCGGAGGCCTAACCTCCTACTCACCATGCTCAGCGACATCATCAAGTCCGGCCCGCGCCGGGCACCCCACCGTTCCCTGCTTCGTGCCACGGGTGCGATTCAATCCGAAGAGGATTGGAACAAGCCCTTCATCGCGATAGCAAACTCCTTCGTGCAAATCATCCCCGGCCATGCGCATCTGGATGTGGTGGGGCGGAAGGTGCGCGAGGCGGTGCGCGCCGCAGGTGGCGTGCCGTTTGAGTTCAACACCATCGGCGTGGATGACGGCATCGCCATGGGCCACACGGGCATGAAGTACTCCCTGGCCTCTCGCGAGATCATCGCGGACAGCGTGGAGACCATGCTGCGTGCCCACTGCTTCGATGGCGTGGTGTGCATTCCGAACTGCGACAAGATCACGCCCGGTATGATGATGGCCGTGGCGCGTGTGGATATTCCAGCGGTATTCGTCTCCGGAGGCCCTATGCAGACCGGTCGCGATCCGGTGACGGGCCGTGCGCTGGATCTCTCCTCCGTGTTCGAGGCGGTGGGCGCGCATGCGGCACAACGCATCAGCGAGAGCCAGCTCAACGACATTGAGCGGAATGCATGCCCCACATGCGGCTCGTGCTCCGGCATGTTCACCGCAAACTCCATGAACTGCCTGTGCGAGGCTCTCGGGCTCGCGCTTCCGGGGAATGGCTCCATCCTCGCCACCGACCCGGCACGGGATTACCTCTTTGCCGAAGCCGGACGCGCGATCGTGGAACTCGTGCGGCGTGACCTGCGCCCCTCACACATCCTCACACGTGAGGCGTTTGAAAATGCACTCACGCTGGACATGGCCATGGGCGGCTCATCGAACACCGTGCTGCACACCCTGGCCATCGCCCGCGAAGCCGGAGTGCCGCTGAGCATGCAGGACTTCAATGAAGTGAGCGACCGCATTCCGCACCTGTGCAAGGTCGCGCCCAGCGGCATCCACTACATGTCGGACATCCATCGCGCCGGCGGCGTGTCTGCCATCCTGAAGACACTCTGCGAAAAACCAGGCGCGATTCATGAAGAGTGTCTCACCGTCACCGGGAAGACGCTTGGGGAAAATATCTCCCATGCGCAGGTGCAGGATGCGGAAGTGATTCGTCCGCTCGACCGCGCATACTCCGAGCGTGGTGGTCTGGCCATCCTCTTTGGCAATCTCGCTCCGAATGGCTCCGTGGTGAAGGCCGCCGGCGTCGCGCCCTCCATGATGCAGTTCCGCGGGCCAGCCGTGATTTTTGAATCGCAGGAGTCCGCCACCACCGGCATCCTCACCGGCCAGGTGAAGGCCGGAGATGTGGTCATCATTCGCTACGAGGGCCCCAAGGGTGGTCCCGGCATGCAGGAGATGCTTTCCCCCACTGCCTCCATCGCCGGTCGCGGTCTTGGCGAATCCGTGGCGCTCATCACGGATGGCCGTTTCTCCGGCGCCACGCGTGGTGGCTCGATCGGCCACGTGTCTCCGGAAGCGGCTGCTGGTGGACCCATCGCACTGGTACAGCCGGGCGACCTCATTGAAATCGATATCCCCGCGCGCAAGCTCACGCTGTGTGTAGATGATGCGGAGCTTACGAAACGGAAAGCTACCTGGGAGCAATCACCCCCGATGGGAATGCAAAAGATGAAGGACGTCCCACGCGGGTATCTGCATCGTTATGCGAAGCTGGTGGGCAGTGCGGATGTGGGAGCGATGCTGGTATAGTATGGTATAAGATAGTGTGATGTCATTGGCACCGCATTCAGCATGGGGTTTGAGAGAGCGCTGACGGATTGCTGCAACATTCCACATGGCCAGGTTTTACTAAACCTTTAGCCGCCAAACTAAAAAATCGATCTCTGCTGATATCATTCTCAGGGAATTTAAGAGCTCGTCCGCTCACAGCAGCAGCGATTTCCCATGGTCGGCACACGCCCTTTTTGACCTGTGTGCCGACACCCAAGGACATCCTCCGCCCGCCGGTGCGACCGGTCAAACCTTACCGGCGGGCGAGAGGACTCTCCTTCTCCGGTGGTTGGCCGCGAGTGGTCGTGCGAAGTGACCGATGCCTGATACCACTGCTTTTTCTGCCGGGTCAGCGGGAACCTTTCCCGCAATGACCACTCCACGCGAGTCGAAGGTCTCTTGCGTCGGCTGATGATCGCGTGTCCGACCGCACGATCTCCATGCCATACCTTATATCATTCGACAGAATGCCATTGCAGTTGTTATGCAACATGTCGACTATTGGATTTTGTCGTTAAAATCATTGAGGATATCAAATCGGTCCAATGTTGCCCGCTGTGGGAGGCCTCCTCGAGAGAGTTAACGCCTCGCCTGAATGGGCATTCGTCCGGTTAGGCACGTTCCCCACATCCGCTCATGATACAACCTGCTCGCCAATCCCGCTCCTTCTCCCTGCCATCGTTGCTCCTTGCGTTGCCAGCCATGCTGGCCCTGCAGCCACTTCAGGCCGGAAGCCCCACGACGTTGGAGAAGAACCCGCCTGTCACCTTCGCGGCACCGACCTATCCGTGGTCGTTTTCGGCAGGTGTCACTGTGCGGAGCATCGATGCGGACTTTCACCTCTCCGCCCCTGCGTTGAACTTGCGGGGATTGGGATTGCCGCGAGGGGCTGGCGACATCGGACTGTTTTCGGGAGGCGCCACCAGACGCTATGACAATGGGAGCGTGGGACCGGATGCCAGTGCCGCATTGTTGCCTGGGGCAGGCCTGCGCAGCGGACTCGGCCTCACGCAAGGAGGCAACAGTTACAGCGAGGGCAGGAGCGCTTTCACCAGCCTACCACTCAGCACCTTTGATTTCTACTCCCACTCGTATTCCTATTCCAGCTCGCTGCAATCGACCAGCGTGGACGTGAGCGACAGCGACGTAGGCGTGGGCCCCTATCTGGAATTCAGCAGGCGCCTGGTCGATAGCCCCTCCCTCATCGTGGATGCGTTCGTGGGCTGGAGTTACGTGGAGACCAGCCACTCCTCCGGTCAGCGCACCGTGGCCAGACAATCCGTCTTCCAGCGCGACGTGCGGCACACGTACTCCTATGAAGGCATCGATTTCTCCAACCCCGCCTTTGGTGGGATAACCCCTCCTGGCTTCCCCAATGCCAGCGGGATGGTGATCTATGATGCGCAGCTTTATAACTCGCTGACTCCTTTTCCCATAGGCATCCGCGGCCCTCGCCAGACGGACAGGGTCACGAACAGGCTCTATGCCAGCTACTACGCCGTCACCGGCGGCTCCCTGGATGTGCATCTCAATGAAATCCCCTTCGGTGTGAAAGTAGGCCGGAGATTCGGCGACCTGACCGTTCTCGCGGAACTCGGCGGACTGTTGGCTGTCATCGACTACGATCTGAGCGCTGAGAGCCGGTGGTACCGCTCCAGCGGCTCGTTGGTTTCTCGCCAGTCCTGGCAGGATAGCGATGCCGATGTGAAGATGGGAGTTTTCACCGGGCTGACGCTCCAGTACGACCTCAGCAAGGATGGCCGCTGGTTCGCCGAAGCTCACGGTACCTACCGCTGGGTGGATACCGCGCATGCCTCCGCCGGCCCGGTCCGCGTGAAAATTGACGTGTCCTCCTGGGAAGGCGGTCTTGGCTTGGGCTACAGGTTTTAGTGGGCTTTCGTCCTATCCGCTGAAGTAGCGTGTTTGCATTCGGTTGATGGGTCGGAAAACCATCCACCGCTCGGCGATGGCAAACCACAGCTCAACCACCGCAACCTTCTTCGCCTTCACCACTCACTTCTTCTGCCAGAACCAGCGGCTCTTCTTCTCGGCAGGAGCCGCTGGAGGAGCCGTGGGTTGCCTCTGGGGCTGACCACCCTGGGGAGGAGGATTGAATTGGGGCTGCACGCTGATGCCGCCGTTGGAATTCATACGCATCCCGGGGGCGGCGGATTCGATCTGCGGTGCCTGGCCGGGTTGTTGTGGGACATCGTTGCGCGTGCCGTCCTTGGGGGGCAGAGCCGGCATGTTGGTGAAGTTAATCTTGGCCACGCTCATGTTCGGTGCATTCACCTTGTAGTCGAAGGCCTGCGGCGGCATGGCACGACCACTCTTGTCGTACTGGCGGATGACACGGCGGAAGATTTCATTCTTGGTGTTCACACACCGTTCCTCCACCACGCGGCCGAGGTCATCGAAATAGAAGATGACACGCGCGATGAGCCCCCCCCGGCCATCATAGATGGCGCCCTGAGTGGGGTCGCCGTTTTGATTGAGCAAGAAAACCTTTTCCGCAATGACGACACCGCGTGAGTCGAAGATTTTTTCCGTCTGCTGACGCTTAACAGGGTCCTTGGTGGACTCGGTCTTGGTGTCGTCAGGATGGAGCACCGTCCGCGCATTCACACTCGGGCCGGTAATGCGCTGGGCATGAGCGGAAGTGAAGGCCAGGAGGGCGACGCCGGGGACGACCATCGCGAACAGGGTGGTCAGCGAGACAAGGCGGCGTGGACGAAGGGTAGTCATTTCCCGTAGAGGGTACTGGAAAGGGCTGGAAACGGCAAGGGGGATGGAGGCGGTAGAAACCAGATGTGGGAAGAAGCTCCGCACGGCTGCACTATCCCAACACCATCCCTACCTCCACGGCGCTGCCTTGGAGGAAATCACGGGCACTCATGCGCTTGCGGCCTTCGAGCTGCACCTCGGTGAGATCCAGCACGCCCTGACCACACGAGACAAGGAGTTGGGTATCAGCGCGAAGGATAGTGCCGGGCGTGGGACATGCCTCTGCGTCTGGGACCACCGTGGCCTGATGCACCTTGAGCTGGAGGGCAGGAACGGCAGGAGCAGCTTCGGCATTCTCCGGGCCGCTACGAGCCGGGACCAGGCAATAGGTCCCCGGCCACGGATTGTACGCGCGGATGAGCAGTTCGAGCTCCTTCGCAGGCTGGGACCAATCCAGCTTGCCATGCGCACGCTCCAACTTTCGCGAGTGCGTGGAGAGGGCGTCGTCTTGCTTGATGCGCGGCGCAGTGCCTTCTTCCACCATGCTCAGGGCACGTAGCAGGCCCTCTGGAGCGAGGGCAGCCAGTTTGTCATGCAGCACGCCACCGGTATCCGTGGGTTCGATGGTGATGGGGACAGGCAGGAGGATATCGCCCGTGTCGAGACCTTCATCCATCCACATGATGGTGACGCCCGTCTCCGCATCGCCCTCGCGAATGGCCGCCTGGATGGGCGAGGCTCCGCGATGTCGCGGGAGCAGGGACGCGTGGACATTCAAACACCCCAGGCGCGGGATTTCCAAAACCGTGCGCGGCAGAATCTGCCCGTAAGCAATGACCACGAAGACATCCGCTCGCAGCTCCTTCAGTTTTTCCACCTCGTTCCGGATGCGCTCCGGCTGCAGCACAGGCACGCCGGCCGCGAGCGCGCGCACCTTCACCTCGGGTGGGGTGAGCACCTGCTTGCGGCCCACCGGTTTGTCCGGCTGGGTGATGACGGCTACAACCTCGTGGTCATGCCCGTTCTTGGAAAGCAAGGCCTCCAGCGAGGGCAGGCCGATGTCGCCCGTGCCGAGAAATGCGATGCGCAGCATGTGGAGTCCTGCCGTGGGGAAGAGAGCGGGTAGCGGATGAAGTCGATGATCGAAACGTGAGCGAAGTGCGACGCGGTAGAATGCTCTAC
Organism: Roseimicrobium sp. ORNL1; assembly: GCF_011044495.1. GTDB lineage: Bacteria > Verrucomicrobiota > Verrucomicrobiia > Verrucomicrobiales > Verrucomicrobiaceae > Roseimicrobium. The sequence continues at coordinate 6,897,702 of NZ_CP049143.1, forward strand.
ACGCGCACCTTCTCGCGTTCCTTCCACACGTCGAGCTGCATGATGCGGGAGAGCACATCCAGCACCACCTTCGCAGGCGGCTGGCTGGCATCGACTTCCGCCACCATATTGCGTCCGGTGTACTTGCCGCTGCTGTAGTAGTCGAGAATGGGCTTGCTCTCCTCCTCGTAGGTGCGGATGCGCTTGGCGATGACTTCCTCGTTGGCGTCATCGAAGCGGTTCTCCTTCAGCGCGCGCTTGCGGAGACGGCGGGTGAGCTCGGAGCGGTCCGGGCAGCTCAGGTGGAAGACCTGCACCACGTCAATATCCTGCTCCATGAACTTCGCCTGCTCCACGTTGCGCGGGATGCCGTCCAGCACCAGGAAGTCGATATCCGGCTTGAAATTGTGCGTGGTGACACGGTCGTGAATGTTTGCGCGCCAGAGCTTCACAGTGGTCTCATCCGGCACGAGCTGGCCGCGGCTGGAGAAGGCCACAAACTCCTGGCCCAGCGAGGTGCGGGTATCCAGCGAGCGGAAGACGTCGCCGCAGGCCATGTGATGGAAACGCGGGATGGTGCCGAGCACCTTCCCCTGCGTGCCCTTTCCACTGCCGGGCGCGCCGAACATGAGGAATGTGCGGAAACGTTCGAAAGGCTTGGGGTTGGCGGACATGTGAGTGTGACGCAATCGTAGCTCAACCTGCCCAGCCCACAAGCGGCGGCGTCACTTTTCAGTGCCGAGGCGCAGACCTTGCAAGAATCGGCGCATCTCCGCCAGCGCGCGGTCCACAGGCCAGTCCTCCAGCGTTCCCTCTGGGGGACTCACCACCTGCACTCCCGCATTGCGCGGTGCCCAGGTGAGCGGGTCCGTGGGGCCAAAGAAGAGCAAGCACGGTACCCCGCACGCGGCGGCGAGGTGGGAGATACCGCTGTCATGCCCGAGGAACGCCGCCGTGCCGCAGAAATGCCCGGCCAGGGTGGTGAGGGGAAGCTGGTCCCAGTGGATGTAGTCCAGCCCCTGCCAGCCCTCCCGCAGACGCGCGGTGATGCCACGCTCGTGCTCCGCCTCTCCCGTGATCAACGCGAGGCGCACCAGGGGAAATGCCGTGCTAAGGGCCCGCCCTGCGGCGATCCAGTGCTCCACCGGCAGGTTCTTTTTCAAGGAACCACTCCCGGGGTGCAGCGCCACGAGGGGGCGGTCCGGGAGCGGATGCGTGGCAGGGGGCTCTGCCACGGCAATGCGCGGCGCGGGGTCCTCCAGATACATGGCCAGGCTCTCCAGCGGCTTCGCAAGCTGCTCGGCGGCATGACCTTTTCCCACTTCCACACGATGCGGACAGGCCAGGAAGGTCTTCACCCCCATGCGCTCCATGTTCTCCCGAAAATAGCCATCCGGGTCGTACAAGTAGCTGATGATGAGGTTGAAACTCCGAAAATAGTCCGCCAACTGGCCTTCAGCGGGTGCCTTCGGAGCGAAGAGCCGGGCCATGCTGGCGTGCTCCAGGCTTCGGGTCTCATCCGCCACACCCGCCGCGAGGGCGAGCTCGATGATTGGCTTGTACCCCAGCACCTCAATGTGGGCATTGGGAATGCTCTCCCGCAGCAGGCGGATGGCCGGGAGCGTCAGGATGAAGTCACCAATCGCCCCGCCGCGAATCACCAGCACACGGGGACGGGCAGCAGTGGCCATGGCGGTGCGGCGGTTCTCCTTCCCCTGCTACAAGGCCCTTTTACCGAACCCTACCAGGCGCTCACCGCCGCGACGAGCGTGAGAATGCCATAGGCGACACCGCCAGCGGAGGCCATCCTCCAACGGCCGGCGTTTGCCGTGGCCCAACTGATGCCATCCCGCAGCAGGTAGGGCATGCCCACCAGGAACATGCCACCCAAGACCCACACATAGGCGAGAATGGGCATCAATAGACGGCTGGAGGAAGGCTGGAGGAAGGCGGCGTGCAATACCGGCGAGGCAGCCAGCAGCAGCAGGGCCCCGAGGGCGCGCACGGCCAGAAACTCCGGCACATACACCACCACCAGCACAAAGGTGAGAGGCAGCAGCATCACCAGCCAGCGACGCCAGGTGAAGAACTCACCCATGTCCATGTACGAGACGAGGAAGTAGCTCCACACCGTGCCGATGGCGAGGAGGGCAATGCCCCAAGCGCGGTTGCGCGGGAAGTTCTTCGCCATGGCCATGGCCTGCTCCGCCTTCAGATAGGCCCAGAGATGACCCAGCACCAGAAGTACTCCCACGATGAGTCCGGCGGTCTTCAGCGACAACCCTTCGCCATCGGAGCGTTGATGGAAGATCCAGTCGTAGAACTCTTGGGGATTCATGGAGGAGGTGCGTCGAGTCGTCTGCCATCCCGCCGGATGCGGCTCCTTGCAAGGGGAAAGAGCACCGCGAGAGAGGGGCGGGAAAAAATGTGTCTTGCCCCCGCGTGTCCTGCAATGGTAGCACTTCGTGCAATCCATTCGTCCTCTTGCATGAAGCACTTCGTCAAATTTGTCATCATTGAGTCAGATGAAAGGGTTGGCAGTGAGGGCAAAAGCCTGGCGCCACCAGCCTACGCGGAATGCAAATCTCGCTGGCCCCAATGTTTCGCCCTAGGCACAAGATCCATGAGCGTACACTTGGAGGAAGGCGATCCGGTGCTGGAGGAGATAGTGACGTTTCTGCGCCAACAGGGCCTGAAACCGCAAGCGAAACGCCATCCCACTCCCAGTTTGGGCGACAAGACCCAGTTCTTCGTCCAAGGCTTGAGGACGTTTGATAAGGAGGACATCAGCGAGGCGGCATTCTACATGCTCATGCCGCAGAATGAACTGGGCGATGGTGGAAACCATAAATCCACTACCCAGATGTATCTGGAGCGGGGATCACTAAAAAAGCAGCCCGTCGGCAGTATCGGCACTACTCCAGCAATGGGATGCACAGATACCTTCCGAAAGGAGTTGGAGAAAGCAGGCTTCAAAGGACTCGGCTTCCGGGAAATAGTGAGCAAAGACGGAAAGCCACTGCCCGAGCCCTACTGGCAACTGCTGCCAGACACCCATATGCCAGCACTCTTGAATCGAATCGTAGGCGAGGATGGCAACGACTATCAACCGGAACGGGTGCGCGAAACCGGGTGCTTCATAGACGATTTTTACTTTCCGGAACTGCTGCGTTTCCCTGCGAACGAGGTTCAAGCAATGGGAGGTTTTGACTTTGCCGCGACATCCAAGCGCTTCGGCGGTGCGCCCGGGCGCTTTTACACTGGCACGGAGAATTTCCTTGTGAAGCCGCGCATCATTGTCTCCAAGGCATTCCGAGAATGGAGCCTCGGTCGGAAGCTGAAGCTTGAATTCTATCCCGTGATTCTCGAATAAGGCGCGGGGCCAACCAGATATCTCCCAAAAAAAGCACGCCTGCGACAAGGCCAGTCGCCTTCACGGGTCATCCTTCGCCATCGAAGCGCCGGTGGAACATCCACCTGTAGAAGCTTCGAAAAAACACATAGGGGTCGGACGCGTGCATTTCCGCCAGAAACGCCCTCTTGCCAAAGGAGAAGACACCCTTGAGAAACGCTCCAGAACCTGGGGGAGGGCGGTTTCTCAATTTTTCCTCAGAGAGATTCTGAATCCAGCAGTACCGGCTGCGCCGAATCAGGCACGTGTCCACCAAGGCACTTCCGCTTCGGGGGACCAGATCAAAACGCTAACACAACCTGGATAAACCATCATGAAGTCTACGAAGCTGACCAAATCACTGCTCGCCGGTGCGGCGATGACCGGACTCCTGGCAGGTGGATTCACTGCCCAAGCTGCCTCCACCACTGGAACTGGCATCTCCATCGCCAAGGCGGGTAGCGCGGACACGCTCGCTGCGCCGAAGGATCACGCCTGCAAGGGCCAGAATGAATGCAAGGGCCAGGGCGGCTGCAAGAGCGGTGACAAGGGATGCGCCGGCAAGAACACCTGCAAGGGCAAGGGCGGCTGCGCCATCAAGGACGGCAAGCCCGTTCACAAATAGGCCGTACTTCAGCCTACGCTGAAATACCCGACCGCCGGAGCCTGGCACCCGACAGGCTCCGGCGCATTCCTCTCCACCGTTCATTTTCACCCCCGCTCTCGCGCTTCATGCCCGCCTCCCGCTTCAATGGAAACACCGAATACGGTGTGGGCATTGGCCTGCGCATCCCCCACTACCGCCATATTTTCGAGCAGAAGCCGGTGGTGGACTGGTTCGAGATTATTTCAGAGAACTACATGCTCGGCGGTGGCCGCCCCATGGCCGTTCTCGACCGCCTGCTGGAGCAATACCGCGTGGTGCAGCACGGCGTCTCGATGTACTTCGGCAACCCCGAGCGGCCCAATCGCGATCATCTGAAGAAGCTCAAGACGCTCTGCAAGCGCACGAATACCCCCTGGCTCTCCGACCATCTCTGTTGGGGTAGTGTGAATGGGCGCTACTCCCACGACCTGCTGCCCATGCCCTACACCTGGGACGCCGTGAAGAAGACGGCCGCGAAAATCCGCGAGGTGCAGGACTACTGCGAGCGCCCCGTGGCCGTGGAAAACCTCAGCAGCTACGTGGAATTCCACATCAGCGAGATGACGGAGTGGGAATTTCTGAGCGAAGTGGTGGAGGCTGCGGACTGCGGCATCCTGCTGGATGTAAACAACATCTATGTCTCCAGCGTGAACCATGCCTTCGACCCGATGGACTACCTCAACAACGTGCCGCACCATCGCGTGGCACAGATCCATATTGCAGGCCACACAAAGCACCCCACGCACATCCTGGACACACATGATCACCCCGTGATCCAGCCTGTGTGGAATATCTATGCGGAGGCCATCAAGCTCTGCGGCCCCACAGCCACGCTGCTGGAATGGGATGACAAGATTCCCAGCTTCGATGAAGTACATGCCGAAGCCCTGAAGGCCACTCAATTTCTCCCCAAGACGCATGCCAAAGTCCGCGCTGCCTAGCAAGGTGAAAACTGCACCTACTGCGAAGGCTCCCCGCAATGCGGCGGAGGCGCAACGCATGATGTTCGGCGCTGTCACACGAGCGCTGCATCAAAATGGCATGCAACAGACCTGGGTGGATGGCTCGGACATGGCGCGCTATGCAGAGCTCTTCGTCAAACCAAACGACCGACTCACCTCCTTCGAGCGGTTGGAGATCTACAATCAACAGTACTGGTGGCGTGTGCTGGAGGGTTTCGCGGAGGACTTCAGCGGCGTGGCAGCCGTGATCGGCCCAAAGAAATTCGAGGCGCTCTCGGTGGCATACATTGAAACCTGTGGCTCCAACTCCTGGACCATGCGAAACCTGGGCCGGGACCTGCCCGCGTTCCTCGTGGCGCATCCACAGCTCACCGCACCGCATACCACTCTGGCGCTCGACATGGCCCGCTTGGAATGGGCACGATGCCTGGCCTTCGATGAGCCTGCCGACCCTGTGCCAGATACGCAGAAACTGGCCCGCACTCCACCACACGAGTTGCGCCTCGGCCTGCAATCCTACATCACCCTGCTCACCCTGGAATATGAGGCTGAGCAACTCCTGCTGCGTCTCCGCCGCCGCTCGCAGAAAGCGGCCGGCTCCACCGCCAGCAATGCCATGACCTCCGCGCCCCGCCGCAGCCGCGCGTTGCGCATCGTGGCCAAGCGTGCGCCTGCACCCGTGCATCTTGTAGTGCACCGCTTGCAGAACACCGTGTACTACAAGCGCGTAACGCCCGAGGCCCACGTGCTGCTCACCCTGATACACCAGGGCATACCTGTGGAGCAGGCCTGCGCCAGGGCTTTCACTGGGAGTGATTTCACCCCGGAAGATGCCGCCTCACAGATCCAGCAGTGGTTTGCGGACTGGATGGAGCTGGGGTGGTTCACGGGACGTGCGTAACGCTACACCGTCAGGGCCGGATCACCGTACAAGGTGAATCCCTGAAACTCCGTGATGTGGACGTCAAAAATCTGACCGATGTGGCGGTCCGGGTTCCCCTCGAAGACCACGATCTTGTTCGTGCGCGTGCGGCCGGTGAGGCGGGCGGCATTGGTCTTGCTGGGGCCTTCGCAGAGGATTTCCACATTCGTGCCCACCAGCGGCACATACTTCGCCTGGGCGTGCTTGTTGATGAGGGCCAGGAGATCCTGATTCCTCTCCTCCTTCACACGCTCGGGGAGTTGCAGAGCGTCTTCCATCTCGGCAGCGGGAGTGCCGCGCCGCTTGCTGTAGCGGAAGATGAAAGCGTTCTCGAACTCGAGGCGGTCGCACAGGGCACGGGTCTCGGCGTAGTGCTCATCCGTCTCGCCGGGAAAGCCCACGATGATGTCCGTGGTCACGGCGATGCCGGGGCGCGCGGCGCGGATCCTGGCCACCAGCTCTTCAAACTTCTCCGCGGAATACGGGCGGTGCATCTTCTTCAGGATGGCATTGCTGCCGCTCTGCATGGGAAGGTGCACGTGCTCGGCCAGCTTCGGCAGGTAGGTGAAGGCATTGATGAGGTCCGCCTTGTAACCGATGGGATGCGGGCTGGTGAAGCGGATGCGCTCAATGCCATCCACCTCATGCACGGCCTCCAGGAGCTGCACGAAGGGGCTCTTGCCGTCCTTCATGGGGAACTCGTGGCGACCGTAGAGATTCACGATCTGTCCCAGCAGCGTGACTTCCTTCACGCCACGCGCGGCGAGGCGGCGCACTTCCTCCACGATGTCCGCGATGGGCCTGCCACGCTCGCCACCGCGCGTGTACGGCACGATGCAGAAGGTGCATTTCATGTTGCAGCCCTGCATGATGCTCACGAAGGCGGAGGCCTGGTGCTCCTTCAGCTCGTGATCGCGGATGGCATTTTGCGAGGCCTGCTCCTCCTCGGTATCGACAATGGAGAAGCGCGCGTCATCCATCTGGCGTTCCTCGCGGCCGCGAATGATCTGCTCCACATACTCCACCACGCGGTGGTACTTCTGCGTGCCGACCACGAGGTCCACCTTGGAGGTGGTAATGAGCTCGGAGCCGCGGCTCTGGGCCATGCAGCCCATAAACCCGGTGACGAGCTGCGGACGCTCCTCACGGTACTTGTTCATCATGCCCATCTTCCCCAGCGCCTTCTGCTCCGCCTGATCACGCACAGAGCAGGTGTTGATGAGGATCACATCCGCCTCGGCCTCCTGGGCCGTCATGGTATAGCCACGCTCCACGAACATCTGCGACACCTGCTCGGAGTCGCGCTCGTTCATCTGGCAGCCATAGGTACGGATGTGGACGCGGGGCATGATCTGACGGGACTTACGTACTGAAGAGCGGAAGGGGACTCCGGAGGGCCGGGAAGATACCGCCCTTGGTGGGGATGACAACTGCGGAAGGGAAGTCTTCCCAGTGAAGGTCCGGACTGGGTGCCGTTCCAGCGGGTAGCGCCGTGACCAGTCCCTAGGCGTCTTTCGCGATGACCTTGATCTGGTATGTCGGCTTGTCCGTGAACTGGCTGTTGTAGGAGGCTTTGATGGTGAGGGTGCCGTCCAGAATACCGGAACGGGAGTGAGTGGCGCGTGAGGCGTCAAAGTGGAAACTGCTGTGGTGCCCGCCACGTTCGGTGTCGAGCCAGTAATACATTTTGGTCAGACCTGACTCCCGCTCTTTGTCGGGCTGATACAGCATGACGGTGACATACTTGCACGGGCCCGGCAGTTCGATTTCGGTGGGCTCACCCTGATCAAGGACTTCAATAACCACCTTCACGTTTTTTGGCTTGTCGAAGTCCACCCGGTGCTTGCTGGCCCGAAGCTCGAGCATCTCCTTGATGTCGTCTCCGGTGAGTGGCGGCGTGCTGTAGGTCAAACTCGGATCAAATCCTGCCGGAGGAGCGGCGTGGGAGGACGCCATGCTGAGAGAGACAAAGGCACACAGAAGAATGCGAAGTGGATGTGTCATGGGATTGGTAGTGGGCTGCAACGGTCGGCGGACAGAGGGCGGCTCATTCAAGGGAGAATGAGAAAAGCTCGCGAAGGGACTCGCGAGGAACGTTGGGCTGCGAGCATGCCAGATGGGCGCGTGGTTTTTCCAGAACATTCACTGGAAATCGGAAACACGGCGCAATGCGCTTCCCATCCGAAGCGTTCAGAATCACCGCTCCACCTTCGCCGTCATGCTGCACCTGCATCCGCTCCCCTTCCCCGGCACCTTCCGTTTCGTAATTGCGATGATGGTTCTGTCAGCAGTGAGCCTCACGCTCTCCGCTGCACAACCGCTGGCACAGGACTACGCCATCGTTTTCCGCAACCCGGACCCGGAATACTATGTGGAGGGACCGGGCCTTGCGAAGTTGGACGATGGTTCCCTGCTTGCTGTGGTGCCCGTAGTACCTCGTGCGAAGTGGAGCGAGGAACGCCGCGCCACGAAGAGCGCAACCCACCTGCTGCGCAGCGAAGATGGTGGCAAGACATGGACGGAAATCTCCAGCCTGCCCTACTACTCCGCGGCACCCTTCATTCACAAGGGCATCCTCTATCTCTTCGCGAACAAGGGCGGCACGAAGTCGCGCAACGATGATGTGGTGCTGCTGAACAGCATGGATGGCGGGAAAACATGGTCCGAGCCAGTGACGCTTTTCAAAGGGCACTTCTGGAACTGCCACACCGGCATGGTGCAGCGCGAGGACAAGATCTACTGGGCCACCGATGACCTCAGCCTTGGGAAGAATCGTGGACCTCGTCTCATGGCAGGCGACCTCTCACGCAATCCCATGGATCCTGCCTCATGGCGCCTGTCCTCACCGGTCCCCTTCCCCGGTGTACCGAGCATGATGACCCTCTCGAAGGATGAAAATGTCTCCAGCCAGTATCTGGAGCCAAACGTCCTCGAAGTCGGCGGCAAGCTGCGCGTGCTCTGCGTCGTGAAGCTGAAGCGCCAGGCCGTGACGAACCTCTGCGGCGTGTTGGATGCCACCGATGATGGCCCAGGCCAAGCACTCGGACTGAAGTTCACCCACTACCACGCCATGCCCGGCGGGCAGCTCAAGTTCTGCGTGATCCGCGACGAGCCCTCCAAACTCTTCTGGGCCACCGCCAACTATCCCGCCGACAGCACGGATGTCTTCGACTGGTTCAAGACCGTGAAGGAGGAGACCGACACCAAGGAATCCACCGTGCCCGCCGGTGGCAATGATCGCCGCTTCCTCATGCTGCAATACAGCGTGGATGGCCTGAACTGGTTCCCTGCCGGTTGTGTGGCCCAAGCGAAGAAGGTCTCGCAGTCATTCATGTATGCGAGACCGGTGGTTGACGGTGATGATCTCGCCATCATTGCACGCTCCAACATCAACGGCCCGAATCACCATGACGCCGATTGCGCGACGTTTCACCGTGTGAAGAATTTCCGGGAGCTGGCCCTGGATTTGTATCCTGAGGCGGAGGGGAAGTAGCCCGCCGTCAAAGCTTCACTGAATACGCCGGCCAGAGGCCAGCGTTCCCAGGACCAGCAGATGCCAATCACACTCCACGGCAGTTCTTTTGTTCCCTCATTAGCGTCCGTTAGCGCACATTAGCGGTCCGCTGATCATCCGCCTAAAACGCATACCCAAACGTAATGTGCAACGCCCCGATATCTTCGCCTTCACGGCGGTCAGGATTGAAACCATAGTCAATCCTCAACGGACCCACGGGCAGCTTGTACCGGATACCCAGACCGATGGCGTATCGAACATCCTCCGGACGCCTGAAGATGCTTTCTTCTTCACGCGTGAGCGTGCCCATGTCACCAAAGAGCGCCAGCTCAAGGTTCTGAGCGACTTCATAAGAGAACTCCACGCTGAAGGTCTGGCTCAACGTGCCGCCGATGGGTGTATCGCCCTTGATGCTCTTCAAACCCATCTCCCGCTCCTGGAAGCTGCGCACACTGGTGGCGCCACCGTTGAAGAGCCGCAAATCAATAGGCACCTCCTCCAGGCTTTGCTCAGGCCGGATGGCGCTCGTGCGCGCGAGCAGGGCGGCACGAAATTTGTCCGTGAAGCGCACGAAGTAGGCAAAGCTGAGATCCGCACGAGTGTAGGAAATATCCCCGGCGAGTGTGCCTGAAATGCTCCCATTGAACACAAATCCCCTCGTGGGCAGGACCGGACTGTCGCGGTAATCGATGATGGCGGAGAGTCCCACGAGGCCGAGATTGTACTCATCCGGGCCGAGTTCTTCCGGTGTCAGCAGCTCGGATTCGGAATTGTTCAGCGAATAGTCCGCAAACGCATTGGTGGAGACGTGCTTCGTCCACTGACGGGCCAGCACCATCCTGCCGCCGTAGCTCTGCCTCTTGTAGTCAAAAATTTCTTCGCCGTCGGCATATAGCGAAAGGTCCAGTGAGAAGGGCGAATTGAAGACCGCTGGATCCGTGAAACGCGCCGAGCCCGTGATGCCGATACCGCTCGACTCCACCTTCAATTGCGCTGCGTTTCCAGAGTCGAAGATGTTCACCTTGCGCAGTTCCCCACCCACAATGACCCCCTTGAAGGTTTCGTAACCCCCATACCACGCGCGAGTGCGGGTGGGACCTTCCTCACCGGTGAGCTCCAGGGTGATGGTGTCGTCCGTCAGCTTTTTCGGCGTGACATCCAGGCGCGAGAAGACATCCGACCTCAGGGCCTGCTTGTGCATCAATTGAAGATCCGCCGGAGAATACACCTGGTTTACCGAGCGCTTGAAGCTGGCGCGCACCACGCGCTCCCCGCCCTTGGAAAATCCCGGGGCCACGGAAACACCCGCCACACGGAAGATATTTCCAGGTGTAACCTGATACACCACCGGCACTGGGCCGCCGCGAACCTTCGAGGGATCGGCGGTCGCCGTGACATCCGCCAGGAAGTGGCCACGCTGCTGGAAGATACCCACAAGCTGCTTGCGCACTTCTTCAATCCTCACTTCGCTGAAGGGCTGCCCCGTCATGCCTTCGATGGCTGCCTGCACCTCGTCACGGCGCGATTCCCAGTCACCCGTTAGTGAGACCTGGCCAATGTCAAAGCGCGGTCCTTCGGTGATCCTCACCAGGATGTCCTGCGTCTTCGTCTCCGAGCGCATGGTGAACTCGGGATCCGACACCGTGGCATTCAAGTAGCCTTGAGCCTGGAAGTAACGCTGCACCAGTTGCGCGCCATGCCGGATGTCTCCCTCCACCAGTGGCGGGTTGGCAATTCTTCGCCCGAGCTTCTCATGCGTGGGGCGCAACAGGAACGCGCGCAGGTCCTCCTCCCGTTGCGAGGTATTTCCCTCAAACGTGATGATGCCCACCGTGTACTGCGGGCCCTCCACCACCCTCAGCACGGCAGTTCCGCCCTCCACCGTCCACGCCACCGTTACCTCCGGAAATCCCAGATCAAGGAGCCGCTGCCGCAGGAAGAAAGCGAGGTCATCAGCGAGCGGCTCAGACATGGAGGCATCTCCGGAGAGGCGGAGCTGATCCTCCAACACCGATGTTACATCGTTCACATTCGTTTGTGATACACCATCCGCCCGGACAGAGAGCCCCTCGATCTGTACCGGGACAGAGACCGTCGCGGGGGGGACGGGTGCATTGGCAGAGCGTCTCTCCCTCACCGCGGGTTGCTGGGCGTGGAGGGTGGTGGAGCCCAACAAGCACATCAGCAGTAGAATCGGCATCACCAATGCGCCTGCACACCGGGAGCCACAGGCAACAAGGAGCGGCTGCTTCAGCTGCCGTGGAAGCGAGCCATCCCTATGCCACACACCTTCCCCCTGGAATCCTCGACAGCTCGTCTCTCCAAACGGCGACTGAAGTCGCCGCTCCTTGGAGAGGCGGCGTCCACTCGTCTTTTGTGTGACATCCCCCACCTTCATCATCATCGAAGTCTCACCAGGTAATAAAGCAATCCACGGAATCCCTCTCCTCCCACGGAGCCGGTGGCCTGCAGCTTGTCGCTGAGTTCAATCCGCGCCGTTACCCCGGGACCGGTGCCGCTGCGTCCCGTGCTTCCCACCGGATCCACCGAGAAGGTGATCCTGGAAGGCTCATCATCGAACCGACGCCGCGGCGCGGCTTTGTTGAAGAGCCTGCGATACATCTGACTCACCAAAAGGAACGCCGCGCGATTCGCTGCCATGCTCTCGGCGCCTCCTGCGTCTCCCGCCGTGGAGCCGGTGGCGAGCAGCGAGGCGATTTCGTTCTCCGGCAATGGCGGACTGGAGGTGAAGCGCAACTGCGGAGCGCGCGCGCTGCCATTGGCAAACACCGTGACGCGGTAGTTGTTGATGAGCGATTCACCCCGCACCTCCAGCGCGGGGTCAAACGGATTCTCCTTGTTGAAGATCACGGCTCCGTTCGTGATCGTCAGCCGGCTGAAGGGTAGCATGAGCCTCACGCCATCCATCGTGGCCCTGCCTTCAACGGCCAGGGCCGCCCCGGTGCCACCCACGTGGGCATTCACCAGCATGCCTCCGTTCATGATGTTCCCCAGCAAGCGCACGGGATCACGCGTGGTGATGGCCACATCAAACGTCCAATCCTTCAACATGGCAGGAGCCGCAGGAGGGCCGCTCCTGCCCACGCGTACCGATGGTGGCAGCGGCGGCAACCCATTGGGCAGTGAGAGCGGGAGGAACTCCACCTCCTTGAAGATGCGACCGCGCACCAGTTCGACGCGTCCTGTCACGGCGGACTTCGCGAGCGTGCCTCGGCAGGACACATCCGCATTCGCACGGAAGCTCATGGCATCATCCCGTATGATGAGCGCCTGATCTGCCGTCAAGCGCAGATCCATGATGGGGTCCTTGATATTGGCTGCATCCACATTGCCTCCGAGTCGAATACGGCCTCCTGCCACCAAGGCCGACACGTCACTGAGCTCCACGCGTGTCTCACGGAAGTCGAGGTTCGCCTTCACGTCCTTGATGTCCATGGGCACATTGTCCAGCGCAACACTGCTCACCACGGTACGCAAGGCACCGGACCACGTGGGCTTCGCAGGGGTGCCGGTGATGTCTGCCTCCAGTGCGATGGTGCCATTCACCCTCTGCACCTTCGGCACGAAACGCGGAACCACATCCAGACTCGACGTCGGCAGGCTCACATGTGCCTGAAATGACCGCTCCATCAACGCCTTTGGATTCCTCATCACCATCTCCGCATCGAGGGCCATGGATCCAGCGACCTTGAGCGGTTGCAAGGGTGGCTGCCTCACGGTGGTATCCAGGGTGAGCCGGTCGCGCTCCAACACCAGTGCAATGTCCGCCTGCGCAGGCTGCAGCTTCCCCTGCAACGCGCGGCTCCGCACGCCGCTTAGCGAGGCCGTCACTTTTCCCTGCAGTTCCTTCAGCGTGCCCTCAAACGAAACTTCTCCCGTCACCGTGCCCTCCACCGGCGCTGTCTTGCCGATGGTGTCGAACACCTGCTGCAGATTCAGCCGCTCCATCTTGAGCTGCAGATGTATGGGCCGCGCGTCATCGAGCGGCACGGCGGGACGTGGCTGCTTCGCAAGCGCGAGGGGTAATTGCATCGTGCCATTCAGGAGCTGCACGCGCTGCGTGGATAGTGTGAGCTTGGGCACGCTGAGATCGGTGTCCGTGACCGTGGCCTGCGCTTCAAGCTGGAACTCACCCGCGCTGGCTCGCAGCTCGGTAATCTCCGCGCGTTTCCCTTCGTGTTTGGTATTGAGGAAGAGGTTATACGTCTCTGCGCGACCTTCGATTCTCACGGCATTCACGGCGATGGTGCCCCCACCGGTGATGTCACGCGTGGCGATCACGCCGCTTCCTTTCCAACCAATGACCGCGCTGCCGGCAGTAATCTTCGGCGTCTTCGCTGCACCCATCCATGGCGTGAGCGCGGTGAGACGCGGCAGCTTGCCATGCACCTCCGCATTGAAGGGCTGCTCCGTATTCAGCGGCATACGGCCCTCGATGGTGATGTGATTGTCCTTGTCGAACTGCACCAATCCCGAGGTGATATCCGCAATGCCCTGTTGCACGGTGAAGGCGAGATCCAGATTCTCCACCGTACCGCCGCGCCACTTCAATCCCGCCACCGTCAGCTCGCCCTTTGCCGCAGGCTTCGCATATTGCTTCTCCTTCAAGTCAGCCACATCAAACGACGCCATCCCTTGTGAGGCCACCGTGCCTGCCGTGGGCGCGGGTGTCATGCCCATCAATGGACCCAGCGAGGTAAGGTCGTTGAGTTTCACCTCCCATTTCACGGCAGTAGTCTGGCGGCCCGTGAGTTGCATGTCTGCATCCACATTCGCGGTGTTCTTGCCTTCATGCTCCAGGCGGCTGCTGGCTCGCAGCAGGCCGTTGGCGACAGAGAACTGCGATTGGAATAGGTCGAGCTTCCCTTCGCGCCACGCGAGCTTGGTCAATTGCACCTCTCCTTCCGCGGCGACCTTCTGGTATTGTTTCTCCCGCAGGCCAGCCAATTCAAACGTGGCGCTGCCTTTCGAGTTCACCGCGCCTGCCTGCGGTGGCGGTGAAAGCTGCACGCCTGCGAGTGGCAGCAGCGAGGCGAGATCGCCCAGCTGAGCCGTCCACTCCACCTTCACCGGTTGACGTTCAGCTAGCTGCAGGGTGGACTTTAACGTGGCGGTATTCGTGCCTTGGTGATTGAGATTTGCCGTGATGGTCGCAGTGCCATCTCGCAGGGACACCTCCGTCACCAGCGCCTGCAGGTCGCCATTCCGCCACTTCAGCGCATTCACCTGAAGGGATGCTTGTGCCGTGGCGCGGTTGAAATTCTTCTCCCGCAGATCCATGAGATCGAAGGCAGAGGTCACCTTCACCTCCGCGCGTCCGGCCTCGGGTGGCGGTGTGTTCGTGAGCTTCAGGATGCGGAAGAGCCCGGCAATGTCCGTCACGCTGCCATCCACCTGGAGCTGGGTCGGCTGGCGTCCACTGAGTACCATCTCGCCCGTGGCGCGCACTCGGTTGTCCCCCTGCTCGTCCAGCGTGGCCAGGAATTCATTGACGCGCACCACGGCATCATTCGACGTGATATCCACCTTGAGCGATGGCACGTCGGCTTGCGGCAGCTTGATACCCGCGCCGTCCAGTTTCGCTGTCGCCTCACGCACTCTTCCGTCTGCCAGGGCCACCGTGCCTTTTCCATTCAAGCTCCCCTGCAACGCCATTCCGGCCTGCTTCACGGTCGAGAGATCCGGCGCCGCGATGGACCACTGCACCTGCATGTCTGCCTTGCTGAACTGCTTCCATGATTCCGGAAGCTGCACCGTCCCACGGCTTTCGAGAAGATTGGGTCCGGAGGCGATCTTGAACGAACCCACATTGAGCGTGCCGTCCTTGATGGTGCCCAGAAGTTCTGCGGTATCACACGCATAACCTGCCACACGCACGCCGCTGACTTGCAGCACCACTTCGGCATCGAGTTGCCGTGGCCATTGGGGTCTTCCCTTCACCTTGATGTCCGCCAGCGTCACCGTGGTGGCGAAGCCTTCGGGCAGCTTCGTCCACCGCTGCACTTCCGTGTGCGCCATGTTCGTGATGCGCACGGTGGAGTTCACCGCAGGCTCGGTGCCGACACCTTCCACACGGCCCTTGGATGAGAATGTGCCCTTGCCGGATTGCACGTCGAGTTGGTACTCCATCGCGCCCTGGTGCAGGTCCTTCACGTCCACATAGAGCAGTGGTACGGTGACATTCGGGTCGATGCGCAGATCCGCGATGCTGAGCCTCCGGTCCTTCACCGCGGTGCGGCCTTCCACGTCCTGCACATGAAGATTGGCCGAAGGCAGCACAAACTCCTGGATGCGCAGCGCACCGGGCTCGTCTTCATCGATGAGCAGGTTCAGCCCCTTCAGGACGATATCGCCCTCATCCGTGCGGATCACGGCATTGACGTTTTGAAGGTTGATGCGGTTCACCCAGATGTCGGGCGGGGGCTTGTTCCGCTTCACTCTCGGTGGTGGCACCGGGGTATCGATGCGAGTGCGGATATCCGCCTCAATCGTGGCGCCCGAGAGGCGAATCTCCTCCAGGAAGCTGCCCGGACCTTCCCGCCACAGTTTCCACAGGTTGTACCGCAGGAGAGCATCCTTCATGTCGATGTTTACCACGGTAGAGTTCTCCGGCCCACGCACCTTCAGGGCTCGCACCTTCAGGTCGGAGAGCATCGAGCCCTCCAACTCCCACTCCAGCGTGAAGCCCTGACGCTGCGCGAAGTACGTCGCCCCCCAGTTCAGCCCCCATTGCAGAAGCTGCCGGTGAAAAATGACGGCCAGGGTAAGCAACCCGAAAAGCACCAGAAGCCCGCGCTTCAGCCATCGCCAAAACCGGGACTTGCGTGGGGGCTTGGATTCCGCGGCAGGCGGCGCTTCAGTCATGTTCCTGAGTTAAATCGTGTCTGGTCCCACTTGAGGACGAGATGGATTCGCATGAGGACGGGGTGACGGCTTTGAAGGACGATCGGCTGTTTTCGCCATCATTGCCTGTATTCTGCACGAGCGGAAGGCGAATCTTCGCCGACTCCCCTTTTTCCTCGCCCCGGGTTTCGGTTCCCGATATTCTCGCGTCTGCAAGAAATCCCCTGCCGGGATCGTCCCTGTCACCTACGCCTGACTGAGCCATGGCCACCTGCTCTTGCCCCTCCCACCTGCCCACGGACCGCCGACGTTTCCTTGGCGGCATGGGCGGCATTGCGCTGGCGCATCTGCTGCAGCAGGATGGCCTGCTGGGCTCCGGCCCGATGGCGGGTTCAGGGAATCCTCTCGCTGCGCAGCGCACCCATTTCCCTGCGAAAGCGAAGCGGGTCATCTGGCTCTTCATGCACGGCGGGCCGAGCCATGTGGATCTCTTTGACCCCAAGCCGGAACTCATCAAGTGGGCGGGCAAGCCGCTGCCCGAGAGTGTGGGCACGTTTGAAACGCGTCGCAAGGTCGCGCAGAATCCCCTGCTGGGTCCGGTGAAGCCCTTCGCGCCGCGTGGCCGGAGCGGGATTGAGATGAGCGATTTCCTCCCGCACATGGCCGGCGTGGCGGATGAGCTGTGCGTCATCCGGAGCTGCCATGGCGACAGCGTGAATCACCCGCAGTCCGTGTACCAGATGAACACGGGCAGCATTCTCATGGGCAAGCCCAGCATGGGAAGCTGGGTGTCCTACGGCCTTGGCTCTGAGAATGCGGACATGCCCTCCTTCGTGGTGATGCCGGACCCTGGAGGTGGCCTGAAAGGCGGCGCGCCAGCCTGGGGCAGTGGCTTCCTGCCTGCGACCTACCAGGGCACACCGGTACGACCCGGGCCGAATCCCATCCTGCATCTGCAGCGACCCGAAGGGATGTCTGCCCAGCGCCAACGCAGCACGCTGGACGTGCTGCATGAGCTGAATCAATTGCACCTTGACGAACGCGATCACGACACGCAGCTCGCGGCTCGACTGGAATCTTACGAGCTCGCCTGGCGCATGCAGAGCGCGGCGCCGGAAGCGGTGGACATTTCCAGCGAGAGCGAGGCGACGAAGAACCTCTACGGCCTGGATGATCCTGTGACGCGGGACTTCGGCACGCGTTGCCTGCTGGCGCGTCGACTGGTGGAGAGGGGCGTGCGCTTTGTGCAACTTTACTCCGGCGATACCAATGGCTGGGACGCACATGAGGATGTGCTGGACAATCACACCACCCACTGCGCGAAGACCGACAAGCCCGTCGCAGGGCTCATCCGCGACCTGAAGCAGCGAGGTCTGCTGGAAGATACGCTGGTGATCTGGGGTGGCGAATTCGGCCGCATGCCCATGAGCGAAAAGGGCAAGGGCCGCGACCACAATCCCTACGGCTACACCACCGTCTTCGCCGGGGCCGGGGTGAAAGGCGGCCACGTGCATGGCGCCACCGATGATTTCGGCCTGCGTGCAGAGCGCGACAAGGTGCATGTGCACGACCTGCACGCCACCATCCTGCACTTGCTGGGCATCGATCACGAGCACCTCACCTTCCGCCACAACGGACGTGATGAACGCCTCACGGATGTGGCGGGGAATGTGGTGAAGTCCATTCTTGCTTGAACCACGTCATGGCTTCCACGACATACACCCAGCGGTTGCTCTACAGTGCTGCACCAGTGCTTATCTTGAGTTGCCTGGTGATGGCAGGTTATTCCTGGGAACCAGCGCTTCATGCACCGTGGCTGCTTCCTGGCTTTCTCTTTGAACGATCACAGGTGATGGCCGCTGTTCTCGGAACTCCCCTTGTCGCTGGTGTCTGCACTGTCGCGCTCCTCCTTCTGGCCGCATGCCGCACCACGACCACGGTTTTGGTGACCGTATACTTTTCTCTGAACATCGCGGCGACTCTCGCGTTTCTCGCGAGCTACGACGGCCACTCATGAATCGCCGGACCCAATTCACAAGAGTCGCAAGGGCAGCATTGTTACCCTGTGCTCTTGTGTCGCTGCATGTGGCACCGTCACTGTTCGCCAAAGCCATCCGCGCCTCGACTGACCCGGTGAAGGACGAGCCTCCCATCACGGAGAAGGAGCGGCAGCACTGGGCCTTTGTGCCGCTGGGCTCGCCTGCACTGCCGCAGGTGGCACATCAGGGTGTGATACGAAATGAAGTGGATCGGTTCATTGAGTCTTCCTTGGAGGGAGTGGGACTCACGCTGCTGCCGCAGGCCGATCCGGCCACATTGCTAAGACGCGTAACCTTTGACCTCATCGGCCTGCCACCTGCAGAAGCGGATGTGGCGGTGTTCGTAGCGAATCCCAGCGATGACGCCTATGCAGCATATGTGGACAAGCTACTGGCATCTCCGCAGTATGGCGAAGCGGCGGCGCAGCCGTGGCTGGACTTGGCGCGCTTTGCCGAGACAGATGGCTTTGAGCATGACATCGAGCGCAAGCATGCGTGGAAGTATCGCGACTGGGTCATCTCCGCGCTGAATCGCGACATGCCGTTTGATGCCTTTGTGCGCAATCAGATCGCGGGTGACAAGATCAAAGGCGGTGAAGCCGCCGCGACTGGGTTCCTGCTTTCTGGACCGGACATGCCGGACATCAACAACCAGGATGAGCGCCGGCATTTTGTGCTGAATGACATGACCTCCACGGTCGGCTCCGTGTTCCTCGGGCTGACGATGGGCTGCGCGCAGTGCCACGACCATCCCTATGATGCGGTGAGCCAGGCGGACTTCTATCGGCTGCGTGCCTTCTTCGATTCGCTGCCGCCCATTGCACGTGATCGTCAGCTTGGTCCGGAGATGCGTGATGCCGAAGGAACGCGTCCCGTGAGCCATGCCTTTGTGCGCGGGGATGTGAAACGCGAAGGGCCCGAGGTGCGGCCTGCGTACCCGCGCATAGCAAACCCACGAGGCGATGTCGCCGATGAGAGTCGTGCGGCATTGGCCGATTGGCTGGTAACTAAGGACAATGCGCTCTTCCTCCGCGTGTCAGCGAACCGCCTGTGGCAGCAGCACTTTGGCCGTGGGCTTGCCGCGACCTCCAGTGACTTCGGCAAGCAGGGGGACAAGCCCACGCATCCGGAGCTGCTCGACTGGCTGGCCGCAGAACTGCCACGGCAGGGTTGGAGCTTGAAAAAGATGCACCGCATGATCGTGCTCTCCGCCACCTATCGCCAGCAGAGCGTGGGCAAGGGTGATGTTTGGGAGGCGGCTCTTGCAAAGGACCCGGAGAACAAGCTCTACTCTCGCATGCCAAGGAAGCGGCTTACGGGTGAGGCGATTCGCGATGCGATTCTTTTCACTTCAGGCCATCTCAATCCCAAGGCGGGTGGACCGAGTGTGCGCCTCCCGTTGCCGGCAGAGGTGAGCAACAACCTGCTGAAGAAGCAGCGCGAAGACGTGACGAAGGATGCCTCAGAGCATGCGCGGCGCAGCGTGTACGCCTTCTCGCGAAGGAATCTACGCTATCCGCTGTTTGATCTGTTCGACCGGCCGGATGCGCTGCTGAGTTGTGCACGTCGCGGTGAATCGACCACGGCGCCGCAGGCGTTGTTGTTGTTCAATTCGGAGGTGAGTCAGGAGACGGCGGAAGAACTGGCGCAGAAGGTGATGAGTGCCAGTGGCGGTGACAGTGCGCCGGAGATGCTGGCGAAGGTGACGAGCCGGGTGTTGCTGTCACGCGAGCCAACGAAGGAGGAGTTGATGGTGGGTGCGGCATTCTTGCAGAAGCACACGGCGCATACGGAAACGCTGCAGCAGGCACTGGCAGACTACTGCCTCGCCGTGCTGAACTCGAATGCGTTTGTGTGGGTGGATTGAGATCGTGGCCGACTTTCTCCGAAAGTCGAAGCGGGTGATAGTGGCGACTTGGGTGATTTTAAAGCGCAGCGACTTTCGGAGAAAGTCGGCCACTATGGATGCGCGATGCTACAACCCCGTGGGATGATCAATGAACTCCCATGGCAAACCGAAGGTGTTATTGAGGCGCTCCGCCAACGCAGCCACACCAAACGTCTCCGTAGCATAGTGACCGCCGTAGAGGAGATTCACACCGAGTTCCTCCGCCAACGTGTAGCTCCAATGCGGGCCTTCGCCGGTGAGGAAGGTATCGATGCCCTGGGCTTTCATCGCAGCCACGGAGTCCCCAGCGCCACCGGTGACGATGCCAATCTGTCGCACCATCTCCGGGCCAGCGGCGCAGATATGGGACTTGCCTTCGATGGCCTTTTCAAAGCGTTGCACAAGCTCGGTGCGCGGAATCTCCACGGTGGCGCGCACGCCGATGTTGAATCCCTTGTAGGGAAAGAAGGGCTCCCACGCGGCATCCGGCTCAATGGCGCGACCCAGCAGCATGGAGTTTCCCAGTTCGAGGTGACCATCCAGCGGTAGGTGCGCGCTGTAGATGGCGAGGTTGTTCTCCATCGCCAGTTTGATTTTCTCAAACGTGGCTCCCGTGATGGGCTGAAGTCCACTCCAGAAGATGCCGTGATGCACGAGCAGGAGGTCACAGCCTTGCGCGATGGCTGCCTTCACCACCGGTAGATGCGCATCGACTGCTGCGGCGATCTTGGTCACTTCACCCTTCGCGTTTTGAAGCTGAAGTCCATTGAGTGCCTGCGGATAGTCCGGCACGGTGCTGATTTGCAGCAGGTCGTTTAGATGCGTGGTGAGGTCCGCGAGCTTCATACGGTGGCATGGTAGCACAAGCGGACCGCTAATAGGCGCTAATGTTCGCCAATGGAGATCGCCAGGGGCGACGCAGCACGATTGGGATTGGCCGCAAAAGAACGCAAAGAACACAAAAAATCAGGAGCTGACGCCCGCAGGCCATCAGCTCCTATCAACTGTATCTATTAGCGTTCGTTAGCGCCGATTAGCGGTCCGAAACTTCATTACCTCACGGACTCGGCAACAACGTCGACAACTCCGATCTCGCCACGAGATGCTCCGAGGCTTGTTGCAGCCAGGTGGCATCCGGTGAGGCGTAGGGACGGAAGGTTTCCAGGGTGCCTTCCTGCTCGTTGTAGTAGAGGGCGCGATGGAGACCAAGGTTGCCGGCCTTCGGTGAGTCGATGAGGCTGGCGGAGTCGTTGGCGCTCATCTGGAAGACGACACGCATCTCGAATTCACCCAGGGCCTTGCGGCTGATGGAGCGGTTCAAGTTGTTGTAGGTGTCCACGGTCGTGATGATGTGGATACCTGCGCCGCTGCCTTCGGTGATGAGGTTGTTGAAGATGGCGCTCGGGCTGGAAGCCGGAGAGTCATCCATGGAGAAGGAGAAGTCATCCTCCTGGCGCAGCTTCTTGAACTTATGCAGTCCGTGCACGATCAAGAAAGTACGCGGCGCATCCGCGCCATGCTCGGCACTCGCAGCGCGGGTCTTCAATTCCTCAGCAAGCGTCTCCATCGCTCCGCCGATATCCTGGCCACGGGCCATGGTGACTTCATGTGGAATCATGCCGGCCACGCGATCAAAAAACTCCGCATCCTGCGAGCCGGGATTCGCGCTGTGGAAAAGAACAATCTTCAGCGTGCCGGGTGGATGCTGCGCGGCGAGCGACAGCATGGACATGCCGAGCATGGTCACGGCAGCTTCGTCGCGCTGGCCGACCACCAGCAGGTGGTTGCCACTCTGGCGATGGAACACCGCCTCGGTGGGACCCTTGATGGAGTTCGGCGCGCCGAGCCAGCATCGCGCAGCCACAGGAGCAGCGCCCGGCGGCTTGAGCAGGTAATGACGCAAGCGTTCATTCTCGCGCACGTCGGCAGGCGCATTGCCTTCGAACACCACCGGAGCGGGATGTTCGTCGTTCTTCGCCACGGCCATCTCATGGACCTTCACCAGCCACTGGTCACGCTCTTCATCGGAGAGCCAGCACACCTGGAAGGGGCTGTTTCCTTCGATGGCACCGGCAGCGTCGTTGTAGATACCTTCACCGGGACGGGAAAGCAGGCGCGGCGCGGCGTTGTTCTCATCCATGATGAGGTAGGCGTCCGCTTCGTTGCACTGCAGCGCGACACGAATAACCATCTGGCCCAGCGTGGCGCGGGCGAGCGAGTAGGAGCCACCCAGTGTCTGTGAACCGAGCAGCACGTGAATGCCGAAGGCACGACCCTGACGTACGATGCGGTCGAAGAGGAGTGATGCGGTCTGCGCAATCGTATCGTCATCGACGAAGAACTCCTGGAACTCATCGATGATGAGCAGGGAGCGCGGCATGGGCTCGGTGGCGCCGGAGCGCTTGTAGCCAGCCACATCCTGCACACCCAGCTTGCGGAAGATGTCGCCGCGGCGTTTCAGTTCATCATCCACACGCTGGAGCACGCTGAGGCCGAACTCGCGATCGCTCTCAATGGCGACCACGCGGGCGTGCGGCAGCTTGTTCTCCGCGTAACACTTGAACTCGACCCCCTTCTTGAAGTCAATGAGGTAGAACTCCACCTGGTCCGGACTGCACGTGAGTGCGAGGTTCGTGATGATGATGTGGAAGAGGGTGGACTTACCGGAACCCGTCTTACCCGCGAAGAGCGCATGCTGACGCGTGCCCTTGCCGATGGAGAGGTACTGCAGCTTCGTGGCTCCGGTGCGGCCGATGGCGATGCGCAGCTCGTTCGTGGTATCGCCCGTCCAGAATTCATCGGGAGCGGGCGTGATCTGCTCGAAGGGCACCTCCACACGGTTGGAGTCGATGCTGGCCTTGCCGATGCGATGCGCCAAGGCAGCGGCCTCTTCCGCCGGAGGTGGCGCATCCAGCGTGAGCGTGGTGGCCGTCTTCGCCTGCGGATAGCCAAGCGTGAAGCGGTCCTTCTGCTTGATCAGGCGGATGCTGCTCTGCTGCAATTCATCCGGCGAGAATCCATCTGGCAGTGGCTGGCGCTGGTCCCAGTGGATGAGCGTGTACACCCCGCAGCGTGGTCCGCTGGTGGCGATGCTCTGCAGCCTGCGCGCGGCGATTTCGCTGAAGTTCGAGGGGAAGTCCGCCACAATGAGGAAGTGGTACTTCTCCGCGACGCTGCCTGCCTGCTCGTTGTACTCCGTGATGGTTGCGTACTCGTTGCGCAGGTACATCTGGATCACCTTCTCAATGTGCTCACCCAGTTCCGCGAGACGCTCTTCAATCTGGTCGCGCTGGGTCCAGATACGGCGGTTGATGATGCCCTCTTCATAATCCGAGAGGTGCATGAGGCCCGCAAAGTTTTGTCCAAGGCCCACGGGATCGATGATCGTGAAGGCCACCTTCCCCGGAGGTGTCTTCGCAAGCAGGCGCAGGATGATGTTGTTCAGCGTGCCCACCACTTCAGGCTCACCGGAGATACCACCTTCGAAGAGCACGGAGGCCTCATCCGGCATGGAGAGCGAGAGGGGCAGCGTGTACTTCGTGCCTGCGGGAAGCGCGAGACGCGGGTCCTTGGGAATGGAAACGCGCTTGGCGAGATCCACCTCCAGACTGCCGAAGCGGGAGAAGGATGTGAAGTTCCGCGGAGGCTGCCATGTGTCCGCCGTGACCTGCGACCACGCGGGGAACTCGGCATCCGCCGTTTCGTTCATCCGCACAATCTCCTGATGCAGCGGCGTGATGCGCGCCTCCCAATCGGATTGCAGCGTCTCCCACGTGGTCTGCTCATGGGTGGTGTAGGCGGAGGATTCTGTGGCATGGCGTTCACGAGCCTGTGCCATCTGCGACTCCGCCTGTGCGTGGAATGCCTGCACCTGCGAGGGCCGCTGCGAGGAGATAGCCCCAACCCTTGCGGCGCGCACCGCATCGATGCGCCCAAGCGCTCGCGGATACTGCATCTCGATGCGGGCCTTTTCCCGCTGCTCGAAATCCTTCTGCACGGAGTCCGCGTGCTGGCTCTGCTCCTGGATGTGGGCATTTGCCTCATCGATGGCACCCTGGTAGCGCTTCCTCAGATCCTCGCGCAGCTTGTCCGAGCCTGCCGCCACGTGATCCAGCAAACGCCGCGCCTCCACGAGGGAGCCCGCGATGCGCTTGGCGCTGGTGCCACCCTGGCTTCCGCCCATGAGATGCAGGATCCAGAACACCAGGAAGATCGCGGCAGCCGCGATGGCTGCGATGGTGATCGACGTCTGAGACGCGCCCGGCACGTAGATAATGGCCGCGCCAATGATCAACGACACAATAAAAATCATCCACAACGGCACCGTAGCGAAGAGCTTCGGCAAACCCAGCGCCTGGAAGGCGGGCAGTTCCTGCTCCGCCACATCGAGATGCCCACCGGCATCCACCAGCATCTGATGAATCACGTCCGGGTCCTGCGGCACGGGCTCTCCCGCACGCGGTGACTTGCGTCGCAGTCTGCGGAGGAATCCGCCGTACCCGCCGAAGAGCGTGGCGGCCTGTCGACGCGCCTGGTCCTGGCGCTCCGTAAAGGCCGGGACGTTTTGCGCGGGATTTCCCATGCCGTGTTCCAGGGCATTGAGCTCGGAGGACAACTGCCGCTCCAGGTGGAAACGCTGCATCTGCAGCTCGCTCATCCAGCGGTCGCGTGTCTGGCGCGCACGACGGGGAAGGTTGCGCACCCGGTTCTTTTGCGTGCGCTCGACGCGGGCGCGGCGGCTGGCGTATTTCGCTTCGATGCGCTCCTGCTGGGCCTGCAGGGCGGCCTCTGTTTCCCCGACCTGGGCGGCGAGCTGCGACTCCGTGTGGCCGGAGGCCTCATGCAGCCGCCTCTCCACGGCCTGCTGGCGGGCACGCAGATCCTTTGTAAGCTCATCCTCCCGCTTCGCGAACTCCGCGACGGTCTTCTCCAAGGTCTCCAGGAGCTGCATGCCCCGGCTGGTTCGCATATCTGTCATCGTCGTCTTATTCACAATCGCGCTTCAGTTTGGAAAGCAAAGTGTCCATCTCCTCCATCACATTCCGGGTGATCTGGACATATCCGGGAAGTTTTTCCAGGTACTTATGTTCGAATTCGGCACTCTTGGCATCCCGCCAGTAATTGCGGGTATCCTGCCATTGAACGATGTAATCCTTGAGCACCTGCCCAAGGTTCGAGGCGGCGGCTTTGGTGCTCATGCGGTCGGGGACTTTTCGTCAGGGGTTTCAGGCAGGGGCGTCTCCGCAGACGGTGGTGCCGAGGCAAAGAGCGGGCTCACTTCCGCGTAGGCTTCCAGCGTGCGCTGGATCTGCACAATGTAGGCAATCGCCCTGGGAACGTCATTGTCCAGATACTGGCGGAGCATGTCCAGCTTCCTCACCAGAGGGTCAAAGGAAGTGTCAAAATTCCGGAGCCAGCCTTTGATGCGCCGCAGCTTGTCCTCGGCCTCCGCCACCGCTTCCTTCGCCTTGCGCACTGCGGAGCGCTGCATGGTCTGGGTTTCATTGAACTCCGAGTAGCGTGCAGAAAGCAGCTCCTGCTCGGCGCGCTCCAGATTCCGGGTGCGGCGCTTCAGCTCATTCTCCCAGTGAGGGCGGCGATCATGCTCCAGCCAGTAGCGGGCGCGGCGGACTTCATCAGAACCCTGGTCCACCGCGGTGCGAGCCTTCGTCATGAAAATGATGGATGCCGCCCGCATCGAATCGAGCGCATCCAGCGAAGTGACTTTTGCCTGGTCTGCCATGCCTGTGCCTGGGAAGAAATGACGGAATCAGAAGGACGAATGAAGGAGCCGTCGCCGTTGAGGGGGAGATACTGCTCACCGACGAGTCTACACCACTCCGTGTGTCATCGCTGGTCCAGATACTGCTCGATGCGCTGGGCCTTGCGCAGGAGGAAGGGTGTGTGCTTCTCGGCGATCTCCGTGAACTTCTTCAGCGCCTTCATGGTGGAGATGAACTCCTCCGCGAACTTCTCTTGTTCCTGGTCCTGCCAAGTGCTCGCCAGCGCGTTGAAGCGGGCCTGAAGCGCGCCGGCTTTCACCGTCACGTCATCATTGAAGCGCTTGAGCTCCTTGGCGAAGCGCCGCACTTCCTCGGGATCCATGATTGCCTGGGCCATAAGTGAGGGAAATTGAGGTGAAAACGAAATCGAGAACGATCAGATTGAGTACGAGCAGCAACCCGCCGGAGAGGCTTCGGTTGCGCAGGGCTAAATTCTTTTCGATCCAACCGTGCCGCGAGGGGAATGTCACGAAGTTTTGTCTGCGGGTTGAGTCGATTTCCGACCCTTGTTCGTGACACGATGAAACGAACTCCCTACTCTCCAGCCCTGGATTGCCACCCGATAAGACTCTACCATGAACCCTTGGCTCTCGACCTTCCTGCTCTTGGTAATTCTGACCCTCACGTCGGGATGCACAACGCCTCCGCCAGAGCGGAGCAAAGTAATGCGTTTTGACTATGACAAGCCTTGGGCACCCCAGTTGAAAGCGGTGGACGCCTCTGACGGCATTTCCGCTGGTGAGGCGGACCTGCTTTCCACCGCCTACTTCATCAAGTATGAGGGGCTATGCGGTGGCTCGGACCCCGTCTTTCGCAGGCGGGGCGAGTGGATCGCGGAAACCTTCGTAGGCCCATCTGGCGCGACTGGAAAGGACATCCGAGTTGACGCCAGTTCTGGCGAAGTTCGCCAACGCGGGAACCCTGTCAGTCGCCCTCCTTGGGACGAGTTGATACAGGTGATCGAAATGACACAGGGACGCCGAAGGAAATAGGGCGCATCAACCCTGCTTACAGCGTCCAGTTCACCGCGAGCTGCTGTTCCCGGCCGTTGCGGTCCTTGTATTTCACATGGCCGTGCTGGGCGCCGTATTCGTGCACGCACTTGGTGACTTTCACGTCGTAGGCGCAGTACTCGGCGATCTCTGCCAGCTTGCCCTGCTGCCACCAGCGGATGGCCTGGAGGCCTTCGGCGGTCTTGCCGACGCCGAGGGTGGCCACGGCGACGTCCTCCAGCTTGGGGCGGTGGCCGAGCTCCTTTTCCAGATCCACCATGAGGTCCAGGCTGCGCAGTTCCATCGCGAGGTCGAAGGCGTAGTAACCGCCGAGCACGCCGTAGTCGAAGCTCACATGATTGAACCCAATCACGAGACTGGCGGAGCGCAGCTCGGCGATGAGCTGGTTCACGGTCTGTTCGCTGTAGATGTTGTACGCGCCCTGACCAGTGTTGTAGGTCACGCCGATGGACATGCCCATCTGGTGCTTGTTCGACCAGCCGCCCACGTCATTTGCGGTACGCTGGGTTTCGAGGTCGAAGTAGACGATGCTGCCTGCCATGGGGTTGCTTTCACCTCATGAAGCACAGGCCGCTTACTTGGACAAGTAGTTGCGCCGGGCCGCCTCGAACTCAGGCCACTTTTGCACCATCACAGCGAGAAAGGTCATGGCGACCCCCAGGACGATGCCGGTGAGAAGGACGTAGCGCCACGGCTCGGGCTCCCCATGTTCCACGCGCATCTCGGAAGACTCATCCCACGGAGTGACGCGGTTCTGCACGAGGCGATACTTCCACCAGAGCATCATGAACATCGAGATGAACGGCAGGCCCAGCGCCAGCCCCTTCAGGTACACCAGCCAGCCCCGGAGCATCGCCTGCCGGAAGGTGGGCAGGCTGCCGGGAAGCGTCCGCACCTGGATACGCAAGAGCGATTTCCCCGGCGTGGTGCCGTAGCGGGAGAGCATCCACGCCTCCAGCGGGATGTAGAGCAGCAACACGAACGGCTCCAGCGGGATGGGAGGGCGATCCAGGCGGCCGAGCCACTGCACCGCGGACTCGGGCAGGGTGAACCCCAGAAATAAGGTGAAGGCGCAGAAGAACCACGTCAGGTCCAGCATGCGTGCCCAGAAGCGCAGCCACGGCTGGGGCTGGTCCAGCTCCGTGCGGGCCCGGGCAAGCTCTTTCGCTGCGTCGGCCTTTGCCTGGGCTTCCGGTGTGAGCGGCCAGTAGCTGGAGAAGTCCTCCAGCTCACGAAGTGGCTGCCAACCTTCCAGACCCAGGCGCCAGATGAGCTCAGAGCCATGAAGGCGACCCTCGCGAATGCCCTGAATGATGTAGAACTGGCTGTGCGGACCGCTCTGCTTGTCCGCGATGGTGAGGTGATAGTCAGACATCGCGGCGCTTGGCAAGAGTGGGGTGAAGCTGCTGCCAGGAATCTTCGCGGTGGGCAGATGATTTTACCTCAACCGCGAGAACTGTCCGCGGTCACAGACGGTAAACGATACGCGCCTTGTCTGGATCGTAGGGGGACATTTCGAGCTTCACCTCGTCTCCGATCACAAGACGGATGAACCGCTTGCGCATTTTGCCGGAAATGTGAGCCAGGACCATGTGGCCGTTGCGCAGCTTCACGCGGAACATGGTGCCCGCGAGCACGGCGGCCACGGTGCCTTCCACCTCCACGGCGTCTTCAGGGTTCGTGGGTTCCTCGGGACCGGGCCGGCCAAACCGGCCACCACCCATGGGGCCGCCACGACCACGACCACCGGAACCACCGCGGCCTCTCCCGCCACCTCCGCGATGCGGTTGCCGGGTGGCTTGCTCGGGGCCAAAGTGGGCTCCGGCAGGAGAAGAAAGTTCGGAGGAGTGAAGAGTGGGACGGAACGGGGAAGACATGCAGTCGATGAGCAAAATCCTGCGCAATAGCAGAAACCGCAACGTGCCGTCACCCAAGGGGGCTGACAAGGAGTTTTTCGCTGGAGATAAAGGAGCACCCGGCGCGGCGCTCTGCATTTCTCCTTACTGGTACTGCTTCAACAGGTCCTGAGCCTTGTCCGGCTGGATGGCTTCATGAAAATCATCCTCCACCATGCACACGGGGCCGAAGCCGCAGCTTGCAAGGCACTCGGCGAACTCGATACTGTACTTGCCATCCGGGCTGACCGAGATGGGATGATGGTGATCCGCGTGGGAGCGGTCGATATTCGCCACCTTGCAGAGGGACTCCATCAGCTCATAGCTGCCCGCCATGGCGCACGAGAGCGTGCGGCACACGCGGATGTGGAACTTGCCGGGCGCCGTCTGGCGGAAGCCGGGGTAGAAGGTCACCACTTCCAGCACCTTGATGGGCTCCAGCTCCAGCTTCGCCGCGACCCAGGTGACCGCCTCCTCGCTGATGTAGCGGAAGTGGTGCTGGATGAGGTGGAGCAGTGGCAGGACGGCACTGCGCTTCGAGACGGGGTAATGCGTGATTACCTCATCCATCTTCGCTTCGAGCTCTGCGGGGACTTGCAGCATGAATGAAAGAAAGAAATGCAGTGGTGCCAGTTGCCTGGGTTGGAGGTGAAGAATGCTGCACTCCACGGGAGCGGCAAGGCGAATTTGTGAAAAATTTCACAAGCGGGTTTGATTCATCCCCCAGCAGGCCGGCAGCCGCTCTCAGGCTCAGCGTGGTGGGCCGATGGGGAGCTGCTATTTGCCCACCTTCGTGTAGAAGCGTTTCACCCCTGACTTGGTCATGTATCGCAGCACACGCGACTGGGTGTCTTTATCGAGGCCACGGTCAAAGATGACATCTTCGTCCTTGGTCCCGGCAGGAATGACCTTGGAAGTGAGATACACATAAGAGAGCTTGTGCGGGACGAAACCATCCCAGTCCTTCTTCCAGGCCGAAGTCCGCTCGAGCTTCCAGGTGCCGGTGTACTCATCCGCCAGCACGCTGCGGTGGTAGCTTTTTCCACGGAAGGTGCCATCCGCTGCGAAGGTGATGAAATGTTCCGTCTCACCGACCTTGGCCGTCCAGGTACCCGCCAGTTCTTCAGGGGTGGTGGCATCATAGGGGTCCCTCCCCTTTACTGAAGGAACCCCCAGTACCATCAGAAAAAGAACCCCCAAGAGGCTTGCCCAAGGAATGTAAGAGCGGCTGCCCATGTCAGGAAGCCTAGAGTACGTGCGACGTGAGGTCGAGGTTTTTCGAGGTGATTGAAGTGAGGAGCGTCTCAGGCAGGTCGGAATTTGAGAGAGTAAGTGCTCCTCTGGTCTCTTGGCCGCAGATCTCTTCCGAAGAAAATCGTTTACAATTGTTTTCGTTTTGGCTACAAACGCAATCGTATGGCTGGAAATCGACAAAAATCGACGGTGTCACAAGCCGAGTGGAGCGTGATGGAAACGCTGTGGGATGACTCCCCCCTCACGGCACTGGACGTGGCAGAGAGGGTGAACCGCACGCAAAAGAAACCGATGGCCATCCAGACCGTGAAGACGCTCCTGGCACGACTGGTAAAAAAGGGGGCGGTCACGCACCGGCAGCAGGGCAACCGGTATCTATACGCCCCCACGAATGCGCGAGAGGACTATGTGGCGGCGGAGTCAGAGAGCTTTCTGCAGCGCATCTTCCGCGGGGCAGCCGCACCGATGCTCGCCCATCTCGTGAACCGCTCGGATCTCACGCCGGAGGAGATCGCGGACCTTCGGAAACTTCTCGATGAAAAGGAGGGCTCCTGATGAACCTGATACTCACTTACGCCGGGGCTGCCCTGCCGGCCGTGCTCAGCGCCTCTATCGCCGCTGCCGCGCTGGTACTCGTGGTGCAGGCAATCGTGTGGCTGGCCAATGCGCGTCTCTCGCCCCGCTGGTGCCATGCCCTGTGGCTGGTGGTATTTGCCCGTCTGGCCCTACCGGTGCTGCCGGAGGTGCCGCAGGGCATCTCGCCGCCGAAGCCCACTGCCCACGCCGTGGCGCAGTACATCTCCACCCTGGAAGAGGTCCCTGCAAAATCGATGGCGGAGGCACCCCAGCGGCCACGCCCGGATCTGGAGGCACAACGCCTGCCCAATCCTGCTGCTACGCCAATGATGGCGACTCCAACTGCCGCTACTCCTGTACAGCCCGTGGTCTGGCACTGGATGGAGATTCTGGCGGTCATCTGGATCGCGGTGGCTGTGGGGATGCTGGGTGTGGTGTGGGTCTCCTCATGGTACACGGTGCGCCGCTGGCGTCGCGCGTCTGAGCCTGTGCCCGCGAAGGTGACGCAGGTTTTCCATGAACTGTGTGCCGAGCTTCAAATTCGCAAACGACCCGAGGTCATGCTGTGCCCTGCACTCGCCGCACCGGTGCTGGCGGGCCTGTGGCGGCCTCGCATCCTGCTGCCTGCGCAGGTGGCGGAGTCTTTCTCCGTGGAACAACTGCGGCATGTGCTGGCGCATGAGCTGGGCCACCTGCGGCGGCGGGATCTCTGGCTGCATGCCGGGGTGACGGTGCTGCAGTCGCTGCACTGGTTCAATCCCTTCGCGTGGTATGCAGCCCGCCGGGTACGCGCCGCCGCAGAGCGCTGCTGTGATGAATGGGTGCTACAGCGCCTCTCGCTGAAGCAGGGCCGGGATTATGCGGACACCCTGCTGCGTGTGCTAGAGAATCCTGGACGCGCATGGCCACTGCCGGGCATTGCGGCCATGGCGGAATCCAAAGCGGATCTCACGCACCGCATTCGCGCGCTGGCGAAGTGGGGCTCGCTGCCGAAGCGCTGGATGTTTGCCTCCGCGTGCATCCTGGGAGTACTTTCGTTTCTGGCGCTGACCGTGCCGGGTGCGGAGGAGAGGAATGCGAACGACGGAAAAGCGGCTCCCCTTCCGACTGCTGAACTCATCGTGACGGTGCTCGATGGCAAAAAGGAACCGCTGGCGGGCGCGACAGTGAAGATGTCAGGCCTGCGTGTGGTAGAGAGTCCGGTGTCCGGCTATGGATGGGCCAGGCGCGAAGGCATTCCCCTCAGCTTCAATACAGGGAAGGATGGCAGAGCGGCCCTCAAGTATCCCACGCAGTTGGAAGGTGGCGAGCACGTCGACCGCCTCAGTTTCCACGTGTTCGCGAACGGAAAAGAGTCGCGGTTCACGGAAGTCCCTGTGAAGGAGGAGCCCGCTCCCATCCAGCTTGAGCAAGCGGCCACGCTGCGCGTGCGCGCCCTCCTGCCGGAGGATGGGAAAGTGGTGCCCCGTTTTCTGGTCGTACAAGGCACCCGGTTCGACATCACTCGATGGCAGAACGAGCCGGATGGATCGCAGATCTGCAGTGAGCTGGCACCCGGAGTCGTGCGGCTGCGCGCGGTATGGCATGACAAGGCCACCGGCCAGACATGGTTCAGCAAGCTGCACATGGCCACGCTAAAGCGCGGCGAAGAGAAGCAGCTGGATCTCAAGCTGCTGCCGGCAAAGGTGCTGAAGGGCACGCTGGATGCCACCGTGCCGCGACCGGTGCGGGGCGGCAGCATTCACGCGTACTTCGCGCCCACCAGCATGGGGCAGGAATACAGCCTGGTGTGGCAGTCCACCACACGGGTGGCTGAGGATGGATCCTTTACCATTGCCGACTGCCCGCCGGAAGACGACGCGTATGTGGCGGCGGTGTGCGAAGGATACTTTTCCACGAGCCCTGCGGAGCCGCCCACCGGTCAGCAGGTCGCAACCAAGGTGGAAGCAGGCAGCCTGGGCGAAAAGCTCACTCTGATGATGCGGCCCACTGCCACGCTCGCTGTCTCGGTGAAGGTCCCAGACGGGAGTAGTGCAGAGGGCATCAAGATGATGGTCTGCCCCAATACGAGCTTTGGGATGATGAACACGGTTTACGGGTACACCGGGGAATGGGTGGGGAGGAAAATGGCATCCGTGTCCTGCGAGGAACAGCGCCGGCTGGTGGAGGATCCCT
The DNA here is from genome assembly GCF_011044495.1 of Roseimicrobium sp. ORNL1. Classification (GTDB taxonomy): domain Bacteria; phylum Verrucomicrobiota; class Verrucomicrobiia; order Verrucomicrobiales; family Verrucomicrobiaceae; genus Roseimicrobium. Next base: position 6,930,603 of record NZ_CP049143.1, read on the forward strand.
GGTCGGAGGACATGTTTGCGCACCTCACGCAACCGACCAATGCGAAGGGTGAGGTGCTCTTCAAGAACCTGCCGGAGTCTTCACTGTCAGTCATGGCATCCTCGGAAGTCTGGGAACTGCCGCCCACCGAAGTCGAAGGCACCGGGCACTGGTACCGCTTCAAGAACGTGGCTCTTAAAGCTGGAGAAAACGCCGCGACTACCGTCTCCCTGGTGAAGAAGGGGACCACCACGCTTCCCAAGCCTCCGGTCCCCCGAGGACAAGTGAACTCGGGACCGCCGCGGGAGCATCGCTATGTGGAACAGGCAGCGCCAACCGAGTCTCCCAATCCGGACATCAAGGCGGAAAAGGTGGCGCCCGATGAATTCGCCGGCGTGGTGCTGGATGTGAATGGCAAGCCCATCGCAAAAGCCCATGTGCTCTCGTATGGGGTGGACGATGAGAAGTGGATGCCGACGGATGAGCAGGGCCGCTTCCGCTATCGCATTCCTGGAGCAAAAGGGAGGAAGACCACGGACCTGGTGCGCATCCATGCAAAGGGTTGCAGTCCGGTGACACTCACGCAGCCGACCGGCGAGTATGGATTCATCACCATGACCGGGGATACGCTGGTGGAAGGTGTGGTGAAGGATACCACCGGAGTGCCGGTGAAGGGTGTCGTGGTCCGCATGGAACAGGACAGGAAATGCGGCCAGTACGTGGGCCAGGGGTGGTGCCACAGCATGCCTTATCGTGAGGCAACGACAGATGACGCGGGACGGTATCGCATGTTCGTGGAAGGGGACTACTACACGGTCACCGTATTCGGCAATGCGCTGGGCACTTGTGAGCACGGGGAGGTGTGGGTGGCCAAGGGCGAACACAAGAAAATGGACTTCCAGGGAGACCCTGCAGTGAAGCTGGAGGCGGATATGGTGGATGCTCAAACGGGCGAACCTGTGCGGGATGCGGAACTGGCCATCCTCTACTTCCACATGGACAAACGCTGGAAGGGGAATGGCCATGGCAGGGTCACGGTGAGCGGCGTGTTTGCGGGCAACTGTGAGTTCTACCCGAAGCATCCGGGCTATGCGCGGTGGTGGAGTGAAGAGGCGGTAAAATCCTGGCAACGGTTTGAACCGGAGGACAACAAGAAGACCAAATGGCAGCGGAACTTTGACGATCTCACTTTCAAAGTGAACGCAGAGACTGCGGGAAAACCCGTGAAGATCTTCATGGAGCGCGCGGTGATCGTGCGAGGCCGGGTGCTGGATCCGGATGGCAAACCAGTGGCCGGCGCCACGGTGGACCCGGCACATACCGGCACGGACAATTCATTGACGGGTGACACAAGGTTCTCCGCGAAGACAGATGCGGAGGGCCGGTATGAACTGCGCCTGCCCGCGAGCAACGCGGCGCAATACAACCTGGTGGCTCATGATGGGAAATATCAGGAGTGGAGGACGTGGGCCAACGGAGTACTGCCACCCGTGCGTACGAAGCCCGGCGAGGTGCTGGAGAACGTGGACATCCACCTCACGCGTCCGGGTGTGGTCACAGGCGTGGTGCTCGACAAGGAGGGCAGGCCTGTGGCCGGACAGCGCGTGCGTACGAACCCCGTGGACCGGAACGAGAACCGGTACTACGATCCTGAGACGGTGACGGACAAGGAAGGGAAGTTCAGCCTGCCGTTTGTGCGCCCCGGGAAGCACTACCTGTGGGCGAGGCGAATGAACCATAATCCCGAGGACATGAAGCCGGAGGATCTTCACATCATTGAGGTGAAGGCCGGGGCGACGCTGGAGGTGAAGGCGCGGAAATACGAAGACTAGGAAATAGAATATCAGAACGATGGGCGTGCTCGCCCAGCCACGCCCATCGCGGGATGAACCTTGGATTAGACTCCGCACAGAAGCGGGAGATCATGAGCCAATGGTATCATGCCATTTTAGAGCAGTGGCATGGCGGATGCTAATTCACCCTCGAACTTTCTTTAACCCCCCTACGAAGAAATGAGACGAGGCTACTTAATCGATATGGATGGCGTGATGTACCGCGGCAAAGACCTATTGCCCGGTGCCGGTGAATTTGTGGAACAGATGCAAAGGCAAGGTATTCCCTTCCTGTTCCTCACGAACAACTCCGCTCCCACGGCGGAGGATCTCGCGGTGAAGATGAAGCACCTGGGTCTGCCGGGCATCTCACCGAAGCAGTTCTACACGTCCGCGATGAACACGGCGGACTTCCTGGCGCAAAACCACACCGGCTGCACCGCCTACCTGCTGGGCGATGAGGGCCTGGCGGCTGCCATGAATGCGCAGGGCATCCCCAACGATGCCATCAAGCCTGATTATGTGGTGGTGGGTGAAGGCAATCCCTCCATGGAGCGATTGGCCAAGGCGCACCAGTTCATCGAGAACGGCGCCCTGCTGGTGGCGACCAATCCCGACAACTGGTGCCCCATGGCCGGAGGCACCTCGCGACCCGGCGCCGGCTCGACCGCCTCCTTCCTGGAAGCGAGCACGGGGCGCCCCGCCTACTACCTCGGCAAGCCTAATGGCTTCATGTTCCAATGCGCCCGCGCCCGCCTGCTGCGCCAGGCCTGCCGTAATGTGGATCAGGTGGTGATGATCGGCGACACGATGGAAACCGACATCCGCGGAGCGAATGAGAGTGGTCTCATGTCCTATCTGGTGCTGACCGGCTCAACGACCTTGGAGGAAGTGTCCGCCTATGTGTACCGACCCACCCGCATCCTGCAGGGCGTGGCGGACCTTGCTCAAGAAATGGAAACCGGAAAAGAGCGACCTCTCGTCGTCATCCAAGGTGGCGCCAGCCTTCGCAAGACCGCCCCACGCCTGAACCTGCCGAGACCAATGCTGGCGTCGTAGGGAGGCAATCTATCCTCGTGCGTTGCGAGGCCGTCTCGTCGGAAAGAAGGCGCGGCGTGCCTCTGGTGATTCGCAATGCGTCCCCCGAAACTGGTAGGGGGCCGCTGCGCCAGCCTCCTAATTTCCGTGGGCGCAGGCGGCGCGGAGCTGTGGGAGATACGTTCACCGCGCGTTGCACACGGGTCAGCAACTTGGAGTGCTGGAGCTTGCTCCAGCACTCCAAATTTGCAGCGAGCTCGTGAGACACGGCAATGGAAGGCAACGACCGCGGTCCGCCACTCAACCGCGCTCAACAACCGCTCCCGTCAGCCCAGCGGGTTTCCAGGCTCTGGGCGGTAGTCGAAGGGGCTTCGCCCTTCCCTCCTCAAAAAAGTTGGCTATTCCAAATCCAATTTCCCAGGGAAATCTCCACACAAGAAAGACTGGGGAATGGCCCCAGTCGCATCGAACCGGAAGAACTCCATCTTACCGCTCTCGTCACACAGCCACACTTCCTGGGCTCCGGCAGAGAAGTAGAGCTGCATCTTGCCCTGCATCTCCTCCTTGGTGTTGGAGTTAGAAAGGATTTCGACACAAATCTCCGGAGCAATCGGCAGGCTGTAAGCCTTCTTGTGCGGCGCAAAGCGGTCCTTGGAAATCCATGCCACGTCCGCCACTCGAGTGCCATCCGTCGTTTCCACGGCGCATTCTGTGATCACACGTCCCTGCGGAAGAAGCTTCTTGAGCAGGGAACCGATTTCGAATTGATAGTTCCCGTGCCACAGATAAGTGGGACTCATAAGAATCTTGCCGTACCGATTGGTTTCAATCTTGTAGGGCAAGTCCTTGAGATGAGGACTTTCACAGACTTCGGCCCAAGAGATCATGGACGCAAAGTAACTGACAAATGCCAGTGTGGCAAGCCAACGCCCTCCAAGGAGGGGCGACTTCAGTCGCCCGCTTCCTCGCGCCTGAGGCGCAAGATAACGGTACTCCCGCCAAGCGGGGCAGCCGCTCCTTGTGATGCTCTTGCATCAAGCCCTACCGGTCGCACTCGCCCATCACGAAGTCGAAGCTGCCGAGGATGGCAGGGACGTCGCTCAGCATGTGGCCGGGGAGAATCTTGGGCAGGATGCTCAGGTTGATGAAGGAGGGGCTGCGAATCTTCAGGCGGTACGGGACGCCGCCGCCCTTGCTGCAAAGATAGAAACCGAGTTCGCCCTTGGGGTTCTCCGCGCCGAAGTACACTTCGCCGGCGGGGGCATCCAAGCCTTGGGTGGCGACGATGAAGTGGTGGATGAGCTCCTCCATCTTCATGAGCACGCCTTCCTTCTTCGGCAGCATGCCCTTGGGGTCGCCCACGTTGATGGGGCCACCGGGCAGGTCGGCGAGGACCTGATTCAGGATGCGGACGCTCTGGCGCATCTCTTCCATCCGGACGAGGTAGCGGTCGTAGCTGTCCCCCGTGGTGCCGATGGGGATGTCGAAGTCGTACTTGTCGTAGTCGAGGTACGGGTTGGCTTTGCGAATGTCGAAGTCGACACCGCTGCCACGCGCGTTCGGACCGGTGATGCCCCAGGTGATGGCATCTTCCTTCGTGATGACGCCGAGGCCCTGGGTACGGCCGAGGAAAATGCTGTTCTTCGAGAGCAGGGCTTCCAGCTCATCGATGACGGGAAGAATCTCACCCAGGAACTTCTTCAGGCCGGTGATGAAGGCCTCATTCATGTCGCGGGTCTGGCCGCCGACACGGGTGTAGCTGGTGGTGAAGCGGGCTCCGGTGAGCTGCTCGCTGAGATTGTAGAGCTTTTCGCGCTCCGTGAAGGTGTACAGGAACGCCGACATGGCACCCACGTCCATGGCAAACACCCCCACCCCGAGCAGGTGGGAGGAGATGCGGGCCATTTCGCAGCAGATGACGCGGATGGCCTTGCCACGGGCGGGGAGTTCCCAGCCCATGAGCTTTTCCACGGTCATGGCGTAGGCCACGTTGTTGGCGAGGGGGGCGAGGTAGTCCAACCGGTCCGTGTAGGGCACGAACTGGTTGTAATGCATGTTCTCGGCGATTTTCTCATCCCCACGGTGCAGGTACCCGACATCCGGGTCTGCCTTGGTGATGATTTCACCGTCGAGTTCCAGCACCAGGCGGAGCACGCCGTGGGTGGCCGGGTGAGAGGGGCCCATGTTCAGCACCAGCTTCTCGCCAATCATGTCTGACACCGCCTCTTCGTGCAGCGCGGATTTCGCGGCGGCATCGGGAGCTTCAAGTTCGCGGACGGTGGTGGCCATGAGTTCGGCGGAATAGGAGGGCTGAAAGGGAAAGTGCCCGCGGCAGGGCGTGCGGCAAGATCAATTTGTGAAAAATTTCACAAGCGAAGTTGAGAGAGCTTCAGGGAATGGCCGCAAAAGAACGCAGAGAACACAAAAAGGGATGCGGCTGAAAGGGGGCGGTGCGTGAGGAGCGGCTTCCGGCTAGCCGCAAAGGGGCGGAGGGATGCTTGCGGACCTCTCCAGCTATCCCCCTAACCCATTTGAGCCTTTTGCGTTTTTTGGCGGCTACCTCATTCAGTCAGAGCGAAACGCTTCACCTGTGCGTCTCTGCCTCCTCTGCTTCGAAACGCAACTACGCCACCCCGTGACGCACACCTTGGCCCCCAAACCCCTTCCCTCCTCTGCATCCTTTGCCTCTCTGCCCCTTTGCGGTTAACCAGAATCGTCCTCGGCGCATACCACCCCTTCCGTCCTCATCCTTTTGCGCCCTTTGCGTTCTTTTGCGGCCATTCCCTCAGTTCTTCGCCAGCCGATTGATCCGTATCTTCCGCGTGAACTCTCGAATCGTACTTGACCTTACCCCAGCGTATTCGATTGAACAGGGAATGTCGTCCCGCCGAAATGCCCCCAGCAAAAAACCAAAGTCCGCTGGGGCCACTGATCCGGTGCTGCGGCCGGAGTGGCTGGTGAAGGCGGCGCCCATCGTCGCCAGCGTGGGACCCACGGATGCGCCTCGGCTCATCCACGAGGACACTCAACACGGCGCGTGGCTCTACCAAGGGGACTGCCTAGCGCTCATGGAGGCGGCGGTGGACCTGCACCCAAATGGCGTGTTCGACACCATCTTCGCCGACCCGCCCTACTTCCTCTCCAACGGCGGCATGACCTGCAAGAACGGCCGCATGGTGAAGGTGGACAAGGGCGACTGGGACAAGTCCCGGGGTGCAGAACTGAACCACGAGTTCAACCTCGCCTGGCTGGAATGGTGCCAGAAGGCGCTCAAACCCGACGGCACTATCTGGGTCAGCGGCACGCACCATGTCATCTTTTCCGTGGGCTACGCCATGCAGCAGCTTGGGTTCAAGATTCTCAACGACATCACTTGGGAGAAGCCCAATCCCCCGCCCAACCTCTCCTGCCGCTACTTCACCCACGCCACGGAGACCGTGCTCTGGGCCGCGAAGTCCGCGAAGAGCAAGCACACCTTCAACTACGCCGCCATGAAGGCCGTGACCGGCAAGCAGATGAAGTCCGTGTGGCGCTTCCCCGCGCCGGGCAAGGACGAGAAACAGCACGGCAGGCACCCCACACAGAAGCCGCTCACGCTGGTGGAGCGCTGCATCCTCTCCTCCACCAAGGAAGGCGCACTGGTCTATGACCCCTTCATGGGCAGCGGCACCACGGGTGTCGCGGCGCTGCGCACGGGTCGACGCTTCGTGGGCACCGAGATGGAACGCGACCACGCCACGCTCGCGGTGAAACGTGTGAGCCATGCGCTGTCCGCGTCGGCATCATCTTCTCCTACACCCCATCATTCCCATCCTCATCCTTCTTTGAATCAACATGGCTGGGCGTAAGACGGCAGTCGTCAATGGAGCGCAGCTTGTGAAGCTGTGCATGGATCTGGCCGTGAAGCTCGGCCTGCAAGCGCGCGAGCAGGTCGTCGTCGCCCGCCGCATCTGGGGCGCCCGCCGCCGCATCGATGTTGTCCTCACCGACCCCGTCACGCGCAAGACCCTGGGCATCGAATGCAAGTTCCAGGGTGTGGAAGGCACCGCCGAGGAAAAAATTCCCTCCGTCATTCAAGACATCGCCGCCTGGCCCATCCCCGGCATCGTCGTCTTCGCCGGCGAAGGGTTTACCGAGAACATGAAGTCCTTCCTCATCTCCACCGGCAAAGCCGTCGAGTTCGAAGACGTGGAGCCGTGGCTGAGGCTGTTCTTTGGGCTGGAGTTGGAGTGAGGGGCGAGCAAAACCCAGCGTGCGAAAGCGAGAGTAAACCTCAAGGAGGGACGACTTTAGTCGCCCGCTTCTCGCGCTCGAAGCGCGAGCTCACGGCAGCTAAAGCAGCCGCTCCTTGGAAAGCTCACCGCCTTTCAGCAAACAAATGCGCCAGTTCGCTCTCGTAGTGAGTGAATTCACTTTCCTTGAGTCGTGCTTTCGTGGGTTTCGCCCGTATGTAGCGCACACAACTTGCGAAGTGATCGCCATCACGGATGAGCCGGTCGAAATAGTCCTTCTGCCAAAGCCGCCCTCTCCGACCGAGCCGTCGATTGATCCCCCGCGATGAAGCACCTTTCCATGATTGCAGTACTGCAGACAATGAAATGGCCGTCTCCTGCCCCAACGTCATGAGTACATGCACGTGATTGGGCCTGATGACCCAAGCGTGTTGATGGCAAGCGTCCTGTGTGTCCTCTCCCTCCAGGCACGACTGCACCTCATCGCGGCACTCTCGCCGCCGCAAGTGACGTGCTCCATGGCCAGCATCGAGCCACTTGTCCATACGCAGGCTGAAGCGGAGATGATACTCCCTCTCCGTGTCCGTATCCCATGGCTTGGGATGACCAATCAACCAGGCGCTGCGCTCACGCTCCCACTCCCGGCGCAAGGTCTCCGGCACGGCATCCGCCAGGCGGAAAGTGATGAAATAGGACGCTCCGGCCTGCTCCCAATGAGGCAGCCGATTGCAGGTTTTCTCAACGCGATCGAATGGGTTGAAGAACTTCAACTCCTCGGGGTGCATGGACTGTCAGTGCTGTTTTGCACGAGTTCAGTCAAGCATGGAAAAACAAAAGCACACGACGAGAGTATGGCTGACACCTCCCAAGGAGGGGCGACTTTAGTAGCCCACTTCTCGCGCTCGAAGCGCGAGGCCACGGCAGCTAAAGCAGCCGCTCCTTGACGAGGTATGCGCCACCCAATCGCACTTGACATCCGCCTGATAAAGTGTTCACAAGAACACTTTATGAGCCCACCCATACATGTCGTTGAGCGCGCGCCCGGAGAGGGGGCTTCGGTCCGAGTTTGGCCGGAGAATGGCGCCGAGGCTGCGGCCATCTTCAGCATGCATTGGTGGGATGAGGTGCGGGTACGCGATAGGCACACCGCGCGCAGACAGATGAAACAAGGTCCGGGATATGGAATCACTTCGCGGGTGAACCAGCCGGAGTTGGCACTGGCTTGAGGCTGGAGGCCTAAAGCAGCCGTCATGGAGTGACTCAGCGAAACATTCGTCCCTTTCCAAGAGACATGAGTTGCGGGGCAGCCCGGCGCCGGCGCTGAGCCTCCATCCGCTATTGAACGACCTTGGCGGACTAGCAGTCTGGAGGGGGATGTGCCAACCACTCTGCGGCTTGTCCATCGGGATTGGCGGCAGTGATAGCGTCCACGACTAGCGCATCGTAGTCGTGGTTATTGTCGACCAGAATGACAGCGCCTTCGATTTCTGGAACACGTTTTCGAATCTGACGGGCAGCTTCGACCGCCATGGAGTAGTAGCGCCCCCGGTCGTGTGTTGGACTTTCCCCCGCAGACAACACTTCTCCTTGTACTGCTTCAGGTCGCCAATGCTGATACAACCAGCGGGCCTGGGCCAAGCGCACTCCTGTTCCGACAACCTCGTTCACAACATCCACCTCGTTGATCCATATCTCGGTGGTGAATTGCTCGCTTCCCTCATGATCATTGATAATGAGAGCAATTGAGTCGACTCCTCCGAGTAGCATCTCTTGCAATGCGGCAACTGCACCGCCAACCATCCGGAGCACGGCCTCTTTTTCGGCATTTGTAAAGTTGGCCGCATCGACAAGTTCGTCACTCATTGCAGTGGTATTCCTGAACAGTGCCATCAATCGAGTTCACTGCGAAGCCCAGAAGCACATCACCTATCCGTTGGGGCCTCAGTCACCCTTCTTCCCTTCATACTCCAGCTTGACGATGTCCACCTTCATGAAGGCGGCCTGCATCACATCGGTGTTCTCGAATTCTGGCAGGCCGGTGGGTTTCCAGATGCCCAGCAGACGCCGCTGCCCTTCGTGCATGGTGAAGGCGGTAGAGAGTTTGGTCCGGTGGAACTCAAGACCGGGCGGTTGGAATCGGAACACCTTGTCGTCCGCCACCAGGGGCTCACGGCGCGTGGTGGGTGGGGTATGGTCGTAGCCGAGGGTGAGATTGAGATCCACCGTGATGCCGTCCGGGCCGATGACCGGATCCAGGTCCAAATCGAATCCCACCGGCCGCATATTGAAACTTGTGACGAGCGGCATGGAGCCACCGGTGGCGATAGTGACGTTCTGCACCGCCCCAGACTTTTCACCGACTCCAGCACCCGCCTCGCCAGACGTCTTGGCGTATTCCGAGCCTTCTGCATAGATACACTCGGTGACATCCTGAAACGTGCAGCGCTGGCCGCTGCGTGTCTCCAGAGTGGAACTACGCAAGACCTTCGCGCGACCCGAGGCGATTTCACTCTCCAGCAAGTTCCATGCAGCAGTGTGCTCCGCGCGATTCGAAGTTTCAGACTCCACTTTTCTCAGGACGGCCCCATCTGCCTGCACCACATGCACCGTCACCACGAGCACCCTCACATTCGTCCTCATCAAGGCACTCGTGTAGGCCTCGACCAGCGCAAGGTTGTCCAAAGTATTGCACACCACCAGTTCGCTGGTCGAAAAATTGAACTTCGCATACGAGCCTGCCGGAAAGGAAACCCCTTGTGCCTTGAGAACTTCCAGGGCCGTGGGTCGCGGGTCCTGCCACCGGGGTGATTGAAAATCGATGGGCTCGGTCGGCACGGGAGGCTCCCCGGTCACGGTAAGGAAAGACGGCGGGACACGAAAGCTCCGGAGCTCCATGCCAGGCGGTACATCCGTCGTGTCTGGCGGGAGGGTTTTGGGGGTGGGCTCAACCTTCTCTCCATGGGCGGAAAGGAGGCGCTCCAGCCGCTCATCCGGCGCCGGCATGATCGTCACCACGTCACCTTTCAAGAAGGCCACCTGAAGACGGTCCGCAGGCTGCGCTCCTGCGGCATCCACAGCATTCCACACGGCCAGCAGTTTCGTCATACCACTGAGGAGCGTGACCGAGGTGGTGACCTTCGCCACATGAAAATCCGGTACAGGCGATTCGATGGCTCGCGCACCGCGCTGGCCGCTGACCACCCACTTCATGGTGGGCGGCGCAGGGTGATGCTCCAATGAAACGTAGGCATCAATCGTGAATCCGTCCGGGGCAATGACCGAATCAATCTCCAATACGGTCCCCACGGCCCGCGTTTCCTGCGTGGTAGCGGCCAAGTCCCTGCCATCCACCGTTTGTCCGGACAGGTAGCGGAAGTCCGTCGCATTGGTCATCGTCAATCGCTGCCCGCTCCGCGTATCTGCGCGCAGGATGCCAAGGTGTTTCGCCTGACCTTGAGCCACCAGCCCCTCCAACCGGGCGAGCGCGGCTTGATGATCCGCCCTGGTGGAGCATTCATTCAGCATCTCCCGCACCGTCTTGCCATCCGCCTCCAGCATCCGGACGCTGAATGCGAGATATGCGGGAAGCGCGTTCATGTATGACTCCGCCAGCCCCTCAATGCGTTGGTGCACGGCCTTCGTTGTCCGGATCGCCAGCGTCTGGTTCTCGACATCGTACACCGCCACTGAGCCCCTGGGCAGGAGCACGGACTCCATTCTAAAATGCTGGTTCACCACCTCATGGCTGCGCTTCAGGAAATCGATGATTTGATCCGGGCCTGCTTCGCGCGAGGGCATCGGCGGCGCTACCAGCTTGCCACGTTCAATCGTGTCAAAGCCCTCGAGGAGCGGCGGCGCCGGATAACGATACGACTTGAGGATCCAATCGCCGGTCTCAGCCTTCTCAGCCGGAGGCACTAGCTTGGAACTCTGCGCAGGAGCCGTGGCTGGCGGCAGCACACAGGCACTGACAAGGCACAACACAAGGCAATGCAGGAAGCGGGGGGAGAGTTTTTGCATAGCGGCAACGATGCTGCCATGAAGACGAAAGAGGCGACAAGGGAAAAGGTGTGAAGAACTTGTGCCCCTTTGAAGCGTATCATCAAGTGGTGACAAATGCTGCATTTGACACAGCCGACACTGAAAAGTAATCTTGTTCTAGATGAGCATCACCGCGCTCAAAGCCGAACTGGCACAACTGCCGCAAGACCAGCGTAGAGAGTTGGTGGGCTATCTCATTTCGCTCAATCGCCCCGCTGCGGAGGAAGAGCGGCTAAAGAGCGAGTTGGCGCGGAAAATTGAAGACAACGATCCAGCGAACTGGATGAGCCTTGATGATGCAGAAAAGCTGCTTCTTCCTGAGCAGGACTCATGAAGTTGCGGCTGCTGGTAGACTTGGAAGTTATTGAGGCTCTGCAACAACTGCCGGTTGCCCAACGAAAGCTGCTGCTCACGAGATTCCGGGCCATCCAGGACTTTCCCGCCAACTACTCAGACTATAGCCAGCCCGCAGAACATTCCATGCGGGTGGACGTCAATGTCTGTGGGAACTGGGCCATTCACTATTGGGCAGATCACAACGACCGCCACGTCAAAGTCCTCAAGCTGCTGCCACTTGGTCGCTAATCAGCTTCCCTACCTCCGCTCCACTACCTGCTGCGTCTGCCGCAGCTTCACGAAGGAGTTCGCCGGGATGACGCCATTCACACTGGTGAGCGGGTAGATGATGCTCTTCCTGCCCACCAGGGAGCCGGGGTTCACCACGCTGTTACAACCAATCTCGGCATGGTCGCCGATGATGGCGCTAAACTTCTTCAAGCCAGTCGCGATGCGCTTGCCATGATGCATGACAATCACTTCGCCGCGATCCAGGCGCACATTGGAAAGAATCACACCTGCGCCGAGGTGGGCCTTGTAGCCGAGGATGGCATCTCCCACGTAGTTGAAGTGCGGCACCTCGCAGTTGTCGAAGAGGACGCAGTTCTTGAATTCACACGAGTTCCCCAACACGCAGTTCGCACCGGCGATGACGTTCTCGCGGATATACGCCCCACTGCGCACCTGACATCCGCGCCCAATCCACGCGGGACCTTTGATCACTGCGCCTGGTTCGACCACCGCACCTTCATCAATGAAGACGTGCTCGCCGATGGTGGCCTTGGGAGAGACCTCTCCAAGGATGGCGGGCTTCAGCTCCGTCTGCAGATAGCTCGCGATGCGCGCCAATGCACTCCACACCGGCTGATCATCAGGAAACAAAGCGCGATGCGCCGTGTGGGTGAAGTCGAGGTAGTCGGCGGGGAGCATGGTTGATTGCATTCGAAGTTTCAGACAGCTCTATCACCCATCTTAAGAGTCGCAGCCGGAGCCGAAGGCCCTGGACTGCGGCAGCCTGCTGCCGCTTTGAAGAGTCCGCAGCCTGCTGTGGCGATGGCAATGCTTGCCCGTAACGTCACATACTCAGAGAACAGCTAGGCGACTTCGTCGCTGTGTTTCGTGCAGCAGGCTGCACTTAGGGAAAGCGGCAGCAGGCTGCCGCAGTCCAAGGCCTCCGGCTCCAGCTGCCCCCTTCCTGAGAAACTACACCGTCATCAGCTCCTTCTCCTTCGAGGTCAGGTGCTGGTCGATTTCGCCAATTTTCTTGTCGGTGATGTTCTGCACTTCCTTCTCACCGCGGCGGAGGTCGTCTTCCGTGATCTCGCCGTCCTTCTCCTGCTTCTTCAGGGTTTCCAGGGCGTCGCGGCGGGCGGAGCGCACACGCACGCGGGCTTCCTCGCCCATCTGCTTGATGGTCTTCACGAGCTGCTGGCGGCGCTCGGTGGAGAGCTCCGGCACGGGCAGGCGGATGACCTTGCCTTCCACGGCAGGGTTGAGCCCCAGCTTGGACTCGTTGATGGCGCGCTCGATGTCCTTGATCGTGCCCGGGTCAAAGGGCTCAATGCGAATCAGCCGCGCTTCCGGGGTGGAAATCATCGCGAGCTGCTTCAGCTTCATGTGGCTGCCATAGCTCTGCACCAGCACGTCGACATTTTCCACGAGCATGGGTGAGGCCTTCCCGGTGCGCACGGCGGCGAACTCATGGATGGCGTGCTCGACGGCCTTGGTCATGGCGTCTTCAGCGGACTGGATGGTAACATTGGCGGACATGGCGGTGCAGGGACGTGTGGTTGGTTTGAAACAGGGAGGAAAGTAAAGCGAATCGCAGGGCAGGCCGTCGACAGGTGGGTACCCTCGGCGGGCAAACAATGTGGCACGCTCCAGGACTGTGTCTTGCAGTCTTTTTTGGGACGCTTACGCAGTGACGATGGTGCCGATGGGCTCGCCAATGAGCGCCTGCCGGATGGTATCCGGCTCGTTCATGGAGAAGACCACAATGGGCATGTTGTTCTCCTGGCACAGGCTGAACGCCGTGGCGTCCATGACCTTGAGCTGGCGGACCAGCGCCTCCTGGAAGGTCAGGCGCTCAAAGCGGACCGCATCGGGATTCTTCTTCGGGTCGCTGTCGTAGATGCCGTCCACCTTCGTGGCCTTCAGCACCACGTCCGCGGCAATCTCACTGGCGCGCAGGGCGGCGGTGGTGTCCGTGGAGAAGAAGGGATTCCCCGTGCCGGCGGCAAAGATGACCACACGGCCCAGCTCCAAGTGGCGCATGGCCCGGCGGCGAATAAAGGGCTCTGCCACGCCGTCCATCTTGATGGCGCTCTGCACCCGCGTGGGCACATCCAGCGCCTCCAGCATGGACTGCACGGCCAGCGAATTCATTACCGTGGCCAGCATGCCCATGTAGTCCGCCGTGGCGCGCTCCATGCCGCGGCTGCTCGCCGTGACGCCACGCCAGAAGTTTCCACCGCCCACCACCAGGGCGATTTCGAGTCCGTTTTGGTGCGCCGCCTTGATCTGGTGCGCAATGTTTTCCACAATGGGTGGAGAAATATTATCATGGCTCCCCACTTCCCGGAGGGCCTCACCACTGAGTTTCAATAGAACGCGTTTGAACTTCCGCTTTTCGTCTTCGGGCATCGTGTGGGCTAGATTTTGCCCATCAAACACGGGGATGCCGGTGTTGCAAAGCTAAATCACCCGCGGCGTCGCAACCGAATGAAGGGAAGATCGAGCAAAATGAAGAAGACCAGCGCCAGCAGCGAGGTCACGCCGATGTACCACGGCCAAGGTCCGAGCGCGTCGAACAGACTCGCGGTGGGCGGCTTGCGGCAGAGGAAGCCGTAGTTCGCCCCCACGGCCCAGTCGAAGATGCCCACCACCACGGCATACAGTAGGATGAAAAACCACGCCCGCCACTTCGCATGAGCTCGGGGGATGAAGCCCAGCCCCAGCACCCCGTACAAGGCGGCGATGACCACGCCCCCGTGATTCACGAAGAAGAGAAAATACCGCGGATGCGGCCAGTCCTGCGTGAGCGCAGGGGTGATGAGTCCCTGCAGCGTGCCGGCCAGTCCCCAGAAGTACACCAGCTCAAACACCGGTCTCCGGTGGGTGAAAAGCGCGATGATAGCCAGGAACGCGCCCATGTCGCACAGGTGACACGGGTACGCATTCTCCGCCGTGAGGAACCCCATGTTGTACGCGACCCAGTAGCTGAGCGGCCACTGAATCAACAAAAGCACGGCCATGGTCGTCTCCAAGGTTCGCTGCAGGTGCCGCCGGCGGGTGCGCGCCGCCCAGACCATGAGTGCCCCCACCACAAACACCGCCGCCAGCGCGGCGAGGTGCGCCGTGCTGAACGCACGGAATACCGGAGAAGCGACCTCAACAGGACTCGGGGGCATGCTGCGCAGCAGAGGGACGGGTCAGCCTATCGCGTCCAGCGTCCGCCAGGGGAGAGGTGCACGCCACCGCCCGGGTCTGAGTAGTCCGTCTTGCCCACCGCACCCCACAGGGACACGCCAGTGGCCTTCTTCCAGGCCTTGCTCATGCTCTCCCCGGTGTGGCAGCCCCAGCTTTTGCAAAAGGCATCCCTCGTGAAGGCACCGCGATGGATGCGCGGCAGGTCCTTCTCGTGCAGCCAGGCTGAGGAGGCGCCGTAGATGTCGCTGCTGTAGTCGAACATGAAGCAGAACTTGTTGCTGTGGCCGAAGAACTCGAAGTTCGCGATCGGCAGGCGGTTGCGGTTCTGCCCGTTGTTGATGTAATTGATGAGCTGCGTGTTGTTGTCGAACCACAGCAGGCGCACCTTGTACTTGTCCCGCACACTCTCCACCAGCTCCGTCAGGCTCCGATTGTCCTCCCCGCTGCGCGAGACGAAGGCCTTGCGGTAAACCAGCCACGTGATCACGGCATTCGGGTCTTTTGCCTGAATCTCCTGGATGCGCATGCGCGCCGGGCGGATGAAATTCCCCCACCACCGGTCATGTTGCGTCCCCGGTGCCCTCAAGTCCTCCCACCTCCGCAGCGCCGGCCCCCCGCTCACCAGGACATACTCCCCCCTCTCCTGTGATTGCCCCTGTCCCGGCCACTGCGCATGCAACCCAGCCTCCAGGCACAGGGTGATGACAAAAAACGCCGCGACCTTGGCCGCAGTGTGGAGACGGGTGAGGTGAAACAGCGTCATGACGGAAACAGAAAACTAGAAAGACAAGCAGGAGGGGTCAGTCGGTCGACCTGTGGCGGTAGAAAGAACCCCGGAAACCCGGGCGCTCAATCACAAAGCTTCAGAATCGTACGGGGAAGCGGCTCCGGCGTGCCAGTTTTGGAGAACTTCCCAAAAAAGGAAGCCCTGAACACATGGATGACCTTGATGATTGGGTAATCCAATGAACTTCCCAGCGCCCTGCAACCAGGCAGGACAGTCATTCGATCAGCTCATGAGTTAGTGAGGTAACGACGCCATTTCCAATGGTGAACGTCCATTCATATGCCTGGTCCCCGTCATCAAACCGATAGAGAAGTCGAGCGTTGTTTACCTCACTCGGCTCACCCAACATGGCCTTGACTTCATCCACTTGCTTGCCCACAGGTGACCATTGCTTGAGAAGCTGGTACATGGCAAGAACCGCACCTTGGTCCGGAGTGCCTTTCCTCCCGCCCTTCACTTTGGGACTCAGTTCAGCAATTGGCGGAAGCGGCTGCTCGTTCGACTTGATCTGATTGGAATGTTGCGCCTGCGACGATTCCACTGATTCCTGTTTGGGAGCGTTAGGCTCGGCCACCGAATTACCGTTTGGGTGCGCTTCGGACGACTTGTCACAGACGACCGAACCGCCCAGAACCAAAGCCACCATTAGTGAGGAAGGTTTAAACATGGTGAAGCAACCTTTTTTGAGTCAAAGTTGAGTGCAGGATTTCCCTCTGTGAAAAAATGCATTTCGAGGTGAATACGAAAGCACCGACTGTTTCTCTAGAAATTTTTGTGAAACGACCCCGCCTCTTCCGGGGAATGCGATGACAGGCTGAGGAATAGTGACAGGTGGACACTAAGTTTGACCAGCACGTGGGCCTCTGCTTTTCTCCCGGAACCCGACCGTCTCGCCTGCTCAGTACCACCGTACCCATGATAGAAGCCCACCTCGACATTGCCGCCGGAAAATGGACCGAAGACAGGTCCCAGGTGGAGATCGGAGGATGGGCCTTTGCCGAGCGGGGTCATATCGTGGTCGTGCAGGTGTTCGGGAATGGCGTACCTCTCGGATTCATTCCCTATGGCTTCTCGCGCGTCGATGTTTCCGAGTTCTTCGGTTCCCGGTGTCCTTCTGCACAAGTGGGTTTCCACGGCCTGCTGAGGCTGCCGGATTCGGTCGCAAAGGCGAAGGCCACCCCTCTGGAAGTGAAAGTGGTGTTCACCTCCTCTGAGTTGGAGAAACGCGAACTGGCAGCCACCGTGTCGTTACCCGTAGGGGATACAGGCACAAAGCCGCCAGCACCACCTGCACCCGAGCCGGGCATCAAGGAGTCGGCTGACACCGGCACGCCCCCTCCAGGGACATCGTTTCCCAAACTCGCCGCACCGAATTTCTTCATCCTTGGCGCTGCGAAGTGCGGCACCACGAGCCTCTACTACGCGCTGAAGCAGCACCCGGAGATCCATCTTTCCGCAGTCAAGGAACCCAGCTTCTTCTCCACTGGATTTCAGGTGGTCAGGAATCCGATCGAGTACTGCAACCTCTTCCCGGAACAGGCGGGGAAGAAGCGCTACGGCGAGGCCTCGCATGTGTACTTCAGCAGCCCGGAGACAGCGCCCGTGCTGCGCCAGCTCTTTCCAGACGCGAAGTTCCTGCTCATCGTGCGGAATCCAGTGCACCGAGCCCACTCGCTGTACCAGCACATGAGACGGGCCGGGGACGAATTCCTGCCCACGTTCGAACTGGCGCTCGCGGAGGAGGACCATCGCTTCGCGGACCCTGGCTTCCGGGCACGCTGCCCCCAGTATTTCTGGAACTACATGTACTGCCGCACCTCGATGTATGATGTGCAATTGTGCAACTACCTGGAGCACTTTCCACGCGAGCAGTTTCTCGTCCTGACGCTCGGTGAATGGCGGTCCGATCCCGTGCGCTGGCAGGCCGAGATATTCCGCTTTCTGGAGGTGGATCCCTCAGTTCAGGTGAGCACCGAACCGCAAAATCAAGCGGCCGCCCCCTCCACCCTGCGGGAAGAAACTCGCTCCGTCCTGGAGAACCACTTCACAGGCATGCGCGAACGGCTGGAAGGCCTGGTCGGCAGAAGGCTGGAACATTGGGAAGTCTGAAATCGTTCGGGCGATCTGCGAATACACCTCCGCGAAGAACCTATTCATTGAACTCTCAAATCGACATCTTTACCTCTGAAGCCGCCGACCACTCCGAGGTGCAACTGGCGGGCTGGGCGTTTGTACCGCACGATCAAACCTGGAGTGGTCGTGTGGAAGTGGATGGACGGCCTGCTGGTCCCCTTTCCTGTGGCTGGTCGCGTCCCGACGTGCCTGCCGCCTTTCCCGGACAGTGTCCCTCGGAACATGTCGGTTTTCGCGCACAAGTGCTTCTTCCGCCAGGTCTGGCACCGGGGGAGCATCGGATGGAATTGATCTTCGCCAATCAGGACGGCGTGGAACTCGGCCGCGCGCAGCGAGTCTTCTCCACCTCGACAGCGATACGCGGCACGGCGGCGGCAAACACGCCTCCCCGCATCGACCCCGCGCACGCACAAGCGCGCTATCTGGACTTGCTCGAGAGTACACTTCTGGGCCTGCCCTACACCGAAGGGTTGCAAACCCTCGAACGCCGGGAAGGGCACCACTGGCCGGAGACAGCGCACAGCATGATTGGCGCCGAACGCATGCGCCACCTGCGTGCCTGCGTGGAAACAGTCCTGCGCGAACAGGTGCCAGGTGATCTCATGGAGACCGGCGTGTGGCGCGGCGGCGCCTGTATCTTGATGCGCGGGGTGCTCAAGGCCTTCGGGGACAACGCGCGTACCGTGTGGGTGGCGGACTCCTTTGCCGGTCTGCCACCGCCGAATGAACAGAAGTACCCCGCAGACCGTGGGGACAACCTTCATGAGTTCAAGGAACTGGCCATCCCCATGGAGCAAGTACAGGCAAACTTCCGCCAGTACGGCCTCCTGGACCCGCAAGTGCAGTTCTTGAAGGGTTGGTTCTCCGAAACACTCCCGCATGCAGGCGTTTCGCAAATTGCGGTGCTTCGCCTGGATGGGGACATGTATGAGTCCACCATGGATGCTCTCACGCATCTCTACCCCAAGCTCTCCCCCGGTGGCTACTGCATCATCGATGACTACGGCGCCATCCCAGCCTGCCGCCAGGCGGTGCGCGACTACCGTGCCGCGCACAATATCGATGAGCCCATCAGCATGATTGATTGGACCGGGGGCTTCTGGAGAAAGACGGGCAGCACTTCGGAAACCGCTGAAACGACTTTTTCGTCCGTAGTGCAGCCAGCGGCTTCCGGAGAGGCCCCTCCCTCCGCGCTGTCAGACATCTCTACAGCCCTCGCCGATGTACGCCTGGGTCACGCAAATGGCGCGTGGACGGAGCACATCCCCTTTGCCTTCTGGCTGGTGGAGCACTTGCGTCCGCGCGTGATCGTGGAACTGGGCGTGCACAAGGGGGGCTCATACTGCGCCTTTTGCCAGGGAGTGGAGCAATCCCACGTGGATGCCCGATGCTACGGAATAGATACATTCGAGGGGGATGAGCACGCGGGACGCTACGCCTCCAGCGTGCTGGCCCAACTCCGCGCCTACCACGACCCTCGCTACGGGAGCTTCTCCACCATCATCCAGTCCACCTTTGCGGACGCCCTTTCACACTTTGAGGATGGCTCCATCGACCTGCTTCACATCGATGGGCAGCACTATTATGAAGATGTAAAGCAGGACTTCGAAGCCTGGCTGCCCAAGTTGAGCCGCAGAGCCGTCGTGCTCTTTCATGATACGCAGGTGCGCGAGCGCGGCTTTGCGGTGTACAAGTTCTGGGCCGAGGTGGAGCATCTCCATCCTTCGCTGGAGTTCTATCACGGCTACGGACTGGGCGTGCTGGCAGTCGGTCGGGAAATCCCTCCAGCGGTGGCTGGCCTGCTCGCTGCGAGTGAATCGCACAAGGCGCTCGCCCGCCAGTTGTTCTCCACCCTCGGCTCCCGCATAGGACTGCGGATGGAGATTGACGCTCTCCGCCCCCTGGCTCAGAGCGTCCCCACACTCATCTCCCTGAAGGATTCGCTGATAGCGCAGCAACAACTCGCGCAGCAGTCCTTCGCAAGACTGGCGGAGCGCTTCGAAAAGGGCAGCACGGAGTCTGCTATCCTGGTGGAGAAGCTTGAGGAGGCTCTCGAAAAAAGCCGCACCGAGTCCCTCATCCTACAGCAGGAGCAGGCGGTGCTGCGAAGCCAGTTGCAGGCGTTGCGACGCACCCCCATCACTGCCACCTCCAAGGGCGCGCTGCAGCATGCCTGGCAACATGTCAGGTACCGCATTCTCTCCAAGGTGCCCTTCTTCAAGAAGAAGTCCCTGCGCGCGCGACAACAGCTTATCGAAGAATCCGGTCTGTTCGACGCGGAGTACTACCAGTCACAGCTTCCATCAGGGAGCGCCCTGGGCCAGCCCGCGCTGCACTACCTGCTCATCGGCTGGCGCTGCGGCCTGTCTCCGCACCGCGAGTTCGACGCTCCCTGGTACAGCCATACCTATCAGGAACAGTTGAACGGCGGCGAGCCGCTGACGGACTACCTGAAAAAGGGCTGGAAAAGAGGCCGCCGTCCCAATGCCTGGTTCGACCCTGAGTGGTACCGCGCCACCTACCTGAAGACCAAAAGCAAGAAGGCCCAGCCCTTCCGCCACTACCTCGAAATCGGCATGGCCCAGGGGTTCAAGCCGTGTGCAGGCATGCCCCAAGCACCGTCGAAAGCCGCCGCTCCTTGACCCGTTCCGGGTTGTTGATACACCCTACCCCACCCCGCTTTGCAAACGTCGAGGCCGGCGTCGTGCGTCTGTCGCTCCGCAGTGCATTGCAAACTGCCCATAATACCTCGGCGCACGTGTGGGGGGTACGATCATTGAACACTATTTGCAGGCTCAAAGGTACAAAGAATGCTCCGACCCAATGGAAGCATGGAGATACTTTTTCATACATTTGATTGTATGAGTTTCTCCACTCGCTAAAGTCCGGCGCAATGAAAACGATCTGCGCTTCGCGCTTCTTCTCGGGTGCTTGTTTTTCCCTGGCCGTGTTTTTGCTCGGCAGTGCTTCCAGCTTCGGCCAGGCCACCCGTACTTGGGTGTCGGGTGTGGGTGATGATGTGAACCCCTGCAGCCGCACGGCTCCCTGCAAGACCTTCGCAGGCGCCATCAGCAAGACGGCGGCGGGCGGCGAAATCAACACCCTGGACCCCGGAGGCTACGGCACCGTGACCATCACGAAGTCGATGGTCATCGATGGCATTGGAGGCGGTAATTCGAGCATTCTGGGCTCGGGAACGAATGGTATCAATATCAGCGCCGCCGCTACCGATGTGATCACCATCCGCAACGTGCAGATCAATGGCGCGGGCACCGGCATCCATGGGATTCGCATCAACAATGCCAAGGCAGTTCATATTGAAAACTGCGAGATCTACAATTTCACCACCAATGGTGTCCTGGTGGATGTCACTTCGGCATCTGCTGGCGCCACCGTTGAGGTCTTCATCAAGAACTGCACCTTCCGTAACATCAACCCGACCGCCGCAGGCGGCAACGGGGCCGTCCTGGTCAAGCCCCCGGTAGGAGTCAACGTGGCTCTCTCCATGGAAAACACCAGCATGGAGCAGTCCGCCTTTGGCCTCCGTGTGGAAGACCGCGGCACGGCAACGCTGAAGAGCTGCTTCTCCGGCAACCATGTGAACCACGGCTACCTCGCCGTAGGCTCCGCCGCAGCCGCTGTCATCAACCTGGAAAACTGCGTGGCCGCCAACAACAACAACAATGCCGCCTCCAGCGGCGTGCAATCCTTCGGCGCCTTTAGCACGGTGCGCCTGAGCAACTCAACCGTCTTCGGCAATCGCACCGGCATCATCACCCAGAGCGGGGGCGCGTTGATCTCCTTCGGCAACAACCGCGTCAGTGGCAATACCACGAACGCCACCACGGCACCGACATCCACGACCCCCTCGCTCTAGTCCCTTCCTTCACTGTCTGATATCTTCAGCGCTCTTCAGGACCAGGCGTCCTGAAGAGCGTTTTTCTTTTCTCTGGGATGACGGCGGCAATCAGTCGTCCATGCCGCGCGACTTCACCCTTCTGAGGGAGACTGCGTTCTCCTTCCCACGCACCGCCACAGTAGCAGCCCTGCCAGCACCGCCAGCACCACGGCGCGCACGAAGGCAAACTCCACGGACTCCAGCAGCGCTGATGTGGGTGAGCCGCGCTCGATTCCCACAAGCCGCAAGTCCAGGCATCCGCATGCGATCTTCAACCCGCGAGCCCATGCCTGTCCCGTGCACACGACAAAAATCGCAAACATCACCAGGCTCCACGCAAGTGCCGCGCGCTGATGCAGGCCTGCAATCAAGAGCAACCCGCAGAGCAATTCCATCCAGGGCAATACCATCGCGACTCCGCGAAGCCACGCCGCGGGAAGCGGCAACCGGTAAGCGGCCAGCATGACATGGAACGCCTGCAAATCCGCCAGCTTCCCCAAGGCCGCCCACACCAGCACCAACCCCAGGAGCCAGCGCAGCACCATCTGCCACCAGGATGTCGCGTGAGTGTTCATGGTGCGGGAGCCACGGCGGGCTCAGCCTGGGGTTCACTGACACGCCACTCCGCATAGCCACCCGGCATTTCACGGACATGCACATACCCATGCTCCCGGGTGAGCACACGTGCCTGGGCATTGGCTGACTGGCATCGCACGCTCGCGCAATAGATCACCAGCGGCGTGCTCTTCGGATATCGGGCCACGAATTCGCCGAGCTTGTCCTTTACTTGATCCATGGGAAGCGAGACTGCGCCGGGAATGTGCCCCAGCGCATACGCCTGCGTATCGCGCACGTCCACCAGGATGATTTTGCCCGCGGCCAGCAGCGGCTTTACCTCACGCCAGGCCACGGCCGCAGGGAGTGCTTTCATCCCTGCGTGCAGTCCTGCCGTCTCATCCGGCACCACCAGTGCCTGAATGGTTTCATTTTGGATGGAGGAGTCGCTCTCCGTCGTTGGCAGGGCACTCAATGGGGTCACATCCGCTGGAAAGATGGGCTCAACCACGAGGCCGGTCGGAGCGCGAATGCCCAGCGGACTGGCGCTGTTATACACCACGCCCAACGCCACCGCGGCGACCAGGATCGCGGCCATCTCTTTGAGCAGTTCCAAGGAACCACCGGTGGCCATACTCTTGCTCGCGCTCGTGCTTCCACTCATTGCCTGCCCTCCGATGCGAGGTTCTTCTCAATCTCCGCGGCCAATCGCTCATACGTGAACTCCCCATCCAACCGGACACCAGCCACCATCCCAGCTGCCGAGGACCCCAGGACAAACGCGGGCACCGTGGTGATGCCCGCCTTCACCGCATCCGCTTGCTCCTTGAGCACCGCGTTGGCAGACTGCGCATCGGTGAAGCATGCGCCGAACCTTGCGGAATCCAGCTGCGCCTCCTGACTCATCGTCGTGACCGCTTCTGCAGACAACGAACCACCGGCAGCGAAGAGCCTTTCGCGCATCGCCCAAAATTTCCCCTGCGCATGCGCACACCATGCCGCCCGTGCCAGCGAGTCTTCCGGCGAGATACTGGAAGATGGCAACACACGCGTGATGAGCCGGAGTTTACCCGTGTCGATGTAGGCAGACTTCAGCCGGGGCAGCACCTCCGACTGAAAACGCGCACATGCCGGAGAGCGAAGGTCCGTGAACTCCACGAGTGTCAGTGGCGCCTTCTCGGAACCCAACGAGGGACCTCCCGCAACATGCAAGGTAACAAAGGGTGACGCAGGTGCAGCATCGACGGGTGATCCTGCAACAGCGCCTCCATCCGAGGGCGTGCGAGATACCAACTCTGGGGTCACCAGATGCATGTCCAGCGGGACATCAGCACCGGCCTTCACCCATGCCTCTCCCTCGCGCGCGAACCAGATGCGCAGCCTGGGAGGCTGGCCACTCTGGCGCAGCAGTTCCCCATCGATGGACGGCGCCTGCGCGGAATCCCCCAGGCGCACCGAGTACTCTCCCTTGCTCACGTGCACCTTCAACTCTGAAGACAACCAGAGAGCACGCGTCTCATTCATCACGGCAAAACGAAAACGCCCCACCCCTTCAAAGGGCACCCCATGAATGCTCAGGCGGCCCTGGTAGTTGATCATCTCTGCGTACCCACGCTCCAGTCCCAGCCCGAGGAACCACACCAGAGCGCACACCAGGAATCTGAGTGAAAAGGGCATGGGCATCATGGAAGCAGGCACACCTGCCACAGGTAGGCAATACAGCGGCGGATGCCGCGACATACTACAACAATGTTGCCCGGCCAGTGAATTGCGTCGGCCCCTTCTCCCACCTTCACACAAACCCGAGTCCTGCCCCTTTGTTTTTTTCCAAACTCGCTTATGCTGGGCGCTCGACCACGCCCCGGCGAGGCCGCACTACGACACCCCTCCTACTCATGCACACCAACGCGATTTCATGGATGTCACCCAGCCGGCGCATCATGATGTCCGCGATAGAGAGGCCTGTCATCCCCCTCGCCTTCACCATGCTTGCCTTGTTGGGCTGCCTGCAGCTTCACGCGCAGGAGTTGGACAAGACCGCTTCCGTGGTCACCGAAGCGCCGGCCTTCGCCAGGGATCTGGCCATCGGCTCCATGTATCAGTTGGGCGGTGAAATCACCGTGGTGCTGGTGAACACCAGGACCCATGAGCGCACCATGCTGCGAGGCAGCGAACCCTCCTTCGACGGCATGCGTGTGAAGCAGGCCTCTATCAGAGACACCCGTAGGGAGTCCTCTGTTGTTGTGGAGATGGGTGGCAAGGATGCGACCTTGTATTACGACGCCTCCTATTTCAAACAGATGGGTTCCTCGCGGACTGGCAAACAGGAGGTGTATGTGAACTCCAACCTGGACATCGAACCCGGTGACCCCACCGCCATTGTCGAGAGCGTCCATGGCGTCGGCATGGTCATGACGGAATCCGGACCGGCCCCGGCCCCAGCCCCTATCCCTCTCCCAGAGGGGTATGTGAATTCCAACCTCGACATCGAACCCGGCGACCCCACCGCCATCGTCGAGAGCGTCCATGGCGTCGGCGTTGGCATGACCTCAGACTCCGATCCCGCCCCAGCCCCCACCCCGCTCCGGGAGGGTTATGTGAACTCCAACCTCGATATCGAACCCGGCGACCCCACCGCCATCGTCGAGAGCGTCCACGGCGTCGGCGTTGGCATGACCTCAGACTCCGATCCCGCCCCCGCCCCAGCCCCGCTCCCGGAGGGTTATGTGAACTCCAACCCCGATATCGAACCCGGCGACCCCACCGCCATCGTCGAGAGCGTCCACGGCGTCGGCAGCGTCATGACTTTTGACTCTAGTCCACCCGCGGCCCCCACTTCGCCCGCCGGACCCGGCGCTGCCCCGCCAACTCCACCGAAGCGCAAGATCACCGCTCCCCAACCTTCTCCTCCCGCGCCCGCACCCGCGCCTGCATCACCTCCCGCGCCAGGGGAAGTGGAGCTTTAGGACGCAGCAGAAGTTCGCACGGAAGGAAACACCCGCTCCGCGCTTGCAGCGCACCCATGCGTGCTACTTTACGCCTCGACTCCCGCAGGCGACAAGACGCGAACATGCACCCGTAGCTCGGTGGATAGAGCAGCGGGCTCCGAATGCCTTCAGGATGAGTTTATTGGCATTGCAAACATGCACCACGTTGCATGTGGACTTGTTCAACCACTATACTCCCTGCGTGGAGTGGCGCTGTTTTCAGTGAACCTGACGTCGGCTGTATAATCTGTATAAATTTTTGCGAAGAAAGCGCAGACCGTTTTAGGTCTATATAACACCCGACATCAAAGCTTAGGCGCGAAGCTCAAGCAGGCGATATTCCATGCGGCCAGCGATCTGATCAATCTTGAGAACTGCAGTTCCACCGTGGTGCATCTCACCTACGGGGAGGCAAATGAGCCAATAGCGGGGTGCGCCAACCAGAAAGTCATCGCTGGACCGGCTCGCGAAGTCCAGACACGAACAAAATCATTGGCATTCTGGAGAAAAATTTGAGGAAATGCATCATTGACATTTTTGCGACACCATAAATAAATCTGTTTTAACAGGTCCATTATTGGGTCTATTAAACTCTACAAAGCCACGAGTTACCTTGGCGCGCACACCAATTTTATGGAAACCACTCTCCTTCGCTTTGGAATGCTCTCCTTATCTTTGATGGGGGCTTTGGCGTTCTCCAGTTGCTCCATCAGTAAAACTTCGCCAACGGACCTGACACTCCCCGGACTGCGACGACTGGATCACTTCGCAGTGCACGTTACCGATCTGCCTAAATCTGCAGAATTTTATCAGCGCGTCTTCGGCTTCGACATCATCAACAAGTGGAAAACTACCTGGATGGTGGGCAACGACCGCATGCGCGTGGGACTTTTTCTGCGGCCTAAAGCCACCAAGGTCGCAGATCCAGACAACTCGATTCTGATCGAGCATGTGGCTTTCCTCACCGACAAACACAACTTCGATCGCTGCCTCGCAGTGCTCGATCAACTCGGCATTCAGCACGAGGCGCCGGACGACAGCGGCATCGCCAAGAGTGTGTTTTTTAACGACCCGGACGGGCACTCCTTGGAAATCACTTATTACTACGAGCACATCCCAACTCTCTAAACTGCCACCTAGACAGCACTATGGCTACCAAACACACGAAGAAAGCCACCGCTCCTGCAGGCAAACTGGCGAAGAACGAAATTGCCTATGCTAAAATATTCCCACCGATAGGGATCGCCCGAGTGGGTAAGAGTACTGAGGAGGAAGATTGCTTCATCGGACCGGAAGACCCTGCTGACCTGGCGCATCGTAAAGAGGGTTTTTCATTCCGAGATGGCCGGGGTGAGCTGAAGAGACAAGCATCGCGTTTTCGCATTTTCGGGTTTACCAAGGATGGCCACCTTGTGCAGGAAATCACCAGCAAAGAGGCGCGGATTACCTGGACCGTACAGCTAGCCAACAAAAAGGCGGGCTGGTTTCAATTTGATGGAGCCCGGAATGCCATCGCCTCTATCACCGGCGACCGCGAGCTAACGGAGGGAGGGGCTTCCACGCTGCGCAATAGTCACCTTCCGGGTGGCTTCGCCCACAAACCGAATGGACCGCTCGGGAAAAAATATGAGCCTGATTCCACCCGTGCCAAGCAGGGCTTGGACATTATTCCCCCGCCGGTGACCATTGAGGGCGAAAATAAGCGGACCAAACGGCCCAAGGCGGGCGAGAAGGAACAAAACTATGAATTCCGCGGCCTCTTTAAGAACATCAAAGAAGTCTACCTCGGCGAACTGCGCACGGACAAAGCCGGAAGGCTGATGGTCCTGGGCGGGCATGGCATTTCCGACGCGATCGATGAGAAAGGCAACAGTATTAAGGATAAGCGCTGGATTCAAAACTATGCCAATAATCTGGACTGGTGCGACGACATCGCGGACGGCTATGTGAAAGCCGAGGTGAGTCTCCTGGGCGGAAAAAAGGTGGAAGTGAAGGGAGACGCGTGGGTGGCAACCGCCCCACCAGATTTCGCGCCCGACGTGACGAACATCGTGACGTTGCGGGATGTTCTGGAGGACGCGGTCTACGCGACAGGTCGCAATGCGATGACCGCTGAAATGCCCATGGTCCCCCTGCCGAATCAGACGGTTTTCGATCGAGACATTCGCCCAATTCTCAAACGGATGGCTGACTATCGCTGGGTCAGCGAGATCGCACTCCGCGGTCACGGTTTTGGCAAGCCGGGAGATTTTGACAAACAAATGGACGATCTTGGCGATCCCGACAATGACCGCATCGCGCCTGTGCGACAGCATATCGTGGATCTGATTCGAAAGCCGATCTATTTCGTGCCTGGCGCCGTCGTGGACGGCATTCCCGCCGATCCCAAGCAGACCGACAAGCTGGCTGCTTCGGAGGAGATCATTGCGCAGGCCACGGCGAAATTCATGCCTCCCCTCTCTGGAGACGAAGACGACCGCACGGTAGGAAAACCACTCACCTGGTTGACGGTGACGCACCTGCAGTACGCGCGCCTGCAGCAGTGGGCGAAGGGCAATTTCACCAAGAGGGAGCCCCGGGGCCGCATCGAACCACACACGGAAATTACCTGGACTGCCTGGGATGCTGCTTGCGGCGGGGCATTCTATCCAGGCATGGAGATCACCTCCATCGTTCGCCACTACGGCCTCTTTGAGACCAAGGATGCGTTTCGCCTCCGTGGCCAGTTGATGGAGCCGGGCGATCTCACCAAACACATGGCCTGTCCGTGGCAGTCAGACTTTTACGAGTGCCAGGTCACGTGGTGGCCAGCGCAACGCCCCGACGATGTGCTGACAGAGGATGAGTTGGCAGAAATCACAGCCAGCTTCCAGGAGGAGACCACGGGAAGCAACACGGATGAGCTGGAACGTCTGCTGATGGCGAGGCGGAGGTGGGACCGCGGTATCGATTGGCGTCGGCCCGACGGTGTCTTTTTGAATGACCGAGTGTATGGCGATTTCAAGCCTGGGCGGTTCAAGACCGTCGCGGAATACGCGGCCAACCGTGCGACATCATTCGCAAGTCTTTTATTGCGCGGAGCAGTGGATCTTGAGGTGCAATATCCAGAGAGGCAACCCTCTCCGTGGCGGGTCCAGTTCCTCTCCCAGGAGCGGCTGGATGAATATTCAGGACGCTATTTCCACGCAGGAGTGCCCTCTCCGGAGGAGATGTGCCTAGGGCGCCATTTGTCCCCCAAAGAGGAGAAAGAACTGCAGAAACTGCTCGACGGCATCGATCCCTATCGCCTCAAAAACGAATGGGACGCGTTTCTGCGCGCAAAGCCGGAAGCCGCCAGCAAGGTAGTCGAGCTTTATGCCGAGGTGTGCAGTCGTTCGCTCCGCGAGCAGATTCATGCGTGCTTCATCCATCATCCCAATGCCGGCGCAAAGCTCGAGAAGTTCCTGGAGGTGATCAAAGCCGCCGGTGGCGATGTGGAGAAGATTGAGGGCGACCACCCGGAGCAATTTGAAGCAGATGACGACGTCTGCAATAGGCTGCGGCTAGCCGACCTGCTTAGGCTCGTGCGTGATCGTTTCTATTTGCTGAACCGACGGTTTGCTGGCGACCATGGGATGATCGAAGAGTGGCACACCTTGGGCATCGTGGCGGAAAAGGTGGTGACGGTGAAACCTGACGATGGGGAGAAGAAGGAGATCCCCGTGCAGGTCGAAGTGGGGCGGAACAAATTCGATGGCCTGACGTCCCGCGATTATTTCCATCTCTTCATGAACATCGAGAAGCATTCCGGATTTCCGGAATACGCCAAGACCCTGGCGCAAAGCTTCCTCGATGAAGCCCAAACCTTTGTGGATCAAAAGGGCCTTGAAGACTCAAGCCATCCCGAATCGTTCGTTGAATATTCAGTAACGAATTTTCACGCCAAGCTGGAACAGATTTATGAGATTCTAAGGCAGGGGGCTGCGGGTGCCCGCCCATGGGTCACCACCCAGACGCGCGCATCGCAAATCCGGCGAATCATAGGCAACTCTGCTTTCAATCAGACGGATGGCGCCTGGCTGCGCTTCGCGGCCAATGCTGGCCCTGCGGACGAGATCAAAGGACTGCTTTTTGAGGTGTGGAGCGACGAAACCGGGAATGGCGACCCCGCCAAGCATCATGGCAACCTGTATACAGCGTTCGTGAATGAACTGGGATTCTTCCCCCCGGAAATCGGCACGCGTGCGTACGCGGACGCGCCGGAGATAGACACAAGCTCTTTCGCTGGTGCTGTCGTACAACTGGCCATCTCCCAGCATTCCGAGGAGTTCTTCCCGGAGATTCTGGGCATGACGCTTTTCCTGGAATGGGAAGTGTTGAGTTTGGTGCCTATCGTGAAGCGGCTCGAATATTTGGGGATAAACAGTCACTTCTATCGCATGCATGTCGCTATCGACAATGCCACGGAAGGTCATGGAGCCGCGGCCAAACGCGCCGTGCAACTGTACCTGGATCATGTTTTCAATGAAGGGGGGGTAGCGGCGCAGCAGGCGCACTGGAGGCGGGTCTGGCGTGGGTTCGTAGCTTTTGCCCTGAGCGGAGGTAACAAGAACGGAGGCATCGCAGAGGAAACACTCCTCCGAACTTACCCAGGCAATGCCTACGATCAGGTCGTTGAGCTCATCACGAGAAAGAAACCCTACGGGAATCTGAACCACTCGCGGAAGCACCTCGGCCAATTCCGAATCAACGACCTTTTCGACGATCCTGACATTTTCCTTGAGGAACTCGCCCAGTCCAAATGGATCAAGCCGGGTGACCCGGCGGGCAGCCTGCTCCTCTCGCACTTAACCTCATTTCAAGGCCCCATGTATAAGATCTTTGATGAGGCCGATCTCCAAAAGTGGCGCAACTGGATCATCTGGCTTGGCGGCCAGTCCGATACAGGTTCCTCGAGGAAATTCGTCACCAAAGGCGAGGCGATGCTTATCTTGCTGACCGAGCTGCGCGAGCGTGCCATGGCCAGCCATCCCCATTCACGGTACAAACTAGACGTAACCGATATCAAGAAGAAGCAACCTCCGAAGAAGATGAGCATCCAGGAATTGTTTGCTCATGGCGACCTGACCGTCCTGATGAAGGCCCTAAAAGACCGCGACAATGGCTGGGTGGTGCCGGGCCAGCCCGATGAAAGCGCGCTGCTCGTCGACATGGCACGCGCGGACCGGCCCATGGGAAAAGCCTTGGATGAACGCTTCCCTGCGGCCGGAAATCAAATTGGCCGACGCATCATTCTGGAGTGGATCGACGCCGGTTGCCCGATCCCTGGTGAAGCTCAACCCACTGCAGAGCAGTTGGCAAAAGCGCGCCCTGAGCGACCTCAGCGGCTGATCGTCCAAGAGTTCGGCCTCGGTGCCGTCCATTGAGCCGACCATCGCTGGAGCCTGACATGCACAGCCTCACCCACCCCCGCCCCTCAAACATCAAGCGCACCTCGCCGCAGCCCGGCACGAGAATTCAGCGGTAACCGGCGATGGTAGACTTTGATGCGGTCATCGTGGGCGGTGGCGTGGCTGGGGCGTCAGCAGCCCTGGCCATCGCCCGCGCTGGCGGACGAGTGGTGGTATTGGAGGCCTGCGTGGCAATGGGGCGCCGCGTCGGCGAAACGCTCGATCCTGCGGCAAAACCGCTCTTGGAGTCCCTCGGAGTTTGGGACGCCATCGCAGACATGCACCACATTCCTTGCCCTGGCACCGTGTCTCTCTGGGGGGCACCGCGTCCGGCGGAGAGGGATTTCATTTTTAACCCGTACGGCCAGGCATGGCAGCTTGACCGCGCAAGCTTCGATGAAATGCTCCTTTCACAAGCGGAGCAGAGCGGCATCCCCATCTGGCGCGGACAAAGCGGGGAGCATTTCGAGCGGGTCGGTGCCGGCTGGGAGGTGAAGCTAACGGATGAGACGGTGCGTGCTTCCTGGCTGATCGATGCCACAGGGCGCCGCTCCAGCGTGGCGCGCCGACTCGGCTTCAAGCGGGAAACACTTGATCAATTGGTCGCTATTCATTGCTCCGCGACTACCGTCGGCGACGAAGATCGGGATGGCCGCCTCTTCCTGGAGGCTCTCCCCTACGGGTGGTGCTATTCCGTGCTAGTCCCAGGCGGCCGGCGAGTATTCTCGCTGCAGACGGATGCCGATCTCCTGCCCACGCAGGAATGGCGGGAGGTTGCCTGGATCGTACGATGCCTGCGCGAATCAGCCCTGCTCTCTCGCCATATCAGGCAGCAGCGCTATACTTTTTCGGACCCTCCGCAACTGACCTCGGCTCACTCCGGCCGATTGGAACGCTTTGCTGGTGATGGTTGGCTCGCGGTGGGAGATGCTGCCATGTCCTTCGATCCTCTGTCCGGCCAAGGTATTCTAAAGGCGGTGAAGTCAGGACTGCAGGCTGCGGAGGTGGTACTTCACAATAGCCAGGCAAGTCGCGAACAGTTCGAAGCCTATCACGAACTTATGTGGCAAGACTTTGTCGGCAGCCGCAAGCGCTACTACGCAAGCGAGCAGCGGTGGCGTGCGAATTCTTTTTGGTCTCGTCGTTGATTCACGATGCGGGAGCCGACCCGCTCAGCCTGAAAGAATGTTTGCGCCAGGTCTTTAAGCCCATAGGAGCGCCAAAACTTTGCATTCACCCCGCCAAGCACTTTGCTTGACGTGAATAGCCAATGTCACCACACCCTTACCGACTGGCGAATGCCGGCAAGAACACCACCATAAGCGGCCTGCCCATTCGACGCATTCTTCGGCGGTGATTTTTCCCAAATGCAGCCCAAGCTTTCCTAAAGGCAGCGATGATTTCGCCCAGTGTTTCCGGGTGCTTTTTTCAACCTCAGAGCGTTGGCAATCTGCAGTTCCCGGATTGCGATGGCGTCAGTACCGGTCATGTGAAGGTCCAAGGTGATTTCCTTGGCCAACTCGTTCTGGTGTCCGACGTCTCCAAGAGCTGGGGAAGCTCGACCGTGGCAATTTCCCACACCTTGGTCCTGAGCGTTCACCGTTTCCTTGCCTCCGATGGAAACGCGGCCATAGTAAGTGCCCGAAATATGGCGGTACAACCCTTGAACTTTGGACGGCGTCCAGGTCTTTGCAGCTCTCATGGCGCGAAGAGGGGGAAGACTGCTTATACGGCTGGATTCAGCCAGCTGTATAATTCTCCGTACAATCGCACGATTTTGAGGGTGTCCAAAGACAATTCCCTCCTTCAAAATCAACGTTAAAGCACCCGTAGCTCAGTGGATAGAGCAGCGGATTTCTAATCCCTATAGAGGATTTTACACCTTCATAATCAACGTATTACAACTCAATAATTCGACACTTTATAGCACAAACCGGCACATAGTGGCACGGAATTTGGCAACAATGGGCAACAGATTTGCCGCGCCAGGTTGCGAATAGATTTCCCGGCCCCGAACCCATTCATACGGCTTTACTGCTCCACAGTTTTTTATGCTCGTATGCCAGACGAGCAATTCAGCATCGCGGTAGAGCGGAGTGAGTTTTATCGTGCTCCAGTGGTAGGTCTTTTTATCTCTCGTATGGCGTGAAACTATTTCTTCCCTGCGCCTTTGCCTTTGCCAATCTTGAGCGCCTTCTCTGCACCCGTGCGCCAGTCCTGCTCCAGCAGCATTTCGAAGTGCAGTTCCGCGTCCTTCACGGCCAGCGCCAGTTCTCCGGCACGAACCGCTTTCTTCGAGTGCTCCGTCAGCAGCTCAAACAGACGCCGCTTCCGTTCTGTATCGCCAGCGCCCGAGAGGTGCTCGCCTTTGGTTTCTAGCAGGGCAAAGCATGCCCTGCCGTCTTCCATCTCCGTGAGACTCACCAGAAAGTCAGGATACACCCTGCGGCCCCACCAGCCCTGCACGCCATAGTCTTGGCGCTCCGCGATACGGTGCCACCAGTGCACCGTTTCCTGTCCGTCGAGATACCAGGCCACATCGCGTTCCAGATTGTTGAAGTGCTTCTGATACACCTCTTCAAAAAGCGCTCGCTCCAGGTCGCCGCCCTGCTTCCGGCGTAGGATGTGGTCCGTGTCTCCCAGGTCCAGCTCCATGGATTCCGCCAGTTCCCAGTTCAGCTTGGCATCATTGGCGGACACAAGATGGAAGGCGATTTCCCCCTTCTCCAGTTTAGCGCGAAAAAGAGACTCGCTCGCCTTGAAGACCTGCTCCCGCAGGTCATCCTTCATTTCCTTTACAAGCACCAGCCGATTCGCAAAAAGCTCACGCTCGCTCCAGGTGCCCTTCCCACGTACCGCTGCCAGCGTGTCGTTCAAGATGCGCACACCTTGCCATGGGTTCGGGATTACGTCCGTGAGCTGCCTCACGAGGTGCGGGACGTCCAGCCGTGTGTCCACCTCCCAGTCGTCAGGACCATCTTCCAGCACAACGAAAGGGCCATCGCCTGCGCTTCCATCCTTGTGTGAACCTGTGCCGCTCACATCCACGCGCACAATGACGCGTTGCAGCTTGTGTGCCGCGTCTGGTGTCCACGAGTCCGCTTTCAAAAAATGGAACTGGTCCCAGTCCAAGTGTCCCAAGATGTCCCGTTCGTAATCAAGCTCTCGGTATCCATCCTTTCCCTTGCCTTCACGATGGAGCACCTGCGGCAAAAAAATAGCGGCCCCGCGCCACGGCTCCCGGCGCTTCACGACTCGGCGCTTGGTCTTGGTTCCGGCGCTTCCAGTTCCGCCTTCCTTCACCAGGCTAGCAAGGTCCCCCATGCCCTCCTCTTCCAGGCCGCGTTTGATGGCACCCACAGATTCCTGCACTACTTGGTCCGCTGTGAAGACCCAGCACTCGTTCAACAACGGTCTGCTTGTGAGACGCGCCTCCGGCTGTCGCAGCACACGCCCCACCATCTGCGTTAGCGCTGTAGTCGCCTGCGTGTTGGAGAGAACCGCGAGAATGTAAGCAAAGGGACAATCCCACCCCTCCTGCAAGGCTGCTTTGGTAATCACGAAGCGAACCGGGCAAAGCGGGTCTAACAAGTCCTCGTCTCCCAGTTCGTCCGTCTCTGCGGTTTTCAGTCGAATGGAATCCAACTTGGCACCTTGTTTTTCGATAAGGTACTCCCGCACGTCTTCCGCGTGAATGTACAACCCGTCGCGCTGCTCCTTCCCCGTCCGGTCCACACGCACCAGCATCATGGGACGAATATAGCGCCCGTCACTGTGCTGTAGTGTGATGGCCTCACCCTTCAAAATCTCAAGCTGTGCGCAGGCATCGTCCAACGCATGTTTCCATCCCGCATTGGCTGCGTTCACAGCATTAATGGGCAGCTTTACCATCTCCGCCGCCTTCAGCTCTGCACCCGGCACGTTCACGAGAACATTGCTCATGTGCACCCGCGTGTTTGGCGTGGCCGTCAGTTCCAAGATGAATCGCGGATTGAAACCGCACAGCGTGTCGAGTTGTATCAGACTGTAAGCCTTGTGCCCCTCATCGAGAATAATGATGGGGCGCACCAGCCGCAGGACATTACCAAGACTGTGCCGCACGCTCACTTGTCCCTGCATCATGCCAGCGTCGGCCAAATCGTTTTCATCGAGGTTGCGCACATCCGCCAGTAGCGCCGCGTTTACTTTCGGGTCGTCCACCTCCGGAAAAAAGCTGCCAAAATTCCCCGTGTCACGGAACATCCGCAGCGTGTCCTTGGTCTGCCGTCCTGCTGCTTGCAACATGAGCAGCATCACACAGAGGCAGTTCTCCGTGTCCTGCCTGCTGAAACTGTCTTCCCTCTCCAGCACCTTCACCCGGCCACCGCTGGCACGCTCCAGCATTTGCCGATAGGGATGCTCGCGATTTGCAAGCGCCTTCCACGTCTGCCGATAAATGGCGTCTGAAGGTACAATCCAAAGGAGAAAGCCTGTCTGTCGGCCAAAAAAATCGCCGTTGATGCGCTCCACCGCAGCGGCAGCCAGAAGTGTTTTCCCGCCGCCCGTTGGGACTTTTAGGCAGAGATTGGGAATGCCTCTTCCCAGGCCATCATTGCGGGCAATGTAGGGAATCGCCACTTTGTTTCCCTCCGTGTCCTTCGTTCGCGGAAGTGCACCCGCCAAATTCAGTTCGTCCCAGGCCTGCTGGCACACATCCACAGCGGGCGCATTTTTGCCCTTGCTGCGAAAAAATTCCGCCATCTCTGCCGCCTCCAGCGTCTTCTCCCGCATCTTTCCGAGAAAGACGTCCAGAGCATCCAGCACCGCAGTTTGATAGCTTTTAAATTCCACAGCGCCGCCAGTCTAGCCAGTGAGTCCCATCCTGCACAAGGAAAGTCCGTTGAATGCACTGCGCTCAGGCAGAATCATCGCGTCTTTCCTGCATCCTTTGCCATTCCTCCATCATGCGGTCGTACCGCGCCACCAGTTCTGGTGGCCTTGGTTCATCCGTTCCCAAGGTGATAGGCAGCTTCCGCCGTCTCTTGGGCTTAGAGCTTGGTGGGGCCGCCTCTCGTGATGCTGGCATTGGATGTTCTTCAGGTTCCATCATGGCTCGGCGGGCGGAACTGCCCTCTACTAGAGGGCAGTTTGTCAAATCACACACTCGGCCATGAATACCGCCCTTTACGACTCACTTTTCGCAGCGAGCACGGCTTCTGCCAGAGACTTGCCACCCAAATCTATCTTGCTCCATTCGCTTTCAGGGACGGGGCAACTCGGCGTGGGAGAACCGCGCTTGTTCAAATCGAGCACTACCCAGACTTCCTTGCGTCCACTCACATCTCTCAGTGAGTAAAAATCAGTTCCTCCTGCATCATTGACGCACGCTCCCAACGGTATCGATTGTTCCATAGTCCAGATTGGACGCCCCCACATTTCGATGCAACCGCTCACGCAAAAAATGAAGACCGGAATTACGCGTTGCCTCGATGAATCGCGTACGGAAGTTGGCAAAACTCAATCCCTGCCGGAGTCAGCACCTTCTGGCTCATGAACTTTGCCGCCGCGAAAATGAGCGCCCGTTTCCCCGGTGCCTTGCCATGTTGGATGGCATCCACGAGCGCCGTGTCTAGAGCGGCTTCATTGCTACGCAGCCATGCCGCATCGGGTTTGTAGTGCAAGTGCACGCGGTAGAGGTCTGTCTCCCCAATGAAACCGTCCTTCGCGGCTTTCGCGGGCGAGTGTTCCAGAGTACGCCCCGTGGCCGTGTGAAACACATAACGTGCCAGCGCTGCGTAATCCGGAAGTGTGCCGCTCCCTCCAAGCATGGCGTCCAGGTTCATCTCCTGCCCCAATTCGCAAAAAGTGAAGCTGCCGCCCACTCCTTCGGCCTTTTGCTTTACCTTCTTTTCTCCGGTCACTACCAACTCCCCGTCCTCGACTTTGATACTAACATCGTCATAGCTGGCTCCCTCCAGCTTCCTAATGCTCTCCGCCTTCTCCACCAGGTCCTGTCCCTTCCGAAGCTTGGTCCATGTCAATGATTCCTTCAGGAGTTCTGTGCGCTGTGTGCCAGTGAATGGATACCCCTGAATTACGCGGCGCACCCTTTCGGCAGTGATGTCCCGCGCGTAATCCTCCGTCTCAACCAAGATAAATCGACGGCGGCCCTTATCTTTCTTGTTAAGCGAAAGGACCGCGTGCGCCGTTGTTCCGCTTCCTGCAAATGAATCAAGCACTAGGGCATCTTCCTTCTTGATGAGACCAAGAATTTTCTCAATGAGTTGAACCGGCTTTGGATTATCGAAGACACTTGAGCCGAAAATCTGCTTCACTGCCTCGCTTCCGTCGTCAGAGGAGCCAGCCTCCGTATAGTTCCAGACATCAACTGGAACAAGCTGCTCAGCCTCGGAAAGAAACAATTTCAATCTTGGAAACTCGGCCATACCATCCGCCCCCCACCAGAGTCGCTTTTCCGACACGTGCCTTGCGTGCTCTTCAGGGCTGTATTTCCAAGCATGCGTTGGATGCTCGACCTTCTCACCGTTCAAAGGCCTATTAATTGCATACACGAGATTCTTCCGTTGCGCCTTCGTTGCGGGATTCACATAGGAGGAAGTTATCCATGGCCCGCGCTCATCATTGTCCGGATTTGCATAGCCGGAATCAGACTTCTCGCTTCGAGCTTCTTTGACTACATCGAGTGTCGAAGACTTCCTGTAGACCAACACGTGGTCCTTTTGCGAGTAGAACATTCTTGCATTGTTGCTTCGCGTATAACGCTTAATCCACTCGATAGAAGCTAGAAAGTTGGAGTCGCCAAAAATTTCATCCAAGATGCATCGCAAGCGATGCACTTCATTGTCGTCTATTGAAATGAAGATTACGCCGTTTTCGCAGAGTAATTCTCGCAACAACTGAAGGCGCGGCCACATCATGCACAACCATTTGTCGTGACGTTCCATGTCCTCTTTGTCAACAGGATTGGCTTCCTTGGAAAGCCAAGCTTTCATGAGCGGACTGCGCACCGCGTCATTGTAGCACCAGCCTTCGTTCCCTGTATTGTAAGGCGGGTCAATGAAAATGCAGTCCACTTTTCCCGCATGCGTCGGCAGCAGTGCTTTAAGCGCGTGCAGATTATCCCCGTGAATGATGAGATTGTCTTCCAAAGATGGCTTTTGTCCCTTCGCCAGGCAGCTCTCTTTCTCATCAACCACCAGCTCACGAAAAGGCACAGTGAGGTGATGGCTATGCACGAAGGTCTTACCTTTGAAGTCGAGAGAGGGCATGGGAGCGGAAATGGGCTGCCGCCATGCTGAATCGGTTCAGGCCTGCAAGCAAAGAAAATTGCCCTTTCCCGCCGAATTTTCGCAGGTTGCACTGGACGATTAAGCAGCGAATGATTCTTCTATGGCATGAAAAAACAATCCGAATCTTTGAAGGAGAGATTGCTGCGGGTAAGCTGGCCGCACACCGCAAATGGGCGCAAGTGGCGAACGGACTCCGAGGCATTAACCCGTTTGGACTATTACGGCAAGAAGCTGCTTAAGCTGGGCATGACAGCGGACGAGGTGGCCAGCATGTTCGGAGACACCTACTGGGATGCATTTAACGAGTTTAGAAACATGCATGCGTCTATCGAGTCAGAACAAGGAGTCAGCAGAAAAGCGCCCTGTTTTGACGAGACCGTTACGATGTTCCGCCTTGATGCGACTTTGCTTTCGCCTGAAGAACTGAAACGCGACTACAATTTCTATTTTAATGCCTTCTTGGAGAACGGAAGCGTTGTCTGGGCCAGGCGTGGAGGCGGGAGTTGTAGCCACTCCCTGCCGACCTTCTTAGACATCGTCCAAGACGACAACAATTTCGCATTTGGTCCTGCTAAAAGCGTCTCCGGCTGGACTATTGCCAAGCTCGCGGAAGTGAACGCCGTTGGACTCTACAAGAGGAAAGAGCAGTAGCTGTATGGTGGGTGACCGTCGGCAGTGAACACAGTACCAGAGGCCCGAACGAGTTCACGAACGTTGGTCCAGCGAATTGCCGCCCTCTTTTTTTTCGCGGCAGGCTCTGGCAATTTCCCGCTGATTGGAGAGAGGAATGTTCTGCCATGGCCAATGCTCACAAATCTCTTTCGCACGAGCATCAGAATCCACCCATCGCGGGTCCCCTGTGACATACATCCCAAGTGCCACCCTTCGCCAGTCGCCCTCCGGTTCACGCATGAATGGATTTTTTGGCGGCTCTTCTTTTTTCGGGTATCGGAGAGCGTACCACCGTTGGGCATTGGCCAGCATTTCCGGTAGGTACCTCAGGCACGAAACGGCGTTTTTCCTTCGGCATCGCAGCAAGCTGGCCTGCTCTTCCCAGTCTTCGCGTTGAGGTGCAGGAGCTTTCAGGTATTTTTCCAGCATGGGCCAGGCGCTCTGGTCCTGCGGAACATATTTGAAGCGCAAGCGCTTGATGCGGCTGTCTCGATAGTTTCTTGGAAGGCCGAAGGCCTCATTGAGATTCTCTCTCCAAAAATCAAAGTCACACACCTCACCTTCCCCCTCTGGGGGATTAAGGGGGATGTTTAAGTTTTTCTTTTCAGTTTCACTGAGAGTTTGGGTGTCATGGCCGTCACCCCCTGCGGCCCTGCATGTCACCCCCTCTGTGCCTCCGGCGTCACCCTTCGAAGGGGTTGGCAAGTGCTTAGCAAGTGCTTGGCAAGGGCTAGCACTTGCTAGAGCCTCATTTGCAGGTGCCACGAACGGCTGTTGAACGGACGTTCGAGCAGACGTTGAACGGGCGTTCGCGGGCGATAGGGTGTCACCCGTGTCACCCCCCTTCACTATCGCGGGTGTGGACAAGCCAGGCAGCAGTGGCCAGTATTCGTTTGTCCTGCTGATTCCTGTTTCGAAGCTAATATACAGCTCCTTCAGCTCCTCATTCAATTCACGCAGGATGCGTTTGGCGTGCCGCTCTGTGATGTTCGCCTCCTCCGCGATGGTCGCAACACTCGGCCAGCTCTTGTGCCCTTGGTCCTTGTTCCCGTGATGCGCAAGAATGACCAGCACCAATCTCGTGGAGCCTTTGGCCTTCGAATGCTTCAGTACCGCGTTGATGGCTTCCAGGCTCATCCCTTCCTCCCCTCAGCCCGCGTTTGTTCCTAGCTCACAGAATCCACCGTATAGCGGGCAATCTCCGCGTCGGCCCTTTCTACATCAAAGCGAACGCACCGCCTCCCCAGCTTGATGGCATGCAGCCGTCCGCACTGCATCCAGTTCGTGATGGTCCTACGGCAAACGCCATACCGCGTGGCCAGCTCGCGGGCGGTTGCCAGTTTCCTGTTCGTTTCGTTGGTTGCTTTCACGAGAGGGATTTTGCCCTCTAGCGCCTCACTCGAATACTTGCTTATCTAGACCTCGTTTTCCAAGAATTCAACGCCGCCGCTCAGACACCCACGTAACAACGATAGAAATGCACAGAGTCTTCAAACGCGGACTTTATCTCACTTTCCCAGCTCGCGGCACTGAATTCAGTTTTTTGGTCCACAGAGCGTTTTCGTTCGGATAGCATTCTGCCGTTTTTGTTTTTGCCCCAGCCACGAAAATGCTCGTGTTCACGCGCAAAAGCTGGCCAGGTTTCCTTTGCCAGCGGCCAGAAAAACTTCTGCCAAGCCTGCTCATACAATTCCGGCCTGCACACGAGCGATTTTACCGAGTCCACATAGAAGCGGGGCAGCTCTGGAGGGGATGTCTCCTCGTCATTTTTGGCCATTATCTGGATGAGGTTGGCCAATGAGGCCACGTGCGCTGGAGCATTCTCCGGCACTTCGGGATACATTAGAGCGAGGTCTTCCACCAAACGCTCAAAGTCTCTCATTAGGACTCCTCC
The DNA here is from genome assembly GCF_011044495.1 of Roseimicrobium sp. ORNL1. Taxonomy (GTDB): domain Bacteria; phylum Verrucomicrobiota; class Verrucomicrobiia; order Verrucomicrobiales; family Verrucomicrobiaceae; genus Roseimicrobium. Next base: position 6,971,134 of record NZ_CP049143.1, read on the forward strand.
AAAGAACCGGACCGCCGCGAAGTCCGTGCGCCCCCGTCCCAGTCTGCGTGTCTCCTGCCACCTTGACGCAAACGCGTCGTTCTCATCACCCACCCTTCTGGTGAGTTTTACAAAATCACTTTCCACCAACATCCGCACGAGGTCTGCAAGCAAGCGCTGCGCATCATCTCGCACGCTCGGGACATGGTCCGCAGCCTGCGTCCACATGATAAGGGATTGCATTCCCCGCCGGAAGATGTGGCCTATGTGCTGAAAGTGCTTTTTGCCTTCCTCAGGGTTTTGAAAGGCAGCAAGCATCAGCGGGTCGAAAAACCGAGTTTTCCCGTCCTTCATTTTGTAACCCTCGACATACGAGGGGCAGAGCATCTGCACCGCTTCAAGACACTCGCGATCCATCTTCGCGGCCAATTGTAATAAATTTTCCGGGGGCGAATCGATTATCGTAGTCGCAGCAGTTTGACGCTTCCGACCCCCTCCCCCCGTCTTCACAGGCTTGCTTTCGGTTGCTTCCATGTGACCAACTACGCACGACTGTCAATAGGCAGCACGATTGCGCTGGGCCGCTTTCATGGTAGGTTATGACTATGCCTTTGGACTCATCAGTTGATGCTAGTGGCGCAAACGATTCCAGCGGAGTGAAAGGAAGCACCTCAGCACATCACTCGGACCGCTTGGACGATATGCTATTAGAGAATCTCAGGTTAGCGGGCCTAAAATATCCTCCGGCGAAACAGCCTCTTTCGGGTGCCGAATTAGCCGACAAGCTACAGGCCATCGTCAGAACGCGGCCATCCAAGGGCATCCCGCTGGCCCCTCGATTTCGCAAGAAGCCGCCCGAGATTTGAGGCTATGCGGCAGCCGTAAAGGGAATGACCTTGCCCGCTGCGGCCTGCTCCGTGGGCTGCACCGCAAACCACTTCTCTGCGTCCTTGGCGTGGCAAAGCTCGCGGTAGTGCTTGCTTTGCACCGCAGCACTGTGGCCAGCTTCATAGGCCACCTTGCCCGCTTCTCCCACCATGGCCACGCGATAGCTGCACCAGGAATGCCGTAGAACGTCCGGTGTCCATTCGATACCTGCCGTTTTGCAGGCCTCGTCTCTCCTGTCGCGCAATTGAGTAGGAGTAAGGCCCACCACAAACCCGGTAGCATCCTGCGGCCTGTAACGGTCTAGGAATGCTTTCAGCGCGGGCAGCACTGGCACCAGCCGCCGTGAGCCGACTTTTGTAATAGCCGCGCCAAGCTCGACGTCCCCCATCTCCAGCCGCACATTCTCCCACCGCAGGCGCTCCGCCTCGCGTGGCCGCACCCCCGCCAGTCCACCCAAGAGCAGCCACCAGAGGAAACGATGGTCGCCCCGTTCCGCGCCTTTCGTCTCCGCAGCCCCCAGCAGCTTCGTCCATTGCTCAGGCGTGAGGATGCGAGGTGTACCCCATCGCACCTTGGGCGCTTCCGTGCGCTCCAGAACCGTGTTCTCCGCCACCCATCCGCGCCGCCGTGCAAAGCTCCAGAGTACGCTCAGATTGCGCCGCATAAGCGCCACCGTCGCAGGCGCGTGGCCTTGCGAAAACAGCCAGCTTTCAATCTCTGCCCCTGTGATGCTACACAGCGGGCGCGTGGCAAACGCATTCCCAAACGCTCCCAAGCGCGATTGCAGGTCCCGCAGGTAATCCACCGATGAACCGTTGGCCTTCTTCGCTGCCAGCAGTTCCTCCACCGCCAGAGGCACAAGCTGGCTGGCTTGCTCTGTCTTGTGGCGTCCGGCCACCTCCCGCACTGCATCCAGCAGGGACATGCCGGACACGGCCAGTAGGTCCCGCGCCGTCTTCAGCTCATGAACCGCATTGGCAAGGGCAGGGTATCCCATGGCCTCCGCTTCGCGCCGTGCCGCAATTGCGTCCTCCAGCTCCGCGCCGTTCAGGTGCTCGATGCGTCGTCCCAGGTTCTCGCGCTTGGTGTTGCACTGTTCCGCGAAGGTGCTGGCCTGCTTGAAGTCATCGAAGAAGCGCCGAACCCGTTTCCCGGCCTCCCGGCACTCCACCATCCACTCATAACGGGGATGCTGTGCCCGCTTTGGTTCAATGGCCCCCTGAACCCTCTTGCGATAGGAGAACCTGCGGCTACTTTCCCGTTCGTTCTTCATGGTGCATGCATATTACCAAACTGGCAACATTTGGGCAACAAGATTTTCTTGCGTTGCCGTTTGCGCCTTGTTTCAACGTATGCAATTAGCACAGTGTGAATTGAATATGCACCCGTAGCTCAGTGGATAGAGCAGCGGATTTCTAATCCGTTGGTCGCAGGTTCGAATCCTGCCGGGTGCGCATTTATTTACCGGGCAACCTGACCAAGGGGCATGAGGAAAAGGTTGACCAAGGTGGGCCGATGTAGAAAATCCGGGCCATGCGGGTTTTAGTGAATATCGCAAAAATACTCACGGTGATCATCTGTCTCGCAGGGGTGGGATGGCTCATGTGGTGGCACAAGAAGAATCCGGAGGCGAAGAAGGCGGTGGAAGCCATTGCGCAAAAGAAGGAGGAAGAGTCCGCTGATGTAAAAGTCGTTCGGAAGTGGATGAACGACAATCTGGCCGACCCGATGGCGGAGATGATGGAGCTCCGGGACGAGAAAACCGTGAGCGGGACGAAAACGCGCGAGGTGAAAGTGCGCGGACGCAATGGCAAAGGCGGCTGGGTGATCAATGTCTTCCGCGTCGAGTTCGGGCCCAACGGTAGCATCGCGCGGGCGGAACAGATCGACACTCCCAAGGAGTAGGAAGCGCAGGAACTTCCGGAAAATGCCGGGCGCAGTCAGTGCTCGTGCACCAGCTCCATGAACACCAGATTGTGCCGGGCGCAGGCTTCGTGAATCCAGGTTTCACGTTCACGTTCCACTTCTTCGGAAATTTCGTCGTCGTTGGAGTACACCCACAGCTGGTAGCCGGTGTCGTACTGCACCGGATTGAAGTGGAATTCGCTGAACCACGGCTGGCTGCGCAGTTCACCGGCGAAGGCCTGGATGTCGGCTTCACTGCCGTCCACCCGGATGCTGAAGGGTAGGGAGAGGGTCATGGCATGCGTGACGGATGCGATCCGTCCTCCATGGCAGTTCGGCGGCTCTTCCTTCCGCGGATGTATGGAGGGATGGAAGTACCGGTGCTCACACCGTACGAGTGAGGGGCTCCAGAACGCGCAGGAGGTTCACCACGTCCTTCTGCGTGTTGTACCCGTGGATGGCAATGCGGATGCGCCCGGCATGATGCATGACGTGGATGTGCTCACGCTCCAGCACGGCGTGAATTTCCCCGGAGCGCGTGTGCTGAAAGGCGACGATGCCGGAGGGGTTCGCAGAATCCCACGTGCACATGGGCGCCGCGCCGTAGTCGCGCAGGGCCTTGTCCACTTCACAAACCAGCGGGTCGGCATGCGCGGCGATGTTTGCCACGCCGATGCCTTCCAAATACCGCAACGACGCGTTCAAGGCATAGAGCGCGACAAAGTTCGGCATGCCCACCGAGAAGCTCGCAGCGCCTTTCTTTGGCTCGGCATGCTGGAAGCGGTCAGCCTCGAACGCATTCTGCAAATGGAACCAGCCACCGGCGTGTGTGGTGAGCTTCTCTGCTCCTGCCTGCGGCACGCCGATGATGCACCCACCATGGATTCCGAGGGTCCACTTGTGCGTGCTTGAGATGATGATGTCCGCACCCGCGCAGTCGAGCACCACGCGACCCAATGCCTGGGTGACGTCCACGGAGATGAGAGCATTCGGTGCATAGCGGCGCACGGCTTCGTGGAAGGGTTTCCACTGCAGGCGATGCCCGTTGTAAAAGCTCACCAGCGACACCTGCACCAAGCGTGTGCGTTCATTGAGCAGCGGGATGAGATGCCGCGCATCGAGCGCTCCCTCGCTCGCACGCCACAAGCGTGTTTCCGGAGGATGCGTCGCTCGCAGCCAGGGCGTGGCACCCGCTGGGAAATCCAAATCAGACACCACCACCTCATCCTCCGGGCCGAGGTCGAGCGCAGAGGCGAGAAGGTTGTACGCCTCCGAGCTGCACGAGCAGAAGGACACCTCTGCTGTGCTGAGCCCGAGCATGCGTGCGCTCACTTCCCGACAGGCTTCCACCTGGCCGAAATGGGCATCGCGCCCCTTCATGCCGCGGAGTTTGTCATTCCAGTAGGCCTGGATGGCATCCCCCACACACTTTGGCGGAATACTCTCCGCTGCGGTGTTGAGATACGAGGTGTCGTTGAGTGCCGGAAAGTCGCGCGCGCGGTCTTCGGGGGTAAGCATGGGGGTAGTGTGGCGTGCAGTGTGGCAGAGTTCAATTCAATCCATTCCCTGCGTGGCGCTCCACGGTTCCAGCGAGGTGAGCCCCTTCGCCTGCAACGCGGCATAGCACTGCGGCAGGTCGAAATGCGCGAGCACCTTCGGAGGCAGCGCCGCGTAGGGCCAGTTGTAGTCTTCGGTGCTGGCGACTTCGGTGAAGGAGTTCAGCGCGTGCTTAACTGTCACCTTGGACACACTGCCTTGCAGCAGGGCCGCGAAGGTCACTGGCAGCGAACCCCAGCCATTACCCGCCATGTGCACCTCCGTATGCCCGATGGAATTGAGCCACTGCACGACGCGCAGTACATCATAGACACGACGGCCGAGCAGTGGCTGGTCCATCATGATGCCATGGGCCGCGTAGAAGTAGTGGCTGCCGTAGGGTTTCAGGAACTGATCGGTGCCGCAGGTGTCCGGCTGTGAGTCGCCGATGCCACGCACATCGCAGGCGTAGAAGAGGGACTCGGCATTATTTTTCAGCAGCTCGGCGACCAGCGGTTCGTCGCGCAGCTCAGCATCCGCAGAGTGATGCGAGACATACAGCACAGCCTTCTTCCCGTCAGCATGAGGTCGCGAGATGATGGGCTTTTCGGAGAGCAAGGTGACGATGGCATGAATGCCGGGCTCGCTCTCCACGGCGTACAAGGCATGGGCCTTCGCAGGATACTTGCGGCTGCCGCTGCCACGCAACACGCGATAGTCCGGTGCACTCTCGGGAAGCATCGCTGGAATATGCAGTACCTCGGCGATGGCCTTCTTCAGGGCCTCTCCTTCCAGCTTCGGGCGTGATTTCTCCAACGCCTGCGCCTTCTCACTCGTGAAGGAGAAGACAGTGCGCGATTGAAGGTCTCTCACCTGGCCTTGGGGAGTGCAGTAGAGTGTTTCATCCTTCTCAATCGTGAGCGCGGGTTCCGTTGTTTCCTTCGAGATGCCGGTGGCCTTGTTGAACCATTGGTACATGGCTTCGCGATTCTCCTTTGCATAGCCATGGTAGTCGCCACCGATGTGCAGCTTGATGTTCTCCGGCACGCCAAGCAGCGTGTAGAGATGCTTGAGGCGCACGAAGGCCTCTTCGCTGCCACGCACATCGAAAAAGTCTTTCTCCTGCGCGACAATCACCACGGGCTTTGGTGCAAGCGCTGCGAGGAAGTCCGCATGATCCAGCCCCTGCGCAATCACGCCGAAGGGACATTGTTCGGTGTCGGCGGGCAGTTCATTTTCCGCGTTGCGGCGGAAGGTGGTCACAAAACAGGCGGGCGCCGCCATGGTCCAGCGCTGGTCCACACCACAGAGCCATGTGGTCATGGTGCCGCCGCCGGAGTTGCCGGTGACACCCACATGATTCGGGTCCACCTCCTCGCGTGAAAGCAGGTAGTCGAGCGCGCGGATGCCATCCCAAGCACGCCACGCTGGGAGCGACTCACCCACGAGCACCTGCTGATTCCCTGCCTGGATGTGCTCTCCCACCCCAATGCCGTAGCGCGCAGCGAGACCCTTGCCCTTCGGCACCGGCGCATACTGCGAGCGCTCACCCTGGCCGATGGGATCAAAGATGAGCACCACATAACCCATGCGCGCCAGCCCTTGGGCGAAGCTTTGGTACGCTTCCGCCGCCTTGCCATTGGTGGAGTGTCCGCACGAGCCCACCACGCCCGGCAGCTTCCCTTTCCGCCCCTTGGGGATATACAGGTTCGCGGTAACGAGGAAACCGGGGCGGCTCTCGAAGATTACATTCTCGATCCGGTAGGTGTCGCGTTCCACCGTGTTCGTCACCCTGGCATTCAGCGGCGTCTTTTCCGGCCACGGGCCAAAGCACTTCTGGATGCGCTCCCGGATGCTGCGCACGTGCGCTTCTGCATCGGCCTTCGTTTTCAACGCGGCGAGCACCGCCGCATTCTTCGCCTCCTGCTCGTGCAGGCGGTCGACCAGGTGCTCCTGCAGCATGCGAGGGAAGCGATTGAGCGGCTCCAATGCAGGAGCGGCGCCGGCAGCCGCGGGCTTCGCTGCATCGGCCGCTGCTGCTGCCATCACGGAAGTACTCAGGCCCATCTGGGCCAACGGCATGGTGAGAAGAGCGGAGCCCGCGGTCTGAATGAAATGCCTGCGATCTAGGGGAGAGCGTGAAGTCATGCGCAGAGGATACGGGCAGGGCGGGAAACTCTTCAGCCGAGTTCCGCTTCATGACGTCAGGAGGAGAGCACGGCACAAAAGTACCTGCTTCCAGAAAGTTCGGCGCAGCAGTCTCGTAATCAGATTAAGTGGTATGACCTCTTACCACTTCATCCCCCACCCTGCTTTCCATGAATCTTGCCACCATCCAGCGTCCCTCCACCCTTGTGGAAGAAGTCAGCCAGCGTCTCGCGCGGGAACTGCGCCGCGAACGTGCGGAGGAGTGGCTGCCCCCGGAACGCGAACTCGCGAGCCAGCTCGGGGTGAGCCGGACGGTGGTGCGGGAGGCGACCAAACGGCTCGAACTGCAGGGCCTCGTGGAGGTGCAGCATGGTGTGGGCATTCGCCGCAGCGGGAAACTGCACAAGCCACTCAATGGTTCGCTGGCCTTGTTGATTCCGGACGAAGCGGGCCGCTTGAAACAATCGCTTGAAGTGCGCCTCGCCATCGAGCCGGAAGTGGCACGGCTCGCCGCCGCTCGCGTGACGGCAGCCCAAGTGCGCGAGCTTCGCAAGGTACACGCCCGCCTGGAGAATGCCGACACCCTCGAGGAAGCAGTGGAGGCGGACATCGAGTTTCACCGAGCCTTGGCCCGTACTACGGGAAATGAAATTTTCGGCCTGCTGCTGGAGACCCTGTCCGACCTCGGCCGTGAGAGCCGCATGGCCACCATTTCTCACGCCGGGGTAAAACGCGCCATCGAGCATCACGCCGCCATCCTGCACGCGGTGGAGGCCAAAGATGAAACCGCCGCCACGCGTGCCATGCGGCACCACATTGAGGTGGCCACTCACGACCTTGCGGCACAGTCCCGCAAAGCGACTCGCTCCACGACTTCCTCGCCACGCACCAGGAAATCCCACGCATCCACTTCCTCATGAATGATACACCCTCACTCACCACGAGCATGACCCGGCGTCATTGGTTGGGGCTGGCCGCAGGCACGGCGGTTTCCTCCGTTGCCGCAGCTGCTGACTCGCGGGCAAGCTCAACACCAAGCATGCACGCCTATCCGGGGTACGGATGGCTGCGGGGCTTCAGCATGGTGCCTTCTTGGGGTGCGCGCATCGAGGATGCCTGGTGGCTCTACGATGGTGCGCGCATGCGTGAGGAGGTGGCCTTGGCAAAGCAGGTGCACGCCAACTGCATCCGCCTCTGGATCGAGTTCACCGCATGGATGGCAGATCCGGACAAGGTCACGGCGCATTTCATGGATGCCGTGGCGGCCATTGCCGAGCAAGGTATGAAGGTAATGCCTTGCCTCTTCAACCGCTGGCATGACAATAAGTACGACTACGGCGGCACCTACACGGAGAATCTCCGCCGCGACCACCAGCCACAGCTCGACTATGTGCGCGCGCTCGTGCAGCCGCTGGCCAACGATGACCGCATCCTCATCTGGGATCTCTGCAACGAACCCCAAGCTCGCGATCTGAACTCAGAGGTGAACAAGAAGGAGTACGCCTGGCTGGAGGGTATCACCCGCGCCGTGCGCGCCTGCGGTGTGCGTCAGCCCATCACCATCGGCACCATGACGGGGAGCAATATCGAAATCTATGCGCCCCTCATGGACGTGCTCTGTGCGCATCCCTACTCACGGGACAAAGCGGCTTTGGAGAAGCAAATCACCGAGTTCAAGGCCATTTCGGAATCCGCCGGCAAACCACTGCTGGTCAATGAATGCATCCCCGGTGCACTGGATGATGCTGCACGCGCGGATGTCGCACGGTACTACACGGACTTGCTCTCCGCGGCAGGCTTTGGCTGGATGGGATGGGCCTTGCGTGAAGGCAAGGCCATCTCCACGCGCCGTGATCGCTATGATGCGAATGGCATCAACGGCGAAGGGTTCCATCCCTTCTTTACGAAGGAAGGTCGCCTCCGCAGCGGATTGGAATTTCTCACGCAACCTCCCACACTCCCCGCACCATGGCAGAAGGCATGAAACGCTCGCCAGTTCATCGCATGGGCACGCGTCGCGAGTTCTTGTGGCAGGCTGGTGGTGGACTGGGTGGCATCGCCCTGACTTCCATGCTGCATGGTGCGGCAACGGGAGCACCCATGGCCAATCCACAGGCGCCACGGTCCTCTCCACACGTGGCAACAGCGCAGCGGGTGATCCACATCTTCTGCCCAGGCGGCATGAGTCATGTGGACTCGTGGGACTACCGACCGGCGCTGGAGCGCCTGCACGGAAAGCCATTCGACCTCGAAGACGGGAAGAACTTCTTCTCCGGCAAGGCAGGAAACTACGCGAAGAGCTTCTGGCCGTACCGCCAGCATGGCCAGTGTGGGAAATGGATGTCCGATCTCTTCCCACGACTCTCGCAATGCGTGGATGACATGGCCTTCATACACTCCATGCAGAGCAAGACGGCGCTGCATGGGCCTGCGATGTTCATGGCGAACAGCGGATTCATTCTCCCGGGGTTTCCGGCGATGGGAGCATGGGTGACCTATGGTCTCGGCAGCGAGAGTGAGAATCTCCCCGCCTTTGTGGTGCTGCCGGATCCACGAGGCCTGCCACCAGGCGGTGTCATCAACTGGGGCGCGGGGTTCCTGCCTGCAGTGCATCAGGGCACGGTGATTGAAACCGCAGCGTCGAAGGCTCCGATCGCGGACCTGTTTGCAGACACACCACAAGGTGGGTTCGCGACCACGCCCGAGCATGAACGAGAAGGGCTCGACTTCCTGCAATCCATCAACCGCAAGCATCTCGCTGCGCGAACCGGCCAGAGTGAACTGGAGGCACGCATCGCCTCCTACGAACTCGCCGCGCGATTGCAACTCAGTGCGCCCGAAGTGACTGACCTGCGTGGTGAAAGCGAGGCCACACGCGAGATGTACATGCTCGACAACGAGGACATCGGTCCCTTTGGCAGACAATGCTTGCTGGCTCGCCGGTTGGTAGAACGCGGGGTGCGCTTTGTGCAGTTGTACTGCGGCGCCGAGAACACGACGGCGAAGAAGATCCGCCCGAACTGGGACTCGCATGAGGACATCATGCGCGACCATGGTTACTGGGGCGCGGTGCTGGATACCGGCTGCAGCGCCTTGCTTCAGGATCTGAAGTCACGTGGGCTGCTGGAGAGCACGCTGGTCATTTGCAGCACGGAGTTTGGCCGCCAGCCCTTCATGCAGGGTTCCCAGAAGGGGCGGGATCACAACCCCGGCGCCTTCACTGTGTGGATGGCAGGAGGCGGAATTCGAGGCGGCGTGAGTTATGGCTCCAGTGATGAGACGGGTTGGAAGGCAGAGGACAAACCGACGATGTCCTACGACCTGCACGCCACCGCCCTTCACCTGCTGGGCATCGACCACCAGAAACTCAGCGTGTATCACAACGGCATCCAGCGGCGGCTCACGGATGTGCATGGACACGTCATTCGGGAGGTGCTGGCATGAATGGTTCAAACCGCCTCCTCTTGATGCATCGCTGGAAGGTCATCGCGTTAGCCGCGCTTGCTTTCTGTACCACATCCGAAGGCGCAGTGGATTTCAGCCGCGACATTGCCCCCATCCTCAGCATGCACTGCGCGGAGTGTCATGGACCCAATGTGCAGAAAGGAAAAGTCTCGCTGCAATCTCGTGCGCATGCCGTGGGCGAAGCAGACTGGAAGAAAGCCATTGAGGCTGGAAATCCCGAAGCGAGCCTGCTGCTGCGATCCGTGAGCGGCTCGCAACCCGAGATGCCGAAGAAGGGACCCAAGCTCACGGCGGATGAAGTCAGCAAACTCCGCGAGTGGATCGCTGCGGGCGCTCCGTGGCCAGCGGAAGTCACACTCAAGGAACGGCTCAGCGGCTCCGGCACAGTCTGGTCACTGCAACCGCTGCGAGACTCGATGCCCCCCATGGTAGCAGTGGAAGGATTGCCTCTCCCCGTTTCCTCACCGGTGGATGCTTTCATCAACGCGAAGCTGTCAGGGAAGGGACTCACGCCCGCAGCCGAAGCGGATCGCCGCACCTTGATACGCCGGCTGAGCTTTACCCTGCTGGGCCTTCCGCCTTCGCCTGACGAAGTCGAGGCCTTCATCCATGACACGCACCCTGATGCCTGGGAACGCCTCGTGGATCGTTACCTAGCGTCTCCGCACTACGGTGAACGCTGGGCGCGGCACTGGCTGGACATCGCGCACTATGCAGACACACATGGGTTCGAGCGCGACCAGAAGCGTGAGCATGCGTGGCCTTATCGCGACTGGGTGGTTCGCGCCTTCAACAGTGACATGCCGTATGACGCATTCATCCGGCAGCAGATTGCCGGGGATGTCATCGCACCGCAAAACCGGGACGCAGTGATCGCCACCGGCTTTCTCGCGGCGGGTCCATGGGACTTCGTGGGGCAGAAGGAAACACCCAGTCCAATGCTGAAGCGCCAGGCAAGGGCCGATGACCTTGATGACATGGTGACTCAGGTAGTCACTTCAACGCTCGGCCTCACCATCAACTGCGCCCGCTGCCACAATCACAAACTCGATCCCATTTCCCAGGAGGACTACTACCGCCTCTGGGCCGTCTTCGCTGGAGTCACGCGCGGTGAGAGGGACATCGATGCTCCAGGACAGGAAGGCTCGCTGCAAAAGCAGAAGGAACTCGCCACGCGCCAGCAACAGCTCAGTGATGTGATCAAACGCCTTACCGGTCCCACGCTCGATCTCGCCGACATCGTGGGTGGAGGCGACGGCACCGGCAATGGAAAAGCAGGCGCAGGCATCGATGCCAGCACCGGAAAGCGCATTGAGAACAAGAAAGGATTCCTCGATGGAGCGAAGACGAATCGATTTCTTACCGTGCAGCCACCCGACAAGGGAGGCGCTGCGGATCTCATTCATGGAGTCGTCATTCCTGACGGCACGCATCCGGTGCCGGTCACGAGCACGGGCATCACGGTGGAAGGCGTGCCCGCCACCTCTGGCAAGGCTTGGGATGGAATTCGGAACGGACCAGTGAATGCGCAGGCGAGCACGACACTAAGCGGCGTAGACTACAAGAGTGCAGGTCACTCCCTCCTGGGGTTGCATGCGAATGCCGCCATCACCTTCGACCTCGCAGCCATGCGGCGCATGCTGGGAGATGGCGCGCTGCGCTTCACGGCCATGACGGGCTATGGCGGTTCGGCATTAAACTCGAAAGCGGAGTTCCATGTTTTCCTGGATGGGAAGCTTGCCTTCCATCGCGCGACGTTCGGCGCAAAAGATGGTGGCCTGCCGCTGGACGTGAGTATCCCCGCCAGTGTGCGTTTCCTCACGTTGATGTCCACAGATGGAGGGGACGGCATCTCCCACGATCAGGTCTTCCTCGGCGATGCGAAGCTCGCGCCAACCGAGGCATCCTCACGCCTTTCCAGAGCCGAGCAGGCACAGCTTGCCTCCGCCATCCAGGAGCGTGATGACCTCTTCAGCCAGCTCAATGCCCTCGCCCGGCCGGGCAAGTTCTACGGCGTCCTGAGCGGAGAAGCGCCCAAGGTCCACGTGCTGGCACGCGGCAGCACGGAGGCTCCCGGCGAGGAAGTCATGCCTGGCGGTCTCACCTGTGCCAGTGCATCCGATCATGATTTTGGCAATCACACCACCCCCGAAGGCGAACGCAGGCGCAGGCTGGCGGAGTGGCTTGTCCGCACAGACAATCCACTCACCGCGCGTGTGCTGGTGAACCGGCTGTGGCACCATCACTTTGGCAGAGGGCTGGTGGATACACCCAGCGACTTCGGAAATGGCGGAGGCAAACCAAGCCATCCCGAACTGCTGGACTGGCTCGCGCGTGAATTCATGAAGTCCGGATGGAGCATGAAACACATGCACCGCCTCATCCTTACGAGCAAAGCCTACCTCCGCAGCTCCCTGCGCGAGATCGAAAGTCCAGACACCTCCAACATCCTGCTGGCACGCATGCATCCCCGTCGACTGGATGCCGAGTCTCTGCGTGACGCGGTGCTGACCGTGAGCGGTTGCCTGAATCCCGAGATGGGTGGGCCGGGATATCAAGACTTCGACTATCAGGAGGCCTATGCGCCGATTTACAAACACATCACGGCGGACAAGCCCTCGCTGTGGAAGCGAAGCATCTACCGCTTCATCGTACGCACCACGCCACAGCGGTTCATGACCACGCTGGATTGTCCTGACCCGGCCAACCTCACTCCGGCACGTCTCACCACCACCACCGCCCTGCAGTCGCTCGCGCTGATGAACAACGCCTTCATGCTGCAACAGTCGCGCTACTTTGCCGAGCGCGTGCAGCACGAGACCGGCGTAGAAGCCGGGGCGCAGATCACACGTGCGTTCGAGCTGGCCTTCCAACGTGCGCCTGACTCGCAAGAACTGGAAAGCGCTCTCAGACTCGTGGAACAACAGGGGCTGCCCGCCCTGTGCCGCCTGCTATTCAATGCAAACGAGTTCGTGCACCTCGACTGACGCAACTCGCTTTCTCAAATCGGCTTGGGCTTGGTGGCTTCATTCAGGGAGCCACACTGCGGACACGCGGTCATGGGACTGCGGTTGAGGTTTTCGTAGATGTTCCCGCAGATGCGGCAGGACACGAGATCCTGCCGCGCCTTCCCCTCCTGACGACGCTCCTTCATCACGGCATACAGCCAGAAGCACCCGAGCAGGGCCAGCCCCACAATCATGCCGAGTAGCAGCAGGGTGGTGAGGGAGACGTGTATCATGATGGGTGTGATGGAAACGATTCGGCGGGAAGCCAGGCTACGGTTGTGCTTTGGAAGGTTCCCAGGCGAAGCTGGCCACACCCCAAGTGGGTGCTTCAGCGTCCTTTTTCTTCTCCTCAACGGGTTCAAAGCGCGCTTGCGCGACCCGCTCAATCAGTTCGGAGGCCATCGCCAGATGCTCCGACTCACGGAGCGGCAGGGCGAACCAGACACGCCCCTGGGCATCCACGCCGAGCTGGATGTGGTGCGCACCAGGATCCGCCGGCGAGATGCCGGTGAAATCCGGAGGGTGTATCATCTTCCGAGTCACCAGATTTCCAGAGAGCTTCATCACCAGGCGTGGCGGAGCCTCTTTCGGCGGAGCCTGCTCGTCCTTCGAGGAACGCTTCAGCTCACTGAAATCCAGCGGCGGCAGCACCGGTTCATCCACCTTCAACAAGCGTGCTGGAGGCACGGTGAAGGGCTTGTGAGGAAGGTCTTGCAGGCCGAGCTTGTGACCCTCGTAGCTCGGGTGGAATACCGGCGCATGATCTTCCAGCCGTGAGGTGTCAGCACCGGGATCATCACTCGGCAGCACCAGGAAGTCACGATCCTGCACTTTGTTCAAGATGGCTCGCGCGACAGGGTCCGAGGGATCCAGCAGCAGCACCTGGTGGGGAATGGGGGTGCTGCGTTGCGATTGTGGATACACCACCTGAAACACATAGAAGAATCCCGCCAGTCCCAGCGCCACCACGCCAATCCAGAAGATGAGCCGCCGCCCCTGCTCCAGTGGCCGGGGCCAGTGGAAGATGAGGGGCGTTTCCTTGGAGGAGGTTTCAGCAGGCATGGGCTCTTATTCGGTCGGCGAATGGCACCTCTTCACCTCACCTCGACGGCTGGGTGGCAAAGGCCACCTCATAGCCCATGCGCAGGGCGAGATTGCTCACCTGCTGGAAACGTCCGCCCAGCGGCGCTCCCCCATCCGCGTGAATGATGAGCCGGCGTCCCTCGGTCTTCTTCAGCTCAAGCTGACGGCCGAGTTCCTCGTAGGTCACCGGCCGGCCATTGAAGTACATGGAGGAATCATTGCCCGAGGGCAGGGTCACCACCTGCGCGCGCTCAAAGCCGCTGAGGCGAGAGGCACTCTCCGGCAGCTTCACCGCCACGCCGCTCTGGATCACGAAGTTCGAGCCCAGCAGGAAGAAGAGCAGCAGGAGCAGCAGCACGTTGAGCACCGGCCCCAGGTACATCCAGAAGCCCGGCTTCGGCAGATGACTGACGAGCTTCATGAATGGGACAGGTGCAGCACTTGGGCGTGAAAAGAAAGGGACAGGGACATCAGCGGATCCTCAAGGGTTCCATGCACATAGGATCGCGACTTGCTGCGATGGGCGCAACTACAAATCCTCCCATTCCACCATCCACCGGCAGGGAGTCAGCCCCACTCATTTCCGTGGGCGGAACGATGCAGGGGATACAGGAAAACGTCCCCCACCTCCACGGGGGAGTCGTCGGGCGGGCTCGGGAAGTAGAGAATCCTGAGCACGCCGCGCATGGAAACCACACTGGCAAACACGGTCTCGCCGGCCATCCGGAGTTCCACTCGCGCTACACAGCACGGATTGTCTTTTTTCCTGAGAAGCGGTCCTTTGTAGCGATCGAGGCCGAGATACACCATCCGCCCCTTGTTAAAGCGCTGAAAAAATGGCATCGACCGTAATTGCGCGCGGACTGCGTCGACATCGTCCGCAGGCAATTTCACCAGGACGGCATCAAGCAACGCCATTTCGGCAGGCTTGAAGAAGAATCTGCCGTTATAGGCAACGAAGTACCATGCCCTCTTGAGGATGGTCCAGAAGTTCATCGTGAGTGAGAAAGGACATCTGTCGTCGTCGCCCTTCCCTCACGGCTTCTTTATCCGCGCTTCAGCGCGCTGCCGGAGTCGGCCTTGCGGAACTCCACAATCTGCGCCCCCATCGCGGGAGCAGCGTGCGCAGGCTCGCGATTGTCCTCGAGGATGTTCACGATTTCGATACCGGCGCGCTCCAGGTCATGCATGAGGTGGCGGGCCTTGGCTGCCAGGAACGAATAGAAAAGGTAGCTTGGAATCGCCACCACCAGACCCAGGGCCGAGGTAATGAGCGCGAGGAAGACTCCATTCGCCACATCCGCCGGCGTGGCATAGCCATTCACATTGTTCAGGCGGGTGAAGGTGTTCATCAGGCCGAGGATGGTGCCCAGAAGACCGATGAGAGGCGTGGCGTGAGCGATGCCGTGCAGCACGCTGAGATAGCGCTCCAAGCGCGGCACCTCGAGCTGGCCAGCTTCCTGCACGATGTCTTTCAACTGCTCGCGCGTCGCATGGTGGCGCAGCAACGCGGCGTGCAGCACACGGCCGGCAGGCACACGGGTGGCCACGCATTCCTGGAGAGCCTCGGCGTAGTTTTTCCGGCGAATCAGACTGGCAAGTCCGGCGAGGAATTCACCGACATTCATGCCTGCCCGATGGTAGTACGAGATGCGTTCCGCAAAGATTGCCAGGGCCAGCCCAAAGCAACCCAGGAGCACCCAGACAAGGGCGCCTCCTTTGGAAATCAGATCGAGCATGAGGGTGGTAGCGGGATGTGAGGTTCTCTAGAAAATCAAATCCGCACGCACCGGAGCCGGGGGGAGCCTGAATGCGCGCGCCAGTACCAAAGGGGAGCAGGGCATGGCGTGAACGGCGGGGACCCTATAGCTTGTTTCATGCCGACGCAATGCTGCATTTCCCTCTTTTTCCACCAGTCGTAACTGGTTGAACGACCGCGAGAAGCGAGCCCAAACGTGCAAAATTCGGGACTGGCACAACAGGAGGTGAAGGCGAAAAAACATCCTCTCTGGCGGCGGTTAAATTTTAGAAGTCTTAAATAATTCACCCCTTTTCCGATTCTGCAACTGCTTTCCCCCGGTGGGTCGGATGAGCAAAACCGCATCCACATTTGCGTCCCCGGGAAGGTCCGCTACTTTCCTTTACCCGCCATGCCGTTCCGCATGGCAAAAGCCCCCGGCCATGCTCCTCATCATCGACAACTACGACTCCTTTACCTACAACCTCGTGCAGTACTTCGGGGAAATGGGCGCCACCATGGAGATCCGCCGCAACGATCAGGTGACGCTGGATGAAATCGAGAAGATGCAGCCCACGCATGTGTGCATCTCTCCCGGACCCTGCACGCCCAAGGAAGCGGGTCTGAGCAATGACGTGATCCGCCGCTTCGGCAGCAGGGTGCCGCTTCTCGGTGTTTGCCTGGGACATCAATGCATCGGTGATGTGTTCGGCGGCGATGTGGTGCGCGCGGGCCGGCTCATGCACGGCAAGGTCTCACGCATTCATCACACGAATGCTTCTGTCTTCGCCACCATGCCGCAGGACTTCGAAGCCACGCGCTACCATTCTCTCATCGTGAAGCGTGATACGCTGCCGGACTGTCTGGAGATCACGGCAGTGGCAGCCGATGACGATTCTGAGATCATGGGCCTGCGCCACAAGGAACTGCCCATCCACGGCGTGCAATTCCACCCGGAAAGCATTCTCACCCAAGATGGTAAACGACTGTTGAAGAATTTTCTGGAAATGAGCGCCTAGCGGCACTTAAGTTGCTTGTCCACCCGCACCGGCCCGCGCGTCATGTCACGACTCCTCTCTCTTCGCGAAGCCCTCAGCCATGCTCCGGACAACACGGCGCTGCTGCTGCTGTATGGTCACACGTGCCTTGATGAGCTCCTGCTCGAGGAAGCGCACGACATCTTTTCCCGCATCCTCTGCCTGGAGCCGGATCACGTGGAAGCCCAGCTCTGCCTGGCCCGCACTCTGGTGCTCCAGGGTGACACCAGCGGCGCTGCCGTGCGTGTGGAGCGCATCCTGCAGCGCGATCCCGGCAATGCCTCCGCCCACCTGGTGCTGAGCCGCATCTTTCTCGCGGAGAACAACCGGAACCGTGCGCTCGAATTCTACCAGCGCGCCCAGGAGATGGATTCGTCGATCTGCGATCCTGCCCTGGAAGCGGATCTCGGTCGCGTGTCCAAGCCGGGTACGCCACAACGAGACAAGTCCGGCAATGCCTTTGACCTGCTGGATGAAGACGACCTCTCGACGGAGGTGCAGCAGGAATTCTTTGATGATCCCTTCGATGAAGCCGTCACCGGCGACTGGAAGCCGGAGACCTTCTTCGCTCCGGGCGATGGTGAGCGTTTCCGTGTGACCTTCTCCGATGTGGGCGGCATGGATGCCCTGAAGGAGGAGATCCGCCTGAAGATCATCTATCCCCTGCAGCATCCCGAGCTCTACAAGGCCTACGGTCGCAGAACGGGCGGCGGCATCCTGCTGTATGGCCCTCCCGGCTGCGGCAAGACCCTCCTGCTGCGCGCGACTGCCGGTGAGGTGGCGTGCAATTACTTCGCCATCGGCCTGCACGAGATTTTCGACCCCTACTACGGGAGCATCGAGCGCAACCTGCACCAGATTTTTGAGACCGCGCGGGCCAACACGCCCTGCGTGCTGGTGTTTGACGAGATCGACAGCCTCGCTCCGAATCGCCGCGACGTGCGCGACACGCAGACGCGGAACATCGTGAACCAGTTCCTCAGCGAGCTGGATGGTCTGCGCGGTGAAAACCAGCGCATCCTGGTCATCGGCGCAACCAATTCACCCTGGCAGCTCGACCCGGCGCTGCGTCGCCCGGGACGCTTTGATCAGGCTATTTTCGTGCCGCCGCCAGATGAAAGCGCCCGGCTGCAAATCATCAAGTTGCTCTCCAAGGGCAAGCCGATTGCGCAGCTCGATGATGCTGCCCTTGCGCAGGCGACCGCCGGATTCTCCGGGGCAGACCTTCGTTGGGTGTTTGACCGCGCTGCCGAGCTCGCCCTGGCAGATGCCCTGCATGCCGGGAAGACGGTGCCCATCCGCATGGAGTCCCTCCTCGAGATCTCCAAGAGTCATGTACCCAGCACCAATGCCTGGCTGGATGGCGTGAAACAACACGCCCCCGCTGCGCAGACCGACGCCCTCTACAACGAGGTGCGCAAGTTCATGCAGCAGCAGGCCAGCGCGCGACAGCAGGGCTAGGACTGAGGAAACAAGCCATCGGACTATCTGCGATCTGCGGCGCTCCTGCGCAGCCAGATTGTCCATGCTCCACCCCTTATGGGACGGAAGGCAATTTGTGTCCCGACGTCTCATCGGATGAATGCCTTGTTGCAGAAAGTGCGTTTCTCGCGTGGATAGTGGCGTCACGTCACCAGACCCCCCTCCCTGTCAGCATCATGGCTTCCTCGGACGACGAATACTTCATGACCATCGCATTGGCGCAGGCCTCACGAGGCATCGGGCTCACTGCTCCCAACCCGCCCGTGGGCGCCGTGATCGTGAAAGACGGCACCGTGCTGGGGGAAGGTTATCATCATCGCGCAGGCCTCCCCCATGCCGAGATCGAGGCACTGCAAGATGCGATGGGCGGCGGCCATGATGTACGCGGTGCCACGGCGTACGTGACGCTCGAGCCCTGCTCCACGAAGGGACGCACGCAGCCCTGCACCCGGGCGCTCATCCACGCAGGCATCTCGCGCGTGGTGTATGCGCTCCACGATCCCAATCCCAAGCACGCCGGCTCCGCGGACAAGCTCCTGCGCAACGAGGGTATCGAAGTGGAAAGCGGGGTGCTGGAGGAGGAATGCTCCCGGCTGATCCGCCCTTTCGCCAAGTGGATCACCACCGGCATCCCGTACGTCATCGCCAAAGTGGGGCAGAGCCTGGATGGCCGCATCACCCGGCCGCCTGGCGAATCCCAGAACATCACCAGCAAAGCGGCGCGGGAGCACGCGATGCAACTGCGGGTGCGGTGCGATGCCATCCTGGTGGGCGGTGAAACCGTGCGCCAGGACAATCCACGGCTGACACTGCGTGGTGAAGACATCCCCGAGGAGAAGAATCAACCCTGGCGAGTGGTCGTGACGCGCTCTGGCAGCCTGCCGAAGAAGTCGCACATCTTCACAGATGAATTCAAGAAGCGGACGAAGGTGCTGAAGGGAGATCTGTCGTTTGAAGAAATTCTGCGTGAGCTCGCCAAGATGGACATCACCTGCGTGCTCGTGGAAGGCGGCGGCAATCTGCTGGGCCAGGCCTTCGCCTCACGCCATGTCGACGAGTGCTTCTGGTACCTCGCCCCGCGCATCTGTGGCGGCGGTGTGATGTCCGTGGGCGGCGTGGCCTTTCCAGATGGTGCTGGCTCCGTGGAACTCGCCGACGTGTGGCACGAGAGTCTGGGAGATAACTTCCTGATTCATGGGTACCCGGTGTGGGAGTAGTGGCTTGCCTCAAAGTCACGCGGGGACTATGTTGCCTTCATCCATGAACGTCGCAACGCTGCTCGAAGAAGCGCTCAAGCTCCCCTTGGAGGAGCGCGAGGCGCTGTGCGACAAGCTGCAGCTCAGTCTGCAGATGGCTCAGGACGCCACGCTCGCTCGCCGACTTGAGGCACATCGCGAGCATCCCGAACAAGTGATTTCACGTGAAGCATTGGAAGCGAAGTGGCAGGAGAAGTGGGGTTGGAAGCCATGATGTTGCCGCTCGTCGTTCGACACGAAGCGGAGCAGGAATTCGACGCGGCCATCTCGTGGTACATGGAGCAGGCCCCTCCCGAATGGGGTCACCAATTCATGTCTGCGGTGCACCATGCTTTCGATAAGATTCAAACTCATCCCGAACAGTTCAATTTTCATCGACTGGGAACACGGCACTACCAGTTGAGGCAATTTCCCTATGACATCCATTATTTGGTGGAGCCTGACCGCATCGTGGTAATTGCCGTTTTCCATCGACGTCGTGATGACAATGCATTGAGTGAACGACTGTGAACTTGCGTCCTGCCTTTTTCTTCGACCGCGATGGTGTGGTGAATGTCTCACCCGGCGCCGGCTATGTGCTGCGCTGGGAGGACTTCCATTTTTGTGACGGCGTCATCGAAGCGCTGGCCTGGCTGAAGAAGCGTGGCTTTGCATTGGTGCTGGTGACCAATCAACAAGGTGTGGGCAAGGGGCTCATGACCCAGTCCGCGCTGGATGACATGCATCACCACATGCAGGAGGAACTGGCCAAACACGGTGCGGCTTTTGATGCCATCCACGCCTGCACCTGCCTGAAAGGCAACCCGGGCTGCACCTGCCACAAGCCGAGTCCGGAGATGGTGCTGGCTGCCGCCAAGAACCTGCAACTCGACCTCGCGCAGTCCTGGCTCATCGGCGATCAGGATCGCGACATCCAGATGGCCATCAGCGCGGGTGTGCCTCATACCATTCGTGTTACCGGTGAGCACGAGTGCGGAGTGCAGGCCGGGCATGTCATCAAGGGCATGTCTGAGCTTCCAGCACTCCTGAAGTCGTTGATGCAGGGTGAATAGAGAGCGATCCTGATCGTGGCTTTCACCTCGACCAGGATCGCTTCGAATTCGTTTCCTGCGTTGCAGGCGCTAGTTGGCGCGCTCAGGCAGATTCTGCAACTTGGGACCGTACGCAGCACCCGAGGCGCCTCCAAGCACGGCTGAAATGAGGAGGAAAATGGTAAGCCAGACCATGAGCTTCTTGAATCCATATTCTCCGCACTTCACCCAACCCCAGATGAAGGCGAAGAGTCCGCAGAAAATCCCCAGGATGCCGAGGCCGACGCCACCATGCTTGAAGACCTTCACGAGAAGCATGATGTGCAACACAAGGGCAATCAGCCCTGTCACGCAGTACAAAATCCCAAGGATGGAGCCAGCTATCATAGTGGTACGTGTTTGATGATGGACTTGCTTATTCCGTCCCCTTCACGATCCGCTCCTGCAACCAGGTGCGTACCGGTGGAGGACTGACGATAAGCGGATGGGTGGAGGGGACTGCCATCCGGATCAAGCCATAAATGAAGGTACACACCAAAAAGAGAAGAGGCAGGCACGTGCGTCGCTCGAACGCCTTTACCCATCGATTTACGGGATCACGCCAGGCCTTGGGCGCCAGCGCCGCCCATGCGAGGAAGGCTGCCATCACCATGAACCCCGGTGAAAAGGGGTGATGCTTCATGGCCAAACCCCACTGCCCCTTCAGCAGGGCCGCAGTGGCGCGCGTCATGCCACAACCTGGGCAGGGCAGGCCAGTCATGTTGGCAAAGAAACACGGCCAGATCGACCACCCCATGAGGTGCGCACCTCCCAGGAGCGCTACCATAGCCAGCATCGCGCGGCACATAGCCGTCTGTTCCAGGAGGGAGGAGAACCATGGTACGGTGAGGCCCCGCCAGAGCCGCCGACCCCATGAGGGCCGCTCAGGTATCGAAGACTCCGTGACAGCAGAACCTGGGGGCGCCTCACTCATGATGGTGTGCAGTAACGTTCCACGTTACTTCCTCTGTACCGCAGAGCTAAACGGATCACCACCAGTAGGATTCACCTCCGTCACTTTGGGTTTCTGCAACTCCAGCAGATATGCCACCAGCGAATGCAAGACCTCCTCGCTCTCCACGAAGCTGGAGCTGAAGACCATCTTCTGCCCGTTCACATCCTTCGGATGCACGCCACGGATGCCGGTCTGATACTTTTTGATCTGCGATGCCAGGTACCAGTCTTGCAGACCAATGAGCGGAGGGCTTCCAAAGAAGAGTTCCCCTTCGGCATTGTATCGATGGCATTCCATGCAACGCTCTCCATATAGGAGTCGTCCCTCGGTGGTGTCTGCCTGAATGGTGGCCACAGGGGTGTGACGCGGCAGACTGGCGACGTGCACCGCCATGGCCTTTGCCTGATCCGCGGTGAGTACCTTGGATACAGCCCGCATCAGTTGCCCCTCAGGATCCTGGGAATGCGTACCGCGGCGATCGTTGCGGAAGTTCTCCAACTGCGCTCGCACATACCAGTCAGGCAGGGCAGCGATGGAGGGCGCCTTGAGATCCTGCCTCCCCTCCCCTTTCGGACCATGGCAGGCAGCACACACGTTCTGGTACAGAACCGCCGCTTCCTGTCCCGCTCCCTTGGCTTCATCCGCCCCGTGCACTGCCGCTACCTGCGACACCAGCAGAGCCGCCAACAGGATGCGTGTGAAGGACTTCATGACCGAAGGCAGTGTCAGGAATGATACACCATGGGGTACGGACGACCGAAGCGATATGTCTGGAAAGCAAAGAAGGGAAGAATGCGAACGAGGCACTCTTCCCTTCTGAAATGACATCATGAGCAGAAGTTAACTGCGCAATCCTTGCTGACTACGCCGCTTTCTTGGCGGGCTCCGCCGGGCGCACTTCTTCCTTCTTCGCCGGGACAGCGGCGGGTGCGGGTGCAGGTGCTGGCGCCACGTTTTCGACGAAGGGATTCACGACATCCTTGGTGGAAAGATCGAACTTGTCCGAACGGAAGACGCCGGTGGGCAGGCCGTCCTTGTTCACCAAGTTCGCTTCGGGAATCCAGCCCACCCAGGCGTAGCGCACTGCCACGGGGTTTTTCACCTCTTCGCTGGAGACATGCACCTGGGGGCGGCCGGCAAACACTTTCGCTTTCGCGGGCTTCCAAACGCGATCAGCGCCGCAGATGAGGAACCCTTTGATCTCGCCACCATCGCGCGCCTTGAGGCCATCGGCATTGCTGAAGTGCACCACGATTTTATTCCCGGTGACATCAGCGCCACCGTACACAGGTCCGCCTGAGAGGAGGTTCTGCACCTTGTAGTCTTTCACCAGAGCCTGGCGGGCAAGACGACGACCAACTTCCTGTTTGTTCTTGGGATGGATGTCCTTCTCATCACCGATATCATTCGCCACCGCGAGACCGCACTTCGGTGTCTTGATGGCAGTGAGGAACTGCGCCCACTGGAGCTCAGCCCAGGTGTCTGGTGTTCCGATTGGCTTCGGACCGCTGGGGCCGAAGCCGGCGAGCTGCACAATGTAGAAGCTGAAGTCATCTCCCCACTGCTTGCGCCAGTCCTTGATCATGGCGGGCAGCAGCGTCTGGTACTGCTCCGCGCGCTTCTGGTTGGACTCGCCCTGGTACCAGATCGCGCCCTTCACGGCATAGGGCACGAGCGGGGCAATCATCGCATTGAAGAGCACCGCCGGACGATGCTGGGACTTCGTCTGATCCTGGAAAGCACCGGGCGCATTCGGCACGGGCTTCTGTGCCGCGCCGGGCTTGGCATTCTCTTCCTTGATCTGGGCAATCTTCTCATTCTGCACCTTCGCGGCGGCTTCGTACTGCTCCTTGGCCTTCGCAGCGTCGTATGTTTTGAAGAACTCATCCCAGCCGGTGATGATGGCCTTCAAGGAGGGCACAGCTTCCAACGCTGGCTTGCTGGTCCAGGCCTCTGCACGCGTGCCGCCCCAGGAGGTGTTGATGAGGCCGATGGGCACGTCCAACTTGGTCTGCAGCTCGCGTCCGAAGAAGTAACCCACGCCGGTGAAGCTGGGGATGTTCTCCGGAGTGCAAACGAGCCAGCCTTTGGTGCCAGCCACCACCTTCTGCGGCTCGTCTTGAGCCACGTTCGGCACGGTGAAGAGACGAATGTTGGGATGATTCGCGTCAGCGATCTCCTTGTCCGAGTCGTTCGAAGACTTCACGGACCACTGCATGTTCGACTGACCGGAGCAGATCCAGACTTCACCCACGACGACGTTCTTCAGGGTGACTTCATTCTTGCCCTTCACGACGAAGTCACGGCCCTCGGCGCTGGCTTCCAGTTTTTCGAGAGACACCTTCCAGGCGCCACCCTTGTCTGCCGTGGCCTTCTTGCTCTGACCGGCGAAGGAAATAGAGACCTCCTCACCCGCATCCGCCGTACCCCAGACCGCGACCGGCTTGCCGCGCTGGAGCACCATGTTGTCCGTGAAGACGCTGGCCAGCTTGACGTCCGCCTGAAGCGAACCGGCAGCAGCCGCGAGGAGTGAGGTGAAGAGAAGGAGTCGTTTCATGATGACGTGGAACTATCGTGGGGGTGATTGAAGCGGGAGTGGCTGCTTTGGCAAGGGTGGGGTTTCGGCAGAGACCTCCCCGGCGATGGAAAATGCAGGACGGAAGAAAACGGGAGAAGGGGCACGCATTCTTCCATGGAACAAAAAATCTCCCTTGGGGTTCACTAACGGGTTGCCTTAGCCCCGGATTGTCGGGCACTATGCTCTGGAAAAACACGCTTCTGACCGTCACCCTCCGCTGACCTACTGCCATGCTCGCGAATTTCGCCTGCCCCTTCTGCCAGGCCATGTTGCAGATGGATGCTTCCCACGCTGGAGCCAAGGTACGCTGCCCCTCCTGCGGGCAAGCCTTCCAGCTGGGTGCGCTGCCGGAGCCAGAAATTCCCATGGCAACGCTGGTTCAGCCAAAGGCGGCACCGCCAGGGCCCTCGCGGCCCCAACAGCCTCAGCGCCCCACGGGACACCCACCGCAACAACCTCACGCACCCCACCCGCAAGCGCGCCAGCCGGGACCGCAGCGTCCCATGCAGCCGCAGTACCGGCGTCCCACGGCAGATGAAACCGCCCGGGAAGAAACAAGAGCGAAGCTCATGCTGGGCGGCATCGGAGTGGGCGCTCTTCTCATCATCGGCTTGGGCGTGCATTTCGGCATCAAGTACCTGGACCACGCCGAGGGTGAAGCCTCCGGCCTGAAAGAGCTGGCCCGCATGGATGCCGCCAGGGAGAAAGAAGCCATCCGCGAGGAACTTGCGGCACAGGAAAAGGTGGAAAAGGCCAAAGCTGCGGAGCGCAAGGTGCTGCGCGACGAATTGAGCCGCACCATCTGCCGCGGCAATGACGCCGTGGCCGACGAACTCCTTGCCGCGATAGAAAAAGTCGTCGAAGAAGCGACCGACGCCTTCAACAACGGCCAGCTTCCTCCCGATCTGCCTCGCTTCATGGAGGACAGCCTCGTCAAGAAGATGACGGATAATCCGGTGCTGCGAAAATCGTTTCGCGCGAGTGAGTTGCACGCCATTGCCAAGGCATTCTTCGGCAGCATGGAGCGCATGCCTGCCAACAATGGCCAGGGGCAGGGCCAGACGCTCGGTCTGCTGGCAAACTACTCCTCCATGGGCAGCGGCTTCTTCATCTCCAGCGATGGCTGGCTGCTGACCAATCATCATGTGGTGCGTAATGTGACGGAAGTGGATATCCGCACCGCCTCTGGAGAAGTGCTCAAGGCGCAGGTGATGAAGACGGATCCCAAGGCAGATCTCGCCCTGTTGAAGACCTCCGGAGTGGCGCCGGAATGGCTGCCTCTGAGCGATGGACAGGCGACTCTAGGAGCGAGCGTGTTTACCGTGGGCTACCCGCGCCCGACCCTTCAGGGAGTGGAGCCCAAGTTTACCGATGGCACGGTGAGCAGCCTGAAAGGAGCGCGAGATGAAGCCTCGAACTACCAGATCTCCGTGCCCCTGCAGCCCGGCAACTCCGGTGGAGCACTCGTGCATTTGCAAAGCGGCTGGGTGATCGGCGTGGTGCGGGCGGCATTCGATCCCTCTGTGGCTCAAAACGTGAACTACGCAGTGAAAAGCACCGCGGCGCGTGCCTTGATCGAAGCAACCACCTCGGCAAAACCCCTGCTCAAGGTCCCGGTGCCACCCAACCCCACGGATGCCAGCGCCACCATCGAGAAGGTGAAATCCGCCACGGTGCTGGTGTTGATTCCGCGGTGATATGCCGCGCGGGAAAGAGGTTTTGCAAAGAACCGTAGGGACAATCGTCATGCCCCGTAGATCCGAAGCACCCCCTCCAAAACCATGAACGCAATTCGACTCCGTTTACAGCTACTGAGCCCCTTGCTTGCAACCAGCCTGCTCTTCGCCGCGCCATGGAGCCCTGCCTCAGCACAACCACCCTCTGCTGTGCAGACGGAACTGGAGAGACTGGAAAGGGAGAAGGAGGCGGCACTGCGTCCGGTGATTCAGGCCTCGCAGCAACGCCTGGCGCAGATGCAGGCAGAGTTCACCAAGGCCGGCCGTCTCGATGAGGCCGTCGCAGCGCGGGATGCCCTCGAGCAACTCAAGACTGGCAACGGAGAGGCAAACCGGCTGGCCGGCACCACCTGGTCACGCAAGCCGGACAACATACCGAACAAGGGCTACGTCAAACTTCTGGCATCGGGCCTGGCCAAGAGTGCCGATGGTGGCTGGGAGTCCGCTGGCCTAGTCACGCGATGGGAGCACGTGGGAGGCAGAGTTGTCCTTCTGACCATTGAGAAGGGACGTTCGGACCATCTGTGTGAAGTGTGGCTTTTCGATCCCCAGTGGAAATCCTACAAGGGCTTTGCCTTCGACGGCGTGAGGGTCGAAGGCTCAGAAGCGAAGGAAAAGTAAGGCAATAGCGTTGAACGGGGACCGAACAAGGTGCGCCTGACGGCGGCGGGCGGGAATTTAAACACACTTTAAACCCATTTTAATGACATTTTATTGTCAGTTTAATGACAATAAATTAGGCTCTTGGAATGGCATTTGAGCCCAACTACGGCATCACTGCCCCAGCTGCCTTGGCCCTGATGGCCATTGAGCGCTCACGCGCCGCGATCGAGCACTTGCCGATCCGTGCCGGGTTGATCACCTCCCTGCGCGAATCTGCACGCTTGCTGTCCACGCACTATTCGACCCAGATCGAGGGGAATCGCCTGACGCTACCGGAGGTGAAACAGGTCATCGCAGGACACGGTGGCTTCCCGGGACGAGAGCGGGATGAAAAGGAAGTGCTGAACTACTACAAGGCAGCAGACAAGGCTGAGGTCTTGGCTGCAATCAAACGCCCACTCAAAGAGGAGGACATCCAACTTCTACATGGTCTGACATTTGAAGGCAGGGCGAAACCCGCACCTTATCGCGACGGGCAGAATGTCATCCGAGATGGCCATGATGGGCACATTGTCTACATGCCTCCGGAGGCGAAGGAAGTTGGTCGCTTGATGAAGGACCTCGTGCAATGGATCAATCACACCATCGCAGAGAAGCGGGTTCCTGCTCCCGTGATTGCGGCTCTGGCGCACTACCAGTTCGCCACCATTCATCCGTACTATGATGGCAATGGACGCACTGCGCGCCTCCTTGCGATCTTGATCCTGCACCGCTGCGGCTATGGCCTAAAAGGCATTTTCTCGCTGGAGGAATACTACGCCAGGAATCTGGAAGCTTATTATGAAGCCCTGACGGTAGGACCCAGTCACAACTACCACCTTGGCCGAGCAGAGGCGGATGTGGGCCATTTCGTGCAGTACTTTTGTGAGGGCATGGCGGATGCTTTTGCGAAGGTTCAAGCCCGCACGGAGAACATGGAAGTTCCCGCCGGTGAAGGCCTGAGCGAGAAACTGCTGAGGGAACTGCGACCACTCCAAAGGACCGTACTGGGCTTATTTCAAAAGAGCCAGGTCGTTACTTCCAAGGAAATTGCGGCGTACCTTGGCATCCCTCCACGGCAAGCCACGATCCAATGTGCGACTTGGGTCATTGAGGGATTCTTGGTCATCGCGGACTCATCCAAGAAAGCGCGTACCTACTGTATCGCGAACAAATGGGAGCGTCTTATCGCCTGAACACACCTCACTCGGACTGCTCATATACCCGTTGATGATACTCCGGGTCTTTAATGTGGATGACTTTCAGTGCATGCGTCAATGCCACCCGGGCGGATTCACCATCCTTGATTCGGATTTCGCACGGCGTTGCTATCAAGATCGCTTCCTCATCTGGAATACCTGTACGGTTGGGGTGTACAACATAGTCGAATCGAGGGCGTCCGACCGTTTCCCATTCGACATGACTCCACGTGGCCGTTCGGAAACTGCCCCAGCCATTTTCGTTTTCTGAGCGCCTATAGAGCTGCTGAATGGATGTCAGGTTCTTTCGTTGCTCCGAAGGCCATTCGGCGAGCAATACCGCAAAATTCTTCATCGCAAGTTCGGCTGCTCCCCTTGGTGAAACAGGAGAAAGTCGTGAGCCACATCCTGGAGACACAATCACACCGACAATCACGACGATTGCGATAACAGCTGTGGCCACAGCTAGGGTGCATTTCGACATGCTCAGATCGTAGGCAACCCAGCATCGGCTGACAAGCAAGCAAGCCTTCTGTGCTCACCT
Organism: Roseimicrobium sp. ORNL1; assembly: GCF_011044495.1. Lineage (GTDB taxonomy): Bacteria > Verrucomicrobiota > Verrucomicrobiia > Verrucomicrobiales > Verrucomicrobiaceae > Roseimicrobium. Next base: position 6,999,383 of record NZ_CP049143.1, read on the forward strand.
CCCGGAATATGAACACAAAAAGAGGAGCCCCTCTCGGGACTCCTCTTTTGTGCGGCCGGTGTGACCCGGCCCTCGGTAATGTTCTTGTGGCTGTAGCCGAAGCTGAAGCTTAGCCCTGGCCCGGACGGTATTCTTCCGTCGCGAACTTGAACGCCTGCTCCAGGCCGACGAGGTCGGTGCTGGGGCGCAGGGATTCGAAGGCCTGGCTTTCCTTCTTGAGGGACTCTTCGTCGTAGTTGACCGCCTTGATGGAGAGACCGATGCGGCGCTCGACCTTGTCCACCTTGATGACGCGGGCTTCCACTTCGTCGCCGACGTTGAGCACGTCCTTGACCTTCGCCACGTGATCTTCGCTGAGCTGGCTGATGTGCACGAGGCCGTCGATGTCGTCCTCGAGTTCCACGAAGGCGCCGAAGCTGGCGATCTTCGCCACACGGCCCTTGACGAGGTCGCCCACCTTGAAGCGTTCGTCGATCTTGCTCCACGGATCGTCTTCGATCTGCTTGATGCCCAGGCTGATGCGCTGGTTCGTCTTGTCGATCTCGAGGATGGTGGCTTCCACTTCCTGGCCCTTCTTAAGCATTTCGGAAGGATGGTTGATCTTGCGGGTCCAGCTCAGGTCGGAGACGTGAACCATGCCGTCGATACCTTCTTCCAGTTCCACGAAGGCGCCGTAAGCGGTAAGGTTGCGAACCTTGCCCTTGATGCGGCTGCCGATGGGGAAGCGGTTGTCGATATCGTCCCAGGGATTGCTGTCGAGCTGACGCACGCCGAGGGAGATCTTGCGCTCTTCCTTGCTGATGCCGAGCACCACGGCGTCGACCACCTGGCCGACCGTGAGGACATCGGACGGACGCGCGATGCGCTTCGTCCAGGAGAGTTCGGACACGTGGATAAGACCTTCCACACCTTCTTCGATCTCCACGAACGCGCCGTAAGCGACGAGCTTGGTGACCTTGCCGTGCACGCGGGTGCCGACGGGGTAGCGGCCTTCGATGTTGTCCCAGGGGTTGGCCTGGAGCTGCTTCATGCCAAGGCTGACACGTTCCTTCTCGCGGTTTACTTCGAGGATCTGCACCTCGACCTTCTGGCCGATGGAGAGAAGCTCGGAAGGATGGTTCAGGCGGCCCCACGTCATGTCAGTGATGTGAAGCAGGCCGTCCATGCCATTGAGGTCGATGAACGCACCGAAGTCGGTGATGTTCTTGACCTGGCCTTCGACGCGGTCGCCGGGGCGGACGCTTTCGAGGAAGCGCTGGCGCTGTTCGGCGCGCTCGGCTTCGATGACTTCGCGGCGGCTGAGGACGATGTTCTTGCGCTCGTCGTTGACCTTGACGATCTTGAACTCGTACACCTTGCCGACGTACTCGTTGAGGTCCTTCGGCGGGATGATGTCGATCTGGGAGCCGGGAAGGAAGGCTTCCACGCCCACGTTGACCATAAGACCGCCCTTGACGACGGACTTCACCTTGCCCTTGACGAGACCGCCATCGAGGAAGACGCGATAAATCTTGTCCCAGTTCTGCTTGTGGGCGGCCTTTTCCTTCGAGAGGACAACCATGCCCTCATCGTTTTCGAGGCGCTCGAGGAGCACTTCCACTTCATCACCGACGTGGATATCCTCGTCTTCGAATTCGTTGGAAGGGATGGCTCCCTCAGACTTGTAGCCGATGTCCACGAGGACGATTTGCGGCTTGATTTCAAGGATCCTGCCTTTGACAATGGATCCTTCGTGCAGGGGGCGGAATGATCCAGCGATCATTTCCGCGAGCGTGGCGCTCATTAGTATGTGCTTGGGTTTGTGTAGTTTAGCGACTCAATGTCACCCGTGGGTAACACGCCTGTCCTGCCTTGAGCCCGCTTCAGGCATGAGGTTAAAGGCCGGACGGAAGAAGCGGGCAGGCACTCTCAGGTTGCCTGGGGGGAAAGGCAAGGGATTTCCACCCTGAAAATGCAGGGTCGCACATGGCTCCCGCCCCAGCACGCGGACCGAAAGGTCACTTCTTGAGCATGCGACCGAAGAGCCTGCCGAAAAGGCCATTGCTCTTGGGGGAGTCATCCTGCTTCCCTTCCTCGTCGCCACCATTCAAGCCGACGATGGGGATACGGTCGGTGGTGCCACGGGCCTTATGAGCAAGGTCCGCATTGCTCAGGTGCGCCACGATTTCGGGCTTGGCCTTCCACACCGGTTCCCAGCCTAACATGGCTGGCTGCCAGATGAGGGTCTCTCCACCTACAGCGTCGTTCATGGCCAACTCCGCCAAACGCTTGTCGTCCACGGGTCCGTGGGCGCGTCCTTCAATGGAGTAATACCAATTCATCTCGCGTGGTTGAGTACTATTGTTTCAAACCCGAAATTTCGGGTGTTCCCGGCCAAGTTTCAAGTCCGCAATGACGTATTTGGTCGCGATTCTGCTGCGGAACGCCCTCCGTGGCAGTGCCTTAGTCTGTCGGACTGCCCGGATCTGAATTCTTCTGCCCAGCCTGCCGCCTCCCTTTCCTCATGCTTGAGCGCCCCACCCGCGTCCGCCACTCCGTGCTTTTCGCCACGACGCTGACGGCGTTCTTGATGTATCTGGACCGGGCCTGTCTGGCATGGATGCTGGACTCGAGTTCCTTCAAACAAGACCTCCATCTTACACCAGGTCAGAACGACCTCATCAAAAGCGCCTTCTTCTGGGCCTATGCCCTGGCCCAAGTGCCCGCAGGCTGGCTGGCGGAGCGGTTTGGCAAGCGGATGCTCATGACCATCCTCATCGTCACCTGGAGTGTCTTCACCGCGCTCACAGGTTTTGCGAATGGCATCTGGATGTTGCTGCTCGCGCGCATCGGGTGTGGGTTGGCGGAGGCCGGGGCGTATCCCATCAGCGGCAGCCTGCTGAGCCGGTGGGCTCACCTGAATTGGCGCGGGTTTTCCAGTGGCATCGTCTCCATGGGGGGAAGGCTCGGACTCGCGCTCGCCCCCCTCATCACGGTGAACATCATCGTAGCCACAGGGAACTGGCGCTGGGCAGGCTGGACTTACGGCCTGGTGGGACTTGGCGTGGCGTGGTTGTTCTGGTGGACGTTCCGCGAAACACCGGCGGCCCACCCTCGCAGCAACGACGCTGAGCGCCGTCTGCTGAACGAAGGCCGGGAGTCCCTGGATGAAGTTTCGTCTGCAGCCTCTCCGCGAAGACCCTTCCCCTGGAGAGCGGTGCTCACGGACCGGAGTCTCTGGCTGATGTGTGCCTACCAGATGCTCACGAATTTTGGCTGGGCGTTCGTCATCAATTCGATGTCCACCTACCTGCGCACGGTGCGCAAGCTGGACGATAAGATGAACGGAAACATCTCCACGCTCACCCTTTTCATCGGCATCTTTGGCCTGTTGTTGGGCGGCCTTCTCACAGACTGGCTCACGCGCCGCTTCGGCCTGCGTCTCGGGCGCTTGATTCCCCTTTCCGTCACGCGCTTCGTCTCCGCTGCCATGTGCATCGCCTGCATCTGGGTGCAGAATCCGTGGCTGCTCGCGGTGTGTCTCGGACTCATGGTCTTCTCCACGGACTCGGGGCTTCCCGCCGTGTGGGCATGGGCACAAGATGTAGGCGGGCGGAATGTGGCGCCCATCTTCGGCTGGGCGAATATGTGGGGGAATTTCGGCGCTGCTCTCCAGGCAAACCTCGCCGGCTGGCTGCTGGCCACCTTCGACAAGAATGGCGACCAGAACGAGCTTTTCATCGCCTGCGCCATTGCCTTCACCCTCGCGGGATGCCTCTCCTTCGGAATCAACGCCTCGAAGAAGGTGGAGGGGGCGTAACTTCAGCCGCCACCCAAGGGAATGGGCAAACCGCGAGGTGGCGCGTCCCGGCGCAAAACCTCATTCTTATTGCCCGCGGCCCCATACGGGGGTATAAGCTCCACCCCCCTGTACTGCCGTGCCCCCTTCCCGTCGTCCCTCCTTCCGCCCACGTTCCGCACCTCCCGGCAGTGAATCGTGGCAAACGCCGTGGGTGCAGATCAAGTACTTCACGTTTCACCCGAACGTGTTCCCCAACATGATCGCCGACGCCTCGGAGGATGCGAAAAAGGGCGATGTGGTGGCGGTGTACGATCGCGAAGGCAATCTTTTTGGGCACGCCTTCTTCAACAAGGATGCGAAGGTGCCGCTGCGCATCTTCCAACACAGCAGCGAACCGCTGCCTGCGGATCATTTTGAGAACGCCATCCGCCAGGCCGTGAGCCTGCGTCTGGATTCGTTGCGCCTCCCGGAACAGACAGATGCCTTCCGCGTCATCAACTCGGATGGCGATGGCATCCCCGGCCTGATGGTGGACAAGTTCGGCGACGTGCTGGCCGTGGAAATCAGCACCCTCGCCGCGCAGCAGCGCCTGGATGAGTGGGTGCCGCTTTTGCACTCGCTCCTCGGAACCAGGGAAGTCGTTTATCATTTCGATGCCAGCGCGGCCCGCGCCGAGATGCTCTCCCCGCACTTCGTGACGGAAGAGCTCGAAGGCAAAAGTGCCAAGGTCGATGCCACGCGCATCACGGAGAATGGCATTCGTTTTCATGTAAACTTCGAAAGCGGGCACAAGACCGGCTTCTTCTGCGATCAGCGCGACAACCGTGCGCAGCTCGCGAACTGGGTGAAGGGTGCGCGGGTGCTGGATGTGTGCTGCTATACTGGTGGCTTTGCGGTGTCCGCAAAGAAGCAGGGAGCTGCCGAAGTCACGGCTGTGGACCTCGACGAAAACGCCATCGCGGTGGCGAAGAAAAACGCGAACCTCAATCAGGAGCGCGTCTCCTTTGTGCATGCCGATGCCTTCTCCTGGATGCGGCAGATGCAGAAGAACGGTGACACCTGGGATGCCGTGGTGCTGGACCCGCCCAAGCTCGTCTTCTCACGCGAGAATTTTGAGGAGGGCAAGGCCAAGTACCATGACTTGAACAAGCTGGCCATCAGCCTGGTGAAGCGTGGTGGACTTTTCCTCACCTGCTCCTGCTCAGGGCTCATGCCGGTGGAGATGTTCGAGGAAATCGTGGTTGGCGTGGCGCATCGCAGCGGAAGGAAGCTGCAGATTCTCGATCGTCGTGGGGCAGGTGCGGACCATCCTATCATGTCGAACTGCCCCGAGAGCCGCTATCTGAAGACGCTCTGGGCGCGGGTGTGGTGAGTGTTGCAACACGAAACGCTCTCGCCACGCGACATCTCCTTCCGCCTCCGCCCGCTATCTACGGACGCGCAGGAGCGCATCCCTACCGTCCATTTTGTGTGAAGGGCGCTACCGTCTGAGCCCATGGCGACCTCAGGGGCTTGAGGTCGTGTTCGTTCTGAAGGTGGACATATTTCCTTGCGCCAGCGCGTGCCTCCTATTCTAGGATGAGGTTCGATTGATCGTCGTCAGTCATGTCCTCTTCCCCACCCCAGAAGCCTCTACAGCCCGGTCTGTTTGATCCACAGGATGGGAATGCAGTGGCTGAACGCGACGATGGCAAGCCACACATCGCGCGTGTGCTGGTGGAGGAGACCGCGCTGGAACTCGACTACGTGATCCCGGACGAGCTGGCGCACCGCGTGCATCTCGGGTCGCGCGTGCATGTGCCGCTGCAAGGCAGGCGGGCCATCGCGGTGGTGGTGCAGTTGTTGCACGACTCGCCGCATGCGGCCCGGTTGCGTCCGATTGCGGACACCATCAGCACGAAGGCGATGTTCCCCGAGAACCTGCTGAAGCTCGCGAAGTGGTTGAGCGCTTATTACCTTTGTCCGTTGCGTCAGGTGCTGCGAACCATGCTACCCGAGGCAGTGCGTTCGCGTCCGGAGAGCTTCCTTTCAGACAGCCACATCTCACTCGTGAAGATGCCGGGCGCGGATGAACTGGAGAAGCTGCGCAAGGCTGCGCCCATCCAGGTACGCATCCTGGAAGCGATCCAGGCGAATGGCGGTGAGTCCACCCTGAGCATGCTGCGCAAGGAACTGCCACGAGCCACGCAGGTGATTCATGTGCTGGTGAAGAAGGGACTCGTCACGCGCAGTGAAGTACGCGTAGAGCGTGACCCGTTTCAGGAGGAGGAGTTCATGCCCTCCGAGCCTCTGACGCTCACAGAAGAGCAGAGCGCGGTGTATGCGCACGTCCTCAAGGCATTGGAAAAACCTGCGGACAGCCCGCCCATGCTGCTCTTTGGCGTGACGGGCAGTGGCAAGACAGAGATTTATCTCCAAGCCATCGGGCGGGTGTTGGAGAAGAACAAAACAGCGCTCGTGCTGGTGCCGGAAATCAGTCTCACGCCGCAGACCATCGAGCGTTTCAAATCACGCTTCTCCGAGCGGAAGCAACGCATCGCCGTGCTGCACAGCCACCTCTCCGAAGGCGAGCGGCATGATGAATGGTTCAAGATTCACGAGGAGCGCGCGGATATCGTCATCGGCGCGCGCAGCGCCATCTTCGCGCCGCTGGAGAATGTCGGGCTCATCATCGTGGATGAGGAGCATGAGCCCAGCTACAAGCAGGATGAAAATCCACGCTATCACGCGCGCGATCTCGCCGTGGTGCGGGGCAAGCTCGAGGGCTGTCCGGTGATTCTCGGCAGCGCGACCCCAAGCCTGGAGTCCTTCGAGAACGCGAAGAATGGCAAGTACGAACTGCTGCGCATGAACAAGCGCACGGACGGCAAGTCACTGCCGCTCATTCGCATCGTGGACATGCGCCTGGAGAAACGCCGCACGAAGGATGGCTTCAGCATCCTGAGCGAAAAGTTGCGTCTCGCGGTGCAGGCGCGATTGGAACGCGGAGAGCAGACCATTCTCTTCCTCAATCGCCGCGGCTTCAATACGGCACTCACCTGCATGAAGTGCGGCGTGACCTGCACGTGTCCGGATTGCTCCATGGCCATGACGTTTCACAAGAGCGACACGAAGCTCATCTGTCACGTGTGCGGCATGCGCAAGCTGCCGCCGCGCAAGTGCGAGGCATGCGGCGACCCTTCCCTCACCTTCGCCGGCTTCGGCACGGAGCGCGCGGAGGAGACCATCCGCAAAGTCTTCCCGCAGGCGCGCCTCGCCCGTGTGGATACGGACACCATGCAGCGGAAGAACCAGCTCCGCGATACGCTGCGTCTCTTCCGCAGCCAGAAGCTGGATATCCTCATCGGCACGCAGATGATCGCCAAGGGACTCGACTTTCCCAACGTGACGCTCGTGGGCGTGCTCAACGCGGACCTCGCGCTGAACCTTCCCGACTACCGTGCTGCCGAGCGCACCTTCCAGCTTCTCACGCAGGTAGCGGGACGTGCGGGACGTGGCGAGCGACAAGGTGAGGTTTTCATCCAGACCTACACGCCGCACAGCCCGGCCATTCAGTTCTCAAGACACACGGACTTCGATGGCTTCGCGGAGCAGGAACTGGAACAGCGCAAGCAGTGGCACTATCCACCGTATCTGCACACCGTCCTGATTGGCGCACGAGGCAAGGAAGCGGCGCATGCGGAGTTCAGCCTGCAGACACTCGCTTCACGTTTGCAGAAGGAAGCTCCAGCGGACCTCGTCATGGGCGAACCGTGTCCTTCACCACTAGCCAAGGCCCACGGGCAGTTCCGTTTCCAGCTCCTGCTTCGCGTGGAGAAGATCCGTCCTCTCGTTGCTCACCTGCAAAAGGTGCTCGCCGGCATGACCTTCCCCGAAGGTGTGATCGTCACATGGGACGTGGATGCGATGTCGCTGATGTAGCGTGGTGGATCAGGGGCGAGGCAGCGTCTTTTTAATGGCCGCAAAAGAACGCAAAGAACACAAAAGTTACTGAGGGGAAGCGAGAGTGCGCGGCACAGCGTCTAGACAGCAAGGAACACTGCATCAGAATGCAGCCCTCGCATCTTGAAACCTTTTGTGCTCTTTGCGTTCTTTTGCGGCTATTCGCTTCCTTCTACGAAGCCTTCCGTGCTTTCGCTGCCTTGGGATCGACAGCTTTCGCAGTGACCACACCGGCGACGGGCACGGGCTTGGTGTCGGTCTTCGATTGGGACATGTCTTCTTCGGACACACCGAGCAGGTCGGCGGCGTCCTCGGAATTTTGGCCGCTGGCGCGCAGGGCGGCTTTCTTGAGCTCGCGCTCCACCCAGGACATGAGCTCGAAGCCGGGCAGTTGTTGGGCGCCGTGGATGAGCGTCTGCAGGGCGTCCTGCATGCGGGTCAGCGTGTGGATCGGAGTGACCACGCGCTGGGTGTTGCTGCCGAGCGGGATGTCCGCGGGGAGCAGCACGTCGGCATTGCTCAGGGCGCAGGCGCGCTGGAGGGTGTTCTCCAGTTCACGCACGTTGCCGGGCCAGTCGTAGGCCTCAAGCAGGCCGAGAGCGTCTTCTGAGAAGCGCATCTGCGGAGTGCGCTTGCGCGCGGCCATGCGCTGCAGGAAGAACTCGGCCAGGATGCGCACATCTTCACGACGCTCACGAAGCGGCGGGATGTGGATGCGCACCACGTTCAGGCGGTAGAAAAGGTCTTCACGGAATTTCCCCTCGGTCACTTCCTTTTCGAGGTCCTTATTCGTGGCGGCGAGCACACGGACATCCGTCTTCAGGGTGGTGTTGCCACCCACGCGGCTGAGTTCACCTTCCTGCAGCACGCGGAGCAGCTTGCTCTGCACGGTCAGGGGCATGTCGCCTATTTCATCCAGAAAGAGGGTGCCACCATCGCACTGCTCGAAGCGACCCATGCGCTGGGCGACCGCTCCGGTGAACGCGCCTTTCTCATGACCGAAGAGTTCGCTCTCCAGGAGGTTGTCCGGGATGGCCGTCACGTTGATGGCCACGAACTCCTTCTGGGTGCGCGGGCTGAACTTGTGAATGGCGCGGGCGACAAGTTCCTTACCGCAACCGCTCTCACCAGTGATCATCACCGCGGCATCGCTGCGGGAGACACGGCCGATGAGCTTGAAGACCTCCTGCATGGCGCCGCTGCGGCCAATGATGGTCTCCTGGATGCTCTCGGAAGAGACGGGGTTCGCGCTGGCCAGCGTGGTGCGGCGGGCTTCCACGGTCCGGAGGGCGCTCTCCACGATGGAGCGGAGGTCGTAGGGCATCTGTTCCTTCCGCAGGAAATCATAGGCGCCGAGACGCATGGACTCGATCACCGCGCTGGTGCCGGCGAGACCACTAAATAAAAGGACCATGGCATTCGGGTCCTGCTGGCGGAGGCGCTTGAGCAGCTCGATGCCGCTCATCTGGGGCAGGCGGGCCTCCGTCAGGACGAGGTCGGCGCGCTGCTTCATATAGGCCGCCAGGGCGTCTTCGGCGCGCTCAAACGTCTCAATAATGACATCCGGAGCCTTCAGGTGGGTGGCGGCCCAACCTGAAAAATCCGTCTCCGAATCCACGATGATGATTCTCGTGGATGCGGCGCTGGGGTCTTTTTGCTGCATGGGACGGGAACTGTTTCACATATTCCCCCCGGATGCAAAGGACAAGCTGACCCATAAAGCTCCATATTGCGCACAAGAATAGGAGACGCCTATGACGGCCATAGCCATGCAATAAGCCCGGCGCCTAATATAGAGACGCCGAACACCACGGCCACCCACCCTGCCAGCGCACGGCTGCCGACGGTGACGACCATGATCCCCTTGAACACCAAGTTCGCCACGCCGCCCGTGAGGATGACACGCCAGGCGGTGCCGGGGTCGAGGTTGCTGCTGTTCACCAGGTTGGCCGTCGAGAGGGTGATGGCATCCATGTCCGTGAGGCCCGAGATGGCGGCCACGGTGTAAAGTCCTCCCTGCCCGAAGTTGTGCCGGGCCACTGCCACCCCCAGCAGCACCAAGGCATACAGGAGACCAAACATCACCGCGCCTTTCATTTCGGAAGGAGGCTCACTCTGAGGCGGTTTCGCCATTTCTTTCCGGGCCAGGAACCAGCAGATGACACTCACCACGGCCATCCACGCCATCATGGTAAGGAAGGGGTAAATCATGGACTGCCCGGCCTTGGGAGCCACCATCAAGATTTCTACCACGACGCGGCCGAAGACCACGGTCGAGGCAATCATGATGACGACGGCGAGCAGCGCGGGGCTGACCTTGGTATCCTTGCTCTGGCGGGAAAGGCTGGCGGTGGTGGCGGTGCTGGAAATCAAGCCTCCCAGCAGGCCGGAAGCGAGCAGACCTTTGTTGGGCCCGATGACCTTGCCGATCAGGTAGGCCGCCAGGCTGATGCCCACGATGAGCACCACCATGAGCCAGATTTTGAAGGGGTTAAAGACGCCGTAGTACCCGTAGTCCTCGTTCGGCAGCACGGGCAGAATGACCAGCCCGATGAGCACCAGCCGGGCGATGGCCTTGAGTTCCTTCTCCCCAATCTTCCGCACCACGCCGTGCATGAACTCCTTGCTCTGGAGCAGCACCATCACCACACCGGCGACGACGGTGGCGGCCACGGCGTGACCGAGCATGGGCATCATGCCGGTGAAGAACATCACCAGCATGGCGAACTCGGTCGTTAGCCCCATGTCTGCCCCACTCGCCCCCTTCTTCAGGGCCGGGAGATTGCCGATGAGGATCAGCATGGCGAGACACAGCAGGGCGGCGGCGATGACCCACCCACCATAGGTACTGGCCACGAGGGCCGCGAGCGCTCCGGAAAGCGTGACGAGGGCAAAGGTGCGGATGCCTGCCACCTGGTCCTTCACCCACTCGCGCTCCAGACCCACGAGCAATCCCAGCCCGAGGGCCGTGCCCAGCGCCCCGAAGAGTTCGGTGGCGGGCATTTCGGCGGCGGCAGTCATCGTTTACAATAAAATAGGGAATCTGGGCGGCGTGTGGCAATCTTTCGTTCAGGTCTTGCACCGCCCCCCCATTTCGAGTAAGTCAGGCACCCCACATGAAAGCCCTCCTCGCACTGGAAGACGGACGTTACTTTGAAGGTATCGCCTTTGGCGCGACCGCCACGCGCACTGGAGAGATTTGCTTCAACACCTCAATGACTGGCTATCAGGAAGTCCTGACAGATCCGTCCTATCGCGGTCAGATTGTGGCGATGACCTACCCGCTCATCGGGAACTATGGCATCAACCCGCTCGACCTCGAGAGCAATGCTCCGCATGTGCGCGGCTTCGTGGTGGAGGAACTCTGCGAAGTGCCCAGCAACTGGCGCAGCACGCAGTCGCTCGATGGCTGGCTGAAGGAGTGGGACATTCCCGGCATCCAGGGAATCGACACCCGTGCGCTGACCAAGCACCTTCGCACCCGCGGTGCCATGCGCTCGGTCATCACCAGCCAGGCCTCCAGCGTGGAGGAAGCCGTCGAACTAGCCCGCGCCAGCGCGCCGATGACGGGCAGCGATTTCGTGAAGGAGGTCACCACGGTGGATCCCTACCTCTGGGATGACGACAGCAGCCGCCGCTGGGACATTCCGAACCCGAGCCAGGGCTCGTCGGGTGGGGCGGAGGGCGTCTTCCATCAACTCCCCGAGGCGAAGCATCGCATCGTGGCCTACGATTTCGGCATCAAGCGGAACATCCTGCGCCGCCTGCGCCAGGAGGGCTTCGCCGTGGAGGTGGTGCCCAGCACCACGAGCGCGGAAGAAGTGCTGAAGCGCAAGCCCGATGGCGTCTTCCTCAGCAATGGTCCCGGGGATCCGGCCGCGCTAGGATACATCCATGAGCAGGTACGCAAGCTCACGCCGCACCAACCGATTTTTGCCATCTGCCTGGGTCACCAGCTTTTGGGCCACGCCTTTGGCGGCACCACTTATAAGCTCAAGTTTGGCCATCGTGGCGGCAACCAGCCGGTGAAGGATCTGCGCAGCGGCAAGGTGTCCATCACCAGCCAGAACCATGGCTTCGCCGTGGATGCCGACACGCTTCCCTCCAATGTGGAAGTGACCCACATCAACCTGAACGACAACACGGTCGAGGGCCTGCGTCACAAGGAATACCCGGTGTTCAGCGTGCAGTACCATCCCGAAGCTGCTCCGGGACCGAATGATGCGAGCTACTTCTTCCGTGAGTTCGCGCAGTTGATTGACGAGCAGAAGAAGTGAGTAGTCTGGCTGACGCTCGCGAAAGCGGGTACGGTTGGGCGAAACGCAAAGCAGCGAAGCAGCAAAGGGTTCCTACCATGCCTGACTCAGATTCCATGCCTGTTGGCGACGATAACGCTTTGGAGTTGCAGCTCTTCCGTGAGCTGAACCGGCTTGGCGCCCGATACATTGTGGTCGGCAGTCATGCCATGAGGCATCATGGTGCGGATGTGCCGCCCCAAGAAGTGGCGCTTCTGATCGACGGTGACCTGGAACACCAGCGTGTGGTCTTGCAGGCGCTGGATACCATGCCGGAGAAGGCAGCGCAGGAACTCCAAGGTGTTGATCTGCGTGAGTACACCGAAGTGCACGTGGCAGACAGGGTGCTTGTGAAACTGGCGACCAACTTGTGTGGCATCACCTATGCGGATGCTGCTGCGGAGATAGAATGGGAAGAAGTGGACGGCGTTCGCATTCCCTATGCCTCGCTGGTCATGCTCTGGAAGACCAAACAGAACCACCTCGAAGAAGATGAAACGGATCGCATCTTTCTTCGGGAGAAATTGAAGGGCATTCTTCCTGAGGAGGAGTTGCATTCCTCACCGGTCACAGAAGGAACCTCCGAGGGATTTCTTGGGCAGATCTGGCGGAAGATTTTCTAGGCGCACGCCTGCTCTTCGACAATTCGCGTGCCAGTTTCGCTGCCCTGTGCCACTAATGGGCCCATGGCAATCGTCGTGCAAAAATATGGCGGCAGCAGCGTGGCGGATGCGGACAAGATCCGCGCTGTGGCGAAGCGGGTGATGGAGACCCAGAAGGCAGGGCATCAGGTGGCCGTGGTGGTTTCTGCCATGGGCGATACCACGGATGACCTGCTCACCCTCGCGAAGAAGGTGTCCACGAATCCGGAACGCCGTGAGCTGGACATGCTGCTCTCCGTGGGGGAACGCATTTCCATGGCGCTGCTGTCCATGGCGATTCGCGAATTGGGCGGAGATGCCATCAGCTTCACCGGCAGCCAGGCGGGCATCGTGACGAATGACCGCCACATCGATGCGCGCATCATCGAGGTGCGCCCCTTCCGCGTGCAGGATGAGCTTTCGCGCGGGAAGATAGTGATCATCGCAGGGTATCAGGGTGTATCCTACCGCAAGGAGATCACCACGCTGGGACGCGGTGGCAGTGACACCACGGCTGTGGCCATGGCGGCGGCATTGGATGCCGAGTGGTGTGAGATTTGTTCGGATGTGGACGGCGTGTACTCCGCGGATCCACGCGTAGTCCCTGCGGCAAAGCGCATCCCCACCATGGCCTATGAGGAGATGCAGGAGATGGCCGAGGCCGGCGCGAAGGTGCTGAATGCGCAAGCCGTGGAATTCGCCAAAGAGCGCGGCATCGCCATCTACGCGCGCGCCACGAAGCAAGCGCCTCCCGGCGCGGAAGAGCCCACCGACAGCACGGTGGTACGGAAGTTTGGTCCCAACGTGCCGGGACGTGTGGTGGGCGTGGCTAGTGAGAAGGATCTCTTCTTGCTGGATGCTGCGAGTGGCGCAGATGCCGTTCTGGAGTTGCTGGATGAGCTGTCGGTGGTCGGCAAGCAACTGCACGTGGCCACCTCGGGCGATGGCGCGAACAGCCTTGCCATGGTCATCTCCCGGGAGAATCTGCACGATGAAGCACGGCTGCGCGCGAAACTGCAGGAGAAGTTTGGCGATACGGTGAAGCTGGAGGATGGAATCGGCGCGGTGAGCGTGGTCGGCACCGGCATCACCACGAACTACAAGAACCTCCGCGCCGGCTCTGCTGCCTTGGCCACGCATGGCGTGCTCGGGATTTCCACCTCACGTTTCCGCATCACCTGGCTGGTGCCACTGGCGGGTGTGGATGATGCGGTGCGGAGATTGCATGCAACGTTCCTGGAGGCAGAGGGGGAGGTGGTGCCGTAGACGTGCGTCCTCGGACTCCAGTGTATGCAAATCCAAAGTTGAAATGAGCGTTCCAGCCACGTGATCCATGAATCCAGAGTTGCCCATCACCTCAATCTCGGATGCGAAGGAATATTTCCAACTCAAGGGGTGTCAACACATGCACATGCAGCGAGATTTTCCTGCACGGTATGAGGAGTACCGCGCAATGGGAATTGGGAAGGAGCAGGAAACCGCATGGGCATTTGAGGCAGCCACCGAAGGCCTTGCGCATTTGGAGAGCGATGGGGTGGACCGCGATGAAGCCTGGTGGCGGCATTCCCATGTCGAGGATTTGATCGTGCAGCGACGCTTCCATGGTCTTCTTGGACGCCTCCTTAATGCCACAGCGGTGATCCAACCGCTGCTTTCGCAAAGGGATCGACTGCTGGTTGCGGAGACCATTGTGGGCAGGGTGGATCCAAAGTGGCGAAGAGGGCTGATCTTTCCAAGCCACGATTTCGGCGAGCACGAAGTCGCGAGGGAATTCGCCCAACAAGCCCGGAATCTGGTGGCGGAGGCGTTTGAGGATCCAAAAATGGAAACTCGCCGAACTGCCTTATTGGAGAAATGGAGAGACGTGACGGTGCAGTGTGGGATCCGGAACATTTGAAAAGTCGTGCGATCTGGCTGGAATTTTCTGCGTTTCTCGTCGCAGAATGACCCCCATGAAACTACGTTTCCTCGTCTCCACGCTGCTGCTTTTGCCCGTGTTTCTGAAAGCAGCCGACAAGAAACCCAACGTCCTCTTCATCGCCGTGGACGACTTGAAGCCGACCATCGGCAGCTTCGGGGACTCGCATGCGAAGACGCCGAACATCGACCGTATCGCGGCGAAGGGCACGGTGTTCACGCGCGCGTACTGCATGCAGGCGGTGTGTTCGCCGTCGCGCAATGGGGTGCTCACCGGACTGCGGCCCGAGGTGCTGCAGATCTATGATCTGGGTACGAACTTCCGGAAGCGTGCCCCGGAGGTGGTGACGCTGCCGCAGCACTTCAAGCAGCAAGGCTGGCAGAGCCACGGCGTGGGCAAGATCTTCCACGTGGGTCATGGGAACAATGAAGACGCCGCTTCGTGGAGCGTGCCACACTTCCAGGCAAAGAGCATTGGCTACGCGCTGGAGGAGAACAAAAAGTCGCTCACGCGCGAGGAAGCGCTCTTCGACAACAAGGCGGCGGGCAAGCTGCCCAAGGGCGCGGCGTATGAGTCCGCGGATGTGCCGGATGATGCCTATGGCGATGGCAAGATCGCGCTGGAAGCAGTGAACCGACTGCGTGGCTTCAAGGAGAGCGGGGAGCCCTTTTTCCTTGCGGTGGGTTTTGTGAAGCCCCACCTGCCTTTCTGCGCGCCGAAGAAGTACTGGGACATGTATGATCCGGCCACGCTGCCACAACCTGACCGCGCCACACCGCCGGACGGTGCACCGTCCTACGCACCCACCTCATGGGGTGAGTTGCGCCAGTACCTAGGCATTCCGGAAAAAGGTGCACTGCCTACGGACCTCACGCGCACCCTGATTCACGGCTACTATGCGGCCACGAGCTACATGGATGCGCAGCTGGGCCTCGTGCTGGATGAGTTGGAGAAGCTCGGCCTGGCAGAGAATACGGTCATCGTGCTCTGGGGCGATCACGGCTGGCATCTGGGCGACCACGGCATGTGGTGCAAACATTCCGACTATGAGCAGGCTACGAATGCCCCACTCTTGTTCTCCGCACCCGGGAAAAAGGGTGGCCAGAAGTCGAGCGCGGTGGTGGAGTTCAATGATATCTATCCCACGCTTTGCGATCTCGCTGGCATCGCCAAGCCTTCGCACCTGCAGGGCACGAGTCTGGTGCCGCTACTCGATGATCCCAAGGGCAGTGTGAAGCCCGCTGCTTTCCAGGTGTATCCGCGCAGCACCCCTGAGACCGGGCCACTGCTGGGTCAAGCGATGCGGACGGAACGCTGGCGTTATGTTGAGTGGCAAAAGGCGGATAAGACCGTCGCGGATCGCGAGCTATATGACATGCAAAGCGATCCCGGCGAGACGGAGAACCTCGCGAATAAATCGGAGCATGCCGCCACCGTGGCCGAGCTTTCCGCGATGATGGCGAAGCGTCTGAGTGAAGCACCTCCTTTGGGACTGAAACTGCTGGATCGCAGCAAGCCCCAGTCGAATACGACACCTGCCAATGCGAAGAAACCCAAGCAGGATCGCAACGCGATGTTCAACAAGCGCGATAAGGACCAGGACGGCAAGCTGACGAAGGAGGAGTTCCTCAAGGATCAGCCGGATCCTGAGGAAGCACCGAAGCGTTTTCCAAAGTTCGACAAGAACAGCGATGGTTTCCTGAGCCGCGAGGAGTTTGTGGGGAAGTAAAACAGAGGAACTCACCCAGCACGTCGCCACAGGCCCAAGGATCGGGAACGCCTCGTTCCCGTCAGCGGGCACCACGCCTGGTGGTCATGCAACCCGAATCCCCTCAGTGAGCTTGTACGGGTACCCAGGTGGCGCCAAACCATGAACCTTGTCACCCAGGGGAACGAGGCGTTCCCCCTCCTTGGGCCTATGCGATGTACGCGCGCATAGATGCCCTCTGGGGCATGAGACAGGTTGGGCATCCAGTATCATGCGGACGCTCGGTTTCCCGACCGGTCTACGTCCCCTTCGCCGTAAGCTGCTTCACCAGGAAGTCCCACGTGTTGGCATATTCTTCCGTGGGATGGTCCAGGTATTTCACATAACACTTCACGCCTTTCTCCTGGGCCAGCTTTTGGAAGCCAAGGCCCCACATCGGTGCATGCACCTTGTAGTTGGACTCGGTCACATCCTTGGGCTGGGTGAGGCCCCATTCGTTTTCGAAATAGATGGGGGCCACGCCGGGATGCAGCAGATAGTCGGGTGACCATTCCTTTATCACGGGGAGCAGTTCATCCCGACGCACGAGGGATTCCTCGAACTTGCAGCCCAGTGCCGGTGCGCCCCACTGCACACCCGCCACCCACTCCTGCATGCGTTTGGGATCGATGCTCGGCTGGCTGCGGAAGGCGGCAATGGCAACCACGCGTGTGGAGTGTTTCTCAACAGGGTCCGTGGCGTCAGGCTTGGCCCGGTCGGCAGAACAGCCCACGTAGAGTGCGGGGAGGCTGCCTTGTGAACCGCCACCTACCGCAATACGCTCGGGATCGAGCCCCCAGGCGGCGGCCTTTGACCGCACAAACTGCACCGCCCGGCACGCGTCGTCCATCACATACGAGATGGGAGGGAATACGCCGTCCTGGGTGGCTTCACCCATGGTGCGTGTTTGCACTCCGATGACAGCGCAGCCAGCCTTGAAGAAGGGAGTGCAGTCTGGCACATTTTTGGCAGGCTTCCAGATGCCTCCGAACCAGATCAACACCGGGCAGGTACCACGTGGCTCGCGTGGCAGGTAGACATCCAGCAACTGAAGCGGACTCGGGCCGTACGACACGTCTGCATGGGAAGGAAGCGGCTTACCGGGAGGTGCGGCCTGCAGAGAGTCCTTGGGAATCTGAATAAGGAATACGCTGCACAGGAAAGCGGCGGCCATCCATGTGCGTGAATGATTCAACGGAAGGGCAAAGGGCATGAGAAAAGGAATACGCGGGCATGTGGCGCCCCTTCTCATCCCTGATTGCGCATCCTGAACTGTTTCGGCGTCATGCCGGTGCGTTTGCGGAACTGCTGGGTGAAGGCGCTCTGGTCGCAGAAGCCGTGGTTCAGCGCGATCTCAATGATGGGCGCAGACGTCTTCGCCAGGGACTCCGCAGCAGACTGGATGCGCGTGCGCAACATGAGCTCGTGAGGTGTGAGACCGAGAGTGGCTTGAAGCTGGCGGTGCAGATGCCGCTCGGAAACGCCGGCGGCTTTGGCGAGTTCAGCGGTGGAGACGTTCTTGTCACAGTTCTTCCGCGCATACTGCACGGCTGCGGTGACTTCACGCACGTCGTGATGGCGCATGCGGTCCTCATCGCGGCGCGTGATGCCCATGACGCCGATGACCTGGCCCTCCTTGTCCAGCACAGGGAGCTTGGTGGTGAGGAACCAGTCAAGATTCCGCTGCTCGTCGTACCAGACTTCGAGGCGGTTGATGAGCGGCTTGCGGCTGCGCATCACCATCTGGTCGTCCTCGCGGAAGGCCTGCGCGAGCTCCGCGGGGAAGAACTTCTCATCCATGGCGCCCACCAGTTCCCGCTCGTTCTTGATGCCAAACCGGGTAAAGGTCACGCTGTTCGCCGCAATGTGCCTGCCGTGAGCATCTTTCACAAAAAAGAAGACGCCCGGCAGGTGCTCAAAAATGGCCCGAACCCCCTGTGGATCGGCCATGCGGGCGAAAAAGTCCGCCTGAAGACGCGGTGAAGCCATGGCGGGATTTTAACAAACATTGGCAGGCTGTCACCAAACAACCGGCGGGCTTTGAAGGTATTTATCGGCGCTATTCTTCCCCCGAAATCCGCCCGCCCGCTCCTATGGTCAAGCTCACCCGCCAGCTCTTCCTTGCTGCCCTCTTAAGTCTGTCGTCCGCCGTTGCGCAAGAGAACGTCGAGTTCCCACCGAAACCTCCGGTAAAACCGCTCTCACCGAGCGAAGCCGCGAAGACCTTCCAGCTTCCTCCGGGTTACCGGCTCGAGCTCATCCTCAGCGAGCCGGAGATCGTAGACCCGGTGTGCATGGCCTTCGATGGCAATGGCCGCCTCTATGTGGCGGAGATGCGCACCTACATGCCGGACATCGATGGCACGAATCAACTTGTGCCCAACAGCCGGGTTTCCGTGCACTGGTCCAGCAAAAACGATGGCGTGTATGACCAGCATCGCATCTTCGCGGACAAGCTCATGCTGCCCCGCCTCCTGCTCCCACTCGCGGACGGCATATTGATTGGCGAGACGGATACGAATGACATCCACCTCTACAAGGACACCAATGGCGATGGTGTCAGTGATGAGAAGAAGCAGGTGTATCAGGGTGGCCCACGCGGTGGAAACCTGGAGCACCAGCCCAGCGGTCTCACGTGGGCGAATGACAACTGGCTCTACACGGCGGTGAACAACTACCGCCTGCGCTGGAAGGACGGCCAGCTCATCAAGCAGGACATTCCCGGCAATGGCGGCCAGTGGGGCGGCACGCAGGATGATGACGGCAAGTTCTGGGTGGTGAATGCCGGTGGCGAAAAAGGCCCGTTGAACTTCCAGCAGCACATCCTCTACGGACAGTTCGCCACGAGGAATCAATTCGAGCCAGGCTTCGAAGTCGTGTGGCCCGCGATGGGCTTGCGCGACTACCAAGGCGGCCCCGGCAAGTCCCGCGATGACGACACACTGAACCACTTCACCGCGACCTGCGGCGGTGAAATCTACCGCGGTGACCAGCTCCCGGCGGAACTGAAGGGGAACCTCTTCTTTGGCGAACCGGTGGGCCGCCTCGTGCGCCGCAGCACCATCGAGGTGAATGATGGCATCACCATTCTGCATAATCCCTATCCGCAGAATGAATTCCTCCGCAGCTCGGACGCCTGCTTCCGTCCAGTGGACATGAAGACGGCGCCGGATGGCACGCTCTACATCGTGGATATGTATCGCGGCATCATCCAGGAGGGAAACTGGACACGTGACGGCAGCTACCTGCGCAAGGTAATCCTGCAGCACAGCATGGACAAGATCATCGGTCGTGGCCGCATCTGGCGCCTCGTGCACGAGAGCACGAAACCCGTGCCCGCTCCGAAGCTGATCGATGCTTCACCCAAAGAACTCGCCGCGGCCCTGGCGCACCCGAATGGCTGGTATCGTGACACGGCCCAGAAGATTCTGGTGCTGAAACAGGACAAGAGCATCGCCCCCACCCTCGCGGAAATGGTGCAGAAGCATGAGAATGCCCTCGCTCGTATCCACGCCTTGTGGACGCTGGAAGGACTGGGTGCGCTCACTCCGGACATCATCCGCACCGCGCTGAAGGACGCCTCGCCACAAGTACGTCGCGCCGGCATCCGCGCCAGTGAGTCGCTGGTGGATGAGAAGCTGCAGCAGGACGTGATGGCCCTCGCCAAGGACAGCGATCCCTCCGTGGTGATTCAGGTCTGCCTCACGGCGAAGCTCATGAAATGGAAGGACTACGCGAAGTTCGTGAACCTCGCGGCACTCGGCACGCCTTCCAAAGGCGTGAAGGACATCGCCACCCAGATCCTCACGAACAGCGCAGAATTCCCCCGCGAACTTGGCGGCACACAGAAGGAATCCATGCACCGCGGCCAGGCAATCTTCCAGGAGTTGTGCTTCACCTGCCACGGCCTCGATGGCAAGGGCACGGCGATCGACGGACCCACCGGTCCCATGTTGCTCGCGCCACCGCTCTCCGGCTCGAAGGTGGTCATGGGGCATCGCGATGGCCTCGTCCTCGCCCTACTGCACGGCGTGACCGGTCCGGTGAATGGCAAGACCTACCAAGCACAGATGATTCCCATGGCGAACAACCCGGACGAGTGGATCTCCGATGTACTCAGCTATGTGCGCAATCGCTTCGGCAACGCCGGCACCTTCATCGAGCCCAAGGACGTGGCTCGCGTGCGCAAGGAATACCAGGCCCGCACGGCACCCATGACGGAGGAGGAAATCTTCGCCTCCGCCCCGCCCGTGCTGATGAACCGCAAGAACTGGAAACTCACCACCAGCGAAAAGGCAGATGGTCTGGCTGGGTGTGTCGATGGAGATCTAAAGTCCAAGTGGACCAGCGAGAAGCCCTTGAACAACGGCATGTGGCTCACCATCGAGCTGCCGGTGGAATCCACCATCAATGGGCTGCGTTTCTCCTTCAGCGCGGGTGGCGGTTACCTCTCACGAAACCTACGTGTGGAGACATCTGCCGATGGCAAAGCCTGGAGCAAGCCGGTCTACAATGGCGGCGCGACCACGAACCTGACCGAGATCGCCTTCTCCCCTACCAAGGCGAAGTTCATCAAGATCACGCAGACCGGCGGTGGCGACAAGCGCACCCCATGGAACATCCATGAGGTGGACGTCACCACGCCCCGAAACGCGATGCCCTGAGACCCCTACACCCTTCCGCGCTGCCATTCCCGCTGCCTCCCAAAACAGGTCGAGGCAGTGGGAATCTTGCGTAGGCCCACCTTTACAGGTGCGGACATTGCTCGCTTTTGTGTAGATTCCATGGTGGATCGGCGTTGTGCTGATTCATCCACATGGCGCAGACTTCCAGCACCCTCCCCCGTATCCTCGTCGTCGGCTGTGGCAGCATTGGGGAGCGGCACCTGCGCTGTTTCCAGGCGACGAAGCGCTGCAAGGTGGAGGTCTGCGATGCCAATGCCACGCTGCTGCATACCGTGGCCGAGCGATATGCGGTAAAGGCGCAGCCAGACTTCGCCGCGGCCCTGAAGTCCAGCCGCTATGATGCCCTCGTTATTTGCACCCCGGCACAGACCCACCTTCTCATCGCAAGGCAGGGGGCCGAGCACGGAGCAGCCCTGCTGATTGAGAAGCCGCTGTCGACCTCGCTGGACGGTGTGGAGGAGACCCGCTGCGCCATTGAACGAAGCGGTCGACACGTGGCGGTGGCTTATGTGTATCACGTCTTTCCCTGGATACTCGCGGCGCAGGAGTTTGTGAAGACCGGAGCCCTTGGGCGGGTGCTACATGCCACCCTGTGCGCGGGTCAGCATTTCCCCACCTTCCGCCCGGCCTACCGGGATATCTACTACGCGAAACGCGAGACCGGTGGCGGCTGCATCCAGGACGCGATCACGCATGCCATGAATGCCATGGAATGGCTGCTGGGCCCCGCGACGCGTGTCTTCTGCGATGCCTCCCATCAAATGCTCGAGGGCGTGACGGTGGAGGACACGGTGAACCTCTCCGTGCGCCACGACAATGTCCTGGTGAGCTATGCTATGAACCAGTTCCAGACACCCAATGAGCTGGCCTTTACCCTCCACGGTGAAAAGGGCAGCCTGAGCGTCGAGCATCATCACCGGCGCTGGGGTACTATGATGCGCGGCGAAACAGAGTGGTCCTGGCGCACCACGCCACCGCTGGAGAGGGACGACCTTTTCATCGCGCAGGCCAATGCCTTCCTGGATGGCATGGATGGCATGGAGGGCAAGCCGTCGCCGTTGTGTACTTTTGAAGAGGGCGTGCAGACACTGAAGTTCAACCTCGCAGCGCTGCGTTCCATGGACTCTGGATTACCCGTGACCATCTCATGACATGATCCCACCCGGACAGGAAATCCGCCTGGCCATGCTGGGCATGATTGAGGGGAACGGACACCCCTATTCCTGGTCTGCTATTATCAATGGTTATGACCCCGAAGCGATGGCCGCCTGTCCTTATGCAGCCATCCCGGGTTACCTAGGCAGGCAGCCGCTCGACTCCGTGCGTATTCCCGGGGCACGAGTCACACATCTGTGGACGGACAATCCCGCGGAGGCGGAGCCGGTTGCCAAGGCCAGCTTGATTGAGCACATCGTTTCCAAACCGGAGGAAGTGATCGGTCACGTGGATGCCGTGATCATCTCCACGGATGATGGTGACAATCACGTGAAGCGCGCACGCCCGTTTGTGGAAGCGGGGCTCCCGGTTTTTGTGGACAAGCCCATGGCCACCAACCTGCCAGATCTGCTGCAATTCGTCCGCTGGCACAAAACGGGCAAGGTCATCCTTTCCACGAGCGGCATGCGCTACGCGCCGGAGATGCGCCAGGCTGAGGCGATGCGACCGGACCTGGGTGACCTGCGCTGGATCACCAGCTTCACGTGCAAGACCTGGGAACGCTACGGCATCCACGCGCTGGAGGCGGTGTACCCACTGCTGGGCACCGGATTCATGAGCGCGCGCACCATGCATCAGGCAGGATCGGATGTGGTGCATCTCACCCACGTCAGCGGCGCCCAGGTGACGCTGGGAGCCATTCACGATGCATATGGCAGCTTCGGCGCGGTGCACTTGTACGGTACCAAGGGACAGCTCGCCCTCCGGCTCACGGATACGTATCCTGCTTTTCGCGGACAGCTCCTCGCCTTCATTGAGATGCTGCGCACGGGCGTCCGCCCGGTGCCTTTTGAGCAGACCGTGGATCTCATGGCCATCGTCATTGCCGGCATTCAAAGCCGCGAAAAGGGGGGTATAGAGATCCCCCTCGTGAATGTCTGGTCTGATATCATCGTAACCTCCACCACACTTTCATGAAACCCCGAAAAAGCCGCCTCCTCCGTGAACTCAATGCCGGTGCCAATCCGTGCACGCTGAAACTGAACCTCAACGATCCCCGCATCATCGAGCTGGCCGGCCTGGCCGGAGCGGCTGCCGTGTGGCTGTGCAACGAGCATGTGCCCAATGACTGGACCAACCTGGAACACCAGGTGCGCGCAGCGAAGCTGCATGACATGGATACCATCGTGCGCGTGAGCAAAGGCAGCTACAGCGACTATGTGAAGCCATTCGAAATGGATGCCACCGCCATCATGGTGCCACACGTGGGCACCGCCGAGGAGGCGCGCAAGATTGTGGAGATGACGCGATTCCAACCGCTGGGACGCCGGCCCATTGATGGGGGAAATATCGATGGCGCCTTCTGCCAGCTTCCCATGACCGAGTACCTGAAACACGGCAACACGGAGAAGTTGCTCATTCTGCAAATCGAGTCGCCGGAAGCACTCGCGAACGTGGAAGAGATTGCAGCAGTGCCCGGCTTCGATATTCTGCTCTTCGGCCCTGGAGACTTCAGCCATCTGATTGGCAAGGCGGGTCAGGTTGGCGATGCGGAGGTAGTGGCAGCACGCAAACGTGTGGCAGAGGCCGCGCGCGAGCATGGTAAGCATCTCATGATTCCCGGCATGGTGGCACCGCGCCCGGAGCTCGAAAGCGAAGGCTGGCGCATCTTCAACCTCGGCGCCGACGTGCTCAGCCTCGGCGCGGCCTTCAACAAGCTGGTGTCCGACTACACAGGCACCTCCGCTGCCATGCCCGCCGCCGTCTACAATTCCAAATCATGAGCATGAGCGCCCTCGAAGATTTCAGCCTGCGTGGCAAGGTGGTGGTGCTCACCGGAGGCGCAGGCCTCTTTGGTCGTGGCCTCGCGGCGATGCTCGCGGAATCCGGCGCCACCCTGGTGCTGGCTGCACGCAATGTGGAGAAGCTCGACTACGTGGTGCGCGCCGAGCGGGCGCGTGGCTTCGATGTGCATGCGGAGTCGCTGGATCAGGGCGAGGAGAAGTCCATTCTTGCCCTGCGTGACCGAGTAATAAGCCAGCATGGACGGGTGGATGGATTGGTGAACAATGCCGTGCTGCGCGTCATGAAGTCACCTCAAGATGATGTCTCCACCTGGGAGCAATCGATGAAGGTGAATGCCACGGGACTGATGCTGATCACGCGTGCCTTTGGTGACGCCATGGCGGCGAACAGCAACGGCGGCAGCATCGTGAACATCGGCAGCATTCAAGGAGCGGTGGGCGCCAGCCTGGAGCTTTATGAAGGCACGGATATGGGCGTACCCCCGCCAGACTACTTCTTCCACAAGGGCGGCATGATGAATCTCACCCGCTATCACGCCGCCATCTACGGGTCGAAGAACATCCGCGTGAACTGCCTGCTTCCGGGTGGATTCTTCAATCACCAGCCGGAGCCGTTTCTCACCCGCTACAACCAGCACACCATGCTCAATCGCATGGCCGGTGAGCGCGACCTGGGCGGTGCGGTGATCTTCTTGCTAAGCGATGCCTCGCGCTATATCACGGCGGCGATGATCCCGGTGGATGGTGGATATACTGCGAAGTAGACCGCCCGCCTGCTGCTACTGCTTCAGCAACTCCGCGAGCGGAATGCGCCAGCACTTGTCGGTGCGGTGCTTCTTGGCGTCTTCGCCACCGAGGCAGTAGACGTATCTCCCATCGCTGACAAGACCCACCATGGCGGCGATGGGAAGTGATTTGCCCAAGCGGTAGTTGTTCTTCTTTGTGTTGTAGACGAAGCTCGCGGATCGGAACGATTCAGGATCGCCACCGTAGCCGCCGGCGAGATAGATCTGCGTGTCATCCAGCCGCAACGCGGTGACGCCACGCCATGGCATGGGATAGGGTCGAATGGGTGACCACGACATGGTCCCGGCGCGAAACACTCGTGCTTCAGCCAGATTCTCCACGGTGGTTGGTGAAGTAGCGCGGGCGCTGGTGAAGGCATAAAACGCATCTCCACACACGACTCCGGTGGAAATGAAGAGCTGTGCGGATTTGTCTTCGGGCAGCCGTTCCGCCTTGTCGCCCCTGAGTAGCACCCGCTGCCCAAATGACAAAACGCCATCCAGCTTTGCCGGGTCTGGACTGCCGCCGAAGACATACAAACTTCCCTCACTCCCCTCGCCCAACAAGCCCCCCACAGCGAGGCTCGTGCCTTCTGCAAGGCGATGCGGTGTGGTGGAAATCCTCTTGTCTGCGCCAATCTTCAGCACCTCGGTGCGACTCTGTTTCCCATCAAAACCACCCGCGATGAGCAAGCCATCATCGGCCTCGACCGATACTCCATAGGCCAGAGGATTCGGGAGCTTGCCCAGAGGTTTCCATTGGTTCGCTGAGGCGTCATAGGTCCACACGTCATCAAGCCACACCTTCACGTCATCCTTCCATGTCGTACCGCCGGCAATGACAATCTGGCCCTCTACGGCACCTGTTGCGAAGCCGCCATTGGGCACTGGCAATGGGGCGATGGGTTCCCACTCGGCAGCAGCGATGATTCCAGTGGCGGCGAGAGTCATCAGGCTGCTACTCCACACGCTTTTCATCAGGGTCCGTGGCACGTTCATAAATGTCATGGCGGGAATTGCCCTCTTGCCAGCCGTGACGCAGACGCACATCGCTGGATCCGCTGAGCTCGCCGGGGTGGCTGGGAGGGGTCTTGTCCTCCACGCGACGCATTTCCCACCAGCACTGGCCGCGATGATTGTGCTCATGATCCACCACGAAGCCGGCCTCCCGCATCACCGGGCCTATCCAGCCCATGCAGTGGTCGCAGTAGTCGTGATATTGGATGAGTCCATTTCGCATGAGGAAACCTTTTGAGGGACACGCATGCATGTCGATGCGGAAGACATCGTGACACGCGGTCATGGCATAGCCAGCCGCCTCTTCATCCAGCGTATGGTGCCAGTATTTTTTCATGCCCTCGAAGCCACCCGCGATGATGGTGGCCGAGGCATGCTGCTGGGAGTCCTTCGCTATCGCCTCCTCCCAATACTCACGCACCAGAGTGTGGCCGCCTTCCTTCTCCAGCCAGCCAAAGGTCCACTCGTAGTGCCCGCAGAAGTCGTAGGCGCCAATCATACGGCTTCGGCGATGTCCTCCAGGTTTTGCGGAGGCACGCCTGCTTCACGTTTCAGGAATCGTTGGGTGCAGCTTCCATTGCCACCGGACACACGCACCGTGTATCCGGCCGGTGCAGCCATGGCCTCACTGATATAGTAGCAGTGCTGGCACAGGCAGGGTAGCATGGCGCGGCCGTTGTCACGCAGGTGCTTGATGAGAGGACATACCTTCACCTCAAGACGCACTTCATCTGCAAGCTCACTCACCTCCACCGACGCTCCCGGTTCGGCGTTGAAGAAGTCACGCCAGTATCTGGCAATGGCTTTCGCACCGCCCTCCTTCCACTGGGCTGTCACCGGCGCATGATAGTGTGTTCCCAGTTCCGTCCAATAGCGCTTCAGGCCTTCCATGCCCAGCTTGCGCAGCACGAACTGGAAGGTGGCATTGATGGCGAAGTAGAAATCCGCGGCGCCTACCGGCTTGGTATCGGTGTAGGGCAGCGCGGATTCGGTGGCTGGCATGAGGGATATACGACGAACGCCGCGCAACCTTACGGGATGACTACCGCGGTGCCAGTCACACCATTTCCTGTGCCCAGCAATGCATCCAAATCCCGGCCACACTGGCCGATGTAGCTGAGCACGGAGGCGAAGTCGCTGCCGTAGTTCAGGAACTGGCACCCCAGCTCCACGGCGATGCGCGCATCCTCCGCCGTGCCCACGGGGAAGCCCCAGGGCTTGCCGTGCTTCCGGCAGGCTGCGGCCATGCGTTCAACTGCGGGACGCAGTACGGGGTCCTGGATGGAAGGCTGGCAGCCGAGACGCAGAGAGAGATCGCCAGGCCCCATGAAGACAATATCGACACCGGGCACGGCAGCAATCTCATCAATATTCTCCAGCGCCTCGGGAGATTCGATCTGGACGAT
Organism: Roseimicrobium sp. ORNL1; assembly: GCF_011044495.1. GTDB lineage: Bacteria > Verrucomicrobiota > Verrucomicrobiia > Verrucomicrobiales > Verrucomicrobiaceae > Roseimicrobium. The sequence continues at coordinate 7,026,560 of NZ_CP049143.1, forward strand.
GAGCGCGGTCTCGGTGTTGGCCTTGTGAATGTAGTCCGGATCACGATTCACCCAAAACTCCGCATCCACGCCTGCGCCATCCAGACCGCGATCTCCCAGTGGCGGATACTTCGTGGCCTGCACCAGCCGCTTCGCCTGCTCGGCGGTATTCACCATCGGAATCATCAGGGCCGTAGCCCCGTCTTCGAGAAGGCGGGAAAGCTGGGCCCGTTCCTGTGTGGGCGGGCGCCACACACAATCGATATCCGCCACACGGGTCTGCAGGATCATGGCTTCAATCTGCCGCGGATCCCAGGCGCGATGCTCGGCGCATACCCACACGGCATCGAAGGCTGCATGTTTTGCAAGATGCGGGTAGAAGGGGATGAAATTGCCTGTGGAGCAAACCCGGGCGACACCGCCGGAGCGGATCTTGGCGAGGAGCAGGGAGCGACGGAACATGATGTCGCGACTCTGCGAGGCATCGCCGCCGGTGCAATGGGAAAGCGGACAAATGATTTTCCTTTAGTGCGCAAGGTCCCGACAACAGTTGCGTATGCCCAAGATGGCGAATTTTTCCTGGCTGGATTACACCATCTTCGGCGCCTATCTCCTGACCTCCGTGGCCATCGGCCTCTTCTCCGCACGAGGACAGTCCACCATGAAGGACTACTTCCTTGCGGGGCAAAAGGTGAACCGCTTTGTGGTCGCCATGACCATTCTCGCCGCGTTGTTCTCAGGGGTGAGCTACATCGCCGGACCTGCGGAGGTGTATAAAAATGGCATCGCCTTCTCACTGGTGATGCTGTCGTTTTTCATCGCCACGCCATTCACCGCCATCTTTCTCCTGCCCTACTTTTATAACAGCCGGTACTTCACCGCGTACCATTTCTTCCAGGATCGATTTTCGCTTCCAGTGAGGCTGCTTGCGTCTGGCTTGTTTATCCTGCGGGTATCCCTCTGGCTGGCGGCTGCGACCTATGCACCCGCACTCGCTCTAGAGAAAGTCACAGGGCTGCCGCTGTGGTTCACCATTCTGTGCACCGGCATGCTCACCACCGTGTATACGGTGTTCGGCGGGATGAAGGCAGTCATCTGGACGGATGTCATGCAACTTGCCGTCCTCTTCGGCGGGCAATTGCTCATCGTTCTTCTGGCGACCTCGAAAATACCAGGTGGCTTTGCGGGTGTGTGGGAGACGGCGGGAGCAGATGGCAAGTTGAACATCAGCTTCTCCTTCGACCCGAGTGTGCATGCGACCTTCTGGGCCACGATCATCGGGGGAGCTTTTCTCAGTCTTGTGCAAATGGCGACCGACCAGGTATCCGTGCAGCGCTACCTCACCGCAGGCAGCCTGCGTGATGCGCAACGCTCGCTATGGATCAAGCTATGGATGATGCTTCCCGTGTTGGTTCTGTTCTACGGCACCGGACTGGTGCTCTATGCCTTCTACAAGGTACAAGGCGACCCGCTCACGAATGGCCTCATCCAAAAGGAAGATCAGATCCTGCCCTTCTTCGTAGTGACGCAGCTCCCGGCGGGATTGGCGGGCGTGCTCATCGCGGCCATCTTTGCCGCCAGCATGTCCACCGTCTCCGCAGGCATCAATTCGTTGACATCAGCAACGCTTTGCGACTTCTACCAGACCCTGAGCAAACCCGATTTCCTCACTGAGAAGTCGCTGCTCGCCAAATCACGGTGGTATACCCTCTTCTTTGGAGTGCTGGTGACCGCGCTGGCCTTCTTCATCTCCACGATGAAGAGCAATCTGGTGCAATCGGTGAATACCATCATCGCGCTGGTCGGCGGACCGATGGTGGGGCTGTTTCTCCTGGGAATCTTCACGAAGAAGGCGGATACGCGCGGCGCCATCATTGGATGCGTGGTGGGATTCGTGGCGCTTCTGGGCATCAATCTCTTCGCGGCACAACACGTGAACTTCCTCTGGCACACGATGATTGGCACCATCATCACGATGGTATTCGGCCTGCTTACTTCCGGCCGATCTGAGTTACCGTCAGTCCACCATCGATCACCATGATCTCCCCGGTGATGTAGCTAGCGGCATCCGAGCAAAAAAAGACGACAGCGCCGGAGCAATCCTCCGGTGTGCCCACCCGTCCCAGCAGAATTTTTTTCTCGTAGTGAACGAGTAGATCAGCGGACTGCGGCTCCATCCACACACTGGTAAGAGGCGTGCGAATGAGACCTGGAGCAATGCCATTCACACGAATGCCATGGGGCGCGAGCGAGACAGCCAGTGAGCGCGTGAGCATCACCAATGCGCCCTTGCTGGAATCATAGGCACAGGAATCTGCCTCCGCCTGGAAGCCATTCGTGCTGGCGGTGATGACAATGCAGCCAGGGCGCCTCTCTGTCACCAGCTGCTTGGCAAAGGCCTGAGCCAGGAAGAATGAGGCGCGCACATTGAGATTCATGGTGCGGTCCCAGCGCTCGCGTGTCATTTCCAGCACTGGCAGGTCAAAGAAGCTGCCGGCATTGCACACCAGGATATCGAGACCGGGCTCGGCGGCGAAGGCCTGGGAGATGAGAGATTCGCTGGCATCGTCCGCGAGCAAGTCACTCTGCACATAGCGGCTGTCTTCGGGCACTTCAGCGGGCTTGGCATCCAGCCCGTGAAACACCACACGTGCGCCCGCTTCCTTCAACACAAGACCTGCCGCAAGTCCAATGCCTTGCGATGATCCGGTCACCAGCGCGGAGCGCCCTTCAAGCGAGAATGCTTTCATCTGCAAGCTTCAGGTAAGCGCGGGTATTCACATCGGCAACCCGCTGCACCACTTCTTCTCCACACTTCTTCAAAGCGGTGACCTCCGCTTCATAGGTGCTGATGAGCTTCACCACCTCATTGTTGATTTCAGCCGCGTAGCTGTAGAACGGTGAGTCGCTGCCCCAGAGGAACTTGCTCGGATAGGCGGCGGCAAGATCGGCGATCACACGGGCAGGATCGGTGTAGTCCGTATCGAAGCGCCGTTCCTTCGGCGCCACATAAGGGAGGCCATCCACGACGCCTTTGCAGTGGATGCAATGCGCCGAGCAATCGAACCACGCATTCGGCAGTGCCTGGATGCGGTCGAGGCATTCCTTGTCATAGCGGCAGGAGTGCGCGGCGCAGAAGCGGATGTCCGGGTTCGCCTCGGCGATATCAATGATGTCATGCGCCTGCGCCCAGAGGTCGCTCTCTGCCACACTGCTGTGGATGAGGAACGGGATGTCCCACTGACGGGCAAGATCCAGGAAGATGCTGCCTTCGTGCGCGAGACGTTTGATGTCAGACTGGATGATGGTGCTCTGAATCTTGATGCCGTGGAAGCGGTACTCTTCGCGCAACTTCTCCAGCTCGCGAGCCTGCACGCCGGTATCGCGCATGGGATCCACCATCACAAAGGGCAGCACCTTCTTGCCCTCTTCGGGGAAGAGCCGCTGGCACTCGTCCAGCAGACGCCGGTTTTCGAACGCATAAGGCACCTCCTCCAGCGACGTGCCGGATCCGAAGCGCACCGACCCTTCACGAAAGCCGGTGACATCCATCGCCGCATACGAGACGAAGGGGAACGCAATCCAATGCGTCACGCCCAGTGATTCGCCTTCCTGCAGCATGTCCACCATCTGCTGTGCATAGGGGAAGTCACCGTGCAGGTAGAAGAGCATGTCTGCTCCAATGTGGTTGTGGCAGTCGATGATCATGATGGAAGAGCGTGAAGCGAATTAGGAAACGAATCACCAGGACGTCCACCCACCGTCCACCGCGAGGTTTTGTCCGGTGATGTAGGAGGAAGCGTCACTGAGGAGAAACGCGACGGATCCGGCAATTTCATCAGCCTGACCCACGCGCCCCAGTGGCACCTTGGCGGCGAGCCGCTCGACGAATTCGGGCTGGCCTTGCTGAATGAGGGGATTGGGAAACGGTCCAGGCGAGATGCTGTTGCAGCGCACTGCCTGCCTGCCCCAGTGCACGGCAAGGTAGCGAGCCATCTGCTGGATGCCCGCCTTGCCCACGCCGTACTCGATGGGGTTGGGATTCATCGGTGTCTCGTAGATGCGTGGATCCGTCGAGACACTGCCGTACATGCTGGAGAAAAGTACCATGCTACCGCCGGCGTGATTCACCATGTGCTCACCAACCGCGCGGCACAGGGCGAAGGTGGCGGTGAGATTGCCATGGTTCACTCTATCGAAATCTTCGATGCCGAGGTCCTCCATGCGCTTCGCGGTGGAGGCATAGGTGAGCACAGCAAGACCATCGGGTACTCCATAGGTAGCGACGTGCTCAGCGACAAACTTCAACGTGGCGGTGACATCACCCACATCCAGAGAAGCAGTGAGTACGACAGAGCTGAGGTTCTCCTCCGTCACGAATTGCTGCGCGCGCTGTTCCATATCCACGCACAGCACGCGTGCCTTCATCTCTGCGAGCAAACGCACCACCGCGCGTCCCAGGTATCCCGCGCCGCCGAAGACCCAGATGTTCTTCCCAGAGAGGTCAAAGGGATTCTTTCCGGTCGGCATGGTGACGTGGAGTGGTGGGCGAACTGGCGCGCTTACTTCGGCAAATTCTTCCTCAGGAACCGCAGGAAGTTTCCGTGCATGATGTTGTCGATATCCTCGGACTTGTAACCACGGTCGGCCAGCAAGGCAGGTACCTTCTGCAGATCCGCGATGGTCTCCAGATCGAGCGGTGCCTGTTCCTTGCCAAACCCGCCGTCGAGGTCCGTGCCAATACCGGCATGCAAGGAATTGCCCGCGAGCTGGCATACGTGATCGATGTGATCCACCATGTGCTTGAGGCTCACTCCGGTATCCTGAGGCTTCGTGGTGAACTTCACCCAGCCCGGCACCATCATCCAAGCATCCAGGGCGGCACCGATGACACCACCGCGCTCAATCACACACTTGAGTTGCTCGTCCGAAAACTGGCGCTGATGATTCACCAGCGCGCGGCAGTTCTGGTGGCTGGCCCAGATGGGGCCCTGGAAGAGTTCCACCGCCTCCCAGAACGCGGGGTCCGTGAGGTGCGTGGTATCCATGATCATGTGCAGGCGATCCATTTCCTGCACGAGTTCGCGACCTCTGGCGGTGAGCGGTCCGTCCCACTCCGTGCCAGGCGCATAAGTACCAGGGCCGTAGTGCGCAGGACCCACAATGCGCAGGCCGTCATTGTAGGAGCGCTCCAGATGCTGCAGCGTGATCATCGAGTCTGCACCTTCCAGCGTGAGTACGTAGCCGATAGGGAGCTTCTCCGTATTCTCCGGAGCGTCACGCCCGGTCCAGAGCTCCAGCACTTCTTCCAGCTGCGCGGCCGTGCGGATCTGACGCATCTCCCCAGCCTCCTCCATGGCGCGGTACCACGCGAGCTGGGCCTGGGTCATGGCCCACGCCTGCGCAGGCGAGTGCCACCCCGGGAACTGGCGATTCGAGGGCTTCACGTAGCGCGCGATCTGCGTGGCCACGCAGATGCCGATACGCCCGCGCCGCATGTCCGGAAAACTCACGACACCATTGCCTCGATCTTTTCGGTCGGTCTGTCCCTGTTCACGCTCGCGGATCTCGGTGACAGGGCGGGTGAAGTCGCGGTTCCACTCCAGGGCGTTCATGGAGAGGTCCAGGTGGGCGTCGAGAATGAAGGGCTGAGACTGGGACATGAAGGGAAATACTGCCGGTGATTACGTATTCACTCTTGATGATTCAATATCGGGAGTGCATCATTAGGCTCTGCCTTAGACAGACAGCACACGCTCCCGGCCCGCCACGCGCCAGGCGTCGTCGACATGGCCATCGCGCACCACATTGGCATAGGAGTGCAGCGCCACGGTGGGACAGATGTGCCACGGGACGCCGTAAAGCACGTCGCCGATGGAGAACTCATCCGCACGCGACGTCTCCAGCACGAGGTGCTCCTCGCTGTGCATCACCGCTTTCGCATCCGGCAGATTCAGGAAATGCACGCGCGGATGCGGATTCTCCGCGGCAATGGCCTTGTGTCCCAGATCCACCGTGAGGCGACCCGAGGAAGGCTTGCTGATTACACGTGTCAGCACCAGCGCCGCGTGCAGGAAGTCGAGATCGGGGTGCTTCGTGCCATATCCCCAGTCCCAGAGCACACATGTGCCGGGGCTGCATTCGTACGAGCCACGCACGGCATGAATGCCAAAGGTGGGTGTGCCGCTGGCGATGTAGTTCGGCACGGGTAGTCCCACGGAGAGCAGTCGCTCGCGGAATGCCTCCACGCTGGTGAAGGCATTCTCGACCGCTGCCTTGCGTGCCGCGAGATCGGGATCGTGGATATGGCCATCGTACGCATGGATGCCCGCCGCCTTCAGACCTGGCAGCTTGGTGAGCAGGCGGTAGAGTTCAAAAGCTGCATCATCGGGAGCGATGCCGGTGCGATGCATGCCGCAGTCCAGATCGAGATACACCTCAAGGGTGATGCCGGCATTGTCACAAGCTTCAGACAAGGCACGCGCGGCGAATTCGCTGTCCGTGGTCGCGGCGAACTTCGTGTGCGGGTACTTCTTCACCAGGCGCAGCAGCCGGGCGATGTTTGGCCCCACGGGTGGATAGGCCAGCAATACTTCGTCCGCACCCTCGGCAGCTGTCATTTCCGCCTCGGCGATGGTGGCACATTTGAACTTGGTGATGCCATGCACGAGATGCAGCTTGATGACCTCCGGCATCTTGTGCGTCTTCATGTGAGGCCGGAGACGGGCGGGGGAATCATCTACCATCTTCACCATGCGGCGCAGGTTTTCCTCGATGCGGTGGGGCCATACCGCCAGGGAGGGAGTGGGGATGTCACTGATGTTCGAAATCTCGTACCAGGGAGGAGTCATGGAAATGCAAATGTGCCTGAGCGAAGCTTGAAGGGAGGAAAGGCGCAACAAAAAGCGCAAAGAAGCATGGCAGATGCGGCATCCTTGTTGCGTTGGGAATCACTCCTACACTCTCATGTCCGATATTCTTGCCTCACTCTCTGGTTTGTATTCCGCCGTAGTCGCCGACGTGCTGGATGGTCTCGGTCTGCGTTTCCAGACCCTCGCCCCGCACATCCGTCCGCTCACCCCCACACAGAAGATCTGCGGCAGGGTCTTTCCCGCCCGCGCGGTGACAGTCCTGGCCATTCCTGCCGAGCCGTACAAGCTGGAAATCGCCGCCGTGGACGGCATGGCGAAGGGAGATGTCCTCGTGGTGGATGCTGGTGATGACCGCACCTGTGGCTTTTGGGGTGAACTCCTCACCACCGCCTGCTTGTACAAAGGGGTGGGCGGCGTGGTGATGACGGCTTGCACGCGGGACATGTGGAAGATCAAGGAACTCGACTTCCCCATCTTTGGCATCGGATACCACCCTGCGGATAGCAAAGGCCGCGCGGATATCATCGAAATCGGCGAACCCATCACTATCGGAGGAGTCACCACGAAGGTCGGTGATTACATCCTCGGCGACGAAGATGGCGTGGTCATCATCCCCGGTGAAGTGGCGGAGGAAACCGTGAAGCTGGCCCTGGAGAAAGTCAGCGGTGAAAACATCGCCCGCGCTGACCTGGCAAGCGGCGTGCCCATGGGCGAAGTGTTCCGCAAGCATGGAATTTTGTGACGCATGGCATCACGTCGCCGGCCATGGACAAGCCCTCTTCATTATGATTTGATTGCTCATGCTTGTCTGCGTCGGCAACACCTATGTTCATAAAAATGGGCCGAGCGGGCGCTTTTGGTGCTACACCTGCATCGCGGAACATGAGTATCACCGGATTGATGTGCACGACATGTTCCACTTCTGTTTCATTCCCCTTTATTCTCAAGGGATTGTCCAGTCGATCATCACCTGTCATGGATGCGGCAACCTGTTTGATGGTGCCGTCCTACGCGGCATGACGGACGAGCAACTTGCCCAGACCCGCCAACTTATAGGCACCTGGCTAAGTGAGAAATCTGTCGAGCACATCCAGAAACTACTGACCGACTGGCGTGTGCCGGACCATCAAATCAAGCGTCTTGTTGGTCTGGCATTGGGAGATGCCGTGCGCAAGTGCCCCAGGTGTGCCCTGTCTTACCATCCGTCCATGGAGCACTGCCTGGAGTGCAGGGGCGCGCTTTCCCAGCCGCAAGCGGCCGAAAACAAAGCCTGGGACATGAGTTTCCTGGTGAAGCCCAAAGGCTGAATCCTCCGTACCGTGAGCCGGCTCGCCATGGGCGAGGTGTTTCGCAAGCAGATCCCGATGCTCAGTGCCCATGCCGCACAGATCTGCGCAACAGCAGGAACACTCCCCAAAGCATCGCGAGGACTACAGCCAACAGGGCCACAGTCTGCAAAACAGAGATCGTCGTTCGGCTTGCAGCTGACCACCAGATAATGCGCGACCACTCGCGTTTCATGGGCGCGATCTCTTCGGAGGGCGCGCCATATTCTTGTGCCATGTGCAGATAAGAAGTGGCATTTTCCAAAAATGCCGTTTGCGCTTCCACTAGGGCCAGTTCCTTCAGAAGTTGGGCCACGATGGGATCCTTGGGCTTCACAAAAAGCATTCTGGCAGAGAGCTGAATCCACAGGGAGCGATGAAGATCCGTGGCATCCACAGGGCGCTGCCTTGTTTGCAGTTTGTAGTTCAAATCGCGGAGGCGTGAAAAGTCCGCTTCCGTGATGGTGTGACTCTTCAGCCAATCGGGGTCAGACTTCAGTTTGATTTTGGTCTCCAGAATGCGGGCGTGCAGCCACTCCGTTTTCATGTGGGAGTCCGGATTGCGACGAATGCCCTCCAGAATCCACTGCAGGGCTTTCTCATCATTGCCGGAGAGTTCGTAGGCTGTGCCCAAATTTGCCGCCGTGTAGTAACGGTTGGGGTGTTTTTCCTCCAGTGCCTCCAGCATGGCGACCGCTCTTGGGGCATCGCCGTCCATCAGCACTTCGACGGCAGCATTGCTTTCCCTATCGATGGGGTCAGTCGAATCTGGGAACCGTTTGAGGATGTTCAGCATGCGTCCTTTGGACGAGAGAGTTAGACTCCCCTGAAGATCTTCAGGGGTCAGATCCTCCTTTGTCGTAAGGTCTTGTCCATCAATGGTCGTGCCCCGGAGCCACAAGCACGCACTTGCATCCCCGAGCATGACCAGCAGGAAGAATATCGCCATACCCAGCGGGACACGAAAAGACAGACGCATGAAACTTTTTTAGGGGAACGGGCACCCCCTGACCAGCGTTATCTCTGTATGCCTCGCATCCTCCTCGCCGGAATCTTCCATGAGACTCATACCTTCGTGGATGAGCGCACGGAGTTGAAGGACTTTGCAGTCCTACGAGGTGCGGAGATGCTGGCGTGCAAGGGAGATGGCTCTCCCTTGGGAGGCTTCCTGGAAGCCGCGGCGCTTTATGGATGGGAGATTCTGCCCACGGTCGATATGCGGGCGCAGCCGGGCGGGATGGTGGCGGATGAGGTCCTGGATGTGTGGTGGCGCGACTTCCTCGTGGAGGGCGCGTCCGATGCCCTGCGCGATGGCAAGGTGGATGCCGTTTATCTTGTGCTCCATGGCGCGATGACCACACCTTCCTATGATGACGTGGAAGGCGAGATTCTGGAACGCATCCGCCATCTGGATGGAGGAGCCACGCTGCCCATCTTTGGCGTGTATGACCTGCACGCGCACTTCTCCGAGCGCATGGCGAAGCAAGCGAGCTGCCTTGTAGGTTATCGCGAAAACCCACACACAGATGGCGAGGCCATGGCCATTCTCGCGGCGGAGTTGCTTCACGGCACGCTACAAACGGAATCCTCTCCGCGCATGTACTGGCGGCATGCAGGCATCGTGTGGCCGCCCACGGGCACGGGCACGGCAGATTCACCGATGCGCGATCTAGAGGCCATGGCGCGCCGGTTAGAGCTGGAGCACTCGTCCTTCCTCGCAGTGAATGTGATCGCGGGCTTCGCCTTTGGGGACACCCATGACACAGGCGTAAGCTTTTCCATCTCGACCACGGGCGATGAATTCGAGGCCAACGCAGCCCTTCGGCAGCTCTGTCATGCTGCCTGGGAACTCCGCCGCGCAGGAGACAAGACGGAGGCACTGGTGGATGAAATCGTGAAGGCGCTGGTCGACGAACACCCCACGCTGCCCCGTGGACCCGTGGTGCTGGTGGAACCGGCAGACAACATCGGCGGAGGCGCCCCCGGAGACGGCACCGGACTGTTGCGTTCATTGATTCGTCACGGCGCAACGCATGCCGCGGTGGCCATTGCTGATCCCGCATCCGTATCAGCACTGCAAGACGTGCCGATAGGCGCCACAACGACGCTGGACGTCGGCGGCAAGGGCAGCCGTCTGGATGAGGGACCGCTTCATCTCGAAGTGACACTGGTCTCGCGAAGCGATGGCACCTTCCACCTTGAGGATCGCCAGAGCCATCTCGCCAGCATGTGCGGCACGACCTTTCACATGGGCCCGTGCGCCGTGGTGAAACATGCCGGAGTGACCATTCTCTTGTCCTCCGTGAAGACACCGCCCTTCGACCTCGCCCAGTGGCGCAGTCAGGGCATCCAACCGGAAACGCAAGGCATCATCGGTGCGAAGGCAGCCGTCGCTCACCGGAGAGCCTATGACCCCATCGCCTCAAAGATGATATGGGTGGATACACCCGGTCCCTGCCGCAGCGACGTGCGAAAGCTGCCCTATGTGAAGATTCGCCGGCCTATCTGGCCGCTGAGTGAGCAGGAGAAATGAAAGACGTTCAGGAAACGCAAAGCAGCGGAGCAGCAAAGGAGGCGAAATCGAGAGAAGGCTGGGAGGAGACGCGGTCAAGACTGCGTGATCGATGGGCTGGCGTGCGTATGTTCAAACCCTCACTCACACGCAATCACTCTCCTTCTCATCATGACTGAAGTCACCTACCCCACATTGCCCGACACGCCCACTTCTCACCTGCCTTTCAGCCCCGTGATTCGCGCGGGAGACTTTGTGTTCGTCTCCGGCCAGGCGTCCGTAGATGCCTCAGGGCAAATCGTGAGCGATACGTTTGAAGGCGAGTTCCGTCGTTCGGTGGAGAATCTCAAAAAGGTGCTAGAAGCCGCCGGCTGTAGTCTTGCTGATGTGATCCAGACTCGGAACTACGTGCGCGATGCCTCCGACGTGGTGGAGTACAACAAACTGTACCGCGAGTATTTCACGGAGCCCTATCCAACACGCACCACCATCACCAACTGCCTGCCACCGAGCTTGCGGTATGAAATTGAAGCAGTGGCCGTGGTGCGGAAATAGTTACCTGTCGTAGAAAGCGGGGGCAGGCTCATCCTGTCCCCTGACTTTCTCACTCCAAGACAAGATGCCTACCTCGCCGCCAGCGCCTCGCGGATGATCGGCTCCATAACATCCGCCTGACGGACGAAGCCAAGGTCGTTCGGGTGCGAGCCATCGGTGGCTCCATCGCCGTCATCGCCCAGGAGATTGTCGCCTTCCACGTAGAAGAGCTTCTTCACGCCTTCTTCTTTCAGGGTGGCAAAGGCCTTCTTCAACGCAGCGTGATTCGCCGTGTGGTGCTCATAGCGTGAAGGCTGGATCCAGGCATTGGTATTACGCCGGTCCTCCACGAGCACGATGGGCGTCTCTGGACGCTTGGCGCGAAGCTGTTTCACCAGCGGGATGGTCCGCTCGGTCACGAGTTTCGCATCCATGTTCGGCAGGCAGTCGATCACGTACACCGCAGGGTCGAGCCGCACGAGGAAGTCCCCCACCGCAGCATCCATCTTCCCATTGCCGGAGAAGCCGAGGTTCAGCACGGGCATCTCGAAGCGGCGTCCCAGGATCGCCGGGTGACACATGCCGGGACGCGAGGCGCAGGCCCCGTGGGTGATGGAGGTGCCGTAGAAGACAATCATGCCCTTCTGCGCCGGAGCGATACCCTCGAAGGATGCGCCTTCATTCACTCCGATTTCCAGCTTATCGATTCCATTGTAGAGCGGCAGGTAGAGCATCCACTCGCGGGGTTCCTTTGGCACGCCATTGATGAGCATGGCGGAGAACTCCTGCGCGGCCGGGCGGGACACATTCACCCAACGCCATTTGCCCTTCGCATCCCGCGCGTACAGGTCCACGCCGCTCACGCCCGTGGCAGGCATATGTGGCATGGCCAGCGCAGGTGACATCAGCTTGTAGCGCACGTGGATGGTGGTGGCGTCACTCTTGAACCGCACAAGCATGCCAGCGCTGTTCCGGCTCAGGCTCCAGACCGCGGGCGTCACCTTGCCCTCGGCGCTGCCGGGGAGGCGGTCGTAGTAGCGCTTGCGTTCCTCATCGGGCCAGCAGCGCCCCTCCACACCCCAGGTTTCCGGATTGTGCCATTTGAGCGGGATTTCCTCCTTCTTCTGCAGGGCCATGTTCGGATCCAGCTTGGTGGCATCCGGCGTTCCCGCCTTCGGCACAGGCTTGGTGGCCGTCTGGGCTTGGGCAGCGAGCGGGAGAGCGGTGGAGGCAGCGAGAGTAGCGGAGAAGAAGTGGCGTCGGTTCATGCGCTTCACGTTACGGGAGCATGACCGTTTGGCTTGCAGCAGGTTCGCCTGATTTGCGGTGCGGGTTGCATTCCGGCGGTACTCCACGATGGTTTGTTCCCTTCCTTTTGCTGTCACTCCCAAGTACCGTCGTACATACAAGTCAACATCCATGGAAATCCGCATCGCCACCACGCCTGAGGAGAAGGAAGAGGTCTACCACCTGCGCTATCAGGCGTATGTGGAGGAGTTGGGCTGGAGGCCTGAGGACGTCGATGACGCAAACAAGCGTCTTCATGACGCGGAAGACGAGACCGAGACCATCTACTACGTGATGGACGGTGAGAAGATGGTGGCCACGTGCCGCCAGCACTTTGGCGCGGGCCGTCTCGACGCGAAGACGCGTGCCAAGTATACGCTGGACAAGTTTGCCGAGTTTCCAGATGAGGAGTTCGGCTTCACGTACCGTCTTGTGGTGCTGCCGGAGTATCGCGGCACGACGGTGCTCATCCGCCTGTTGTTGCGCGTGTATGAAGATGTGTGGAAGAAGGGCCTGCGCTTCAGCTTCTGCTATTGCCGCCCGCGGCTCATCAATGTGTACGAGCGCCTCGGCTTCATCCGCTACAAGGACAATTTCCTGGTGGAAGAACAGGGCTACATGGCTCCCATGCTCCTGGTGGTGGATGATGCGAATCACCTGAATGCCGTGCGCTCTCCCTTCCTGCGCACCTGCCGGCAGTTCAAGCCGGGCACACAGAATGCGGAATGGTTCAGCCGTACCTTCCCCGGCATGCGGGAGTGCATTCAAATGCAGTTCCTGGAGCCCGAAGAGTTCCTCAAACAATGGGCGGAAGCGCTTGAGGCTCCGACCACCACGCTGCTGCATGGGTTGATACCAGAGCAGATCCAGCGCTTGATTTCCGAAGGCGCCGTGATGACCGTGAAGGCGGGAGACATCCTGCTGCGCGAAGGCGAGGCCGGGCATGAAATGTTCCTGATGCTCTCCGGTATGGCGCGGTTCACCATTGAAACACCTGATGGTTCCAAAGCCTTCCTGAGTTCCGCGGGCACCGGTGAAGTCTTTGGAGAAATCTCCCTGGTGGCACACACGCCGCGTACGGCAACGGTGCAGGCGATCACGGACATGGAGGTACTGGTGATCACGCAGGACTTCATCCGCCGCTCCATGAAGGCGCATCCGGAGATCGCGATTCAGATGCTCTACAACCTCACGGTGCTGCTGGGCCTCCGCTTGAAGAACACCACCGATCGCCTCAAGGGTGCGCTGCAGGAATCCACGAAGATGGCCAAGGCACTGGCGACGCAATCGAAGCCGCGCGTAGAGCGCCCGATACTGACACCTGATGAGTTGATTGAAGCGAATCAAGTGACCATCCAGCACGTGCACCGCCCGAGTGGAGGCGCGTGAATGCAGGAGGTTAGGCCTTCGGGCCTGACAGGGATGTTGGGTCTTCCGACCCGACACTTCTTCGATTCACTTCTGCTGTCGGGTCGGAAGACCCAACGCCCACTGTCAGGCCCGAAGGCCCAACCTCCGATCCGCTGTGGATGCGTTGCAACGGTGCGCCTACGCGTACAGCACGCGGAAGGGGCGCAGCCAGGTCACCGCGACAGCGAGGATCATTGAGAGAAGAAAGACCTCCCCCTGCCCGGGAATCGCAAAGGGCACGAAGAGCTGAACCAAGGTGAGCAGTGCCCCCAGCCCGGCAATGCCTGCGGCGCCGGCATAGACGTACTTGCCCACGTGATGGTCATTGGTGAATGCAGCTGCTGAAACAACGGCGCTGGCAAACAAGCTCAGTGCGACCACATTCAAACCTTCTTCAGGAAACGCAAAGGTCGCCAGCAGGCACAGCAACGCCGCCAGCGTGGCGCCCCCGACTGCAATCCCCTCCCACTTCTCCAGTGGCTTCAGGGCGCGCCGGGCAAAGCCATCAAAAAGCATGAAGAAGGAGCCAAACCCACGCGCCAGATGTGACCAGAACACCAGGGTCAGCCACAGGGCCACGACTGCCGATGCCAGGCCGGGAGACACACCTTTCAACGTGCTGTACAGAGCCCGGTAGGCCAGATACCCGCCAATCATGATGGCGGTTTGCGTGCCCTTCGTGAAACGGTTCATGGCGTGGGCAAAGCGCAGAAAGCCGCCATACACCCACGAGCGAGCCCGGTAGGACTCCACGAGGCCGAGACGTGCCCCCTCGTTCATCGCATTCAGCCGGAGCGCCTCCAGGAAATGCTTGTTCGCCTCACGGTGGTTTCCCTGCATGAGTGCCCGCCAGCCCGCGCTGGTGTGGCTGCTGTCATCCTCCGGGTTGTTCTCCAGCTGGTAGCGGACCAGATGTTCGTTGTCCGCATCCTTGTGCTGCATGAGCAGCGCCGCAGAAAGCACCTCCGTCGCCATGGTGTTCTCGGTATCGAGAGCGAGAGCGCGGCGCGCGGCAGCCTCCGCTTCGGGATACTTGTGCAGACGCAGATAGATCTGCGACTCCACCGTGTGGGCAAAGTCATCGTCCGGATCCAGTTTCACCGCCTCGGTAGCCTCAAGGCGTGCCTGCTGGAGTATGTGGTCCTGGCCGTCCTTGGCACTGTTCGCAATCGCAAGGGCCAGCACACCGCGCATGAAGGAGTTCTCCGGTTCGAGCGCCACGGCACGGCGGGCGGCCTCCACGGTCTGCGCCTTCTTTCCTTCCTCACGCATCCAGCAGAGCGCGAGCATGGCATAGCTGGGCGCGTGATTGGGATCCGCCTGGAGTGCCTGCTGAAACATCCGCGCAGCATCTTCATGGCGCTGCTGCCTGCGCAACAACTGGCCACGCTCAAAGCAGGCCTGCGCGGAAGGATGGCTGTCGGTGCCGGGGGTCATCAGGGAAAAGGGGTTGATAGCAGGCGATGGGACACTTGCACCATCGATTCCACTCAATCCGGAAATGCTGCTTTCTTACTTCAGCAGCCCCAGGTGCTTCAGCACATCATCATAGAAGCCACCCTGGTTCGCATAGAGCGCGTAGTTCTTCGCGCTTTCAAACCAGGCACGAGTCGTGGGCTTGTGACGTGAGGTGGCCTTGAGGAGATCCTTGGTGGTGAGCGGAATCACCTTGCCTGTCTTCATGGCGTCATTGAGCACCTGCTCGGTAGCCAGATCGAAAACGGCCTTCAGATCTGCACCGCTGAAGCCTTCCGTTTTCTTCGCGAGCGCCTTGGGATCCAGTTCGCCGATGGGTTTCTTCTTCGCCATCACGTCGATGATGGAGGCGCGCGCCGGTTCATCCGGTGGCGGCACAAACAACGTGCGGTCAAAGCGGCCGGGACGGCGGAAGGCGGGATCGATGTGCCACGGTGCATTCGTGGCGCCGAGGATGAGCACGCCTTCGTTCTGTGAATCAGCACCGTCCATCTCGCTCAGGAATTGATTGATGAGATTGCGCCCGGCACTCTGGCGCAGATCGCGCCGGTCTGCGGCCAGGGCATCCACTTCATCGAAGAAGAGCACACAGGGAGCGTTCTTGCGCGCGAGTTCGAAGACCTCATGCATGTTCTTCTCGGAGTTCCCAATCCACATGTCGAGGATCTGGTGAAGGCCTAGCGCGATGAAGTTCGCCTTGATCTCGCCGGCCGTGGCCTTGCTCAACAGCGTCTTTCCGCATCCGGGCGGACCGTACAAGAGCACACCACCGCCAACCTTCTTGTCATAGGCCTTGAAGAGCTCCGCATGCTGCAGCGGGTAGATGATCTTCATGCGGATCTCCTCCTTCACCGCATCCATGCCACCCACGTCCTCAAACTTCAGCTTCGGCTTCTCAAAGTCCGCGAGACCAAGGTCAAACGCAGCGCCTCCACGAGAATGGCCATCGGCGCTGTCATCATCATCGCCAGACCCGATACCTTCCAGATAGTCTCCACCGGCAGTCACTCCTACCTTGCGTGGGCCTCGAGGTTCACTACCAGGATTGGAACGGCTTTCCGCGAGTTCCTTTTCCAGGGAGACATCTGCCAACGTGCGGTCGAGTTCGAGTGCCTTGGCGTAAAGTATCTTGGCACGGCCGAGCTCGCCCTCACCCGCGAGGATGCGGCTGAGGAAGAGGTAGGCCGGAGCGTATTGGGGTTGCTCCTCGATGAGCTGCTCCGCGCGCACGGCAGCCTCCGAGCCCCTGCCTTCCAGATGCACGACGCTGGCTACTCCGAGGCGCGCCTCTGCATTGGCCGGCTCCAGGCGCACGACCTTGAGAAAGGTCTCGCGCGCGTCAGCAAGCTGCAACTCTTCCATGCATGTCTTGGCATAGAGCAGCAGGAGGGGGACATTCTCAGGCGAATGCTCCAGCGCAAGTTTCAGGGAGTCCAGGGGGGAAGACATGGGTCAACTGCACGAGAACCCGCGACGTTTGGCAAGTGGAAATCGTGCCATGCTACCGCGCCCCTGCGGACAGCCACAACCCCCAAGGCAACCTACCAGCCAGGTTCAGGCGTTTCGATTGATCGATTCCACAATTTCCAGAACCGGGAGTGTCAGCGCCGGAATCGCAGCCATCGACCAGGCGACCATCAGCGCGATGAGCGCCAATACGATGCCAGACATCACTCTGTTCCCTCGAAACACCCACAAAAGGATAGGCACGAGCAGCACCAACAGCAGGGCGAGCCACACCACGTTGTTTTGCATGAGCCGCGAACCGTTGATTGCCATCAGCGTATAGGTGGGCAGCTTCGTGCGATCTCCCAACATCTCCTCAAAGACCTTTTCATACCGAAGCGTGAAGCTGAAGGAAATGTAGCCGAAGAACATCAGTGCGCCCGCGTAGAGCACCGTAAGCACAAAGCAGCGCCACTTCCACCGCCTGAGCGGAGGTGTCTGTGGCGCCAGGGGCGGTGGCTGTGTCTCGCTCATGCAGCCGGCGTGGGCTCCAGCACTTTCGCCAGTGCCTCCACCGTGGTGACCGGCGCCTGGCAGGCACGATTGCGACAGACATATACCGCAGCCTTGCCACCCACCGGCTTCATCGCACCGAGCGCTTCATTCTTCATGGAGAGGAACTGCTGACCCTCGCCGCCGTCCGCGTGCAGGATCACCGCATGCGGCAGGTAGCGCTTGCGCACCTCTGCGGCCAGTGAATCAAATCCTGCCTCACCCGGCGATCCCGCGAGCACAATTTCCATTTCACCATGCTGCATGAAATCCAGCGCGCATACCATGACCGGCACGCTGAAGGGCGACTTTGACAGACTGTGGCCAAACAATTTCAGGATCTTCTCCGCCTTCGCACGGTAGGTATCATCTGCAAGCATCTTGCCCAGGCGCAGCAGGTTGAGCGCCGCCACGCTGTTGGGTGAAGGTTCAGCACTGTCGTAGTCCTCCTTCACCTGGAGCACGGAGTTCGGAATGCTCTTGCTCACGCTGAAGTAGCCCCCCTTCTCCGGGTCGCCACACTTCGCATCAAACTCATCCTGCAACGTCGCTGCCCACTTCAGCCATTTGATTTCAAAGCTGGCTTCATAGAGATCCAGCAGGGCCTGGATCAGCATGGCGTAGTCGGGCGCGAAGGCCGGCACCGTGGAGGCTCCCTCACGCCAGCTCCGTCGCAGTTCGCGGCCGTTGTTGGAAAGCTTGTCGAAGATGAACTGCGCGCACTTCTTCGCGGACTCCAGGTGTGCCTTGTCCCCCAGCACATTCGCCGCCTTGGCGAGGCCGGAGATCATGAGCCCATTCCAGGCCGTGAGCACCTTGTCATCGAGATGCGGATGCTGGCGTTTGCCTCGCGCTTCCAGCAGCACCTTGATGCCGCGGGTGATGATATCTTCCACCTTCTCGGGCTCCAGCTTGAAGAACTCCGCCGTCTTCTTCACGGTATAGGCGCGGAAGAGCGTGTTCGTGCCCGTGAGTTCACCGTGGGGATCACTCTCGGGACGCGCATTGCCATCCCGGCGTGCACCAAAGGCATAGCGGAAGATACTCCCTTCCTCCTTGCCAAGCAGATCGTCGATCTCGGCCGCCTTCCATACGTAGAAGAAGCCTTCGCGCTTCTCCGTGCGGGTGTCGTCGATGTAGCTGTCCGCATCTTCAGCGGAGTAGTAGCCGCCATCGGGATGCCGCAGGTCACGGTTGCAGTAGCCAATGATGTCCTTCGCCACTTCCGCGAAGTATCCCACGTCGAGATGCTGGTAACCTTCGAGGTACGCAGTGAGAAGCTGGCCCTGATCGTAGAGCATCTTCTCGTAGTGCGGGATGTGCCAGTAGCCATCGACACTGTAGCGGTGGAAGCCGCCGCCGAGCTGGTCGTGCATGCCGCCCTTGGCCATGTGCATGAGCGTGGTCTTGGCCATCGCCGCGGACCAGCTGGCATCACTCTCTTCCTTCTTGGAATCGAGATACGCCTTCAGCCTCCAAAGAACCAGCAGGGTTGAAGGACGCGGGAACTTGGGCGCGCCGCTGAAGCCGCCCTCGTGGTAATCGAAGGAGCCCGCAATATCATCGTACACCTTGCGCGTCACCTCTTCATACGCGGCCTCGTGATGGCGTTGCTCATCGTCCAGATGTTCCTGCAGCTTCTGCATGGAGGCAGCGCTGCGTTCCAGCACACCTTCGCGCTCGTCCTTCCACACCTCGACGATCTTCAGGCAGAGAGACTTGAAGCCCATGCGTCCGCCGCGATCCTCCGGCGGGAAATAGGTACCGGCAAAAAACGGCTTCAGCTCGGGCGTAAGCCACACGCTCAGAGGCCAGCCACCTCCGCCATTCACCGCCTGGGCATAGGTCATGTAGGTGAGGTCCACATCCGGCCTCTCCTCGCGATCCACTTTCACGCAAACGAACTGTTCATTCAGCACTGCGGCGACCTCTTCGCTCTCAAAAGACTCGCGCTCCATCACGTGGCACCAGTGGCACGTGGAGTATCCGATGCTCAGAAAGATGGGTTTCTGCTCCTTGCGAGCACGCTCAAACGCCACTTCACCCCACGGCAGCCAGTCCACCGGGTTGTGCGCATGCTGCAGCAGGTAGGGCGAGGTCTCCTGCGCGAGCGCGTTGGTATGCTTCTTTTCCTGAACTTCGGGCATGGCGAAAGGTAGGGCATGCCCCGGCCAATGCAATCGTGCGCACGCTGGCCTCCGGGTAAGGTCATGCCGAAACCAGACACCGGTCCGACAACGCCATTGAGGAGCAGGTCAAGCCCATCGCATTCGGCGGTGAAGGCGCTGTTTCTGGCCCGGCGAGGCATGCACCGTGATGAGGCCCCTCGATCCCTCGGGCTCGGATTGCTCCTGCGCGCTTCGTGTCGAGCGGTGGAGGTGGAGGTGGAGGTGGAGCGGGCAACGGGAATCGAACCCGTCTGACCAGCTTGGAAGGCTGGAGCATTACCACTATGCTATGCCCGCGCTAAATAAGAACTTACCTTCAAAACTAACGGGCTCAAGATGTTTCATGGAACCATCTCAATCACCGTAGATAAGGCGGTAAGCCCTGAAGATTCGCCTCAGCAAAAATTTTTGAAAAGCGAATCTTCCCGGCCTGAGATTCAATCACTTCAGAATCGCTTTGCAAGCAGGAATTTGGGCGCTTCAGCCGCCTGGGCTGAAGGGAGGGTTTGCAACATTTCGTCTCAACATCCGCCGCACACCTGCATTCTCATTTATGGCTTCCAACGCTCGTCACATTTTGTTAGTTTTTACACGGCATCACCTCACAGATCCCACCGATTATGAACTCACGACTAATCACTCAAATCTGTCTTATCGGGTTCTTCATCCTCGCCGTCCTCTGGGTCGCGGGAAACTGGGGCAGCGAAGCATGGGAGGCGAATCCCATCATGCCGCTGATCTCGGTCATCGTGCTTGCCATTTGTGGCGGCGTTTTTTTCGTGATGGTGATCCTGCCGAAGCTGGGCGATGCGGTGGGCACAGCCATGTACTCCTCAGGTGAGGAAGTGAAAGCCGACGGCAGCATGCGCGCTGTCGCCCGCATGGCGTCCGGGGACTACGACGGAGCGATCGATGAATACAAGAAAGTGATTGCCGAGAAACCCGGGGATCCCTTCCCCGTTTCTGAAATCGCGAAGATCTACGCGGAGAAGTTCAAGGATCCCAACCGCGCTCTCACCTACCTGCAGGCCCACCTGGAATCCCACGAGTGGGCAGAAGACAACGCGGCTTTCCTCATGTTCCGCATCGTGGACATCCACATGCACGAGCACCACCTCGATGAGGCAAAGGACATCCTTGAACAAGTGGTGGGCAACTTCCCTGGCACACGCCATGCCGCGAACGCGAAGCACAAGATCAACGAACTGGAGCAATTGCAGTTCAAGGAACTGCAGGCCCAGCGTGCCAAGCAAAGCTCCCAGGGCCAGGCCTGATCTCGATCTCTCGTGGGCGGCAGCATGGAGGGCAGGTGGCAGAAGTTCCGGGCTCGGCCGCTGGCATTGATTGCCCTCGCGGCGGTGGCGGGCATCTGCCTCACCGACATGCTGCCCGCGTTCGGAGCCTGGTTCTGGCTGCTGCCGGTGGCCGGCGCCGCTTCTGCCGCGCTGGTAAACCGTACCGGAAATCTGCGCTGGGTACTGCTGCTCGCGCTGGTGACCTTTGCCGCGTGGCATCACACCAGTCTCCAAGCGACCCGTGATCATCCACTGCGCGCCATCCTCGATGCTCCTGGGGTGACGATGGATGTGCAGGCTGAAGGCGAGGTGCAACGCCCTCTGCGAAGTGATCTGCCCGGTGCCCAGCCGTGGGAGGCGCTGTTCATTGCGGACCACATCACCTCTGCGCCACTGGGAAAAGCGTTTGCTGGACCCACGCCGCTGCGCCTGCTCACGGGGAGCAGCGGCAATACTTCGCTGAAGCCAGGACGTTACCGCATCACGGGCAGGATGAGTCTGCCGTCCTTGCCGGACAATCCGGGGGAATTCAACAGACGTGCTTATGATTTGCGGCTAGGACTCACGGCCCAATTGCGAGCCACGGAGATCACGCTTGTGCGTGAGGAACGCTTCCCCATCAGCGCCCAACTGGTCGCCGCAGCAGAGCGATGCCGTGCCTGGGTGACAGACGTGCTGGCAATCGATCTGCAAGATCGCCCAAAAGAGCGTGCGATCATCTTGGCCATGGCGCTTGGATCCATGGAGCCGGAGGCGAGAGAGCTGCAGGTTCCCTTCCGTGAAAGCGGCACGCTGCATGTCTTTGCGGTCAGTGGGCTTCATGTGGTCATCGTCGGTGGCATCCTCCTCGCGTTGCTGCGACCGTTCTGCCGGAACCGCGTGGTGCTGCTGGTGCTTTTGATCAGCGCGTTGTTTGGCTATGCCTTTCTAACCGGACTCAAACCTTCCGCCGTACGCGCCACGGTGATGATGGCCGTGCTGTTCGCTGGCATCATGCTCAATCGCAACGGGGATCTCCTCAACATCCTCGGTGGCGCCGCGGTGCTGTTGCTGGTGTTTGATACCAATCAGATCTTCGCGCCGGGCTTTCAGCTTTCCTTCGGGGTGCTGGCAAGCATCGGCCTCTTCGCCAACTGGTTTTCGAAACCCTTCCGTCCGTGGGTCGAGCCGGATCCATTTCTGCCAAAACCCCTGCTCTCCGGAAAACAAAAACTCCTGTGGTGGGCACGCGGTCAGGTCGCGGGACTCATCACGGTTTCGGCAGCCGCCTGGATTGGAAGCCTGCCGTTGATCTTCCACCACTTCCATCTCGTCACACCGATCTCCATTGCGGCAAACATGCTGCTGGTGCCGCTGTCCTTTGCGGTGCTCGGTACGGCTATTCTAACACTGCTGGCTGGGACGCTCCACCTGGTCTGGCTGCAAGCACTGCTGAGCAATGCCAATCTTGCCTTCGCGTGGTGCACGCTGCAGTCCGCGCAGCTCTTCGCCAGCGTGCCCGGTGGCAACCTCTACCTCCCAGACGCCTCTCTCGAATCGCAGCCTCCCGCACAGATGCATGTCTTGCGACTCCAAGGAGGCGCGGCGGCCCAGCACTTGCGAACGGGCGGCAAAGACTGGCTGCTCGACTGCGGTGGTGAAGGCGATTATGCCTTCGTGCTGCGCCCCTGTCTCCAACACCTGGGGCTGAACCGTCTCGATGGACTCGTCCTGAGTCACGGTGACTTCGGGCACGTCGGCGCAGCATTGCATGTGCAGCAGGATTTTGGATCGCCGTCCGTCCTCCTGCCTGCGCGTGAGCCCTGGCGCTGGGATTCCGGACTCACTTCGATGCGCCAGCTTCGCAAGGCCGGTCTTCAAGGCAAACCGCTCACGTATGGCGTTACCCTTGACCTCGGAAGCTATGCGGGCAGCGAGCGCGCACGGGCATTGGTCCTCTACCCCACGAACGACATCTGGGCTCGCCGAGCGGATGACCGCACGCTCGTCCTGCGCATCGACCTTGGTCCGCATCGCATCCTGTGGTGCAACGATGCGGGGTTCCTCGCCGAAAAGAAGATCCTGGAACTCCACCGGCCGGAAGACCTCTGCTGCACGGTCATCATCCGCAACCAGCACGCCACCGACTTCTCCCTCCTGCCGGAATTCCTGGATGCGGTGCGGCCACAACTCATCATCACCTCGAGCGATACCTTTCCGGCGGAACAAAAGCTCTCTCCGCAAACCCTCGCCGACTGCGCCGCACGGGGCATCCGCATCCTGGATCAGGAACTCACCGGCGCCACCACCCTGCATTTCTGGCCGGATCGCATCGACGTTCTCCCCTTCCACGACCATCCATCATTTTCCATCATACCTCATCAAAATGCGAAGCCATAATCCGACGCCGGCCAGAGGCCAGCGCTCCCAGGGCCGCAGATTGCTTTTCACACCTCCTCAGGATCCACCAGCATATATCCCGCCGAGCGCAGCGTGCGGATGAACCGGGGCTGTCGCGCATCATCCCCCAGCTTCCGTCGCAGCGCGGCAATGTGCACATCCACACTCCGGTCAAACACCTCCCACTCGCGATCGCGAATCTCATCCAGGAGCTGCTCGCGACTCTTCACCCGGCCACGTGCCCGGGCGAGTGAGTAGAGAATGTCAAACTCCACCGGCGTGAGTGACAGCGGGCGATCGTCCAGCAGGGCCACCCGATTGTTCGGGTTCACGCGTATCTTGCCCACCACCACTTCCGGTTGCGCGTCTTCATCATTCGCAGGTCCGGCAGCTTGCGTCTGGGACAAGGATGCCCGCCGCGTCACCGCTCTCAGACGTGCCAGCAACTCACGCATGGAGAATGTTTTCGGCAGGTAGTCATCCGCACCAACTTCCAGACCCACGATGCGATCCATTTCATCTCCTCGTGAAGTCAGCATGAGCACGGGAACCATGCTGGTCTTGCGGATGCCCTTGAGCACCTCAAAGCCGTCCATGCCCGGCAGCATCACATCCAGAATCACCGCCTGCCATTCCTCTGCGATTGCGCGGGCTACACCATCCGGACCATTGTGCACCGCCTGAACGTCATAGCCCAGCGGCTCAAGATAGTCGCGCAGCAACTCGCAAAGCTCGCGGTCATCATCCACGAGCAGCAGACGAGGCGGGCGCACTTCAGACTGGCTCACAATGGCATAAACAGCACCCCAACCGCCGGCCTGCAAGCCCCGCTTAACACAATCTTTACAAAACTCCGGCCCTGCGATCATCGCCGCTTTACGGGCGAATGTTTGACTCCCGCCATGAGAACCTCGCGTTTCCTGGTGGCGGCGTGTGCCGCGGCAGTCATTCCGGTCAACATCGCCCATGCCCACCCCGGCCACGAAGGGGACGGTAATGATGCAGGCAGCTTTGTCTTCTCCTCCTTCGTCGCCGCAGCAAAAGCCTCCACGGCAGCCGGCGGCGCCAATCAGGTGACAATTGCTGTCGAGGGCGACACGCGCGTGATGCGCAGCAACGGCATGCCGGATCATCGCCCGGGGCAATTCCCCAATCGCGGCAATCCCCACAGCCTCTCCCCGCAGGCCAACGAGTTCCGCATGACCACGAAACCGCAGGAGTCCGGCCAACAAACCCCGGCGCGCGGAGCCTGGTTCGGCGTGGCGGTGAATGGGGTGCCCTTCGAACCCGGCACGGCCGAGTTCTGGAACGGCGATCCGCGATGGACCTACGAAGCGCTGGGCGGATTCATCAATCTGGGCATCGACCAGCACAACGCCCATGTCCAGCCCAGCGGTGCCTACCACTACCACGCCCAGCCCACCGGCTTGATCAAGAACCTCGGTGGCGATGACAAAACCATGCGTCTCATCGGCTGGGCGGCTGATGGATACCCCATCTACTCTGCCTCTGCGCACACGAGTCCGGATGATGCGACCTCACCCCTGAAGAAGATGAAGTCCAGCTACCGCCTCAAGGAAGGCCAGCGCGATGGTGGCCCGGGAGGCAAGCCTGATGGCCGCTTCACCTCAGACTTCGAATATGTGCAGGGAGCCGGCGATCTCGATGAATACAACGGTCGCTCCGGCGTGACTCCGGAGTATCCCCAAGGCACTTACTACTACTGCATCACGGAGGAGTTCCCCTGGATCAGCCGCTACTGGCGCGGCACGCCAGACTCCACCTTCTTCAAGCAAGGCGGTCGCGGACCCGGAGGCGGGCAGGGCCCTCCTGGCCAGGGCCAGCGCCCCATGCCCGGAGGCGGTCAAGGTCAGGGACCACGCGGCAGAAATCGCCCGGAAGGCGGGCCACCACCACCGCCTCCTGGCGGCAGAGGTGAAGGTCCCCCACCCTTCGGACCTCCGCCGTTTTGATTTTGAATCAGGTGGGTATGCCGAGTTCCCTCAAGCTTGCCTCGCTGCCAGCGACGCCAGTGTGGGACCATGGCGCACCTCGAAGTCCGCGCCTCCAACAACGGCGGCATTGATCGAGCGAGTCATCTCACCAAGGTGGGTTCCGTGTCCGGCATGCACATGCCCAAACACATGCAGCCTCGGCTGGATGCGCTTCAATTCCTCCCTCAAATGCGGACATCCCAGATGCAGGCCTCCCGATGACGGTACATCAAGGATCCCCTGCGGAGGGGTGTGCGTGATGAGAATGTCAATCCCCGCGGGAATCGCCTTCCAGTTCTCCTGCAACATCTCCTCGTCAGCGTAGTAGGCAAACCCCGAAAGATCAGGAACCCAGGGAGCCCCGTAAATCGAAAGCCCCTCAAACTCGATTGCGCTATCCTCAAGAAGGGTGGCGTGCGCGAACCGGAATTCCCGGCTCTGGAGCATGAAGTCATGATTGCCTCCAATGCACACCACATGCCTTGCCGGGCTCTCCGCAAACCACCTGTCCACATCCTCGAGCGTCTCAGCATCTCCCTGCTGAAAGCTGCAGAAATCCCCAGCATGAATCAAGATGTCACAGGGCGGAATGGTGATCTGCCGGTGTTTCTTGTGGGTGTCGGAGATGACGCAGAGTGAGACCACAGCGTCAAAAACCTGGTGAATGTTCCCTCCAAAATCGCTCCGCTTGAGACTTCAAGAGAGACAAGACCTCCAGCGCAGAATCCATGCGCGTACTTTCCCTATCAGGTTCGAATCGAAACCAATGGTCTGTGGCATCAGGTGATTGAGCACCAAGCCGGAGTCGTTGCTGAAAAAGATGCAGGTGACATGGGCGAACACGATCCGGTGGGTAGTGTGTGCCATCACGCATGGTATGTCCCGATGCAGAACACCATCCCAATTCAACGACGAAAGCCGGTCCCCACTGGCTGAATTGGAACGTCAGAAGATCGAGCTGCTTTGTCCCTGCACGACGAAAGTGAGGAAAAGAGCCGCGAAAGCCCATTTCACGAAGCTTCGGAATGACCACCTGCCGAAGTACAGAAACCATCTTGTCGCGAGCCTCACTCATGCGGCGCGCAATCTGCGGACGACATGAAACGACTCAAGCTTCAACACCTGAATAAATGGCTGACAGAAGCCACCTACGGGACGCGCGGTTCTTCCCACGGACCTCAATCCACATACAAGAACTCATTCGCGCTCATGAGCGCGTGGCACAGGGCGGCGAGTCCCAGCAGTGAAGGGTCGGCGTTCTGCTTCGAAGGCGGACCCACGGCGTACTCCAGCGGTGCGGGATGTGTTTTGTAGAAGGCCGCCTGCTCTTCCACAAACTTGACTCCGGCTTCCACATCCGCCTGCGGCGCGCGGCCATACGCAAGACGGAAGGCGAGCGTCACCTGAGCCTTTACGTCATTCGCACATTCCTTTTGCAACCGCGTGGCGAAGTACTGGGCGTACTCGCGCATGTAGCCGCTGTTCATGAGCATCAAGGATTGCGGGCTCACGGTGGTGCTGGGGCGCTCGCTGCAATTCGGCTCCACCATGGTGGGCGCATCAAAAGTCTCCAGCATGCCCAGGGGCTTGCTGCGGCGCACTTGCACGTAGATACTGCGGCGGAATTCCTCACCGTTCAGCGGGATGATCTTTCCGCTGGGGCGGCCCGCCGTGTCACTCGTGTCCTGGCCAATCACCACCTGGCCTTCTTCATTCGCCATCACCGGCACGGGCTTGCCAGCCAGATGCGGCGCGAGCTTGCCGCTCACGGCGAGCATGGAGTCGCGCAGCGATTCCGCCTCCAGACGACGCACGTTCATGCGCGAGAGCAGCGCATTGTCCGGGTCCAGGCGTTCCTTGTTCGCATCCCGTGTGGAACTCTGGCGATAGGCCTCGCTCGTCATGATCAGGCGATGCAGCTTCTTCATGCTCCAGCCCTGTGCCATGAACTCGCTCGCGAGCCAGTCCAGCAGTTCCGGATGCGTGGGCTTCTGCCCCAGCGCGCCAAAGTCTCCCGCGCTGGTGACGATGCCTTTTCCAAAGTGGTGCATCCACGCGCGATTCACCAGCACGCGGGCGAGCAGCGGATGTTTTCCATCGGTAATCGATTCAGCGAATGCAAGCCGCCGCCCCGTGGTGGGCAGCGTGGCAGATTTCTCCGGCACCTCCACCTTGCGCAGCCCGGCAAGCACCGTCAGGTCTGAGGGCGGCACCTTGTCCTTCTTCTGCTCAGGGTCACCACGGTTGAAGATGAAGGTCGCCGGCACCAGATCCGCCTTCGCCTTCGGGACCTCCGTGAAGGCTTGTACAAACTCCTCCTTCGGCTTGGTGGCGCGCACCTTGGTCGCCTCCTCCACCATCTTCTTCAGGGTATCGGCATGCTTCGTCTGGTACGTGGTGTCGTATAGATAGAGCGAACCGCCGGTGAGTTGATTGACACGTGGCCAGTCCTTCAAGAGCTTCACCTGTTCGGGCTTACGATCCTTCACCGCCGTGCGGTACGCCGTGCGAAGGGCATCGCGCTTGTCTTCATCCGCCTTGAGCAGTTCCTTCTCCAGCACTTCGGTGATGAACGCCTCCTGCTGCTTCAGCCGTGCCTCATCGATCTTCTTGGCCTCGGCTTCAATCTTCGCCGCCTCCGCACGCTCGACATCGGTCAGCAACGACACCAGTCTGCCTGCGGGAGTCCGCCAGGTGTTGGTATCAAATCCGGGCTCGAACACGGCACGCAGTCGATAGTAGTCCGCCTGCGAGATGGGGTCATAACGATGGTCGTGGCATTGGGCACAGGCAATTGTCATGCCGTACAGCGAGGTACCCACGATCTTGATGGTATCCGCGATGGTCGAGTTCTGCGAAGCGCGGTCATTCATCGTCCCCGTGCCATCTGGCGCCATGCGGAGGAATCCCGTGGCCGCGAGCTTCGCAGTCGCATCCGCATCGAGGTTCCGATACGGCTGCTTCACCATCTCATCACCGGCAAGCTGCTCACGGATGAACTGATCGAAGGGCTTGTCCTGATTGAAGGCGGTAATGACGTAATCGCGGTACTTCCACGCCCACGGACGCTCGGTATCCTTCTCCGTGTAACCATCCGAATCGGCATAGCCCGCGACGTCCAGCCAGTGACGGCCCCAGCGCTCTCCGTAATGTGGCGAGGCAAGCAAACGTTCGATGACCTTCTCCCATGCCTGTGGCGAAGCATCGTTCACAAATGCATCCACCTCCTCCGGCGTCGGCGGCAATCCGGTGAGGTCGTATGTGGCACGGCGGATCAAGGTGCCTCGATCCGCCTCCGAGGAAAATGCCAGGCCAGCTTTATCCAGCTTCTTCTTAAGGAAGGCATCGACCGGATTTTCGCCAGTGACTGATGCCTGATGGCCACTGACCACGTCCGGCACCTTCGTGTGCCGAATCGGCTGGAACGCCCACCAGGCACGCTCTTCATCCGTGAAGGCATGCTCCGGCCCGAGCTTCTCCGGCTCCGGACGTGCCGTCGGTGCTCCCTCAGCAATCCATTTCTCAATCGTGGCAATCTCAGCCGCCTTCAAAGGCGGCTTACCCTTCGGCATGTCGCCGTTCTTCAGCACTTCCAGAATATGGCTCGTAGCCGGTTGGCCTGCAGTGATGGCCGGGCCCGACTTGCCCCCCTTCGACAGGTACCTCGCCAAGCGCACATCCAGACCCCCCTTCATCTCGCCCTCTTCCCCGTGGCAGTGGAAGCAGTGAGCCTTCAAGATGGGACGCACGTCCTTCTCAAACGTCAGCGGACCGGTGGGTGCCTGCGCGGCTCCGAACACGGATGCGCCACCCACCGTCATGAAAACGAAGGAGGCGGAGGCGGCGTATCTGGCTGGGCGGAAGTGCATCACAACAAAAACCGGGTGCTGCAAAAACTACGCCTGCCTGAACTTTCTCTATCAGGAGGACGACCAGCCACAGTTCGCAATTTGATAATCAATCGCACAACCCCCCATCGAATTCGAGCTCAGTGATGCTACATTAGTCGCTCATCATCAATTTTTTACATGACAACTCCTCCCTTGCACATGCCCCG
The DNA here is from genome assembly GCF_011044495.1 of Roseimicrobium sp. ORNL1. Taxonomy (GTDB): domain Bacteria; phylum Verrucomicrobiota; class Verrucomicrobiia; order Verrucomicrobiales; family Verrucomicrobiaceae; genus Roseimicrobium. Next base: position 7,055,846 of record NZ_CP049143.1, read on the forward strand.
CAGACCCTCGTGTAATCCAAAAGTGACCGGTTCTGCTCATGTCCTGCTACCGCCAATTTGAGGCCTTTCCTGATCCTCTCACCAACGCTGCTCCACGCCGACGACCTTTGACCTGCCGTAAGCTTTGAGAGTCTCCAGGAGCTGTTTCGGCTGGCGCTGCGTTTCATCCAGATAGCTAGCTTCGTGGGATGACAGCGGCGGAGGCATCGTGACATACAAGCATGCTCCAGGCTCAGGGAAGGCTATCCCTAACGAAGTCTTCGGAAAGCGCGCCAATTCATCGATCAACCCAAATGCACGTTCGAGCGCGATGAGTTCCCCACGAAAGTAGATGTTGCCAGTCGGGCTCAGTCGTATGTGGCGTTCAGGGTCACTCTTCAAGTTCGCCTCCGAGGGAAAGACGGCATTGACCGGGGCCGGAAATGGCGACTTGTCCTTGGGGAGCTTTTCGTTGAGTTCGACCGCCACTTCATCTGGCGCCACCCAGAAGCAGTTCACTTCGTCCGGTGCCACGTCTTCCCGATTGTCGTTGTGTGTCGCCACCACCACATTGGCATGCTCCGTGGCGCTGGGATAGAAGAGGCGAAGCAGGCGCATCTGCTCCTCACTGAATTTCAGCGTGCCAAAGGCCGAGATTTCCTTCACCTGAGCCTCGTCCAACTTGAGTCGGAGCGACGGGACGCTGAGTCGCTGGGTTTCCGAATCGAAGGAATAACCGTCTGCTCGAGCCAATACTTGAAGCAACACTGACCAAAACAACAATGCCAGCAAAACGCGTTTCATAAAGGCCAGGCAACAGAATCCAAGGACTCGAGGAAAAATCAATAGGTGCTCTTCTTAAGTCTTCTAAGCGATCGGTGAGGAATGGTCGGCGGCTTCTACCGCCGCGTGGTGAAGTGGGCCAAAAAATCCAAAGGTGACCGGTTCTGCTCATGTCCTGCCCCGCGCCTCAGACTTGAGGCTTTCCTTCAACGCGTCTTCGAATATTTGAGGAATGTTCTCTCCGCATCAGGCACGGCGGGAAGTGTGAACCAACCTTGGGACTGGTATTCTGTAAGGTCGTTGAAGGGGCGCTTCTCGTATGTCTTCACACGCACAGACTGCGGAACCAGCACTACTGCGGAAATGCTGCTTCCGCCTTCGAATGAAGTAGATCCTCCGTACAGCCCGAGTTGGAGTATTGGCCCCCTGACGCGGATGCCCGCGCCCATTCGCTTTTTGTCATTCATGATGGATACCGGTCCGTCGGGATGCCCCATCCAACCCAAGCTCTTCTCAAGATAAACCACCACATCCTCACGGTCTGACGGCACTACGATCGTACCCACCGGAACAGCAATGGCCTTGCCCGTATCCGGAATACGAAACCGGACATGCTCGTAGGCCTCACCGTTCTGCACGAGAGGATTCGCTGAGAAGCTCGAAAGCACCACGCTTTGCTTTTCCGAGCCCGACTTGGAAGGAAGCATCAGACTTTGGTAGTCCGGGAATTTCGGTGCTGCGCAGCCTGTCATAGTCACTGCTGCCAGTCCGTACATCAGCATCCTAATCACTTTCATGATAGGAGGTAAGTGCATCTGAAACTGGACGTCGAGTCGAGACATATTGCCTGCTTCGCGAAGTCAATGCACAGGCCAAGTATTCCAAAAGTCACCTGTTCTCCTCATGTGTTGCGCGTGGTGATCAACCATGGGGTCATCCCGCGTTAACCGCACCCTCATGAATTTGAATCTTCGTCATCTGCCACTGCTCATCGTTGCTGCCGCGCTGCCTCTCCAGGCTGAAGAGCCCAAACCGCTGAAGGTGGGCATCATCGGCCTGGATACCTCACACGCCATCGCCTTCACCACGGCGCTCAACAAGGGGAGCAAGAAGCCGGAAGATGCGGCCAAGCTCGCAGGTGCCAAGCTCATCGCCGCCTATCCCAAGGGCAGCCCGGACATCGAATCGAGCACCAAGCGCGTGCCCGAATACACGGCGAAGGTACAGGAGATGGGCGTGGAAATCGTGGACTCCGTCGATGACCTGGTGAGCAAGGTCGACGCGGTACTGCTGGAAACCAATGATGGCCGCCCGCATCTGGAACAGGTTCGCCCCGTGCTGAAGGCGAAGAAGCCGGTCTTCATCGACAAGCCCATCGCCGCGTCTCTCGCCGATGCCATCCGCATCTTTGATGAAGCCAAGGCAGCTGGGGTGCCGATTTTCTCCGCCTCCTCCCTGCGCTTCGGCAAGGGTACCCAGGACGTGCGCAACGGCAGCGTCGGCAAGGTCAAGTCTGCCGAGACCATGAGCCCCGTGAGCCTGGAGCCGACGCATCCGGACCTCTTCTGGTACGGCATCCATGGCGTGGAATCCCTCTTCACAGTCATGGGCACCGGCTGCCAGAGCGTGAAGCGCGGCACGGGGCCGAATGGTGAGATCGAAGTCGTCGGCACCTGGGAAGGCGGCCGCACCGGCACCTTCCGCGAGAGCAAGGAGAAGAAGTACGGCGGCAAGGCCGTGGGCGAGAAGGGCGAGGCCGAAATCGGCAAGTACGATGGTTATGATCCCCTGCTCGTCGCTGCGATTGACATGTTCCGCAGCGGCAAGGCCCCGGTGAGCGCCGAGGAAACCCTGGAGATCTACGCCTTCATGGAAGCGGCTGATGAAAGCAAGCGCCGTAACGGTGCCGAAGTCACGCTCAAGGAAGTCATGGACAAGGCCCGCGCGGAAATCACCGCGAAGAAGTAGGGCACAGATTGTGGTGATCCGTCCGTTCGTCCATGTCGTCGGGGGATGTGTGGGCGAGCGGACGGAAGTGGTTGAGCAAGCACATCAGTACAACACGCGGACGAGGTACAAACCATCCGCCGGCGCGCAGTGACTGCTCTTGGCACCCGAGGGGTTCGCCACCAGGCCACGCAGCCATTCCAGGCTCTCCCGGCCACGCGCCACATGAATGAGGCTGCCCACCATGAGGCGGACCATCTTGTAAAGGAAGCCGTCCCCCTCGAACTCCAGGCGCAACACATCGCCTTCCTCATGCACCTCCAGGCGTGAGATGGTGCGGGTGAGACCTTCCGCATTCTCCCGGCGCTCATCATCACTCATGTCGCCACGATTCGCGGAGAGCCGGGCAAAGTTGTGCGTGCCACGCAGCGCCACCGCTCCGGCACGCAACGCTTCCATATCCAGCGACCCATACAGATGCCACGCGCGTCCTGCCTCGAAAGGCGAAATCACATCCCCGCGCCAGATGCGGTACTCATACACTTTCCCCGTGGCACTGAATCGCGCATGGAAATCCTCTGCTGCTTCCTCGCACTTCATGATGCGGATGCTGTACGGCAGGCGCACATTCAGGGCCCGTATCCACGAGTCCATCGACAGCCGCAGTGACTCGGGCGGCTCGATGTGCGCCACCTGCGCCCGCGCATGCACTCCTGCATCCGTGCGCCCCGAACCATGCACCACCACCCGGTGCCCGGCGAGATCCTTCAGTGCCGCCTCAATCTGGTCCTGCACCGCCGTCCCACCCACCTGCGACTGCCAGCCCTGCCAGGGGCGACCGTCATAGGAGATGGTGAGTTTGAGGCGAGGCATTGGGAACCAGCATCCATACCGAACGATGCGCTTCCTTCAACGGCAAGAACGTGCGGCTCTGGAATTCACGGCAAGGGCGAAGGCGTGCAAAAGTCCGGCCCAATAATGGTTCACCGACGCAGGGACGGCTTGATTTGCTTCGCCGCTCTGTGGAGGATACCTTTGCAATTCCGAACCACACCCTGGGTCACCTTCCATGAAACAAGCCCTCCTGCTTGCCTCCGTCGCCGCCTTGCTGGCATGCACGCTGGTTTCGTGTGTGCACCCCGGCACACCAAAGGCACGGCCCGCGTGTGGTTTTTCTGATCCAGAAATGATGGCCACCATGGGCATCTGCATGCTGGCCGGGGAGTACTACATCGCCCATGGCCAATGGCCCGCCACCAGGGAGCATCTGGAGGTCCAAACCCAGTCCGTGCTGGAGCTCGCGCAAGGAGACGTCACCGATGATGAAGCCGTCGAAATCGCTTCTTTTCTAGATCGCTTTGATCTCGTGGAACTGCACAAGAAGGACAAGAACCTCGTGATTCACTATCGCATCAAAATCGATAAGAAGACTGTGGAGCACACCCTCATGCTGCGGCCCAAGGCAACGGTGGATGAGATCATCACGTCATCGACCGAGGCGAACTGATGCCTGCCCCGGCTAGGGTTGTTCCTCGTCCGGCAGCATCCATCCCTCGGGCCCTGCCTTGGTATTCAGGTAGTCCTGCAGAATCGCCACCGCAGCCACCTGGTCCACGAGCTTCTTCTGCTCCAGATCGAGCTTCTTCCCGGTGAATCCCAGGCTCCGCTCGGCGGCGGCGCTGCTGAGGCGCTCGTCCACGAAGTGAATCTGCACCTCATCCGGCAGTTTTTTTCGCAGGCGATCCGCAAAACGATCCACCCGCTCCGCGGCACTGCCACGCTCGCCGCTCATGCGCAGCGGCAGACCAATGACCACCTCCTCCACGCGCTTCTGCCGCACGATGGTGGCGATTTCCTCCTCCACGTCCGGATGGGCATCCAGCGTCTTCAGCGGATTGGCGAAGATCTGCAACTCATCACTAAGCGCCAGTCCGATGCGGACCGTGCCGTGATCGATGCCGAGGATGCGACTCATAGAAAGTGAAGGAGGATAATCAGACTGCTCAAAGCCTATCTGAGCTCAGTCGGCAGCCCATCCACCAGCTTCTTCAGCGACTCCGCCTGGGAACGATGGGCCACGAGCAGCGCATCCCCCGTGGAGATGACCATGAGATCATGCACTCCCAGCAGGGCAATATGCTGGCCGGTCTGCGAGTAGACAAGGTTCCCGCTGGAGTCCTGGCCGCTCACCGTGCAGTTGTGCTGGTTACCAGCCACATCCGCGCTGAGGTAATGGCCCACGCTGGTCCAGTTCCCCACGTCATCCCAGTCGAACACCGCTTCGACATTCAGCACGCGTGGTGCCTTTTCCATGAGCGCGTAGTCGATCGAGACCTTGGGCAGCGTGGCAAATTGCCCGGCTACCGTGGCGTCGAAATCCGTGCACTGCTCCAGCGCGGTCACAAACGCGCCGAGTTCGGGGCAATGGGCGTCGAGGTTTTTCCTCACCGTCTCCACCTTCCAGAAGAACATGCCAGCATTCCAGGTGAAGTTCCCCTGGGCGACAAACTGCTCTGCCACCTCCACACTCGGCTTCTCACGGAAACGCACCACCTCGTACACAGGAATGTCCGAGGCGCCCGCTCCCGCGGACTCATAGCGCTCACCCCGCTCCACATAACCATAGCTGGGACAGGCCCAACCCGGCTTGATGCCGATGGTCACCAGCGCGCCGCTTTCCTCCGCCGCGGCACAGGCAGTGCGCAGCGTGTTTTGAAAGGCTGCGACGTCCCGGATGAGATGGTCGCTGGGCAGCACCATCATAGTGGCCTGCGGATCCCGTGCCGCCACCCAACCCACGGCCAGCGCAATGGCCGGGGCGGTATCCCGTTTCACCGGCTCGGCGATGATGTTCTCCGCCGGGAAATCGGGGAGCGCCTCGCGCACGCCTTCGAGCTGCTGCTGGTTCGTGAGGATGAGGATGTTCTCCCGCGGCACCAGTCCATCCAGCCGGTGGACCGTGTGCTCCAGCATGGACTTGTCATCGAAAAGGCGCAGGAGCTGCTTGGGCAACCGATCGCGGCTGACCGGCCAGAAACGCTGGCCGCTGCCGCCGGCAAGAATGAGGGCGTAGGTGGACATGAAGAAGTGGGGAAAAGCAATCTAACCGCCGCGATCCCGGCGGCGCAACCGTCTTTGGCTGTCATCCCGGCTCCTTGCAAGGAACATGCTCTCAACAAAAGCCCTTTCGCTCCCGCAATTCCCGTCGTATGTTTGGCATACAAATCATCATGAGTGCACGGACCCCAAATTGGAGTGAGGACGACCTGAACACCTACGCGCTGACCACCGCCTCGGCGGCTGCCGGTTGTGCGCTTGGCATCTTGTTCGGGCGCGGCATGTCCCGCACCTCTTCCAACATCACCGCCCTCTCCCTCCTTGCCGTGGGAGCCGTGGTGGTCGCCCCCACCCTCACGGACTTCGTCTCCCGCCTCGCGAACCGCCCCGGCTCCGCCCGCGGCAGCCGCAAGCGCCTGCAGAGCATCCGCGACGGCGCCCTGCCAGAAAACGGCGACGAGATCTACGCGTCGGATTTCCAGGGATCGTAAGCCCACAGGGCGAGCTCAGTTTTCGACCTTCGGCGTCGAATCCTCCGCACCCTTGATCACTGTTTGCTTCTTGGAGCGCTTGGTGGACACAGGGGCCGCTGGAACTCTGGATGCGGCAATCTCTTCCGCGGTGGGGTAGGACCATACCCAATCCCCTTCGTATTGCCTGTTGGTAGGCTTGTCCCGGTAGCTTCCGGTGGAGGGTCGGTGGCCATTGTCATCCTTTCCATCAAAGCCCACGGCCCAGAGCACATACCGGCCACCTGTGGTCTTTCGATATCCCATGGGTTTGCCGGAAAGAATATCCAGAGGCAGTGGCTTCTCTCCGGCACGCGCCAGTTCCGTAAGAGCATCGGGATAAGCACCTCGCTCCAAGCGAAAGCGCTCGAGCGCACACGCAACGATGGCACGGTCCAAAAAGCTCTGCGCATACGCGGCCCGATCTACAAATCTGGTAAACGCGGGCATGGCGAGCACAGCCACGATCATATCCGTGTGGCGCCAGATTTCTGCCTTTGCCGCTTTGAGACGTGCTTCCAACCGTTCCCCCTCCACCAGCGAAGACGCCCACCCACGATCGCGCAGAGGTTTGACAATGTACTCAAGATTAAGTGTCGCGACATGCGCTGCGTTTGAGTCGAACCAGCCTTCTGGCACAAGCCACACTAATTTTTGCATAGAATCCCAGCTGGGCTCGTCCAGAGAGGAGCTGGGCAGCTGCCGATTGCGCTTCAAGTAGAGGAGGGAATCCACTCCCGCGACGATCTCCTGCTTGAAGGCACGCACGGCATCCTGACGGAGGTCGAACTTCTCTAAAGCCTGCTGCAAGCGCAGGAAATCATCTGCCGTGCCGCAGTGAGCGGTTCCGAGTTCCCACGTGGTCTGCGAGAGAATGGACGCGGAAGTCACGCCCACCAACAAACCGATCAGATGCGGCTCCTGGCAGGTCGCCTCCGCAATCCTTGCAAGGCAGAGAGTCGCTTCGTGAGCCCTGGCATATTCACCCGCCTGTGCGGCTGCCTTCGCACGCAAGCTGAGACCGTTTGAAAAGCTTTGCAACGCACCGAGGTGGGGCACCTGGAGCTGCAGCAGAAGCTCTGGGAAGGGTCCCAAGCGCCAGTCCGGGGTCAGCCGGGAGTGAGGACGAAAAAGAGCGGCCACCATCTCCGCAATAGCAGCGTCCTGATACGACATCGCCCCGAGCACTTCACGCGCGGCGTTGTCTGGGTCCGTAACCGGCATGGGGTGGCCTTCCTTCCGCAGCCAGTCCGCCCACTCCCGGAGATTCACCGGCATGTCGGTGTCCTTTGATGAAATGGGTGGATAACTGCCCGTGTGAGACTTGAGGGGCCCGAGAGCTTCCAAAGCTTTGCGTTTGGCAGCAGACTCGCCTTTCGCAGGATTACCATCTTCGATGATCGCAAGGCCTTTCAACAGGGGAATGGCGCAAAAATTCAACTCATCCGGGATTTCCACGATTCCCTTCGCCGACCTGAAGTCCAAGTCGACACCTTCGCGGGCCAGCGCTTCCTGCGCCGCCTTCCAATCACGCTTTCCCGCACGGTTCATCCATACGGTCAGTCCCACGTATACCATCAAGATGCCGACGCCAATCCATGCCAGGATGCGGATCCAGCGTGCACGCCAACAACGTTGAAGGAAGGACACGATTAGGCAGAAGGGGGTGAGTGTCATCACGATGAACATTCACCCCTCGCCCTGCAAGCATTTCATGCTGGGGTGCTGACCGCACCCCACGGAGGAGCGCCCTACTTTCCCGAGTACTCCCACACCCAGTCGCCCTTGTACGCCGCCCGGTTGGGCTTGGCGGCATCGCCCTTGGCATCCTTGTCAGGTCCTTTGCCGCCATCGTCGGTGAGGTCAAATCCTACGCTCCAGAGCTTGTAGCGTCCGTCCCCGGTCTTGCGATACTTCATGGGCGTTCCACTCATCGGGTCCGTGGGCAGAGCCTTGCCGTTGGTGCGCTTGAGCTCGTCCAGAGATTCCGGATAAGTGCCCTTCTCCGCATAATGGCGCTCCAGCGCGCAGGCGATGATGGCCTGATTCACGAGGCATTGCCCGTAGACCGTCGTGCCGGTGATGTTCAACAACGATGGCATCACCAGTGAGGGGAAGATTTTGTCGAGATTTGTGGGCCAGTTAGCCTTGGCAAACATGAGGTCACGCTCCATGTCCTGCTCCCGGTTCAACACCCCCTGCCATCCTTCATCACGCAAGGGGCGGATGACGTAGTCCAGCTCCATGTGCACAATGTTCGCTGCATTCATGTCGAAAAATCCGGAGGGAAGCAGAAGCATCGCAAGGCCGCCGCCGGCAGACTCGCCCTCTTTCAACGGGGATCTGATGATGGAGAGCACGGAGGAGTCGCGGCTCCGCTTGAGATACTTGAGGGTCTCCACCCCCCCTGCCAGTTCGCAGTTCCAGGCACGGAGCGCCGCCTCATGAAATTCCAACCGCTCCAAATCACGCTGCAGCTTTTGAAAGTCCTCCGCAGTGCCTGTGTGTGCCTGGCACAGAGTCCACACTACGCTGGTCGTCTGGACAGCAGCGGCCCGGTACACAAGGAAGCCGATAAGAAAAGGTTCCTGGCCGATGGCTTCGCTCAGGCGCGCCATGATCCGCGCAGTCTCGTGGGCTTTTGCCGCCTCACCGGCATGGGCCGCTGCGGTGGCCCGTAACGCGAGGCCGCCGATCGCCTTCTGCAATCCTCCGTAGTGCGGAATCTGTATGGCGAAAATGAGCTCGGGGATTTTACGATCCGTGGGCGCTGGCTGGAATTGGGCATAGGGACGCTCCAGTGTGCCGGCCATCTCCGCCACAGCAGCATCCTGGTACGCGAGAGCCGCCAGGATTTCGCGAGCAGGATTCTCCGCATCCGTCACCGGCATGGCCATCTTCATTTCACGCAGCCACCTGGCCCAGTCACCCATCTGCTTGGCGGCGTCCTCACCGGACTTGAGCTGGACAGAGGGGCGGCCCATGCCGGACGGCGATTGATTTCCGTCAGGCAACCCCAGTGCCTCCAGTGCCTTCCGTTTGGCGGCGGGTTCACCCTTGGAGGCGTCGTCATCCACCACCACCGCGATATCCCGCAACAAGGGGATGGCGCAAAAGTTCTCCGCGTCCGGCACGGGAGCCGTCATTGTCTGCCGGAAGTCGAGCGTGAGATTCTCGTCGCGGACACGTTGCTGAGCGTCGCGCCACACGCGGGCGCCGGTCCAGTTCACCCACGCGACACACAGTGTGGTCAAGGTCACCAACGTGATGAAGGTCCAGGTGAGGCCGCGAATCCAGCGGCGCTGCCAACAGCGTTTGAGAAAGGCAATCATGGGATGTCGAATCGGGTGGTGGTGGCGTCTTTGCTCAGTTCACGATGAAACGCGAGCAGGGTGAGGGATGAGGCGGCGGTGGAATTCGCGTGTGCGTCCGCCTTGGCGGCTCTCTTCGCTTCCACGAGCTGAGGTGCAGTCCTGATGGGGGTGGAGTCAGCGGGCGTGCTAAAGCGCAGGAGCGCAATAGCGACCCATGCCGTGCACCACACCGTCATGAGCCAGCGCGGCGGCAGAACTCGGCGCGGCGTCACAGCCGATGCTTCTGCTTCACGCCTGGCGCGGGCGAGGATCTCAGCCTTCCACTGCGGTGTGGGATCGGGGCGCGGCATGGCTCCTGCCAGCGACTCGAGTTTCTTTTCAAAAGCGTCGTCGTTCATGTCAGTTCCTCGTAAAGCGGACGCAGCACGGTCCGCAGTTTCTCCAGGCCGTAGCGGTAGCGGCTCGCGGCGGTGTTCAGCGGAATGCCTTGTGCCTCCGCGATTTCTTCAAAGGTCATGCCCTCCCAGAGCTTGAGCTGCATGACCACACGCTGGTCCTCCGGCAGGGACTTCATGGCCTCGGCGAAATGCCGTGCCATCAAGACGGAGTCCGGGTCGGTGGCTGGGTGATGCCCAACTTCCATTTCCTGAAGAAGCTTCTCCTCCGCATCCCAGCGCGTCTTCCGCCGCCTCAGCCAGTCCACCGCGAGATTGTGCGCCATGCGGTAGATCCAGGCCTTTTCGCTCAGCACCCCTTCCCTCGCCGCTCCCCGTGCAAGTTTGATGAAAAGCTCCTGCAGCAGGTCCCGCGCATCCGCCTCCGTCTTGGTGAAGGTGACCAGATAATGGAACAAGCCGCCCGCATGGGTGTCATAGAGGCGCTCCAGTTCACGGTCAGTCATGGCGGTCGTCACAAGGATGATGCGGCAGTCGGGTTCGCTTGCCAAGACGCATGAGGGCCCCGAGTTTGTCTGACTACCGGCAAACTTTCTGTTTTTTCCTTGTCCCCCACATTGTCCAAGTCTATGTCTGCGACGTGGCTATGGGGATTCTTCCTTCTATTTGCATCTTCTAGAGTCCCCGCTCTCCACACTTCAAACGCCCGGTCACCATGCCGGGCGTTTTTATCTTCCTCCCCAATCAATGAATGCCATCTACGTTCGCCGTAGGCGAAAAATTCACGTGGCGGAAGGTGACGGCACCAGCTCGGTGTCCCTGGTCGCCACCCTTCAAAAAAACCTCGAGTCCTTGGGCTTTGGACTTTCTGCTGCACTGACCAGCAGACTGCTCACGCTCTCGCAGCCCAGGTTGGAGACGTTTTATCACAGCCTCGTGAAGGACCTCAGGACGGCGGTGGGAGCGCATCGGGAGTATCGTCCGATGTATCCCAACTTTCCCGCCCAGGTGATGGCCAAGTCGGAAGCGGAACTCTACTTCAATGCCTTCCTGCACTACATCACCAATGAGCTGCCCAACTACAAAAAAGATGAGAGGCCGGAGCTGGATCAATGGTCATGGCTGAAGATCATCGACCTCGGCAGCAAGGAAGATTTCGAGTCCATCTTCACGCGGCTGGCTTCTTCCCGCGCCTCCCTGTCTGAACAAGACAAGGCGGACCTGCAATGGTTCATCGCGCAATATCGCGATTCCATTGAGCGGCTGTTGCCGAAGAATGTGCCCTCGAAGGAGAACATGGCCATCATTGGGGCTGCGTTGATGGAACACACCAGCCTTGCTCCTGCATTCCTCGCCGAGAACCTGAAGACACCTACGGACGCCCTGCGGCTCGCCGTGGCAAGAAGTGGTGGTGACGTTTCGCTCGCGGCCCCGTGCAAGTTCAAACGATTCCGGCGTAGCGAGCGGAAACTGCTGCTCTCCTGCCTGGAAAGACACGGCAATCCTGTGGAGGACATGTTGCGCTGGAAGGAGCCGTGGAAACGCCTCGCGGAGCGGCTTCACCCCGGCGACTACGCAACGGAATTCCCAAAGACCTACGAGGCGTTCCGCGTGCTGCGCAACGACGTGCCTGTGAGCACCTTCGCCAGCAAGGTGGAAGGGTTCCTGAAGACTCGTGAGATCAGCAGTGTCGTTGGGCTCCTCAAGTCACGTCCCGGCGACTTTGCCCGCCGTCTGGATCACTTGCTACGCCTCGGCGGCAACTACGAATCCACACTCGATGCCTTCGAAGCAGCAGCACCATCGGTATCCACGCCCGTGCTCCTGCAGGTGCACTGTCACTTCACACATCGCACCGAACCTGCGGATTTGCGCGTCTTCTTCCCCAAGGGCGGCGTGGCCAAGGCTTACGGTAAACGCGGCTCTCTGCCGCCATTGCCAAGGCACCTGACAGACATGGTGGTGGCCATCGCGGAAACAACGCTACTCCAGAGGTTCGCGAAACTGCCACCTCTCGGGAAGTGTTATCTCGATCCGGCCTTGGGCGACTACCTGGCACCTTTCTCCCAACGCTCGGCTTCGAAGGCTCTCCACACCGTGGGGAGAGGGAGCAGGATGCCTTTGCCCGACGGCGACATCCTTCGCTTCTTCCTCTGGTGGAAGAATGGCAAGGGCCGTACGGACATCGATCTCTCTGCCGCACTCTTTTCTTCATCCTATCGGTATATCGACATCCTGTCGTACTACAACCTGAAAGGATTTGGCGGATGCCACAGCGGCGACATCGTGGATGCCCCACAAGGTGCTGCAGAATTCATCGATGTCGAGATTCCCAAGCTTCTCACTCAAGGCGTGCGGTACGTCGTGATGTCGATCAACAGCTACACCCAGCAGTTCTATTGCGATCTTCCGGAGTGCTTTGCGGGCTGGATGTCGCGTCAGTCCGCTGGTTCGGGTGAGATCTTTGAGCCACGCACGGTGGAGGGAAAGGCGGACATTGCGGCCAAGACCGCCATCTGCCTGCCCGCGGTGTTCGACTTGGAGGACAGGAAAGTCATCTGGGCTGATCTGGCGCTTACCGAGCGTCTGTCGTGGAACAACGTTCACAACAATCTCTCAGGTATCGCGCTCATGCTCCGTGCGGTGACGAACCTCCAAAAGACCACGTTGAAGGAACTCTTTGATCTCCACATCAAAGTCCGTGGCACCTTGGTTGAGGACAAGGATGCAGCCGACACGGTCTTTTCTCTGGATGAAGGCATTACGCCCTATGACCTGGATCTCATCGGATCCGAGTTCATGAAGTAGCCATCGGAGTCCGCACAGACACCCACATCTTTTGTGCAACCTTCATTGGACGCGTGGGTTCAAGTAGTTCGATGTCGAACCAATTTGACCCACCTTCGAAAAGCGGCTCCTCATCGGCCAGGCGCCGGCATCATACTTCTGGCAACGAGGACATCCTCGAGAGCCTGCCCATCCATCTGGCTCGCATGTACCATGGGTTTGTGGCACTCGTGGATCGGCTGCGGGGTGAAGATGCCGATGAGCTGCCCCACTTCCGTCCGGGCGCGGGTAGTGTGTACTTTGCGCTGCTGGAGAACGAAGGCCGCACGGCCACGGATCTAGCGATGAGATTGGGCATGCCGAAGCCGACCATCACCGGACTGCTGGACGGGCTGGAGCGGGATGGGGTCATCGAGCGAAAGCCCTGCGCCGAGGATGGCCGGGCGATGAGGCTCAGACTCACGAAATTCGGGAAGAAACTCGAACCTGGACTACGACGCCGTCACGAGCAGTCCGTGCAAACACTGGAGGAAGGCCTGAGTCGTGCAGAGGCAGCGGAGCTTCGCCGACTCCTCTCCGTGGTGGTGGGCAACCTGGATCGCGTACGCCACGCCAAGTCGATGCCTGCAAAGCCGGTGCGCGCTTCACGCCAGGGCAGGAAAGCCGCCTGAGTTGCTCTTCCATTTCATAGCCAAGTCTCGTTGTACCACCAACCCATCGCCACCCGTCATGAACCGCTTCGTTTCCCGCCTGCGCTCATCTGTGCTCACCCTGCTTGCGTTTGTCTCGGCGAATGCTTTTGACTTCGCTCATGCCCAATCAGGTCCTCCACGTGCACAAACACCTGCGGGCGTGAAGGAACATCGGGACCTTGCCTACGTAGATGGTGGTCACGAGCGGCACAAGCTGGACCTCTTCCTCCCGGAGAAAGCAGAGAGCCCACTGCCGCTCATCATCTGGGTTCATGGTGGCGGATGGCAGAACGGCAGCAAAGATGGCTGCCCTCCCCTCCGCCAGGGATATGTGGAAAAGGGCTACGCCGTGGCGAGCATCAACTACCGTCTCAGCAGCCACGCCACCTTCCCTGCGCAGATCGAAGACTGCAAGGCCGCGGTACGCTGGCTGCGGACACATGCGAAGGAGTATGGCTTGGACCCGGAACGCTTTGGCGTGTGGGGCAGCTCTGCCGGCGGTCATCTCGTGGCGCTTTTGGGAACGAGTGGCGACGTGAAGGAGTTTGATGTGGGTGCCAACATAAATGTCTCCAGTCGCGTGCAGGCAGTCTGCGATTTCTACGGGCCCACGGACTTCGTGAAGTTTGCCTCGACACCCGGCTATGAATCGCACGCACAAGCCACCTCACCCGAAGCGAAGTTGCTCGGCGGAGCCCCGCTGGAGAACAAGGACAAAGCAGCGCAGGCAAATTCCATTACCTATGTCACAAAGGATGACCCGCCCTTCCTCATCGTGCACGGCGACAGCGATCGCACCGTGCCTCTCAACCAAAGCGAAGCCCTGCATGCCGCACTGAAGCAAGCTGGCGTGAGCACGCACTTCCACGTGATCCACGGCGCAGGGCATGGCGGCCCGGGATTCGCCGGGGAGAACATCGATGCCATGGTGAGCACGTTTTTTGAGCAAAACCTGAAGGGCAAGTCTGCGGAAGTAGTCGCCTTGCAGACGGAAAGCAATGCGCCAGCAGGCACCCCCAGCACGCCTCAGCGCCCCGGCCCTCCGCAACCCACGGGAGCTCCCGCACGTCGCGGCATTCCGTGGGAAGCCATCACACGGCGTGATGACAAGAATGGCGACGGCAAGGTGACCAAGGATGAGTTCAGCGGTCCAGCGCAACTCTTTTCCCGATTGGACAAAAACGGCGATGGCACGCTGACCAAAGAGGAACACGAAGGTGCCATGCCACCCGCAGCGCCGACGCCCGCACCCACAGCGACTCCGTCCACGCCGCCTTCCTCGGCATCTTCACAAACTCCTCCGTCATCTACGTCGAACACCAACACATCATCCTCAGCCGCGGCTGCCAGCATCAAGAACTTCAAGCTCGATGGCGAACGCTGGACCTGCGAAGCGGACGGCAAGCCGCTCTCGGGCATCCTCATCAAACCCGCTGGCAAAGGCCCCTTCCCCGCCATCTTGATCAATCACGGGCTCGGCTCGAATGCAGAGCAGTTCGGCCGCATGAAGGCGAAGGAGTTTGTGCAATGGGGCATGGTCTGCATTGCCACCGATCTCACGCATGCACGTCCACAGCCGGGTGCGGACCGTTCCCAGTTTGGAGCGAGCACGGAGAACCTCCGCCGGGCCAAGGCGTGCCTGGCCATCCTGGGCACTCTCCCGGAAGTGGATGCCAAACGCATCTGCGTGTACGGCAACAGCATGGGCGCGTTCCTCACCGTGGGTCTTGCCGCGGAAGTCCCAGGCCAGATAGCCGCCGCTGCGATCTCCGCCGGCGGAGTGATCACGCAGACAGGTTTCCCCTCGCCCACCGTGGACGCGGCAAAGAACATACGCACGCCCTTCATCATCCTGCACGGCGATCAGGACACCACCGTGCCACCAGAAAATTCCGCTCGTTTGAAGGAAGTGCTGGATCAGCAGAAAGTACCAAATGAGCGCCATGTCTTCCCCAGAGTCAGTCACAACCTCCACGCCGAAAAGGCGGATGAGGTCTACCGACTCATCAGGGCATGGTTCGCAAAGCAGGGCGTGCTGAAGCCCTGACCAGAAGCCAAGCGGCGACCGGTCACGCCGCCATCCAGCCCAGCCGGTTCGCAATCCCCCAAAGTCCAAACAAGGCGAGCACCACCGAGCCGGGCACGGCAACCGCCCAGCGAAAGAGCCGGGCACTCCGCGCCCACGCAGTCACCAGAAGAGCAACCGCGAGCACGGCGAGAAGCCCAAGCTCCACGCCTGCATGAAAACCGAGAAGCGCCGAAACCTGCACCGCCGGCTCGGATCCCGCCGCTGACGCCGTTTCTGCTTCACCACCGAGCGCGGCAAACGCTGCAGCGAGACGAAATCCGGGGAACAACCCGAACACCACCACCAGCACCAGCCGCCAGAACGTGCACTGGGATTGAAACACATTCGCCACGGCCAGCACCACGATGCCTGATGCGATGCCCCACGCCACGATGGTGGGAGTCAGATGCACCCAGCCCATGACATCCATCCAGAGGGCCAGGCTATGTGCCACCACAAAGGCCAGCACTTGGGGAGCCAGCGCCTTGAACCCGCGCCCCAGGAGGAACATGGCGAGTACAAACAGCATGAACTCATACCCCCGCGGCACCACCTGCAGAAACCCCAGGCGGAGAAACCCAAAGATGCTGGTAGAGGAGCTCACCGCTTGAGCTTGGCCTTTCACGCCCTCGGCATCGCCTCCTTCTGCCGATGCCGCTGCCGTAATCACTCCCGTGTCCGGGGGCACCTCATGGCTGTTGCCAATGAGGTCGAGCAGGAAGCTCTTTTCCTTGGGGAAGAGTACCATCATGCGAGACACCTCTTTCCCTCGCAAGTTGTTCAGGAACAGCACACTCAGCTTGCCCTCAGGCTTGGCGACGATGCGGTACCCCTGAGAACCGGCGGGCACGGGGCCGCTCCAGTTGCCCGTCATCATCACTGGGTCCTCGTCCTTGGTGAGCGGCTGGGCATTGAGTGTGGTGAACTCGAATTTGAACTCGGGGGTAAAAGCCCCGGAAGGCTCAAAATGGAAGTCCACGGTCGTGTCCTTCACAAAGGTGGCCGCCTGGGCCAAGAGCGCCGCGCGCTCGGCTTCCGGCATGGCTTTCAGCGCGCTATGGAGCAAATACGGGGCAATTTCCGGGTCCAAGTCGAAACACCGGGGATCCACCTCTACTTGAATACTGCAGGTCCCGTCCCCCGGAAATGTGGAGCGCACGGGCACATCCGGGATGGGGTGCGCAACTGCCAGGGAGCACAGGGAAAGGACCCAAAGTCCAAGGACAAAACGCAGGTACGGAAGACGTGGGCGCATGGGAGGGAGGCGGCAGAGTGAGGGGTGGCTGAGTTCAAACGGCCCACCCGGCCTTAATTAACGATTATTTTGCACCTGCATATAAGTCTTGCCGCTTTTGTGCGTTTTGTGTTTGCTGCGGGTACGCCGCCCAGCGGCAAGTCCAGTTCCACCCTCTCATCATCCAAATGAAATACATCCTGACTCTCGCCGCCGCCTTCGCCCTCACGCTTGGCACCTCCTTCGCCGGCTGCGGCAAAATTGATACCGACAAGGGCAAACTCAAGGCCGTGAACGCCGAGAAGAAGCAGATCACCATCGACGTCGATGGCAAGGACGTCACCCGTACCCTCACCCCTTCCTCCAAGGGCGCTGACGAGCTCGACAAGCTCGTGGGCAAGAAGATCGTGGTGCAGAGCTCCCACGGCAAGGTGGAGTCCGTCGCCAAGGGCTAAGTTCCGCACGAACAGCTCTCGCTATTTTGCAGAAGTCCGGAGGTATTCCCTCCGGACTTTTTTATTCCGGTCATGACGCTGCCTCAAGACTACGCGCCTATCATCGCCCTGTTCATTGCCATCCCCGTGGTGGCTTGTGCATTGTATTTGCTGGCAGGGTGGCTCCTCGGGCGGCAGCGGAGGGCCTGTCCTGCATGCGCACAAAAGGAAGTGCGCTGTGTGCAGTGGATTCGCGCCACGGTGCTCATTGATGGTCGGAGAGCACCAGACAGTTGGTGCTACTATCTTTGCGACGCCTGTGGCGCCCGCTTCAAGCAGCATCTGGGAAAAGATTACGAGGTGCCGTCGGATGAGGAATGGGAAGCCCAGTGCTCCGAAGCAATCAAGCGCTGACCGGTTCCGGTCGCCAAAACAACATTACCCGATCAGCGCATCAATAGCGGCCTCACTTCTTCGAAAGCGCTTCGCGGATGAGCACCGGGTCATCCGTGGTGATGCCCTCCACGCCCATCGCCGCGAGTTCCCTGGCCTTCGCCGGGTCATTCACGGTCCACACGAGAACACCGAGACCTGCATCGCGGATCTGCTTCACGAAGGCTTCCGACCACGGCCAGTCTGAGCCAAGATCGAGCCCGTCCAGGCCATCTTTCTTTGCCTGTTCGATGAAGGGGGTCACATCCGTGCGGGGCTTCTTCTCCTTGTCCTTGCCTCCGGCGAGCAGGTACACCTTCAGCCAGGGGATGGCCTTCTTCGTGGCAGCGGCCGCTTCGGCGTTGAAGGTAATCACGGCAAGCTGCTTGGAGCGCGACTGCCACGGTCCGAGGGTGCGGGCAAGTGCGGGTACCACTTCGGGGCCGCATTTGATTTCCAAATAGAAGCGCTTGTTTCCCTCCGGCAGCGTGGCCAGGCAGGCCTGCAGAGGGGGAATCTTCTCACCCTTCCATTTCGGATCTTTCCAAGAGCCGGCATCGAGTTGGAATAGCTCCTCCAACGTAGACTCCGCCACCACCTTGGCCACGCCCGTGGTGCGCTTCGTGTCCTTATCATGAATGATCGCAATCTGGCCGTCCTTGGTCAGGTAGAGGTCCAGCTCGCAGGCATCCGTCCCAGATTCCCAGGCGAGATTGAAGGAGGCCAGAGTATTCTCCGGGGCCTTCGCGGAGTAGCCGCGGTGGGCGATGATTTCCGTGGCCGAGCAAGGGAGCACGGCAGCAGTGGCGAGGGCGGCGACCATGAGAGGACGGGCGTAGCGTTGGAAGAGAGGGCGTGAGGGAATCATAACGGGATGCTGCCTACGATGCCAGCCCCCCGCTGATTTCAGCAACTGAATAAGACGTCATCTTTGCCCGTGCCGGTCTTGGCCCACTGTGCCAGAGTCGGAAACGGTTGTGCGTTACCTCTTCTCTCCCGTCATGAGGCCCTGTTCCCGAAACACTGCATCGCTCCTATTGGCTGGTCTGGCATTTCACCTGTCGTGCCTTGTAGCCCCGGCTGCGGACTATGACCTGCTGATCCAGAACGCCCGCATCGCAGATGGCACCGGCGGAAAAATTTATACCGGCAGCGTGGCGGTGAAGGAGGGGCGCATCGCTGCCGTCGGTGACTTGAAAGGCGCTGCGGATCTCACCATTGATGCCCAGGGCCGTGTGCTCGCGCCGGGCTTCATCGATGTGCACACCCACTCGGAGAAAATCGCGAAGACTCCGGAAGCAGAGAATTTCCTGCGAATGGGCGTGACGACGATCATCACCGGAAACTGCGGCATGTCCCGCACAGACATCGGCGCCTTCTTCAAGGAAGTGGAGGAATCCAAGCCGACTCTGCATGTGGCTGCGCTCATCGGTCATGGCGATGTCCGCGAAAAAGCCATGGGCGGCAGCTTCCTGCGCGCCCCTACACCGGAACAACTGGACGCCATGCGCGCGATGGTCGCCAAGGCCATGGACGACGGCGCCGTGGGCCTGAGCACGGGACTCATCTATGTGCCCGGGACGTTTGCGAAGACGGAGGAAATCATCGAGCTGGCCAAGGTGGCGGCGCAACATGGCGGCATCTATGCCAGCCACATGCGTGCAGAGACGGTGAAGATCTTCGGTGCGCTGGAGGAGTTCATCCGCGTGGCCCGTGAAGCAAATATCCGCGCCGAGGTCTCGCATCTCAAGCTGAGCTCACCCACCGCTTGGGGGAAGTCCGCGGAAGTCTTCGCCCTGCTGGAGAAGGCACGCGCGGAGGGCCTGCAAATCACGCATGACCAGTATGTGTACACTGCCTCCAGCACCGGGCTGGGCCAGCTCATTCCTGATGAAGCACGCGAGGGCACACGGCAGGACTTCATCAAGCGCTGCGAAGATCCGGAGCAGAAGGCCAAAATCCTCAAGGGCATGCAGGAGTCACGCGAGCGCCTCGGCCGCACGGACTACAGTTATGCAGTCATCGCACGCTATGCCGCGGACCCTTCGCTGAATGGCAAGACCATCCCCGAGGCCGCGAAGATCGCGCGTGGTTCGGATTCACTGGAGGACCAAATCGAACTCATCCTCGAGATCGAACGCAAAGGTGGCGGCACTGCGGTGTATCACAGCATCGATGAAGGCGACCTCGCGGCCTTCCTCAAGCATCCCCTGACCATGTTCGCCAGCGATGGCAATCCACGCAAGCTGGGCGAGGACATGCCGCATCCGCGCAGCTATGGGAACAACGCCCGCGTGCTGCATCGCTACGTCCATGAGTTGAAACTGGTCACATTGGAGGAAGCCATCCGCAAGATGACCTCCCTGCCCGCACAGACCTTCCGTCTGGAGGATCGTGGCATCATCCGTCCCGGCGCCTGGGCCGATCTGGTCATTTTCGATCCAGAGAAGGTAAAGGACATCGCCACCTTCGAAGATCCTCACCACTACGCGGAAGGGTTCACGGATGTGCTCGTCGATGGCGTGCCGGTGATTCGCGATGGGAAACTCACCGAGGCGCGTCCCGGTGGGCCGCTTCGCATGAGCAAGTGAGTGAATAGCACTGACTGACGCTGGAAGAAGGCACCTGGCAGGAGCGTTTTTTGTCTCCCTCCTCCCGCCATGCTTCGTTTCCTCCGCCTGATCTTCCTCAGCATTGTTTCCGTATTGCCGGGAGTGCAGCATGCCGCCGACACTTTCACCCTGACGGTACTGGAGATTCCTGACATCCAGCGTGGGGCGGGCCTGGCTATCGTGATGCAGACTCCGTCTGGCAAGACCTTCCTGTACGACACAGGCTCCGCATATCCGGAGCGGCTCTCCTCAGATGGATGGCAGGCAAACTTCAATGCTGGCCGGGACTTGATAGTTCCCTTCCTCAAGCAGAACCACATCTCCAGCGTGGATGCCGTCCTCATCAGCCACGCCCACTATGATCACTTCGGTGGCCTCATGTGGCTGAAGGACAACTTCCCCATCAAGAAGCTCATCGACTCCGGCTATGTGTTCCCGGGCTCTTCCGATCAGCAGTACACCGGCGAACTCGGTGACTACAACAGACTGCGCGATGAGTTCAAGAATCGCGGCCAGCATCTTGCTGCCTTCACCAGTGACACGCTGGATCTAGATCCCGCTCTCAAGATTGAAGTCCTGGCCCCACCCAAGACCTACTTCACGGATCCCCTGCCCGACAAACGCGCAAAGAATGATCCCCCGGCCCACTATCTGGTGAACTCCAACTCGCTGGGTGTCCGCATCCAGCATGGTGATGTGGTCTTCTACCTTCCCGGAGACATCCAAAGCGAGGACATCGATGCCAGCCTGCTGCCGTCCGTGGACCATGCGAAGCTGAAATGCCACGTGCTTATCGCTCCCGGTCACGGCATCCATTGCACCAAGGCCTTCACCGAAGTGACACGCCCGGAAGTTTCCATCGCCAGTGTCTTCGAGCGCTATGCCCGTGGCTTGAAGTCCACTCCCATGCTCAAGGCCGTGGGCACAAAGACCTATATCACAGGTCTGAATGGACGCATCCAGGTCGTCTCAGATGGCAAGTCCTACAAGGTCACCGCGGAGCGCGAAGACGCGCCAACTCCGAAACCGGCTGCGAAGTAGTCGGCCTGCTCTCCAGCCACCCCGTCCTCCTCTCCTCCACTCACAAGACTTCAATCATGCTGCGTTGTTCCCTTTTCACGCTCCTCACTGCCGCCGCGCTCCTTGCCCCTGCCGCCGCTGAGCTTCAGCCCAAGGATCGCCATGTGATTCTCATCAGCATCGACGGCTTCCCTGCGTGGCTGTGGAAGGACCCTGCAGTGACTGTACCGAATTTGCGCAAGCTCGCAGCAGACGGCGCGCAGGCAGAGGCAATGACGGTCTCCAACCCCTCCATCACCTGGATCAATCACACCACGCTGGTCACCGGCGTGAACCCACGCAAACACGGTGTGCTCTTCAATGGCCTCCTCGTGCGCCAGGGTCCCGACAAGCCGCCGAAGATCGAGCAGTGGGCGGACAAGACGGACATGGTCTTTGCCCCGACCCTTTACGATCTCGCTCATGAAAAGGGACTCGTCACCGCCGAGGTGGATTGGGTGGCCGTGACGAAAGCGCAGACCATTGATTGGAGCTTTCCCGAGCTGCCATCACCCGAAGGCAAGCTGGAGCAGGAAATGATCGCCGCGGGCGCCATCACGCCTGAACAGATCACCTGGATGCAACTCGGTCCGCAGCGCAAGAACATCGCATGGATTGACACCATGTGGACGAACGCTGCGTGCTACGTCTTCAAGAAACACCAGCCGAACCTCTTGATGTTTCACGTGCTGAACACGGACCTCTCCCACCACGTCTACGGTCCCGGTTCTCACGCAGGCTACACGGCATTGGCCTATGCGGACCGGCTCATTGGCGATCTCGTGAAGGCCGTGGATGAAAGTGGTCTGCGTGACAAGACCACCATTGTCATCAGCACGGACCATGGTTTCAAAAAGGTGGACAAGTACATCTACCCTAATGTGGTGCTGAAGAAGGCCGGACACCTCACCGCTCTTGGCCCGAAAATTACCACCTGCGAAGTCGCCGCCATGACCCAGGGCGGCATGTGCTTTGTCTATGTGACTGACCCAGCCCGCAAAGCCGAACTTCTGCCCAAGCTCAAGGAACTCCTCGCTGCGACGGAAGGCATCGACAAGGTCATCGACGGCACCGAAGGCCCCACGCTGGGAATGCCTCTCCCCACGGAGAATCCAGGCATGGGTGATCTCATCCTCTACGCCAAGGCAGGCTTTGCCTTCAACGCTTCTGCTGCTGGTGAAGAAGCCACCGGCCCGACCACCAACTACGGCGGCACCCACGGTTACCTGAACAGTGATCCGGAACTCGACGGCATCTTCATCGCCTCCGGCGCCGGCATCAAGCGCGGCGTGGTCATCCCCCGCATGGCGAATCTGGATGTCGCGCCAACCATTGCGAAACTGCTGAAGTTGGAGATCCCCAATGTGGACGGGAAGGCGCTGGGAGAGGTGCTGGAGTGAGATGACCCCTCCCTCTCTTGATCACACTGCCTCCTATTAGGGAGGTAGAACCTCCAGAGAGGCCACCACTCGATCCACCACAGGAGCCAATGTGGGATCCATGAGGAATATCTGCAATTGCCACATCGTCGAGCCACGCGCCACCACCACAACATCAATGCGCAGGTCGGCACCTTGGATTTTGGTATGATAGACCGCTTTTCGCGCATCCAGGTTCGAGATGCGGAGAGCAGTCGCGGAATACTTTGGGTCCGTATCTCCAAGCTTGGCCGCCGAGTTTGATATCGCGCCTCTAATGGCGCCATCCAGATTTGGCACGATACCGGCCTTATATTCAATTCTATTGAGTCCAACGCGCAGCTTGTTTGCGCCCTGTTCCCCCTCCCACATAGAAACAGACTCCAGCATCGGCTTCACCTCATTTGCCGCAGACATCAAGCGCCTGGCTGTATCCGGACGGTTTTCCAGTTTGAATGGAATATCCAGGGCAGCGCCGACTACTTCACGGCGCTGCCAAGCCTCTTCCGATGAGACACTTGGGGCATCCGGCGTTTTGGCAGCAGTACTGGATCTGGAGGACGTCCAGAGTCCGAGACCGACAACGACCGCAAAAGCCAATACCAACAACCCCAAGCCCAGACAGCAGGTGATTACTTTTTCTTTGCTTGAGGCAGGCGCATCACTCATGGCGGCACCGTGCACGGGGTCTTTCTCAAAACCACACGATTCTCCGAGTTTTTTCGCCACCGAATCATTGGTCCTATCCGTAGTTGGACGTTCGCCATTTGGGCTGAGACCTCCCTTGCGTTTCCCGTTTCCTCGCCCTACCGATATTCAGCCAACTCCCGCCCTTGGGCGTATCCATTCTCTCAATGCTCACCAAACGCATCATCCCCTGTCTCGACGTTCACGACGGCCGTGTCGTGAAAGGCACGAAGTTCCTCGATCTGCGCGATGCGGGGGATCCGGTGGAGTGTGCCGTGGCCTACAACAACCAGGGAGCGGATGAACTGGTCTTTCTGGACATCACGGCCTCCAGCGATGAACGCCGCACCATGGTGGACGTGGTGGAGCGCACCGCGGAGCGTTGCTTCATGCCGGTGACCGTGGGTGGTGGCATTCGCACCGTGGCGGACATGCGGCAGATGCTGCTGGCCGGCGCAGACAAGGTCAGCGTGAACACCGCGGCCATCTTCAATCCTGAAGTGGTGGACGAGGCCGCGAGTGCCTTCGGCTGCCAGTGCCTCGTGGTCGCCATCGATGCCAAGCGCAACGAGCGCGGCTCCTGGACGGTCTATACCCATGGCGGTCGTAAGCCCGCCATCCGTGATGGCAAGGAACTGGACGCCATCGAGTGGGCCGCAGAAGTGTGCCGGCGCGGTGCGGGCGAGATTCTTCTCACCAGCATGGATGCCGATGGCACCAAGGCCGGTTACGACCTCGGCCTGAACCGCACCGTGAGCGAAGCCGTGACCATCCCGGTCATCGCCAGCGGCGGCGCGGGCAATCTGGATCACATGGTGGATGTGTTGCGTGATGGCAAAGCCGATGCCGTGCTGGCCGCGAGCATCTTCCACTTCGGTGAATACACCGTGGGCGATGTGAAGCGCCACTTGCAGAAGCATGATATTCCGGTGAGGCTGTAATCAGTCACGCGGTCGCGTAGACGAAATGACTTGTGGGGCACGCGTGAATGCGAGATCCTCATGCCATGTCTGACTTCATTTGGGACCTCTTCCAGCAACAGCAAATTAACGATGCCGAGGAGCAGGCTCGGAACGCCCAGCACAGGGCTGCATCCACCCAGGGTGATCTCGCGGACCTGACCAATCGAGTAGAGCGGCTCTCCCTGATCTGTCAGGCGATGTGGGAGCTTCTTTCCCAGCACACGCACATTTCGAATAACGATCTCATGCGCAAGGTGGTGGAAGTGGATCTGCGCGACGGCAAGGAGGATGGGAGAATCGCCGCACGCGTGATCCAGTGTCCCAAGTGCAAAAACAACGTGAACACGCAACGCCCCCGTTGTGTCGTATGTGGCAGCGTGATCGCCACGAAGCATCCCTTCGAGGTGTAAGAGCCGCACCCACTACCAATCTCACCTTCTCCCAATACGAACCAAACCATGCTACCCGAGCGCTCCACAAGCCCCGAACAATTCCCCATTGGTGGAAACAAGGTGGAGTCGGTGCAAGACCGACTCACCCGCCAGGAGAGACGGCTGGACCGTCTCGCACTTCACTGCCAGGCCATGTGGGAAATGCTGCGAGAACGCGCCGAGTTCACGGAGGAAGAAATCTCCGCGAAGATCCTGGAAGTGGATCTCCGCGATGGCCGCGCAGACGGTCGCATCAGCCAGCAGGTGGCAACCTGTCCAAGCTGCAAGCAGAGGACCAGCACCAAACGCGAGACGTGTGTCATCTGTGGAGCGGAGCTTGGCAGGAATCTCGCTTTTGAAGTTTAAGACGCTCTGCCTCCCGGGAGCACCCTGCCAACGCTGCTCATGTCATGGCTGAGGATGCCAGTCCACATCATCAGGCTGAAGCTCGCAGCCAGGCAGCCGCATGGTGGGGCGGCGGCATTTCCATCTTCCTGCTCGCCTATATCCTGAGCCCCGCGCCCCTTGCCTGGGTGTATGAGCGGTTCGGATGGGGAAGTCCTCAGTGGCCCAAGCATGTGTACGCACCCCTCATCGTGCTCTACGATCGGTTTGAGCCCGTGAAGAACTTCTACGACGGCTATGCCAAGCTGCTCGGACTGGATCACATGTGATGGCTGCATTTCCTTCTGGTGCGACCGCGCAGGCCGTGCCACTCTCAGGGAATAGGAACACCCCACCACACTTCTTTTCTCACCACGACCATGAGCATCACCGCGCAACTCACCGAGGACATCAAGACCGCCATGAAGGCCAAGGACACCGTGGCCCTCAATACCGTGCGCTCGCTCAAGTCCGCCCTGAAGTATGCCGCCATTGAAAAGCACGGCGCCGATGGTGAGCTGGACGACACTGATTCCATCGTGGTCATCCGCCGCGAGATCAAGAAGCGCCAGGACTCCGTGTCCCAGTACGAAGCCGCCCAGCGCTCGGAACTGGCCGAGGTCGAGAAGGCTGAAATCGCCGTACTCGAAAAGTATCTGCCTGCCGCCATGAGCCAGACCGAGGTGGAGAAGCTGGTGACCGACGCGATTGTAGAGACCGGAGCCACCTCCAAGAAGGACATGGGCAAGGTGATGAAACTCGTGCAGGAGCGCTCCGCTGGCCGTGTGGATGGCAAGACGCTGAGCGCAGAGGTGAACAAGCGGTTGAGCTAAGGCTCACACTGCGCTTCAGGAACAGGCGTGTCACTGCGAGATTCCTGGAACATCGCCGCACAGTCGCGTGAGCTGCGCGACCAGCCGCTGGCGCGTACCCTCTTTGACACGCCGCTGGTAATCTTTCGCGATGCCTCAGGCGTCGCGCAGGCCTTGCTGGATCGCTGCGCTCATCGCAACATGGCTCTCTCCGAGGGCAAGGTGAATGCCGGTTGCGTGGAGTGCCCTTACCACGGTTGGCGCTATGATGGCGCAGGCCACTGCCAGCACGTGCCATCGCTGGGTGACAATGCAAAGCCCCCACGTGTGAGTGTGCGCTCCTTCCCCGTGGTCGAGCAGCAGGGCTTCATCTGGGTATGGATGGGAGATGACCCGACGACAGCCGCATCCAGTCGTCCCTATGAGTTTGCCCATCTCGATGATCGCGGATGGACGACTTTCGTGATGAACACCCGCTTCGAGGCAAGTGTGGAAGCGTGCCTGGAAAACTTCCTGGACTGCCCGCACACGGTGTATGTGCACAAGGGATGGTTCCGCAGCCCGGACACCCGTGTGCTTCGCGCGCACGTCACGCGCGATGCCACGAGTGCTTGCGCGCAGTTCGAGGGCGAGCCCATTTCCACCAGTGTGGTGTCGAAGCTTCTATTTCCCAAGGGGAAGGAAGTGGTGCACACGGATCGCTTTATCCTGCCGAACGTCAGCCGCGTCGACTATGCCTTCACACCGGAGCGGCACTTTATCATCACCTCCCAATGCACCCCGATCAGTGAACACGAGTCTCAGGTGTACACGGTCATGACGTATGCCTTTGGCAAAATCGGCTGGCTGGTGCGGTTGTTCTTTGAGCCGCTCTCGCGGATCATCATCGGCCAGGATGTGGATGTGTTGAAGCGCATGACGCGGCAGCTTCGACGCTTTGGCGGAGCGCAGTTCTCCCACGTGGAGACGGATCTCCTCGGTCTGCACATCCAGGGCATGCGGAGAAAAATGGAACGCGGTGAACCCCAAGACGCAGATGCCCCCGGACGAACCATCGAGATCCGCTTTTGAACTCCTGCTGGCGCATCGTGGACTCATCGCGCTGCTGGTACTCTCCGCCACCGTGGGAGTATTCTCCGTGGTGCAGAACAGCGGCGCCATCGTCGGCGGGCGCATCAGCCCACCGAAGATCGCGTGGCTGAACTTCGCGCTCTACATGTTCGTCGTGCTTCCGGTCGTCGTAGGCTGGTATGCGCCGGTGGATGCCGCCACGGCCCGGCTCTATCGCATCGTCTTCTGGAGCTTCCTCATTCGCGGGGTCATTGAGTTCTACATGCTCTATGTCACCCGATCGTGGCGGTGCGGGTATGGCATTTCTCACGACTTGCTCACCGCAATGCTGGTGATCATTTTCTGGCAGAGCGCAGGAGGGCTGACCGTGCTGCTGCTGGCCACGCTCATCATTGAGGCACGCATGGCCAAGATCTTCCGGGCCCGGGTGGATCCCGCCACGGGCGTTTACTTTGCCGACAACAGCGCCCACTTCGCCGCAGTGAATCGTTTCACCTGGTGGGTCAATGCTGCCCTCTACCCCATCCTGGGGTGGCTTCTGTGGAAGAATCATGCATTGTTCACCGCAGCATAAGATGAAACAGCTTTCCAGTGAAGTCCGCCGCGTGACCAGCCTCTCTGAGGCAGAGGTGCACGGGCTCTTCGCGCTCTTCGCCACCTGCTATGAGGCGGTGAACCTGGAACAGTTCACCGCCGACCTCTCCGCCAAGGACGATGTGCTGCTGTTGCGTGATGCTGGTGGCGTCGTGCAGGGCTTCTCCACCCAGGTGACCCGTCGCTTTGAAATCGAGGGCCGCGTCGTCCGAGTGCTCTTCTCGGGAGACACCATCATTGCCCCAGAATGGTGGGGCACCCAGGAACTCGTGCGCGCATGGTGCCGCTATGCAGGACGTGTAAAAGCGCGACACGGGGACGAGCTTCTCTACTGGCTGCTCCTTTCCAAAGGGCACCGCACCTATCTGTATCTGCCGCTCTTCTTTCACCGCTACCATCCACAGGCAGGCTCGGAGGATGTCGCACTCCCCCATATCAAGGACGTGGTGGCATCGCAGATGTTTGGGGAAGACTACTGTGCAGCGTCTGGCCGGTTGGAGTTCGTCTCATCCAAGGGGCATCTCCGCAGCGCGCTTGCGGATGTGCCCACCGCGCGCGACCGGCGCGTGCATGTGGCCTTCTTCCTGGAAAAGAATCCGCGCTACGCAGAAGGTCACGAGCTGGTGTGCCTCGCGGAGATCTCACCGGAAAATATGCGCGGCGCGGCGCGACGGCATTTGCTGGAAGGCATGCAGGGTGAAGACTGCACGCCGCTTCCCGCAGTCCCGTGGGGTAAGCCCGCGGTGTGCTGAGTGCCTATCTCCCATCCTGCGCAGATCTTTCTCATGCTTGCACACTTCGCCTGGAAGAGCCTCTGCCGGCCAGCGTACCGGCGTTTGCTATCGGCGATGCGCGACCCTCACAAGGCTCAGGAGAAGGTACTGGCTGGCTTGCTCCAAAAGAACGCCGCATCTCACTTTGGGAAAACGCACTCCCTGCATCCGCGCATGAGCGTGCGAGAGTTTCAGCAATCCGTGGCCGTCTCCACCTACGAGGATCTGCGCCCACTCATCGAGCGGGCCGCAGGTGGCGAGCCAAATGTCCTCACCTCTGAGCCGGTGCTGATGTTTGAGACCAGCAGCGGCTCCACCAGTGCCGCGAAGCTCATCCCTTACACGCGCTCCCTGCGTGCTGAGTTCCAGGAGGCCATCCGCGCCTGGATATACGATCTGTACGTCTCTCACTCCGCCATCGCACGCGGGCGGCACTACTGGAGCATCACACCACTGCACCGTGAACAGCGCAAGACCAGCGGCAGTATCCCCATTGGCTTCGATGACGATGCGGAATACCTCGGTCGTGTTGAACAGTGGCTCTCCTCGAAGCTTTTCGCCGTGCCAGCCTCCGTGGGCAAACTGCCGGACATGGATGCCTGCCTCGCCGCAACGCGTGAGCACCTGCGCAAAGCAAGGGATCTGCGGTTTATCTCGGTGTGGAGTCCAAGTTTTTTGGAACTGCTGCTGGATGGTTTTGAGGAGTCGCCCGCTGAACTCTGGCCTGACCTCACGGTGGTGAGTTGCTGGGGCGATGCCGCATCGCGATCCGGATACGCCTCGCTTCAGAAACGACTGCCGGGAGTGAAGCTTCAGGCAAAGGGCCTGCTCGCAACGGAAGGGGTCATGACCATCCCGCTCGAATCCTTGGGCGGGTGTGTGCCGTGCCTGCACTCCCACTTCTATGAATTCGTGCGCGCCGATGCTTCCCACGGAGACGCCGAAACACTCTTGTGCGATGAACTGGAAGCCGGAGGTGAATACTCCATCCTGATGACAACCGGCGGTGGACTCTGGCGGTATCGCATCGGTGATCGGGTGCGGTGTGTCCGGCTGGAGGGCAGGACTCCCATCCTCGAGTTCGTAGGCAAGGAGGACGGAGTGAGTGATTTGAAAGGCGAAAAGCTCAACCCACATTTCGTGGGACGTGCTCTGGATGCCCTGCGACTCAAGCACCATCTCGGCACCGCCTTTCTCATGCTGACACCATCTGATGATGGAGCCTCCTACACCCTGTTGGCTGAGCTTGGCCAGCGCCCGGCTCCATCATCACTTTCCACGGATCTCGATGAACTTCTCCAGGAGAATCCCCATTACCAATACTGCCGCGAGCTCGGCCAGCTGGATGCCGTTCGCATTGTCCCCGTCTCGGCAGACGCAGCCACACGCTATCTGCAGCGCAGCATCGCGCTCGGCCAGCGTGCAGGAGATGTCAAACCGGCAGCCCTCCACCGCGAGCGCGGCTGGGAAGCGTGGATGAAGCCTTGAGTTCGTGATTCCCCTGCTCTGTCACCATGCCGCTGCGCTTCCGCCTCGCCACTGCTGAAGACGACGCTGCCCTACGTCGTGCCTTCGCTGCCACTCCGATGGAGGGCGGCATGCGTCTGGCATTCGAACGTGAGCCGTCCTTCTTCGATGCGTTGCGCGTGCAGGGTGACGTGACCCAGGTGATCATCTGCGAGGAAACGAACGCAGGTGAAATCATTGCCATTGGCACGCGGTGTCTCGCGGACGCTTTTGTAAACGGCACTCCCCAGCGCGTGGGGTATCTCAGCGATCTGCGCATCCTCCCGCAGTGGCGCAAGGGAACTGTCCTGGCTCGCGGATGGAAGTTTCTCCTCTCGCTTGATGAAGATGGTCTCGTGGATCTTTATCACACGGCTATCTTTGCCGAGAATGCGGGCGCCAAGTCAGCACTCACCCAGGCGCGCGCCGGCGTTCCGCAGTATCACCCCTTGGGAGGATTCATCACCGCGGGAATTCATCCCTCCCACTCAGCGCCGCCAGTGTCGCCACATCTTCGGGTCACCCGCGGAACGGCATCTGAGCTTCCTCATATCGTGGAATTCTTGAATGCACACAACACCTCACGCCAGTTCGCGCCCGTGCATCGGGTGGAGGACTTTGCGCCCGGTGGTCGCTGGCGGGATTTCCGCATCGAGGACTTCTTCCTGATACGCAATGGTGCAGACCTATGCGGTGTGGGCGGTGTGTGGGATCAGGCGGCATTCAAACAGACACGTGTGCTCGGCTACACCGGCAAATGGCGCTGGTTCTACCATCTCTCGCAGCTCACGCACCGCGTCCTCCCTGTGCCACGCCTTCCTTCACCAGGAGAGCACTTTCGATTTGGCTATGGCTGCTTCATGGCCTGCCCATCGCAGGATCCAGAAGTCTTCCGCCAGCTGGTGCATGCGATGCGCCACGAAGCCTCCAAGCGCGGATGGATGCACCTTCTCCTGTCGCTGCACGAGAACGATCCGTTGCTTCCCCTCTTGAGCGACATTCCCCACACACCTTTCCGGGCCGAGTTGTTCTGGCTGAGCCCTCGTGGCACTGGGGCCACTCCCCATTCACAGCTCGTGCCGCATATTGAAGCAGCACTGCTGTAGCACTCGCGCATTGATCCCGCAGACTGCACGAAGCGCCGCGTCTTTGAGGGCACATTGCATGGTGCACAGGCTCTTTCGGTGGAAGCGCATGATGGACATACGCCTCATCGCAAACGCCCAGCATCTACTGCCACGCGGATGGCACCGCGCATGCGCCATAAGCAAGGGCAACCATCTCGAACCCACACCCCCTTGCCACCATGCTCTCCTACACCATCACATTCCTCATTGTCGCGCTGCTCGCCGCCGCGCTCGGTTTCACGGGCATTGCCGGCACCGCCGCAGGCATTGCGAAAGTCTGCTTCTTCATCTTCCTGCTGCTGTTCCTCGTGTCGCTTTTCACCGGACGGAGAGCAGCCTGACTCTCCCGCGCGCAAAAGCCGCCAGTCCCGTGGGTTCAGCGAGCCTCACGGGACTGTTTTTTGCCAATGCGTCAGCAGTGCCGGACCCACTCCCGTGGAGCTTGGGCCCGGCTCTTGCTTACTGGGCAATGCGGTAGCGCTTGCGCTTCCGGTACAGGGTCGCGGCGTCGATCCCGAGTACTTCCGCGGCCTCGGCCAGAGACTGTGTGTTCTCCACGATGCGGCGGATGTGTTCCTGCTCCAGGGACTTGATGCTGATGCGTGCTCCTGGCACGACCTGTTCGCCGTTCGTCCCGGACTCGCCAGGTTTATGTCCGTTCTGGCCCAGTTCCTCGGTCAGGGAGATGAGGGCTCCCATGAATTCGTCGACCGGCGTGTGGTCTTCACAGGTCGCATAAGGCACGACCCTGAGGGCGGGACATGTGTGCTCCACCTCCTTCAGGACATTTCGGCTGGATCCAGGGGCATCGTTCGCTGCGGGTACGTGCCAGAGGGCAAGGTCATATGGCTGGTGAAGGGCGCTGGACAGGGCTTCACCGCTATCTGGCACGACGGTGGCGCGGTGCCCCGCCGCTTGAGCTGCCTGCGTGGCGGCATGGTGACTTTTTGCATCATTGTCGATGATGAGAATATTCATGAGGTACTCCTCCTCCGCACATTCAGGGATGCGGATAAAATTGGGTTGTTCTCCCCTTGGTGTTCAGAGCCTTCTCACGCCACCGACGCGACCTCAGGGGGTTGATGAGGGCACGCAGCGGCAAGGTGCCACGGCGTTGAAAAGGCTGCGTTGCGGGACTTAGTAGTGGGTGTTTTGATCGGCCTTCTGCTCGATCTTGGAGCCAAGCTTTTCCACGTCACTGCCGAAGCCTTTAACTGTCTTGCAACTGCTGAGCGCGCCACTCATGGCGACAGCAGCACAGGCGAGAAGTGCAAACTGTAGAAGTGTTTTCGCTTTCATTTCAGGTGATGTTGGTTTGGACACCACCATAAAGCGCATGACTCCGGCCAAGTCGGTCAACTTTTACACAAGTCTCTCTTTATCAGACGCTTGCACACATCGAATCCGGACTGAAGCGCACAAAATCCCATGCAATTTGCACCGGATAGACCCATAAGGGTGAGGCGTTCTGCACGAAATATGCCCGTACCAAAGCAGAACGCGATAGGCTCCCTAGACGCGGATCATATCCTTCACCACTTGGAACCAGAGATAGAAGCAACCACGCCAGGAGTAGCGGAAATGCTCTGCGCCTTCACGGACAATGACTCCTGCGGTGAGGTTGTGGTTGATCTGCTCGCTCAAATCCGTCGCCAGCGTGGTGTGTAGCGTGTCCGGGTCCTGGGTGGCAATGTCCTCCGGCTTCACTCCATGCTTTTGCAGGTAGGCATCGTGAGCCGTGAGCATTTCATCAAACGTTTCCGCGGTATCGCACCGCTGCAGACGCTGCTGCGGCGCCAGCTTCATGGTGAAGCTGAAGGGATAGTTTGTCGTCACATAGGTCACCCCGTCCTTGGCGCGGGAGGTGAGGCTGGCGTGGGAAAATACAAACCCGTCCTGCTGTGCGACACTCACCGTCGCCTGCATCTTTTTCTCGTGATGGTAAAAGATGCGGACAAAGTGGTCGGTGGCATCCCATTTCCAGCCGGCGTCATCGGCCTTGCTGAAGCCGGATTCCTCCACCTCGGAGGTGATGTCATCCAAATCAGGGAAAATCTCCCGCGACGGCGGGAAGCGGTGGCGCACCTCGCTGTGCAGGGGAAAGCGCAGTTTGCGCACACGACCCACAATCTCCACCCAGGGGAAAAGCACCCAGAGGGAGAGCGCAAAGGCACCCCAAGCGTGGCTTTCTCCAGCCAGAAAATAGCCGCCCAGATACGTGGCTGCGAGCACGGCGAGCCATCCCACCTTGGAGAGCCAGCGGTTGTTGAACGTGCGGCACGCGTATGCGAAAACCAGCAGTCCGATGATAATCAGCACTTTTGACATGGACGAATGGGATATGGGGATCGGACAGACAACCAATGCACGATTTATGCAAATTGCAAACCCTCATCAGGCCTGCGGCGTCGTATGACCTCATTGATCATGCGTTTGAACCCGCCCCGTTGGACGCGTTCACCTTGCATGAAAAATTGAATC
Organism: Roseimicrobium sp. ORNL1; assembly: GCF_011044495.1. Taxonomy (GTDB): domain Bacteria; phylum Verrucomicrobiota; class Verrucomicrobiia; order Verrucomicrobiales; family Verrucomicrobiaceae; genus Roseimicrobium. The sequence continues at coordinate 7,089,394 of NZ_CP049143.1, forward strand.
CATACCACCCAGTCCTCTATGAACTTCTCCGCACCGGACCTCTCCGAGCATCCTCCCCGCAGCGTACGCATCCGCCTCGGCGGCTATGTCATCCTCCCACGCATGCTCGACAAGTGCCGCGCTGAAATCAAAGGAACCCAGGGGCCCTATCACTATGCGTGTCCGATCGATCAACGCTTCCTTCAATTCACCGGAGTTGATTCCGATGCCTTGAAAGCCGAAGTCGCCAAGGGACTGGGCGATGGTGAGTTGCTCGAATGGATTCAGAAGAATGCCAAGAACGCCCGCGCTGACTGGGAAATCTCCCAATGGAGTGCGCACCAGGAATCCACTGCACCAGGCGCGACGGGCTCACGTGAGTTCGTTAATGAACAGATCAAAACTGCCGGCCTCGACAAACGAAGTGATCTCGCCACGTGGTTCGACTGGCTGGATGCGGATGACTACGTGAGCTACGGCGGCAAGGCGTGAAACCCGCGCCGTCATCACCCTGATTACGTAGAGAAAAAAATCCGTGCAGCGCTCTTCAACGCTGCACGGACGAATACATCAGTCGCGGTTAGCGGTCGATCACTCGTGACCAGGGCAGTACCAGTGGCTTTGTCCATCGCACCACACATGACCATGGTGATGGCAATGGTGACCACAGAAGCGGCTGCCACAGATGTGCTCACCGCCTCCTCCGCCACCGCCGTGATGGCCACGACGACGGTGTCCCATTGTATCGGGAGTCGTGTTCGCTGGCGTATTGGTGGAGAGGTCCTGGGTCTTGTCCTGTTGCTGGCTGATGGGTGCAGATGCTGACGGCAGTGACACTGCCGACCAGACGGTGCCGCCTGCGGTGAGCAGCAGAGCGGCGGAAATAACGAGTAGCTTTTTCATGGAATAGCGTTGCGTTTGGTTTGTTTAAATTGGGAGGTAGATTCAAGAGGTTGGCGTACGTGCTTACCTGCGAATGAATACATATCCGATACCGGGGATATAGATCTGGGTGCCGCCTTCGCTGTGATGGTGACCGTGGCCATGATCGTGTCCTCCTTGATTGTGTCCGCCATGTCCGTGGCCATGATCACCATGGTGATCGTGTCCCCCATGCCCGCCGTGGTCGTGACCGTGACCTCCGTGTCCGCCATGATCATGGCCGCCATGACCGTGTCGGTCTCCGTCTCCATGACGATGGTCGTGGTCCCGCGCAGAGGCTGTGGTCGGAGCCAGGGCCAAAGCGGTAGCTACGACGAGGGAAGTGAACAGAAATTTCATAAAGGGGGTTATCAGGTGGTTTTCTTCGGCCGCATGTTTGTGATTCTGCAGCCACCACCTTCGACGGAGCCCCTTTTCTCTTATTCAGGCCACCATCATTATTTTTTGGCGGCGTGCACAACTCGCCATGTGCGAGCACGCACGCAGTGCTTGTGCTCACGCAGTTCACGACTGGGTGAATTCCCTCCACCTCGGAGGCATCAACTGCCACACGTGCCGTCCGGCTAGATCAAATGCTGTCAGGCCAGCACGCCGCGCACGACATTACCCGGCTGTCCATTCAGGATGGTTTCATTCCGTGAACCGCGCTTGTACGCCAGCTTCTCCGCATTGAGTCCCATCAAATGCAGCACCGTGGTGAGATAGTCATGATGATACACCACATCCGTCTGCGCAAAGAGGCCGAAGTCATCCGTGCTGCCATGCACGTGGCCGCGCTTCACACCACCGCCGGCCATCCAGATACTGAATCCATCCGTGTTGTGATCGCGACCCGGCTTGCCCTTGCCGCGTCCTTGAATCACCGGCAGGCGCCCCATCTCACCACCCCAATACACCAGCGTGCTGTCCAGCATGCCGCGTGATTTCAGATCGGTGACGAGCGCTGCGCTTGGCTGATCCACTGTGGAGCATTTCCTCTGCAGTGCTTCGAAGATGTTCTCATGCATGTCCCAGGAGTAGTCCCAGATCTGCACGAACCTCACGCCTCGCTCCACCAGCCGGCGCGCGATGACACATGCTTCACCGAGGCGGCGCGTCCGATCATTGTCCAGGCCATACATCGCACGCGTAGCCGCGGTTTCCTTCTTCAAGTCAAACACCTCACGCGCGGCGATCTGCATACGGGCGGCCAGTTCATAACTCGCCATGCGAGCCTGCAGGTCATGCTCGCCAGGGAATTGTTCAAGGTGCCGCCGGTTCAGCGATTCCAGCAGATTGAGCTGCAGATCCTGCGGTGCGCCTTTCAGGTACGCGGGCGGATCCAGATTCATGATGCGCGGCTCCTGCTCGCGCACGTGTGTTCCCTGGAACATCGAAGGCAGCAGCCCGCTGGCCCAGAAAGGGGAACCGGGAGGATTCTTCCCCACCACCAGCGCCACGAAGGCGGGCAGGTTCTGATTCTCACTGCCGAGCCCATAGGTGAGCCAGCTCCCCAGAGCAGGGCGGCCGTTGAGGCCAGTGCCGGTATCCATGGCACGCATGCCGGCCACGTGATTGCGGATGCCCTTGAGGTTCATCGAGCGCACCAGGCAAATGTCATCCGCGATGCCCGCAGTGTGCGGAATGAGTTCGCTCAGTTCCATGCCACACTCACCGTGCTTCTTGAACTCGAAGGGACTCGCCATCACCTCACGTGAGGCGCCACCGGCATTGTCGAATTTGATCTCGCCACCGGGGAAAAGCTTGCCGTCATACTTCTTGAGCAGCGGCTTGGGGTCGAACATGTCGATGTGGCTCGGCCCGCCCCCCATGAAGAGCGAGATCATGGCCTTCGCCTTTGGAGCATGATGCGGCGCCTTGGGGAGATTGTCATACACCGCGCGCTCCAGGATTGGCTTCTCCGGATTCACTGCGGCGAGCACACCGTCATCCTTGAGCAAGCTGAGAAATCCCAGCGCGCCAATATTCATGGCGCTGCTGCTTAGGAAGTGACGGCGAGAAAAACAATCCGACATGACCCGCACATTACGCGGATTGTCGGGGTGTTCTGTCTCCTCCCAAGAAGTGCGCCTACATTATATGAGACATGAAATGGAACATGACCAAAACGCGTCTTTTTGTGCCGTCCTTAAGTCGGCACAACCGGTACGGTCAGGACACCAGTCGTCAAGTTGACCAGCGATCCGCGAAGGATTACCATGCCCCTCGCACACCAGTTGGTTCTCACTCCTCGCCCACTGTAAACGTCACATTCGCCAGCTTCGCCTTGGACATCGCATTCATCACATCAATGATGCGCTCGTAAGAGGCCTGTTCCTCCGCGCGAATCGTCACCAACACCTTATCCCCACGCGCCACCGCGTCTGCTGAGATGCGCTGAAGGGCCGCGGTGAACAGTGGCATCGCCTTCTGTCCGGCGGCATCATATTGCTCCTCGTTCATCATCACGACGCCGTCCTCTGCAATCACGACATCCAGTTCGGTGGGCGGCAACACGGCCCGCTCCTTGTCGTCATGGGCGGGGAGACCAAAGGAGAGATGCCGCTCCATCTTCACGGAGTTCGCCATCACCATAAAGAACAGCATGATGACAAACACCACATCGATCATCGGGGCGATTTGAAAACCCACGTTGACCGGCTCGGTAGAGATGGCAGAGGACTTCATGCCGCGATTACGCCATGGAACCGCGGCCTGTGTCGAGCACAATCTGCGTGCGCCGCCTACTCCACGTAGAGAAACCGGTTCGAGCCCAGCAGCACCTGGCACAGACTTGCCAGGGCACGCCGCTCCAGTTCCTCGGGCTTCGCCGCGGCATTGGTTCCCTTCAACACCTTCGCCTGTTCCGTGAGATAAGAAGCCAGCGAATCGACTTCGGTGACAGCATCCGGCACTCCGAATACCAACTGCCACGCCAGTGCCGCCTGCTTGCGCACATCACTCCCTGCTTCAGCACGCACCCGCTTCGCGAGGAAATCTGCCTGCTCCACCACAAACGCGCTGTTCATGAGCAGGAGGGATTGCGGCGCCACCGTGGAGCTATTGCGCAGCTCGCAGTTCGGTTCCATCTGTGGCGCGTCGAATACTGCCAGCACCTGCGCCGGCAGGGAACGCTTTTGCGTGACATAGATGCTGCGTCGGAACAACTGCTCCGCCGGCAGCGGCTTGTCGGAGCCCACCACGGTCTGGTTGTTTTCATCCACCCGCACCGGCACCGGCGGACCGGCAGGCTGGGTGTTGAGTGTGCCGCACACGGCGAGTGTGGCGTCACGGATGACCTCGGCCTCGAGTCTGTGCACGGGATAGCGCCACAGTAAGGCGTTGGCCGGATCGCGTGCCTCGCCAGCAGGTGTCTTCTTCGAGCTCTGCCGATACGCGGCGGAGGTCATGATGAGGCGATGAAGCTTCTTCAGGCTCCATCCCTGCGTCATGAACTCACTAGCCAGCCAGTCCAGCAGTTCGGGATGGCTTGGCTTTTCCCCCTGATGGCCAAAGTCGCCGGGAGTATTCACCAAACCGCGACCGAAGTGGTGCATCCAGAACCGGTTTACCAACACCCGCGCCAGCAGCGGATGTTTCCCACTGGTGAGGTGCTTCGCAAAGGCCAGTCTGCGCCCCGTGCCCGGCACTGCCGGATCATCCGCCATGAAGTCGAAGGGCTTGTCCGGACTCAGCACCGTGAGATCTCCCGGCCCTACCGCATCACCCGGAAGTTCGCGATTCCCCCGCATGAAGACCTGGGTCACAGGAATGGTCGTCTTGCTGCCGTAGGCCACTGGCTCCGCGAGCACACGGACAAAGTTTTCCTGCGGCTTCTTCGCCCGGATAGCGGCCGCTCGCGCCGCATTGTCATCCTGCATCTTTTTCAGGTCATTCTCGCGGCCGTACTTGGCGAGAAAGAGATTCAAGATGCCCACCGAGGGCGTGACCTTGATGCCGGGATATTCCTCCACCAGCTTCTTCTGTTCTGCGGTCAGACTTTTGACATCCTTCTGAAACGCCAGTCCCGCTTCACGGCACTTCTGCTGCAGATCCGGCGCGAGCGCCTTCACCTCCTGCTCGAAGACCCAGTCGCGAAGCTCCACCAGCTGCGCCTGGAGTTCCTTCTCCACCTCCACCGCCTGCTTTTCCAACTCAGCGCTCGTCGCGCGCTCTGTCGTGGTCAGGAGGGATATGCGGCGCTGCCTCGGCTCGCGCCACTGCTTCCAGTCCAGCGCGGGTTCGAAGATGGCACGCAGCCGATAGAAGTCCTTCTGCAGGATGGGATCAAACCGGTGGTCGTGACACTCCGCACAACCCACGGTCATGCCCATCAAAGAACTGCTCACGATCTTCACCGTCTCGGTGACGACTGCATTCTTCGCGAGATCCTTGTCCATGCGCTCGGTGCCCGTGCCATCCGGTGCCATGCGCAGGAATCCGGTCGCCGTCAGCTTGCGTGTCTGATCCGGTGTGAGATTCACCGGAGGCGAGGGGATCATCTCATCGCCGGCGAGCTGCTCGCGGATGAACTCATCAAAGGGCAGATCCGCATTGAGTGACTGGATCACATAGTCGCGGTAGCGCCACGCATCATCGCGATCCGTGTCTTCATCGTTGTACCCCTCAGAGTCGGCATACCCCGCCACGTCCAGCCAATGACGTCCCCAGCGCTCGCCATAATGTGGAGACTCCAGCAGCCGGTCGATCAGCTTCTCATAAGCATCGACTCGTGTGTCCTTCTCAAAAGCCTCCACTTCTTCTGCAGAGGGTGGCAGGCCAATGAGGTCGAATGACGCACGCCGGATGAGCGTCGCCTTGTCTGCTTCGGCACCGAACTGAAGGCCTGCCTTCACCAGCCTCGCTCGCAGGAAGGCATCCACAGGATTCGCCTGCGCGCCCTCAGGCACCTTGGGATGCTTGATTGGTTGAAAGGCCCAGTACCCACGCTCCTCTTCGGAAATGACCGTTCCCGGTGCCAACACGGCAGGCTCCGCGCGCAAGGTCTTCGCACCTTCGGATATCCACTGCTCGATCTTCGCAATCTCTGCGTCCGGCAACTTCTTCCCACCCTTGGGCATGTCGCCGCTCTTAAGCTGCTCGATCAACAGACTTTTGTGCGCGTCCCCCGAAATGATGGCCGGACCGCTCTCGCCACCCTTCTCCATGAGATGCTTCAGCCGCACATCAAGACCGCCTTTGATCTCCTTCTCCTCACCGTGGCAATGGAAGCAATGCGCCTTGAGAACAGGACGGATATCCCGTTCAAACATAAGGGGCGCTGCCTGTACGAAGCCACTTCCGGCCATGCCAATGAGCGTGGCAGGAAGGGCGTGTAGAAACGAAAATGACCGCAGTTGTCGCATGTGATTTGAAGCGACAAACTACGGTCCAAAGCCCTCCGCCCTTTCGAGGCGGACGCGCACGAGGCCGGCTACACCGTGATCTCCGGCACCACAAACGGCGCACGGTATTCACGCGTGAGCAGCTTCGCCGCTGCATCATTGCCCACTGCCTTCTCCGTCTTCGGATCAAAATTCAACACGGGACCGAGGGTGAGCGGCGTGGCATTCAAGTCGACGCCATTCGCCTGCAGATGTGCCAGCACTCGATCGAGGGTCTCACTGGCGCCAGCATCAGCGCTGATGGCCTGCTTGATTTCATCCACGCTCTTCTTCGCACCGAGCTGGTGGGAGATGTTCGCGGTATGGCACAATGCCGCGCTGATGTGGCCCTCCTGCACCTCGGCAGTCAGATCCTCGCGCTTCCGGCTACGCACCGCCTTGATGAAGTTCTCAAAGTGGCTGGTCGCACCGTCCCACTTCTTCAGTTCCTTGCCATCCTTGTCATAGGCGATGGCGCTGTCGTAGTTCGGTACCAGCACGTGGCCGCCCTCGCAGTGGATCACCACGCCGATCTGGCCACCCATGAAATCGTCCATGTCCGCGCCGTCTTTGATCTTCTCTTTTTCCTTTTCTTTGTCCTTCTCGGCACCCTTCGGAACTTCGATCTCCCTGGTCTTCGGAAGTCCGCGCACTTCAAAGATCAGCGGAGCCGCGGCATAGGCCTGGTAGATGATCTGGGTATTCGGTGTCTCACCATCGTCTTCGTATCCCAGGCGACCACCCACACTCCACACGCGAGGCGCGATTTCGTTTTCTCCGAGGAACCACCGGGCAATATCCATCTGATGCACACCCTGGTTGCCCAGGTCGCCATTGCCATACGCCCACTGCCAGTGCCAGTCGTAGTCCAGCTTCTTGCGATGGATGGGCGCCACCTGCGCCGGGCCGAACCACAAATCAAGATCCACTCCCTCCGGCGCCGGCAGTGGTCCCTTGGCCTTGCCAATGGTCTTGCGCCGCTTGTAACACAGGCCGCGCGCGATCTTGATCTTGCCCAGGTTCCCCGCCTTCACCCACTGCACTGCATCGCGAATGCCACTGCTGCTGCGGATCTGGGAACCGGTTTGCGCGATGCGATCATACTTGCGCGCGGCGTTCACGAGCTGTCGGCCTTCCCAGACATTGTGCGAGACGGGCTTCTCCACGTACACATCCTTGCCCGCCTGCATGGCCCAGATACCGGCCAGCGAGTGCCAGTGATTCGGCGTGGCAATGCTGATGGCATCGATGTCCTTGTTCTCAAGGAGCTTCCGGATGTCCTGATACGTTTGCACCTCCTGGCCCTGCGCCTTGAAGGCATCCGCCTGCTTGGCCAGCGCAGCCTTGTTCACATCGCACAGCGCCGCCACGCGCACGCCTTTGATCTCAGAGAAAGACTTGATGTGTTCCGCACCGCGTCCGCGGAAGCCGACCACGGCGACATTGATGACATCATTTGCACTGCTGCCGCCACCCTTCCCACAAGAGGTCAGGCCTTTGGAAATGAAAAAGGAACCGCCCGCGATTGCGGACTGCCTGAGGAAGCGGCGGCGGGATGTTTGGGTCATGGGCGACCCTTACAATCCGGCAGCAGCTTTGTAATCAAAAAATTCCAGCCCATGCGCCTCTGCGATGGCGTGGTGAGTCACCTTTCCTTCGAAAAGATTCAAGCCTCCCAGGAGATTCGGGTCCCGCTTGAAGGCCTTCGGCACGCCATGGTCCGCCAGGGTCTCAATGTAACGATACGTCACATTCGTCAGCGCCTGCGTGGCGGTGCGCGCATACGCAGCAGGCATGTTCGCCACGCAGTAGTGAATCACATCCTCCTCCACATAGATGGGGTCCTGGTGCGTGGTGGCGCGGGAAGTCTCCGCGCAGCCGCCCTGGTCGATCGCGATGTCCACAAACACACTGCCCGGCTTCATCACCCGCATCATCTCGCGGTTGATGAGCTTGGGTGCCTTGGAGCCCGGCACCAGCACGGCTCCAATGAGCAAATCCACATCCGGCAGCATGTCGAGGATGTGGGCCTGATTGGAGTAGAGCGTGTGCGCCGTGCTCAGGGTGATGTCCAGGAAGCGCATGCGCTCCACATCCACCTCCAAGATGGTCACATCCGCGCCCAGTCCCGTAGCCATGCGTGCTGCATTCACCCCAGCGGTGCCACCTCCGATGACGACCACTTTTCCTGGCAGCACTCCCGGCACGCCGCCGAGCAACACCCCGCAGCCGCCCTCGTGTTTCGCCAGGAAATAGCCACCGACCAGCACGCTCATGCGGCCCGCGATTTCGCTCATGGGCTCCAGGAGCGGCAATCGGCGATTCACCTCCACTGTCTCGTATGCAATGCAGGTGGCGCCCGAGCGCATGAGCGCCTCTGTGAGTGGCTTGCTGGCGGCCAGGTGCAGATAGGTAAAAAGGATCTGGCCGGGACGCAGCAGCGGATACTCCTCCGCCAGCGGCTCCTTCACCTTCACGATCAAGTCAGCCTGGGCGAAGACTTCCGCATGCGCGCCCACCACCACGGCGCCGGCCCGCTCGTAATCGGCATCAGGAAAGCCCGAGCCAAAGCCCGCATTCGACTCCACCACCACCTGATGCCCACGCTTGATGAGCTGGTAGGCAGCGCTGGGGAGCAGCGCAACGCGGTTTTCCTGCGGTTTAATCTCCTTGGGTACACCGATGATCATGGCTCAAAACTCAATGAGAACGTTTTCAGAGGCGAGGAAAAAAAGACGAACCTTCAGAGACACTGACCACGGTCGCGTCCCCTTCGCTCAATCACACCCTATCACGCCAGTTCCGGCACCGGAGTGGGAAGGGCCTTGCCGTTGAAGTACGCGGAAAGATTCGCCACCACGAGATCCGCCATGGCCTTGCGAGTTTCCATGGTGCCGCTGCCCACATGCGGGAGCAGCACCACATTCTCCATCTTGAGGAGCTTCTTCGGCACATACGGTTCGTCTGCGTACACATCCAATCCCGCGCCTTTGATGAATCCACCTTGCAGCGCGCTGATGAGCGCATTCTCATCGACCACGGAGCCACGTGCGATATTGATCAAGGTCCCCTCCGACCCGAGGGCGAAAAGGACCTGCGCATTCACCAGGTTTTTGGTCTGCTCCCCGCCGGGGCACGCGACGATGAGGTAGTGGCACCACGCCGCCATCTCCGCCGGAGAGAGGAAATACTGATACGGGACGTCCGCCTGCTTCTCGCGGGAGCAATAGCCCACCTGCATGCCAATCGCCTCCAGTCGCCGCGCAACCGCCTTGCCAATGCGCCCCAGGCCGAGAATGCCGGCCCGCTTTCCTCCAGGCTTGCTGGTCAGTTCAAAGTTCCCCCGCGCCCACAGGCCTGCCTGGAGAAACTTGTTGGCCGGCACCAGCTTGCGAGCGGTCATGAGCACCAGCGCCAGAGCGATGTCCGCCACGTCCTCCGTCAGCACATCGGGGGTATTCGTCACACGGATGCCGCGCTGCCGGCAATAGTCGAGCGGTACGCCGTCATATCCCACGCCAAAGACACTGATGATCTGCAGGGAAGGAAGATCCTTGAGCAGGGAGAGATGATAGGTCGTGCCCCCCGCCCCAATGATGGCACGGATATTCGTCCCGTGCGCATTGAGCAGTTCGTCCCTATCTTTCGAATGGTGCCAGTCATGGCAGACGAACTCCTCTCTCAATGGCGCGAGAAGGAGATCCGGCAACGGAGCCAGCAAGAGCACTTCAGGCTTCACAAGTGAACATGCCTCCTATCTAAGGCGACGCGAGGGAACTTTATCCCTCGCTTTAATATGAACCAGCTTCTGAATTTCGTCATTAAACATCACAAAAATACGCACCGTCCACGGCCATCTATTTCATTTGCCAGCAGGGAAGCTGACGCCGACGATCTGTCCCAGAAATTGATATTCGGGACAATAAGGCGAATAGGCCACGCATCCGTGCCGTCGAACCCGGACGATCTCTTTTTGCCCCTGATCTGAAACCCCCACCTGCCCATCGCCATGAATCACCCCACCAGCACCCTGCGGGGACTGCTCGCCGCCCTGGTCGCCAGCGCGGTCCTGCCTGCGGTCACTGCCTCCGCCGAGGACCGCTTCCGCATCCCCCTGCCACCGCCTCCTGGGGAGGTGATTCGCGATGTTCGTGGCTTCATTCACAACATCGGACGCGGCATCAAACGCGGCACCCAGAAGGCCTTCAACGATCCACGGGAATCCGATGAGCGCGAACGCGACCTGCCCCGCCCCCGCCGGGACCAGGGGCCCACCGGCGAGTGGGACGGAAAGTTCTATCCAGACGAATACGACAAGCGTGGCGCACGCACGCCGCAAGACCGGCAGGCACTGCCGCCGCGTGACATTCCAGCAGGCCCTGGCGGCTGGACCAGCGAAGAACAGCTCCAACGCGAGGCTGCTTCACGGGATGCGGCCCGGAATTATCAGCCCTCGGAAATGCCTCCCGGCACATCCGGCGCGACCAGGAAAAAGAACACCCTGCCTCCTTCGGAAGGCGTTCGCACCCCCACCCCGCCCCCTCAAACTTCACCCAGCCACAAGGAAGGTGGCGTGAAGGAAAGCGCCCCGCCTTCCAACACTGCGACCACGACACCCAAGCCGGCAGCACCTTCCACCGACGTGCAATACGGCTCCCCGGTGCCCGGCAAGCAGGGCCTGGTTTATCCACCGGGCGTCGAGAAGAAGCCTGAGAACATGGTGGACGTGGCCGATTTCAAACCCGGCCAGCTCGTGCGCAATCCGCGTAACGGCGAGCTGTTCAGGGTGCCTTAACGTTTTCGTTATTCTTCGGGAACGACGGTTCCTTTTACGCGCTGATCCGCGACGGCGTCTCCTCATGGAAGAAGAGCTCCATGCGGCGGCGCATGTCGCGGTAGAAGGCCTGGGCCATTTCTTCCACCATCGCGGCCTTGCTCCCATCCTGTGTGGCGACAAGTTCCCGTTCACGACGGATGCGCTCATCGAAAGCGCGCTCCAATTCGAGAAGGTGCTCGAGAAACTCCTTGGCCGCTCGTGAGCGATCTACGCCTTCGATAAGCGCATGCTCGAGCGGCTTGTTCCGGGTGAGATGCAGCAAGCGGCCCTCGGAGAGTCCTTCCATGTAGCGGTTATAGCTCTTCAGGAAGGCGAGGCGTTCCTTGTCGAAGCGCACCTCATCCTGATCCAGCAGCGTGTCATAGGGACCCGGCTTGGAGAAAAATTTCACCACCAGCGGGATGGTGTCCACGAGCATGAAAAGCGCCGTCAGCACCGCATAAGCGATCAGGGCGAACCGGCCACCCTCGGCATCATTCTCAAAGAGCGCATGCAGGGCCTTGGTCTGTGTGAGGATGTCGCGGCGGGGCTCGGCGCGGATGGCTGCCACGCGCTGCTGCTCATCCTGCTGCAGCTTCATGAGTTCTCCAGCGAAGCTCTTGGATTGTTCCAGCTTGGCATCGATCTGGGCGCGCAGCGTGGCACGAATGCCATTCTGCTGCTCCACAAACGAATCCGCCTGCTGCTGCTGCACCTGCTGCTTCAAACCTTCCAGGCGCTGCTGATCGAGCTGGGACTTGCGAAGGACTTCGGCAGCGGCCACTTCTGCCTGCGTGGTGAGCGACTGCTCCGTGCTGGCCACATCCGCGCGAAGCTGGTTGAGCTGGGTGGTGAAGGACTCCAGCAATCCCGAGAGGCGCTTGGATTCATCACGCCGCCACGCGAGCTGGTCTGCCTGGATGCTCTTGGCGCGGGGTCCGAGACCGATGATGCCGCTGCGCTGGCCGTTGAGTTCACGCTCAAATTCCTTCTGCCAGAAATCCAGTTCCCCCTGCAGCTTGGTGGCCTGCTCGTTGAGCGAGGTGATTTCCTTTTCAATGGTGGTGATCTTCTCACGACCCGGCGCGGTGGCATCCGCAATCTTCTTGTCGAGCTCCTGCTTGGCCTTGGCCTCTTCGGCCGTCATGGGTTTGGCTGCACCCGGCAGCGCATCCTGGACGAGGAACTTGGCATTGAAGGTCTCATCCCATTGTTTGCGCTGGGTCGCGACTTCAGCATCGAGCGCTGCTATCTTCGCCTCCACCGCCTTCTTGTTGGCATCGAATTCCTTCCTCGCGGCCGCAATGTCCGCATCGCGTTGTTTTTCGATGCTGGTATTAATGGTGTCGCGGAACAGCAGCAGCGCCAGCGGGTGCGAAATGGAAAGACCCATCAAGGCGGCCACCACGATGCGCAGGCTGAACTGGGCGAGCTTGCGGAAAAAACTTTGATAGGCCCGATAGGTAGCCAGCAAGGCCCGGTCCACCGTGAGGATGATGAACGCCCACACCATCGACACCGCAGCGATCACGCGCCAGTCATCCGTGAGTGTGGAGAGGGCATACGCCGCGGCTACGGCGGCGAAGGCACTGGGCACCAGCACCGTGGCGCCAAAGGCCACGTACTTCCGACGTTCCCACGAGGGGCACTCGGCGAGGCTTTCATCACTGGCTCCCGATAACCAGAAAAACAGGCGGGTCACAGGCCCTGGCGGCTTCATGCGCGAAGATCTACCCCATGTCCCTGCAAATGCGAGATCAATCCAAGGCCATGGCCATAGGCAGGCCTCTCCCTAGTCCACCGGCCCCTCCACCTCGGCGGGTCCTGTCTTCTCCTCCGGCAATAACATGGCCACCAGGGCCGCAGGAGCGAACAGCCACCCTGCGTAGAGCAAGGCCTCACGCACATCGCCAACCTTCCCCGCAGCCGTGAGCCCGAAATACACGGTGCCAGCTGCCGCGACGATGCGGCCGAAGTTATAACAGAAACCCGCCCCCGTGGTGCGCAGCAGCGTGGGGAAGAGCGGTGGAAGGCACATGGTGAAGAGGCCAAACACCCCCTGGCAAGCGCCGATGATGCCAAACCACATCAGCGTATCCTGATAGCTCCTCTCCACGTGGAAGCACATCCACATCGCGCCGAAATACATCGCCAGCATCAGCACGATGGCATTCCGGAAACCGATAAACTTGGCAAACGCGCCGGCAATGAAGTTACCGATGATGCTGCCAATCATGATCCAGAACAACGCGACTGCAGCCACGTGATTCCTCTCCGTATCGTTCATGGCCAGCACTTCCGGCAATTTTCGGATATGCGCCTGCTGCCAGAACATAAAGGCCCAGTGCGCGGTGAGCGAGATGGCGCAGATGGCCAGCACCCGCCAGGTGGTGCTGCGTACCTTCGGCCCAAACAAGGCCCCGAGGCCCGGTGGTTTCTCAGTCGCCTTGCTGCGGGCATGCTCCCACTCCTCCGTCTCGGGCACCGCCTTGCGAATCCACAGGGTGATGAGAGCGGGAAAGATACCCACAAGGAAGATCCATCGGGGCTCATGGCTGCCAAGAAAGTAGCCCGCAGCGCAGGCGAGCAGCACCCCGCAATTCACCGCACTCTGCAGCGTGGCGGCAATCCACGGACGCCACGACTTCGGCCACGTCTCGGACAATAGCGAAGCACCCACGGCCCACTCGCCCCCGATGCCCAGCGCCGCGAGAAAGCGGAAGATGAGCAGATGCCACCAGGTCTGGGCGAAGAAAGACAACCCTGTGAACACCGCATAGGTCAGGATGGTGAGCACCAACGTGCGGCTGCGTCCCAAGAGATCTCCAACGCGCCCGAAGAAGGCGCCACCAAAAGCCCACCCCACCAGGAAGCCCGCATTGATGAGAGCGCCATGCTGTCCCACGCTCGGATCCGTCTGCGGAAGGCCCATGAGCAACGCCACGAAGGGCGTGGCCACCAGGGTGTACAAATGCATGTCCAGCCCGTCGAAGAGCCAGCCAAGCCACGCCGCCAGTCCGGAGCGCTTTTGATGAGAAGAAAGATCGCGAAGTCGGGTGACAGGGACAGGCTTGGACATTCCCGCGAGTCTAGCGTGGGGATCTCACGGCGCGAAAGCGCAAACTACACTTCCCGGAACTGGAATGGTCATTCCGCCTTCGCCCACGCACCCGCATGCTCAGAGCGCGCCACGGCCATCGCCTTGCCCAACTGCGCCGCATATTGATCCGACTTCGGAAGCGGGGCGGGCAATCCAGAAGTCTGCTGCCCCAGTGGCGCCGCATAACCCTTGCGTACGAGCAACTCACCCAGGTCAAAGTGTTTTCCGTCCTCCAGATCCACCGTGACAAAGCCGTAGTAACGCTCCGTGTCCGGCACGCGTTCCCACTTCGTATACACCTTGAAACGATGTTTGCTGAGCAGGTTGGAGACAAAGGTCATGGCATCGGCGCCTGCGGCGAGCATGGCGTCGGTGGAGGCATTCTGGAAGAAAGCCGACTGCTCGCGAAAACGTTTGGGACGGGAGGCAATGAGGTCCGCCGCATCTATGAAGTACAGGACAAACACATCCTCCCTCGGCCCGCTGCGAATGCGCAAGGTGTCCGCCTCATTCGCGCGACCAGGCACCAGCTTCGGCTCGGGCAGTACCCACCACTCTCCCTGCTTGTAGGCGCGGGCCTGATGCACCTGATCCGTCCCCTCCAGCGGCACAGCCACCGGCACCGCCTTGGGAGCTGCCACGGCCTCGGCGACCGGAATCGCCTTCACCGGCTCCTTGTGCAGGCGGTAGCGCGCCTTCAGCAGCATGGCCAGCAGCAGCATGAAAAACAGGATCACCACCGTGATGATTCCGTTGTGAATGGCGGCGCGCGGAGGCATGGCTCCTTGTAACTCGAAATCGATTGCTTCGAAATCCCTAATTTCTCATGAATTGGAACGAAATGTACGAACGCGGCGAGACGCCGTGGGAAAAGGGTCAGCCCACTCCGGTGCTCGCAGAAATGCACGCCAAGCGGCCCGAAGTGTTTCAGGGCCAGACCTTTGTCCCCGGCTGCGGTACCGGGCATGATGCCCGCTGGCTGGCCGAGCATGGCTGCGGCCCCGTGCTGGGCGCGGACATCGCTCCGCTGGCCATCGAGCGCGCCAAAGCCACCGATACCCAAGGCCTGGCCAGCTACCGGCTCATCGACCTCTTCAATCTCCCGCAAGATGTCGTGGGTGCCTTCGACCTCGTCTGGGAACACACCTGCCTGTGCGCCCTCGATCCTTCCATGCGCCAGCAGTACGTGCAGGCGGTGCGCTCCGTGCTGAAGAAGCATGGCATGGTCGCCGGTGTGTTCTTCATCAATCCCGAGATGGATCCCGGCGAGACGGGGCCGCCCTTCGGCATTTCCGTGGCCGAGCTGGAATCTCTGTGGAGCGCCGCCGGCTTTGAACTTCTGGACGCCTGGGTGCCGACCGCTGCCTATCCCGGCCGTGAAGGCCGCGAGCGTGCGGTGATTCTGCGCCTTGTTTCTTGAGGGAGGTAGCTCTCTCTCAAAGAAACTCACCCATCCCGGCGCCCACGTCGAAGAGGCGCTGGTGCACGCGGTAAGCGCTGCGATCCGTCAGGCTCGCGATCCAATCGCAGACCAACCTGGCGCGGACTCTTTCGTCCTCCTCGCGATCGAGCACGCGTTCCACCGCCTCCGGCAGGAAATGCCAGACACGGCCGCCCTCGCGTTTGATGTATCTCTCGGCCAGCACTTCGAAGAGTCGCTTCAGGACGCTCTCCGCCTTGTAATCGAGCTGGTGGAGTTGCGGCGTTTCAAACACCAGGTCCATGGCGATGCGCTTGTTCAGCCGGGCGCGCTTTTGCATGGTCGCATCCACGACCAGCTCGTAGCGATAGCGCCGTGAGAGCTCGCTCATGAAGTTGCCGCGGATCTGCAGCGAACACGCACGGATGTGCTCGCCAATGCCGCGTCCCAATCTCCCCTCCACCTTCCCTTCACGGATCGCCTTGAGGAGGAATTCTACCTGGACCGTTTCCGCGTCATCCAGTGGATTGCCCGCAGCCCAGGTCTCCAGTTTGGCCTCTGTGATGAAACCGCGCTGGATGGCGTCTGACAGGTCATTGATGGAGTACGCGGTGTCATCCGCCCAGTCCATGATCTGGCACTCCAGGCTGCGGAAGCTGTTGCGCACCTCGCCGGGGGAAAGCTCCACGGGGAAGGGCTGCTCGCCATGCACGAAATCCAGCGCCGCGGACTGCTCGTCGTAAAGGTAGTGATTCTTCGCGGTGGGGGTTTCGTGATGCAGTGTCTTATACTTCATCACACCATCCAGCAGGGCCCGGGTGGGATCCATGCCCTCCCGACCTTCACCGAAGATGGTGCGGGTGAGTAGCCGGAGGGTCTGGGCATTTCCCTCAAAGCCCCCATAGGGCTTCATCAACTGGTGCAGCGCCCGCTCGCCGGTGTGGCCAAAGGGAGGATGCCCCAAATCGTGGGCCAGACAGGTGGCTTCCACGAGATCGGTGTCGATGCCCTCGCTCCCCTGCAGCAGCTCACTGCTCTTCTGCAGCCATGCGCAGATGGAGCGCCCCACCTGCGCGACCTCCAGCGAGTGCGTCAGGCGCGTGCGATAGAAATCATACTCGCCGACGAGGAAGGAATAAAAGACCTGCGTCTTACCCTGCAGGCGCCGGAGGGCGGCGCTGTGCAGGATGCGATCGCGATCGATCTGGAACGGCGTACGGTGATCGTCCGGGTGCGCTGACCTGGACGATACCGTCGCTGTATCAAAACTGGAGTAGAAGCTCATCAACCCCGCCGGCGTAGCAGGCGGGTATGCTTCAGTCAAAGGAAACGATGTCCTTCAGTTCCCATTTGAGCGAGAGGCGGGGCAGATCCTTCTCCTGGAAGGCGTGGCCACGAAGTGCGCGCAGGGCCTGCACCCACTTGAGGTTCTGCCGGGCTTCCTTGATCTGTTCCGGCGTTTGGGTGGGCGAGAGCGCCGCAGCGTCGCTGGCCCATTCCGCAATCGCACTGAGGTCCAGGCGCCAGACCAGGCCATCGAGCGGCTGCGCCGGAGGCGTGGCCAGATCGCCGATGAAGCTTTCAGCAGCAGGCTTCGACGTGCTGACCACAAGCAGCTTGTCGCTGATGGAGGACACAGGGAAGAGGTCTCCATTGAAGAACTCGTTCTTGTAGAACCATGTCGTCATGCCATTCGCTTCGGAGCTTTCCGGAGTGGGCACTTTGGGAGCTTCAGCACCCTCACCACCCTGCCCGAACACCGAGGCGAGAATCCCGGAGAGCGCATCGGTAGTCTTGCTGATCGACGCCCATCCGCTGGCGATTTCGCTGCGGTTGGCCACTTCGGCGACCAGGGTCGCACGGGGGAACTTCATCTTCTGGGCATCTTCAAGAGGCACACCCGGAAGCGAGGGCATCTTTCCATTCACATCCAAAAGCATCGCAAACTGGCTGCCGAGTCCCTTGTCACTGATCTGGACATCCGCGAGGTACAGCTCCTTGATCGTGGGCAGGATGGCCATTTCAAAGAGGGCAAACTTCTGGCCGCCGTCCTGACCGGCAATGCCTGCCTGCACCAGCTGCTGGGCTGCGGTGTAGCCGATGGTGAGCAGCTTTTCCATCCACAGACGGACCGCCTTCTCATAGGCAGGATTGCGGTGGTACGCGATGCCAAAGACCACGCCCGGACGGTCCACCAGATTGGCGAAGGTGAGCGGCTTGCCCAGGGTCACCGCGCGGGTACGCGCACCGCCGAAGAACTCAGCCTGCAGCGCGCCGCCTTCCCACCAGGAAATGCCGGAGACGTCCGTGAAATCACGTGAGTACACGTCGGTCTCAAGCGGCACCAAATCTGACACCTGCTTCTCGAGCAGTTCGGCCATGGGCTTGAACAGTTCGTTCCCCTTCATCGCGCTCACCGCACCGCGCAGCATGGGCACCAGCGGCTGGTCGTCATGCATGGCGCTCATCGTGGCGGCAGTGGAAAACACCAGGCCGGTGAGATCCTTCTGTGCGAAGGGCACCAGAGAGGCCAGCTCGGGCTTGGCGAGAAGCGACTTGGTGGGATCCGCGGCAAACTTCAGGTGATCCAGATTCTTGCCGGTCGCGACAATCAAATACCCTTCCACAGTGCCAATGCCGAGGACGAACTTCTTTTTGCGCACGTCTTCCAGAGCCTTGGCAAAGGCCTTCTGGGAAGGCTCCGGGAACATCTTCGCCGGCCCTTCCGTGAGTTCCTTCTGCTTTTCCTCGGTGATGACCTTGGTCATCTCGATGGTGACCACCTTGAAAGCATGGCCGTCAGCAGTCTTGAAGTCCGAGATGTCGACCCACTCCGGTTTGTCCTTGAGAGATTTCTCGCTGAAGATCTCGGCGATTGCTTCCGCGCCCTTGTCCGTTTTCACGCCCGCGATGAGGGACGGGAGTTCGAACTTGGCGATGAACTGGCCGACCTTGTCGAGGCTGTCCTGATCCGTGAGAAGCGGCTGGAAGATGGCAAGAGGATTCGGCCCTCCTTCTCCTCCGCCCTGCAGGTTGGCCATGCCACCCGTCAGGAGCATTTTCATGTTCACCTCATTGTACAGGCGGTTCAGGTCACGCATGAGCGCGGCATCCCGGGCAAAACCCGCAGTACCGGCGATGAACATGTCATCACCCCAGAGGTCGAGGAAAAGCTGCTGCGCCTTGTTCTCCGAGGAGGGCGCCGGAGTCTTGTCATTCACCAGACCGCTCAGGTCTTTCCACCAGACGGTGTTTTTGATGTTGCCCAGATGCTTCTTAAGCTGGGCGGAGCCGACGTAAAACTCCGCATCCACCGGCAATTTCGCAGCAAAACCGAGCTTCGCGGCGTGGTCCGCCAGTGATGCCGGCTTCGCTGCCTTGGCTGGCTCGGCCTTGGGAGATGCTGCGGTACCCCCGTCGGCTTTGGGAGTGGAGGACTCCTCTTTTTTACCACACTGGCTCAGGGAGAAAGCCAGGGGAAGAACGAGGACGGGGAAGAACCGGCGGAGACGACTCAGTGGTTTCATTGCGGGCGGGAAGCTAGCAGGAGTGCCCCGCTTGGCAACCGAACTGCGTGAACACTTGCTCCATGAACCTGTAAACGGAGCATTTCGGAGCACTAAAACTTTCACAACTTCCCTTGAACATTCCCTGTCCACACATGTCCTGACAACGCGTCATCCACCTGAATACAATTTTGCAAAGAGGCTGAACTGCGCACTTCCCTAATGGCCCTATCTTTGCCACAATCACACACGACATGAAAGAATATGCCTTCATCCATGAACACGGGCAGGTGCCTGACAGCCTGCGCACGGTCCCGTTCCTGGAGTCCTTCAGCGACGAGCAGCTCGACGACGTCCTAAATTCCAGCAGCTATATCCACTGTGAACCTGAAGATGTGATCATCCAGGAAGGCGCCGTGGACTCGCGCATTTACATTCTCCTGAACGGCGTTGTGGACGTGCGCAAGGATGGAAAGACGCTGGCCACCATCAAGCGGCCCGGCGAAGTCTTTGGCGAGCTGGCCGTGGTGAATGACGACCGCCGCTCCGCCTCCGTGGTGGCTGCCAAGCCCACCGTCTGCCTCGCGGTGGACCAGAAGTTCCTCCAGGACGTGAAGCCCAGGGACGAGTATCCCGCCTTCTACGCCGCGCTGTATGAATTCATCGCCCGGGTGACGGCCGGACGCCTTCAGGCCACTTCCCGCCGCCTCGCCGAGGTGGAGAAGGAACTGCGTGAACTGAAAGCCAGCCTGGCCGCCGAAGGTGGCGAGAGCAGCGAACCCTCCGCTCCGGCTGCGCCCCCTGCCAAAACGCAGAACGGCCACGGAGGGCTGAAGAAGTCCAAGGCGGCCGCCGCCAGCAAGCCAGCCTCCGCACGCAAACCGGTGGCCAAGCGCCGCCCCGCCAAGCCACGCCGCGTCCTCGCCAAACGCAAGGCGGGCAGGAGATAGACAGATTTCGGCACATTGAGAGGACCGCAGCGAGGGCTGTACCAAGGCGAATTTCGCCTTCCGTTTTGCACGCCCCCGGTTTCACACTTGCATCACTGCACGCGGCAGCTCGTGAGGCGATCCGTGGCCATCAAAACTTCACACTCACAGAAATCATTCCAAAATCGACGTCCTCCCCGCCATTTTGTTGAATGAAACGGCCTGCAAAAAAGTGGGTGTAGGCGGCCGCAACCTGGACATGCCGGGTGGCGTGCCAGGTCACGGCGACCGAGAGATCTGTGCCTACAAACCGGGCGAAGTCTGGGTTCCCCTCATAAATGACTGCTCCACCTGGGGTGTAAATCCCGTCCTCCCCACTTTCCCTCCAGTAAAAGTCGCTTCCAAGATCGATTGTCCACCCCCGGGAAGGCTGCAGCCGGAGACAAGGATGAACGTCCATAAAGTTCTGGGGCCCCAGCAGGGATGCCTCGGTAAAGTAGTTGCCACGGGGGAACAGGGGATTGAGCGTCTGTAGATCGCGATCGGATCGATCACGGTCCCCCGACGCGATCGCGGCCTTCAATCCCAGGCGGGGCCGACCCCAGAGGTGAGGTACCGTGTATCCATGGTCCGTGGCGAGTGACCACGCCGCGATGTCACCTTCTGCAAATCTGCCAAACTGGTAAAGGGCCTCATGATTAAAGTCCCACCGCCCTCGTGTTCCAAAGAACCGCGCCCCCAGTGTATGTCGCTCCTCCCGGCCGCTGCCTTGGCTGAACCTAGAACGTGGGCTGTCCAGTCCCAGATAGTACAGGTCGAGCTTGATACCAGGCAGCGCAGTAACGGGCAGCGTGGCGTAAGCGCCCCAGAACCAGAGATCGCGAATGTGCTGATCATCGAAGACACCAGTATCCACTTCAACAGGACTGGAGAAGAACAGATCCAGTGAGCTTTCGTTCTTCCGATAAAGGAGACGCACCGCATCAAACGCCCGGCGGCTGTTGGTCCCCTCGCGAACACTGATCAGGCGCTCGGAGCCGTAGGACATCTCTTGCCTGCCCACGCGCAGCGTCAGGCTTTGGTCGTTCCTGGTAAGCATCACCAGATCCCCGAAAAGCTGATGAAGATCCACCGCGTTACGGTCCGTCGGCCTCGGCCCACCTGGGCGGCCGTCCTCCAGCGAGCTCTGCAACTGTCCGAAAATTCGGAACCTTTCAGAAGCATGGAAGTCCGCATGCAGCAGGTAGCGCTGCATCAGGTAGGCATTGTCCGCATCGGGGTTGGCGCTGAAGAACTCGTTCTCATAACTTTCAAAGCGCTCCCGCAATTCTCCACCCACCGAAAGGTAGCCAGCTCTGCCATCTAGCACTGGAAGGTATTTCAGCGCGTCCCAAAAACCAGAGCGTTCGGACGGATTCTGGAGGAAGCGGTAATCTTCATCATAGCGCAAGGATTTGAATGGTGGGCGTTCGGCCTCCGCGTTTGCGTCCGCGATCAGAACACCCGCCATCAACATCTGCACAAAAGGGAGAGCGAAGCGGTTCATCGGGATACCCTCTCCAGCATGGAAGCGGAGCCACTCAACCATGGAAGTGGCTCCGCTGTCCAGAGATTGCGCTCAGGCCAGGTTTCTTCAGCGCTTGACCGCCTTCTGAGCTGCATTGTAGCTGCTGATAAGGCAGCGATAACTTGGCAGATGGTTCGAGAAGAGTGTGGCAAGCCCCTCGATGTCATTACGCCAATCGCGATGAAGTTCACAGGCGACGCCGAACCACGTCATCATCTGCGCTCCAGCCGCCTGCATGCGGAACCACGCTGCATCGCGGGTGGTCTTGTTGAAGGTGCCCGAAGCGTCTGCGACCACAAACACTTCATATCCTTCCTCCAACGCGGACAACGCCGGGAAAGCAACACACACCTCGGTGACGATGCCGGCGATGAGCAGTTGTTTCTTGCCCGTGGCCTTCACGGCCTTCACAAAATCCTCATTGTCCCAGGCATTGATGTTGCCTGGTCGGGCGATGTAGGGCGCCTTGGGGAATTTCTCCTTGAGTTCAGGTACCAACGGCCCGTTGGGTCCGTCCTCAAAGCTTGTGGTCAGGATGGTTGGAAGCTTGAAGTACTCCGCGATATCCGCCATCGCGAGCACTCCGTTCTTGAAGTCGTCCGGAGAGAAGTCCTGGACCAGATTGGTGAGGCCTGCCTGGTGGTCTACCAGAAGGACAGCTACATTGTTTTTGTCGAGTCGGTTATATTTGAATTCGCTCATGGCATCTCCTTTGTGAGTTCACGGTGGCCCAGCATCGTCGGGCAAAAAATTGCAGCCGGAAAATACTTCGTTGTTTGCCTCACCATGCCCGGCAGGTATGCTTCTCTCTGATGGAACTGCGCCACCTCAGATATTTTGCGGCTGTCGCCCAAGAGGAAAACATCACGCGCGCAGCGGCGAAGTTGCATGTGGCGCAACCAGCCCTCAGCCGGCAAATTCGCGATCTAGAACTGGAGCTGGGGGTGGCCCTTTTCGAGCACAACGCCCGCTCCGTCCGGCTGACCGAGGCCGGACGTGTATTCCTGAAAAGCGCCACCGCGACCCTCAAACACGCGGAACTGACAGCGCAGTCTGTCCGGAAGTATGCCAGCGGACACTTGGGAGAAATTCACATCGGCTACGCAGCGTCCCTGACAGTCGAACTTCTGCCGCGTGCCATCAACCGCTTCCAGCAGAAGCATCCGCGCGTCCACGTGCAGATCCACGACCTTTCCACGGAAGGCATGCTGGCCGGGTTGCGGGATGGTACCCTTCATATCGCACTCCTGGTGCGCCCCTCCACTCCAGCTTTGGGTGGATTGATCTATGAGGAAGCCGTCCATTTCCGACCCGGTGTGGCCCTGCCAGTCACTCACCCTCTGGGAAATTTGGACGCCATTCTCCCTGCCCATTTGTCCGGCGAACATATTCTGGCCTATACCCACGCAGACTATCCCGAGTATCACGTGTGGCTGAGGGGGATCCTCAAAAGAGTGCGTCCATCCCCACGAATCGTTGCGGAATATGACAGCTCCACAAGCTTGATCGCCGCAGTCGAATCCGGCTGTGGCATTGCCTTGGTTCAAGTGGGATTTGAAAAACTCGCGGGAGCGCGGTTACTCACCCGACCGCTCGACGCCCGGGATTCGGGTTTTTCTTTTGGGGTCGCAAGACGCAAGGATGATGTTTCGGAAACCACTCTGCATTTTGTAGAATCCATCCAAGCGCAGTGCTGATCTGACACTGTGAGCCCCTTATCACGCAGGTGGCAAGGTGCGACCTGTGGTTGCCCATTTCTGAATCCTGCGCCACGCTCGCGCCCCATGGCTTCCCCGCGCAGTTTCCGTCTTGAAATGCTCCAGGTGGCGCGACTCGCGCCCAAGTTGCTGGGCGAATCAGCGTCGCTGGTGGAGAAGTTCCTCCTCTCCCAAGTGACGCCGCAGGGCGGCTTCGCCGATCGCCAGGGAAAGCCGGACCTGTATTACACCGTCTTCGGCCTGGAGTCCCTGCTCGCGCTTCGTGTGGAGGCCCCGCAGGAGAAAGTCTCTGCCTACCTGCGCACCTTTGGTCATGGCGAGGGGCTTGATTTTGTTCACGCGTGCTCCCTGGCGCGCTGCCATGCGAACCTGGGCGGCCAGTTCATTTCCCAATCAGACAAGCACGGCCTTGCCGACCTCATTGAAACCTACCGCACCCCGGATGGTGGCTACCATGGCACGCGCGGCAGACCGGCAGGCTCTGCGTATGGCGGTCTCCTCGCCTGGGGCGCCTACAACGACCTGAACCTGCCGATGCCGCAGGAAGAACGTCTCGGAGAGGCCCTGGCAGCGCTGGCCCTGGCGGATGGCTCCTTCGCCAACGAACCCGGCATGCGCGAAGGCACCACCACCACCACGGCAGCGGCGGTCACGCTGGCGCGTCATCTTTCGTTTCCACTACCGACCGGCACCGGAGCATGGCTGCTCAAGCAGGTGCACCCCAGCGGTGGCTTCCTGGCCACACCGCGCGCGCCACTGCCGGATCTGCTCAGCACCGCCACGGCACTGCATGCGCTGGAGGGACTGCAGATCCCCTTCGGCCACATCCGCGAGATCTGCCTCGACTTTATCGACAGCCTCTGGACAGCCGAGGGAGGATTTTATGGTCACTGGGCCGATGACCATCTCGACGCCGAATACACCAGCTATGGATTGCTGGCGTTGGGGCATCTAAGCTCCTAGTTTAAAGACGCATATATACATGCTGAAATATGCACGGTAGTACTCACCTCCACGCCGAGACATTTCTCTTGCCAGAGAAGTGCCGGATACTTAAGTTTGATAAAGGATCTGGATACATTTTGACGCTATTACCGTGAACAATATGGTTTTAGTGATTCCTTAGGTCCTGTACTTGCTATTCTCTGGTTGCTCATGGCCTTCTCCATTCGCAGTTTCTTCGGCAAAGATAGACGGCCCAACCCTGCCGCCCCGGGATCTCCGACGAATCAAAGCAGCGCTCGCCCTCCTTCGGGTGCGAACCCATTTCAGGCTGCACCCAAACACGCTCTCGCTGCCAGTCCCTCCAAACCAGCAGCGAATCCGGCATCTGCGCCAGCGCTCATGAACTCTCCTTTCACACCTTTCACCCCCGCTGACTCGGGACGGACGGAACTGACTGTGGGAGACATCCTCCCTGGCTTGCCCCCGGAGGTCGCAAACAACCGGCAGATTCCCCTGAGCGAGCCCCTGCATCTGGCAGAGGAGGTGGTGGAGCGCGCCCTTTCCACTGGGCAGCTCGCGATCCCACTTTTTGAGATCTACCGCGTATGCCCGGCGCTCTTTTCCGCGCCCATTTCTCCGGAAGACAAGCGCACCGCACCCATCCCACCGCACAAGATTGCCGCATTGATTCCCAAAGGACCCGCTGCGGCAGTTCCCGGCACCGGCGTAGGTCTGGGCGGCAGTTCGCCTTTTGCCATCGCGACCCCCGGTTCTGCGCCGGGATTCCCGGGTGGGCAGGCGCCGAAGAGCAGCTTGTTCTCGCCCTTCGTCCAATCGGACAACGACAGCGATACCACGGAAGTTCCTACCCTCTTTCGGCCATCGCCGTTCAACTTCGGTGCGCCGACTTCGGAATCCAGGCAGGCGCCGGCCACGCCGCCGCAAGCCCCCCCGGCACCGGCGGCTTCACCATTTGGCATGGCGGGCAGTCCTCCTGAGTCCCTTCTGAACGGCCCTGCACCCGGGGTGCCCAATCCCTTTGCTCCCTCCTCTGCCTCGTCGTTTTCGGCCATGGCTTTCGGCACGCCGCTTCCTGGCTCGAGCGGAGATGCTCCCCAGGCCCCAGCGCCCGCCCAGCAGCAGGCGCCGACTCCCGCGACGCCGCTGTCTCCTTTCAGTCGGGCAAAGACTGTCACTGGCGCCATCGACATCTCTCGGTTTGCCCCCAAAGCCGGAGGGGTGTCAGCCGATGCGCCAGCTCCCGCACCCCCGCCGCCGCTATGGTCCGGCGACTCCCCCTTTGCCTCTACGCCTGAGTCCGGATCGGCGGCACTTCCCCCGACGGCTTCTTCGAACATCAGCCCCTTCAGCGTGCCGGTGGAGACCTCTCCCTCCGCACCACAGCCACAGGAATCCCCAGCAGCCCCCGGCTCCGCCGGTGGACCGAACTGGATGCCCTCGCCGACGAAGCCCGGTATCGGAGCCAGCCCGTTCGCCGGATTCGCCGTTCCGCCGCCGGCGCCACCGATTCCGCTTCAGGCCCTGCCGAAGGAGGCTGTCGAGGCCGCAGAATCCTTTTTTGCTGATCCGGCTCCGGTGTTGCACCCAGCAGAAGCCGAGATCCCAGCGCCGACGATTCCCGCAGCGGGCATGCCTGCGTTCCCCGGCTTCTCCCCCACTCCCGCGAACTCGCAACCACCGCCCCTGCAGCCCAGTCCCTTCACTCCGGCACCAGAGATGGCCCGCCCGGCACAAGCCCAGGCTCCTGCGAACATGAATCCTTTTGAGCGGATTCAGGCGCTGAGCCGTCCGGAGGTTTCGCAGGCGCCGACTCCCACTCCCGCCCCGGCTTCCGAAACCCAGGCTCCTGCCGCTGCTGCACCTGCTCCTGCTCCGGTCTCGGTGTTTGCCTCCATGTTCGCGCCCGCTCCGGAATTGCGCGTCGTACCATCCCACCCTGGCCATGCATCCACTTCCTTGGAAAAGGTCACGCTGAGCCTCGCCTCCGTGTTGAGGGACTGCAAAACCAACGATATCGGCATCAGTCCGGATCACATCCCTTCCTGGGTGCGGGTGAATTTGCCGCTGGATCTTATTCGCCCACAACTGCTGAGCGGAAAGGTGACCCTGCGGGTGACCCAAGTGGTGGCCGCACTGGATCCTGAGCTCCGCACGCTCATCACGCCTTCCCGACCGGATCTCGCGGTGGATCTCCCGTTAAACGATCTCCGCAAGGCCCTGCCCAACGAGCCGTTCCCCGAGCCGGCTACGGCCGCGCCCGCGCCCACCGAACCAGAAGCCATCCCGGCGCTGTTCCAGCCCTTCACGCCTTCTGCGCCGCCTGCCGCACCCACACCCGTTCATGCGCCGGACCTCGTGTTTGGCACGCCGACGACGCCCCCGCCTGTCCGTCTTTTCCCCGAGCCCGAGCTTGAGCCCCTGCCTCAATCGCAACCGCAAGCGGAAGCCCAACCGGAAGTCACCAGCAGTGCCTGGCCTCTGGCGCCCGGCACACCGGAACCGGAACCCATTCCCGCGGTAGAATCCGAGGAAATCGCTTCTGCCTTCTCCTTCCTGCAGGATGAGCCTGAAATCTCCGAAGCACCCGAGCCCTTCCTGGACGAAGCGGTGCTCGCCAACATGGCGCCTGTAGCCGAAGAAGCTGCGCCTGCGCCTGCTGCTCCGGTTGAAGTGCCAACGCCTGAGCCGACGCCTGCACCAGCGCAGGCACCGGCTCCGGCCGCAGAGACAGCGACACCTTTACTGATCCCAACCCCCCCCCGCCCTGCCGTATCCGAATCTGCAGGCATTACCAAATCCGCCATCCGAGTGATCCCTCAAACATCCGCAAGCCAAAGCGCCAGCCAGATGCTGCTGCGCGCCCTGTTGAACACTGACGAACCGCTGGACCTGCCAACCGTCACGCACCTCCTGGCATGCCAGCCCGGCATCGTAGCCGTGGCATGCCTGCGCGACGGGCTCTGCCTCGCCGCCGCCGGAAACGGCAGCGCGGAAGCCGAGCATTTCCTCACTCAAGCGCCGAAGCTGCACCACCATGTGCAGCCCCTGATCCAGCTCACGGGTTCGGTTGATACCGAAACCTTCAGCATGAACAGCGGTCCGCTGGTCATCACCTTCTCGCTGCAGAGCGAGCTGACTCTCGGCGTGCTGCATGATCCGCGCACCCAGGGACCTGCCCTCCGTGATCGCATCACGCTCATCGCCCGCGAACTCATCCCGCTCGCCAAGCCTCCTGCTTCTGCGTGATTACCATTCCCTGTTAGCGATCCGCTCACGTTCACTCCCATGGCTGTCATTCACGAAGACCGCCGAACGGTCAGCTTCAAGATTGTCTACTGTGGCACGCCCATCGGCGGCAAGACCACCAACCTCCAGCACATTCACAAGTGCCTGGATCCTGCGTCGCGTGGTGAGTTGGTAAGCCTCTCCACGGCGGCGGATCGCACGCTCTTCTTCGACTTCCTCGCGGTGGAAGCCCCCATCATGGATGGATACACCGCGAAGTTCCAGCTCTACACGGTGCCCGGCCAGGTGGCGTACAACGCCACCTACCAGCTCGTGATGCGCCAGGCGGACGGCCTTGTCTTCGTGGCAGATTCCCAGCTCGACCGCATGGCGGACAACCTGAAGTCCTGGGAGATCTTCCACGCCAACCTGCGTGGCAACGGCCAGTCGCTCGAACGTGTCCCGCTCGTGCTGCAGTACAACAAGCGTGACCTGCCGAACGCGGCTCCGGTGGAGTACCTGGACTACCTGCTGAACAACGGCGAGCGCCGGCACTACAGCTTCGAGGCGAATGCCGCTCGCGGACATAATGTGCTCACCACACTCAATGCCATTTCCCACGAGGTGCTCACTCGTTTCTCCCAGTGCATGACGGAGAATACCTACGAAGGCGAGCAGCAGAACAGCCCTGCCGTGACGGCGGAGCAGATGTCCGGTGATGAGACCGACAGCTTCATGGCCCGCAGACGCGCCATGCTGGCACGACGCACCGATAGCGCCGCGAGATAAATACACGCTGCAATGCGAGACCCACGTGGAGAATCGCGCCTCTGGATGCGTTGAAAGAGGCCCGTCCATGATTCCTCCTCGCCTCACCTCGTTCCTCCTCGCATTCGCGTTCCTCTTCTCCTGCGCCACCGCATCTACCTGCTTCGCTGCTCCACCAACATCTGCAGCGAGCTACGGTGAAGCTGCGTGCGAAGGTTCGTACAAGCGGCATGTGCAAGGCATCTGCACCAACGGCAAGGATGCCATCTACTGGTCATGGACCGAGGCGCTGGTGAAGACGGATCTGCAGGGTCATATTCTCAAAAACGTGCCTGCTGCCGATCATCATGGAGACCTGACCTATCACGACGGAAAGATCTACGTCGCGGTGAACCTCGGCAAGTTCAACCTGCCTGCCGGGAAGGCAGATTCGTGGGTGTTTGTTTATGATGCAGACTCGCTCGCAGAACTCTCACGCCATCCCGTACCCGAAGCCGTCCACGGCGCTGGGGGCATGACCTGGAAGGACGGGCACTTCTTCATTGTCGGCGGCCTGCCCACGGACGGGAAAGAAAACTACGTCTACGAATACGATGACAAGTTTACCTTCGTCCGCCGACATGTGCTGGATAGTGGATACACCCTGATGGGAATCCAGACGGTGGAATATACCAACGGCACCTGGTGGTTCGGCTGTTACGGCAAGCCTCCCGTACTGGTGCGTGCCGATGAGAACTTCAAGGTGACCGGGAAATGGGAATTCAACGCTGCCGTTGGCATCATTGCCCTCCCGGATGGCCGGTTCCTCATCGGGGAGAACAAGGTGGACAAGGAAAAGAAGAACACCGCGCGGGTGCGCTTCGCGCGGGTGGATGCGGAGAAGGGTCTGGTGCTGGAATCCGGGAAGTAAACTTTGTGGGGCAGATGCCGTGATCGACTACGCTGGCAACAGCAAAGCATCCCGTGAACGTCTCGTGAGAAGAACACACCATACCAGGATGCAATGCTCTTCGGCGGACCACCTTGCGCGAAGCGCCTTGGAGATAGTCTGAGACGGTCTGCAAGCGTGGAATGATGATTTTGTTCACCTCAAGTTGGAGCAAGCTGTGATGTGTCATCTGACTGGTGGCGCTTTTGAGAGGCAGTGAAGATGGATTGGTCGTAGGGTTTGCGATCCTTCCAGATGCGCCAGAGGATGCGCAGCCAGCGCCAGGCCAGGGCTCGGACGGCCGTGTGGTGGTTTTTACCCTTGGCGCATTGACGCTCATAAAACTGGAGCGCCCAGTCGCAAAACTTGATGGAACACGCTGCGAACTCGTGGAAGGTCTGGCGCAGGTATTTGGGACAGGCGTGACGTCGCAGGATGAGGCTGGTCTTGCCGCTGGATTTGC
This sequence comes from Roseimicrobium sp. ORNL1, assembly GCF_011044495.1. GTDB lineage: Bacteria > Verrucomicrobiota > Verrucomicrobiia > Verrucomicrobiales > Verrucomicrobiaceae > Roseimicrobium. The sequence continues at coordinate 7,119,084 of NZ_CP049143.1, forward strand.
GTACCGGAGACAGGCCGCTGAAGTTCTGCAGGGCTTGGGCGTCGGCCCAGCGCTCCCGCTGCGAGCCCATGGCGCACAGCAGTCGGGGTTCCAGCGCCGCCCCCGCACCGGGAAGGCTTTTGAAGATGAAGGCATCGGGATGCGCTTCGTAGAGTTCGTGGATGCGCTTGTCGTAGTCTTCGATGGCCGGCAGCAAGGTGCGCAACTGGCGCACCAGTCGGGCTACCTCCAACTCAGCAGGCAGCAGCACGGCATGGTCGTGAACCAGCGCAGTAGCTTTGGCAATGAGGTCCAGTCGCTGCTGCACCCATGCTTCACGCCGCACGTGGTGCTTGTAGAAGAGTGAGCGCAACCGATGGGGTTTGGCCGCCTGCAGCTTCTGGAGAGTAGGCCAGCGTTGCAGCAGTTCCAAGAGCATGGGATTGGCCATTTCACGGCACAACTCGAGGGCCACCGGATAGCACAACTTCAACTGGCTGGTGAGTTGGTTGGTCAGGGCCGTGCGCTCATCCACCGCATGGCGGCGGTTGCGGCACAGGGCGTCCAGCAGGCGGGTCTGCTCATCATCAGGCTGCCACAGACGCAGTTGGTCGCGATGGCGGTAGAGCATGTCCTCGATGGCATCGGCATCGGTGTTGTCGGCCTTGGCTCCACTGGAGCGAAAAGCCTTGCGGTAGTTGGCTGAAGCCAGGGTGGGAATGGCGTAAATATCGATGAAGTCAGTGTGCTCCATGAGGGCATAAATGAGCACGCTGCGGCTCTGCTCCACGGCCACGGCAATGCGGTGGCCTCCAAAGTGGGTGCGCAGTTGCTGCAACCAGGCTGATACTTCGGCGGTGGCAAAGCTGCCGCGGTGCAACCGGGTGGGCTGGGCCACATCGCGCCGGGTGTAAAACTGCTTTTGATCCCCCCAGTCAATGCCGATGAAGGCCTCATAGACAGGGGCAGGAACCGGTGGGGGTGGCGGGCAGGAGTCCGCCGCAGGAGAAGCAAGACAGGAGTCAGGGGCCGGTGACAGCCCGCTGGGTGGGGAAGCTTTCATAAGCCAATGGAAGGTTGCGCTCCGGAGAGCTTGGGCCGACATTGGGCATGCAGCTGCAGGCTTGAACGAAGGACTTATAGAGATTCGTCAAAGCGAAAAAGTCTGAGCATTCGTTGGGGCCTGGAGACACATCCACAGTCGAAATTCTCCAAACAAGCATCATGTGCTCAGTGCGCAGATTCGTGCCGTGGATGTGCATGCACCGGGCGGTGGCGGCCACCACCGCCCGGCCTCCGAAGTCTAACTCACCACGCCCAACGGGCGCGGCGGAAAGTTATTCACAAATCGGCGGCCACCACGCAGCTCCTTGCGGCTGCCACAGGCCGCCGATTGATGAATAACTTCCGAGGCAACTATAAGTGCGTGTGCGAAGCACCGCTTTGGTGGGAAGCTTTGGGGTGCGGAGCTTCGAGCAGGAACATTTATGCCAGGTAGTTTTGCATCACAGGGACGCCTCGAGCTGCGAGCTCCGCTTAGGTCAGGAGTAGATCCTGCATTATCCACCTCGCGGCGTTTCCTCCCAAAGCGGTGCTTCGCACACGCACTCCAAGGCGCTTCGCGCAAGGTGGCACCCGCATGGGATGCATGTTGCCTGGCACGTCGGACATCTCACGAGACGTGCCGACGCCTCCCACACAAAGGCCAGCCTTAACTCTTCATTCTTATTTAAACGTGATCTCAGCCCTGGCTGAGGCCTGCTCACGTACGGCCTTGCCAATCACGGTATCGAGTGTCTTGCCTTCGCCGCTCTCCTTTTGCTGGGTGGCCACGTAGGTTTGACGCTCGTTGTTCAATTCACGGATGCGGGTCTGGAGTTTCTCACGTTCGGCGCATTTCTGCTCCACATAGGCAGCGCGCTCTTCGGGCTTCAGTTTCTTCATCTCCTCCGGTAGGTCGCCTTCCTTCACGGCCTCCAGATTCACATCACCCTTCTTGCACGCGTCCACGAGATCCCAGCTGCCATTGTAGTAGGAGGATGAGGCCTTCGAGACAGCGCGCTGCACGGGAGCTCCGGCGGAAGCCTTCGCGCCCGCATTGTTGTCCTGACGCACCTGGTTGTCCTTCCCGGCCCTGCCCTTGTCGCCGTAGATGATATACGTGTTATTCAGCTCGATGCTGAGCTTCGTGATCTCCTCGTCCTGGGGAGCCTTCACATGCACCACGGCCTTGTCCTGGTCGATGGTGAGGAACTTGCCTTCCGCAAGGTGCGCGCCTCTTCTCCAGCCACCGTTCGCGCCATCGGTCTCGCTGCCGCAGTGGATCGTATTCACCACCACGCCTTTCGAGATGGCGCTGCGGCAGGTCTCATCCGCGCCGACTGGCCCCTGCGTGAAGGGCTCGTTCCCCGCGATGAAGATGGCCTTGTACACGGTGGGTGACTTGTCCCACGCGAGGTTATCAATGGCTTCACGAATGACCGCACCGCAGTACTCGCTGCCACCATTGGTGGTGAGCTTGAAGAGTTCATCGGACACCTTGTCCAAGTCGCGTGTGAAGGGCAGGATCTGCCTCACAAAGTTCGTGCCCGCGCTCAGGTTATTGTTGCCGTACTCATAGAGCGCGACGTGCACCACAGGAATCTTGTCCCCCTGCTTCGCGTCCTTGAATTCGTTCACAATCTTCCAGAGCTGGGTCTTTGCCTGCTCGATGAGGCCGTCCATGCTGTTGCTGGTATCCAGGAGGAGGGCGATTTGCACCGGCGTCTCCTTCTGATCCACCTCCAAATGAGGCTCAAGCTTCGTGGTCAGCGGATTCTTGGGCTTGTCGATCACTGCCTCCTCCGCGTGGGAGTTCACCATGGCAAAGGCGAACAGAGCCGTGCCCCCGAGAACGAGACTGCTGAAAATTTGAGGTATGGGTTTCATGACACCCCAGCGTAGACCCGCTGGGAGTGTCTTCTGTAAACGGTGGGTAAAATGGGAGATGGTGTATCATCTCACGAACCAGAAGCACACCACCGCAATCGCTGTGGGCGGGAGCGCGCCCAAGAACAAACCCAGAGGACTGATCCCCTCATCGCCGAAGGCCTTCGCCTTTTGCAGGATGCCTACGCCGGCGGGGTTGGGGGCATTGGCGATCACCGTGAGACCACCACCCGTGACTGCACCAGCGACGAGGGCGTACTTCAATGATTCATCAATGCCCTCCACCAGTGAGCCGAGGTAAGTGAGCGCCGCATTGTCCGTAATCGCCGTCAATGCGGTGGCGCCGAAGAAGAGGGTGGCGCCATCGAGGCTCGCGATGAGCGGCTTGAGCCAGTAGGCCTGCAGCGAGCCAAGGGTCACCAGACCCGCAAGAAAGAAACCCACCAGCAGGCCTTCGCGGAGCTTGAGATTGTCCTGATACTCTCGTGTCGCGGTTACCAATCCGAGGAAAAGCATGAACACGCCGAAGAACACATCCGGGTGATGCGCAAAAGCCACCACCGCGGCGAGAAACAGCACGTGCATGGTGGTGAGCCACACGGGGATGGGTTGCACTTTGTGCGACGCGACTTCGAGGGCGTTCAGTTCCTTGCGGAAATACCAGGCCACCAGTGCGGTGGAAGCAATGCAACTCAGCGCGGCGCGCCAGCCGAAGTGGGTAAACATGTAGGCGGTGTCCCAATTCCACTTCGCAGCGACCATGAGCACCGGCGGCGCAGCGAAATGCGTGAGCGTGCCCCCGATGGAAATATTCACAAACAGCAGGCCGAGGGTGGCATAGGCAAACTTCCGCGTGATGCCATGGTCGAAGTAACGACGCTTCAGCACCAGGGCGAGGAGCGTCATGGCGGCAGGCTCCGTGATGAAGGAACCAAGCAGAGCGCCCACCGAGAGAGCGGCCAGGTAGAATGCCATCGACTCCTTGAAAGGCAGCAGCCTCGCCACCGCGGAAATCATGGACTCTGCGAGCCGCACCACCGGACGTGTGGCGGCCACCACCATGACCACCAGCACGAACTTTGGCTCGGTGAAGTTCAAGCTCTCGATGTAGTGCACCGCCTCGTGCACGGACTGCTTCAGCGCGATGATTCCGACGAAAAGCGCCGAGGCCCAGAGACCGAAGACCACCTCGGTCTCCGCGAGGAAGTGCAGCAAGTTCTCCTGGATCGAGCCCTTGGGATACTTGTGCGCCCAATGGGCAAAGCGCTGAACGCAGAAGGTGTGCAGTACCGCCACTGCAAAGAGCACGGTGGCAAGGACTTCCATGGGGGCAGGGGTCATCGTCGGGATCGTCTGAACGTTTTGGAGACGATGGCGACCCTACCATCGAGATGTGACACTCCCGTGACGCGAAAAAGGCATCACAGAACCCTTTGTTTTGGACACGCTGAGGTTAGTGGAGAGTACTGGTGTGTCAATGGAAGCCGGGCAGAAGTGATCCTTCGTTGCACGATTACCAACAAGTCGGGAAGGCCTTGGCAAATACCGTCCACTCGCTAAATAATTGAGGCCTCCCGACGGGTGCTAAAATGGCCCGCGAGGCCCCGTTGCCTTCTCCAGCGTCGTATCCATTTGGGCTCCTAAAATTTGCTTGTCCAAGATGGTCCGAACGGGACTGTAGCCTTTACACTCTTTGCGTTTCTCCGCTCTAGTAGATTTGATGATCATGAAGAAGAAGCACCCCATCCTCACCCTCTGCCTCGCGGCGGCCACGGCCGGCGCGTTCGGTGCCGCGGCGCCGCTGGCACACGCGGCTCCGGCCAATCTGTTCGTGGAAGCTGAATCCTTCCAGGACCAGGGCGGCTGGGTGCTGGACACACAGTTCATCGATGCCATGGGCTCGCCCTACCTCATGGCCCATGGCCTTGGGAAGCCCGTGAAGGACGCCTTCACCACGGTGAAGAATGCCACCGCCGGCAAGTACCGCGTGTGGATCCGCACGAAGAACTGGGTCGGCCCCTGGGATGCCCCTGGAGCCCCCGGACGCTTCCAGGTCTCCGTGAACGGCAAGTCACTGGGCAAGGATTTCGGCACGCAGGGCAAGGACTGGCTCTGGGAAGACGGTGGCGAAGTGGAACTGCCCGCCGGTGAGACGAAGCTGAGCATCCAGGACCAGACCGGCTTCAACGGCCGCGTGGACGCCATCCTCTTCACGAGCGATCTGAAGTTCACCCCGCCCTCGGAAAAGAAGGCACTGGCGTCCTTCCGCCACAAGAGTCTCGGCCTGCCTGATGAGGCCCCTGCGACGAAGGAATACGACCTCGTGGTCGTGGGTGGTGGCTACGCCGGCATGGGTGCCGCCATCAGTGGCGCCCGCCAGGGTCTCTCCGTCGCGCTGGTGCAGAACCGCCCCGTGCTGGGTGGCAACGGCTCCAGCGAAGTGCAGGTGTGGGCGCAGGGCGGCACCCGCCGTGGCCTGTATCCGCACCTTGGCGAAATCGTGGAAGAATTCACCGACCGCGCCAGCAACAGCCCCGGTTTCGTGGAGGAGTACGGTGACAAGTTGAAGGAGCAGGTCGTGCGCGACGAGAAGAGCATCGACCTCTACCTCAACAACCACGTGTGGAAAGTGGAGATGGCCAAGGGCAAGGACAAGAAGATCGTGGGTGCCATCGCGCTGAACACGAAGACGGGTGAGGAAAAGAACATCCGCGGCAAGTTTTTCGTGGACTCCACGGGTCATGGCAACCTCGGCGCGCTCGCCAATGCTGCCTACACCATGCTCGAAAAAGGCCACCTTGGCATGAGCAACATGTGGGTGGTGTCCAAGACGGACAAGGCGCAGGACTGGCCCGAGACTCCCTGGGCGCTCGACCTGGAGCCCGACAAGGACTTCCCCACGCCGAAGGTCTTCAAGCCTCTTAAGAACAATGTCATCGGCGCCAACAAGCCCGCCCCTGACCTCAGCCACTTCAAGGTGTCCGACTTCCTCCACGGGGAGTGGTTCTGGGAGAGCGGCTTCGACAAGCATCCCATCGAGGAGCTGGAAATCGTGCGTGACTGGAACCTGCGCGCCCTTTTCGGCGCCTTCTCGGGCCTGCGCAAGAAGGACCCTGCGAAGTATGCGGACTACGCCTTCCAGTGGGTGGCCTATGTGGGCGGCACGCGTGAGTCCCGCCTGCTGACGGGTGATGTGGTGCTGAACGAAGACGACATCGTCAGCGGCAAACAGTTCCCGGATGGTTGCGTGCCCACCACGTGGGACATCGACCTTCACTACCCGAAGGAGCAGTACATGACCAAGTACAAGGACAATCCCTTCATCTCCCGCGCCGCCTTCGGCAAGGGTGTGGACCGCAAGAATGGCTACCCCATTCCCTACCGCTCCTTCTACTCGAAGAACATCGACAACCTCTTCATGGCTGGCCGCTGCATCTCGGTGGATCACAGCGCGCTGGGCACCATCCGCGTGATGCGTACCTGCGGCATGATGGGTGAAGTGGTGGGCAAGGCCGCGTACCTCACCGTGCGTCACGAGACCACGCCGCGTGGTGTGTATGAGCAGTACCTCGACAACCTCAAGGACCTCATGACCAAGCCCGGCGCCATGCGTCGCGACAGCATCGAAGGCCAGCTCTACATGCCCGCCAACGCGGCGAAGCTGCCGGAGCTGGTGGAAGATTCCATCAATCCCGCGAAGCTGGAAGGCCTGGTCATCGATGACGAGGACGCCGAGCTCACCGGAAGCTGGACCAAGGGTGAAGGCCTCAAGCCCCACGTGAACAAGGGCTACAGCTACACCGGTGCGGCAGGAGCGAGCGCCCGCTTCCCCTTCAGTGTCAAGGAAACCGGCACCTATGAAGTACGCATCGCCTGGCAGCCGCACCAGAACCGCGGCACCACCGTGCCGGTGAGCGTGCTCAGCGCGGACGGCCAGAAGGACTTCACCGTCGACCAGAGCAAACCCGCCGACCTGAAGCTGGGCTTCCACTCGCTGGGCAAGTTCAAGTTCGAAGCCGGCGCCGAAGCCGCCGTGACCTTCCGCACGGAAGGCGCGAAGGGCAATGTGCACCTGGATGCCGTGCAGGTGCTGCCTGCGAAGTAAGGGCCATCTCGAAACCATTCATCACTCAACTCCCAGGTGTTCGCGCAGGCGGGCCCTGGGAGTTTTGTTTTCCAGCCGATGAAGTGAACGAGAGCGAAGAGTGTGCGCGGTCCACGATCAAGGAGCGAGATCTAAGCGCGGGGATGTTTTGAGACTCCGTTTGTAAACGACCTGCTCATGGACACCGCGAATGTTGTTGATAATTTTCCTCCATGCCGCCCTCAAGCGCACCTCGGACACTTCAGTACCTCTGGCTGGGATTCTTTGTCCTCGTGATTTGTGGTGGGGCACTGGCTGCCGTTTACAAGACCATGCAGAATCCCCGCATCACTGAAGTGCGCGAACGCGTGACTCCCACGTTGAGAACCGAACTCGCCACGGATGGCTTTGCACTGGGGAACCCCGCCTTCATCCGCATTGTGAAGGAGGAACGTGAACTTGAGCTTTGGATGAAACCCAAGGGCGCGACGGAATATAAGATGTGGAAGAAGTGGCCCATCGCCGCTATGTCCGGCGAGCTCGGGCCGAAGCAGAAGGTGGGGGATTTCCAGGCACCCGAAGGATTCTACGGGACGAACGCAGGTTTCCTCAATCCAGCTAGCAAATACCACCTCTCCTTCAACATCGGATACCCCAACGAGTTTGACCGTGCGCATGGACGTACCGGTGATTTTCTCATGATACACGGGAACAAGGTCAGCATCGGATGCTTCGCCATGACGGATCCTGTCATCGAGGAGATCTACCTCGTGGTGGAGTCCGCCATCCACGCCGGGCAAAAAGAAGTGCCCGTGCATGTGTATCCCTTCCGCATGACGGACGAGCGCATGCTACGGGCGGAAACAGAGGAGTCCGAGTGGCTGGGCTTCTGGAAGGATCTGCATGAGGGCTGGGCGAAGTTCGAAGAGACGAAGACCGTGCCAAAGGTAAAGGTAGATGCCGCAGAGAAGCGGTATGTGGTGATGGAGTAGAAAATGGGGCGCGGAACTTTCGGCTGGTGGATCGGCGGACGGTGGCAGAACACTGCTGACGCGTTCATTACCTATACGGGAGCGAAGCGGGCTGCAGTGGATTCAACGCAGAGACACAGAGACGCAGAGCAGCTACGGAGACTGAGGCTGTCACGCTCTTGAGCGTGTGCAGGTGATGACCTCTCGACCGATTCTCAGTCTCCGAAGTTCCCTCTGTGTCTCTGTGTTGAATCCCACGTACGTTTCCCCGCCCATCCGTAGAAGCTTTGTCGCACTACTTTCCCTTGCCCACTTCGCCCATCTTCCGCCATCATGTCGTGGCTCCCCGCTTTCCCATCCCTTCTTCCCATGAGCACCTCCCCCATTCCCCGCCGCACTTTCCTCCAGACCGCCACGGCCACGGCGAGCGCCACTGCGGCCATGGCTGCCGGGCTCTTCCATCGTCTCGAAGCCGCCGATGCCGCGTCCGGCTTGAAAGGCCACATCAACCACTCCGCCTGCAAGTGGTGCTACCCGAAGGTGCCCTTTGACGACCTCTGCCGCGCTGGCAAGGAGATGGGACTCACCTCGCTCGACCTCGTGGATCCGCCCGACTTCGACACGCTGAAGAAGCACGGCCTCACCAGCGCCATGATCAGCTTCCCCACCATCGAGGGACCGGGCGGCGAGAAGGTGGGCAGCATTCCCCATGGCTTCAACAATCCCGCGTATCACGATCTCCTCGTGAAAGCGTATGAGCCGCATCTCAAAGCCAGCGCGGACTTCGGCGCGAAACATGTGATCTGCTTCTCCGGCAATCGCAATGGCATGGACGAAGAGACCGGCATCAAGAACTGCGTCGCTGGATTGAAGAAGGTGCTTCCCATCGCCGAGAAACACGGCATCACACTGGTGATGGAACTGCTCAACAGCAAGGTGAACCACAAGGACTACATGTGCGACAAGAGCGCGTGGGGCGTGGAGCTCTGCAAGCAGCTCGGCTCACCGAACTTCAAGCTGCTGTACGACATCTACCACATGCAGATCATGGAAGGCGATGTGATCGCGACCATCAAGCGGGACAACCAGTACTTCGCCCACTACCACACCGGCGGCGTGCCCGGACGTCATGAAATCGACGAGACCCAGGAACTCTACTATCCCGCCATCATGAAAGCGATCGTAGACACCGGCTACAAAGGCCACGTGGCACAGGAGTTCATCCCCGCGCGTCCCGATGTCCTCGCCTCGCTGAAGCAGGCGGTGGGGATCTGTGATGTGTGATGCGGTGCGTCGTCATCAAGCACAGGGCCGCTGATGCGTGGCTCGCGCTCTAACGCGGACGCAAAGGCGGCGGTCCCTGGCCACCCGTAGGTGGCATCGGCGGTGGAGATGGCTGATGCGGTGCCTTCGGCATGGGAGGTGGCGCTCCTTGGACCACATGCCACGGAATCTGCACCACTGGTCCTTTCCCTGGCATGACCAGCACGGGAATGAAGCCGGTGTCCGGTGGCGGCATGCAGTCGCCACGCAGCATGATGTCCATGGCAAAGCATCTGACACCATTCGTCTCTTCTGCCGGCACCTCGCGCCTTCTCCAGGCATGGTATTCATCAGTGGACATCAGTTCGGCCAACTTGGGATGTTCGCCCTCTCCGCCGCCTCCCATATAGATATCGGCCATCATCTCTGCCACGATATGAGCGAGCATGAAGTCCTGGGTGGTTTGTGATTCCGCTCCCAACACGAGGGCGGGCAGGTACTGGTCAGGGGTCCTGCGTAGTTGTGAGTTGGCAATGACCGAGGACACGAACCACACCTCGCCCCTGGTCGCGAGATCCAGGCAAGTCTGCTTCACCTTCCTGGAGTGGAAGATGTTCCGTTTCGCATGAGAGTAGAGTTCCTTGATGAGATGGGGCTTGATGATCGCGATGATGCAGAAGAGCCAGCGTGGTACGTGTGCGTCGTCATAATACTTCTCAAACGCATCTGTTCGCAGCCACTCAATCGCACGCTCCTTGATGAGGTCCTTTTTGCCCATCCATTCCTTCACGGACTTCTCCAGCTCTGCCAGCGCTTCTTGCAGAGCCTCCCTCATCACCTCTTCTTCATCTGGGATTTCGGATGAAGAACGTATCGCACCGCTGGTGGCAGCGAGAGCAGCGACATCGCGGTCTCCAGCACGGCCACGTCCGTCCGCCTCCCGCACAGGTTTGTTCAGCACTTCAGGGGCAGGTGGCGCATCATCCTCACGCCAGTGCAGCACCGGACGCGGCGGCGCATAGCATGACTCTTCCCGCGCCTGAGCACGCCATATCTTGCCACTGGGTCCCTCCGTGGTGTGGCCGGTGTCCATGACCGCACCGGACTTCAGCAGGTAGATGCCCATGTTCATGGGAAAGATGCGCATCTCCTCCAGATCTGTATCCGCGCTGGAAGATGCCATTTCGATGTCCTGTAGATCGAGCTGCGCCATGCCCACCGTGTCTGTCAGCGTCCACGTATCATCCACATGGATGTTGCGTACCGTGACGAGCGCCTGAATGGGCGGGATGTTCTGCGCCCGGCTGCCATCCAGCGTTTCCTCAAGGAGTCCTTTTGGAAGAAGACGCTCACCACCGGGATTGAAGTACGCGAGCGCTCCCTCCACCTCCAGCAGTGCAGCGGTCACCTCCGCTAGCCACAGCACTTCGGGCTGCGCATCGTAGTCCGGTGGCATCACCTTGGAATCTTTACCCGCCCCTTTCACATACGTGATGCGCACACGAACAAAAGCCTGATGGGCCTGCGCATGTTGTTGCGCTTCTGGATACACCGCATACTGCACGGCGCGCTGCAGTCCTCCCGGATAAGTGCAGGGACCGTAGGCGCCCATGGCCCACGCGCCAAAGATCTTCGGCTCCTCCTTGGGGTCGCCCATCCCGTCTGGCCACGGCTTGTCCGTGATGTCCACGATGCATATGCCGTTCACCTCAGGGCGCCAGTTCAGGAGAATTGCGGGGCCACTCATTTCCGGCCACTCGTTCTCATCCTCCATGCCCGCCACCACATACCCCTTGGACTCCAGCCTCCATCGCAGAGACGCCAGCGAAGGCGCATCCTCGAACAGTACCACCATGCCTTGTGTATAAAAACCCTTCATCAGGGGTGCATTTCACTCCGACCGTCCTCCAACTGGCAAGGCGAATACGGAGTTCTGCTCAAAAATTCATCCTCGCCCTGCGCCGTTTCCCCCTTGCACTCATGCCGGTCGTGGGCACGGTGGACGCAGCATGAAGATGACCCCCGAGCAGAAGACTGGATTTGCCCAAGGCCTGGCCTTTGGGCTGTTCTTTCAGGTGCTCGGGGACTTTATGAAGGACGTGGCCCGCAAGCCTGAGTTGCCGTACTACGGCGGGCAGATTGCGGAGATCATGGGATATGTAATCTTCGCCTGGGGATGCACGCATCTCGTCGCTGCGAAACGACTTCCCAAATGGACATCCCTGCTGGGCTTCCTGAGTGTCATCGGCCTGGCCATCCTGCTGGTGCTGCCTGACCGCTCCGCCAAGACCGGCACGTCCGCCACGGATGCGCCAGCCCCGGCCAACTGATTTCTTTTTGTTTCCTCTATGAAGGTCCTGCTCCCACTCAGCACGACCCTAGTGGCGAGCCTGCTCACCGCAGCTTCGTGCCTGGCGAAGGACACCGAACCTGAGGCGGTGCCTCTCCTGCGCAATGGCGACATGGAGGCCGGTGGCCCTGCGCCCGCAGGTTGGATTGGAAAGTTCGGCCCCTGTGAAGTGAGGACGGACACTCTCTGGTACCACGGCGGGAAGGCCAGCATGCTGGTGGATCGCAGTGCGATGTCCGACAACGGGCGCGGCTGTGTGCACCAGATGATCGTACTGCGTGACCCGCCGAAGGAGGCCAACCCGGCCATCATTTCACCCGCGACGCCCTCTGAGGCGAAGACTCCCATCACGGCGCCTGAACCGCTGAAGATCCAAGTCAGCGGCTGGCTGAAGACAGACCCCGGTGCGAAGGCGACCTTCGCGGCACACTTCTTCGATGACAAGTATGGGTTCAACGACCTCGTGCCCATCGCACACGTGGAGAAGTTTCAGGAATGGCAGCAGGCACAAGCCGAGATCGACGTGCCTCCGCAAGCAACGCGCGTGGCTATCGCCTTGTATCTGGAAGGCCGCAGCCGCGCGTGGCTGGATGATGTGACCTTCACCATCACACCGGAAAGCGCGGTGAAGGAGATCGTCGCGCGCAACCAGGCAACGCCCGAGCCCGAGGCGCCCAAGGAACCTACCGACGTGAGCAAGGCGCCTGCAACTGCAGTACCTGGCTACTATGCAGACCAGCCACGCGTGTGGCAGGCATTTCACGAATCCTTCGTGAGCCGCGCAAAGCAGGGTGGCATGGATGTTCTTTTCCTCGGCGATGCGATCACTCAAAGCTGGACCACCACTGGCGATGATTCGTGGGAGAAACACTTCGCCCCCTTCAAGGCGTCGAACTTTGGTCTCAGTGGAGACAAGACAAGCAATGTGCTGTGGCGCATCGAGAACGGTGAGCTCGAAGGCATTTCACCCAAGGTGGTGGTGCTCATGGTTGGCATGAACAACCTTGGCAACCAACAAAATACCACCCCGGACATCACTGCTGGCATTCGCGCGATAGTTGAAAAGCTTCGTGCCAAGCTTCCTCAGTCGAAGGTGCTGGTGCTCGGCATCCTGCCCATGGGCGCAGATCCCATGGGACCTGAACGCGTGCGCGCCGCGCAGGTGAATACCGAGGCGGTCGCGATTGGAAACAATGCAGAGGTGCGCTTCCTCGATCTCTTCCCGCGATTCCTGACACGCAGCGGCACACTGGTGCCGGGAGCCTACGCTTCAGACAACGTGCACCTCACCGCCCAAGGTTACGCCATCCTCGCGGAAGAATTGCGGCCCTGGGTGGAGCAGATGATGAAGTGAATGGGAACAGAGTGCCGACGCTCAGACGAGCCAGTCACTCAATACCATCCCATCCCACGCGGACTCCGCGCTGGTGCCCAATACGGTGTGCCGGTGTAGTACGATCTCCGCGCCCTGCCACTCATGCCGCCCACCGTACCGCCGATGAGTGCTCCTGCGGCTGCACCTTCCCATCCATTCACTGCACCACCAACGGCCGCTCCCGCGACACCGCCACGCCTGCGACCACGCACCACGGGACTGGGATGCGGTGCCACGCAGCTCACACATTCCAACAGAATCAACAAGGCTCCTATGAGCCGGATCAACGAACTCGTTTTCATGGTTCTAAAGAAGTGAAGGTTGCTGGGATCACTCGGTGACATTGGCCGTGGTCTCGGCCTCCAGCTTCTCGGTGTACGCATTCGCTTCCGCCTGGTTGATGGCGCCATCGCCGTTTGCATCCACGACAGCGAAGTGCTTCTTCAATCCTCCGCGCTTTTTCGCGACCTCGATATACTCGTCGAACGAGACCTTGCCGTCATGATTGAGATCGCGCTCCGCGAAGTGCTTCGCCTCGAAATCAGGATCTGCAGCGCGCGCCTCCTCCATGGTCACCACGCCATCACGGTTCTTGTCAAAATGGTCGAAGACCCGCGGCAATCCCATGGCGTTCACCTCCGCCAGGGTGAGCTGGCCGTCCTTGTTCTTATCGGCCTCGAGGAACAGATCCCTGTCACTCGCGGTCGAGGTACTCGTGGTGCTGCACGCAGGCAGCAGGGTCATGGTCGCCAGCAACAATGCCGGCAATTTCAGGTGCAGTTTCATAGGGCGTCTTCTCCGGAATATTTTGTCGAAGGTCGTGGATTCAGCGGCTGCAAATGGACAGGTCGGAAGAGGGCCACGAACTGCCCCACGGCTCTCCGGACTCTGGGAATGCTGAATACCACGAGGGCCGCGAACAGCGATGCAATGACAAGCTCTGCTTTTCGACTGATGGACTTTGCCTGCGGCGCGGTCGCTGTACTTGGTTGCAACGCAGGCATCGCGGGATTCGGAGCCACCGTCAACGTGCGTGCTGGTAGATCCACCGTGCGCGCGGACTTGGAATCGAGATCCCACCAGGTGAAGCGTACTGCAGGAATCGTGAAGGTGCCCGCGCGCTGCAGTGCATACGTGACCACATCCTTTCGCTCACCGGTCAGACTCCCGCGTTCGGAGTGATCCTGCACCTCGGGTTCCTTGGGATAAATGCCGATGCCATCAATGGGTGCGGCATGAAATGGCGGGAACATCATGCCCGGCACGTCCGGCGCGGTGAAGGTGATGGTGCGCGTGAAGGCGTCTCCGGCTTTCGACTTGGCCTTGCCGGGGTCGGGATTCCAAGTTTCCTTCACCTCCAGATTCCTCGCGGTGATCACCATGCCGAGCTTCTCCGTGCCCGGCGGCTGGGTGGCGGTGAACTTCACCTCCGGCGTCTTCACCTCCGCGGGCACAGCATCCTTGTCCAGCGGTGCGTGCTTGTACTGGAAACGCACGGTGAACGACGGGATGACGCTCTCACCAGGGCGTTGCGCAAGCACGGACACTTCATGCCGCTGCACTGTGTAGCTCACACCATCCACCTCCTCGCTGCTGACCACAGGGCTGCCCACGGGAGGCATGAGGATCAGTCCCTGTGGATCTGGCAGGTCGAACGATGCCGCACTGGCAAAGAAGCCGGGTGCCATCAAATCCACCACCAGCGTCAACTTCTGCCCCACATAAGCGGCATCTTGCGAGTCCATCCTGGCACGGACTTTCGCTTCTTGAGCACGAATGCCCTGGCTTGGCGCAAACACCAGCATCATCGCCAGTGCGAAGCAGATCACACGCGCTGGATATTGCGTCATCATTTTGCACCCTCCTTCGGTGGTGTGCTTGCCCCTGCCTGTTGTTGCGAGGCTTGATAGGCGAACTTCGCCTTCAGGAAGTCTCCCGGTGTGGTCTGCACGCGGCGCAGCCACGAAGCGCGCAGTTCTTCATCGGACATCTTTTCCCCATTCAACTCATTGGGCTTTTCGGGCGGCTTGTTTTCGCCCTTTTGATCAAAAACGATCTTGTCAGGCTTGTACGCTTCGGTCGCCTCCTTGTCACGATCCTTGCCGGAGTCTTCCATCTTCTTCTTGCGTGCAATGGCCAGGGCCTTGTTCTCCTCCGCGTCCTTCCATTTTGGTTTGAATCCCAGCGCACGATCATAGCTGGCGATGGCGGCATCGTAGTTTCCATGCATGAGCCAGGCATTGCCCTGGTTGAAGGCGCCCGGTGCACCCGGCACACGCGCGAAGGTCTTCGCCGCAGCTTCGAAGTCACCATTGCGATACTGCGCTGTGGCCGTGTGCCACGGGTCTTCATAAGCCTTCGCAGCCTCGCTGAATTTCTTCTCGTGCATCAGCATCTCACCACGGCGATCGGCTTTCATCCAGTAGTGCGGGTCACGCACCGTGCCGAACGCCAGGATGCCCACGAACACCGCAAGCCCACTCAGGAGGGACCAGCGGACCCATAGATATTGCTTTCGAAAGTGGACGGGAATTGCAGGCATGATCGTCTTCAAGTCATCGCGATGCGGAAGCCGTGGGCACCATCCATCCACGGCGGAAGAAGGGCAGGAAAAGAAGGGCGAGCAACGGCGTAAGCCAGTAGCCCGCCTCCTGCCAGCGGCTGCTGGGATCACCTCCGGAAAGGGCTGCGGCAAACTTGGCGGACCGCGCCAGCGTGTGCACGTCCGCATCGCCCGGAGAAAGGAGCACCACACTGGCTCCTGCAGCGCCTGACGCATTGCGTACGGCATCCAGCTCAGCGCCAGGATAAAGTGCAGGAAGCAGACGTACGGGCAGAGGCGAGGATTTGTGCCAGGTGGCGAGCGGTGTTGCCTGCTCGGGAGCGATGCTGTCCGTGATCCAGAGGATGGAACCCGAGCCTGCATCCTTCAGCGATTGCTCAGCAAGCTTCATCGCCTCTGCTGCGACATCACCATCCTCCGGCATGATCTTCGGATCCAATGACTGCGCAAAAGTATCGATGATGCCACCATCCGACGTCAGCGGCATGACCACATGCGCCGTGCCGGCATAGGCTATGAGGCTGGTCTTGGCGCCAGCGCGATCCTTGAGCAGGTCATGCACCTTCTCGGTAGCTCGTGCGAGCCGGCTGGGCTGCACATCCTCCGTCATCATGGAGGGCGAGACTTTGATCACAATCGCCAATGCGGCCGTGTCTTCCGCGAAGGGAGTGGGCTCACGCCTCCACGTGGGGCCGGCAACAGCGAGCGTACTCACCAACCAGCCGATCGCAATGAGGTCCAGCGGACGGAACTTCGCCCGATGCTCGTTCCCACTCAAGAGATGCGGCAGCAGGTGCGGCGCCACAATACCACGCCAGGACTGCGCGGCATCGGTATGACGACGCAGCAGCCACCAGACGATCAAAGCCAGCACCAACGCAAGCAGCCACCACGGCCGGATGAAATGAAACTCGTCCATCATGCTGCCACCTCCTTGGGTTGAGTTCCGGGCTTCATCGTGATGTCACCCATCAGCTCTGCCTCTCTGCGAGCACGTGCTCTGGCCCTCGTTTGATGCACCACCAGTTGCAAAATCTGCTGCATCAGGGATGCCACAAGCGCCACGGCGAGGGGCCACCAGTACACATCCCGCCTTGGTCGATGACTGATCGTCTGCGCCTTGCGCGTTTCCAGTTCATCCAGTTTTCGATAGATCTCGTCCAACTGCTTCCGGTCCGTCGCGTGTGAGAAGATACCTCCAGTGGTGCTCGCCACGTTCTTGAGTGTATCTACATCCAGCGCGTCTTCACCGGCTGCACGCGGATCGCCCACCGCTACGGTATGGATGACGATGCCCTTGTCCTTTGCAATGCTCGCGGCCTTCGCTGGTGGCACCTGGCTCGCGGTGTCATTGCCATCCGTGAGTGCGATGAGCACGCGCTCTTTCACCGTGCTACGATCGAAGACATTGATGGCCAGACCGAGTGCGTCGCCAAACGCTGTCTGCGGTCCCGCCATCTTCGTCTGCGCTTCATCGAGGAGCTGACGACACACCTTGAGATCCTCCGTGAAAGGCGCCTGCACAAACGGCGCGTTGCCAAAAAAGATGAGCCCGACGCGATCACCTTTGCGGCGGGAGAGGAAATCATCCAGCACCTCCTTCACGGCGGACAAGCGGTCCACGGTCTGTCCTTTCGCGTTCTTGAAGTCCTTCGTCTCCATCGAGCCGGAGAGGTCCACCGCAAGAAGCATGTCGCGCACCGGCACATCTTTGGTGATGGGTGGTTCCGTAATCTGCGGACGCGCCAACGCCAGCACCACGCAAGCCCACACAACCACCAGTGAAAACTTCCGGATCCACCCTCCCCGCAATACCAGCGCTCCCCTGCTGGGCTGCTGCCCGGTGTGTTCGGACAGCCGCCCGAGAAATGGCACCACGAGGCCCTGACGCTCCTCTCGATGCGGTGGCACGAACCACGCCACCAGCAGCGGCAGAGCCAGCAACAGGAGCATCCATGGGTAGGCGAGTCCGAATGTCATGACGCGCCTCCTTCGCTGACGTCCACACGATGATGCGTGATCCAGGCATGCACCTGACGGGCGAGTTCGCGTGCCTTATTCTCATCCACACTGGAGGCACTGCGCGGATCATAGGCCGCAGCTTCCAACAGGGAGCCGCCGCCTTGCGAGAATACCTTCTCTCGCACGGTGTGATCCAGAAACCCATCCCACGCTGTGCCCGTAAGCGAAGCCACGTCCTTCCTCGGGAACGCAGTGATGGCCGTGCGCTTCAGCAATGCTGCAAGACCCACGAGCGCATTCCCACGCTGAGAGGCATCGTGCAAAGCGGCTTGGTGTTTCGCACACTCTGCCAAAGCCTCGCGCCGATAACGATTTCGCTGCCAGTGCATGAAAGCACGAAGCAGCCAGATCACGATAGCCACGCACAGTAAGCCGAGCACCCAGTACCACGCCGGAGCAGGCGGCCACCACGGGACAGCCGGCGGCGGCACGATGTCGTGCAGGCGATCCAGGCTGGTGGGGTCTTGTTGCATGGTTTCAGAACTTCATTCCATCACCTGCTGCCTAGCTGGTGGCGGAGCTGCTCCGCCACGCCCTCCGTCGTACTCAGCGGAATGACAGGCGTCTCACGGTTCAGCAGGAACTTGCGCCCTTGCGCGCGGTGTTCCGCAAAGGCCTTGCGGTAGCGGTCACGCAGCACACGGCTGCTGGTGTTGACTTCGATTTGTCCAGAGCTATCCCCGAAGATGAGGGCACCCGCATCCGGCAAGTCCACCTCAAGGGGATCATGCACAAAGGCAAAGAGCACGTCATTGTGCTGCGCAATGCGGGTGAGGATGCGTTGCGTCTCCTCATCACTCCCTGCCGCATCGCTGATGATACAGACGAGCGCGTCATGCTTCGCCAGACGCTCGCAACGTCGCAGAGCTTCGTTGAACATGCCGCCGTTCGGCCGCTGCTCACCAGTGATGGAGAGCGCATGATTCTGTTCCAGCACCGCATTGAGAATACGCATCACCGTCGCGCGGCTGCGCTGTGGTCGGACCTCCTCGATATGGGTATCGTTGAAGACCAACGCGCCCACCCGATCCTTCTGTGAAATTACCCGCCACGCGGCAAGCGCGGCAGCCTCTGCTGCCGTGACGGACTTCATGTTCTTTACGCTGCCGAAGAACATCGTTAGCCGCTGGTCCACCACGAGGAGAGTAGTTCGCTCACGTTCCTCCGTGTACACGCGGCTGTGCGTCTTTCGCGTGCGAGCCGTCACCTTCCAATCGATCTGCCGGATATCATCTCCCATCTGGTAGCGGCGAATCTCCTCAAAGTTCAAGCCACGCCCCCTCAGCCGTGACGCATGCCTGCCAGCAAGCAGCGATTGTATGGGTTGCCTTGGCAAAAAGCTGAAGCCGCGGGCACGGAACTGCAGGCGCACAAGATCATCGAGAGCCGCATAGACTCCCGGTTGCTTCGTTTCTGGTTTCTCGCTCATGGCACCGCCACCTGCTTGATCACCTCGTCCAACACCGCATCCTTCGTGATGCCCTCCGCCTCTGCCTCATAGGAAAGAATGATGCGATGTCGCAAGCATCCATGCACCACGGCCTTCACGTCATCGGGCGTGGTGGAGTCACGCCCCTCCAGCCACGCATGCGCACGAGCACCACGATCCAAGGCCAGAGTGCCTCGCGGACTCGCGCCAATCTTGATCCATTCACTGAGCTTCGACTGCTTGAAATCACCGGGCCTCCGCGTGGCTGCGATGATGGCCACCATGTACTTCTCCACTGTGTCAGACACCTGTACGGCCAACACTTCCTTGCGCGCATCAAACACCCCCTGCGCCGGCACCTTCGCGGAATCGCCATTCTTCGCACCTGCATCTTCTCCGCGCACGAGCCTCAGAATCTTCCGCTCGTCCTCGTCATTCGAATAACCCACGAACACATGCAGAAGAAAGCGGTCCATCTGCGCTTCTGGCAGTGGATAGGTTCCTTCCTGCTCAATCGGATTCTGCGTCGCGAGCACCAGGAAGAGGTCTGGCAGCTTGTGCGTCGTGCCCGCCACCGTCACCTGCCGCTCTTCCATCGCCTCCAGGAGGGCAGCCTGCGCCTTTGCAGGGGCACGGTTGATTTCATCCGCCAGAATCAGGTTGCCGAAGATGGGTCCATTCTGGAATACGAACTTCCCTCCCCCGGCTTCACCGGTGTAGATCTCAGTCCCGGTGATGTCACTCGGCAGCAGGTCTGGCGTGAACTGGATGCGTGAGAACTCACTCTCCAGATTTGCCGCCAATGTCTTGATGGTGCGCGTCTTCGCCAACCCGGGCAGCCCCTCCATCAGGAGATGCCCATTGGCCAGCAATGCGATGAGCAACTGGTCGATCACTTCCTCCTGGCCGATGACTGACGCGCCGATGCGCTTCTTGAGTTCGAGAATTTGATCGCGTGTGCTCATGGCATTTTTTGCTGGTTGTATATCCTCGTTGTCCCTCGTGCTCGTCCTCGACGGCTCTTGACCGGCAGGGACGAGCCACATGCAGCAAACCCCGCTGCTAGTTCTTGCCACCCTGCTCGCTCATCTTCCGCATCACCTCGTCGAGGTTGAAGCTCGCGGGCTTTTGACGCGGCGGGAATTCCTTGAAGCTGCTGAGCCACTGTGCTGCGAAAGCCTGCATCGGAACCTGGATAAAGACATGCTTGGCAGCGAAGTCGCCGTAGTAGATGCTTGTCGGACCGCGCTCGAACGGGTCGCTGCGCAAATTGTAGAGATTCGGGGCGCGCAGCTTGGTAAACTCGCCCTGCCAGACGCCAAGCGGTGTCTTGGGGTTCGCCTCCGAGTGCTGCTCAAGGAATGCGGCTTTCCACTGCTCATAACGGATGGCCATGAGGTCACCGTCGTCGGACCAGTAGAGGAACTCTTTGCGCGGCGACTCCTTCACCTCGCCCTTGAGAAACGGCATGAGATTGTATCCGTCGAGGTGCACCTTGAACTGCTTGCCGTTCGCGCTGTAGCCCGCCTTCACTTTGGCCACGAGGTCAGATTCGCCCGCGGCTGCGGCAAAGGTCGGAATGAAATCCTCGTGCGCACCAATATCGTTGATGATCTGCCCGGCCTTTATGACACCGGGCCACCGCATGACGCACGGCACGCGGAAGCCACCCTCCCAGTTCGTCGCTTTTTCACCCTTGAACGGGGTGGTGCCACCATCCGGCCACGTAAAGACCTCGGCGCCGTTGTCGGTGGTGTAAACGACGATGGTGTTGTCGGCGATGCCGAGATCATCGAGCTTCTTGAGGAGTTGGCCCACCATGCCGTCGTGCTCCACCATGCCGTCAGGATAGAGGCCGAATCCGGTCTTGCCCTCACTCTCTTTTTTCAGGTGGGTGTAAATATGCATACGCGTGCTGTTGAAGTAGCAGAAGAAAGGCTTGTCCGCCTTGTGCTGCCGATCCATGAAGTCCAGCGCTGCTGAGAGAAATTCCTCGTCCACCGTCTCCATGCGCTTTTTCGTCAGCGGCCCGGTGTCTTCGGTTTTGCCATCCGCCGTGCACTTCAGCACCCCTCGTGGACCAAAGCGCTTCTTGAATGCGGGATCCTTCGGGTAGTCTGGATTCTCCGGCTCCTCCTCCGCATTGAGATGGTAGAGATTGCCGAAAAATTCATCAAACCCGTGCGCCGTGGGCAGGAACTCGTCCTTGTCGCCGAGATGGTTCTTGCCGAATTGTCCCGTCGCATAACCGAGCTGCTTGAGAAACTCCGCGATGCTCGGATCTTTCGCGTTGAGCCCGATGTCCGAACCCGGCAGGCCGACTTTTGTAAGCCCAGTACGAATCGGCGATTGTCCGGTGATGAACGCAGCGCGACCAGCGGTGCAGCTCTGTTGCCCATACCAGTCCGTGAAACGCGCGCCCTCCTTTGCAATGCGGTCAATGTTCGGCGTCTCATAGCCCATCATCCCGCTGTTGTAACAACTCGGGTTGAACCAGCCGATGTCATCCCCCATGATGAAGAGGATGTTGGGTTTCTTGCCGCCCGTTTGGGCGAACGAGAATCCGGGAACTAGCAGCCCTGCAGAGAGCAGGATTGCTCGCACTAGTTTTAGGTATCGTTTCATAGCGTATATTGGATTCAATTCTTGATTCACAAATTGATAGCCGGGCTTGTTGGCGGCAGGTATTCGGCCAGCATCGCCGTTGTGACCTTAAGGTTTCATGGCGGGCTGGAATCGGATGGAGGTTGCAGAATGGCTTCGGGAACACTGAGCCAGTTTGCCGCCGCGGCACGTTCGCGAAAGGTGCACACCTGGATGCGCGAGCCTTCCATCAATTCCGCATACATGCGCGCGATGCTCAGGCTGATGGTGCGTGTTGCGAAGAACGCCGACTTCACCGGCGGGCCAGGGTAGCGCAGCCGTCGCCGTGCGATGCGCACCACGTGATCGAGTCCTATCTGAATGCGTGTGTGGCCCGTCATGTCCGTATAACGGTCGAACGATTGACCCTCGACCTGCTCAGCCATCTCAAGAAAATCCACGATCTGGTCCGCCCGCTCATCTGTCAGCGCGCCCTCAGGAAACCACGTCACCAAGCGGTGGTCCGCGTGGTACCGCGCGTACGGAAAGCGCTTCTCAAGTTCCTCAGCGAACATGTGCGTGGCGGATAAATTGCATTTGAGTAGGGAGAGGATGGGCTCGGTGCCCTCCTCTCACCGAGTTCTGCTTATCGACACCGCCGATGTCTCGGACATCGGCGGTGTGTTTCATTCAACAGCGCACTTCTCAATTCGCGGGCCTGGCCATGCCCTCGACCTCCTTCAGCCGCTTCATGGCGTCCTGCTGCCTCAGCAGACCGTAGTTGATGCCCCCGGCATTCAAGGAAGATCCTGCCTGGAATGGGAACTGGTCGAAGTCCGAGAAGAACTCTTTGATCTTCGCCTGCACGGGCACGATCAGCCACATGTTGCGCGCGAGGAATTCGACCGCGCCCCCGCCTTCCTCCAGACCTCGCTCATAGGGATCCATGCGCAGGTTGGCGATGAGGGACCATGCGGGGGTCTCACGCACCCCGGTGGCGATGTTGCCGTGGGCAACCGCGAAGCTCAGCTTCCAGTCGTTCCAGCGTAGCGCATTGAGATTGCCACCCTGATCAAAGTACATCATGGAATCGCGCGGCCCCTTCTCCTCCTTGCCCTGGAAGTAGGGCATGAAGTTGTAGCCATCGAGGTGAACCTTGAAGTCCTTCCCATTGGCTTTGTAGCCCTTGGCCAGCTTTTCCTTCACATCCGGTACGCCAGCAGCGGCAAGCAGCGTGGGCGCCCAGTCCATGAGGGTGATGATGTCATTGTACACCGTGCCCGGCTTCACCACGCCCGGCCAGCGGACCATCATGGGAATGCGCATGCCGCCCTCCCAGGTGGTGCCTTTCTCACCGTGGAACATGGTCATGGCGCCGTCCGGCCAGAGCGCGAGTTCCGCGCCGTTGTCGGTGGTGTAAACCACGATCGTATTTTCGGCGATCTTCAGCTCATCGAGGAGGTTGAGCAGTTCGCCCACCATACCGTCGTGTTCCACCATGCCATCCGCGTGGATGCCTTTGCCTGTCTTCCCAAGCGACTCCTTCTTCAGGTGGGTGAAGACATGCATGCGCGTCGAGTTGAACCAGCAGAAGAAGGGCTTCTCTGCTTTGGTCTGCCTCTGGATGAAATCCTTTGCGCCTGCCAGGAACTCCTCATCCACGGTGGGCATACGAGCGGTGTTCAAGGGACCGGTATCCTCCTGCTTGCCATCCGCACCCACCTTGATGACACCACGTGGGCCGAACTTCTTTTTGAACTCCGGATCCTTCGGATAGAAGTAACCTTCAGGTTCCTCTTCGGCATTCAGGTGGTAGAGATTGCCGAAGAACTCGTCAAAGCCGTGCTTCGTGGGCAGGTGCTCATCGCGGTCTCCAAGATGATTCTTCCCGTACTGGCCAGTCGCATAGCCTTGCTCTTTCAACAAGTCCGCGATGGTGGGTGTCCACGAAGGAATGCCGTGCGGATCGCCCGGCATGCCGATGGTCAGCAACCCAGTGCGGAATGGTTCCTGTCCCAAGATGAAGGAAGCTCGTCCCGCCGTGCAGCTCTGCTGCCCGTATGAGTCCGTGAAGAGGGCGCCCTCCTTCGCAATACGGTCGATGTTCGGCGTCTTATAGCCCATCAGGCCCTGTGTGTAAGCGCTGATTTGCGGGATGCCGATGTCATCACCGAAGATGACCAGGATGTTTGGCTTCTTTCCACCACTGGGCTGCGCAGAGAGAATCCCCGGCGCGGCCAGTCCCAAGGCCAGCAACAGGGCTGGCAGTTTTTTAAGGTGTCGTTTCATAGGTTGTATGTTTTTCTATGTCCTGACGGAAATGTTGATGAGGTTCACGCGGGCAGTGGTTGCCCGGTGTGCGCATGCGCATGCTTTTTCAGACGGAAGGCGAAGCCCACGAGCAGCAGGCCAAAGGCGATTGCATAGGTGGCAATAACCCAGATCATCGCGATGGCCCCAGTGCCGGGGCGGAGGACCATGATCACGCCGAAGCCAAGGGACGCCAGGCCGCTGAGCGCAAGCATCCACTCGTTGGCGATCTCCTTTCGCAGGACGATGGCGCCCACGATCTCAAAGATGCCGCGGACGATGGCCGTGACACCCATGAAGATGAGCAGGGCCAGCGCCGTGAGTCCGGTCCAGAAGAGAACCGCGAGCCCAGCACCGATACCAAGCAACCCCTCCACCACCAGCCACCAGCGGGGCACCAAGGTGCCTCCCCTGATAGCCGCGATGATGGCGGAGACACCATCTGCAAGTGCGTACGCCCCGAAGAGAAGCACCAGCACCTTCAGCGTGATGAGCGGCCAGCCAAAGGCCATGAGGCCAAACAGGATGGCCAGGATCCCCCGGAAGAGGATCCAGCCCCAGCTCGGAGCGAGCTGATGAAGCAATGCCGTTTTCATGACATCGTGATGTGATATGTTGTGATGCTTTTTGTACGCGCCCCTTGTTTACCACCAAAAGGCCCCGGGACGTCCGGCACGGAAACCGCCATAACCCCAGGCGCCATACCAGTTCATGGCCATGGTTCGATTCATCTGCGCCGCCATCAGGTTGTCCTGCGCAATCCTTTTCTGGAGAGCAAGCTGCTGGAACCTCTGGTACTCAGCCTCGCCCCCTACGTAGGCGATGCCATTCCGCTCATCCTTGAATGCGTAGAAGGTTCTCCCATCCACGGTGGCTCGGTGCACTCTATAGGAAGGCGCCGCGGCGAATACTTCCTGCTGCTTGGGCGTCTGCGGCGTCTTCGCGCGGAAGCCCGCTGCCGTGAGCAGCTGTACTTGACTGGCGGCATCCGCGCTGGCGCAGCCGGTGAGACCCGACAGGCAGCAGATACCTAGCATGAAACATGCGACGATTGATGCGATGCGTTTTGTTTTCATGGCATTCGATGTATTTGTTTTTTGGCTTGGCTTCGTGCGTGCTGGAGGCGGCACCTACAGGTCCTCATAGGGCATTTCGAACATCCGCTTGAGCATGCGCATGTCCCCGGTCTTGAAGCCCTGGAGAAACCACTTCGCACGCCGGGCTGAGGTGCCGTGCGTGTACTTCTCCGGAGAAGTGAACCCGCCCGCACGGCGCTGCAGTCGATCATCGCCGATAGCGTTGGCGGATTGAATGGCTGACTCCACGTCCCCTGCTTCAATAAAATTAAACTGCTGCTGCCCGTAGTGTGCCCACACGCCTGCCAGATAGTCCGCCTGCAACTCAAGGCGAACGGACCATCGGTTGAACTCATCTTCCGGCATGGTGCGCCGTTTCTGATCCACGAGATCGCTGTACCCAAGGAGGTTCTGCACATGATGGCCCACCTCGTGAGCAATCACATAGGCCTGTGAGAAATCTGCCGCGGATCCTCCGAGCTTCTGCTGGAGTTCATCGAAAAACGTGGGATCCAGATAGACCGTCTGATCCGCGGGACAATAGAAGGGACCCACCGCAGCAGGAGCCACACCGCAACGGGTCTCCACGCGGCCGGTGAAGAGCACCATGCGTGGCGCCTGATACTGCTGGCCATTTTCACGGAACTGCTGGTCCCACACCTTTTCCGTGAATCCAAGGATCGTCGCGGCGAATCGTTTGCTGCGCTCTTCCTCGGGCGTGAGCGGACCCTGCGTCTCCGTGGTGCCCGTGCCCTGACCCACCTGCACGCCCTCCATGAGCTGGCTGAGCTGCTTGGGATCGACTCCGAGGAAATACCCGATTGCCAGGATGACCAGCAGGCCAAGACCTCCACCCACGGCAGCTTTGGGTCTCATGCGGCGGCGATCTTCCAGATTCGAGCTTTGTTCACCTTTTTCCCAGTCCATGGCTGTGTTCTCCTTCGCTTTGGGTTGGCGGTCGGTATCAGTTCACTTGGGGGGAATGAGTCGGGGGTTATCTGAAGTGGGTGCGCTTCTGAGACAGCGGCTTGGATTTCAATTTCGCCTTCAGTTCATCGGGCCCTTGCTCTGGCGGTCGAGCAGGCGGAAGCCGCGCTTCTCCATCTCCTGGCGGAGACGTGGAGAGGCCACACCGGTGATGGCGATGGTGATCGTGGTGGGTTTCTTCCCATTCACCTGCAGTGACTGAAGCCACTGGGCGGCCTTGTCAGACATGTCTGTCCAGCTGGCGTAGTCCCAGTGTAGTGCCAGCAGCACCGAGCCGTCCTGCAGTACGCAGTAAGGCAGGTTGTTGTGCAGGTCGATGCGGGCAATCGGCCACTGCTGGGCTTTCAGTTGCGCCATCAGTTGCGCCGTCTCCGCGTAAAAGATCGCATCCGTCTCCACGGTCGATACCGTGGCCGCGTCGCGCACCAAAACATCCAGTCCCGACACTCCCATCAGAGCCCGGAGGGCGACAACAAACTGCGTTTGATGCCAGGGTGAAAAGGCGGGCGAGGCGCAGAAGCCTGCTGCATCCACCGGACCCACGCCCAGCTGTTGCAGCATGGCCTGATTTGCCGCGCGAATCTCCGCCGGACCTTTTCCGTAGACCAAGTCCGCCATGGCAGGAGGAATGGTCCCACGATTGGCATTCACGGCGGCCACCACCGGATCCGCGGACTCCGCACCCAACTGGAAGTTTACTTTGGCAAGGCCCATCACCCGGCTCATGCCATCAAGCCGCCCCTGGAGCATGACATTGGAGGAGTATGGATTGAGTCCCAGCTTGCGACAGAGATCCCGCTTGGCGGCCGCCACCCGGGCGCCGGTCTTCTGCGTCTTGCTGCTGTAGATGTTGGCCTCCCCTTCCTTGAAGCCCTGCTTCACGTCCTTCCCAATGCGGTGGAAAAATTTCCCAATGCCGCTACTGGGAGCGTCCTCGATGGAGTCCACATTGCGATCGGGCGCATCGTCCGCAATGTCCTCCTCCTCATCGGCGGCATCCTCCACCGCATCGGCATAGTCCTTCGTCCTCGTCACGACATCCATGCGTTGCAGGGCGCTGAGTTCCGTGATGCGATCCAGGAGCTGGTTATTCCCGTGGGCCAGGAAGGTGCCATACAGCGGGGAATCGATGGTGTAGTTGCAGATACCCCAGTCATTTCCCACCAACTCACGCACGCGGAAGAGCTGACCAGCCATGAAGACAGGCTGCAGCAACTGGGTGGCCGATAGCGTGACCGTGTTCTCATAACCCCCAACAGCCGCACTGGCAGCGCGGCCAGTCACCGTACCGGGTGCGGGTATGGGAGCAGGAGCTGTCGGCTGTGCCCCAGGGACTGCAGGCGGAGCCGAGGTGGGGCTGACGGGCGGCGGAAGTGGTCCCTGGGCCTGAAGAGCCGGAGTGTGCCAGGCGGCAAGCGCGGAGAGACATGGGGCGAGAAGGCAGTGCAGTTTCATCGTGAGAAAAGGGATTGGGGTTCGAGTTACTTCTGTGTTGGGTAGATGACCTTCCAGTCATCCTTCATGCTCACCAGGGTCCAGCCTCGCTTGGGCGCTTCGTCGAGCCCCTTGTCGAGCTTGCCAAAGTGGGATTCGCGGTCGTAGGCGTATTCGCGATCTCCGTCCGTATGGTGGACAATCAGGCCGAAGCGCGCGCCGGTGCCTGTGGTGGTCCACTCCAGCATCTGGAAATCACCATCGGAGTTGCCAGCTGCGAAAATCGGGCGGCGGCCGATGTGCCTCTGGATGCCGACAGGTTTTCCCTCCTTGTCATCGTTGAGCACCAGCGAAGGTGTTTTCACAATCACTGGTTTCCCGTCACGTAGCTCGTACTTGAGACCTCCGGAAGAGCCGACCACCTGCTCCGGCGGAATGCCATACACCTTCTCCGTCCAGGGGCGCATGAACTCAATGCCACCACCGGACACGATGAAGGTCTTGAAGCCGTTCGCACGCAGATAGTCGAGAAGTTCCAGCATCGGCTGGAAGACCATTTCGGTGAAGGGTTTTCCAGTCTTGGGGTGCTTTGCGGTCGCCAGCCAATCGGTGACCTGTTTCTCAAATTCATCCGTGGTCATTCCCGCATGAGTGGCCATGACCAGATCCAGCACGGCTTTCTCACCGCCCGCGAGCGCCTTCTTCAAATCGCCCCTGAGAATCGAGGCGAAAGGTTCCTCCGTTTTCCATTCGGGATGCTCCGGTGCCATGGCTTTGATCCGGTCAAAGGCGTAGATGGCCTGGAAATACATCGGCAGTTCCGTCCAGAGCGTGCCGTCATTGTCGAACGTGGCGATGCGCTCCGGTACTGGCACGAAGTCGGCGCTGCCTTCTTTCGTCACCTTCTCAACAAAGGCGATGATGGCTTTCTTCGTCGCCGTGTCATTCCATGAGGGAAGTGGGTCCGCAGCAGCTGATCCACCAGTGCCCCCGCCAAGGGATGCATACTCGTAGATGCCTCCATCGGCCTTCAGTGAGAGGAAGAGCTTCCCGTCCTTGACCACATAGGAGGTGAAATTCGGAAGGTCGCGCACCACTTTGTCAAAGAGGGAGCCCGGCGGGCACATCGCCCTCGTGGTGGCCATGGCTCCAAACGAAATCTTCCCGGGTGCCTCAGACTTCCAGGTACCGTTCCCACGATTGCAATCAATCTGGGCACTCACCCGTCCTGAATCGAGGAACTCCAGGGTGTACTTCGCCGACTCCGGGGGTGTATGCGTCTTATCATCACTGTAGGAGATTTTGACGAGCTTCCAGGAAGTGCCTGAAAGCGATGGTTCCGCTCCGTGGACGACAGCTTGGGTGAGCTGCGCCATCATGAGACCCAGGATTCCAAGGAAGAGTGCGGACTTCATAGCGTTCGTGCAGTTGGTATTTGTTATTCCTTGCCCGGTGTGATCGTGAAGGCATGGGGACGCACATCGTCATCCACCGTGAGCTTTCCCTTCAGTGGCGCTTCGAAGGTCAGGGCAATCACCGTGTCCTTGTCGAGACTCAGCTTGGCCTTGTCCGGCGGAGTCACGGCATACTTGTAGGCCCCCTTGCGCTCGCCCTCGGACTTGCCGCTCTGGTGCACAGCGGCAAAGGTGTATGAGCCATCCTTCGCAAACGTGTACACATAGCTGCCGTGCAGATCCTTGTACTCCAGCTTGCTGCCTGCGATCTCCTGGGGCGGCGCTGCTTTCTCCTCAGCGACCCCAGTGGTGGCAAAACCAAATGAGGCGCAGAGGATGCCCGCGAAGCTGGCGATATGGTGATGAAACATGTTCATGGTCGTCATGGGTGACTGCCGATTTACTTCACCGGCTGCGGCTCGGGGAAGCTCCAGGTGCCGTCGAGGATCTCCTTCTTCGGGCGGTAGAGGCGCACGGTGTAGTTCCACCCCTTGGTGATGGGGATGCAGTTGGCCGTCTTGCCATCGTAGCCGCCGAACTGGATGGTGATGGAACCATCCTCACCCTTCTTCCCGGTGATGCTGTTGATGGTATAGGCGTTGTGCTCGTTCTTCTCGTAGTAGCCCCGGGCGTTGTAAACGCTCACGGACCAGAAGGCGTCTACTGGCACGTCCTTCACCACGAGCTTGTACACCGTTTCACCGTCGTTCTGCTTTGGAGTGACATTGAGATACACGGCATCCTTGTCCGGATTGCCACCCCAGCCCATGGCGCTACCAAGCAAGTGGCGGATGGGATCCACCGTCTCCTTGGTGCCGAAGGCCTTCTTGAAGTCCGGCATGGTGGAGCCCAGAACCAGCAGCGCATCCCGCACCTTCTTCTGGCTCACCGGGTCCCACTGCGGCACCTCGAACTTGCCCGGACCACCGGGCTGCTCGATTTTCAGAGCATCCTGTAGCGCGTGCACCTCGGAGATGTCCTTGGGATCAGCGGGATCCACCAGCGTGCGAATGCCTATCACCGCATAGCGCGTGCCGGCTTTATCTTTGTCCAGTTTGTAGACACCAGATTCATAGCTGACGTCTGGCACATAGTGGTCCTCGTTGACCACCATGAGCGAGCGGAAGCGAGTACCCGCATCCGGCAGCGTCACGGTCACGGGTCCGGCATCGAGGTCGACGAGAGCCGAGGAATAGAGCGTGTCACGGTTCAGCCGGATGACCGTTTGTTTCTCGATAGACGCTGGCTCGCGACGGTGGTTAAACTTTCCAAGGACTCCGCCGCTGTCTTTGAGGAGATTGGTGAAGTACAGATCTGACTCCGCACGGATAAAATTATCCACGGTCACGGGGACGGGGTCCGCAGCGTGGGCGATGCTGGTGAAGGCCGCGCTCAGAGTGAGCGACAAAGCGACAAGGGAGAGAGTTTGTTTCATGAGGACGGTATCTTGATGAATTCATTGCAGCTTCACGCGCACTTCCTGAATGGTGCCGGTGAAGGCGAAGGGACGACGATCGAAGTAATCCAGCGACACAGTGGATCCGAGATCCACACCGACATCGAAAGTCTCACTTGCGGAGAAGGCGACAGGCACGGTGCGCTTCAGGTCCGCCTTGCCCACTTCCCTGCCATCCACCAGGAGCGTGGCACTGCCTCCCTTGGCGGGTCCAGCGATCTTCGTGATGACTTCGATCTTGTGCTTCCCAGCAGCGAGGGCTGATTCGCTCCGAGCAGAGTACTGCTCGATGATCATCATGTTGTAGAGGTACACGAGGTGCCCCTTGTCCATGTAAAGGGTGACTCCCCCACCCGCGCCGCCAAGCGCGTACAGCACGCCATCGGCATTGGCAGGCACCTCCACATCGAGCGTCACGCTGGTGCTCTCACGACCGATGCCAGGCGCGCTGAACTCCGGCATGCGCCGCGTGTTCGCATTGAAGGTCCAGTCAGTATAGGATGTCTTGATGCGATCCGCAGGATGCATGCGCAGCCAGAGTCCTGCGCCGATGGGGAAGTCCTTGTTATCCTCCGCCAGTGCGAGGAATTCCTCTTTCAGTTTCGCGAGCTTTTCGGGCTGCGCCTTCGCGAGATCGTCCGCTTGGGAGAAGTCCGCCTTCAGGTTGTAGAGCTCCCACGGATCCGAAGCCGAATCCCACTTCGCCAATCGCGGCGCGGAGGCGGGTGTGTTCCAGGGAATGAAGGGTCCGAACGTGCACGCGTACCACCCATCCTTGTAGATGCCGCGGCTGCCGTTGTTGTCGAAGAACTGCACCTCCTTGCGCGTGGCTGCCTTCGCATCGGTGAAGGTGTAGGCGAGGCTGGTGCCGTCGAGCTTCATCTGCTCCTGACCGTTCACCACCTTGGGTGCCTTGATGCCCAGAAGCTCATAGATGGTGGGAGCAATATCCACCACATGGTGGAACTGCGAGCGGATGGTCTTGTCCGGTGTGATGCCCTTCGGCCACGAGACCACCATGGGATTCCTCGTGCCGCCGAAATGCGATGCCACTAACTTCGTCGCACGGAAAGGCGTGCTGCCCGCCCATGCCCAACCGGAATGGTACATGTTGTCCGTCTTCGGCGTGCCGAGTGCGGAGAGTCCGCCCAGCTTCTCCAGAGCCGCGATCTGCTGCTCGATGGTGTTGGGAATGTTGTTCTGAGCAAGCAGCTCGCTAATGGAGCCCTGCTGGCCCTCGGCGCTGGAGCCGTTGTCACCCCAGATGTAGAAGATGAGGGTATTCTCGCGCAAGCCGCGCTGCTCGAGCCCTGCCACCAATCGACCCACCTGCGCATCCGTGTGCTCCACGAACCCGGCGAAGATTTCCATGCCACGACTTTGGAAAGCGCGCTGGGCCTCCGGTATATCCGCCCAGGCTTGCATCGTGTCATCTCGCGGTGTGAGCTTCGTGCCCGGCGGGATGATGCCCATCTCAAGCTGCCGCTTGTATACGCGTTCACGATAGGCATCCCATCCCGTGTCGAACTTGCCTTTGTACTTGTCCGCCCACTCGGGGAAGATGTGGTGCGGGCCATGCACGCCACCAGGCGCCCAGTACATGAGGAAGGGTTTGTCCGGCGCGAAGGACTGCCGCTTGTCCAGCCACGCGAGCGCCTTCTGCACCATGTCCTCCGTGAGGTGGTACTTCGGGTCATCATGCGGCGGCTCCACCGGGTCATAGTTCTCCACGAGGCGCGGCTCCCATTGGGAGGTCTCCCCGGCGAGGAAGCCATAGAAGTACTCGAAGCCATAGCCATTGGGCCAGCGATCCTTCGGGCCGATGGCGGTGGTCTCAGTCGCGGGTGTGTTGTGCCACTTGCCGAAGGCGGAGGTGTGATAACCATACTGCTTCAGCACCTCGGCGACCGTGGCAGCAGTCTTCGGAATGATGCCCGTGTATCCATCGAAGGCCACGGCACGCTCCGCGATGGTGCCAGAACCCACGCGTGTATGATTGCGCCCTGTCAGCAGCGCCGCTCGCGTGGGCGAGCAGATGGAAGTGGTGTGAAAACAATTGTACCGCAGACCTTCATCCGCCAGACGCGTGAGTGTAGGCGTGTGCACTTCGCCGCCGAAGGTCTCCGGAATGCCGAAGCCCACGTCATCGATAAGCACGATGAGGATGTTCGGTGCGTCCTTGGGCAGGCGCTGCGACTGCTCAGGCCACTTCATGGCCGAGTCCTGCAAGCGCGGCTTCGCGGTACCGGCCATCGGAGCCGGCGGGAAGGGCAGCACAGAGCCATCATCAGGCACCTCCGCGGCACGCATCACCACCTGCAGTCCGATGAATGCAGCGAGGAAAGTCAGCGTGAGTTTCATGGGGCGCATCACTTCAATTCCTCCACATCCGGGAGATTCCACGCCTTCTCGAAGAGCTCCTTCTTCGGGCCGTAGAGGCGGAACAGCAGTTCGAACTGCCTCTTCGGGTCCGTGGGCACCCAGTTGGCTTCCTTTCCGGCAGGAGCTTTGGGACCGAAGTAGACGTCCGTGGATCCGTCCGCATTCTTCTGCACTGACGTGTCGTTCGAAGCGAGGCTCGGGCGGGACATGCCGACGATCAGCGCGTGCGTCTCGCGGTCATAGGCAGTCACGGACCAGTATTGCTCGATGGGCGCATTCGGCGGGACTGTCAGGCGATAGGTTTTGTCTCCCTCCAGAGATTTGCCCTCGCGGTCGCTGATGTTCATCAGATAGAACTGACCGGTGCCCAGATGCTTCGCGCTGAAGTATCCTATGTGATACATCACCGCCCGGCCGTCGATACCGTACTCATTTGGTTTGGCGAAACCCGAGCCCATGCCATCCACCGTTTCCTTCGGAATCGGCAATCCCCAGCGCGTCCCATCAAAGAACGGCGGGACGAAACCCTTCTCGAATTTTAACGCCACCTCAGCATGAGCTTCACGCACCGCACTCTCGAGGATCCGTTTCGTATTCGCATCTGGTGTGAACGGCTTGCCTTTCTCAATGCCAATTGTCTTCAGCGAGTCGATCATCACCTTGTCACGCGTGATCCATGGCTCTGCCTGCACGAAACGGTCGAGGTATTCGAAGAATGTCGCGTCATAGGGTATCGTCGCATCGAAGGGCTTGTCATACGCGTCCACGTACACGGTCGAGTCTGGGTTGCCGCCCAACGGGTAGATCTTCACCTTCTTGCCGTGCTCCACGGCGGACTTGATGTCGGCATCGCTGCGGCTCTTGAAGTTTGAACGCAGGATCACGAAGCCACGATTGGTCTCAGACTCCAGCACGATGTATCCCTCTGGCGCCTTCTCTTTATAACCAGGCGGCAGGATCAGATACTTCGCACCCTTCCCCTTGTCCGCGCCAGCCGGCCCGACATCCTCAAGCGCATTCTGCCACGCCATGTCAAAGCTGCCGACGATCACGTTGTTCTCGTCCGCCGGAGGGATCTCCACCACCACCGGGCCTTTCGAGGTGTCGTAGAATGGGTTGAGGTAGATTGTGTCCGGATTGGGCGTGAGCGTCTGGTTCTTCGAGTTCACCGGCCGCGACCAATAGACGACCTGGTTGAGTTTCCCGCCGTTGTCGATCGTCGCCTGCAGCATGCGCTCGTAGTTCACAGCAGGAATGCCCCAGATGACTGCCTCGACCGCGCGACGGTGGATGGCACGCTTCTGAAGTTCCTCAGGAGAAAATTCCTCGGAGAGGGCGACCGTTCCCAACGCTACCGTGAGGGTGGCGAGGAGGAGCGCGTGCTGATTGTATGAATTGGGCTTCATAGGCGTGTGTGATCGAGGTATATCAGCACCGTGCCGCTGCGGGCGGCTCGAGGGTTGTTGCTGTTTCGGGCTTTGTTGCTGCCTGCTCGGCATCCTGCCGCATTTGCTTCGCATACCGCTCGGTGAGGATGGGGCCGAGCACGCAGGTGACGATGACGATGAGCACCGAGGCATTTACAAAGGTCGCATCCAGCAGGCGCTCGCCGTGGCTGTTGATGCACTGGTAGCCAACCACGGCAGAGGCCAGGGTCGCGGCCATTTGGGGGAAGGAGAGGCTCGCGACCGTCGCAACCTCGTGACGCGGCTGGCGGAAGATGACGCCCGTGAGCCAGGCGGCGACAGACTTCCCAGCCAGCACGGCGGCGAGCAATCCGAAAGTCATGCCAGGGCTCTCGGTGATGGATTGCTTCAACACCGCAGGATCGACAAGAAAGCCAGTGGTGAGGAAGAACGCGGGGATGAACAGTGCCTGTGACGTGACCTCGAGTTGCTCCACGGCGAACTTCCCGCGCACCGCGCGCTTCACGGCTATACCCGCGAGGAAAGCTCCCACGATGCCCTCCAGATTGATGATGCGCGCGCCCTCCGCACACACCACGATCACCACCAGCATGATGGTCACACGCAGCTCGGGCTTCTGCCCGTACCGAATGATGGCCTTGCGCGCGAGATTGCCCGCGCCAAACAAGATGAGCGGCACGAAGATGGCGAGCTCCAGCAATTCCCTCCCGAGGAAACTCCAGGAGAAGCCAGTGAGATGCACGCTCACCGTCACCGCCAGCACGAGCATGGAGGCGATGTCCGTGAAGATGGTGCCGCCCACCACCATGAGCACCGTGGGATGCTGCGTGAGACCTAGCTTCTGCAGAATGGGAAAGGCCAGCAACGTGTGCGACGCGATGATGGAGCCAATGAGCAGGGACGCATTCCACCCGAACCCTGTGAGCCTGCCCACCATTACCCCGGCGACGAAGGGCAGGATGAAGGTCAGCGCGCCGAACGTGAGCGAACGCGTGCGTGTCTTCTTGAAATCATCGAGATCGATCTCGAAGCCGACGAAGAACATGAAGAGCAGCTTCCCCAGTTCCGCGAGGAGCGAGATGACCGGTCCGTCCTGCTTGATGAGTCCCGTGACTGCGGGCCCCAGCAGGAAACCTGCGATGATGAAGCCGAGGATCCCCGGTAGCCGCAGCCTCTCCATGAGCTTCGGCATCAGCACGACCATGGTCATGGCGATGGCAAAGGTGGTAAGGATGGTGACGCCTTCAAACATGGGAAAGGGTAAGGACAATTCCTTTGTTTCGGAGGGAAGATGAAAGGGATGAGGCTGCCTGAGTTTGTATCGTGGGGCTACTTTACTTCTTCGAAGTCACCAGGCTTCCATGCGCCATTGAAGGCAGGTGCTCCCGGGCCATAGATGCGGAAGTAGGTGAACCAACCCTTGGTAGGGAGTGTTTGCACCCAACGCTTCTCACTTGCGCCAGCGGGCAATTTGGGCCCGAAATACAGGTCCACGGATTTTGCATCACCGAGGTCTTTCAATTCTTGTAGAGACCGGATGGCGGCGGTGCCCTGCTGGTTGACGATCTCGCTTCTCGAGTAAGTATCATATACCGTCACTGACCAGAAGAGCTTCGCCGGTACTGGCAGTGGCACAGTGAGCTTGTAAGTCTTGCCTCCGTCGAGATAGACCCCTGAGGCGTCACGCACGCCCAACCAATAGAGCGAACCTGCATGCTCATCTCGGCGGAACATTGCAGGCGACTCGATCTGCGCCTGGTAGAACCACTTTTCGCGGGCTTCTAGATCCTTGTAGTTCGGTGTGTCAAAGGTACCGTTCTCGAAGCGCAAGCTGGCCCATTCCCACTTCCGGTCCGGCCACGCGATTCGTTCTGGACGTCGGTCCGCGAACGACTGGACTCGCATCTGTATATTCGCCATTTTCGCTGCCTTCTCCAAGATGATCTGCATCCGCTCGTCAGGAGCAAAGGGTTTGCCCTTCTGGATCCCAAGCATGGCAAGTTCGCCGTAATACATGCGGTAAGCCTCGTACGGAGGCTCAGCATCGATTACTGAGTGAAGTTTCTTCCAGTATTCGAGATTGTCTTCCCAAGGAACTGGGGTGAAATCATAAAACTTGGCGCCCACTTCAAGCCACACCGGCTTGTCGGCGTCTCCTCCGCCCTTGTGTGGATAGAAATTGATAGACTTGAGTTTGTCTATGGCCGCATTCATATCCCCACCCGTCGGTATTGCGCGGAACAGCACGAGCACACGATTTGTGGTCGCTTGAGCCGCATAGTAACCCTGGGGAATCTCTCCTTTCCATCCTGGCGGAATGACCAAATGTTTGCCTCCTTTGCCCGCATCAGGACCGGGCAGGCCGAGGTCCATCACGTAGCGCTGATTCAGATCATTAACCACGGACATCACCGCGCCCGGCGGAATCTCCACCACCATCGGACCCTTGCTCAGGTCAAAGTTCGCTCCGGCGTATGGTGTGTCGGAGTTCGGCGTAAACACCGCTTGCGCGGGGGTGCCCAGCATGAGCATGGGATTCTTGTTCTCCACCATGCCAGCTCGGGCGTTCCCCTCATAGGTGGCCAGAATGGACACCGTGGGATAGAAGAACTTGTAGGCCTGAATGGCGCGATTCAAGTCAGCATCATCATACGCCCTCTGGATGGTTTCAGCAGTTGGATAGCCACCCTTGAACTCGTAGTCCTGCGCGACTGCGCAGCGGAATACCATTACTCCGGTCAAAGTCAGCAAGAGATGCGATAGGTGCGTTTTCATATGTGCGGTTCGGTAATGACTTGCGCCAACCTTATTCCGGGAACACCAGCGTGACGGAGATGCGGAGGCCCCACTCGGGTCCTTGCGCCGGTGCCTCGGCGTAGTAGCGGGCACCGAGTTGGAAGCTCACGGGCGTGCTGCCGATTTTCACCAGTTGAGTGATGAAGACATTGAGGGGGACGGTCCACTGCTCATTCTCCCAGTCATAGCCGGACTCGCTGTTGATACCGAAGGTGGTGTGCTTCGGTGTGGTATAGCTGAGGAAGGGCTGAAGGAAGGTGACACTCAGGTCCTGACGGTCCTCTTCTCCCGCGACGGACCAGAGATGATTTGCCAGGATGCCAGCAGTCCAACCGTGCTTCTGATGCACAAAGATGAACGAGGGACCGATGGCCCACTTCTCCGCGCCGAGCAGATCATCGGTGGCCGTGGGGAACTGAAGAATGGGACCAATGCCAATGGTGGGCTGGCCTTCGTGCTTCTTGTTCGGTGACAGCCAGATGGTGGTATTCAAGTCGCCGAGTCCGGTCTGGTCGCTGGTGCCGATGACGTCCTCCTGGGTGATGAAGGGCAGAATGGTGCGCCAGATGATTTTCCAGTCGTCATTCAAGTCGATGGGCACGACCGGCTGAACGTTGAGCTTGTATTGGAAGCCATCACCATCCGGACCCGCACCCCAGTCGAAATTGTTCTGAAAAGGCAGACTGATCAGCGAGGCCGTGGGGTCGTTCAACTTCTCGGCAATCGCGCCCATATCCGCACCTGCATGCGAGGGAGCCATGGACGCCTGAAGCGAACCATCCGGCGGAACGGATGGAGCGGGTGCCGGTGCGGCGGCGGCATGCAGACCGGACGCAGCCATGGACGCTGCAACCAAAACAGTCAGGGCAAGGGAAGATTGGGAGAACATGATAGGGTATGATGTGGTGGCGTTTTCCATCAACGGGTGACGTCAGATCTTCACCGTCATGTAGGAGGTGGCTCCATTCATGAAGACCGGCTGGTAG
Source organism: Roseimicrobium sp. ORNL1 (assembly GCF_011044495.1). Taxonomy (GTDB): domain Bacteria; phylum Verrucomicrobiota; class Verrucomicrobiia; order Verrucomicrobiales; family Verrucomicrobiaceae; genus Roseimicrobium. The sequence goes on from NZ_CP049143.1 coordinate 7,156,939, forward strand.
GTGACGCCCTGATAGTTGAAATAGGTCTGGCCATTGATGACCGTGGCTTGCGATCCGGGAGGGAGCGTGGGCACCACCACTCCAATCGGCACAGGCGCTACGATGAAGGTCGTCCCTTGCTGCTGGTAGTAGACCCCACTCTGGTAAAAGTAGGTCTGGTTCCCCAGCACCACCGGAACCGAGCCGGGAGGCACCACCGCCACTACTGCACCGAGAGGCGCAGCTACCGCGACATAACCCCCGCTGGGCGCGGTCTTGTAATACACCCCAGCGTCGTAGTAGTAGGGCTGGTTCGCCACGACCACCGTCGTATGCGTGGGAGGCAGCGAGTGCACGATGGCACCTGCCGCAAGCGTCGTTGCAGCACCCACAGCCACACCACCCCAGAAGTGATCATGATTGTGAACGTCGATGTCCACATCACGGTGGATGTCGCGGTGCACATCCCAACTGCCACCGTGTCCATGCACATCGACATCTCGATGGAAGTTGCGATTGATATCCACATGCCCACCACCGCCCCATCCATGGGCATCGATGTGGGCTGAGCGATGAATGCTCCCACTCCGGTGCCAGTCTGCTTGCAGAGACTGCTGCGGCATCCATGCGGCGAGCAATGCGGCCATGACAGTGACTCCAGTACCTGTCGCGAATCGTTGATGCGTCTTCATAGGTTGTGGGGGCGAAATGGTTGGTTGATTTAGTTGCCGGCTTTCACGTCAACGGCGGGCACGCGCGCGGGCGCAGGCGACTTATCCTTTTCCGCGTCAGGGCTATCGTCCGAGCTGGCGAGGAACTTGATGGCCTCCGCACCCTTGGGTGCTTCGAACTCAAAGACGTAGTCCGGCAGCTTGGTGCCTGTGTCCCAGTTCGAGATGAAGGCGGTGATCTGCGGCAAGCCTTCTTCGTACTTCAGCGTGATAACCACCTTGCGAAGCAGTGGCTTCGGGCCGTCCTCCACCCACGCCTGCCAGTCGATGGCCTCATGACCGAAGGCGACATGATGGCAGACCTTTCCGAGGATCTTCTCCTTGCCCAGATAGGCACTGTTCTTCGCCTTCGAAGCAGGCTCGCTCAGCGGCTTGGAGAGTACGAGATCATCCAGCGGGAAAACCACGCCGAGCGTCTTCTCCACATGGTCCACCATGGCATCGATCTTGTCCGGTGCAAGAGAAGAGGCGTAGTAGTTCTCCTTGTGATCCAGGAGGGTCACGTTCTTGCCATCATACCAGAAGGAGCGTCTCGGTACCGTGGTGGAGACATCCACCTTGAGCCGGTTCGGACGGCGCAGCTTGATATCGAGCTGCTTGGTGTATTGCAGCTTCGACTTCTCGCCATACACCACGTCGTGACTCACCTCGACAGTGGCCTGGTACTGCGGTGCCTTGGCGAGGAAGTCCGCCGCGCGATTGATGATGACCAGAGCTTTGGGATCCAGTTTGTTCTGGATCTGCCCCTCCGGTTTTGCCTGATATTGCGTGGCAGTCGCAGGAGCTATGGAGTCTTGTCCATGAAGCGCGGGGCAAAGAAACGCCGCCACGCAAATGCAGCAGGCAGCCAATCTCGAAGGGTTTGTATTCATGAGATGAAGCGAGGATGTCCGCGTTGTCTGACGGGGATGATTGGTGTGGCCGGGGTGGAGGGACCTTTTTCCCTGCCTCCATTCCGGCCTTCGGGGGAATTGTTCCTGACCGGTGTCGCTGCACCGGGGCATGATCTTTTTCAGAAGGTGTAGGAGAGTCCGACGAACGGACCATGTGAGATGGTATCGAGAAGGAACTGATCCTTGTCGTAGTCCACCCCGAGGGCGCGATAGCCGATGACCGTGGAGAGTTTCGGATTGAACCGATAGCCAAGGCCAACCAGTGCCTGCCAGGTGAGTTCCGACTCCACGCCGAATCCACCGATGTCACCCATGACTTGCACGAAGCATTTGTCGGTGAAGTCATGAATGACGCGGGCACCCACGATGGGATCGATCCAATCCTCCTTGATGCCGAAGTGACGGCCCGGCCCGAGGTTGGTATCCACATCGATATCCACCTCCAGATACATCCAGCGACCACCAGCGAAGACATCGAGCCGCGTCGTGTCATTCTTGATGAGCGCATACTGGATGCGGGCTGTGATGACCCACTGCTCCTGCTCGAAGCCCACCTTGCCAAAGAAGGGCCCGCGCTCGACAGAGGCATCATCCTTCAGCTTTCCCCAGATGACATCGAGGCCCAGGCTCCAGCGATCGCAACCCGCCTCAATGTAGGTCATGAAGGAGCCATCGAACTCATCAATGAGATCATTAAGACTCGTATCCGCGCTGACCGTGATGGGTCCAATGCCCGTTTCACCATTCACGGCACCGAGCCAGCCGTACGCGGCCACGGTGACGTACCACGGCTTCTCCGGTGGTGGCTCCGGGGGAACGACCACTGACTTGCTGGAGGGCGACGGCGTTCCCGCGAACAGACCCGCCGATCCAAGGACGGCGGCCATCGCGGCGGTGCGGAGGAATGTTGTAGCTGCTGATTTCATGTGGGTGTGGTGCGGTTGGGTGATTGGAGGAGGTGGCGTTGCGGGCAGGGCAAGTCATGCGTCACGGTGACCGGCCCGTGGCTTCGGGAAGCGCGGCCTCTCTGATGGCGGCCACAAAGGCCTTGCCCGAAAAGGGTTTCGTGAAGAGCGCTGCCGCACGGGCCATGGCCGGATGGGATTGCCTTGCCTCATCATCATGCGCAGTCATGAGGATGAAGGGGATGGCGTCTCCGGATTGATGCAGTCGCTCCGCAAGATCGAGCCCCGACATGCCGGTCAGCCGGATATCAAAGACATAGCAGCAGATCTCCTCCTTTGGCGGTGACTGCAGCAACGCCTCCGCGTTGGAATAAGACAACGCCCGGTAGCCTGCAGCGCCAAGCAACCGCTCGACGGCCTGGCTCATGCCGGGGTCGTCTTCCACAATGACAACGCGATTTCCAGAGGCCATCATTCGCGAGGGGTGAGAGGCCAGATATAGTCCCCGGTGCGCGAATCAGGTATTGTACCTTGGTTCCACACCACCCTGTACTTTGGTACAGGGTCCCCTAAACCAACCGGCTACTCGATAGTGCAGCCCGCTGCACGCAGTGCGTCCGCCATGTGCACCAGGTCTGCGAGGGATGCGGCCTGCATCTTCGTCATGACCTGCGCGCGATGCGCCTTCACCGTTCGCTCCACGGTGCCCAGCTCCGCGGCGATTTGTTTGTTCAGCTTTCCCGACACCACACCCACAAAGACTTGATGCTCCCGATCCGTGAGACTGCGCAGGCGGGCGCGATACTCCTCCACAGAGCGCCTCGACTGGCTCTCATCCGTCTGCTTCGCGAGCGCTCCTTTGATGGCGTGCAGCAAGGCGGTGCGTTCCACCGGCTTCGTCAGAAAGTCCACGGCTCCCTGCTTCATGGCCTGCACGCTCATGGGGATGTCCCCATGCGCGGTGAGGAAGACGACGGGCAGAGCATCACGGTCATTCTGCAGCGCTGCCTGCAATTCCAGGCCACTTGGCCCCGGCATGCGCATATCCAGAAGGAGGCAGCCATTCATCCCCGGCTTCCGACGCAGCAGGTACTCGCCGGCTGAGGCATACGACTGCACCTGAAAGCCCGCGGCGCGCAGCAGCCGCGTGACCGCAACACGCAAGGATTCATCGTCATCCACCACGTGCACCGTGGACGCAGCCTCCTCTTTCAATGTCTCCACGGCGCAGGTGGTCATGAGGACCTCCCTGGGTTTGCGGTTCCATTCGCAGATTCCGCAGGCAACGTGAAGGTGAACATCGCGCCGCCATCGACGAGATTCCGCGCCGCGATGCTTCCACGATGGGCTTCGATGATCGAACGCGCCATGGCCAGACCTAACCCCATCCCCTCCATCTTGGTTGTGAAGAAGGACTCAAAAATCTGGGGCAAACGATCCTCTGGTATCCCGTGTCCGTGATCACGGACAGACACTGCGACCCCGGGCCTGTCCTCACGCCAAGTGCGCACGAGTACCACCCGCTCGTGGGAGCCGTTGCTCTTCATCGCGTCCATGGCATTCACGACCAGGTTGATGAGCACTTGCTGCACATGCACGCGATCCGCGGGCACTGCCGGCGCATCCGTCGCCAGCTCGCTACGCAGAATAATGCCGCGCCGCTGGGCATCTGTCGATAAAAGTTTCAGCACATCCCCCACAACCTCATTCACCTGCACGGGTGCGAGCCTCACCGGCGCACGGCGCACCAGAGTCCGGATGTGGCGGATGACCTGGCTCGCGCGGAGGTCATCTTTGCGAATATCCGCCAGGATCTGCCGGATATCGTCCAGAGGTGGATTCTCTGATTCCATGAGCATCTCCGCCGCCTCTGCGTTGCTTAGGATTGCACCCAGCGGCTGATTGATCTCATGGGCAATGGAGGCCGTGAGCTCACCCACCAGGGCCAGTCGGGACACGTGCACCATGGACTGGCGCATCTCCTCCACCCGCCGCTGATCCGTGATGTCATGGAAGATGGCGATGTAGCACGCCTCATCGTGGATCCGGATGGTCTCGATCGAAAGGATGGCAGTGACCTCGCGCTCCGTGCGGGTACGCAGCGTGACCTCGTGATTTCTCAGGGCGCCCACGGCATCCACCAGACGGGCGAGCTTCAGGCGCTCCTTCTCACTGCGATAAAGGCCCAGTTCCTCCGGCAGGCGGCCGGCGGCTTCGGCATAGGTGTAGCCGAACTGCCGCTCCCAGCCTTCATTCACATCCAGGATGGTCTCATCCTTCGCGCGGAAGATGACCATGGCACTGGGGCTTGCGTGGAATGCCTTGGAGAAACGTTCTTCGGAGAGGCGCAGTTCCATTTCAGCACGATGCCGCGAAACCGCAGACGAAAGGACATCCCCCAACGCATGGAGTTGCGCGATGACTGGCTCGCTCCACTCCCGGTAGTCGCTTGCAGTACAGAATGATACACCATGGGTGGTCCCATCCATGGAGTGCAGGGGAATGATGAGGGCGGACTTGATGTTCTTCGTCCTCACATACTCCTGCTCCTCCCGGGCATCAGCCGGAAGGTCATTCACGGCATTCACCAGGGGAATGGCCTTCCGGTGCTCGAACTGCGCACAAATCCACGGCATCTGCAGCTCTGCCTTCCGCTTTGCGATCGCCTCGCGCACGGCGGGGTCCGTGTGATACAGGATGCGGAGCGCCTGCGTGTCACGCACGTGCTCAAACAGCATGCAGGATTGGAATTCCATCATCACTCGCACCTTTTCCAGCGCGTTGCCGATGGCCTGATCCAGCGTCTCCGCCGAGGCCTCCACCAAGTCTGCTGAGATCTCCGTAAGTACACGCTCAAAGCGCAACCGCTCCTCCTGCTCGCGCACCAGCCTCTTCCTCCGGCTGTTGCTTGCCAGCAGTCCGGCAATCAATCCTGTCTGGATGACGCCAACGACCAGCGAACCAATGACGACGTTGCGATGAATACCCCAGATGGTGGGTCCGCGATTCTCCGCTCCGCCGCTGCCGGAAGGTGGCACGGCGCCCAGGGCCTCAGAACTCACCACGAAGATCGCCCCATACCCGGCGAGCGAACAGACGGCAATCCGCCAGCTCTTTCTCCAAGCTGCACACAATTCCGCACATGCGCGGAAGATGGAGGAGACTCCATGCATAAAAACGGCTTCACGGCACTGAGAGCAATTACGGCCAAAGTATGCCTGTATACGGCGCGAATGGCCAATCTTGCTTCCACAGATGGAGCATTTGAATATTTTACTGCCAGATTAATGGTCCTGTGAGCAAAACACCTAGGTATTCCTGCTTATGCACCCATCTATTATCCTGTCTTGAAGTGCTTTCCTAAACGAAGGGGCGCACTTCACTTGCCAGCCACACGCGGCGGCACCCAGAAGACCCACCGCTGGGGCGGTTCATTTCCCATCGCGAACCGGAGTTCCACCAGAGTAGGCCGCTGAGGGCGACTCAACGCATTCACCCCCTCCTGCACCTGCTGCGGCGCTTCAGCCGGAGGTGGCGGAGAAGGATTCTCTCCGGGAGCTTGTGGACCTTGGGGTTGTTGAGGAGCGTTTCGAGTCGGCTCTCTCAATGCCGTGAGCGGCATGCCTTCATTCCACACGCTGATCCATTGCCTGGTCTGCGGCTGAAAGACCAGCCATTCCATCATACGCACATTCTCCAGAAGCACCACCCGTGTGCCGAGTCTCTTGTCCCCCATCTCCCAGGCAAGCAGTTGCTCTTCAGAGAGGGACCGCACGACCAGCCGCAGATAACCATCCACCGTGGTCTCCGTCTCCAAAATAGTGAAAGGTCCAGCCGAGGCAGACAAAAGAGAAGGCGCATCTCCCAGAGCGAGCTCGGTGGTATAAAGGCCACCGTCCTCCCGGGTACGCAGGCGCATCATCGCGTTCGGTGGCAGGCTGCGCAGACTGCGTGAGCACAGCTCGACAAAGGCGTGCGTGCGTGCGCCGCGCTGCTGGGAGGTGATGAGATCCTGGGCAAGCTGGGTCACTGCAATCACAATGCCAAACACAGCGCTTACCAGCAGGGAGGTGATGAACATGACGATGATCATCTCCAGCAAGGTGAAACCGCCTTCGCGACGGCGCCTCACAGACGCCCGCCATCCCTGATCAGGTGTGGATGTGAAAGCGTTCATTGCGGTGTGCCCATGCCCGTGGGGCGGAAGATCAGGGGATAGGCCCAGGTCTCCGCAAACGCACTCTGCTCACGACCTGCGTCCATCCATCGCGCCGTGACGCGGACCAGATACAAGCCCTGCAATGGATTGCCGTCCTGATTCTTCAGTTCGAGTGGCTCCCTCCGGATGATATAGGTGAAGGCTCCATCCCTCACCTCATTCTCGGTGACCAGGGGCACCCTCGTGTTCTCCACCATCCATAACGGATCCCGCGTGGCTTCCTGCAGGAGGTTATCCAGGCGCGCCTGGACATTTCCCTTCTGCCGCGCGGCAACTGAGGTGCGCCCACTGGAGTTGATGGCCTCGATGAGTGCCACGGCTGCCATGCCAAAGATGAAGACCGCGAGCATGGTCTCCAGCAGGGTGAAGCCCGCCTCATGGAGGCAGCGCCTGCGGCGCCACGTGCCTTTCGGGTACATGATGGGGGCTGCAAGTTTCATCGCGCCACCATGCGCTCCTCTTTCGCCGCACCTGTGAGCGGATCCAGCGTCACCTCAAACCATGACAGGCCCCTCTCAAAACGCGCCGTCAGCGGTTCACACAACCCGCTGGGAGTAATGATGAGCCGCTGGCCCTCCGCGGGCGCAAATTTCTCTGCTCCAAACCGGCGTAGCGAGAGCGCCATGCCGGGAGGCAGGGTGACTCGTTTCACCGGCACAGGTGTATCGTCGCCCGGTCTCGGGATGCGTAGTGGCATCGCCGCGCCCGTCTTGTCGAAGACCAGTACCTGCGGCCTCTCATACAAAGTCGCGCGGCGCACTGCTTCTGCCGCGAGTTCCTTGAACTCCAGCACCGGCTTGCGCAATTCCTGCTCCTGCATCATGCCATCGAAACTCATCGTTCCGAGACCGACGACGAGGATGATGATGACCAGCACGATCATCAACTCCAGCAGGGTGAACGCACCCGTCCGCAGGGTCAAGGCCACGCCAAAGCGCGGCTCATGCCTCAGACGGAGGGACTTCATGGCGCTGGTGGCTACCAGTTTCCAAGGTCGTCCTGCGTGCCATCCAGGCCATCCTCGCCAAAGGAATACACATCGACCCCGGACGGATTGTGCTTGCCCGGGTTACGGTAGCCCATCTTGCGCTGCCACGGATCCACGATGCCGTCAGACTTCACAAGCTGCTTCCACTGGCGAGGTTGGGGGGCGACGGTCGGCTGGCTCACCAGCGCATCCAGTCCCTGCGCCTGGGTGGGATAGCCACCATTATCGAGACGGTAGGATACGAGGCTCGCTTCCAAGCTGCGCACCTTCGCCTTGGTGGTATTTTTCTCAGCGCTGGCGGTGATGTTCTGGAACATGAGAGCCGCGCCACCGATGATGAGGCTGATGATGAGGAGCACCAGCATCATTTCCATGAGGGTGAAGCCGGCAGTGTCAGCCCCAAACCGGGCCTGTGACCGAGTGGCATGCGAGGAAATTTTCATGGGGTGAGTCTAGGGAGTTTCGCCGGGAGGGGCAAGGGAGAAGCAAGTGACGGTAAGGACATAAAACACCTGATGAATGTCACGTCAGCGCTCCTGGATTTGCTGCAGGGTGCTGAAGACGATGCTGATCATCACCCACACCATGCTGCCCACCAGCACCGCCATGACCAGCATAAGCACCGGCTGCAGCAGTGCAGTAGCGTGGTCAATCGTCTTGGTGAGCTGACGATCAAAGCGCTCTGCTGCTTTCTCCAGCGCATCCGCCATTTCACCGGTCTGCTCACCCACGCGGATCATGTCGACCACCAGCGGACGCATCACCCCCGTTTTTTCCATCGCGCGGCTCAGGGAACCGCCATCGTGCACCGCCGTCTCCACCGAGACCAATTGCTCACGCAGATAAAGGTTCATCGTGGCCTTCCGCACCAGCTCGAGTGCCCGGTGCAGGGGCAGGCCGTTCTTCAGGAGATTGCCCAGGGTTTCCAGAAACTGTACTTCAAACCGCGTGCGCAGCACCGGGCCGTACAAGGGCAGGTTTAGCATGGTGCGATGCCACCACGCGATCCGCCCCTTATCTTGGAACAACAGGTGTACCACAATTGCCGTCAGGATGGCAGCGATGACAAAGAGCCACCACCATGTCTTGATGAAGTCACTGGCGTTCAGCATCCACTGCGCCATCATCGGAAGCTCCTTCCCCGTGCTCTGCACCAGCTTTGCCATGCGCGGGAGGAGGAAGGTGACCATGGTCACCGCCAGAGCGATGCCTGAGACGACGATAAACGCAGGGTAAATCAAAGCCCCGGTCACCTTGGAGCGGAGCTGCTCCAGCTGATTCAGGTGGCGTGCCTGGCGGTTCAGGATGGAGCCCAGGGCACCGCCCGCCTCACCCGCGGAGACAAGATTGCAGTACAGTTCATCAAAGGACGGACTCACCTGATGCAGCGAGCTGGAGAGCGGCAGACCATCCCGCACACGCTCACGCACCGAGGTGGCAAGCTGGCGCAGCACAGGCACGCTCCGGTTCTCCATCGCGTGAAGAGCCTGCTCAAGCTGAAGGCCCGCCGTCAGGAGGTCGCACAGCTCCTCGGTGAACTGGATGACCTGCGCGCGGGTGAGCTTGATGGGGCCCGTGGGTGCCGCCCCTTTCGCGTTGCCAGCCTTTCCAGACGCCCCTGCCTTCGCCGGAGCAGCGGCGGCAGTCTTTGATTTCGCGGAGCTTTTGTCGGCCTTGTCTTTGTTGCTGTTCTTCTCCTTGGTGGCAACAGCGGTAGCGGACTTGCCATCTTCCGCGTTCAAGGAAAAGGGCTGCAATCCGCGTCGTGCAAGTTTCCGCACCGCCTCTCCACGATCCGCCGCATCCAGCGTGCCAGCACTGCGCTGGCCGGAGGTGCTCATGGCTTCGTAACGAAAGGCGGGCATGCAGTGCGTTCTCCGTTTTTCCAGACTATTACAACTTAGGGGGCGAGGCAGAAAGGCTAATCCATGAAATCCTCACTCGTCACACGCATGACTTCCTCCACCGTGGTCGCGCCTTCCAGCACCTTGCGCCAGCCATACTCGCGCATGGAGATGAAACCGTCGCGTCGCGCCTGGCGGGTGAGTTCGTTCCCACTCGCCTTCCGGCTGATGAGATCCTGCAGGGCCGGGGTCACCATGGCGATTTCATAAATGGCCATGCGTCCGAAGTGACCCGTGCCGCGGCATGCCTGGCAGCCCGTGGCGCTGGCGGTGAAGAGCGTCTTGCCCAGCCCCTCGTGGAAGCCACAGGCCTTCAGTTGCTCATCGCTATAGTGCGCCGGTTTGCGACACTGCGGACAGAGGGACCGTACGAGACGTTGTGCCAGGAAAGCGCGCACCGAGGATGCTACAAGGAAGGGCTCCACCCCCATTTCCACCAGACGCGTGATGCCGCCCACGGCATCATTCGTGTGCAGGGTGGAGAAGACCAGGTGGCCGGTAAGCGAGGCGCGCACGGCGATTTCCGCAGTCTCCAGGTCACGAATTTCCCCCACCATCACCACGTTCGGATCGCCGCGCAAAATGCTCCGCAGGCCGCTGGCGAAGGTGAGATTGATCTCCGGCTTCACCGCAATCTGCACCACGCCCGGCAGCTTGTTTTCCACCGGATCCTCAATGGTCACGATGCGGCGTTGCACGCTGTTCAGCCGCGAGAGGAAAGTATACAGCGTGGTGCTCTTACCGCTGCCCGTGGGCCCTGTCACCAGCACGATGCCGTTCGGCTTGGCCAGCAGGCTCTCCACCTTTTCCCGGTAATCCGAGGTGAGGCCCAGCTTCTCCAGCGTGAACTTCTCCTGGCCCAGCAGTCGGAGGCTGATGCTCTCCCCTTCCACACTCGGGATGCACGCCACGCGCACGTCAATGCTCTGGCCTTCCAGCTTGAGATTGATACGGCCGTCCTGCGGCAGGCGCTTCTCCGCGATGTCCAGCTTCGCCATCACCTTGATGCGCGCCAGCACGGAAGCCTGCAGCGCCTTGATGTTCTCCGGCACCGGCGTCTCATGCAACACACCATCAATGCGGTACCGGATGCGCAGGTTGTCATGCAGCGGCTCCACGTGAATGTCCGTCGCGCGCTGCGCCAGCGCCTCGCGGATGATCTGGTTCACGAACTTCAGCACCGAGGCCTCCGCGTCATCTTCGTCGATGATGTTCGCCTCATCGCGGAGATGATCATCCTCCGAGTCCTGATCGCGGGACTTCATCAGGTCCTCAAAGGTATCCGCGCCCACCCCGTAGAAGCCCTGCAAAGCTCGCAGGAGTTCATCCCGTGGCGCGAGCGTCCAGCGTACCGGCATAGTGACCGTGCGCGCCACGGCCTGGCGTGCCATGAGATCGAAGGGATCGTAACACGCGACGACCAATGCGCGCTTCGCCTGCTTTCCGGCACCGTCTTTGCCTTTATCCTTGTCGTCTTCCGACACGGCAGGCGCGGATGCTTCACCTTCCACCGCAGCCTCATGACTGTTCGCATCGTTCGCGCCAGCGTGGGCGGAAACAAAGGCCAGTGGCAGCAGGCGGTGCCGCAGGGCCAGGCGCGGGGGGCATTCCTTTTTCAGTTCCGCCGCTTCGTCCATGTCCGGCTGCAACTCCGGCTGCCAGGGCCATCTCAGTTCATGGGCGAGCGCCCTGAGAAATTCATGCTCGCCGAGCGCAGCCTTCTCCAGCACTGCGTCAACCACCGGCTGGCCGCTCACGGAAGCCTCGCGTGCCGCGGTCTTCACCAACTCCAGATCCAAGCTCCCGGCGAGTGTGGCGGCAGTGAGCAGGGCATTCATGGGCACGACAATAGCACAAACCTACGCATCGATGAGCACACCACAGCTCTACTCGGTCGGATTCTCGACCTCAGTCTCCGTGGCCTCCACCTCTTCTTCATCATCGTCGTCACCACTGACCGGGCGATAACCTTCCCGCTCCAGTTCCAGCTTCAGATGCTCCACCGCCTGTGCCAGGGTCAGGTTGTCGTCATTCACCCGGTTGGTTTCCTTTTCATCCAGCGTGATCTTCACATCCGCTGTCCCGGCTGCGCCGATGCTTCCGTCCCGGGCCTCGCTCTCCGCCTCGCTCTCGTCATCCGCGCTTACCAGCGTGCCGTGCAGGCTCTTGGCCACCCGCGCCGTGATCGTTGAGGTCGGGTTGCTGATTTTCACCGTGTGATTGATGTCACCCAGCGCCACAATCGCCCCTTCTGCCGTGCCGAGACCCGTGCTCGCGGAAATCACCGCCTTCTTGTCCCCGCTTCCGCTCACTGCGGTGAAGAGCCGGCCACCGCCGGACGCCTCCAGGTACCTCCGCCCGTCCTCCTTCGTGGTCAGCAGGAATGTCGCATCCCCACCCAGCAGAGGTGCCACCACATACCCTCCCTCGAACGTGTGAAAATTGATGCCCTTGGCATCGCTCGTGTCGAACTTGTACACCAGCACCTGCCCCATCCCCACTCCGGGCAACAACAAGGCCGCCAGCAGGAAAATCCACGAAGTGATAGAGTTAAACCAGCGCAACATGGGCGCCAGTCTAGGGGGACGCTAGAGAACTGTCAATCCACGCACCGTTGAGGAATCGACAGATAAAGAAAGTGGCCGGTCGCGTGCCTCTCACTTCACACCTCGCCAGGCCAGACCGTGCGATCAGTCTGCCCTGCGGATCTTCCGCTTCAAGCAGAGACCCACGAACTGGATCACCAGGCCGGACACCACTGCAACCGCACCCGGTTTGATCTGGGTGCCCGCCAGCACCTTCTTGAGGTCCGGCATGGGCATGCCCTCCGCCGTGGCCTCTTCAAACTTCCGGCCCAGTTCCTGCAGGGTGGACCACTGATCCCACGCCATCCAGCCGAGGGCTCCGACGGCGACCAGCCAGCAAATCCAGCCAAAGACCGGCTTCGGCACCCACGACATCCCCACCACCGCCACCGAGGCCGCGATCATCACCATCGTGAACGTCCGGCTGATTTCGAACAGGTTGATGGTCTGCAGCCCGGGAATGTTCAACGCCACCTCGCGGGCACCCCACACCAACATGGCCGCCCCCATCAGGGCCAGGACGAAACGAAAGAAGGGCGGGCGGAGGGACATGTCTCGATGCGGATGAAACTCTTTCCTTTTCCTGGCTGGCTGGGTTTCGGTTTCACCCCACTGGGAGGTTTTTGCAAGTGATGTCAGCAGAGTGCTCATGGGAGTAGCCCCCCGTCCGGCGCACTCCTGGCGGTCGAAATGCGCCGGTGGGGGTTTGGGGAACCGCCATTCCCATCGCCGAAAACAGCAGTTCCTTAGTGACTGCATTTGGATTTCCCAACGATTGTGACAGGACTTTCAACATTCCTTCGGGGACAAGGGTCACAATGCCCTGACATTGTCCGAAATCCCCAAGTGCCCCGGGGGCAAGGGCAGGCAAAAAATATCGTGGCTCCGGGCCATACTTCGCGTATGCTTGATACCCGGGCAGGCTCGGTTCCTGCTGTCTCCGAGGCTCCGGTCCAGTTCCCTTCCCCGCCATGAGTGACCACTATACGACCTCATCCTTTCCCAGCACCACGACTGGCCGGGGACAACACGACCCCAATTTCGTCACGCGCTGGGACGTCGTGAATCGCGCCAAGGATGGCGCTGACAGCAAGGAGGGCCTGAGTGCGCTGGAGGAGATCTGCCGTATTTATCGGCACCCCATTTATGTCGCTCTCCGCTTCAAGCATGGTTACGAGCACCATGACGCGGAGGACATCGCGCAGTCATTCATCACGTGGCTCATCCACGGCGGCTACCTGCGCCGCGCGGATCCAGAGAAGGGACGATTCCGCTCCTTCCTGCTGAGCTACCTGGACAACTACGTTTCCAACCATCGCCGCAAGCAGCAGGCGCAGAAGCGCGGTGGGCGCATCGTGCACGTGGCTGCGGAGTTCCCCAGCGAGACGAACCGCACCGCGGTGGAACCCCGGGACGAAAACACTCCGGACAAGGAATTCGATCGCGCATGGACCGTGGCCACCTTCCGTGAGGCGCTGGATCGCCTGCGCGCGAAATTTACTGCGGAGAACCGCGGCGAGGAATTTGAAACGCTGCAGGAATTCCTCCTGCGCAAGCGCGGTGAGGGCGAGAGCTACAGCACCGCGGCTGCAAAACTGGGCATCACGGAAGTGAACATGCGCCAGCGCGTCTCGCGTTTCGGCAGAAAATTCCGCCAGACCCTCGAAGAGGTGATCAAGCCGATGGTGGCGGAGAAGGAGCTCGACGATGAGCTCAGCTACCTCTGGCGCTGCTTCGAGAAGTAACGCCGCGCGTTCGCTGTTCGCTCCGGCTTCAAATCTCAGGGTGCCATTCCATTTCCCCGGCCAGCAAATCACCAGCCGGGGCCGCCCGGGGAACTCCCGCCCGGGTTAGCGTCCATGTGTGTGTGAAAGCGCGACAGCCGCGCCATCAGATGCTGTGCTTGCCCATGATGTGACCAGGCTCGCGGAGCACTTCCATGGTGCCCCACAGGGCTCCCAGCGTCAGCAGCAGCACTCCCACGGCATAGGGCAGACCAAGGATGAAGATGCCGAGCACTTTCAGCCAGGCCACATGCTCCACTACCATGGAGAGAGACGTGCCGAGCAGGAAGAAAATGCCTGCAATGCCCACCAGGTCGAAGGGTTTGCGGGGCGTTTCGTAGCCCGACATTTTCGCAAACCAGGGTGCCACAAGGCAAACCAGCCCGAGTACGATGAGGTCCAACATAGGATTCACCTCCCTTCCAATAAATTGCGACAGTGGAAGGAGCGGCGCGGTTCAACAAATTGGCGGATTTATACTCTTACCTATTGCACTTCGCGGCATCCAAACGGGCGGACCCCTTACACGGGTCAAACTCTTTGTATGCCATCGCCAGACCCGGTATAATTGTATTTCTGTCTCCAATGCCTTTGAAACTGCATCTCTGCCTGCTGCTCGCCTGCCTGTCGGTGAGTTCGTCCCGGGCATGGGGGAAAGAATTTCGTCTCGAGGATCTGCTCTCTGTGCAGCAACAGGTGCAGTCCCAGTATGACCGGGCACGCCAGGCCGTGGTCACGGTGCAGTGCGGCGGCGGCACGGGGAGCGGTGTCATCGTGAGCCCCAGCGGCCTGATCCTTACGGCGGCGCACGTCACGGAAGGTGGCAAAAAAAAGTGCAACATCGTGCTGCACGACGGCCGGACTGTGGAAGCCACCAGTCTCGGCGTAGATAATGCCACGGATGCCGGCATGCTGCAGCTCCCCCCTCCCGCCAAGGCCTGGCCCTACGCTTCCCTCGCCCGCGATGTGCGTGAGCTGAACGTGGGACAGTGGTGCTTTGCCGTTGGCAATCCCGGCGGCTGGGACGCGGCTCGCGGTCCGGTGCTACGCATCGGCAAGCTGGTGAAGATCGCGCCCAATACCCTTCAAAGTGACTGCGTGCTCATGGGAGGAGACAGTGGCGGCGGCCTCTTCAACCTGAATGGCGAGGTCATCGGCATTCACAGCCGGATCTGGAAGGGACGTGACCAGAACCTCCATGTGAGCATGGCCCCCTTCCTGCGCGCCTGGGACGCCATGAAAAAGGGTGAAACCATCTCGCTCTGGGAACAGGGCAATGGTGGCTGGATCGGCGTCTACACTGAAGGCACGGATACAGGCCTTGCCGTGCGCAAGATCGCCCCGGACTCACCAGCCGTGAAAGCCGGCCTGAAGGAAGGCGACGTCATCCTCAGTGTAAACAACAAGAAGATGGCCGAGCGCGGCGACTTCCGGGATGCCATCCGGGCCCGGCGTACCGGTGAACTGGTGACGCTCAAGGTGAAATCGGGTGATGTGGATCGCCTGGTGGAGGTGAAGCTGGGGAGACAGCCGCAGGAGTAGAGAACCTTTGGCAAGCTACCCATTCGTATGGACACATCAGCAGCACCAAAACCATATACAGAGTGGAGAGTCGATGCCTTCAATCGCGCCGAGGATGCAGCACATACGTTTGGATATCATTTGATGCAGCACTGCCGAACAGAAGCATTGAAGGTTGTTGAGTCCTCTCCTGTTCCAGCAAACAGCAACGACCTTCAAGAATTGGTCGCCACTGCCGTGGACACCGCTCTTCACAACGTGATGGATTTGTTGGAAGGCTTCTGGGCAACGAAAGCCGGCCCCGAACACCGGGTCGAGTACGCGCTTTCGGTATGCGTTAAAGAGTCGGAGGAGGACTCAATATTGGAGCGCATTGAAATCTCACCGTGTCTCCTGGACCTCCCGATTGGCTATTGGAATTGGAAGGACGGAAGTTTCCAATGACTTTTGATAACTGCATCTCCTATCTCGGCCTGCGAACGTTGCTCGCATTGGCTTCGTTGCTCACCGCGATCCCCGCGCTGACAGCAGCAGAGCCCTCTGTGCTGAGGGATGACGACCGCACCAATGGCAGCAGTACGCTGGAGGCGCTGGGGAATATCCCCCAAGGTGCCATCGCTGCCACCATCCGGCTGGGAGCTTCACGCACGCACGCCGTGCCGGGAGTGATCGTTTCGCCCGATGGCTACATCCTCACCGCAGCCAGTGAAGCCGCGCAGCGCAAGCCCTTGCGCGCCTATCTTACGGACGGCACTGCGGTGGACGTGCGTGAGGTGAAAGAGGATGACGCCCTCAATCTCCTGCTCCTGAAAATCGAAGGGGCCAGCCTCCCTCCCGTCAAATGGGGAGAATCCGCCTCCTTCAAGATTGGGCAGTGGGTCTTCTCCATGACCGGTCCGTCCAAGGAAATCCGCATGGGGGTGATGAGTGCGCGGCGCCGTGCCATCCCGGACTCCGGCGCGGTCCTGGGTGTCCGGTTCGGCGTGGACGACGCGGAAGTGGGAGTGACCATTGAGGAGGTCGCAGACGACAGTCCCGCGGACACGGCCGGGCTTAAGGCCGAGGACGTGCTGATGGCGGTGAATGGGGAGAAGGTCTTCCGCAATGAAAACGTGGCGCGCATCATTTCCGCCCACCGGCCTGGGGATATCTTGAAGCTCCGCTACTCCCGCAAAGGCGCGGAATCCGATTGCGAGGTGAAGCTCGCCAGCAAGCAGCACGTGGTCATGAACTGGCAGGGCGAAGACTTCGCCAACCACGGCGTCTCCCTGCGCACGGACAATTTTCCCGAGGTCATCCAGCACGACCTGCCGCTGGATCCAGAGGACATCGGAAGCGCCCTGTTCGATCTCGAAGGCCGCGCCGTCGCCCTCAATATCGCCCGGGTGGATCGAGTGACCAACTACGCCCTTCCTGTCGAATCCTTCCTTCCCAAGATGACCAAGTGGATGGAAGAAGATCGGAAAAAGAACAGCCCAAAAACCGCCTCGGCGGTGGGAGAATAGAATAGCTGGTGCGGCCCTATTGACGGCGGCGCTCTGACCGTTCACTCTCCACGCATGCGTTATCGCCCGCTGCCCTCTTCGTTGTTCGTCGATGCCCGCAAGCAACTGCGCAAAAAGCTGAAGCCCGGCGCGGTAGTCATTCTTCACGCGAATGACACCTACCCCACCAGCGCGGACGGCACCATGCCCTTCGTGCAGAGCAGCGATCTCTTCTACCTCACAGGCGTGGACCAGGAGGAGACCGTGCTCATTCTCTTTCCTGATGCGCCGGATGAGAAACAAAGAGAGATGCTCTTCGTGCGCGAGACGAATGAGCACATCGCCATCTGGGAAGGTGAAAAACTCACCAAGCAACAGGCGGCGGATCGCACGGGCATTCCCGTGAAGTCCATTCATTGGCTGGATCGTTTCGACGATGTCTTCCGCAATGTGATGTGCCAGGCGGAGAACGTGTATCTCAACAGCAATGAGCACCTGCGCGCTGCAGTGGACGTAGAGACACGCGAGATGCGCTTCACCCGCCGGTGCCAGCACGAGTTTCCCCTGCACCACTACCACCGCCTCGCGCCCATCCTTCACGAACTGCGTGTCATCAAGAGCCCGGATGAAGTGAAGGTCATCAAGCAGGCCATCGACATCACCGGCTCTGCCTTCCAACGACTGCTTCATTTCGTGAAGCCGGGCGTGATGGAGTATGAGGTGGAGGCGGAACTCATCCATGAGTTCATCCGCAGGGGCGGACAAGGGCATGCCTTCTCCCCCATCATTGCCAGCGGGAAGAATGCCTGCGCGCTTCACTACAACACGAATGATTCCCAGTGTCAGAATGGCGATCTGCTGCTCACCGACTTCGGCGCACGCTACGGGAACTACAACGCCGACCTGACGCGCACCATCCCCGTAGGAGGCACCTTCACCAAATGGCAGCGTGCGGTGTACAACGCTGTGCTCAAGGTGCAGCGCGAAGCCAAGAAGATGCTCAAGCCCGGCGTCCTGCTGAAGGAATACCAGGAGAAGGTGGGAGCCTTCATGGAAGACGAGCTTCTGAAGCTGAAGCTGCTCACCAAAAAAGAAGTGAAGGAGGCCCGGGACAAGGATCCTGAGAAGCCGGCCTACAAGAAGTACTTCATGCACGGCACCAGCCATCACCTGGGTCTGGATGTGCATGATGTGGGCAGCTCGTGGCGTCGTATTGAACCTGGCATGGTCTTCACCGTGGAGCCCGGTCTCTACATCCGTGAGCAGGGCATCGGTATTCGCCTGGAGAACGATGTGCTCATCACCAAAAAGGGCGCGGTCGATCTCATGGACGCCATCCCCATCGAGGCGGATGACATCGAAGCCGAGATGGCTTCCGCGGCGAAGAAAAAGAAGTAGGAACGCCACCAGGCAAGGCCTCACCACTCCACTCGCTCGACTCAATCATGCGTGACCTGACCAGCTTCGCCAGCATGAAGCTCAAGGCCGCGCTGTTCATATTCATCGGGCTATTCTCAGGCGCGCTCGTTGTCTTTGGGTCTGAGTATTCCGCCTGGCAAAGAGCGTTGTTCCTCGTGATGTGCGTCTGGGCCTTCTGCCGGGTCTATTACTTCGCCTTCTATGTGATCGAGAAGTATGTGGATCCAAGTTTCAAGTTCTCCGGACTGGGAATGGCGGTGAAGTATCTGCTGACACAGAAGCGGAGTATGTCATCGTCCAATGACCCGACCAAATCGGAATAGGCGACTTGGACCGGGCAATCGATAGCGAGATAAGCGACAAATCATGAAGGAAGCTGAAAAGTCCTCTCGCCAGCAATCCTGCATCCGCATCGGATGCCTCGCTGTGCTCGGCTTGGGGGCGCTGCTCTTCATCGTCGTGTTCGTGCAGTATCGTTATACACCCTTCAATTATTTTCCCGCCGAGGTCGTGGAAGCCCTCCAGACAGACCCCGAAGCCACCTTGTTTTCCATCAACCCCTTGTCCGATGCGGGTGATTCAAATGACAGCCTTCGCAATCACCGCATCTACGGTAAGACCGTTCTCAGCTCGGCGGCAGATCGTGCCTCACTTGTGAACGTGCTCACTGAATCCACACGTGGCGCTTGGGAGGGCGCAGCCTGCTTCGATCCCCGGCATGCTTTGCGTGCCACGGGGCCAAAGGGCACCTATGACCTCGTCATTTGCTTCGGCTGTGGCCAGGTTCACGTGTACCACCCGGATGGTCGAAAGCAGTTGGTGTTCATCCGCGCCTCCTCAGACAAATACAACAGCTACCTCACGGCTCGCGACGTTCCCCTTCCAGACCAATAAACCGGCACGGCCAGGAAACCGACGCGATGGATATCACTTCAACCCCACACCCAGCGCCCGGTACTTCGCATCGAAGTCCGCATCAATGGCATCCAGTTCATCCGGGGTGAAGAGCGCTTTCAGAAACATGCCACGTACTTCGTCCAGCGACGCACGCTCGTTGCTCTCCACCTCCTCAGGCAGGGAACCTTCCCGCCCGCGTGTGCGCAGCCAGCGCGAGCCATCACCGACCACGTGGAAATAGTTTCGGATGCGCCGTGCATCACCATTGTCTGCCATGTGCAGAAGGTAGTGCGTGAAGTACATGGAGGAGATGTAGAGGCGGTGGAGGGTGATTTGCGCATCATGCCCCTCCCGGGTGGTGTCCCACTGCTGTGATGCGGTCCTCACCAGTTCGCTCGGCTTCATGACCCACCGGCCGCCGAAGTCCACGCCGGCACGCGTGAGCTGCTGGTAGAACTCAATGCGCTGCCGCATCGCCAGTACACGCTCGCGTTCGCCAAGATAGAAGACACCATTGCGATACGGAATCATCGCGGCGTACTCCGCGATGCCCTCGGTCATCCAGCGCGGCATGAGGGGAATCAGATCAGACGTGACCTGGTGCGCCATCTCGTGGATCAGCACGGTGGCCTTGTAACCGTCGCCCTTCGTGTTCTTCCCCATGAAGTTCACGATGCCCAGGCTCTCGAAGGGCACGAGCAACACCCCTTCTCCACGGCCGTTGCTCATGAAAACACCGGCGCTGCCCGCAGGCCCACCCGCCCTCGCATAATTATCCCGGCTCTGCACAATGCGCGCCTGAAGGGTCCGACCCTCGAGCGAGGGAAACTTCACGGGCAGCGAATGCAGCAGCTTGATCGTGCCCTCCGCCACCGTCGCGAAGTCGTTCATCACCGCAGTAGACATCTCCGCATCACACACAAAGTCATAGTGCTTGCTGCTGAAGGTATACTCGCCATCGCTCAAGGCACCGCCCTTCACATGAATGGGCGCCTGCTGCACATTGGCTGGCAATGGCAGCGCGGGAGGCAGAGCCTGCAGGGTAGTCTTTCCCACAGCCCACTCCTTGATCCATGCCTGATCTCCGGGGGAAAGATCGGCAATGCGCAAGCTTGCACGCTGGCGATTCGGCAGCGCCACCACGGCGCAATCCTTCTCCACCCCCAGCATCTCCGCCTCCAGTGTGCGGCCGTCACTATTCTTCCACTCACGCGCCACCAGGCCGGTAGCTCCCAGCAGGAGCAATACGGAACAACACAGCGCGGCACGGGAAAAAATCATCCCGCATGGGACAGCGTCCCGCGAAGATCTGTTCGCCGCCGAATGATTCATTTGCTGAAGTACACCACATAATAGCTGGTGCCCTCCAGCTCTTCATAGCGCATTCTTCGATTTCGCGCCTGAGGCCCCCAGCTTTCGGTGAAGATCACCTCGCGCCGATCATCACGATAGCCATTGATGATGCTGGCGTGCGCGGGAGCATCCCTTCCCGGCCAGCTCTTCCTGTCATCGCTACTGGCCACCGGTAGCTCGGCCTTTTCGCCCTGTGCAATCCTGGAGGAATAAACGCTATGCAAATAATCCCGCTCCTGCGACCAGCGGCGAAACACAACCACCGGCATGCCGGCATCGATGGTGCGCTTCAGCAATTGAATATCCAGCTTCGGCGAGCGCTGCGCTCTCATGCCCGCCTCCCGTGCGATCTGGCCAAACATCTCCCGGATATCCGGATTTGATTCCGCGCCATAGGTGAAGCCGTTCACCACCGCCAGCTCCTCCACGCTGCAGGTCAGGCCGAAGTGATTCGCAATCATCGCCAGAATGGCCACGCCGCAGTAGCCACGATTGCCTTGGGGCAGCATGGGAACCCCGGGGATGCGGCGCTCCGGTTGCGCCTCCGGTGAAGGACGCGCATGCATCCCGGCCAACGCCGAGGGCTTTTCCAGGGAGGAAGAAATCCGGGCGCTTTCAGGTTGTGCCATCAGGCTTCGCGCTTCGCGCTCACTGCGAAAGAAGTCCACCTGCAGGAGTTGCTTCTCCTTGCTCACGACTCGCGCAATACCGCCAGCGCCCATCCAAAGCTGCGCGCGCAGTCGCAGGCCACTGCGCTCACCGAGCATGATCTCACCTTGGGGCTGCAAGCCCATCTTACGAAGGCCATCTTGCAGACGTTGCTTGCGCAAGGTGAACTCGGTATCGAACCGTGTCCTCGCCGCCTCAATGGAATCCCCCTGCACGTTTGAATTCTCAAACCCGAAAAAGTTCCCCGCATCCAGCACCACCACACTGATGGAGTGCACCTCGGCACTGGGCAGAAAACGCGCGGCAATGGCATCCGGCTTGATACCGAAGAGTTCGACCTCACCGTCCAGCGCGGCGCGCGAGACGAGCGCATTTCCATCCGCCGGATCACGCGTCCAGAGACGGACGAAGTCTGGTGACTTCCACAGGTTGGGTGTGCCTAATGCACGCTCAAAGGCAGCGGCATCGACGGCAAATACCTGATGTGCGGTGATACACCACGCTACCGCCATGAGCAGCAGGAGACACGAACGCGTCGCAGCGGACATGGGAGGAGGAAGCGGGCTGGCTACTCAACGCTTCAACGTGGCGGTCACCGCACCGGACTTCCACTCCTTGAGCACCACAGTGTATTCCTTGCCGACAAAGGAAAGGTCACCGTCCTTGAGCCTTACCTCAGGAGCCCCTGTGAAAGCAGCCACGTTGCGGGAGAGACGTTTGAGCAAATCGGGACCCGCCACCTTCGTCTTGTCTGCACTGAATCCGACGGCCACCGAAATGATCTCGGGCCCGGTTTCCGAGGAGTTTACGGTCACATTATCGGCCGTGAAGCCAAACACCTGCCCAGGATCATTGAGCATGCGTCCGGTTGGCACCGTTCCCATGATCCACGGGACTTGTGGCAGGGTTGAAAGCTGCCAATGGCCCGGCTCCTTGAACCAATCCTCAATCGGAAGACGCCGGGGATTGCCGCTGGCATTGAGAAAGATGCCGCCAACGGTTTGTGGAATGGCCGGAAGGTTTGGCGCAGCGAAAAGGAACGCGCCAGCCAGGAGCAGCAGAAGGAATTTCATGGCAATGCCAATGGCGGGTGAGAATTCAACGGACGCACCAGCGTAAGACGAATTCTCAGGAAGGGGAAGACAAAATGCCAGCGGCCTTTTCCTAACCCCGCCACGCATCCCACAGGAGCTTCAGTGTCATCGCAAACACGACCGTAAGAAACACCGGGCGGATGAAGGCGGCGCCCCGGCGAATCACCAACCCCGACCCGAGCCTCGCTCCCAGAAGCTGCCCGGCAATCATGGCGCCACCAGCCGCGAAGTGGACTGAGCCATTCGCCAGGAAGATGACAAGAGCGCCGACGTTGCTGGCAAGATTCGCCGCCTTCGTGTAGCCGGTCGCAGTGCGTAGATCCAAACCCAGCAGCATTACCAACGCCACGGTCCAAAACGAACCGGTGCCGGGTCCGAAGAAGCCATCATAAAATCCCAGCGCGATGCCGAAGATGATCGCGAAGGTCACCCATGGCATCCTGCGCGGTCCGGTGTGGATGCCGAAGTGACGGTTCAGCGCGGTGTACAGCGCCACTGCGGCGAGCATCCAGGGAATGAGTTGCTTCAGCAGATCCTTGCTGAGCACACTCACCGCGATGGCTCCGCCCATGCTGGCAAGACCAGCGAGCACCACCGCGAGCCACAGCCACGGTGTCTTCATCAACCCCGCCCGCGCATACCGCCACACCGCGATGGTGGTGCCAAACGTGGACTGAAATTTGTTTGTCCCCAGCGCCACCTGTGGCGGCACACCCGATGCCAGCAGCGCCGGCACCGTGATGAGCCCGCCACCGCCCGCGATCGCATCAATGAACCCACCCGCGAATCCGGCGAGGAAAAGAAGCGCGAGGGTCAGGGGTGGCATGATTGTCTGATGAAATCACAGAACCCGCCCTACAACTTCGGTGCCGCAGGCTTGATGGGCGGCATCTGGCCACTGACTACTCCACGGACTTTCATGGGACGCTTGTAGATCTTGTCGCCGCATGCAATGAAGAGTTCGCTAAGATCCTTACCACCGAAGCAAATGCAACCCGGAGGCTCGGGAGTTGCAATGATAAAGTTCACGCGCCCTGCTTGGTCACACACTTCGACTCCCTCGCCTGTCGCTGTGTAGAATCTCCCCTCCTGATCGACGCAAGGATTGCTGGCATATCCTCCTCCTTCCAATTGATAAAAGCCATGCTGGCGATCGGAAACCTTACCGTCGCCTTGGATTTTCCATGCATCGGCCGCTCCGGATACCGAGCTGGAAATTGTGTATAGTTGCGTTTGGTCTGGAGAAAGCGCGAGGCTTGAAATGTGCACATCCATAATCCCTGTCGCATCAAAGACCTCCCCTGATGGCTTCACACCCGCAAGCCAGGTTCCATCGCTGCAGTAGAGTGTGCCATCATGGGTCATCACCATGTTATCGGGATAGCCTCCGATGCCCTCGGCCCATTTTGCTGCCTTTCCGTCCGCTCCCACCTTGAATAGAACCAGCTTCCTCTTGTTGGGATTGCCTGACAACACCACCATCGTATCGTCATGAGTCCACACGACCGCGCGCGGAGCCTCAACTGGCAGATCAAGCTTTCGGGATTTCCCCTTCGTATCGAATTCAACAAACGTCCACTCAGGCGCACTGGTTCCCCACGCAATGACATTTCCCTTGCTGTTAGCCACCATGTGTTCCCACCGAAAGGGACCGCCGGACGCAGGAACCTCCGTCCACGAATGACCTTCCACAAGCACCTCATATCCCTTCCACTTTGATTCTCCCTTCGCATTCGCCTTGATCTCCTCATTCGTTTGCCAGTCTTTCCACAGCCAGCGAAGGACGTCGGGGAAGATTTGGGTGGCGTGCTTGCCATTGTGGCCACCTTCACCCCACGCGTGATTCACCTCATAGCCAGCCCAGCTAAAAGAGCGCTCCATCATCTGGTTCGCCATCCACCAATCGCCGCAGTACAGGTTGTTGTCCCCGGTGCCGCTCTGCAGGAAGATACGGATGGGCTTGGGCTCGAGTTTGCGCACCAGCACCGGCAGACGGTCACCGCCATGGATACCCACATAGGTTCCCACACCCGTGAAGACGCGACGGAAACGATCTGGGTGATGCCATGCCACCATGAAAGCGGCGATGCCGCCGCTGCTGTTTCCGGAGATGGCAGCATCGTTCGGGTCCGTGCTCAGCTTGATGCCGTGCTTCTTTTCGATGGCCGGCAGGAACTCCTCAATCAGGAAGCGTGAGTAGTTATCCGCGATGCTGTCGTATTCATAACTGCGGTTGAAGCGCGGCAGCGCATTCTCGTTCGCGGCGGGAACCACGCCTGGCTTGATGAAGACACCGATGAGGGGCGGGATGTCCTTCCTCGCGATCAAGTTGTCGAACACCACCGGCGCCTGATAGATAACGCCATCCTGGAACACCATGAAGGCAACGGGCTTCGAGCGGTCCAGCCCGTGGGGAATGTAGAGCTGGTACTCACGCTGCGTGCCCGGGAAAATGTCTCCAGCGCTGGTGTAGGTATCTTTGATCATCTCCCCCTTGGGCACATCGGCCCGCGGCTTGGAATCCTCCGTGAGAGGAAACTCCGGTTCCGCCGCCTTCGCCTGAGGAGAGGGCGAGAGTACGAGCAGGAGCAAAAGCAAGAGAAGGGGCAGGCGCATGGTGGAGCGGAGTGTGGCGGGGATTTCTACACGTGGCAAGAATCGTCACGGGACGACGACGGGGACCATTGCGAGGAGGTCCCGGCATGCGTATGCTCCTTGTAAGGATAGGACCATGAAAATCCGGCACATCTACATTTCCCCGGCGCACGTCTATGTGGGTCACCACGGCAAGCCCGCGGGCGAGACGCTCATGGTAGAGGTCCCGGAAGTGGAATGCGTGACGGGCAAGGGCCTCAAGGGCGATCGCTACTTCGATTTCAAGAAAGACTACAAGGGACAGATCACCTTTTTCTCCGAGGAAGTGTATGATCGCCTGTGCGAGCAGATGCAGGTGACAGATAAAGACCCCTCTGTCTTCCGCCGGAATGTCATCGTGCGCGGCGTGGACTTGAACAGCCTCATCGGCGCCGAGTTCGAGCTGCAGGGCGTACGGTTCATCGGCACCCAGGAGGCCGCCCCCTGCTACTGGATGAACACAGCCTTCGCTCCGGGCGCAGAAGAACTGCTGAAAGGCAGCGGCGGCCTGCGAGCACGCATCTTGAGCGACGGTGTCCTGCGAAGGAATAGATAGAGATAGATAAACGAACCGCGTGGCATTCACATGAACCCGGACCCCGGCCTTCCGCCCTTTGCCGCCGCACTCATTTGCGGGGGCAGATCCTTCCGCATGGGTCGGGACAAGGCGTGGCTGGACTGGGGTGGCAGCCCACTTTGGAGTGTGCAACTCGAGAAGCTCAGCTCCCTCCGGCCCACCCGGCTTCTCATCGCCTGCCGTGAAGAGCAGAACATCCAGGCGCTGGGCGCGGAGATCGTTTACGATCCTCCCGGAAACGCCGGACCGCTGCCGGCGCTGCTGCGTTGTCTGGAGCTGGTGCAAATGCCGCTGCTCGCACTGGCGGTGGATATGCCGGAGATGAGCCCGGATCTGCTGCGGCGGATGGTGGAGGAAGGAGTCGCGGAGAACCGGGGCGTGATTTTTCACAACGAGGCCTTCGGTTATGAAACCCTGGCTGCACTGTATCCTCCGGCTGCCACCCCACTGCTGCGCGCCGCAGTGCAAGCTCACGACTACCGGCTCCAATCCATCGCCCAGGCTGCTGTAGACGCAGGTCTCATGTTCGTACATGAACCTTCCCACATGGAGGATGACCAGTTCAGAAACGTAAACACTCCTGATGACCTTGAGTGACGCAGACCTTGATGCCTCGACACCCGTGAGGCTCTCGCGCTTAGTGCGCGGAGAAGCAGCCATTCGTGCCGACGACGTTGTGGCCACGGAGGAGCCGCTGGAGATTCGCGTGGAAGGCCGCAGCCTCGCTGTGGTCATGCGCACGCCGGGACATGACGAGGAACTCACCGCTGGCTTCCTGCTGACGGAAGGCGTGGTGCAACACGGCTCCCAGATCTTCGAGCTCTCCGTCTGCCCCAGCCGCTCGGAAGGGCAGGGCAATGTGGCCGATGTGCTGCTCTCCGGCGTGGAGATGAATTGGGACTCGCTCACGCGGCATGTCTTCTCCGGAAGCAGCTGCGGTGTGTGTGGCAAGGCGACGATCGACTCCGTGTTTCAGAAGTTCCCGGCAGTCACCACAGACTGGCAGGTCTCATCAGATCTCCTGCTCAAGTTGCCGGACAAGCTGCGCGCCTCTCAGTCCACCTTTGAGCAAACGGGAGGCCTGCATGCGAGCGCCCTCTTCGATCTCGCAGGAAACCTCATCGTGCTCCGCGAAGACGTGGGCCGCCACAACGCCCTGGACAAGGTCTTGGGATTCGCCCTGATGTCTGGCGCACTCCCGCTCTCCAAATGCATTCTCATGGTGAGCGGCCGTGTCTCGTTCGAGATCATGCAGAAGGCGCTCGCAGGCGGCATCCCACTCGTGGCCGCCGTCTCCGCGCCGAGCAGCCTCGCGGTGCAATTCGCCAGGGACTCAAGACAAACCCTGGTGGGCTTCCTCCGCGGTGACCGCATGAACGTGTACACGGGCAGGGAGCGAGTCGTGCACGAGGGATAAAACGCAAAGCAACGAAGCAGCAAAGGGATTGAGTTTTCCGGAGCGAAGCCTCCCTTGCGCACCATCCATCTTCACTGCACGCTACTCACTCACCATGCCCGGCTACTTCGATCACAATGCCACGACCCCGCTGCACCCCGTGGCGAGGGACGCATGGCTGAAGGCAAGCGAGCGTCATTGGCAGAATCCTTCTGGTCTCTACCGCGAAGCCGCGGAAACAAAACACCGGCTGGAGGAAGCACGCGAACGTCTCGGTGAACTACTGGGCTGTGAGCCACAGCGCATCGTCTTCACCTCCGGCGCCACGGAGGCAAACAACGCCGTGCTGCGCATGCTCGCCGCGAAGCTGCCAGGCGACAGCACCGTGTTCACCTCGTGCATGGAGCATCCCAGCGTGCAGGTTCCGTTGCGAGCGACATTTGGCAAGCGCGTGCGTGAGGTGCCGTCGCTGCCAGACACTTCGTTGGATTGGGAGGCTTTCGCCACCGCACTGCAACCCCAGTCACAACGCCCTGCACTGGTCACCATCATGGCGGCAAACAACGAATGCGGCACGCTGCTTCCCTGGCAACAGATCGCGCTCGCGTGCCGCGAGGCAGGTGTACGATTCCACTGCGATGCCACGCAATGGATCGGCAAGATGCCCGCCATGCAGCTGGGGGAGTGCGACTACATCACCGGCAGCGCGCATAAGTTTGGAGGCCCCAAGGGCATCGGATTTCTCGTGCTGAGATCCGAAGACGAATCGCTTGGCCTTCTCATCGGCGGCCCCCAAGAGGAGGGGCGGCGCGCAGGCACGGAGAACTATCCCTCCATCGGGGCCATGGTGACTGTGCTGGAGACGCTCACGCCCACGCTCGAATCCGTTTCGGTGAAGCAGAAAGAGTTTCGCGAAAAATTTGAAACAGAGATCTGCCAGGCAATCCCCGGCACCAAGATCGTCGGCCAGAACGCTGAACGCCTGTGGAACACCAGCATGCTCATCCTGCCACGGCACGATCATCGCAAATGGCTCGCACGCCTCAGCCAGCAGGGCTTCGCCGTCTCCACCGGCTCCGCCTGCAGCGCCGGACACGATGGGGCCTCCCAGGTGCTGCAGGCCATCGGCGCCACGCCGGAGGAGATGAAGCGCGTACTGCGCATCAGCAGCGGATGGGAAACTTGCGAAGAAGAGTGGCACGGCCTGCTGGCAGCCATACTACGCGTGCGTGACAGCCTGGATGGGTAGTGTTCGTCACCACGTCATCGCGATCACTTTTCGCTCACGCCATACTCTTTCAGCGAACTCTCCTTGCCCTTGGCCAAGTCACCCGCAGCAGGATCCTTCAGCATCGGATCCGTGCCATAGACTCCACCGACCTCAGCCACCGGCAGGCGCACAAGTGACTGCGTGCGCGTGGGACTATCCACGCAGTACCACGCATTCTTCTCGAAGCGGAAACTCTGCGGCTCGGTGCTTCCGCCCACATTCGCCGCAGTTGAGAGGTCGCTCGCGTGGAAGACGATGAGGTTCTCCCGGAAAACGCCATTGCGACAGGCAGCATAGCCCGGGTTCTGATTCTCCTGTAGGATGCGCAGCACCCAGCGGGTCGGGCGATAGATCGTGTTCCGCTGAAACACCGCGCCGTCCACTCCTACAAACGCCACAGGCGCAGCCGAGCCGGTGAAGTAACAATCCTCCACCGTGATGTCCTTCGCCTCGAACCCCGGATTCTCCGGTCGCATGAATTCGAGTCCGGTGCTCCCGCCGGCATTCACCGCACGGCTGCCCGCATTGGTGAACCGGCAGCGGCGAATGGTAATCCCACGGCTGCCGCCTTTGTTTTGCACGCCGCTGCCCTGTGCCGCAGCTCCGGCGTCATGCGTAAAGACACAGTTCTCCACCACACCCTCATGACATCCTACGAAATCAATCGCCGAGCCGCCACTGCCCCAGCGCTCCACGTGGCATCCGTCGATGGTGAATCCATCCACCCCGGACATCTTGATGCCATCGCGATTCCCCTCTGGACCGATGTTGGTCACCGTGAGCCGGCGCAGCACGATGCCGCGTGACGGAGTGTTGCGATCGCCTCCATCATCAATGTTGACCCCATTGCCCGTCGCCCCAGTGATATGGAGGTCACGGATCTCCACATGGCTGCAGCCGCTGAGGTGAATGCCTCCATTACCTCCTTCCAACACAGGTGGCTGCTTCGGGTCCGCTCCGGCAATCACGATGGGCTTGTCTTTCTCACCTTTCAGCCCGGTGGCGTCGAGGCCCCCACGATACGTTCCCGGCGCGATGCGGATGGTCGTGCCGGGCGTCGCCTGCTGCAGCGCTTTCACCAGCGCCGTCCGATCGGAAACATTCACCTCCGCCGCACGGACGGAGCGGGTCACTGGAGACAGAAGTAGCAACAAAAGCGCAACGGCGCTTTGCAAGGTCCCAGTAGGGAAGTGGCGGCGAATCATGGCACAGCCCTTTAAGGAGCGATGCCACGCAATCTTTCCCGAATGACCGACGAACTACGACTTCTTAACCACCTTGGCCGGGATGGTTGGGTTCCACTTGCCGAAGGAGAACTCACGGGCGGTGAAGACCCACACGGCGACTTTCTTCTTGGCCCAGAAGTCGGGACTCTTCACCGTGGCGCGCGCGATTTCACGACGGGGTCCATCGGCACCACCGGCCTGCATGGAGAACTCTTCCACGGCCGTGCCCAGTTCGACCTGCAGGTGATCCACAAAGCCACCCTGCTGGGCGAGCATGGCACCACCACGACGGAACACCTGCAGGTGGCTGTCGCCCATGACGAGCACCGGGCTCGCCGGGTCACTTTCCACCGTGGTCACGTCCGCGCCCGCCGACTTGCCCGCACGCTGCATGGGCAGCTTCTCCTTCGGCACAGAGGACTTCTGTGCATCCGTCAGGAGGTCGCCATGAAATTCCAGATCCTGTACCGGCAATGTTGCGAATCCACTCATGCCTGCCTGGGCGATGGCGGGATTCGTCTTGAGCTTTTCCGCCACGAGTTTCGCTACCATCTGGCACGCCTGGGGTGACCAGTGGGAGTCGGTCGCGCAGTAGAGCTGCTTGCCATCCGCCTTCGCGCGTTCGGCCTTGAAGACCGTCTCCAGGTCCAGCACTTCGACTCCGGCGGCCTTCAGTTTTTCGTAGTAAGGCAGCAGGCTCGGAACGGTTTTCGCGTCCGCACCGGCACTCAGCTTTTCCGGATAGATGGCGGCCTTCGGCGGTACGGGCACGAGCAGGAGTTCTACTCCCAGCGCCTTGAGTTCCTGTGCGTACTTCGTGATCGCGGGAATCGGGTCCGTGCCCTCCTTGTTCACCTTCGCCATGTCCACCGCAGCGAGATCGCCATTCGCGAGGTGTTCCAGTTCCTTGCGCAGGAAAAACCAGTTCTTGTCTGCGCCCTGCACGGAGAGGTCCGTGGGTTGGGAGGCGGACAAGGCAGATTTCACGGCTTCCGGGAAATCTTGCGCCTGGAGGGCAGGAGCGCCGGCAGCCATGAAGGCAGCAGCGGCGAGGACACATGCGACGAACGGTTTCATGATCGGGGACAGCGAGGTTGGGATGGTGAAAAGGAACGAAAGGAAACTAGGCGGAGTGGACAAATATTCGCGAGCGGCGATGTCATATTTATCAAGGAGCCACACGGGGCGAGGCGACGTCGAACCACGCTTCCTGGCCAAAGGCCGTGGTGTCATCGATGACGCGCTCTCCCTTCAACTGGGGATGGTCAGCTTCACGCTCGATCGACAGTTCGTACGACTTGCCTGCTTCGCGTGGGAAACCCTGCACGGGCTTCTCACCCAGCATGGCCCAGTGCTTCACCAGCACGGTCTTGGCATCCAGGGCGCCCTCCTGCACCTTCTCCAGTTCATACACATAGGCGACCATGGCGCCGGTGTAGGGGGAGATGCCTTCCGGAGTGGGCATGGGGGAAATCTCCACCAGCTTGCCCTGAGCTTTCACGCGCGGTGGGGCCGGCGGAAACGTCGCGATGCGTGCCCCGGCAGCGTGCGCATTGCTGGCGATCTCCTCATCGGTCAGGATGCGATCGTACAAGGCCACCTGCAGCAGGCCGCCATTCCAACCTCCACCGAGGGTGAGCGACTCCGGCCCCGGCTTCGCAGAGCCACCGGGCATGGAATCCAGTTCCAGGGGCTCGCCGTTCACGTGGGCCTCAAAACCTTCTGCACTGCGCGTCACGGCGAGATGAAAGGGGGAGGTCGGCAGGACGGTTTTGCTTCTCCATACCGCCGAGCTCTTCGCCAGGACCAGATGGCCGGCGTCTTCACCAAGGGTGAAATCCGATCCGCTGAATATGGTGGTGAGCGGAGCGTTCGGTGCCATGCCTTCGTACTGCCCGGGCAACAGGATTGCCTCAAACGTAGCGGCAGGCTGCGTGCGCAGGTGAGCGACCGCCTCCTTCACAAATTCCGCCTCCGCCTCATACGTGCCGCCATCGAGCAGCAGTTCCCCCACGCGCCCGTAGCGCGCCGCATCGCGCGCGGCCAGCACGGATTCATGCTTCGCACCATCGCGCGTGGTGAAGGCATTCAGCGTGGTGCGATCCTTCCAGAAGAAGAGCATGCCCTCCTTGCTCGTGGGCCAGGAACTGGCAATGACCGAGGTGCCCGAAGGCGCGACTGCCGCAGGAATGGCATAGCCTTTGAGATCCGCCTTCTTCGCATCTGCGATCCACGCATCGGGATAAGCATCGCCACTGTTGTCGTGGGAAATCTGGAGCCAGCCCTCTATTTTGTCCGCCGTTTCGGAGAGGCGTCCCAGGTAGACCTGCGCAGAGCCGCCTCCCTTGTTGATCACGGACCCATCTTCACCCTTCCTTTTCGCATAGGGCCCGGTGATCACGATGTAGCGCGCGTGATTGCTCCACCGTGGATGGTAGAGCTCGCTGCCCTTCATGCCTGCGGCCTCGCTGAGGTTGATGGACCAGGTCTTCTCGCCGTCCTCAGCCGTCATGGCGGCCTTGCGGTGTTCGCCATCAAAGGTCCACCCCACACCGCTGTTGTCCGGCGCCAGACCGCTCCAGCAGCCGGTGGTGATTTTCTTCGCGGTATACTTGTCTCCGGAGCGCATCAACACACCCGAGTGCGGCCAGGGAAACTGCCCGCTGGCCCGCGTGCCATCCCGGGAGAACTGGATGTTGTCCGGCGTGATGGGCGTATCATCGTACATCACCTCGATTTTCGAAGGATCCTCCAGGGGGAAACGAATCAGCTTCTCCCCCTCCAGCGACAGGCCCTTGGTCGATTTCAGGTTGGACACCGCATACACGTACTCGGTGCCGCTCACAGGATCCTTCCAGCAGTCCACCGCATACCCTTCCGCGAGGCGCATCGGAGGAGAGCCCTTCCAGTCGGTGCGGTAGATGACGGGGCTGTAGTGTTTCTTCCCACCCTTGCGCACGGTGTTCTTGTCCGTGTAGAGAATGGACTCGCCGCTGTCAGAGAGCAGGGGCCGGGAGTAGTTGGCGGTCTTGGGGAGAATGGCCCGCTCGCCTTTGCCGTCCCGGCTATCGATGCCCATGAGCAGGAGCTTCTCGCTCTGCGCAAAGGTGTCGCCCTCATTGGCCCCGGCAGCCTTGGCCCAAACGAGGCGGGTGTGCGCCCCGGTGAAAGCCTCAATCGCCTGGCTGGTCTCCGCGGGATTGTCGTCCGCCGGATGGGCCTTGTTCCCCTTCGACTTTGACTTCGATTTGGACTTGGACTGGGCGGACGACTTTTCCTTGGAGGAATCCTTGCCCTTGGTTTCCTTGCCTTCGTCCCCATCCTTGTCGCAGGAGGGAAGCAAAGTCAGCGTCGCCACAGCGGCGGTCGCAAGCAAAAGGGAAAAATGACGGAACAACTTCATTCAGCGCAGGAAACAGTCGGGCACAATCCATAGAACGGGCGCTGCTCCACGAGGCAGGGTAAAAGTCTCCGCGAAAGAGAGATTTCGCTAGAAGCGGAGCAGCGGCATGAGCAGCATCCCCTCATTCAAGGGGGCTGCGGGCGGGCGTCACATGGAGACGGCTTCACGGGGGCGCGCTGGCCGCCTCTTGGGCGTCCGCACCACGCGTGGTCTGTCCTGGAATGAAGGTCACGGAAAGTTCCCTAGGTTGACTTTATGCCTGTCGCAAGCACTTTCGCCACCCCATGCGCATCCTCTCTGGACTCCAGCCCACCGGCCGGCTTCACCTCGGCAACTACTTCGGCATGATGCAGCCCGCGCTGCAGCTTCAGCACGAAGGAGAGGCGTTTTATTTCATCGCAGACTACCACTCCCTGACCGCCATCCAGGACGCCAAGGTATTGCGCGAAAACGTGCGAAATCTGGCCATCGATTTCCTCGCCTGCGGACTCGATCCGGAGAAGGCGGTTTTCTTCCGCCAGAGTGACGTGCCCGAAGTGACGGAGCTTTCTTGGATCCTCAACACCGTCACGCCCATGCCGATGCTGGAGAACTGCCACAGCTACAAGGACAAGATCGCCAACGGCATCACGCCGAACAGCGGTCTCTTCACCTACCCGGTGCTCATGGCGGCGGATATCCTCATCTACGACAGTGACCTCGTCCCAGTCGGCAAGGATCAGAAGCAACACCTGGAAGTGACCCGCGACATCGCGGTGAAGATGAATCTCGCCTATGGTGAAGGCCTGCTGAAGATTCCCCAAGCACGCATCCGCGAGGAAACCGCTGTGGTGCTCGGTACGGATGGGCGCAAGATGAGCAAGAGCTACGGCAATACGATTGGACTTTTCGAGGACGAAAAACCTCTCAAGAAAAAGATTATGGCCATCGTGACGGACTCCACTCCCGTGGATGAGCCGAAGCCAATCGAAGGCAGCAGCATCGTGGCGCTCTACCGTCTCGTGGCTACTTCTGAGGAAGTGGCGGCCATGGAGCGGGACCACCTGTCAGGAGGCGTGGGCTATGGCGACTTCAAAAAGCGCCTCTGGGAAAAACTGTGGGGGTTCTTCGCCGAAGCCCGCGAGAAGCGCGCTGAAATCCTCTCCAAGCCCGGCTACGTCGAAGACGTACTTCAGGACGGTGCGGCAAAGGCTCGCGCGGTGGCGAAGAAGACCGTTGAACGGGTGCGCAAAGCAGTGGGACTCGGTTGAGCAAAACTTCTGGAGAGAACCTCCAGGTACGGTCTGTAATAGGTGCGGCGGCGTTCCCACGCTGCCGGACTTTTCGCCGCACTAGAACCGCTCACTCCATGAAGACCCTTTTCGGAACCCTCGCAGCCCTCGTACTGCTCTGCTCCCCCACGCTTGCTCGCGTGGGCGAAACGCGAGCGGAAGTCGGCGCTCGCTATGGAGACGGGAAGAAATCCAACGACCGTCTCAAGGCGGACGGCGTGGAAACGTGGAAGTACAACAAAAACGGCTTCGACATCGAGGTCGTGTTCGCCGGGGACAAATCCGTTTGGGAAATCATCCACCGCCAGGACAAGAAGATCACGGACGAGGATATCGAGTCCCTCCTGAAGCTGTATGACACGTCAGCCGCGACCAACTGGCGCTTCGACAAGAAGGACAACCGATGGGAGCGCGCGAGCAAACCCAAGCTGATCGCCTACCGTTGGCCCAAGCATCCCGATTTCTTCTGCATCAAAGACATCGAAGCCTGCGAGAAGCTGGAAAAAGGCAAGAAGGCCGACGCCAGTGGTCTCTGAGACAGCGCGACCAGTTTGAGTGGAAATCTGACGACGCAGAAGACGCGCTGCATCAAGCCACGTGGTGGAGAAATTAATCACCTTCCGACGGCTCATGCAATGGCGAGGTGAATATTCCGTCCGGAGGTAACGCAATAAATAGTCCCTACGCGCGGATATTCCATCACGGCGGGACGTGTTTTCCCAAGTTTATTTTGTATCGAAAACGTGGAAAAACTTTCCGGGAGTTCATGAGCAGAAGAGCGAATTTTGTCGATGCGCAACCATCAAGCAGATGTTGCACATTTGTCTACAAATCCTCGTACCACCCATTCGATGAGCTCTCACAACACATCATTCCGGCTGCTCATGGTTGCAGCTCTGAGCGCGATGCTAACGCTCATTCCCACCATCGCCAACGCGCAGGCGGTCACCTATACTCAAGGCGACCTTCTCCTCGGATTCCACAAAAATGGAGTCGATTACAATGTCGTAATCAACATCGGCCAAGCCTCGCTTTATCGGGATGCCCCCTCATCGTTCTCCGTAAGCGTCGGTAATCTCGGAACTCTTTTGGGCAGCACCTTCGGTGCGACTTGGTATGAAGACGAAGGCCTTCAGTGGTCTGTGGTCGGCAATCCCAGGGACTTTAACGGAGACAATGCGACCACCGATTACCTCACGTCGCCTCAACCGACGATAGGGATCCAAAGCACTCCCTTGAGCGCGAGTTCGGTCAACCGCGGTCTCATATCCACCCGCTTCCAGACAATGAAGAACCAGTTCATTCTCCAGGACACGGCACTTGGCAATACCTATGCCGTTATCTGGGATCACACCATCAACAGCACCCCTTATATGGACTGGTCTGAAACGGTCAGCGCGGATGCCCCAAGCGGCTTGGTCTTTGGCGTGTTCAATCCATCGTTGATCGTTGGATCAAGCGGCGACGGTATCGCCTACCCCGGAACCGCGCTGGATCTTTACCGGCTGGCGGGGGGGCAGAACGGCACTAACGGAGTGACCTACGAAGGAACCTTCACCATAGACAATACCGGGAGTGTCGTCTTCGCTGTGCCCGAACCCGGTCGAGCTCTGCTACTCAGCCTGGGCTTGTGCCTGCCCTTGCTGCGACGTCGCCGTGAAACGCTTGCGTCCGTTACACTGGACGCCGCGCGACAGATGCCAGCGTCCTTGGCTGCCTAAATTGATCGCAAAATCCTCCGCTTCCCTGATGACTCTGCCCTGATCTCTTCCTTGCGCACGCGCTCCACGCAGACCAGATTTCCGCGAGCAGGCGCGATTGCGTTGCATGTGGAGTCACTTTTTTACATTTCTGGCAGGAGTCATATGCGGCCTTGGTGGGGTGAGCATCTGGTTCGGGCTGCGCTTCTTCGCGGATTTGCGCGCGACGAAGCATGCGGCGGCTGCGGATTTGTTTGCCATGCTTCCCGGTGAGCGGGATCAGGCGGCGCTGGCTGCGGTGGAGGCCTGCAAGAACCGGCTGCGCTGGAACAAGAATCCAAATCCGGAGTGGCTGCCGCCGCTCGTGGATGAGATTCCCAAGCTGGTACGCGAAATCGCGGCGGTGTATCACCCCAACTCACCCCAACCCCTGCTCGCCCCGGGGCTCAGCCATTTCACGAAGGCCCTGCAACTTGCCGCAACGGACGTGACGGAATTCCTGCAAACACGCACGGTGGGCCGACTGGTGGATGTGAGCGCGCATACGGCCATCAAGACCTGGGAAAAAGGACGCGAAGTGATCCAACACGAAACCGTGCAGGCCCTGGGCAAGTGGTACCGCCGCATCCTGCCCGTGTGGCAGGTGCTCCGCTGGAACAGCCCCGTGGTCTGGGCCTCCATGGCCGTGTCCAACATCGCCGCGCGCACGTTGCAGCCCGCCATCATCGACATTGTAGCGCGCCGCGCCGTGGAGCTCTACAGTGGACGGGTCGCAGGCACCTTCGAGATGGCGAAGCTGGAAGCTCCGAAGGATGACAAGTAGGGCGCTGTTTTTCCACATCGCCACTGGACCCGCCATCCAGCCGCGCCCAAGGTGGATGCATGAGCGCCGAACCCGCCCCGACCACCGCCCGAGTGAGACGCATCAGCCCCATGCTCGCCGTGGCGGACATGGAGGAGACGCTCGCCTTCTACACCACGGTGCTGGGTTTCACGGTGACCATGCAGTCGGCCGAGTACTCCATCGTCGCTCGCGATGGCGCCACCATCCACTTCATGAAGGCCGCGGACGAATCCGTGATGACCGCAGTACGAGGCCACACAGAGGTTTACATCGAAGTGGATGACATCCGCTCCGTGTACGAACACGCGAAGACCTGCAAGCTGCCGGGACGCATGACGGAGATCAAAGTCCGGGAGTACGGCATGACCGAGTTTCACATCGATGATCCGAACGACTGCCTCGTGTTCGTGGGGCAGGAGACGCGATAAGCTATCCGCCAGCGCGGAGTTCCAGCAGCGCTTGTAGTTCCGGCTCGATGGATGCCTGCAGGAGCCGTTGCAGTTCCGGATCGAGATAGGTGTAGTCATCCGGAACGTCCAGCACCATCACGGGCGGGAGCTGCACCTCACGGAACTGCTCCTGGATGCGAGCCTTCTGCTTGTGCTCCATGACGAAGATGACATCCGCCCACGCGACATCGGAGTCGCTGAGCCGCCGCCTTGCTTCCGACCTCACTCCAGCAGAGCGCACCTGCAGGCGCGTATCATGCCGATACATGGCCTCCGCGGTGGGACTGCGCCACTGGTTCATGGCGCACACGAAGAGAACGCGGAGAGGATCTGGCATGATCGATCAGTGACAGGCTCCTCAATCAATCTTGCTGCAGCACCAGCTTGATCTCCACCGGCGTAAGCTCCCGCCACTGTCCCTCTTTCAATCCTGACTCGCGCAACGCAA
This sequence comes from Roseimicrobium sp. ORNL1, assembly GCF_011044495.1. Lineage (GTDB taxonomy): Bacteria > Verrucomicrobiota > Verrucomicrobiia > Verrucomicrobiales > Verrucomicrobiaceae > Roseimicrobium. Next base: position 7,194,582 of record NZ_CP049143.1, read on the forward strand.
ATGCGCCTATGGCCACGCGAATCAACCGTAGCGTGGGAAACCCCACGGCCGCCGTCATGCGCCGCACCTGTCGGTTCTTCCCTTCAGTCAGCGTGAGTTCCAGCCAGCTCGTGGGAACGCTCTTGCGTTCACGAATGGGCGGCACCCGCGGAGGATGTGGTGGGTCAGGCTCCACCAGCGTCGCCTTGCACGGCAGCGAGGTGAAATCCGGCAACTTCACACCACGGCGAAGTTTTTCCAGGGCCGCTTCTTCAGGAATGCGTTCCACCTGGGCGTGATACGTGCGCGCATGCCCGTGCCTGGGATGCAACAGCCGCTCGTTCCACTTTGCCTCGTCGCTCAACAACAGCAATCCCTCCGAGTCCGAATCCAGCCGCCCGATGGGATACACATCCTTGGGAAAGCCAAACTCTGCGAGCACGCGATGCGTGGGATGCTCTTTGGTGAACTGCGAGAGCACGCCGTAGGGCTTGTAGAAGGCGAGGAGCAAGAGGGCGAAAGGTTATGGGGTTATAAGCTACGAGTTAAGGGTGATGAGTGGGGCAAAAGGCCTGCTCGGAGTTGGCTGAAAATGAAATCCGTTGGGTGCGCAGAAGGCAGGCGAGAACATCCAACTCATAACCAATAACCCCTAACTTCTCACTACTAACTTTTTCACTCCCGCCACCACCCAGAATACCGGGTTCACAAACAACGCCAGCAACAGCAGTTTGTGATACAGGAAGCCGAGCTGCATCACCTCCGTCACGGTGCTGTGGAAAACATACAGCGAGATGCCAAAGAAAAGGGCGATGCGTCGATTGTTCAGGCCGAGGAAAACGAGCAGTTCCAGCGGCAGCGCAGCCGCAAGGATCACCGCTGTGATCATGGGATGGTCCACCATCCACTGCCCGATCCAGGCACTGCTCTCGGCAATCCGTGGAACAAGATGATCATAAAAGCCCATACCCTCTGACTTCACCACCTGTAGGCCGAAATAGGGTGTATCAGAAATCCAGTCACCCTTCGACTCGATCAGCTTCGTGACAGCGGAGACCACATAGGTAGCGGCCAGAGCCTGACGGCCCCAATCCATCGCGAGTTGCTGCCGGTCAAAACCACGCGGCATGGGGAGATGTGTGCGCGGTTGAATCGCGGCCCACACATATGCCATCCACTGGGCCAGCAACACCACCGTGAGCACCTGCGTGGTGTGGCCAATGGCACCCTGGGAATTTCCCAGCACGCCAAGACCTACGCTGGCCACCAGCACGGGAAACAGCGTGAGCACTGGCATCACATTCGCTACATAGAGCAGAAGGCAAGCCGCCCACAGCAGCGCGAGATACGACGAGAGTTGGGCATCCCCCAGCCAGGTGAAGTCCACCCCCCACACGGCGAGACCATGCGGCTGGGGATATTGATCAAAGGGAGAAGGCTGGCGCAATGTGAGCCAGGCCGCCCAGGCGATGATGCCGCGCATGGTGAGCGTCTCCCACCACGCATGGCGCATGGGTTCGAGGGCGAACCAGAAGCGCAGGAAACGCTTCCACAGGGGGGCACTCGAGGGACCGGTATTCTCCTCATGCGGAGCGGCGGTAGCGATCGCACTCATGACTTCACCTCCCCCACGAGCTTGTCGCGTTTCACAATCTTCCCATCCTCCAAAGTGATATCGACCTGATAAAGGCGGAACCCGGGATACTTCCGCACTTCTTCCAGTGCCTTGCTGGTGTCGCGCAATTGCTTGAGCGTCGCGTCGCCGGCAGGGCGGCATTCCTCGCCACTCATCTCCACCAGGCGTTTGCGGTACTTGGTTCCCGCAGCAGTGGCCTCTTCCTTGAGCCTCCGCACCTCTGCCTTCAGGAACTGGTCATACGTTTTCTTCACTCCTGAACCCCAATTGCCGAACGTGGGAACCAGCGCCACGGGCTTGTCGTTCAGGTCCGTGACGTACACATAGTACGCCGTCGGCTCGAACGTCGAATACATCGGGAAGTTCGAGAAGGGGTACCACTCCCCGTGCTGCTTGGCATCGGGGTGGTTCCGCGTGAGGAACGGCACCAGTGCGCCGCTCACAAAAACAAAAAACCAGTGCAGCTTGAAGGGAATCCAAGCAATGCACTGGCGGAGTCGGTTCATCATTGAGAAGTAGTGGAGTGCGCGCCCCGGCTCCCGCTGCGCGCACCTTGCGAAGCGCGGCGCGTTACTTGGCTTCGCCGCCGACGTTCAGGAGTTCCACTTCGAATACGAGCGTGGAGTTCGGACCGATCTTCGGGGGCTGCACCTGCTCACCGTAGGCCAGCTTGGAGGGGATGTAGAACTTGTACTTGCTACCCACGGGCATGAGCTGCACGCCTTCGGTCCAGCCGGGGATCACTTCGTTCAGGCGGAAGGTGGCGGGCTGGCCATGCTTCTCGGAGCTGTCGAATTCGTCGCCGCTGATGAGCGTGCCCTTGTAGTGCACAGTCACTTCATCGGTGGCCTTGGGCTTGGGGCCGTCCGCCTTCTTGAGCACTTCATACTGCAGGCCGCTGGCCGTGGTGGTCACGCCTTCACGCTTGGCGTTTGTCGCGAGGAACTTTTCACCCTCTTCCTTGTTCTTGGGGCCGGACTTGGAAAGTTCGTTCATCACCTTTTCCATCTCTTCCTGGCGCTTGGCCAGTTCCACCCGCTGCTTGGCTTCCATCGTCGCCTGGAAGGACTGCATGGCTGCCATCAATTCAGCCTCGGTGTACTTGCCATCCTTCTTTTCAGCGAGCGCATCCTTGATGCCCTGCACCAAAGTATCCGGCACGATTTCGATGCCATCGCGCTTGAAATTGGAGCCAATCTGGGTGCCGATGAAATAGCTCACCTTGTCCTGCTGGGCAGGGTCTTCCTTCGCGGGAGCCGCAGCGGGAGCGGCGGGTTTGGCATCAGCGGGCTTGTTCTCCTGCGCGCCAAGAGTGGCGACGGTAGCAAGAGCGAGGACAGGGCACAGGAGGATGGATTTCATGGTAGAGCCCGAAACCTACGCCGCGTGTCGCACGGTCGTCAAGGAGTCCGCGGATTATTCACCACGTGTAGCAAATCGGGACAAAGCCCTCAAAAGCGGCCGCGAGATGCGCTGAAGTGGCAGCCGGGCTCAGTTGCCCTTTCACTTCAGATCGAACAGCTTCCACGCAGCATGTTCCAAAGACGCGGAAACTCGTGTCCTACGCGCGCTCCGATTTGACCGTGGGCGGTTGCGGCGGACATGTCCAGGCGACAATTTTGCCCCTGAAAGACGTGCTTGGCTTGACCGGTCACCGGGTTTCCTCCGAAACTTGGTCATCCGGTTGAATAACCCCCCCTACGCTCCCGTCAGTACCCATGAACGACCCCGCCGTGGCTTCTTCCGCCGCCCAGCCCTCCAGCGAGGTCGCCGACTTGGAACTCGTCAAACGGTGCCAGCGCGGCGACGCGCGGTCGTTTGATCTGCTTGTCACTCGTTATCGCGGAAAGGTTTACGGCATGTGCTACCACCTTGTACAGAACGACCAGGATGCATGGGACCTCGCCCAAGAGGCCTTCATCAAGGCGTGGAAGGCGCTGCCCTCGTTCAAGGGGGACTCGTCCTTCTACACGTGGCTGTACCGCATCGCCCACAACACCTCCTACGACTGGCTCCGCAAAAAACGGATCCAGAGCGACGGGGAGTTCAACGATGAAATAGGCCGCCCCGTGGCCGCCGGCGCGGAGGCCGTGCCGAAAGGCGACTTCGCTCCCGACGAAGCGTTGAAGAACCGCGAGTTGGGTGCACGTATCCATGAAGCCATCGCGCAGCTCAGCCCGGACCACCGCACCGTCATTCTCCTGCGGGAGGTGGAGGGTCACAGCTACGAGGAAATCGCACAAGCAACCAGCAGCAGCCTCGGCACCGTGATGAGCCGCCTTTTCTACGCCCGCAAAAAGCTTCAAGAACTGCTCAAGGACACTTATGAAAACGCCTGATGATCAATTGCTGGGCCGCTGGCTCGACGGGGAGCTGACCCCCGAAGAGACCGCCCGCTTCGAGGCCATGATGGCTGCCGACCCCGCCCTGCGCGAGGAGGCCCAGTCCATGAAAAAGATGGGCGAGGCCATCCGCGCCCACGTGACCATGGAGCGTGAGGTGCCCCATGCGGACTTCTTCAATTCCCAAATCATGGAGCACATCACGGCCGAGCAGCAGGCTGAACAGCGCGCCAAGACCGGCAGCAAGGCCACTGCCTCCGCAGGCTGGCTGGACTGGTTGCGCACTCCCTGGGTCTACGCCGGGGCCGCTGCTGTGCTGGTGGCGGGCTTCTTCCTGCTTCAGAATCGTCCGCTGAGCACGGATGGCCACACCCAGATCCTGAGCCTCTACGCCCCCAGTGCCACCGTGAAGGCCACGGCCAGCTACAACGCGGACGCGGACGCCACCGTGCTGATGCTCGATGGACTCGAAGCCATCCCAGCAGACCGCAACGTGGCCGGGTTCAACGTCCACCACAGCGAGAACGACGCCCAGATGGCGACCACGACGCTCTTTGATGATCACGGTGGCGTGCTCCTCGTGATGTCCAAGGATGCCGCCAGCCGACCGCTGGTGATGGGTGCGGGACTCTAAGCGAAGGTGTGTTCTTGATGCGACCCACCACCATCACCTCCCTGCTGGGGCTGGCCTTCATGGCCCTCGCCCCGGTTCTCTCTGCCCAGACCGCGCCGGCACCGGCACCGGCCGCAGCGCCTGTCACACCATCCATTTCCGCTGAGAAGACAGCGAAGGACGGCCAGGTGTGGGGTGCCCTCATCTACGGCGCTCCCAAGGCGCCGGAAGGAAAAGGTGAGGCAATCTCCCCACCCGAATTCCCCGACCTGCAGAAGCGGTTGGGCAAGGCGTTTCCGTTCAAGCATTTCGAAATACTGGGCCAGCACAGCCAGGTGGTCTTTCGCGAGTACGAGTCCTGGGTTGTCCCGTCCAAGGATGTCTTCCTCAAGCTGGACTCCAAGGGAACCACCGCGGACGGCAGCCTCAATCTGCACCTGCAGTTCTGGCAGGGACAGCAGGTGCTGGTGAAAACAGACACCGTCCTGCGCAAAGGCAGCCCGCTTTTCATTGGTGGACCGAAGTGGCGGGATGGTCAGATCATTTTTGTGCTCCTGCTGAAGGACGCTGAAGTCGCGCAGGTGCAGAAGAAGTAGAGCTACCACTTCGAACTTCTGGAAGGCAACGCCTTCCCAAGGATGGGGGGCACTCCTGCCAATAGACGCTAACTTAAGTTGCCTTGGATGTTTGTCCCTCCGGGAGCAAATTCCATCATGCCACATCAATCGAAACGAGCTGATACCCTCACCATTCTTAAGTTTGCGCCTATGGCACTCCTGCCCCCTTTGTGCTGAGTGGTGCAGCGAGGAAGCTCAACTCCGGCTCGACACTCTGCGCATCCTGCGCACCGTGGTTTCATGACCTCCACCAAGGGCGCGCGCACGCTTAAAGTCCTCATGGGCCTCGCCCTCATCATCATGGGCGCGATTGCCACCGGAGTGCTTTGGGTTTCCTACAAACGGGCGGAAGAGACCCGCCACTGGAAGCCCGTGCCTGCGGTCATCACCGTCTCCCTCCTGCTTACCGAGCGCCCCACGCACAACTCCCCCCTCGCCTACCGGCCGGAGATTCACTACCACTACACGATCGAGGGAAAGCAGCACACTTCCACCCACATCCGCCGCGTGGAAGGCCGCTCCTCCCACAAGGAAGGCGCCGAGGCCAGGTTGGAAGAGTATCCCGTGGGCAAGGAAGTCACCGCCTGGGTGAATCCCGCCGACCACGACTTTGCGCTCCTGGAGCACTCCTCACGCGCTGCCCTCTACAGCATCTGGTTCCCCTGTCTTTTCATCGTGGGTGGCTTGGGGATGATCATCTCGGCGCTACGGCAGAAGTAGACGAAGCGGCCCTCATCGTGGCCGACTTTCTCCGAAAGTCGCTGCGCCATGCCACACCCACTCGCTCAATACCCCTTCCAGAGTATGGGTCGGGAGTGAGCTGGGTCTCACGGTAGCCAAAGCATTGGGCAAGCAGCGACGCGCTGCGACTTTCGGAGAAAGTCGGCCACGATCGCTGCCAATCCTGCGCTGCGGAGTCCTACTCCTCCCAACCGCCGAAGGGAGGCTTCTTCTTCTTGAAGCCGCCACCAGAGCTGCCGCCGCTGAAACCGCCGAACTTCTTCTTGGGCCCGTAGCCACCACCACCAAATCCGCCGCCGCCGTAGCCGCTGCTGCGGGGGCCAAAGGACCGGCGTTCGCGCTGGTCGTAGCCGCCGCCACCGCCCTGGCCACCTTGATAGCCCTGACCTTGACCTTGACCGCCTTGCTCACGATCGCGGAACCCGCCACCGCCACCACCGCCGAAAGGACGACGCTGGAATCCACCACCGCCACCGCCGCCACCTTCTGGAGGTCCGGCAATGTCCATGCGCAGGCTGCGGCCACGGAAGACCGCGCCTGAGATGCCATCCTGCACCTGCTGCACGAACTCATGCGGCACGCCGATGTAGCTGCACTTCTCAAAGATTTCCACGCGACCAAGGCTGCCCGGAGGCAGGTTTGCGGTGCGGTAAACGGCCCCCACGATGTCGCGAGGCGTGGCCTCGTCCATGGCGCCGATGTTGATGAACATGCGGGTGAAATTCCCCGGAGGCTGATGCGGCGCAGGCGGGCCCTGACGGGGGCCGCGCTCATCACGGTAGTTTCCACCACCCTGGCCCTGTGACTGATCACGGTCACGGTAGTTTCCACCACCCTGCTCACGCGGATCGCGCTGACGGCGCTCTGGCTTCGGACGGTCCTCAAGAATTTCCTCGGCCTCGCGGGAGGATTCCGCAATCCAGAGGTGCATCAACGCGCTGGAGATGTCCGTGCTGTTCTGTCCGGCATCGAGAAGGCGCTGGAGGGTGTCTTCGTGGGACTTGAAGTCGCCCTTGTCGAGCGTAGCCTGGAGTTTCTCGATGAAGCCATCCGTGCGCTTGCCTTCCACCTCTTCACGGGTCGGCACCTTGGAGCGTTCGATGTTCACCTTGGCGTAGCGCTGGATGCGCTGGAGCAGGAAGATTTCACGACCGCTCACGAGGCTCACGGCCTTGCCCTTGCGCCCGGCACGACCGGTGCGGCCAATGCGGTGTACGTAGTCTTCTTCGTCGTAAGGCAGGTCGAAATTCACGACCAGATCCACTTCATCCACGTCGAGACCACGAGCGGCCACGTCCGTACACGCGAGCACTTCCACCGTGCCGGCGCGGAAATTCTTCATCACGCGGTCACGCATCGTCTGGTTGAGGTCACCATGCAGGCGATCCACGGCATAGCCGCGTGCCATGAGAGCGTCCGTCACATCGTCCACAGCACGCTTCGTATTGCCGAAGACCATGGCCAGACGGGGATTCTCCATGTCGAGCACACGGCAGAGCACCTCGATCTTCGAGCGGCTCATGCATTCGAAGAAGCGCTGTTCGACCGAGGGCACCGTGAGCGCCTTGTGCGAAATGCTCACACGCACGGGATTGCGCGTGAAGCTCTCCACCAGCGGGCGGATCGGGCCATCCAGCGTGGCCGAGAAGAAAAGGGTCTGGCGTTCCTCAGGAAGCAGGGAGACGAGGTTCTCAATGTCCTCGCGGAAGCCCATGTCGAGCATCTCATCCGCTTCATCGAACACGAGCAGCTTGAGGTCATCGAGGATCAGCACGCCCTTCTCAATCAGATCGTGAATACGGCCGGGAGTGCCGACAACCACCTGCGCGCCGTCCTGCAGGCCGCGAATCTGGCGGTGATACGTCGCGCCGCCGTACACCGGAAGGGCACGAATGCCACGCTTGTAGGCCGTGAGCTTGTGCACTTCCTCGCACACCTGCATGGCCAGCTCGCGCGTCGGACACATGATGAGCGCACGCACGCCACGCTCACGGGGATCAATCGACTGCACCACCGGAATGGCGAAGGCCATGGTCTTGCCGGAACCCGTCTGGGACTGGCCCACTACGTCGCGACCCTGCAGCGCCGGAGGGATGGAGCCCGCCTGAATCGGCGAAGGCTGTTCAAAACCAAGGGCTGTCACCGCCTGGAGAATCTCCGGGGCCAGGCCGAGATCGGCGAAAAGGGGTTTGTCAGAAGCAGGGGCAGCCGGGGCGGGAGCGGGAGCAGCGGCGGCGACAGGACTGGAACTCTCCTGCGCTTCAGGGGCAGGCTGAGGAGCCGGAGCAGGAGCCGTCGACAGCGGCACGACCTCCGGAGAGGGGGCGGCTGACGTGGCATCCGGCTCAGTGCCGGGCTCAAAAGAAGAGTTACTATCCATATAAAAAACCCCCGCTGGTATTTGGGGGTTGCCAACCTCTCACCGATGGCGGTATTAGCAAGGTTTTGTTTTTGAGCCGCATTCTACGTCATGAACGACCGCTTGCCACGTCCTGACGAATCGGAAATCTCACGCCGGGTCGATGAGATACGGAACGGTTCCGTTCGCCTGCTAACGCAGGAGGACTTGGAACGGCGCTTGGATGCAGTGCGTGCGAAGTACTGTGCTGAAGACCATGATGTTAGAGGCACGCCACAAGAGCAGCGCGGTCATTAAAGAAGCTTCGGCTTCAGCCGAACGGAAGCGGGCCCTGATTCGGCTGAAGCCGAGGCTACTTTAGAAACACCTCAATACGCCAGCCACGGCCCCAGCCACTTCTCCATCTCCTCCACCGTCGCCCCCTTGCGGGCAGCGTAGTCTTCGATCTGGTCCTTGTTGATCTTGCCCACGGCAAAATAACGCGCTTCGGGGTGGCCAAAGTACAAGCCACTCACGGCAGCGCCGGGGTGCATGGCGTTGCTCTCGGTGAGGGTCACACCGGTGTGAGCCGTCGCGTCCATCAGATCAAACAGGATGGGCTTCTCCGTGTGGTCCGGCTGGGCAGGATAGCCCGGCGCGGGACGGATGCCGCGGTAGCGCTCGCGGATGAGCTCCTCATTCGAGAGCTCTTCCGGTTTCTCATAACCCCACGCGATGCGGGCCTGCTTGTGCAGGTATTCCGCCGTGGCTTCCGCCAGACGATCCGCAATCGCCTTGGCCATAATGCTGTTATAGTCGTCGAGAGCGCTCTTGAAGGTGTCCGCGAACTCATCCGCTCCATGGATGCCCACACAGAAGCCGCCGATGTAGTCCGCGCGTCCGCTTTCCTTCGGCGCCACGAAGTCGGCGAGGGCGTAGTTTGGCTTGTCCTTCTTGGGATTCTGCTGGCGCAGGGTGTGGAACACCGTCCGCACGGTGGAGCGTGATTCGTCCGTGTAGACTTCCACGTCATCACCCACACGATTGGCGGGATAGAAGGCGTAGCAGGCGCGGATGGTGTAGCGCTTCTCCGCGATGACGCGTTGCAGCAGGGCGTACGCGTCGTTGTAGAGTTTCGCCGCCTCGGGTTCGACCTGTGCCTGAAACTCTGGAAGTGCACTCTTGAAACGCTGCTCCTCCGGATGCCAGCGACCGCGCAGTTCCCAGGTGTGGAAGAAGGGTGACCAGTCGATGAAGGGCACCACTTCCTCAATGGACAGCGGATCAAATACCTTCACGCCGGTGAATGACGGCACGGCGATCTCCTGCGTGGCCCAGTCAAACTGAGAGCCCTTGGCACGCGCCTCGGCGATGGGCAGCAGCTTGCTGGCTTCATCCTTGGCCGCGTATTTCGCGCGCAGGTCGTTGTGACGCTCTTCGTTCTTCTGGACGAATCCGGCCCGCTGCTCTTCGCTGAGCAGTGAAGTCATCACCGGCACGGAGCGGGAGGCATCCAGCACATGCACGATGGGGTGCTCGTACTTCGGTGCAATCTTGATGGCGGTATGCGCCGCACTGGTGGTCGCGCCGCCGATGAGCAGTGGGAGCTTGAATCCCTTGCGCTGCATCTCGCTGGCGACATGCACCATCTCATCCAGCGAAGGAGTGATGAGTCCACTCAGCCCGATGATGTCTGCTTTTTCTTCAACCGCGCGCTCAAGAATCTTCTCGCACGCCACCATCACGCCGAGGTCGATGACGCGGAAGCCATTGCAGGCCATGACCACGCCCACGATGTTTTTGCCGATGTCATGCACGTCACCTTTCACGGTCGCGAGCACGATGGTCGGCGAGGATTCTTCCGCTGCCGTTTCAGCGATTGCATCAGCATTGGTCTCCAATGCTTTCCGATGCGCGGCGGCACGAGCTTCGGCCTGTGCTTCCTTCTCTGCTTCCATGAAGGGCTGCAGATAGGCCACAGCCTTCTTCATGACGCGGGCACTCTTCACCACCTGCGGCAGGAACATTTTCCCAGCGCCGAACAAGTCACCCACCACGCCCATGCCATCCATGAGCGGGCCTTCGATGACCTTCAGCGGGACACCCAGCTTGGCGCGCGCTTCTTCGGTGTCTTGATCAATGAAATCGGTGATGCCGCGCAGCAGCGCGTGTTCGAGGCGCTTCTCCACCGGAGCTTCACGCCAGGCAAGGTCCACCTCCTGTTTCTTGTCGCCCTTCTGCCCTTTGAACTGCTCGGCGTAATCGACAAGAATCTCGGTGGCATCCGGGCGGCGATTGAGGAGTACATCCTCCACCTTCACCAGCATCTCCTGAGGGATGTCTTCATACACCTCGAGCATGCCGGCATTCACAATGCCCATGTCCATGCCCGCCTTGATGGCATAATAGAGGAAGGCGCTGTGCATCGCCTCGCGCACCTTGTTGTTGCCGCGGAAGCTGAAGCTGATGTTGCTCACGCCGCCGCTCACCTTCGCACCGGGGAGGTTCTCCTTGATCCAGCGCGTGGCGTTGATGAAGTCGAGCGCGTAGTTGTTGTGCTCCTCCATCCCCGTGGCCACGGTGAGGATGTTCGGGTCGAAGATGATGTCCTGAGGGTTGAAGCCCACTTCATCCACCAGGATGCGGTAGGCGCGCTCGCAGATGCGGATCTTGTCCTCATAGGTCGCAGCCTGACCCTGCTCGTCGAACGCCATCACCACTGTGGCAGCACCGTAGTGATTGATGGTGCGGGCACGCTCCTTGAAAAGCTCCTCGCCCTCCTTGAGCGAGATGGAGTTCACGATACCCTTGCCCTGAAGGCACTTCAGGCCGGCCTCGATGACCTCCCACTTGGAGGAGTCCACCATGATGGGCACCTTGGCGATTTCCGGCTCGGCCGCGAGCAGCAGCAGGAACCGGGTCATCATGGTCACGCCATCGATGAGGCCCTCGTCCATGCAGACGTCGATGACGTTCGCGCCGTTCTCGACCTGCTGACGGGCGATGGCCACCGCCTCCTCCAGCTTGTTTTCCTTGATCAGCTTGGCGAACTTGGGCGAGCCAGCCACGTTCGTGCGCTCGCCGATCATGAGGTAGTTCGCCTCCTTCGCCAGCGTGAAGGCATCACTGCCGCTCAGGCGCATCAGCGGCTCGATGGTCGGAATCGACCGGGGCTCGAAACGCTCCACCGCCTTGGCGATGGCCGCGATGTGGTCGGGCGTATTGCCGCAGCAACCGCCCGCGATGTTCACCAATTTCCCGCCGGCGAAGTCCGTGAGGTACTCGCCCATGTGATGCGGCTCCAAATCGAAGCCCGTGGGCGTGAGCGGGTTGGGCATGCCCGCGTTCGGATAACAGGAGATGAAGGTGTCTGCGCGAGTGGCGAGCTCCTCCAGGAAGGGGCGCATCTTGTCCGGGCCGAGGGAGCAGTTCAGGCCGATGGACAGGAGCTTGTGCTGACGCACGGCATTCCACAGAGCTTCAGCCTTTTGCGCGGAAATCATCGTCTCGCCACCGAGGCCGACCGCCGCAGACACCTGGATGGGCAGACGCAGCTTGTCCTCCTCAAAGACCTGTTCGATTGCGACCAGAGCCGCCTTCGCATTCAGGGCGTCGAAGATGGTCTCCACGAGCAGGGTGTCGACGCCGCCCGCAATGAGGGCGCGGACTTGGCGGCGGTAGTCCTCCACCACCTGGTCGAAGGTGACCACGCGGAATCCGGCATCATCCGCATCGGGCGAAACAGACAGGGACACGGTAAGCGGCCCGATGGCTCCGGCGACATAGCGCTTGCGCCCGGTATCCGAGCCAATCTTGTCCGCCCATTCACGACAGAGGCGGGCAGACTCAAAGTTGATATCCCAAGCAAGCTCCTCAAGGAACTTGTCCTCAAGGACTTCCTGGTAGAAGGCGGGATCCTTTCGGCCCTTCCCGGTCTCGCGCGGATCCTCCTTGAAGAACTCGCTCTGGGCGATGCTGGACCCCGAGAAGGTGTTCGTTTCGATCATGTCCGCACCCGCCACCAGGAAGCGCTTGTGGATGTCGCCGATGACGTCCGGACGGGTCAGGGAAAGGATGTCCCCGTTGTTCTTCAAGTCCTTGGGGGCGTCCTTGAAGCGCTCACCACGCGTGTCCGCCTCGGTCAGGCCGTAACCGCGAATGGTGGTGCCCATGGCTCCGTCGATGACCATAATGCGGCGGCTGAGCTCTTTACGGAGTTCTTCACTGGCATCGGGTTGGGCAGGCATGGGAGGCTGATGTTAGAACCGGGGGCGACTGCTTTCAAGTACGTATCAACGCATCATGATGAGAAGATACGAGGCAGCCCACAGGTTGTCCGCATCACAGCCCCGGAGGCACCGCCATCGAGCGTGAAAGAGAGGCGTTTAGGGGAATAGTTATTCACAATTTAGGCGGGTCCAGATAAACCAATTCGCATAAGCTCCCCCGGTGCGCGCCCATGGCGGAAATGTGACCTGAAATCGAAGGTGATTTTGCAACGCTGGATCAGCGTGGAACGCCCATTCCAAGCGGGACGGAGCGACTTTGTGAAAAATTTCACAAATTAGTCTTGCGACATTTTCCCAGCCCGGCTAAATCATAACCCGCCTTTTGTTTCGGGCCCTCGATCTCACGCTTATGCTTCCCGCCGAGAACCTACCTTTTTCGATGCCCGTCATGCTGGCTGTGGACGCGGCTGCGAGCCCGGTTTTTCCGAAAATCCCATTCGCGGATTTCTTCACGAGTTCCACGCTGGTGGCGGTCGTTGTGCTTGGCGTTCTGCTCTGGCTCTCGAAGAAGGCCACCACTGGCATGCAGTTGGTGCCTCACAAGGCGCAAAACCTTTTCGAGTTTCTTGTCGAAGGTCTCTATGGTCGTGTGGAAGGCATCGTCGGTGCGAAGCTTGCTCCGAAGGCCTTCCCGCTTCTGGCCACGCTGTTCCTCTTCATCCTTGTGTCGAACTGGTTCGGCCTCGTTCCTGGGGTTGGCACCATCGGTTGGGGCCACACGACCGGCTTCCTCACGATTGGCACCGGCGCGCATGACATGACGAAGCCCATCCTTCGTCCTCCGACCGGCGACTTGAACATGACCATCGGCCTTGCGCTGACGGCGTTCATTGTCTGGCTCTTCATCACCATCAAGGAAATCGGCGTGTGGGGTTTCGTTGTTCACACCTTCGGACCGAAGGGTGGCCTCAAGGGTTTCATGGGTTTCGTTGTCGGTCTCGTGTTCCTCTTCGTTGGTGCCATTGAGTTGGTGTCCATTGCGATGCGCCCGCTGACCCTCTCCGTCCGTCTCTACGGCAACATCTACGCCGGTGAGAGCGTGCTCCACGCAATGAGCACGATGATGGACGGCAGCGCCCCCTGGCTCAGCTTTTTGGGCAGCGTGGCTCTTCCAATTCCCTTCTACTTCATGGAACTGCTCGTGGGCCTGCTCCAGGCCATGGTGTTCACCCTTCTGAGCGCGGTGTACATCCAGCTCTCCACCACTCATGACGACCACGGTCACGAGGAAGGACACGGCTCACACCACTAAGACACAGACTTTGAGACTTTGGCTGCAGGACCATGCGCAACGTGTGGATGCAGCCGACACAACAAACGCAAACATCCAGAACTAAGAATATGATCATCGAACTCATGACCACGGCCTCTGAGGCCGCCGCCGCCGCTCCCGCCGCCGCCGCTGGCATCACGGGCAACGTCGCCTCCGCAGCCGGCCTTTTCGGCGGCGCTCTTGGCGTGGGCCTGGCCGGTTCCAAGGCTGTGGAAGCCGTGGGCCGCAATCCCGGCGCTTTCGGTAACATCCTCGTTATCGGCATTATCGCGATGGCCCTTGCAGAAGGTCTGGGCGTTATGGCCCTCTTCCTTGCTCGCTAAGTCGTTCTTATTTGTTCCTTCCCGGTGGGCTGCCGACAGGCGGCCCACCACCCCGCCTCTCAAAAAGCAGCACCTACACCAACCAGCGTTATGTTAGAACAGTTCGGCATCCAGTGGCCCAAAATCATCGCGCAGGTCTTCACCTTCGGGATCGTGTATTTCGTGCTCAATCGCTACGCCTTCGGCCCGATTGTTGCCATGCTGGAGGCTCGTCGCAAGCGCATCGCCGATGGTGAAGCCAAGCTTGAAAAGATCGCGCGTGACCTCGCTGCCGCAGAAGAAAATGCGCGCGCCATCATCGACAAGGCCAACACCGACGGCAACCGCCTGATCAAGGAAGCCGGTGAAAGCGCCGCCTCCCTTGCTGAAAAGAAGAAGCAGGACGCCGTGCATGAAGCCTCCCAGATCCTCGCCAAGGCCCGCGAAGCCGCGAAGCTCGAGCAGGAACAGCTTCTCACCCAGCTCAAGCGCGAATTCGGCCGCATGGTCGTGGACGCCACGGGTCGTGTGACCGGCAAGGTCCTCAACAGCGACGACCAGGATCGCATCAATCGCGAGACGGCCGCCCAGGTGGCCCTCTAATCCTGTTCCTCCCTTCCCGAATCCCCTTTCCCCTTAGCAGAGACCGGACATGAAAATCGACAAAAACTCCGCCCGCGCCGCACGCCAGCTCATGCGCGCTTGTGTGGACCAGTCTGGCCGTCTCCAGCAGCCCCGCGTACGCGCCGTGGTGAAGCGCCTCTCCGAGGAGAAGCCCCGCGGCTACCTGCGCATCCTCGCCGGCTTCGAGCGTCTGCTCCGCCTTGAGGTGGAAAAGCGCCACGCGCTCATCGAAAGCGCCGCGCCTCTGGGCACCGCGCTTCGCGAAAAGATCCGCGCCGACCTGCAGGCCAAGTTCGGCACCGATCTCGATTTCGAATTCACCGAAAACCCCGGGCTCCTCGGTGGCCTTCGCGTGCAGGTGGGCAGCAACGTGTGGGACGGCAGCGTCCTCGCCAAGCTCGAAGCCCTTCGCAACAGTCTCTCCTAAGCCAAGCCCCAGCAGCAGCGCCCCTTCCGGCCAGTTTCAGAATCTTTACTTCAACCGCAGTCAAATCCATGAGCAGCATCCTCCAGGAAATCGAAAGAGAAATCGCCGGACTCAAGACGGCTGTCACCAGGTCCAATGTGGGCGTGGTCCGTGAAATCGGGGACGGCGTGGCGAAGGTCGAAGGCCTGAGCGATGTGATGCTCAACGAAATGATCGAGTTCCCCGGCGGCCTGTACGGTCTGGCGCTGAACCTCGAAGAAACCGAAGTGGGCTGCGTGCTTCTCGGCTCCGGTGAAAAGATCAAAGCCGGTGACGAAGTGAAGACCACCGGTCGTCTCCTTTCCGTTCCTGTCGGCAAGAGCCTCCTTGGCCGCGTGGTGAACGCACTCGGCGAAGCCATCGACGGCAAGGGCGACATCAAGGGTGACGCTGAGTACCCCGTTGAAAAGATCGCTCCTGGTATCATTACCCGTAAGTCGGTGTCCGTGCCTGTGCAGACCGGCATTCTCCCCATCGACGCGATGATTCCGATTGGCCGTGGCCAGCGCGAACTCATCATCGGTGACCGCTCCACGGGCAAGACCACCATCGCGGTGGACACCATCATCTCCCAGGCGAAGCAGAACAAGGCTGCCGAACAGGGCAAGCTGCAGGGCCACAAGCCCCTCTACTGCATCTACGTCGCCATCGGCCAGAAGCAGTCGAACATCGCCCGTGTGGTGAAGACGCTCGAAGAAGCCGGCGCCATGGAATACACCGTGATCGTCAGCGCTTCCGCCTCGGACTCCGCGGTGAACCAGTACCTCTCCCCCTACACCGGCTGCGCCATCGGCGAGTGGTTCATGGACCAGGGCCAGGATGCGCTCATCGTGTTTGATGACCTTTCCAAGCAGGCCGTCGCCTACCGCCAGGTCTCCCTGGTGCTGAAGCGCCCCTCCGGTCGTGAAGCGTATCCCGGCGACGTGTTCTACCTCCACAGCCGTCTGCTTGAGCGCTCGGCCCGTGTGAACGAAAACTACGGCGGCGGTTCCATCACCGCGCTTCCCATCATCGAGACGCAGGCGGGTGACGTGTCCGCGTACATCCCGACGAACGTGATTTCCATCACGGACGGCCAGATCTTCCTCGAAACCGACTTGTTCTACCAGGGCATCCGCCCCGCCATCTCGGTGGGTCTCTCGGTGTCCCGCGTGGGTTCCGCCGCCCAGACGAAGGCCATCAAGAAGGTGGCCGGTACCACCAAGCTGGACCTTGCGCAGTTCCGCGAACTCGCCGCTTTCGCCCAGTTCGGTTCCGACCTCGACGCCGGCACGAAAGCCAAGCTCGACCGCGGTGCCCGCATCGTGGAACTCTTCAAGCAGCAGCAGTACCAGCCGAAGAGCCTCCCCATCATGGTGGTGAACCTGTACGCCATGCAGAACGGCTTCTTCGACGACGTGGCCGTGGATCGCGTGCGTGAGTGCCAGGCCAAGCTGGAAGAATACTTCACCACCCGCAAGGAAGCCCTCCTCGACCGCATCGGCAACGAGAAGGCCCTCGACAACGTGGCAGATGAACTGAAAACCGCGGTCACCGATTTCAAGGCGACCTGGAAGTAAGTCCCTCCTGCTGCAGTCTCCGGTCTCAAATTTCGAATCTTAGCGCCCAATGCCCTCCACCCGCGACATCCGCCGCCGCATCAAGTCGGTCAAAAACACGGCCCAGATCACCAAGGCCATGCAGCTCGTCGCGGCTGCGAAGATGAAGAAGGCACAGGACCAAGCCACCAATGGCCGCCCCTATGCCGAGCTTCTGAACAAGGTGCTGGTAAGCTTGCGCGAAGGCATTGAAGAAGGCAGCCATCCGTACTTCACGGAAGGCAAGGGCGGCAAGACCCTCGTCATCCTCATCACGAGCGACAAGGGCCTGTGCGGTGCGTTGAACACGAATCTCCTCAAGAAGCTCATCGCAGCGGACCTGCAGGGTGAAGTGGAGTACGTGACCATCGGCCGCAAGGGCGCCCAGTCCCTCTCCCGCCTGCGCAAGAAGCTCATCGCTGACTTCCCCATCAAGGACCCCGCCAAGTTCCTGGAACTGCGCACCGTGGGTAACTTCGCACAGGAGAAATTCCTCACGGGTGAGTACTCTAAGATCCTCGTGGCCTTCAACAACTTCATCAACACCGTGACCATCGTCCCCACGGTGGAGCAGCTTCTCCCGGTCAATCCCGTGACCCTCGGCGGCAAGCGCGACTTCGAAGGCATGGCCGGTATCTATCAGGCGAAGGAAGCCTCTGCCGGCGACAATCCTGAGTACCTCTTCGAGCCGGACGCGAAGACCGTCTTCGACACCATCCTGCCCCAGTATGTGAACAACACGCTCTGGCAGATGCTTCTGGAAGCGCGCGCATCTGAGCACTCCAGCCGAATGGTGGCGATGAAGAACGCGACCGACAACGCGAAGCAGCTTATCAAGGACCTGACGCTCGAGTACAACAAGCTCCGCCAGGCTGCCATTACCAACGAACTTCTCGAAATCACGACCGCCAAGATGGCGCTCGCATAGCCGCAAACACCAGAGCGCCCAACCTTTCAAACGACAACTCACATGAGCAACATCGGCACTATCGTCCAAGTCATCGGTCCCGTGGTGGACGTGGATTTCTCCGCGGCAGGCAAGCTTCCCGAAATCTATAACGCTCTGGAAATCAGCTATGATGTCCTTGGCAAGCCCACGCGCCTCGTTTGCGAAGTGCAGCAGCACCTCGGCGACGGCTGGGTCCGCAGCGTGGCCATGACCACCACTGACGGTCTTCGTCGTGGCATGAATGTGACCGACACCGGCGGCCCCATCACGGTGCCTGTGGGTGAAGAAGTTCTCGGCCGTATCTTCAACGTGACCGGCGACCCGGTGGACGACCAGGCAGCTCCGGTCGTGAAGAAGCGCTACCCGATTCACCGCAAGGCGCCTTCCCTTGTCGACCAGGACCCCTCCGCCCAGATTCTTGAAACGGGCATCAAGGTCATCGACCTCATCTGTCCCTTCACCAAGGGTGGTAAGGTCGGCGCCTTCGGTGGTGCCGGCGTGGGCAAGACGGTCGTTATCATGGAGCTCATCAACAACATCGCCAAGGGCCACGGTGGTTACTCCGTGTTCGCCGGCGTGGGTGAGCGTACTCGTGAAGGTAACGACCTTTACTGGGAAATGATTGAGTCCGGCGTTATCGCCACTGAGAAGGACGAAAAGGGCCATCCCAAGAAGGATTCCCAAGGTCGCCCGGTGCTCAAGGACGGCTCCAAGGTGGCCCTCGTGTATGGCCAGATGAATGAGCCTCCCGGCGCCCGTCTCCGCGTCGCTCTCTCCGCCCTCTCCATGGCCGAGTACTTCCGCGATGAGAAGAACCAGGACGTGCTCTTCTTCGTGGACAACGTGTTCCGTTTCTCCCAGGCCGGTTCCGAAGTGTCGGCGCTCCTTGGCCGTACGCCTTCCGCGGTGGGTTACCAGCCCACGCTGGCCGCCGAAATGGGCGCCATGCAGGAACGAATCACCTCCACCAAGCAGGGTTCCATCACCTCCTTCCAGGCCGTGTACGTGCCGGCGGACGACCTTACGGACCCCGCTCCTGCCAACACCTTCGCGCACCTTGACTCCACGGTCGTGCTTGAGCGTTCCCTCGCTGAGCTGGGCATCTACCCTGCGGTGGACCCCCTCGCTTCCGTGTCCAAGGCGCTCGCCCCCGAAATCGTGGGTGAAGAACACTACCGTGTGGCTCGTGGTGTGCAGCGCGTGCTGCAGCGCTACAAGGACCTTCAGGACATCATCGCCATTCTCGGCATGGATGAACTGAGCGACGAAGACAAACTCACCGTGTTCCGCGCTCGTAAGATCCAGCGCTTCCTTTCCCAGCCGTTCGCGGTGGCGGAAGTGTTCACCGGCGTGGCTGGTGTGTACGTCTCCGTGAAAGACACCGTGAAGGGCTTCGCCGAAATCCTCGACGGCAAGCACGATGATGTGCCCGAAGGTAACTTCTACATGAAGGCCGGCATCGACTCCGTGAAGAAGGCGTAAGCCTGAAGGCCCCATCTGGTCCCTGACAAACGATTCTCCTTATAGCAACCCATGCCTCTCCAGCTCGAAATCGTCACTCCTGAAGCCCGGATCTTCTCTGGAGAGGTGGATACGGTGGTGCTGCCCGGCTCCGATGGTGAGCTGGGCATCCTGCCCAACCACGTGCCTCTGGTCACGACGCTGAAGCCCGGTGAGCTGGTCTATTCCCAGACCGGCAAGTCCGAGTACTTCGCCGTGGGCACCGGCTTCGTGGAAGTCACCGGCGGCCGCGTGTCCGTGCTTACGGACATGGCCAAGGGTGAAAGCGAAATCGATGAGAAGTCCGTGGAGGACGCCCTCAAGCGCGCGCAGGAACGCCTCGAATCCATCAAGCACGATTCCCACACGGAAGAAGTCGCCATGGTGCAGGCGATGATCCAGAAGTCCATGGCGCAGCTCCACGTGAAGCGCCGCCGCAAGGGCATCTAAATCATCACGGCACATCCAGTCGTCGATCCCATCCGATTCCCCGCAGGAGGCAGAAATGCCTCCTGTTTTTTTCTCTGCTTCAAACAAACCATCTTGTCTTTTGGTTTGGTTTTGACTGACAATCGTCGTTAATCCCTGGCGCATCACCTTCCTCATTGCATGCCCTTTCGCCGGTTCGCCCTCTTGCTCTGCCCCGCCCTCGTCCTTGCGATGCTGGCGCCTGTTTCGTGTAGCAAGGAGACGGAGAAATCGCCACCGAAGGGCCCGTCGAGTGTCTGGCGCGTCGAGAAAAACGGGAACCACATCTACATCGGTGGCACCATCCACCTGCTGCGTGAGCAGGACTATCCCCTGCCCATGGTGTTTGAGCAGGCCTATGCCGGCAGCTCCAAACTGATCTTCGAACTGCCGCCGGATGCGGATGAAGACGGCGCCATCATGGTGCGCATGCGTGAGATGGGCGCCTTTGCTGAAGGCGATAACCTGGGCGTGCACGTGGGCCCTGAAACGCTCAAGAAAGTCCACGCGTGGGCTGACAAGAGCGGCTACCCAAGAGCGGCGGTGGACAAGCTGCGTCCGTGGTATCTGGCGCTCACCATCGCCGCCACGGAATACAGCAAGATGGGAGCAAATCCCACCTACGGGGTCGATGCCCAATTCGAGGAACGCGCCAAGAAAGACGGCAAACCCGGGGAAGGCCTGGAAACCATCGAGTTCCAGCTCAGCATCTTCTCAAACCTCAACGACGTGCTGCAGGAGGAACTGCTCCTGCAAACCTTCAGCGAAGCGCAGACCGCCTCCAAGGACTTCGAAGAACTCATCGCCGCATGGAAGTCCGGCGACATGCCAAAGCTGCAGGAATTCCTGTTTCGCGACGCAGACAAGTATCCCGAGCTGATGGAGGATTTCCTCTTCAAGCGGAACAAGGCCTGGATCCCTCCCCTGATGAAGTATCTGGAAAAAGGCGAGACCGTCTTCGTGCTCGTGGGCGCCGGTCACTTGGGTGGCGAACAAGGCTTGCTTAGTCTCTTGAAGAAAGAAGGCTGCACCATCACCCAGCTCGGCGTGGGTGAAACGCCAACGAAGAAGGACAAGAAGTCGCGGAGCGAGTAGTGGCTCTTGGTCAGGAGCGATTGCCCGCGAGTGCATCGTCGAAATGAATCGCACTGGAGCCCCTGAGGCACCATTCGCTCTGAACGTTAGCGTTCCTCAATCCAAAATGGACGGTAGGGATGCGCTCCTGCGCGTCCGTAGATCGCGGGCGGAGGTGGAGGGAGATGCCACGTGGCGAGGCCGTTTGGTGTCGCAGCTCCGCACCGCCTCCGCCCATCTAAAGCGGGACGCGCGGGAGCGCATCCCTACCGTCCCTTTTTTGAAGGGCGTTTGCCTTGAAGGACGTAGTTCGTGGAACTGCTTCGTCGGGGCACTGTAGGTGACCCATTTCACGCACAACTGAAAAAGGGGTCGCGGAGTGCCTCCACGACCCCTGACGAGGCGCGCCTCGCAAACTACGCCGCCGGCTTCAGGCTGCGGAGATAGGCCACCACCGCCTCAGCCTCGTCGCGCTTGAGGCGGTAAGGCGGCATGGGAGGCAGCACCGGCACGCCGGAGGGACGTTTACCGGTCATCAGGAACTCAATTGCCTGCTCATCCGTGGGCAAGGTAGGCAGACCCGCAATCGCAGGAGCCGCCGGATTCCAGGGCATCTCCATCAAGGGTTTGAAACCCAGGGGAGAACCCTGCAGCCACTTGCCTTTGTCGAACTCACCGCTGGGAAGCCGGGCGGAATGGCAATCGGCACACATGGCAATGTTCTCCACGAGGTGCTTGCCACGCTCCACCTTGGATTCCTGGGAAGAATCGCCTGTGGCAACGGAGGAGCCGGCGGCTCGTTCACACTGGGTGGTCACGACGGTGGCTGCGGCCAGGGCTGCAAGACTGAGGGTGAGGGGAAGGGTGAGTTTCTTCATTTCTAAGCGTTGGATGTGCTGCCTCCGCAAATGCTCCGCCCTCGCGCCTTGGTGAGGGGAGCGAAAGCTGGATGACGTGCGGATTCAAACATTGCATGTGGCAACGTTTGCGTACGTGACAGAAAAAATCGCCCCCACCCGCGGAGCAAAAACCTCCCTCCCAAACGGTGCTTTTGTGACCGGGTTCCCTGCACCTGTGCTGCGGGCGACCTTTCCTGAAAGGCCACCCTGCTGGGGCGCGATTTGTTTTCCCGCCTTGGCGACCGGCTCTTCTGCTGATCTTCATTGACGCGGGGAAGGTCATTTTCCATCATCAGACCCCTCACAAATCCGTCCGTAAGTCAGTTTCCCCAACCGCCGTCCACATGAGCTCCGACTTCAAGTCCGTCCTGCACGAAACCCGCGTGTTCCCCCCGTCCGAGGAATTCAAGGCCAAGGCACGCATCAGCAGCATGGAGGAGTACAAGAAGCTGCACGCCGAATCCCTGGACTCCCCCGAGACCTTCTGGGGCCGTGAAGCGGGTGAACTCAAGTGGCAGCAGCCCTGGACCCAGCTCCTGGACTGGAAGCCGCCTTTTGCGAAGTGGTTCGTGGGTGCCAAGGTGAACGTCGCGGAAAACTGCGTGGACCGCCACGTGGAAGCCGGACGCGGTGACAAGGTGGCCATCCTCTGGGAAGGCGAGCCGGGAGACACCCGCAGCATCACCTACAGCCAGCTCAAGGATGAGGTGTGCAAGTTTGCCAATGTGCTGAAGGCGCAGGGCATCAAGGCCCATGACCGCGTGCTCATCTACATGCCCATGGTCCCTGAGGCCGCCGTCGCCATGCTGGCGTGTGCGCGCATCGGTGCCGTGCACAGCGTGGTCTTCGGTGGCTTCAGCTCAGAGAGCATCAAGGACCGCCTGCACGACAGCGGCGCGATTGCCGTGGTGACGGCGGATGGCGGCTATCGCCGTGGCAAGGTGGTGCCTCTCAAGGCGAATGTGGACACCGCGCTGAGCAGCGGCGAGTCCAAGGTGCAGAAGGTCATTGTACTCAAGCGCACCGGCCAGGACATTGCCATGCAGTCCGGCCGCGATGTGTGGTGGCACGCCGCCGAGGCAGAAGTCGATGCGAACTGCCCTGCCGAGGGCTTCGACTCCGAGCACCCGCTCTTCATCCTCTACACCAGCGGATCCACCGGCAAGCCAAAGGGCATCCTGCACACCAGCGGTGGTTACCTGGCAGGCACCTACCTCACCAGCAAGTACATCTTCGACATGCGTGATGACGATGTCTACTGGTGCACCGCCGACGTGGGCTGGATCACCGGTCACAGCTACATCGTGTACGGCCCGCTCGCGAATGGTGTGACGGCCCTCATGTACGAAGGCGCTCCTGATACGCCGCACTTCGGCCGCTTCTGGGAAATCGTGGAGAAGTACAAGGTCACCATTCTCTACACCGCACCCACCGCCATCCGCGCCTTCATCAAGTGGGGCGATGAGCATGTGACGAAGTATGACCTCAGCACCCTGCGCCTGCTCGGCAGCGTGGGTGAGCCCATCAATCCCGAAGCGTGGATGTGGTATCATCAAGTCATCGGCGGTGGTCGCTGCCCGATTGTGGACACCTGGTGGCAGACGGAAACCGGTGCCATCATGATCACCCCGCTCCCTGGCGTCACTCCCACGAAGCCCGGCACCGCCACGCTGCCCTTCTTCGGTGTCGATGCCGCGGTGCTCGATGACGACGGAAAGGAAGTGGGTCCGAACGAAGGCGGCAAGCTCGTCATTCGCAAGCCCTGGCCCTCCATGCTGCGCACCATCTACGGTGACGCCGAGCGCTATGCCGACACCTACTGGGGCACCTATCCCGGCATCTACCTCGCGGGGGACAGCTCCCGTCGTGATGAGGACGGCTATTTCTGGATCATGGGCCGTATTGACGACGTATTGAACGTCTCCGGTCACCGCCTCGGCACCGCCGAAGTGGAGAGCGCGCTCGTGAGCCACGCTTCCGTCGCGGAAGCCGCTGCCGTGGGTCGCCCTGACGAGATCAAGGGACAAGCCGTGGTGGTCTTCGTCACGCTGAAAGCTGGCGTGGAAGCGAATGACGGTCTCGCCAACGAACTCAAGAAGCATGTCGGCAATGTCATCGGCGCCATTGCGCGCCCGGATGATGTGCGCTTCGCCGCCGTGCTGCCCAAGACCCGCAGCGGTAAAATCATCCGTCGTCTCCTCAAGGAAGTCGCCGCTGGCGGCCAGGTGAAGGGTGACACCACCACCCTCGAAGACTTCGGCGCGGTCGCAGCGCTGATGCAGTCGCAGGGTAAAGACGAAGAGTAGGCAATCCTTCCCAGCCACCCGATGAAATGGCCTGACATGAGACAGCAGATGGTGATGAGCTTTCTGCTGCTCATGGGGGTGGCGGGGATCACGGGCCGCGCCGTGTCACAAGAGCCCAACGGCTCACCATCCGCGCACACCATCGCGTCTTTTCTGGCAGCCGATCTGCCTGACTTCCAGATCCAGAACCTGGATCTGGAAGCCGCTGTTGAAGCGCTTCGCACTGCAGTCACCAAACACACCTCATCCACCGCACCTGCCATTGGTGTGATACGGTATGATGGTAATCCGCCCACGGAGGCCAATCCGTGGCAGATGCGTGAGTCCATTTCGCTGGCTCTGGGAAAGTGTTCCGCGGCCGACGTGCTGCACTACCTGGCGGAAGGCACGGGGTTTGTCACCTACGCCGATAGGTGGCGGGTAGTGCTTTACGAGGTCCCGGTCTCGACGGCATCCAGGGCAGGAACACTTTCGCCCAACCTCAAAGGTACCATGAGCGTGCGGGAGTTCGCGAAGCTCAAGCTCCCCAAGTTCCGGTGCGAGAACGCGTCCGCACAAGAAGCTGTACGGATTCTGCGAGAAACTTCGGCGAAAGTCTCCGGGAAGCAGAGTCCTCCCGTGGTGGTGATCCGTTTCCGGAGGCCGGAGGCTCCGCCTGTTGTCGAGGCAGACAGGGCAACGCCCGTGAGCTTTGACTTAAAGGACCTGCCCGCCGTCGATGTCCTTCGTTACATCGGCGAACTATCCGGCTGCACGATCGAATTCCGCGATACCTGCATGGTGATCCGTGAGGTTGCCACGCTCTACCACCCCAAGCATCTCCGGCAATTCCAACTCACGGAACTCGAAGCCGTGTGGGGCAAGGCTGGCAGACCTGTCGAGGATTGGCTTGTGCAGAAACTCACCGACATTCCGGTGCTGGACATCGGCTACAACGAGCGCACCGGTCAGGTGTTCATCGTGTGCCCACCGGAGTACATGGGTGCGATCTTGCGAGGCCCTGACAAAGGCGGCAGCAACAAAAGCAAAAAGCCCTTGGGAAAAGGCTCGTGAGTCGACTTCCCCGGAAGCTCGCCGGTAAGATATCGAAGCACTACCGGCGTGCATGTCACCCCCGGATCGGCACGGGAGGCAGAAACGCCAGAACTTCCTCCAACGGCTTCGGCCCCGTCTTCTTCATCGCACGCTGCACACGGTAGACAGACATGGCAACAGCCTGCCGAGCGCATTTTCCCCGGAGGATGGCACTCCAACCCGCCAGCATGCCACGCGCGTGATTGGGCCAGCGTTTACCTGCCCCGGCGGTGGCCCGCAGGCCGTTCCAGGTCGTGGCCAGCAGATGCACCAGCAGCCAGCGCGTGGGCACGTTATGCCATGCAAAGCAAAGATCATTGCGCCTGCCGTAGAAGTCGGCTCTGGCGCCCACTCGAAATGCAGACTCCAGATGATGCATCGCATCTGCGGATCCGGCGCGAGTGATCCAGCCGCGCTCCGCCAGCCTCAGGCAGAGTTCACCCTCCTCGCCCATGTAAAAGAACTCCTCGCGATATCCACCCACCTCCAAGAATGCGCTGCGAAGCACGGCGTGAGCACAGCCTACGAACGCATGGATGGCCCATATTCCGGTCCGCTCTGGCGCTGATTGCAGGACTTCCGGACCGATGTTTACATTAACGTAGGGGATGCCGACAGCGCCGATGCTTGGATGGTTGAACTCCTTCAGCGTTTGCTCGACGGTGTGTGGCGAGACAAAAACGCAGTCGTCGTCCGGGCAGAATACGATCTCACAACGCGCCATTTCCACGCCCCGATTGCGTTGGAAGGTTGGGCCGCGATTCGTCGCGAGCCGGTGATAGGCGACGTCTGGAAACTCCCCAGTTACCATGGCGTCGGTTCCATCCGTGGAGCCGTCATCCATCACGAGAATTTCCACGGGGACGGATTGTACCCGTGCCGATTGCAAAACCTGGCGCAACTCCTCTCGTCGATTCCTCGTCGCGATGACGATGGTTGCGGCGGGCTTTGAGGAGTTCATCGAACGTCAGGACAATTAAGCAAAAATCCGGAACCGAATCTTAGCCAAAGTCGCGCACCTCTCCATGCAAAAGTATTGTGACTAAATGGGAAGTGCACTTGGGCGCACGCACGAGTAATGGTCCCCTTCTGGTCGGGAACCACGACGACGTAGTCGGCGGACTACTTTCCCGCTTTCTTAGACGTTGAAGCGCCACTCGACGACGTCGCCGTCCTTCATGACGTACTCCTTGCCTTCGATGCGGAGCTTGCCCTTCTCGCGGCACTTGGCGTAGGAGCCCAGTTCGGCGAGGTCGTGGAAGGCCACGATTTCCGCGGCGATGAAGCCACGCTCGAAGTCGCTGTGAATCACCCCAGCCGCCTGCGGGGCCTTCATGCCTCTGGTAATGGTCCAGGCGCGCGTTTCCTTCTCACCGGTGGTGAGGTAGGTCTGCAGGCCGAGCAATTCGAAGGCGCCCTTGATGAGGCGGGAGACGCCGCTGTCCTTCACACCGAGGTCGGCGAGATAGGCGGTGGCTTCTTCGCCCGTGAGATCGATGAGTTCACTCTCGATGGCGGCACTCACCACCACGGCGGAGGCGGCGTGCGCATGGCTCACGTATTCGCGCACCTTGCTCACCATGGGATGCTTGTCCGGCTCATTGCTGGCCGCGGCGAGTTCGTCTTCAGAGACGTTGCAAGCGTAGATCACCGGCTTGCCGCTCAGCAGGAAGAAGCTTCTCAGCAGCTTCGCCTCATCGTCCGAGCACTCGAGCGTCACGGCGGGCTTCAGGGCGTCGAAGTGCGGCAGCAAACGTTCACACAAGGCCAGCTCGGCCTGCGCTTCCTTGTTTCCGCGCTTGGCTTCCTTTTCCACGCGGCCCTTGCGCTTGGTGATGCTCTCCATGTCCGCGAGGATGAGCTCGGTGTTGATGACCTCAATGTCGCGCACCGGGTCCACACTGCCGTCCACATGGTGGATGTCGGAGCTCTCGAAGCAGCGCACCACGTGCACCACGGCGTCCACCTCACGGATGTGGCTCAGGAACTGGTTCCCCAGGCCCTCGCCCTTGCTGGCGCCCTTCACAAGGCCCGCAATGTCCAGAAACTCAATGGCTGCCGGGATGAGCTTCTGCGAGCCGCTGATCTTGCTCAGGACTTCGAGACGCTCGTCCGGCACGATGACGACACCCTGGTTGGGCTCGATGGTGCAAAAGGGATAGTTCGCCGACTCCGCCTTCCTCGTGCGCGTGACCGCGTTGAAGAGCGTGGATTTTCCGACGTTGGGGAGACCGACAATGCCTGCGCGTAACATGGGGCGCGGAGCTTACCGAGAAGCGGGCGGGGTGCGAGGGGAAAATGAGTCACACATGCCCGGCATTGACACTTGCGCCATGCCTCTGCCTATTGGCCCAAATCTGGCTACCCATGGGCGACCTCCCGAGCATCCCAGCACTGATCCAGCGAACGAAGGCCCTGGCGGCACTTGACCTCATCATGTCCCCGGAGTGGGCATTCCGTTACTTTTCCTTCAACTGCCAATGGGCCGATGGCGAGCAGATGGCCAGCATGCGGGACGGGTCCGGTGACGACTGGTTTATGGTCTTCCACAAGGATGGGTGGGGTGGACTCAAGGGACTGACCCATGAGTCCCACGCCTGGAGCGAGGGAGGCGGGGAACTTTCGGCTGCCCTGCAGTCCGTCATTCCCTCCGCGCTCAGCACCTTTGCCACGGAGCCCGCGTTTAGTTGGAACCAGACCAGCTTTGCGTACTTCCATGAGGCCTCCGCGAAGAAGTGGACCCGCGCCAATGATCTCACGCCATTTGCCGAACTGGATCCCGCTGAAGGCGATGTGATTTCTGTCTTTGACGTCGGGCCGGAAGCCTACGTCACCTTTGCGAAGGACTACTACGAAGTCGAGATACCCCTGAAGACGGTCACCAAGATTTACAACCTCGCGCCCATTACCAAGGACATCGTGAAGTCCCTGAATCCAGCAGTGTCGCTGAAGGACATTGAAACCGAACTCCGCGAGGGCATCGGCTACCCCGCCTGACAGCAACCGTTTTGTCACGCACGGCAGCCCCGCCCTTGGGAAACCGCCTTGCGTCGCCTCGCCGGGACTCGTACCATGGCCCTATGGGCGAGCTCTACGACGACAGCGTTTTCAAGAAGCGTGAAGAGGCCATGCAGAAGCAGGCCAAAAGCCAGAACCTCCTCTTCATCGGCGTCATCATCCTCATCGCGCTCGTGGCGTGCGGCGCCTTCGTCTGGAAGATGAAGTTCAGCCCCGAGAACCGCATCATCAATATCAACAAGGCCTCCGTGGAAGAGCTGCAATACCTTCCGGGAGTCGGCCCCGCCGTGGCCAAGGACATTGTGAAAGGCCGCCCCTACAAGACTCCCGAGGACCTCAAGAACGTAAAAGGCATCGGTGACAAGACCTACGAAAAGATGGCTCCTCGCGTGAAGGTGGACTAAGCGCTGGAACTCACCCAGCGCCCGAAGTTCATCCCACCGTCCTACCGCTCACCGTCGCACCGCTTACCGTCCTACCGCTCACCGTCGCACCGCTTACCGTCCTACCGCTCACCGTCGCACCGCTCACCGTCGCACCGCTTACCGGTTAGTTCTCCCGGCCCTCGCGGTAGCCCTTCGTGTATCCCTTCCGGAAATCAGACTCAGTCGCTGGCGAGTACTTGTGCTCATGGCGCTGGTAGTAGGGGCTACGGCCGCTCTCAGCATCCGCCTGTCCCGCCTCCTCGCCATCTTCGTACACGCGGTCTTTGATTTCCGCATTGGCATCCGCCTGGTCTTCTCCGGCCTCGTAGCCGAGATCATAACCGCGCTCATAGGCATCTTCCGTGGCCTTCGAGTACTCGTAGTGGAAGCGCTCGTAGTCATCGTCACGCCCGCGCCGACCATCCTGGAACCCACGATGGTAGCCCTGGCGATACGCGGACTCCTTCGCGCCGCTGTAGACCTTGCTCCCCGGTGCAGGCGCTGGGCGGGAGGCGCAGGACGATGCCAGCAGGGCAAAGGCTGCCAGCGGGAGGAGGAATGCGGAGTGCTTCATGGTCGTGTCGTATCGTCGTGCTCGTTCGGACAATGGTGCAGAGAAAAAGTTCGGCAGTATCGCACGGGTTGCAAGCGCGGCCACTTTACCTCGTCAGGCTCCCGCACCCAGCAGGTCTGCCCACGGAGTCACCTTCTTCTCAAAGTCCTTCACAAAGCTGCGCTTCCCCTTCTGCACCACGGTATGCCCTTCCGCTTCGAGCAGCCGCTGCAGTTCCTCCAGGCCGCCCGGGTATTTCGGATTGAGCTCGCCACGCGCCTTCAAGGTGCGCCAATAGGGTGTAATACGCCCTGCCTCACCCGCAGACGACTCCGCGGCGGCATGCGCCGAAGTCCACGCGAAGATGCCGGTGGTGATGGGACACGCCGTGGTGGTGCCGTGCTTCTGCGCCAGCGCACGTCGCAGTTCATCAATGGTCGTGACGCGTCCCTTCCGCACCTTCTGCATCAGCGCATTCACCTCGCGTGGGGCTCCAATGACAAAGGTTCCCGTACCCCAGCTTTTCGTGAGATTGTCCGGAATGGGTGCTGTCTTCGGCAGGCCCTTGTCATCCTGTAGCTTTTCATTCCACGTTTTCTTGGGCTTGGATTTGGACTTGAGCGTGGCCATGGTCGGACCTCTGTGAGGGGAGAGCATCACTTCATCACTTGCTTAAAATGCTCCTGCATCACCGGCATGAGCACGTCCGGATGATCCGTGGCGAAGGACTCCACGCCCAACGATAGGAGCTTGCGATAGATGTCCGTTGTATCCGCGCCCCATGGCAGGGATTGAAAGAGAATCTTCCGTGGCTTCAGCTCCGCGCCTACCTCGCGCAGGAAGGCTTCAGACGGCTCAAAGGTCTCCCATCCTGTGGCACCCTTCGGCCGGCGCACATGAATCTGCACCTGCGTGATGTCGCGGAAGTTCTCCTTCTTGAGCGCCTCGATGCGCTCGCGCAGGCTTGCTTCGCTGCCACCCATCCAGTGCAGCGTGTTCGATGCTGGCAGCAGGGACTTCCACTCGTGAATCACTTTCATATCCGTGGAGGCCAGAATCACCTGCGGCGCGACTTCATACTGCTTCACGAGATCCGCCAGGGCCGACAGACTCACCTGCTTGATGTCCAGATACAGACGACGCTCCGGCTTGCCCTTCATCACGGCGAAGATATCCGCCATGCTGGAGACCTTCCGCCGCTCAAAGCCGGCACCCCCTTCCGCCCCCACTTCCAACTGGGACAACTCCGCAAAGGTCACCTCCTTCACGCCCTGCTTCTTCTGCACGTCTGTCGCTCCGTGCACCACCCGGGAGAAGTCTCCATCGTGAAACGCGACCATCACGCCGTCCTTCGTGGTGCGCACATCCGCCTCGGGAATGGTCCCCAGCTTCCAGCCAAGCTCGAATGCCGCAATGGTATTCTCCGCAGCAAGCACGCCCGCTCCGCGATGGCTCTGCACGATGAACGGAGGAACGGACGCCGGCTTCTCACCGGACAGGGATGGAATGCCTAAGACGAATGTCAGAAAAGCAAGAAGCGCGGCGGCAGGTCTCATGTGGGTGGAAGCGTGAGGTGGATCGCCCGGGATTGCTATCAGCGTCCACATCACTCAACGCAACGAAAGCTGGCAAAGTTCACATCCGTTGACTGGTGCTCTTCACTTTTCGTTCTCCGTTGCGTCCCGCCCATCTCTTATGATCCGTCACGCCTTTGCCCCCTGTCTTCTTTTCGTCGCTGGCATCCTGCTTTCACACGCCGCCCTGGGTGCGGATCCACTGGATGCTGCGCCGGAGGGCAGCTTCTCCATCGTCGTCATTCCAGATACTCAAGGCTATCTCGGCCAGGGCACCAAACGCACGCCGGACAGCACGGATCCCGTGACCAACCCGGTCTTCGACAATCATGTCCGCTGGATCACGGAGAACCTCAAGTCCCAACGCATCGTCTTCGTCTCGCACGTGGGTGACATCGTGGACAAGAACAACAAAAACGAGTGGGCCGTGGCGCGAAACTGCCTGGACGTCCTCCACGGAAAAGTCCCCTACAGCCTCACGGTCGGCAATCACGACATGAAAGGCTCCGGCGACTCCACCCTCTTCCAGAAACACTTCGGCGCGGAACGCTTCCGCGAATTCCCCTGGTACGGCGGCGCTTTCGAGCCTACTCGGCCCACACCCGAATTCTCCGGGAACAATGCCAACAGCTACCAGCTCTTCAGCGCGGAAGGCGTCGATTTCATCCACCTCAGCCTCGAGTGCAATGCACCCGACGACGTGCTCGCGTGGGCCGATGCGCTGCTGACCAAACACGCCAACCGCCGCGCCCTCATCACCACGCACATGGACCTGGGCATTCTCGAAGAGCCCAAGACCAAGGAGGGATTCATCCATGATCCCAAGGGGCGCATGCGCTGGACGAAGAACCACGGCAAGCGTGGCAACACCGCCGAGCAGATGTGGGACAAGCTCTACCGGAAGCACGAAAACCTCGGCTTCATCTTCTGCGGAGACCAGAGCCGGTGCACCGCGATGAAGCTGGAGAGCAAGGGTGACCACGGGAACACCGTGCACTCCTACCTCTCGGACTACACCTCCTCCGGCCCGCTACGCATCTACCGCTTCCTGCCCAAGGAGAATCGCGTGCAGGTCATCACGTATGACACGACCCTGAACGAGGTCACTACCACCACGGAATACGTGAAAGACAAGGCCGAGCACCAGTTCAGCGTGCCGTACCAGCTGACGCCGGCATCACCGCGCTCGTAGCAGCGCTCAGATCGCCGTGTGCAGCCAGAAGGTCACGGTGTCATTCACATTCGCGATCATGCGCACCTGGCCGTCCTGGGAGATGACGTAGCCCACCACCTGCGGCTCCACGGCGCAGAGGCGGTAGAGGGAGCGGTGGCGGGTGCCGTCGTTCTGCACATTCCACCGGCTCACGAGGTTGCGGTCCAGGTCGTGGGACTGCTCCACGTGCACCACATTCATGTCCACGCGGATCTCGCCGCCGAAGCCGACCACATTAAACCCGTGCTCGAGCACCAGGGCGCCATCCACCTGCATCATGTCTGAGTACAGGCGGGCGAGCTCGAAGAAGGACTCCTCGAGATTGTCCAGCTCGGGGTCGGTGCTCTTCTTGAAGCAGTTCCACGCGTCTTCCACGGAGGAGCCGCCGGGGCACAGTTCTCCGAGGCGGCGCAGCATGGACTGGATGAGAAACTTCACCCGGTTGCCGGCGGATTCTGAGGCTGCGAGGTATTTGCAGTCGATCCAGCGCTCGGCCACGGACAGGGACTCCTCGGCACTCTTCGTCATGGGGATGATGACCAGGGTGCCGCCATGGCCGCTGGCGCGCACGAGGCTGACGATGCGCCGGAGGAACTGCAGGGCGATGCGATGAATGAGCTCTGCATACGCCTCGATGGTGAGGGTCTCGGGCAGGGTGTGGGACCAGCTCTCCCGCACGAGGCGGTGACGCAGGTCGGCGAACCGCTCGCTCATGAGTCCGGATTGGAAAACATCCATGCGTGGCCCGTGGAACTCCCGCCCACGCCACTCGGCGAGCAGCTCATAGTTCTGGTAAAAGAGGAGCCACCCCGGATCGCGCACATGAATCGAGGGGAACGGCATGCTGATGCCGCCCGGCTTGCGGCCCCCGGCCATCAGGTTCAACCAGCGAGGCCCTGTGTTCAGGATGCCCCAGATGCGGAAGCCGCGGTCTTTCTCCGGCCACACGGCGATGATGGAATGGAAGTAGCTCGCCGCAGGACTGAGCCGCTTGATTTCACCTGCGGTGAAGGCGTGCGTGCTGGCGAAACGAATGGCGTGGATGCCATCCGGAGGTCCCTCCAGCGCGGTGAAGTCATCCGGCGGGGCAATGAGGATGCGCGCCCGCACCACGCGGCCTTCCTCCTTCAAGAGGCTCGCGGTGTAGAGCAGGTCACACAGCGCCCGAATCTCCCCGAGTGAGGGCGAGTCCTCCCGGCCACCGACCATGTGCGAAATCTGTGCCACCAAACTGGCGAGCGAGGGCTCTGGTCCGGCCATGGATGACGCAGGTCTGAGAGCGGGGGTGAGCGTGGCCATGTTGCAAAATGAAATACGAGGGAACTCCTTCGTTGGAGCATCTCCAAGGCATTCCTGCTCAATCTGGCACACCAGTGGCTGATCCGTCAATTGATGGGACCGTCCCGGAGGATTGGGTTGCCCGGAGAGAATCGTCCGCAAACTGGCGAGAAGAATCACACCCTCTGGGTGCGTTCTCACTATTCCACGAGCATGCGGTTTTTTCTTTCCTTTCCCCTCGTCATTCTGGCAGCTTCCGTGGCTGGCGGTGGTGCGGCGTGGGCAGAAGGCAAGCCGGTGGGCTTCAACAAGGACATCCGCCCCATCCTGGCGACCAAGTGCTACGCCTGCCACGGCCCGGACGAAGACAAGCGTGAAGGCGGGCTGCGCCTGGATGTGCGGGCAGAAGCGGTGCCGGAGGCGATTGTCCCCGGTGACCCGGAGAAGAGTGAAGTCTGGGCCCGCATCATCACCCACGATGCGGATGACGTGATGCCGCCGCCGTCTTCACCGAAGCAACTCACGGAGAAGGAGCGCACGCTGCTCAAGACCTGGATCCAGCAGGGTGCAAAGTACGAGGAGCATTGGTCCTTCCTCCCCATCCAGCGGACATCCCCTCCGCCCGTGCAGCAGGTCGCGGGCGTGCGGAATACCATCGACCTCTTCATCCGCGCAGAGCTGGAGAAGCACCATCTGCCCATCTCGCCGGAGGCAGACGCCATCACCCTGCTGCGTCGCGTTTCGCTGGATCTCACGGGCCTACCGCCTTCACCCGCTGAGGTAAAAGCCTTTCTCAGTGACAAGCGACCCGATGCCTACGAGCGCACCGTGGAGCGCCTGCTGGACTCACCGCACTTCGGCGAGCGCTGGGGCCGCCACTGGCTGGACATGGCGCGGTATGCCGACAGCAACGGCTTCCTCGGGGATGCGGTGCGGCCCAATGCCTGGCGCTATCGCGACTGGGTCATCAATGCCATCAATCGCGACCTGCCTTTCGATGAGTTCACCATCGAGCAGCTCGCAGGCGATCTCCTCCCCGAGGCCTCGGTGACCCAACGCGCCGGCACCGGCTTCCATCGTAATGCCGCGCTCAATACCGAAGCGGGTGTCGATAAGGAAGAAGCGCGCTTCCAGAACCTCGCCGACCGCGTGAATACCACCGGCCGTGTGTGGATGGGACTCACCCTCGGCTGCGCGCAGTGCCACACGCACAAGTACGATCCCATCACCATCCGGGACTACTACAGCACCTACGCCTTCTTCAACAACACGGTGGACAAGGACGAGTCCGACACGAAGACCCCCACCCTCGCCGAGACAGACAAGAATCGCCGTGAAAGCTATGTGCACATGGCTGGCGACTACGCACGCCGCGGCCCCACCGTGGTACCCGCCAGCCTCTCCGCGCTGCCGAAGATGAAACAGCCGGAGGTGGGCGAGGCCACACGGCTCGACTTTGCCCAGTGGCTCGTGTCCCCCCAGCATCCACTCACCAGTCGCGTGGCGGTGAACC
The DNA here is from genome assembly GCF_011044495.1 of Roseimicrobium sp. ORNL1. Taxonomy (GTDB): domain Bacteria; phylum Verrucomicrobiota; class Verrucomicrobiia; order Verrucomicrobiales; family Verrucomicrobiaceae; genus Roseimicrobium. The sequence continues at coordinate 7,229,223 of NZ_CP049143.1, forward strand.
ACATCTGGAGCAAGCTCTTCGGCGTGGGCATTGTGGCCACGCCAGATGACTTCGGTGTGAGCGGCGAATCCCCCTCACATCCCGCACTGCTGGACTGGCTGGCCACGGAGTTCATGCGCAACGGATGGAGCCGGAAGGAACTCATCCGCCTCATCGTCACCTCCGCCACGTATCGCCAGTCCTCGGCGCATCGTGAGGACCTCGTGGAGATCGATCCCCTCAACCGCCTGCTGGCCCGGCAGAATCGCTTGCGCCTGGAAGCCGAAGTGCTGCGTGACGCTGCTCTCACCACCAGTGGTCTCCTCACTCGCGACATCGGCGGCCAGAGCATCCGTCCACCGCTGCCGGGTGACATCTTTGATGTGGGCCGCTCCGTGAAGTGGGAGGTGAGCAAGGGACAGGAGCGCTACCGCCGCGGCCTCTACATCCTCACCATGCGCAGCATTCTCTATCCGATGCTGACCACCTTCGATGCGCCTGACGCTGCCGATGCCTGTGTGCGCCGTGAGCGCAGCAATACCCCACTGCAGGCGCTCACGATGATGAATGACCCCGTCTTCGTGGAGGCGACGCAGGCACTCGCGCATCGCGTCATGCGTGAAAGCAAGCGAGACACCAATGCCCGCCTGAAGCATCTCTTCCGCCTCTGCATGATGCGTGAACCGCGTGCGGATGAAATGGAACGCCTCCACGCCTTCCATGCGGAGCAGGCCGAGCGCGTGCGTGCCAGTGGCAAAGATGCGCTGTCCGTGCTGGGCATCGTGAAAGACTCCACTCCAAACGCCGATGCCCAGGACACCGCCACGCTCATCGCACTCGTCCGTGTGCTCATGAATCTGGATGAGTTCATCAATCGCGAGTAGCCGACCGATTTCATCCCTCACCATGTCCCCCGCCGAATACTTCACCCAGACGCGCCGCGATTTCCTCGCGACCTCCGCGTGCGGACTCGGCGGACTCGCCCTGGCTTCGCTGCTCCAGCAGGATGGCTTGCTTGCCTCAGAGGTACCAGCAAACCCACTCGCCACGCGCAGGCCCCACTTCGCGCCGAAGGCGGAGCGCTGCATCTTCATCTTCCTGGAGGGTGGCCCCAGCCAGATGGACCTCTTCGACCCAAAGCCGCTGCTGAACAAGTATGATGGCCAGCCGCTGCCGGACTCGCTGGTGGGCGATCAGAAGTTCGCCTTCCTGCAGAAGGAAACGGCCACCGTCATGGGCACGAAGCGCGTGTTCAAGAAGCACGGCCAGTGCGGCATGGAGATCTCTGATTTGCTCCCGCACATCGCCACGTGTGCGGATGACATCGCACTGGTGCGCTCCATGCACACCACGCAGTTCAATCACCTCCCCGGCCAGCTCATGCTGAACTGCGGTGCACCGTTGCTTGGCCGTCCCAGTATTGGCTCGTGGGTGACGTATGGCCTGGGCAATGCCTCCCAGGAGCTGCCCTCTTATGTGGTCATGGTGAGTAAAGGTCGCGGCCTGCCGGGCGGGAGTTCCACGTGGTCCAGCGGCTTCCTGCCTTCCCCGTACGGTGGCGTGATGTTCCGCAATGGCGCCTCACCCGTGCTGAATCTTTCCAATCCCGATGGCATCACGAATGAGATGCAGTCCGCCAGTCTCGGCGCGCTGAATGACTTGAACCGCCTGCGTCATCGCTACGTCGGTGACCCGGAAATCGCCAGTCGTATCAACAGCTACGAGCTCGCCTTCCGCATGCAGAGCGCTGCTCCGGAGTTGGTGGATATCAAGGGAGAGTCCGCCTCCACCCTGGAGGCCTATGGCATCAATCGCTCCGAGCCACCCATCAAGAGCAACCTCGGTGGCATCGGCCTGTACCAGACCTTCTCACGCCACTGCCTGCAGGCGCGGCGCATGGTGGAGCGCGGCGTGCGTTTTGTGAATATCATCCACGCCTCGTGGGATCATCACAGCGCCTTGGATCCCCAGTTGGCGCACAATTGCCAGATGGTGGACCAGCCCATCGCGGCATTGCTGAAGGACCTGAAGCAGCGCGGCCTGCTCGATACCACGCTCGTGGTCTGGGGCAGTGAGTTCGGCCGCACGGCACTCGGTGAGAATCGCCCCGGGTTCAAGAAGGTCACCGGTCGTGATCACCATCCCGGTGCCTTCAGCCTGTGGATGGCCGGCGGCGGCATCAAGGGCGGCCAGGTCTATGGCGAGTCCGATGACTTCGCGTGGAAGGTCACGCGCGACCCGGTCTCCATCCACGACTTCCACGCAACGATCCTGCACCTCTTCGGCATGGATCACAAGCGCCTCACCTACCGCTTCCAGGGCCGCGACTTCCGCCTTACGGATGTGCATGGCGAGGTAGTGAAGGGGTTGCTGGTGTAGAGCGCGCTTCCTTTCGAAAGGAGCGTGGACACTCTTGTCCGCCGTTCTGTGGCGCAGCGACCTCCAGCATGAGGAAGCCGCTGGTGACGCCTCTGGAGCAACTGATGGAACGCGGCCTTGCCTGCCGGATGCAAGAGGGTGGTGCGTCAGGGATGGCGGACAAGAGTGTCCGCGCTCCTTTCAAATGCCACACTTCTCTCGTGTTACTTCCCCACTCCTCGCAAATCATAACAAAGAATGCGTGGGCCGCTGCTGCCCAGCTCCTTCTCATCATCATTCTGCATCACATAGAGCAGCCCTTTGCTCACTGCAGGCAGACACCACGTATGTGGCGCAAAGAAAAGGGGCACACGTGCTTCCACCTTGGCGCCGGAGGGTGAGAGATCCATCCAGAGCAACGACCCCAGTTCACTGAGCACCAGGAACTTCCCATCCACCCTCAGCAAACTCGCCCGCTGGATGCCCAGCACGGGAGCACTGCCCGGCCTGCCGCCACGTCCTGGACGCGCCAGCGCGGTCTCCTCCCAGATCACATCTTCACGCCACTTCTCCTCGCCTGTGTCCGCATTCACACACACCAGCTTGGAAGACTGCTGCAGTTCGCCATCGATGGCATAGAGATAGCCATCCAAATAAACCGGGTTCATCCAGTGCGTGGCCAGGCGCACGGACTTCCAGACCTCCTTCGCCTTGAAGTTCTCGTCGAACTCCAGCATCACGCCCCCGAGGGGACGTCCCTTCGGATAGGCCGTGGAAATGAAGACGCGGTTCTTCTCCGGGATGACCACCGGGGAACTCGCCGTAGCCGAGGTGTAGTCATCCGCCCGCCACGGGACGCGATCGTGTACGGTGCCATCCTTGGGGTCGATGCAAAGCAAGCCACCGGTAGCCGGATTGCTCTCGCCTCCGGTGAAGACAAACACCTTCTTCTTCCCATGCATGGTGGCAGCCACGGGTGTGGCATAGCTGGCGCCCCACGAGTCCTTCACACCCCAGAGCAGCTTGCCGGTCTTCAGGTCAAAGGCGCCGACACACAGCCCCGGAGTCGCGAGCTTCTTCGCGCGGTCTTCCATGTCATCGGTGTCCAGCGCCATCTCCGCCTTGCCACCCACGTTCACAATCGCCATGCCATCCATGAGCAACGCCGAGCCACCATGGCCAAAGAAATCCTGCGGCACCAGAAACTCCTTCCGCAGGTCCCGCTGCCAGGCAACGCGACCGGTCTTCAAATCAAGGCATGTCATCATGCAGGTGACCCCGATGGTCACCACCCGGCCATCCGCAATGGCTGGCGACCCACGGGGGCCATTCGCATAGCCGAAGCGATCCTTGTAGCTGATGGGGTACTCATGCACCCAGTACCGCTTCCCCGTCTCCGGGTGCAGGCATTCGATGACCTCCTTACCCTCCTCGGCATGGAAGATCACCAGGTGTTCACCGCTGATGGCGGGCGAGGTATAGCCATCACCTTTACGCACCTCCCACACTTTTGCGGGACCGCCTTCAGGCCAGGTGTGCAGCAAAGGCGTCTCCGGAGAGGTAGCGTCGTCCTTTGGTCCAAGGACAGCAGGCCAGTCCGAAGTCACCGCGTCCTTGGCGAGCATCTTCGGCGCGGCATGAAAGGTCAGCCGGTCAAAAGCCGAAGCCTCGGGCGCCGATACCTCGCTCAATTCGGCGGCTTTGGGTGGACTGGGATCTTCGCCAAACGGCTCCGCCGCACCTGCCACGCCAGCGACTGCGCAGACAAACAAGACAATGGACAACACCTTCATGCGCATGCCATGGTAGCGAGTATGAAGTCCCATGCGAGCCTCTTTGCCGGAATGTGCGCCTTGATTTGCGCCTCCCTCTTCACCTCCTGCGCCAGCGTCTGCCCTGTGGGCAAGGCCTCCCCCGGTCAGGTGGAGCATGTGGTGCTTGTGTGGCTGAAGGACGCGGGCAATGAAGCCAAGCGCTCGGAACTCATCACCGCCGCAAAGGGATTCAAGCAACAGATCCCCGGCATCATCTCCATCAGCGCCGGCACTCCCCTGCCCAGCGACCGCCCGGTGGTGGACGACAGCTTTGATATCGGCCTCGTCATGCGCTTCGAGAGCAAGGAAGCCCTGGCTGCCTACGAGAAGCATCCGGTGCATGTGAAGGCAGTGAAGGAAGCGCTCGCTCCCGCCTCCAAAAAGCTCCAGGTGTATGACGTGGTGGTGCGATGAGGCGAAATCGTCATGAACAAAAAGTTCATGACATGCGAATCACGTAGAAGAATCACACGGGGATCACGCTTCTGTCATTGACTCTGGCATGGTCCTTGCCACCATGCGCGCCCGATGTCTGCTTCGCGAGCCAAGAAAGAGCCGCTCTACCTCGTACGGAACTCCACCATTCATGGTCGTGGTCTGTACGCGCGCTCCTTCATTGAGAAAGACACTTGGATCGTGCAGTACGTGGGCGAGAAGGTGGACAAGGATGAAAGTGACCGGCGCGCCAATGCGCTGCTCGAATCCTCCAAGGAGAACGGTGGCGCCAAGGTGTACATGTTCATCCTTAATGACAAGTGGGACATCGATGGCGACGTGGAATGGAACGACGCCCGCCTCGCCAACCACTCCTGCGATCCCAATGTGGAAGCACAGACGTGGGAAGAGAAGGAAATCTGGTTCGTGGCCCTGCGCGACATCGAGGCCGGTGAGGAACTGACCTTCAACTACGGCTTCGACCTCGAGCATTGGGAGGAACATCCCTGCCGTTGTGGCACCGAACGCTGCATCGGTTACATCGCCGCCGAGGAATACTGGCCCACGCTCAAGCGCAAGATCGCCGGCAAGAAAGCCGCCGCGACTCGCAAGCGCAAGATGGCGTCCTCCGCCACGGCCCTCACCCAGGCCAGCGAGTAGAACGGGCACGCGAACGCGACACCATACCGGCCGTTGCCTCGGTGTCCGGCGGTTACGCTTGACTCGCAGGTGCCGTGCATGCACGGCAATGGCAGCATCACACAATGACCCTGCCACTGTCAGCCACTCTCCTGGCCGCAAGCACCTCCAGCGGGCATACCCTGCCTCCTTCATGGACGGTGCTGCCGTTCGTGGCCCTGCTGCTGTGCATCGCGGTGATGCCCCTGTTTGCCGCGAACTTCTGGGAGCATCACTATCAAAAGGTGGCACTGGGGTTGGGGCTCATCACGGCGGGTTATTACTTCTTCATTCTGCACGATGCCCCAGCGGTGCTGCACTCCATGACGGAGTACCTCAGCTTCATGGCGCTGGTGGTTCACTCTTCGTCATCTCCGGCGGCATCAATATCGGCGTGAAGGGCGAAGCCACGCCGCGGGTGAATGTGGCCTTCCTGCTCTTTGGCGCGGTCATTGCCAATGTCATTGGCACCACGGGGGCGTCCATGCTGCTCATCCGTCCGTGGATCCGGATGAACAAGTTCCGCATCACCGCCTATCACATCGTCTTCTTCATCTTCATCGTCAGCAACTGTGGCGGCAGTCTCACACCCATCGGGGATCCACCCCTCTTTCTTGGCTTCCTGCGCGGTGTGCCCTTCTGGTGGATCATGGAGCAGGCGTGGCCAGCCTGGATCCTCTGCGTGGGATTGCTGCTGGCGGTGTTCTACGTGATGGACGTCCGCAACTTCAAGCGCATCCCGGTAGAGGTATCCGCGAAAGTGACCGCGGAGGAAACCTGGACCTTTCGTGGCAGGCACAATGTGTTGCTGCTGTGCCTCGTGCTGGTGGGTGTCTTCCTCCCCCAGCAGTGGCGGCTCGGCACGGCGGCGTTTCACCTGACCGCTGGCTCTGCGCTGATGGTGGTGACCGCCATCGTCTCCTACTTCACCACCCCCAAGCCCATCCATGAGGCGAATGATTTCAATTTCCATCCCGTGAAGGAGGTCGGCTGGCTCTTCATTGGGATCTTCCTCACCATGATTCCAGCGCTGCAACTCTTGGGCTCAGGTCAGGGCATGAACCTCTCCACCCCGCTCAGTGTGTATTTTGCCAGCGGCACCCTCTCCGCCTTCCTGGATAACGCACCCACCTACCTCGCCTTCCTCGCCGCGGGCATGGGTCGCTTCCACCTGGATGTCGGCAATCCCTCCGACGTGCGGCAGTTTGTAGAAGTCCATCCCGGCTTTGTTCTGGCCGTGTCACTCGGTTCAGTATTTTTCGGAGCGGCAAGTTACATCGGGAATGGTCCCAACTTCATGGTGAAGGCCATCGCGGAGAAATCGGGGGTGAAGACACCCAGTTTCCTCGGGTACATCTTCGGCTTCTCCCTTCCCATCCTCGTACCCATCCTGATTGTCGTGGGCTGGTTCATGCTGCGAAACGCGCACTAACCGGAGCGGAGTCTTCCGGAAGAAAGCGGCATGCGCGAGCGCAAGAGGTCGCCTTGAGGGGCCGTTGAGAAGAGCCATGCGCCGTTTCCTTCCTGCCGCCCTCACCCTGCTCATGACCCTGAGCGCGGGTGTCTCCGCCTCTGCCGAACTGAAAACCGACATCACCTTCGCCAAGGTCGGTGACGTGACCCTCACGCTCGATGCGTATGTTCCCGAGGGACCCGGACCTTTCCCCACCGCCATCCTGGTGCACGGGGGCGGATTCACGAAGGGGGACAAGACTTCCTACATCACCCCGCTCTTCAAGCCGCTGAGTGATGCCGGCTACGCCTGGTTCACCATCAACTACCGCCTCGCTCCGCAGCATCGCTGGCCGGCCTGCATGGACGATGTGGAAACCGCCATCCGCTGGGTGCGGGCCCATGCCGCAGAGTACAAGGTGGATGTGAACCGCATTGCCCTCATCGGTGAATCCGCCGGAGGGCATCTGGTATCCATGGGTGGCATCCGCGCCCAGGGGGACACGGCTGTGGCTGCAGTGGTGCCCTTCTATGCGCCGCATGATCTCTTCCGCAGAGCGGAGCAGCGGAAGGAAATCAGCGAAGGCCTGGCCGGTCTGTTCGGAGTCTCAAAGGAGGTGAGCGACGCCAGCCTGCAAACGATGAAGGAGGGCTCCCCCTTCTACAAGCTCAAGGCGGGCCTGCCTCCCTACCTCCTCATTCACGGGGACAAGGACGACAAGGTTCCCTACGAACAGTCCGTGCTCTTCCAGGAAGCCAGCCGCAAGCTGGGTAACACCTGTGAACTCATCACCATCCCCGGCGGTGGCCACGGCATGGGTGGCTGGAAGGCCGTTCCCGCAGGCGCGACTTATGCGAATGAGATGATCACCTGGCTGAACAAGGTGATGGTGAAGAAGTAACAACGCAGACGCGCATGCCGAATTTCACGCATCGGCCCTGGGAGCGCTGGCCTCCGGCCGGCGTGGTACTCGCGACGCACATGAATACGCCGGCCGGAGGCCAGCGCTCCCAGGGCAGTAATCGTGATGGTGCATCACTCTCAACATTCCAAAATGAAAAGGCGTGGAACCGGAGTTCCACGCCTTGATTGAGAATCTATCTAAAAGCTCAGTCGCTGTAATCGACCTCAGTTCTGCGGAGCAGGAGCAGGGGCAGCAGGGGCCTCTCCTTCCGGACGGCGTGGACGTTCGCCTTGACCCTCACCCTCGGGGCGCGGACGGGCACCACCTTCGCGGCCGCCTTCACCACCACCGCCGCCACGGCGGAAGCCGCCCTGTCCACCTTCACCACCGCGACCGCCACCACCCATCATCTCGCGCAGGCGGCGTCCCATCGCTTCCAACTCTTCCGAGGAGATCTTGCCATCCTTGTTCTCGTCCATCAGGGCGAACCGCTCATCGCTGGCAGCCTGGAATTCTTCCTTGGAGACCACCTTGTCGTCATTCTTGTCCATGCGGCGCACGCTGTCAGCCATGAAGTTCATGCCGCCGCCGCCACCAAAGCCACCCTGACGCATGCCGGGGCTGCCGCCACCTTCCCCATCGGGGCGGCGGAAGCCTTCGGGACGGGGACCACCTTCACCCTCAGGGCGCCGGAAGCCCTCGGGGCGCGGACCACGTTCACCATCAGGTCCGGGAGCAGGCGGAGTGCCGCCTTGGTTTTCCCCACCGGGACGCGGACGCACACCACCATCACGGTCGCCGCCACCCTCGGGCCGGCGCATGCCTTCCGGACGCTGCTGAGACGCGTCGCGTGCACGGCGCGCCATTTCCTCAGCTTCGGATTTCTCGATGAAGCCGTCCGAATTCGCATCGATCTTGGAGAAGCGATCCTCGGCGTCCTTCTTCGTGGAGTTTACAAATTCTTCCTTGGAGAGTTTGCCATCACTGTCGGTATCCGCCTTTTTGATGAACTCACCCAGGCGGTCGCCGCCGGGGGGGCGGCCTTCACCACCACCGCCGCCGCTACCACTGCCGGGGGGCGGAGGGGGAGGGGGCGCGTCCTGCGCAGGCAGGGTAAGCGAGCCGCAGCTCAGCGCAGCAGCCATGGTCAGGGAAAAGAATCTTGTTTTCATCGGGTGCTAAGTTTTGGGTAACGGAGGGTTGAAACTGCTCCTGCCTTGGAAAGTTGCAAAAAGGGACAGCTATCCCAAGGGTCTGGCCAGGCGGCAGACAGCCACGTGATCAGGGATCGCAGGCTGAGTTCCGCCCGCGTGCCCCGTCTCTCTGGCTGGCTTGCCCTGCTTCCTCTGCTACTGCGCAAGTTCCCGCAGCAGGAACTCATTCAGGCGGATGCCCGCTTCGAAGTTCTCCACCGGGAAATTCTCATTGGGCGCGTGCGCCTGACAATCCGCCAGGGCAAGTCCCAGCAACAGCGTATCCACACCCAGCACGTCCTTGAAGGCCTGCACGATGGGAATGCTGCCCCCTTCGCGAATCAACGCAGGCTTGTTTCCAAATGTTTTCTCCAGAGCACGCTGTGCAGCCATGCCGAAAGGCGAGAAGGGATCCATGAGATAAGGCATGCCCGTGTGGCCAAGATCCACTTCCAGGCGGATGCCGGGTGGCGTGTGGGCGCGCAGATGTTTCTCCACTGCCCTGAGGATTTCATCCGGCTGCTGATCCGGCACGAGACGGAAGCTGAACTTCGCAAACGCTTCGCGCGCGATGACGGTCTTCGAACCCTCGCCCTGCCAGCCGCCGCCGATGCCATTCACCTCTGCTGTGGGGCGCGCCCAGCGGCGCTCCAGATCCGTGAAGCCTGCCTCGCCAAAAAGTTCCGGCACTCCCGTCACCGCCTTGGTCTCCGGTTCGCTGTCACCCAGATTCTTCCACGCCTCGCGCTCCCAGTCCGCGAGCGGCTTCACGGCATCATAGAAGCCGGGCACCTGCACATGACCTGAAGCGTCATGGAAGCTCGCAATGACTCGTGCAATCGCCGTCGCAGGATTCATCACCGCACCGCCCCAGATACCCGAGTGCAGATCCGTGGCAGGACCATGTGCGGTGATCTCCGCGCAGGCGATGCCGCGCAAGCCATACGTGAAGGTCCCCAGGCCAGGCCCGACCATGCCGGTATCTGAGATGGCGACGACATCGCACTTCAGCAGGTCACGATTCGCTTCCAGGAAGGGCTTCAGATTGGGGCTCCCGATTTCCTCCTCGCCCTCGAACAGGCAGGTCAGGTTCACCGGCAGATCTCCCTGCTCACGCAGTGTCTTCTCAAGACCGCACACATGCGCCATGAGCTGGCCCTTGTTGTCCGTCGCGCCGCGGCACCAGATACGGCCATCGCGCAGTGTGGGTTCAAAAGGCGGCGTGCGCCACTCGTTCACCGGCGCGTCCGGCTGCACATCGTAGTGCCCATACAACAGCACCGTGCGCCGGCCCGCCACATGCTTGTTCTTCGCAATGACAATGGGATGCCGCGGGGTCTCATGCAGCGTGGTGCTCAAGCCCATGGTCGTGAGCTTTTGCACCAGCCAGTCCGCACACGCTCTCGTGTCCGCATTGTGCGAGGAATCCGTGGAGACGCTGGGAAAGCGCAGGAGCGTGAAGAGGTCGTTGAGTTCGGGCGACATGGTGGAGATGAAGATGGTACGTGTGAAATGAACCGGCCGGGCAGGTCAACGAGGCTCCAGTGCCGAAGGTGGCTTCTGGCCCTGCCACCGCTGGAAATTGTCCCACGCAAAGAGTGCGCACAAGATGGCATTCCAGGCGCTGGGATTCGGGCGAGTCAGCACATAGATGCAGAGCGCCGCGGCACACAGCATGCCCAAGAGGTAGGCGAACCTTTCACGCCTGGGTCCGAGGATGCCTTTCAGGACCTGACCACCATCGAGCGGATAAATGGGCAGCAAATTGATCAGGCCCCAAAATATGCTCACGATCATGAAGCTCATAAAAAATGCCCTGACGTACCAGGCATCCCCTGAGCTGTGCGCAATAACCTGCCATGCCACCACACCCACCGCGATCTGCAGAAACGGGCCACCCAGGCTGATGATGATCTGCTGCACTCTCGTGAAACCACGATCCGGAATCGCCAGGCCTCCCATCGCGTAGAGGACAATCTCCGCTCGCGCCCCGAACTTCCGCTGGAGAAGCGTGTGCCCCAGTTCGTGGATGAGGATGGAAATGAATCCAGCGATCACCCAGATCGCCAGCATGGCAAAGCCGTGCGGACCATCCAGCCGGTTCGCCCCGAGCATCGCCATGATCGCCCAAAACATCCAGTGCACGGTCACGGGGAAGCCCAGCAGGGTGAAGCGAATCATGCACTAACCTAGGTAACCAGTGAACGAGGTCAATGAGCTTTGCCGGAAGGCGTCGCCGGAGGGCATCGATTTCTGCGGACATACGTCCGGCTTCTCCCTCACCAAAAAATTCGGGGGCTGCCCCCCTGAAGAGCAGCCCCCGCAACAACATTACCCAATTTTACCTGAATCACACGTACGTTGCCGTTCGTGGCTTGCCGCAACATTCTCATCCACACTTCAAACCGAAATTTGCATGAATAATGTCACGGTCGGCGAATTTGATTATAGAAAACGGCCCTCTAGAGACAAGACTATTTTGGAACTTTCTCCCTTTTGAGAGGCACTTTTCGATGTCGTCATAAACACCGGATTATTGCACACGACGCGCAAGGCAAATAAAGGTGCAAATATCAACCCTCCGCCCTTTTCACATGCGCATGGCGACGTCCTGATCTGGTCGAATGGTGCGGCTAATTACTTCACGCAGCATGTCCAAGCTGACCGGCTTGGTGACGAAATCATTCATGCCCGCGTTGATGCACTCTTCACGCACCCCGCTGAGTGCATGTCCCGTCACTGCGACGATTACGGGCTGGTGTTTCAGCAGGAAATTATTACGAATGGCGCGGGTGGCATCCTGTCCTCCCAGTTCAGGCATCTGCAGATCCATGAAGACCAGATCGTACTGATTGCGCGCCACCAGTTCCACGGCTTCGCGTCCATTCTCCGCGATCTCCACGTCATTGTAGCCGAGTCGCGCCAACATGAGGCGGGCGAGTTTTTGGTTCATCGGCTGATCCTCGACGAGCAGGATGCGCGCGGGATGTTCGTTCGCAAAGGACGGAGCGGTGGAACTCGACTCTGCCGAAGTCGATGGCGCAGCCGGCGCCGGTGCAAAGGGTACCGCTTCTGGTGGTGACTGTGGCAGTGGAGTCATCCCGCCAATGGTTTGCGAGAGGTGTGCTTCCGTGGTGGAGGATGCAGATGCAGGTGCAGGCGGAGAAATCAGCGGCGGCGCGTTCAGCCTGGCGCGAATCGATGCCATCACCTGGCTCGGCGCCACGGCAATGGGTGCCGTGCGTGGAACAGGAGGGGGCGCGGAGCAAAGCGCCGCCAGCGAGCGCAGCAGATCCCGCCTGCCCGCCGGCTTGAGCACAAACAGGCACTGCGCGCCCAGTACAGACTGGAAAGTCTTTTTCACCTGCTCATGCGCGATCGGAACGAGGCCCACGGCAGCAATGCCCCGAGCAGCCATCTCAAGAGCGAAACGGTTTGCCTCATCTACCGAGAACGATGGAATGTCGATGATCACGAGCGGCGGCGCGCCGTCGAAGAGTTCCTTCGGGGAGGCGCTGGCCGTCAGCGTACGGGCCTCCGCCATCATGCCAAAATTCCGGCAATGATGCAGCACGATGCTGGACGTCGTCTCATGGGGGGAGAGCACCGAGACCGTGCGATTTTTCACCGCGGCAAGACACTGGGCTTCCTCCGCGATGCTGTCGTTGTCCTCAAGCGCCACCTCGAGGGGGATCTCAAAATAGAAGTTCGAGCCGCGCCCTTCCTCACTCACCACATTGATCTCACCAGACAACAGGCGGCAAAGCCGGCGGGAGATGGCCAGTCCCAGTCCCGTGCCACCATACTTCCGCGTGGTAGATTGATCAGCCTGGGTGAAGGCCTGGAAGAGACGCGACAGCTTGCTCGCAGGGATGCCGATGCCGGTATCGCGCACGGAGATCTGCAGATACATCTGCTCACCTCCACCTTGCGGCCGAGGCCGCAACACCGGCTGCGCCAGCGCCAGGATTTCTCCGCGGTCGGTGAATTTCACAGCATTGCCCAGCAAGTTCACCAGGATCTGCTTCAGGCGCTGGAAGTCACTGGAGATATAACGGGGCAGCGTGTCGAATACATGGTAATTGAGTTCGAGACCTTTTTCCGCAGCCTTGTAGGCGAAGATGGCCATGGACTCCTGGAAGAGTCTCTCCATTTGCACTGGCATGCGCTCGAGCTCCATCTTGGCGGACTCAAGCTTGGAGAAGTCGAGAATGTCATTGATGAGGTGCAGCAGGCTCTCACCGCTGGTCCGGATCATCCTGACCAGCTCCTTCTGCTCCGCTCCGAGATTCATGTCCAGCAGGAGCGAAGTCGTACCGATGATGCCATTCATCGGCGTGCGAATCTCATGGCTCATGTTCGCCAGGAAGTCGGCCTTCGTTTCCATGGCGGACTCCGCCATTTTCTTGGCGCTGATGCATTCCTGGATGAGCGCCTGCTTGCGTTGCTCTTCGGCGGCAAGGTGCTCAATGGTATCGTTGTACACCCGCGATGCTTCGGAGATGTCATCCGTGCCGGCCGGGGGCAGGCGGTACGTCCAGATGCACTGGCGCAGCGCATGCAGGCCATCTGCCAGCTGACGCACGCGCATTCCGATTCTGCGGCCAAGCCCGATGGCCAGAAGCAATCCCGGCACCAGTCCCGCTCCCACAGCCAGGGTGATCGTGGTGACCGTTTTCGGCGCCGCAAGAAGATGCTTGAACTGGAACAGGGGCTGGCGCGCTACGAGGAAACCCGGCCGCGTCCCGTCCGGCAGGACGATCGGCGCGGCTGCCGTGATCCATTCGGAGAGTTTCCCCTTTTTTCCTTCCGTTCCTTCCGCGTTTACAAAGCGCGAGGACACCGCATAGGGAGCGCCGTCCGCCGCGAGGATAATGGCCTCCAGCACACTGGCGTCCGGCGACTGGCCATTGATCATCGGCTTGAAGGTGGGCACATCGAAGAAACCCACGCGGGTGAACCGGCGCTTGGGCTCGAGCTCGCCGGGTGTCTCCCGCACGACTTCCACCAATACTCCAAGCGCGGTGAGCGCATCCGGCCCGCCAAGTTCATTCAACTCGCTTCGCAGCCGGTCCTCCATCTGCCACGGGAGCGCGGACGGCAGATGCTTCGTCCCCTGCTCCACGAGCATGTGTGCCAGCTCACCCGACGCGGCGGTAGCGAGGCTGAAAACATGAGATCTCTGGGAGTCCCGCGCGGACTGCACCTGATGCCACGCCACCCCTGCCAGCGCTGCGGCCACCACGACCAGCATGCCCAGCAATGAGTTGAAAAAAAGCCGGGTGCTGAGCAGCGTGGACTTCATGGACACCGGATGGCAGCGAGAGCCGGAAGGGGAGACAGCGGAGCGTACCGCTACGGGCAACAACGGCTAGGCTGCTTTTTTGGAGGAGGAACGCTGTACGTTGCGATCCATGACCGCAGTGAGATCCGTCGCGCTGTAAGGTTTGGGAAGGATGTCATCAAATCCGAGATTCAGGCAGCTGGCTTTGCTGTCGTCATTCGCGAAGAAACTGCTGCTGGCCACAATGCGGATGTCCGGCTGAATCTGCCGCAGCACATGCACTGCCTCCATGCCGGAGATGCCTCCTGGGAGAATCAAATCCAGGATGACCACATCTACCGGTGCACGATGCGCTACGGTGTACTGCAGAAGTTGCTCGGCCTCCTCGCCGCTGCTGGCATTGAGCACTTCCCAACCCTGGGAAATAAGCACGGTGCCGACCATGGCCCGCAGCACGGGCTCGTCATCCACCAACAGAATGCGTCCCTTCGACCCGCCGGGCGAGAGGGGAGCGTCCTCATTCGCAATGAACGCGGGGGAGGTAATGTTCATGGCTCTCAATACTGCAGGAGTGAAAATTTCGTATAGTTCTGATTACTATACAGCAATATAGGCCCGGCAGCGTATCTCTTCTATCGTTGTATTGCCAGAAATTCCTTGATTTAGGCCTTTCGGTAAAATGTCTGAAGTGTCAGCGCCGTGCGTATTGCACTCTGCGGAGTCCGCATCATTCGCAAAAAAGGTCTCTCTGTCTATCTGGAGAAACTTTTCAAAGCTCGGTTTAGGTTCAGCCCCCCGGGGAAGAGCTGCTCGGGCCGACCTAGGAAGCCTTGTTCTTCGTGTACACGAGCCCACCCGAAGTCTCATCGTACTTGATGTACGCCTGGGCGGCCGCGATGTCGTGGGGGGAAAGACCCGAAACGCTGAAGCGCTTGTCCTTGAATACGCCATCATCCACCTTCACGCCATCAGCGTCCGTAATGTCAGCCACAATGGTGTCGACGTCAGTGCCGGAGATGGTGGCGCCAGCAGCGGAAGCAGCGGCATACACGGACACGATGCTTTGAGCGTTACGCTGGTTCTTTTCTTCCTTGGTGCCGCTATTAATCCCACCAAGCTGAGGAATGGCGATGGCAGCGATGACTCCGATGACCCCGAGCACTGCTAAAATCTCAACAAAGCTGAATCCCTGTGCGCTGGCGTTATTCAGGGATATTTGCTTCACAGGGGTATTTGATGTCGTGTGGTTACTACTATCGGGACAGGCAGCTCGCTAAATGAACGCTCCATTCCCAGGAGTTTCGGTTAACGTAAAGAAAGATTTATACCCATCCCATGGTTTTGCAAAGGAAAGCTAAAAACTTTCACCTGTCGTTCACCTTGCTTTGACCGTTTTTCCTAAAAAGCTGCTCCGCGCTTTTGGGAAAGATGGCATCGCCCAAGCTAAAAACTGGGTCGTACAGTGGGTCTCCATAAATCCCGGTCGCACATCCTAGTGGCATGATGATGAGCAATTTAAGAAACTGGTCGCTCTGGGAGGGAGGCTGGCGACGGAAACGGCAAACATCGCCCCCTCTGCCCGGCGCCCCCTTCTCAAGTGGCGATAAATCTGGCGGATTTTGCCGTTGGAAATTTGCCCCTCAGGGCATATGTCCCCTCCCCTTTCTCTACCCCATTTCTACCTTTCATGACCGCATCCGCTCCCACGAAACAGGCCCGCTACATCATGATTGGCGGATTTCTCGGCGCCGGCAAAACCACGAGCATCGGGAAGCTGGCCAGGCACCTTTCCGACCAGGGGCTGAAGGTCGGCCTGATCACCAATGACCAGGCTGGCGGACTCGTGGATACCAAGCTCCTGCGCAGCCAGGGCTATGCCACGGAGGAGATCGCCGGCGGCTGCTTCTGCTGCCGCTTCAACACCCTCGTGGATGCCGCTTCGAAACTGAACGATTCCACGAAGCCGGATGTGTTCATCGCGGAGCCGGTGGGCAGCTGCACCGATCTGGTGGCCACCGTGACCTACCCGCTGCGCCGCATGTACGGGGAGAATTTTTCCATCGCCCCTCTGAGCGTGCTGGTGGATCCCGTGCGCGCACGCCGCATCCTCGGCCTGGATGAAGGCGGCACCTTCTCTTCCAAGGTGGCCTACATTTACAAAAAGCAGCTCGAGGAAGCCGAGGTGATCATCATCAACAAGACGGATGCCGTCACCGCGGAACAACTTCAGGAACTCACTGAAGCCATGCAGAAGGAGTTCCCGGAAGCCAAGGTGGTGCCCGTCTCCGCCCGGCAGGGCAACGGACTCGACGCCTGGTTCGGCGAGCTGATGACCGGCAGCCAGTCCACCCGCTCGCCCATGGCCGTGGATTATGATGTGTACGCCGATGGCGAAGCGCTCCTCGGCTGGTTGAACGCCACCGTCACCTTGAAGGCGAAGGAAGACTTTGAGGCGAATGATTATCTGCAGTCCCTGGCAAAAGCCATCCAGCAGCGACTGCGGTCCCAAGGCGCCGAGATTGCCCACCTGAAGATGACCTACAGCCCCGACGACGGCATCGCGGGTGAAATCGCCTCCGTGAATCTGGTGCGGACCGACAATGTCCCCGAAACCGGCATGGAACTCGACGAGCCCAGCACCGGCGGGCAATTGATCGTAAACCTCCGCGCGGAAACTGCGCCGGATGAACTCGTCGCCTCGCTGAAAGCCGCGCTCGAAAGCGTGACCTCCAACGTGTCCGATCTCACCGCCACCCTCGATCACGAAGAACACTTCCGCCCGGGCCGTCCCGAGCCCACGCATCGTGATGGTGAAGCTCCCGTGGTGAAGGGTGGATGTGTGCCTGGGGCGGGATGCTGCTGACCAAGTGCGTCCCCTGCATTGCAGGAGAAATGAGGCTTTGCCAAAGTGGCTCACGCTGCCCTCAGCGTGAATCTTAACCCAAGCGCGAAGCGCCTAATTTCAAGACGGCCAGCTATCATCCCAGCGCTGTAGTTCCCTCGCTGTTACAGTGCTGGAGATAGCGACCTCAGGGATCCTGCCACAGTTCACGCTGAGGGCAGCGTGAGCCACATTGGCGAAGCCTCGTTTCATTACAAAGACGCAGCTTTCACTCCCAGTGGTTTCACATCTGGCCAGCGCTTTGCCTCAAGAACGCTGCCAGTTCAGCTTTGCCCATCCGTCGCTCCGCAAAGGCAATGATGGCATCGTAGATTGCATCGTCATGCGTGTTCGACACGTGCACGCCATTGCCTTCTAAAAATACCAGCATCGCAGCAACAGCAGTTCGCTTGTTGCCATCAAAGAATGCTTGGGCCTGCGCGAGATGAAACGCATAGGCCGCAGCAACGTCGAAGAGATCGCCTCCACCGTAGAACAACGCATTCTCCGCAGAAGCCAACGCGGAGTGGATCAAGCCATCATCGCGGACGCCTCGCAGCCCGCCGAACAGGTGCAAAGAACGCTCCTGAAGCACATCAAGGATCTCGCGAAAGAGGAACTCCGGTTGCTCAGCGTTCATTGTGCCAGCCTTCTGAACAGGTCCGCATGTTCCGCAAACACACGCTCTACGATCGTTTCCACCTTCTCCAGGGACATGCGGCGCACTCCAGACTGTTCGTCCCCAGACATGGAGAGTTCTTCCAAGGTGCGATTGCCTTCGTCACCTTGCGTTGAGGCAGGCCCCTGCATGTTCCCTCCATCGTTCATAAGGCCGCGAGCCAATCACCTCCCCCTCAGCCACTTCACCCAAAACGCCGCACCGCGCTCCAGTTCTGCAACCTCGATCCACTCGTCCTTCGTATGCGCCTGGGCGATGCTTCCCGGTCCCATGGCGATAGCAGGCACGCCGGCCTCCGCGAGAAAGGCGGCATCACAGAACCACGGCGCGCCTGTCAGCGCAGCACCATGCTCCACGAGGGACTTCACAAACGGATCCTCCGCGGAAGTATCCAGGCAGGGAGACAGCGCACCACATGGCGTGACCTTCGCTCCCGGGTCGAGCTGCGCCACGAAGGCCTTCAGCATTTCGTGCGGACCACCGTGATCCCGCACCGCCGGATTATAACGGATGTCCACCGTGAGACGGCAGTGATCCGCCGTGATATTCGCCCGCGTGCCGCCGCGAATCATGCCCAGGCTGATCGTGCTGCGGCCGAGCCACGCGTCATCGCCACAATTGGCAAGCTGCACACGGAAATCTGCATCGAGTGCCTTGATGAGTTTTGCCATCTTCACGATGGCATTCTCGCCCAGCTCCGGTCGCGAGCCATGGACTGCGATCCCGAACGTTTCCACGTCCGCCCACAAGCAGCCCTTGTGTTTGAAGACCGTCTTCAGATCGGTCGGCTCCGCAATGAGCGCGAAAGCATAGTCCTTCCCGTGATGTTTCGCAAAATGCCGTGAGCCATGCTGGTCCGATTCCTCGGACATGAAGCCGGCGAAATGCACCTCGACGGGAAGCGCTGCAAGCTCGTCGCGCATTTCCCACAGCGCCCAGAGCATCGCCGCCATGGGCCCCTTGGTATCGCACGCGCCGCGTCCCCAGAGTCTGCCCTCACGCACCTCGGCGCCAAAGGGGTCAATCGTCATGCCGCCCACCCCCACTGTGTCCAAGTGCGGACCGAAGACGATGCGCGGCTTCGGCTTGCCATCCTTGGAAGGCTCCGAGCGGAAACGGCCAATCACATTCGGCCTGCCTGGCAACACTTCCTCAATCGCCACTTCGGCTCCGCACTTCTTGAGAAACTCTCCCACATACGCCGCCACCTCCGCTTCACCAGTCTTGTCGACACCGGGATCCCCATCGGGATTTACCGAAGGAATGCGGATCAACGCCTGCGCGAGTTCAACAACGGACTGGGGAAAAGCAGCCATGCACCCTAGCAGTAGCGCAGCGCCCATGCCGAGCCAAGTGCGAGATTGTGAATGCCCACAGGAGGTTGGACTTTCCAGTCCGACAGCGGTCGTTGGGCCTCTGGCCTGCCGGTTCACACCTCGGCCTTCTTCACCGCAGTCCCCAACAATTCCCTCCACCGCGTGAACACCACCGCGGCATACGAGGCCGCATCAATCTGGTAGGCTCCCAGCGCATACCCATCGTTCGCCTCGATGAGTGCCGTCTCGCCACTGCCGAGCACGCCGAAGTCAATGCCATACGCGGCCGGCGCCGTTCCTGAGCGCCGATAATCCGCAACTGCTGACTCCACCACGGCACGGTCCAACTTCATCCAGGGTTCGCCGGCGTACCAATCCATGGCCAGGATGGCCTCGCCCGCGACATACACCCGGTATTCGGTGGCCCACTCCACGACCTCAGAACACCACACCGACTCACGTCTGCTGGTACCACCGATCACATACAAGTCGTTCGGCGAAGCAAAGACTCTGCCTGTAAAAGACTTCCGCCGCTCCGCGGGCTTCGCAAAAACTGGCTCGCCATCCCCCTCATAGACACCCCTCTCCACGGCGGCCAGTGTGGAAGTCCACACCTTCCGCCGCAGGTAGGCGCGGAGGCACTCCGGGTAGTCATTGGGAACCGGATGCTCAATCCCGAGCTGGCGCATGGCCCCGTGCATCGCGACCATATCCCCAGCCACAAAACTCGTACCATCCAACGGAAGCTGCCTGCGCTGCATGCGCTTCGCGGTGTATAAAGTCACGGGAATACCCAGCCGTTCCAATTCAGAACGGAGGAGCTTCTCCTCCTGGCCTAATCGACCATTCCCCTGCTCCTCCAAGTAGGCATGGGCGAAAGATGGCACATCCTCAGTCATCAACTTTGCGACTCTCCTCCCTGTCTCTGCGAATGCCTTGTTTGTCGAACAACGCATTCACCACATCTCTGACCAGCGGCGAGAGCCTCGGCGAATAGCCGATACCCTTCGGCGATGGCACGTCCGCCCGTAACTTGGGCATGGACCTGCTAATAGTACCCTCATCCACCGTCATGTCACCGCAGGCAAAACACATAATGAGATCGACCTCACCACGCGGCGTCGTGAACCGAAACCCATGCCTCGGTTGAAAAACGCACTGCGAAACGTTTCCCGGAATGATCTGTCCCTGCAGGAAGTGGCTCCATTTCTTGACATCCTCCGGACGTTCCAAAGTGATACTGCCTAACACGGGGCGCTCGTGAAACTCAGGTAGTGTCGACAACTCCCCGCGCCCTTTGTCTTCTTTACCCGAAATCCAGAAGTCTCCAGGGTGAATCGAGTAGAGCGTCACTTTCGTCGCGCCTTCCAGTTCCGGGGACAATAACTTCCAGGCCAGAGAGGTTCCCTCAAGAAACACACCGTCGGGATCGGGTGTGCTTTTTATTTCCTCCAGCAACTTTCTCCATTCAACACTCGCCGCGAAAACCTCATCCTTGGTCAGCTGCGGTGCGAGATCCGGCACCGTCGCGAGCCGCTTCATCGGGTCATCCTGCAGCGCGAGCCATGAATAGTCCGCCCGGAACCAGTGCCACCAACCAGCCGTCACAGCGATGGCTAAAACCACGACAACGATCAAGCTGACCCGACGGTACTTCCTCATGCGAGGATCCCAGCTTGCGACAAGACGCCATCGACCGTCAAGGCCCGATCAGTCGCCAACGCTCAAGACATCGATACCAGTTGAGCCTCGACTACCCGTCTTCCTTCGAAGTCCGTGCAGATACAAAAGAAACCCCGTCCCGCAAGAGGGCCAAAGTCGCAAAGGGAACAAAAAGCACACCGAGATTTGTCAATCTCAGCGATGCCAGAGAAGCGAAACGTCAGATGCCGATTGTTATCGAAACCAAGTTCGGGGACATAGTGACTTCGATTGAGAATGAAATCATGAGACCTGCTGTGATCGACTCGTGGGTCGAGGGCAAACAGGCCCTCCAACGAATTGGATGTTCCACAATCAACAGCCCATTGTCGCAAGGTGATTAGCGGAATGTCCTCGTGTTCCGAGACAGATTGCAGGGTTTGGTCATCCCAGTGGTACGGCCATGGAGATGTCCGTCGATCTACCGACAGCCGGGAACATCGCCCCCCTTCTCGGCGCACATAGTTGATGACAAAAGTTTCGTAGGGATGGAGTCCCAGATCCGTGCTGAGAAAGGTGAGTCGCATCATCGTAGCTCCTCCCCCACGAGACATTTCCCTCGCCTACCTCAGCCCCTTCTGCCGCATCTCCAGCCACCACTTCACAAACTCCGGGATGCCGGTGTCGATGTGGGTCGTGGGCTTGAATTTCAGCAGGGTGCTGGCCTTGCTCACGTCCGCGCTCGTAAGCGGCACGTCGCCGGGCTGCTCGGGCATGGCATTGATCTGCGCCTTCTTGCCAAGGGCCTTTTCAATCGCGCCGATCATCTCATTGAGCGTGACCGTCTGCGAGCCACCGAGGTTAAAGATGTCGCACTTCGGCGCCGCTTGATTCGCGCTGTACTCCAGCGCGCCAAGGATGCCGTCCACGATGTCGCTGATGAACGTGTAGTCGCGGGCCGTGCTGCCATCGCCATAACGGTCGATGGGCTTGTCCTCATGGATGAGGCGGGTGAACTTCGAAATGGCGAGGTCAGGGCGCTGGCGCGGGCCGTACACCGTGAAGAACCGCAGGCACACCGTGCGGATATCGTACAACGCGGAATAGTTCGAGCACATCTGCTCGCCCGCCATCTTCGTCATCGCATAGGGCGAGATGGTCTGCAGAATGGGGTCCACCTCTGCGAAGGGGACCTTCTTGTTCACGCCATACACGGAGCTGCTGCTGGCGAAGACGAACCGCTTCACGCCATGGCGCTTCGCGGCCTCCAGCATGTTGAAGGTGCCCTTGATGTTGGTATCTATATAGAGCTCCGGCTGTTCGATGCTCGGGCGCACCCCGGCACGGGCGGCGAGATGGATCACGGCGTCCACCGGCGCCGCACCATAGGCGCGCTCCACGTCCTCCTTCTCACGGAGGTCACCTTCCACCAGGGTGATCTGGTCCCCGATCGCGCGGATGTTTTCGCGCTTGATGGCGGGATCGTAGTAGTCGTTGAAATTGTCCAGGATGGTGACGCTGTGCCCGTTGGCGAGCAACCGCTCGGTGGTGTGGGAACCAATGAAACCGGCGCCTCCGGTAATGAGAACTCTCATGGGTGGTGGTGAGAAACGTGGGCAGGGTTCGTAGCGGCGTGGGAAGGCTGAGGCAAGCGAAAGTTACCCCTCCACCTCTGAGCGACATTGCCTCAGCTGGCTTCCTTATCTTTCTTTACTTTATTAGGGTACCGGCGGCGGCACAGCCACTTTGGAGGGTCCGACCAGTGCCAGGAGAACCGTCCCCAGCAGCCCCAGGAACGTCACCCCCGCGCCAAAGGACAGCGCGAAGGAGCCCCCTTTCATGACACCAATGAGATGATCCGGGCCGGCGATGCCCGCAGTTCCCAGATTCTCAAAGGCGGCCAGGGTGCTCTGTCCAACTTCAAAGAGGCCCACGACGAGCGGCAGGAGAGACGCCGCAAAGTAGGCCATGATGGAGGAGGCGTTGCGCCGCCCGACGAGCAACGTCACCAGCAGGGCAAATAGTACCAGAGCCAGGATCAGAATCACCCAGCAGGAAATGCCACCAGCCTGCAGCCGCTCCAGCAGGGACGTCTTGTGCACGGCGACGGCAAGTTCAGAAGAGGACTGTGTCTGCATGAGGAAGGGGGTTGGGGATGTAATAAGGGAAATTCCAGACCCGGAGCCCCAAAAGCATGGCGGTTTCGGGGCGCCCATGTCAATCCCCTCATGCATCGGGGCATGCGCCGTGTTCTTCCTGTGAAACTTCCTGCCAAAAGAGGAGAATCCCATTGACTCTGCGCGACGAAAACGGCTAATCTTTTTTGAAATACACGGCGGCTCCATGCCTCCGTGACAAATTTTTGCACCATGGACAACAAGACTCAGCCGACACCGCCGCCAGGACCGTCCCAAAAGACGGCTGCCGTGCCGCTTAAGAAGGAGACCGTGCGCATCACCCTGCGTGCCCGTCCGGGCGCCGGAATGACGCAGCCGAAGGAGCATACCGCCCCGATCCCGCCGGTGGTAAATACTTCGCCGGTGCCGCGCCCGATCACCACTTCGGTGACGCCTGCCGGTGCCGCTACCTCGCGCGTCCCCACTACTCCTTCTGGCGCACCTCCGTCGACCATGAACAAGACGGGTCCGGTGACCATTGCGCCGGTAGCCAGCAAGGCCACTGCGCCCATCCAGCTTCCCAGCTCCCCGCTGCCTCCGGCCGCTGCCCGCCCTGCCACAGCCCCGGTCGTGCTGCCTTCCGGCGCTCCGCAGCCTGCCTCCCGCACCACCGCTTATGTGAAGCTGGACGCCGTGCCTGCTCCTGCGGCTCCCGGCGCTCCCCGTCCACCGTCCGCCCCGCGCCCTCCCGGCGCTCCGGCTGCTCCCCGTCCTCCTGGCGCCCCCACTCCTCCGGTCGCTCGTGCCGCTGGTGGTGCAGCTCCTGCGGCTCCCCGTCCTCCCGGCGCTCCGCCGGCTCCTGGCAAGCCTCCCGGTGCCCCCGGCGCTCCTCCGCGCCCCGGTGGTGCTCCTCCCATGGCTCCCACGGTTCCCCTGCAGAAGGCTCCCGGTGCCCCTGGCGCACCCAAGCCTCCCGGCGCTCCTCCCACCACGGGACCCAAGATGGAAGCCGGTGCCAGCACCGTGCCCCTCGCCAAGGCTCCCGGCGCTCCGCCGAAGCCTCCCGGCTCCGGCACCTCTCCGATGGCCAAGGCAGTTCCTGCCGGTCCCGGAGGCACACAGGCACTGCCGAAAGCCACAGTTCAGCTGGCAAAGAGCACGCAGCCGATGGCCAAGGGTGCCGTCGCCGCTCCCGCCGCCGCCCCGGCCAAACAGCCCGGTCAGGACAGCGCTCCGCTCTATGATGAGAAGGACCCCGAAGCCGGTCTCGCTCCTCTCGCCATTGTGTGCACCATCCTCGCTGCGGCACTCATGTTCGTGAATCTCGCCGGTTCCGAATTTGTGTTCTCCGCGCAGGAAGACAGTGACGCCAGCGCCTTCAAGGTGCCCTCCCTGGCCCCTCAGAGCTGGGAACAGGAGAATCCCGACAAGCCCGGTACCTACCGCAGCACGTTCGATGAGGATCTGAAGAAGATCCGCACCCGCATTCAATAACATTCCTTCCCGACAAGTCTTATGGTCTTCTCCTGGATTCTTTTCCTTTTGTCGATCGCCATTCTTGCGCTCAGCATCCTGACCAAGAATCCGCTCTGACGAACCGCCTCCCGTCTCCTCGTGCTGAGGGCCTAGTGCCCGATGCACAACACGGCAAAACGGACATCGCCTTTTGAAGAACGCCGCCCCTCACCGGGCGGCGTTTTTTTTGCGTCCACGCTCCTACCCTCAGTCCATGCAGGGCCGCCGGAGGTTTCGGTTGATCCCATGCATCCTCTCGCCACGATGTCTGCGTAACCTTCAGCAACCCTAATACTCTTTCCCCATGGCCAGCGAGAACGTCAAAAGCTTCACCGATGCCACCTTTGATGCCGAAATCCAAAACGCAGGTGTGCCTGTGGTCGTGGACTTCTGGGCAGAATGGTGCGGTCCTTGCCGCCACTTCGCCCCGGTTTTCGATCAGTTCGCCACGGAAAACGCCGGCAAGGTGATCGCCGCCAAGGTCGACGTGGACAGCAATCAGAACATCGCCGCGAAGTACAACATCCGCCAGATCCCCACCTTGCTGTGGTTCAAGGATGGTAACTTCATCGGCCAGACCAGCGCCATGTCCAAGGACGGACTGGTGAAGAAGCTGGAGTCGCTTTAATTCACGAGCGAACGTGAAGTCGCGGCGCTCGTGGTTCATACCCGTGAGCAAGAGCCGCCGCGATTCCTGCGCTGTACTCCTTCCATGATCACCATCACCGATGCCAATTTCGAGGCAGAAGTAAGCGACAGCTCGCTGCCGGTGATCGTGGATGTCTGGGGGGATCATTGTGGCTCCTGCCGCGCCATGGAGCCCGTGCTCAAGCAGATTGCGACAGAGCGCGAGGGACAGCTCAAGCTCTGCAAGCTGAACCTCTACGACGCCCCGGCAACCGGACTGCGTTTCAATATTCGCGCGCTGCCCACCTTCTTGTTCTTCAAGGAAGGAGAACTCGTCGGCAGGCACTCGGGCACCATCTCAAAGGATGGACTCCTGCGCGTCGGCGGGCTCCTGTGACGGATTCGTATTGCGACCACTTCACGAAGCAAAGGCGCGGCATCCCGCGCCTTTTTCATTTCCCGGCTTGATCCCTCGTTGCTTCTCCGCACCATGCGATCCCACACCGACGCCGCATGATCCGCCTCATCACAGAGCAGGGACAGCTCATCGACTGGCAGGATGAGAAGCCCCATCCTCTGCCGGACAACCTCGTGTTTCTTGACCTGCTCAATCCCGCGCGAGCGGAGGAGTTGGAGGCGGAACAGTGGCTGGAGTACCAGCTCCCCACGCGAGAAGAAATGCAGGAGATCGAGGAGTCCTCGCGACTGTATTCGGAAAAGGGCGCCCTCTACATGACGGCATGGGTGCCGGTGGGGCTGGACACGCCAGTCCCGGAAACGTCCGCCATCACCTTCGTGGTGAGCCCGGACACGCTCACCACGGTCCGCTACTCCGACCCCATGGCCTGGCGTGTCATTTCGGACCAAGTCCGTCGCCAACACACCCTTCCACTCAGCAGTGACGCGGTCTTCCTTACGCTGCTGGAGTCCATCGTCGCGCGCATCGCGGATACCCTGCAGAACGTGGAGGCGGACCTGCGTCGCATCGCGATGGAGATCTTCCGGGTGAATCCGAACAAGACGTCGGGTGGCGAAAGCCAGTGTGACCTCAACGAAGTCATCAAGCTCCTGGGCCGCCACAACAGCCTCGTGGCAAACCTTCGCGAGTGCCTCGTCAGCATCGCCCGCATGCTGCAGTACTTCCTCAACAACGCCGCTCCGTGGATGAAAGGCGAGTTGGCCGCTCTCTTCCGCAGTGTGGCCCGCGACGTGAAGAGCCTGGATGACTACACCAACCAGCAGACGCAGGAGATGAGCTTCCTCCTCGACAGCACGCTGGGCTTGATCAACATCCAGCAGAACCAGATCATCAAAATCTTCACTGTGGCCAGCGTGCTCTTCATGCCGCCCACGCTCATCGCCAGCATCTACGGCATGAACGTCGGCCTGCCCGGGGAGAAGGCCGAGATTGCCTTCTGGGCCGTGATGATCATCATCGTCCTCTCTGCCATCCTGCCCATTGTCTTCTTCAAGAAGAAGAAGCTGCTGTAGGTGCGGCTGGGGCAGATTTGGACTGCTGGAGCTTGCTCCAGCTTTCGGGAGCAGAGCTTGCTCTGCGTGAAGCAACCCATGACGTGCCAGATACTCGAAGATTTCGAGTTGCCTCTGGCTTCACGGCAGCAAGCTGCCTGCGGAAAGCTGGAGCAAGCTCCAGCACTCCAAGATCGCCACCCAGCTTGCTCTCGCCAGCCGTAGGATTCCCTTGGCTACAGGGATTTCCCTGCGGTAAGGAACCGGTTCCCGTCCGGCCCCTTCGTTCTGTTCTTGCATGTCCCTCCGCCTCGTCCGCATCCTGCTGCTTGTGCTCATCGCACTGGAGGGTGCGTTGCTGCTCTTTGGGCCACAGACAAAGGATCACCTCCCTGCCATCCAGGAGGCCCTCGCGGCAAAGGAGAAACCCGATTGGGATGACGATGCCTCCATGGGTATCCGCTACGCGGCCTGGATCAATCTGGCCCTGCTGCTCGTGCTCCTGGGCACCGCTCAATGGTGGGCGAAGCCTTTCACCAATCTCAAATCTCAGATCTCAAATTTCAAATCCGCCGGAAATCAGCGTTGGTTCTGGCCTCTCGTCCTCCTCGCCATCATCACCTGCGTCGCCCTCCGCATTCCTCTCGCGAGCAAGAGTCTGTGGTGGGATGAGTCCTGGGTGGTACTGCAGGTATCCCACGGGAAGTGGCGCCCTGATACCAAGAAGCCAGGCCAGCTCAAGTTCACCTCGCACGACTGGAAACGCTGCGCCTTCTACTACCAGAAGCCCACGAATCACGTGCCGATGTCCCTGGCCCAGAAGACCAGCTTCACCCTTTGGCGCGCAGTCACGGACGCGAAGCCCGGTGCGTTCTCCGATCTCGCCGCCCGCATACCGGCATTGCTGGCCTCCGCAGCAGCTGTCCTGTTGCTGGCGCTGCTGATGCGGCAGTGGGGATTTCCGGGGGCAGGTGTTGTCGCGGCCTTCGTTCTTGCCCTACACCCATGGCATATCCGCTATGGGGTAGACGCGCGTGCGTACGCGCTGGTAGTACCGCTTTGCATCGCCGGCATGTTCGCCGTCACGCGTATCTTCCAGACCCGCGGATTCGCCGTGCTTCCATGGGTGGCGTGGGGTGCAATAGAGTTCGTGTGGCTATGGGCTTACCCGAATGCCGTCGTTGATGTTCTCGTGCTGAATCTCCTGCTCGCTTACGGCGTACAGCGCTACAACGACATGCCGTGGCAAACACTGGTGCGTCTGGCGGTGACGAACGCCTTCGCAGCGATGGCGTTCATCCAGATGTTCCTGCCCAATTTCATGCAAGCCACCCGCTGGGCAGGGAATGAAACCGTCTCGCAACCGCTTACCAAAGCCCTCTTTGACAGCACTCTGAGCCAGCTCGTGCTCGGGGTGGAACTCGCCTGGCCACCCACGGTGGAGGCCGCAGGCCTCGTGTCCAGCACGCCTGGCATCGGAATCTCAAGCTTCCGCGGGGCCATGTGGGTGCTGCTCGCCATCCTTGTGCTTCTTCCCATCGCACGGCATCGGTTCGCCCCAAAAGGATCGGGCGGCCCTTGGTGGGTGCTCAGCAACCTGTTCTTCAGCACCAGCCTCTTCATGCTGATCGTGAGCAGCACCGGCTCCTATTTCTATCCGCGTTTCATCATCGCGGTGTTGCCCTGCCTCATCGCCATCGTGTGCCTTCTCATGGCGGAGGCAATCTGGAAATCAGAACCCAAAGGACTGCCTTCGTGGTTGCCGCAGGTGCGTCGATGGGTCGCGGTGCCGCTGGCCCTGGCACTCATCATCCAGGTCTTTCCCTTCTGGAAGGCCCAGGCCACCTTGCTCGCCACCCGGCCATATGCCCCGTTGCGTGACGTATCGGACTATGTCGCGGAACGGCAGGCTCTGCGCAAAGACGGGAAGCAGTACCTTGTGGTCTGCTACGGTCACGGGCACGAGACCCTGCCCATCTATCTGCCGACGGTGGCCAGCGCCGTCTCCAGGGCGGAACTTGAGAAATACATAAATCAGGCGCGCACCGAGCAGCGCGGCCTGCTCGTGCTTCAAGGTCACACCGGCCACAATCGCGGTCTCATTCCGGACGGCTTCGAGCTGCTGGATGACAAGAACGTGTTCACCCAGGTCAACTCCTTCGCCGGCATCGATCCCGAGTTCTACTACCGGGTGTTCGAGATGAACCAATGACCGGAACCGCGACTGCGGCTCCGGCAGAAGTATATCATCTCCCATCCCACCTCACGCCATGGGCACGGTGGCGGGAGGGAAAGGGCTCTCTTGTTCATGGCTGGCGTCATGAGCGTCACCTCCCTCATCCTTCACCTCAACGGGCAGCTCAAACCCATCCGGCTTCACGGTGAGCACGGAGCAGGGGGCGTGGGTGACAATCTTCTCCGCGGTGGTGCCGATGAGCAGGGTGCGCAGATTGGTCTTCCCGCGAGTACCCAGCACCACCAGGTCCGTCTTTGTAAGTTTCATGTGCTCCAGGATGGCCTCGCGCACATTGGACCGATCCTTCACAAAGGCATTCCACGTGAGACTGCTCGGTGCGGTGCGCATCAGCGGGCGGAGGAACCCATCCATCTCATACTCCCACTGCGCCAGTCCCTGGGGTTCCACAGGCGTAATGGGAGGTGAGAATCCATTGTAGTCCATGTTCAGCGCCAGCACGGACTGATTGATCAACAGGCAATCCAACATGGCCCCATGCAGTTCCGCAAAGTGACGTGCTGCCGTCACGGCCTTGGCCGAAGTCTCGGAAAGATCCACGCAAGCGGTGATATGGTGGAAGCTGCCATCCGTGCCTTCACGTACCAGCAGCACATCTGCGGGTGCCTTGCGCATGCACTTGCTGGCTACGGAGCCGATGTCATTGGGTCCGTGTTCAGAGCCGCGAGTTCCCATCACCATGAGGTCCGCCTCCAGTCGATGGCGGGCACCAATCAACGCCTGGAAGGGCTGTCCAATATCCAGCTCGATGCGCACATGGTCGGCAGCGACGCCGGTGACGGTGACGAAATCAACCACGGTCTGGTCGACGTGTTGAAACAACTCCAGATCCGTCCAGTGGTGAGCCTCCTTCATGGACTCGGCAAGCTTCGGATCGATGACATGCATCACGGTGATTGGGGTCTTTCCGGGGGAAGCGATGCGGGCGGCGGCATGCAAGGCCGCGCGGCTTCCAGGAGAAAAGTCGACCCCCACCAGAATGTGTTGGTAGGTCTTCATGAGATGAAAAGTTGAACGGGGGGTTCGTATCAGGCAGGCGCCACAGGGTGAACACCTCCACGCCGCAGCTTTCTTCTCTCCTGAATCGCACAGGACAAAATCTGCGGATGGCACTCTTAACCATCGTCCAACCGGCGTTCGATGCTTTTTGCCCTGCAGACGAGAAGGCAACGCTCGAAGCCGCCTTACTTCACCCACTCCTTGAGCACCTTCAGCGTCTCCTCCCGCTTCTCCAGCAGGAAGAAGTGCCCACTGTCCGGCATGAGGTGCGAACGCACCTGGGCCCCGCGCCCCCGTGCCTGTTGCACGCCCCGGTTGAAATAGCCACTTGCCACAAAATCCTCGCGCGCGCCGGAGAGGAAACAGATGTCCATGCCTGGAGCGAACCGCGTCAGCACCGTGTCGGGTGCATACGCAGCGAGGCAAAGCAGACGCTTCCAGTCCTGCGGTGCCTCCACGTACACCTTGCAAGCGCCGAACCCACCGGCAGAGAGCCCGATGAGCACCGGATTTTTCAGAGGGGCCTGCGTCACGGTCGCCGTCTTCGCAAGCGCTTCCTTCACATAGGCGGCGGGAATGCTGCCGGTGCTCATGCCATAGGCCGGGCAGACGATCACGGCTTCAGGAAAGGCTTCCACGAGGACGTGCAGGCACCAGAGGAAACTGCCCCCGGAGCCGTGCAGAAATACGATGGTCGGCGTGTCCGCCGTGACCGCCTTGGGGAGGTACACGGTGGCGAGACCTTCAGTGGGCTTCGTCTCGCTGTAGCAGTAGGGCAATGCCGTGGGCGCGCGCTGAAACACGGTGTCCCCAGTCATGAGCGTGTACCGCTCTGCCGACAGGTGTTGCAGCTTCGCGGCATCTCCCGGCGAGAGGCCCAGCATCTGCGGCTGGCTCAGGCTCAAGGCGACGATCGACGCCTCCGGCAGCGTCTGCAGGGCGAGCCGGAAGGCCGGCAGCCAGTCCCCGGCACTGCCACCCAGCTTCACCGGTGGCGAAGTGTGTGCGCTCTTCCAGCGCACCTGCATCACCTTCTGCGCCGCAGCTTGGGAAGCGCAGCCCATGTACGCGAGGCAAAAGAGCACGGCAGACAGGCACAGACGCATGCCACCGTCATATCACGCCACCGTGATTGCTCCAAGCACTACTAGTACTGCGTTCTGCTAATCTAGCTTGAGCGGCGGCGGGGGGGCGAGCTTGATGGGGCTCTGAGGCTGGTTGTCCTCTTCCATCACCGGCACGGCGCGGGGGACCACCTCGCCGCTTTCATCCACCGGCTCAGCACGGGGCACGGGGATGATGGCATTGTACGGATCATTCCCAATCACGGTGAGTCCCTTCATTCGTACGGAGGGCACATTCATCGCTGCGGGATTGAGCGGTATCGTGTCTTGGGCCGGTTCCATCATCCCGATGACCGGGCCCACACCTGCGGCACCGCCGCCGCGATGCACGTTGCAGTAGGTCTCAAAGTTCGAGCCGGGGCGCATCACTTCGCGATGGGTGCAGCGCACCGCCTTCATGCCGCCATTCACCGTATCCGGAACCTTTTCATAGCAAGAGTCCACCGCCCGCAGCCCGCTCTTGTTGCAGATCTCCACCATTTGCGCCTCCTGGGGCGGGGCGATTTCTTCTGTCTTATAATCCTTCGCAGAAGCATTCATGATGTCCGACCAGATCGGAAGCGCGATGCGGTTGCTGAAAGCACCCTCGTAGATGGGCTTCTGCTGATCAAACCCACACCAGACACCGCACGTCACCGAGCTGGTGTA
This sequence comes from Roseimicrobium sp. ORNL1, assembly GCF_011044495.1. Taxonomy (GTDB): domain Bacteria; phylum Verrucomicrobiota; class Verrucomicrobiia; order Verrucomicrobiales; family Verrucomicrobiaceae; genus Roseimicrobium. The sequence continues at coordinate 7,260,592 of NZ_CP049143.1, forward strand.
ACCGAGGTACCACAGGTCCTTGAACTCGTAACCCGTGCCCGTCTTGCCGGCAGCAGGGAACTCCTTGAGACCAAACTCGGCGCGCGCCGGCCGGCCCGTGCCACGATCGAGTGCTTCCACGAGGCAGGAGTGCGTCTGGTAGGCCGCAATCTCATCCATCACCTGCACCAGGGGTTCATCGTCTTCTTTGATCTGGTAGATGACCTTGCCCTTGTCGTCCGTGATGCGGTGGATCATCGTCAGCTCCTTGGGACGCTTGCCCTTGTTGGGGAAGGCGCTGTAGGCGAGCACCAGCTCATCCAGCTTCGCTTCGCTCGCTCCGAGGAAGCTGCTGGGATAGTCGCGCACCGGTGACTTGATGCCCGCGCGAGTCACCAAATCCTTCACCGCAGGCAGACCGATTTCCAGACCCAGCCGCGCTGTGGCAGCCGTGCGGCTCTGCACCAGAGACTCACGCAGGGAAATGGTGTCGCCATAGACTGTCTCTTCCTGTTCCGTGCCCCATTCACCGAGCTTGCCATCGAAGCCGCCGATCATCACAAGGCGGTTGTTGATGGGCTGGTCTTTCATCAACGCCGGCGGGTAGTACTGCGGCTTCTCAAACGCCGCAGCGTAAACAAATGGCATGAACGCAGTGCCCGTGGGACGGCGCGACTGCATCGCACGGTTGAACATGCTGTCCAGGAAATCACGTCCACCCACCATCGCCAGCACGGAGCCGTCATGGTTGTCGATCACCAGTGCCGATGCCTGGAGATACTGCGGGGCAGGCATGGGTGTGTTTGCGGGGATCTGCTTCGCGGCGATGCGCTTCTTCACCTCGCCCTTGATCTCATGGTACAGCGCATACGTCTGGTGTGTGTAGCCGGGGCGCTGCTCCACCTCGGACAGGCGCTGGCGCACCGATGCCTCCATGGCGCGCTGCAGACGCGCATCCACCGTGGCGTAGATGTGGAAGCCACCTGACTGTGCCGCTTCCTCGCCAATGATGTCGATTGCCTGCTGGCGGATCTCTTCCGTCACGTGACTCAGGCGGGTGACATTGTCCGGGGGATTCGTCACCACCGGGATGACCTTGTACTGCTCTGCTTCAGTCTTGGAAAGGAAACCTTCCTCGCGCATGCGATCCAACACGTGGTCGCGGGCCTTCTTCGCGCGCTCGGGATAGCGCAGGGGTTCGAGATTGTTAGGACTCTTGATGATGCCGCAGATCAGCGCGCTCTCTTCCAAGGTGAGATCCTTCGCGTCCTTGCCGAAGTATCCCTGTGCCGCTGCCTGGATGCCGTACAAGTTCCGACCGAAGAAGATTCGGTTCAGGTACATTTCGAGGATCTCGGATTTTGTGTATTTTTCCTCGATGCGCTCCGCGATGAACCACTCCACAATCTTGCGGGTGTATCGCGAGTTCTTGTCGCCGCTCTTCTCAAGATCCTTGAGCTTGAAAGCATTTCTCGCGAGCTGCTGGGTGATGGTACTTGCACCCTGGGTTTCCTCGCCGGCCTTGTAATTCAGCCACATGGCGCGCGCCACGCCCCACATGTCCACGCCTTTGTGGCGGAAGAAACGCTCGTCTTCCTGAGCCGTAAGCGCATCGATAAACTTCAGCGGCACCTGCTCGAATTTGATCGGGGTGCGGTTCAGCACATAGATGCGGCCCAGTTCATCGCCGCGCCGGTCATAGATGAGGCTGGCTTTTTCAATCTTGTGCAGGTCATCCAGGTTAAACGTCTCCGCCTGCGCGCGCAGGGGTGCGAGAAACGCCATGACCACGCCCATGACCGTGACGCCGGAGACGAGGCAGATGATGGCCAGGATGGCGAACCACTTGCGCCGGTAGATGGGCACCCTGCGCTTGACGACATTTCCTTTGCCACGTTTCGACGGGGGCACCGTTCCACCCAACTGGCGGGCAATGGGGTTCACTTCAGGCTCAGGCATTTGGGGGTAGTTTGCGTTGCAGTGGGGAGAGAGTATAGCCCCTTACCGTAATATGGCCAACGCAAACCCTGTGCCGTCAGTCCTTGTACTTATTCGCAACCGGATCGCCTCCGCGCCGGGTGGTCGCCTCACGTGGGCGGAAGTCATGCGGATTGCACTGTATGAGCCGGGAGTGGGATACTATCGCCAGGGAGTCCGCTGTATCGGACGGGAGGGGGATTTCTTCACCAGCGTCAGTGCCGGCCCGCTCTTTGGCCGGCTGCTGGCGGAGCAAGCCCGTCAGGTGTGGGTGTCGATGGGTCGACCGGCCGAGTTCACCCTCATTGAGCAGGGCGCTCACGACGGTACCTTGGCCCGGGACATTCTAGTCGGTTGTCGGGAGCTGGACGCAGCACTGGCCGAGGCCGTGCGCTACGTCATCGTCGAGCCGGATGCAAAACTCCAAGAAGCCCAACGCAAGACTCTGGCGAGCGAGCCACGGATTTTCTGGGCTGCGGATCACGCCGGCATCCCATCCTCCCCAGCCGCGCTTTTCCTCTGCAATGAGCTGCTGGATGCCTTCCCCGTGCACCGCGTGCGCTGGACTGGCACTGAATGGCGCGAGTTGTGGGTGGGCTTGGCTGCTGGCACCTCTGATTTGGACTTCGTCGAGGGTGCCCTGAGTGATCCGCGACTGGCGACCGCGACCTCCGGCTTGGGCACCGAGTTCCCGGTGGGTTACACCACGGACATCTGCCTGGACGCCGATGCTTGGGTCGAGTCGCTTTCCACCGCTCCCTTTGATGGCGCCGTCCTTCTGCTCGACTATGGGCGGTCGGCGGCAGAGTACTTCGCGCCAGAGCGCATGGACGGCACGCTGCGCCGCTATTATCAGCATCGTACGGACGGCAAGGTCCTGGAAGATCTCGGGGATGCAGACCTCACGGCTGACGTGAACTTCACTTGTGTGGTGCAAGTTGCGGAGAAAATTGGCCTAAATCTTGCCTTATTCATAGAGCAGGGCCGCTTTCTGACTAAGCTCTTCGCCGATACCCTTTCCTCCCGCCCGATGTCCATGGATACCAACAGCAAACGCCAGTTTCAGACCCTGACCCACCCCGGGTTGCTGGGCCGGAATTTCCACGCGCTGCTACTGGCCAAGGGTACACCTGCCTCCCATTTTTCCTCTGCGAGCGAGCAGGAGGCAGCAAGGCGGCGTTTAGGAATGTAACCTTGGGAAAGTTTTTCCGATCCCATCCTTGCCTCCAATTGCTCTTCGCAATCCTCATCCCCTTTGGTCCCTTCAATGAGCCTCCCGTCCGAGCCCGTCGAATTTTTTAATCGCTACACCGGGAAGACCGAGACCGAAGTGATTTATGGAGAAGGCTTTTTGCGCTGGGCCTACGAGAGCAAGGCTGGGCGTGTCACGCTGGCCACGCTGGTGAAGCGGAAGCTTTTCTCCTCCTGGTACGGCTGGCGCATGTCCACCCCAGCCAGCCGCGAACGGGTGCTCCCATTCATCGAAAAGTATGGCATCAACCGCGCCGAGATGGCCGGGGAGCCGGAGTACTACCCGACCTTCAACGCCTTCTTCGCACGCAAGCTGAAGCCCTCGGCGCGGCCGATCGCTGAGGAACCGGATACGATTGCCTTCCCTGCGGATGGCCGCCACTTTGCCATTCCTGATATCGAGGCCAGCGATGGCATTTTTGTGAAGGGAATCCCCTTTGATCTCCGCACGCTGCTGCAGGATGACGCACTGGCGGAGAAATTTGCCAAGGGCTCGATGATCATCTCGCGGTTGTGCCCTGTGGATTATCACCGGTTCCACTTCCCTTGCGCCGGCGTGCCCGGTGAAGCGAAGCTGATCAATGGCCCGCTCTACTCGGTAAGCCCCATCGCGCTGCGCCAGCGCCCCACTCTCCTGTGGGAGAACAAACGCTACCTCGTGCGGCTTCACACGGAACAGTTCGGCGAAGTGTTGCTGCTGGAAGTCGGCGCCACCTGCGTGGGCACCGTGAAGCAGACCTACCGTGCCGGTGAGCCCGTGCAGAAGGGGCAGGAGATGGGCTATTTCATCTTCGGCGGATCCTGTTTCATCACCATCTTCGAGCCCGGACGCGTGAAGCTCTCCGCGGATCTTCTCAAACACAGTGCCCAGCAGCATGAGGTCTATGCTCGGATGGGTGACGTCGCAGCCACGCTGAGGAAGCCTGGCCAGGAAGACAAGGAGCAGCAATCGGAGGAAGAGCTAGCGCTGGCATCAAAAGAAGGAGCCCCTGCCAGTTCACCTTCATCTGTTCAAGAGCGCGAAGCCATCGGAGCTCTGCAGGAGGTTGGACCTTCTGGTCCGACAGCGGGCGTTGGGTCTTCCGACCCGACAGAAGGCGCGGCTGCGGAGATTTGATCGAGCACATCTCCATGCGGTGTCGTGGTGCACGCACCCTATGGCATGTTGCGTTTTCGCCTGTTCCCGTGTCCGTTTCCCCATGACGCTTTCGTTGCGTATGGCTAAGCTCCGCGCATGAAGTGGACACGCCGCATCCTCATCGCTGTGATTATCCTCGCCGGATTGATCACGGCCGTGTGGTGGGAGGAGAACTGGCGTGGCCAGAAGATTTGGGAAGAGTCCTGCGCACGTCTTCGAGCTGCGGGTGAGCCGGTGGACATTGCGGACATCATTCCGCCGATAATCCCGGACGAGGAGAATGTGGCAGCGGCGCCAATTTTCGCGGAGCTGCTGGCAGCTTCCGATCCGAACACGACGCGTCTGGGGTTAATCACGGAAGGCTGGGCGACTCGCGTATCCAGATCAGGTGTCCGATTCCCCACCCACAGACCGCTTTCCCCTGGGAACCTGTCATTTTTGGATCTTTGGGCTGATTCGATGCGGAAAACGTTTCCAGCCTCTCCTCCGACCGGACCGTTCCAAAGCACCTCTGATGAAGTGCTTCACTTTTATGCGCAGTTCGATGGCGAGTGGAATGAAATTCACGATGCCCTCAATCGGCCTCAATGCCGTTGGCCACTCGAGTATAAAGACGGCTTGGAGATGAAGGTCAGTTATTTGTCGTGCCTGCAGCAGTTGCCAGTCACTTCGCGGGGTTGGATTGCTGCATTGGCGGCAAGTGGTCACGAAGACGCGTATACTAAATCGTTGGTTTCGCTCCTTGAGCTCGGACACCGTGTCGAACAATCTCCTGCCAACCTGCTCTCTTACCTGGTCGGCATCACCATGAGTGCGGTCACCCTGCAGGCCTGGCAAAATAGCTTACCTCTAGCGAACCTATCGGATGAGCAGTTGCTATCACTTCAGCTGGCACTCCAGAAGTTTGCGCTTCGGAACGCGCTGGTTGCAGTGCAGAACGAGAGAGTGATGTTCCTGCACACCTATATTCCGGCATCATCCAGCTATCTGTATAAGGCGTTGACGGGTTCTTGCTCTTGCGGAACGCCGTCCAGGTGGCCTGATGCCCCTCGTTGGGTGAATCGGGTGGAAGACACGGCATTCCACGCGTTGTTTATCGCCAGACCACGTGGCTGGGAGTTGGCTGATCTCGCGAGTTTCCAGGAATCCCTTGTGGATCTCAGTAGTGGAATTCTTGACAGTAAGCGGGATGTGTTTGTCGCCTCCAAAGTAGGCGACATGCGCACTGAAGCGCTTGTCCTCGCTGACAAGTCCGGTTGGTTCACGTTCTCCCGTCATGCGCTGGAGGAGACTGCTTCGATGCATCAGCGTATCCTGCAGCGTGCCGCCAGTTTCCACGCCACCGTCAGGTGCGCGATGGTTTGGTGTGCTGCCGAGAGATTTCGGCTCAAGTACGGACACTTCCCCCAAGCGCAAGAGCAGCTCGTGCCTGAGTTCCTCTCCGCCCCGCTACTTGACCCCATTGATGGAAGGCCACTTCGATATTCGCTCAAGGATGGCAATCGTCTGTTGGTATATTCCTTGGGCTGGGACGGAAAAGATGATGCTGGTGTGCGCGGCAAGCGGACTGAGGGCGACTTTGGCTGGTCTTCTGATCCCGCCATGTTCTCCACTGCTGAAGATCTTGAGCGTTGGAAGCAGGAAGACGAAGAGCGCGCCGAACGGCTGGCTCCTTCGAAATCCGCTCCAGGTCGGCCAAAGCCCAAGAAGTCGAAGCGCGGTACTGCTCCGTGATTGGGACGACGGGACAGTCGCGCTCTGGAAAGGGTGTAGTGTGTCTACTTCCCCACCCACAATATCCCCACCGCGTTTGGCGTGATGTTCTTCTTCATGGGAGTGAGTTTCACCACTTCGAAGGTCAGGGCCGTGGGGTCGTATTGGTCGCGGATCTTCTGGGTTTCATCCGAGAGCTGTTGATCGAGGGCCTTGAGTTCTTCACGGTAGCGCTCGACCTCCCCTTCTGCGGAGGCGGCTTCGCGGGACTCACGGAAGATGCTGCCGACTTTGTTGACGTTGGTAGCGCTGACGACGCTCGACTTTCTGCCGAAGAGGGCGCCTAGAAGTGAGGTGCCGATCGTGGCGGCGGTGCTCCACTTGGCGCTGCTGGCCTGGGCCTTCTGGGTCTCCACCTTCTGCATTGCCTTCGCTGCCTTGTCCTCGATGGCCTTGGCCTGCTTCATCATCTTGGCGCGCAATTCTTCCACTGCTTTGTCGCGCAGCTCTCGTGCGACTTGGGAGACGCGCACACGGAAGTCAGCCTCGCTTTCGCCGAAGTTGGAATAGGCTTCCAACAAGGGACTGTAGCGGATCTCGGCTTCGTAGTTCGCGTAGACCCAGTTCGTGAGATCCTTCTCAATGGCTTTCCACGTGGCTGCTTTTTGCGCAGCACTGGGGAGATCTCCAAAGGATGCGCCATTGTCAGGGTCGCGATCCAGTTTGGTGAGATCGATGTCACGCGGGACATCCAGGAACTTGTCCCAGTTCACCTTCGCGTTGGCCGCGTCGATTTCATTCACCAACGTGACCGTAGCGCGACCACTGATCTTCTTTTTCGCATCATTGAAAAGCACCGTCGCCGAGCGCAGCATGGCGGGCACGTAGGAAGATCCACCTTCGCTCTGGAAGTACTCGACTGCGGGGTCAGGGAGTTTCGGACGGAATCCTGAGCCGGCAGGGGCTGCTTCGGTCGTTTCCTCTTCCTCACTGGAGGGCGGGAGAAATCCGGCGTCTTCGTCCGCCGGCTTCTTTTGTTTGGGCAGCGGAGGTGGGCCGGACTTGGCGGCCTTCTTCGGGGTCGAGCTCTGCATCAAGGACGCAAACGCTTCACGCTTGGGATCCACGAGTGACTTGATTTGATTTCGCGAGAGCGGACCGCGCAGATACGTCATGACCCACCGCACGCTGAAGACTACGGGGTGATCTTCGTGCACGTTGTTCATGAGGAAGATGCGGTTCCCCAGGGCGGAGAGAAGGTTTTCCATCTCACTGCGGTTGAACTTGGCGTTCTGCGAACTGGCAGCGCCTTCGAGGCCATCGAGCACGCGGGCCTTGTCGCGCTCCGTCTGGAGGCGTCCGAGAAACCAGGTGCCGATGTTGGACAGCGCCTTGTAATCGAGGTCTACGGGGTTCTGGGTGGCGAGTAGGATGCCGAGACCGAAGGCTCGGGCCTGCTTGAGCAGGATCATCATCGGCTTCTTGCTCGGCGGATTCGCCGTGGGAGGGAGATAGCCGAAAATTTCGTCCATGTAGAGCATGGCGCGAAGGCTCGTGGTACCCGACTGCTGGCGCATCCAGCCGAGCGTCTCATTCAAGAGCAGGCTCACGAAGAACATGCGCTGCTCGTCGCTGAGGTGCGCGATGCTGAAGATGCTGACGCGCGCTTTGCCCTCCGGCGTGTAGAGCATCTTCTGGATGTCCAGTGGCACACCCTGCAACCAGCTCGCGAAGCTGGGCGACGCGATGAGATTGTTCAGCTTCATCGCCACTTCGGTGCGCTTCTTCTCGGAGAGGAAGTCATCCACCGCGACGACGCCGACCTTCTCAAAGGGAGGCTGCTGCACGAGGTGCACCAGGCTTTCGAGCGTGACGTCCTGCCCTTTGGCCCAACAATGAGTGAAGATATTCGCGAGGAGGATGTGTTGCGGTGACTGCACCGGATCTCCCTCCACGCCGGCGAGACTGAGGAGACTGGTGGAACAGCTCTCCACGCGCTCCTGGAAGATTTCCGCGTCCTCGATGAGTTCTGCCGGTGGTGCCGCGAGGGAAGCAAGGATGCTCACTGGAATACCCGCGCTGCTGCCTGGCGTGAAGATGTTGATATCCACCTTCTCGCGAAGCTTCTTGATGCGGTCGGCGCTCTGGCCCCATTCGCCGAGTCCCTTGACCCACATTTGGGCCTGGGCGGCGGCGTATTCCGTGACGGATTGCCCCTTCTTCTGGGCGTCCTCCGGATTTACCCACGGCTCGAATTCGCTGCCTTGGAGATTGGGGAACTGCAGAAGGAAGTTCGCGATGTCGCCTTTCGGGTCGATGGCGAGGACGGGGATGCCATCCATGGCGGCCTCTTCAAGAAGCGCGAGGCAGAGACCCGTCTTGCCGGAGCCGGTCATGCCCAGCACAACGCCGTGCGTCACGAGGTCCTTGGAATCATACAGGACGAGATTGTCCTGAAGGGCCTTGGTCGCGACGTCGTACTCACGACCGAGGTAGAAGGTGCCGGGCTGCTCGTAAACTTCCGGTTTGATTTCCATAAGGAGGAGGGTGTTGGAAATCCGGTTTAACTGCAAAGCGCAATTCGCTCAATGCTTTTCCTGTGAAGGAACCTGCATAGGGCAACAAACCGCAACGCGCGTTCGGCCAACGGTTCACAAATCATGGTGGAGCGAGGCACCGTGAGGCCACCGCTGTCGCCAGAACATTCACGCTTCAGCGCCCTTTTGCCGGAGCATGTCCAGATACCAATCGACGATTGCTTCGGGTTCGGCTTTTCCTTCGGTGTCGCCCACGGTTGAGAAGGCGGCGGTCATTCCCGCGTACGGTTCAGTATCGGGCGGCGGGGCCATTCCGAATCCCAACTGCCATGCATCACCTGCCCAATGACCAGCCGGCATTCGGTAGCGGAAGACATGAAAATCACGCTGGTGGCCGTCAAAGATCCTCGGGACTGTTTTGACCAGCTCCATGGTTTCCGGTGGATCCTGCAGTTCATTGGGATGCATCATCCAAAAAGCAAGGGAGCTTGCCGCCTGGTCGACTGGAGAGTTGTAGGTATCGGGCAGGAGTTCTGCTTTGCCCGCATCTCGCAAAGCGGCAAACAGGAGGTGGCGGGCTTCAGGACGGGCGGCCAGGGCGGCAACTTCGTCTTTCGTGATCTCTTCCCCAGCCTCAATTTTGTCCTCCAGAGGCTCGAGAAGTTTCAGCAGCCTCTCGTCTCTCTGTTGCGCGCCCCTGTTTACGGATGTCCAGCGCCAGATGATCCAGGCCACGACGAGCACGACTACGACAACCAATGCGATGACAAGGTATCTCATGGGGAAGCGCGGTTACACCAGTCGTCCTGCCATCTCTCTGGTGCGTTTCGGACAGATTGTCAGCTCCTTGAAGGGAAGACAAGATCTATGCGGTCGTCGCCGCCACATCGCCTAGATCTTTTCTCCACGCCGCGTCGGATTGGCGACATGCGTATAAAAAAGCAAAGCCGTTCCATTGCTGGAACGGCTTTGATTGAAATAAACTGGCGACTGCCTACTTTTGCATGACCTTTCGTCAGGCTATCATCGGCTTTGCAGCGTTTCACTTCCGTGTTCGGGATGGGAACGGGTGGGTCCACTGCGGGATATCACCAGAAATCTATCCAGGGGCACTGCTTTTTAAGGGCGGTGGGCTGGCCAGAGTCCTGATGATGGACTTTGGGTTTAACTGGGCCGGTAGCTGGTGGCAACTGTTATTGCTATCAACTATCGACCCTCAACTATCAACTACTTCGGGGAGACCGGAGGGTTGGTTTGAAAACTGCACACAAGGTCTGAAACGATAATGTCGGTGATATGAGATGCTAACAGGGATGCAAGGATGATTAAAAATGTATGGACTATTAGTAGTGATACGCTGAGCAGGTTACCCTGGCTTGTACGTTCACCCTATCGCGTGGTAGTCTCCCACGGTCCTGTGATAACTAATCTTGGGATGAGCTTGGCGCTTAGATGCTTTCAGCGCTTATCTCTTCCGCACTTGGCTACTCAGCCGTGCCACTGACGTGTCAACTGATGCACCATAGGTGCGTCACTTCCGGTCCTCTCGTACTAGGAAGAAAACCCCTCAATTATCATGCGCCCACAGAGGATAGAGGACCGAACTGTCTCGCGACGTTCTGAACCCAGCTCGCGTGCCGCTTTAACCGGCGAACAGCCGGACCCTTGGGACCTTCTCCAGCCCCAGGATGCGACGAGCCGACATCGAGGTGCCAAACTTGACCGTCGATATGAACTCTTGGGTCAAATCAGCCTGTTATCCCTAGCGTACCTTTTGTCCGTTAAGCGACGGCAATTCCACTTTAAGCCGCCGGATCACTTAGGCCTACTTTCGTATCTGTTCGACTTGTTGGTCTCACAGTTAGGCGTGCTTATGACTATGCTCTCGACACGCGATTGCCAACCGCGCTGAGCACACCTTCGCGCTCCTCCGTTACTCTTTGGGAGGATACCGCCCCAGTAAAACTGACCAGCTGCCATTGTCCTGAATCTCAGTTAGAATCGCCAACACCAAAGGGTGGTATCTCACTTTTGGCTCCACCTGACCCGAAAGTCAGGCTTCAAAGCCTCCCACTTATACTGAGCATTGAAATCGGCGAGTCAGTGACAGCCTACAGTTAAGGTGCATAGGGTCTTTCCGTCCTTCTGCGGGTAGGCGGCATCTTCACCGCCACTACAAATTCACTGAGCGCCTCGTTGAGACAGCGGTCAACTCGTTACACGATTCGTGCAGGTCGGAACTTACCCGACAAGGAATTTCGCTACCTTAGGACCGTTATAGTTACGGCCGACATTCACGGGGACTTAGGTTCAGAGCTTCGCCTTGCGGCTAACCCCTTGCCTTAATCTTTCCGCATTGGTCACGTGTCACATCGTATACGTAGACTTTCGTCTTAGCACAATGCTGTGTTTTTGATAAACAGTCGGTTGACCCAATTTACTGCGACCCCTTGCGGGGCATCCCTTCTCCCTAAGTTACGGGACTAGATTGCAGAGTTCCTTAACGAGGGTTCACTCTTGCGCCTGAGCGTGTTTCGCTCACCCACCTGTGTCGGTTTGCGGTACGGGTAATGAGGGAACGATCTGTCGCTTTTCTTGGCGGGTGGTGTCCCTAGCGCGGTCAGGCCGAAGCCCTCCCTGCCAAGTCAATAAGGTCTGCTAAGACCACCTCCCGCAACAACAGTACTTAACCCCACTAGTACAGGAATATTAACCTGTTATCCATCGCGTAGACATCACGCCGTAGCTTAGGACCCGACTAACCCTGGGACGAACATCGTTGCCCAGGAAACCTTGGGTTTATGGCGGACCAGTATTTAACTGGCCTTATCGTTACTTATGTCTGCATCCTCTCTTCTGGAAACTCCATCGTCAGTTACCTTCAGACTTCGCTGTCGCCAGAATGCTCCTCTACCAAGCTTTCGCTTCCAGAGCTTCGGTACAACGCTTATCGCCAATCATTTTCGGCGCAAAATCTCTCGATGAGCCAGCTATTACGCACTGTTTAAATGATGGCTGCTTCTAAGCCAACATCCTCACTGTCATTGAGATTTTACTTCCTTTCCACTGAGCGTTGTTTGGGCACCTTAGCTGCTGGGCTGGGTTGTTTCCCTTTCGACAATGAAGCTTATCCCCCACTGTCTTACTGCCATGCTTCACACAGAGGTATTCGGAGTTTGATTGAGGTTGGTAGGAAAAATATCCCCCTAGCTCATTCAGTGCTCTACCCCCTCTGCTCAGCGCATGACGCTGCACCTAAATACATTTCGAGGAGAACCAGCTATTACGGGGTTTGATTAGCCTTTCACTCCTACCCTCAACTCATCCGAGAATTTCTCAAGATTCACCGGTTCGGCCTTTCACGTTGTTTTACCAACGCTTCTGCCTGGTCAAGGGTAGATCACCACCGCTTCGGGTTTGGCTGCTGCTGCTTGGGCGCCGGTTAAGACTCGCTTTCGCTGCGCGTATGCCCCTGAAAGGCTTACACTTGCAACAACAACCAACTCGCAGACTCATTAAGCAAAAGGCACGCCATCACCGGACAAGCCGGCTCTGACACCTTGTTGGCACATGGTTTCAGGGACTATTTCACTCCGCTCACAGCGGTTCTTTTCATCTTTCCCTCGCGGTACTTGTTCACTATCGGTCATCAACGAGTATTTAGCCTTACACCGTGGTCGGTGCAGATTCATGCGAAGTTTCACGTGTATCGCATTACTCAGGAGTTCCTATCTTATCGTCGGCTTTCGGTTACGGGCCTGTCACCCTCTATGGAGCAGCTTTCCTGAAGCTTCACCTAGCCTATTGTCAGAATATCGGAGTCCTACAACCCCGGGAGCAAAGCCCCCGGTTTGGGCTGTTCCGCTTTCGTTCGCCACTACTGACGGAATCACTTTCGTTTTCTTTTCCTCTGGGTACTGAGATGTTTCACTTCCCCAGGTATCGCTTCTCATATGCGGAGCATATGAGATACTGTAGTTTACTACAGTGGGTTATCCCATTCGGAGATCCCCGGGTGAGCTTCACGGCAGCTATCCGGGGCTTATCGCAGCCTTGCGCGTCCTTCATCGCCTGTTGATGCCAAGACATCCACTATGTGCCTTAGTTATTTTTAATCAGTCATTGAATTTGTTTGCATCTTGTCCTGGCCTTAACACCAGGACATCACTGAACATTTTTCAGTTTGTGTGCAGTTTTCAAAGAACTCTCCAGATCTCATCTTCCAGTGGCAAGAGTGGTGGGCCTGATAGGACTCGAACCTATGACCCCCGCCTTATCAAGGCGGTGCTCTAACCAACTGAGCTACAGGCCCGCAGGTCGCTCTCGCATTTGCCCGCTTGTTTTCGCTTTCGCTAAACTTACGACTGGAGGCAAGGGGATTCGAACCCCTGACATCCAGCTTGCAAAGCTGGCGCTCTACCAACTGAGCTATACCCCCGTTTCGTGAGGCTGATGTTACACAGAACTATTTGTTCCAACAGAGGCTAAACAATGCACTGCAGATTCCACACCCAATGGACGTCATGATTACTCATGAGGTTCCTATAGAAAGGAGGTGATCCAGCCGCAGGTTCCCCTACGGCTACCTTGTTACGACTTCATCCCAGTTACCAGCCTTGCCTTAAACCGATGCCTCCTTGCGGTTGGCGCACGATCTTTGGGCGAAGCCAGCTTCCATGATGTGACGGGCGGTGTGTACAAGACCCGGGAACGTATTCACGGTACCGTAGCTGATGTACCATTACTAGCGATTCCAACTTCATGCAGGCGAGTTGCAGCCTGCAATCTGAACTGAGCCCAGTTTTCTCGATTTCCTCCACCTCGCGGTCTCGGTTCACTTTGTACTGGGCATTGTAGTACGTGTGCAGCCCTGGCCGTAAGGGCCATACGGACTTGACGTCATCCCCACCTTCCTCCCAGTTGATCTGGGCAGTCTAGTCCAAGTGCTCGGTAAAACCGGTGGCAACGGACTACAGGGGTTGCGCTCGTTGCGGGACTTAACCCAACATCTCACGACACGAGCTGACGACAGCCATGCAGCACCTGTGCAAAGCGTGTATTGCTACACTAGCTGGCTTTCACCAACGACACAATGCATGTCAAGGCCAGGTAAGGTTCTTCGCGTTGCATCGAATTAAGCCACATACTCCACCGCTTGTGCGGGTCCCCGTCAATTTCTTTGAGTTTTAATCTTGCGATCGTACTTCCCAGGCGGCACGCTTATCGCGTTAGCTTCGGCACGGAAAGGGTCACTTCCCACACCAAGCGTGCACCGTTTACTGTCAGGACTACCGGGGTATCTAATCCCGTTTGCTCCCCTGACCTTCGTGCCTCAGCGTCAGATACTGTCCAGAGCCCAGCCTTCGCCACTAGTGTTCCTCTCGATCTCTACGCATTTCACTGCTACACCGAGAATTCCAAGCTCCTCTCCAGTCCTCTAGCACAGGAGTATCGGGTGCAATTCAGAAGTTGAGCTCCTGGATTTCACACCTGACTTTCTGCGCAGCCTACGCACCCTTTACGCCCAGTAATTCCGAACAACGCTTGAGACCTCTGTATTACCGCGGCTGCTGGCACAGAGTTAGCCGTCTCTTCCTCTTGCGGTACTGTCAATCCCACACGCAGTTAACGCGGGGCCTTACTCTCGCATGACAGGAGTTTACAATCCGAAGACCTTATCCTCCACGCGGCGTCGCTCCATCAGGGTTGCCCCCATTGTGAAAGATTCTCGACTGCTGCCACCCGTAGGTGTCTGGACCGTGTCTCAGTTCCAGTGTGGCTGGTCATCCTCTCAGACCAGCTACCCGTCGTTGCCTTGGTGAGCCGTTACCTCGCCAACTAGCTGATAGGCCGCGGGCCAATCAGGAAGCGACAGGTTACCCCGTCTTTAGTCTTGCGACCACATGGAGCATTAATCCAAGTTTCCCTGGGCTATTCTCCTCTTCCCGGCATGTTACCCACGTGTTACGCACCCGTTCGCCACTGAATATTCCGGTATTGCTACAAAAATATCCCGTTCGACTTGCATGTCTTATCCACGCCGCCAGCGTTCGTTCTGAGCCAGAATCAAACTCTCCAAAAATTGGAGCATCTTTCCTTTTACAAAAAGATACTGACTTTATTACTTAACTTTTTGTCCACTGCTATGTGCAACCATGCAGTGCATTGTTTAACCTCTGTTTTTGGTGGCAAATTCGCTCTCGCAAATCCTCCAACCGTAGTCTGTGTAAAGATCCGTTTCTGCTTCAGTCTGAAGAACTTGCTTTGCAGTTCGCTCTTCGTTTGGCAGCCCGTCGTTTTCTGTCGGGATGTAGATACTACTCGGGACTCCCTTTTCGTCAACTTCCTCATCACACTTTTTTAAACATTTTCGCCGGATTGGGGTGGCGGTTGACCGCCTCAGATTTGGTTATTCCATGATGCGTCGAACGTTTTCGCGTGGGCTTGTTATGCGTTCAGTAGTAGGTTTATCCAAAAGCTCGCAGTTATTCACCGTCCTTTATGCATGCGGCGAAACGACCGCATCCTGAGCGGAATAAGAGTCCGATTCGGCTGAAATCTTTGTGAGAAGACTTTTTGAGGGCCAAAATCGGGGTCTGGACCCGGCTTTTCGGGGCTCAAATGCCCGAGTTGGAACGGCCAAATCGGACGAAGAACCCGCTTCCCCTCAAAGATCGGGGGCATTCTTGTCCCCATCTGAGGCGTGAACGGAGTCATTGGAGGAAGAACGTCCCCATGGTGTAAGGGCATCTCGCAGGGGAGCGGCACTAGCCTCAGTGCCGGTGGTGGGCAAAATGGGGTGCGGAGCCTTTTCCTTCGAAGCTGTAAGGACGCTTCCAAGCTGTGCGCGTGGCGACGCTGCATATGACGGCACTAGGCTAGTGCCGCTCCCTGCGAAGCAGTTGCTTCGTTCGGGCGAAGGGAGGTATTGAGCGCTTTTGAGGTCGTTCGCGCCTCCATGGGGACAGGAATGCCCCCACTCCTTGGGACAGGAGTCTCTTCACACGTAGGGGCCATTCTACCCCTTCATCTCTCTAAGCGGCATCAAGGAGCGCAGAACTTCGCGCCCCTGCTCTGCTCGGCATCACTACACACGCACTCACACCAGCGCATTCATCGTCCCCGTACTGCTGGAGAACTTGTCCACCCCCACGCCCATCTGCTGCAGGAGCGTCACGAAGAGATTGCAGAGGGGCGTGTTGTTGTCGTGCTTGAAGGCGTGATGCTGCCCATGCTTGAGCCCGCCTCCTGCGAGGATCACGGGCAGGTTCGTATTGTCGTGCTTGTTGGCGTCTCCCATGTTGCTACCGAAGAGCACCATGGTGCGGTCCAACAGGCGGGAAGAGTCTTCCTTCTTGGAAGCCAGGCTCTGTATCAGGCTGGCGAGAATCACCATCTGCTGGCGGTCCGCTTCCTCAAGCTGCTTCACCTTGTCTGGCGCCTGACCGTGATGGCTGAGGCCGTGGTACCCTTCCGTGGTGTTCTCATCCCCGTGGATGTTGAAGGCGGGTGTGGCGAAGGCATCCACCATGAGTGTGACGATGCGCGTGGAATCCGACTCGAACGCGAGCTGCGCCATGGCCAGCATGAGTTCCAGCTTGTCGAAGATGCGCTTCTTGTCCTGGATGTCCGTCGGTTCCTTCTGCGAAGTCACTGGCTTGGGCTTCAGTTCCCATTCGCGGGAGGTAACCAGTCTCTCTTCCACCTCACGCACGGAGGTGAGGTATTGATCCAGGCGCGCGCGATCCTCGCTGCCGAGCCCACGGTTCATGCCACCCATCTGCTCGCGCAGGGTGTCCAGAATGCTGCCACGTTCATCGAGACGATTGAGCTGCCGTTTCACCATCTCGGGATCGCCCTGGATGAACATGCGGCGGAACAGCGCCGTAGCACTGTCCTCCGCGGGCAGCAACACACCGTCGCGCGTCCACGAGAGGCTCCGGTTGGCCTTGTCGATGTTCACGCCCAGGTTCAGCGAAGGAAAGCGCGTGAGCTGCCCCAGCTTCTCCACGGCGAACTGGTCGAGCGAAATCTGATTGCGGAAGCCGCTCTTGGTGGGACCACGCGCCGCCGTGAGAAAGCAGTTCTCTGCGCTATGTCCTCCATTCACATCGGGGTGCGACATGCCGCTGAAGATGCTGAACTCGCGCTTCACCTCTGCGAGCGGAGCCAGCGTGGGCGTGAGCTCATAGTCGCTCCCCGTGGCCGTGGGGAAGAAGGGCTTGGGCAGGAAGCCGAGATTGTTCGAGATGATCAGCATGCGCCGCGGCGCTGCGGTCTGCGCGGCCCGGCTGAACACCGGCGTCATGCATTCGAGCAAGGGCAGCGCGAGCGTCACTCCGGCGCCGCGAAGAAAACGACGGCGGGAGAAGGGCCGGGCGATGTGAGGGGCATTCATGGGAGAAGTATGCGCAATACGCAGATCAAGGGTTTCCGAGGAAGATGCGGCTCTGCACCAGGGCAAGGAGCAGGTCACGCACGCGGTAGCCATCTGCCGCGCAGCCATCCAGCAAGGCTTCGATTTCCCGGCGGTCTGAATAGCGCACGGGTGTGCCGGTGGCATACACGGTCAATTGTTGCAGGACATTCCGGGCAAGCTGGCGTGAATCCGCAGCGAGGATGCCCTTCAAGTCATTCACGTCTTTGAAGCTGGGACCGTTTGCGAGCTTGGCACTGGAGTCCACTGGACTGGTCAGCGTGTAGCTGAAGTCATGACCGGCGCGATCGATGCCCGTGACGCGCTCACCTTCTTCCAAGCCACGATACCGTCCCCGCCAGCCGCCGAGGATGTCGAAGTTTTCCAAGGCAACTCCCACGGGATCGAACTTGGCGTGGCACGTCGCGCAGGACTGCGACTTGGTATGCAACGCCAGCAGATCACGGATGGTCTTGGCACCACGGATATCTGGCTCCACGGCGGGCACACTTGTAGGCGGTGGCGGAATCGTTCTGCCAATGAGTCGCTCGGTGACCCACGCTCCTCTGACCACAGGCGAAGTCGTGGTTCCATTCGAGCTGACCTTCAAGACTGCCGCTTGAGTAAGCAGCCCACCAAAGGGGCTCCCTGCAGGCAGTGCGACTTTCCGCAACGTGGATCCACTCATCGCGGGTAGGCCATAGTGCTTCGCGAGGCGATCATTCGCGAAGACGAAGTCCGACTTCACCAGCGCGCTCGCCGGCAGATTCTCACGAAACATTGCACTGAAAAATGTGCGCGTCTCGCGACCCATGCTCTCCACGAGATATTCATCAAAGCGGTACTCGGGGAAGAGCCGGATGTCTGGATCATCGCGCCGGATGTGTCGCAGGCTTAGCCAGTAGTCCGTGAAGCTCTTCACGAAACGCTCAAACCCGGCGCCTTCGAGAAGACGCAGCGTCTCCGCTCGCAAGGTGACCGCGTCATGAAGCTTGTCACTGCTTGCGAGTTCCAGCAGGTGGGCATCTGGTCGCGTGTTGGCGAGGAAATGAGACAGCCTCGAAGCAAGCGCAAAGTCGTCTCTCTTCGACACGGGCTCGCGCAGGTAGATGAAGTCACCGGATGCCAGGAAGGCCTTGTATCCCGCCAGCATGGCCTCCTTGAAGGAAGCACCCTTTTCCATCCGCTGCCGGATGAGAGCGTCAAACATCTGCAAATCCTTCTCCGAAACCGGCTCACGTGCGGCGAGCTTCACAAAGCGCCGCAGCAGGCGCTTGGCCTCTGCTGCCACCTCAGCATCTGCCGGCTTCACCTCGGTGCCGTAGGCATCAAAAAGCACGCGATGCGATGCCGGTGGCCAGTTCGGTGGCGGTAGGGGTCCCTCTACCTCCAGCCATTGCACCGCAATCCCCGGCTGGCCGCCCTCTGGAAAGGGTGGATAGCGATAGGACGGCGCCGAGCCATTCGGATTCATCGCGAGCGGCATGGGCTGGCCCAGCAGACTGTACTCAAACGACTCCCCTTCCCTCAGCCGGACGATCGTTTCGTAAACCTGGTTCTCCGGCTGGATGTCGATGATGCCACCTTCATCCCGCACTTCATTGATGATGTCCGCCCCGGCAGGTTTACGCGAACGGAAGGTCATCGGCACCGGCTCTTTGGCGGGCAGCAGGGTGAAACCTTTCTGCTGCAACACGGCGCGTGCGGAGAAGCGCACCTTGTACCGCCCGGGATGCTTCGCGACGATGTTCTTCGGATTCCCGATGTAGGGCCAGCTCGCGGAACGAAACAGCGCCATCTCAATGCCTTCGTCTTTGGCTGCTTTCTTGATCTCCTCGTTCTCTGTCTTTCGGTCCCACTCCATGGCCTTGTTGTCACGCGCGAAGAACATCGCCTCGCGATTTCCAAACGTGCCTGTGCCGGGGAACAGATCCGTGCCCACGTTGCGCCATTTCAGGACCGGAGGCGGCGCGGCCTCGGTCACCATGGCGGCTCGTAGTGCCACCTCGGCGGCATCCAGATACGCAGCGAGCTGCACGCGCGACATGTCCAGCATCGCCGTGGTCTTATTGAAATGATGCCCTTCGCGGTCCTCCGGCAGGATGTCCCGGATGTCCAGGTCTGGGAGTTGCAACACATCGCGCAGATTCTGCTCGTACTCATCGCGATTCAGCCGCCGCATGGGTCCCCGGCCATGGGCTTTGACGTCTGCAAGGTCGGCCTCGTATAGCGCCGCATCCAGTGAGTTTACCAGGGTGGTTCGATCTACAGCCGGCAGTTCCTCTGCTTTGGGCGGCATCTCGCCCGACTGCACCCGGTCATACACCCGTACCCAACGAAGCCGTGCGGCCGCATCCGCGAGGTCAAACGGCAGCGATGTCAGATCCAGACCACCCTTCTGCACTTCCTTGTCGTGGCATTCCAAGCAACTCTGCGAAATCATCGCCGGCACATCGGCTGCGACTGCTGATGTCAAAGGCAGCACCAGCGAGCTCAATCCCGACAGGGAGAGGAGAAGCAGAGAGTGAGAATCGACTCTTTTGGATAGGCAAAAGGGCATGAGCATTCGGGCAACGGCCGCGGAAAATACGGCCGTCGCCCGGTGGCTTTCTCGCGGAACCGCTCCGGGCAGCGCACCAAGACCTATCCAAAATCCACTTCAGAGGTGCGCCTGCCCCCAAGAATTGGGGGCATTCAAAGGAGCGTGGACACTCTTGTCCGCCGTTCTGTAGCGCAGCGACCGCTTTCGTGCGGAAGCCCCTAGCGACGCCTCTGGAGCAGCTGGTGGCATGTGGCCTTGCCCGTCGGACAACAGAAAGTCTTGAATCAGGGGCAGCGGACAAGAGTGTCCACGCTCCTGTGCCCGGTCTTTCGCGCCCTGTGCTACTCAACGCAACCACCCGCACGCATGGCGGGTGGTTGCCATTCACTCGCAGAGCTAAGCAATCACCCAAAGATCTGCGTGATCGGCTGTCCCTTGTCCGCCACGGTGAAGGGGCGCTTGCTCGGAGAATAAAGAACCGTGTCCAGCGGGATGCCCAGCGCGTAGGCCACGGTGGCGTTGAAGTCAGGGATGTTGACCTTGTTTTCCACGACCTCGAAGCCCTTCTCGTCCTTCTTGCCGAAGGCCTGGCCACCACGAATACCGCCACCCGCCATGAGGCAGGTGAAGGCTTTGGGGTGGTGATCGCGTCCGTCGTTCTGATTGATTTCGGGGGTGCGGCCGAACTCGGTGGCCAGTACCACGAGCGTTTCCTGCAACAGACCACGGGACTCAAGGTCCTGCAGCAAGGTGCTCAGGCCAGCGTCCAGTTCATCACACAACTCAGGCACGCGGATGAAGTTCGCATTGTGGGTATCCCAGTTGCCGAAGGAGACTTCCACATGACGCACACCATGCTCGACCAGGCGGCGCGCCAGAAGGCAGCCCTGGCCGAAGGAGGAGTCGCGTCCATAGCGCGCACGAAGTTTGTCATCTTCGCTGCTGAGGTCGAAGGCCTTCAGCTCTTCGCTCTTCATCATGCGCACGGCGTCGTCATACATGTCCGAATACGCGCGCACGTTCTTCACATTGTACTTCTCCGCGAAGCCCACATCCAGCTTGTGCGCGATGGCGAGGCGGCTGTTGAAGCGATCGTCGCTGTCGGCGAACCACTTGTTCAGCTTGCTGTTGGCCACGCCGTCTTCGGGATTGTTCACCATGAGCGGTGAGAACTTCGCCTCGAAGAAGCCGGCGCCAGGGTGGCGGCTGTCATTGCCAATCATCACGCTGCCAGGCAGGCTCGGATTGCCACGCTCCTGGAACTTCTGCAGCCACGCACCCATGGCAGGGTGGCGGATGCTGGAGCGCAGCGTGTAGCTGGTGTGCATGTAGTAGTTCCCCTGCTCATGCGCGCCCTGCGTGGAGTTCAGTGAATGAATGAGCGCCACCTTGTCCATCTGACGCGCCATCAGAGGAAGACTGTTGCTGATGCGGATGCCATCGGCGTTCGTCTTGATGACTTCCGTCTCACCGTTCACCTCCTTGTTATCCGGACGTGGGTCGAACGTATCGAGGTGGCTCATGCCGCCCGTCATGTAGAGGTAGATGACATTGCGCGCGGTGGCGACCTGCTTCAGCGGGCTGGCTCCAGCGCCAGCGGCGAGAAGGCCCTTGCCCTGCATCTGGCTCATGAGGCCCACGCCGAGGAAGGTCTTCGCCGCACCGCTGATGAACTGGCGGCGTGAGGAGCCATCGGTGGAGTTGATGAATGCGTTCATTTCAGGAAAGAAGTAGAGTTGCGTTCGGAAAGGTGAATGGTCTGCTGCGAGGTCGGGAAGCGGCTACTCGATGAAGAGGAACTGCCGCGTGTTCAGCACGGTCCACAGCAGGTCGCCGCGGCCTTCCGCGCCTTTGCCTTCTTCCAGAATCGGGCCCAGCATCGCCTTCTCTTCCTGGCTCGCCTTACGGGAGAGCAGGCTGAGGTATACGGTGTCGATGACTTCATCGCGATTCGCACTCTTCACCATGTTCCGGCTGATGACCGAGTAGGGGCTGGTGAGATTGCGGAAGAGCGAGCCATTCATCATGGTGAGCGCCTGCATCACGCTGGCGTCGCGGTTCGCATTGTCCACCACCTCGCGGTCGCTCTGGCCGTAGAGGCGCAGGAAGTGGCCGTTCGGCGCAGGATTACGCAGGTCGGAAGCGCGCAGCATATTGCGATCGCGATAGTCGGCGAAGGCATTGAAGGCCTGTCGAGACGGACCCTTCGTCACGCGCCACTCGGCCATCTCGCGCTCGCGACGTTCTTTGGTCGCATTCACCACGGCGTCACGCTGTTCCTTGAGGACATAGCCGATGGCCTCCTCCATGGTGGGGACGCGACCGAAGTGCTTCACCGCCTCCGCCACTTGATTGGCAAACTGGGCGTCGGTCTTCTTCGCAAGAGCGGCCTTGTCGTCCTGGCCGAGCTTGGCCAGCTTCTGAAAGCCCTCTTCGAAGACGATTTCATCCGCCTTGGCGTAGATCTTCGCGCGTTGGGTCTTGGCAGCGTCCTTCGCGGCGCGGATTGCCTCCTCGTCCTTGCTCTCCTTCAGTGCGGCGGTCTTGGCCTGCACGTCAGCAGTGAGTTCCTTCGTGTATTCGGACACCTTCTTGGCGCCTTCGATGAGCTCAGCCGGGGTCAACGCGGTCACGGTGCGGTCCATCCACTCGATGCGGGTGAGGCCACGCATGGTTTCCAGGTAGGTGTCGTGGCTGGCCTCATCCGGATTGTCCTTCATGAGGGTCACCAGCGAGTCCCAGATCTGCTCGGCCGTCATGCGACGCAGGAGCGGTCCCGGGAAGTGGTAGGCAGCGCCCAGCTCCACGTCCTGACCGAAAGCGGCGCGCTGATAGGTCTTCGTATTAAAGAGGATGCGCAGATACGACTTCATGTCGTAGTCCACGTCCTTCATGGTCTGCTCCAGGAACTCCATGAGCTGGGGGTTGCTGGGAACAGTGGAGTCGGTCAGCTCGTCCACCGGGTCAATGACGCCCATGCCAAAGACCTTCTTCCAGAGGCGGTTCGCCACCACGAGGGTGAAGCGCGGGTTCTCCTTCGCCGTCATCCACTGCGAATACGCCAGGATGGGTGCCTCACCCTCCTTCGCGATCTTGCCGTCCTTGGAGAAGGAGGCGGGAATCATGGGCTCAATCGCAGCCTTGGGCTGGGCGTCCTTATACTGGTAGTCGCCCGGCAGGCGCAGGGTGCGGTCCAGTGCATACACGTGGTTGAAGCGCAGGCGGAAGATGATTTCTGTGATGGCCTTGTTCATGGGGCGGCGCTCTTCGCCCTTGATGCCCTGGGTGGTCATGAAGCGCTCCACGTCCGCCTGGTTGGCGAGGTTGTTCACGCCGGTCATGCCGTTGCTGTGGGCGGCCATCTGGTAGTAGTCCATCTGGCTCCACTTGTCGAAGGGGTGGTTGTGGCACTGCGCGCACACCATCTGCGTACCCAGGAAGATCTGGGTCGTCACCGCCATGTTATCCAGCGGCATGTTGTAGTCGCGCATGTAGTAGCCGATGGCGCCGTTCTCGTAGCTGGAGCCATCCGCCGTGAGGAGCTCACGCACCATGCGGTCGTAGGGCTTGTTCACGCGCAGGGAGTCCTTCACGTACTTGATGTACGCATTGCCGGTGTCGCGGCCCTGGCCGCCGGGGAGGATGCCGGTCTTCACGCGCAGCACGTCCGCCCAGAAGTTGAAGAAGTTCTGCACGTACCCGTCGCTCGCCAAGAGCCTGTCGATGAGCTTGGCACGCTTGTCGGTTTCCTTGGATTGCAGGAAGGTTTCCGTCTCCGCCTTGGTGGGCACGCGACCGGCGATGTCCAAATAAAT
Source organism: Roseimicrobium sp. ORNL1 (assembly GCF_011044495.1). Lineage (GTDB taxonomy): Bacteria > Verrucomicrobiota > Verrucomicrobiia > Verrucomicrobiales > Verrucomicrobiaceae > Roseimicrobium. The sequence continues at coordinate 7,283,960 of NZ_CP049143.1, forward strand.
GCGGCGCACGAAGGTCTCGTCCGTGATCTCCGCGTTCGGCTGAATCTTCTCGGCAGCCAGCTTGGCGCTCACCAGTGCATCGATCTTCGCGGCCGTCGCATTGACCTCCGGCTTCACCGTGGACTTGGCGGAAATGGAAGGCGGGGTCTTGAGGTGATCCGTCAGAGTCTGGCCAGCCTCGCGACGTTGCGCAGCCTTGGCGCCCTTTTCCTTCTTCTTGGGCTTGGCTTCGGGAGATTTGGCCCTGGCCCCCGCCGTGGCGGTCGCGGGAGCGGGGGTAGCCGGCTTGACGTCGTCCTTGGCGGTCGGGGCCGAAGCATCAGGCTTCGCCGCATTCAGGGAGCAGGCGAAGGCAAGCACCGCGCTCGCCGTGAGGGCGTTGCGCAGGGCCTTGGGGTAACGGATCTTTCTCATGTCAGGGTTAAGGTGGGGCGGTGTCTGAAACTGCGTGCGTGGTGGTAATGCTGTTGGTCAGGCTCCTACAGGGTAAATCGGTCGAATCGAATCAGGTACGCCTCCCTTGGAAGCGGCAGGAGGAGCAGCAGCGACGTTCTTCACGCCAGCCAGTCCTCTGCGCCCGTGGGGGTTGCGCGCCGTGAAAACGAAGAGGGGGCTTCCGTCTTTCTGGTATTTTTGCACGGTGATGTGTCGACCGGGCGGTCCGGCGGGTGGCAGGGTACAAGCGAGGCTCCTGCCAGAAAGCGGGGTGTTCTCCAGCAGGGTGCGAGATGCCCGGACACGACGCGTCGCCAAGGGCACAGCCGCCCTATTTCGTCTGCAACGACGAAACGCCATCCTTCATCACTCCATCCACCCTGCCGGGCTGCTCCACGGGGACGGTGTGCGCATTTATAAAGGCCGCGCGCAGCACGTTCTTCTTTTCATCGCCCTCACCCGAAGGTCTCCACAGGGCTACCATGCGGGGCACGCCGAGGATCAAGCGGCTGGCGCTGCTGATGTTCATGCTGGTTCCCTTGCCCTGGCTGAAGGTCATTTCCAGATCTATGGTCTGCTCATCGGGGGAGGGCGTGCCTGTCAGCTTGAGTTCAAAGCGCCCGGTGTGCGCATCCAGCGCACGAAGCTCGCACGGCTTGCCACTGATGGTTTCCAGGCGATGCCGCTCCACCACTTGGGCCATCCGGTTTTCCAGGAGCTTCTCAAGCATGTCCCGTGCGCGTTTGTGCCCCTCGCCTCCGGCAATGACGTCAGAGATTTTCTGTAACACGGAGGCTTCAGCTTCGATGACTTCGACATTGTAAACCAGCGTGCGCGGCATCCGTGCCCACATGATGTCGACCCACTCAGCGAACCGCTGCAAGCCCTCCGCATTGTGTATCAGGACGACCGAGGAAGTCTTTGGAATGTGATTGACGGCGCTACCCTCGGGCATGGAAAGCTTCGACGTGTACGGCAGCATATCTTGATCCCGCGCGTAGATCGCTGTTTCACCAGAGGGCCGGTCGGAGGCTGGCGTGCCAAAAGGATCTGCCGATTGGTTCTCGGTCTCCCTGGAGGAGCGCTCAGGATCGGTTGGTGCAAATGGATCCAACGGCTCCCGGGGCTCATCGATATGCTTCACCGCGTTTGCATTGAATCTCAGTTCGCCATTAAACCGAAGGTATCCCACCTCTATGGCATTGCGGGGCACGATATACGTGCGGGTCTGGAAGCCAGGCCGTTCTGGTAGACGAGCAACTTCCTCTTCCTTCGCGCCAAGAGGAACTCCTACGAGTTCGCGCAGTTTGGTTTCGACCAGGGGATTGACGTCGTGCTTCAACACCACCATCTCCGTTTTCAGGAACGCTGCGCGCATCCGCGTATTCTCAGGTCCATCACCCGCACCCGCCTGCGGCGCCCGCCAGACTCCCAGCAACTTGGTAGCTCCCTCCACAAGGGAAACTGAAGACTTCAAGGTCATTCCCGGAGCGTGTGTCTTCTCCCTTGTGTCAACTCCCCCACTTCTCGGGCCGTACTCAAACTCGTAATCCAAATCAACGGATATACCATCTGCATGGATGACGGGCTTGGCTCGAAAGCGCAACCCCTCCGGGTGGCTGGCAATGTCTCCGGCAGGCTTCTCTTCCCCTGACCACACCACCTGTTCGGCCTTGGCCCAATGACCACTGGTGGTCGCCAAACGAAGCGCGCCCAGGTTCTGCGTCGGAACCAGGGCATTTGCTGGCGTCGCTGTTTTTAGCTGAGCAAGCAAGTCAGCATGGTCTGCCTTCATCTGGGCACGCTTCAGCAACTTCCCTACCTGCTCCTCGCCAGTCTCGACCACCTCAAGAGAAAGCTCCAGATGTCGCGGACTCATGCTTACGAGCTGCTCGGAGTAAGACTCGATCAGATCCGTGCAATGACTCGGACTATGAATGCTTAGCGTGCCACTCTTCGGATCGTAGAGGGTCGTACTGCCAGGGGTTATCGGGATTCCCTTCTCGGCAAGCAGACGGGACACCACCTTATGGGACACCTTCGCATGCGCTTCCCACTCAGCTTTGCCTGCAGAGGCGTCCGGCAGCTCGCCCATGGACAATGGTTGACCCTCCGATGATCGCACATGTGTCTCGAGCGGGACCGCGAGTGAAAAGGTTCGGAGCACCCATCTTCCGGGCGCCTTGGCAGGTTCTTCTGCCATGATGGACATCTGTACCGCGAACAACATCACCACTGCGCAGGGGCCGAGCGCTCCCATGGCTGTTGCCCTGCCAAATCCACTCAAGAAGCTGTGCATGGTCCGTTTCAATCTTGGGCTGCTTTGCTGCGTTGCGTTTCACCTCTCTCAGCACGTTCTTCCACCCAACTACTCCCCCGCCACGCCCTCGGGTTGCAGCAGTTCTTTGAGATTGTAGTGCGTGTACCGCGTGTGGCTGGCAACGTTTTCGCCGTCGGCATTCGCCACCCAGAAGTCCAGGGTCTCGGGGGCGAAGAGGACGGACTGGATGTTGGAGGTCATGCACACGGGACGGGTCATGAGGTCGCGGGCGGATTCCATTTCGAACTTTCCGTAGCCGTTCTTCACGCGCTCGGTGAGGGCTTCATAACGATCGCCGGCGGACATGAGGACGGTGTCCTTCATGGCGTGGGGCAGCTTCGGATGGGTGTCGCCGGCCCAGATGGTTTCGAAGGTAGTCGGGGTGGCGGCGATACCGACAGCGCGCTTCGTTTTGCCATCAGAGATGACATAGTAGTACTCACACGTGCGGGGGCCGCGGCGCATGATCTCCACGGCTTCATCCAGCGTATCCGCCTGCTCCATCACTTCGCGCAGGAGTTGGGCCATGGGTTTGCCGTCCCAGTTACCCTCGCCCTTGCCGCCCATCTCGCCGATGGAGATTTGTTTCTCATTCATCGCCGTCACCGTGCCGAGGAATCCTGCGTAGCCGAGATTCACCCACGCATGTGCGCCTTCCGGCTGCATGACGATGACACACGCATTCTGCTCCAGACCCACGCCCTTCATGTAGTCCAGGATGCGACCGTGGTACATGTGACCGCCAGCGGTGGCGTCGCCATAAATGGCAAAGCCGCTGCAGTGGAAAAGTTCCGGGAAGAAGTTCGCCAGTCGCGCCTCTTCCACACGCACACCGGCTGCCGCGGCGAGAGCATCCATCTCACGCAGGTGCGCCTCACTGACGAACGGCTGCAACCGTGCCTGTGCCGATTCGATTTCGCCGAAGAACCAAGTGCCTTTCGCAAACGAACTGCCCACACCCACACCGTACAGGATGCGGTCCACGAGGTGCCGCACCTCTTTCTTCATGAGCGTGCCATGCTGCTCGCCCATCTCCTCCGGCGTCCCCTTGAGATACAACACACGTGTGCCGTCACGTGTCTCCAGCCGTCCCTTGCCATGGCGTGCCACCACCTTGCGCTCACCAGTTACCGGGCCGAGCGTTGGCAGCTTCTGTCCCAAGCTGCTGAGTGCGGAGGAGGCAAAACGCGTGAGGTGACTGAGCGCCACCGTCTCTACTTTTTCACCCTCACCCGGCTGCAATTGCCACTGTGAATCCGCCCACGCAGGCTCGAGATCTGGATTCACCAGTTCCAGCACTACTTCCTTGCCCTTTCCATCGGCAAAACCCATGCGCAGTGGTACGGAGTCGCTCTTGCGCACCCAGAAGGTCACCGCGATGTCCGGCAGCTTCATCGCCTTCTGCGCCTCCGGCCGTGGCACGAGTTTCACCACGCTGCATGTCTCTCCCTGCACCGCTTCATCTGACGCCGTCTCGATGGTGCACAGCAACGGCAGCAGCAGCAGTTGCTCACGAGCGATGGGCAGTTTGATGGGAGGCAACTTCGTCCCATCCACCTTGCCCGCGTCTGTGCGGAAGCGCGGCGCCTCCGGCGAACCCACCAGACCAAACTTCTTCTTGGCCGAATGCATCCAGAGCTGAGTGCCGTTCGAGCCCGCCGAGAGCGTATCCCCTTTCACCTCCACTTCGAAGAAAAACCGATCCGGCGCCTGATACGCGATCCTCGCCTCCTTCCCCTCCAATTCCTTCGGCAATCCCTCCGCCTTCACCACCTTGAGCGTGGTGGTAAACGTCTTCGCCTCCGCCCCCGGCTCCGGTGCCACTACGGAAAGCAGATGCTGAATAGCGGCGGCGAGTGTGGGTGGTGGCGAAGTGGGTGCTGCCTGAGCCTGCACCCGCATAGCCGGCAGGCACAAGCCCAACGCCAATAGGAAAAACATCGCCGGAATGTGGATCTGGATCGCTTTCATCTCGAAGAGCCCGAAGCCTCGGGGACCTGTATTGTGGCCCGGCATGCGCTCGGGTGACAAGCCTCTTTCGTGTGACGGAGTGTGATGAAACCGCCTGCCACACCATCCCTGCCGCTTTGAAGGGACTCCCATATCTCCGGGCTTGCAGTCGTCATTCATTCCCCTCCAGAATGCACGCCATCCGAGCATTGCATTTGGTCACATGAAGTCTTCCCGCCTTCTCCTGTTCGTTTTCATCGGGGCCGCCTGGATTGCCACGGCCGGCGCGAAAGACGAATCAAGCAACGAATGGGTCATTCGCACCTTCCGTGTGAATCTGGCCGTCCTCAACGGCCCACCCACGCTGCCCATCGCCATCACTCCGTCGCCTCTGGACCCCTTTGCGCCAGCAGACAGCCCATCATCCACGTCCCCGGACACGTCACCAACTCTGGTTCCCCAGCCAATCACGACACCTCCCCAAGTCCCGGCTCTTCCTGATACAGGAGCGTCCGACAAGGAATGGAAAGCTTGCCTGGAGAAGAGTTCCATCGCCCTTTCCAAAATCTTTGACGTGCTCGGAGCCCCGTCGCCAGCTGGCATGGTCGCTCTTTACGATGCGCCATCCTCCACCCTCGTGGTGAGAACGACGACGGAGCACCTGAAACTACTGGGGCCTACGTTGGAGAATCTGGGCTCAGCGATCCCTCGCGACCTCATTTTCACCATGGAAGTAATCGAGGCGGAAGAGGCCACCATTCGCAACCTGGTGGATGAAATTAATGATCGCCGGGAACATGCCTCAACATGGAAACGCTGCGCGGAATTGCTTGGCGCTGGGCAGGCCAAATCTCTGGGGCAATTCCGACTTGCCACGCACTCGGGGCAGCCTGTCACCACCCAGTCAGGACTGGAAACTACACCTGTCAAAGAGCTGCAAGTCGACTCCAGCGGTCGCGTCGTTGCCATTCACGGTGAAAGCCACTCAGCCGTCGCCTTCGAAGTAGATCCGGTGTTGGGTCCGGACTCTCTGAGTTTGGAAGTGGCGTTCCGGTTCCACTTTGACTATGCGCCTGCATTGGAGCGAGCCGAAAAGGTCGCCGGCCTGGTGGGAACCTCCACGATCGAGGTGCCGGTGCAGGACCATCAGGGTGCAAGCCTGTCTGCAAAGCTGACTCTCCCAGTGGGAGCGACCAAACTCGTGGGCGTTTGGCGTCCACGTGGCACGCCTGAGCACGACCGTGGAAACGTGATGCACGCGGCCTTCCTCCGCACAGAAGCCCCGCTGACGCTTGCCAGCTCCCGCCATGACCTTTCCGCACTGCTGCAACAGTATGCCGCTCCCCCGCCCAACAATGCGTTCGGCAAACAGACAGAAGCGGAGCCCAGCACTACCGATCCAAATGCGCTGATCAGTAGAATCATCAAGGTTCACCCCACGTTCTTCGCAGTCGCCGCCACAGGGGACCCGACGGAAAGAATCTGCAGCGTTCAGAAGATCCTGGAAGCGCAGGGCATCCCCTTCCCAGAAGGCTCCAGTGCAACATTCAATCCAATTGCGAGCTCCATCACCGTGCGGAACACTGCAAAATCGATCGCCCTCATCGAGACCTTTGCGGATTCCGCCTGCCTTCTCCCTCCGCAACAGATCGGTTGCACGGCCTACATCATCGAAGGGGAGAGCGCTTTGGTGCGGCAGCTTGCGGAACAGTCACGAAGCACTTCTGATCACTCCGAAGTCTGGGAGCGCGTGAAGAAGCTCTCCGCATCTGGTGCGCTTCGCATCGTGGAAGTGATCCGTGGCGAGAGTGGCAGCGGAGACAGGGCAAGCTTTGAAAACGGCACCAGCCGCTTCAATATCGGAGAGGTCGTGCTCCATGAGCGCGAGAATCCCGAGGGCACAACGAGCAACGTCGACAAGAAATCCCCGGGTGAAAACACCACGGTTCATGGAGCCTCAACGCAGGCCTCCGCCCTCTTGAGAGCCGACCCAATAATCGTTCCCGTGGAATCACGCGTCGTGGGCACCAGCATGGAATGGGACCCGGTCATTGCCGAGGGTGGAAGGTGTGTGCGGGTGAATTTCTTGCTCGAACATCACTTCGCCTCGCCGGTCTCCAGATCCACCACCTCGTCCCAGGGCTCCATCATCCCGGCTGGAGTGCCGGCTGCAAAGTTCCACTGCGCCCGTATCCTCTCCATGTCCACGCTACTGCCAGGCATTCCCCGCTTGATGGGCACCTGGAAAGTCGAAGGAGCACCCGCACGTGAGGGGCGGGATATTTCCCAAGCCTTCTTTCTCCGCATGGACGTGCTTCCGTTTGGGGCACGGGAGTAGGACCCTGCCTGCACGGGTGCAGCGGGTCAGCGCTCGGGTGAAACGCCTCTTTCGTGTGGCGGAAACTTGCCCGATCACACCAACAGGTCGCTCAACTCGATGCTTGCCGTCCCTGCCCGGTGTCCCTCAAGATGCTTTCCCTTGGATACGGACTGCGCCTTGGACCCATGAAGACCTTCTATCTCCTCTTGATTGCTTCCGCGTATGCGGCGTGGAGCGTGAGTGCCGGTGCCCAGCAGCCCCAAGCAGATGCAGCCGACAAGGCCGGAAGCCCATGGGTCATTCGCACCTACCGGGTGGAGCCTCTTTCTCTTCGGAATATTCTGCCGCTCGCCATCGGGGAAAGCATTCCACCCTCCCCACCCGGCACGAAGGCTCCAGTCCTTTCGGACTTTCCGATATCGCCTCATGAGTTTCTGGCGCTTCCGTCGGCAGACGCATCTGAGAAAGAATGGGCCGCGCACATCGAGCGAACCTCCACGGTGCTGGCGCGCATCTTGGACTCACTCGGCGCCCCGGGACTTCGCGACCACGCCTTCCTCTACGATGCGCGAACCTCCACCCTCGCGGTGAGAACCACAAAGGATGCTCTGGGGGAGTTGGAACCGGTCATGAAGTGGCTGAACTCCAAAATTCCCCACGACCTTACTTTCGTAGTGCATGTGGTGCAGGCAGACACCGCCTCCATCCGCAGCCTGGTGGAAGAGACCACCGGCCTTTCCGACCACACCCTGGACTGGAAACGCTGCACGGAATGGTTGGCCACAGGGAAGGCAAAGAGCGTGGGGCGATACCAATGGGACAGTCGTTGTGGAATGAAAGCCGAGCTTAGATCGGGCCAGGAATCAGTCCCCCTCAAGGCGCTGCAGGTAGATGCGAGTGGTCGCGTCCTCGCTATTCGGGATGAACCGCGGTCAGCTGTTCATTTGGAAGCGGATCCCGAAGACCCTGCCGACAAATTCTCCGAGTCGACGCTTCAGATCGTCGATGTGCCTTTCCACTTTTGCTTCGACTACGCGCCACCCGTCGAGCGGATGGAGAAGATCACGGGGCTTCTTGGAAACTCCACGATTGAAGCTCCGATGCTGGACTATGAGGGCACCTCGCTGAATACCAGGGTCTCCATGTATGTCGGAACTCAACGACTCCTGACAGTCTGGCGTCCCCGCGGGAAACCTGAGTTCGCCGGAGGTGACGTCATGCAGGCTGCGTTTCTGCAAGTCATTGCCCAACCCGTTTGTCCGCCTGAAAACACAAACCTCGCTGACCTTCTAAGGAAGCATGCCGGGCCGCCGCCTGCCTTGCCCAAGACGACTCCTGCCGCGAGTTCAACTGGTCCCGACCCCAGCGACATCTATCGCCGCGTCTACAAAGTGCCTTCTCGCTTCGCCGAAGTCCTGAAACTTCCTGAAGGTGATTCCGATGTGAAGGAGAAGCTGGAAGTGGGTGGCATCACTTTCCCCGAGGACAGTGGCGAAGCGACCTACCTCAGCGCCACCAACTCGCTTATGGTACGGACTACACATGCTTCCTACGAGCGCCTCGAAGCCTACATCAAGGAAGTTTCCGGGCCCACTGCCCAGCTGGCAAGCACCACAGCCTACCTCATCGAGGGCGACAGTGCCGCGATTCAGGAGCTGGCCGCGCAAACTCGAGGTCAGGCGGACCACTCCCAGACGTGGGCCCGCGCCCAGAAGCTCATCGAGACAAACGCCCTACGCGTGGTGGAAGTGACACGCTCAGAAGCCCGCCTGAACCACAGGGCAAGTCTTGAGTTCGGCACCACCCGTCACAACGCTGGTGAGATACTCTTGAAGGATCCCGTGAAAAAACAAGTGGCCCCCAGTGGCAACGAAAAAGAGAACGAGACGAAGCCCGCGAAAGACAACGACACACCCGCCAAGCCACTGGCAGTTCACGATAAGTCTGCGATCGCGGCAAACACACCGGTCACCCTTGAAATCGAAAACTCCTTCGAGGGAACCCGGATGGAATGGGAGACTCTGGAGAACACCGAGGATCGAGAGACTGTGGAGCTTCTTCTTCAGTTCTATCACGACACCGCGCCCATTGCCTCACCGCAACCCGCTCCATCCCCTGGAGCCATCATTCCCGCAGGATTGCCGAAGACCCGATTTCACTACAGCGGGATCACGAGCATGACCAAAATCCGCTCCGGAACCACTCGTCTGATGGGCTCATGGAAAAAAGGAGAAGCCACTGCGCCAGACGGCCGCGAGCTTTCCCAGGCCCTCTTTCTTCGTGTCGATGTGATTCCGTTTGAGGCCCAACGTTTCTGAGTCCGCATCTCATCGGGCGCCTCTACTGAAAGCACCTGCTGGATAGCTACGGCGAGGGTGGATTGTGGTGACGACGACGTCTGCCATGGCTTATTCCGCCGCGAGATGCGCTCCCTTGGCGGCGACAGATTTCCTCATCAACAGGACAAAGAAAATCAATGCCATGCCGACAGCGGCGAAGAAGGCAAAGGTGTCGAAGAATGCCAGCGCGGAGGACTGCTGCTGACGCAGATTCTCCAGCGCCTGAAGTGCCACATGCTGTGCGCCCACGGGATCGCCACTGAGTTGATACGCGCCGGCCTCGGCCTGGGACAGGAAGGAATTCACGGCCGGGTTCAGCGGATCGAGATTCTCACCGAGGCGGAGACTGTGGAACTGATCACGCCTTTCGTGGATGGTCTTCGCGATGGACGTTCCCACGCTTCCGCCCTCGTTGCGCAGCAGTGCCAGCAGACCCACTGCGGCTCCGCGCAAATGGGGTGGGATATGAAGAAACGCGGCCACGTTCAAGGGCGCAAAGATCATCGAGAGCCCGGCAATGACCACGACTCGGGGCCACACCACCTGCCACGGGCCGACGTCGAGTGTGAGCTGCGACATCCAGAAATTTCCCGCTGCCATGGTGAACAGACCCGCAGCAATGAACCAGCGTGCATCGGCACCGCGTGCCAGCATGAGGCCCACCAGCATCATCGTGATGACGGCACCAATACCGGCAGGTGAAAGCACCATCCCGGACGTCGTCGCGTCATAACCAAAGAGCGTCTGCAACAAGGCGGGGAGGGTCGTGGTGTTCGCATAGAGAACCCCGAAGGCACAGAAGATGATGACGCAGGACCAGCGAAAGTTCCGGTCGGCCAGGGTGCGGAAGTTGATGAGCGGATTGGAGAAACGAAGCTCCCGCCAGATCAGGCTGCCCAGTCCGAGCACAAAGAGAACCATCAATCCCTGCACACGCCCGTACGGATCTCCCAGCCAGTCCCATTCCTGGCCCTTGCTCAGGAGCACCTCCCAGGAAATCATGGTGAGAGTCAGCAGGGAAAGTCCAAGGGTGTCAAATGGAGCGCGCTTGCGCAGCAGTGCTGCACGCTCGGTCTTCAAGTACTCCGGATCAAAGACGACCTTGTTGCAGATCCACAGGGCAAAGATGCCGACGGGGATGTTGAGGTAGAAGATCCATCGCCAGCCGTAGTTGTCCGTGATGTAGCCTCCCAGTGTGGGACCCACGACGGGAGCGAGCAACGCGGCGATACCAAGCAACGTCATGGCCGTGCCCTGCTTTTCCGGCGGAAACGCATCGATCAACACGCCCTGGCTGGAAGGCTGCAGACCGCCACCGGCGAGGCCCTGCAGCACGCGCGCCGCAATCAACATGTCCAGATTCGCCGCCATGCCGCACAAGGCGGATGCGAGGGTAAACAGGGCGATCGACAAGAGAAAATACGTGCGGCGTCCCAGCCGAAGCGCCAGCCACCCGGAGATAGGCAGGATGATGGCATTTGCCGCAAGATAACTGGTGATGACCCACTCGCTGTCCGATGCAGGAGCGGAGAGTCCCCCAGCGATGTAGCGCAGAGCGACATTCGCAATGGTGGTGTCCAGCACCTCCATGAAGGTGGGCACGACCACAGCAAAGGCGACGAGCCACGGACTGAAACTGCGTGGCGTCGCTCGCGCGGGCAGGGCCGCTGCGATGGGCGATGCGGTACTCACGGCTGGGAAGGCGTGGGTTGAATGACTTCCTGGAGGAACTTGCCCGCATTCGGCCCTGTCGGAGTGCTTTTCACATCAACCGATGGCTCGACCGAGAGTCCCACAAAGAGCGGCACCTTCTCCGCATCATAGTCCACGATGTCGATGCGCACGGGCAGGCGTTGCACCACCTTCACGAAATTGCCCGTGGCATTCTGCGCCGGCAGCAGAGCGAGGGTCGAGCCCGTTCCCATCGTGAAGCCAGAGATGCGCCCCTCAAACGTCTGGCGGCTGCCATACATGTCGACTTTCAATTCCACGCGCTGACCAATCCGGAGATCGCGCAACTGCGTTTCCTTGAAGTTGGCGTCCACCCAGACTTCCCGGAGAGAGCGCACGGCCATGAGAGACTGGCCCACCTGCACATGATTGCCTGGATTGACATTGCGCCGCGTGACGACTCCATCGATTTCAGCGCGAATCGTACAGTAACGCAGATCGAGCTTCGCCTGGTCGAGGTCACGCCGGGCCTGTTCCAGTTTCACTTCGGCCTGCTTCAGTTCGGGAGCCTGCTTGACGACCTCGGCATAAATACGATCCACATCGCCACCGGGATCGCGCCGCAGAAATTCGTCCACCAACTGCTTCGGCGTCATGTCGAACGACGAAGGGACGATGCCCAGCTTCGCGCCCCCTTGCATCAGTTCACCGAGCGCCTCACGCACGGAAGAGAAGGTCTGGTCCAGGTTGTCCGGCACTTCTGTGAGCGGGGCGCCGTCAGCAGGCTGTGCTGCCAGCCCCAGGGCCACGCGGGCCTGATAGACGCTCTCAAGCGCCTGCGTGACGGAGGCCTGCGCCACATCCAGGGCTTCCTGCTTGCGATCGAATTCCTCGACACTGATGGCCTTTGTGGGCAGCAGTTGCTTCGCGCGTTCGAATTCCGTCCTGGCGAGTGCCAGTGTCGCCTTGCTCTGTTCCCAGGTGGCGACACGCGCCCTTACGATCGCGACCTGATTGTGCACCTCTTCGATGGAGTGTTCCAGCTTGAACCGCAGGCCGCGCAATTGGCCCACCGCGCTTCGTGCGTTCGCCTGAGCCACGGTGATTTCAGCTTGCGCGGCATCGACTGCTGCCTGCTTGATCGCCACCTGCACCTGATAGGGTTCCGGGTCGAGCTCCAGCAGAACGTCGCCTTTCCTGACGCGATTGTTGTCATCGACAAGCACCCGTGTCACCTGGCCGATGACACGCGGAGCGACAAAGGTCACGTGGCCATTCACATAGGCATCGTCCGTGGAAACGAGATGCCATGAACGGGCGACTTTTATGCCGACGAAGATCAGGACCACCAGGACGAGCAGGGGCACCGCAAGCCTGCGCCACCTTCGTGGACCCACGTTGGGGCTTTCAGTGATTGCATCACCGGCAGGAGCCGGCGGACTCTCCTTCACCCCAGGAGGGGTATCGTTGGAATCAGACATAAGCGTAAGCTTCCGGTGGAGTTGGATTGCGGTTAAGAAAACCAGGCTTCGGGGACGCCCATGATACGGCTCGCGCCGCACTCTTGAGCGCCCCGCTGAAGCGAGTGCGGTCACACAAGATTGATCTGGACGTCCACGTTTCCACGGATGGCCTTCGAGTAGGGACAGGTGTTTTCCGCCTCATCGACCAATGCTTGGGCGACGCTGCGTTCAAGACCGGGAAGGCTCACGTTGAGCCGGGCCTGGAGTTCGTAGCCACCATCGGTAAGCGTAAGGTCCACCTCGGCATCGATGGCCATGTCTTCCGGCAGGGCAACCTTCGCCTTGCGGGCGGCTATGCCGATCGCGCCTTCAAAACACGCCGACCAGCCAGCCGCGAAGAGCTGCTCGGGATTGGTCCCTGGATTCTTGCTGCCGGGAATGGAGTGCCTGATGTCCAGGCGTCCATCGTTGCTGCGGGAGGCGCCGCCATCGCGGCCTCCCGTGGTGTGAACCTTGGCCGTGTAGAGCACCTTCCTGGTGGATGCAGGGGCATTGAGCGTATTCATGTCAGTATTTGGTTTGGGTTTCGGGGGTGAAGCCCGCAGCGCTGTGCCGAGACTTCCTGCCGCCCTATTACTCACGCTTCGTGCCAAGAGGCACCCTATTGCGTATATTGTTCTTTTAGAGACAGTTACTGCAATCGACATTTAAGCATGCCGCTACTACATCTCGTAAAACCACGAAATGTAGTAGTGCATGATACGGACACTCGTAGATGTCGAACCTCCGCTCACTTTCGCTGCAAGCCCAATGCCTTGATGCGCGAAGCGAGCGTGGTCGGCTTCATGCCAAGAAGAGCCGCCGCCCCATCGTGCCCAAAAATTTTTCCGTGCGTTTGCGTCAATGCCGCGGAGATGCTCTCGCGTTCGCGTTGTTTCAACTCAGAACGGGTAAGCAGAAAACCCTCAGAAGCGGCGACCAAAGCGGGAGAGGGTGCGGCGGAAGGCAGCACAGACAGTGCCGGCGCTTCGAAACTGAGCGATCCACTCTCAGCGAGGATGACAGCGCGTTCGATGGTGTTCTGAAGCTCGCGCACGTTGCCTGGCCAGTCTTGTGCGGCGAGCTGCCGGTTGGTCACAGCAGTCAGTCGCGGCGGCTTGCGCCCGAGCCTCTTTGCAAAGACGTGGATGAAATGTTCAGCGAGACGCGGGATGTCCTCGCGTCGTTCTCGCAGGGGCGGATTCTCGATGGGAAAGACACTGAGACGGTAAAACAAATCCTCCCGGAAGCGTCCGGCGATGACCTCGTCTTTGAGACTACGATTGGTCGCGGCGATGATGCGCACGTTCACTTTGCGCGATCGCGTGTCTCCGACACGCTCGACTTCCTGCTCCTGCAGGACGCGCAGCAGCTTCGCCTGCATCGCATAAGGTATCTCGCCAATCTCGTCGAGGAAGAGCGTGCCGCCATCCGCCAGCTCGAAGCGTCCGAGTTTGTCGCGCAGCGCACCGGTGAATGCTCCTCTCACGTGTCCGAAGAATTCGCTCTCAAACAATGCTTCGGGCACCGCGGCACAGTTTGCCTTCACCATGGGACGATTGCGACGGGAGCTGCGCTCGTGGATCGCGCGCGCCACCAGTTCCTTGCCCGTGCCACTCTCGCCGGTGACGAGCACGGTGGCATCCGTGGCCGCGACGAGATCGATCTGCCTCAGCACTTTCTTCAGCGCGGGGCTTTCGCCAATAAAGTAGCCGGTGCCACTCGCAGTGGTCACCTCCTCGCGCAGGTAATCATTCTCCTCCTCGAGCCGCTCCTTCAATCGCGCGATCTCTTCGAAGGCGTTGGCGTTGGCGATGCTCACGGCAGCGTGATCGGCAAAGACACGCAGGTATTCAAAATCAGCTTCGTTGAGCGCCATGCGATCAAACACCGCCAGCACACCAAGCACCTCGCCGCGAAACACCAGTGGGTGAGCGGCGAATGCACGGACACCTTCACTGCGGAACCAGTCCGTATCGGATATCCAGTCTTCGTTGTCACTGAGCTGCGGCTGCAACAGCGACTCTCCCGTCGCAGCCACCTTCCCGATTTTCGGCACCCCAAGCGGAAGTCGGCCGAACGCAATATCCGTCGGTGTGAGGTCTTGCGGGTGGGCTTCCAGATTGCCTGCACTGGCGACGAGATGCAGGCAGCGCGATTGATCAGGACATTTCGCACGGAAGCGGCAGGTTTCGCACAGGTCCCCCCTGTCGATAAGCCAAATACAGGTGACCACAACATTCTTGCAGGCACCGACCTCCGCTACAATGGACTGCAATACCTCCGGCAGAGTGCGGTTCTGCGCGATCGATACCATCGCCCTTGGGAAGTCGACCCAGTTCACGACTAATCTTTACAACCGTTCGACGCGAAGCGCAATGGCATGGCCCTTGAGGTCACAAGCATCGGACGCCGTTATTCCCACTTCCCTCCATACTCCACCACGCCCTTCGGAAATCCCTTCTGCAGCAGCTCCACGGCGCGTTTCACTTCGGTGTCTTCTCTCTTCCGCAAATCATCTGCCTTCATTGACACGATCTCATGCGGCAGCACGCCGATGCCTTCGATGCCTCGCCCGCCGTTGAACCGGCCCTTGTTGCTCGAGACAGAGAAGCGGATGGTGAAGAGGCCACTGGGGGTGGTTACTTCTGATTTTTGGGAGGACGTGCCGGCAGTGGGCGCATCACCGATCATGTAGGCGCGACCGTCTTCCTTGAACATGCCGCCGATGGTCTCTCCCGCGGAGCGTACGCCGGCATCCACGATCACCACCATGGGACCGCTGAAGGGGTTATCACCCGCACTCGTGTATTGCTTCCACGTCTGGCCTCTGGCGAGGAAGCGACCGAAGACCGCCTCGTGATCACACCCACCACCACCATTGGCACGTACATCGAGGATGAGTCCGCGCACGTCACCGAGGTCCTTCAGCATTTGATCCAGTTGCAGCGGCAAGTCACCCGGCACATCGCGAAGGTGAATGTAGCCATACCCTTCCGCGGTCTTGCCGTAAGTTTGTCTTCCCGCGCGCTTGCGATCCACCGGATTGTACAGGCGGCCTGAGGGCACGTAGTTCGTACCACCACTGCGGGTCAGCTTCACTTCCCTTGTCTCGCCGGTTGCGGCATCCTTCGTCTCAAAGGTGATGGTTGAGCCATCCCATCCCGCCAGGCCCCAGTGGCAGGCGGCATAGAGTGCTTGATGCTCCGTGGAATAACCGCTGCCTTCATCTTGCTTTTCCTTCGCGCGCTTGCGGAGCCACTCCAGCACAGGCACGCCATCAATTTTCACCACTTCCGTGCCGGGTCCCATGCCCTGTTCGGCCACGCGATCATAAGCCGCGCTCACGTACACCTTGCCTTCGCTCACCAGCAGCAGGACACCCGGACCAGAATACTTCCTGCCCTGTGATTCATCCGGCCACTTCACCTTTGAGTTGCGGAGGCCTGCATGCCCGTCCCTGAGTTTTCCCGTCAGGCGCATCACGAGCTTCAGGTGCTCCTCATCGGTCTTTACGTTCTTCGCGGCTTCGGTGAACTCCACCTTTACTGCGTCCCAGTCCACGCCCTTCACTTTCAGAAGCCGGCCCGCTTGCGTTTCGAATTCCTTCAGCAGGAATGCCACATCCGCTTCATAAGATATCGACGTCGGTGTCTTGGGTGGTTCCTGATCTGCTGCTTGAACCGCGCCGACGGTTAGCAGCGCACAAGCGGCTGCCATCGTCATCGTCGCGGGCGCCACAACGCGCTGGAAGTTCATGGGCATGGGGATTGTCTGTGCTGAAGGCGCGGCGAAGAATCATCAACAACCCCGCTGTGGTTTCCAAGCCTGCGTTATAGCGAAGATCTGGCTCCTCAGTCGAGAGATTTCCAGCCGTGCATCCGTGGAAAAAACGGAATTTTCGCAAGTCCTCCCCTCGTTCCAGAGAAGCAGGAACTTCAGGACCGGTGCCTCGCCTTCGCCCAAGCGAGATCGACGCGGAGGAACGCTGCCTGCATGACGGAGCGCGCCGATTCCAGCCTGCTCTCGTCTGGTGTCCAAACCCCCACGAGCCGGACCATGCCCTGCCTCGCCGTGATTGAGGAGCGGCAGCGGAATTTCCGGCAGCTGGCACGCGCAGGTTCGCCATCGCCCCGATATCCGGTGTCTCCGCTTATGACCCTGTGATCCAGTGCAGGCGCGTAGTGATGCTCCATTTCCAGCTCCACATCCATGTGGGGCCCGCTGACGGTGGGAGACACTTCCAGCCAGCCAGGTCCCGACAAGGCGAGCTGGCGCGGTGAATCTTGAACTTGGGGCACCATTCCGCTTTGCCAAGATCGTCGCACCTTTGCCGATTGTGCCGACGCGCACGGAGCTTGCTGCGGTGCGTCCGCTGGTTTCCTGGAGCACTTCGGTCCGGTTCCCTGCGTTCGCACCAGCCCTGCCTGCGGCGAACCACCCTTTCTCGCCGTGCTGCACCTCCAGGCGCACGGTGCGCAGGAGCTTCATGCGGCCCTCGATCGCCAGTGCCTCCACCTGTTCCCAGACGGCTCGATGGTCCGCCACACTCCGTGATCGATCCAAAATGTCGCGCATCAGCACCACATCACCTTCCACGATCTCCATGGTGACATTGGCCACCTTTGCGTGGGTGGCTTTCATGCCCTCCATGAAGTGCTGCATGGCATCCAGGTTTCTGGGAGTGTTCCTGGCGACCAACAGGGACACCGCGGGAATCAGGTCCGCCCTCGCGCCTTGGGGAAATGAGATCCCCTTATGCTTGAGCACCTCCATGACCGCCGAGGAGGTGAAGCCAGTGCGCGAGGGGCTGAAGTCCGGCTTCACACGGATGATGCTCACCTCCATGCGGTGCTTCGCATCCGGACTTTCCGCCACGCGCGCATGCGAGCTCGAAGGCAACGGCTCGGACAGATGGTGCTCAATGATTCCGGCGAGCCTGGCATTTTCGAGGGGGAGCGCAGGTACCATGTCCGCACGAAGGAATGCGGCCTGCATCCGGCTGGCGGCACCTGCAGCACCATGACTGCTCCCGTTGCCGTTGCCATTCCCATGACAGTGGCAATGGCTGGGTGGACATGTCCAGACCGAGAGTATCCGCGTGGTACCGGCACCCATCATGGTGGTGGTGACCAGCCGGGCGCGCCGGTCCTTGTCTGCCGTGGCGCCGTTGGCACCCTCGGGGCTGCATTGGAAGCTGAAGTCGATCTTCAGATCCAGGTCCGTTTCATCGGGATCGACATCGGCCTCCACGACGAGACGCGTCCCTCCGGCGAGGGATGAACCGTTCATCTGCGGGAATCCGGCGATGTCATCAAAATCCGATTCCGAGACGGCACACTGTCCGGGGCGTGTTTCCAGCCGCATCTGCCGCACACATTTCACCTCGCCCAACTCCGTCAGATCCCGCAGGCTGAGGAAAGCTTCCGTGTGATCCTTGCAGTTGCGCGTCTCTGAGAGACACAAACGAATCAAATCCGCATCCGCCTCCAGCACCTCCAGCTCGAAGAGAAGCATCTGGGGAGCCTTCCTCTTGTAGGCGTCAAACACCGGCTCCAGAAGCGCCATGTAGGCAGACGTCGTTTTCACCACCAGGGTGGCGGAACTTTCTTCATAAAAAAAGGCGCTGCCATCCGGGCCCTCAAGACCGAACTTCGCCAGCCACCGGGAGACGATTGCCGAGCACTGCGTGATGGCCAATTGCCATGCAGACGCCGAAGCATCATCCGCCGGGGTAATGGGAAACCCGTTCGCACTATTCCATGAGACGGATCCACGCGAGGACCTGCCTGGTGAGGATACCCGTGGGCCGCCCTCCTGACATTCGCTCACGAAGATATCCGGCATCTGAAACGTGCGGGTCATCCACAACTCCGCACCGAGCCCCACGATGCCGCCATGCGCGGCCTCAGGGGCGTCGACAAAGCCCATGGCAGCCGTACGACCTACGGTGGTAGTGGGCAATCTGCTTGCGGCCTCCATGGAATCAGGGGCGGCAACTTGCGCGAGTTTTGCCGATCCTTCGCCCTAATATTCATTCAAGACGCGGGCGAAACAGGCTCGCTATGGAAAACATTTCGTGGCACATTCCGTGTGACATTGCTGTCAGAGTCCTCATGCCCTCGATGAAGATGCACGCCCGTTCTCTTCCCGGTTCCCGCCTCCCCCGCTGGATTGGCACTGGCTTCACCCTTGGCCTGCTGCTCCAAACTGCCTCAGTATCAGGCGCTCCTGCACGGGCGGATGTGCAGTCATCCAGTGACATGGCGGGCGCGGACCTCATCCTGCAACAGCCCCGGGAACGGCTCGCCCAGGCACACGCCCACTACCTGAGCGCGCGCATGCTGGAGGACGAGGGCCGGATGCGCGAGGCGCTGGGCCACTATCTCGCCTTTCTGGAAAAGGGCGGCGCAGAGCCGGACTTGGTGGCACACATCGCGGAAATGGCCCTGAACTACAGGGGCATGGACGCCGCGGTGAAGCTGCTGGAGGACGCCATGAAGGCCTCGCCCACCTCCGCGCAGCCGTACGTGAACTTCACGAACTTCGCCCTGACCCACGCCAGCGCGGAAGCCGGCCTCCTGCCGCGTGCGGCAACCGCAGCCGCGGAAGCCCTGAACCGCTTTCCCCAAAACGCCGAGGCGTATGAGAACGCCGTGCAGTTCCACCTTTCCCAAAAGGAACGCGCCAAAGCCGCGGAAGCCCTCGAGCGCGGCGCCAAGCAGACCGTGACCGATGCGGAGTACTGGCTGCGCCTCGGCCGTGCTGCACAGGAAGTGTGGCCTCTCGCAGACACCGAGCAGCGCGCGGAGCATCTCACACGGGTGAATGTCTTCTTCGACAAGGCGATGCTGCGCGCGCGTGAAGCCAAGGATGAAGCAGCAGAGTTGTGGATTGCGGATTATTACCTCTTCAGCAATCAGCTCGATCGCGCGGCGGTCATCTGTGAATGGGTCGTGCAGCGCAACGGCAGCCTGGACGCGCGCAAGCGTCTCGTCCGGCTCTATGATGCGCTGGAGCGCCCGGATGACACGCTGAAGGCTCTGGAAGATCTCGTCGCGGCCTATCCCATGGATGTGGAGCATCGCCGGCTGCTGGCCAGCAAGTATGAGCAGCGCCACCGCACCGCCTACGGCGAGGAGCGTGTGGAGTTTGCCAGGAAAGCGGCGGAGCAACTTGAGGCTGCCTTGCAGGTCGGAGGGGGCGACGTACAGGATTATTTGAACACCGGTCGCTACCTGGAGACCACCGGCGACGATGAACGTTTTGAGCGCTTCAGTGCACGAGCGCAGCAGCTCTATCCCGGTGAACCCCAGGTGACCTACCTGCGCGCACGGGCGCTGAACTCCGTGAAGAAGCACGCGGATGCCGCAAAGATGTTTGAGGAGACGACGAAGCTCGCGGAGACCCGCTTTCCGGATCTGCTGAATGATGCGGGCTACCACTTCTCCTGGGGAGCCGCGCTGGAGCGTAGCGGTCAGTACGATGCGGCAGCGAAGGCCTTTGAAAAGAGCGTGGATCTCACGCCACCGGACAATCCTCCCAGTGCCGCTTCCACCATGAACTACTGGGGCTACATGTGGGTGGAGCAGGACAAGCACCTGGACAAGGCGGAGACGCTCATCCGCAAAGCCAACGAACTGCGCCCTGACGAGCCTGCCTTCATCGATTCGCTGGGCTGGCTCTACTTCAGACAAGGCAAGTACCAGCAGGCGCTCACCGAACTGGAACGGGCGGAGAAGCTCATGGAGAAGTGGACGCCTGAAGACGGCGAGATCCTCGACCACATCGCACAAACGCACCAGAAGCTGGGCAACGCAGACAAGGCGAAGGAATACTGGCAGCGTGCGCTGGATCTGAATCCCCCGCAGGAAGCCATTCGCAAGCGTGCGGAACATGAGCTGGGCCTCGAAAAGCCAAAGCCATCCCAGACGGCCCCGCCGGAAGAGAAACCCACGCCACCACCGGGGAATTAGTGCTCCAGGAAGTCGCGTCTCCTGACCGGACATCGGTCGGCGGGTTTTCCTACCCTCCAACTATGCATGCGCATTTTGCGACGCGGCATCACATCAGTGTGGCATTGACGCCGGGCATGTGCTGCGGCTGAGTGCTCGGCATGGATGAGTCCATTGCTCCGGGCGCGAGAGAATTTCACACCACGCGCTGGAGCATGGTGCTGGATGCGCAACGCGAGTCCGACGCCACCCGCATGCACTCGGCTCTCGCTGCGCTCTGCCGTGACTACTGGTATCCGCTCTACGCCTTCGTGCGGCGTCGGGGCCATGCGCCGCATGATGCACAGGATCTCACACAGGCCTTCTTTGCGGATCTCCTGGAGCGGCAAATTAGCGGCGTGGATCCTTCACGCGGCAAATTCCGCTCGTACCTGCTGGGTGCGCTCAAGCATTTCCTGGCCAATGACTGGCACCGCTCCACGGCGAAGAAGCGCGGTGGCGGACACGTGATGCTGGAATGGGATGCGCTGGACGCAGAGTCACGCTTTGCCCTGGAGCCCTCGGATGCCCTCTCCCTGGACGCGGAAGTGCTCTATGACCGGCGGTGGGCCCTGCAACTGCTGGAAAAATCCATGGTGAAACTCCAGGCCGAGTTTGAGGCGAAGGGCGAGCGCGAGCGCTTCGTCGTGCTCAAAGCCACACTCGGCAACGCGAACCCCGCGCCCGCAGATCTCGCGACTTCCCTCGGCATGACCGAGGGAGCGGTAAAAGTGGCGGTGCATCGACTCCGCCAGCGGTATCGTGATATTCTGCGTGAGGAGATCTCGCAGACCGTCATGTCACCAGCAGAGGTCGATGCGGAGATGCGGCATCTGGTGGCGGTGCTGCGGCACGCATGAGTGCTGGCGAATCCACCTTCGTGATTCTTTTTCTGTAACCCGCGTGACCGGTTCCTTCAGGAAGTGCGTGAATCCATCGGCCATTCACCATGACGCCCTCGAAGACCTGTCCTGAATGCGGCGCACCGCTTCCCGCGGATGCTGCTGCTCCTGATGCCCTCTGCCCCGCCTGCCTCATGAGCCAGGCGGCCCGCGCGATGGATGTCACCCAGCCCTCCCCCGTCCCCCGGCAAACTGCGGAATCCCTGCTACAGCATCTGCCTTGTGATTTCGGCGGCTATCACGTGCTGCGCCTGCTGGGGCGCGGTGGCATGGGCGCGGTGTATGAGGCGGAACAACGCGCCACCGGCAGGCGTGTCGCGCTGAAGGTCCTGGGCCATACCCCGGACTCCGCAGAGATGCGCCAGCGCTTCCTCCGCGAAGGAAGACTCGCCGCTTCGGTGAGCCATCCGAACACGGTCTACATCTTCGGCACCGAGGAGGTTGAAGGCGCGCCGGTCATCGTGATGGAACTGGCCGGCGGTGGCACGCTGAAGGATGAGCTGAAACGGCGCGGTCCCCTGCCCGTGCGCGAGGCGGTGGATGCCGTGCTGCAGGTCATCGATGGACTCGAGGCGGCGCACACGGCCGGTGTACTACACCGTGATGTGAAGCCCGCGAACTGCTTCCTCACGCCCGAGGGCACGGTGAAGGTGGGTGACTTCGGCCTTTCCGTCTCCACGCTCGCGCACACGGATACGAAACTCACCACCAGCGGCATGATGCTGGGCACGCCGTCCTTCGCGCCACCAGAGCAGTTGCGTGGAGATGAGCTGGATGCGCGCGCAGACATCTACTCCGTGGGCGCCACGCTCTATGCCATGCTCACGGGGCGTGTGCCATTTGAAGGGGACAATGTCATCCACGTGGTGACACGCGTGCTGGACACCACTGCGAAGCCACCGCTGGAACTCCGCGCGGATCTGCCGGCAGACCTTTCGCAGGTGATCATGCGCTGCCTGGCGAAGAAGCGCGAGGACCGCTACGCCACGCATGCTGCTCTGCGCGAGGCGTTGCTGCCTTTCAGCTCGCAGGTGTTGCAGCCGGCGCCATTGGGACTGCGCTTCGTCGGTGGCTTCGTGAATGAAGCGCTCATCATGGTTCCCGAGATGCTCATGGGAATCTGGATGGGGTGGGAGGCTTTTGACTACTTCCTCTCTGAGCGCAGTGTCGCGTCCTTCGCCCTGCTTCTCGGGTTCATGGCGGTGTACCTCTTGTACTACACCATCACGGAGGGCATCTGGGGCACTTCGCTGGGCAAGGCCTTGTGCGGACTGCGCGTCGTGCGGCTGGATGGCGCGGTGCCCGGCATGCCCCGCGCCTTCGTGCGGGCGCTCTTCTGGGTCCTGGCATTGAATCTCGGCTACCTGATCATCAGCTTCACCATGACTGCGGAGGAATACCGGGCCTCGGTGGATGAACCATGGAACCCCATATGGTACTGGGTGCTCACGCCGCTCTGGCTGCTCCTCCTGGTGACCATGCGACGCTCCAATGGCTACGCCGCGGTGCACGATCTCATCAGCGGCACGCGCGTGGTGGTGCGGCCAAAAACATCCGTACGGCCCCGTCTCACGGTCATGGAGGAAGGTGGTAGCGCACAAGGCGGTGAGCGCCTCGGGCCCTATCTCGTCAGCGGAGTGCGCTCCAGCACGAGTGCCTTCGTGGAGGGTTATGATGATGTGCTGCGCCGCCGTGTCTGGATCCGGCTCTGCGATGACACGGCACCGCCAGTCAATGAAGCCCGCCGGCATGCCAGCCGCGCTGCCCGCCTCCGCTGGTTGGGAGGGGTGCGAGCCGGTGAGGTAGGATGGGATGCCTATGAAGCACCGCAGGGACGCGCGCTTGTCTACCTGGCACCGCAGTCGCAGTCATGGGGCACGGTGCGGCACTGGCTGCATGATCTCGCCCAGGAGATGGATGCCGCCATGCGGGATGGCACACTGCCACGCACCATTTCGCTAGCTCATGTCTGGCTGACGGCTGATGGCCGCGCCGTGCTTCTGGATGACGCCTGGCAGGACCACGCGCATGGCGTCATGGCACAGGAAGATGACGTGCCCCACACGATTTCCACCGCCGAGGATGCGGAGAGATTCTTGTCCGCCCTTTCGCAGCGCCTGTTGGATCCAGCCACGACACCGCTGTACGCGAGGGACTTCCTGGCCAAGCTTTCCTCCGGGGCCATGGATCGGCTGAGCTTTGTGCTGGGAAATCTCCAATCCCTCATGAGCCGCCCATCCGCAGTGACCTTGCGCAGGCGACTCGCTTCCATGGCGCTGCTGCCCGCCTTTCTGGTGGTGAGTGTGGGTATCTTGGGTCTTGCCTTGTGGGACAACAGCCGCCCCATTCACGAATTCCAGGCGGCCCATCCCGAGCACAAGATGCTCCCCATCATGCTAACCGCGTATGAGGGCATGCACCATGAGCCCAAGCGCCGGCCGAAAGCGAAGATGGAAGATGCCGCGCGGCTCGTCGCATGGCACCGGCAGTTCATCGAAGCTCCTGACTTTGATGAAATCACTGCGGAGGTGTTCACCGATGAGCAGCGGGAGCTGGCACGGTCTGCCGTACAAGAATTTCCCAACGTGACCGAAGCCGAGTATCAGAAGGCGGAGGCAGGCGTTGGTAAGGGGATGAGAAAGATTGGCATGGCGCCGCACGAGCCCTGGCTTCTGTTCTACATCGCTGGGGTGACGGTGGTGTTTGCCGCAGCAGTGAACCTCGTGTGCGTGGCGTTGTTTGGCACCAGTGCAGGCCTCCGCATGTTTGGCATCGCCCTGGTAAACCGTCGCGGCGAGCCTGCCAGCCGCTTGCGTCTTCTGTGGCGTTCAGCGATCGCCTGGGTTCCCCTGGTGCTGCTCCTCGTGGTGTGCGGCGCCACCCACCAGCACGAGGGTGACGCTCCTGCGGTCCTGATCTGGCTGTACGTCGCACTCCTCGGGCTATGGATTGCCGCAGCCGTATGGGCCACTCTCCGCCCTGGGCGCGGGCTGCACGACTGGATGTCAGGCACTCGCCTGGTGCCCCGCTAGACCAGCCGTCCCCGTCTGAGAGTGACATCAGCGTCATCTTGCAATGTTCGAGGTACAAACGCGTTCCTAACGCATGCACGCAGATCATCTCACCTCAGAGCATCGCTGGACACGCCGACACCTCCTTCGCAGCGCTGTCGGCGTGGCTGCGGGCGCCATGGGGATGTCTGTTGCGAAGGGAGCGGAAGATGAGCAGGTAGACTTCACCTTTGCGCTCTTGGGGGATCTCCACTTTGATCGGTTGGAGCATCATGACTTCCAGTGGCTCGCTGCCAGCGGAAAACCGGATCATCCGCAGATCCTGCGCTACAGCGAGCTGACGAAGGAGGTCATGCCCAAGCTCTTCTCCGCCGTGAAGCAACAGGTCGCGACGGACAAGGCACCTCTGGTGATTCAAGTCGGAGATCTGGTGGAAGGTCTGTGCGGCAGCGACGCACTCGCGCAAAAGCAGAATCAGGAGTCGCTGGCGTTTGTGAAAGAAGCAGCTCTCGGTGCGCCCTTCCTCTTCACGAAGGGAAACCATGATGTGACCGGCCCCGGATCCGAAGAAGCCTTTCGCGAGGTGTTTCATCCCTTCTTGAATGACACTGCCGCGCCATTCGGAGGAAAGCTCGACCCCGAACACGCCTGCTACACCATCACAAAGGGCAACGCACACTTCCTGTTCTTTGACGCCTATTCCAAGAAGAGCCTCGACTGGCTGGAGGCGACACTCACCACGTGCACCCGCCGGCATGTGTTTGTGATCATCCATCCTCCCGTGGTGCCCTATGGCGCGAGGGCCACCTGGAATCTCTATGCGAAAGACAAGAGCAGTCGCGAAAAGTTGCTCACCCTGCTGGGTCGCCGTGAAGCGATGGTGCTCGGCGGGCACATTCACAAGTACAGCACCCTGCAACGCCGCACAGAAGGCGGCGGCCGATTTGTACAAGTGGCCGTAAGCAGTGTCATCTCACCGGGTGCGGTGAAGGCCAAGGATGAACTCGGCGCGCAGGAATACACCGCTGACCAGATCAAAGTAGAGCCCAAGCATTCACCGGAAACGGAACCCCAGCGCCGCGCAGTGTATGATGCCGAGCGTCCGTGGGTGAGCCAGTTTGCCTATGCGGATCTGCCCGGCTTCGCCATGGTGCAGGTGCAGGGAGAACAAGTGAGCCTGCGCATGCACGCCGGATCATCGGGTGAAGTGTGGCGGGAGGTGGATTTGACGGGGGTAATGAAGGGGTGATATCGCGTGTGATATCCGAAGAGAACGGAATACACACGATTGATCTGGATACTGTGACGCGCAGCGTCCTTGGACTGCGTGCAGCCCTGCTGCCGCTTTGAAGAGTCCACAGCCTGCTGTGGCGATGGTGACACTCGCTCGTAGAGTGATGTGTCCAGAAAGTGTTTGGCGACTTCGTCGCAGTGGAGCGTGCAGCAGGCTGCACTTTAGGAAAGCGGCAGCAGGGCTGCACGCAGTCCGAGGCCTTCGGCACCGTTCCGTATCCTTAACCTGACGTTCATGCGCTTCGCCTGCAGCCCTTCAGGCTGCAATTTTAATACCTGATCTCAGAAGCTCTCGCACAATCCACTTTGTCTTTCCCACAAAAATGGCCCACGCAACGGATTGCGTGAGCCACTGTAAAGAATACAAAGGTGGAGCGTTTCGCCTGGCAATCTGCTACACCTACTTCTTCACCGTCTTCGCCTTCAAACTGGAGAGGTATTCCACCAAGTTCACCAAATCATCCTGGGAGAACAGCGCCTGCAGGCCGGTGGGCATCATGGACATGGGGAGCTTGTCGCGCTTGTCGATGAGACGCTTTTCAAACGTGTTCGCCACGCCGCCAGGCAAAGCGAGCACGAGTTGATCATTCGTCTCGCTGCGAATGATGCCCATGGCACTCTGACCGTTCTTCAAGGTGATGCTCCACGTTTCAAAGCCCATGCTCACGCCGGCATTCGGATTGAGGATGGCCTCGAACAGCACTTCCTTGCCGAGCTTGGAACCGATCTCACCGAGTCCGGGGCCAAAGTCCACACCGACATCACCGGCGCGGTGGCACAGGGTGCAAGAGCTCTGCGCCCTGGCGAAGACTTCCTTGCCTTTGGCGGCATTGCCCTTGAGCTTCACGAGTTCCGCGATGGATGGCAGCGCCTGGCCACCGGCCACCTGCGGTGTGGGGAAGGCCTTGGACACGCGCTCGCTGATGCCGGGATACTGCACCATGCTGAGGGCCGTGCCGGCATTCGCCTTCATGTCCTCGGGGAACTTGCCGCCTTCGGACATCTCCACCAGCGCCGTGGCGCCAGGCACGCTCAAGGAGAGGGCCTTCACGGCACCGCTGCGCACGGGGGCCTCACGCTTCGTGTCGGTGAGGATGTCGCTGAGCAATTTCACGGCGCCCTTGTCACCGCTTGCGCCGAGCAGAGCAATGAGACTCTCCGCGTCCTTGCCAGCCAGCGTATCGCCCAGGAGCTTGCGTCCTTCGGGCTGCTTGAGCAGGAGCTTCACCGCGTCTTGCGCGCGTGGGTCCTTGATGTCCTTCAGCGCGGCTTCGAGCAGTTCCGCATTCTTCCCGGTGATGCCGAAGTCCTCCACCATTTCAATGTAGGTGGGTGTGCCCTTCGCGGAGGTGAGAACGCTGTCCAGCGCGGCCTGCACTTCCGGCTTGTCCTTGTAAGGCGTGTTGCGGAGGCGCTTGAGCGCTTCACCGGCAAGGGCAATGCGCTTCTCATTGCCCGTCGCGACCTTCAACAGCGCGACATTCTTCTCTTCACTGGCCGGAATGAAATCAAACGCACGCAGGTAGCGCGGCAGGGTGGCTTCCTCCGACTTCGCATTCGTCAGCAGGGCGGCGAGAAATTGGGAGCTCACGCTGCTGCGTGTGCGCCAGATGATGTCGCGACCGGCAGGACCGTTCCAGCCGTCCTTGCCCACGGAATCCAGCCAAGCCTTGAGGCAGGCGTCTTCGCGACCAATGGCACCGATCCCGAGCGCTTCCACGTACCAGCGATCATTGCCATCGTGCTTCTTCGCGAGTGCGACCCACACGGCAAGCGCCTTGTCCACCGGAGCGGCATCCACGATCTCCACCTTGCCGGGCTTGCCGTTGGCGGGATTCTCCTTCTCGATGTGCGTGCTCGTGGAAGGTTGCGGCGGTTCCACCACGCGCAGGGTGATGGCGTACTCGCGCAGCACCTGCTTGTTCGATTCGCCTGCGACGAGTGCACCGAGTACATCCGCCGCGTTCTCTCCGCTCTTGAAGATGTGCGGGAATGTTCCAGTCACATTGCTCTTCGGCGCATCGGCATTCACCAGAATGGAGGCGAGGCGCAGTTCACGCACCGCAGTGGCGCGGATGTCCGCATCGCCATCTTTCAGCGCCGGATCGAGATACTGACGTGCCTTGCCAGGAATGCGGATAAGCAGGTGCAACGCACGAGCTCGCTGGCGAGAGGTGCCGTTCGTGTACAGCAGTTGCAGCGCCTTCTCCGCATCGCTCACGGCTCCCTTTGCGGAGTCGATCTTCATGCTGACGCTTTCGTTGCCGTCCTTGTCCTTCGTCACCGTCTTGGTGAAGGCGGGACCTTGGAGCATCTCATAGAGCTTGTTCCAGGCGACGTAGCGTGTGCTACCGTTCGGGGATTTCAGGGCTTCGATGCAACCTGCGACACTGTTGAAGTCGGGCGTCGCTGCCTTCCATGCCAGGCCTTCCGGAGCCACGCGATAGATGCGACCGCGGATCTCGCCAGCAATGTTGTCACCCATGTTGTGACCGCCCACACCCGGGTCATACCAGTCTGCCACGAAGAGTGAGCCATCTGGAGCGATATTCACATCCGAGGGGCGGTACCACGTGTCATTCGTGGTGAGGATGTCCACCATCTCCGCGGTGTATCCGGCACCCGTCTTCTTCACAGGATAGGCGCGCACGGTACGAGGACCGGCATCGCAATGAATCAACTCACCTGCAAACTGCTTCCCGAGCGCGGAGCCTTCATTGATGAGGATGCCGGTCGGTGATCCACTGCCGGTCTGCAGGAGGTTCGGAATCGAGCCGGGGTCATTCTGGTACCAGTGACGCAGCGGGATCTCGGTCTCCATGTTGGTACGCTCGGTGCGCCAACCGGCACCAGTCAGCTCATCGGTGTAGCCGTAGTTGCCGTAGTCGAGGATGGCATTGATGCGCACGCCCTTGTTGCCGTCGTCATCATTGTCCGACTGCCACGCCGCGCCGAAGGAGTCCACGCACACTTCGTAGTTGTTGCGGAAGTTGTGCGCGAGTGTCTCCACGTGGCTCACCTTGGCTGCATTGAGATCGATATCGCAGCGGAAGATCATGCCCTGGCGGTAGGGCTTGCCGGCGTCGGCGACTTCACGGCCCATGAGGTCCACCACCGCGCTGCCGTCCGGATACAGGAGCTTGCGGCCTTCATTGCCGAAGTTGAAATAGAATTTCCCATCCGGCCCGAAGACAACAGCGTGGAGGTTGTGATCGTGGTCGAAGTTGCCACCCACCTTCAGGATGATATCGGCCTTCTCCGCCTTGTCATCGCCATCCGCATCCGTCAGCAGCCAGAGGTTCGGGGAGGCGCTGAGCAGCACATGCGTGCCCTTGCCGGAAGGATTCGGCAGTACGCAGACGCCGAGCGCATTCGTCACATCCTTGCTCTGGTAGAAGGTGGTTTCCTTGTCCGCTTCGCCGTCGCCATTGGTGTCTTCCACGATGACCACGCGATCACCTTCCGGGCGCAGGATGCCCCAGGCCTTCATGGAGGAGCGGTAGTTCACACTCTCGGCAATCCACACGCGGCCCTTGGGATCGATGTCCAGATTGGTCGGATTCTGCACCATCGGTTCCGCGGCGAAGAGCGTGGCCTTCAGTCCCTTCGGCGTGGTGAATCCATCCATCTGTTCCTTGGCCTCGGCGAATCCATGAGGCTTGCCTCCACCACTGGAGCCCGCCTGCACGAGCGCGGGGGCAGGAGCGGAGGTAAACACCATGGCCACGGCCTTGTTATTCTGGGTCTGCTTTGTGCCACCGGCATCGAGCCCGATGGAGGTCTCCAGCGACTTCACCCCGGCAGGAAGGTCGAAAGCGATGACTGAATTCGAGTGCGTGCCGATGCCCAACAGGCGGCCGGACTTGCTCTTCGGCGTGTAACCTTCCACGGCCATGTCGCCGCCACCGGTGTTGCGATTGATCACCACGCCGCCCCAGCCGCTGGTGGCCTGCTTCATCTTCACATCCGAGAGCTTCGTGCGGGTGCCGTCTTCCATCACCAGGGTGGGCTCGATCCAGTCCACCCAGTCGCAGGCGATGCCGTCCTCACCCTCGTGCACCACGAGGTAGAGTTCCTTCGCACCGGCGAGATCCACCTTGATCTCGCTCACACCGGTCGCCTTGCTGATTTCCTTTTTGAAGAGCGGCTTCGCACCGCCCTCCGGGGCCGCAGCCTGCTTGGCAGGCGCGGCGGGAGCGGGAGTAGCGGCAGGAGCCTTGGGCTTCTCGGGAAGGCCCTGTCCGGGCTTCGGATCCAGATTGGCCTTGAGGTCATCCTCGGTCACCTTGGAGGCCACACCTTCGGCAGGTACGTCAGCCTTGGCCGCCCAGGCGATGGCATTGAGCACCAGCTTGCGCTGGTCGTCATTTCCCCACCCCTTGTGGAAGTGGCCACCGGTGAAACCGAAGCCACGTCCGCCACCCTCACGTTCCACGGCCCACGCGACATGCTGGGGCTTCTTCGCGGCAACTTCCGCACGCACATCCGGATTGCCGCTGTGGTCGCCGTCTTTCCGGCTCATGGTGCTGTCCGGGGGCACATCGCTCAGGATGGGCGTCACGCCTTCCATGTTCCGGCGGAAGCGCATGTGGAAGTACCACTCGTCATTCGTGGAGAAGGGCTTCACGCCGCTGCTGATGGGGTGCTTCGGCAGTTCCTTGAAGTTCGCGTCCCAGTGCGGGTTCACGCTCCAGTTCACTTCAAAGGCGCCGCCGAGCCAGTCGATGAATTCGTTGTTCCCCTTCTGGAGGGTGGGCTCCACGGCGTAGTGCAGGCACACGAAACCCGCGCCGCGCTTCATCTCCTTGTCGAGCTGTTCCAGGCGGTTCTCCTGCAGCGCTGGGTGTCCGCCACCTCCGTCCGAGTAGATGAGGATGGCGTCCGCCTTCGCGAGAACCTCGGGGGTGGGCCACTGGCCATTCAGGAGCACGGTGGGCTCCACGGGCAGGCCGCTCTCCTTCAGGCACTTGGCCAGGAGCTGCACGCCGGCATTGTGCTCATGCTGGCCGGGACCGTGGGACGGCTTGCCGGCAATCATGACGATGGACTTTTTCGCATCGGCGGCCTGAAGCTGCGACTGGAGGAAGCCAGCCGCGCCTAGCGCCAGGGTGAGGGCGGGGATGATGAATCGTTTCATGCTGCTTATTTCAAAACCAAAACAAAGGCCCGGGGCCGGGCGATGAGGGTGGAGAGAAACGGGCCTCGCTGCGAAACCCTTTCGGGGGAGGTGGAGCTACAGCGAGACGCGGGGAAGAAGCCTTGCGGAACCTGCGGCAAAAGGAAAGAAAAAAGCCACAGTCGCGCGCGGGCGACTGTGGCTGGAGATGCGTTACGCAGTGGGAGGTAAACTAGTTACTTCGACTCCTTGAGGATCAGATCCTTGAACTGCACCACCATGGGCGGCCCAGCGTGGATCTGCAAGGCGAGGATGCCGGTCTTGGCGGCATTGGCGCTGTCTTCGTCCGTCACGTCGATGGTCTGCTTGCCGTTGATGAAATGCTGGAGGTGGTTGCCCTTGGCGACGATCTTGTACTCGTTCCAGTCCTCCGCCTTGATGGAGGCCTGGATTTCATCGCTGTTGCCCACGGAGCCGGTCACTTCCACCACGGGCTTCTTGCCGTCCGGGCCGGGCTTGATGGTGGTCTTCTCACCACGCTTGGCCAGGATGCCGCGGCCTTTTTCTTCATACAGGATGCCGCTGTAGGTCTTGCCGGCCTCGAAGTCGGCCTGGTAACCGCTGACGATGGGGCCATGCTCGCCCTTCGGGAGTTCCTTGCTGCGGTACTGCACACCGCTGTTCCCCGCGACGATGCGGTACTTGAAGGTCAGCTCGAAGTCACCCACGGTGCCGTCCTTCCACACGAGGAAGGTGTTGTGCTTCAGGGTGCTCTTCTTGTCCTCGGGCGTGGCGCCCTTCGTGGTGCCGGTGATGGCGCCGTCCTGCACGCTCCAGAGGTCGGGATTCCCCTCCCAGCCGGTGAGGTCCTTGCCATTGAAGATGGCCTTGCCTTCATCAGCAGAGGCCACGGAAACGAGTGCCAGCGCGAGCGCTGCGGAGAACGAGAGAATGCGGGTGCGTTGCAGTTTCATGCGGGCGAGATAAACGGAAGGTCCGGGAGGATTCCAGCGGGGAAATGAGGAAAATGATCCCTTCCGCCAAGCACGGCTGGACTCCAGAAAACTATTGCCCTGAGCCAAATTTGAGTCCCACTCAACGCTTCTGCTTGCTGATGGGTACTCCGGTTGGCACGGGGATGTCCACCTCGGTTTCAAACACCTTAACTCCGAACGACATCTTCTTTTCGTAACGCCCGTCGTAATTGTCATCCATCAACAACCAGTCAGCATCTGCCCAGCCTCGGTGCGTGTGTGATTCACAATCAACCTTCCCATCACCATTCCGATCGTAGTAGGTGATTTTCTCCGCCTTCTTCAAGGGATCATCGTCAGCTGCGTATCCAGTCGAAAGTGCCGCGGCATTCAGGAGCAGAACAATCATCGTGGTTCTCATCGGATTCAGGACCTGGGGGTGACAGGTTTCTTATGCCTCGGTCGCAGGACACCCAAATCCCAGGTGATTCCCGTCCAGATCCACGACCAGGAAATCGCGCATGCCGTAGTCGTAGTTCTTGGGCTCGGCTTTGAAAATGGCGCCCTTGCCAGTGATCTCGGCGTAGTAGGCATCCACCTCATCACAGAAGAAATAAGCCGTGCCACCTCCCACGGGGCGGTCATGGATGCTGTGGCCGGAGAGATGCAGGCATGCATTGCCGATCTTCACTCCGGCATAGTCGCCAAAACGAAAGTCCTCGGTGAACCCAAGGACTTCTGTGTAGTGCTTCAACGCGGCATCCACGTTGGAGACCTGGAAGACGGGGACAGCTTCAGTGGCTCTCATGGTGAGTTTTCAGTTTTTGGTGAAGGTAGATTTCACGCTCCAGCCTCCGCGGCTTTCCCGTTCACTATGCGTCCAGAAATCGGAATACTTCATCCTCCGCCCTTTCCGTGCCCGAAATATAAGAAAATGCGCCGTCGGACCTGTACGTCAGCACGTTTCCATCAGGGCAATACAACATCCATTGTTCCTGCAATTCCTCCTCATAGGGGCCGGTCAGCAACTGCCCGCCCAGATCAAACGTGAAGGAGCTACGCCCAGCTTCTGGCCGGAACTTCAGATCCGATAAGGCTTGTCCGTGGAGGATGTCGCACGCTGCCCGGATTTCGTCTCTATTGGACTCCCAAAAACAGAGCTCCCGCCGATCTTGGACGATTTGCCAACCGCAGCAATAGATCCAAAGATGCCACTCCCCTTTTAGATGGACGATTCGGCGAAGGCGAGATTTGGGAATCTTGGGGCTGGGAGGAACCACTCTCCCAATCTCCAAACTGGGATTCCCAAATTCAAATGTGAGGAACGAACCGTGCCCCTGCTTCACGTTCCAGCAGGGCAGTCCGAACAGTTGGTCAAAGACCCTGTCGAGAATTTCCGCAACCGGAGTTTTGTGTCCTGGCGTCAAAAGCAACTTTTACCCGCAGGAATTCGCTTACCTCCGATCTGCCAGCTTCGCGAGCAGGCGCAGGATTGATACATAGAGCCACACCAGCGTCACCAGCAGGCCGAACGCGGCATACCACTCCATGAACTTCGGCGCGCCCTGTTCACAGCCGTTTTCAATAAAGTCGAAGTCCATCACGAGATTCAGTGCGGCGATCACCACGACAAAAGCACTGAAGCCGATCCCAACCAGCCCACTGCCGTGGATGTAGGGAATCTGGATATGGAAGAAGCTCAAGATCCAGGTGGCCAGGTACACGAGGAAGATGCCGCCCGTGGCCGCCACGACGCCCAGCTTGAAGTTCTCCGTCGCCCGGATGAGGCGCATGGAATACGCCGCGAGCAGTGCGAGCAACACGCCGCAGGTGAGCAGCACCGCCTGGAGCACAATGCCGTTGTACATCGTGTTGAATTGGGCCGAGAGCGCTCCGAGGAACACCCCTTGCGCGGCGGCGTACAACGGCGCCGTGATCGGCGACCAGGTCATCTTGAAAACCGTGATGAGGCAGAGGATGAGGCCAGCAATCGCACCCACCCCCATGTACATGCCGGATGAGGCAGGATTCGCCAGGGAGGCGCTCCAGGTGTAGGCCGCCGGCACGAGCAGGATCATGAGCAGCAGCACGGTCTTGTTCACCGTGCCCTGAAGGGTCATGGGATTGGTGACGCCGGATTCCACTTTCTGGAAGGTGGAATCAGAAAGGGTGGGATTCGCGGTTCTCATAAGAGAAGAGATGGGGTGAATGTGTCTGCGGATGATACGGGAGAATCCGCATCTGCACAGGTAAAAAATCACTGTGGTGATCCGCGATTGCACGGCGCGAACAAAAGCGGGCTTACACAGCAGGATTTCAACACGGAGTCACAGAGACGCAGAGACACGGAACTGAGGTGAAATTTGTTCAGTACCCCGGTTGTTCCGCAGTCACTCCCAAAAAAATCCTCTGTGCCTCCGTGACTCTGTGTCTCCGTGTTGAAATCCAGCACTCGAACAACGCTCACTTCGCGCGTCCTTCACGGAAATCGATGATCTCAAAGGCGGTGACGAGATCATCGCGATCCGCGAGTCCGTCCTCCGCCTTTACCCTCCGCAGGAAGCGGCCGGGGAGATCATTCCAGCCGACCTTCCGTGCGAACTCATTCCAGATGTACACGCGCTCCTCCGTGAGCTGGAAGCCGCTGTGCTCGCAGCACCACGCGAGAATTTCCTCATCTGTGCCGCCCTGCTGCACACGGGTGCACACTTCTGCG
The DNA here is from genome assembly GCF_011044495.1 of Roseimicrobium sp. ORNL1. Classification (GTDB taxonomy): domain Bacteria; phylum Verrucomicrobiota; class Verrucomicrobiia; order Verrucomicrobiales; family Verrucomicrobiaceae; genus Roseimicrobium. The sequence goes on from NZ_CP049143.1 coordinate 7,318,503, forward strand.
AAAGCGACGCCGAGGTAGGAACACATCCTCCCATCCATCCCGATGGCGAGTCCGAAGTTCGGATGGTACTCCTCCGGCAGCTCGCCGCGCTGATGCACGCGAATCTTGTCGAGCATGCGGCCAAAATAAAAGAGTCCGCCGACTTTCTCACGCGGGCTGCGTTGGGGTGGATTGATCATACGGGCTTGATACGATACTCCGTGAGAAGCGAATCAGCATAACTTTTGCGCCGGGCTTCCGATCCTACCTGTACGGCTTCACCCAAAAACCACCATGCCTAAGACCAAGCACCCCAAGGCAGTCCTCGAAAACGAGCGTCGCCCTCTCCAAGCGCTCCACTTCTCCATGCGGACCAACGAGGAGCAGGGCTCGAATCAAGCCAGTGTCACCTACCGTGTCGATGCCATGGACAACACGTCTCTGGGCTCGCATGGTGAGACGATGGGGTTTGCCAAACAGATGGTGCCCCCGGACAAGGAATTGCGTACCGCCAGCCGTCTGTTCAAAAACTCAGGGGATGCACAGGGAGATGCAGGGCTGATCACACGTCAGGTGGCGTCCAACCAGGCGGACAAACTTCTGGGGCTCAATGTCATCGCCGAGGAGAAATACGGGGTGGACAAGGACGGCAAGGTCATCGGCGTCAGTATCCAGGCAGATGGGTGCAACGTGGTTGGCAAGAAGGGCGTGCTTCAGGTGGATTGCCGGGATCCCCGCATTCAGAAGGGGCTTTCCGACTTGCAGGTGATCGATTTCATCAACGGTGAGACCGACCGGCACGCAGGAAACATCTTCATCGATCCCGCGACTGGCAAAGTCACCGGCATCGACAACGACCTCTGCCTGCCCGAGAAGCAAGTCGGAGGGCAGGCACTCGACAAAATGGTCGGCATGCCCAAGATCATGCACGAAGACACGGCCAGACGAATTCTGGAGGCGGACCCAGAAAAACTGCGCGCCATGCTCTCGACTCCTCCGCCGAAGAATGGTCCCAAACCGCTCAGCAAGGACGCCATTGATGGTGCAGTCAACCGTCTGAAGGCGCTCCAGACAGAGCTGCAAAGCCAGTCAGGGGCCATCCTGGTGGTGAAGAGCTTCAATGACAGCACCCATCACAAGGCGATGGATGACGCGAACGAGTCCTACAAAAAACAACAAAAGACCTCCATGTCCGTGAAGGCGCAACACGAGCCGAAGAGCATGGATGAGTTCATGAAGATGTCCGAAAAGGACCGGGCGAAGATTCCGCCTTCCGCCATCGACAGCCTCGATTCGACCCCGAAGACCTCCTACCTCGCCACCGTGGAGATGGAGATCGCCAAGAACAAGATCCTGACGGGGAAATACGTACTTCCGGAACATACGAACGCACCCACCGCCAAACGGCAACCCGATATCAAGCTGGAGAAGGAGCTCGCGGATGGTTACCAAAAGATGTCCGTGCCCGAGCGCAAGACCTTCGACAAGGCGTTCGAGCGTCTGAACAAGATGGAGGAGCAGCTCGACGCGAAGCGGAAGCACCTGGATGACCCAAGCATGACCGACCGCTTCAAAGCCCTCTACAAGGGCAAGCAGGAGGTGCATGACCAAAAAGAGCAGCACGCCAATGACCTCGCGAATCAGATAGCGCAGCTCAAGGGTTCACTGATCCAGAGCGCCCGGAAACTGAACGAAGAAATCGGGCAGGACAAAACTTTCTCCAACGAGACCTCGGGCACGAAGTCGTCGCTGTCTTCGCTCGTTTCCCACACATCCTCGTCCCAATCGGAATCTCAATCACACTCTCAATCCAAATCCCAATCTCTGGACTCGACGGGACACACGGCGAATGGCGCACGTTCCGAGGCTGAAGAGACCCTGCAGAATTCCAACGCGAAAAAGTCTCAGGTGGACACGCTGGGCAATACCAGCCCGGACCCCGACGAACATCTGAACGTGCGTCAGATGCTCGACCATGAACACGGGGAGCATCCGACGCGCCCCAGCACCAGGGTGGAAGTCAGCAAGGATCACCCACCCAGTGTCCGCGACAAAACGCATCTGGAAGTGCACCACAACACCAAGGGCGAGATCCATCACAGCCAGAGCCAGCATCAGTGACGCGATGCCGCGGGTGCCTGGCTGACCTGGCTACACCGGTCGCTTCATGGTGAAGAGCGAGTCCGGCGTGGCACGCAGGTACCACGCGCCACCGAGACGTGCGAGGTAGTCCACCTTGGTGGTGTCGATGCGGCCATCGCTCACCAGTTCGGAAGCCACATGAAACATGACGACTTCGCCGATGATGTAGTTCGCCGCGTCACCACCGCTTCCATGCGGCACGATCTGATGCAAGCGACACTCCAGTGCGAAGGGCGCCTCGGCCACGCGCGGTGGTTTCACTTTCAGCGAGGGCAGCGGAGTGAACCCACTCAGCGGCCACTCGCTCTCACCATGCGGCAGCGGCTTCGACGTGGCAGACATGCCGGGACCCATGGCGTGGCTCACGATGTGCACCACATACTCGCCGGTCTCCTGGATGTTGCGCAGCGTGTCCTTTGGCGTGCCGTCGTCCTTGGTATTCGGAGAAAAGCAGATGCTGGGAGGGTTCGCGCCACCAGCCATAAAGAAGGAGAAGGGCGCAAGGTTCGGCTTTCCGTCCTTCGAAAGCGTGGAGACAAACGCAATGGGCCGCGGCGCGACGGCGTGGATGAGCACATCATACGGATCCATCTCCGCACCGGGCGCAGCGGGATCGATGGCAAGGTGGCTAGCGGAATCGGGAGCAGCGGCCATGAAAATGCGGTGAATCGGTGAGCGTGTCGCGTCACCATTCACCTACGGATTGACCGCCCTGTCGAGACGCAGGCGTTCCAATTCCTGGCGGATGCTGGCGAGCTCGGAAAGGAGCGCGCTGCTCGCTCCCTGCGCGGCACGGTCCATGGACTGCGCGAGACGTTCCAGGCTGGCAATCTGCTCCCGGCGCAGGTCTTCGTCCTCCAGGGCGGCGAGACGCTTCTGCGCGAGTGCCGCCTGCTCCGTGCGACCTTCCTTGAGATACCACTCGAAATTGTGGCGCATGGCCACCTTCTCCGCCTCGCGATCATGCATGCCGGACAGGACAGCGCTGCGATAGTTGGCGATCGACGATTCCTGCGCGGCATAGTTCCGGTCGCCGTAGTTCAGCGAGCGGGAGGCATTCGCGATCAGCCAGCCGGCCTTGACCTGCTCTACGGTGACAGGACCGGTTGTGTCCAGCTCCACATCCGGCGCCACGCCGGCCTTGCGCTTCATCTCGGCCTGATCCACGCGAAGGCGTTCCTGTTCTGCATTGAAAATCGCATCCCGGTTCGCGGCCTCCGCGGCTTTCGTGTACTCCGCCGCTTTCTCGGGGTCATGCGGATAGTTCTTCCGCACGTCTTCGGGCAGTTCCCAGAATGCCACCTTGCTCACGCCGGTGTCATGCTGGAGCCGCAGCCCATCCGGCTCCACGGCAATGACTTTAGCATTCACAAACGTGCGGCCCTTCTCCGTGCGGAGGCTGGCGAAGGTCTGTGCTTGTGCCGGTGCAGGCGGTTCCGCTTCTGCTTCTGTTCCTTTGTCAGCGGGAAAGGCGTTGCCCGCTATCAAGGCGAGTGAGGAGACGCAAGCGAGGCGCGCAAAGGTACGGCGGATCGTCATGTCGGAGAGACGGTTGGGGGGAGTGGGGATATTCAATGAAATGTGCACGGAAGGCGATGAAATTCGTGGGCTCTGGAAGGCGTGGACGAGACGGAGCCTCTCGTGATAGGCTCGCATTGAATTCCTTGCTTCCCATGAAGCTCATTTCACGTCGCAATGCCAGGCAAGGCGGCTTCGTTCCCCTGGCCACCATCTACCTGATGGTGTTCCTTTTCGTGTACTCGATCTACCTGGGCATCCTCCTCCCCGTGGCCAACCGGTTGAAGCCCCCCGACTCCCCAGGCTGGTGGGCCATCGTGCTCGGTCCGTTTGCTGTGTGCCTCCTGGTCGTAAGTCCCTACAGCATGTGGTGCTGGCTCAAGGGAAAGGACGTCTCCACCTTAGGCAATGCCACCCTGCTGGTCTTTGCTCTGGAAGTGCTGTTCTTTCTTTTTGCCGTGGGAGCTACCATTTGGAGGAAGCTGACATAGGGATTGAAGGAATGGGACCAGCCCAGCAGCTTGTCACGACGGAGGATACGATTACTTTGCCCCATGAAGCCGCTCTCCTACTACGAGCAGAAGCATGACAGGTTGGCCGATGACTGCCCTGTGCGTGCGGCATTGGATGTCATCCGCGGCCGCTGGAAACCCTCCATTCTTTTTGAGCTGAAGACAGGCCGGAAACGTTTTTCGGATATTCAGTCCGCTCTGCCGGAAGTCACCGCCCAAGCGCTCACCGTGCAGCTCCGCCAACTTGAGGCGGACGGCATTGTGAACCGCAAGGTGTACGCTGAAGTGCCGCAGCGCGTGGAGTACTCCTTAAGCAAACACGGCCGCGCTCTTTCGAATGTGATGGATGCATTGGAGAAGTGGGGTATGGAGCATCAGGAAAGGGAGAGGCAGGCGGAGGCGGGTGCGGCTGCGTCATAGGGTGCGGCTGTGGGGTAGAGCGATTTAAGTTTTGAAGCTCTTCCTTTACGCCGAAGGCGTTGCACATTGTCCAGCCCAAGGTCAGCTTGCGAAGCAAGCGCCACCTTGGGGATGTGGAGGCAAGATGCCGAACGCTGAAAGCGTTCCACAAACGCGCCGCAGTAGGGAGGATGCAGCCATGGTTGGTCGCTTCTCTGTGGAACCCTTTCAGGGTTCAACTACCTCTGGGGCCAACCCAAGGTGGCGCCCGCTTTGCGGGCTGACCTTGGGCTGGACAATGTGCAACGCCTTCGGCGTAAAACTTCCTGAGTACAGGTAAACATGCTCGAAGCTACTCACGGACCAGGAAGACGCCTGCGCCTTCAAATGAAATGCGCAATGCCACCACTCACATTCCCGTGAGTCGCTCACAATCTTGCGACGAAGCAACTCTCTCACACGGGCTCATCGTGGGCCTGTATGAAGAAGAAACCACTGCTAGTCATCAATGCCAGCGGGCGCGTGACGCGCTCGGTCACCCGCCGCCTCACGAAGCACTTCTCTGAGGGATGGCTCGCGCGTCATCCAGATGCCACGATCGTGGATCGTGATGTGGGCACGCACCCGCCTTCGGCGATCACGGAGTCCTTCATCGCCGCCGCCTTCACGCCTGCTGCGGCGCGCACGCCGGAGATGCATCTCGAGCTCGCGCAAAGCGAGGCGATGATTCATGAACTCTTCGATGCGGAAGCGATCGTCATGGGTGTGCCCATGTACAACTTCGGCATGCCCGCGCAGCTCAAGGCGTACTTCGACCAGATCATCCGCGTGGGCCGCACCTTCAACTTCACCGGCGACGCGGAGCATCCCTATCAGCCTTTGATTCCTGCGAAACCACTCGTGCTGGTCACTTCCAACGGCACCGGCGGCTATGCTCCCGGTGAGCCGTATGAGCATCTGAACTTCCTGGAGCCGCATCTGGAAGCGCTGCTGCATTTCGTCGGCTTGTCGAACATCACGCTCGTGCGAGTGAACTTCGAGGAACACAAGGGTGAGGACTTTGAGCGATCGGTGGCTGAGGCGCAGGAGCAGCTGGATGGGATTCTGGGTGGTGGTGCGGTGTCTATGGCGGAACCGCTGAACGCTGTCGCGGCGTGAGGGTGGAAAGAGGGCGCTGCGGCCCTGGGAGCGCTGGCCTCTGGCCGGCGTAAGCGCGTCGCGCACAATACTCATCCACAAAATGTGGCGCCGGATCGTGGCCGACTTTCTCCGAAAGTCGTAGCGGTCAGTACTACCTCCAAGGCCAGCTATTCACCTCCGACAAAACAAAAAAGGACGGCAGCGCGTGCTGCCGTCCTTTGAACTTCAGAATCTCTCGCGAAGGGACTCGCGAGGTACGTTGGACTACTCCACCGTCGGATTTGGCTCCGCGCTGCCATCAGCCAGGCCGAGGGCCCACTTGATACCACCGAGGATGTGGGCCTGGTACTGCTTCGCGGTTTCGACCGGATTCACGCGGCCCTTCAACTCAGGGTCGGCGCTCCAGAGGTCTTCGCGGTGACCGAGGCTGGTGTAGAACACGCGGCCTTTGCCCGGTGTGCGCACCCAGGATACGGGGAAGTACTTCTTGTCCGCGGCATCGTTCGGGTGGTGGCGCAGATGCCAGATGGAGCGCACCTTGCTGCGGTCCTGGTTCTTGATGATGTACATCTCTTCCTGCTTCAGATTCCAGGTGTCACCGATTTCCGCATTGGCGGGGTGCTTCTTGTCCGCCGCCACGAGGTCCGCAGGCACCTGTGCTTTGTGCGTTTCGAATTCACCCTGGAGCATGTCGATGTACCCCGGGAACTGGTGGAAGGTGTCGCTGGCGGAATGCATACCGATGAAGGCGTGGCCGTCTTCGATCCACTTGATGAAGCCTTCCTTGTCCGGCAGAGGCAGCATGCCGGTCGTGTTTGCGAAGATCACGGCGTCGATGCCCTTGGCCTTGAGATTGTCTGGGCTGAGCTTGGCAAGGGACTCGGCCATCTTCGTGTCGAGCTCGGCCTGCGCAGCCTTGGCCTGGGCTTCCACCTCAGGGGTCCACTTGGCCATCTGGGCGTTGAAGCCTTCCATGTCCTTCGCGTACTTGGCCTTCGCCTTGTCATCCGCATCGGCGGCCAGGTCCTTGGGCTTGTTCGGTTTCTTGGGCACGGTCACGTCAGGCTGCTGGCAATAGTCCACCACCTTGAAGGCGCCGGACTTCTCGCCGAGTTCAGCGATGGTCTTTTCCGCAAACGGAATGGAGCTGTGGCGGAAACCCGCCGTGGTGGTGACAACAATGACCTTCTTGGGCTCAGCGGCCTTGGACGACTGCACGGGCAGCACGATGGCCCCGGCAAGAAGCAGGAGGAGGGAGGTACGACGTAGCATTTGATTACGGGGGATGACGGGATGTACTGACCCGCGCCAGTCAGAGAGCTGGAGCGGGTGGAGACATACGGAAAGACGGGCGACTAGCTTCCAAAATTAGGCGAGGTAGCGGTCAAAAGCGCCTCGCGAGCCTGCGGAATCCATGGCAGGAGGTTCTGCTCGCAGCCTGCGCCTCTTCCTTTCATGACCCGGACCCTGCAATTCTTCCGCACTCGATGTCTCGACTGCAATGCGGACTTCGCGATGCCTGCACTTCCGGATATGAGCTATGGCCAGTTCATCTGGTCGGGTGAGCGCGGCATTGGATTCGCGTACTTTGACGCCTGCGACAGCTCCATCTTCGAACACATCAAGTCGGTGATGAAGAGGGCCGTGGGATATCCAACATCTCCCACCCACGAGGACACAGATCGCTTCCATTTCGTGGTCGCTGGGTGTGCCCGAAAGATTGAAGGACAGCAACTGGTACCCCACCATGTCTGCCCCACTTGCAGGTCGCGGAACGTGTCGCCGGATGACAACGAGCCGGTGGCAGACTGCCAGGTGGAAGACGCGTCCTATGATGAGTTCCTGGCCAAACCAGCGTTGGAGCAGATCCTGATTGTGACCATCCTATGCAACAAGTGGTCTAAAAAGCGCCGCTCCAACCTGTGAGGTGATGCACAAAAACAAAAAGGGGCGGCATCCCCCGATGCCGCCCCTGCTTTCTGTCGATGGTCCGCCGCCTGAGACGGGCATCGGCATCAAGCAAATATGTCGACAAGGGGTTGCCCCTTGTCCGCGATGGTGAATGGACGCTTGCTGGGTGAGTACACCACTTGATCCAGCGGCAGGCCCAAGGCGTAGGCGATGGTCGCGTTGAACTGTGGGATCTCCACCTTGTTCTCGATGACTTCACGACCTTCCTTGTCCGTCTTGCCGTAGACATAACCACCCTTCACGCCGCCGCCGGCCATGATGCCGGAGAAGGCCTTCGGGTAGTGGTCACGGCCGACATTCACATTGATGTCGGGCGTGCGGCCGAATTCGGAAGTCACCACCACGAGCGTTTCCTCAAGAAGGCCACGCGAATTCAGGTCGCTGAGCAGGCTGGCGAGCGCCTTGTCCAGCACATCGCAAAGTTCCGGCACGCGTACGAAGTTGGCATTGTGCGTGTCCCAGCCACCGAGCGAGACTTCCACGAAACGCACCCCACGCTCCACGAGACGGCGGGCAAGAAGGCAACCCTGGCCGAAGGGCTCGGCGCCGTAGCTCTTGCGGGTCTCTTCATTTTCCTCGGTGAGGTCGAAGGCCTTGAGGTCTTCGCTCTTCATCATGGTCATCGCGTGGTCGTACATGTCCGTGTACGCCTTCACATTGCGATGCGGGAAGGTGTTCCGGAAATCCTTGTCGAGTTCATCGGCCAGGGACATGCGGGCGGCAAAGCGGTCCTCGGACAGGCCCTTCTGCACGCGCACGTTCTTGATGCCGTTCTCCGGATTGTTGACGAAGAGCGGATTGTAGCTCGCAGCCAGGAAGCCGGCGCCGGGGTGGCGGCTGTCATTGCCGATGAAGACGCTCTTCGGCAGCGTGCTGTTTCCAGTAGAGGGCTGGAAGGCGGTGAGCCACGAACCCATGGCGGGGTGGCGGATGGTGCCACGCAGCGTGTAGCTGGTGTGCATCATGTAGTTCCCCTGCTCATGCGCACCCTGCGTGGAGGTGAGCGAGTTCACCACACTGACGTGATGCATCTGCTGTGCGGTGAGCGGAAGGTACTCCGAAATGCGCACGCCGTCCGCGCTGGTCTTGATGGGCTTGGTGGGACCGGCGGTTTCCACGCCTTCCTTCACATCCCAAGTGTCCAGGTGCGTCTGGCCGCCGGACATGTAGAGGTAGATCACGTTCTTGGCCGTGGCCACCTGCTTGCCTTTGAAGGCGCCTTCAAAGGGTGCGGCCTGCGCCTTGTTCGTGAAGACGGAGGGAAGCAGTCCCACCCCGAGCAGCGTGCTCGCGGTACGGGCGGCGAACTGACGGCGCGACAGTTGGTCGCCACGGAGGAGGCTGGACTGAAGGGCGGTGCTCATGGCTTTTGCGAGGGTGAGGGGCTTACTGAATGAAGATGAACTGCTGCGTGTTGATCAACGCGTAGATCAGATCGGAGATATCGAGGCCGGCATCGGAGCTCTGGGCCTTGTTCCAGATTTCGAGTTCCCGGGGCGTGGGCTTGCGGGTGAGCAGGGTCATGTAGATGGCTTCCACCTTGTCATCCGGATAGGGCGCCTTGTTCACCGTGAGCATGAGCTGCGAGTAGCGCTCCATGATGCCGGGCAGAAGCTGGCTGTTCATCATGGCCAGGGCCTGGGGCACGGAGGCATCATAGTTCGCGTTCTCAATGGTCTCGCGGTCGCTCTGGCCAAACTCACGCAGGTAGTGGCCGCGAGGAGCGGGCGATTCGATTTCCGCGGCTCGCAGCCAGTTGCGCATCTGGCCCACGCGGTAGTTCGCATAGCCCTTCCGCTCCTTCTCAGGGATGCCGTAGTACACGGCTTCCTGCATGAGCTCATCGAGCTGCTTCTGGCGCTCTGCCTTCACCTGCTCGTCGGTCTTCTCGGGCTTGTCGTAGCCGGGAATCTTGATGCGGTCCGCGTTCATGTCGGTGCTCGCGATCATGCCGCCGTTCATCATCATGGAGCTGTCCGAGGAAGCCACGACGGGGTCGCCGGGTTTGTCCGAAGTCTTCGCGCCACCCACGCTCGCGGCGAGCTTCTTCACGGCGGGCAGGTAGACCTGGTTGTTCACCTCCTGCCGGGCCAGACGCTGGAGGTCGCTCACCTTGCGGCTGAGTTCCTTGGCGGTCTGCTTGTCGTCATTAGCGCGGGCGTCGGCGATCTTCTTCTGCAGTTCCTTCACCTGGTCGGACTGCTCGCGATACTTCACGGCGGCCAGTTGCGCGCCCTTCAGCATTTCCTCGGGCGTGAGTTCGTTCAGCGCGTCACCCAGCTTCTTGGCAGCCAGCACGCGACGCTCACCAGCTTCGCGGGTGGGCAGGTTCGGCATGTCCGGCGTGGGATTGATGAGGGCCACGAAGGAATCCCACATCTGCTCCGCGCTCATGCGACGCAAGACGGGACCGGTGAAATGGTAGGTCACGCCCGCGGGGATTTCCTCCCGCGTCACGGCACGCTGGTAGGCGCGGGTGTTCAGCAGCACGCGGAGATAGGCCTTCAGGTCATACTCGTTGCTCACCATGAGCTTCTCCAGCTGCTTCATGAGCTCCGGATTCATGGGGACGGTGCCTTCCATGAGTTCATCCACCGGCTCGATCTGGCCGAGGCCGAAGACCCTCTTCCAAAGACGGTTCGCAATCACGGTGGTGAAGCGGGGATTCTCCGGCGAGGTCATCCACTTGGCGAAGGCATCAAGCTTCTTTTCACCGGGAGCGGCCTTCAGCTCGTGACCCATCATGGTGGAGGCGGAGACCACGGACTTCGGCTTGGCATCCGTGTACTGGTAGTCGTGCGGCAGGCGGAGTTCGCGCTTCGTATTGAAGCTCACCGAGGTGTAGCGCAGGCTGTTGCGCACATCGCCCAGCACTTCCTCCACGGGGCGCATCTCTTTGCGCTTCGCTTCGCTGGCAACACGGGCCTGCTTGCCCATCTCCTCCATCTTGTCCTTGTAGGCCTTCCTCTCCTCCGGCGTCATGTTCTTTGTAGGGGGCGCCAGCTTGAACTTGTCGCGCTCGGCCTGGATCTCCTTGTTCATCATGTCGCGCGCGGCGACCTGCGTGGGACCGTAGTAGTCATTCGTCTCCACGCCATAGGTGAAGGCCGCCATCTGGTAGAACTGCATCTGCGACCACTTGTCGAACGGATGATTGTGGCACTGGGCGCACTCGATGCGGGTGCCGAGGAAGACACGCACGGTATTCGCCAGGTTGTCCAGTGGCATGCCACGGTCGCGCATGTAGTAGCCAATCGCGCCGGAGTCCCAGGCATCTCCCTCTGCGGAAACCATTTCCTGCACGAACTTATCCCACGGCTTGTTCTGACGCAGGCTGTCCTTGATGTAATTCGTATATGCCGTGCCGGTGATGCCCCCTGCCTGGCCGTTCGACTGGGCGCGCAGGATATCAGCCAGATAATTGTACATGTGCTGCACATAACCCTCGCTCGCCAGCAGGCGGTCGATGAGCTTCGTGCGCTTGTCCTTGTCCGTGGAACTCAGGAACTCCTCCGCCTCACGATGGGTGGGAATGCGGCCCACGACATCCAGATAAATGCGGCGCAGGAAAACATCATCGCTGATCGCGGGATTTCCCTGGAGCTTGTTGGCCTTCCAGTCCTTTTCCAGGATGGCATCAATCTCCCGGGCAGCCTGTTGGGCATCGGGCTTGGCGGCCTGCAGGGTGAGCGAACCGAGCAGGACCACAAGGGGGGTAATCAACGAGGGCCTTTTCATGGCTAAGATCATTAACGACCGTCATCATTAGGATTTATCACAAATAATGCCCCGAATTTGGTGAATAAGCTTTCAGCCCAATTCAGGGTTTCTCCGTGTAATCTCCCCCGTTCAGGCTTTTTGCCACGGACTCCAGCCAGCGCTCCAGGGCTTCCTGCATTTCAGGCACGCGCTCAGGCTGCTCCGCCAGCAGGACGCGGCTCTCATCAGGATCATTGGCGAGGTCATACAACTCCCAGCTCACATTGCCGGTCTGCGGGTCCTCCATGCGATGCAGCTTCCAGTTTCCGTCCAGCCAAGCCGCGTGACCAGGATACTTCTGCGGCGCGAAGTGCTCTTTGATCACTGCCGCGTCCGTGAAGGCCTGTGGCTCGGGCGTTGGATCGCGACCTTCTTTCTCCGCCGCCATCTGCTCTTCCATCCACTGCTTCGCCGGCGTGCCGATGCCTTTGATGGGCGAATCCCAGAAACCAATGGGCTGCGTGCGCTTCTTCTGCGCGCCCTCCAGCAGCGGGAGCAGGCTGATGCCATCCAGCGGGCGTGACTTGTCCGGCTCTATCTCGACGATATCCAGCAGCGTGGGGAAGATATCGCTGGTCACGCATGGCTGAGTGATGACCTTCGGCTCGGGGAACTTCGCAGGCCACTCCAGCAGCGCGGGCACGGCGAGGCCGCCTTCATACACATCACCCTTGTTGCCTCGTCGGCCACCCGTGGAGCCGATTTTCGGGAGCGCGCCATTGTCGCTGCAGTACCACAGCAGGGTGTTCTTGCGCAGGCCAAGTTCCTTCAAGGTGCCGCGCAACTTTCCGAAGGCGCGATCCATCGCGGTGATCTCGCCGTAGAAGTCCTGCACATTCTTCGGTTGGTCCGCGTAAAGCGCGCGGTCGGCATCGAGGGCCTGGTGCGGATTGTGCGGCGAGCCGAACCACACCACGGCGAAGAAGCGCTGCTCCTTCTCCACGCTGTCCTTGATGAACTGGATGGCGAGATCCGCCGTGATGTCCGAGCTGTCTCCCTGGAACTGCGTGGCCTTCCCGCGATCACTCAAGATGGGATCGAGATCGAAGAAGTTCGGCGAGGACACCCACGCATCGAACCCCTGCGCGCCGGGAGTGGTGGGCTGGTCTTTGCGCACGGAGCCGAGGTGCCACTTGCCGAAATGCCCGGTGCGATAGTCCGCGGGTTTCAACGCTTCTGCGAGGGTAGTCTCCTGCGGTCGCAACGGCCAGCCCCACTGGAAGACACCATAACGATTCGGCGTGCGCCCGGTGAGCACGCTGCCACGCGTGGGTGAGCACACAGGAGCCGCGGCGTGGAAGTTGTCGAACCGCACGCCCTCCTTCGCCAGGGCATCGAAGTTCGGCGTCTTCAGGTGCGGATGCCCGTTGTACGCCATGTCGCCCCAGCCCTGATCATCGGCCATCACGAGGACGATGTTCGGCAGGGCGTCCGCGGCGCGAGCGGCGGTGGAGACGGTCGCAGCAAGAACACCGGCAAAAACGGTAGCCACAGCGCAAGTCAGGCGGCGAAGGCAGATGAGCATGAGGCCAAGCTACCGCAGGCGCTCCCTCTGAGGCAATGCCGCAGTGCACGCGGAAAGGAAAACTCTCGCCACTTGCAACCGCCTGCAACCCGGAGGCGTCTCCATCGTTTCAAGAGCGAACCCCCACCCGTCCCCACATGCCTTCCTTCCTGACCCCCCGTTTCGCCGCCCTCGCCTCTGCCGGCGCCCTGCTGTTCCTGCATGCCGGCGCGGCAGTCAGCCATGCGGAGGGCATTGCCAAGACCTCCGCCACCACCGGCAGTGCGGCGACGGCTGCCATCGCGGGCCAGCGCGTGTTTGTCTGCGCGCACAGTTTCATGATCTACACGGCGAAGCTGCTTCCACCCATGGCGCAGGCAGCGGGCATCGCCCATGTGAATGCGGGCCAACAGATGATTGGCGGCTCCAAGGTCATCCAGCATTGGGACCTGCCCGATGACAAGAACCGCGCCAAGGAAGCCCTGCGCTCCGGCAACGTGGATGTCATCACGCTCTCGCCTCATATCCTCATGCCCGACCCGGGCATCACGAACTTCACCAAGCTCGGTCTGGAGAAGAATCCTCACCTGCGCGTGCTGCTGCAGGCCTCCTGGCCCGCGCGCGATGGGCATCCGGAAAAAGGCTTCCAGAACGCGGAGCGCGATGCCCTGACCCTGGAAGGTCTGAACCAGATGCGAGCTGACCATCGCACCCTCTGGCTCGCCAAGCTCGAGGACCAGGTGCGCTCGCTCAATACCGAAGCCGGACATGATGCGGTGCACATCGTCCCCGTGAGTGATGCCGTGTTCGCCCTGCGCGAGCAGGTCATCAAGGGTACGGCACCGGGCATCTCGAAGCAGTCCGCGCTCTTCCGGGATCCACTGGGCCATCCGCAGGAGGTGCTCGCCACGCTGGTGACCTATTGCCACTTTGCCACCATCTACCAGCGCACCCCCGAAGGCCTGCCCGTGCCGGAGCAACTCAAGGAACAACCGCAGGCGGAGGCATTGAACAAACTGCTGCAGAAGCTGGCGTGGGAAGCGGTGGTGAACTATCCGCTCAGTGGGGTGAAAGTGGAGGGCGTTTCCACCACCTCGCAGCGGAGCTAGTCCTTCACGCGCGGCAGCGAGATAGTGGCCGAGTTTCTCCGAAACTCGCTGCACTCTTAATGCGTCGAGGACGTATCAACTCCTGACCGCTTTTCATGAGTTCTGCACCATGTCTTTTGGATGTGCATCATGGACAACATCCACGTGCAGCGAGTTTCGGAGAAACTCGGCCACTTTCCTTGAGCAACACCGCCATTGACCTCCGCCCCCTCCCCGCGCATCTGTTTCCCAGATGAAATTCACCTCCTTTAACGTGAACGGCGTGCGCGCGGCGATGGACAAGGGCCTGCGCGACTACCTGACTTCCTGCGACGCCGATGTGATCTGCCTTCAGGAGGTGAAGGCCCTGCAAGACCAGGCCGACCTGACGTTCCTCAAGGACTACGAGGTGCTCTGGAATCCCGCGGTGAAGAAGGGCTACTCCGGCACCGCGGTGCTCACCCGCATCCCGCCGAAGACCCATGTGCTCGGTGTGGGCATGCCGGAGCATGACAACGAAGGCCGCGTGATCACGGCGGAGTTCCCGGACTTCTACCTCGTGAATGTCTACACGCCGAACGCGCAGGAACAGCTCAAGCGCCTGCCCTATCGCCTGAAGTGGGACGCGGACTTCCGCACGTATCTCAAGCGGCTGGAACAGACCAAGCCCGTTTTCTCCTGCGGTGACTTCAACGTGGCGCATGAGGAAATCGACATCGCGCGACCGAAGGAGAACAGGAAGAATCCCGGCTTCAGCGATGAAGAACGCGCCAGCTTCAGCGAACTGCTGAACGCCGGCTTCATCGATACCTTCCGCGAACTGGAGAAAGGCGCGCATCACTACTCCTGGTGGAGCTACCGCGCCAATGCCCGCGCGAACAACGTGGGTTGGAGAATCGACTACTGGCTCATGTCCCAGGCGCTGCGCCCGAAGCTGAAGGCGGCGCGCATCCGTCCGGATATCTACGGCTCGGACCATTGTCCGGTGGAGCTGGAGATTGGGTGATGGTCGAACTCTGCTGTCCTCTTTACAACGAGTAGCTGGGTCGATGGCCAGCTGGCAGGAATGGGTCTGGGGGCTCATTGGAGAATTGACCAGGCAGACCCCTGAGCCAATCCTGCGCCTTCTTGAGCCACGTGCGATGGTCCTTACCCTCGTAGTCGATGAGCAGTCGATCTTTGGTGGTGTAAAGTTTGTATCCCGACAGTTCCGCCAAGTGTCGTGCATGTTCCACGGCGGTCGTGTCCTCATCGAGCTGCCACGAGATGGTGCGATCTCGTAAATCAATGCCTTCGACAAAGACGATGCTGTGACCCTCGCCCTTCTGCAAAAGCCGGTCACACAGGTCAGCATAAATCACTTCGGGTGATGCCCCGTCCCATTCGCTCTTTCCCACTTTGACTTTCGACAGCCGGTCATAGGCTCGTGAATCGGCAGCCGGCACCCAGAGAATGAGCGCAACGGCAGTAAATAAGACCGCGACCGTGCAGCCCATGAGCATACGACCTGAGAGAAATTTCCCGCCCAAATAGCCCTTGTGGTGTTTTTCCATCATGGAGACGACGGAGCCCTGAACGGGTCCACCTAGGTGGAGGATGAACTTGGCGCTGGAGCCGGGAGCGATGGTACGGAAGGGGCCAGGCCTGAAGGCGCTCCCAAGGAGGCAAAAGGATCTGCCGGGTCGGACCGAGACCAAAATCTCTTCCACTTATAGGGCAGTGTGTATCTCACCCAGTCGCGGAACTCTCTCCGCCATGACCTGGATGGCGGCGGCACGGGGGTGGACGAAGAATAGCATCCTCGAATATCAATGGTGATGCCCTCCTCTGTGCCGTACATGCGGGCATCTGACAATTCAGAGATATATCTGGCGCAGTCCGCCACCGAAACCGCATCAAGTTCCATCGAAATGGTGCCACTTCCAAACTGGGTTGTCTCAGGAATAAACAGGCGCAAGTGCGTCTGCCCCTCCTTTTCAAGCTGGGCATTGACCGCCGCGACCGCTTCCCGGGCGGTCGCTCCACTCAAACTGATCGGGCCTATGTTGACCTTCGCAAGTTTCAGGAACGAGCGTTCCTCAGGCAATGGCATCCAGATCAGCACGGCAAAGGTTACCACGACTGCCAGCGTCACCGCCGCAATCGCTACCACAGTGATAGAGAGTCTGCGTGGCTTCGCCATTCCGCCAGTGATGCAGAATTTTACATGGCTGTCACCTGCCTTCTCTTGCTCGATGGTGGTGAATCACCCGACGCAACGACTCAAGGCGTCGCAAATGGATCCGACACCGATGGCTCCGGCTTCTTCCGGAAGTAGCCCGGCACATCCGTGGTCACCCAGGAGCGGAAACTCTTGCGCCAGGAGGCCTCGCCATAGCGGGGGCCGTGGGCAAAGCTATCAATCACCAGTCCGTCAGGCGTCGCAAAGACGCCACTGCCGCTCAGCTCCGCGATGTACTTCGCACATTCCGTGGCGGAGATGGGATGATCGAGATCCAGGGACAACGTGATGTCATGATAAGGCTCCTGCCGCTCGGCGAGCTTCACACGGTAAAGACTCTTGTTGGCCTTCTCCACCTGCGCATTCAACTCCGCCACCGCTGTCCTGGCGGAGACATTCTCCCACTTCACCGGGCCGACCTTCACCTTCGACAACTCATTGAAGATGCGCTCCTCCGGAAGGGGCACCAGAAATGCCATGGCAAACCCCACCGCCAGCCCCGCCACCGTGGCGGTCACGGGGATGAACGGAGCCCTGCTGCTGCTTGGCATGAACGGAGCAAATCAGAAATGGTGACGCTTGTCACCAATCCATTCACAGGCCTGGGACGGATTGGAGATTGAATGTAATTCCACTTCACAGGTCAGGGCGCGCCCGCAGGCGCAAACGGGTCTGCCCCGGCAGGTGGAGCAGGAGAAGGGCTTGGCGCTGTGCCCGGCGCTGCGGCGGGAGTCCCCGGCGCTGGCGTCGGATTCAAGTTCGAATTCACAAAGGCCTCCCAGAGGTTCGAGGTGTTGCGTTCCACCCAAAGGCGGGCCCGTATCCGCCAGGGGAGATCTCCCACGGGAATATCGCAACCACGCATCTGCTCAAAAGTGAGCCCTGCCTGCGAGCCAGACATGCGCGCATAAGACAAATCACACAGGTACCAAGCACAATCCGCCACCGTCAGGTCAGGAAGATCCATGATGATCGTGGACGACGTCATGGCAGTATAGTCCTTTGAAACAAACAGGCGCAGATCCGTTTCACCCTTTTTCTCCAACCGCGCATTCACGTCAGCCACCGCTTCCTCAAGCGTGATCCCTGACCAGCGAATGGGGCCAATGTGCACCTGCGACAGCTCGGTGATCGCCCGCCTGAATGCCTCCTCGGCCCGCCTCTGAGCCAGTTCTTTCGGGGTGGGAAGCCATATCACCAGCACCAGCGTGATGATCAACACGACCATCGTCGTGATGACCAGGGCTGTCGTACTGAACCGTCGAGATTTTGCCATCGTGATATCGTGGCAGAAGGCACCGGCGTTGTCATCACCATCTCATCCATCTTGTTGCACGCGGGTCCTGAGCTTCTGCATCGCGCCCTGAAGGGGCACAGGAATCCAGCCCAGGGTTAGGGAGCCTTGGCGACCGACACCCTGGGTGGTGTATCATGATGTATTCGACTCTGAAAGAGTCGCGGAGTCGTCGAATAGCACTTATGGTATGGCAGACCATTTCGTCGCTCTCCGCGACCCCTTCATCAGGGTCGGATGATTTTTTGATGCTGACCCAGGGTGTCGGTCGCTTAGGCTCCTTAACCCTGGGCTGGGTTCCTGCGCCCTTCAGGCTGCAACCTCGGGCACCTTGGGCAGGCACCCATTGGTCAGCCTATTTTACAAGCTGCAATGGGATCAGGGCTCTCCGCCCCATCTCACCTCCGTGTCTCTGTGGCTCCGTGACTCTGTGTTGAAATCGAGCGCGTGTTCCCGCATCCCTCAACGGCTCACCTTGGCCGGGTAAATTCCGACCTTCGGATCACAGGCGAGCACCTCGTCGCCTCGCCAATCCAGTTGGAACTTGCGATGGCTGATGGGCATCTCCTCGACCGTCTGCCGCTCCGGCAGGTCATGGCTCAGTGCGATGACGCTCCCAGCAGTGACAGCCTCCTTCGCCATGACCACATAGGCTCCCTCCCACCGAAGTGGCAGTGGCACAGGCTTGTCATCGATCGACAGCCGTACGGACTCGCGTGAGGCCCATCCTGGAACACGCATGCGGATCATCGACGGCTCCTTCACAGTGACGCTGAGCGTGGCATCGCGATCACGCCTCGAACGCACGGCAATGGCGGTGGTATCGATATCGAAATGCAAGTTCACGGAATGGCTGCCATCCGTGCCCGTGGTGACGATGTTCTGATGGAAGTCCGCCAGCGAATGCAGCACGGCGGCGAACACATCCAGAATAGCCCCGTAGCCAAAGGGGTGACTGTAGACGCCCCATGCTCCATCACGGCGCGGGTTCTTTGCGTCGGCGATTTGCGAAGGGAAAAGACGAGCGCGAATCAGGCGCTCCACATCATCAAGCAGGTCCACCTGTCCGGCCCGCAGTGCGAGCCAGAGCGCGATCTGGGCGACATCGCCGCAGCTCGCATGCTCGCCGATGGGATCGCCTTCCTTGTCGGGAAAACGTATCTTCCCCTGATCATGCGGCGTCCAACCGGAATGGCTGATGGACGTACCCCAAAGGCCATGGCGATAGGTCCCGGCCACGGCATTCACATAGGTCTTGTCACCAGTCGCAAGGCCGTACAGCAGCAGACCTCGCAGCGTGCCACAATAGGAATGCGTGTGGCCCACATGCGTGGGATCGAGTAGTTCCGCGCGCACCTTGCCTGAGGGATCGATGCTCTGGCGCAAATGCACTTCAGCGAGGCGCCCGGCAAGCTCGAGCGCACGCGGATCACCCGTGGCTTCATGGAACCACACGATGCTCTCAATCGCCCGGCCGGTGGTGGCCGTCGCATTGAACCACTGGCCCGCAGGGGAGCTCTGCGCACACAGCGGGTCTTTCGTCAGTGGCTTTCCAGTGCGTTCGGCGAGCTTTGCGTAGTCCATCTGGCCGTCCGCCTCCAGCAGGCTGTGCATGGTCTCAACGAGCTTCTGACCCTGCTGCAGCGCCCAGTCGCTTTTGCGGTGACGCACAAGGGCGGTGTAGGCGAGCATCGACTCCCGCAGGTTGTGCGGCTGGCACGAGGTGCTGCCCAGCAGTGCGGCAGCATTGTCCGACAGTGTCTGCACATTTTTCAGCATCGCCGTCTCCGCGTATTCCGGGATGCGCACTCCGGTCGCGGCCTCGTAGCGGAGCATCGCGTCCCACCAGCGACCACTATCGTGCCCCAGCTCCCACCCGCCTGTAGGAAGGTACTGCTGATCCCGATTCAGCCAGGAAAGGCAACACTTCGCCCCCCGATCCATCGCCCTGCGCAGAGGATCCATTTGCGCTGACCCCGTCGCGGTGTCTGTGTCTGCGGCACCGGACCACGAGCGCAAGGCCGCGGCCGAAGCAGTTGTGACCGCAAGTTGCTGGACGAATTTCCGGCGGGTGAAGCGTGGGACGTGCATGGCAGGTTGGCTTAACGATTTTGGGAGGCGTGTTCTCTCTGTGCCGGCATGTAAGACGACACACTCGCCACGGACTTCACCATGCTCCTCACATGCGAATGAGCAGGGGCGCCATACCCTCCAGCAACGTGCACTCCAGGGCGATGGCAGAGACCCATCCCACCGGTCTGGTTATGACTTGTCTTGTCGCAATGTCTTCCAAATCTCCCGGATGGCCACTGACGAGAGAGCATCATGGCTCATGGGTTCGTCGCTGGCTTCCACCAGCTTGCGGCAGCGGAGGCAAAGCCCGGGGAATTGGCCGCCACGGAACGCATTCCTCAGGAACATGCCAAAGGAGTGGTGGCAGAAAATGAGCTCCGTCTCAGGAATCGCCCGGAGCGTCTCGCGATCTTCCGGCGTCATCATGCGCAGAATCCGCCAGATATCGTACCGCACGAGTAGATCCAATAACCACCGCATGAACATGGAGCAACGCTAGCTGCGAGAACGGTGCAGGGTCAAGGGTGGTGTAATCATGATTCCTCCCATTCATTCTGGTTCAACAAGCTGGCTCGGCGACTTTATGCAACGGAGCCCCAGATACCTGCATCGCGCCCGGAAGGGGCGCAGGAGTCCAGCCCAGGGTTAGGGAGCTTCAAGCGACCGACACCCTGGGTGGTGTATCAGGATGTATTCGACTCTGAAAGAGTCGCGGAGTCGTCGATTAGCCGTGATGGCATTGCAGACCATTCCCTTGCTCTCCACGACCCTTTCAGGGTCGGATGATTTTTTGATGCCGACCCAGGGTGTCAGTCGCTAAGGCTCCTTAACCCTGGGCTGGGCTCCTACAGTCCTTCAGACTGCAGCTTCGGGGCATCTTGGAGGTTCCAATTTGTCAGCCTATTTCACAAGCATCCCAAGGATCAGGGGCACTCCTGCCCCTATTCCTATGGTCTGCCATCACCACTCTGCCTCGCCCTTCTCTCAGGATCACCACCCACCGTCCCACCGCTCACTGTCCTACCGTCGCACCGGCTACTTCAGCGACTTCATATCAATCACGAACCGGTACTTCACATCGCTCTTCAGCAGGCGGTCATACGCGGTGTTGATGTAGTCCATGTTGATCATCTCAATCTCGGACGTGATGCCGTGCTGACCGCAGAAGTCGAGCATCTCCTGCGTCTCTGCGATGCCGCCAATGCCGGAACCTGACAGGCTGCGACGACCCATCAGCAGGGGGAAAGCCGCCACGGGCAGCGGATGCTCCGGAGCACCCACCAGGGTGATGTTGCCATCCACCTTCAGCAGGTTGAGGTACTCATTGATGTCATGCTGCGCGGACACGCAGTCGAGGATGAAATCGAAGCTGCGTGCGTGGGCTTTCATCTCATCGGCGTTCTTCGAAACAACCACTTCATCCGCGCCGAGGCGTTTCGCGTCCTCCGCCTTTCCGGGAGACGTGGTGAAGAGCACCGTATGCGCGCCCAGGGCATGGGCAAACTTCACCCCCATGTGGCCCAGACCGCCCAGGCCCACGATGCCCACCTTCTGTCCCTTGCCTACCTTCCAGTGATGCAGCGGCGAGTACGTGGTGATACCCGCGCAAAGCAGCGGCGCCACGGCCGCGAGATCCAGGTTCGCAGGCACATGCAGGACGAAGGCCTCATCCACCACGATGCTGTCCGAGTATCCGCCAAAGGTCTGGGCTCCGGAGTGCTTGTCCGGGCCATTGTAGGTGAAGACGGGGCCTACATCACAGTACTGCTCCAACCCGCGGTCGCAGCTCGGACACTTGCGGCACGAGTCCACCATGCAGCCCACCGCCGCGAGGTCGCCCTCCTTGAACTTCGTGACATGCGCGCCCACCTTCGTCACACGACCCACGATCTCATGCCCCGGCACACAAGGGTAGATGGTGTTGTGCCACTCATTCCTCACCTGGTGCAGGTCCGAGTGGCACACGCCGCAGTAGAGAATCTCAATCGCCACATCATGCGGCAGCGGATCACGACGCTCGAAGTTGAACGGGCCAAGCTTGTCAGCAGCAGCGTGAGAGGCGTAACCAAGAGTCGCTTTCATAAGGGGAAAAGGAAGTTGGCGGTTGTTGAGCGTGGTTTGCAGTCGTTGAGCCGTTGTTTGTGAGGGCTCCCCTGAGGAAGCGTGTAGAGTGCAATGGCCCAGACTGCTTTACGCGTCCGACCCCGAGGGCGTGCGTGACAAATGTGGGAAAGTGGGGGGCTGAGGGGCGCAGCCCCTGCAATGGAGCGCGGACACTCTTGTCCGCCACCCCTGACGCTCCACCTCAACTCACCTTGCAGGCAAGGCCGCGTGCCATCAGCAGCTTTTGACCCGCGACATCGATCGATCCCCACGCCAAAGTCGGAAGCAAAGCCATAGAACGGTGGACAAGAGTGTCCACGCTCCTTTCGAACGCGAATTGACGCGTTCGTTAAGTCGAGTCTTCTTTGGCCTTCGCGGTCGGCTTCTCCCAATAGAGATATTCTCCTTCGCGCAAACCCGCGAGCACGGGATTCCTGCGGATGTAGTTCATAACCGCATCGAAGTGCTCACCATTTCGAATGAGTCGATCAAAGTAATCAGGCTGCCAGAAGGGTTCTAACTCGGAGAGACCCGCCTTGTGGATCATGCCCGAGGACACACCCTTCCATCCTTGCAGAATGTCAGGCAACAATTGCCCCACTCGCATGGACACAAGGACGTGCACATGATTGGGCATCACCACGAAGTTAATCAGATCATACCTTACCTCGTTAAAGTGCAGAAGACGCCCTGCTACCACCTGAGCAACACGTCCGTCACGCATGGCACAGCAACCATGCCCCGAGTCCAGCCATCTTTCGAACGGCTTGGTGAAGCGTTCGTGGTACTCCCTTTCCACGCTTTCTTCCCAAGGCTGGGGATGGCTTGCTTTGAAGGCTCCGCTCTCGCGTCGCCACTCGTTCAGCACCTCTGCAGGAATCGAGTCTGAAAGCCGATAATTGACCATCACAGGACAAGCTCCCTGCTGCCAGTGCGGAAGCTTGTGGCGAGTAGCGGAAACGTCCAGTCGCGGATTGAAGTACGGAACCTCCATCACTTCACTATTACAGCGCATGGAAAAACAATCAAGGTGGGTTCGTCAAAGGGGCGTGGACACTCTTATCCGCCGTTCTGTGGCATTGCTTCAGTCTTTGGTGTGGAGTAGTTCAATGTCGCGGGTCAAAAGCTGCTGATGGCACGCGGCCTTGCCTGCATGACGGCACGAGATAGTACATCAGGGGTGGCGGACAAGAGTGTCCGCGCTCCTTTGTAGGGAGGCTGCGCCCCCGGCTCCCCCTCACTCCGCCGCCTTCCCACGGAATCTCTCCGCCACACGCTCCACGCCACCACGTGGGCCGGCCACTTCCACGAATCCCTTCCCTCCCGTAGCCGCATCCACCGCCGCTTTCGCCGGATAGGGATACAGCGGGATCTCAATCGCCGTCCGCCCGTCCACGATGCGCTGCGCCTGAATCTTCCCGGGCGCTGCATTCTTCTCACGCCAGTCCATCACGAGCTTCAGCATGCTCGGCAGTTTGTTGATGCCTGGGCCCGGACCGTGCGCCATGCCAGGAACGAAGTAGAGCCGCGCGAACGACTGCGCCTTCTCTACCGAGCCGAAGTGCTCCACCACACGCTCGTAATAATCCAGCGTGGCATGATACGGCACCACGGAGTCCGCCGAGCCGGTGATCATGAGAATCTTCCCGCCACGTGCTTCAAACGCACTGAGATCCGCATTCTCCGCGTTCAGATAAGGAGCGAGCTCTGCGGTGTAGGTATCGATGTCCTTGCCGAAATCAATCGTCGTGAGGTCCTTCTCCTTCCCGAAGACCCACTGGAAAAGATACAGGTGCCCATGCGCACTCTTGAAGTCCGCACCGAAGGGGATGCCGCAGAAGATGCGCTCGCCCGTCACTGCATGCTTCGGTCCGCTGAAGAGCTTCCGCATCGCATCCGCGTGCTGGTCGGTGAGTGTCGCATCCTTCGTGCGGGCCAGTGCGATCACGGCCTCAATATCCTGCGCGGTGCAACGCGGGTCAGACACCATCTTCCCTGCCGTCTGCGGCAGTTCGCGTGAGGCCATGTATTCATTTCCTGCGGCGATGACGGCCTTCTCCTGCTTCTCCGTGAAGGGACAGGCGCGCAGTATCTGGTCATTCCACAGGAAGTAGGCATGCAGCGGCGTGCGGCAGTGCGCGGGCACATTTGCCACGATGCCGTCATAATCCTCCGGATACCGCTGCGCCTCCTGCAGCGCCTGCTGACCACCGGTGGAGCCGCCGTTGAAGTACGAATACTCCGGCGCCTTTCCGTAGTAGGCCTTGATGAGATCCTTCGCCGCCACCGTCATGAGATGCGTGGCGCGATAGCCAAAGTCCTTCCACACTTCGCGATTCCCAATGCCCGAGTCCGAGTTCGGCGCGGTGCCCATGTCCGTGGTGGCCACGGCGAATCCCTGACTCAGCGGTCCCGCCAGGCTGTCTGGATTGATTTTCCCCGCCGAACCGCCATTGCCCAGACCGATGAAGCGCCCATTCCACTTGTCCCCATCCGGCAGCCAGGCTTCCACCTTGATGTTCGACCCCTTCGCCGGTTGCAGCAGCAGATTCACCACGATGCGCGCCGGCTGCTCACCCGCCGCGATGTGCCCCACGAACACAATCTTCCCGGACTCAATTTGCAGCGACCGGAGCCTCGCCGCCCCCTCCTCCGCCGGTGACACCGCCTGTGCTTTCGGTGGGGCCTTCGTCCCCTCCTTCGCCAGAATTGGCATGGCCACAGTTCCGCACAACAACACAGAGAAGGACGTCAGGAGCAGGGAATGAGGTTTCACAGTGGGGAGAGAGGGGAAGGTTTCGCGGAGAGATTAACCAACGCATCAACCACCACACAACAAACATCTCCGCCCACGGATTCACGAAATTCCAGACTCGCCACCGTGCCTCCCCTCTCCACTTTCGTTGGAATGTCCCCGCGTTTGCAACGTTGATCGCAGTCCGCACCGCATCTTCATCTCCTCATCCTTCGCCAACGCCCCCTCGTGAGATCCCTGTCCCTCTCCATGCCCTCCCTCGCTGCGACCATCATCGCAGCCGCCATCACCTGTGCGCCCTTCCTTTCCCCGCGCACCGTCACGGCTGCGGAAGCGAAACCAGTACCCGCATCCTCTGAAAAAATCATCCTCGTCGGCGACTCCACTGTGGCCTCGAAGTCCGGCTGGGGAGACGCGTTTGGCAAACTCGCCCGGTCCGAAGTGACCGTGGTGAACCTCGCCCTGGGAGGCCGCAGCTCGAAGAGCTTCCGTGATGAAGGCCACTGGCAGAAGGTGCTCGACGCGAAGCCCGCGCCCACGTGGGTGCTCATCCAATTCGGTCACAACGACCAGCCCGGCAAAGGACCCAAGCGCGAGACGGATGCGAAGACCACCTTCCGCGAGAACCTCGCCCGCTACGTGACCGAGGTGCGGGCCATGGGTGCGCAGCCCGTGCTCATCACCTCGCTCACACGACGCAACTTCAATGCGCAGGGCCGCATCGAGCCCGGACAGGCCACCATCATCCGAAATGAAGATGGCCAGGATGAGCAGCGCCCCGACCTCCTCGCGCAATACGCCGAGGGCACTCGCGCCGTGGCTGCCGAGCTCAAGGTGCCTCTGCTGGATCTGCACGCCCGCAGCATCGAGCAGATGAACCAGCTCGGTCCGGAAGCAGCCGTCGCCTTCGATGCGAAGTCGCGAAACCCCGCCGCTCCAGACAAGACCCACCTCTCGGAGAAAGGCGCAGAGGAAACGGCGAAACTCATCGCAGATGAGGTTCGCAAGAACGTACCGGCGCTCGCCAAGCTCTTGCAGGCTCCTGCGCAGTGATCGTGGTATGAACTAGCGCCCGCACACAACCATGCAGACAAGACAACGCATGGCCCAGGCTCAAGGAGTGGGGACATTCCTGTCCCCATTTGGTGTGTATGCGGCAAGCCAACAGAGCGCCGCATGGCTGCACAGGTTAAGGTCGCAAAACAGCAGAGCAGCAAAGTAAGCTGAAGCGGTGTGCTGTGAGCAAGTGAGGTGCGCTGGGTGAGCGCTGGATCAGGGGTGTGCACCAAAAAAATGGGGACAGGGATGCCCCCACTCCTTGAGGCTGTGCACACGTCACACCGCACGCACTTCTTTTGCGCCTCTTTGCGGCCAATCCTTTCCGCAACAAATCACCCGCACAGGAAGAAACCTGCAATTCCGTCGCACCCGCCCCCGTCACACTCCTGCCTACACGGAAAACTTTCCTCACCTCGCCCCTCACCCGCACCCTTCCATCACTCCATTCCACTCCGTTCCCATGCTCAATCCCTCTCCCATCCTCCAGACCGCGTTCGGTTTCTGGAACTCGAAAGTCCTCCTCACCGCCGTTGAGTTCGGCCTCTTCACCACGCTCGCGGGCAAGCAGCTCACCGGGGCCGAGCTCGCCAGTGCCCTGCAGCTCCACCCGCGTGCTGTGCCGGATTTTTTCGATGCACTCGTCGCCATGAAGTTCCTGGACCGCGATGGCAACGGCCCACAGTCACGCTATTTCAACACGCCGGAGGGCGACCTCTTCCTCGTGGAGAGCAGCCCGCGCTACATCGGAGGCATCATGAAGATGCTCAATGCTCGCCTCTTCAAATTCTGGCATGACCTCCCCGAGGCCCTGCGCACTGGCAAGCCCCAGAACGAAATCAAACACAACCAGCGTGGCATGTTCGAGGAGCTCTACTCCGACCTCCCGCGCCTGGAGCAGTTCATGGGCGCCATGACCGGCCTGTCGCGCATGAACTTCGAGGCCTTCGCGGACAAGTTCGACTTCTCACCCTACCGCACCCTCTGCGACATCGGCGGCGCCACCGGTCTGCTCTCCACGGAGGTGGCCAAGCGCCACCCCTATCTCCACTGCACCAGCTTCGACCTGCCCGAGGTGGAGCCCATCGCGCAGAAACACATTGCCGCCGTGAACCTGCAGGACCGCGTGAACACCGCGCACGGCGACTTCTTCAAGGACCCCCTGCCCAAGGCGGACGTCATCACCATGGGCATGATCCTCCATGACTGGAACCTGGAGAAAAAGAAGCACCTCATTCGCGCGGCGTACGACGCCCTGCCACCCGGCGGCGCCTTCGTGGCCATCGAAGCCCTCATCGACGACGCCCGCCGTGAGAATGTGCAGGGCCTCCTCATGTCGCTGAACATGCTCATCGAGTTCGGCGATGCCTTCGACTACTCCGGAGCCGACTTCCGCGAGTGGTGCACCGAGGCCGGCTTCACCCGCTTCGAAGTCATCCCCCTCGCCGGCCCCTCCAGCGCCGCCGTGGCGTACAAATGATGCCCAGGAAGTAGGATGTGATATACTGTATCACATCCCACCAGTGAGCGCATCCTCTCAAGGATCGGGGACATTCCTGTCCCCGCAGCGTGTTGCAGCCGACGCTGCGGAACCCAACAACGCAGCCAATTTGGACTGCTGGAACATGAGGGACCGCCCTACCTCACCGGACTGAGCTCCGCAGCCGCAGCCCTCATGGGCCGGTAGTACCTCTCCAATTCCGCCTTCACCTCCATGCGCAGCCGCAGCCGCATCTTGCCTGCCGCATCATCCTCGACATCCATCACGTAGTGCGGATACACGCCCAGGATGTTTCTCTTCTTCACACTCCGCACGCTCTCCCAGGATACCAGGAACGGCAGGTGGAACAAGACGGAAGGACCCTCCCGAAAAACATACACCCCCTCCTCCGCAAAGACGACCAGGGCACTGCTCCGATACACGACCAGCCACCGGGCAAGACCGCCAAACTGCAGCATGGGCACAGCGTAGGCCTCTCCCTCGGGCGGCACCATCGCAGAATGTTCCCTCGCAAACCTCCGCCACCCCAGGAACGAACTCCCAAAACTCACGCTCCCAACGAAGGCAATGAAAGCCAGCCCCATCAACAGCACAGGGCCCACGGAAGACCACAGCCCAGAGGACACCATTTGCAGCGAGAACAGCGACAGCGGAAGCAGCACTCGCAAAGTATCCCCCGCTCAGAGTTCACCTGTCAAGACAGCAGGGAAAGCGACCTTCTGTCAGACTCACCCAGTCCTCCTGCGTTTCCTTGTGGCCATCCTCACTCTCCTCAAGCCCTCGGCTCCACTACTTCATTGAACCTCACTCCCACTCCCACCACCATCCCTCGCCGGTGATCCTCGCGATGCCCCCTCGGGAATGCTCGGCGCGCCTGCGGCGTCGGATGTTCCGGCCGGTAGTGCCTGAAGAAATCGTCCTCCATCTCCTTGGAGAGCCACAGGCGCAGGCGCCCCTGGGCATCTTCTACTTCCACGATGAAACGGTTGCCGCGCAAGGGGCATCCCTTTTTCCGCAGCCGGCGCACGCTCTTCCACGACAGGAGAAAGGGCGCATGGAACGCCCGGTGCACCCACGACGCCGAGAAATGGATGCCCTCCTCCGCAAAGACCACCCGCACCGAATTCCGATACCAGCCCATGAAGCCAAGTCTCACCCGGACAGCACGGTGCACCTCCCCCACTGGCTGGGTCCTTGCCCGACACTTCCTGGCAAACGACCGCCAGCCCGCGCAGGAAACCAGCAGGCAAGCCCCCAGCCAGATACCCACCACGATCAGCGGAAACAGGAACCAGGCCTCCTGAATTCGTAATGCAGAGAAGGACATAGGAACGGTGGAAAAAGTGGCGGCACCCTTTGTGCCAATTCACCTGACGGCCCCACTCCATCGTTCCAAATGCCCATTCAATCAAGGGTCCGGCAATGGCAGGCAGGGACCCTCAACCACAGGCATGAAACCAAAAAAGTCACCTCACGACCTCGGCTCTGCCATCAGGGTCGCTGATGCTGCGGCCACGGTCGCGGTGATCGTCGCAAGCATTGGCACCGTTACCGGCACTGTTTTGGGCACATAGAAACTCACGGTTGGTTCCGGTGCTGGTGCAGGTGCGGGCACTGGCGCTGGCACCGGCATTGGCGGTGGTGCAGCAGCGGGAATAGGGGCACTGACATTCACTTTGGCATACACTGGTGCTCCTACCGACACAGGCGCGCTTACCGGTACGGGTGCTCCTACCGACACGGGTGGCGCTTTCGCTCCGCTGCTACCACCAGCCTGCATGCCCATGCCCACGATGGTGAAGAGGCTGGGATAGGTGGCGGGAATGGTATTCACTTCGACTTCTGCGTCGATGCCGGCGCCAGGATTCGCGTTTTTATTCTCATTCTCATTCGCACTCTCTGCCACACCCACCGTGGCGCCCACGCTTTCCCCTTCAGGATTCTCCTGGGGCTGATCCTTCGGGAACGCCCGGCGCGCAATCGGCTTCGGCTTCTGCGGCCAGTAGTACTTCAGAAAATCTTCCTCCATCTCCTTCGAGAGCAACAGGCGGATGGGCCCCTCCTCATCTTCCACTTCCACGATGAGGCGTTTGCCGCGCTGCTTGAAGCCAGCCTTCTTCCGGATGCGGCGCACACTCGTCCACGGCAGCAGAAAGGGCGCATGGAACACGCGCAACATGAACGGCACGGAAAAGTAAATCCCCTCCTTCGTGATGACCGCCCGCACCGAGTTCCGATACGAACCGACGAATTCAAACTTCACCGAGGGCACCAGGTGCACCGTCCCCTCCGGCTGCATCCGGCCCCGGTCCCCCGTCGGATACTTCCGCGCAAACCACCGCCAGCCCATGCAGGAAATCAGGAAACAACCGCCCAGCCAAAAGCCCACCACAATCAGCGGAAAAAGCATCCAGAACTCCTGAAGGCGGGGAGCGGTGAGCAGCATAGAGTAGTAAAGCGAGATTTGGAATCAGGCGTTGGCTGGAGCAACTGTCAAACCAACTCCCCTCCACTGAATGTCTCTTCAGAGGATAGGCATACATATGCGACATCTCGATAAGGCGCCCCCTTACAAGACATCATCCCACCCAAGGAGCGGCAGCTTCAGCCGCCGATGGGGAGAGTGATCCCCGTACTCCGCAATGCGGCGAAAGGTCTGCCATCTCCCCTTTCCCAACTCTTGAGCCTTTTTTGCGTCTCTTTGCGGCTAAGTCCTAATCCTTCCCACCCGCCGACACCGACTCTGGCTGGGGCAGCCAATACTTCTGCAGTTCCTCCCCAGCCTCCGCCGGGAGATACAGCTCGATGGAGCCCGTATCCTCATCATCCACCACCTCCACCTGGTAGCGGTCCTCCACGAAATAGCCGCGCCTCTTCTCCACGCTCCGCACACTCGACCACGGCAGGAGGAAGGGCGAATGAAAGAGCCGGAACGGCAGGATTGCACGGAAGTAGATCCCTTCCTCCATCAGAATGACCCGCACCATGTAGCGATACCATCCCCGGCCGATGCGAAACCCCATCTTCGGAACGTCATGCACCGTCCCCAGTGGCCCGAGCTTGATCGTCTTCTTCCCGAGCGCCTGATACTTCCTCGCAAACCGTTCCCATCCCGACCGCGCCACGAAAAAGCACACCACCACCCACAGCCCCACCCCAATCACGGGGAACATCAAGACTTCCCAAAGACTCAGCGTTGCTAATGCGGGCGAGGACATACGCGGAAACGGGAGCTGAAGCTGTGGGGGGAACAGCGACACGAAAGTCTACCACAGCAGGCCACCACGGGGAAAGAGCAACCATGAGTGCCCACGCTCCTTTGAGCAACGAGCAGCCGCCAGCCCGGACACCATCCCCACCCTTCCGAACCTCTTGCGTCTCTTTGCGGCCAATCCCCAGTCCTCAGTAACCACGAACCAATCATCACCCCACCCGCTGCAGCCGTTCCGGCGGGAGATGGTTCAGCAGTGCCTGCTCCGCCGCTTTCGACAGCCGTAGCCCGATGTCGCCTCCCATGTTCACCAGGACCAGTTCGTAGTACCGCCCCCTTAGGAAGCTCTTCTTCTCCTCCACCCGCTCCACGCCCTCCCACGGCAGCAGAAACGGCGGATGAAACATCCGGAACGGGAGCGACACATAAAAGTACATCCCCTCTTGGGTGAAGATGACCTGCACCACATTGCGGTAACCGCCGAGCAACATGCCAAATTGAACTCCCGGCACGTTGTACGCCTTTCCCTCTGGCCGCACCCGGGCCGGATACCTCTCCGCCAGCCCTCCCCATCCCATTCCTGAAATGATCGCCGAAACGAGCACCCATCCGCGATGAACACCACCGGGAACCAGACGAAGAAATAGGGAGGAGCTTGCGAGCCGGCAGCCATCGTCATGCCTCACCTCTACCACAAGAAGTGAAACCCGTGCCTCGCCAAAGTGCCTCACCGCTGCCCCCAGCGCGTGAATCAATCAAAACCCGAGCGCGCAGCGCCCAATCCAATCTCCAAGGGCCTGCCACCCGCAACCCACCCCGCTCATTCCCACCCTGAGCCGCCGTTGAATTGAAAGGAGCGTGGACACTCTTGTCCGCCGTTCCGCCGTCCGGCTTGTTCCTTTGTCCTGGAGAAAGACAGCTCCGCGCATCAGAAGCTGCTGATGGCACACGGCCTTGCCCGCCGCGACCACCTCCCACAGCAACTGGCTGATTCACTATCAGATGGGCGTGAAGAAGGACGGCACCCTCTTGAAATACCGCGAGTCCATCGAAGGCCGTCCTCCCAAGCCGAAGTCGCATCCAGAGCCACAGCCAACTCCGAAACCAAGGACTAGAGCGTTTTCTATTTAATTTGTCGCACATTAAGGATGGTGTAGAGTGGAGTTCATGAAGAGCTTCAGTCTGGATCTGCGCAAGCGACTGGTGGCCGGGCGACGCCGGGGACAAAGTGCCGAAGAACTCGCGCGACTCTTTGGCGTTTCCAAACGCAGTGTAGAACGCTTCTGGAAGCGTCATGTGCAAGAGGGCACTGTGGAACCCAAGCAGCGAGGTGGATACCGGCGCTCGCGTCTCGAGGGGCATGATGAGGTGCTGCATCAATGGATCACCCAACAACCTGATCTGAGTCTGGAGGAGATGTGTGAGCGTTTGAGCAAGCAGTTGGACATCCGCATTGGCACCACTGCCCTGTGGCATCGGCTTGAGAAGCTGGGCTTGAGCTATAAAAAAAACGCTTCACGCCGCCGAGCAAGAGCGGCCTGATTTGCAAGTCGCACGCCAGCTCTGGCGTGAGCAGCAGCCCCAATGGGACGGCCATCAACTGGTCTTCTTGGATGAGACAGGACTCAACACCAAAATGAGTCGGCTGTATGGGCGTTCTACTCGTGGACAACGCTGCCGCTGTGCGGTGCCCTTCGGCCACTGGCATACGGCGACATTGGTAGTGGCGCTGCGGCATGACCGCCTCTGTGCTCCTTGTGTTCTGGATGGTCCCATGAATGGACCTGCTTTTCTGGCCTACATCGAGCAGTTCCTGGCTCCGCAACTGGCCGCTGGCGACATGGTGATCTGCGATAACCTGGCCAGCCACAAAGTCAGTGGAGTGGCGCAGGCCATCGAAGCACGAGGAGCGCGCTTGATTTATCTGCCGGCGTACAGCCCTGACCTCAATCCCATTGAGATGGCCTTTGCCAAGCTCAAAGCCCACCTGCGCCGCGCAGCCCAACGCACTTTTGAAGGCCTGGAAACAGCCGTCGCACAAGCCCTGGACACTTTCTCACCAGAGCACTGCGCCAATTTTTTTCGTCATGCCAACTATGCGACAAATTAAATAGAAAATGCTCTAGGACTAGGACTGGAGCGGTTTAATTAAGTTACAGTGCAGCCATTTTTGTCTTGGGACGCGCCACCCCAACCGCGACGAGCGGTCGCAGCCACAGCCACAGCCTGAATCATCCGCCACACGGCAGTAAGTCTTGGTACTACTGTGGCTGCGACCGCTGGTCGCGGTGCGGCAAGTCACCCTGATCCAAGGCCAAGGCTACGCCCACCACCCCTAAACGCTTCGCCGCACCTCATCCCGCCCCGGCAACCACCCGAATAGAAAGGCGCTACGCGCAAACGATGTCTCGATTCACGCTGAGGGCAGCGTGAGCCACCTTGGCAAAGCCCCCCTTGTGCGTCTTTTCGCGGCGAACCCTCAAGGAGCGGCTGCTTTAGCTGCCGAAGGTGACCCACCCCACTCACCCGACCATGGTGAATATGGCGAACATGGTGCCATTTCCCTAAACCCCTCAGCTTCCTTTCGATTCTCAGAACTCTGCGGAATCTCCCCATATTCGCCATGTTCCCCATGCCAACCCTCTCCAGAGTGATGGAAGTGACAAATGTGAATGTGTTCCAAAAAGTCTGTAGGAAAAATTCTATAGGAATACTTTTTAGAACAGGGTCACGATCGTCATTTCCGTCACTGGACCTTGGGAAACGGAACTCACCCCCAAGGAGCGGCTGCTTTAGCTGCCGTTGGCCGGGAGCTCAAAGGTGCGGAGCCAAGGATCGGGGCACTCCTGTCGCCTCATTCATTCCACCCGATGCAGCCGCCCCTCCGGAAGGTACCTGCACAACTCCTGCTCCAGCTTCTCCGGCAGCCACAGTTCCATCGAATCCTCCGTGCCCCCGCCCTCCACCACCACCTGGAAGTAGCGCCTGCGGGAAGAAACCTTCACTTCCTCCACCCGTCGCACACGCTCCCAAGGCAGCAGAAACGGCGGATGAAAGGGGCGGTAAAGGAACCGCATGTGCAGGTACAGGCCTTCCTCGGCGAACACCACCCGAACGACGTTCTTGTACGACGCCATCGTATCGCCAAACCGCGCCGCCGGCGCCTTGTAGGACTTCCCCGGTGGACGATGGGCGACCGGATACGCACGGGCAAAGGCCTTCCACCGGGGAGAAACGAGAAACCAAACGACCAGCCAGCCGCTCACAGCAGTCATGGGGAAACAAAGGTCCCAAGGCAGGTCATCGGTTGCGGGCATGGCCCATCCATACCGGCCTCGTCCGAACAAGCCAAGAGGACAATCTCGAGGGGTGGTGTCCCAAAGCCACAGAAAGGAACGTGCGGATGAATCGGCATCGACAATCTCGCCCTCGGTGGCCGTGATGGATTCCATTCAATTCCTACAGCCGGGTGGCGAATTCACCCTTCGCTGTTGATGCGCTGCCCCGCACATCATAACCTGTGGTCGTCTCCCATCCGTGAACACGCCGGAAAGAACCACTGCCGCTGCTTTCCCTCGCTATTCCACAGGCGAAGTCATCGCCGATAGTGCTGCACTCCACTGGCCCGGACTCTATGCACGGCGCTACCGGCACCAACGCGTAGTCGACCGCTTCCTCGTGCCCGCCACTCCCGAGCCATTGATTTCCTGTGCCCTGTCTGGCTCGGCGGAATTCCGTGAGCGCGAACTCGGCGAAAACTGGGTCACTCGGCACATCGGCAAGGGACACATTTTCATCACGCGTGCGAAGGCACCCTATGAGGTCCGCTTCAAATCTCCCGCCGGAGAAGAGTTGGAGGTGATCCAAGTGCACGTCGCCGTGGAACCTTTTCTCACCGCGCTGGAAGCTGCCCATCCCGGCAAAACCACCGAAGTAGAAGTCGTCGACTTTTCCGGCCATGACGAGGCACTTTTCCATCTGTGCTTTGCGTGCGCGGAAATGCTCGCCGCAAAAACACCGGGAAACTCTAGGCACATCAGTGATCTCACAAACCTGCTCGCCTCCTACCTGGTCGAGAAATACACCAATGCGGCACCGGAGAAAACGGACTTCCGCGGGGGACTGCCCATCAGACAACTGCGCAAGATTGAAGGCTATATCGGCGAACACCTCGCTGAAGAAATCTCCGTCGAGACACTGGCCAGCCTCACCGGTCTCAGTGTGTTTCACTTCTCACGCGAATTTAAACACGCTACCGGGATGACGCCCTTGCAGTTCGTGACGCGAGAGCGCATCACCCGCGCGGAAATGCTTCTCCGCGAGACATCGCTAAGCATCATCGATATTGGAATGGAGACCGGCTATACGAATCCAAGCTATTTCAGCAAGGTGTTCGCACGTGTCGCAGGCGTGACACCCAGCGTCTTCCGAAATTCGCTCTGAGATCGCTGTGTTCATTTGCAGCAAGATCGTGTCAGGCGGAGCAGGATCACGCGAGCAGCGGCCGCCGCCTGTGGGATGATTCTCTCGCAACCTGACATCACATCAGGCGAACGAGAACCACCCAAATGAACATATCCTTTCAAAACAAAGTTGCGCTCGTCACAGGTGCGGGCTCAGGAATGGGGCTGGCAACCGCAAGGGCATTTGCAGAAGCAGGCGCATCCGTTGCGCTTGCGGACCTGGATGAGGGTGCGGTGCGCTCCGCGGCAGCAGCGCTTCGCGCTTCCGGTCATGATGCCATCAGCGTCCGCTGCAACGTCGCCGATGAATCCGAGGTGGCAGCGATGATTGAGCAAACGGTGTCCAAGTTTGGGCGCCTTGATGCCGCTTTCAACAACGCCGGCATCCAGTCACCGGCCCTCGAAACAGCCGACGTTAACAACGATGAGTTCGACCGCGTGCATGCGGTCAACTTGCGCGGCGTGTGGAACTGCATGAAGCATGAACTGCTCCATATGCGCGCACAGGGCAGTGGCGCGATTGTCAACAATTCCTCCATCGGTGGTCTCATCGGACTTCCGGGTCGCGCGGCCTATCATTCTACCAAACACGGTGTGTTGGGCCTCACCAAGAGCGCCGCCCTGGAGTACGCCTCCCGTGGCATATGCATCAACGCGATCTGTCCCGGGACCATTGATACGCCCATGGTGAAGGAGATGCTCGCCAAGGAGCCGGATGCCATGAAGGAAATCCTGAGGAGCCAGCCGATTGGGCGCTTGGGTCGGGTGGAGGAAATCGCCTCCGCAGTTCTCTGGCTTTGCAGCCCTGGCGCGGGTTTCGTGATTGGCCATGCGCTGGTGATTGATGGCGGATACACCGCACAGTGAGACACTAAAACATCCAAAGGAGACTCGCGATGAAAGGACATATCCTGCTGACCAGCATGCTGGCGATGACACTCGTTCACCCTGCCGCTGGAGCTGACAAAAAGCCCCCAACTGATGGAAAGCCCATGAAGATTGCCCTCAAGGTGAATGACAGGTCATTCGAAGCCACGCTGCTCAACAACCAGACCGCACGCAACTTCGCATCTCTGCTTCCGCTGACGCTCACGATGAATGACCTCTTCAGCAGGGAAAAATTCGCACACCTGCCACGCGCCATTTCCACCGGGGGAGAACGCACCTTCACCTACAGCGTCGGCGATATCGCCTACTGGTCACCCGGTGGGGACGTAGCTTTGTTCTATCGGCACGACGGTCAGGAGATTCCCAAGCCTGGATTGATTCTCATTGGGAGAATGGATGTGAGCGCGGATGCCTTTAAAGGCCCGGGCTCGGTGCAAGTGCGGATTGAGGCGGTGAACAAGTAGAAGAAACCCAACCAACATGGAGACCATGAACCACACAACAAAAACAAGAAGGAGATTCATCCAGATGTCCACCGCCCTCGGTGGTGGAGCACTGCTCACCGGAGTTCCGCAACTTTTTTCACAACAGATGAAACAGAAGAACGTGTTATCAAAAGGTTATGCCGGCAAGGATACATCAGGACTGCTGACCTCATGGTCCTTCGAGCGAAGACCTGTCGGCGATGATGATGTCCTGATTGACATCAAGTATTGCGGCATCTGCCACTCCGATATTCACCAGATCAAAGGGGACTGGGGTCCGCAAAAGTATCCTCAGGTACCTGGACACGAGATCGCTGGAGTCGTCGCAGCCGTGGGCGAGAATGTCACCCGATTCAAAGTTGGAGACCAGGCGGGCGTTGGCTGCATGGTGGACAGTTGCGGCACCTGCGAAAGCTGCAAGCACGGTGAAGAGCAGCATTGCGACAAGGAGAGCACCGTCTTCACCTACGGTTATCCGGAAGCGACGTCTCCCACGGGCATCAGCCAGGGTGGCTATGCCACCAACATCGTGGTGAAGGAACGCTTCGCAATAAAGATACCGAACAGCATCCGCCTGCAGGACGCTGCTCCTCTCCTCTGCGCTGGAATCACCACCTATTCACCGCTGATGAAGTCCTCCATCAAAAGGGGCGACAAGGTCGGTGTCGCTGGCATCGGCGGCCTCGGGCATCTCGCCGTCAAGCTGGCAGTCGCCAAAGGCGCAGATGTTTATGCATTCACCACTTCGCCCGATAAGGTGAAGGACATCCTGTCCTTCGGAGCCAAGGAAGCGATCGTAGTAACGGATACCAGCGTACTCAAACCGCACTACAAGTCCCTGGACTACATGGTTTCCACCATTCCGGTGAACTTCGACGTGGCTGCTTACGCCTCGCTGGTGAAACCCTACGGCAATTTCATTCAGGTGGGCATGCCAGCGAAGGGAGAGGTGACGATCAATAACTTCGCCTTCAACAGGAACCGGGTGCGCTACAGCACCTCGCTTATCGGCGGCATTCCGCAGACACAGGAGGTGCTCGACTTCTGTGCGGAGCAGAAACTGTATCCGCAGATTCAAATCATCTCGTCTGCAGAAATCAACGGCGCCTGGACCAAGGTGCTCAACAAAGAGGCCCGGTACCGGTACGTCATCGATACCTCGACGATCTGACGAGGACACCGCAACTGCAATGCCATGCGATACTCACGTCGCGCAGTTCTGAAAATTTCCGGCGCTACCGTTCTGGCGGCAGGGTCCGGCCTCCCATCTGCAACTACGCTTTTAGAAGCCATCACACGCCAAAAGGAGTCCACTATGAATATTAAACGAATTGGCTCACAACCCTCCGCCAAAGGTCCCTCGGACTGGTTTACCGGTACCGTGCGCATTGACCCTCTGTTCCAAGCACCCGCCCCCGCTCGCGCTGCCGGTGCCAGTGTCACCTTCGAGCCGGGAGCCCGCACCGCCTGGCACACCCATCCACTGGGACAAACGCTCATTGTCACCGCAGGCTGTGGCCGCGCACAATGCGAAGGTGGCCCCATTGCGGAAATCCGCCCCGGTGATGTGGTGTGGTTCCCGCCCGGAGTGAAGCACTGGCACGGGGCTACACCCACCACCGCCATGACCCACATCGCGATTCAGGAAGCGCTCGATGGTAAGGTGGTCGACTGGATGGAACAGGTGAGCGACGCTCAATACGAAAAATAGGGAGCACGTACCTACTTCGTTCCCAAGTTTTTGTGAGAAGCTGCCTCGCACAATTTCAAATTCCCGCTTGCATTTGACTAAACAGTCAACTATCATCCACCCATGGGCAGAACCAGCGATGCCAAAGAACGCCTCCTCGAGGCGGCGCTGGATCTTATCTGGGAGCGCAGTTACGGGGTCGTGACCATCGACAACATCTGCGAGGCGGCCAAGGTGAAGAAGGGGAGCTTTTATTACTTCTTCAGTTCCAAGGCCGAACTGGCCGTGGCCACCCTGAACAACCACTGGGCGAACTATGGCCGGGCGAAGTGGGACGAAATGTTCTCCCCCAGCCTGCCGCCGCTGGTGCGCATCCGCACCTTCATGCAGTCCGTGCATGACAGCCAGGAGGAGATTCGCGCTGAGTACGGCCGCGTGCTCGGGTGCCCGTGCTTTTGCCTTGGGACTGAGCTGGCTCACGACGATGAAGCCTTGCGTAGTGTGGCCCAGGACATCCTTGCCAAGCAGCTCCGCTACTTCGAGTCAGCCATCCGCGATGCCCAGGCAGAAGGCGTGGTGAACCCCGGCGATGCCAGCATGAAGGCGCGCTGCCTCTTCGCCCTGTTCGAGGGGTCCCTCGCGCAGGCCCGCATCCAGGATGACCTGGAGATTCTCCGCACGCTGCCGGATACCGCCATGGACTTGCTGGGCGTAGCCCCGGCGAACATCCCCGCCTGCCTTCCCAAGGTCTCCTGCGCGGCGGCGGCTGCAACTTCCCCGGCATCCGCCCCCGCGGGGTCGCCCGTATCTGCCCCTGATATTGCGGCAACTCCCTCCCTGGCGACGGCCTAGCTGGCTGAGCCATCCCGGGGCTCCCTGCCCCACCGTATCCCGTTCGTTTCCAACGCTTCCTGCCCCTTTTTTCGCGCGATTTTGTTTACCATCTAGTCAACTACTAAAGACCTGATTGAATCCCATGAGCACTCAAGACCTCCAAGAAAGCCCTGCCAGTTCGGAATTAGAAAGCAGCCGTGGGCAGGCGACGGCCGAGCCCCTGACCCCATCCGCATCCGCCCCGCGGAGCGTGCCGACCAGCACGAGCAAGAAGACCCCGTGGATCGCCGCCGGTGTGGCCGTGGCGGTGATTGGCGGGCTGACGTACCTGACCGCCGGCGAGACCTCCACGCATGAGGGTTCCTCTTCCTCCGCAAAAGAAGCCGCCGCGCCTGCCACACCGCCCGCGCCCCGCGTGACGGTCTCCACCGTGGAGGAACGCACCGTGACGGAAACCCGCGAGCTGCTGGGCCGCGTGGATGCCCGTGAGACGGTGGAGGTGCGCCCGCGTGTCTCCGGCCACATCCAGGAAGTGAAGCTGCAGGCCGGTCAGCTGGTGAAGCAGGGCGAGGTGCTCTTCACCATCGACCCGCGCTGGTACCAGGCGCAGTATGACCTTGCCAAGGCCGCCGTGGACGGCGCGAAGGTGCGCGTGCGCATTGCCGAGCGTGATGCGCGTCGTGCCGATGACCTCCTGAAGAGCCGCGCCATCTCCGTGGAGGAGGCGGACACGCGCACTTCGAAGTTGGAGGAAACCCGCGCCGAGCTCGCCGCTGCGGAGGCCACGCTGTCCTCCGCCCGCCTGGACCTGGAGTACACGGAAGTGCGCGCACCCATCAGCGGACGCGTGAGCCGCGCCTATGTGACCGCGGGCAATCTCATCTCCGGCGCCCCCAGTGGCGGCACCGTGCTGACGACGATTGTTTCCGATGGCGACATGTATGTGTACGCGGACGTGGATGAAGCCACCCTGCTGAGCTACAGCCGCCTGGACCGCGAAGGCCGCCTGCGCAAGGAGAACGGCCGCATCCCGGTGGAGATGCAGCTCAGCGATGAGACGGGCTATGTGCATCGCGGTTATGTGGAGTCCTCCGACAACCGCGTGGACCCCGGCACGAGCAGCCTGGTACTGCGCATGGTCTTCCCCAATCCGGAAGGCAAGCTCGTCGCCGGTCTCCCCGCCCGCGTGCGTCTCCCCGTGAGCGCGCCGCAGCCCACGCTGCTCATCACCGAGCGCGCCATCGGCACGAATCAGAGCCAGAAGTACGTCTTCACCGTGGACAACACGGAGAAGGTGAACCAGCGCCCCGTGAAGCTCGGCCCCGTGATCAATGGACAGCGCGTCATCCGCGACGGCCTGCAACCCGGCGACCGCGTGATCGTGAATGGCCTGCAGCGCGTGACCGCGGGCATGGTGGTGAATGCGGAGAGTTCAGTCGCGATGAAGTAACGCCCACCTCTCAAGGAGTGGGGGCATTCCTGCCCCCATTTCATGGCGCTCCACGCGCCACCATCTCCTGATACACCCTATCATCCCGGCCCACCCCGCCGGCCACAGCCGCCGCTTTGCCTTTTTCCCAAGCACCCTTCCCCACCTCTCGAAAAACTCATGCACACGGAAACACTGCCGACCTCAGCAAAGGAGCGCGGACACTCCTGTCCGCCACGACTGATGCACCAGCTCCCGGCCTTCCAATGGAGCGGCCAGGCAAGTCCACGGCTGTATCTCCGCGACATGGAAGGCGGCCTCTTCCCTCCGGCACGAGACCAGCAAATCACGCCGCAGACCAGCGGACAAGAGTGTCCGCGCTCCTGTGATCACAGCGAAGCGGACGACCTCTATTTCTTCTCCCACTACGCCGCCCTCGCCGCCTAGCAACGCGAGCCTCTCCCATCTCGCACCACGCTTCCTCCGCGTTTCGAAATCAGAAATCTCAAATCAAAAATCATCAATCCCGTCCCGTGTCATGAACTTCTCGGACTTCTTCATCAAGCGCCCCATCTTCGCGGGCGTGTTGTCCATCATCATCTTCCTGGTGGGCGCCATCTCCATGCTGCGCCTGCCCATCAGTGAGTATCCCGAAGTGATCCCGCCCACGGTGGTGGTCACGGCGAAATATCCCGGCGCGAATCCGAAGACCATCGCAGAGACCGTTTCCACACCCCTGGAGCAATCCATCAATGGCGTGGAGAACTCACTCTACATGTTCTCCCAGGCCACGAGTGATGGCACCATGACGCTGACCATCACCTTCGCCCTGGGTACGGACCCGGACAAGGCGCAGGTGCAGGTGCAGAATCGTGTGGCGCAGGCGCTGCCGAAGCTGCCGGAGGAAGTCACGCGCAACGGCGTGGTCACCGCAAAGAGCTCGCCGAACCTCACCATGGTGGTGCACCTCTTCTCCCCCGATGGTCGCTATGACGATGTGTATGTGAGCAACTACGCCACGCTCCAGGTGAAGGACATTCTCACGCGCCTGCCCGGTGTGGGCCTCGTGCAATCGTGGGGCGCAGGTGAATACGCCATGCGTGTGTGGCTGGACCCGAACAAGCTCGCCTCCCGCAATCTCACCACGGGCGATGTGATTTCGGCCATCCGCGAACAGAACGTGCAGGTGGCCTCCGGCGCCGTGGGCAAGCAGCCGAATGGAAACGGCGCGGACACGGAACTGCTCATCAATACCAAGGGCCGCCTCGTGAACGAAGACGAGTTCGGCGAGATCATCGTGAAGATTGGCGCGCGTGGTGAGCGCACCCTGCTGCGCGACATCGCCCGCATCCAGCTC
The DNA here is from genome assembly GCF_011044495.1 of Roseimicrobium sp. ORNL1. Lineage (GTDB taxonomy): Bacteria > Verrucomicrobiota > Verrucomicrobiia > Verrucomicrobiales > Verrucomicrobiaceae > Roseimicrobium. The sequence continues at coordinate 7,359,875 of NZ_CP049143.1, forward strand.
GGCGCGAATGAATATGCGCTGCGCTCGCTCCTGGCGAACAAGACCGCCGTGGGCATCGGTGTCTTCCAGCTTCCCGGGTCGAATGCCATCGAGCTCTCCGACAACGTGCGCAGGACGATGGCGGACCTCAAGAAGGAATTCCCCGAAGGACTCGACTACGCCATCGCCTATGACCCCACGGTTTTCGTGCGCAGCTCCATCGAGGCGGTGGTGCACACACTTCTCGAAGCCATCCTGCTCGTGGTGCTGGTGGTGATTCTCTTCCTGCAGACGTGGCGTGCCTCCATCATCCCGCTCGCGGCTGTACCCGTGTCACTCGTGGGTACCTTCGCGGTGATGAGCGCACTCGGCTTCTCCATCAATGCACTCTCCCTCTTCGGTCTGGTGCTGGCCATCGGCATCGTGGTGGATGACGCCATCGTGGTGGTGGAGAATGTGGAGCGCAACATCGCGCTCGGGAAGTCTCCCTTCGAAGCGACACGCACTGCCATGCGCGAAGTGACGGGCCCCATCGTGGCCACGGCGCTGGTGCTCTCCGCGGTGTTCATTCCCACGGCCTTCATCAGCGGATTGACGGGACAGTTCTATAAACAGTTCGCTTTGACCATCGCCATCTCCACGGTGATCTCCGCGTTCAATTCGCTCACGCTCTCGCCCGCCCTGAGCGCACTGCTGCTGCGCGACCACCATGCGCCGAAGGATGCGCTCACGCGTTTCATGGACAAGGCGTTCGGCTGGCTCTTCCGTCCCTTCAATCGTTTCTTCGACTGGGCGTCGCACAAATATTCCAACGGTGTCGCGCGTCTCATCCGCGTGAGTGTGGCCGCGTTGATTGTGTATGGCGGCCTGCTCTTCTTCACCGGTCATGTGTTCAAGCAGGTGCCCTCGGGCTTCGTGCCTTCGCAGGACAAGCAGTACCTCGTGGCCTTTGCGCAGCTTCCGGATGCCGCCTCACTCGAACGCACGGATGAAGTGATGCGCCGGATGGGTGAAATCGTCGCGCAGCATCCCGGCATCGAGACCTCGCTGGCCTTCCCCGGCCTTTCCATCAACGGCTTCACGAACAGTCCGAACAGCGGGATCATCTTCCCCATGTTGAAGGACTTCAAAGAACGCAAGGGCAAGCCCGGCATGTCCGGCGAGGAGATTGCGAAGGACCTGCAGGCGAAGTTCAATGAGATCCAGGATGCCTTCGTCGCCGTGTTCCCTCCGCCGCCGGTGAATGGTCTCGGCACCACGGGTGGCTACAAGCTCTATGTGGAGGACCGCGCTGGCCTCGGCTATGACGAGCTCTACAAGGCCACGCAGGATCTCATTACCAAGGCGAACCAGACGCCCGGGCTCGCGGGCATGTTCTCCAGCTTCACCATCAATACCCCGCAGCTCGATGTGGAAGTGGACCGCGCGAAGGCGAAGCAGCAGGGTGTGCCACTCGCGAATATCTTCGAAGCCATGCAGGTGAACCTGGGCTCGCTGTATGTGAATGACTTCAACCGCTTTGGCCGCACGTATCAGGTGATTGCGCAGGCGGATGCCGAGTTCCGCGCAACCTCGGAGGACATCATGCGCCTGAAGACGCGCAACGCCGCCGGCGAAATGGTGCCACTCGGCTCACTCGTGAAGGTGGAGGAGACCTACGGCCCCGACCGCGCCATGCGCTACAACGGCTATGCTGCAGCGGACATCAGCGGTGGCGCTGCTCCTGGGTATAGCTCCGGCCAGGCAGAGGCCATTCTGGAGAAGCTCGCCGCGGAGACCCTGCCGAAGGGCATGGTGCTCGACTGGACGGACCTCACCTATCAGCGCATCATCGCGGGGAATACAGGACTCTATATTTTCCCGCTGAGCATCCTGCTCGTGTTCCTTGTGCTCGCCGCGCAGTATGAGAGCTTCCGCCTGCCCTTCGCCGTGCTGCTCATCGTGCCCATGGCCCTGCTCTCTGCGATGCTCGGCGTGTGGCTCACCAAGGGCGATAACAACATCTTCACGCAGATCGGTTTGATCGTGCTCATCGGTCTCGCCGCGAAGAATGCGATTCTGATTGTGGAGTTTGCCGTGAAGCTTCGCGAAGAAGGCAAGGGCATCGTAGAAGCCGCACTCGAAGCGTCACGCTTGAGGTTACGCCCCATCTTGATGACGAGCATCGCGTTCATCGCGGGTGTGTTCCCCCTGGTGGTCTCCACCGGCGCCGGCGCCGAAATGCGACAGGCGATGGGTGTGGCCGTGTTTGCCGGGATGATTGGCGTGACGCTCTTTGGCTTGTTCCTGACGCCCATCTTCTATGTGGTGTTGGAGAAGCTCGGGATGAAGAAGGTGAAGAGCGCGACGCCTACGACTGCGCATGAGAATACACCTGCGGAGACCATCGTGACCGCCTAAGCGATTGGTGTGGATCTGTGTGGCGAAGCCACCTTGGACTGCGGCAGCCTGCTGCCGCAGTCCAGAGTCCACAGCCTGCTGTGGCGATGATGGCACCCGTTCGTGAGGTGAAAACACCCCATAAGCGAGTAGCCCACAAAGTGGGGCAGGAATGCCCCCAGTCCTAGGGCAAGGCCGCGCAACATCCTGGAAGAGCATGACGCTCCACCAAGGGGCGCCAGCTCCCAAGGCTCGGGGACACTCTTGTTCCCTCAGTTTTCAGTGTGCTCCTGGTTGAGAAGCGGGGCCCCGCCCCCAGAGGCAGCGGCGGAGCTCGGATGGATGCGCGCTTCATGGCCCTCACTCACCTCCGGCCGCTTGCTCGGCCCACGCATGCATCACCACACGCGTGCTTCCTCCCAGCCAGCCCACCTTGGCGAGGCGGGCACGCTGGACATCGCGCGCCTCCAGGAGACCTCGCACGGTAGCGAGGCTCACCTTCGCAGCGCGGCCTGTGTCCCACGAGCGAGGCGCGGCGCGGAGCTGCCCCTGGGCCTCCACCCAGAGACGATGCCGCAGTTGCGCCGCCTCGCGTTGGAGCGCTCGCCTTGCGGCTTCACCCTCCAGTTTCCGCAGCCAGGTTTCCCGCTCCTCCCACTGTGCCACGGTGTCCTCGGCCTCAATGAGCCGCGGATGGCACCGCACCACGGTTTTCCAAGTCCGCCCGGCTGAGCTTGGGCGGGCCACCATGACCCGCAACTCCTCCGGATGATAACTCAGATGCACCAGTTCACCGGTGCTCGTTTCGCCTTCCCACGCTGCTATTGTCGTGCCCGGCAGGCGTTTTGCCCGCACCACTTCCAGCGTCTGCTGGGGCTTCATCAGCCCCGACTGTGTTTTCATTTTAGTTCAACTTGATGCTGCTCCGTGGGCACGCCGTTTCGTGGGCGCTACTCACCCGCGGAGATCAAGTTGACGACCGGCCCGTTGCGGGGCCGGAGCTTGGCTAGGTTAAGACTGGGTCTCGATTAGACATGCTGTGAGACAGATACCATGACAGTAACCAGGGGTCAATCGATTCTGCCGATGGGTGCGTGGGATGGCAGCGCGGTAGTATCACGCCATCGTGGAGGCAGGAGTGCCCCCGATCCTTGGGCGAAGCCATGCACCATGCCTTCAAGAAACATCGTGCTTTCCAGAGGAGCGTCAGCTCCTCCAAGAATGGGCGACGCTCTTGTCCCGTCTGTCGGGCGGGCTATCAGCGCAGCACGCTCAATCCACTTCTTCGCTTCACACCAGCCGCATTCGCTGCCTGAAGGGCAGCAGGAGCCCAGCCCAAGGTTAGGGAGCCCAAGCGACCGACACCTTGGGTAGGCACGGAAATGGCATGGCACTCTGAAAGAGTGCAGGAGCCGTATCTACTCCTTCGCGGGTTCCCAATCGCCGCAGCAGGCTGCGGACTCTGGAAAGCGGCAGCAGGCTGCCGCAATCCAAGGTGGCTGCGCCACACAAGTCACCTCATCTCATTTCGATTCTGTCCGGCACACGATTGTTGTTCGCGTCGAACGGCATCGCATCCTCGAGGTTCTTCATGCCATCGCCATCCTCATCTCCGTCCGCGCTGAGCCACGTGCCTTTCTCGGGAAGCCACTCACCGCGTTGCTGCAAGATTTTCCAGATGAACTGGGCACATTCCCCCCGGTAGAGAGGTTGATCTGCATCCTTGCTCTTGAGCAACCCCTTGGGCGATGGAAACCCCAGACGTGTCAACCAGTCGTGCAACGTGTTCCAGCTCGCGACGGCATTCGGTTGGAAGCGTTGTTTGGAAAGATCGAAGTCACCCCAGGCAAACATGGACTCGAACGCAGGCAGCTCTGTGTCACCTGTGTTCACGTCGAGGAATCGTGACTTCATATCAGGAGGTAGTGACGGCCAGTCCTTGGCGTCAACGCAGGCACGGCAGGTCCGCACCAGTAACCTCACAAGTTCACGCCGCGTCATGGGATCGTCCTGCCCGAAATGGAGGTCCATTCCTTCCGGCACCAGAATGCCGCGCACCGCCAGCATGTTCACCGCTTCAAAGCAGGTCTCGTCAGGGTTCAGTCCGTGGAAGGGCCAGAGCAGCAGGCCCGGTCCACCGCAGCCGCGTACGAGCTTCAATTGCAGCTCCCGCACCTTCGCCATATCTCCCGCGATGTCCCGTGGCTCCACGCCATCGCGCAGGCACATCCATGCGAGCGTCGCGCCTGCCTGGCCCACATGCATCATCTGTCCATGCAATCGCAAGGCCGACTGCACCACACTGCTCACGCCGATGTTTTTTCCCGCGCCGATGAGTCCCTTCATCTCCACCGGCACAAGACCGCGCAATGGAAAGGCCGTGCGATCCGTATCTGTGTGCCAGCCACGTGAAGGCGTGTGCACATTCTGCCAGGGACCGTTGCGATCCTCCGTGAGGAACTTCCGTCGTGTGGGGTGGAAGTCGATGTTGAACTGGAAACCAAACACCGAATCCGTGGGTATCACCTTGGCGAACTCGGGTTGCCGGTCCTCCGCACGGATGTCCTGCTCGCGCATCATGTAGAGCGCCTCCAGTCGCAGGCCTTCGCGCACATACGGCTTCGGTGGCAGCCGGTCCGCCGTGCCGAATTCGTCCGTGAGCGCCATGTAACGGAAGGACTGTGGGAAGTCCCCCACACGATCATGCACCGCCGTCTGCAGGTGATACAGCATACCCAGCGCGTGCTCCTTGATGTCCGCGAACACGATGGCGCGCTGGTGTGGGGTGAGGTTCACGAAGTTCTTCTTCGAAGAGCCCGGTTCATCCTTCTCCAGCGCGTCCACCAGTCGCTGCGGAAGCTGGCAGAGCGGATAGTCCTGCGTGGGATAGTTCAGAAACGTGGCCTCCGTGCCCGGAGCAAAGCCGTTGTGCCAGCGGTCTACGAGACGACGATGCGTATACGGACTATTTCCACTGGGGGAGTACATGCCCGTGCCCATGTCGCTCTCCACCCACGGCGGAATGCGATCCAGTGCAGCGAAGGAGCGCGGATCATAGCTCGCCGGCTTCGGGATGGTCTCATCCTTGCCGCCGGTCTCACGCAGCACGAGGCACCACGAGATGGGATTCATCTCCTGCGAGCCCGCGGCATCATCAAACGACTCCGGCGCACTCGGCTCTCCAAACCTCGAACGGAGGTCCGGCCCCGCGCCATACTTTGCGCCGCTCAGGCGAATCACATCACCCCAGTCGCTGGCATCCATGGTCAGCTTCGCCTGCACGGCAAGTGTCTCTGCACCACCCGTGGTGCGCTCGAACTCCACACCCATCACACGCCCCTTCTCCACCATCACCTTCAGCGGTTGCCATCCACGCTCGATGCGTAGGGCGCCGCTCTTCACATACGGCTCCACGAGTTCCTCGAAGATTTTCGCTGCCGCGGCTGGCTCGATGGTTTCCGTACCGCAGAAGGCATTGCCGGGACTGGCGATGCCGTACTTCGCCGAATTGTGCGCACGAATGCGTTGCACCACTTCGGAGAAGAGACCGCTGCGGGGGAAGTTCGCATGGCGTCCCTTCACCAGCGTCCACTCATCCAGACATCCCACACCCTCCGCGCTGAACTCACCGCCGAGCCAGCCGATGTCATTCACGAGGATGATTCGTTTTACGCCAAGTCTCGCCGCCTGGACTGCTGCGGCGCAGGCAGACTCGTTGCCGCCGATGATGAGGAGGTCGGCTTCGAGGGTGTTTGCTGCAGGGGCCTTGGCCAACCCAAGGGACAGCAACAGAAACGGAAGCGCGAGGGAAAGGAAATGCAGTCGTTTCATGGTGGAACGGAGCGGGACGAGAGTACGCGGCAAGGTCTCGCGATCGCGCATCGAGTTGTGGAGCCGTCTCGTGAGCAACTCAGCCCTTGAGTAACGAAAGTGAGGAGTAAGCGAACCACCTTGCGCGAAGCGCCTCGGAGTGCGTGTGCGAAGCACCGCTTTGGTGGGGAACTTGGGTCCGGAGGAAGCCCGCATACCACTCTCCGTGGCTCCGCACCCATCGTTGATACACCATTCATCCTTTTCCCGTTGTGGGGGTTCTCCAAGTCTCTCGTTCCCTTCACACGTCCAAAGCGGTGCTTCGCACACGCACTCCAAAGCGCTTCGGGCAAGGTAGTACACGGTATCGCACATACGCCATTCCATACGCCGGACATGTCACGAGACGCGTCCATCACCTCCAGCCACGCTCTTGACTGTGGCCCGAGGCATGAGACTTCTCCAGCGCTCCCATGGTGCATCACCATCCGCCACTCCGTTCACTTCTGCCAAGTGCTTCAGCACTCCTCATGACCGCTCGTCGCGTCTTTATCCTCACACCGTTGGTGGCAGCTCTGTGTGCGAGCCTTGCCTCATGCAGCACGACCAAGGGCACCAATGCCGTCACCCGCGAGACATCCACCTCCTCCCTGCTCTCCGCAGCCCAGACCGCACGCAACCGCCTGGCATCCGATCCGGATAACCCATATGCCAATGTCCTCTACAATCACGCCGTCGCGGGTCTCGTGCGGTGGTACGATGCCATCCCGCTCGACCAACGCGAATCCGCCACCCGTGCCGCAGGCCTCACCGTAGAACAAGACGCGACCAACGAATCCGGCCTGCATCGCTTCATGCTCACGTCAGACGTGCCGCGAAACCTGCTGGCACATTCCCAGGGGCGCGGCGGCATCGGTGTGCCTGTCGTGGCATGGCGTCCGAATGACGGCACCGGGAAGTTCGACAACCTCCGCCCACCAGAAGGCATCTTCGCCTCGATGACCGCAGTACTCGACCGCAAGAGCACGAAGCACGGCGACAAATGGACCCTGCGTTTCCTCTGGCCCATTCAGCACAAGACCATCTCCTTCGCCAATCGCACCGAGCCGCTCGCTGCCGACTTCAGCGCACCTATCGCCGTGCTCATCCAGCATGCGGAAGAGCTGCGCAAAAGCGGTTTCCGCGGCATGCTGAATCCCACCACGAATCGCGTTCGCCGGGAGAAGCTCTACCTCATCCAGCCCTACGATCCGCAGAAGATTCCGCTCATCATGGTGCATGGGTTGCAATCCACGCCCGTGGCCTTTGCCAATCTGGTGAATGACCTGCTCGCGGATCCGTTGATTCGCTCACGCTACCAGATCTGGCACTACCACTACCCCACGGGCACACCCGTGATGTGGAATGCGATGGTCTTCCGCCGCACGGTGGATCACACGCTGCGCATGATCGATCCCGAAGGGAATGACTACGCGACCAATCATCTCTTTGTCATCGGCCACAGCATGGGCGGCGTGCTCACACACACGCTGGTATCCGACTCCGGATACAAGCTGTGGGACAGCGTGGTGAAGGTGCGTCCGGACAAGCTGCATGCACCCGCCATCAGTCAGCAGACACTGGAGGACCTGTTCCTCTTCCGCCACGACCCGCGGGTGAAACGCGTCATCTTCATCTCCGTGCCACATCGTGGCAGTGCGATTGCAGACAACTGGATTGGCGACTTCGGGCAATCACTCTACCGCGCCGACCCGAAGCTCAACGAAACGCTCGGCCCCCTGCTGGAGAATCATCGTGATGTGATCGACCCCTTCCTTCTGAATCTCGCGCAGGCTGGGAAGATCAGCTCCATCCGCACCCTGTCCGGCAAGAGCCCCTCATTGATGGCCCTCTCCACCATTCCGCCACAGGTGCCTTTCCACAGCATCATCGGGCAGAAGAAGGATGGGCCGAAGGAAGAGGGCAGCGACGGTGTGGTGCCGTACACCAGCAGTCATCTGGACGGCGCCGAATCCGAGCTCATCGTGAAGCACGGCCATGGTTCCTTCCGGAGTGATGCTGCCGTAGATGAGATAAGGCGCATCCTGCGGCTTCATATTGGCGTGAAGTCGCCGTATGATCCCTGGGAGGGTTTGCTTCCGCCTGCCGCGCCTGATCTCAGCAACCAACAGGTCAGTGAGTCAGCACATAGGTAAGTAGTAAGCAGTGAGTAGTAACTAGAATCTCGATGCTGCTGGGCGCGGACGAGCTCACGAGCAAGCTCTCCGTTTCTACCTACTGCTTGCTGGGTTCTCCCACCACCCGCCACTCCCCTTCTTTCAACTCCCCCAGCTCATACTCACCAAAGCGCACCCGGTGCAGCTTCTCCACATGCCACCCCTGGCTGGCGAACATGCGCCGCACTTGATGGTACCTGCCTTCCGTGAGCGTGACTCTCGCCACACGCTCACTCACGATCTCCAGCTTCGCCGGCAGACACGGCGCTTCTTCACTCCGCAGCATCAGCGTTCCTGAGGCAAAGACATCAACAAGTCTCTGCTCCAGATCGTGGTCCACCTCCGCTTCATACACCTTCTCGACGATAGACTTCGGTGAGGTCCAGCGCTGCACCAACTCCCCGCGATCCGTGATCAGCAGCAGGCCACTCGTATCCTTGTCCAGACGACCCACACTGGTCACCGGTGGATTGCGTTTCGTCCAACGTTCCGGCACCAGCTTATAAATCGTTTCGCCTTCCCCTTCGGCATGCGTGCAGACATAGCCCACCGGCTTGTGCAGCATCACCAGCAAACCTTCAGGCGCCTCCAGCGACTCACCCTCCACACGCACCTCCGCGACATCCTGCGGCGCAATCTTCTGCCCCTCATCCTCCAGTACCTCGCCGCGCAACGTCACCAGTCCCGCGTCAATCAGCTCACGCACCTCCCGCCGGCTGCCGTGTCCGAGTGAAGACAGCAGTTGATCGAGGCGGCGGGGTTTGTTTTGAACCATGTTCTTAAGGCGTGGATGCGGTCGGTATTGCACCGTGATCGCATTGGAAACACCGTCAAAGACTACTTTGCCAGCCCTTCAGTTTGCCTTTGCCTTCGTCTTCCTGGCCGTCGGCGGTTCGCTATTTTTGTTATTTGGAGCGCTGTCCTTCTATTTTCATTGGAAAGACTTTCTGAATCTCAAACAGCATGCCTTCTTCGAGCGCAGCGTGCTAGAACGCTTCATGCCACGTCCTGTTCCGGGTGATCTGGACGAGGGCCGTATACGCAAACTCCAGAACGACTATGAACAAATGGTCAAGTTCCGCCAACCGACTCTGCTTGGCGCCATGGGGTTTGATGTTTGCATTATTGCCCTTGGATTGTTTGCAGTCACACAGGCCCGTCCGCAGAAGATCCGCGCGTCATTGCAAGTTCGTCGCGGTGCCAATGCACGTAGCAAACCCAATTTCGTCCAGCAAGATCCACGGTCCCGACTGGCACGTCTCAGTCTCCTTGCAGGTTCCGCGGTGATCCTTGCGGGTGGCGCATTTGCAATCAACCATTTCAGAATCGAGACCGTACGCGTGCAGGACAGCCCGCTACTGGAGACCATGACCCTCGATTTCTACATGCCCGAGCCCGTTCGTGGCAGCGTGGATGCGGCCACGGTACGCAAGCTTCAGAGGGACTACGCAATTCTACAGGAGTCCCACCTGCGCCACTTGAAGGCCACTTTGTGGGTGTTGGTCATGGCCAACTTCGCCAGCCTGGTCACCGTGCTTTTTCAACTCTTGTGGCTGTGGCCACGCAAAGCGCAACCACAGCCACAAATCGAAAACACACCCGCTGCTTAAGCTCAAGCTTACGCCAGCCCCGGAATCTCCCAGCCCGAGCGGTAACTGCGTCTCACGAACTTCGTCGCGTCCTCAGAGTTGGTGAAGACCATCTTCTCCGCATCCCACTCGAGGGTCTGTTGCGGGAAGATGCTGGCGAGGCAGCCAAGCAACACCGCTTCGGTGAGCGGGCCGCTGTAGTCGAAGTTCGCACTCGGCTTCGTGGTGCCACCCTTGAGGCAGCAGTCCACCCACTCGCCCCAGTGATTGCGGGGCTCAAGTTTATTGGGACGGCGTCCGGCGAATTTGTCCTTCGGATGCAGCGTGGGGGTGCTGCCATGCGGATGCACGAGCACGCCTTCGGTGCCGATGTACACCGTACCCTGGCCGGGCCACTTGCCTTCCACCAGCGCCTGGACTTCTGCTGAGGGAAGCTGGTCGCCGTCATACCAGGTCACCTTGATGGTGTCTCCCGCCGTGTACTGCGTGCCGGGGTAGAGGTATTCCACCTTGCCGTTGATGGCCCAGTTCTCCGCATTGGGAGGAGGCGGACCGTGGGAGGTGACGGACTTCGGCATGGTCAGGCCGAGCGCGCGGTACCAGCCGCTGAACATGTGGCAGCCCATGTCACCCAAAGTGCCCGTGCCGAAGTCCCGGCGCTTGCGCCAGTTTCCGGGGTGATAGTAGCCGCTGATGTACTGACGCTCCTTCGCCACGCCGAGCCACTTGTCCCAGTCGAACTCCGCCGGCGGCGTGTCCTTCTTGTCCGGCACCGGGTCCATGTCGCCCCACTTCTTGTTGGAGAAGGTGTGCGCCTCCTTCACCTTGCCAATCGCGCCTTCCTGGATGTAGGCCACGGCGAAGCGCTCGGTGAAGTCGGAAGAGACCTGGATGCCCATCTGCGTCATCACGCCCTTGTCACGGGCGAGCTTGGTGATGGCACGGCATTCGAGGAGATTTTGCGTGAGCGGCTTCTGGCCGTAGACGTGCAGGCCTTTGTTGATGGCCGCCATGCCAATGGGACCATGCATGTGGTCCGGCGTGCTCACATTCACCGCATCGATCTTGCCCTCTTCCTTCACCAGAAGCTCGCGCCAGTCCTGGTAGACGCGCACATTGGGGAACTGCTCCTGCACGCGCTTGAAGTTGCGCGTGTCCACATCGCACACAGCGGCGAGTTCCCAGTTCGGGTGCTTGGCCAGGTTGCTGATGTCCGTCCAGGACATGCCGCTGGCGCCGAAGGCCGCGTGACGCAGCTTGCCATTCGGCGAGGCAGCCCGCAGGCCGGAGGTGACAAAAGGCGCGCCAAGGAGGGCTGCAGCACCCGTTTGCAGGAAACGACGGCGGGACGAGGTGGAAGAAGCTGAAGGAGTCATGATGCGTGAAAAGCGAATCGTGAACCAGTGCATACGCCATATGCCAGTCGAACCTTCGCGAGCAGGCATAATTCGACCGGGCTGAGTGACAAAAGGCAGCGTCCTCTTTAGTCCACGCCTAAGGTAAGATTTTTCTTTCCCCCTGCCATCCCCTACCCTGCCCGGAGTCGACTCCTTAGTAAGGCCGACAATCCTCCGCTGGCAGACTGACATGCCCGCGGCGCCCCTACCCTTCCCTCCCAACCCTCTCTTGATGAAGCGATTTTCCTGTGAATGCGGCAACGTGTTGTTCTTCGAGAACTCCCAGTGCCTGCAGTGCGGTTCCGACACCGGTTTCGACCCCGCCGTCGGAACCATGGTCAAGCTCACCCCGGAATCCGGGCTGAAGCGCTGCGACAACGGCCCCGCCCACGGCGTGTGTAACTGGCTCATGCCCAAGGAAGACCCCAACATCTTCTGCACCGCCTGCCGGCTGAACCGCACCATCCCGGACCTCAACCTCTACGGCAATCTCGCCCTCTGGGCCCGCATGGAGTCCGCCAAGCGCCGCCTGCTGGCCACCCTGCTCGGCCTTGGCATCGAGGTGCATTGCCTGAACGAAGACCCGGTGGGCGGCCTCGCCTTCGACTTCATCCAGACCCTGTCCAACCCTCCCGTCACCACCGGCTACGCGGTCGGCGTGATCACGGTAAATCTCCAGGAGGCAGACGACGCCGTGCGCGAGCGGACCCGCCAGCAGCTCGGCGAGAGCAGCCGCACCCTGCTGGGCCACTTCCGCCATGAGACGGGCCATTACTTCTGGGAGCGCTGGTTCGGCATCCTGAATCTGAACCACCCTCTGCGCAGGGCCTTCGGCGAACTCTTCGGCGATGCCAGTCTGGACTATACGACCGCGATGAACCGCCACTACTCCCAAGGCCCACCGGTGGGCTGGGAGCAGTCCTACATCAGCGCCTACGCCAGCATGCACCCGTGGGAGGACTGGGCGGAGACCTGGTCGCACTACCTGCAGATCCTGGATGGCCTGGAGAGCTGCGAAGCGTATGGCCTGCAACTCGGAGCTGGCGCGCTGGAGGTGACGCCATTTCCCAAAGAGTCCGCCACGCTCCCGGAGAATCTCCCGCAGGAGCCCGCAGAGGATCAGAAGTTCCTCACGTGGCTGCATCGCTGGGTGCGTCGCGCGCCCATGTTCAATGAAATCTCCGCCAGCCTCGGCCAGCCCGCGCTGTACCCGTTTGTCCTGAGCCTGCCTGCGGTGAAGAAACTCCGCTTCGTGCACTACGTGGCCAGTGTGGGCCGCACCAACCTCCAGACGCCGGCACAAGCGCCGACGCAGTCGCAGTCGCAATCGCAGAAGTCCACGAACTCGACGCAGCCCCCTCCCCCCTCCGCGCCAGCCTCACCCGGCTCTTATGGGACACGCACGGGAGCGCCCGCGTCTGCTCCTTCGCTTGCAACTGCCGGTTCGACAAGGCAAGTTGCATCATGAGCTGGTTTCCGCAGTCGAAGGATCACCTGCCGCTGACATGGTGGAAGGGGAACGCCATTTACCTCTCCGCGTACATTGCCATTGTTGGCGTGGCCAGCATGATCGTCACGGCCCTCCTGGGCAGGGGCATCATGGGCGTTCTTGAGTTCTCCTATGTGGGGTTGGTCGGTCAGTTCCGCGTGTGGACTCCGCTGACTTATATCCTCGTAAATCCATTCGACCTTTTCCTCCTCCTCTCGGCTTACATCTTCTGGAAGTTTGGCGAGGACCTCGAAAAGTTTTTTGGCCGCCGGGCATTCATCCGGCTTTTCTTGCTGCTCGTCCTCGTCACCCCCGTGGTGCTGACTGTTTTCGGTCTGCTGGGCTTTGGCACATGGGCTGCCATGGGCATCAGCGGCGTGTTTTTTGGCGTGTTCATCGCTTTTGCCACTCTTTACCCACGGGCACAGATTTCACTCTTCATCGTCACCGTTCCTGCGGGCGTGCTTGCCATGTTTTACGTGGGCATCATGGCAGTGATCCATCTGGCAGCACGGAACTTGCCGGCTTTCATCATGCTGGCCTGCCAGGTGCTCGCCGCCTACGGGTTTGTCCGGTTTCACCAGGGCCGCTGGTCGCTGGAAGCGCTTCAATCAAAGCTTCACGCCCCAAAGCCGGCGAAGTCCCAGCGGGAATCCGATCTGACCGTGCTGCCGCCCTACCGTAAAGACAAGGCGGAAACGGAGCGCGGGCACCGCTCGGAAGCCGAGAAGGTGGACGCCATCCTGGAAAAGATCAGCCAGAAGGGCATGCAGAGCCTCACCGCTGCAGAACGCAAGTTGCTGGAAAAGGCCAGCGATCGGCTGAAGAAAGGCTGAAGACAAGCTGTCCGTCCCGCTTGCACCCGCCGCCTCAGGCGTAAGGTATCTTTGTGTCCGTTTTCTCCCTCAATTCCGAATACCACCCGCGCGGTGACCAGGCGCAGGCCATTGCGAAGCTGGTGAAGTCTGTGGAAGCAGGCAATCGCCACCAGACCTTGCTGGGGGTGACGGGCTCGGGGAAGACCTTCACCATGGCGAACATCATCGCCCAGATCGGCAGGCCCGCGCTCATCATGAGCCACAACAAGACGCTCGCCGCGCAGCTCTATTCCGAGTTCAAAAACTTCTTCCCGGACAACGCGGTCGAGTACTTCGTCAGCTACTTCGACTACTACCAGCCCGAGGCCTACATCCCCCGCTCAGACACCTACATTGAGAAGGACTCGAGCATCAACGATGAAATCGAGCGCCTCCGCCTCTCCACCATGGGCGCGCTGCTCACGCGGAAGGATGTGGTCGTGGTCGCCAGCGTGTCCTGCATCTACGGCTTGGGTTCACCGGAAGATTATGAGGGCATGATGCTCCCCGTGCACCGCGGCGAAACGATGACCCGCGAGACCATGCTCTCAAGGCTGGTGGACATGCTCTACGAGCGCAATGACATCTCCTTCACCCGCGGCAAATTCCGCGCGCGTGGTGATGTGGTGGAGGTCTTCCCCGCGTATCTCGACAACGAGGCCATCCGAGTGGAGTTCTTCGGCGACGAGATCGATCGCATCAGCGTCTTCGACCCGCTCACCGGGAGTGCCACCACGCAGCTCCAAAGCTACACCTTCAATCCCGCGAAGCAGTTCGTCACTCCAGGAGACAAGCTGCGTGTCGCCATCAAGGCCATCCGTGCCGAACTGGATGCACGCGTGGCGGAGTTCGAATCGCAGGGCAAGCTGCTCGAAGCGCAACGCATCCGCATGCGCACCGAGTATGACATCGAGATGATGCAGGAGATGGGCTTCTGCCAGGGCATTGAAAACTACAGCCGCCACCTCTCCGGTCGCGCGCCGGGCAGCACCCCGGGCACGTTGTTGGATTTCTTCCCGGACGACTTCCTTTACTTCGCGGATGAGAGCCACGCCACCATCCCGCAGATCGGCGGCATGTATGAGGGTGACCGCTCTCGCAAGACCGTGCTCGTGGAGCATGGCTTCCGCCTTCCCAGCGCGCTGGATAACCGTCCGCTGAAGTTTAATGAGTTCATGGCCAAAATAAAACAGGCCGTGTATGTGAGCGCCACACCCGCCCAGTTCGAGGTGGACAACAGCGTCGTGGGAAACAAGGGCTACGTGCCGCACAAGCGTGAACGCATCGGCGAAGCAGAGACCGTTCCCGCCCTCCTGCCCGGCGGCGTCAATGGCAGTGGCAAGTCCAACCTGCAGTCCCAGCTCACCAACCCCCGCTCCATCGTGCGCATCTCCGGCAGCAGCGAGCCGATTGAGAAATTTGATGTCACCACGAAGGGCAAGCACCTCATCGTGGAGCAGATCATTCGGCCCACCGGCCTGCTGGATCCCATCGTGACGCTCAAGCCGCTCAAGGGCCAGATCGATGAGACCATGGAGCTCTGCCGCGTGCGCATCGAGCGGGGCGAACGTGTGCTGGTAACCACCCTCACCAAGCGCACCGCGGAGGACCTCACCGACTACCTGCGCAATCTCAACTTCAAGGTGCGCTACCTGCACAGTGACATTGATGCCATCGAGCGCGTGGAAATTCTCCGCTCCCTGCGCGCTGCCGAGTTCGATATCCTTGTGGGCATCAATCTTCTTCGGGAAGGTCTCGACCTTCCCGAAGTGAGCCTCGTGTGCATCCTGGATGCGGACAAGGAAGGTTTCCTCCGTAGTGAAACCTCCCTCCTGCAGACCGCCGGCCGTGCGGCGCGCCACGTCAATGGCGAGGTGGTTCTTTTCGCGGATCAGATCACCGGCAGCATCCAGGCCCTGCTGAACATCAGTGCCTATCGCCGCGAGCGTCAGACGGATCACAACGAGGAACACGGCATCACCCCGCAGACCGTGAAGCGTGCCGTCCAGGAAAGCCTGCACGGCTGGCAGGCCGGCAAGCAGCTGGAAGAAAGCGTGGTGAAGGACGAAGCCGGTGGCTACGCCGTCACCGAAGTCCTCCGCGAACTCGAAGCCGAAATGGCCGAAGCCGCCAGCAGCCTCGAGTACGAAAAAGCCGCGCTGCTTCGCGACCAGATCCGCGAGTTGAAGAAACAAGCCGGCATCAGCGACTCCATGACCCAGCTTCCGCAGCGGAAGGTGAAGTACGGCGGGAAGAAGCGGGCGAAGAAAGGGTGAATTCGAGCAACGCTCGAAGCCTCCACCCAAGGAGCGGCTGCTTTAGCTGCCGTTGGCGCCAAGCGTCCCCTCACCGCACCATCCTCCACCACATCGCCCCAGGCCCAAGGAGGGGGAACGCCTCGTTCCCCTTGCGTTGCAAACCTTGCGGTCCACCATTGTCGAAGAACGCCAACACATGCGTCGTCGACTCAAAACCATCCTTGTCCTTCTGCTGGGTTCGCTTGGCATCTGGCTATTGGCGGTGAGCATCGCTATCTGGACCGTTGGGCAAACAGACCACGCCACGAAATCGGATTGCATCATCGTGCTGGGCGCCGCCGCCCAAGGCTCGCAACCGTCTCCCGTCTTCGAGCAACGTCTCCGGCACGGAATTGACCTCTACCAGCGCCAGCTTGCCCCGCGTCTCCTCTTCACCGGCGGCTACGGTGATGGCAAAACTCATTCAGAAGCCAGCGTCGGTTCCGCCTATGTACAGCAACATGGCGTGCCTGCCATCTCGATTCTGCTGGAGGAAAAGTCACGCACCACCAGGCAGAACCTCGAAGAAGCTCTCAAGGTGATGAACGCCCACGGCCTGCAGTCAGCCATCATCGTCAGCGATCCTCTGCACATGAAACGCGCCCTGATGATGGCGGAAGATCTCGGCATCCAGGCCTCGTCATCGCCGACTCCCACCTCCATGTACCGCTCCTTCGGAGCCCAGGCAAAGGTCCTGATGCGTGAGGTGTACTTCATGCATCACTACATGGTGAGTGGAGAATAAATGACCGGAGCATTTGCGGCGGCATCACATCAAGTGAGGCTCCGCCTCACTCAAGGCGTGGGGACATTCCTGTCCCCATGGAAGCGCGAACCACACCTTCAAGCGCTCAATACATCCCTTCGCGTCAACGAAGCGACTGCTTCGCAGGGAGCGGCACTAGCCTAGTGCCGTCATATGCAGCGTGGCCACGTGAGCAGCGTGGAAGCGACCTTACAACTTCGAAGGGAAAGGCTCCGCACCCATTTTGCTCACCGCCGGCACTAAGGCTAGTGCCGCTCCCTGCGAGAGGCTCTTCACCACTTGGGACGCGCTACCCCAATTGACTCCGTTCGTACTTCAATGGGGACAGGAATGTCCCCACTCCTTGAACGTTGCGCATCACGCATAGCAGACTCACTCCACTCCTACTCCCCGTCTTCCTCCTCATCCCCCTCGCGCGTCTGCTGCGCGCAGGTCCAGCCTTCTTCCTTCCACTCCTGCACGAGGCGCTTGAGCTTGCGCTGAGCGCCGAGCTTCGAAGCGGCAGAAAGGCGGTCGGTGAAGAGGATCCCATTAAGGTGGTCGATCTCATGCTGAAACGCGCGGCCCAGCAGGCCATCGGCCTCCATGGTCACGGTCTCGCCTTCGAGGGTTTGATAGGTGACCTTCACCACGCCGGCGCGGCGCACGTCATAGCGTAGATGAGGGATGCTGAGGCAGCCCTCCTCACCGGTGGCCTTGGTGTTGTCCAGCACGAGCTTGGGATTGAGGAAGATGACGGGCTGCGTCTCCGCCAGCGTCTTGTCCTCGCCATTCACGCGCAGCACGGTCACGGACTGGTCGGTCGGGGGCACCTCGATCACCGCCATCTGGATGGCCACCGCTACCTGCGGCGCAGCGAGACCCACCCCGCGCGCGTCATGCATCGTCTCCATCATGTCGGCGGCGAGTTTGCGGATCTCGTCCGTCACCTGCGTGACGGGCTGGCACTTCATACGCAGGACAGGATTTCCGTAGAGAACGATGGGCAGAATCATGGGTCGGACCACTAACTAAGCACAAAGGATATGGTCTCAAAAGAGATAAGAGCCGCGACTGCGATTTGCTATTTCGCATTCGCGCCCTCCACGGCGCGCTGCAGGAGCGTGGAGATGTCGTTGACGAGACCGGCCGCCACGAGGGCATCAAGCGTGGAGACCCACATGCCATGGGGCGCGTCGCGGTCGACGGACACCTTCAGCTTCACATGGGGGTCGGTCATCTTCAGCTCCTTCAGGGCGGACACCAGATCCTGCGGTGAGACCTCCCGATCCGCCAGGAAGATTTTCTGTTCCTTGGTGATGGTGAGGGACGTCTGGGCATTCTGCGCCGCCATGGTCTTCCCCAGGTTCTCCGCGGTCGGGAGCTTCACTGGCATATGCGTTTCCTTCTTCTCCTTCTTCTTCCACGTGGTGGTGACCACGATGAACAGCAGCACGATCACAAGAATATCCACCAGCGCCACGATGGGGATCACGGGCGAGGAGCGGCGGCGGCGGCGAAGATTCACAGGCGGTGCAGGTGCGGTGCGCAGGATTCGGTTCGAGACTAGCGGAACATCGCACGCTTCACTTCGAAGTGACGGTGGAAGTCATGGATGGCGTTGCGCAGGATGAGCTCCATGCGCACGGAGATGGCGTCCAGCTTGCGGCTGAAGTAGCCGTGCGCAATCACCGTGGGAATGGCGACGAGCAGGCCGGCAATCGTGCTGTGCAGCGCCTCGGCAATACCCCGGGCGACCATCGCCGTGTCACCGTCCGCGCCCTCGGCGCCACTGCCGCCGAAGGAGCCGAACACCGTCACCAGACCCACCACCGCGCCCAGCAGGCCGAGCAGCGGAGCGATGGTCACGATGACTTCGAGAATGGGGATGCCCTCCTCCAGCTTGTGCAGGATGCCGCGCGCGGCGGTCTCGCAGGCTTCGTTGTTCTCCTCGCGCGTCTCATGCTTGCCGGAGATGGCGATGATGCCGAGCTGTGCCGCCACACTGCCATCCTCCTCCAGGATGTGCTGCAGCGGGGAGATGTCCCCCGTGGAAGCGTAGTTTTCGATCTTCTTGATCTCCTCCACGATGTTCGGGGGGAAGAGCATCCGATCGCGGAGCTGCAGCGCCTTGATGATGATGATGGTCACACTGGCCAGGGAGCACAGGGCAATGAGGATCATCACCTCGCCACCTCCGCGTGCGAAGTTCCAGACGGTGTCGATGCCGCTGCTGACGGAGGCGAGAAGTTCGAGATCGGGCATGGTTCAGATCGGGCAGTCTATTTCGGAGTGATGACAATGTTGTAGATCATCTCCATCCGCTTTTCGAGTCGGCCCTTGTTGAGCTTGGGCACAAAGTCGGCGGGAAGTGGAGGAATCTCAGCCTTCAGGATGGCTTCAATCGTAAAGTCGGCCAAAAGTGGACTGGCCTTGTCTTCGAGAATCTCAAGGTCCTCGATTTTTCCCTGCTCGTTGACGTAAAACCGCAGGCTCATGTGGCCGGATTGGACAGCGTCCCTCCGAAGGTTGTAATACTCGTGCCACTTCTTCTCAATGGCACTGGTCACGAGCCGCTGGTAGCGACCGGAAGGAGTCGCTGCCGCAGCGACGGCGTCTTCTTCACCCACATTGCTGATGGACCCTTTCACCTTGCCGCGATGCGTCTCTGGCTGGAAGGCGTTCTCCTCAGGCTTCGGGGTGTTCTTGACTGGCTCCGCCACCGGGACGGCCTTGGGAATGGGCACCTCCTCGGCAGCCTCACGCATGAGGGGTGGCTTCACCGGTTCGGGCGGGGGCAGGGTCTTCGGAGGCTCGGGCTCAGGCTTGGGAGGTTCCGGTTTAGGCGGCTCCTGCATGAGCTTCTGGTCCAGCTCCTTCATCATGGTTTCCGCCGGGGAGTCTTCCTTCTTCGCAATCTCGGGCGGCGCAGGGGCCTCTTCCTTCATTGCCTCCTTGGGCTTTTCCTCGGTCACCGGCGGTGGGGGCGGAGGCGGAGTGGCCTTTACCACGGGAGCAGGGGGTGCAGGTTCCGGCTTGGGCTCTGGCTTGACTTCAGGCTTCGGCTCCGGCTTTGGCTCAGGCTTGGGAGCGGGTGGAGTCTCGGCCACCTTGGGAGGAGTCGGTGGCGGAGTGGGTTTCACCGGGGGAGCCGCGGGAGCGGAGTCATCCTTCGTCTCACCGGCCTTGAAGGTGCGATCCGCGAGCTCCTTGGTCACGCGATCCATCTTCCCATCCATGGAGGGCATCGCAGGGCCATCTGGAGAAGAGGCAGCATTCCCCCGCGTCATGGCCACCGTGTTCCGGTCCGATTCAAAATCCGCGTTCTTGGGCGCCTCTGCCACCGCAGTGTTCTGCGTAGTGCGGATGTAGGACTCCGTCTTCTTCTCCGGCTCAGGCGGAGGTGGCGGCGCAACCGGCTTGGTCACATCCAGATTCGGCGGGTCAGGGAAAAGCACCACCACATCCGGCAGCTCGGCCTCTTCCTTCTTCGGCATCGTCATCATCCGGTGGAAGGACGACACCCCAATCCACACCGCGAACGCCAGAGCAAGCACCACGTGCACCGCCAGCGAACCGACGATGGCGTACGTGATGGTCCGGGACTCAGCGTGCGTCATGAAAAAGGAGGAATACATACCATGCCAGCTGGCTCCAAAGTCGCAAGTGCCGCGCCTGCCCGGTTTGCTGCCTCTTGCGGAATACCTATTGCAGCGTTCTCGATGTGGCTATGATCCCGGGCAAATCCGCCCCCCCAAGCGATCCATGAAGACACCGCTGAAAGATCCCCAGAGCGTGACCCCAGATGGCGAAAGAGTGGCCCCTCTCATCGAGGGAGTTCGGATTCGCCGCGCCGTGACCCATCCAGATGAACGAGGCACCGTGTGTGAACTCTTCAACCCCGCCTGGGGTTTCCACGCCGATCCGCTGGTCTACGTATATCAGGTCACCATCCGCCCCGGCCAGGTCAAGGGCTGGGTGGTGCATCGCATTCAGGATGACCGACTCTTCCTCAGCCAGGGCACCATGAAGGCCGTGCTCTTCGATGACCGTGAAGGCTCCCCCACGCGTGGGCAGGTGAACGAGCTGTTCCTGGACCACCACAATCGCGGGCTGCTCGTCATTCCTGCCGGGGTCTACCACGCCATTCAGAATGTGGGTGCGGATGACCTGTTCTTCATCAACATGCCCACCCGGGCGTACGACCACGCCAATCCCGACAAGTACCGGCTTCCCCTCGTTAATGACCTCATCCCGTACCGGTTCCAGTCGTAGATGAGATGACCACGACCCCACGCGTCAGCGTCATCATCGCCACGTACAACTGGAGCAGCGTGCTCCGGTACTCGATGGAGTCCGTGCTGGCGCAGACATTCACCGATTTCGAACTGCTGGTCGTGGGTGATGGCTGCACGGACGACAGTGCCCAAGTCGCCGCATCCTTTGGGGACAGCCGCATCCGCTGGCACAACCTCCCAGAAAACTCCGGCAACCAGTCCGCGCCGAATAACGAGGGTCTGCGCCTCGCCCGCGGCGAGTATGCCGCCTACCTCGGCCACGATGACATCTGGCATCCGCAGCATCTGGCCCTGCTGGTGCGTGCTCTGGAGGAGACCGGCGCGGACTTCGCCTATACCTGGCTGCAAATGCTCGGCCCCGAGGCACCGGGCCGGGAGCGCGTACGCCTCCTCACCGGCGTGGCTCCCGGAGGCGCGCATGACCCCAGCATGGCCATCCCGCCCTCTTCCGTGATGCATCGCCGGGACGCCGGACTCGCCATCGGCGGCTGGAAGGACTACCGCACGATCCAGTTGCCGCCCGACTCCGAATTCATCTACCGCGCGAGTCAACAGGGCATGCGCTTCACCTCCGTACCGGAGCTCACCGTTTTCAAATTCAATGCTTCCTGGAGGAAAAACTCCTACGTGGAGCGGCCCAGCCACGAACAGCGGGAGTGCCTCCGCCGCATGCGCGAGGAGCCGGACTTCCGCGCGACGGAGCTGCAGGCCATCATCGCAGGCATGATTCGTCAGCACCCGGAGGGCGTGCCACGCATCCAGCTCTCCGAAGATGTGCCGCCGGGCGAAATCGTGCGCCGCAACCGGCGGCTGCGGGGTCTGAAAGACGCTGGCTCGATCCCCTTGGAACCCAAACCCCTGCCCGCGCGGCTGGAGCTGGCCAGCCCCGAGGCAGACGCCTTCCTCGGCCATGGCTGGAGCGTGCCGGAATCCGGCTGGCGCTGGACGGACGGCTCCGAGGCGCTGATCGTCTTTGCCTCGGGCTCCCCGGAAAACAGTACGCTGCGGATGAGCCTGTATCCCCTTCTCATTCCGGGACGCGTGGACACACAGCTTGTCCGCGTGCTCATGAACGGTCATGAGATCGCGACCTGGCATGTGGCCGGGGATTGCTGGCAGGAACACGTGGCCGCCGTCCCGCGAGAATGTCTGACACCGGTAAACACCCTCACGCTCGAGCTGCCCGCCGCGGTATCTCCTCTTCAGCTTGGCCTCAGCGCTGATGCACGGGAGCTGGGAGTACGTGCAGCGTGGTTGGAGCTTCAGCCAGCCCCGGATAGTCCCAGCTGAGCAGACCCCTCACTCCCGCCGGCGTGAGAAGATCCCACTCGTGCGCGCGTGGTGGAAGATCCACTGCTGGGCATACCCGCGGTACGGGCCGAAATGGTCGTGCGCGAACTCCCGCAGCACCCGCGAGGTCACCTTGTCCTTCTCATCCGCGAAATACAGTTCCCGCAGCGCCCGCTCGATCCACACATCGATGGGGAAGACGCCAAGCCGCCCATACGAGAACAGCAAAGTGCACTGCGCGATCTTCGGTCCCACACCGGGCAGCTCGCAGAGGCGCAGCAGGGCCTCCTCATCAGGCAGCGCGGCGACCGATTCCAGGTCGAACTCCCCGCTCGCGATGCGCGCCGCTGTCTGGTGCAGGAACCCGGCGCGGTAGCCCAGGGCACAGTTGCGCAACGCCTTCTCTCCTGCTTTCGCCAGTGCCGCCGGCGTGGGGTAGGCATGCAACTTCACGCCTTCCTTGGTGACGATCGTCTCGCCGTACCGTTCCCTCAGGGTCAGCGAGATCTGGCGGATATGCGCCACTTGCTTCATGGAGGATGTGATGAAGGTCGCCAGGCATTCCCACTTCGGCTGGCGCAGGATGCGGATGCCGGGAGCATACTTCAGCGCGCGCTTCAGATGCACATCCCCCTTCGGCAGTGTGCGGCGGATCTTCGTGAAATCATGATCCAGCGCCAGGTAGTGGGATACCAGAGTGTCCGTACCGGCCACAGCCTCCACGAAGTCCTGCTTCACCTGGCGCACCCGCACCGGCGTGTTGCCAATCAGCCCGTGGAACGTGTCCCCTTCCCGGTGCCAGTGAAAGGCCTGCCCGCTCTCCAGCGTCGCCGCCAGTTCGAACCCGGGTGCAGCCAGCTTGATCCACTTTTCCATGCGCGTTGCGTCGTTACTCCTGCCGGTTTCTCATGAAGTCCGCAAGCTGGGCAAAGAACTCGCGCAGCACGGCCGCCTCTTCTTCCGGCACGCCCGTTTCCTGAATGGCGCCTTCCATGAGTTCCATCCAGCGGTCCCGCTCCTTCACCCCGATGCTGAAGGGCATATGCCTGCCACGCAGCCTCGGATGCCCGCGCTCCTGGATGTAGCGATCCGGACCGCCGAAGCGGTAGATGAAAAAGTCACGCAGGCGCTTCTCTGAGCCCTCCCAATCATCCGGCGGGTACAGCGGGCCGATGACATCGTCCGTGCGCACACGCCGATAGAAGGCCGCCACCAAACGTGTCAGGCCATCTTCACCGAGTCGCGCATAAATCTGATCTACCATGCATCAGTCTACCAGCCTCACGAGTGACCGCAACGGGATGGGCAGTACCGCACCGCATTCGCTTTCCCATTGCCAGATGCGCAGATGCCGCAAGAGTGTTGTGTGACCCGCGCACTCCGCATCGCCCTCGCCCTGCCGTTGACCCTTCTGCTGAGCGCCTGTGGCGAGACCCAGAAGCGGGCGGACCTGGTCTTCGTGAACAGCGCGGAAATCGAAACCCCGGATCCCGCGAAGGCCACGGACCAGGTGAGCATGCGCATCAGCGAGTCCCTGTTCGAAGGCCTGTGCCGCAACACCGCCGGTGTGCCCGAGCCCGCCGTCGCCGAGCGCTGGGACGTGAGCGAAGACAAGAAGCACTATGTGTTTCATCTCCGCAAAGATGCCGTGTGGAGCAATGGCGACCCGGTGACCGCGCATGACTTTGTGTGGTCCTGGCAGCGCGCGCTCGATCCGAAAACCGCCTCCGACTACGCCCCGCAGCTCTACCCGCTGGTGAATGCCCGGGCCTTCAACGAAGGCAAGATCACTGACTTCTCCCAGGTTGGCGTGAAGGCGGTGGATGACCGCACGCTGGAGTGCGTGCTGGAGAATCCCATCCCCTACTGGATTGACCTGTGCGCCTTCCTCACACTCGCACCCGTACACCGGCCCACCGTGGAGAAGTACGGCGACTCATGGATCAAAGTCGGCAAGATCATCGGCAACGGCCCCTACGTGATGGACAAGTGGCTCATCGACGAAAAGATCCGCCTCGTCAAAAGCCACAACTACTGGGACCGCGACAACGTGCGGATGGGCACGGTAGATGTGCTGCCCATCAGCGAGGCGAACACGGCGCTGAACTACTTCCTCACCGGTCAGGCGGATCTGCTGATGGACAAAGGCATGGTGCCGCTCTCGCTGGTGCCCAAGCTCAAAAAGCAGGACTTCTTCCACACTGGCCCCTTCCTCGGCACCTGGTTCATCCGCGTGAATACCACGAAGCCGCACTTCCGGGATCCGCGTGTGCGGCTCGCCTTCGCCTACGCAGTGGATCGCAAACGCATCGTGGAGAAGATCACGCAACTCGGTGAGCCCATCGCCTTTTCCCTCACGCCTCCAGGCACCGGCCAGAACTACCAGCCCCCGCCCGGCCCCGAATACAATCCAGAGAAGGCCAAAGCACTCATGGCCGAGGCTGGCTACCCCGGTGGCCGTGGCTTCCCACGCGTAGAATACCTGCACCTGCCGCTCCCGATTGAGCGCAACATCGCGGTGGAACTGCAATCCATGTGGCAGGAGACCCTGGGAGTCACCGTCAACCTCGACAAGAAGGAGCAGAAGATCTGGCTGAGTGCCATGCGCGAACTCAGCTACGACCTCTGCCGCTCCAGCTGGGTGGGTGATTACAATGATCCCAACACGTTCCTGGAGATGTTCACCATCGGCAACGGCAACAACCGCACCGGCTGGGAAAGCCCCCCGTACGATGCCTTCATCGCCGCTGCGGCAGCCGAGGGCAACCCCGTGAAGCGTCACGAGATTTTCAATAATGCGGAAAAACTATTGATCAGTGATCAGGCGCCCATCATTCCCGTCTACCACTACGTGGGCGTGCAGTTCCGCCGCGAGAACCTCCGGGGTGTGAAAGCCAACCTCATCGACAACCACCCCTTCCGCGCGATGTATTGGGATCCGCTGCCGCAGCGGTGAAGGGGGGAGCGTGCTATAGGCTCGAGTTGCAGATGGAGAACTGCGTCCGCATCGAACAACGACGCTGGTTCGCTTTCATCTGGCATGTGGAAGGAGCGCTTTGCGTCGTGGAGTGCGTGTGGCAAGCGTTAGCGCGACACCGCTTTGAACGGAGAGGGTGGGCATCATGGAGCACAATCACTTTCCAATTCCCAAGAGGCACCCCAACTCGGAAACTTCGGACGCTGGATTCCGCCGAAATTCTCCAGAACATCAGAACGAGATTCCAAAAGGCCAATGACTCGGGCAGCTGAATAACTTAGTCGAAGTTGCTGCCTGAAAGGCTGCGGGAGCCCAGCCCAGGGTTAGGGAGCTTCATGCGACCGACACACTGGGTGGTGTATCAGAATGTATTCGACCCTGAAGGGGTCGCAGAGTTGTTGCATCGCCAGTATGGCATTGCAGACCATGGCGGCACTCTCCCTGACCCCTTCAGGGTCGGATGATTTTTTTGGATGCCGTCCCTGATTCGACCTGCATGGCGAACTGGAATTTGCTCCCGGAGGGAGCGCGGATGGTAGCCGGTCGGTGGAGAGAGCCTCAGCGACCGCAACCACCGGATCTATGGCGAAAACATGGTGGCGTCCCGGAGGGCACGCCGGAAGGTGTGCCAAGGCGATAGCACCTGCCTTTACCCAGCGACCCACCTCCGCCGTCCCATCCGGGACGGAGCATCTCTTTGACGACGTAATCCGGTGGTTGCGGTCGTCTAGACTCCCTCCACCGACCGGCTACCATCCACTGTCCCTCCGGGACAAAGCATCCATGACAACCGAAGTCAGCGCTTATGGGCACTCCTTCCCCCATTTTCACCGGTGCATCTTCAAGGACTTCTTTATCAGCCTTCGTCTGGGGAACTCATGTCCCCCTGTAGAAACGGAAAAGGGGACAGGAGTGCCCCCGATCCTTGGAAGGCGTATGCGCCTTCAGAGCAGCAGCCTCCATCGGCCACTTCACTCACATTCACACTCACACCCCCGCATGCGCGCGCACTTCCTTCTCAAGGAAGTCGATCACGTCCTTGAAGCGGCTGGCATTCTTCTCATTTGCCTTGGTCAGGGCTTCGTGGGCTTCGAGTACATGCTCGGCCTGTTCTTGTTTGCTGGAGGAGGCGGGTTCGGTACAGGTGCCGAGTTCGGCGCACACTTCACGGCGCTCAGCGCTGTGCATGGTGCCTTCCGTATCCACATCGAGAATGTGATCCAGGCCCAGGCTACAAAGGAGCTGCTGGTTGCGCGTGTTCACATTCACCACGGAGACTTCGCCCTCGCCCTTCTCACGGAGATTCATCGCAGCGCCCGTGAGGGTGCCCAGAAAAGTGCTGTCCATGATGGGACAGCGCTCCAGATCCACCACGAAATGACGCTCACCCTTGTCGATCATCGTCTGGAAACAACGCTTCACCTGCACGCTGTTTTGGAAAGATCCCTTGCCCTCGACACGCAGCCAAAAAAACGGGCCTACTTGTCCTACTAAAATGGGGGCGGGAGCAGTCATGGTGGGGGGGCGGGCGGAAGGGTGGAAGAATGGGGGGGATTTATCTTCTCACGCGCGAACGCCACCGATGGTCTGTCGAGCCACCCAGGATTTTCGGGAGGCTGCAGCGCCACATCGGAGGTGATGAGCTGGCACGTGGGTAGTCACTGGCATCAATTATAAGCAATAATCTAAAGACTGTTACGCGTCTGTCACGCAAACAGTTCAAGGCACGAAAAAGCGCGTGCCGATGAAAGCACGCGCTTCAGAAGGAATATTATTCCCAGAGATAAGACTTATAGTCAGCAATGGTCTCTTTTCCACGGACCAGGCTGGCGCGCCATGAGGTCACGCGGCCATTGGTCACGTAGTCGTTGCCGATGAACTCGAACTTCGTCACGTGGTTCTTCTTGGAGTCGGTGACTTCCTGTTCCACCTTCTTCACGGTGAGGCCGGTATTGGCCTGGCGGTACTCGAGGCGCACCGTGGCAGGCTGCTTGTCTTCCACGGTCCAGAAGACGGTGAAGTAGTTCCCCTGGCGGGCCTTGCGCTCTTCATTCGAGATGGCGCCGTGCAGCAAAGCATTCCGTTCATGCACGATGGAGGGGTCCTGAGCGCGTACGGGCTGGGCGATATCCGCGAGCCAGTAGGGATTCACCTTGGTAATCTTGGCCCCACTCGTGTTCTTCGGAGTGGTGGAGCAGGCGGCGAGCAACGACACCAGTCCCGCGGCCAACAGCAGGCGGGAAGAGAAGACAAGGCGGTGGAAACTCATAAGCGGCGGAGAATAGGGAGCGGGTGAGTGGATGTCAACGGACTCCATGGGGAAATCGAGATACAAAAACCGATGGGCACCACCGTGGCGATCCACGAAGGGAAGCGTATTGAGTTTCAGAAGTTTTTGACCCCTGTACCTGTCTCCGTGCCCGCCCCAGCTCACATCAAGG
Organism: Roseimicrobium sp. ORNL1; assembly: GCF_011044495.1. Classification (GTDB taxonomy): domain Bacteria; phylum Verrucomicrobiota; class Verrucomicrobiia; order Verrucomicrobiales; family Verrucomicrobiaceae; genus Roseimicrobium. Next base: position 7,387,639 of record NZ_CP049143.1, read on the forward strand.
TCCACCATGCGGACGGCATCTACCTGCCGGAGCCGGACTTGTGGCTGGATCCGCCGTTTCAGAAGGGCCGGGCCTTCGTCTCACACGCCCACAGCGACCACTTCGCCCGGCACGCCCAGACCATCTGCTCCCCGGTCACCCGCACCCTGATTGAGCGGCGGTACGGAGCCTTCCGGAATCGCGAAGCCATCTCCCCAGCCTACGGAGACGTGGTCGAGGAGGGGGGATTTGCCATCCGGCTGCTGCCCGCCGGCCACATTTATGGCTCCGCCATGCTGCACCTGACCCGCCTCTCAGACGGGGCCAGCCTGCTTTACACGGGGGATTTCAAGCTGCGCCAGGGCCTCACGGCGGAACCGGCAGAACTGCTCCCGGCGGACACCCTGATCCTGGAGACGACCTTCGGCCTGCCCCAATTCCATTTTCCGCCGATGGCCAAGATCCTGGAGCAGATGCTCCGCTTCGTGCGGGAGACGCTGGAGGACGGCGGCATCCCCGTGCTGCTGGGCTATTCGCTGGGGAAAGCGCAGGAAATCATCTCCGCCCTGCATCTGGCCGGCGTGCCGGTAATGCTGCACGAGTCCATCCTGAAGATGACCGCCGCGTATCGGGAACTGCATCCCGGGCACGAATTTCCCGAGTATGAGCCCTTCGACCCCGCTCAAGCCCACGGCCACGTGCTGGTGCTGCCGCCCAGCGCGGCCCGGTCCCAGGCTGTCCGCCGGCTCAAGGTCTGCCGCACGGCCATGCTCAGCGGCTGGGCCCTGACTCCGGGGGCGAAGTACCGCTACCAGGTGGATGAGGTCTTTCCCCTGAGCGATCACGCCGACTACCCGGAGCTTATCCGCTGCGTGGAGGTGGTGAAACCGAAAGTGGTGTACACAGTTCACGGCTACACGAGCGAGTTCGCCCAGGACCTGCGGCAGCGCGGCTGGGAGGCGTGGTCCCTGGTCTCGGATGACCAGATGGAGCTGAGCCTCAGCGCGGACTTCGTGCCGACAACCACGCCCGCTTCCGGTACCGCCAGCCCGGAAGTACTCCACACCACAGCCGAGGAACCCCCGAAGGTGCACGCGCCCGAATCCTTTGCCACATGGTGCGTGACGTGTGAGCGGGTGGCAGCCGATGCCTCCCGGCTGAAGAAGCAGGAACACCTCGCCGCCTGCCTCGGAGCCTTGCGAGAGGAGAATCTCGCGACCGCCGCCCGCTGGTTCTCCGGTCTGTTGGACGATCCCGCAGCCCAGACAGGACCGCTGCAGGTCGGCTGGTCCGTCATCCGGCGTGCGCTACTGCAGGCCAGCCAGCTTCGCGAGCAGGAATACCGCGCCATCTCCCGGCAGCAGGCAGACACGGGACGCACCGCGTTCTTGGTGCTGCAGCGGAGGCCGTCTCAAGTTTCAGATGGAAGCACGATTACCATTTCCGATGTCGCTGCCATCTTTCGCAACCTGCGGGCGGCACGTGGACCCAATGAAAAAGCCAGCGTGCTTCAGCAGGCATTGAAAGACATGCCGGCGCTGGAGGGCAGTTTCCTGGTGCGCCTCCTCACCGGGGAGCTGCGGGTAGGCTCACGCGAAGGTCTCGTGGAGGAAGCGGTGGCCAAGGCATTCAACGTGGAAGCCGATGCGCTGCGCGAAGCGGCGATGCTCTCCGGTGACATCGGCCGTGCTGCCGTGCTCGCGTCCAGGGATGCCCTCGATGAGGCCCAGCCCACGCTCTTCATCCCCATCAAGGTGATGCTCGCCAGTCCGGAAGAAACGGCGGAGGACATCTGGGAGCGCATCTGTGATGGCGACGCGAAGACTGCGGACGATGGAGATGATGGTAGCACGGCAGCACCCCTGAAAAAGCAGAGCACATCTCCGGATGGCCCGTGCAAGGTGTGGCTGGAGGACAAGTTCGACGGCATCCGGGCGCAACTGCATCGCTCCAAGGATCAGGTGAAGATCTTCACCCGTGACCTGAAGGACTTCACAGATCAGTTCCCGGAGATTGTGCAATCCGCCCACGCACTGAAAGAAGACGTCATCCTCGATGGCGAACTGATTGCCTTCTCCGAAAACAAGAAGCTTACCTTCCACGATCTGCAGAAACGCCTCGGTCGCCGCGACCAGGGCGATCTGTTTGTATCATCTGATATCACAGTGCGATACATCGCCTTTGACATGCTGTGGAAGAATGGCGTGGGACTCCTGCACGAGACCCTGGCCACGAGACGGCAACATCTGGAGGCCATGAAGATGCCCTCGCTGCTGCGCCGCATCGCAGTGACCGAGGCCAGATCTCCGGAGGAAGTCGAGGATGCCTTCCACGCAGCACGCCGAAACGGCAATGAGGGCCTGATTGCCAAGGATCGCGACAGCCTCTACACCCCCGGACGACGCGGCAAGACATGGCTGAAACTGAAGAAGGCCTTCTCCACCCTCGATGTGGTGGTGGTGAAAGCCGAGCAGGGCCATGGCAAACGCAGCCATGTGCTCAGCGACTACACCTTTGCCGTGCGCGAGGAAGGCACCGGCGCCTTGAAGGTCATCGGCAAGGCCTACTCTGGACTCACGGATGTGGAGATCGAAACGCTCACGGAACATTTCAAGGAACACACCCTGAGCCAGCGCGGCCATGTGCGCACCGTGACGCCCAATGTGGTGCTGGAAATCGCCTTCGACTCCATCCAAGCCAGCCAGCGGCACGACAGCGGACTCGCCCTGCGCTTCCCGCGCATCAAGGCCATCCGCACCGACAAGACTCCCGCCGACATCGACACCCTCGCCTACGCCCGCAAGCTCGCAGGCGTGGGGCAGTAGGTTCTACTAACCCACCGCCAGCCGCGGCACTCTCGGGCCGATGCCAGTGAACACATGCCACTCGATGGTGTTTGACCAGGCCGCGATCTCCGTGGCCGTGACTTTGGTCGAACGCTGCGCGCCGATGAGGACCGCTTCGTCACCAGGCTTGGCATCACCACAGGTGCTCACGTCCACCATGATCTGGTCCATCGTCACACGACCGAGCACCGGACACACGGTATTGCCGATGATTACCTGGGCTCCATGTCCGGATGCCTGTCGCGGATAACCATCCGCATAACCACACGCCAGAGTCGCCACGCGGGTGGGACGCTCGGTGATGTAGGTGCTGCCGTAGCTCACACCATGACCGGCGGGAAGCTCGCGCACCAGCGTGACGCGTGTCTTCCAGGTGAGCACCGGCTTGAGACGTGACTGTTCCTCCGGAAGGGGTGATACACCGTAGAGCATCAGCCCGGGCCGGGTGAGATTGCACAACCCGCGCTGCTCTTCATAGCCCAGCAGTCCGGCGCTGTTGGAGGCGTGGATCCATTTCGGGCGAAAGCCCATGCCTTGGGCCTTTTCCACCGCCTGACGAAACCTGGCCAGCTGCGCGCGCGTGAAAGCTGCATCTTCATCCGCGGAAGGCAGATGCGTATTGAGACCCTCCCACGACACATGCTTCACGGACATCAGCGCGGCGATCGCAGAGTGGTCCCATGCCTCCTCAAGGAAACCGATGCGGCCCATGCCGGTATCCACCACCGCATGCAGCAGGGCCTTCGTCTCCAGACGCTGCGCCAGTTTATCCAGCGCAATCGCCTCCTGAAGCGAGCTCACGGAAATATGACAGCCCATGCGCACCGCGAGTTCCCATTCTTCCGGAAGGCAGGGACTAAGCAAGTAGTTGGGCTTCTCAATGCCTGCCGCCCGCAACTCCAGAGCCTCCTGTACATTGGCCACGCCGAACATGGCCACGCTGTCCTGCAAGGTCCGCGCCGCCCACACCGCGCCGTGCCCATAAGCGTTTGCTTTGACCACCGCCATCATCTCCGCGGCGCCTTGAGTGCGCGCGACTGTGGCATTGTGCCGCAGGGCATCAGCATTGAGTTCGATCCAGCAACGGTGCGGAAGGGTCTGGGGTTCCATGCGCGAGAGCAGAACATGTGCGAACCGCGGCGACAAGTAAAACTCAATGCATCACGCGAGGCACCTTGCAACACCCATGCCCGCTGCAAGCGACGGAACTGTCATGAACCATGGACATTGCACACCTGCACAGTGTTTCTACCATCGCACTTTCGCGACTACGATTTCTGACTATTCTCAGATAGATGGAAAAGCCCTCCCTGTGGCGGAGCATTGTTCAATCGCTGCGGGGCGAGGAGCATGACTACACCGCCGAATCTCTCAATCGAGCCGTCTTCCTCCTCTCCGTGCCCATGGTGCTGGAGATGCTCATGGAGTCGTTGTTCGCGATCACGGACATCTTCTGGGTCTCACACCTTGGAAAGAATGCGGTCGCTGTCGTAGGCATCACGGAGTCCGTGATGAGCCTGGTCTATGCCGTGGCCATTGGCATGTGCTTTGCCGCCTCTGCCATTGTGTCGCGACGCATCGGTGAGAAAGATCCCGAACGTGCTTCACAAGCCGCGGGACAAATCGTCGTGCTTGGCATCCTGATGGCTTCCGGCATGGGTGTCGTACTCGGCTACTTCGCGGAAGACATCCTGCGACTCATGAGTCAGAGCGAGGCCGTGGTGGAGATGGGCACCCCCTTCATCCGCATCATGCTGGGCGGGAACATCACCGTCTTCATGATCTTCCTCATCAACGCCATCTTCCGTGGCGCGGGTGATGCGGTCATCGCCATGCGCACCTTGATGCTCGCGAACGTCATCAACATGGCGCTGGGCCCGTGCTTTGTGTTTGGCTGGGGACCTTTCCCCGAGATGGGTGTGACCGGCGCCGCCGTGGCCACCAATATCGGTCGCGGCATCGGTGTGCTCTACCAGCTCTGGCATTTGCTCGGGCATCACAGCCGCATTCATGTGCATCTGTATCACCTGCGTCCCGCGCGTGAGGTGTTGCACACGATCATCAGCACTTCGAAGAATGGCATCGCGCAGTTGCTCATCAGCACCACGAGCTGGGTGGGCCTGTACAAGATCCTCGCGATGTTTCATGAGGCCGCTCTCGCGGGCTATACCATCGCGTTGCGTTTGATCATGTTCATGCTGCTACCCGCGTGGGGCATTGCCAATGCAGGCTCCACCCTCGTGGGACAGAACCTCGGCGCCGAGCGGCCGGACCGCGCGGAGAGAGCCGTGTGGATCGCCGTGAAGTGGAACACCATCTTCCTCGGCGCGGTCGGTGTGTTGTATGTCATCTTCGCACATTCCCTCGCCTCCATCTTCGCCTCCGAACCAGACGTGCTTCACGAAGCCACCCGCTCCCTGTGGATCGTCTCTCTCGCCTTCCCCTTCTACGCCGCCGGCATGTGCTTCGAAGGCGCCTTCAACGGCTCCGGTGACACCTGGACCCCCACCCGACTGAACTTCTTCTGCTTCTGGCTCGGCCAGGTGCCTCTCGCCTTGATTTTCGCCGTGCCCTTGAAGATGGGAGCGCTGGGCGTATACATCGCCGTGCCTGTTTCGTTCGGCGTGCTCACCCTGTGGAGCGCCGTGCTCTTCAGGCGCGGTAAGTGGAAGGAGAAGAAGGTGTAGAGGCTAGTATTTCAATTATCACCGCCAAATCGCCTTTTGGCGTCATTGATACGGTTCCGCCAGTAGTAAGGGCGGCGTTTAGCGTGTGCGATAGCCAGAATAACTACACGATCCCGCCAGACCATAAAAGGTAGATAGTACTCACCAAATCTGGGCAAAAGATTAGCTCTTCGTACAAGGCCGCGGCGGATACTGAAATGCTGAGGATTTGCGGCCAGCTTTGTGCTGTACTGAAGAATACAAGCAGTGAATGCTTCGGCCAATGCAGAATCAACGGCTTCAAAGTAGGAAGTGACCTCGGCAAGTTCCCGCTCTGCCGCAGGATGCAGTACCACTGCCTTCATTGCCCAGAGCTGCGCAGCTTTCGTTGCTCTGCAAGCTTGGTTCGGATACGCTCTATGGCTTCGTCCACCGGAATCAGATCGACTTTGCCCTCCTGAACTTCTCGCACTCGTGCATCGATTTCGATGTCCCAAGCAGCTTCCACAGCCTCCTCGTCCTCTTCCGAGCTCTCCACAGGGTCGAACTCCCGGGAGAGTTCACTCCAGAGATCATACCGTTCCGCAGGGCGGAGGGCCTTGATTTCCTCTTTGATGTGTTCCAGCGCGGAGGGCATGAGTGACTGTAAGGTCCCAGGCGCAAGTTGTCGAGGACTTGATCGCTGCACGGCCTACCCCTTCCCCTCCAGCAGATCCGCCCGTTCAAACTCCTTCCACAAACGCTCAATCGCCTCCTCCGGATCCTCCAACATCATGCCTTCCTTGATCTTGCTGGCGTAGATGCCAAACGAGAACGGCGTGACCACGGGCACCTCGATGAGGTCCCACTTCATCGTGTGTACGCGGTTGAGAAAATCCTGCGCACGCGATAGATCGAGAAAGACGTGCTCGGCTTCGCGATAGGCCTGCTCCAGCAGCGGATGATCCGGTTCGTGGGCGGAGAGGACTTTGAAGAGGATCTCGGAACTCCAGCGAAGCTGCTTCAGCTTGCGCTCCGCACCGGGAAGATTGCGCGGCACCATGAGGCCAGTCTGCGCGACGCCGCGGAATTGCCACTTCACCAGGGCGCTTTCCTTCAGCGCAGCCCGCAAGTCCTTCGCGACATCTTCCGGATGGAAGAGCTCGCGCCACTCTTCTAATCCTAGTTTCTGAAAGGGACGCAGTGTGAGCAGGAAGCCGTAGTCATCGATGGTCACGAGCGCATTGCCGCCCACGGCATCATTGAGGCGATGGCTGATCACGCGGGAGAGGGCGTCATTCGCGGAGCGACCGATGAGGGAATGGAAGAAGACCTGGATGTTCGCCTCGCCCTCCCCGCTCTCCATGCGGGCGCGTTTGGCTTTGAGCGTCACGCGCCGCCCTTCCTTGTCCAGCTCGGGATCTTCAGTGGGTTCGTGATACACCTCGATAAGGAAGAGCTTCTCCGTGGGCATGCGTGAGAAGCGAAACTGGTTCTTGCAGTGCTTCACAATCGCATCTGCATTCACGCTGGAGATGCTGAAGTTCTCCACCAGCCAGTCGTTGATGGCATCTGCGGGTTGCTCCTTCGTGAAGAGATCGGAGAGCTGGGTGCGTAGCTTCGTGACCTGATTCGCAAGCCCGCTGGCGAGTGGCATCTTGTTTGCATTCCAGCTCGGCACCGTGGGCAGGCGTCCATCGGCGGCCTCCACGAAGACTTCCATGACACCCGTTTCGATAAGCTTCAACGTACGGCCAGAGAGCACGAAGATGTCGCCAAGCTTCAACCCCTTCACAAACCCCTCCTCCACCTCGCCGATGCGCCGGCTGCCGAGATACACACGCACCGCGCCTTCACTCGCGATGGTGCCAATGTTCACCAGGTAGTCGCGCTCCACCTTCTTGCTCGGGGTGCGGAGGATGCCGTCCTCACCTTCGATGACCTTGCCGAAGGTCTCACGGTACTGCGTTTCCAAGCTGCGGCCACCGCCCATGACATAGCGCAGGATCTTCTCAAAGCTCTCGCGTGTGAGCTCGCGATACGGCCATGCCTTCCTCACGATGGCGAAGGCGTCATCCCGCGTGTGCTTCTTCTCCATGCCCAGCCCCACCAGGTGCTGCGCCAGCACATCACCGGGCGAGTCCATGATGCGCACGTCGTCGAGCTGCGCCTTGCGTGTCATCTCTGCGCAGACCACGCACTCCATGAGGTCATTCACATTTGTGGCCACGAGCACGCCATGGCTCTCCTCATGAATGCTATGCCCGCTGCGGCCGATGCGCTGCAGCGCGCGGCTGATGCCCTTGGGCGTGGAGATCATCACGACGCAGTCCACCGCTCCGATATCAATGCCCAGTTCCAGACTCGTACTGCACACCACGGCGCGGAGTTCGCCCGCTTTCAACCGGTCCTCCACCTCCAGGCGCACATCGCGATCCAGCGAGGCATGGTGTGTCTCGATGACATCCGCCAGTTCCGGTAGTGCCTGCTTGAGGCGCAGCGAAATGTTCTCCGTACCACTGCGCGTGTTGCAGAAGATGATGACACTGCGCTTCTGTTTCACGAGTCGCGCGAGGTCCTCCATGACCCTGCCTGCGGTCCACCCAGCCGGCGGATAGGGATTGCGTTTCAAGGGCGAGAGCACTTCCACGCGACGCTTCCGTTCGATGCGCCCCTCGGCGATCTCACATTTCCTTCCCACGCCACAGAGCAGATGGCCCAGTTCCTTCAGTGGCGCGGCCGTCGCGCTCAGTCCGATGCGCACCAGCGGCTTTCCATTTCCCGTGAGGTCCTCCAGGCGCTCCAGCGAGAGCGTGAGATGTGAGCCGCGCTTGTTCTCCGCGATGGCGTGCAGCTCATCCACAATGACGAACCGGCACGATTGCAGGGCTTCGCGATGACCTTCTTGTGGCAGCAGGATGGAGAGGCTCTCCGGCGTGGTGAGCAGCAGATGCGGCGGATGCTTCTTCTGTTTCGTGCGTTCGGTGGCCGTCGTGTCGCTGTTCCTCAGGCCGATGCGCACCTGACTCTCCAAGCCCATCTCCTGTAGTGGCAGGAGCAGATTCTTCTGCATGTCATAGGTCAGCGCACGCAGCGGCGAGACATACACCGCGTGGATGCCATGCGGCAGCGGCCCCTTGTCCAGCAGGCGCACCAGATGGTCCAGCACCCCGAGGAACCCGGCGAGGGTCTTTCCCGTGCCGGTAGGTGAGGAAAGCAGCACGGACCGCCCGGCCAGCACGTGGGGCAGGGTCACCTCCTGCGCATGCGTGAGCCTGCCAAAGCGCCCGCGGAACCAGGCGGCCAGGGTGGGGTGCAGGTCATCCAGCATGGGAAAACGAACAGAATAAATGGCAACGGGAACCCGAAAACGTTGTCTCTGTAACACTTATACTCCGCCAGCCGGTAGCCCGGCCGGACTTTTGCACGTCTCCCATCTCATGATCAAACTCATCAAGTCGATTGGCCGTACCCTGGCCATCGCGCTGCTCACCTGTGTCGTGTTTCTCCTCTCCTGCCAGTCCAAGATCATCTACTACCCGCGTCCCTATGACACGGCACAGGTGAAGGCATTCGAAGGCGAGGGCGGCCGAAAACTGGAATACACCACCTCGCAGGGAAAGCAGACCGCCTTCTACCTGCCACCGCAGGAGGGCGCGAACCCTTCGCAGCCGCCGCCGTTTGTCTGGTTTGTGTTCGGCGGGAACGGCTCGCTTTCCCTGGACTACTCCGATGAACCACCCTTCTGGGACAAGAAGCTGGGCTATGTCTTCGTGGACTATCCTGGCTATGGCATGTGCCAGGGCAGCCCCAACCCCAAGCGCATCGGGGAAAACGCCGTGACCGTGGCAGAGAAGATGCGCAAAGAGTTTGGTTGGACCGAGGAGGAATTGCGCGCCCGCAGCGGCGTCTTTGGCCACTCCATCGGCTGTGCCAGCGCCCTCATCATGGCGGATGACATGCACCTGCGCCGCGCCGTGCTATGCGCCCCCTTCACCTCCCTCACGGACATGGGCAGGGTCGTCCTGGGCTGGCCCCTGTGCTACATCAACATGCACCGGTTCGACAATGTGGCGCGGCTGAACTCCATCACCGCACGGGGAAACGCTGAGGTGCGCATCTTCCATGGCACTCACGATGAGGTGATTCCCGTGCGCATGGCCCACACCCTGCGCGACCGTTTCCCCAAGCAGATCCGCTACACGGAAATGAACAAAAGCCATCACAACGACGTCGTAACAGACGCGCGCGAGGACATCGGGCGGGCCATCCGGGAGCTGTCCACCCCCGCGTCCACACCGGACTAAGAACGCCACTTGTCATTCGTATAGTCCCCCTCTAGCTTCCCCGCCCTTATCATGACCGTGAAGACTTGCACCTCCGCCCTGTTCTGTGCTGTCGCCGCGATGGCCCTCACCTCGTGCGGCACGTCCGGCTTTAACCTTGGCTTCGGTTCGAAGTCTTCCTCCCCCACCCCCGCCTACACCGGCGGTGGTCAGGAGTTTGACCCGTACTCGAACTCCTGGCGCCCGGCACGCTCGGTCGCGGTGCCGACCTCCCAACCCAATGTCTACCTCGCGCAAAAGGCCGAGGAGCAGAAGAAGGAGAACAGCATCATGAAGAAGACCAGCCGCGCCATGAGCAACACGGCGACTGCCACTGCTGAGGCCGTTAAGAAGCCCCTGAAGTGGGTGCCTTTCGTCGGCGGCAAGGAAAAGAGCCAGGACCAGGTGGATCCGAACTACTATCCTGCACCGGCTCCGGGGCAGTAAGCTTGGTGGTCCGCACACTCGGTGTGCAGTCAGTTGAAGCAATAGATACCCTTTCCCGTGAAGTATCGGGAAAGGTGTGACTTCCCCGCAGGCGATCTGCCTTCCCTGCGGCCAACCTCCCAACCAGACAAGGAGGAGCACACGCACCCATGAGCAAGAAGCCTCAATCGGTCGACGAGCTGTGCACCCAAGGCGAGCGCCTGCTGGATCTCGGCCGGAATGCACAAGCTCTTCGCGCACTGGAAAAAGCCGCCACGCTCGATCCGCATTCCACCACGGCACACTTTTATCTCGCCCTGGCCAAGATGCGCCTCGACCGTTTGGACGAAGCTGAGTGGCACGCGCGAAAGGTTCTGCGGCTTAATCCCCGCGAAGGCAACGCGCACCTGAATTTGGGCGTGATCTTCCACAAGAAGGGCAATGACCGGCTCGCCGCCGTGCACTACAAGCGCGAGCTCGCGCTGCGCCCCGAGAGCATGGAAGCGCACTACAATCTGGGTTTGATCAGCTTCAGCCGGAACCGATGGAGCGCCGCTCGCAGGCACCTTGAGATCTGCTGGAGAAAGCGGCATCAGGCGGACAAGTTGGAGAATGATCTCGCATGGTGCGCACAGAAGGTGGGTGATTTGGATCTCGAAGCTGAGATCTACCGCAAAGCCCTGGCCAAAGATCCCAACGACACCTGGGCGCTAAACAATGCGGGAGCCGTCTGCATGGACCGTGAGCAATACCGCAAAGCGCGTGCCCTTCTGGAGCGCGCCGCGGCCTTGGATCCCCACGACCGGAGGGTGCGGCGGAACCTCAAGAGAACCCTGACATTGATGCAGTCATGAACTTCCTGGGCCAGTTCGCCCGTGCATGCACACGCTTGCGTGTGCGCATGACTGGCCGCCTCTCGAATTTCCACCTGCCGGAAGAGCCGGGGACACAATTCGTGGTCGAAACTTGCAGTGTTGGTCCAAGAGGTCGCGAGTGGCTATTCTTCGTTTCCAAGCGCAACGGACGTTTGTGGGCCGCCTGCAGCGACATGTATGAATGGCCGGTCGAGGAGAGCCAGTACCGTGCCTTATTGGAGTGGGTCCAGGCCAAAAAGAAAAGCGGTTGGCTTCGCTCCGGCAACTGGCGCCAAAACTGTGGCGACTGTGGGATCCGCTTGCGAATCTCCTGTATCGACAAGGAATTGCCTGTGTGCCTTTCCATCACCGTCGCCAAGCCGACACCGGAATCGGTGCTTCAGGTCCTGCATGAGCTGCTGGACCGATGCGGCGCGCTGGTGGGCCAAGTACCGGGATTCCTGTCGCAAGAACACCTGCCCACAGAGTTCATGTCCCACGAGGAGTGGCTCGCCGAGCTTGAATCACGTGCTCGTGAAAACAGCTAGCTGGCAGCGGCAGTGTCCGTCGCCGGCGATTTGGTTTCTTGAAGGAGCCAATGTTGGGTAATCGTCCAGCCCAGGAAGCGACAACCTTCTCCCGTGGAGGGTGATTTCCCGTGATGGGCAGCTTCCAACCCCAGCAGAGCCGGCGTGAACCGCTCATGGAAAGCCGGAGACTGCTTCGCCAAATGCTCCTTCGCCCAAGCCAGAAACTCAGCCACCTTTTCGGAAGGCAGCAGGGAGAGGAAGAAGATCATCTGGCGCCAGGCGTAGGCCGTGTTCTTGAGCTTGATGAGCTTGGCATGCCAGCTGTCTGACTTCACCTGCTGGCGCCTGCAGATCCATTCGAAGCATCGCATTGCCATGCCGGATAGATCAGGTTGGAGTTCGCTGCGCAATTCAAAGATGCGGAAGAGGACCGCCAGGTTGTGAGTGGTCAAGATTTGCGCCTGCTCAATGACCATGCCATTTCTCGCCACAGACCAGTTCGCTGAGTTTTCCAGGCCGGATCTCGCGGTGCAAAGATAGGCCAGCGGATCTCCCTCTTCTTTCGAGCTCGACCAGGGCCAGCGACTTGCCGGTTTCTTTTCACGATCTGGCAGTTTTTGGATGGTGTCCGGATCCAGCTCAAAGTAGCGTTCGTAAAGGGTGCCTTTCAGGTAGATAGCTGCCTGCTTCGCTGCTGCGATGAACGCAGGCGAGAAGGCATTCATGAAGATGTCCGCCGCAAGTTCTTCCACCAGCGGAAGGTTGAGCTGTGCCGTGCTCGATAACGCGCGGAATTCCTTGAGGAGCTTGTTCGGAATGATCGCCTCGGGAAACGAGCGCATCGCGAGCATCGCCACTTCTTTCAGCGTGACCGCAGCTTCTTCGCCGGCAGATTGATGCCGTGTCTTCAGCGAATCCAACGCCGCGATCCACGGCAGCTCCTTGAGCTTCACCTGGCTCTCCAAATTGAGCAGCAGCAACGACCGACGACGACGGAACGCCCGATAGACGGCTGCATAGAGCGTGCGCGCCACCGGATCTTCCAGAGCCGCCGACGCCGCATTCGAGGTGAACTGCGGTATCAGTACGGCGAGGGTATCTGCGGAGCTGATGATGCCTTTGTCGATAAGTACATCGGCTGTGGCGCACAGGCAGCGGGAAGCCTTCCTGACTATGGAACCCGGAATCTGGGTGCCTGCGGGAACATTAAACTGCACTGCCTCTGTAGCACTGATGGGCTCGGCGAGGGCATCCACGGATTCCAGGCCACTGTCTGCATCTGGTACGCCCAATCGATTCCTGACTACCGCAGCGATGTCATGGAAGCCGGGCGGTGCGATCTGCGCTTGCTGCCGCTTCTCGTGTTCGACAGCTTTCTCAGCTCCCGGTGTGCCGTACTTCGCGATGTGGCGCGCGAGAATGAGCCGGACCTTTCCCACATCCCGACCCGTCAGAGACTTGGGATCCGCGGCGCAACGCTCCAGATAGGCCCGAAGCTGCGCGAAGCTGTCGCCGTACTTTTCCGGACGGCTGCAGCGGGTGTTGGTTGCACGCGTCTCGCGGTAGCGTTGGACCAGACGTTGCGCACGCGCCTGCCAGTCGGCGGGATATTTCTGACATGGCCAGCCTCCTTCGACATGGAACTTTCCTGTCTCGGGGGAAACCCAGCTACCTGCTTCATCGGGGCGGATGCTCGGAGGATCGCCTTCCACCGTTTCGAGAAACAACCCAATCACCTCGCGATAGTAGGGCAGCCACACTTGAATCGCCTCCCGCTGGGCGCTGATGCCAGGACGAGGCTGGATATTCTTCAGGCGACTCTTCACCGATTGGGCGCTTTCCAGAAGTACGCGGGCGCCGGAGTTCACCGGCTTTTCCCTCCATGCGGGATAGAAGCGAAGCTCAGCAAAGTAAGGTGCCAGCTCCTGGAGCAGATGTTCTGCAGCCTCCAGATGTCCTGACGAGGCGAGCCACACGATCACCGGCAGAGCACCTTCCTCGGGCACGTTGATTTCATAGCGTCCACTGAGGACACGTTCGCGGAGCACCTTGAAGCCGGGCTCGCTGAGGAAGTACCTGTTCAGCACTTCTCTCGGAGCCATGGCTGCCGGATTCGGTATCTGCAGGAGCAGTTCCTCCTCATGTTGCAGCAGATGTCCACCTGCGAGCAAGCGTCCCGTTGCGAACCCACCGGTGACGACTTCGAGTGTGGCCCATACGGGTTTGTCCTTCAGCGGCTGGCGTGAGCCCACGCCCAGAGCGCCGGAGAGCAAGCCTTGGATCACACTCGACCACTTCTGCGCTTTGGCTTCAGCGCGGTCGCGAGTCGTCTGGTCAGGGTGAGTGACGGCGGTCTCCATGGCTTTGTGCATCTGGCCGGCCGCGTAGCCGGGGTTCACAGATGGCTGGCCTTGGAGCGTTTTGTCATCGGACATTGCGGAGGGGGAATCGGATGGATCCGGGGGCGGGATTCGAACCAGCGACCTCTCGGTTACAAGCCGAGCGTTCTACCACTGAACTACCCCGGAATACGGGTTTGGCAGAGTTGTGGATTTAACTGAATCCGTGGGCAAAAGCAACGCATTGATGGCTTAGTGTTCGGCGCTCTCCTCGCCCAAGGCTGGCTCGTGGAAAGTGTCCGTGAAACTTGGACACTATAGCCCAAACGCTGGATTAGTCTGGTGAGCGTCCCGGGCCAAAGAGCTTTTGCCAAAAAGTGGGTCTAGACTCCCGCCTTCTGACAGAATCAATCAGCGCTTCTTGGTCGCGAAAAACCTCAACCGTTTTGCCGGAACCAGATCCATCAAACAAAGCCCATTCGGTAAGTGGATCTGTCTCCAGCATCTGCAGAGCATAGGCCCGCGCGTCACTCAGTGACGGAAAGAGGAGAAATTGCTCTTCATCTGTCCTCAACCATGCACCAGACTGGTGGTCGACCAGCCTTCCGTTGTTGGGGTCCAGCCTGATCAAAGCACCTTGCTCTGGTCTTAAGCAGTCGAGAGTCTGAACGAGTGCGATGGGGTCCACCTGAAGCTGGGATGAGTTGTATCTGCCTTTGAGTGTACCACCCACGGGCGAATTTTGCAGATTTCCACTCGACACCTTCCCATTCTTCAGCTATTTCTGTCTTAACCGAAAAGACTGACATGACGGACCTGCCGCCCATCACCCGCAAATTCATCCTCCACTGGGGTGAGATGGGCGTGCGCTGGGGCATCAACCGGACCATGGCTCAGATCCACGCGCTCCTGTACCTCTCGGAGCGCCCGCTCAATGCAGAGGAAATCTGCGAGGCGCTGGAGCTGGCGCGGTCGAATGTCAGTGTGTCCCTCCGTGAGCTTCAGGGCTGGGGCATTGTGAAGCTGGTGCACCTGTCGGGCGACCGCCGGGACCACTTCGAGAGCATGAAGGACGTCTTTGAGATGTTCCGCGTCATTGCGAACGAGCGCCGCCGCCGCGAGGTGGATCCTACGCTGAAGCTCATCGAGGACTGCCTGGAAGACGCGGGCAAGGAGAAGAAGGGCGAGGAATATGTGCGCGCCCGGCTGACCTCGATGAAGGAATTTTTCGAACTGGCCACGACCTTTGCCAATCAACTCGAGCGCCTTCCCACCGGTTCGCTGGTGAAGGTCGCCCGCATGGGGGACAAGGCGGTCAAGCTGCTCGGTCTGGGAGGCCAGGGAAGCTGAGGTCGCTTTTTATTTGCCATTGAATTTCGTTTTCTACCGAAACTACCGACATGAACGCCACAACCGCCATTGCCGAAACCCTGCCCCGCTGGGTCACCATGTGGCTGCTCGCGGCGGCAATCTTCTACCTGGGCAAGGCGGCCATGTGGATGCTCACCCCCGCGCCGAAGGGCGGCAGAAACACGATGCTCACCGCCGGCTGGTGGCTCGCCTGGCCGGGCATGAGCTTGAACGGCTGGAACAAGTGGCCTGCACGGAAGGAAACGAAAGACGCGGGCAAGATAGGTGCCCTCTGGCTGGATGGCATCCGCAACATCCTCTTCGGTGCGGCGCTGCTGTGGGGAATGGCGCGACTCTTCAGCCACCACCCGCTCGCTGCAGGCTGGGTGGGCATGATCGGGCTTATCTTCCTGCTGCACTTCGGTGTGTTCCATCTCGTCACCGCCTTCTGGGGTGGACTCGGCATGAAGGTGAAACCGGTGATGCGCAATCCCCTTGCCGCCACCACCCTGGCGGAGTTCTGGGGTCAGAGGTGGAACACCTCGTTCCGGGACCTCGCGCACCGTACGCTCTTCATTCCGGTGGCGCGTCGTTTCGGTGAGAACGGAGCCACGTGGTTCGTCTTCGCCATCTCGGGACTCGTGCATGAGCTGGTGATCAGCGTGCCAGCGGGCGCGGGGTATGGACTGCCCACCGCCTACTTCCTGGTGCAGGGCGCGGGACTCATCATGGAGCGGCGCTACTGCAAGCTGCCCACCACCATCAAACACCTCCGCACCCTGCTCTTCACCACGGTGCCTGCCTTCTTTCTCTTCCATCCGCCTTTCGTGGAGGGCGTCATGGTCCCCTTCTTCCACGCCATCGGAGCCCTGCCATGAATGCCTATTCGCTCATCACTCTGGAGAACCTGCTGCTGCTCGCAGGTCTCGGCCACTTCGCCATCCTCTCTGCCACCGCGCTGGTGCCAAAGGTGCTCGACTGGAAGAGCACGCTGAAGCCACTGCCACCCTTCCTGCGCACTCTGTTCTGGGTGTATGGGGTGTTCATTGTGCTGACCATCATCGGCCTGGGGACGCTCACGCTGTTTCATGCGGATGCCATGGTGAAGGGTGAACCCACGGCGCGTGGGCTGGCCGCATTCACCGCGGTGTTCTGGGGTGCGCGACTCCTCGTGCAGCTCTTTGTCTTCGAGACTGGTCCCTACCTCACCAATGCCTGGCTGAAGCTGGGCTACCACGTGCTGACCGCGGCCTTCGTCTTCTTCACCACCGTGTACACCGTCGCGGCGCTGCACCTGACGATTTGTTTCTGATACACCACGAATCCCCATCTATTCACGGTTATGCACAAGGGAAAGATCATCATCGCCGGAGGCAGCGGATTCCTGGGAATCGCCCTGGCGCGTCATCTCACCGATGAAGGCTACGAGGTCTTCATCTTGTCGCGTCACCTCCTGCCACCCGGTGTGCCTGCGAGATACATCCACTGGGATGGGAAGACCCTGGGCGCGTGGGCAGCGGAGCTGGAAGGCGCCACGGCCGTGGTGAATCTCACCGGGAAGAATGTGAACTGCCGCTACACCACGACGGCGCTGGATGAAATCAACGGATCACGGGTGGACTCGGTGAAGGTGCTTGGCGAAGCCATCCGTGCCTGCCGTTTCCCGCCCGGTGTGTGGGTGCAGGCTGGATCGCTGGCCATCTATGGAGATGGCGGTGAGCACGAATGTGATGAAACCACACCCCATGGTGAAGGCATCCCGGTGGACACTTGTTTGAAATGGGAGAGTACTTTCGATGCGGAGGTCACACCGCACACGCGCAAAGTCATCTACCGCATCAGCTTCGTACTCGGAAATGGCGGCGGTGCCCTGCGCATGCTGACCAATCTCACCAAGTGCTACCTCGGCGGCGCGATTGGAAACGGCCGCCAGTACATTTCGTGGCTCCACGTGGAGGACATGAACCGCCTGTGGCTGCGTGCCATCGAGGACGAGCGCATGAACGGCACGTACAACGCGACGGCGCCGAACGCAGTGACGAACGCCGCATTCATGCACGAGCTGCGCAGCGTGCTGCACCGTCCGTGGAGTCCGCCCATGCCGGCATTCCTCGTGCCTATTGGCTGCTTCTTCCTGCGCACGGAGCCGGTGCTCGCGCTCACGGGACGGCGGGGCATTCCCGCTCGACTCACACAGGAGGGCTTTGAGTTCCACCACACGGAACTGCCCGAAGCACTGCGCGATCTTTTTGCCAAGTAACCAACCTACACCGCATCACACCACACTACTGCCATGAACACGCTCATTGAATTCGCCCGCACGCATCTGGAACTGTTCCTCCGCATCGTCGCCGTGGCGCAGTTCTCCCTGGTGATCGCGAACCTCTTCATCGCGCGCATCCTGGGCTGGAAGCCGGAGATCGATCGCATGTCGCTCCTGGTACGGGAGGTGTTCATCATCCACTCGTGGTTCATCACCATCACCCTGGCCATCTGGACGGTGCTCACGTGGCGCTTCGCGCATGAAATGGCGCATGCGCCCACCGAGCTCTCGCGCTGGCTGTGCTGGGCCATGGCGGGATTCTGGGGCATCCGCTGCGCCGCCCAGTGGCTGCACTACAGCCCGAGCCACTGGCGCGGCATTCCGAGCCGGACGTTTTTTCACTGGCTGTTCTTCCTCGGCTATGGCACGTGGACCGCGGTGTATGCACTAGCGGCGACGGCGTAGCGGGGAAGTTTTGGATGAAATGGAGACTTGTGAATTGCTGAGAGAAAAGAAAGGGGAACATGGTCATGAAACACTCCGGCGAAATGGAAGCGGGAGTTGGAGGATTGGGTGAGCGAAGGAAAGTGTGCGCTGTCGAGGAGGATGGAGATGCGCTGGGACATGCCACACCAATGGGGGCAGGAATGCCCCCACTCCTTGAAGGCGGGCTACACGTTGCACGCGAAGGAGCACCCATTGCTTTCTCAAGGAGCGGGGGCATTCCTGCCCCCGACTACGTTGCATCACCCCTGATACACCATCACACCCCAGCAGAAGAACCACCCAGCGCCTCCGCCCGCGCCCGCCTGCTCGCCATGCGCGGCGGCGAACCGCTGCTCTTCGCCGATTGGGAGCGCGCCCTCATGCTGCACTACGAGGTCGCACCGGAGAAGCTGCAACCCTTTGTCCCCTTCCCTCTCGATATCCGCGAGGGCAAGGCCTACGTGAGCCTCGTCGCCTTCACCATGCGCGGCATGCGACCGCGGCATGGCGGGAAGCTCGGCAAGCTTTCCTTCAAGCCCATCGCTACCCACGGCTTTCTCAACGTGCGTACGTATGTGAAGCACCACGGCGAGCGCGGCATCTACTTCCTGTCCGAGTGGTTGCCCAACAAACTCGCCGTGCTGCTGGGCCGCCCCGTGTTTGGCTTGCCCTATCGCTTGGGCAAGCTGGACTACCGGCATCATCACGAGCGCGGGCGGCTGCGTGGTAGTGTGATCCCTCGCAGCAGTAAACGCATAGACACGGGAGCCGCTGTGCTGCGCTATCGCGCGACCTTGCCCATGCACCCCACGTTCCGCCCTGCGGAGCCCGGCTCACTCACCGAGTTCCTCATGGAGCGCTACACCGCCTTCACCACCTGGCTGGGTTGGAAGCGTTGCTTCCGCATCTGGCATGAACCGTGGCCGCAGTGCGAGGTGGAGGCTGTCATCGAAGACGACAGCCTCATGTCCCTCACCGGCGACTGGGCCAGACACGCCCGCTTCATCGGCGCCAACTACTCGCCTGGCTTGCGGGATGTGTGGATGTCTCGCCCCACCCGCGCCAGTCGCCGCCCTCGTCTCTAACCAACTTCAGAAAGGAATCAACACCATGAACACCACTGCACTCGCAACCATGAACCATGCTCCGGACGTAGGAGCCACCACGCCTCAACTCACACTCGGTGAATGGAAAACGCTTCACCGCATCAAGACCGCCGCACGCCTGAGCATCGGCCTCGTGTGGGTATGGGAGGGTTTGATGCCGAAGATGCTGTTTCCCAATGCGACCCAGTTTGAAATGGTGCGCCGCAGCGGCTGGTGGGTCGGCTCTCCGGAAGCCACACTGTGGTGGCTAGGCGCCGCGATGGTCGTGGCAGGCCTCGCCATCATGAGCGGCATCTGGGAACGTGCCGCCGCCCTTGTTTCAACCCTGGCCGTTCTGATGTTGATGGTGCTGGTCATCGGCACCAACCCCGAGGCGCTGCATGACCCCTTCGGCGGTCTCGTGAAGGACGCCTGCCTCTTCACCTGCGCCGCACTTGTGTGGTGGTGGCCGCGGGGAAACAAATAATCCATTGCGATGGCACTTGGCTACCTAGAACCCAGAGCGTTGGTTTTCATTTGTGGGCTGGTCGTACTGCTTTTCTTGTTGGTCCACAGGGAAGCAAAGGGCCATGTCTTGCTTGTGACGGTCTTGGCCTATTGGGCCGCTGTCATGTTTGTGCTTTACCGGCCCGAGGTGGGTCGTGAGGAACTCCAGGATTTCAAGATGAGTTGGTGCGTAGGTGCCAAGTCTTCCGCGGCACGGGAAGGCGCACAAGTGACTTTGACGTTCGTGGACTATCCCGAGCATCATCTGATAGAATACTCCGATGAATTGGCGGAGCACCTGTCCAGGAACGCAAAGGATTGGGTGTCTGTGAAATTCAAGGTGACCACCGACCACGGAAATGTCAGAGGATTTCAAATGATCGAAATCGACGGCATGACCGATTGGAGATCGAACGGTGGGTATTTGCATATCGCGGGAGGTACTTCCAGGTCTCCTTGGGATTGAATTCGGTGCACGACTGACCGGGCTGCGGGCTTCTCTTTAGAGCCCCGTCCTTGCCAGACCCCCATTTGCATGCGGAGAAAAACGTCGTACATCACCCAGCAAGCACGCGGCCTCGCAAAATTCGGGCGCGTGATCCTGTACCGACCTTCTCTTCATGCCATTCATCAAGAGCATTGCCTCACGCATCTTCGGTCTCGCGCTCATCCTCGTGTGCCTGATGATCGCCCTGGTCGGATTCCTTCTCTACCAGGTGGCGGCCTTGAACGGGCATCTAAAGATCATCGCCGGCTACTACGCCCCCCTGCGACTGACCCTGGTCGATCTCAATGAAGCCGGACTGCGGCGGCGGCTCGCCTTTGAGCGGTGGCATGCCGCTCTTGAAGCGGGTCAGAGTCGCTCAGCAGCCGTCACCGAAGCTTCGAAGAACTACGAGATCTACAATGCGGCGGTGAAGGAGCGCATCGCCGAGGCGCGTGACATGCTGGCCAATGCCCCGGCCGGAAGCACCAACCTGCTGCGCATCCAGCAGGTCAGCGCCCTCCTGGATCAACTGGTGGCCAACTACAGCGTGATCCTGAAACGTCAGAACGAGGTGATCGAGCTCATCAAGAGCGGTGAGAAACAGCGCGCTACCGACATCTTGGGAGTCCTCGATGAACTCCAGGTCATTGTGCAGAAGCAACGCAGCGACATGCAGGGCATCATGGGCGAGGTGATCGCTGCGGCCACGAACGAATCCGCGGCGCGACATGTCAAAATCGTGTGGACCACCGTGCTGGCCACCGTCACTTCCGTGCTTCTGGGGCTGAGTGTAGCCGCCCTGGTGACGCGCAAGCTGGTGCGGCCGGTGCGTTCCCTGATGACGGGGATTCAATCCGTCGAAAAAGGTGACCTCACCGTCCAGCTCCCCGTGGCGACCGCAGATGAGATCGGGGCCCTCACGCGAGCCTTCAATTTCTTCATCGCCGAGCTTCGCCAGAAGGAGCAGATGCGCAGCACCTTCGGCAAATACATCGACCCGCGCATCCTGAAGCAGGTGCTCCTCGGGCCGGAGTCCGTTGCGGCATCCAGCGGAAGGCGTGAGATGTCGGTGTCGTTTT
Organism: Roseimicrobium sp. ORNL1; assembly: GCF_011044495.1. Classification (GTDB taxonomy): domain Bacteria; phylum Verrucomicrobiota; class Verrucomicrobiia; order Verrucomicrobiales; family Verrucomicrobiaceae; genus Roseimicrobium. The sequence goes on from NZ_CP049143.1 coordinate 7,408,840, forward strand.
GCGACCTCTCCGGCTTCACCACGATAGGCGAGCAACTCACGCCTGCAGGCGTAGTCAATCTCCTGAACCGGCACTTCACCCTGCAAGCGGAGGCCATCCAGCAGCAGCATGGCATCGTGGACAAGTTCATGGGCGACGCCGTCATGGCCTTCTGGGGGCCACCCTTTTCCACCGAGCAGGGAGACGCCCTGCTCGCGTGCCGCGCCGCCCTGGAGCAAAGGAAGGCGGTGGAGCGCTTGCAAACCATGCTGCCCGAAGTCACGGGCCTGCGGAAGAATCTGCCGCAACTCGATCTGCGCCTGGGCATCAGCACCGGCGAAGTGGTGGTGGGAAACATCGGCTCGGAGAACACCCGCAGCTACACCGTCATCGGTGACACCGTGAATCTGGCATCGCGCCTTGAGCACGTGAACCGCTTCTACGGCACCCACATCCTCATCTGCGGCAACACCCGCACCGCCGCCGGCGAGGCGATCGTCACGCGTGAGATCGATACCATCATCGTCAAAGGCAAAACCGAAACGACCAGCATCTACGAACTGCTGGGGCTGGCCGGAGAAGTGCCGGAGAGTACGCTCGCCCTTTGCCACCGCTCCGCCGCCGGCCTTGCCGCGTATCATGCCCAGGACTGGGACACAGCGGAGACAGCATTCCGCGAGTGCCTCGCCATGGACCACGAGGACGCCCCTGCCCGGATCCTTCTCGAGCGCGTCTACAATTTCCGTCTCTCACCACCCGCTCCGGATTGGAATGGCGCGTGGGTTTTCGACGTGAAGTAAGAGAGCCAAGTCAGGGCTCACATCTTACGTTTTCCGCGCCTGCATCTCCCGGCTCATCTTCAGGCAATACAGCAGGGGCACAGCGCCGAACAGGCCGAAGGAGGTATCAATCAACTGCCAGTAGAAAGGAATGCCGCGCATCGAGCCCGCGATGAAGGCGAGCGGCAGGATGCCGAGGCAGCAGATGAGGCCGCACTTCAGCACCCAATCACTCTCCAGCGGCTTCCACAGCGGGCGGATAAAAAATACCGCGATGCTGAGGTGGCCGAACGCCAGCCAGTCCGTGCCGTACGCGATGAAGGGAAACTTTGCGTACGTCTCCTCCAGTCCATGCGCCACGAAGCCGATCCAGTGCCGCAGGCCGGTCAGTTCCGCGTAGCGCGACGGATCTTCTATCCCCAGCCAGTGGCACAGGAGACGCAGCTCATGCAGCAGTGGGAAGGCCGTGACCCCGGAGATGATGAGCCCGATGATGAAAAGCACGAGGGAGACACGGTAGCGAAAAAGCGCGGATGCCATGGAGGCTCACACCATGGCACAGGCCGGCGCAACGCGCCACGGACGCAAAGCGTGTCTCAGGCGACGCGCCCTCCCTCAGTCAGAAAACAACCGCCGTGTTTCAAAAAGACTTCTTGAAAGGAAAGCCACTCTGCCTCTCGTAAATGCGGCGGAGATGCGGCACAGTGTGTGCGTATTCTTCTCCGCTACCGCATTCCCCGCTCCTTCCTGTTCCTGCTCATGAAACTCCGCCCCACGCTCCTTTCGCTCGCCACCGTTCTTGGGTGCCTCATGGCTTTGCCCACCGTATCCCCCGCCCAGGACAAGGGGGACAAGCCGCTCAAGCTCGACAAGTCCACCACCGACAAGGCCAAGCAGATGTTCGACAAGCTGGTGGGTGAGGCCAAGGAAGCCGTGAAAGAAGGCGGAGAAAAAGGGAAGGACCTTTGGGAGCGCACCAAAGAAAACTTCAGCATGAGCCGCGAGGACTACATCAAGAAGGTGAACTCCGGCCTCGCCACCATGGACGCGGAGATCCAGGCCCTCGTGGAAAGCGGCGGCGCGGTGATCTCGCGGGATTATTTCAAGACCCGCATTGAATCGCTCAAGCAGCAGCTGGACTACTGCAGACGCGACTTCGCGCGCCTGCAAGAGGCGGCCACCGATGAAGCCTTCCGTGTGAAACAAAGAGGTTTCGACCGTGGGCTTGACTTCCTTGGTGAGAACATTGGACTCGCGAAGGAAGAGGCCGGGCTATAACGGCAACCGGCTGCAGATCGAGCCGGTCACCGGCATTTTCGATTCCAGTTTTTTCGTCACAACACGCACGCGGGGAAACAAGAACAGGCACATCACACCTCAAGGACATCGAAAATGAACTACATCGCCTCCATCACTGACTTCTTCAAAAGCCCCAAGTGGGTAATGAATCTCTTGTTCGCGGGACTCTGTGTCCTGTCCACGATGATCATTCCCGTTCTTGGACTCATCGTGCTCGCAGGCTGGTTGATCACCGGCTTCTGGGCCCGGCAGGATGATCGCTTCGAAACATTCCCCGATTTCGATCTCAACCAGTTCAGCACCTACCTGCAGCGCGGCGTCTGGCCCTGCCTGGTACTCATCGTGGCCGGCCTCGCCATCGGGTTTGTCATGTGGATCGTCATCATGATTCCCATGTTTCTTCTCACCATGGTTCTCGGCGGTGGTGGCGATAGCGCTGCCAGCAGCATTCTGGGCGCGCTGCTGGGACTTATTTCCATGGGCCTGTACTTCGTGATGTTTGCGGTGATTAATCTGGTGATCATTCCGCTGGGTCTCCGTGCGACGCTCATGCAGGACTTTGCGACGGCCTTCAATCTGGACTGGGTGAAGCGCTTCGTGATTCTCATGTGGAAGGAGATTCTGATTAGCAGCCTCTTCATGATGGCAGCATCGATGGTGCTCATGTTTGGAGGTATGATTGCGCTGTGCGTGGGGATGTTTGCAGGCCTTGCCCTTGTGTATTTTGCCTGGGCGCACCTGACGAAGCAGCTCTACTTGCTCTTCCTCAGCCGCGGTGGTGACCCCATTCCAGTCAGCCCGAAGCTCACCGGTGCGACGACCACTCCTCCGCAGCTCGGTTAAAGCCTTCATTTAAAGTAATTTACGCTGCAAGGCGGGCTGGAAACGGCCCGCCTTGTTTGCTTTTCGAGCCGGAGGCATCGGAACAGTGTCTGAAGGTAGCTGCCTCCTCCTGTAAGAAGCCCGGGAAAGGAGGCGTTCCGTCCTCCCGAAAATCGCTAGAACTCCTACTTTCATGCCCCACAAACACGCCAGTCGTCGTCGTTTCCTCACTGCGGCCGCCGCCTCCGCTGCCGCCCCCTTCATCCTTCCGGGCCGCGTCTGGTCGGCGGACGTGCCACCCAGCGAGAAGCTCCGCATGGGCTTCATCGGCATGGGCACCCAGGCTCGTGGCCTGCTGAGCAAGTTCCTCGGTGACGAGCGCGTCCTGGTCACTGCCGTGTGCGACGTCGACACCGACCGCCGCAACGCCGCCAAAGAGAAGGTCGACACCAAGTACGGCAACAAGGACTGCAAGGCCGTGAACGATTTCCGTGAAATCACGGAGAGCAAGGACTTCGATGCCGTGTGCATCGCCACGCCCGACCACTGGCACGCCGTCATCTCCATTTCCGCCCTCTCGAACGGCAAGGACGTGTATTGCGAAAAGCCCCTGACGCACAACATCCACGAAGCCGTGGCCGTGACCGCCGCCGCCCGCCAGCACAACCGCGTGCTGCAGACCGGCTCCATGCAGCGCAGCATGAGCGAATTCCGCATCGCTGCCGAGCTCGTGCGCAACGGTGTCATCGGCGACATCAAGACCGTGGAGACCAGCTTCGGTGATCCGGCCAAGCCGAACGCCAATCCCGAGGAGCCCATGCAGCCCGGCCTCGACTGGGATCGCTGGTGCGGCCCGGGCCCGCTGGTGCCGTACAGCCCCGTGCTCAGCCCACGTGGCGTGCACCAGGGTTTCCCTGCCTGGCGCATGACCCGCGAATTCGGCGGCGGCATGATCACCGACTGGGGCGCGCATCACATCGACATCGCCCAGTGGGGTCTCAACATGGACGGCAGCGGTCCGGTGGAAGTGAAGGCTCCCGCCGACTGGGACAGCCCGAAGGCCCGCGGCGCGCAGCTCATCTACGCGAACGGTGTGGTGCTCACGCACGTGAATGGCAAGGGCTGCAGCTTCTTCGGCACCGAGGGTGAAGTGCATGTGAACCGCGGCAAGTTCGAGCTCGTGCTCGGCGGGAAGCGCAAGTTCGGCTTCTGGGACAAGGAAGTGGACAAGGGCACCAGCCTGCAGCGCGAGTACACCCTGGCAGAGCGCGAATTCCTCGCGAATGCCAAGGTGAAGCTCTACAACAGCAAGGACCAGATCCAGGACTTCCTCGCTTGTGTGAAGAGCCGCGAGAAGCCGGTTTGCGACGTGGCCATCGGCGCTAGCAGCGCCATCGCCTGCCACCTGATGAACTTCGCTTACTGGTACAACGGCAGCTTCAAGTGGGACCCCGCCAAGACCAACTTCGTCAGCGGCGGCGATCCCAAGTGGCTCACCCGCGAGTACCGCGGCGAGTTCAAGGTGGCCTGAGGTCAACGCCAAGCCTGAGGGCCCCACTCCGGCCTGCCCATCAAACAATCCAAAGACCGCGGAAGGAACCTTCCGCGGTCTTTTTGTTTCCCATCCTCCGCACCTCGGAGAAGCAGGCGGTGATACCACCAACGGTTGAAAAAGGGTCTTAGTACAGGAAGCGAACGACTAGGCAAAGGAGCGTGGACACTCTTGTCCGCCGTTCTGTTGCGCAGCGACCTCCATCATGTGGAAACAACTCGTGACGCTTCTGGAGCAGCTGGTGGGAATGTGGCCTTGCCTGCCAGATGAAAGAGGGTGGTATGTCAGGGATGGCGGACAAGAGTGTCCGCGCTCCTTTGCAAGGTGCGGCGCTTCATCGTTGGGATTGAACGGTTCCTCACAGGACTCGCGCCGAGACCTGTTTTCAACTCTTCCGAGTATGACGGCTTGAGAATGAGGCCGGTGAACCGAGCGCGAGCGCCCCAAACAACAACCGCTCAACCATCGCAAACCACCGCTCAGCAACCGCAAACTCCCCTCAACTCCCTCTCCCGCCATTGCACCCTTGCAGAACCATGTTAGACTCATTCCCCCCGCCCCGTCCGGATGGCGGTTTCACTCGTAAGTAAGGAATCACGCAACATGGGCAAGACACTCTTCGCAAAAGTCTGGGAATCGCACTCCGTCGCCACCCTTTCCAATGGGCAGACTCAGCTTTTGATTGATACCCATTTGATTCACGAGGTGACCAGCCCCCAGGCATTCGGCATGCTGCGTGATCTGGGACTGAAGGTCGCCTACCCGAGCCGCACCTTTGCCACCGTGGACCACATCGTGCCCACGGATGTGCAGACCGAGCCTTTCGCCGACCCGCTCGCCGCGGAGATGATCAAGGAACTCCGCCGCAATGCGGAAGAGTTCGGCGTGACCTATTTCGACCTGAGCACCGGCAAGCAGGGCATCGTGCACGTGGTGGGACCCGAGCAGGGCATCACCCAGCCTGGCACGACCATCGCCTGCGGTGACTCCCATACCGCCACGCACGGTGCGTTCGGTGCGATCGCCTTCGGCATCGGCACCACCCAGGTGCGCGACGTGCTCGCCACGCAGACCATGGCGCTCAGCCCCATGAAGGTCCGCCGCATCAATGTGGACGGCACCCTGCGTCCCGGCGTGTATGCGAAGGACGTCATCCTGCACATCATCCGCCTCCTCGGCGCCGGTGGTGGCAAGGGCTTCGCCTATGAATACGGCGGCAGCGTCTTTGACGGCTTCACGATGGAAGAGCGCATGACCGTGTGTAACATGAGCATCGAAGGCGGTGCCCGTTGCGGTTATGTGAATCCCGACCTCAAGACCTTTGAATACCTCAAGGGCCGTCCCTACGCGCCGAAGGGCGCCGAGTGGGATGCCGCCGTGCAACACTGGACTGCCATCGCCTCCGATCGCGACGCGCAGTATGACGACGTGGTGAACATCAAGGCGGAAGACGTGCCGCCGACCGTGACCTGGGGCGTGAGCCCGGACCAGGCCATCGCCGTGACCGAAGCCGTCCCCACCGTGGACAGCGCTGGCAGCGACGAGCAACGCGTGAGCATCCAGGAAGCACTGGAGTACATGAAGCTCGAAGGCGGCGCGCCCATCAAGGGCACCAAGATCGATGTAGCCTTCGTCGGCTCCTGCACGAACGGACGCCTGAGCGACTTCCGCGAAGTGGCGAAGTTCCTGAAGGGCAAGAAGGTGGCCAGCCATGTGAAGGCCATCGCCGTTCCCGGATCCCAGATCGTCGCCGTGATGGCGGAGAAGGAAGGCCTGAACAAGGTCTTCACCGACGCTGGCTTTGAATGGCGTGGTGCCGGCTGCTCCATGTGCCTGGCCATGAACCCCGACAAGCTCGTGGGCGACCAACTCTGTGCCAGCTCCAGCAATCGCAACTTCAAGGGACGTCAGGGCAGCCCCACCGGCCGCACCATTCTCATGTCCCCTGTGATGGTCGCCGCCGCTGCCGTGACTGGTGAAGTGGCGGATGCGCGCGAAGTGTTTGAGTTGGCGTAAGCAAGCTAGAGCACCCAGAGACGATAAAAGGGCCGCAGGAAACTAGCGGCCCTTTTTCGTGTCTTGGGATGGTGATGGCGTGCGACCCCGAAATGAGGGCAGGAGCACCCATAAGCATCAACCTGAAGATTTCATTTGCACCGGAGGGACAATGGCCTGCGAGTTCATCGTCGAAACGAACACTCTCTCGAGCCCCTGAGGTACCCTTGGCTCTGCATCTTAACGCCCCTCCAAAAAATGGGACGGTAGGGATGCGCTCCTGCGCGTCCGTAGATAGTGGGCGGAGGCGGAGGAGCTGCCACGTGGCGAGGCCGTTTCGTGTCGCAGTTCCACACCACCTCCGCCCGCCTGAAGTCGGACGCGCAGGAGCGCATCCCTACCGCCTCTTTGGTGGAAGGGCGTTTGCCTTTAAGGGCGTAGTCCGCAGAACTGCTTCGACTGTGCCTCATAGGCCACTGCGAAAGGCACGTGCTCGCCCAGCGGAGGCTTCGGCACGCTCTCATTTGGGTCAATGCGTATGGCAGGAATGCCCCCACTCCTTGAAGTGACGCAGGCCGCACCCAAGGATCGGGGACATTCCTGTCCCCGATGGAGGGTGGCCGCTCGCATGATCCATTTTTCTCCGATGCACTCTATTCATCGCACACCACCCTCGCACTTTTCCACCCCACCACTTGCATCTAAGCGACTCCGCAACGAAATCGTCGGATGCACGAATACGACTTTATTGTCGTGGGCAGCGGAGCTGCCGGGCTCACTGCGGCATTGAGGGCCGCCAGACACGGCAAGGTGGCCGTGATTACCAAGAAGAGCGCGGAGGATTCCAACTCCGCCTGGGCTCAAGGAGGCGTGGCCTGTGTGCAGAGCGAAGAGGACTCCATCGACCAGCATGTCCAGGACACGCTCATCGCCGGCGGTGGCCTGTGCAAAGAGGACGTGGTACGCACCATCGCGAGCGAAGGTCCCGCACGCATGGCAGAACTCATCGCGCTGGGAGTGCAGTTCGACCGGCGCGAGGTGAATGGCACGCTGGAGTTTGACCTCACCCGCGAGGGCGGCCACACGCGCCGCCGGGTGCTGCATCACCACGATGCCACCGGAAAGGAAATCTCGGACAAGCTCGTGGCCGCTGCGAAGGCGGAGCCGAACATCACCCTGCTGGAGAATCACTACGCCATCGATCTCATCACCACGGCGAAGCTTGGCTTTGTCTCGGAGGATCGTGTCATCGGCGTCTACGTGCTGGATGAAACCAGCGGCGACGTGAGGGCCATGCGTAGCGACCGCATCATCCTGGCGACCGGCGGGTGTGGGAGGGTGTATCAATACACCACCAATCCTCGTGTAGCCACCGGCGACGGCGTGGCCATTGCCTGGCGTGCCGGAGCGCAGGTGGCGAACATGGAGTTCATCCAGTTCCACCCCACCTGTCTCTACCATCCGCAGAAGCGCTCGTTCCTCATCACCGAGGCCATGCGTGGCGAGGGCGCGGTCCTCGTTGGGAAGGACGGCAAGGAATTCATGCACCGCTATGATCCGCGTGGTTCCCTCGCGCCTCGCGACATCGTGGCGCGCGCGATTGACCACGAGATCAAGCGCACCGGCGGTCCCTGTGTGTATCTGGACATCACGAGCAAGCCGGCAGACTTCATCCTCGCGCACTTCCCGAATATCTACAAGGCATGCCAGGACGTGGGCATCGACATCACGAAGGAGCCCATCCCCGTGGTGCCTGCGGCCCACTACCAGTGTGGCGGCGTGCGCACGGATGTGAATGGCGCCACCAGCCTCCGCGGCTTGTGCGCTGTGGGTGAAGTGGGATGCACCGGCCTGCACGGGGCGAACCGCCTCGCGAGCAACTCCCTGCTGGAGTGCTTCGTCCTAGGCCATCGCGCCGTGGACTTCCTGATGCACAAGCTGCCCATGGGTCGCGAGGAGTTGCAAGAGTACGAAATTCCCCCGTGGCAGAGCGGCGATGCGCAGAACATCGATGAGCTGGTGGTCATCTACCACAACTGGGACGAAATCCGCCGCCTCATGTGGGACTACGTCAGCATCGTGCGTACATCGAAGCGACTGCAGCGCGCTGCGGCACGTCTGCGCAATCTGAAGCGCGAGGTGCAGGAGTTCTACTGGCACTACCGTGTCACCGCCGAGGTGCTGGAACTGCGCAACCTCGTGGAGTGCGCTTCACTCATCGTCGACTGCGCCGTGCGCCGCCATGAGAGCCGTGGCCTGCATTACACGCTGGACTATCCCAACGTGGATGCCACCAAGCCGCCACAGGATACGGTGTTGCGCAGGTATTAGAAGCTCACCCTTCGAGCTTCTTCACCCTTCACCCCGCCGCGCTGCAATCTGCGCCTGGTCTTCCTCGCTCAAGCGGGTCAGGAAGGTCTTGAAAGGTTCACCCCACTCGGTGGTAAAGGTGGCCATGTTCGCATCCAGCGTATCAAGACGGGCGAAGACTTTGCTGCCATCCTTGCTGGTCCACATACGGTAGCGCTGGGACTCCATCTTCTGACGCCGTGCATCCACCGCCTTCTTGCTGTCCGCCACGGCGATCTCCAGGCGCTTCAGGTAGGCCTTGGTGTAGGCGCTGCCCTCACCCGCGGATTTCTCGTTATAGCCGGCGATGCGCTCAATCTCGGTACCGTCCGGGAGCGTGATTACCACCGTCGGATAACCTTTGGCTTCCAGCTTCGACTTGAAGTCGCGATAGTACGGGCTCTGACGGGTGTCGGCATCGCCGTAGTTGATGCGCAGGGGGATGAACTGCTCCGTCACCAGCGTGCGGAAGTCGGGTGTCAGCACCAGCGTATTCTCCAGCGCCTGGGCCGCACTGCTTCCCTGATGCGTGAAAAGGATGAGTATGGGCTTGCCCGTCCGGCGCGCGTCCTGCGTGGCGGTGGTGAGGCTGCTGTGCCAGCCCACCCGTCCGAAACCCTGCACCTGCGTCTGGACCACATTGGAGAAATCGAATACGCCGCCTTCACCCGCGGCGCCACCTGCTGCAGCTCCCGCTCCCGCACCACCAGCCCCGCTTGCGCCAGCGAGGGCCTGTCCGTTATTCATCAGGCCGTGAAGCCCATTCTCAGGCCCGGCTGGCTTTCCCCCTTCTCCCTGTCCGTCTGCTTTCTCAGGTTTTTTCTGCTTCTTTGGTTTCTTCCCAAAAGTCTCGGCCCGGTACTTGGCCTTGACGAATGCGAGCTTCGCCCGGTCGGGGAGCTGGCGCGCCACGTGACACTGCGTCAGCAGCAGGCACGGCAGGAGCAGCAGCAGATGGGCGCGTGGACTCACAGTGCGAAGCATCATCACCGCGAGCCTCCCAGAGAACCAGACATGGACCCCGGCTGATAGCCTCTCCACATGGCGCCGCCTCCTGCAGCGCCGTAGTTGGAGCTGTTCAGGTCACCTCCCTGTTGGTTGTAGGGCCGGTAAAAACCACCCGCCGCTCCGGCGCTGGGGAGCACCTGCTCCACCGGGTTACCTCCGGTGGGGATGCCGAGCTGGCGTTTTTGAGCATCGGAGATCTCATGCCGCGCCCAGGCCATGTCCTGCGCCTGGTTGGGAATATTGTTCTGGATGGAGCGCCGGCGGTCATTGTACTCCTGCTGGCTGATCTCCCCACGGCTCAACTGGCCCTCGATGATGGCAATCTGTGACTGCGCCATCTCCTCCGCCTTCGCATAATAACGATCCATCTGCGCCGCAGTGGGGGTGGTGCTGGAGCAGGAGCTCAGCGCCAATGCCCCCAGGAGGAGGGCGGTTGCCGATAGAGAGCGGAGAATCATGAGGGAGAAATTCTAAGGAGTGGGCAGAACGATTTCAACGAAAACTACCGCCACGCTGAAGGCATGGACATCCCGGACCGGGAACGGTTCATTCCAAGCATTCTACCAGGACTGCATCTGGCACAGCAGCCCGGGACATGCCGCTCACTTCGCCAGAAATTCCAGCGTACGCCTTCCTGGCACAAAGAAATAGCCTCCACCTCGTACGGTCACAAAGCTCGAAAGGCCTGTAAGCTTGATGGGAGGTCCATCCGGCATCGGAATGGTGAAGCTGCACCGGTCCTTCCCCCCGGTGGAGAGCACGGGGTCCATCTCGCCGTTCAAGCCGTGGAAGGAGGTGTTGTTCACCCAGGTCTGTTGGATGAACTCAAACTGCCTTTCCAGATCGGCGTTGAAGCAGGCGAACATCAGGCCGGGCTTCTGCTCGCCTTGAGGAATGTACTGCCTGCCGCGCCGCAGGATCCGATGCCGGTTGCTGATGTCGATCTGCTCCTGTGACCCCGGCGTAAAACTGTCCCGGGGATTCGCCCGGCGAATGTGGGCACCGAAGGGGCAGCGCAAACCCTGCTCATCATCGCGACCGTAGAGAAAGTCATTATCCGGACGGGACTCTGGTTTTTTCGCTGTCTTTGATTCTTTTTCGTTGTCGGCTTTGCCGGATTCGGCAGCCGGGCCTGGCTCGGAAATCGCCTCGAGGGGCGGCTCCCCAGCGTTCACACGGACAACAAGCTGCGCGGTATTCTCCGCCACCGGAGTCGGGACAGGAACGCTGGCCTCCAGCGACGGCGCGGCGTTGCCGGCTCCAGACGCAGGTATCGCACTCCCCGTGACGAGTGCCGCTCGCTCGCCGCGATCCGCCGCCTTCGCTGCAAACGTGGGATTGCGTACAAGCGACGATCCGTTTTTCCAACGCCCCATCATCTTCGCCTGCACCCACTCAGGTTCTTGATTCACCTCGTGTGCGAGTCGCCCGGTTTCCAGATTAAAGCGATCAACATCCTGCTCCAACTGGCGGAGCACCAGAAATGTGCCGTTGCGCCCCAAATCTCTCGGCGCTTCGACGACCGTGGTGGAGAAGGCCGTCTGTGGATCTCGCGAACCGGGCACCAGTGCCAGGCGGTTCTCGGGATCCTCTGTGGCTGCAATGCTCGGAGAGGGCGGGAAATATCCCCGATTATCCGGATAACCGAGGATGAACTCGCCAGCCGCGACCAGATTGAGAGGATCTGGATTTCTCCTGGCCAAAAAGGTTCCTTGGATGATGGGCTGGGAGATTCCATCTTGGAAGCCGAATGGCTCCTTGGATGTGACCTCCATGAGCGGCACCTGATTCACGATGGCGCCTCCATGACCATTCAGATTCTTCACCAGCTCCGAGGTGGCGCACTCCAGGATCTCCTGGGTACTGCAGTAAAGCATCACCACTCCATCGATGCCCTCGCCTCTTTTCCCCCACCACCAGTTTGCCGGATCGTTTTTGCCGGAGTCGCCCAACACACGTGACCGGACCGGTGCGGTCATGCCTTGCTGGAAGACATTGGGAAAGGTGTCAATGGCTTCACTGGGGAGGTTCAGCTTGGTGAGGATCGAGGGTGCAAGCCCCAGAACGAATGCGCACTCGTCAGGCTGCATGTCCCCATAGGACACTTGGGATTTCACCGAGCGCAGCCAATCGACCGCCTTGTTGGAATCTCCAAGGTCGAAGAACAGGCACTTCGCATGCTTGAGGCTCTTGAGCCCGCCGTACAGCAGGCACTGAATCTCGCTGGTTTCAAGAGCAGCAGACGGGCGCGGCTTGGATCCAAACAAGCTCAGCCAGTGACGGGCTTCGTCCTCCGTCTGGGCAGCGGCAAGCCCCTGGCGCATCGCCGCGTTCGTCCGGATGCCGGCCGTCGTAATATCTTCATAAGCGGTGTACCAAAACAGGGAAGGCTGCTGCTGCCCGCGTGCCCAGCGTTTGAACCGATCTCCGTCCGTCGCTCCTTTGTTCACGAGCCATTCCGTGCGTGGATATCCCAGTGTGTTGCTCCACACAGCGGTAAGTCCTCCATGAGCCTTCGTGATGAAGTCTTCCAGATAGCTCTCCCAGCTTCCTCCATAGTTGCTGAAGAACAACAGATCCCCCGTGCCCGGCACGAGGATCCAGCGGGCAAAGTGAATGGTCCCCAGGGTATCCAGAAAGCCCGGACGGTACTTCCGCACAGCGAGCTGCCCGATGGTGAAAAACGAAAGCCGGATCAGGAACCTACGGATCCAGCCCGCTTTCATGACCGACTGGACGCAAAGATGATTCTGCGCGGCCACGTTCTCGCGCTTGGTGATCTCGGCATAGTGCTTCGGATCCGGATTGAGATCATCCGCCAGGTCGGAGTCCTCCATCTTGCGAAGCTTGGCGGCGATGTACCATGCCACAATGAGTGTCGCAATCACCACAGCGCCCGTTGCCATCACGATGGCGAAAAAGGCATCCAACCGGCTGTGACCGCTCCACCTCACGAACCATCCGGTGATAACCCACGCAACCACGGTGAGCAGCAGTACCGGCCAGAGGAAGTTCAAAACTCCCGCAATGGCGATCTGCGGAATGGGTACCGCCTGGCTTTTCTCAGGACCCAGCAAAGGCGTCGGTTCCGCAGTCAGAGCCCATTTCCAGTTCACCTCTGCACCAATCCGCTGACGGATATCCGTGAGGATCTTGAGCGCACTGGATTCAGTCGGGTGACGAAGATATTCGTCCGGCAACATCCCGGCCACATGGTACGCCAGATCTCTTTCGGCGCGGATGCGTTTCACGGACATGCCGGGTGTGCCTGCAAAACCGAGCCCCACCGTGGAGAAGTAACCTTGTTTCAAGGTATGCGCCTTGCTCTTCAGGAACTCGGCAAGACTTTGCGCAGCCTCGAAGCCATGAGCGTGCTGAAAGATCGGCTTCAGCCACTCCCCCAGATCCTTTTCGATTTGGTCCAGCAAAGCGGACTCTTCACCATCGCCTGAGAATTCCAGCACCAGATGGCCATCCGGACCGGAAGCCGACTCGAGCGCGTGGAGACTCGCGAAATGAATGACTCCGGTCTTATCCAGTGCTTCCTTAATTTCGTCGCCAGCAGGATTCCCCAGCGCTTCTATCTCTTTGCGAATCGTGGGGATATCACTCCCCTTCACTGTTGCGACAATGGTCACCAAGGCATGGCTCATAAAGCAGTCTCCCTCTCTTGAGTTAATCGAACGACCAGCCGATCCAAAAACGGCCCTTCAAACTGGGGCGTGGATGGATGCTCCGCGCCGAACAAAAGCAGCTGCTGCAGTAGCGCGAGCATTTCATCGATCACTTGCAGCGTTTTCTCACGCTCGGAATCCGTTTCACCGAGGAACCGCTGGCCTGGTCGCGATTTCGCGTCGATGCCCACCAGGAATGACCGGGCGCCTTCCCACACACCTTCCGACGTGACTACCACTGGCACCTCAACACCACCACCCGCCCGGCGGGTTGCGAGCACGTGCAACAGCGGCGCGTGGGCCTCTTCTGCATAAGGAATCCCATATCGCTCGAATATCCAGCGGGCCATTTCAACCATCGGGCTTGCCCGTGTGGAAATGAGCCGATGACGTGGTCGCTCCATGGGAGGACTTGCAAGCATAGGATTGGCTCTTGGATTTCACGCAAACCGGTATTTTGCAAGTTCAACTAGTGGACTAGGAAACTTTTCAGGGGCCACATTCCTCCTGAATCGGATGTTGGTGAAAAAGGCCCGTGGGCAATGAATCTGGATTCGCATCGCTTCTTTGCCACCCCGGTGTTGACCTTCCGCCGCGAACCATGGATCCTCAATGCCAATGACTTTCTCACGCATCGGCCAGTTGCTCTCCGGGCCCAGCGGCATTCAGGAGCTGATGGACGACCTCGGCGCCGCCATGACCTCCCATCCGGACATGCGGATGCTGGGGGGCGGCCAGCCGGCCGCCATCCCGGAAGTACAGGCCCTCTGGCGGCGGCAGATGCACGCCCTGGTGGAGGACGGTCCTGTGCTGGATCGCATGCTGCTGAACTACGATCCCCCCTCGGGGAACCCCCAGTTCCGCGAGGCATTCGCGTCTTTCTTGAAACGGGAATGCGGCTGGGAGGTGACGCGTGAGAACATCTGTGTGCTGCCCAGCAGCCAGGCTGCCTTTTTCCTCCTGTTCAACCTCCTCGCCGGTGACTCCCCCTCTGGAAAAAAGCGCATCCTCTGTCCCTTGGTGCCGGAGTACATCGGCTACGCCAATCAGGGCCTGAGCGAGGAACACTTCGCCGCCTGCCTGCCGCAGATCGAGGAGCATGGCCCGCATGAAATCAAATACCGCGTGGACTTTGACCGGCTGCGTAGCGCTATCACACCGGACATCGCGGCCATGGCTGTCTCGTGTCCCACGAACCCGACGGGGAATGTGCTCACGCCGGAGGAGTTTACCCGACTGCGCGACCTCGCACGTGCGCGCGGCATCCCCCTCATCGTGGACAACGCGTACGGACACCCCTTTCCGGATGTGCTCTACACCGGCTTTCACCCGCACTGGGAGGAGGGCATGATCTTCTCCATCAGCATGTCCAAGGTGGGACTGCCCGGCGTGCGCAATGCGATGATTGTTGCCTCACCGCAGATCGTGAAGGCGCTCAGCAACATGAACGCCATTCTCGCGCTCGCGAATCCCAATCTCGGCCAGACCCTGCTCACGCCGCTGCTGGCTGATGACACCCTGCCGCGCCTGAGCCGCGAGGTCATTCGCCCCTTCTACAAGGCACGCTCCGACTTCGCCGCCGAGGTGCTCACGAACTCCCTCGGCGACCGTACCCGCTGGGCACTGCATGCCCGGGAGGGCGCCTTCTTCCTCTGGCTCTGGCTCAAGGATCTGCGCATCACCTCCGCGGAACTCTACCAGCGGCTGAAGGAACGCAGCGTGCTGGTCATCCCCGGCCACTATTTCTCCTTTGGTCTCAAGGAACCTTGGGCTCACGCCTCCCAGTGCCTGCGCATCACCTTCTCCCAACCGCACCAGATCGTTCAGGACGGACTGGAGATCCTCGCTGAGGAAGCGGTGAGGGCGAGCCAATGACCGGCGTCCGAACAGGCGGACGCATTCGATCTGAACAGCTCGTCAGTAGACATCGGTATCGCGCGCTCGTCACCATCATGTCATGAAGCAACTTTTCTACTGGTTGGTTCTTCTCACTCTCATGCCGGTGGTCGCCATCAGGGCGCAAACTACGGGCGGTTATGTGTTTGAACTCGACGGGAAACCTTTCACTCCCCCAGTGCACACCACAGAGGGAGAGGAGCCTGTACCGGGAGATGTGGCACTGGTGCAGGGCTTCAAGCTGTGTCTGGATGCGCCGGGGAAATACTCCTTCACCATCAAGAATGGAAAACTCTACCGAACACTCGCAGACGGCCGGTCCATGGTGGTCGCTTGCAGCATTGAGGAAAAGGCGCAGGACAAACCAATCGGCTTGGCAACGGAACCGCAAGCACCCGCGACTGTCCTCAATCCGCTGGCAGACATGGATGACGAAGCCTTGCGTTCACTGCGTGGCCTTACGCTCCGGAAGTGGCCGGATGGGATCGAGAAACTTCTGGTGAAGCTCGACTGGGAACATGTCTGTCTCGATGTCAATGCAGGCGTACTCTGGCAATGGGATGAGAAGATGCCTCCCATTCCTGCAGAGGTACGCATCTTGGTGATGGATTCCGGTGGTAACTGGCAGTGCACCGACATGTCTGGTTTCTCCAAACTACAGAACCTGCGTTTTTTGGACCTGCGGGACGTCCGTCCAAAACACTTTGATTTTGCGGTCTTGAAAAGCCTCCCTCTGGAATACCTTATCCTGCCTTCAGGACCACAGGTCTCCCATCTGGAAGTGCTCGGTTCGCTTTCAGCACTCAAGGTCCTGGTGGCGAACTACTGTGACTATCTCGGCGATGCCCGCTGGCTGGGCCAGTTGCAGAATCTGCGGGAATTCTACGCGGGCCAGATCCTGGCATTCGATCACAGGCCACTTCCCGGACTGGAGCTCTCCGCACTCGCCAATCTGCCCAAGCTCACCAAGTTTTACGTGTCCGGCAGCAAAGTGGCGAGTCTGCCGGATGCCCCAATGCCCAAGCTCAAGAGCGCCTTCCTGCTTTTCAGCAATGCTCCTCCAAAAGCGATCGAGGCGTTTGTGAAGGCCAATCCCCAAGCGCGAATTCACAAGAGCATGAACGAGGACCTCGCAGAGGTCCTCGATGGGGTGGACAGGATTTGCGCCAAATCAATAGGCGTGGACATCCGAAATCCTGAAGAAGTGCAGACCCTGCGGGACACTCGTGACCTGACGGAGGTCAGGGAGCTGCTGAAGCACTTTTCCGTCGACGAAACCAAAAACCACGGGCAGTGCAGTTGCCTGGGCAATGTCGTTTTTGCACTCTACAAAGGTGAGGACCTGGTGGCCGTGATTGGATATCACCATGGCAGCGCCCTCCGCTGGCACTACGGCACCTGGCCCAGTGATGGCATCCTCACGGGAGACAGCGCGCGCTATCTCGCCGGATGGCTTGCCAAATATGGATACAAAGATTCCCGGCAGCTTGAGAAAGAGAAGTCCCAGCGCCGGGCCGAGGCCGAGCGCCGCCAGCAGGAGCGCTATGCGGCTTTGCTTCCCCCTGCATTGGACAGGTCAAAGTTATCGACAGCCACAGAGGACGATGCCCTCGCAGAATTCGAAAAGCATTTCCCCGCTGTCGAGACGAGAGCTGCGCTCTATCTGAAACTCTTCGGCTGCGGGCAGGATCCTTGGGAGATGGCTTCACCGCTGGACAAGCTCCTCGCCCGGGTGCTGCTTCCCTATCTGCCCAAGGAGGTGCTGCACGAAGCCATCAAGTCCGCGCCTGTCCGGAGTGGAGAAAGCCTTGGAGCCCTTCGCTGGGTATTCGGCGAAGAACATGCGAAGGAGTGGCAGTACGACCAGGCAACCTTCGAACGCCTGGCGCGACTCGCCCTGAACGATCCCCATCCGAGCAATCGCTGGCTAACCATGGCCGTCCTCCGGAATCAAAAGACACCTGAAGCCCTCCAAGTCCTTCGATCCGTTTTGAAGGATGGCACCAAGCCATCACCCAAAAGCAAAAAGGCGGACGACGAAGAGTATGCTTGCGAGCGCATCTACCAGCCGAGCGCCATCAAGCTTCCCGCGGGAACCCCTGACAAAACCGTCGCAGCGCTCTGCCTGAGGATGCTTCAGGACAAGGAGTCCGCCACTGAGGTGGAGAAAATCTACCTGCACCTCAATGCCGAGACGAAGAAGGCTTGGGATGAGATAGTAGGCCAGGAGTGATACGAGAAGAGTTGAAAACAGGTCTTGGTACGAGAGGCCATTCAATTCCAAGGTGAAGTGCCGGGCATTTCAAGGGAGCGTGGACACTCTTGTCCGCTGTTCTGTTGTACTGCGACCTCCTTCATGTGGAGGCTACTGGTGACGCTTTTGGAGTAGCTCTGGTGGAATATGGCCTTGCGTGCCAGATAAAAGAGAGATGTGCGTCAGGGGCGGCGGACAAGAGTGTCCACGCTCCTTTGCTTGGCCCCTCGTTTCCTTCCCCAAGACCCATTTTAACTGTTGATGGTATGAGATGTTCGCTTCCCTAATCGGGTCTGTGCCAGCTAGTCAGGAAGACAAAACAAAAACCGCCGGAGCCTTTCAGCATCCGGCGGTTTTTAAAAAGGAGATGAAGCCTTGTCGGCTTCGCTCAGCTTGGACTAGTGCTTGTGGCCCTTGGCGGCGCACACTTCGCACTTCTTGCCGGCCTTCTCTGCCTTCACGCAGCACTCTTCTTTCTTCACGGCGGGCTTGGAGGAGCAGCAGGAGTCGCAGTCCTTCTTGATGGCAGCGCAGGAAGCGAGGCTCAGAGCGGCGGCAGCAAGGGCGAGGGTAAGAATACGGGTCATGATTTTGGGGAGCAGTACAGTTGGTTGAATGAGCGGTTTAGACTGAATAACAACGCCTGATGCGTGGCATCTGTGTCGCCAGATGCAATAAAAAAGCACGCCAGGATAAACCTGACATGCTTTTGAAGATGTTGAATCTGCTCAGCTCAGCTTACTTGCTGCTGTGCATGCCCATGTCCACGGAGGGCTGGGGGGGCGGGGGATTCTTGGAAGCACAGGAGGAAAGGGTGAGGCCGGCAACGGCCAGGACAAGGGCGGCAATGGTGGCTTTCATGGTCGGGTATCGTTGAATGGATTGAATTGCTGTTTTTCTGGGGGTGGCGGGTAACGCCATTCCTTAATTCGGCCTATAACGGCGAGCAGGCTGGATGCCAACTCCGATTTCTGGGAATTCGTGCATGTTGCCCACGACAGGCAACCCGTTCATTCCGCGATCCAAACGGGCGTTCCCACGCCCACCATGTCATAGAGGGCGGCCACATCCGCATTCCGGAGGCGCACACAGCCATGGCTGGCGGCGCGGCCGATGCTGCCCTCGTCATTCGTGCCGTGGATGTAAATGTAGCGGTCGAGGGTGTTCGCATTCCGCTCTTCGCAGCCCTCCAGCCAGAGGATGCGGGACAGGATGAGATCCCCATCTGTGGGACCATCTGGCTGCCACTCGCCCACGGGCTTGCGCGACTTGAAGATGGTGTGCTGCGGCAGGCCGTCCCCGTGCTTCTCCGCCACGCGGAAGGCGCCCAGCGGCGTCTGGTTCGAGCCCGGCATGAAGCCGATGCCGAACTTCGAGGTGCTGCAGGGCCACTGCTTCACCATGCGGCGCCCATCCCACAGGCTGAGGAGCTGGGTCCCGATGGAGACTTCAAGACGGGGCTGCGAGAGCTGCTGCATTTGTTGCATTTTACGTCCGGGAGCGTAGTCTGCGCGCCCCTCAAATCCAAACACAAATATGAGCCAACTCAAGCACGTCGCCATTGCCGGTGCCACCGGCGCCGTCGGCGTGGAAATGCTGCGCTGCCTCGAGCAGCGGAACTTTCCCGTCGGTCAACTGACCCTTCTCGCTTCCGCGCGCAGCGCTGGAAAGACTATGAAGTTCAAAGGCACCGACGTGACTATCAAAGAGCTCAAGGCGGACTCCTTTGAGGGCGTGGACATTGCGCTCTTCAGCGCGGGCGGCGGCATCAGCAAGGAATTCATCCCGCACGCGGTGAAGGCCGGTGCCGTGGTGGTGGACAACTCCTCCGCCTACCGCATGGATGACTCCGTGCCCCTCGTGGTCCCGGAAATCAACGCGGACGACGTGAAGAAGCACAAGGGCATCATCGCGAACCCGAACTGCACGACCGCGATCACACTGATGGCGCTGTGGCCGCTGCATCAGGCCTTTGGCGTGAAGCGCCTCTTTGCCTCCAGCTACCAGGCCGTATCCGGCACGGGCGCGCAGGCCATTGAAGAACTCGAGCGCCAGACCCGCGAATGGGCCAAAGCCGAACGCAAGTGGGACGATGTGCGTCTGCCTGCCGACCAGGTGAAGGTGTACCCGCACCAGATCGCCTTCAACGCCCTGCCCCATGTGGATTCCTTCCTCGACTCCGGTTACACGAAAGAGGAGATGAAGATGGAGAACGAGGGTCGCAAGATCATGCACCACCCCACGCTCCGCGCGAGTGTGACCTGCGTGCGTGTGCCCGTCTTCCGCGCCCATAGCGTGGCCGTGAGCGCCGAGTTCGAAAAGCCCGTGACCGTGGAAGCCGCCTATGAAGTGCTCCGCACGGCGAAGGGCCTGGACCTCGTGGACGATCCCACGCTGAAGAAGTACCCCCTCGCCCTCGATGTGGCCGGCAAGGACAACTGCGCCGTGGGCCGCCTCCGCCTGGACTGCGCCCTCGACAATGGCCTCGCCTTCTGGGTCGCCGGCGACCAGCTCCTCAAGGGAGCGGCGCTGAATGCGGTGCAGATCGCGGAGTGTCTGGTGTAGCGTACGGGCTGTTCCTATCTTCGATAGATTCGGGCTTCCTCGTTCACCGCGAGGAAGCCTTTTTGTTGCAACGAAGCGGGCCGAAGGCTTTGGACTGCGTGCAGCCTGCTGCCGCTGTCCTCAGCGCAACCTGCTGCGCATTTCACCGCGACGAAGTCGCCTATCCTCTCCCCGTACCATTACGCTTTGGGCGAGCATCGCCATCGCCGCAGCAGGCTGCGGCCTCTTCAAAGCGGCAGCAAGCTGCCGCAATCCAAGGAGGCTTCGCCTCGGAGCGCTTGCCCCCCACCTCCCACATCCCGTTTGACTCCGCCCCGCGCCCACGCTTGATGACCGTTTCCACCCCCGCTGTCTTCATGCCCGAGCTCGACCTCAAGACCTACCTCTCCCAGCGCGTCGCCTTCGTGGATGCGGCGCTGGAGCGTTTCCTGCCTGCTGCAACCACCCGTCCGGCGAATCTGCACGCGGCCATGCGGCACAGCATTTTCGCAGGTGGCAAGCGTCTGCGGCCCATTCTTTGCCTGGCGGCAGCCGAGGCGTGCGGTGGCTCGCGTGAGAGCGCGCTCTTCGCCGCGGGCGCGGTGGAGTGCCTGCACACGTATTCGCTCATCCACGATGACCTGCCCTGCATGGATGATGACGACATGCGCCGCGGCGTGCCAACCTGCCACAAGGTCTATGGCGAAGCAGTGGCCCTGCTCGCAGGAGATGCGCTCCAGGCCCTCTCGTTCGAACTCGTGGCCCGCACGCCGGTGACACATCGGCATTCCCCGGCAGACATGGTGGCGCTCCTTGCACGTACCGCTGGCAGCCTGCATCTCGTGGGCGGCCAGGTGGCGGACCTCGAGGGCGAGGGCAAGAAGCTCCCGCTGGAGGATTTGCGCTACATCCATGAGAGCAAGACCGCCGCGCTGCTCACCGCGAGTGTGAAGCTCGGCGGCATGAGCGCGGATGCCACTGCAGAGCAGATGCAGGCGCTGCATGACTTCGGCATGGCCACCGGCCTCGCCTTCCAGATCATCGATGACATCCTGGACGTCACCCAGACCAGCGAGAAGCTAGGCAAGAGTGCCGGCAAGGACGTGGCCACGGAGAAGAGCACCTATCCCGCACTCATGGGCTTGGATGCGTCACGCGCGGAAGCGCACCGGCTGACTGAGGCGGCGCATGCAGCCCTCGAAGTCTTCGGCCCGAATGGCGTTTGGCTGCGTGCGCTCGCGGACTATCTCCTCCAGCGCGACTACTAGGTCGCGCAACGTCACACCACGCCGCCCCGCGGCACTGGGCTCAGTTCGTCGAAAACTGGCTGGGATTGTTCCCAGTCTTCTTGTTGTTCTTGTCGAACAAATCATTGGCTCCCAGTTTGAGAAGATCATCCGCTGATTTTTCAAGGGTGCTGCTGCTGCCCACAATGGCGACGGTCTTCCCGGTCTGGTCCTTCACCACCAGCAGGTATCCTGAGTATTTGTAGCCGTACTTGTAGTAGATGTTGTCGTAGCTAACCTTCACCTCCTTGGTGTCCTGCGTCAGCATCTTCAGTGGCTCCAAGGTCACCTCAAACTCCTCCCGGCTGACGACCTTGGATTCCTGGTTGTCCTGCAAGTTCTTGGCAAAGGCCATCATCACCGCCTTGCCGCCGTTGAAAGCACGCTGCTGTTCACCGTTCTTGATATCCACCCGGAATCCTATTCGTGCCGTGCGCTCGTCGTAGTAGTTGTTCGTGGGCCGGTCGCTCTTGGCAGGATAGACCTTGGCCTCGATGCGCATGGGCGGGCCTGCAGCGCTGGAGGCCGCGCTTGCCGCAGAAGCGGAAGCAGCGCTCACATTGGCAGCCGCCGCTGCCGGTGTTTGCTTCACGACGGCGCCCTTGCTCACAAAGTAATCCTGATCCGCCTTGCTGAAGTTGGCCGCCTTCACGGTGAAAACGAGGCCATCGCTGGTGCGCTTGATGGTGACCATGTCTCCGCTGGCGCTGACCAACTCGCCATCCAGCGAACGTCCGTTCTGGTCGATGAAAGTGCGCGTCTCCGCAGACAGCGATGCCAAACCGCACATTCCCAACACCCCAAGAATAAGAAAAAGAGTCTTCATGGCTACGATCTACCCCTCCGAAAAGACTAACGGAAGTTACCGGAAAATATTGGTTTCGGGCAGCTTTTTTACGATTCTTTTACCTTCACCGCGTCCCACAGCTCATCCAGCTCCACCAGAGTGCAGTCCTGGGGCTTTTTCCCCTGAGCTTCAAGGGCCAGCTCGACCTGGCCGAAACGCCGCTCGAACTTGGCGCTGGCAGCCGCCAGCGCACTCTCTGAGTCCACGCCCAGCTTCCGTGCCAGATTCACTACCGTAAACAGCAGATCCCCAACCTCCTCGGTGACTGCGGCGGCATTGCGGGCCTCCATGGCATGCGTGATCTCTGCGGCCTCCTCGCGAATCTTCTCCAATACCGGCGCCGCATCCGGCCAGTCAAAGCCGACCTTGGCCGCCTTCTTCTGCAGCTTCTGGGCGCGCATGAGGGCCGGCAGCCCATGAGAGATGCCATGCAGAATGGACTCACGCTGCGTGCCCTTTTCCTCGCGTTTGATGGCATCCCACTGCTTCAGCACCGCATCGCTGGTCTCGGCATTGGCTTCGCCGAACACATGCGGGTGGCGGCGGATGAGCTTCTCCGTGAGCTCATGAGCCATGGCATCCAGATCAAACGCGCCTGTCTCTGAAGCGATCTCCGCGTGTAGCACGGGCTGGAGCAGCAGGTCCCCCAGTTCCTCCCGCAGGTGGGGCATGTCGTTGTTCTTGATGGCCTCCGCCACCTCATACGCCTCCTCCAGAAGATGCGGAATCAGGGACTCATGCGTCTGCTCCCGGTCCCACGGGCACCCTCCCGGCGCACGCAGGCGGTGCACCACGGCGCGCAGGCGCGTGAGGGCATCTGGAATCTCCGTCGTGGTGGGAGCAGCAGCAGTAGCAGATTGAGTCACGCAGCATCATGGGACCGATGCGGGTGGCGTCAACCGTCGATCCCGTCATCGATCCGCCAGTCTTCATGTCCAATTTCTCCTCGCATGGCCTCCACATTTCGCGCGATCCGGCGCAAAGAACCTGTGGCAGCGCTCGTTACCAAGCGCTACTCTGACCGCCCCTTTTTCAATCGCTAAACCCTAACCCTGCTTAAATCATGCCAAGCAATGCTTTGAACCGCCGTCGCTTTCTCACCACTGCCGCCGGAGTCGCGGGTAGCACCTTTGCCTTCCCGAACCTGCTCGTGCGTGGCCAAAACACCGCCGGCAAGAAGCTGAACCTCGCGGTCATCGGCGCAGGCGGCAAGGGTCAGTCCGACACCCAGGCCATCGCGCTGGACCACAACATCGTGGCCCTCGTGGATGTGGCGAAGGATCGCCTGGAAGACGCCGCGAAGCGTCACACGAAGCTTTTCCTCGACGCTGGTGAAGCCGCTCCCGCCACTCCGCCGAAGCTCTACACCGACTTCCGCAAGATGCTGGACGAGTGCCACAAGGAACTCGATGGCGTGATCATCAGCACTCCGGACCACACCCACTTCCCCGCTGCCATGTGGGCGCTGGGCTACAAGAAGAACGTGTGCGTGCAGAAGCCGCTGTGCAACACCATCTGGGAAGTACGTGAACTCCACAAGGCTGCCAAGGCGGCTGGCGTGATCACGCAGATGGGCAACCAGGGCCGCACCATGGAAGGCCAGCGCCTCGCCAAGGAATGGATCGAGCAGGGCGCGATTGGCACGCTCAAGAGCATCGACCTCTGGACGAACCGCCCCATCTGGCCGCAGGGCCCGATCAAGACGAAGCCCGCCGAAGTCCCCGCTGGATTCGATTGGGATACCTGGCTGAACGTCGAGGCCTATGAGCCCTACTTCGAGTACGACCTGCCCGAAAGCGACCTCAAGCGCGGCAAGGGCCTGCATCCCTTCAACTGGCGTGGTTGGTGGCAGTTCGGCTCCGGCGCTCTGGGTGACATGGGCTGCCATATCATGGACGCCACCTTCAGCATCCTCGGCCAGGCCATCCCGGTGAAGATCGAGGTCGAAAGCAGTGAAGTCACCGAGCGCAATGCGCCCGTCTGGAGCTCGCTGAAGTACCACTTCGCCGCCGGCAAGAACAATCCCGAGCCCCTCGTCGTCTCCTGGCGCGATGGCATGCGCGACGGCCAGCCTCACAAGCCCGTGAAACCCGCCATGATGGACGGCCTCTCCGAAGAAGGCTGGAAGAAGGCCACCAGCGGCATGATCTTCCAGGGCACGGATGCGGTGGTCTTCGAAGGCGACGCCTACTGCGCCAGCCCCTCCATCTACCCCAGCCCGAAGTTCATGGAAACGAAGCAGGCCATGGCCGACGGCAAGATCAAGAAGACCGAGGCGCGCAGCCCCAAGCCGAACAATCCGCAGGGCGAGTGGGCCCACTGCATCGTGAACGGCGGCACGCCGAGCTCGAACTTCGACTACTCCGCCAAGCTCACGGAATTCGTGCTGCTGGGCAACCTCGCCATCCGCTCCGGCCAGACCATCTCCTGGGATGCCGAGAACATGAAGGTGACCAACGTGGAAGCCGCCAACAAGTTCATCAAGCGCCCCGCCTATCGCGACGGCTGGCTGAAGGCGTAAGCGACGCTGCCCGCAAGCATAAGGTAACAACGACGACCACTCTGAACAAACAACCCACCGGTGAGAGCCGGTGGGTTGTTTCGTTTTTGCGCGAGCATATGCTTTCACGGCGATCGATGACGCACAGTCGAAGCAGTTCCGCGAACCACGCCCTTCCAGGCAAACGTCCTTCCACCAAGGATGCGGTAGGGATGCGCTCCTGCGCGTCCGACTTCAGGCGGGCGGAGGTGGTGTGGAACTGCGGCACGAAACGGCCCCGCCATGTGACATCTCCCTCCACCTCCGCCCGTTATCTACGGACGCGCAGGAGCGCATCCCTACCGTCCCCTTTGTTTGGAGAGACGCTAACATTCCGAGCGAATAGTGCCTCAGGGGCTCCAGTACGTGTTCTGTCCTTTGGTGCCAGAACGCTCCAAACAAAGAGGATGCACTGCTCGCAGTGCATCCAAATCCAAAGCCATTCGGCTGAAGCCGAAGCTACTTTCTTTTCGTTGAGCCTCACCCATGCGCCAGATAGCGCTCGGCTTCGAGCGCGGCGGCACAGCCTTGTCCGGCAGCGGTGATGGCCTGGCGGTACACATGGTCTGCCACGTCACCAGCGGCGAAGAGGCCGTCCACATTCGTGTGCGTGCCACGGGTCTGGATGATGTAGCCGTTCTCGTCGAGCGTCACGAGGCCGTTGAGGAACTGGGTGTTGGGCACGTGGCCGATGGCCACAAACACGCACTTCAGCTCCAGCTCGCTCTTTTCGTCAGTGACCAGGTTCAGCAGCTCCACGGCGCGCACCTCGCCTTTTTCATCGGTGAGGTACTGGCTCACGGTGCTGTTCCAGATGGGCTTGATCTTGGGATTCGCGAGCGCGCGGTCCGCCATGATCTTGGAAGCGCGCAGTTCATCGCGGCGATGGATGAGGTACACCGTGCTGGCGAAGCGCGTGAGGAAGGTGGCTTCCTCCGCCGCACTGTCGCCACCGCCGATCACCGCTACAGGCACGTTGCGGTAGAAGGCGCCGTCGCACGTGGCACAGCTCGTGAGACCGCGGCCGATAAGGCTCTTCTCATTCGGCAGGCCCAAGTGACGCGGAGAGGCGCCGGTGGCCACGATCACGGTCTTGCTCTGCAGCACCTTGCCACCTTCGATCTGCACATCGAAGTGACCTTCAGCAGTCTTCTTCACACTCTCCACATGGGTGTACTCCATGCGCGCGCCGAATTTCTCGGCCTGCTCCTGCATCTTCATCATCAGGTCAGGGCCCTGGATGCCCTCGGGGAACCCGGGGAAATTCTCCACCTCCGTGGTCGTGGTGAGCTGTCCGCCGGGCTGGGTGCCGGCGAGCATCAGCGGATTCAGATTGGCGCGCGCCGTGTAGATGGCTGCGGTGTAGCCCGCGCAGCCGGTGCCGATGATGATGACGTTTTCCATGTGAGGTGGTGAGGGAGATGAGTAGCCTGAAAAGGGATACGCTACGGCTAGGTAGCGCGGTGCGGCCCCGGCGCAATGGCTTTGATGCGTCCAAATCCACCTCCGTGGATTCGGCTTCGCAACCGATTGAGACGCAGCCCGCTGCCAGAGCTCCGGGAACGGTCAGGTTATGACGGATTCCTCAATGCGCGCAACCAGTAGTCCTCCCTCCAGTAATACAAATGCTGGCAGGCGCCCTCAGCCCAATGCGTGTGCAAGAGCTTGTGGTCTTCCTCCGAATCCCAGTCCAGATATACATCCGAATTGGGATCCAACGGGCGCCATCCGGGATCCACCAGGGGCAGTGACGAGTTCCTTTTCGCAAAGATTTGCTGTTCCTCCATCAGGCTCCGCCCATTGGGACCGCCACCCATCGCCGGATAAGACAATTGCACCGCACAATCCTCCCAATCACACACCTCGCAGATGGCATAGCTCCCCGGCAGCTCACCAACATCAGATCGGCCACAGCAGGGACAGGGATACACCGGCATGCAGGATGAACGCGACTGGTGGCGGATTTCTTTGAGAGCTGTATGTCCCGCGCGTGCGTATGGTGAGAAAACACTCGTTTCACGGCTTCTGTTGTTGCATGGCCCTGAGCTGGGCTACGTTCGCGACATCATGTTCACCGGCATTGTTGAGACCACAGGCACCGTAGAAAGCATCGCCTTCCGCGAGGGCGGGGCGCGCATCGTGCTCAAGGTGGGACCCATGGCAGCGGAGCTGGCCCTGGGTGAAAGCGTGGCCTGCAACGGCTGCTGCCTCACCGTCACGGAGTTTGACCCCGAACAGGGCACGGCAGCATTTGATTTGCTCATCGAGACCCTGCGCGTCACCAGCCTGGGTCAGTTGAAGGAAGGCTCGCTGGTGAATCTGGAACGCTCCCTGAGAATCGGCGACCGACTGAGCGGGCATTTTGTGCAGGGACATATCGATACCACCGCGACCATCCTGAAACTGGAACCCGTGGGGAAGGATCACCAGTTCACCGTGGCCCTGCCCGAGAGCGGGAAGAAGCTCGTGGTGCACAAGGGGTCCATCTGCATTGATGGCATGAGCCTTACTATTGCGGACCTCGGTGAAGACTCGCTCACCTTCTGGATCACGCCGCACACCTTTGCCGTGACGAATCTCGCGAAGCTGAAGGCTGGCGAGGTGGTGAATGTGGAGTTCGACATGCTGGCGAAGCACATCCAGCGCCTCGTCGCGGTGCGCACGGCGTGATGATGCCGGTCACAAGGCCACTGCCATGAGCACAGAAGCGCCGGCCCCTGCACCGCATCCGGAGCCGCATCGTTCGCGCCTGTGGCTGCTCGTAGTGGCGGTGCTGGTGTTCATCATCCTGCCTTTCATCTTCTGGGGTGAACTCTTCGAGAAGATGTTCGACCTGCAAGGGGCGCGCGCCTGGCTGGAGTCGCTCGGATCGTGGGCATGGCTGGGGGGCATCGCTCTACTGGTGAGTGATCTCGTACTCCCCATTCCCGGCACGGTGGTGATGTCTGCGTTGGGATTGCGCTATGGGTGGTTCCTCGGGGGCGTCTTCAGCACGGCGGGTTCGGTGCTCTCCGGAGTGGTGGCGTACTGGCTGTGCAAACACTTCGGCCACAGTGTGGCCGTGTGGCTCGCAGGCCGCGATGGCTTGGCGAAAGGAAAACGTCTCTTCCACGGCAATCGCGGGGGGTGGATCGTGGCCCTCTCCCGCTGGATGCCGGTACTGCCAGAGGCGGTGGCATGCCTCGCCGGTCTCTCGGCGATGCCGTTTCGCGTATTTCTGGCCGCCTTGATTTCCGGTGGCATCCCGCTGGGCTTCACCTTTGCCACCATTGGCGCGTTGGGGGTGGATCATCCGGGACTGACCATCGCACTCAGTGCGCTGGTGCCGGTGGTGTTGTATGCAGCGGCGTTGTTGTTCCTGCGCCACCGACACCAGCAGCATCCGCATCAGGAGGACGCATCCGCGGATGACAGGGAATCATCCCGTAGACTGTGAATACTATGTCGCAGCGCCTTTCTCAAAACGACCTGCCGATGGCGAAATCCACCCATCCCGCCGGAGCATAGAAGTAATCAAGAGCTGACATCAGCCAACTGTTTGGTGGCACGATCTCCAGAAAGGCAACAAAGCAATACACCGGATACGAAAGCAGGTACAAGACGACTGCGAGAAGCGACCACCACACCCATGCATAGCTTGCGCCACTCTGGTCCATGAGGATCCGACGTACCAACGTGTTCGGAGTCAAATCACTCCTCACGGATAATCCTGCTTCTCAAACCGCAGGAGCTGCGTGCCATTGAAGCGCTCGTTCGGCTTGAAGAGCCAGCCGGGGGAGCTGCTGATGAGTTCCCAGTTGGTGATCTTGAACTCGGGCAGGAAGAGGTCGCTGTTCGGGTCGTAGATGGTGCGGCCGGTGAAGCCACCCCAGATCTTGTACTCGTGGTTGTGGTCGAAGCCGTGGGCATTCCCCCCATCCGTCGGGATTTCCTGGAGGCGGTCGGGGGCATTGCGCACGGTCTCATTCATCATCACGAGACGAGCGTCATCCCAGGACTGGCCAGGGCGGCGCAGGTAACCCCAAAACTGGGTTCTCGGAATGCAGAAGCGGCGGCCGATGAACCAGTCCCCCTGCGGTTCGCTCGCGATCTGGGCGCGGCGGGCGGCTATCTTCTGCTCGATCATCGGATCGGTGGCGCAGGCGGAGAGCAGCAGGGAGAGGGCCAGGAGGAACAGGGGGGCGAGGCGAAAGCGGCGCATGAGAGGGAAAGTGATGTGGATGAAAGCTGAAACGCAGCCGGACACAACGGACAAAATAAAAATCCCCGCGGCACGTGGTGCGG
This sequence comes from Roseimicrobium sp. ORNL1, assembly GCF_011044495.1. GTDB lineage: Bacteria > Verrucomicrobiota > Verrucomicrobiia > Verrucomicrobiales > Verrucomicrobiaceae > Roseimicrobium. The sequence goes on from NZ_CP049143.1 coordinate 7,437,947, forward strand.
CGGGGATTTTCAAAAAGCTTTTGGGGCTGGGCTTAGGCGCTCACGACGACTTCAGCTTCGTCCACATTGATGCGGCGGCCTTCCTGATCGAAGCGCACGCGACCATCGACGAGGGCGAAGATGGTGTGGTCCTTGCCAATGCCGACGTTCTTGCCGGGGTGCCACTTGGTGCCACGCTGACGGGCGATGATGTTGCCGGCGATCACGACTTCGTTGCCGAACTTCTTGATGCCAAGACGCTTGCTGCGGCTGTCGCGTCCGTTCTTAACACTGCCTTGACCTTTCTTGTGGGCCATCTGGGTATCCTCCTGGGGGTAAGTGAGTTAGGCGTTGATGCTGGTGATTTCGACCTTCGTCAGGTTCTGACGATGACCCTTCTTCCGGTGGTAGCCCTTACGGCGACGGAACTTGAAGGCGGTGACCTTCTCACCCTTGAACTGGGAGACGACCTTGGCTGCAACGCTCGCGCCGGAAAGGAAGGGAGCGCCGAAACGGAGGCCTGAGCCCTCGCCTGCTGCCAGCACTTCGCCGAACGTGATAGTGTCGCCTGCAGCGCCATCAAGCAATTCGACGTCGAGCTTGTCGCCCACGGAGACGCGGTACTGCTTGCCGCCTGTTTTGATGACTGCGTATGCCATAAGCCTGTGAAAATCTTTGGGGTGTTCCCACACGCACTGGCGCGAGGGGCGGGGAGATTTGCACAGGACTTGAGCGGGGGCAAGAATTTTTTGAAAAAGTCCGTCATGAAGTTCGCCCCGCGGTCCCCGACGCGGGGGCGGGAGTGGCCACAATAATGAAGCCTTCAGCGTCCATCAAGAGCCCAGGAAGGCGCACCTCGGCAGAACTCCCGGTCGCTAGTTTGTTGAATATCAACGTGTCTGCATCTTGCCGCACCGCCAGGGCCGGAAGCACATGGCCAAACGTCCCAGGCAGCAGCCCACGTTGAAGGTCCTCTTCCCCGGGCGGCATTTTCGGATTCGGAACGCTCAAAGTAAGTAGCGCGCCGGTGGTCGCATCATAGAGCGCCGGGGCGGGAACAGCCAGATCAGGGGCAGGAGAGCCGGTGTTTTGTGGCGGATTGGGAAGCCCGCGCTCCCTGGCCGCGCCGACCTCGATCACCTCCAGGGCAAAATCCCACACGCCCGCCTTCACCGAAGCCAGCAACGCCGGGTCACCCACGGCCACCACACGGCGTCCGGCGGATTTCTGCTTCTCCGCTTCCGTCACCTCCTTGGTGAACGCCAGCCGGCGGAGCTTGGGAATGGCCGCCAGGAAGGTAGCTGCCAGAGGATGCCCTTCCTTGAGAAGCACGAGCAACAAATCGCCCTCATGCAGCAGGCTGGTATCGAAAATGCGCGAGGCATTTGCCCATGCCTGCCTGGCTTCTTCTGTAGGAACGGTGTTGCCCCCGGGCAGGGTGAGCGTGGGCACATCCTGCACACGATGGCGGCCAAAGAAGGCCTCCGCGCTCAGGGCCATCAGCGCCTCACGCACTTTCTCCACGGTCGCGACCTTGGCATCCATGGGCTCACCGAACCACACGTTCACACGATACGGCAGCGCCCTGGGTACCTTCTTGAAGAAGCGTCCGCCTTCAAAGCTGAAGATGCTGCCCCACAATCCATCCTGATACACCGGCAGCACGCGCACATTGTCGCCCGCCATCCGGGCCATGAGTTGATAACCTTTGTGCACTTCGTTGAGGAAACCGGTGCGGGACAGCTGTCCCTCCGGGAAGAGCGCCACGGCCTTCTCTTCCTTCAGCGCCTCCGCCACGGTGCGGATCGCTTCCTTCGCCTTCGTCGGGGAGATGGGCACGGTGCCGAAGAGCTTCAGGAACCACTGCATCCACTTGATCTTGTACAGCGAGTCCAGCATCACGAAGCTCACCATGCGCTCCGAACTCAGGCCAAGCATGATGGCATCGGCATAGCTCACGTGATTCGGCAGCACGAGCAGCGGCCCTTCCTTCGGCATGCGTTCCTCATGATGCGTGCGGAGGCGGTAGAAGGTGCGCACGATCCCATTCACCACGATGATCAACAGATTGCGCGGCAGCAGGCGCGTGATGAAGACCGCGGCGCCGAGGGTGAGAGGCGCCATGACGAGAAGCTGCGCCCAAGCCGGCACCTTGAAGAGCAACATGCCCTTCACGAGAACGATATTCGCCACGATGCCGCCGATGCAGTCCATGAGGTTCATGGCGGAAAGGATGCGGCCACGTTCCTCCGGCTTGCAGCGATCCTGCACAAACGCATAGAGCGGGGTCATGAAGGCGCCACCCGCCATGCCCACACCGACCAGCGCCATGTAGATGAAGGGATGCACCGGCTGGAGACCACTCCAGAGCAGCGAGGCCGCCAGGAAATAACCCGAGAGCGGCACCAGGCCCAGCTCTATCTTTCTCCGGCACACATACCCCGCCAGCACACTTCCCAGCATGATGCCGATGCCGAGTGAGGCGGGCATCATCGAGAGCTCACGCGACACTGCAGCGGCATCTGACGGGTGGAGTTCATTGGCCAGGGTCACCAGGATGCTGCCGACCGCATTCGACATGAACCAGAAGTACGTGACCCCGAGTGCGGCAAGCTTGATGGACCGCTGGGCGAAGAGCAGCTTGAGGTGCGCCACGTGCTCCGTCCAGATGCCCTTGTGAAACTTGAGCGCCTCATGTGAAGGCGTCTTTTTGATCAAAAGCGAGCCCACGATCTGCAGGCCTGCAACGCCGGTGACGATCCACAGGAGCACCGTCACGGCATGCCAGGAGACGTCATGGAGCTGCTGCACCGCGGCAGCATGGAAGGAATGCCAGAGAGCCGCGGTGGACGGATGCGTATTGGCCAGCGGCTGCATCTGGTCCGCGAACTTCATCAAATCGGTCGCCGGCTGGATCTTCGCAGCGAACCAGAATCCCGCGAGCCCCATCCCGGCGAGGATGCCCACGAAGTTCGTCATTTGCAGCGTGCCGCTCGCCGAGCCCATGCGGCGGGAGCCCACGAGTTCCTTCACAATGCCATACTTCGCCGGGCTGAAGAAGGCGGCCTGAGTGGCCAGCAGGAAGAAACAACCCAGGCTGAGCCACAGGGTCCACTGCGTGTCATGCAGGCCATGCACCACGAGGAACAGGATGAAGATGGCCACCTGCACCACCTGCATCCAGAACATGACCTTCGTCTTGGAAAACCGGTCACTCAGCCAGCCCGTCACCGGCGCAAAGAGCACATACGGCACGGAGAAGATGGCGCCGAGATATACCTGCATGGAGCCGCCAAGGTCCGTTCCTTTCGCCACCACACCAGCGAAGGCCACCAGCAGGATTTTTACGAAATTGTCATTGAAGGCATTCAGCGCCTGCACCGCGATCATGGCCCAGAAGGACCGCCGGTTCTCGGCCGGCAGGTGGACGGCATTGTCCAGCTCTGGAGTGGCCGTGGTGTCAGAGGTGGGGGCGGGGGCTTCAGACATGCTGCGGCCCGCACCTAGGCACAGGTTTCCTTTTCAGAAAGGGAAATCCGGGCAGAGGGGTGCGTGCAGGGGATTGAAAAAATCGATGGCTCGACAAGTTTTCGGTATTCCGATAAAGTTTCTCCATGCACGGCGCACTTGCTCTTGATCGCGGTGTCAAAAGGCCCTGGCAGGCACCCTTGGCCATCGACTCGCTGCTGCACTACAGCATGCTCGGAAGCTGCTTCGCCTGTCTCCTCGCCAGCCTTGTCGGCTTTTCATCGGTTTGGCTGGATGAGGAGGACCTGCTCATCAGCAAGCCCAAGTTTCCATTCGTCCGAACCAGTGAGGCGGAGACGACATCCGCGCTCGCCTCTCCCGCAAGAGGCGTCATTCAACTGCAGGAAGACTACAGTGTGATGCTCGACGGAAGGACCGTGGGAACACCGGTCGATGCGAAGCTGCAGCAGCTCACGTCTGCCATCTGGATCCGCAAGAAAGAGTCCTCTGCCGAGACACCGCTCGTCATTTTCGTCCCCTCACAAGTCAAGTATGTACGCGTCGTCCAAGTGCTCAATGCCCTCGATCGTGCCGACACGCGTGACTACGTCCTGCTCTTTGAAGGGCAGTCCCAGGACGAGCCTGTGTGGAAGGGGCGGCGATAATGCAGGTAAACCCAGCCACTCTAAGCTGGATCTGTAACCTCCCGTACGGATTCTACTTTCTCGACAAGTAGTCAGGACCACGCATGGATCACGCCATGAAGCTCGCACGGCGTCATGCGCTTCGGCGCATCGAGGATCCCCCTCCGCTGGATGGCCTCATGCGGTATGTGATGTTGGGGAGCACCTTTGGCAGCCTTCTGGCGTGCCTGTTCTTGGTGCGTTTCATCTTGGAGTCTCCGACAGTGGAAGTGTTCCTGCCGATGAAGCGCATCACCCAGGAGGAACTGGCTGACGCGTTGGCCTCTGCGAAGAGCGACATTATCACCATCGCTGCAGACGGGACCGTCCTCCTGGGAGGGAATGTGATTGGAAATCCTAAGGACTTGACGCTCTTCTCCCTGTCTCTGGCCGTCCTCCACCGCAGAGTGAAGGACAAGAACGCAGCTCCCCTGATTATCCGTGTGTCGCCGCAGACCACCCATGCGCGAATGATGGCGGTCATCAACGCCTTGGCCGCGGTAAGGGAAAAACGCTATATCGTCACCTTTACCGATTCACCCGCCACCGAGCTGTCTTGGAGGGAGGGGTAACCTCTCTCACTCACTCAGCACTCGTCATCTCCCGCACCCACTGCGCATACGCGGGATGCACGTTGCTCGCGGGAACGGCCACAATCTCCGGCACCTCATACGGGTGCAGTTCTTTGAGACGCGTCTCCAGCGTGGGATACATGGCTGTGGTGGTCTTGATGAGGCCCAATACTTCACTGGCGGACTCCAGCTCGCCTTTCCACTGGTAGATCGACTCCACGCCCGGCAGCACATTCACACAGGCGGCGAGGCGGCTCTTCACCAGTTCCTGCGCGATGCGCTTCGCCACATCCGAATCCGGGAAGGTGCAAAAGACCACGACGATGTCCTCCATGCCGCACCATTCACACTGGACGCGCGATTTGTGCAATGAAAGATTCCACCCACCTCTCCCCACTCCCACGCCTTAGATCAGGCGATCAACGATCAGCGATAGACCATCCACCCCTTTGCTGCTTCGTTGCTTTGCGTTTCCATTTGCCCAACGTTCCCTGGCTCCCCTGATTCCCTGCTCTTCTCCACATGAAATCCGGCTTCTTCGACAAGATCGTCAAGCGCATGGACCGGCTCGAGCCGGCGGAGGTGCAGCGCTACCTGATCCGGCTGGTGCAGGAGAAGGGCTTCTTTGAAAAAGTCTTCGAGGCACTGCAGGAGGGCGTGATCCTGCTCGATGGCGAGGGCACGGTGACCTATGTGAACCGCGCCGCCTGCGGCTTCTTCGGCTTCGAACGGGAATTGATCGTGGGCCGGAAACTGGCGGAGGGCCTGCGCGGCTTCGACTGGGAGGCGCTGGCGCACACCGGGGGCTCCGTGAGCCGGGATCTGGAGGTCTTCTACCCGGAGAACCGCTACCTGAATTTCTACGTCACTGCGATCGATGAGCACGAGGACCTCGGCTTCGTGATGCTCATTCGCGACATCACCCAGTTCCGCAAGCTCACGGAAGAGAAGATCGAGAGCGAACGCATCACCGCTCTCACCCTGCTGGCCGCCGGCGTGGCGCATGAGCTGGGGAATCCGCTGAACTCCCTCACCATCCACCTCCAGCTCATGGAGAGGAAGCTGCGGAAGATCAAAGGCAAGGAGGCGCCGCAGCTCCTGGAAATGCTCTCCGTGGCGCAGGGCGAGATCAAGCGGCTGGACTTCATCATCGGCCAGTTCCTTGCCGCCATCCGGCCCACCCAGCCGCAGCTCCAGCGCGCCCAGGTGAATGACCTCATCCAGGAGGCCGTGAAATTCCTCACGCCCGAGCTGGAGCAGGGCAAGGTGAAGGTGAAGCTCGACCTCGCCACCAGCCTGCCCGCCACCCCACTGGACGCCGGCCAGATGAAGCAGGCCTTTTACAACCTCATCCGCAACGCCGCCCAGGCCATGCCGAATGGGGGCACGCTCACCATCTCCAGCATCTTCAACGACTACGAGATGCGCCTCAGTTTCGCCGACTCCGGCAAGGGCATCTCCACCTCCAACATGAGCAACCTCTTCCAGCCCTTCTTCACCACCCGGAAGACCGGCACCGGCCTGGGCCTGCTCATCATCCGCCGCATCATCCGCGAGCACGGCGGTGAGATCGAACTCGAGAGCCGCGAGAAGGAAGGCACCACGGTGAACATCTACCTGCCACTGGGGGAAAAACGTGTGCGATACCTTGCGGGTCCGCCGGTGGAGGAACCGTGAGGAATGGGGCAGCGGACATTGCCAGGACAGCTCTCTGTGCGAGGGCTATGCTGGGTCCAGATAGGTGTCCCCATTCTCGCACCAGAAGTGATCATTAACACCATCGCTTTCCACCAACTTCCTGAGCCATTCATGGAATGAAGGGCCAAGGATATAAATGGGGTCCATCGTGTCTGAGTCATATTCGTCGTCATTGGTTTCGACGTCTGTCACCACAACTCGCCATACACCGCTGCCGAGTTTCTCCTGCCATAGACCAAAATGCTGCGCAGGATGATCAAAATAGCTGCCAAATCGAAAGAAGCGAATGGGTCGCTGTTTGCGTAACCGCCACCCTTCGGCTTCCTCAACGATTTTTGACTCATCCCAGAGATGGATTGGAAAGGATCTCGTTACCACCAGGGCTTGAGCGTAGTGCCGGTAAAACTTCGCAAAATCGTTCGGAAGTTCGTTCCCTAGAAAGGCTCGCAGTCGATCCAGACTGGTCCCTCCGCGAGCCGCGTAGTTGCTGGTTTCAATGATCGCCTCATCTTCGTCTGTATCGGACTTCCAGATGACTTGGGGACTGACGGACAACTGCTCAGGAGAACTAGCTTCGACCGCGCCACGCAGGATATGGAAGGGAAAGCAGAACTTTGTGCGCAGCCTGCGGACCTTGGTCAGCGTTTCTTCAAAGAATGAGTAGTCACAGTTCATGTGAGCAATCGGTGCACAGCTTGGGGAAGATTTCGTTATATACCTCTGCCCGGCCAGTTCCCCGGCATCACCAACCGGGTAAAGTCCGTATTGGTCCAGCCTTCCTTCGCGGCGAGTTCTTTCACGCGCTCCGTGCAGTACAGGCCTGTGTGAGGGACATCTGCCGAGCTGATGGTGTGAACGTCAAAGAGGTCGGTGCCATTCCATGACTCAGGCCGATAGCGATAGGTCGAGGGCCACGGCCTGGGAAGGGGATTCAAGATCGCCTTGCCATGGGCATCCAGCTTGAAGCCCGTAGCCGCCAAATCGACTTCAATGCCGGGGATGGTCTCGATAACAAAGTACTTCGGAGGAGGTTGGTTCTTGAGAGCCTTGGCGTTGATCTCGGCCATGGGCATCTCTGTAATCCTGCCAATGGGTGCGCCGATGGAGCGAAGTGATGCGACGACGCGTTCACTGACCAACATGTGGGGCGGGCCCCCATAGTTGGCCAGGAAATCAGGCCATGACTTTGCGTTTGATTCTATGTAGAGGCCAGGTGAGCGCGGACTTATCTGCCAGGAGGCACGAGCTCGTTCCAGAAACGCGGGGGCGAGAAACCACAAGTCCGAAACCGGACCCCAATCGCTTGCTGCTGCAAAGCCGCCACGTCGATAGGTGGCCGTGGAGAGACGGTACAACTTCATGGATGGGAGTTAAAGCCTTTCACGGAGAGTGGTAGCAAGCAGTTGGTCATTGCGTCACCTTCCCGAATACCGTGGATTCGTAGGGGCGACTTTGTTGTGAGGTTCTCGGTGTTGCCAGGGTGCCTTTCGCTGCCGCGAAGAGGCCCGCGAGTTGGCTTTCATATTGGGATGTCACCTCAACGAAGGACTGATTGGTACTCTCCAGACGAAACACGCGCCGCTTAATCTCCTTTCGACCCTGGCTGTAGTGGAGCAACTGTTGCTCGACCAGGAGTTCTTTGCGACCGTCGCCATTGATGTCGTGGAAGTAGAGAGTGCTTTCGATTCCGGGCTCGCCGGGGAAGTTGGTGTCTCCACAGGTGAACAGCTCGCGTGGTTTATCCTTATCAAGCGTGCGCACGCTTACCGAGCCGGGTGTTCCGCGTCCTGCGGGAGACGACATGGCGATCACGTACAAGCTGGGCGCCATCTCCACCACGATGGCCCCAGTGAAGCAGCCATCCAAGACCCTTTCCCCGCGGAACGCATCGGGATGCTTGAAAATCTCTTCCCCGCTCTCTGAAAGGAGCACGATGCGCCCGAGCTCCGTCATCGATTTCCCTTTGAGCTCGCCGATGCCGAGACCGACCAGCCACGCCTTTCCCCCATTCCGGTAGTCGATGGCGGGTTTTGCAAAGAGCTGGTGGTAATTGAAGTAGAAGTCCGCCTTCTTTCCCTCCTGAATCTCAGGCTCCGCGGCCAGCCGCGCTGGAGCCCCATCCAAATACGCTTGAACCGGTCCCGGGAGAACCTGTGCTCCCGCTCTTGAAAGGAACAGGGCGATGGTTGCAGCTACGAGAGCCAATCGTTTGGAAGAATTCATAGTTATCGAGCAAGGGCTGGCTCGCCCTCCTGATTAAACTGCAGCGGGATTTTTACCGGTGGCATCGTGCGGTATTTTTCCAACCACTCCCGCATGTCTTCTCCCACCCTATATTTGTACTCGCTGAGGTCCGGATAGTACCGCGGCAGACTCGGGTCTTTCAAAGCCACCGCTGCGTATTGGGCCTCAGAGACCTCCTGACCGCTTAGATGCCATGACGCTCTGGTCCGCGTACCATCTCGCGAGAATGTGACCACCGGCCCATTCGGTTGCCCATTGTTCGAAAAAAACCCAATTGTGGCCAGCTCTCCGTTCTCGTAGAAATCACATCCTTTGCCAAGGAGGTGCCCACCCTTTGACCACGTAAGGCTGATTATCTCCGTCAACCGTTCCATGCGCAGCCCGTCTCTTTCGTTGTTCTTATAATGATCCTCGCGAAGCAACCGGCCAGTGGAATCATAAACTTTGACCACCCCGGTTCCCTTTGACATCGAGTACTGGCCGACCAAATCGCCGTTTTCATTCCACTCCTTGAACGTTCCTTCCATGCTCCCCTCCCGGTAGGGAGCTTCCAGCTTTGGCCTGCCATTGGGATGCCATTCGCGCTGGATGCCGTGCTTCTTGCCGTCCTTGAGCAACTCTCGTTTGACGACCACTTCGTGGTCCATCAGCTCGATGGCGACAAGATTCTCGCGGGTCTTTTCAGGACCGGGAGCAAAGTATAAACACTCCTGCTTTTCCGGATCGCGCGTGGTATGAGGTCCGGTTTTCGTGGATCCAGCAGGGATACCATAGGTCAGATGGTCTTCATTCTCCGCCGCCAACATCGCGCTGGAAAGAAGGATACTGAACACAAAAATGTGACGCGTAAGTTTCATGGTGAATGAATGAGCCGCTGTCTAAGGTTGATCGCTCCTGCGCATGGACATCGAAAGGTGAAAGCCATAGGTCCTGATGCTACCATTTTCTCCTCCCGGACCATAAGTGAGTCGCGGCCGCCGCCGAGAAGAACAAATTGCCGAGAACGATCCACAACGTTGGAAATTTCGACCAGTCATGGGATGCCATGACGGCTGCAGTATCGGTAGCTCTGGCATTCTTGGCATGCGGCATTTTGGCCGTGCCGCCGTATGTCTCGTCGAAGCTCATGTCCACGTGCTCGTAACCCGCAGGTGGCTCCACAGGGGTTTCACGAAACCCGATCTCCCGGCCCGGCCAGTGCAGTTCAACGACCACGGAAATCGTCAACGGCCGGCCACCCTGCATGGTGTGCCGGAAGTAGTAACTCACACTTCGAGTGCCATCAGCACTTCGCCACTTACGACCCCAGAGATCACCTGACGGCGATGGACTGGGATAAAAATCGATCCACTTCTTGAGCGCTTCGAGGTCTCCGCCCATGGCTGACTCCAATCCTTTGGTCTTCTCAAATGCCTCGGCCTTGGTCCACGCTTCCTCGACAGAGCCCTGAATGGACAACAGCTGATCGTTTCTGCCCACCATGAAACGCCAGGGCGCCTTTGTCGGGGGAATGAAAAGTGACTCCACTCGGAACCCCAAAGATTGCGCTGGCCGTATGACCAGAAATCCATCGCCCCCATTGCGAAAGGCCCGCCTGGGATGGGCACCGCTTTCAAACAAGGCGAGGAGCGTGTCAGGCTTATTGAGGTCCACTACAGCCGGTTCCGCAGCGTAGCCAACCCATGCAAACGCCAGGCATAAAAATGCGATGAGCCGACGCGTGGCCCAGCTCGGTAGATGGTGGCGCAGAACAATCATGGAGATTTCCGAATTGCTTCCTTCGCCAAACTCTCAATTTCATCGTCGCCACGAGTGTGGGCGTTCTTCACGATCTCGCCGAGCGCAGCCTTTGCTTCCGGCCCACCGGTCTGGAGCAACTTCTCGATCAGGGCTTTCAGAATCACGGGATCCGATTCACCCACGCGAGCACCGAGCAATGCCACCGCAGCAGTTCGATTTTTGATGACGCGATCCATCTCACTGATGGCAAGCAACCGGAAAATGGGATTGGGGCTTTCGCTCAGTGTCTTCCAGGGGGCAGCGACCACGGACTGCGCTTGATCGATCACGCTCGGATATTCACGCACAAGCATCCTGACCGACGTGTAAGTGATGAAATCGAGTTCGCTTGGTTCCGCATTTTTGGCAATTCCCGCAACATGCCACAGAGTCTCGCAGACAGAGCCCTGTCCCAGGACCGTCCTCCATTGGGCGTCGAGCGAGGCGCTGTCGGGCGATAGCCCATCGATAATGCGGTCGTGCCCGCTGTTCTCATCCTTGAGGTAAGCGCTGAACTCTTTTGGGAGAGTCTTGCCAGCCCCATCTACTGAGGCCTCGGGCAACGCGGTGGCTTTTGCCAACTTGCGGTAAGCCAAAGCGGCCGCTTCCTGTTGCGCGACCCAGTTCTTCAGTTCCACGAACTGCGCGTCTATCATCGCCCTGTTCTGGGTGTATTTCGTTTTCAGGACCACAAGACCATCACCACCGGGGGCATAGCGGGCAAAGCAGCTCTTTGCATCATCGACGCCGCCAAGGAACATGTGAGCTTCCTCCCAAGGCCCCGCTCTCAACTGGGCTACGACGGCAGGCGCATCGAGAATCATCACCCCTGCGGCATCGATGGGCGGAGGCCGATCCTCCCAATCCGGCTCGGAGGTATAGCCGTGACCGACGCGGAACACCAGGGCGGCGAGAGTCGTGTCCGCAACGTTGGCGTCACGCTGTTTTACATGAAAAGCGGCCGTCTCACGGAAGCATACACTCAAGTTTGCGAGGTGACCGAAGGCTCCATTTACGAAGGCCGGTACATCTTGCGGTCGAAAGATCTCAGCCAGCAATGGCACCGAGGCGAAAAGGTCCGTTTGCTCTTGTGAGGCTGCTGCCCGGTCCAGCTGGGTTTTGATGGCCTTCAGTCTCGCGAACCAGGGCGAGCTCTGCCCATCCGGCCCCACCGGAACGGACGCAAGCACCTCGGCAAGCCCCTTGCGGGCCCGGTCCACACTATCCAGGTCGAGTTTCCGGATCTTGCCCAGTGGTGGATCCGCCAGCTCCTCGGGTGTCGCCACAGCCTCTGCTAGGCGGCCAATGGGTTCCCCAGTGCCCGGATTCGCCGTGGATGGGGGCGTCACACCTTGTGCGTACAGACTGGCGCCCGTGATCTGCATAAAGATCGCGAAAGCAAAAAGAAGAGACCGCATACCCATATCTGTTGATCCAGGATTGTGTGTCTGTAGTAGCAGTCGAGGAGAACTCACAGGCGAGGCCTCCGCAGCGTGAGCGGCACCGTGAACATGCCGACATTGAGCAACATACGCCGTTCGATTCATCTGATAGAAGCCGTCCGCTCGTTGATCCGCTTCTTGTAGTCGTATTCCAGGTTCCGGCTGCCGGAGGGATTGAAGTAGATTTCCATCTGCACCTGGGCGCTCGGGCCATTGTGCTGCGCTACTTGCGCCGTGATTGCGGCATATTTGTTGTCCGGGGTCCTTAGGTAAAACCGGAGCTTTTGCACGCCAAGGTAATCCGGTGGACCGGACTTTTGTGCAATCGTGATCGATGGCACGTAGCCGTCATCTGGCGCGGTGAACATGGGGTCGTCCTTCGTTTCTGCAATGCCTCCGCCGCTACCGGCCTGGACGGTCAGCGTGTAGTCAAAGGTGCCCGGTTTGGTTTGATTGGTGCGCGTGACTGTGAAAATCAAATCGCCTCCCCCTGCCTGGCCCATCTTGACATTGAAGGGGTGTGGCTTCCCGTCCACCGTCAGATCGCTGGCCAGGGCCCAAAGGTACATCGGCTCCGGAGCGATCAGCTTCCACAGTTGGAAGACCACTGGGTCGGCCGGGTCGGGCAAATGGAAGTGAGGTTCAAAGAAGGCTGCGTACTCAAAACTGGCCCGCGACTTCGGTTGGCCGACGTGGTCCTCTTTGTAGACCGTGACGGTAAGGCCCTTCCCCTGCACTCCAGAGAACAGGAAGCTTCCATCAGCACCCGTGGTCAGCTTGCTTTCGTTTGGCCGACCTCCGAGAGGCGACCAGGAAAGGTCCACCCGTGCTCCATCGACCGGCGCATGATTCTGGTCCACGACTTTCCCGTAAAACTCAATGGGGGTCTTCCACTCGAAGCTCCGATCTACTTTCTGCATGTAGTTCCACCACTCCCACATGGCCTTTTCATCAGCCGTCTTGGGAGGGTAGACAGTAGATTTGAAGAGCCTGGGCTTCGGCACACGCACGCCAAACCAGAAGACACCTCCCGCCAGCAACAAGACCGCCAAGACGGCCATCACCACACGCTGTTTCATGCGCTTGCGTGAGCGCGATGCGGCAGCGTCGATGGAAGGGCGATTGGGGTTGATGGACATCGGGTAGAGAAAAGGCCGGATTTTGCAACAAACGCCACCAAGAAGGTCTTCATTTGTTTTCGAGAGCGGCTCTCTAAATGACTGCTCCTGACGCCTTTGTCTCGGGTGAGACGCCGACTGCGCCGCCCCTTTTCAGTCCCCAAATCCACTGGGGCCAGCCCTCCGCCGGGGGCTCCTATCCCCATCGCTCCTCCAGATCGTACCCATTTCAGAGCAACTGTGCCAGATCGGCCGTTTGGCCCCCCAACGGGACGACGCCGCGCCTTGCACTCCCCTGCTCCGTGCGCTACGTCCAGATCCCCACTCACACAGGACACTTTCCCTTCTACTGACTACTCATCATGACCTACGACCTCATCGTCATCGGCGGCGGCCCCGCGGGATACGTCGGCGCCATCCGCGCCGCCCAGCTTGGCAAAAAAGTGGCCTGCGTGGAAAATGACCGCGCCGGCGGTACCTGCCTGAACTGGGGCTGCATTCCCACCAAGGCGCTCCTGAAGAACGCCGAGCTGTACCACACCCTCACGCATCGCGCGGACGAGTTCGGCTTGAAGATTGACGGCATCTCCTATGACTGGAGCAAGATCGTCGGCCGCAGCCGCAAGGTGTCCGACAAGCTCTGTGGCGGCATCGAGTTCCTCTTCAAGAAGAACAAGGTGGACTACATCCGCGGCACCGCCGCCATCCCTGCCGCTGGCAAGGTGGAAGTGACGGACAAGGACGGCAAGAAGACCTCCTACGACACCCAGAAGATCCTGGTGGCCACCGGCGCCAAGTCCCGCCCCATGCCCGGCCTGCCCTTCAATGGCAAGACGGTCATCGGCAGTCGCGAGGCGCTCACCCTGGCCGAGCAGCCCAAGGAAATCCTCATCGTGGGCGCTGGCGCCATCGGCATCGAGTTTGCCTACTTCTTCAATGCCTACGGCACGAAGGTGACCGTGGTCGAAATGATGCCCCGCATCCTCCCTGTGGAAGATGAAGAGGTGAGCGCGGCCCTGGAAAAGAGCCTGAAGAAGGCCGGCATCCGCATCCTGACGAACACCAAGGTCACCGCCTCCAAGGATCACGGCGACAAGGTGAGCCTCACGGTCGAAGGCGCCGCCAATGAAACGCTGGAAGCCCCCATGTGCCTCGTGGCCATCGGCGTGGTGCCCCTGCTGCCGGAAGGCGTGGAGCTCAAGAAGTCCGAAAAAGGCGGCTGGCTCGACACCGACGCCAACTACGAGACCAATGTGAAGGGCATCTACGGCGCCGGCGACATCATCGGGCCGCCCTGGCTCGCCCACGTGGCCAGCTACGAAGCCGTGCATGCGGTGGAAGGCATGTTCAAGCCCGGTCACAAGCCGAAGAAGGTCACCACCTTCCCGGGTTGCACCTACTGCCAGCCGCAGGTCGCCAGCATCGGCCTTACCGAAGCCCAGGCGAAAGCCAAGGGCCTGAAGTACAAGGTCGGCAAGTTCCCCTACCAGGTCAGCGGCAAGGCACTCGCCATCGCCGAGACGGAAGGTTTTGTGAAGATCATTTACGGAGAGCCCCACGGCGAAATCATCGGCGCCCACATCATCGGCGCCGAAGCGACCGAGCTCATCGCCGAGATGAGCCTGGCCGTGACCCTGGAAGCTACTGCAGACGAAATCGAAGCCACCATCCACGCGCATCCGACCCTGGCCGAGATGCTGAAGGAAGCCACCGAAGTGGCCGAGGGGCATCCGATTCATATCTAGTCGCGGAAAGGCGAATCAGCACTTCCTGCAAAAAGGCACCGGCGAGAGCCGGTGCTTTTTTGTTTGCGTCATGACTCCTGCTCCACGGGTACGCTCACGCCGGAACAAACTTCCGCACCTGACGCCGGACGTACGCATCCGACAATCGCGCATCCTTCAATCCTGCATTGATGCGCATGATGTACTCCTGCTTGGGTGTACCTTCTTTAGTGATGGGATCAACATAGACGAGCGCAGTCTTATCTTGATTCTCACATCGTACCGTCATCTCCACTTTCAGGTAGGATCCGGAGCTGACTCCTTCAAATCCATCCAACGCATCTTCGTCTGTCGGCGAGACTTCGAACAACACGCCTTCGACCTCATCACCCGGTGAAGGGAACACACTGGCATAGCCCCGCGTCGTGATGATCCACCGGTATCCAGGCAGCACCGCATGTCCCACTTTGCGGTGTTGGGGACACCGCTTCTTCATTTGCTCGTCCCACATGTTGGACCCGTACGCGAAATAGAATCTCATGGTCGTGGTGCCGTGCTCGTTTCGTCCCAGGAAATCCAACAAGCATCAATGCCAGTTATTCATATTCCTGAGCCCGGGCCCAAGATGCATGGCACAACCAGAAATCGACATCAACAATGCGACCACGAGTATCCACCAGATCCGGCGGAGCTTTCTTGCTGGCAGTGACTTGCAACCCGAGAGACCCGTAAACAGCAAAATCCAGAAGGCCCCGTGGGCGACCAATCCGAAGGGCCACCACTCCTCATACGAGTTCATCGTGACCTTGGTGAAGCATCCGATGATGCCCAATGGAGCGTTGAGTACGACCATGGGAACAAAGATAGCGCCGTAACCCAAAATCGGCACGGCGACGAGGTATGCCACCACCGGCAGCAATATCCAACACCACGGGGTACGAAGAGCGCTGTCCGAATCGTGAGGCGGTTCATTATTCATCAGGCTGCCAGATGTAGAAACCCCTGTAGTCAAAATGTTGAATCAACCCTCCGCTGGTGAAAACAGCACCTCTTTTTCGCGCGGTCCGTCATGGTATGCACGCGCTCCAATCGAGTATTCATGAGAGGGGCATGGTCACAATCCTTCTTCGGTCGGCGACGCTATGCTGTGGTGCCTATTGTCTTCCCACCACTCCCGCAATCCCGGATTCCACCGCTGCCAGAAGATACCGTGATAGCTCTTCTGTTTCGTCTCACGCCAGATGAAGAAGGTGCTCAAACAGACACAGCCGATGAAGACCGCAGGCCATCCGGGCCAGTCTGTCAGCAGGGTGCATGCTGACAGCACCACAAATGTCCCGGCCCAAATGAATTCGGAGTTACGCGCGATGCGGAACACATTGCAGAATAAGAAGAAGTGTCCCACGACGCAAACCACTGCGGCTCCAGCCCACCAGATCACGGATCCCATCAACCACGCAACCACAGCACCGAGGACGAGCACAACAGCGTCCATGACTGAGCAGCGAAAGCCGGGGCGGAAGTGATGCTGGGGCATAATCTTCGAAGCAGCACGCTCGTCCGTCTTCCACTACGTGTCCGTCGAGATATCATCCCACGCCTGGTCCATATATCCGATGAGCCAGTTCAGCACGTAGTGCCGTTCCTGCACCACACCGCCTTCGAGCTTGGCGGGTGCCTCCTGGTTCTTCAGCCGGGCGCTCGTCACCGCCCAGTGATAACGATAGATCAGGTCCGCTTCATCCAAGAGCTCATTCAGTGGGCGAAGCTTGGCGTCCTTGATGAACTGCGCTGTGTCGCGATCCTTGAGGAAACTCACCGCTTTGGGAACATCGCAGATGCCCTCGGGACGTTCGAGATTATCCACGTAGCCCAGGGACCAGAGCAGCACCCACAGGCATTCATAGCGCCAGGAGAACTTGATGCTATCCTCCCGCGCCGGTGATGGATCCTTGATGAAGGCCGCTTCTTCTGGTGTGAAGAATTTCTCCGCACCGAATTTCGTCACCAGCGAGTCGATGACTTTCTGCTCTACTCCTTCTCCCTTCACCGCTGTCAGGCAGACCGCGATGGCGCGCTGCGCGATCTCCTCTTTGGTACGCGTCTTTGCCTCTTGGGAATCCTCGATGACCGGGAGGCTATCCAGGATGGGCACGCCTTCCTTCTTCAGCCTATCCAAGGAACGCGTCTTGCGCTCCGCCGCCTCCTTGGAAGGAGTGGTCGCTTCACGCTGCTGAATCTTTTCTTTTCGTTCTTCGGCGGTCTGGCACATGACAGGCGAGATTGAGACCGCAAACAGGAAGACTGTAAGAGCATGCACGCAGTTCATGATGATGCGGAGCGTAGTGTTAAAATCAGCACGCAATCTCTTCAAGCGTTGGGTGCGCAAACTTCTGCAATGGCACACGCTTTCACACATCACCCTTCCGGGATGATCCAGAGAAATATCAGTTTCCCACTCTTCTGATCCACATACGCCTCGAAGCCATTGCCGATGTCACCCGGGTTGGTGATCGCCCACACAGGTCGGTCAGGCTCCAGGTCCTTGAAGGTACCGTAGACGATGAGCGCGCGTCGTTCACTTTCACTCAAGGCACTGCTAACAAGCTTCAGTCCCGCCGCGGAGGTCATGCTGCGCGCACCCACTCTGCCAGGCTCCGTCACCTGATGGTTCAGCAGCTCGAAGTGGGGATGCTTTGCGAGGGTCTTTGCCAGCGAGTCCTTCCAGAGGGTCTGAAACGCCGCCAGCGGATCCTCTGCCCGTGATGACGTGACAAGGAGGAGGAATAGCAGGCATGTCACGAAAGCGGCTCTCATACGTGGCAGGATATTGTCACTCAACTTCGTGGCCGTAAAGCACGCAAACTCGCGAGCACGGACTCTCACGTTCCCCGCTCAAACACCAGTTACCAACGCTTCGGAAATCCAGCCCAGACTGAACCGCACGCCATGCGTCGCTCAATTCTTGAGTTTCTCTTCCCAACCGTCCTTCACCCCACACCCAGCGATCGGCCTCACCTCCACTGCCATGCGGTGGTCCAGGCCCGGGCAGGCGCGCGCCAGTTCCACGGCTTCCTCCAGGTCCCTGGCAGTGATCATCACATATCCACCGATGATTTCCTTCGACTCGATGAGCGGGCCATCGGTCATCATCGCGCCATGGGAACCCCGCAGCACCTTGCCGGTTGTCTCCAGGCCATTGGTGCCAAGAACGTGCCCCCTCGCATACATGGATTCCATCCATTCCCGGAAGTGTACCATGATCCGCTCCAGTTCCACGGGCGAGGGAGGCGGCCCATCACCATGCGGCTGGCGAAAGAGGAACATGAACTTGGGCTGGGACTCAGTAGCGGAGGTGGACGAGGTAGGCATGATGGATGACGGATGGACTGCTGCTCTCATACGCATGACGAATCCGTTCGTACCGTCAGGACACATCGTGCAGCAATATTTGTAGAAGGCTTCTGAAGAAGCCTTCTACATTCCACGCCGCCTCACTCCCTGCCGATGGATTCGGACGGACACCCTTCCATGGCTTCGATGGCCTGCGCGATTTCTTCCTCCGTTACCGGCTGCGTGTGAACGATGCTGTAGCCACCTTCATCCCAGCGGGTGAAGAATTGCGGGGCGTGGTCCCGGCATTGGTCGCAGTCGATACAGGTGTTGTCGACGTAGAAGGAGCCGGAGACATTTTCAGGATTGCGGTCGAGTGGGTGGGGCATGGTGGGATGAGTTTGTTGTTTGTTGTTTTTCAAGCGCCCCACCCTGCCCCGGCGGTGGCCTTGCGTGAAATGCATTAATGCCATACATTCATGCATATGGCGCATGACTACCTCGCCACAGCTCCTTTTGACCTGCGCGACCTGCATCACTTCCACGCGTTGGCGGAGAGTGGCAGCTTCACCATGGCGGCGCGGAACGTGGGGCTGACCCAGAGCTCGCTCACCCGCGTGATCCAGGGCATGGAGGAGCGCCTGGGTGTAGCTCTCTTCGAGCGCACCACCCGGCGCGTCACGATGACCGAGGCGGGTCTTTATTTGAAGCAGCACTCCCGCCGTCTGGTGGGTGATGTGGATGCGGTGCTGAAACGCATGCGGGAAGAATTCACCGAGGCACGGCGCGAGGTGAAGGTGGGCATCTCACGCGGCGTCACGCTGGCACATCTCCCCGGCATCTTCTCCGCGAGTCAACGGCACCAACCGGAGGTCTTCACGCGGGTGTATCATCAGGACAGCGCGACGCTCATCGAGTCGCTGGATCAACGCGAGCTGGATCTCGGCATTCTCACCGCGCCCCGGCGTCTGCCCACCAGCCTGGAAGTGACCCACCGGTTCGGGGATGTCTTCACACTGATCGCCGCGCGAGAGCATGTCCCTCCGCCCACCACAGCGAACGCCCGAGCCTGGAAATCGTGGCTGTGCACCCAGCGCTGGCTCATGCTGGACTCGGCCATGCAGACGGGCCGTGCCATCCATGCGTGGCTCAGGGATCAGGGACTGGAAATAGAACCTGCCATGGAGCTCGACAGCTTCGATGTGATCATCCAGCTCGTGGCCACCGGCATGGGCATCGGCCTTGTGCCACGTCGCGCCCTTGCCACCTTCGCACGCAGGCAGGCACTTCAACGCCTCACCTGGAAGCCCCGCTTCACCCGCGAACTGGCCGTGCTCGCACGCAAGGAACGCAAACGCGCCGCACATGTGCAGGCCTTTGTGGATCACATCCTGTTTTGATCCGGCGCGATCTCCTGCATGACCGTGCGCAAAGGATAAGGAAACAGTGCCGAAGGCCCTGGACTGCGTGCAGCCCTGCTGCCGCTTTGAAGAGTCTGCAGCCTGCTGCAGCGATGGTCATACTCGCCTCTGGTGTGATAGGTCCATAAAGTTTGGCGACTTCGTCGCGATGGAGCGTGCAGCAGGCTGCACTTTAGGAAAGCGGCAGCAGGGCTGCGCGCAATCCAGGGACGCTTCGCGTCACGGTTTCTGGATCACTCGGGTGCATCCTCTCCATCATTGCCCGTTTGAGGCCTCGCTGGCTACTCCACCACAGTCACCTCCGCCTTCACTTCAGGCAGGGTGCTCAGCAATCCAAGTGTCGCCCAAGCGGAGGCCCAGTAGGAATAGATGCCATCCACCTTGGGCTTCTCTTCTTTGCGGATCTTGTTGCTGATGCGCTTGTGGTCCTGGTACCAGGAGCCGTCTTCGCTCTGCGCTTTCAGCAGATAAGCCACCGCGCGTGGCGTCACGGTGTCCATGGCCTTCGCTTTGGCCTTCGCGGAGTTCAAGGTGTAAAGCACCTCACCAGTAGTGATGGGATCGCTCCCGTCCGCGTCCATCTTCCAACTCCAGCCACCGTCGGGCTTCTGCAGGGCGATGAGTTTCTCGCTCAGTGCCGCCGTCTGTTCGGCAGGTTCGTTGGTGTGCACGGCATACGCGAGACGCGTGGCATAGCTGCGGGTGCTCTTCGGCTCACCTTTGGACGATTCCGCATCGCGCGACTTCAGCCAGGCGACGGCGCGCTCGCGGTTGGCCTTGGTTATTTCCGCATCTGCCCACGGCAGGTTCAGGCTTTGCAGCATGAGCCGCGTCGTGGCTTCATTCGCTTCGGTCTGCGGCCAGCCCTCCGCGTGGAACTGACCCGAGGCAGCCCATGATCCATCGGGCTTTTGGAAGCTTGCGATCTGGGTCGGCAAGGTCTCCAGTTTCTTCTGCGCTTCTCCGGGTGGCACCATGTCCCGCGAGAGGAACACCATCAGCTCGGCCAGCACATCATTGCCACCTTTGGGTTCTGCACGTTCCACGCACCAGCCCACCCACTCATCGAGCTTCTTCTGGTCCACAGGAAGGCCTCGCCGCTGGGCTTCGCGATGCGCCCGGACTTGGAAAGGAGTGTGGTGGCAGGAGAGGCAGTTCTTTTCTTCATACCAGACCGCGCCCTCCTTCTCCAAAAAGGCGAGTCCTTTCTGCGCGGCGGCCGTTACTGCAGCCGGCGACGAATCATCCACCGCATGAGTACGGGAGAGTGGTGTCATGGCGAGAACGCCAAGCAACAACCAAAGGCAGCGCGCAGGGTGAGGAACCATGATGGATGGGAGCCGACACGGCTACCCCTCTCCTTTCCCATCAAACGTGCCTGCCACATGGAACTTTGCAGCGGTCTGCAATTCCGAAGAAGGCGAAATGATGGGGCTCAGGCGCGTTCTCGCAAAGTTACCTTGGAAACCAGCGCCAGTTTGCACTAAACTGCCTGCCCTTTGCCACTAACCGCCCGCCGCTTCTCATTCCGCCCATGAAACGACCCATCCCCGGAGGACTCCTTATCGCCGTGGAAGGCATCGATGGCGCAGGCAAGACGACGGTGGCCGCCACCCTGGCGCAGTGGTGCGGGGAACGCGGCCTGCTGTGCGCGCTCTCGAAGGAACCGACCAGCCTGGAATGGGGCACAAAACTCCGCGAGTCCGCCTCTGCCGGCCGCCTCACCCTGGCCCAGGAGTTGGACATGTTTCACAAGGACCGGGCCCAACACACGGAGCAATCCATCGGCCCCGCGCTGGAGGAGGACGGCATCATGATCCTGGACCGCTACTACTGGAGCACCGCCGCCTACCAGGGCGCGCGCGGCGCCGTGGTGAAGGACGTGCTGGAGCACAACGAGACCAACTTCCCCATCCCCGATCTCATCCTGCTGCTGGACCTGCCGGTGGAAGTGGGCCAGAAACGCATCCGCGTGCGTGGGGACCAGCCGAACTCCTTCGAAGACGCCACCTACCAGCAGAAAATCCGCGACCTCTTCCTGAAGCTGCCCAGCCAGAGCCAGGCACGCTCGGTGATCGTGGATGCCTCCCAGCCCTGGCGGGATGTCTCACGCGAATGCCTGAGCCTTTTCAAAGACGCCGCTCTGCAGAAGCTGTGGAAGACGGCCAACCCCGGCTCACTGGGCACGGGGACGCTGGGAATTTTCGGGGGCTGAAGAAGGAAGCAAAGCACCCCTTCTCACGGCTTCTGTTCTCTTGCCGTCCGCCGTTGCTCCACCTCTGACATCCCCAGCGAGTGGAATCCCTTCAACTCCGGCCACCAGACCTGCACCCGCACGTTTGAGATCCACTGGTCCCGCGTCAGGCCGGCGAGTCTCAGCCGAACCCGTGGGCCGTCCACCCGCATGCTCTCAAAGAGTGAGTCCGTGGAGAAGCTTGTTCCAAAACTGCCGGTCGCATAAGGGTTCCCCGTGATCGCGGGGCTCACCTCCACCTGGGCTGTCTTGCGGGAGTCATCCAGCAGCAGCACATACAGCTTCCGCTCCAGCCTCCCTTGACCAAAGGTGACGCTCCGTCCGTAGGAACGCTTCGCCAAAATCGGCCGGCGATCCACCGTCTGCATCCACAATTTCATGAAGGCTTGGGAGCTTTTGGATTCGCCAAGCGCCACACACAGGCCGGGCTCCAGAAGGAACTGCTTCTCACGGCCGATGATCTCCCGCAGGGGAAATTCCGCGACCAGGCGCGGCTCCAGGATCGCCAGATACAACATCCATGTATCCCAGTCCTGAGCCCGCGACGAATTCAGGGAGCTCAGCAGGAATGCTTCCGGGCGGGACCCGCTTGGACTGAGATTGCCGTCATCGGAAATGAGCCAGCCTTCGGGCAGAGAGCTACTGATCGAACGCACCATGTCCACGTTCACACCGGTGCGTCTGCTTCCAAGCTGGTTATCCACCGGACTTCCCACCGCCGCGGCTGAGAACGAAGCATCATATCGGAGACCCCGGTGAAAAAGTTCCGTGACCACCGCCGCTTCCCCTGGTTGCAAACCTTCCACTACCACACCTTCCCATAGACGGGTCGTGCCGGGATGACTTCCACGGTCAGGTCCATGCACGACCAGCTTGGGAGTACCACTCGTGTACGGCAGGGGATCTGCCTTAGTCCAGTTCCATGCCCAACCCTCGGTAATCAACGCCAGTGCCAGCCCACCCGCCAGAGCCGCGTAGAACATGACCCGACGACGATGCAGGAGCGACTGGACGATCCACAGCGCCAAGCCAAGCAACCCAGCGCCGATGAGAAACACCCTGGTCTGCTCCGCGGAATCGACATTGTCGGATTCCAGCCAGCCCAGAAGATCCGCTCTCGCCATCTCGGTGAGAAGCTGTCCTGCCACCCACCAGGTAAGTAGCGCGACGGTAAAGATCACCCCCTGCTGCCTGTAGGTGCGTGCCGCGGACATCCACGCCGCACTGAGCCCAATTGGCAGGCCTGCCATGAGCAGACTGCCCAGCACCAACTGGAACCACTGGGTGCCGCTGAACCCGAAGCCAAGGCCCGCAATCACATCCAGCAGCACCCAAGGAACAACCGCCGCTACGACAAAAAACGCGCCCTGACTGAGGAGCAATGCCCACCGGCCCACCGGTTGGGTGTGCACCAATATTTCCGCCCGCGCTGCGGAAGACGCCCACACGCATCTGCACACCAGCACGACGCAGCAAACCACCGAGATCGCCCCGATGAGAAACCCTAACGCGATATGATTGGCGAAACTGGCACTCCTGCACGCCAGTGACGCCACAGGTAGCAGCCACATGAGCAGCACCAGCCACCGCTGACGCCGCAGCTCGTGCGCAAACTGATGCCGCACGCGTGAGCCCAGCGGCCGAGCATGCACCGCACGCTGCAGGATGCTTGCAGGCCGGCTGGCGGATTCTGGTTCTGGCAGAGTGGCAACCATGTTCATGCGGAAGCAGAGGTTAGCGTTGCGGTGGCGCGGGAGCTTGGGGAGCCGGGCTTGCTTGCCCTGAGCGCAGCCACACGCGCGCCTGGTCGTCGAAGCGGAAATCCTCAGGACGCAGGACTTCCAATAGCGATAGCAAGGCCTTGTTCTGCGGCCGCATCCCGGGAGGCTTGCTGGCTTCTTGAGGAACCCCGAAGGCCTCCGGCAGGCTGGTCACCGAGAGCAGCTGGTCACGCTCCTCCGGGTTTATCACCTTTATCAGATGCAGCACACGGTGCAGCGCTTCAGGAAGGCCTGCTCGCAGCCCCAGCGGCAGGGCATGAAAGGTGGCTGAGGGATGTCCATTGGCGAACGGTCCCGAAATTTGCATGTCCGCCAGCACGGCACGGCGTGCCGCGACGTCTGCGGCTTCACGATACTCAGGGAAGGAGCGGCAGTACAGGTACAGATCCGGGTCCAAACCCGACTCCATCACGCGGAGCAGCCATGGTACATGGGCCGGGTCCCGCCAGGTCATGAAGAGTTTCGAAAAATAGACTCCATCTTCAGGAGACACGGTACTCATGATCCCGGGAGCCCGCTCGCGCAGGAGTGGCTGCCATTCTGACTGATCACCCACCACCGAGCCCAGCCACGGCTTTGCCGGCATCTCCGTGAGGATGGCATCACGCAACTGTGGAGCTGCGATGAGTCTGCGCAGAATGGATGGCCATGGCTTCTCGGCGCTGACCTTGAGCAGCAGCGTGGGATGCATGCGCGCCAGGGGCTCAAGCTTCTCCACGACCACCGCGTTCAAGGGCTCGCTCCACGAACGCTTGTAGATGGGACCCAAAGTATCGAGGACGTCCGCGAAATACAGCTTCGCTTCTTCCCTCGTGGCGCCCTCTTTGAGTTTTGGCAATTCCCTGATGCGCGACAGGAACGGTTCATCCTCCAGCACCGAATCAGCGTCGAGTTCGATGCTCGAGTCAATTCGTGGCGGTGTCATCGGAGGCAGTTTTCCTTCCCATGTGGAAGTGCCCGCGAAGGTTCTTCTCAGCACCACGAGGCGGAGCTGCGCCAATTCGTCCGCTGAGGAGGGCTCCTTCGGATTGAGCACTTCTTCCCACGCCATGCGGAAGATCCGGCGCTGCCATCCCGTGGACTCCGCGCGGACGCCCACCTGAAACTGTGTACCTCGAAGTGTACCCTCCTCATCCTGGCCCTGCCATGGGGTGAACACAACGCCCAGCCGCGGGTCATGCAGCACCTGTGCAAACTCCTCGGTCCAGTCCCAAGGCGGCGCACCAAAACCCTGCGCCCGATGCTCCAGTCGGAGGGTCACACACACCACGCCACTTTTTGGGGTGCCCCAAGGGGCCTTGTGGGCGTCCACCGCCAGGACCGTCCACTTTGCCTCGGGTGATGAAGCCGTGCTTCCCGCCTTCAGTGGCAGATCCGCCGTCTTCTCCCATTTGAGCCAGTCGATCGCATACTTCCCCTCCACGGAAATGGTTTTTGGATCGCGCAGCCACGAGTCCGGAATCTCAAGCGCGCCGGCATCCACCCCACGAGTGAACACGCCGCGATAGCGGTCTCTCCACAAGGTGTCCTTGGGGAAGAAGCTGAAGAGGGCGCGATGCACCCCGATGCTGCGCCACGGATGGAGTGCCGTGCCAAAGCCTGCTGCCGCGGCTCGTGCCGTTTCTCTGGTGGTGTCGCCATCGTGGAGCGTGACCTTCTGCCTTCTCCAATGCGGCGTGTACTCCGCAGGAAACCCGTCCACCACACCCTTCATCCAAATCTCATAGTCCCGTTTCGGCCCCGGGGAGTGGCGGTTGAACTCGTATCCGGTGAATGCCGTTTGCTGAAGCGGGGCAATGCGATCCACGTCCTGCTGCGCGGTGGGCCGCAGGGCAGGATTGGGCAGGGGCACATGCGCGATCAGCATCATGGTGCCAGCCCCGAGTACAAACACGCCCGCCAGACGCAGGGCCAGCTTCCCTCCCCGGTGGAGATATACCCACGCCATCACCGAGAGGACCAGCGTTCCGATGAGAACCGAGCCAGGCCACTGCAGGGCGTTCTTCAGCGCCAGTACTACCTCGGGCAGCGGATCGGGGCCGTACTGGAGTTCGTCGGATGACCCGTGCGTCCATCCCAGAATAAAGAACTCTCCCACGAAGAAGCCCCCAACGATGCCCGCGAGCACGGCTCCCAACCCGAACCACATCTCACGGGCGCGCCGCCACAGCAGGGAGAAAGGCAGCCACCATCCCAGGAAGGCGCAGGCCCGGAACGCGGCTTCAGACGCGCCCATCAGCACTTCACTCCAAGGGCGGCCGGAAAACACCAGGTACAGCGCCTCCTGCACGGCAAATGGCACCACGATGAGCACCAGGAAAGTCAGCACCCTGCCAAGTACGTAGCACCACGTCGAAAGCGGTCGCGTTCCCAGGAATCGATCCGGGTTCCCGGGTCGATCCTCCGGCGCGCTGGACACCACCAGCCAGAAGGCCACAGCCCAGATCACGGGCCTGACCACGAAAAGCCAGGAGGGATTCACCAGGCTGTTGTCCCATTGGAAATCCGGCGGCATGGGCGCGATCCATTCCAGATTCACCGCCATCTGCACTGCCAGCAGCGCCAGCCAGAGCAGCCAACGCAGCCGCACGTGGGACACCTCTTTGCGGAAATGGTGCAGGGCGAGCTTCATGACATCATGGTGTGATAGGGTATACCCATTTCTCATGCCACCACCGCGGCGGTGGCCATGCCCTCCAGCCGGTAGGCGCGGGCCAGTGCCACGAAGATCTCGCGCAGGCTCATGGCATGCGCCGTGTGTGTCACCAGTTCCGGGAAGTGCTGGTGGATCTGCTTCTCCAGCGCAGCGCTATCTGCATAGCGTGTCTCCACGAACCGCACGGTGCGGCCCGCCTGCTCCACCTGCAGCCAGGTCGAGGGCATTTGGGGTGGGGTCTTCGCACCGTCCGGCAGCACCACTTCCACGGCACGAAATCTCGCCTGCAGTGCCTCCGCATCCTCATCCAACGCGAGGCGGCCACGATTGATGATGGCGATGCGATCCGCGAGGCGTTGCACCTCCTCAATGTCATGGGAGGAGACAAACACGGTCCAGCCTTCTTCCTCCGTGAGCTCCAGCAGGCCGCGGATGAACTCGTCCCGCACCAGCGGATCCAATCCAGAGAAGGGCTCGTCCAGCACCACGAGCTTCGGCCGATAAGCGAGACTGCTCAGCAGTGCCGCCTTCATGCGCATGCCGCGCGAGAGGGCGCGCAGCTTGGTCTTTAGCGGCAGCTCGAACTGCTGCATGAGCCGCTTCTCAAATGCGGCGTCCCACTGCGGATACAGCGGCCGGCAGTAGTCCAGAAACTGCGCCACCGTCATCCAAAGCGGCAGCTCCATGCTCTCTGCCACATAACCGATGTTCACAAACTGCGCGGGGCCGAGCTTCCGTGAATCGCAACCCAGCACGGTGGCTGTGCCGCCATCTGGCCGGTACAGGTTCAGCATAGAGCGAATGGTGGTGCTCTTCCCGGCGCCGTTCGGTCCGAGGAAGGCCGTCACGGCACCCTCCGGTACGGAGAGGGTGAGTCCATCCACCGCCATGGTGCGGCGGAACTTTTTGCGCAGATCGTGAAGTTCGATGAGAGCGCTCATGAGCGTTGGGTGTTGCGGTGCAGTTCTCAGTTCTGGGTTTACACGGGCGCGCGATCACCAGCCTCGGGAGTAGCATCCAGCAGGTCCCTTGCAGGTGAGCGGGTGTGTTGCAGGGCTTCGAGCACCTGGTCAAAAGTGAGGCCGAGGTCTGCCGCCTCCTGCAGCAACCGATCACACGAGGGCTGGATCTGGGCCAGGCGCTCTTTCACGGTCGGAAGTGAGGGCGCAGTGACCACCATGCCGCGGCCGGGCTGCGCGGCGAGATAGCCGTCGGACTTGAGCTGCAGCACGACCTTGTGCGCAGTGGTGGGACTGATTTGCAGTTCCTGGCCGAGCACACGCACCGAGGGAAAGGTGTCTCCCGCCTTGAGTTGCCCCGTCAGCATGGCCTTGCGCACAGCCTGCAGAATCTGGTCTGAGACTGGGACGTTATCCTGAAATTGGACGGAGAACGGCAGCATGGCAGGATCTGTATCAACTGTACCAGTATAACTGTTACAGCCGCAAGATCGTTTTTGAGAAAATTGGATTCCGCCTCCTTCCCCTGACCCCGGCCCGCTCCTGGCCCCCTTTCCCGCGGGACACCTTTTCTCTTGTCCCTCTGCCCATTGCAGTCACACTCCGGCCTAATTTCACATCCATTTCCCATGTCCGCACGCAAAGGCATCGTTCTCGCTGGAGGTTCCGGCACCCGGCTCTACCCGCTGACCATCGCTGTGAGCAAGCAGCTCATGCCGGTCTATGACAAGCCGATGATCTACTACCCGCTCTCCGCGCTGATGCTGGCGGACATCCGGGAGATCCTCATCATCTCCACCCCGCACGATCTCCCTGGCTTCCGCAAGCTGCTGGGCGATGGCTCGCAGTGGGGCGTGAAATTTGAATACGCGGAGCAGCCGAAGCCCGAGGGGCTCGCGCAGGCCTTCCACATTGGGGAGGAATTCCTCGCCGGCAGCGCGGCCGCCCTCGTGCTGGGGGACAACCTTTTCTACGGCACGCAGTTCCGCAAAGCCGTGGAACGCGCCGGGGCCAAGGGCAAAGGCGCCACCATCTTCGGCTACTACACGGCGACCCCGGAGATCTACGGCGTGGTCGAGTTCGACAAATCTGGCAAGGCCATCTCGCTGGAGGAAAAGCCCAAGCAGCCGAAGTCGAACTACGCCGTGCCGGGCATCTACTTCTACGACGAGAACGTGTGCAAGCTGGCCCGCAGCATCAAGCCCAGCCCGCGTGGTGAACTGGAAATCACCGACCTGAACCGCCTCTATCTCGAAGCCGACCAACTCCACGTGGAAGTGCTGGGACGCGGCGTGGCCTGGCTCGACACGGGCTCACCGGATTCCCTGCTGGAAGCGGCGGAGTTTGTGAAGGTCATCGAGCACCGTCAGGGACTCAAGATCGCCTGCCTCGAAGAAATCGCGTACAACAAGCAGTGGATCTCCAAGGCGGAGTTGCTGGCCACCGCCGAGCGGCTCGGCAAGACGGA
This sequence comes from Roseimicrobium sp. ORNL1, assembly GCF_011044495.1. Lineage (GTDB taxonomy): Bacteria > Verrucomicrobiota > Verrucomicrobiia > Verrucomicrobiales > Verrucomicrobiaceae > Roseimicrobium. The sequence continues at coordinate 7,466,526 of NZ_CP049143.1, forward strand.
GTACGCCGTCTACCTGCGCAAGATGGCTCAGTACGAGCACACCACCGCGGCGCACGGACCGATAGCGTAGTTCACAACACACAATACCAGCGGGCAACAGGCCGTGAGTGTTTGATAGAATACACTCACGCCTACCGTCCCGCCGGTCTTCATCCGGGCTGCGTTGCGCTGCCGCCGCAAGGGCCTCACTTGGGCATTCTGCGTTTGATCCCCGTGCCCTCACGAAATTCGTCCAGCTCTTCGCCGAGTTTCAGGGCCTTTTTTTCCACCTTGAGTTGCTCCTTCAGTTGCTTGCGCACGGAAGTGAGCCCAACGCCCTCTTCCACCGCACGCTCGGCCTTCTCCCGGTCTTCCGGTTTGAGCCGGTTGGAAGGCATGCTCTCCTCAAGGCGAAGCCCCACGACATGACCGGCACGCTGATCCAGCCTCTGCCGGTTCTCCGCCAGCTGAGCTTTGATCACATCCACCTTCTCCCTGCGATGCTCCGGTGTGAGGCAGGCTTTCAAGTCGTCGAGCGCCAAATCCGTAGCCGCAATCTTGCGATTGACGCTCTCGATCTCGCCATCGATGCCCTTGGCGCCGTGCTTGAAGAAGGCCTTGATCTTGTCCTTCCAGCTCGGGTGCTCAAGTTTCTCAAGCTTCTTCTCCAGCAGTGCCTTGCTTCTCTCAAGCTTCGTCACCGAGACCTGCGTCACGGCGTCGTATTCGTTCTCGTATTTCCTGGTCCACTCGTCCTTCTCGTCCTCCTGCACCCCTGGCAATTCCTTCTCCATGCGGTCCGTGATGTCGTCGAGCGCCTTGTCCTTCTCCGCTTCGATGACATGCAGTGAGAAGTCCTCCGAGAGCAGCTTTTCAAGTTCGTCGATATCCGTCATCACTTGGTTGGACTCGAGAATATTCTCCAGATCCTCAACATCCTTTTTCCAATCGGGGACATCCTGCTTGCGGCCCGTGGTCTTGGTGTTGTCGTCTTCGTTTTCGTTTCCGTTGGGCATGGCAGTGGGTTGGTCTGGGTTTGGCTAAGCTTGTGGTCTGTATTGAAGGATTCGACCTCCCAAGGAAAAAGTTACGATGGCATTCCGCGGGGTCAGGCGCGGCAGCAACAGGGCGCTCCAGTCGTCCGGTGAAATCATGCGCGATACAGGGAGCCGCACGTACCACGGGAGCCGTAACTCTCTTTGCAGAGCCTTCACCGCGAAGCCGTTTGCTTCACGGGCAATTGAGGACTAGCCCTTTGCTGCCGCTCGCTTCCCGCCATGCCAGATTCCAAACTCCCCGACCCACAGCCCCAGGAAAAGGACTTCACCGCTGGGGGTATTTTCGATCTCTCGGAGCGGCCCCGCAACACCACGGGTGACACAGCTCTGGATGACCGGCTCAAGGAACTCGCCGGTCACTGGGTGAAGGAACCGCGCAAGCGCGACCTCATCGCCGGCATGCTCATGACGAGCCTGAAGATCGGCCGCGACGACGCGGGCATGGGCGATCTGAAGATGCTGCATCGCGCGCTACGCGAGATGCGGTATGCAAACAAGATTTTTCAGAACTACCGCCACTGCCGCAAGGTCAGCATCTTCGGCTCGGCCCGCACGCAGCCGGACAATCCCGCGTACCAGGCGGCTGAGCTCTTCGGCAAACGCATGGTGCAGGAGGGCTACATGGTCATCACCGGAGCAGGCGATGGCATCATGGGCGGAGCGCAGCGCGGCGCGGGACGTGAGAAGAGCTTTGGTCTCAACATCAGACTCCCCTTCGAGCAGAGCGCGAATGACACCATCCTCGGCGACGAGAAGCTCATGAGCTTCAACTATTTCTTCACGCGGAAGCTCTCCTTCGTGAAGGAGGCGGATGCGTTTGCGCTCTTCCCCGGTGGTTTCGGAACCATGGATGAATTGTTCGAGGGGCTCACGTTGATCCAGACGGGCAAGGCCAACATCCTGCCCATCGTGCTGGTAGATGTGCCCGGCATGGAATACTGGAAGACGTTCCTGGCATTTGTCGAAAGCCATCTCCTGACTCACGGACTCATCTCGCCGCTGGACCTCACGCTCTTCCGCCGCGTGGAAGATGTGGAGGAAGGGGTGCAGGAGATTCTGCAGTTCTACCGCATCTTCCACTCTTACCGCCATGTGCGGGATAGGGTGGTATTCCGCCTGAAGCGCAAGCTCTCTGCCGCCGCGGTGAAACAGCTCAACGAAGACTTCAAGGATCTGATCATCGAGGGCAGCATCGAGCAGGGTGTGGCACTGCCGGAAGAGGCGAATGAAGAAGGCATCTTCCACCTCCCGCGTCTCATCGCGCATTTCCGGCGCGGGGACTTTGGACGCTGGCGGCAATTCATCGATGCCATCAATTCTTCTGCGGTGATATTGGCAAAGTTGTAGCTGGCGGTATCATCAGGCGGCTGAGAGCTGAACCTGACGTCACGCCTGATGAACGGAGAACTGATCTGGGTGCTGGTGCTGCTGGCCGGTTGTGTCGCGATGTTCGTGGCCAACCGGCCGCGTGCGGATGTGGTGGCGCTGCTGGTGCTGATCCTCCTGCCGCTCAGCGGCGTGATCACCGTGCCCGAGGCGCTGGCGGGTTTCAGTGATCCGAATGTGCTGCTCATCGCCGCTCTGTTCGTCATCGGCGCTGGCCTGGTACGCACCGGAGTGAGCCACCACGTGGGAGACTGGCTCATCCGGAAAGCGGGCAAGAGCGAGAAACGTCTGCTGGTGCTGCTCATGCTGTCCGTGTCTGCGCTGGGCGCCTTCATGAGCTCCACCGGCGTGGTGGCCGTGTTCATTCCCGTGGTCCTCAGCATCACGCGTCACCTGCGCATTTCTCCCAGCCGGCTGATGATGCCGCTGAGTTTCGCCGGCCTCATCAGCGGCATGCTGACCCTGGTGGCCACCGCGCCAAACATGGTAGTGGATTCCACGCTCAAGCATGCCGGGCGGCCGGGATTCTCCTTCTTCAGCTTCACTCCCATCGGCCTCGTCGTGCTGGCCATGGGGATAGGATACATGCTGGTCGCGCGGCGATGGCTCGGCGGAAAAACGGAAGCCACGCAGAAGACCGGACGGCGCGGCCTCACCCACCTCATCCAGGAGTATCATCTGGAAACGCATGGCCGGCGGCTGCGCATCCTTCCCGGCTCACCGCTGGACGGACACCAGCTCAAGGCAGTATCCATGCGAGCAGACTACGGCTGCAATGTGGTGGCCGTGGATCGCAAGACGGGGTTCCGGCGTCAGCTCTTCAATCCCGGCGCCAACATGGTGCTACAGGCCGGAGATATCCTGCTGGTTGATGTCTCGGCGGCCGAAGCGCTGGAGAAGATGGAAGCGGACTTGAAGCTGCAAAGCCAGCCGCTGAGCGGGCACTACTTCATGCAGCACTCGCGTGAAGTGGGCATGGCAGAAGTGCTGGTGCCACCGGAATCCGCGCTGATAGGAAAGTCGATCATCCAGGCTACCTTCCGCCGGAAGTATGGACTCACGGTGGTGGGCCTGCGCCGCTCCGGAAAAGCCCTGCAAGGCTCCGTGCTAGATGAGAAACTCAAGCTCGGAGATGTAATCCTCGTGGTGGGTCCGTGGACCTCCATCCGCAAGCTCCAGTCGCAGGTGCAGGACTTCATCGTGCTGAGCCTGCCTGCCGATGTGGAAGAAGTGGCGCCCGCAGCAAGCCAGGCGTTCTACGCGGTACTCTGTCTAGCCATCATGGTCACGCTGATGGTGACCGGTCTGGTGCCGAATGTCCTCGCGGCATTCATCGCCTGCCTGCTGATGGGCGCCTTCGGGTGTGTGACCATGGACACAGCGTACAAGTCCATCCACTGGCAGAGTCTCGTGCTCATCGTGGGCATGATGCCCTTTGCCCGCGCGCTGGAGATCACCGGCGGGGTGGATCTCGCGGTGCAGGGCCTTTCACAGCTCACCGGCGGCGCGGGACCGCGCGTGTTGATCGGGAGTCTGTTCGTCCTGACTGCCGGCATCGGACTCTTCATCTCCAATACCGCCACCGCCGTGCTCATGGCGCCAATTGCGCTGAGCATGGCCAGCCACCTGGGTCTGTCCCCCTACCCCTTTGCCATGACGGTGGCCATCGCTGCCTCGTGTTCCTTCATGACGCCGGTCTCCTCGCCGGTGAATACCCTGGTGCTCGGACCGGGCCAGTACCGCTTTGGCGACTTCGTGAAGGTGGGCGTACCCTTCACCCTTCTCGTGCTGCTGGTCACCGTGCTGCTGGTGCCGTTGTTGTTCCCGTTGAAGGGAAGTTGATGGTCGTTGTAGCAGTTGATGGTCTATGGTTGATAGTCGATAGTCTGACTGCGTAACGCGCATTCCCGCGTGCAACGCGTTCTCAATTGCCCATCAGCTTCAGGCTATCGACTATCAACCATAGACTATCGACTACCTCAGGCTATCAACTCTCAACTATCAACTATCAACCTTCGTGCCCCCCATCGGTTTCAAAGAATGGTCTTTTGTGTGTGAAGCCCTCGGCCAGGGGGTGCAAACGCTGATCCTGCGCAAGGGCGGCATTCATGAGGGCAAGAGTGGATTCCACTTTCAACACGATGCGTTCTGGTTGTTTCCCACCGGCTTTCATACGCAGGCCGAGTCCTTGAAATGGATGCCGGAAAATGCCGGAGAAGTGACCGTGCCGCAGGATGAGCAGCGCGAGCGTGTGGATGTGCATTACTTTGCCAAACTGCACCAGGTCTGGCGCATCACCGATTGGGACAAGGTTGCTGCACTCGAGCCTCTCCACGTGTGGAAGGATGAAGTCGTGCGTGAGCGCTTCGCCTGGAATGAAGAGAGCTGCCTGCATGTGGCCCTCGTGCGCATGTACGCGCTGCCGGAGATCTGGAGCTTCCCCTACGAGCGCGGCTACGGCGGCTGCCGGAGCTGGGTGAAGCTGCCTGCGGAGGGCGAAGCGAAAGAGCAAGTAGCGCTGCAATACCCCGTGATGAATGATGACACGTGGGAAGATGCGGCGCATACGGTGCGGGGAATGCTGGGAAGCTGAGCCCCCTTGCTGTCTTCCCATGGCCCAGTTCATCCATCTCACCGACGAGCGGATCATCCGCAAAATCGAAAAGTCGGGCATCAAGACCGGTCAGACTTGGGGAGGAAGAATCCGGTATGTCTTTGCGACACCCGTGCTGCAAGACTTCATGATCTCACACCAATGGCTGCGGGAACTCAAGAGACGCGGCTCGCGCACGATCTCCGCGGTACAGTTCCGCATTCCGGATGAGGAACCGGTCATGGTCGGACACTACGGCAAGGAGCATGTGGAGACCACCGCCGCGGGCGCCTTTCACATTTTCAATGAGCATGCTTCGGGGATGGGATTGCAAGTATTGATACCGCGCAAAATCTCAGCTTCAGAGATCATGCGCATCTATCAGCCACCCCAGTTGACGGGCTGGCGTTACTATCCTGAAGCCAAAGGTAAGAAGCCGTGTGGATGCCCTGCATGCCAGCGCGGCGATATCAACTCCCGGAAAATCCGCGAGGCCTATGAGCGGGATCTGCGTGGTCTGGGATGAAGCTTGAGCATGTCCCCTTCCTTCCACATTCACGGCCTCGATCATGTACAACTGGCCATGCCTGCCGGTGAAGAGGATGCCGCACGTAGCTTCTACGCTGGCATTCTCGGCCTCGTCGAAGTGCCCAAGCCACCAAATCTCGCCAAGCGCGGTGGCGTGTGGTTTGAAGGTGGCTCGTTGCGGCTGCATCTGGGTGTGGAGAAGGAGTTCCTTCCCGCACGAAAAGCGCATCCAGCACTGTTGGTGAAGGATCTGCCTGCGCTGAAGGAACATCTCACGGCGGCCGGAATCGGCGTGGTGATTGATGAACCGCTCGAAGGTTACGACCGGATTTATGTTGCGGACCCGTTTGGCAATCGTATCGAGTTACTCGAACCGATGCCCGAAATTGCTGACTGATTTGCCGGGCAATGGCGGTTCAGCCCCCTGCATTCATTCGTTCAGTTCCCGCTGCCATGAAAAATCCGATTGTCGCATTGCTCCTGAGCTTCTTCATCCCCGGCGCCGGCCTGGCCTATCTCGGAAACTGGAAGGATGCGATCATCAACTTCGTGATCGTGTTCGTCATCGGAGTCGCCGCGTTCTTCCTTCTTCCTGCAGAGACGTGGGCGCGATTCGGTCAGTACATCATGTTCGCATGTGCGGGTGGATCAGGAGGAATTGCCTACGGTAGGGCGAAGGCGATGCAGGCAAAACGGTAACGTCGTGGGGCAAGAGACGTGGCCCCACTTCCTACTCCACCACCGCCCTCTCCTTCTCCCCGCTGATCTGATTCCCCTCCAGCTTCTGCGTGGTGCCGTTCAGCGAGATGCCGTTCTTGCCGGGATTCACGATCTCATTTTTAGTCACCTCATTGTCCTTGGTGCCTTTGCCGAACTGAAGGGCGTTTCCTTCCATGCCGGTGAAGAGGTTGTTCACGATCTTGTTCCGCTCGTTGATGCCGTTCTCCTGCTTGCACCAGCGCCAGAGATTCACGCCGATGCCGCAGTCGCGCACTTCGTTCGCTTCCACCACACAGGCGATGGCGTCATTCATCTCCACGCCGATGCGTGCGCGCGCGATGTGGTTGTGCTTCGCCACACAGTTCTCGGAGAAGTGATCAAAGTTGATCGCCTCGTCGCTGATGTCCATGAAGGTGCAGCGGGTGATGCTGCTGTTCTCCACACTATAAAATGATACACCACGGCCGAAGCAGTTTTGGATGATGCAGTTGTCGAGGGTGATGCCCTTCACACGTGGTCCGGTGGGACCCTTTTCATAGGTGTAAGGTCCGGCCACATGCACGCCGGTCAGCTCCGCGTGGCCGTGAATCACCGGGTCCTTTTCCGTGCGTCCGCCATCGAGGGTGAGATTGCGGATCGTGACGTTCTCTGACGCGCCGCGGATCTCGAACAGATTCGCGGCGTCGGCATCCCGGATGGTGGTCTTCGCCGGTACGGCAAACTTCAGCGGTGCTTCCAGCAGCAGCTTGTCCTTCTCCACTGCCTTCACCTTGGCGAGATGGTAGTTCGTGGGTTTCTTCGTGAAGGAATCCACCGCGCCCGCCGCCTCGATGCGAAGCTGCATGCCGGGCTTCACGTTCTGCAACCGCACCACGGGAATCTCCGCACCACCCGCCGCCGTATCCTGCGCGCACTCCGCGTAGGCCACGGGAGGGAGCTTCAAGATGCACGCCTCGCGATCCAGTCCGGCAATGGTGATGTCTTTCGCATCCTTCAGGAAGATACCCTTCTCCAGCACCCAGGTACCCGGCGGAACGATCACCTCGCCTTTCCCTGAGGCGATGGCTTCATTCACGAACTTCTGGAAGTCCATCGCAGGCGCCTTGGCCTCCTGTGCCATCGCGTGAATGGCCAAGCCGGCCAGCGACAAAAATCCGGCGGCTAAGAGTGAGGGGGAAGCGAAAGGGAAACGGCTGGGCATGAGCTTGAGGTAACGAAGCGTGGGCACGGGAATTCAGGACAAATCGTCATCCATTGCCTGAACTTGCTGCCCGACCCCGCGCATTTGTCACTTTGCCCAATCGTGGTTTCCCCATAGCATCGCGGCCCATGAGCATGAATGACGACGCGCGGCCGGACCAGCTGGTGGATGAAGAGGGCAACCTCCTGGAAGGTGGCTATGGCTTGCGCCAGAAGATTGGCCTGTTCCTGGGACTGGCGCTGCTGCTGTGCACCATCTTCGCCCCGCCCATTTTTGGCCTTGCGGCACCCGCGTCCAAGGTCGCACTTCTGGCCGCCACCATGGCCGTGCTGTGGGTGACTGAGGCGGTGCCCATTCCCGCCACCGCGCTCATGCCGCTGGTGCTGCTACCGCTGCTTGGCGTGTCCCCAATCAAGGACGCTTCCGCTCCCTACGCGGATCCCATCATCTTCCTCTTCATGGGTGGCTTCATGCTCGCGCTGGCCATGGAGCGCTGGAACCTGCACCGCCGCATCGCACTAAGCATCATTGATACCGTAGGTACCAAACCCCGGGCGCTGGTGCTGGGCTTCCTGCTCTCCGGCACCTTCATCAGCATGTGGACCAGCAACTCGGCCACGGCCATGATGCTGCTGCCCATTGGCGTTTCCGTGTATGGACTGCTGAAGCAAAGTGGCGGTGCCATCGGCATCGGCACGAAAGAATTTGGCGCAGCCCTGGTGCTGTCCATTGCCTACGGTGCGAATATTGGAGGTCTCGGCACGCTCATCGGCACGCCGCCGAATGCGTTGCTCGCTGCCCACATGAACAAAACCCACGGCATCGAAGTGGGCTTTTTCCAATGGATGAAGCTGGGAGTGCCGCTCATCCTCGTCGCACTGCCTTTTGTATACTTCATCCTCACCCGCGTGAGCTTCAAGGTGCCCAATGTCGAAGTGCCCGGACTGCGCGAAGCCCTGCACGGCGAGCGCTCCAAGTTGGGCAAGATGAGCAAGGGCGAATGGGCGGTGCTTTTCGCCTTTGGCATGGCCATTGTGCTCTGGGTTTCGCGCGAACTCTGGAAAGCTGAACCTCCCAAGCCAGGAGAGGCGGCACTCCTGGGCTGGCTGGTCACGGACGACGTCATCGCCATGGGCGCGGCGCTTTTACTGTTTTTCATCCCGGTCGACTTCAAGAAGGGCGTCTTCGTGCTCGACTGGCAGTGCATCAAGAAGCTGCCGTGGGATGTGCTCGTGCTCTTCGGCGGCGGCCTGAGCCTGGCAGAAGCATTCAAAAAGACCGGATTGGTAAACTCCATGGCCACCTCTATGCAGGAGATGGCAGGCTGGCCTCCCTTTGTCATCGTCTTCCTCGTGGTGGCCGTCATGACCGCCGCCACTGCCCTGACCAGCAATACCGCCACCACCGCCGCCTTCCTGCCGGTGATCAGTGGTCTGGCAGTTGCGGTCAATCAACCCGCCATCCTGCTCTGCGTGCCGGTGGCCATCGCCGCCAGTGCGGACTTCGCCCTGCCCGTGGGCACCCCACCCAATGCCATCGCCTACGGTTCCGGCCTCGTGAGCCTGCCACGCATGGTGAAGGCGGGCATCTGGGTGGACCTGCTCTTCGTGATCCTCATCCCGATCATGATGTGGACCGTGGGACGCTGGGTGTTTGGGGTGTAGCGAACCAGTCTGGGAAGCTCCTACGCCGAAGGTGTTCCACAAAAGTGGCATCATGGTAAGAAACACTGCGCACTCCATGGGTCGCTTTTGTGGAACACCTTCGGCGTTCCTTGATTGCCCATGAACACCCAAGGTGGCGCTTGCCGCTTCGCGGCGGCGCTGACCTTGGGCTAGACGATGTGTAACGCCTTCGGCGTAAGAGCTTCGTCAGTTCTTGCCGCGGATGAATCAATCACACCCCCCTACCGGGGAATCTCCCCTTCCGGCAGGGTGTGCCACTCTTCCGGAAAGCGGGCCAGTTCCTTTTCGGCTGCTTCGAGGCGGTCGAGGTACTCCTCCTCATCATGTGCCCACGCCGCCGAGCCCCGTTTCGGGGAGGTCTGGTGCATCTGCAGCAAATGCCGGAGGAACTGCACCCGCCAGCGTGCATGAGCAAAGTCGTCCCAGTTGCGTTTGTTAAGCTGCAAGCGTGCAACCTGCACGCAGCAGCAGTTCGTCGCAATGAAGGGCCGGAAAGCTAGGGCCGATTACCTAGGCCCAGCTAAAGGGCAGATGGCAGGCATGGATGCCTCGAGTAGGGGCTATTCCGCCGCATCTCCTGCTGGCTCAATGGAATGATACAGCACCACGCCGTAAGCGTCGAAAATGATGTCACCGACCTTCTTCGTTCCGAACCAATGCACAATGGCATCGTGAGCGGCATTGGGCCGCTCCCAGAATGCATTGTCGAGCTTCTCGGGAAGACGTCGGCCATTCTCGAGATAGTAGGCGGCCACGTGAGCGGGAGATTGCTCCAGCTGAGCCAAGTACGGTCGGACATCGAGTCCCATGTGGGCGATACCGCACAGCCAGCTATCGATTGCGTAACCACTATCCTGTTCACACAGGAGAGACGAGATCTTCCTCTCCAGGACAGCCTGCAGCGCAACCAGCCTCCGAGGTGACCAAGTGAGAGGTACGGTGTTCGCGATAGCTCGTCCTGTCACTTCGATTTCCGGCCACCACCCATCGTTCGTCACGGAAATCTCCAGGATGCGTGGGAGGAAATAGAGGTAGTCGGCCACATCTCCCACGGTGAGAAAGGCTGAGAATGCGTAAGAGCTGAGCTGTTCCCCAGAAAGACGGCGCAGGGGAGTCGAAAGAAGCGTGCAAATTTGCTTGTTCTCGATGCAGCATGGGCAGCCGTCGATGTGCCGGGGTTTTGGCACATCCGCGAAGGCGGCATACAGGGCTTCGATGCTCTCTTGAAGTGGATTCATTCCCATGGCTCGGCATCTCCAGCATCGGGGCTGTCTTCTGGGACAGCCTGAAGCCACTCCCTCAGAAACTCCAGAACATCGGAGGAATCGACGTCCGCGCTCCCATAAAAGTGATGTCCCATCCCGCGCACCCATTCATAGCGGATCTCCGTGCCCCGTTCACAGAGAATGAGTTCGCCCACCAATTGCATGGAGAAGGGGTCTGCAGAAGCCTCCAGTTCGATGAATTCGCCATCGATCCGGCCCACCACGCGCGAAGTTTTGGGGCGAAGCCCCAGACCGGAGAAGAACGTCTTGCGTTCTACCTGTTCATCCAGAATCTCCCGGCACTCGTCCGGAGACAGGGGTGTGAAAAGCGACGGCATGGTATTAGCCATTTTCCACCACGCCCCGGCTAGCGCCGCACAGGTCTTCGAGGCTCTCCTTCAAGGAACTCACGTACGCAAGATATCCTAAAGTGTCAGACCCTCCAGGCCAAATCGCCCGTTTGCAATCGAGGAGAATTGAGTAACCCGCTGTTCATAAATCGGATCAAGCGACTCCGTCAAAAGTACTCCGACTCTGCCACCACCTGAAATTCATCCTCATAGAGAATCGTCCCGGGCTGGTCAGTGACAAGGGTTCTGACCGGCCGGCCGTATTCCTCGAGAAGGGCCACGAGTTCGCGGAAGGTCCGGATCATGTCCTGGGCACTGTCCTTGAACCATGAAATCGCCTCCGGGGACCAGTCGTTGGCCTCAAATGGAGGGCAAGGGAGAACTTCATTGATGTGCTCAAAAATCTCTTCCACGTGCTCCACCTCGTAGTCGGGAAGCCTGCCGGAGTCACGGAGCATGCGGAGTTCGGCAACCACGCCAGCCTGCGTGGTCGGGCAATCCCGGTTCGTGCCGACGACAAATCGAAGGTACATGCCCTACGCCACCACCGGTCGTTTGAACACTGCCACCACGTCCCGGGTCACGCCGCCGGACTGGTTGGTGTCGAAAGCGGAAACCAGTTCCCAACCGTCCCACCCAAGGCCGTTGAGCACGTTCTCAAACGCGGCGGTATCGAGTAAGCCGCCGAGAAAGCCGGTGGCGGCGAGCTTGATGGTCTTGTACTCCCAGCGTGTCATGGCCAGAATGTGAGGGAAAAGGCACAAATGACAAGGTGTCTTGTGTTGAGCAAAACCCCCCTCTGACTGGTCAAATCCCGCTCGTTTGCGCTGCATGGCGCGTAATGCTAGACTCTAACCCCCTATGGATCTCCTCCTCAACGCGCTCCGGGTCGCCGGACTGATTTTCCTGGTGCTGCTCGTCTTCAACCTCATGATCGTGGTTCACGAGTGGGGTCACTTCCTTGCGGCACGCTGGCGCGGGCTGAAGGTGGAGAAATTCTACGTGTGGTTCGGCAAGCCCATCTGGAAGAAAAAGATCAACGGCGTGGAGTACGGCCTGGGCAGCATTCCCATGGGCGGCTTCGTGGCCCTGCCGCAGATGGCGCCGATGGATGCCATCGAAGGCAAAACCGAGGAAGGCCGCGAAGTGCTGCCGCCCATCACGCCGCTGGACAAGATCATCGTGGCTTTCGCCGGCCCGCTTTTCAGCTTCCTGCTCGCGGTACTGTTTGCCGTGGTGGTCTGGAAGGTCGGTCTCACCGAGCACCAAATCGACACGGAGAAGCGCATTGGCTACGTGGCGAAGGGTTCCCCTGCCGAGCGCGATGGCCTGAAGGTCGGCGATGAAATCCTGACGATCGACGGCAACAAGATCCGCGGCTTCCGCGGTCTGGTGGAAAGCGTGACCTGGTACGTGGTTTCCAGCGAGAACGATGTCATTAATTTCAAGGTCAATCGCCCCGGTGTTGGGGAAATGACCATCCCCGTGAAGTCGGAGAAGCCGAAGCAAGAGGGCAAAACCTCGTGGTGGACGGGCATCTTCACCCGCCCCGCATTCCGCCAGGTGGGAATCGGTCCCGTGATGACTCTCAAAGTGGAAGAATTCGCGAGCGATGGCGAACACACCCCCGCCCAAGAAGGGGGCATGAAAAAGGGCGATATCTTGCGCACCATCAATGGTGAGAAGGTGCTTAGCAACGGGGTCCTCGGCGACATTCTGGAAAAGAATGTGGGCAAGCCCATGGCTGTTGAAGTGGAACGCGACGGGAAGATGGTGCTGCTCACCATCACACCGCGCCTGCCCGACCAGCGCCCGGCCGATTTCAACCTGGAACAGGAGTCCATTGCCACCCTCGGCGTTTCCGTCTGGGACATCCTGGGACCTGAGAAGAAAAGATTCCCCAGCCCTCTCAGCCAGATCAAGGACGCCGGCCGGACCATCTATGACACGCTGCGCAAGCTCTCCCCCACTTCCAAATCCGACATTGGCGCCAGCCACCTGAGCGGCTTCATCGGCATTGCCAATGTGTACTACAACCTGCTGCAGGATCCCAATGGCTGGGAACGCGTGCTGTGGTTCAGCGTGGTGCTCAATGTGAACCTCGCGCTGCTGAACATGCTCCCCTTCCCCGTGCTGGATGGCGGTCACATTGTGATGGCGCTCTATGAGTGGGTCCGCCGCAAGTCGATCAACCTCCGCATCCTGGAAGTGGTGCAGACCGCGTGCGTGATTCTGCTCTTCGGCTTCATGATCTTCATCAGCTTCAAGGATACCGGCGATGTGATCGGTGTGGGCCGCAAGGGCGACGACGTCCCTGCGGAACGCGTGCCGTCCAAGTTCCTTGCCCCGGAGAAGCGCGTTGCTCATTGATCGATCCATCGCTTCCGCCCCCTACCCCTCCGCTTCACTCACCCGAAGTCCGACTTCTCCACCCTGCTCATGTCCGACCGCTCCGCGCAGCCCCTGCTCAGCTACTGCCCCGATCTGTACCACTACCAGCGCCGTGAAACGCGCGAGGTGATGGTGGGCAAGGTGGGCATTGGCGGCAAGAACCCGATTCGCGTGCAGTCGATGATCACCAGCGACACGCGTGACACGGAAGCGAGCGTGAAGCAGGTGTTGGATCTCGCGGCTGCTGGCTGCGAGATCGCGCGCATCACGGCGCAGACACGGCAGATTGCGGAGAACCTGGAGCACATCGCCTCCGGCGTGCGCGCCGCAGGTTGTGATATCCCCCTGGTGGCGGACATCCACTTCAAGCCGGATGCCGCCATGGAAGCGGCGAAGTGGGTGGAGAAGGTGCGCGTGAACCCCGGGAACTACGTGGACAAGAAGAAATTCGCCGTCCGCGAGTACACCGATGAGGAATACGCCGCCGAGGTCGCGAGCATTGAGGAGGAGTTCATTCCCCTCGTGCGCCTCTGCATCGAGAAGCAGCGCGCCATGCGCATCGGCACGAACCATGGCTCGCTGAGTGATCGCATCATGAACCGCTACGGTGACTCACCGCTGGGCATGGTGGAGAGCGCGCTGGAGTTTGCCCGCATCGCGCGGCGTGAAGGCTTCCACAACTTTGTCTTCTCCATGAAGGCAAGCAATCCCAAGGTGATGATCGAGGCCTACCGCCTGCTGGTGGCGCATCTCAATGCCCTGGGTGGCGACTGGAACTATCCCATCCACCTCGGCGTGACCGAGGCTGGCGATGGCGAAGATGGCCGCATCAAGAGTGCCATCGGCATCGGTTCGCTGCTGGCGGATGGCATCGGCGATACCGTGCGTGTGAGCCTCACGGAAGATGCCGTGTATGAAATCCCCGTCGCCCAGGCGCTGGTGAAGCCGTACAACGACGGCGTGCCCGCGCGCTTCCCGCGTGTGGAGAAGGCGCCGGCGGTGAGTTATGATCCCTTCGACTACGAGCGTCGCGAAGCGACCGTGGTGAAGGAGAACGACGTGAAGATCGGCGGACATGAAACCGTGGCCGTCTTCACCAGCCGCAGCAAGTGGGATGCCGTGGCGCACAAGCTGGACAAGCTCGGTGACTACAAGCCCGAAGTGGTGCTGGAAGACAGCGCCGTGGTAGCCGTGGATCCGCGCGATGAAAGCCAGTTCGACGGCCTCAAGGATTCTGAAGTCGTGACGGTGCAGGATGGTCTCGATCTTCCCGTGATCCCCGCGTATCGACTGCTCGCCGCGCGCCTCAAGCAGCTTGGCCGCACGTCACCGATTTTGCTGAAGGACACCCTGCAGCCCGCCACTCAGCCCGGTGCGGATTTCCTTCCGACGATGCTCAAGGCAGCGACGAACATCGGTTCGCTGCTGTGCGATGGCATTGGCGATGCGGTGGTCGTGCAGGGTGAAGAAGCTCCCGGTCAGTCCCTGCGCCTGAGCTACAACATCCTCCAGGCCGCGGGCACCCGTATCTTCAAGACGGACTATGTGGCCTGCCCGAGCTGCGGACGCACGCTCTTCAATCTACAGACCACCACGCAGGAGATCCGCGCTGCCACCGGTCATCTCAAGGGCGTGCGCATCGCGGTGATGGGTTGCATCGTAAACGGCCCCGGCGAAATGGCCGATGCCGACTTCGGCTACGTGGGCGGCGCCCCGGGCAAGATCAACCTCTACGTGGGCAAGACCGCGGTGAAGTTCAACATTCCCCAGGCAGAAGCCGTGGAGCGTCTCAAGGACCTCATCAAGGAACACGGCCGCTGGGTGGATGCGCCTGCGCAGGTCGCGGAGGCGGTGTAGGTGAGGCGTTCCCCTGGTTGACAGCGCCGTTCAGCGGCGCATGAAAGGCTTCGATGAAGGTGGAGCACTGCCCGCATTGCCAGAGCATGGTCATGTTCGCGGGCGACCACTGCTCCCGCTGCCGGAAGCATCGCGTCACCGGCGCGCTGATGGCACCTGATGAAATGAAGGCCCGGCTGAATGATGCGCGCAAGGTCGCGAGCATGCGCACCGCGCACGATCAGGAGGCTATCAATCAAGAGAGCAGGCTGAAGCTGGCCACGACCCTGGCGATCATCGCCGGCATTCTGGTGGTCTTGAGCGGCATTCAGGGAAAGGCAGCCTTTGTCACCGTCACGGGAGTGGCCATGTTCTTCGCCGGACTCCAGTTGTACCTGCGCAATGCGGTGAAGTTCATCGCGCTCTTCCTGATGCTCGCTAGCAGCTTCTTCCTGGTGCTTCGCGCCATCGATCTGGTTTTCATTTTCTCCCAGGCCGGACTCATGGTGGCAGGCGCCATGCCCATGTGGATCCTCTGGAGCGGGCTCTTCCTGATCTTGATGGTGACCAGCTTCAAGATCCTGGTGCACGATCCCAACAAGGACGCCACGCCTCCGCCGGTGCCTATGCCGAACAGCGCACCCACCGGTAGTGCGCCGAAGCCACCCAACGAATAGACCGCCGCGATAAAAGATGCCTGCCTTGACATGCGTTTGCTCTACCTCAATGGAGAACGCCATGAAGGCCGAGAACTGCCCGCACTGCCACAGCATGGTGTTGTTCAGGGAGGGACGATGCCCGCGCTGCAAGAAGCACCGGGATCCTGCGGAAGAACTCTCGGCCCAGGAGCGCCTGCAGCTCAACAACGAGACGCGCCGCAGGTTGTACGTGGAGTCCCAGGTGACACAGCCTGCCAGCGAGCAGGCCCACCGGTTGAAGCGCATCTCGCTTCTCAGCGAAATCGCGGGTTACCTCACCACCGCCAGCGGGGCCTTGATGTTCAGCCCTGCAGGTGTGCTGGGAGGCGCCATGTTGATTGCGGCTGCGCGGTTTCTGCGTGGCGGCGCTGGAGTGAAACTGATCTGCATCTTCCTGATGCTGGCGTCCATCATCGGCGCTCTCTGGTGTGCCCTTATCCTTTATGCGTACCTCGATCGAGGAGGCAGGGCTTTCTGGTTGATTCCCCTGCTGCGGCTGGCGGCGTTGCCTTTGTTCGTGACGGTATTCGTCCTGTGCTGGAAGACAATCATCCATGGCTTCTCCAGGCAGGTGGTGCCTCCTCCCGTGCCGCTCACTCCGACTCCGCGGGAACAATCAGGCGACAAAACCTGAGCTCGCGCTAGGTTGCCGTTGTACCAATATCGATGAGCGGACATACGGGACTGCAACTCACCTTTCTGGGAACGGCGACATCTGTGGGAGTGCCGATGATCGCCTGCGACTGCGAGACCTGCCGCAGTAGCGATCCCAAGGACAAGCGCCTGCGCTCTTCCATCTATGTGAAAACGCCGGAGTGCTCGTGGATTGTCGATACCGGACCGGACTTCCGCACGCAGTGCCTGCGCGAGAACATCCGGCGCGTGGATGCCGTGCTCATCACGCACCCGCACATGGATCACCTTACGGGCTTCGACGACCTGCGACGCTTCACCATTGGCGAAGATGCCCTGATGCCGGTGCATGCCATGCCCTCGTGCCTCGACGCACTGAACCGGATTTTCTATTTCAGCTTCCTGCGCGAGAACCGCTGGCGCGGTTATCTGAAGGCCGAGGCGAAACCCATCGAAGGGAACTTCGCCCTGGGTGAAACCGAGGTGGTGCCGCTCCCCGTGGAGCATGGCAAGCATGAGACCATCGGCTTCATGTTTGTGCGAGGTGGTAAAAAGCTCGTCGCTTACATGAGTGACTGCAAAGTAGTGCCACCAGCCACGCTCGAGTTGATTCGCGGTGTGGACACCCTGATCTGCGATGCCCTGCGCCACACGCCGCATCCCACTCACATGAATTTCGCCGAGGCCCTTGCCCTGCGCGACGTGCTGCAGCCACGCGAAACGTGGTTCACCCACATCATGTGCGAGATCATGCACGCACGCGAAGAAGCCAAGCTGCCCGCTGGTGTGCACATCGCCTATGATGGCTTGAAGCTGCGCTGGAAAGATGATGACCTCGATCAAGCCACTGACCCGCAGGTTTAGCCTCGTACCGAGGTTGCTGCCTGAAGGGCAGCAGGATTCCGCAAAGCGCATGAACGTTAGGTCAAGGATGTGGAAGTGGTGCCGAAGGCCTTGGACTGCGTGCAGCCCTGCTGCCGCTTTCCTTAAGTGCAGCCTGCTGCACGCTTCGCCGCGACGAAGTCGCCAAGCTTTTTTGGACACGCCACCTAACGAGCGAGTGTCACCATCGCCACAGCAGGCTGTGGACTCTGGAAAGCGGCAGCAGGGCTGCGCGCAGTCCAAGGACGCTGCGCGTCACAGTATCCGGATCCTTTGCAAACGTGCCTCAGTCCCTGGTGTCACAGTTCTCCTCCGCCACTCCGTGGCAAAACTACCTTTAGGTAAAGCACGCAACCGAGCGCCACGCCCATTCCAGGCTTGACACGCGAATCGGTTTCTTGGGAGGATAGTCATCGCCATGCAGCGATTCCTTTGGATCCTGATTCCCTGCGGCATGATCGCCGCGGCGGTGGTCGCTGGGACCATGGACATCGAAACCGGTCCCCGGCCGGAGATTCGCGTGGTGCAAGCTCCAACACAAGCGGAAGGTCCGCGCTATGTGCTTGAGATCGTAAATCCAACCTCCAGGGAACTGGTGTATTGGGGTTATGGAGCCAATAGCCCCATGTACCAGATGGAGATCCTTGAGGGCGGAAAATGGACCAATGCGATGCTGGGCTGGTGCGGCACTGGCGCCACGGCGGAGCGCATTCCTCCCCACAGTACCCAGCAGTTTGAAGTCTCCATCCGTGACACCCCTTCCAAAATCGGTCTCCTGCTTCTGCCTCGAGGTTTCAAACGTAGCGAGGCATTTCAGTTCGAGTGGCTGCCTTACGCAGTGCGCGCCAAGCTCGTGATGTGGCAGAACGATCGCCTGGACGCAAAGCTCAAGAAGAAGGTGGTGTGGAGTGAACGCCTGGACCCGTTGCCACCGCAGCCATCCAGTGTCGCCTACCTTCATGCAAGAGACTGAAACCGGCATGTGGATCCTCGAAGTAGACGAGAGCCCCACGATATTCCCATCAAAACAGGAACTCATCCCGGCACTGGCCGCGGCCCTGCAATCCCGCAGCCGTGGCCGTGTGGATATCTCGGAGGACTATGGCAAGCGATCCTGGTGGGGGCGGTTCCTGAGTATGGCACCACGCATGATCCAGATGCACGTGGCCATCGAATGGTGTAATGGCTGTGCGGCCCTCATTTTCTTCGATGATGCGGTGAACGAGCATCGCGCCATGGATCGCGAGCAGCCGGTGTTGGTGGATGCACAGGTCCGACGCCAGATCTCCCACGGAGAGCAGACGCCCGCTGCGGAAGACGAATGCATGTCCCTGCCACGTGCACAGCAGGCCATCACGGAATACCTCCAGACCGGAGAGCGCCCCCCGTGGCTGCAGTACAGGGTGGTGAGGTAGCCGTAGGGCTGCTACACCCACTTCTCCGCCAGCGAGTACCCCAGTCCGCGGTGCGTGACGATGGGCTCCACTTCGTTGCGTACGGTCTTCATCTTGGCACGCAGGGACTTCACATGGGCATCCACGGTGCGCTCCATGGCGGCCTCTGGTTCGTCGCTCGCATGCTCCATGAGCTGGGCGCGGCTGAAGACACGGCCGGGATGCTTGGCAAACGTTTGCAGCAGCCGGTACTCGTAGCGGGAAAGCGGCAGCACCTCGCCGAAGTAACGGATCTGGCAACGGGTCTCATCCACGGACACCGGGGTGGTATCTCCCTGAGATGACGACAATGCAGCGGCTGGAGCAGAGTCTTCCGTGGACGAAGCAGCAGTAGCAGACGACGGCGCAGCAGGTGCGCTCTTCGGCCGATGATCTGCCCGGCGCAAGACAGCACGCACACGCGCGGTGAGCTCTCGCGGGCTGAAGGGTTTGCAGATGTAATCATCGCCCCCTATCTCCAAGCCGACCACACGGTCTAGTTCTGACGAGCGCGCGGTGAGAAAGATCACCGGCACATCCTTGAGGAGCCGCAGCTCACGGCACAACTCGAAGCCTGTGGTATCCGGCAGCCCGACGTCCAGCACAGCCAGGGCGAAGTCCTCCGCCTCTACGCGGGCCAGCGCGTCTGCACCTGTGCTGCACGCACAGGGGGCAAATCCCTCCGACTCGAGCGAGTACACAATGTTGTCCGCAATGGACGGCTCGTCCTCGACGATCAAGATGCGTGGGCGGGCCGTGGGAAGCATGACAGAGGAAGGTGGATGAAGTGCAGGAAACAGCGTCATTGCATTGATGATCGAAGTCAGGCTTCGGGCAAGAGTTCCGTGTGATAACCGTCAAACTCGGTGGGCGAGCCGGTCCACGGGCGGGTCTCCACGAGGCGGGGCGGCTTTCCAGGACTGGACCACGTGGTCACATAGACGATTCCGTTGTCGGCAAAGTAGTAGTGGCAGTCCAGATGCAGCACGAGGTGGGTGACGCGCGTGCAGCCGTGCTGACGGATGACCTTGAGATGTGCCGCCTGCTGGAGCACGTCGAGATTCTGCGACACGGCCTCAAATGCTGGCGGCGCTTCCTCCTGCATCACCAGACCCATCACGGGATACTCAAGATCAAGGCCCACAGCCGGCGGACGCACCACGTCGTGCTTCAGGAACGTTCGCGTGGAAACCAGAACGCCCAGGATGAGGGCGAGCAGTATCAGGATCCATCTCATAGAAACAAGGTCCTTCCTAGGATGAAGGAATCAGCGTAGTGCGCGGCAGCCGCAACTTGGGGAAGCGCTCCATCGCCAACTGCACCGCTCGATAGGCCAGCAACGCCACCAAAAGCCCGCCAAACGCGCCCGTCGCTCCACCCATAACGAGTATCACACCATGATGGGATATCGCCGGCCAAACGTGGGTAAGGGTCAGCGCCGTCACCGCTCCCATCATGGCCCCGGACAGTACGCCCAATTGCACAAAGAAGGCCCGTACGCCTGCCAGCGCGTTCCCACTGGAGAAACCCACAAGGACGGAAATGGCCAGCACGCTGACCATGAGCATGGCAAAGGCAATCACGCAGAGAATCACGGCTGCCACCGCTGCCGCCGCCAACACTGCCAGAGCGATGAAGATGATGATGAGGTGGGGAATGTCCATGGGTATCCACAAGTAGAGGCACGATCATCAGGTCGATACGGGCGCAGGCATGGGTCCGTTCTTGGGTTTACTGCCGCCCAGGAGGGTCTCACGCCCATAACGGAACACCTCCTCCCAATTCACCTTTGCCGTGGCAATCATCAACAGTGCAAGCGTGGCCACCGCGGTGATGGTGAGTGTGAGACCGGTGAAGCCATCAAAGAAGAAGCTGTAGCTGAAGAGCACCATGTAGGCGAACTGCGCCGTCACCGCAATGATGCTGATCGACTTTCCCGCCACCGCGTGAAGGTAGCCGCTCACCATCACCAGCGAGATCAACGCAGCGATGACGAAGGCCACGTGCAACGGCATCTGATCGCCCAGATACGCCAGCAACAGGTGGAACGTGAAGAACCCCGCCGCCAGGAACGCATACGTCATGGGATGGAGATTGATGCCACGCAACATGCTCGTGACCACCAGCACGCCAAAGAAGAGGACAAGCGACACCGGGGCAAAGAAGGTGATGCGCGCAATGACCGGGCCGGCATTCAGCAGCTTCGGCATGTCCACGGCGATGTCCCGTGCATCGATGGTATCGGTGTAGTTCCACGCCAGGTCCATGCCTTCTCCCTTGGTCACGGGTTCCTCCTTCGATGGCGAAGTCGCGCCCACAGGATAGCTCACATCAGCGAAGTCCGTCACCATGGTCAGGCTGAAATTCTTCACCCGGGTACCCTGGGGAAAGGTGTAGGACCAGCGGTCCAGACCACGCGCATTGTAACGCACCGTGAGCGGCACCGTGGTGCCGGCGGGAATCAGGGTCACTGTTTCCACCATGCCGTTGTGCGGCGCGACGTCCGTCGTCTTGCCTTCGCCCAGCTGGAAGGCGAAGTTGTCATAGCTGGTGTCCTTCGTGGGCAGGGACAGTTGCACGCGCACATTGCGTGCGCTCGCCGCGGTGTTGGTGATTTCATAGCGCGCGGAGAACTCCACGTCATACGTGCGGTGCCAGAGCAGCCCGCGTTTCTTGGGTTCATACTTGAGGCGCGCGTCCACCTTGGATGACGCAGGCAGCATGACTTCCGCCTGTCCCGAGCCTGAGACACTGTCCCCCAGAAGCACCAGATGCGGCTGCGCCAGCCCCGGCCCCCACACCTGCCGCACCTCGCTCCCCATGCGCGAAGCGGAAGCCCGCGCACGCTGGTGCAACGTGGCGCCCAGCACGAACCACGCAAACGTGGCTGCGCCGGTGATGGCGAGAATGCTGAAGAGACGTGACGAGGTCATGGCAGTGGGTAGTTGAAAAGAAGAAGGATAGGAGGCGCGACACTCACGCAGTAGCAGGGCGACCTCCCGAAGGAGGTGCAGGCGGCGGCATCACGGGCGGGTTGGATGCAGACCGCTTCTTTTCAGCGAGCTGTTCCGCCCAGTTCACCTTCGCCGTGAACTTCATCAGCAGGGCCAGTGTGAAAATGGCTCCGATGGTGATGGTGATGCCCGTCATGCCATCAAAGAAGAAGCTGTAGCTGAAGAGCACCATGTACGCGAACTGCGCTGGCACTGCGACCATGAGCATCTTCTTTCCACCCACGGCCATGATGTATCCGCCCACCAGTAGCAGGGAGACCACCGCCGAAATCACAAAGCTCAGATGCAACGGCACCAGGTCCACGAGGTAGGCAAACAGGAGCTGGAAGGCAAAGCAGCCCGCCGCGAGGAAGAAGTAGTTCATGGGATGCAGGTTGATGCCCAACACCACCCCCATGAGCACCAGCACCGTGAAGAAGAACACCAGGGACACCGGCGCGAAGAACGCAATGCGCGACGCCACGGGGCCGGCATTCAGCACCTTCGGCATATCCATTCCAATCGCGGGCGCAGAGAGCACATCCGGATAGCTCCAGGTGTAGACGTGCTTGATCTCATCTCGCGATGTGGGTGAACCGGTGCCGTTGGGGAAGTTGATCTCGGCAAAGTCTGTCTGCATCACCAGCTCAAAGCCCTGCACGCGGCTCGCATCCGGGAAGGCATACCGCCAGGTCTCCATGCCCCGGGATTCATAAGAGACCTTCAAAGGGGCTGTTCCTTTGGCCGGTACCGTGAGCGCTTCCGTGATGACGCCAGCCTTCGGAACCGCACGACGGAGCGACTCATCCCCCAGGGTAAAGACGAAGTTTGTATAGCTCGCTTCCTCCGAGGGGAGCTGATACTGCACGTAGATCGTCTGCGGAATCGGCGTGGGATTGGTAAACTGATATTCCGCGTTGAACTGCACCGAATAGGTGCGGTGCCAGAGCAGGCCACGCTTCTTCGGCTCCGAAGACAGGTTGACGGTGATCTTGCTTGAGTCCGGTTGCAGCGTCACCTTGCGATTGTTTCCCGTAGGCGCGTGATAGAAGGCGGAGGGGTGAAGCTGCTTCTGCGAAGCGCCCCAGACGGCCGCCACTTCATTGCCCATGTCGCTACCGGACTCCTGAGTGCGCACTTGGAGTGTGGTCCCGAGAATGCCCCACGCCACAGCAGTGCAGAGCGTGATCAGGGCGATGGTGAAGATGCGAAGGACAGTCATGGCAGGATAATGCGAGTGGTAAGGTGACAAGAAGGTGGACGTGTGCTTGGTCTGTTCATTCGAGACCGCGCTTGCGATAGAAGAGTGCGATCTGAGGGCGCTCGTTGCGGCACAGCTTCTTGATCAAGCTGAGGGTGGAAGCATTGCCGCTTGCGCTCGTGTCCGTCGCGAACTCCACATTCCCCTCCGCACCGACGGCTTCATATCCCTCTGGAATCTCCACGTTCCAGAGCACTTCGTGAATGAAGAGCGGCGTCTGCACGAGCTCGAGCGCGGACTGGCCCTCCACGGCATCCAGCTTGCCCTTCACTTCGGTGTAGGAGAGCTGCACCTCGCTCTTGCCGTTGCTGGCAAGAGGCACCTCCAGCGCACCATCCGCACGCACAATGGGGTTCACCGGAGTGTTGTTCACCGAACACTTCAGCAGCGTGCTCTTCTCCGGCAGCTTCACCACCCAGCGCTCGGGCTGCTGATGTTCGATCTCCACCTTCGTCTCCGACAGCACGGACCCATCCGCCACGAGCTTGGTGACACACGTGCTCTTCGTGATCACCGCAGACGCGGTATCCACGCGTGGCAGCAACTTCGCCGCCACGGTGACTTCGGCTGCGCCTGCCACCGTGCCAAATTCTGGAGCCTTGCACTCCTCGGCGATCCACTTGGACAGACGCACCGGGGACACCGGCGACTGCATGTCCGGCGCACTGAATTCCACGCCGGCCTGCAGCGCGAACATGAAGAGTGACTTCGTCTTGTTCCCGCCGGCTACGGCGGGAGCACGCAGTTCCCAAGAGGTGGCGAGTGGAAGCTGGGGAAGCGCGTACGTCAGGTGGAACTCACGCTCCATGATGTCGCGTGTCTGCCAGCGCAGGCGCAGCTCGGCACCGCCATCGGCGTTGCGCACCACTTTCCAGTCGCGGATGTCCTCCGCTTTGGAAAGGGTGACGCCACGCACATTCGCTGGCAGGACCAGTGTCGCTTCGAGCGCCGAGCCATTCACGGCGAGCAGCCGCACACGCGCGTGGTGTTTGATTTCACCATCGCCTTCGACAGCCAGCACTTCGTTTTGCACCGTCCACTCGCTCGCTTGCAACGGCGGCGGCGGTGGATCGGGCTGCGGCTCGGAAGCAGCATCCACCAGACTCAGCACGCTCTGCCCGCCCTTGAGGGGGAGCGCGAGCTGCATGGAGCCATCCGGCGCGGCATCCACGCGCTGCTCACCCAGCTTGAGCAATTGTTTCCCCGCCACGCCGTTTACCTTCAGGGTGGCCATGGCGCTTGGCGCAGATTGCAGATCGAGGAAAGGACCACTTCCCAGGGACGGCAGTGCGGTCTCCACAAACCGTACCTTCACGGAGGCGGCTCCCTCCGTGTTGGTGAGCAGGAAGAGATCGTCACCCTCCACCAGCAGTCGCGCATCCGCAGGCTCCACACCGGCCACGGCGGGGCCTGCGCCCATGAGGCGGATGCGTTCCCAGCGCTTGCCGAAGGACTCCACCTTGAAGTCCGCCTCCAGCTTCAGCTTGCCGGTGGAGACATCCGCGCGGAAATCGGCGGCCAGCAGCGCGCCCGGCGGCGGCTCCTTCGCATCGACGCCGTGGGCGGTCTCCCACAGCTTGCGCAGCTCCGAATAGGGGATGCGCACCTCGGCATTGTCCAACGAAGGAAGAGGTGATGTCGTTGGCACCTGCCCCGTGGAGGTGGATGTCCATGCCAGGGAGGCGGTGCAGACGAGGAGGCAAAGGCGTGCGGGAATCATGGCAGAGGCGGAGTGAACAACACTCCCACTCTGCCGGGCACGCGTGAAAGCCGCGTGAAACGGTCGTGAATTGACCGTGAAAATTCGACGCGGTGCGGCGCGAGGCGCGCCTGGCTAGCTGCGCTTCCTGCCGGAGGCGATGGGCATGATGCCGAAGTCCCTCGCTTCCTGGATATTGATGAGCTGGTAGTCCGTCTCCTCTTCGTCGCCGAACTTCTCGGCGTTCTCCTCGAGATCCTCGTTCGCAGTCGAGATGGCGCTCTTGAAGGTCTTCAGCGAGGTGGCAAATTCCTTCTTCTTCAGCTTCGCTTCCATACTCGGCAGTTCCTTGAGCGGCTTGAGCTTGTCGTTCCCCAGCATGGTGGTCTCCAGCCCCACGGTCGTTTCTCCCTCCGCATCGGTGTCGAAGGCGAGGTAGCAATGTCCCGGCACCATCACGAGGTAGGAAGTGATGCCAATCTTGCGCAGCAGGGAGGCCATCAGCACGGAGCCGTCCACACAGTTGGCCTGGGTGGCATCGAGGCTCTCGTCCAGGAAGCGCACGGTCTGGCAGTAGACCGTCTTCGCGCCCGGGGTGGTGGAAATGTCCGAATAGCGGATGCCCTTCCGCTGGAGCACATGCCAGATGGCAAAGACCTGGGTCAGCACCTGCTCCGAGTCCTCCGATTGGTAGCCGGTGAAGGAATCCACCAGTCCGGTCTGCAAGGCTTCCTGCAGGATCTTGTCGATCCAGGGGTGGTTTTCATTCACATAGGCGGCGAACATCCAGGAGAGATCCAGGGACTCGGCTTCCTCGCCATGATCCACCCAGAAGGGGCAGTCGTTCAGGCCATGCATGGTGACGATTTCATTCCGCTCTCCGAGCACCGCGCCGTTCAGGCTCACCTTGAAGGTCAGGTTCACCGGCTTCTGCTCCCGGATCTGGTGGAGCACCTCATAGTTGAAGACGGCCTTCGGGGTGATGTAGAGGTCCTCGGTGGCCTTCTTGATTTTCACTTCCACCTGGGAGGGCTTGAGCCAGCCGTCACCCTGCACTTCGACCTTCAGCACGGAATTGGCGGGTACATTCGAGACATTCACGCCGAACCACCCATTGGGGTCTCCGAAGGTGGGGGCATACTCTTCGCCATCTTCATCCACCTCAGCCTCAGCCTGCCAGTCCACCGTGGCGGTGGCAATCAGGAGACTGGGGAAGACGTCCCCGCCGGTTTCCAACCAGGGTTCCCACTTCACGGGCTTGGCAGCCTGAAGGCTGCAGGCAACAAAGAGGAGACTGGCGGCAAGGGAGGCCCGTAAGACTTTCATGAAGGTATTCTCTGGACGCTGAACGCAGTCGCAGGAATTTTTCAGACCGCAATTCCAAACGTGCAAAAATGAACTGGCTGGCCCACGTGCACCTCTCTCCCCCAGATGTCGAGTTTCAGCTCGGCAATCTGCTCGCGGACGTGCTGCGCCGTGAGCCACGCGGGGTGATGGGACCCTCCTTCGAGGCCGGGCGCTGCTGCCATGCGGCGATCGACCGTTTCACGGACACGCATCCCATCGTGCACCGCAGTAAGATGCGCATCATCCCCAGCCATCGCCGCTACGCCGGGATCCTGGTGGATATGTTTTATGATCATTTCCTGGCGAAGAACTGGGAACAATTTCACGAGTCCACGCTGCGTGACTTCACGCGGCAGTTCCAAGCCGAGGCCACCAGTCGCAGGCACCAGCTTCCAGAGGATGGTGCGGATTTGATCGAGTACCTCGTGCGCGAGGATCGGCTCTACTCGTATCGCAAGCTGGATGGCATCGAGGCAGCATTGCAACGCATGTCCCTGCGGCTTACTGCACGCTGGAAGAAGACGGTACGCATGCAGGATGCGGTGGCGCCGGTTCGATTGCACGGTGAAGAAATGGAAAAAGATTTTCTCGAATTCTTCCCCGAGCTCATGGCTTATGTCGCCTCCGGTGAATGGTGGAGTGCGCGCAGTGCGCGTGATGCGGCTTAATGAAGTACGCAGTACGATGCAGGGTGTGAGTGCCTGCGTGAGGGTAGTCGCAAAGCAGCAGAGCAGCAAAGAATACAGGAAGTCGGTTCTCCTGACCGGACAGTGGTTGGCGGGTTTTCCTACCCGCCATTGCCATGATCAGATAGCCGCAAAGAAACGCAAAAAGCAAAGTGACGAGCACCGCCGCTGCTGGCCTCAACATTTTTCCCTTTGCTGCTCTGCTGCTTTCGCTGCTTTGCGTTTAACAACACGAATCGGACAAATTCATGGGATCTCCGTGCGAATCGCCCGAAGTGCATTCGACACGATGGTGCAACGCAAGGCGGGGCACGCAGGCATGCGGTGGCAACCGAACCTCTCTTTGCGAACCTCCATTACCCATGAAAACCCCTTCCCTTCCGCTGCGCGGTGTTGCCCTGAGCACCGCTGCAATGATCTGTTTCTCTGCCGGTGTCGTTATCAGCACGACACATGCACAGGAAGTTGTGCCTGCACCACCCCCGCCTGGCAACACCGTCATCGTATCGCCTCCCGGCACACCACCGCCTGTGCCTGTGCAGGTGGAGCAGGTGCCTGTGGCTCCACCGGAACCCAAGAAAAAGGGATTCTTTGGCCGCCTCTTTGGAGGAGACAAGAAGGAACGCCAACGAGCGAAAGAACAAGATACTCCCGACAACGACGATGATGGCGACACCAAGAAGGTGCCCCAAGGACAAATGGTGATCGAACAAGCACCGCCTGGAACCACCGTGGTACCGGTCCCCGCGCAGCCGCAACAGGTACAACCGATCCAAGGACAGTCCGCGACCACGACGGAGATCCGAAAAGACCCCGTGCGCAAAAGTTCCTCACAGCGGAGTTCTACGATTGTCGAAACTGATCCTCCGTCGCCACCCAAGACACGAGTGGAGCTTCCGCCTCCCACTGGTGCAGTGACGGCTGAAGAACAGACGCGGACAAGAACGCAAACACAGGTTGTCCGCCCCACCCCACCCGAGATCCGCACGGTTCCGTCCAGAGAAGCTGCCGTCTCAACGCAGAGCACCACGCAAATCCAGCGCGCTCCGACCATCCGCGAGCTTCCCGCCGGTCCTGCCACGACCGCGACGACGACGAGCCGTGTCTCCGCGACAGCGCCTGTACCTTCCGATCAAGCGCTGCTGGAAGAAGCACGCGCGAAGACCGAGATGAAGAAGGCGCTCTCGGCAGAGAAGCAACAGGAGATCGAAGTTACGCGTGAACGCGCCGTAGTGCGGCCTGAAACGCCGCCGGTCCAAACACGCAGTACGACAGCCACCGTGGAATCCATCCCGCCAAGGCCAAGTACCGCCGTGGTGGAGCAACAGCGCGTGCTGTCAGAAACCAAGGAGGAACTGGCGCGTCTGAAAGGTGAAGTAGCCAACGTGAAGCAGGAGCTTGCGACCAAATCCACTCCTCCCGTGAACCTGGACAAGGTGACCATCGCCGCCCCGAATGAGGCCGCACCCATCACGCCACCAGAACCAGCGGACGCTGCCGCCACACCACCCACTCGAGCTGCTTCCGTAGCGGGTTCCGAGGCGCCCACGGACAGGACTACAGTGAAGCCCTCCGAACCTCCGGGCGGACTTCAGCCCCCTAAGTCCCCGCCCGGCGCTGACGCTGTAACCATCGGTACCAGCGCGGCGAAGGAATCAGGTGCTTCCACCACCAAATCAACATCCATGAACGAAAACGCACCTGACTCTGCCAATGCCAATGGCAGCAGCGCGCCCACCGGTACCAAGACGGATTCACCGGACTTTGTCCGCAGTCCCTTCCCGCCGCACAACAAACTGGATGTCACCGGCATGAAGCCGGGAGCACTCGCAAAGGATCCCTCCAACGGGAAAGTGTTCCGCGTACCGTAAGGAGCAATCCCACGCCTATTGAATTTTTGCTATGCGTTCTTCAACCCTTCCCAATGCTCGTCTGTAGAGAGCAAAGTCAGCGGAGTCCGCTGCCTTGGCGTGGGCATCAAACCTATCATTTATGATTTGGCAATTCTGCTCAAATTCCCCCTTATCACCCAGAAGCTGAGCGAACAGTGCCCACTCCTTCACAATAAGCTTAACGAGATCTGTCCAGTTAAACTTAGCAATAGCATCGTCGGCAGAGACGTGCTTCAAAGACTCCCGCTGCTTTTCCGGCAAGATCGCGATGACGCGTTCTCTAAATGTTGCTAACTTTCCGCCCTGCATCGAATCAAAACGGAGAAAATTGATCGTCAATTCTCTCAGTCTTCGTTCGAGTATATTCCTGCGTTTTCCGATTGCCGCCAATTCCTCCGCCCACTCATCATACCTCGGTAAGGCCAGAGGCGTTTTCGGGTCCGCTTCTGTGGGTACCTGGGCGGGGACAGCCAATGCTTCAAAGGCAGCTGATATCATTTGGCCAGACAATGCGTTGCCTTGTGTAAGGATCCCATATCTCCTGAGGGAACGCTTTAGATTTTCCTGCACAACAGATGACTCTCCTTTGTGACATTTTGCCGCGGCATCTTCCAAGGTCGGGTGGACTCTAAACAGATGGCGCATAGCAACCTCCGCAATTGCGGATCCTTCTTCCTGAACAAACGAAGCAACGAGCGACGACGCATGCTGAATCGAGATCGGTCGGGGGCGTTCGTTAATCGGAAGATGTCGATGAATATATGAGCAACATTTTCGCGCCCAGTAAGGCATATTTGCGGTGGAACGTGCAATATGCTCAGCAATTTCAGGTTCGAACTGCAGGCCTGCAACCCTTCCGAGTTTGCGAATCATCGCAATTGTCGCTTCCAGAGCCATTGGGCTCAGATACTCTTCAGGAACAAAATGTAACGCCGCGTTCTCAGATCCTTCAATCGACTCAACGGTGAACCAAAGAGCAGATACGCCACCTAGGAGAATCGAGAGGGTCTTCTCCTGACGCGTGCATTCCTGATAGATCGCGCGGAGGTTTCTCCAGAATGGATTAAATTCAGTTCTCCAGTGCGCGTTTGTTGAGCTACCTGGCGTAATGTAGTCAATCTCGTCAAACACCAAGACCACTGGTCGCGAAAACCGGCTAAGAACTAGCTCTAACCGTTTGATAGCCGTACTTAAGCTATTCGTTGCCGTAGAAGCGCGCAAGTTCTGATAGCGTGAGTCGGCCGTGAGTAGTTCTTCTGCCGTCAACGCAATTGAATCTAATAGTTGTGCTGCCGTCAGTTGCCAGACTTCGTCCCGGGAGCAGTCTACAATCAGGCATGCGGCCTCGTAGCTCTGGCGAATCTCGCGAAGCACCCGATTGATAATAGATGTTTTGCCAACTTTTCTAACGCCCAAACAAGAACGGATTGCTCCCCGTTGTAGCTTTCGCGCCAAGTCTAAGGCTTCGTCGCGCCGACCATAAAAGTTTGCATCGTCAGATACCGGGCCCGTTACATCGAACGGATCGTGAGAATATAGTTCGTAGCATAGAGATCGCTCGAGAACTTGCGCATTTTGAAGATTTCCGCCTCCGTAAAGGGCCAGAATTGCGATCCCTTTGTCGCGTCCCCATACCTTTAACTTTGCACTTCCCTCGCTATCATTGTGAAGGACAATAGCCACCGTGGGTTCGAACCGTCCCTTGGAATTTTCAATCTGTTGCCTAAGGAATTTAATTGTTCTCTGCTGTTGGTCATTGAAAGTCGATGCAACAACAAATAACTCTCTGTCAATCGACAGAGCGGACTTCATGCGCTTTGTCGGTTTTGCCACGAGGCAACCATATACCCCCTGCTCAAACGTCACTGTAGAACGGCTCGTGACAGCAAAGAGCCCTTTGCAGGCGTACTCAAATTTTTCGACTAAAAGATTAGTTTCTTGTTGGACGTCCATTTTCGCTCCCCGTGTATAACTTGTAACAAGTAATAGCTCATGGGCCGAGCTTAGTTGCTCTCCTCAGAGCCACACGGCACCACAATCTTTCGACACTGGATAGCGGAACTAGTAAAGGAAATCTTTCAAAAACTAGCAAATGCCCAGCACCTTCGACACGATCACGTCGGGATAGGGAAGCTGGAGCTCTTCGAGCTTCGGGCTGTAGAAGGCCGGGGCGTCGAGGGAGCTGACACGCTGCACCGGAGCATCGAGATCATCGAAGCAGTGCAGGCCGATGCTGGCGGCGATCTGGGCGCTCACGGCGCAGAAGGGCTTGTTCTCATCCACACACACAGCGCGGTGGGTCTTGCGCACGGATTCGAAGATGGTGTCTTCATCCAGCGGACGAATGGTGCGGAGGTCGACCACTTCGGCGCTGATGCCATGTTCGTTCGCCAGGATCTCAGCAGCCTTGAGGCAGGTGAGCACCGCGCGGCCATGGGCGATGAGGGAGACATCCGTGCCCTCGCGCTTCACATCGGCCACGCCGAGCGGGATGAAAAGTTCACCCTCGGGCAGCTCGGAGTTTTCCGGCACTTCCCATTCTTCACCGTAGAGCTTCGTGCTCTCCATGAACATCACGGGGTCATTGTCGCGGATGGCGGCCTTCATCAGGCCCTTCGCGTCATACGCGTTGGAGGGGCACACGCACTTCATGCCCGGGAACTGGGCCATGATGTTCTCCGGCGTGTGCGAGTGGGTGGCGCCCACGTTCGTGCCGCCGTTGGCCGGGCCACGCACCACAATGGGACAGTTGATCTGGCCGCCGCTCATGTAGCGCACCATGCCGGCGTTGTTGATGATCTGGTCCCACGCGACCGTGTAGAAGCTCCAGAACATGAGCTCCATCACCGGGCGCACGCCGAGCATGGAAGCGCCCACACCCATGCCGATGAAACCGGCTTCGCTGATGGGGGTGTCGATGACACGCTTGTCGCCCCACTTGGCCCAGAGGCCCTCGGTCACCTTGTAGGCGCCGTTGTACTGCGCGACCTCTTCACCCATGAGCACGACCATGGGGTCGCGGGCAAGTTCTTCATCAAAGGCTTCGCGGAGGGCGTGGCGGTAGGAGAGTTTACGCATGGGAAAGGAGATGAACCTGGAAGAAAAATGGTCAGAGGGATAGGGATTTGAGCCACCCCAGGGCGGCCGGGATTCCTTCCTGAATCATGGAATCGTAATGCCCTCCCTGTTTGCCGATCTTCAAGGTGACGTTGGGGTTCGTCGCTTGGAGCGATCCAGAAAATGCCTTCACCACGCTGGAGGGCACGAGCGTGTCGTCCTCAACAGCGTACAGGAATGTGGGCACTTTGATTTTTGGCGCCACCGTATGTGGCGAATAGTCGGTGCAGAATTTCGTAACACCCGGGAGCAGGGACTCGAAACGTTCGAGGGTTGCCGCTCCAAACTTGGCGGGCAGATTGGTCACGGGTGCGTAGGCAATGCACGCCTTGATGCGGGGCTCCAATGCTGCCGCGACGAGAGAGACCGCGCCTGCAGAGCTGTGTCCGGCAACGATCATCTTCGAAGGATCGATCAACTTGATCCAGGACGCGTAGTCCAGCGCCGCAGCGAGATTGGTCATGCCGGCTTTCGCGGCGGAATACTTCGTATACCCATCCTTTACCATCGCGTCTGTCAGGCCCTGCCGTGGCACGGCGCCGCTCAGCTCATAGGCCACCACGATATACCCTGCGGCGGCATACGGGATGTGCTCCGCCTGGTCCCCCTCCGCGAGGCGCATGCCGAAAATGCTTCCACTCCCAGCAGGGGCGATGAAGATCGCCGGCACCGGCTTGGTGGGAACCGGATTGGGGGTGTAGAGCCAAATCTTGGGGCGATTGTCCCCCGCCGGAATCTCTGAAAAGAGTACGCCCTTCGCAATCTCCACCGACTTGGGACCCGTCTGCGCCGGGGCAGACGAAACCATCATGCAATTCCACGCAAGAGCGATCGACAGCAGTGATGGGACGAAGTTCATGAAGGATGGCGGGCGGCGATCGTCTCGCGATACTCCTAGTCGTTGAAGAACAGGCGACCGGTCTGGCCAGCTTCGGTCTGGTTGTCCACTTCCCAGTAGATGTCGTCGAAGATCTCGGAGGGATCCGGCAGCGGGCTCGCCTCGGCGAATTCCCCGGAGTCGTCCGCTTCCTTCTGGGCAGCCTGGTCGATTTCCGTGGCCTGCTGCTCGGTGAGCACCTTTTCGTTGATGAGGTGCGTGCGGAAGATGATGAGCGGATCGTGCTCGCGCTCGCGGCGCTCGATTTCCTCCTTGGTGCGGTACTTCTTGTGCATCGCATCCGCGACGGAGTGGCCGTAGTAGCGGTAGGTCAGGACTTCGAGCAGCATGGGCTTGCTCTCCTCACGGGCACGGACCATGGCCTCATTCACCCGGGCGCGGACTTCATAGATGTCCTCGCCGTTGAGCAGTTCCCACTTCATGCCGTAGCCCTCGGCGCGCTCGGCGAGGCAGCCGGGGTAGGCGCTGGAGCGCTTCTGGCTGGTACCCATGGAGTAGCCGTTGTTCTCAATGATGTAGACCACAGGAAGGTCGAAGAGCGCCGCGAGGTTCAGGCTCTCGTGGAAGGCGCCCTGGTTCACCGCGCCGTCACCGAGGAAGCAAAGGCTGCAGCCCTTGAGACCCTTGTACTTCACGCCGAAGGCGAGGCCGGCACCCAGCGGGGTCTGGCCGGCGACGATGCCGTGGCCACCCCAGTAGTTCTTGTCCGGTGCGAAGAAATGCATCGAGCCACCCTTGCCCTTGGAGCAGCCGGTCTTCTTTCCGAAGAGCTCAGCCATGCACTCGTTCATGCCCATGCCCACGGCGAGGGCATGACCATGGTCGCGGTAGGCGGTGATGATGTGGTCATTCGCCCCCATGAGGGACACGCAGCCCACGGCCACGGATTCCTGACCGTTGTACAGGTGCAGGAAGCCACCCATCTTGCCGCTGTTGTAGTGCTTCAGCGCCACCAGCTCGAAGCGGCGAATGCGGCACATGTCCCGGTAGAGCTTGATCTTCTGCTCCGGGGTCAGCGCTTTGTTCACTGGCGCATCGGCGTGTTTTACAGGGGCGGCATTCTTTGCGGACATGGGCGGGTATAAGAGGGCGGAGTGTACCGACAAAGGAAGCCTTGGCAAGGTGTGCTTTGCCCTCGGACGGTGGACTTTCCCGACCGCACAAAGTCTGCCAGTCGTGCCGGCACATGGTGAAATCCGCGAAGCCCGTTTTTTGTAGCTTCAGGACCTCCGTAAACGGCCCTTCAAATCGCGGTGAACAATCATTTAAGCATTGTAAAATAGCTCGAGCCAGGTAAAAACTGCGCCCATGCCCTCGCCCTCCCGGCATCCCAAGTTCGCCACCGTTTCGCGCTCCTTGGCAGATGCCACCATCGGCGCGCTGCTCATGCTGGCGCTGCTCTCGTGGCAGCGCATGCGGGAGGACGACGCGCTCTTCCGCCAGCTCGTGCAGGTGGCGGAGTTGAAGGCCGCGAAGATCCAGGGAGGCACCCCCTCCGACGAGACACGCGCCCTGGAAATCCTGCACACCGTCTCTGCGGAGGTGCGGGGGCGGGCAGTCTTCTTTAGCGATACGGAAGGGACTATGCCGGGCCTGTTCTGGTCCGCCGGGGACCATCTGAACCGGCCAGCTGGCGCCTCTGCCAGCTATGTGACCGTGCTGGCGAAGGCCCTGCAGACCGCCAATTTCTCCATCCGCAAGGTAGGCCTGGTGAAGAATGGCATCACCGCCTACCACCACGTGCTGGAGGCGAAGGTCAGCGGTCGCTGGGTGGTGCTGGACGCCACCTTTGACCAGCACTTCCGCCGCCCGGATGGGAAACTCGCCTGCGCGGCGGATGTCCATGCGGACTGGCTCTACTACCGCGCCCAGATCATGCCGGGCTACTATCCCGAGTACGACTACAGCGGCTTCTATTATACCAACTGGGACCGCATCCCGGGGGCCGCGACCGTGCTGGGCTGGTTCCCGGAGGCCCGCACCTGGCTGCACGACCACGGGATTTCCATTCGCTTCTGGTTCCTGAATGTCCACGCCTGGCTCCTCGGACTCGGCCTGGGCGGGGCAGCCATCCTCCTGCTGGCACGCTGGCAGGGAGTCCGGAAAAAGCGGGCTGCTGAAAAGGCACCAGCCCCCACTCCCGAGCCCCGGGAAAAGCCCAAAATGCCCGAATGGGTGCGCCAGCAGGTGCTGGAAGCCCCCCTCCCGGCAGCGTTGCCCGCTGCAAAACGAGGGTAATATCGCCCTCCCCACCCCCGTTCCCGCAGGATGAACTGCGGCGCCTCCTCGCACTTTTTAGCAGGTCGGAAGGGACTGAGTGGCAAAAAGGGCACGATTCATGCGTTGGCAGGCGTCGAAGTCCAACTTGGACAAGGCGATGCCTTATCACTTTTGCGACATCCACATGTACACCCACAAAATCCCTATTCAAAATGATGGCGGCCCTTACCTAAATGCGCTAAGCTTACGAAGTCGTCAGAATTATTGAAAAATCGGGCGCGTTTTTGTCTGTGCTTGCACGGGAGATTTCTCCAACCAAAGACGTGTTCACCCCGCCTGGAGCGATGTTTTTGAGTACACCATCTTGACATCAACACCATGGCCAAAACCATCAGGATCGTCATCGAAGGAACCATCGAGTTGCCCGACGCAGCTGAAGTCATCAGTTTCCGTGACGAGGGCGGCTTGGAAAGCGATCACATCAAATTCAAGGGCCACATCATCCGTCCGAACATTGGATGGCTGGAGTACTTCAACCAGGCGATGATGCGGAAGAAGTACCCCAACCAGGGAGCTGACATGGGCTGGGAAAGCATCAGCAATGACATGCACAACAAGTTCTTCCTCTGTCTCGACGAGGAGTGGAACATGGAGGAACTGAAGGAGGAAGAGGCGGACGAAGGCGAACGGGAGTAGTCCGGTGCGACAGTGAGCGGTGGGACGGTACGACGGTAGTCGCCTGATTCCGGTGGTCTATCTCTCACGACTGCAACATCAACAGGCAGGCGTCCGCTGTGCGTCTCTGCCTCCTCTGCATCGAGACGTACCAAGCTCTCGCAGCCAGTACGTTCTTTTTCCTCTGCGTCCTTTGCCTCTCTGCCCCTTTGCGGTTAACCCGAAACAGCCCACGACGCGGCAACCTCGACAGCCATTCGCTGAAAGCACTGCCAACCGACAGCGCACCCACTGACAGACACGCCACCTAGCGTCCCACTGTCCTATCGCACCACCTTCACGGGCATGCCCACGTAGGAGTTCTCATAGAACTTGGGCACCACATTGCGGTCCATGCGAATGCAGCCGTGGCTGGCGGGATAGCCGGGCAGGAACCCTTCGTGCATGCCTACGCCATCCCAGGTGATGCGCATGAAATAGTGCATGGGCGCAGGAACATAGCGGGTGCCGGGAGGGCGGGGCGTCTTGGGCGTAGCGTCGGCATTCACCGTCTTGCCGTTGCTGTCCTCAATGATGCCGTACGAGGAAGATGCATGGTCGATGTCCTTCTCCAGGATCTTGTAATCGCCGGCGGGTGTGGCGCGGTTTTCCACACCCGAAGAAATGGCCCCCACACCAATGACATGGCCGCCACGGTAGAATTCCGCCACCTGGCGGCGCAGGTCCACCACGATGTACCCGGGGCCGCTGGTGCCGTCATCATCCCAGTAGGAGGTGTGTTCCGCCACGCCAAGGGACTGCGGCGAGTGCGGCACGGCGCTGCCGAGACCAGCCAGGTAGTCCGCACCCGCATTTTCCTGGGGCCTGGAAGCACACGAAGCCAGAAGAAATGCGCCGAGCGCACCGAGGAGAAGGGAGGATTTGCGGATCATGACGAGCGGAAAAATCAGTGGCGTGCGCAGAGGGGGACTGCAAGCACGGATTTGTGGCGTGAATGGTACGACTTCGGATTGAGAGCAGAAACATATCCACAGTCGATCGCAGATCCCTTCTTGCGCCCCGACTTGAGTCGCCTGCCCTTCCATCTCCTCTGTGTTGAAATTCACGACCCCAACAACCCTCACGCAGGAATGCTGAACACTGCCCGCGCGCCCTTGCCACCATCGCGATTCTCCAGCTCCACGGTTCCCTGATGCAAGGCCGCCGCTTCCTTCACGAAACACAATCCAAGACCGCTGCTCTTCTTTCCATTGTGAGGCCGCGGCAGGGAGTAGAAGCGCTCGAACACGCGGCCCTTCGCATAGTCCGGCAAGCCCGGCCCCTCGTCCTCCACGACGAAACATGCGCGATCATCCACCGTCTTAAGCCCGATGGAAACGACCCCGCCCTCAGGTGAAAAATCGACAGCGTTCTGCGCAAGATTCGTGAAGGCGAGCTGCAGCAGGAAGGCATCCCCACGCACCTGCACGCCATCCTGCACCCAGCAGTCGAGCTTGAGTCCACGCTGGGCCAGTGGCGCGGTGAAGTGGTCACACACTTCGCGGGCGATGGCGCTGAGATCCACTTTCGCCGGCTCATCGAGGGCTTTTTTGTTCTCCAATGAGGCAAGTGAAAGGAGTCGCTCCAGCAGATCCTGCAAGCGAAGAGATTCCACCTGGATGTTGCGGAGGAAGCGCACCCGCTGCGCGCCCGGCATGGTTTCCTCCTGCATGAGTTCCGCGGCGCCGCGAATCGCGGCCACCGGGCTCTTCAGCTCATGCGTGAGCGTTTGCACATAGTGCTCCACACTTTCGCGATTTTCGAGGGAGTCGCGCATCTTTTCGAAGGCGGTGCCCAGGGTCTTCATCTCCACACCGTGCAACTTCGGCACGGGTGGACGCTCCCCACGCGTGATGGACTCCGCATAGTCCGTGAGTCGGCGGATGGGACGTGTGGTCCAACGCGCCAGCAGGAAGGACCCCAGCACCATGCACAGCACCAGGGAGCCGATGGTGCGGATGAGCCATGCCTTTGTCTCATCCCTGAACTTGAAGCTACTCCTCTGGGGCTTTGCCACGGCCACCACTCCCACGATAAGCCCCTTCGAATAGATCGGCGCGGCCACATACATGATGGAGGAGTTGGGATCGCGCTCATCATCGCGCGTGGAGCGTGCGCCATACCTGCCGGTGAGGGTGAGATTCACATCGCGTTTCGAAATGATGGTACCGATGTGTTCCGGATGCAGGGAGTCGTACAGCACCTTGCCCTGCGCATCCGTGACATACACGTCCATGTTCACCTGGGTCTTGGTGTGCGAATAGATCTTCGCCTCGAAGATGCGTATGTGCACTGCCTCCATCGCCTTCCGCAGTGGCTCCGTGTCGATCTTGCGGTCCCAGTTGATGTCGCGTGCCAGCACCTCCGCCATCACGTTCGCCATGTCGACCATGGGTTCCTCCGCAGCCTCCAAGTACTGGCGCTCCACACGATCCAGCACCTGATCCATCATCAGCCAGAAGCCGATGCCTGCGATCATGGCAAAGCCGAAGAGGAGACGGGAGGTGAGGGACATGACAGCGCTCCTCCTACTTCGCCGGCATCCTCTCGAGCTGGCGCTGCAGGTCCTCGGACTTCTTCTGCAGTTCCTGGAGTTTACTCCACACGTCCTTCAACTCCTGCGGACCGGCCTGCGCGGCTTCAAGCGCGGTGATGGACTTCTCCGCGGCTTCGCGCACGGGATCCTTGAAGGGCTTGCTCGTGGCGGCCAATGGCGCGAGCCAGGCAAGGCCACGCGGATCACGCAGCAGTCCGAGTGACTTCGCCGCCGCTACACGCAAAGATTCACGTGGGTCGTTGAGGTGCTCCGTGAGGTAGTTCAGCACGGCGGTGCGCTGGGGATTTTTCTCATCGCGCGCCAGGAAACCGAGGGACTCCATGGCAGCAGCGCGATCCCAGGTGCCAAAATCGAGTGGCGTCTTCTGCAAACGTGCGAGGATGGCCGGCACCGCGCTGGCGTCATCCTGCGCACGGAAGGTGCCGATGGCTGCCATGGCCACCTGATTCCAGTAGGTCTCGGATTCCAGATGCTTCATCAGTGCCGCGGTGATCGCGGCATCGCCGGGGCGCTGGCTCCAGGTCTTGATGATCTCCGCGAGGAT
Organism: Roseimicrobium sp. ORNL1; assembly: GCF_011044495.1. Classification (GTDB taxonomy): domain Bacteria; phylum Verrucomicrobiota; class Verrucomicrobiia; order Verrucomicrobiales; family Verrucomicrobiaceae; genus Roseimicrobium. The sequence continues at coordinate 7,505,092 of NZ_CP049143.1, forward strand.
TTCGGGATTCTTCTCAATCGCGGCCTGCTTCATCAGCGCTTCCCACGCTTCCGGGTGCGGGAATGCAGTGAGAGCCTCCACCACTTCCACACGCACGCGGGCATCTGGCTGCGCGAGGCTCTTGGCGAGGTACGCACGCGCTTCAGGCGTGTTCATCTTCCTGAGCGCCTTCGCCGCCTCACTGCGTACGCCATGGAAGGCGTCCTTGTTCAGCACCTCCGCGAGTTGTGCGGCGCTCTCCGCGTTCTTCTTCCCACCGAGGGCCTGCACCGCGAGCATGCGGCCGATGACATCCCCCTGCAGTTGCCGCTTCAGCATGTCCGGTGGCGGATTGAAGCTCATCTTTGCCAGCACGGTGTAGTCTGGATCCACGCGCACCAGTTCCGGGGCGGAAGGCAGCGGGAAGGAGAAGCTCTCCTCGGCCTTGCTCACGGTCACGCTGAAGTCGCGCGGCTTGGCCTCACCCTTCACCCAGAAGCGCACCGGCAGATCGAAATGGAAGAGCAGCACCTCGGGGGTCACCTTCTGCGTCTGCTTCACATTCAGCTTCGCCTGCTTCGTCCCGGCATCCCATGAATAGTCGACATCCAGATCCGGCACGCCACCGTGGTAGAGCCACTGGTCGGCGAACTGATCAAAGGACAAGCCGGACACCTCTTCGAGCACATCCATGAGGTCATCCGTGGTCGCCACGGTGCCCCGTTGCTTTTCCAGGTACCTGCGGATGGCCTTGCGATAGAGATCCGGGCCGAGGCGCGCGCGGATCATATGCAGGATCCACGCACCCTTCGGATACACGCGCTGGTCGAACTGCTCCATGGGGTCCTTGTAGTCACGCCACACGGTAGGACGATTGTCCTCCTTCTCCATCACGCGGCGGGCTTCGCGCCAGAGGGAGTAGAGCATGGCATCACGGCCTGATTTCGCCTCTTCATAGAGCACGGTGTAATAACTGGCGAAGCCCTCATTCAGCCAGAGGTGCGACCAGTCGCGGCAGGTCACCAGATCGCCGAACCACTGGTGCGCCGTCTCATGCGCATCCAGCCGGTGCAGGGTATTGAGCTGCTCCGTCTCATCGCGGAAGAGCATATTGGCCGTGTTGAAGGTGCAGCTCGTGTTCTCCATGCCGCCGGCCACGAAGTCGAGGCAATACACCTGGGCATACTTGTCCCAAGGGAAGGGCACGCCGGTCTCGTCCTGGTAGAACTCGATGATCTTCTTGGTGTCGCGGAAGGCACCGGCAGCTTGATCCTTCTCCGAGGGCGGCACATAGAGCGTGAGCGGCAGCTCGCCGACCTTGTCTTCGAGCTTGTGGAAGTAACCCGCGGCGAGTGCCACGAGGTAGTTCACATGCGGCTTGTCCTGCCGCCAGTGCCAGGACTGCAGGCCACCCGCGTCCTTCGTTTGGGACACCAGCACGCCATTCGAAATCACACTCATGCCCTCCGGCACGTGGCAGATCACTTCGCTGGTGAAGCGCTCGTTCGGATAATCATAGCAGGGAAACCAGAAACGGTGCAGCTCGGCCTCGCCCTGGGTCCACACTTGCGTGTCGCCGGGCTTGTAACCCATCTCCGGCGTGCGGAAGTACAGACCGCGCTCCGGCTGCGCGCGATACGTGATATTCACCGAGGCCTGCACATCCGGCGCAATGGCATCCTTGAAGTGGATGACCAGCTTGTCATCCGTAACCTCGTGACTGGCGAGCGTCGCGCCCTGCACGGCCACCTTCTCCACGACCAGGCCGACGGCATCCAGCTCCAGCTCCGACAGCGGCTTGGCGATGGGATGGAAAATCAGCGTGGCCGTGCCGCGCACAGTGCGCTTCGCGAAATCTGGCGTCACGTCGAGCTGGAGATGTTGCACATCCACATGGCGGTCGCGGGCATACTTGCGGCCCGGTTTCTCACCTACAGGAGCCGGCAGAAGACGCGTGTGCGCCTGAGTGTGGTCCTGCCCACATCGGCAGATCATCTCCTCCTTTCCCAAGGCGATATGCGACAGAGTGCAGCACGTCAGGACGGCCAGAGCGAGGAAACGCGACATGGGCCGCATGCTAGCGGGAGGCATCGACGGGGGCAAGGAACAGTCTGTGGCGCCATGCCAGCTCCCGGGAAAACCGTGCCGACAGTCATAAGAGGATGAAAAACATCAAATTCCCGACAACGGATCGGCCCGTAAAGATACCAAGATCAGGCTCGTCTCGCCGGATTCGGGAATGCCAGCCCAGATTGAGATTGCCCAACCGAACGGAAGGACGTCTCATGGTCACTATTCATGCCCGAGCCGGGAAAATCTTGCGTCTTCCTTGAGCAAGACGACCGTTTTGCGCGTTCTTCTTTCCTCCAAATGCCTATGTCCAAGTCCCTGCTCCTGCCGGCGTTGCTGTTGACGGCGCTCCACCTGCCCCTGATGGGCGAAGGTACCAAACAAGAACAAGCCCCTCCAGCTGCCACGACCGAAGAGACTCAGGCGGTTGCGAAGAATGCCCCGGCCGGGACCGACCCTTTCGAGGGCATCGTGCGCATCGAGGCAGAATTCCTGCTCCCTGACTACCGCACGCCCTGGCAGGCCGGCCGCCCCACCAGCGGAAACGGCACAGGCTGGCTCGTGGGGAAGAACAAGTTCATCACCAACGCCCACGTGGTGAGCAACAGCACCAAGATCTTCATCCGCACCACGGATGACCCGAAACCCTACGAGGCGAAGATCGTCCACATCGCCCATGACTGCGACCTGGCCATGCTCGAACCGCTCGATACGAAGCGCTTCGCCGACCTGAAGCCGCTCAAGCTGGATGATGTGCCGAAACTCGATACCGAGGTCATCGCGGTGGGTTATCCCATCGGAGGCGACCGGGTGAGCGTGACACGCGGTGTGGTCTCCCGCATCGACTTCCAGAGCTACTCACACAGCGGCATCGACCAGCATCTGGCCATCCAGGTGGATGCGGCGATCAACCCCGGCAACAGCGGTGGCCCGGTCCTGCAAGGCGGCAAGGTCGTGGGCGTGGCCTTCCAGGGCTACAGCGGCGCCGTGGCCCAGAATGTGGGCTACATGATCCCTGTGCCGGTCATCAACCGCTTCCTCAAGGACATTGAAGACGGAAGCTACGACCACTACATGGATCTGGCGATCACGGATTTCCCGATTGAGAACCCTGCCCAAATCAAGGCGCTCGGCCTGGAAGACAACGGCGTGGGCGTGATGGTGGCGAATGTCGACAGCGCCAGCTGCGCAGGTGACCTTCTCAAAGTGGGCGATGTGCTCATGGCCATCGACGGCAGCCCCGTTTACAACAACGGCCTCATCCGCCTGGACGGCGAGATGGTGGACATGAATGAAGTCGTGGAGCGCAAGTTCGCCGGCGACAAGATCAAGATCGACATCCTCCGTGGAGGCAAGCCCCAGACGGTGGAGCTGGAACTGAAGCGCTACCTCCCCTACCTCATGCTGGGTGAGCAGTATGTCCAGCGCCCCACCTACGTGCTCTACGCGGGCATGCTCTTCCAGCCGATGACGCGCAACCTGATGGAAGCGCATAACATCCGTGACCCGCTCGTAAACTACTGGTTCGACAACTACGTGACCAAGGAACTCTTCAAGGAGCGCCCCGAAGTCGTCGTCCTCACCGCCATCCTGCCCGATGAGGTCAACAGCTACCTGCAAGGGTACCAGCACAGCATCGTGGACGAGATCAACGGCGTGAAGATCAAGAACCTCAAGGACGTGGCCGAAGCGCTGAAGCACAAGGAAGGCGACGGCAAGTTCGTGGTGGTGAAGCTGCTTGAGAAGAACCGCCCTCTCGTGCTCCGCCGCGACCTCGCGGACGCTGCCCAGCCGATCATCCTGCAGAAGTACGGCGTGGATAAGGACAGCTACCTCGGGGACTGATCTGTCAGACCCATTCATCCCAAGCTGCTCCACTCACCGAGTACGAGTTTTTGTTCCCAAGATTTCCCTTTTGCTTCCCATGGTTATGAATCCCTTTCGTGTAACTCTTGCCGCGCTGCTGGTGCTGGCCGCACCGGTGCTCGCGCAAGCGCAAAGCCGCCCGCAACAACAAGGACAAGGTCGCGGCGGTGAAAAGAGCGCCCTCAGCGAGGAGCCCGTGGCCGTGGTGGCCATGCCCATCGTCGAAGCGGCGGGCAAGAATACCTCCCTGCTGCGTGTGAACGTGACGTACCAGGCCTGGAACTTCCGGGTGCCGTGGCAGAAGACCTCCCCCGGCACGCGCCGCGGCCTCGGCGTGCTGATGGAGAAGAATCAGATCCTCGTCACCGCGCAGATCGTGGCGGACGCGACCTACATCGAGCTTGAGCAGGCCGACACCGGCCAGAAGCTCACTGCCAAGGTGAAGGCCGTGGACTACGATGCGAACCTCGCCGTGCTTGAGCCTGCCTCGGATCCGAAGGAATTCTTCTCGGCCCTCAAACCGCTGGCCATTGAGACCAGCGGTCGCATTGGTGACAAGCTCCAGGTCTGGCAGCTTGGTCGCGTGGGTGACCTCATCATCACCCCGCTGGAGATCAACAAGGTGCTCACCTCCCGCTACGTGCTCGATACGAGCCATTTCCTCGTGTACGAGACGATCGGCATCATCCGCAGCGAGTCGAACAGCTTCACCCTTCCGGTCATCAAGAACGGCAAACTCGCCGGCCTGCTGCTGCGCTACAACTCGCGCGACCAGACCGCGACGGTGCTCCCCGGACCCATCATCGCACACTTCCTGAAGGACATCGCTTCCGGCGATTACAAGGGCTTCCCGAGCCTCGGCGTCGAGTACCAGCAGACGCTGGATGAGCAGTTCCGCGAATACCTTGGCATGACCAAGGACCAGCAGGGCGTGTACATCGGCGAGGTCGCCAAGGGCGGCAGCGCGGAGAGCCTGGGCATGAAGAAGGGCGACATCCTCATGGAGATGAATGGATACAAGGTCGACGCCCGCGGTGACTACAAGGATCCCGTCTTCGGTCCCGTGAACCTGAGCCATCTCGTGCGTGGCAACAGCTACGTGGGTGACAAGGTCTCCGTGAAGGTGCTGCGTGATGGCAAGGAACAGACCCTCTCCGGCAAGCTCACCCGCAAGAATCCGAAGGACTATGTGGTGTGGCCCTACCTCTTCGACCGCGGCGCAAACTTCCTCGTGATGGGCGGCCTTGTGTTCCAGGAACTCTCCATCCCGTACCTCCAATCCTTCGGTGAAAACTGGGAAACCAGCGGCCCCCTTCGCCTCGTGCACATCGCGAGCCATGCGGATGAGTATGAGAAGATGGGCAAGAAGAAGATCATCTTCCTCTCCGGCGCCCTTCCCACCCGCAGCACCCAGGGCTACGGCCGCATCGGTGGCAGCATCGTGAGCAAGGTGAATGGCAAGGAAATCAATGACCTCAGCGATCTCGACAAGGCCTTCAAGGAGCCGCAGAACCTGCTGCACACCATCGAGCTCGAAGACTTCCCCAAGATCATCTATCTCGACGCCATTGCCGCGGAATCGGACAACCTGAAGCTCATGGACGTGCCCTACCGTGTGGGGACGCTGAAGCGGATTGAGTAGTTAGGTTCGATTGCGAACGACACAGACAGATACAGATGCCATTCATGAAAACGGGAGCAGCGATGCTCCCGTTTTTTGTTGGGAAATGCCGTCCTTCCGATAACCTAGTCCCATGCCTCGGCCTATTAAGATCGTCCTGCTGATAGCAATTCTGGTCCTGATATCAGCTGTGGGTTGGTATGTCGTGCCAAGATGGACGCAGCGCGACCCGCTCACGATACGGGTACTGGAGTTCAAGCGGGTCAGCGCAGATAGGGTCGCGGTGAAATACGAAGTGGAGAACACATCGCCATATGACGTGCTAGGCATGGTTTTTCTGGAGTTCCACGGTGCCCACCTCGCAGGTCGTTTCGACGAGCTCAGTTATCTGGTAGAAGACCACTTCTGGGAAGGAAAGGTCCTCCAGCCGGGCTTTCGCAAGACGATTGATACTGAATTCTCCCTGGCTGATTCTGATGCGAGCAGCCCACAGTACTTTCTATATGCCTGGGATCCCATGCCAGCTCATCTGCTGCGCAAGATGATACCAGCCTATCGGAAGAACATGGACAAAGGGTCCCTGCGCGTACGGATTGGGTCGGATGGACCATTTGTCCTCACGGACAAGGATGTGTCGCGGGCGCAACCGTGAGCCTCAATGGGTGCAGCCCTCGTCCCGTTTCCTATGCCGCCTCAGCCGCCGCCGCACGCCGGCGATCCATGAACATCTTCACCGCCGTCTTCATGCGGCTCAGTACATAATAGACGGTCTGGCTGCGCAGGCGCACCAGCTCGGCGCCGATGATGCGCGGCACGAAATCCGCCGGCACTTCGAGCACATCCTGCAGCTTCGCGCCATTCAAGCCACGACACAGGATGCTGGTCATGGCTTTCGTCAGTGTCTGCACCTTGGGCCCGAGGCTCACGGCGAAGTGCGCGCGGTCACCTTCATCCACGCGCAGGAAGATGCCGACGGTATCCGTGCACTCTTCGTCCTTGCGCACGTCTTCGAGATCAAAACTCTCCCCCTCCTTGGGCCCGCACTTCGCGGCGCCATCGGACATCACGATCAGGTTCTCCCGCCGCTCCTGTTCAGGAAGGTGTTCGAAGAGATCGATAAGGTCGTGGAGCGGCTCGGGATACATGAGACTAAGTTAAGAATTAGAAGTGAGGGGTTATGAGTGAATACGTCTGGAATCAAGGGGGAAAGCACCGGTCAAAGTGCTGCCCCATAACTCCCAACCAATAACCCCTGACCCATCACTCTTCACGCCCCCTTCTCAATCGGACTGCGCACCATGTTGCCCCATTCGGTCCAGGAGCCGTCATAGTTGCGCACGAGGGGGAAGCCCAGAAGGTACTTGAGCACAAACCAGGTGTGGCTGCTGCGCTCGCCGATGCGGCAGTAGGCGATGATGTCGTCCTCGTGCTTGAGGCCGAGCTCGCCACTGTAGATGCCTTCGAGTTCCTCGCGGGTCTTGAAGGTGGCATCCGGTGCGGCGGCGCGGGCCCAGGGGCAGCTCTTGGCCGTGGGGATGTGACCGCCACGCAGCACGCCTTCCTGCGGATACTCCGGCATGTGGGTGACTTCCCCGCTGAATTCCTTCGGGCTGCGCACGTCCACGAGCGGCTTCTTCGCCTTCATGTGCTCCAGCGTCTGCTGGAAGTAGGCACGATGGGCGGCGTCGTTGCGCTCGGCAGGCACGGGATACTGGGTCTCCGCGAACTTCGGCACTTCACGCGTGAGGGGACGACCTTCCGCCTCCCACTTGGCGCGACCGCCATCGACGAGCTTCATCTTCTTGTGACCGAAGAGGGTGAAGACCCACAGCGCATAGCAGGACCACCAGTTCGACTTGTCACCGTAAAAGACCACGGTGGTGTCCGGCGTGATGCCGTTGCGGCGGCAGAGCTGGGCGAAGTGCTCCGTGTCCACATAGTCGCGCACGACCTGATCATTCAGGTCACGGCGCCAGTCGATGTGCACGGCTCCCGGAATGTGGCCGGTGTCATAGAGCAGCACGTCTTCATTGCTCTCCACGATGCGGATGTCCGGGTCATTCAAATGGGCGGCGAGCCATTCCGTATCCACGAGCACATCGGGATTGGCGTAGGCGGAAAATTTTGGATTCATGGCGTGTTCAGTTGGGTTGGGAGAGCCAAGGTTGGGTGGTCAACATGCGTTATGCACTCGCGAAAGCAAGGCGCGTGAGCAGTACAGATATTCATGAAGCTCATGCACACACGTGAGCCGGGCGACTCCATCCTTTCACGGAGATACGCGCCGCGATTCCACATGAGCCGCCGGGCTTTGTCCCCCTCTTGATTCCACCGATTCGCGCTTGCAGTCGCAGATGGTCTCTCGTTACTGTTCTGGAGAACACCCGCAACTCCCCCACTCCCATGCCGCGTGTCATTTTCCATGTCGATATGGACGCCTTCTTCGCGTCGATCGAGCAGCGGGATCATCCGGAGTACCTGGGCAAGCCGGTGATCGTGGGCTCGCCGCCGGATCGACGTGGCGTGGTGTGCGCAGCAAGCTATGAGGCACGCCAGTTCAAGGTGCGCTCCGCCATGCCTTCGCGGACCGCCGGCCGGCTCTGCCCGCACGGCATCTTCGTACGGCCACGCATGGAGGTTTATCGGGCCGAGTCCCAGGAGATCATGAAAATCCTCCGCGCGGTGACACCCAAGGTGGAACGCGTCTCCGTGGACGAGGCCTACCTGGAAGTAGCCGAGCTCCCCGAAGGTACAGACACCGACACCGCACTGGAAGCCGCAGTGCCGGTGGCACGCGAGATCAAGCGCCGCATCCAGGAGGAGCGCCATCTCAGCGCCAGTGTCGGCATCGCCTCGAACAAATTTCTTGCGAAGCTCGGCAGCGATTTCCAGAAACCAAACGGTCTCACGCTGATCCGGGAGAAGGACAAGGTGGCCTTCCTGCGGCCACTCTCCGTGCGTTCCATCCATGGCGTAGGCCCCGTCACAGCACAAAGCCTGACGGATCGCGGTCTGCACACCATTGGCGATATCCAGGACACGGAGATGGATCTCTCCCCGATGGTAGGATCATGGGCGGAGACCTTGAAACACCGTGCCATGGGCATCGATGATCGCCCCGTGGATCTCAGCGAGGATCGCAAGAGCATCAGCGCAGAGAACACCTTCCTCGATGATACGGACGATCGTCCCACCTTGCGTGCTGCACTGAAGGAACTTGCTGCAGACGTGGCTGAGACACTGGAAAAGCACGCGCTCGCCGCACTGACCGTGCAGGTGAAGGTGCGCTACAGCGACTTCTCCACGCTCACGCGGCAGGTGCGTCTGACCGATCCCATTGCAAATACCGCGGACATCTATCGGCTCGCATGCCATCTGCTGGCGCGACATCAGTTGGTGACCAAGCCACTGCGGCTTATCGGCATCGGGGTTTCTACTTTGGTACCACCGATGCGTGAGCAGCTTCTGCTTTCGATCTGAACAAATCAGGGCAGTCTGCAAGCACAACCATGGCGGTGTGGGAGCCCGATCCCTTTGGGTTAACCACAAACCCCAAACCACCATGAAAAATCCATTCTCCAAACTGAACCGATGGTGCATCGCTGCTGGATTGAGTGCCACCTGTCTCGCAGCGCCGTTTACTGCGTCCGCGGAACCGAACATCGGTGACATTCTGAAGGAGCAGGCGCGCCGCGAGTTGAACAAGGAGTACGATCGCAAGAATGATCGCGATCGTGATCGTGATTTTGACCGCGATCATTCTCGTGACCGTCGGAACTCCGATGATCGCTATCGAGATTCCACAGACGCCGCGGTGCAGCGTGCGCTTTCCCGTCGTGGCTACTATGACGGCCCCGCCGATGGCAGCCTGGGCTCCAGCAGCCGCCGCGCCATCTCACGCTACCAGCGGGACAATGGCCTGCAGGTGACCGGAACGGTGACCCCGGGCCTCCTGCGCGCGCTACGAATCTAGGCTGATGCACCAGCAAGCATCCACATTTGCACCATGATATGGTGTGATGCAGTAAAATATGCAGCCCTCCTTCCCACCGGGAAGGAGGGCTGTGTGTTTTTGAGCGCCGCCACACTCATTGCAAAAAGTCGCATGGGGTTTGAAGACGCAACCGGGTCGCCCCGTCAAAGCGATTCGTTAGGCAACCCGAATCAAATCAACCCCCCGTTATGAAAATCACCTCATCAAACCTCAGCCGCTTTTTGACTACTGCCACCATGGTAGGCGTCGCCTGCCTGGCACTGCCGGCGACATCGAAGGCTGACCCGTTCGACTTTCTGAAGAAGAAGCAGAAGAAGATCGAGGATAAGTTCGACCGCGATCGCCACGATCATGATCATGATCACGATGACCACCATCATCATGGCGACCGTGATCGGGATGACCGCTACCGTCGCTACACCGCTGCTCCCCGCTCGAGCTTTGTGATCACCTTTGGCAGCGGCTATGCTGGCCAGGGCTACTACTACGGTCCTGCCAATGCGCCGTACTACTACCAGACTCCCGGTGTCGTGTACTACCGCAGCCGTGAGGCCGTGCCACGCCAGTACTACCCACGTGATTGGCAGGTGGACTCCACCGACATGAAGGTGCAGCGCGCCCTGGCCCGCCGTGGTTATTACAATGGCCCCATCGACGGCAGCCTCGGCCCCGGCAGCCGCAATGCCATCGCGCGCTATCAGCGCGAGCGCGGCCTGCCCGTCACCGGTTCGGTGACTTCCAGCCTGCTGCGTTCGCTGGGCATCTGAATCTGAATTTCTCCTGCTTGGTAGAGCAGATCTGAAAACCCAAAGGGCCTCCCTCACCACGAGGGAGGCCCGTTTCATTTATTTGAATAGGGCGAAATATTCAAAGAGGCGAAACAGCACTCGATTTCAACATGGCACGCGATTATGGTAATTATCAGATCATGGCCGAGGCCGACCGACTATTCCCGACTGCGGATCAGCATCACCGGGCACGCCTGCTCGTCGTTGCTTGCGGGGGCATGGTGGCGCTGCTCGGCCTGATCGTGATGACGGGCTGGTTCTTCCAGCAACAGGTCATCATCCAGATTCGTGGGAATTTCGCCGTAATGCAGTTTCTCACTGCCGTGTGCTTTGTCCTGGTGGGCGTGGCCCTGCTGGCGCGGGGTCTTGAACGGCAAAGAGTCTCGGCCGTGCTTGGCCTGCTTACCGGGATCATCGGCTGGCTCCTGTGCCTGGAGTATTTCCTGGGCCACGATTTCGGTTTTGAACTGCTTGCCAACCGGCTGCCTCACACCGCGGATCATGTGAGCAACCTCCGGCCTTCCCCGCCTTCCGCGCTGTGTTTTGCCCTGTGTGGCACCGCGCTGGCGGTGCTGGCCTCGCCCCGGCTTCGTCTCCTCCACTGCCCGGTGGGGTGGGTGGCGGGCGCCTGCACCCTGTCACTGAGTCTCGTGGCTCTGGTGGGATATGCCATCGGACTCACGGGGACGTATGCCTGGGGTCAGTTCACCGGCATGGCACTTCACAGCGCGGTGGGTGTCGTGATCCTCTCCGTCGGCCTGCTGGCCGCGACACTGCGTGATTTCAGAGGGAAGACGCCGCAGGATCATCCGTGGTTCCCCGTGCCCTTCGCGGTGGCAGGTACCGTCGCCACCATCCTGCTCTGGCAGGCTCTGCTGGCGGATCAGCGCAACTCCCAGGTAGCGGAGGCCGACATGATGGCCAGGAACCTCGTAAGCTCAGTGCGTGAGCAGTTGGGCTCCCGGCTACGGGCCATCGACCGCATGGCCCAGCGTTGGGAAGTCCGTGAGGGAACGCCCCAAAATGAATGGGAGCAGGATGCCATGGCGTACCTCCGCGATGAAAAGGTCTTCGACTCCATTGAGCGTGTGGACGCGGATGGACAGAGTCGCTGGATCACGCCAGACAGGCAGCATTCCATCACCGTTGGGGTGCCGGAAGGCACCCGGCAGGCCATCCAGGAAATGACCACGCTGGCCCGTGAGTCCTCCTCACGAGCGCTGTCACCCGTCGTGCCCATCTCGGACGGACGCCCCTGCATGCTGGTCTGCCGGCCATTGTTTCCAGGAGGCAAGTTCGACGGCTACATCCTCGTCGCGATCGACGTGAAACGGCTTCTCACAGAGATGCTCGTGCAATCGCATGCTGAGGGCTACCTCGTGTCTGTGGCGGAAGATGGAAACCCCATCTTCAGCAGCGTGCCCGGCATGCCCGAAGTAGAGAATCCAGAGGCACGGGCCACGTTTGAAACACTGACCCGGCGCTGGGATGTCTCCCTGGAGCCGCGCAACGACATTGTCAGCAAGCAGAGCCGCCTGCCCAATCTCATCCTGGTCACCGGGCTTGGCTTCACCGCGCTGCTGGCTCTTTCGGCAGTAGCCCTGAGGATGATGCGCAGCCACGCCAGGGCCACCTACCAGGCGAACACAAGCCTGCGTACGGAAATGCAGGAACGACTGGAGGTGCAGAAGCGGCTCCGCGAAAGTGAGGCAAAACTGCAGGCAGTGCTGGACTCCGCCACCGGGGTTGCAGTGATAGGCGTGGACGCCACCGGCACCATCACCTTTTTCAACAGGGGCGCTGAAGAGCTGCTTGGCTATCAGGCGGAGGAGATGGTAGGACAACATACACCCGCCATTTTTCACTCTGCAGATGAGGTGAAGGCACGCGGAGAGGAGCTCACCCGGACCCTCGCGCGCGAGGTGCAGGGTTTCGAGGTGTTCGTCGCGCTGCCCAGAAGGGATGGTGTCGAGCGCCGGGAGTGGACCTATGTATGCAAGGACGGCACACACAAGACGGTGGAACTCACCGTGACCCTGATACGGGACGCTGTGGGCCATGCCATCGGATCCCTGGGCACGGCAGTCGACATCACGGAACGCAAGCGCATGGAGGAACGCCTGCGCAAGACCGTCCGGGCTGAGCAAACGGCACGCGCGCTTCTGGATGCCGCGGGACGCATCGCGAAGCTGGGACATTGGGAATTCCTCCTGGATGGTGGTGGCTTGAAGTGGTCGGACACCGCTTATGCCATTTATGAATTTGAGCCGGGCACACCGATCAAAGCAGAAGAGGCCCTCACACTCTTTGCCCCAGCTGAAAGGCCCATTGTCGAACGCGCCATCCAACAAGCGATGGTAGAGGGAGAAGTCTTCGATTTCGAAGCACGCATCACGACCGGAAGGGGCCGCCAGCGCTGGATCCACATTCGCGGTGAGCCGGTCCGTGATCCCCTGGGCAACATCGTCTCCCTGCGCGGAGTCGTGCAGGATGTGGATGAGCGTCACCAGGCGGCGGAACTGCTGACCCGCCGCAACTGGGAGCTGGAAGTGGCCACCGCGCAGGCCCAGGCCCACGCCAGGACGAAGGCCGAATTCCTGGCGAACATGAGCCACGAGATCCGCACGCCTCTGAACGCCATCATCGGGATGTCAGAGCTGTTGCATGACCTCAGCATGGATGAGCGGCAGCGCGAGTATGTGAATACCATCCGCGTGAGTGGCGATGCGCTGCTGGGAATCATCAATGACATTCTCGACTTCTCCAAGATCGAGGCCGGGCAGTTGCAGATGGAGGTCATCCCGTTTGATCTTCGCGAATGCGTGGAGTCGTCCTTCGATCTGGTGTCCGGCCAGGCATCGCGGAAGAAGCTGGATCTCCTCTACTGGATCGAGCCCACCGTGCCTGCCTTCCTGCTGGGCGATCCTACCCGGCTTCGCCAGATCCTGGTAAACTTCATCTCCAACGCTGTGAAGTTCACCGAGCGGGGGGAAGTCTTCGTGCGCATCTGCCGCAAGAGCGCGCCAGATGTCCCGGACAAGCTGCACCTCTCCGTGCGCGACACCGGCATCGGCATTTCTCCGGAGCACCAGCACCGCCTCTTCCAGTCCTTCAGCCAGGTGGACTCCTCCACCAGTCGCAAGTACGGCGGCACGGGGCTGGGCCTGGCCATCTGCCACCGTCTCATCTCCATGATGGAAGGAAGGGTGTGGGTGGAATCCGAACCCGGAAAAGGAGCCGACTTCCAATTTGAGATTCCGCTGCAGCCCACGGACTTCGCGCCGGCTCAAGTGTATCAGCGTGGTCATGATCGCGAACTCCAGGGCATGCGCGTGCTGGTGGTGGATGACAATGAAACCAACCGCTGGATCCTGGAAGCCCAGAGCAAGGCCTGGGGCATGGTGCCGCGCAGCACGGCTGCTCCCGCAGAGGCCCTGTCATGGATCGAACGAGGCGATCCCTTCGACATTGCGATCCTGGACGGCCACATGCCGGGCATGAACGGCTTTGAACTCGCGGAAAAGATCAACGCGCATGTGCCGCTGCAGCAAATGCCCGTGCTGGTACTCACCTCTCTGGGGGACTCCAGTGCCTCCGACAGCAGGCCCGGTGTCAGCACGGTCATCTCCAAGCCACTGAAGACCCAGGCCCTGTACGAGAGCCTCCTGCGCCTGCTGGGGAGTGACAAGAACACGCCACGACGCAAGGCTGCTCCCGCCTCCAATCCGCAATGGGCGCTCGACTATCCGCTCAAGATTCTCGTGGCTGAAGACAACCCGGTAAATCAACGGGTCATCTCCCTGGTCCTCGAGAGGCTCGGCTACCGGCCGGAGATTGTGGCCAATGGTCTCGAAGTGCTCACGGCGCTGCAGCGCAAAAAGTATGATCTCATCCTCATGGATGTGCAGATGCCGGAGATGGATGGACTCCAGGCCTCGCGTGAAATCTGCCGGCTTTACGATCGCGCCAGCCGGCCCCGCATCATCGCGCTGACAGCCAATGCGGTGGCAGGCGACAAGGATGATTGCCTGGCCGCCGGCATGGACAGCTATCTCAGCAAGCCCGTGCGAAGCCAGGAAATCGCCGAGGCGCTTCGCAAGACTTTCGAAGAAAGGCCCAAGGTGGCGACCCAGCCCGAAGCATCCACTCCTTAAGGCGGTTGGCCTCGTCCCTTCCCCCAAAACTCAACCCTTCAGATCCGATGTCTGCAACTCAACCTGCCGTGGTCGACGAAGATCAGTTTCTGCAATGCCTGACCGGCGAGACCGAAATCGATCAGGACCTTCTCCTTCTCTCCATGACCCAGTGTGAAGAAGCGCTCGCGGCCATGTCGCAGGCTCTTCACTCCGGCAATGACGCCGCCTGGCTGCAGGCCACCCACCGCGCCCGGGGCTTCTGTGGCACCATGGGATTCGCCCGCGCCGCCCATCTCTGGAACATCGCCGAATTTGAGGCGAAGACACCGGAGGCCCGCTCGGAATCGATGGCCGTCATACGCAATACCGTGGAAGAACTGCGCGCGGAACTGCGCGCGCGCGGCTACGAGATTCCCGACACATGCATTTCCCCCAGTTGATCCCGCATGCAAGCGTGTCCGGCCCAAATCACTTCCCGTCGACCTATCCTCCCTGCGATGGCAGGCGTTGTTGGCATGTTCATGTGCGGGTGTCTGTGTCCCGCTTCTGGTGAGAGTCCCCCCATGCTCGCGCTTGAGAAGCTTCCAGCAGGACAGTCGCCCGCAGCGGGAACGCCTCGCTGGCAGCAGATGCTCAATCCGGACGGGACCTGGAGCGTGCTGAAACTGCAGGGCGCGGAACAAACACCGGGGGCAAAGCCTGGGCCGTCCCTCACCCTTCCGGCAGGAACGGTGCGCTGGGCCGCCATCCTGCCGCCGGAACTCGCCAAGCAGACGGACGGCGGTGTGCAACTCATCGGCAATCTCCAGACGAATCCTCCGACGGTCGAGGAGTGCTCTCCGCTGCGACAGCAGGCTCCCCTGCTCCCGGCGCCGCCCGGGGTGAATCTGGTGCGCAATCTGGAGTGGACCACCTTTGGTGTGGAGGAGCGGGTGCAGGAGAAAAACACCGCTCCTGATACACCCTCATGGACCATGAAGCCGGGTGCGAAACCCGCAGGCCTGTACGCCGCGCGCTCCTGGCGGCTGCCTCTGCTGGGAGGCAAGGAACCGTGGGTACTCCAAGTCGTGGCGCGCGGGTCCGGAAAAATCCGGACGGGCCTCGCCTTCGACAACGGCCGGGGGTTTGGTGACGCGACCATCCTCGAAACACTGGATCTCAAAGACTCGGCGACCACCTATTCCCTGAAGCTGCCCAAGCCACTCGCGGAAGCAAAGCAGTTGCGTGTGGTGCTGCTGGCACCAGATGATCATGCGGCGGAGCTGGAGGTATCTTCCATCTCCTTCCAGCAGGGAGCGGAAGTCGGAGGCGCGCAGGTCGCAAAGGAATCCGAACTCGGCGTGTGGAACTGGTCCACCAAACCGGATGAATGGCGCAGGCTTGAACCTTTGTGGAAGCAGGCTGGTGTCCGGGTGCTGCAACTCGCGTTGCCGAGGGAGTTAAAGGACGGAGCAGATGGTCCCCTGCCTGCCCTGGCCGATCTGCGCAAAGCGGGTTTCCGTGTTGTGGCCGTGGAGGGTGATCCCCACATGATCCTGCCGCAGGAGAAGCCGAACGTTGTAACACGGCACCAGCAACTCTCCGCGCTGCATGGCAAGTACCTCGATGGCATCCAGTACGACGTGGAGCCTTACCTGCTCCCCGGCTTCCGCCTGGAGCCGGAGCTGTGGCACCAGCACTGGCTGCAGATGTATGAAGCGATCACGCCGGGCAAGGCGCCCCTCAAGGTGGAGCCCGTGGTTCCCTTCTGGTTGATTGCCCAGCCCGCCGCGCAAAAACTTCTCAAGGGACTGGCGCCACGCGCCGCACGCATCGTGGTGATGAACTACCGCAGCGACGCCGGCGATGCCGCCGCGTGGGCCACCTCCTGGTTGGAGTGGAGCCTGCAACACCAATGCCCCGTGGCCCTCGCAGTCGAGTGCGGCCCGGTGCCGGATTTGCAGAGCGCCACCTACCGCAAAGCGGAGCGGGGCACGCTCTGGATGAAGTCATGGCCCGGTCATGGCACCGTGGCCGTGCTCTTCGACGGCGAAGTGGAGCCCGGAGCCGGCACCGGCGCCACCACCTTTGCCCTGGCGAGACAAGGCACGGTGTCTGGTGCGGCCACCAGTCTGCAGGGTCAGGATCCTTCCCATGTCGCAGCGTGGCTTCAAGCCATGCGCGAGATCTCCCAACGTCTCGACCTGCCACCCAAGCTCGTGCCGCGTTTGCTGTTGCATGAGCCGAAGGAGGAGCTGCTGCGGTATCTCGGGGAGAGGAAGAAGGAGAATCCGTGAGAGTATTTGCGTGCATTACAAAACATCCCACACCAGCGTTGTGCCTATATGGCGTCTCTGCGATCTGCGCATACCCGCTCGCGGAGGCCACTCACCGATTGATGCATTGGCGCCCTGAAAGGGCGCAGGAGCCCAGCCCAGGGTTAGGGAGCCTTGGCGACCGACACCCTGGGTGGTGTATCAGGATGTATTCGACTCTGAAAGAGTCGCGGAGTCGTCAAATAGGCCCTATGGTCTTGCAGACCATTCGTCGCGCTCCTCGACCCCTTCAGGGTCGGATATTTTTTTGGTGGCAACCCAGGGTGTCGGTCGCTGAGGCTCCCTAACCCTGGGCTGGGCTCCTGTGGTCTTTCAGACCACCCGATGTCTAAAGCAGTCCGTGAATGGATAACGCAAATACTTGTCCCACGACAAGACGCTCAGTTTTCTCTTCTCGCGTATCGTACGATTGTCCGGGAAGCGACCTGATGCGAATACATTATTCTACGACGACGGCGCCTTCGTGAACCCCTTGCGGGTCATCGCGCCCCAGCCTTGTTTCCCGCGAAGGTACTGCCAGATGCCCATCACTCGCCACCAGCTGTTGAGCTGGCGATAACCAAAGTTCTCCACCACGGCACCGATACCCATCCAGAGAAGATCCCTGACGCGGCGATGATGCTGCAGTGAGAACTCCGAGAGGATCATCGCGCCCAAACTGAGGCACAGACCAAAACCAAACACCACGGCGCAGTAGGCCACGAAGAACTGCCAACTGAGAATCCCTGCCAGCGCGCAGAGCGGCACCATCACCAACCCGAGCAGCTCCAGCAGCGGACTGATGACATCAAAGATAAGAAACGAAGGAAGCGCATACATGCCCGCGGATCCATAGCGTGGCCTCCCGAGCATGCCGCGGTGTCTCCAGAGTGTCTCGCACAGGCCGCGCTGCCAGCGAGTGCGCTGACGTGAAAGCACCCTGATCGAGTCAGGTACTTCTGTCCAACATACGGGATCCGGCACATGCCACACCTCGGAAGGCACTCCGTTATCTCCAGCCCAGCGATGCAGGCGCACCACGAGCTCCATGTCTTCACCCACCGTGCCGTGCGCATAGCCGCCGAGTTCCAGCAGCACATCACGACGGAAAATGCCGAACGCACCGGAGATGATGGTCACCGATTGATTCCGCGTCCACGCCATGCGCGCGAGCAGGAAGGCGCGGAGATATTCCACGGCCTGGAAGAGCTCAAGCCAGTGCTTGGGCGGCCGCACTTCCAATACCTGGCCAGCACGCACCTGGCAGCCATTCACCACGCGAATGGTACCGCCGACCGCGAGAGTCGTGTCGGGTGCATCCACAAACGGCCGCACCGCACGCAGAAGCGCATCTGAGTCCAGCAGGGAATCCGCATCCACCGCACACACATAAGGATGTGACGCGAGATCAATCGCCGCATTGAGCGCATCCGCCTTGCCGCCATTTTGTTTGTCGACCACGAGCAGGTTCGGAAGAGCGGCACAGGCATAGATGCCGCGGACGGGCTGATAGGCAGTGCGGCCCGGGAGCGCGCGATGCACCGGGTGCAAGGCGAATGCCTCAATGAGTCTCTCGAGGGTCTTGTCCTTCGAGCCATCATTCACCACGATGATTTCGTATTCTGGATAGCGCAGCGTCAGCGTGGAGCGCAAGCTTTCCACAATGGTGGCTTCTTCATTGTACGCCGGCACCAGTAACGTCATGGGAGGTGTGGCCTCTGACGTGAGCAGCCACCACTCCCGCAGGCGCGAGGCACGGCTGCGCGCGCGAAGAAACTCCGGCAGGGCCTTCATCAGCTGCACGAGGTAGATGCTGTTCTGCGCGACCTGCAGCACCAGGATCACTCCTGCCGTGATCCAGACGGCCCGGTGAAACCACACGTCATCCAGCCACTCGACATTCATCAGGCGTGGAGGAGTGTGGTTGTCGCAGTTTCCGGCGGGTTGGACTGGGTGGCTTCACGAATGATGGACTCCAGCAGCGGATCCTGTGGCGCCATGGACACCAGATGATCCCAAGAGCGGCCGCCCCATGTCGCCAGCGCGTGTACTGCCGTGCGGCGCACTTCGAAATGGCGGTCCATGGCCAGGTACTCCAGCACGGTGGTGGCGGTATTGTCTCCACGCATGGAGCGGGCATAGCGCGCCACGGCGAGCCGCACATTCGCATCCGGATCCCGGGCGAGGACAGCGACGGCTTCTATGTGCTGGGGATCGGCCAGCCGCTCCAGGGCATCCACCGCAGTTGCACGCACCTTGGCAGAAGGATCCGCGAGATAGGTCGCCACCTGCGTGGCATACATGAAGTCACCCGCCACGGCGAGGCCGTCCAGCAGCAGGGTTTTTTCACGCGCATCCGTGGCGCTCTGCAGGAGCCAGCTCAGCGTAGGACTCTGGCCCGGAGCCATGAGGCGAATGATGTCCCGGGTGCGTTCCGACCGCATGGCTTCCGTACCACGCAGCGAGGTCATGATGGTCTGCAGCGAAATGCCGGGCGTGCTGCGAGCCGTCAGCGCATGCGCGGCCTCGAGCCGGACGCTGGGGCGCGGGTCACGCAGGAGCACGGCCAGCTTCTCATCCACCTGCGCGCTGGGTGCCATCCATGCCAGCAGGGCACAGCCTCTCATGCGTGAAGTTTCAGAGGTGCGCTTCAGCAATCGGAAGCCATACGTCTCCGCACCGATGTGCTTGAGCACCTCATGCAAGTTATCCCGGTACTGGCCGCGGAATCGCTCCGCGAGATCACGCAGCAAGCCCAGCACGGCCTCCGTCTCCAGGCGTCCGCGCAGTCGCGGCAGCGAGGCCAGACTCTCTCCCCCCTCCAGCGCAGGCAGCAGCAGGGTCAGCCAGCGATCTGCGATCTGATCGCGCCGCTTGCTCCGGCGATTTTCCCTCATGCGATAGAGCAGCAGGCTGCACCACAGCAACACTGCCACGCTTGCAAAGGTCAGGGCAATGATGGTGAGGATGACCAGTGCTGGCTCTATCAGAGTTTGCGTCATTTCACTTCACTTCAGGTCAGGTTGTGTTTCAAAAGAGACAGCCCATGCTGACCGCCATGCCGTAGCGCACCACAGAGTCCTTCACATCTTCGCGCTCGGCGTCGACACGGACGTGCCAGGTCTCCGAGATTGGCACCACGATGCCAAAAAAGATCGTATACGACTCCAGACTCTGGGCCTGCTGGATGGTTTGATTCGTGAGAGACTCCACGGACTGACCTGCACCCATGCGCACCATCCACCGTTCCTTGGGCTCCCACATGAGGTAGGCCAGCCAACCGTCGGTATTCTCACCGGTGTCATAATGCAGCCGGATCCAGGAGGCACTCACGGTCCATCCACCCTTGATCGCCTGTTCCCAGCCGAGGCGGTACGTGTCCACCTGTGCGGCTTCATAGTCGGCCCACCGTGTCTCCGTCAAAAGCGTGCCGCTGCCAATCCCGCCGAGCTGTTTGTAGAGACGCCAGCGCAGCGCGCCTTCCACATAGCCATTGGCGCTGAAGTCCGCATCGGGAGCGAAGCCGCCGAAGACCGATGCCTGCACACCGGTGGCCACTGGACCTGCCGCGCCGAACTCGAACTGGTGATCATACAACTTGAAGCGCTCGCCGTATTCCCAACGAGCCCAAACGCCCCAGGACTCGATCTTGGTGGAGACTGCGAGGAAGGTGCTCCACCAGTTGTCGCGCTCACCTCTTTCGAAGGTGCTGCCGGTGACTCCGAAGTCCGCACGCCAGTTCTTCTGGTTGTCGATGCGATCAAGCCGCTTCTGGTTGTCCGGTGACGGATCCACTTCCAGCGCACGCACATAGAGCTCGCGCGCCTGTTTGAATTTTGATCGATCAAACTCCAGATCTCCCAGGCCGATGAGTGCGTCCACCTGCTTTGGGTTGACCGCGAGGACTTCCTCGTAGTAGCGCCTGGCTTCCCCCGGATCGCCACGCCAACCTGCGATGCGACCGCGCATGACCAGGACCTCCTCATTCTTCGGGAATTCGGCGTCGAGCGAGGCGAGGCGTTCGTCAGCGGCAGCATAGTCGGACTTCCACGCCATGACACGCGCCTCCGCGACACGGAGGTCATAGTCCTTGGGCGCAATCGCCAGGCCCTTTCTCAAGGCCACGAGTGACTCGTCATTCTTTCCCTGCCAGCCCAGCACGGTGCCGTAGTGGAACCACGCTTCGACATTCCCCGGCTTCTCCGCGAGTGCCTTCTTCAGCAGGGTCGTGGCTTCCTCCAGGCGTCCGGCCTGCTTTGCTGCGATGGCGTCTTCATAGACTCCGGCCAGGATCCGGCCGCAGCACATGAAGGCGAGCAACGGCGTGAGCCACGGGATGGAGAATCCCCGGCCCCTCACGCAGCGACTCCTCCCGCAAGGATACGGCTCACCCTCGCCAGCAACTCTGCCGGGCTGAAGGGCTTGGTGAGGTAGTCATTGGCCCCTTCATCCAGGGCCCCCACCACATCCGTCTCGCGATTGCGGGCGGAGAGCATCAATACGGGAATGGAAGCAGTCTCAGGGAGGCGGCGCAATTCGCGCAGCGTCGCAAAGCCATCGAGCACGGGCATCATCCCATCCAGGATGATCAAAGACGGTCGCTCGGTGAGAGCGAGGCGCAGGCATTCGTTGCCGTCATACGCAGACATCATCCTCCAGTTCTGCTGCGCCGCTTTGAAAGCTAGCACGCGATGCAGGAGGACGTCGTCATCAGCGAGTAGAACGAGGGGCTGTTTCACTGCGGAATTTTACCATAATTTTCATAACTCCGAACCAAAAATCGGAGTGAAATAGCATTCAAAATCACTAGGTAATCCCTTTAGCCTGATGCGCAGATCAGGTTTCTTCCGGAAAAAAGTTACTCCGCGATGAATTTTTCCAGGTCGGGGGTGAGAGGGGCCGTCCAGCGATGCTCCAGCTCCGGCGTTCTCACCTCCAGCACGTGGGAATGCAGCGCCTGCCGGGGGAGCAGCAGCCGCTCCTCAAGCGACGGAGTCCAGTTCGTCTCCATGAACTCAAGGTAGCATTCCTCGTCCACGCCATAGAGCTTGTCTCCCACGATGGGGTATCCGGTGAATTGCAGGTGCACGCGAATCTGGTGCATGCGCCCCGTGTGCGGCGCAGCCTCCACCAGCGCGAAGGGCTCCACGCGGCCATCCGCCAGCGTTTTTTCAAACCGCTTCAGCACGTGGAAATCCGTGAGGCACGGCGCGCCATGGGGATGCACGCACTGCTTCACCCAGATGCGGGACTCCATGACATCTCCCTGGCGCAGGAGGGGCTCCTCTATTTCCAGATCATCCCACTCCGGCCAGCCGTGAACAATCGCGAGGTAGGTCTTGTGCATCTGGCGACGCATCATGGCCTTGCCCAATTCACGCGCGGTGCGGCTTGTCTTGGCCACCAGCACCACGCCGCTGGTTTCACGGTCGAGACGGTTGATGATGGAAACCTGACCGCCATTCACCAGTTCATAGCGCAACAGCTCGCGCAGGCCATCCCACAAGGTGAGACCGGTGTCTGAGGGTTTGCTGGGGTGGATCTGCAGGGGCGCCGGCTTGTTCACCACGAGCCATTCGTCCGTTTCCTCCAGGACGGTGAAATGGTAGTTGGAGGCCAGTGGCTGAGGCATTTGTACTCAATGTAGCTAGGACCGGGCACGGTGCATCTGCAAGCAGTGCGTCCGATTTCCCTCGAAATCCGGCCGGGGTGTGTCACGCTTGTTCCGTACCAACCAACCCCTGTTTCCTGCCATGATGCTGCTTCGGGTCATCCTGTTCCTATCACTGGCATGCGGTCTCTCGCACGCCACGGAAGCGACGTCGACAACTTCCGAGGTGAAGAAGGAGTCCACGCTGGAGCAATCCAAGGTGACGACAACCGCACCTGCTGCTGCTCCCACCGTGCTGACAAACACGGATGCGGAGGTGGATGCGCACCTCAAAAAGATCGCGGACGATCCCCGGCTGCCGGGTGTCGCCTTGTCTGAAGGCATCAGCCAGATCACGGGCACAGCCATCAGTCCTCTGCTTGGCGTGAGCGCGCTGGGCGCGTGGAAGTACTTCCAGACACCCGCGCATCAGCGTCATCTTCTACCGTGGTACTGCCATCCCTGGGCTTGGGGCCTTGGGCTCGGCCTGATCTCGATTGTGCTGCTGAAGGATGTGTTCGGCGCCACGGCACCTGCCCTCGTGAAGAAGCCTCTGGACTTCATGGAACTCTTCGAAGACAAGGCCAGCGCACTGGTGGCCAGCACTGCCTTTGTGCCGCTCGTCGCGCTCGCCATGGCCCAGATGAATGCCATCCCGGTGCAGGACGCCGCCCATGCAACGACCAGCATGATCACGCCCGCGGAAGTGGGCTTCGCCACCGCCTCGCCACAGCTCGCCTTCCTGGACAACTCGTGGGTGCGGTTCGCCATCTACACGCCGGTGATGATGCTCTGCTTCCTCGTGGTGTGGCTGTCTTCACACGCCATCAATGTGCTCATCGCGCTCTCGCCGTTCGGCCTGGTGGATATCGCGCTGAAGTTTTCCAAGCTCTTCCTGCTGCTCCTGGTGACGGGCGCCTCGCTGGTCCACCCATTGCTGGGTCTGGTGGTGTGCCTGCCCATTATCGCGCTGGCGGTGTACATGTCCGGCTGGGCGTTTCGGTTCACCGTCTTTGGCACCGTCTTTGGCTGGGACCTTCTGTTTGGCCGGAAGGCGGACAAGGAGGACCTCAAGAACGGCATCCGCTGCTTCACCGCACGCAAGACCCAGGGAGTGCCGATACGCACCTATGGCAAGCTCAAGGTGAATGGCCTGGGCATGCATTCCTTTCATCACCGCGCCTGGTTGATCTTCCCCGCACGCGAAGTGCCGCTGGATGAACCCATGGATGGCATCACGCGCGGCATGGCGCACCCAACCATCACCCGCAGCGATCTGCAGGGGCGCCCGCGTCCTGCCTTCCTGCTTTCGCCGCGCCATCGTCACTGTGTGGAGGACATCGGCAATCAACTCGGCATCCAGAACTTCGCAGACAGTCCGCTGCGCCGTGGCGCACAAGCCGTGAAGGGATGGTTCGCAGAGGTGACCGTCGCCAGCCGCACCTTGGTGGAGGGCAATCCTGCTGCCAGCCCACCTCTGCCGAAACTGCAGTAGCACCCGTGTGTCAGCGAGACGGCGGAGCCAGCGGGCGACGCCGAGGGAAGCCGGTAGTCTTGTCTCGTTTGGCGCATCGACGAGGCATTCTGCACGCTTGATCCACCGACAATGGCTGCGGAGCACTGCGAACTTGAATAAGTATTTAGAGCCATTTTCCTCCCGGCTGTATGAAATTTATTGCTCCTCACTCTAATCACACAACACCGAGGAATCTCTCCCATGTTCTGGCTCTCCGCGCTCGTCACCGGCCTCACCACTTCGGCGTTTATCTGGTGGCTCCTTGAAAACTACGGACCTTGGCAAAAAACGACCGAGGCCCTCGAAGCTCAACGGCAGGAAATCGAAAAGCTTCAGGCGACCGTCGAGGCACTGAAGAACGAACAGGCCCAAGCCGCGAAGGAAACGGAAAAGCCCAAACTCACCGCTTCTGCGGACAAGGGATCTTCCGTTTCCCGTGTGCAGTTCGAGGCGGAGTTCCGCATCTACCAAGAGGTACACGGACTCGCTCATGAAGTCGTGGCAGCGCACGCGAAAGTGTACCCTGACGAAGCGTTCCTGATGGCTCCGGCGGATGAAACACAGAAGCGCTTCATCGGTGCGCAGCTCAAACTCACCGAATGCCTCGCTAAAGGCGAGCCCTTCTTCGAACCGCGCGTATTTGAGAGCTACAAGCTGCTCGAGGAATTGATCCTCAATCAAAAGGTGGCGCTCCTGCAAGCCGCCGGCCGAGGGGGTGGCGATCCCAAGAACCGCAAGACCGATCGCAAAGCCATCACGCTTGCGCTGCAAAAATGCTCGGATGTGATCCGCAACCGCATCTCCAACGTGGCGGTGGTGGCGTCCTGAGTTGTAGAGACGTCGCGTAAGCTCAAGGAGTGGGGGCATTCGTGCCCCCATTTTTTTTTGGCAACTACGTTTGCGGGTGTTCGACAACGCTATCGCGTCAGCGGAGCGATTGTCCCGCAGGGAGCGGCACTAGCCTTAGTGCCGGCGGTGAACAAAATGGGGTGCGGAGCCTTTCCTTCCGAAGTTCTACGGACGTTTCCAAGCTCCCAGCGTGGCTACGCTGCAAATGACGGCACTAAGCTAGTGCCGCTCCCCGCGAGCCGCTGTCTCCTGTCTTGGGGCGTATTGCCCGGAAGCGTTCATTCACGCTGCAATGGGGACAGGAATGTCCCCACTCCTTGACCTATCGCGACGCGACGGGAGATGCTTCTTACGCTAAAACCACTTCTTCTTCCCCTCGATGTAGGTGCGGTCGAAGTCCTGATCAGACATCGTGAGGTAGATGATGCCTTCAATGAGTCCGATGACGCCCATCACAATGCTGGAGGCACCGCAGGTGAACATCCCGGCACCCAAGGTGACTGCAAGCATGATGATGCCCTCCGTCTGGAAGCCCAGCAGGAACTTGTGAATGCCAATGGAACCGAGCAGGATGGCACAGATGCCCACGGTAGTCTTGTCCGGCTTGCTCGTGCCGGCGACCGGAGGCGCATAGCCGCCCGCAGATTGCTGTGGCTGCGCCTGTGCTTGTGAGGGAGATGGCGCGGCAGGAACAGAAGCGGCCAGCTCAGGCGTCACCGCAATAGCCGCATCACCAAGCAGCTCAAAATCCACGCGATTGCCCGACATGGGAAGTCCAGTGCCCTTCCACTCCGGCCCTTGGAAGGAGTAGCGGTTGCCATCATCCGCCGCGATCCAGCCACGATTCTCTGCCACGGAAAAGTCCTGCAGGGTGCCTTTCATGGATCGTCTTTTACCGCATGCGCCTGCCGATGGCAATCGCAAGTCGATTCAAGTACTGCCGCTTGAAGAGAAGCAATCCTCGATACCCTGGCGCCACGCTATGCGATCTATTCCTCTTCCTTGGTCTTCCGGAGGTCCGCACACTTCTTGGATCCAATCGTAACGCCAAAGCCGACCCACCCACTCTCACGGCACGCTTTGCGCAGCGCATTCAGCTTCTCCTGAGGTGTCTTGCCCTTGCTGGTCTTGAGCGCTCCCGCCATGCCCAGGGTCAGACCCAGTTGGATCCATTTGCTGGAGAGCAACGTCTGCCTGAGCCTCGCCAAAGCGGTAAGAGCTTCGCGATCTGCTTTTTCGCGGGTGACCGATTGCTTGAGCTCCGTCACGCGCTGGGCCAGTGCGCCGGCGCCGCTGCTGCTACCGCCGGAAGCAGCGCCAAGATTTCCAAAAACGGTGGTGAGCTCCTTGTTGGGGAACACTTCCATCTCCGGCCCCGCGAGGGCAGCCACGATGGCTCCCAGATCGGCGTCATCTGCTTTCGCCACCACTTGCGCCAAAGCCACCTGCACCAGTCCTGCGTGCAGGCTGCTGATGCTGTCCCATGAGCCGCGCACGTAGTGGTAGAAGCGCTCACGGAAACGCGGATTGCTCTGTAGCTTCGCCGCGTGGTGCTTGTAGAAATCCAGCTGCAGCCGGATCATCTCCTTGATGAGCGGCTCGGGCTTCGTCGCGATGGTATTGCTGCCATGCACGCGGTATTCCAACAGCACTTCCGGCACGATCTCGATCTGATGCTCCAGCGCCGCGGTGGAGAGGAAGAAATAGTCGTGGATGAAACGATAATCCCGCATGGGATTCGCCACGAGATAAGGCGCGCGCGCGAAGACATTCGTCGTTGTCGCGATGAAGTTCGCCTGGCCAAGCCATTCGGAAATATCCACGCCATCCTGCGCGCCGAGCGTCCAGGCCCCGTGGAACCAACGTGAGCGTGGCGCATCCTCCGGCATGATTGCGCCATCACCATCGATCACACGCAGCTTCGTGGAGAACACTGACTTGCCCGGATGCTCGCGCGCACTCTGCAGGCATTGTGCGATACGATCGGGCAGATAACGATCGTCGGAATTGAGGATGCCGATGAAATCGCAATCCGTCGCCGCCTTCGTGATCAGTTCGTTGATGGTGTTGTGCGCCCCACGATTTTCACGGGCGCCAACTTCCACCCCATGTTTCTGAAAAGAACGTAGCACTTCAACCGAGTTGTCCTTGGAACCATCATCGATCACGAGAATACGATCCGGCTTGCGTGTCTGTGCCAGCACAGACTCCAGCGCCTCACCCACGTAACGGGCGTGGTTGTAGCAGGGGATGACGATGGCGACGCGTTCAGACATGCGGTGGTGGGCTATGGCGATTGCGTTTGCGACAGGGAGATCAACTTCTCCAACCAGACACGCTCCAGCGCGCTGCGATCTTCCGCGGGCGCGGTGTTACGCAGCTTCAACTTCACGGGACCCAGGTTGAGTTTGCGATGGGTGGGTGGCTTCTGCAGCTTGAGCACGTCCTCGATGTTCTTGGACAGAGTGCCGCGCAGCTTCTCATCAGAAACGCTGATGAGATCAAAATCGGGGAGCAGCTTCGCGAGTGTGGCGCGGCTCAAGGTGGGCGTGTCTTCAATGGCGGCAGTCACGCGCAGGTTGGTGAGTTTCTTCACCAGCCACACGCACAGCACGGCGTCGGAACGGTAGGCATGCACGATCTTGGCGCCACGCTTGGGCAGCGACTCCGCATACCACATGGCCCGGCGCGCCTGACGGTAGAATTCTTCACCCTCCAATGCATCGCCAATCGCGCCGCGCAGCTTTTCGATCTGCTGACGCCAACCCGTGCGGCGCAGCCAGAGGCTCTCCAGCACCACGGCATCAGGGATCCACTCGAGTTTGTTGAGCAGCGTGGGGGAAACTTCGGACAACTCATCAGCCGTCCCACCGGTGAGGACACGCAGCCGCTCTTCGTTCGCGATGGCTTGCAGCGCGGACACCTCGGCATCCACTTGATTTATCACGTACACGATCGGCGCTTCCACGCGCTTCGGTGCTGACTGCACTGCCTTGCGAAAATGTTCTCCAAGAGCACCGGCCGTTACCGAAAGGGCGAAGAGCGTGTCCGCATGCTTGCGGCCCGCTTGACCCATGCGCACGCGGAGTTCCGGCTGCGCGGCGAGTTGTGCCAGCGCCTCGGCCATGCCCGCTTCATCCTTCGGCTCCACGAGCAGGCCGGTTTCACCATGGCGCACCATCTCCGGAATGCCGGCCACCGTGGTGCTCACCACCGGGAGACGGCATGCCATGGCTTCGGTGATGACGGTGGGGAGAATGTCGGACGCGCCTTTGGAATCAACGATGCTGGGCAGCACAAACGCATGCGCTTCCGCGAGCTCAGCCTTGATCTGTTCCTGGCTCCGCATGCCCAGCAGCTTCACTTCCTTCTGCAGGCCGGCGTTTGCGATCTGCGCCTCCAGCTCATCTCGTGCAGGGCCAGTGCCGATGATGCGCAGCTCTGCCTGCACGCCCTTCTGCTTCAAGAGCGCGATGGAGGGAATGAGATGCTGGAAGCCCTTGAACTCGATCAACCTGCCCACGCTCACGAGGCGCAGGGGAACATCGCTGGCACCGGGCCGCGCCACGGGGAAATCATCCAACTCGATGCCGTTGTAGATGCGCAGGATTTTGGCGTCGTTTCCCGGACAGGTCTGGCAAAGCAGGCCTCGCGAGAAGTCACTCACGGCCACGACGAACTCCGACTCGCGCACCATTTCGCGCAGCAGGTCATCGCTGCCGAGGTCCACCATGAAATCCTGCGCGTGCGCGGTGAAGCTGAAGGTGAAGCCGAGCTTCTTCAGGAAGAGCGCTGAGTGGGTGGCGCGATTCGCGAAATGCACATGCACGTGCTTCACCCCCAGCGCGCGGAGCCGCGAGGCGAAGTGCCAGGCATTGCGAGCCCGCGTGCGAGCCTTGAAGGATTTTCCATAACGCTGGTCGTGGTCCTTGATAAGAGCGCCGAGTTTGGCCTCGAACTCCGGCTGCTTCGCCTGTGCATCGCGCACCTCCTCCGGGGCCGGGTAGTGGATTTCCGCGCGAAGCCGATCAAGCCGCTCATGCCGGAAGGAGTCCGGCGGAGGATTCAGGGAGAACACCTCCAGGTCGAAACCCATGCCTTCGAGCGCGAGCATTTCCGAGTCGCAGAAGGTCTGCGAGACCACGGGATAGCGGCTGTAGAGGTAGGCCAGGCGAGGGCGGGGCATGGACAGGAAGCATAGAGCACAGGGCAGGGGAAGCGGCGAATGAATTTGCACAGCGGCCCCCTCCCATGCTCTTTGCGGTCCACCCATGCCCGAGACCCCCTACCTGGAAACCCGCGAAGAGGTCATGTTCTTCGACACCGACTGCGGTGGTGTCGTCCACAACCTGGCCTACTTGCGCATGATCGAGACCAACCGTACCCGCCTGGCCGCCCTGCTGGGTATGAAACTGCGGGACATGGCCCTGACACAGCTCTTCCCCGTCGTGATCCGCACCGAGATTGACTACCGGAAGCCCGCCGTGCTGGGGGATGAACTGGTCATCGAAGGCAAGCTGGAAAGCGTCGAGCGCGTGCGCTTCTGGTGCAGCTTCGTGATGAAACGGGTCGTGGACAACACCGTGCTCATCACCTGCCGCCAGGCCCTCGCGCTGGTGCAAATGCCCCAAGGCAAGCCCCAGCGCCTGCCTGAGGATTGGGCGGAGCGCTTCGCCCATCTCGCCGCGGTGAAGACTAAGCCGTGAGGGTGGCGCATCGGATAGTAGCCGACTTTCTCCGAAAGTCGCTGCGCATGAAACTCACCCACTGGGGTTGCTTCACCCGCATCGATTCTCGGAGAGAATCGGCCACTATTGCGCTCGCTACTTCACATGACGTCGCCTCTGGTCAAGGAGTGGGGGCTTTCTTGTCCCCATTGAGCGCAATTACGTTTGTGAGTATTCGATAGCCCTTTCGCGTAAAGCGAAGCGATTGTCCCGCAGGGAGCGGCACTAGCCCTAGTGCCGGGGGTGAGCAAAAGGGGGTGCGGAGCCTTTCTTTCCGATGTTCAACGGACGCTTCCAAGCTCCTAGCGTGGCTACGCTGCATATGACGGCACTAGGCTAGTGCCGCTCCCTGCGAGACGCCGTCTCCTGTACTGAGAAGTAGTGCCCAAAGGAGTTCATTCACGCCCAATGGGGGCAGGAATGCCCCCACTCCTTGGCAGCAGCAGCAGCGACTACTTCAGTTCAATATTATCAATCAACCGCGTCGCGCCGAAGAACACGGCCGTGGCCATCAAGCCATTGCCGCTCACTTGCTCTGCGGGCTCCAGCGTATCCGCATCCGTGCATTCAATGTAATCCACGCGCGACAGCGGAGCGCGTTCCTTCAGCACGTCGAGATAGAGCTGCTTCAGCTTCTCACCATTCTTATCCCCAACCTGCCAGGCTTCCTTCGCTTTCAGCAGGCCCGCGCGAAGCGCGGTCGCTTGGGATCGCTCCTCGGCATTGAGGTAGCGATTTCGCGAACTCATCGCCAGTCCATCCGCTTCACGCACGGTTTCGCTGCCGACAATCTCCACCGGCACATTCAAATCCCGCACCATGCGCTTGATGATGGCGAGCTGCTGGTAGTCCTTCTTCCCAAACACAGAAACATCCGGCTGCATGATGTTGAAGAGCTTCAACACCACGGTGCACACACCATCAAAGTGTCCCGGCCGGCTCGCACCGCACAGCACCTTGCTCAGTTTCGTCTCCAGCACGATGACGGAGCGATCCGGCGCATACACTTCCTCTGCGCTCGGGGCGAAGATGGCATCCACGCCCACGCTGGCGCATTTGGCCGAGTCCGCCTCCAGTTCACGCGGGTACTTGGAAAAATCCTCCTTGGGACCGAACTGCAGGGGATTCACAAAGATGCTCACCGCCACGCTGCCGCCTTCTCCCGCGAGTACACGCGCCTCCCGCATGAGATTGAGATGGCCGTCATGAAGCGCGCCCATGGTGGGCACGATGACGAGGGGCTTTCCCGCAGATCGGGTGTGCCATTGGCGGAAGTCAGAAACCGTATGGAAGACGTGCATGGATTGGATTGCCTGCTTCCATTGCCCTACTTGAGAAAAGTATCGATGTCGACTCCCTCAAGGCCGATCTGCACATCTGTAAGCTCAAAGGCCACGGCCTGTTGCTTCATCAGGCTCAAAACCTCGTAAAGGGCATAGCGCCTTCCCATCTCAAACAGGCCCTCTGTCGATTCCAGCACGACCTCGTCACGGTTCGCCATGACAATCAATGCCTTGCCCAAGTCCCTCAGGTAGTTCGCTTCAGTGCTCATCGCGGAATTCAGGTGGATGGTGATCCTTCGAATGTCTCTCTGCCTCAAATGGATAGAGGTGGGGTTATTTTCCATTCGAACCCATCCCCGCGCACTAGGCATTCCACTTAAGAAATCAAAAATTGGTCGCTAAAGACGGCCCGGCTTTCGATCCATTATAGATGGGAGATGTTACAAGCCGCTACCTGATCGTGTCCAACCGCCTGCCAATCACGGCGTTGGTGGAGGACGGAAAACTGGAGCTCAAGGCTTCCACGGGAGGCCTTGCGACCGCACTGAAGCAGGTGTTCGGCGACGAGAATGCCAAGTGGATCGGTTGGCCGGGAGAGACAGGCGGACTTTTACGCAAGGCCCGTGAGCAGCTCGAGGACAGCTTGGATGCAGCAGGCATGGTACCGGTCTATCTCGCGGCCAAGCAGGTGGAGCGTTTTTACGAAGGTTTCTCGAACGGCGTGCTCTGGCCACTCTTCCACTACCTGCTGGACACCGTGCGCTCCGATGCGGGTCGGGACTGGGAGGCCTATCGCGAAGTGAATGAGAAATTCGCGGAGGCAGTGGTGGCAGAATACAAACCCGGGGATCGAATCTGGGTGCAGGACTATCAACTCTGCCTGGTGCCGGGCATGCTGCGCAAGCGGTTGCCGCACGCCTCCATCGGCTTCTTCCTCCACATTCCCTTTCCTGCCTCCGGCGTGTTTCGCATTCTTCCCTGGAGGCGCGAGATCCTCCAGGGATTGCTTGGCGCGGACCTCATTGGCTTTCACACCTTCTCCTACGCACGGCAGTTTTCTTCCTGCCTGCTGCGCATCCTCGGGCTGGAGAGCAATGTGGATACGGTCACTCATGAAGGGCGGCTGGTGCGCATTGGCGCCTTTCCCATCAGCATCGATACCGAGCATTTTGAAAGTGCCTCGGCGCATCCCGAGGTGACCGCGAAGGCTGAGGAAATCCGCCACCATCATCCGGGCTGCAAGATCCTCGTGGGCGTGGATCGGCTGGACTACACGAAGGGTCTCAAACGCCGCGTGCTCGCCATTGAGCATCTTCTGGAAAAGCATCCTGAACTCGCCGGCAAGTTCAAGTTCATCCAGGCAGCGGTGCCCTCCCGTGCTGGCGTGGAGGCGTACAAGCAACTGCGCAAGCAGATCGATGAAACCGTGGGGCGCATCAATGGACGCTTCTCCACCATCAGCTGGTCACCGGTGCAGTACCTCTACCGCGGACTGGACGGCCATGAACTGCTGGGTCTCTACCGAGCAGCTGATGTGATGCTGGTGACGCCTCTGCGCGACGGCATGAATCTGGTGGCCAAGGAATTCGTGGCCTGCCGTCATGACGATGATGGCGTGCTAGTGCTCAGCGAATTCGCCGGTGCCGCCTGGGAAATGGGAGAAGCCATCATTGTGAATCCCTACAATGAAGATGAGCTGGCCGATGCCATGCATCGAGCGCTCACCATGGAGGAGCCGGAGCGCCGCTTCCGCATGCAGCGCCTGCGCAAGCGGGTGCGCGATTGGACAGTGCATGAATGGGTGCGCCAGTTTGATCAAGCCCTCACGCTGGTGACGACGGAGAATGCCGCATGGCATCGCACCACATCCATCACGGAAGAAGTGCGCAAGCGCATCCATACCTCGAAGCGACTGGTACTGGTGCTCGACTATGACGGCACGCTGGTGCCCTTCGCATCCACGCCTGAACTGGCCATTCCTGATCCTGCCTTGCTGGAGCTCCTGCAGAAACTCACCCGTCGTCCCGGCACGGAGGTGCATGTGGCCAGTGGGCGTGATCGCCACACATTGGAAAAATGGCTGGGCCACTTGAAGCTCGCGATTCACGCAGAGCATGGCTTCTGGAGCCGGGCCCGTGGTTCCACGGAATGGGCCGCCGCCGCCAAGGTCACCGAGGGCTGGCGCGAGAAGGCCCGTGCCATCATGGAAGAGTTTGCCGCTCGCACTCCGGGCGCATTGGTGGAGGAGAAGACAGCCTCGCTCTGCTGGCATTTCCGCCGTTGTGAGCCGGTCTTCGCCAGCATGCAGGAGCGCGAACTACGACTGCACCTCGCGGAGCTCTTCCGCAATCACGCGGTCGAAGTCCTTCGTGGAAGCAAGATTGTGGAGTTGCGCCAGATCGGCGTGCACAAGGGTCTCATCCTCTCACGTCTGGAGTCCAGCCTGGAGGCGGACACCTGCCTCGTCGCCATCGGCGACGACACCACGGATGAGGACATGTTTGCCAATCTATCGGGGCAGGGCATCGGCATCCACGTGGGCGCCAGACTCAGCCGCGCTCCCTTCCGGCTCGCGGATCCTACAGCGGTGCGGGGGTTCCTTGCGTCGCTGGTTTCTACCCCTCCGCTGGTCACTGGTTCCGCTTCCAGTAGGCGTGATCCGGCCATCGTCGCTGGCATTCCATGAATTTCTCACGGGCCGCCGGCTGATCTTCCAGATCAAAGAGGCACTCCATCAACTTGAAGTGTGGCAGAGGATTTTCATCCGTATCCGAGGCGGCAATGGATTGGAGAAAGTCCTCCTTGGCCTCTTCGACCAGACCCAAGTGAGCGTGGATCAATCCCCGGTTGTCGAGCGCTTCGAAGAACTGGGGCACATACTCAACGGCTTCTCCGTACGCGGAGATCGCTTCCTGCAAGCGTCCTTGATCCGAATACTCGATACCTCGACGATACGCGCCAAGCGCCGCCTGTACATGCTCTCCGCGAGCCATGGCAAGGTAAGTATGATACCCTTGCAGATCCTCCGCAGTCACAGGCTTGTTGCCGAGATGGACGGGACGCTCCGATTCAGGCTCATTTGGATCATCAGGAGACCCCGGGGCATGCCAGATGCCCACCTGCAAAGACCCCACCTCACTCAGCGTAGGCATCGTCGGGCTGGGTGTATAGAAGAGCATGTGATGAATGACCGTGGGCGGTTGCCCGTCCTCCGCTTCAATACGCTCGATCTTCAACAGCTTGGTGACGGTGTAGCCACCCTCCGATTGGAAACAGTCAAGATCACCTTCTCTAGGTTCGCGTACTCCGGGCATAAAAATGTAGCAGTGACGTTCCAGCAACCTTGCAGAAAAACTCCGGCGCCACAAGTGCCGTTATGATTTCAAATCCCGGCTCTCAAAGATCGCCGAGCCCAGCACGAAGAGCGTCAGGCTCGCGCCACCCAGCACGGCGTAGTTCCGCAGGATGGTGACCCATGGAATATTCTCCATGAGTACCATGCGCCAGGTAGCCATGTAGTGGGTGAGCAGGTACTCCTTGTAATTATCCATGATGCGCGACTCATGGAGAATGGTATCCACCAGCAGATAGGCCATCGCGGTGATGGTGGCGGTGGCCGGCTTGATGCGGAAGCACGACATGAAGAACGCGACGCTGCCCACGCCCATCATGCTCATGGAAAGGAACACGCTCGACAACGCATAGCGACGCAAGCCCGCCTCCCAGTCGAACAACACGAACGTCGCCTGTTCCGGTGAGAACACAAACATGCCTCCACCCCAGCCGCGCAGCGCCATGCCGAGAAGGAAAATCGTCCAGACCAGGAACTGGATGAGCACAAAGCAGAACACCACACAGCTCATGTATTTCAGCACCAGCAGTCGCAACCGGGTGATGGGTCGGGCAAGCACGAGACGCAGGTTCCCATCTTCACTTTCCTTCGCAATCACATCACCCGCCACCAGGGTGACAAACACGGATGCCAGCAGGAGACTGAGAGCCAGCACGATGAAGCCCAGCGTCAGCGCGGAGTAGTAGGTCTCAAACGATTCCCCGCGTCCCTGGATCAGCTTGCGCAGCCATTTCTCAGGACCATTGCGCTGGAGGAACCAGAAGATCACGATCTCCAGCACGAGGAAGGCGCCAAAGCCGAGGTACGTGCGCTTGCGCGCGAGCATCTTGTGCACCTCAGCGCGCCATTGGGTGAAGAAGAGCGTCATGGGTGGTGAGCAGGAACAGGGCGGGAGTTGGTGAGTTCGAGATACACATCCTCCAGGGTCTTGTAGTGCGGCGCCCAGGAGTCCACCCGCACGCCGGCATGCACCAGCTTGGCCACAAGATCGGCGCCGCTGAGCTTTCCATTCAACAACACCTTTCCGTCAGAAGTGAGGTGCAAGTGCTCAGCATCGAGCGTGCGCTGCGCGAGTTCCATGTCCGGTGTCTGAAGTTGGTAGGTGGGCAGGTCATCCGCGGACCGTTTCACGGCGCCTTCATATACCTTGGTGCCTTCCTTGAGAATCACACACCGATCACACATCTGCTCGACCTCGCCGAGGAGGTGTGAGTTCAGCAGGATGGTGAGCCCGTGATCCTCACGCAGCTTCAGAACGGAGGAACGAAATTCATGGATGCCCTCGGGATCCAATCCATCCGTGGGCTCATCCAGCAGCAGCACCTTTGGCATCGGGAGGAGGGCCTGCGCGAGGGCCAGGCGCTGCCGCATGCCGTGGCTGTAGGTCTGGACTTTCGAATGCACGCGCTGGCTGAGCCTCACCACTTCCAGCACGCGCTTCACTTCCTTATCGTCCCACCAGCCGCTGAAGGCACACAGGGTGCGCAGATTTTGCCAGCCGGTCATATACTCATAAAACGACGGCGCTTCGAAGATGGCGCCCACGTTGCGAAGGGCTCTTGCGCGATCCTTCTGCACACTGTGGCCGGCCACGATCACTTCGCCGGCATCGGGGCGCACCATCCCGAGCATGATGCCGAGCACGGTGCTCTTGCCCGCGCCGTTGTGGCCGAGAAGGCCACAGATCTCACCTTCGTTCACAGCGAAGTTCACGTCCGACAGCGCCGGCCGGCCGCGGGTGAAGTATTTGGTGAGGGAATTGGCGGATATCATCGGGAGACCGTTCGTCACTCGCACACTCCTTTATTCGTCCACGACGAACTGAATCTCTCGCGCCACGTGCCCATCCGCATAGAGGATGTTCACTTCCACCTCGCGATACTTGTGGAAGTTCTCCTTGTCGCTGATCACCGGGATGCGTGAGCCGTCCTTGATGATGCCCATCATGCTCAGGCTGGCGGTGTGCTGGCCATTGAGAAGGTTGTTCCACACATAACTGGTGCCGGTCTTCTCGTAGAAGTGTTTGTTGTCCGCAGGACAGCGGAAGGCATCCCGATCCTGGACATACTCGGAGAGGGTGTTGTCGATCGCCGCTTCTTCCTCATCCTTGTTCTCGCGGGCAACGACCAGGGTGGGCATCACGTTGTTGTTATCTGTGAGATACATCTGGAGCGCATTGCCGATGCCGCGCAGGTGGCCCATGCACTGCGAGGCGCGGGCACTGTGCACCACGCGGTTGGTAGCCGGGATGGCAATGGATACCAGCACGGCGATGATGCAGATCGTCACCAGGAGCTCGATGAGCGTGAATGCTCCGGGGCATTTGCGCTGGCAGGCTGGAGCGGTGGAGTTCATGCCGTGGTGGTTGCTGGGTCCGTCTAACGATGGCGTGGCATGCCATTGATGCGCTGCTGCATTTCCTCCATCAGCGGGGCGAGGTCCATCTTCGTCTCGGCACTGGCTTCCTCGTAGTAGGCACCGAGGCCCTTATCCACCACCTGCTGGAACACCTTTTCATCACGCTCCTGCAGGCGCTCCATGTTCTGGCCTTCCACCTGGTTGCGCTGCATGTCCTTGCGCGCCTGTTCCACGATCTTCTGGCGTTCTTCGCGCGACATCTGGTTGAAGGCCTTCATCACGCTCTTGAAGTGCTGCTCCACTGTCGACTTCATGAAGTAGCCCTTCTCCTCATCCGTGAGGGA
The DNA here is from genome assembly GCF_011044495.1 of Roseimicrobium sp. ORNL1. Classification (GTDB taxonomy): domain Bacteria; phylum Verrucomicrobiota; class Verrucomicrobiia; order Verrucomicrobiales; family Verrucomicrobiaceae; genus Roseimicrobium. The sequence continues at coordinate 7,541,919 of NZ_CP049143.1, forward strand.
TTCCATGAAGCGGCGGCGCTTCTCCTGATCGCCATCCACCTCTCGCATGTCGCGGCGCTGGTCGAAGTCGAGCAGGTTCACCTGGGTGATGACCTTGTCGAGATGCTCCTTCCGCTGGGCCTCGCTGAGTTCGGCATTCTCATCCAGCAGCCACGGCGCATTGGACATGGCATCCAGCACCTTCTCGGGGGTGGTGGTGTGCTTGTCGGTCAGGCTCATGATCCCGGCGACGGCTCCCCAGATGGCCGCCAGGGCGCCGAACGCGATGAGGAGGATTCTGCTGTTCATGGCGGAATGAAAAAGTCATGCACGCAAGCCGGCACCCATCGTCACAGACCCGGCTCCGGCGAGCAATCACAATCACCGTGTCCCACTCAGGGCTTCAGGTTCACTTCCGCCCGAGTTTACGCCTGAGAATCGCACCAAATTCCGCCACTTCCTCATTTTTCAGCAATGCGTTCATGCCGAAGTAGACGACCGCAGCCCCCCCGATGGTTACACCGAGATAGAGAACTCGCAGAACGAGGGCCTTTTCCGTGAAATGGTCGAGCAGGGTCTTGTTGCCAAGCCAGCACACCGCGCCCATGCAAATGACCGCGATGAGCAGCTTGCCCAAGTTCACCGCCAGTCCCCGGGTATCCAGTCCACCGGCGATCTGACGCATGGCGTAGAAGAGGAGGCTGAAATTCACAAAGGCGGACACGCTCGTGGAAAGCGCCAGATACTCATGGCCGAGCTTCAGCCAGAAGACGGTGATGGTGTTCATGGTCGCGCTGACGACCACGGCGATGAGGCTCATGACGAGCGGCACAAAGCGCCTGTCAATCGCATAGAAGGCGGGCTGGATGACCTTGATGCTGGAGAAGAACACCAGGCCCCACGAATAGCTCTGCAGGGCGATGGCCGCCATGTGGGTGTCTTCCGCGGTGTAGCGGCCACGCTGGAAAATGAGCGCAATGATGGGCTCCCCGAGGATGGCCAGGCCCACGGCTGCCGGGAGCGTCATCAGAAACACGAGCTTCAGGGCGCGCCCCAGCATGTGCTTGAAGGCAGGGGTGATCCCCTCCGTGGCCAGTCGGGACATGGCGGGCACCGTGACCGTCGCCACCGCGACGCCAAAGAGACCCAGCGGAAGCTGCACCAGACGGAATGCCTGACCGAGCCAGGTCACCGGACCGTCCTTCACCACCAGGCAGGAGGCGAAGATGCTGCTGAGCATCACATTGATCTGCACCGCACTGCCGGAGAGCACCGCCGGCCACATCAGGCTCAGCACCTTGCTCACGCCGCTGTCCCTCCAGCCGAAGTCGGGGCGGAATTTGAAGCCCACCTTCCGCAGCGAGGGGAGCTGCACGAGGAGCTGCAACAGACCCCCCGCCAGGGTGCCGACCGCGAAGCCAATCAGCGCATCCCGGCCGAACGTGGGGTCAATCCACCAGCCCACCACGCCGCCCACCACCATGGAGCCAATGTTGAAGAACGTGGACGACAGCGCGGGGATGCCGAAGACGCGCTTCGCATTCAGCATCGCCATCACCAGCGCTGCCAGGGACACCAGCAGGATGAAGGGATACATGATCTGCGCCAGATGGACCGTGTACTCGATCTTCTCCGGCGTCTCGGTGACCCAGCCCGGGCTCAGCAGGCGGATGATGAAAGGCGCCAGCAGAATGCCGAACACTGAAACGATCGACATGAAGACCGCGGCGAGCGTGAGCATCTTCCGCGCGAGCTGCCAGGCGGACTCGTCACCCTCCGACTTCATCTTCTTCGAGAAGGTGGTGACGAAGGCCGTGGACAGCGCGCCTTCCGCAAAGAGATCGCGCAGCAGGTTCGGCGTGCGGAAGGCCTGGTTGAAGCAGTCGAGCCACTTGCGGTGTTCCCCGGCGAAGAGGGCCGCGAGCACCATCTCACGCACGAGGCCGAGGATGCGGCTGCTGAAGATGGCGATGGTGACGACGCCGAAGGCCTTCGTATTGACGCGTCCCTCAGATCCGGCGCTGGCCTGTGCGACTTCCTGTTTCGGGGGCTCTTCCTTCGTGACGTCGCTCATGCTGGGGCTTTGGCAATTGACTCTAGGCGATCACCGTTTCGCGGACGCGCGCCGCAGGCGGTCCATCACGGCAAGGCCCACTCCCTGGGTGGGCACAGGTTCGGCAATGATTTCGTCGGCGCCCACTTTGTCCAGCTCGCGCAGCGCATAGAAAAGGCGCACGGCGGCCTCTACCAGCTTGCCCTTGCCGGGGCTCAGGACGTGCACACCCTTCCACTCGGTGAGGTCGGCGTAGCCGTCGTCGGCATCGCCGCGGTAACTCAGCAGGGCATACGTCTTGCCTTCTTCGGGGATGAAATCCTCCGGTGACTCCAGCAGGCGCAGCGGGGTACGCGGAGCGTAGTGGCTCTCCAGCAGTCCGGGAGCTTCAGGCTTGTTCTCCTGCTTCAGGTTCTTCAGCAGCACCACCACGCCGTACGGCTTCAGGTCGTCCTGGGTGATGGGACCCGGGCGCATGATGATGATGCGCGGCTTCGGCGAAGCCGCCTCGATCTTCACGATGGTGCTCTCCACCCCGTGGAGCGAAGCGCCGTCATCGAGGATGAGGGGGATGCGACCGTCCAGCTCCGCCTTCACCGCCGCGGCGGAGGTGGGGGAAATGGAGCCAAATTTGTTCGCGCTCGGCGCCGCGAGGGGGCGGTCAAAGGTGCGCGCGACCTTGTTGAACACGCGGTTCATGCTGGCCCGCACCGCCACCGTGGGCATGCCGGCGGTCACGATGTCCGGCACACAGGCCTTCTTGGGCAGGATCATCGTCAGCGGTCCCGGCCAGAATTTTTCCGCCAGCTTCTTCACCACCGGCAGGATGTCCTCCGGCACGTCCGCCACGTCTTCCAGGTCCTTTTTATGCGGCAGGTGGACGATGAGCGGGTCGAACGACGGCCGCTCTTTTACTTCGAAAATCTTCGCTACTGCGTTGGCGTTCAACGCATCAGCGGCCAATCCGTACACGGTTTCCGTGGGCAGGGCCACGACTTCGCCCGCTTGCAGCAGGTTCACCGCCTCCGCCACCGCCTGGACATAGGCTTGGGGATCGTCGGTGTTAAGGATGCGGGTGGTCATGGTGCCTGAGCGTGGGCGGGTGGATGGCAGGGGAAGGGGGAAAAACCACCACACGCGGGCGCGGACAGTGCGCTACAGGGGCGAGGGAGTCAAATGGGGGATGGAATTGCGGATCAGTCCCTGCATGTCGGGTTTGGGTGTCGGAGGCTCGGCAAAGGAGCGTGGACACTCTTGTCCGCCGTGCTGCAGTGGGGCGATTTCTATCGTGCGGATGCTGCGGATGACGCTTCTGAAGCAGCTGGTGGAATGCGGCCTTGCCTGCCAGACAAAAGAAAGTGGTGCATCCGGGGAAGCGGACAAGAGTGTCCGCGCTCCTTTGAATGCCCGACACTTCACCACAGGAATGAATGGTCCGGCGTTGCAAGGTTCCCTCATCCCATTCGGTTTAGTGGAGTGATGCACGCCCGCTGCCTGTCACTTCTCCTGTCTCTGCTGATGCCAGCAGCCTTGTTTGCGGAACCCGCCACCGTGGAAGTGCTCTCCACCCCCGAACAGGGCATCCAGCCGCGCGCCTTGGTGGATGGCAAAGGCGTGCTACACCTTCTGTGGTACGCGGGCAGCGCGAAGGGTGGGAATCTCTTCCATGCCACCCGGCAGGCGGACAAGACCTGGAGCACACCCGTAAAGGTAAACAGCATTCCGGACAGCGCCGTTGCCGCAGGCACGATTCGCGGCGCGCAGTACGCGCTGGGCCGGGATGGTTGCCTGCACGTGATCTGGAATGGCTACCACGAGACGGGTGGCAAAGCGGATCCGATGCCGCTGTACTACACGCGGTCAGTTGATGGCGGGCTGACCTTCGAGCCGCAGCGCATCATCTCCGGCGACTGGCCCATGGATGGTGGTGGCGCCGTGGCGGCGGATGCAGAGGGAAAGGTGTACGCCTTCTGGCATGCCGGCAGACATGGAGAAGGGGAAGGCACTCGACGCATCTTTGTCCGCATGTCTGAAGACGACGGAAAGACCTTTGGCGACGAGCGCGCCATCTCTCCGGAAGGACTGGGCGTGTGCGGCTGCTGTGCCATGCAAGCGCTCGCTGTGCGTTCGGGTCCGGTGCATGTGCTGTACCGCTGCGCTGCCAACGGTGGCAAGAACCGCGATATCTGCACCTTGGTCTCAGGCGACGGCGGCAGGACTTTCAATCACGCCGTGGTCGACCCGTGGAAGATCAACGGATGCCCCATGAGCAGCATGAGCCTGGTCGATCTAGGCAATGGCAAAGTGGCCGGCGCGTGGGAACGCCAGGGGCAGATCATCATCGGTCGCTTTGGCATTGCCAGCACCACTCCCGAAAAGTTCACCACCGCGATGAGCAGTTCTACCCAACGCAAGCATCCCGTCCTCGCCGCCGGGCGCAATGGTGCCCTCTTGATCGCCTGGGCAGAAGACACCGGCTGGAACAAAGGTGGTACCCTCGCCTGGCAAGTGCTGAACAGGGAGTGGGAAAGCTTCCCGTCCTCCGTGTTGGGATCAGGAGGTGAGGTGCCAGTATGGAGCTTTGGATCTGCAGCGTCCGCCGCTGACGGTTTCGTGATCGTGCGGTGATGATCGGTCGACCGGCTCTCGCGAAGAGACTCGCGATGTACGTTCAAGCTACTGCGTCGCGAACTTCGTGAGCAGGCCGCGCTTCTTCGTTTGCACGAGCATGCTGCCGAAGATGAAGCCGGCGATGGCCATGAAGATGATGTTGAGCAGCACGGCCCAGCCGATGTGAGCCCAAGGGAAGGCGTTTGTAGCGGGGTTCAGCACGGCGCGCATGCCTTCGAAGATGTGCGTCGCGGGAAATGCCCAGGCGACGGGTTGCAGCCACACGGGGAGTTTGGTCACGGGATAGAAGACCGCGACAATTGGCTGGATGAAGAAGGGCACGGCCCAGGCGAGAGATTCGACGGCCTGGCCCCAGCGGAGGATGAGAGCGGTGGAGATCATGCCGAGGGCCCAGCCGAAGACGAGGAGGTTGGCGAAGAAGGGAATCAAGGCCCACTCCAACTGGAAGATGTTAAAGTTGTATCCGATCGCAGCCAGGGTGCAGAGCACGACCATGGTGACGCAGATGCGCAGGAAGCCGATGATGAAGGTGGCGGCCACGTATTCCACCACGCGCACGGGGGCGACGAAGATGTTCAACAGGTTGCGCGTCCACACGTCTTCCAGAAAGGAGATGGCCACACCTTGCTGCGCACGGAACAACACGTCCCACAAGATCATGCCGCCGATGAGGAAGAGGAGGAAGTCCGCAAAAGCCTGATCGGTGTTCTCTCGAAGGAAAAGGGTGAGGTTCCCCCACACCATGAGATCGACCACCGGCCAGAAGACCAGCTCAATGAGCCGCATAGGCGTGCGCGCATAGAGGAAGATGTAGCGCAGGACGAGGGCGTAGATGACGCGGAAATTCATCGCTGGGGAGAGTGAAAAGGAATAAGGGAGAAGAGAAAAGGGGAGGGAGAAAGCCGAGAGCTTAGTCTTCGATTTCACCACTGCGGGCGATCTTGATGAAGACGTCCTCAAGCGAGCTGGTCTGGGAACGCTTCACGATTTCAGCGGGTGTTCCTTCGGCGACGACCTTGCCTTTGTGCAGGAAGATGACGCGGTCGCAGACTTCCTCGATGTCCTTCATGTTATGCGAGGTATAGAGGATACCGATGCGGCGCTCTGCCTGGACCTTGCGGACGGTCTTGCGCACCTTGTCGGCGATGTCCGGATCGAGACTGGCGGTGGGTTCATCCAGGAGGAGCAGCTCGGGATCGTTCAGCAGGGCTTTGCAGAGATTCACGCGCGTGCTCTCCCCGGCGCTGAGCTGGCCGGTGACGCGGGTGCGCAGATCCGTGATTTCAAAGAGCTCGAGAAGTTCGTCGATTTTCTTGTTCGCGTTCTTCACGCCGTACAATTTTGAAAAGACGAGCAGGTTCTGCCACACGCGCAGGTTTCCGGGGAGAGCGGTGTAGGCACTGGAAAAATTTGCGCGCTTCAAGACCTCGATACGATGCTTCTGGAAATCCATGCCGAAGGCCTCAATGGTGCCTGAGGTAGGCGTGGTGAGTCCCAGCAGCATGTTCATGGTGGTCGTCTTGCCGGCACCATTCGCGCCCAGCAGGCCCAGCACTTCGCCGCGACGGAGCTGGAAGTTGAAGGCATCGAGCGCTTTTACGCCGTCGAATTCACGAGTGAGGTCGCGGACCTCGAGAAGGATCTCAGGCGAAGAAGCGGGCGCGGACATGAGAGCGGACGAAGGGTGGTGGTGACGTCCTGGATTTCAACACAGAGGTACTGAGACACGAAGACTCAGAGAACTATGAGGTAGGATATCGGGAGTGAAGAGGGGCGATGTAGGCAACGAGCGGCAAGGCGGCGCGGATGCCGTGTGACACTTCCTCCACGAGAATGCCGTGGAGTGGATACGGTCACGCGTTCTGCGCACGCTGGCGGAGCCAGTGGTCGGCGACCACGAGGTGGACCATGGCCTCGACCATGGGCACGGCCCGGGGGAGCACGCAGGGATCATGGCGGCCGCGGGCCTTCAGCGTGGTGGCTGTGCCATCGCGCGTCACGGTATTCTGCTCGCGCAGGACGGTGGCGGTGGGCTTGAAGGCGACGCGGAAGACTATCTCCTCGCCATTGCTGATGCCGCCCTGGATGCCACCGCTGCGATTGGTGCGCGTGCGGATCTTCCCGGCGTCATCGGTGTAGAATTCGTCGTTGTGCTGCAGGCCGGTCATGCGAGCGCCGCCGAACCCGCTGCCGATTTCGAAACCTTTTGTGGCGGGCAGGCTGAGCATCGCCTTGGCGAGTTCCGCCTCCAGCTTGTCGAACACCGGCTCACCGAGTCCCGCTGGCACGCCGCGCACCACACATTCGATGACACCGCCCACGGAGTTGCCTTCCTTGCGCATCTCCTCGATGAGGGCGATCATCTTCTCCGCAGCGACGGGATCAGCGGTGCGGACAATGTTGGACTCGACCAGCTCACGGCTGAGCTTTTCGGGGTCCACCGTGGCCACGATGTCCTTCACCGAATGCACATACGCCAGGCACTGGTAGCCGGGTAGATTCGTCGCCAGGACCTTCTGCGCAATGGCGCCGGCCGCCACACGGCCGATGGTCTCACGGGCGCTGGATCGGCCACCACCGGCCACAGCGCGCACGCCGTACTTGGCATCGTAGGTGTAGTCCGCGTGGGAGGGGCGGTAGGCCGTCTCCATCTCCTTGTAGGCATCCGAGCGCTGGTCCTCGTTGCGGACCATGATGGCGATGGGCGTGCCGACGGTCTGGCCGTCTACCACGCCGGAAAGGATCTCTGCACGGTCGCCTTCCTTGCGCTGGGTGACGATCCTGCTCTGGCCCGGGCGGCGGCGATCCAACTCGATCTGGATGTCGTCCGCGTTCAGCGGGATTTGGGGTGGGCAACCATCCACGATGCAGCCCACGGCAGGGCCATGGGACTCACCGAAGGTGCTGACGCGGAAGAGAGTGCCGAAGCTGCTGGCCATGCCGGTGGAAGGTCTGAGAAGCAGCCAGCCGGGAATTCACGCACCGTTTGGGAAAGCTTCGAGGGGATGAACACTCTGGCGAGAAGTACGCCAGATGCAACACCGACGTTCCCGAGATGCCTAGGTCATCCCTAACGACGAGGGCGACTTCAGGGTGAGTCTGTTATGGGGTCCGAGCGATGGGCGCCGGAGTTACCCACATGGCGTATTCTGATAGATCCAAGATCCGAACCTTTAGCATCAGTAGGATGTGTGGATATGTGAATAAGATCGTTCCTTGCCCTGTTCAGTAGCGTTCCACGGGCAGATCCGATGCGGATTACTTTGTGAAATGTCAGCGATTTTCAGAGGCTTAATTCGCAGGTGCGAAAAGGTCTCGGATTGTTAGAAGGATCTTCGCAGGGTTGTTCGCACTGTTTTGAGGCGAGATTTCGGCGATCTACTCGTTGCGCGGCCTTCTGTAGCGCCTTCCAGGCAGCTACGACCTTGGCCTCCTGATTGTCGGAACGGGAGGCATGAGCGAGTTCACGACTGGCCAGATCACGACCATCTCAAAGGAACGGGCATCGCTGAGCCTCCTCAAAGAGGATTGGATAGGCTGGATACTTAGGCAATCTTTATGGTCAGGTTGACCTCAGGATGAGCCTTTTATGGGGTTCGGGGCGGAGTTACCCACATGGCGTATTATGAAGGGATCCAAGATCCGATCCTTTAACATCAGTAGGATCGGTGAATATGTGAACAAGATCGTTCCTTGGCCTATTCAGTAGCGTTCCACAGGCAGATCCGGTGCGGATTACTTTGTGAAACGACGGCGATTTTCAGATGTTGAACTCGCCAGTGCGAAGAGTTGTCGCCTTGTTGGAAGGATCTTCCCAAGGTTGTTCGCCGGGGTGGGAGGCCGCATTTTCGGCGATCCACTCGTTCAGGGAGGGGTTGGCGAGAGCCTTTTTGGCGGCTTCGACCTCAGCCTCCTGCTTGCTGCGGCCGGAGCCGTGGGCGAGTTCGCGACCTGCCCAGGTCACGGCAACTTCAAAGGTACGGGCATGGCTGGGCCCATCGGTGCTGACGATGCGGTAGGCCGGGGTGTCGCCACCGTGGTTCTGCAGGAGCTCTTGGAGCTGGCCCTTGGGATTCTGCTCCACGGGAGCTGCACGCAGCGCGGCGATCTCCTCGGCCCAGAGGCGCAGCACGAGTGGGCGTGATTGGTCGAAGCCGGAATCCTGGTGCACGGCGCCGATGATGGCCTCCAAGGCATCAGCCAGGATCTTGTCCCGGTCACGGCCGCCGCTGGAGTCTTCGCCACGGCCAAGGATGAGGTGCTGGCCGAGCTCAAGCTGCCGTGCCAGGCGTGCCATGGTGCCGGTCTGCACGGCGCGGGTGCGCAGCTTGGTGAGGAGGCCCTCGGACTCCTTGGGGAATTGCTCAAAGAGCACTTCAGACACGGCGAGCTGCACCACGGCGTCGCCTAGATGCTCCAGCCGCTGGAAATGGAACCCGGTCTGCGCGTCCTTGTCACCGTCGACCGGTGGCGGGGCATTCTTTTTCACGCGCTGCTTGTTGTGCGCGATGCTGGGGTGGGTCAGGGCCTCGCGGAGCAGGGAGCGCCGCTGGAATTTGTAACCCAGCCTGGCCTCCAATGCTGCCGTGTTGTCTCCCATGATTTCTGAGACTGAACCAAAATGCCCACTCGCTTAAGGAAAGTGGGGTGACCGACGGGACTCGAACCCGCAACAACCAGAATCACAATCTGGGACTCCACCGTTGAGCTACGGCCACCATTTTCCGCAATGCGGATGGGCAGAGTAGTCTGAAAATGTGGGAGGTCAAGTGTCAGTTGCCGCAGAGCGGTCGACTTGAGAGTTTGGAGTTGAGAGTTGAGGGTCTGAGGGGCAATGAAATGTTGGGCCGCTGCATGACTCTCTGCAGGCACGGGCCGGCATCCTTCACTACCTGGCCATGGGTCTCCCTCGTTTCTACATTTCCCCGAATCAGTGGAATCTCTCCCAGCTGGCGCTCACGGGAGATGAAGCCAGGCACTGTGCCCAGGTGATGCGCAAGGAGGCTGGGCAGGAGATTGTCGTCTTCAACGGCGCAGGCGCGTGGGCACGCGCGGAGATCACCAGCAGTGGGAAGGAACGCGTGGAGCTGCGCACGGTGGAGACTGGGGAATCGCCCGCGCCTGCGGTGAGCATCACGCTCTTCCAGTCCATTCCGAAGGGATCCAACATGGATCTCATCATCGAAAAATCCGTGGAGCTCGGGGTGAATGCCATCGTGCCGGTATTCTCGGATCGCACCGTGGTGCGTCTCGATGGGAAGGATGCAGCGAAGAAGCAGGAGAAATGGCAGCGCCTGGCGCTGGAGGCCTGCAAGCAATGCGGTCAGAACTGGCTCCCACAGGTGAGTGTGCCGGTGTCATTCGATGCTGCATGGAGGCAACTTCCGCAACAGGATCTCCGGCTCATCGCGGCCATCCAGGAGGATTCACGCAGCTTCAAGGACACGCTAGCCTCTGTGGGTGGGCGTGGTCAGCAGGCGGGAGAAAAAATCCGGTCCGTGCTCATGGCCATCGGACCGGAGGGGGACTTCACTCCGGAGGAGTATGCAGCCGCGCGGGGTGCGCACGACTGCCTTCCAGTGAGTCTGGGCTCCATCATCCTGCGGGTGGAGACCGCGGCGATGTATTGCCTGAGCGTGCTCAGGCATGAGCTGGGAGCTTAGATTGCGTGGTGCCGCCATCGATGATGACGGTGCCCGAATCGTTCCTAGCTGCCGCCAGCACCGCCCGCGCCACCGGCACCACCACTGCCGAAGAGCCCGCCGCTACCACCGGCACCGCCCGTGCCTCCAGTTCCCCCAGTTCCCCCAGTCCCTCCCGTACCACCGGTGCCCCCGGTCCCTCCTGTGCCGCCCGTACCTCCGGCGCCACCCGAGCCACCAGCACTGCCGCCACTGCCGCCACTGCCACCGCTGCCGAAGAGCCCGCCGGAACCGCCAGAGCCACCGGAACCGATGAGGATCCCAGCCGCACCGCCTTTCCCGCCGGTGCCACCGCTGCCGAAGAGGAACCCGCCACTTCCGGCGTTCCCTGCCGCGCCACCGTTGATGATAAGGAATCCGCCGCTACCACCGCTGCCGCCGGATCCGGTGATGACTACAGAGCCTCCGCTGATGATCATGGCTCCTGTGGAAGGTGAGGATGGCGGTACGACCAATGTGCCTGCCGTCACCTGGGAAGTCCCGCCTGAATTGGCCGCGCCCGAGCTTTGCAGATTGTTGAGGAAAGTCTGGGCCTGGGCAGCACTGGTGAGAGTGGTGGTACGTGGGCGGCCGGTGGGCTCAAAGCTCACGCCAGTCTGGATGGCGGCGTTTTGACGATACACCGGTTCAAGCAGGCGCTCCTGCAGGTGACGGCGGCGGGGCACGAAGGATTCGGAGCCCGGTTTGCCGAGCGGTATCTCAAGGCGCACGCTGACCATCCAGTTGTCCTGCACGAGATTCTCGTCTTCGTACCATGTTCCCGCGAGCACGACGGCAGGGACGGGACGGATTTCTACGCCAGCTTTCCAACCTTCCACATCACCGGAGTAAGCAAGAGCATTGCCGGAGGCGTTGGTTTCAAAACTGTAGTAGCCACCGATGAGGCGAACGTCGAAGTACTTGTCGAGGCCAGGGATCAGCAGGGCGAGCTCCGCATCCCAACCTTCCATGGGCTCTTCGATGATGTCGATGGTACGCGTGGTGGCGCGAAGTGCGGGACTGCCGCCCACCGTCGTGGGAGTGAACTCGGTGGCGTCAAAACTGCCTATCGTGTCGCCACTGTGCAGAGGCAGATAGTAGTTGGCCCGCACTTCGAGATAACGCACGCCAGCTTCGATGCCGATGCCGAGCTGCCAGAGATCCGCGTTGGCTTGCGTGCGCTTGTAATCGGTGAAGACGTTGGCACCCACGAAGAGACCTTCTGCGAGAAGACCGGCGACACGATTGCCGCCACCTACAGGCTCATCGCTGAAGAGATGACGGAAGCCGAGGCCAAGTGAGCCGGAAAGTTCGCCCTCTTCACCCCAGGTAAAATAAGGCTCGGCAAAAAAGAGGGATCCCCCCATGGTGCCACGCTGGCCCAGGTTGTCCCAGAGGGGCTGCACCAGGAACGCACTGCCCTCTGTCATGTGATCATTGGTGTTGAACCGCAGGCCCAGTACCGTGGAGGTGGCATCAGGTGCGGGAGCTACCGCAGCTTCCACGGCTTTCGGTGCAGCGACAGTGCCTGCGTAGGCAGAGCCCACGAGCGCGAGCGACGTCAGTGAGGGCAGGAGCGTGCGGGGGAGTTTCATGGGTTTTGATAACAACTGCCCGCACAAAGCAGTATCCCAACCTTATGCAACTAAGACTAGGTGTGATTTTTCATAGGAGAAGATGTTATCATGCGAAGTGCAATAACGCGGATCATTCAGCACGCAATGCAGTGCGCAAAAAGCCTACGATCAGCTAGGCAACTTGGCGAGCACTGCAAACGCTCGTGGCATATCAACAAAATGGCCGGTGACGCATTTGCGCCACCGGCCGAGTATGAAGATCTGGGCTCCATTATCCTGCGGGTGAAAACCGCAGGGATGGATTGTTGCCTGAGCTTACTCAGGGATGAACTGGCATATTAAGGCTGCGTGGTGCCCGCATTGCTGTTGTTCAGAATCAGGGTTCCTGAACCGGCCTTGATGAGACCGATGGCTCCTTCTGAAGTAGCAAATGCAGGGGACGTGATGACCCCGATGTACAGGGGGCCATTCGCAAGCGTCACGTTGGTGTTTCTGAGCGTGACATAAGAGCCACCGGTGGTGCCGGTATCTGACCAGTTGAGAGTAAAGCCTCCTGTTGAACCCCCAGTACCCATATTCAGGCTGCCTCCTGATACGGTTTCAAGGGTCGAGCCCGATCCGGAAGAAGACCCTGCAATCACCAGGGTGCCCCCGGTGCTTCCTGAAGATGACGAAGACGAGGAGGAGGAAGACGAGCTCGATGATCCACTGCCGCCGTAGCTTGCGCCCCAGCCCTTGAGGTCATTCAGGAAACGCTTGGCCTGCTGTGCGGTGCTGATGGTGGTCGTGCGTGCACGGCCTGTGGGCTCGAAGCTCACGCCAGTCTGGATGGCGGCATTCTGACGATGCACCGGCTCAAGCAGGCGCTCCTGCAGGTGGCGGCGGCGGGGGATGAAGGATTCCGAGCCGGGCTTGCCAAGTGGGATCTCAAGTCGCACGCTGACCATCCAGTTGTCCTTCACGAGGTTCTCGTCCTCGTACCACATGCCGGCGAGAACGACGGCGGGGACGGGGCGGACTTCCACACCGGCCTTCCAGCCTTCCACATCGGCGGAGTACAGCAGAGCATTGCCAGAGGCGTTGGTCTCGAAGCTGTAGTAGCCACCGATGAGACGCATGTCGAAGTACTTGTCGAGTCCGGGGATGAGCACCGCGAGCTCGGCATCCCAGCCCTCCATGGGCTCTTCGATGATGTCGATGGTGCGCGTGGTGGCGCGGATGGCACGACCAGACGCGGTCGGAGTGAGGGTCGTGGCATCGAAGCTACCGACGGAGTCTCCATCGTGCAGGGGGAGGTAGTAGTTCGCCCGTACTTCCAAGTAGCGGGTACCGGCTTCCACACCGATGCCAAGCTGCCAGAGATCCGCATCCGCCTGGGTATGCTGGTAGTCGGTGAAGACGTTGGCACCCACGAAGAGGCCCTCGGCCAGCAGACCGCTCAGGCGGTTGCCACCGCCCACGGGTTCGTTGCTGAAAAGGTGACGGAAGCCAAGACCGATGGAACCCGTAAGCTCGCCTTCCTCACCCCACGTGAAGTAGGGCTCGGCAAAGAAGAGGGAACCGCCCATGGTGCCCTGCTTGCCTAGATTGTCCCAAAGGGGCTGCACGAGGAAGGCGCTGCCTTCGGTCATGTTGTCATTGGCGTTGAAGCTTGCACCCAGGACGGTGGAGGTGGCATCAGGAGCTGGAGCGACGGCTGCTTCCACGCCCTTGGGCGCGGGGAGAGCAGTGCCGGCGTGGGCTGCCGTGATAAGGCAGAGCGACGCAAGGGATGGGAGGAGCGTACCGGGGAGTTTCATGTGTATTGATAAGAGGCGCCCGCACAAAGCAGGAATTTATTCTTATGCAAGTAAGCACATGCGTTAATTTGTTGGCGAGAAGATTTTGCAATAGCGGCACTAAATGCATGACGCACCGCCCCTACGCGCTAGACTCGGGGGCATCGTGGGGGAAACTTTGGCACAGCACGAACGCGTAGTTCTCGACTGGCTGTTCAGCACCCAGATGTTCGGGGTGAAGCTGGGGTTGGAAAACATGTCCAAGCTTCTGGACATCATGGGGCTGTCGCAGCCAGCCCAGAAGTTCATTCACGTGGCCGGTACGAACGGCAAGGGCAGTGTCTGCGCCTTCCTGCACAGCCTGATAAAGGCGGCGGGAGTGAATGCCGGGCTCTTTACCTCGCCGCATCTCGTGCATTTCCGTGAGCGCATCCGGAGCGGTGAACGGGAGATTTCTTCAGCCGAGCTGGTGCGTGGCATCGAGTTGCTGAAGAAAACCTGTGAGGGCATGGACCCGCACCCGACCTTCTTCGAGCTGACTTTCGCCTTGGCACTGGACTGGTTCCGCAAGCGGGAGCTGGAGTGGGCGGTGCTGGAAACCGGATTGGGTGGCCGGCTGGATGCCACGAACGTGGTGACTCCCGCGGTGAGCGTGATCACCAGCATCGGCCTGGATCATCAGGAGCAGTTGGGAAACACCCTGCGGGAGATCGCTTCGGAGAAGTCCGGCATCATCAAGCCGGGGGTGCCGGTGGTCACGGTGAACCAACCGCCGGAGGCCATGCGTGTGATTTCAGAAACGGCGCGCGCCCGGGGTTCTCGGCTCACCATTGTGACGACGCCCCTGCGCGGCTATCGCATTGGATTGTACGGCCAGCACCAGCTCTGGAATGCCTCGCTGGCGGTGGCAGCCTTCAAGGCGGCTGGCTTCCAAGCCTCCGAACCGGTGCTGCGGCATGGCGTGCAGGATGTGGAGTGGCCGGGAAGGTTTCAGCAGTTCGAGCAGGAACGCATCATCGTGGATGGTGCGCACAATCCCGCGGGAGCGGAAACGCTCGTGCGCACGTGGCAGCAGGCTTTCCCCGGAGAGAAGGCGGCGGTGGTCTTCGGCGCAGCCAGCGGCAAGGACGCGCGTGGACTCATCCGTGCGCTGCAACCGATCGCAGAGCACTGGCACTTCACTCATTTCAACAGCCCTCGGGCCGTGCCGGTGGAGAGTCTGCGCACGGAACTGGATGAGCTGTACCGCAGCGGCGTGGCGTGCAACACACACCCCACGGTGGAGTCCGCTCTGGCGGCGGCGCGGGGTCATGGAGGCCGGGTCCTGGTGACCGGATCGCTCTATCTCGTGGGCGAGGTGCTCGCGTTGCTGCGCGGAGAAAAGGATCTCTTCCAGCGCAGCGCGCAGTAGGCAGTGCGCTGTGCCTCCCCGGCGAGTCTGGCCTAGCCTCTCCAGCCGTAGTTGACGATGCGCACAATCTCCACCCAGTGGAGCTTGCCATTGGTGCGCCAGGCCAGTTCCACGATGACGGGCATGTTCTGGTTCCAACCGAGCTGCGCGGCGAGTTTCTTGCTCAGGGCAGTGCTCTTCGGAAGGAACACGTGACCATCGAAGGCATCGTTGGGCTGCTGGACCTGGAAGGAATCCTTGGAGGCGAGATCCGGCACATCCTTTGCGAAGTAGTGCTTGCGGCTCAGCATCACGCGGAAGCTCTGGTTGGGCTCTCCTTGGGTCTCGAGGAACTTGAGGAGTAGATCATCTTTGAACTCCACGAACGTGGCCCAATCCACGAGAGCCTCTCCCTCCTTCGGCTGCTCGACCAGTACCAGCACGTTGTGCTTCAGGTCGCCGCCAGCGAGTTCAAACATGCAATACGGCGGGCCTCCATCTTTCCCGGGATGACGGTCGACAAATTTGATGGTGTTGGGATTGACCGGACCGTCTCCGTATCGCTTGGCATGCTTCTCCATGGCGGGCTTGGTCTCGCCCGGCTTCTGGACATAGGCGGCACGTGCTTCCCACGTAGGGGCTGCGAGGAAATTGCGAAGGGTGGTCAGCGCACCCTGGGCTTCATCCGGCACCTTGCCGAGCAACTCGGAGGTGTTCGCGGGTGGTGGCGCCGCATCAGGAGGGGTCGTCGTGGCCGGTGGAGTGGCACCCGGTGCCGGTGGACTCGTGGTTGGAGTCACGGGGGCATCCGTTGTGGGAGCTGCCGGGGTCGGAGCCGGTGTGGTGGTTGCAGCCGTCATGGCTGGAGCGGGCTCCGGTGGGGCGGGAGGCGGAGTAGCAGGAGAAGGAGCGGGAGGGGCCGCGGTTTCAGCGGTCGCAGGTGCTGGCGCTGGAGTCGGAGCCGGAGTCACTCCCGGTGGTGGAGGAAGCGGCGGTGGAGGGCTCATCGGCTGTGGCTCCGCCTTTGCCTGCGCCTGCTGCTGAGGTTGTTGAGGCTGAGGTTGCGCTTGCTCTTGAGGGGCGGACGGCAACAGAGGTGTGCCGTCGATCGCGGGGAAGGTGGGTTGGATGCGCTTGAGCCAGGGTGGGTCGCCGCTCACCCCGGTAGGCGCGGTGACTGGCGGTGGCTGGGGACCCATGAGTGCCGCCATGGAGGGGTTTATTTCGGTCGCGGCTGCGCCGGCTGAAGGAGCAGGTGGTGGCGGAATGGAAGTAGCGGAGTCCTTGGGGGCTGTGGCACCGCCCACGGTGGGATCCGGCTTCTTGCCTTCTTTTTCTTTGTCCTTCTCGGGTGCAGGCGATGTCGCTGCGGTGGCGGGAGCTGGCTCGGATGCGGGAGTGTGAGCGGGCGTGGCCGTGGGCACATCCGTGCTGCTGTGCCCGGGCAGCGGAATCGCCCTCGGTGGCGTGGAGGGTGTCTTGGGCTCAGTCGCTCCAGACGATTGCGGCGTGGTGGAGGCAAAGTCCTGAGGCGAGGCAATGGAGGGTGAGCCCGCCGGACGCGACAGCTGGCTGTTGGCAGCCGGGTTTTCCTTGGTCGGAGCGGAGCCAGTTGGGTGGTGTTCGACGCCCTCGTTGGCGGCTTCCGGCTTGGCCCGGAAAAAGTAGATGATTCCTGCAGCGTCGACTGCAAAGAAGAGAATGACGCCCAAGATGTACATCTTGCGCTTCAGTTGCCGACGCTCCTTTTTCGGAGACTCAGCTACAGGAAGAAACGGAACGTTGAGGAGTGGACGATGATCGCGGGTGTCAGGCGGGGCGGGCTGGTCTTGCGCAACCTGGTCGCCTGCAAGCACTTCTCCCATTCCGGGCATGGCCGCCTCCTCCGCCGCGCGTGCGTCAGGAAGGGATTCCGGAACCAGCGCGATGGGCGAGGATTGAACGACCGGTGCAGGGGAAAAAGGCGACAGCGCCTGGGGTTCGCTGGATTCGGTCGAAGCAGTGTCTTTGGCCCCGGTGGCTCTGGGGGCATCGGCCTGCACCGGAGCTTCCAGAGCTGCATCCGCCTGTTCTGCAGGAGCTGGAACGGTGGCGGGTGACAGTGAAGGGGCCTCTGCCACGATGGGCGGAGGTGCTGGCGCCGCCGGAGTTTCGGTTTCGAGTTCTCCCCAAGCCAGCTCGGGTGTCGGCGCGACAGGGGGAGCTGGGGGCGAGGGCGCCGCTTCGAGCTGTGGTGGCAGTGGCGGCTCCAGCGGACCGGGAGGCAGCGGAGGAGCCGGGGCAAGTGCTTCCGGAATCGGAGCAGCGTTGGGAGCCTGCGTGGTGGCGCGTCCACGGGGAACCGTCGGAGCGTCCAGAATGCTGCCAAGTATCGAATGCTCGCTTTTGGCAACCGGCGGAGGGGGCGCGACAGCCACGGTGCCCGCAATTTCACCCTCGGTGCGTGCCTTGCGTTTAGGCGAGAAGACGGGGCCGGGATCCGGGATGGCGGGAGGATCCGGAAGCAGGCCTGTCACTGCGGGAGACGGCTGCGGCACATAGGAAACGGGAGTGGCCGGTGCCGGCGGACGAAGGGCATCTGCCAGCTCGGAGGCGCTCCAACCGGGGACCGCAGGCACTTCCGGCTGATGCGGTTGTGGTTGTTCCTGGTGCGCGTGCTGCGGATGCGGCTGCGGTTGGGACTCCTGGGGAATGGGCCCGAGTTTGCTCTTCTTGCGAACGGGTTCCAGGGTGGACTCCTGGGGCGCGGTGATCATGGTCCCGCACTTGGGACACAGGTCAGAGACGCCAGCCATCTCGGGCGGCACAGCGAGTTTGGTGCCGCATTGATGGCAGGCGAACTTGATGAGGCGAGACTTCAAAACAGGTAGGCAAAGAGAAATCCAGCTATTTCAACTATCAGAAAAACTGAAAGAATCAAGCATGGACAAGGGAACCGGCGGGTGAAAATATCGTTTTTGAGAGAATAACCCCAAGAAGAAAGCGTGCAACTCAAGCGAGGGCAGCAGAGGGGAAGAGGGCGTTATTGGCTCGTGAGTTTTTTCAAGAGTGCGGCATCTGGCTGGAGATACCGGTGCTGGCGGGACCTGAGGTTCACCTCTAGAACAAACTGCGTCATGCCCACGTAGAGGGTGCTTTCATCAGGAGAAAGCAGGGCCGAATTCGCGGCGCCACCAAGCCAGAGGTCGCCGTGTATCAAGGGTGTCATGTCGCCCTTTGGAGTCACGGTGAGGATGCCATCAGACAGCACGACATAGAGTGTTCCATCCTTGGTGGATGCAGCCGCTCGAGGCGCCGATGAGAGCTCGGCGAATGTCTCGGCGCGCCAGCTAGAAGCCTTGTGCGCCCGGGAAATGCGGATGATGGAACCACGGTTGGTAACTAAATGGGCAAGTCCTTCCACCGCGAAGATGCCTTTTGTGTTGCTCACAAACGCCTCGACCTGATGATCGGAAACCTTGTAGCTGGTCTTTCCTTCTTTACCATACCAGTACAGGGCGGCTCCGAACTCCCCCTGATTGAAGGCAACGAGCCAGCCATCATCAGTTGGCAGATAAGCCTGGCCTCCGACAAATTTGTAGCTTCGCTGGGCTCCCGGAATCCATTGCGATGCTTTTGGAACAAAGCTGGGTTTTGGTTTGGATGGTGGGGACCCCCAGGCCGTGGGTTCTACGCTCGGCTTGCCGTCATCTGACTGAAGCACCCGCCATTGTTGCGCCGCCCATGGGGCCTTCGAGAAGCGTTCATCTTCACGCACGGGAGCTGGCGTCACTTCTGACCAGAGGGACAAGTCGCTGGGCTCAATGGAGGGGGCATCTTCGGCACGTGCCATTGCTGATAGCAGCAACATTGATGCGATCAGAATTGGTGCGGTGTATTTCATTTCGCTTGGGGGACGACGGGTCGGAGGAGATGAAATCCAACTGTTGCAGCTACAGCTCCTTGATAAAGATGTTCCCGAACTGCATTTCATCCCCGTGATGCTGCAGGCCAATGGGTCCTTTCTCGGGAAGACCGGGGACGGGGGCTTGATCGATCACCAGCTTTTCGTTGAGCTCCACGCTGAGTTTTCCCTTCTGCAAGGTGATCACAAATCGGTTCCAGATGCCGGGTTTGTTATCGGCTTTCTCCTTGGGCACGTAGAGTTTGCGGGTGTCATCTGGTGTGTCCTTTGCCATGCGGAATCCATTCACTTCCCCGGAACCACAGGGGCGGCAGAAGATATTGACCTGCGCCTTCTTTGTCCCACGCAGGAAGATGCCGCTGTCTCCCGCATCCATCACTTCCACCGTTTGTTTGGTGCCATCTGGATTCACTGCTTCCTTGCCGTCGGGAGCGATGACGATGAGTTTCTTCGGCTCGGGCTTGGTGGGCATCCTCCAGTCCACGATGAGCTGGAAATCCTTGTAGGACTTTTCAGTCCAGAGGTCTTTGCCTTTCCCGAGCTTGCCTTCCTTGACGTGGAAGAAGGCACCCTGTGCGCTCCACCATTTGTCGAGGTCATCGGGGGTGGCCCAGCCCTTGAGTGTTTTTCCATCGAACAGTTGCTTGAAACCGCTGAAGTCCCGGATGGTCTGCTCCGCTGTCGCGCCGGTGGAGGGAAGTTCCTTGATCCGAATGTTACGGAAGTGAGCCTCGCTGCCTTCGCTCTCGAGGCAGATGTAGCCTTTGCGCGGCAGGCAGTCCCTGCCGACGGTGACTTCCTTGCCATTCACCGAGAGACGAATCTCACCGTTGTTGCAGACGGCGCGGTAGTGGTTCCACTCGGGTGAAGGTTTCACGCGATCCTCCTTCGGGAAGCTGCGTTTGCCGCCCTTCGCCACGGGATCCACCGCAGTCATGGTGGCGCCCCAGATGGGGAAGATATCGCCGTGCGAGGTGAACCACTCCTTCGCGCCCTTGTTCTTCTCATAACCGAGGTCGAGGATCTGCACTTCGATGCCACGCGAGAAGGGCACCCCGGGAGCGGGAATGCTCTCACCCCAGATGAAGAGACCGGCATTGCCAGCCTCCTTCAAGTGACGCCACTCGAGCTCGATGATGAAGTTCTCATACATGCGCTCGGTGCGCATGACTCCGGTGGGGATGCCGGTGGTCATGATATAGCCGTCCTTCGCTTGGAAGGTATCGGCGGCCACGTTGCAAGGCACCCAGCCGGAGAGGTCCTTGCCGTTGTAGAGCGAGACGAAGCCCTCGGTGTCTGTATCTTGGGCAGACAGGGACGACGTGGTGAAGGCAGCAGCCAGCAGGGTGGCGAAGAACAGGCGCGAGATCATGATATGACGCGATGAGATGGTGTAGTACACACCACTACCGGTCACTCTGTCATCCGGGAATGTAGAAGGCTTCTCCAGAAGCCTTTCATTGCAGGTGTGGCGTTAGCCCTGGCCGAGCCGCTGGAGCTGATACTTGCGCTCGATCTCGTTAATCCACTCAGAGTTGTCGAGATACCAGCGGACCGTTTTGCGCATGCCGCTGTCGAACGTCTCCCGCGGCTCCCAGCCGAGTTCACGGCCGATCTTGCTGCAATCAATGGCGTAGCGGCGATCGTGACCGGGACGATCCTTCACAAACGTGATGAGTTCCTTCGGGTCGCGCTTGAGGTCGGGGCGCTCGGCGTTCACTGCGGCGATGATGGCGTGCACGACGTCGATGTTCTTCATCTCACACTTGCCGCCGATGTTGTAGGTCTCACCGATTTCGCCCTTGAGCAGGGCTAGCGTGAGGCCACGGCAATGGTCTTCCACATAGAGCCAGTCGCGCACGTTGGTGCCGTCGCCGTACACGGGGAGTTTTTCTCCACGAAGTACTTTCTGGATCATGAGCGGCATGAGCTTCTCAGGGAACTGGAAGGGGCCGTAGTTGTTCGAGCAGTTCGTGGTGACCAGCGGCATCTTGTACGTGTGTACATAGGCGCGCGCGAGGTGGTCGCTGCCGGCCTTGCTGGCGGAGTAGGGACTGTTCGGCGCGTAGGGCGTGGTCTCGCTGAAGGCGGGATCCGTCGGGCTCAGGGAGCCGAACACTTCGTCGGTGCTGACATGGAGGAAGCGGAAGTCATCCTTGCCCTCCTTCTGACGCTCGCGGTGATGCTGCAGAGCGGTATGAAGCAGGCGGAAGGTGCCCACGAAATTGGTGAAGATGAACTCTTCCGGGGAATCGATGGAGCGGTCCACATGCGACTCGGCGGCGAGGTGCATGACGGCATTGATGTCATGTTCCTTGAGCAGCTTCGCGAAGAGTTCGGCGTCCTGGATGTCTCCCTCCACGAACACATGGCGTGCATCACCCTCGAGCTTGGCGAGGCTGCTGCGGTTGCCCGCGTAGGTGAGTTTGTCCAGATTCACCACCTTGCTGACGGTGACACCATGATCCGCGCCGGCTTCGCCGAGGAGGTAATGAACGAGGTTCGAGCCGATGAAGCCCGCGCCGCCGGTGACGAGAATGCGCCTGTCTGCTGCTGCCATAAGAGGTGAGTGAGGGGGCGGAGCCTAGCAAGACCGGGGTCAGGGGCAAGTGGGGATTGGCCGGAGCCGGTTTCATGTCCCTGGAGGCTCCCATCGGGAGGGTACCTGCCTGCTTGCTGGGCGGAGACTCCCCTCTAATATAGGAGGCCCCTCCCCCACCCCACGGCTCGTGCCCTCCCCTGTCCTGAAAAAACTGCAGCCGTACTTCCCTGCGCTCTTCGTGCTGCTGTGGAGCTCGGGGTTCATTGGGAGCAAGCTGGGCCTGGGCTATGCAGAGCCCTTCACCTTCCTGTTCATCCGGCTGCTGGCGCTCGGTGTTCTGCTGACGCTGGTTGCGTGGCTCACCCGGGCCCCCTGGCCGCGGTCCGGTCGTGAAGTGATGCACCTGGTGGTTTCCGGCCTGCTGGTCCATGGGGTGTATCTCGGCGGGGTGCTGGGGGCCGTGGCCCACGGGCTCGGGGCGGGCCTGGTAGCCCTCATCGTGGGTCTGCAACCGCTGGTCACCGCAGTCATTACCACCCTGTGGATGAGGGAGTCGCTGATTCCCCGGCAATGGATTGGGCTGGTGCTGGGGCTGGCTGGCGTGGCACTCGTCGTGTCCCAAAAGCTGACGGGTCATCCGGACATCCCTGCGTTGGGTATGGTGACGACTGCCCTCTTCGGCATCACCTTGGGTGCGCTGTACCAGAAGCGCTTCTGCAGCCGCATGGACCTCCGGACCGGCACCGCCGTGCAAGGATTTGCCTCCGCAGCACTGATGCTGGTGCTCGCTCTTTCCTTTGAGACCATGGTGGTCCGGTGGACAGCCCCACTCATCTTCGCCCTGCTCTGGCTGATTCTGGTGCTCTCCATGGGGGCCTTTTTCCTGCTCTCCATTCTGCTGCGGCAGGGGCAATCGCTTCAGGTGACACGTCTCTTTTATCTGACGCCACCCGTCACGGCGGTGATGGCTTGGGCGGCATTTGGAGAAGGGCTGCCTCCCACGGTGGTGGCGGGCTTCCTGGTGGCGGCACTTGGGGTATGGATGGCGCGCCAGGCCTGATCGATCAGGCACTTTTTCTTTGCTGGGACCGGAGTGATCTCTGCTATCTGGTAGTCCCATGGCCATGACACGCATCTTCCTCATTCGCCACGGCGCCACGACCCTGACCGCGGAGGATCGCTTCGCCGGTTCCACGGATGTGCCGCTTTCTGATGAAGGGCGTGAGCAGGCACGCCGGCTGGCACAGCGCCTGGCCGATCTCCCGGTGAAAGCAGTCTATGCCTCACCGCTGGGTCGCACTATGGAGACCGCGCGTATTCTCGCAGCACCACACACCTGCGAAGTCCGGCCCCGGGAGGGGTTGAAGGAAATCGCCCATGGCCACTGGGAACAGCTCACCCGCCACGAGGTGGAGGCGCAGTACCCAGAAGAAGCAGCCGCGTGGGAGGAGGACCCTTATACCTATGCACCGCCGGGAGGCGAGAGTGGTCTGGCCGTGACGGCACGGGCCCTGCCGGCGCTGATTGAAATCGTGCGCCAACACGAGGGAGAGCCGGTGATCGTGGTTTCCCACAAGGCAACCATCCGTCTGCTGCTCAGCTCGCTCTTGGGCTTCGACCCACGACGGTACCGGGACAATCTCGATCAGAATCCCGCAGCGCTGAACATCGTGGATTTCAGAGATCCGGTGCGTGCGCGGCTCATGCTCTTCAACGACACCTCTCACTATTCGGAGGAAGGTCTCGCTGTACCCAAGGAGCCGGAGAAGAATCTTTCCCGCTGGTGGTCGGGAAATAAATAAGTGTCTCCTTCAGTGGATGGTTTGGCCAATGGTGTATCATGCGCTCCATGAAGATTGCCATTGGTTCTGATCACGCCGGCTTTCACTACAAGCAGGCCATCATTGAGCATCTGAAGAAGGCCGGGCATGAGGTCGCGGATTTCGGCACAGACTCGGACGCGGCGGTGGACTATCCCAAGTACATCCGTCCTGTGGCAGAAGCGGTGGCCGCAGGGCAAGCGGAGCGCGGCATCGTGCTCGGGGGCTCGGGCAACGGTGAGGCCATCACGGCAAACCGGGTGCGAGGCATCCGCTGCGGCTTGTGCTGGAATCTGGAGTCCGCTCGTCTCACGCGTCAGCATAATGATGCGAATGTGCTGTCCCTCGGCGAGCGCATGATGGATGAGGCGACCGCGCTGGCGATCGTGGATATCTTCCTGAGCACGCCATTCGAAGGCGGCAGGCATCTGGCGCGCATCCAGCAGATTGACGCTTAACAACACCCCTGTTCGTCCATGGGCTTCAGCTTGAGCAAACGTAAACTGATTGTCACCGTGCGGCGGCAGCCCTCGAGTCTGCTGCTGGCGGCGCAATTGCTGGCTGTTTTAATCTATCCTGTCCTGGCGGAGTCAGACACCGGCAAGGTGGCCTATGTGCTGTTCTGTAACATGGTGCTGGCCCTGGCTCTCTGGGTGGTGAATCGCAATCCGTTCGTCAATTGGATCGGCTGGGTGCTCGCGGTTCCTGCGGTGATTTGTTCCGTGGTCGGGCATCTTGGGAAGCACCCCACCTTTTTGACCGTCGGTTATTTTTTGGAAGCACTGCTCTATTTTTATGCCGCTGTAGGTTTGATCTTCTACATGCTGGATGACCAGAGCATCACCCTCGATGAACTCGTGGCTGCAGGTGCCACCTTCACGTTGTTTGCGTGGTCGTTTGCGTTCGCGTTCCTGGTCTGCCAGGCCTGGGTGCCGGGCAGCTTCACCGCTGCTCAAAACACCGAGGATCCACGGAGCTGGCTGGAACTTCTCTTCCTGAGCTTTGCCACTCTTTCCGGGGTGGGACTCAGTGATATCATTCCTGTCCGCCCCTTCGCGAGGTCCCTGGTGATGCTCGAGATGTTCTGCGGCGTGATGTACCTCGCGGTGGTGGTGTCCCGGTTGATTGCGCTGGCGACCCTCCGCGCCAAAGAGGGGAAGTGAGGACGCGGTGTATCAGGGGTAATCACCAACTGAGGAATGGCCGCAAAAGAACGCAAAGAACACAAAAGGGAAAACACTTTGCGAAGCGTGCAGGCAGATCAACAACAGGGGTCTAGCGTTGGAATGACCGAGAGAGCAACGGTCTCCCCTTCCCGAAAACCTTTGTGTTCTTTGCGTTCTTTTGCGGCCATTCCTTTCAGTAGGCCTTTTGCTCACTCCGCCTTCAGCTTCCCAATCAACCATTCCATCATCGCCTGATGAGCCGGAGGTGACTTCTTGTCATCGGTGTGTCGATAGATGTTCTCGATGCCCAGTGCATCCATGCGTTCCTTGAGCTTGTGGCCGAAGATGGGGTGATGGATGGCGAAGCCGGGCTTGGCATCCGAAGGGACGGGTTCATCCGCCTCGTTGTAGACCATGAAGAGCGGTGGATCGTCCTTGGAAAGATGGGTCATGGCTGCGGCATCTTCCGCAAGCTTGCGCACTTCGGGTTTGCTGAAGTCTTCAAAAGTCTTCACACCATAGAAGGAGATGAGCGCGGGATGCTGGGCGGGCGGCATGCCGATCCATTCCTTGATGACCAGCGGGTCGTAAGTCCCCTGCCCTCCCAGGGTAGCGACGCAACGTAGCCGTGACGATTCACGCTCGATGGGATCACTGCTGTCTGGCTTCGCGAGGTCCTCGTGGAAACCGACCCACATGGAGATGCCCGCACCGGCGGAACCACCGAAGGCCGCGATACGTTTCGGATCGATGTTCCACTCCTTTGCTTTGCTGCGGAGAAACTGAATCGCCCGCGCGCCGTCGAGCATGGGCGCGGGATAGATGGCCTGGGTGGTGTAGCGATAGTTGATGCTGGCAAAGGAGACGCCGTTCGCAAGGCACTGGAGGACGGCCTGCGATGATACGCCTTCCTTGCTCCCCGCGATGAAGCCGCCACCATGGATGAAGACCAGCACTGGCGCCGGCTCCTTGGTATCTGCCTTCCAGAAGTCCAGAACGTTGCGCTCGTGTGGACCGTACTTCGCATTCGCCTCGGTAGGTTTAGGCGTGAGCGCCGTGGGTGGCGCACCGCGCTTCTTCAGTTCCTGCTGCAGCGCGGCCCATTCCAGCCCATTGATTTTGCCATCCTTGTCCTTGTCGGATTCCGGGTAACGCTCAAGCACCACCTTCTGGAGGAGCTCTATCATCTTGGCATTGGCGTCGGGCGGAATGGCCGGAGCGGTTTGCTGGCCAGGCATCATGGGTGTGAGGGACAGGGAGGCGCCGGTGATGATGGCCAGGGAAAGGAGCGCTTTCGTTTTCATGCGGACGGGCTAGGAAGGTGCAGGGGAAGCTCGTGTAACGCACCGGACGTGCACGGTCTGTCTTCCCTCTCTCAGTGAGTAAGGGTGGTGACACAGCCGTTTCTTGTGCTGCCGGGAAAAACCTGTTGTGCTGGGTGCGTTCAACCAGCTCTCTCCATGAACACCAGAGCCCTTTGTGTTTGTTTCATGGCGTTGGCGTGTGGCCTGTCTGCTCCCACGCTGCGCGCCCAGGATTCAAAGAAAGCACCCCAGCGGTTTGTTACGGTCGACACGCTGACCAGGCCGCGGTGGATCCGTGATGAAGGGGATCTCTGTCACCTCACGTGGATCTCAGGTGAGAAGGAGTTCGGGCATGTGAAGTTTCGCAAGGATGGCGGCACGCCCTTCATCGACTCAATTAGTTTTTCCAGCAGTCGTGAAGACACGGGTACCCCCATAGCGCGCGAGCTCGAGCCTGTGTTCCATCTGAGTGTGGGTACACGACAGGCTCCCATTGGACGGCCTCCGGATATGTCGGTGTGGAACGTGTTTTTCGACAAGGTGCACACCCGCCCTTTTGAAACGCACATCTCGAGGCGGGATCCAAACCAACCCACGTGCGATGAGCTGGGGGATATCCCCGTGGTGCGTGTGCCTGGATTGAGCCTCGGGCCGTTTCAAGGCGAACTGGTCGTGAGCTGCTATCCCGGCAGCAGATTGATCCGCATCGAAGCGGTGGTGTCCACGGAGGTGGATCGCCGCGCCATCATCTATGATGCCGGTTTGGTTTCAAAGGCATCTTCGTGGGAGAGACTCGCATGGGCGGATACGGAGGGGAAACTCCAGAGCGTCTCACCCCATGATGATACACCCGACACCCCACTCGCAGTGCGCCACCGTACTGTTATCGCGGAAAGCCCCCAAGGTTCACTGGCCTGCTTCCCTCCTCCTCACCAGTTTTTCTTCCCGCGCGATTCGACCGATAACCTGAAGTACATCTGGTATGGCAAAGGACATGGCGACACGGCGGTGCCCTTTGGGTTTGGCGTGCGTCAGTCGCCCAGTGGTGGCGGTGCTTTTGTGCCGTGGTTCAATGCCCCTCCGGGAACCAAGCAGCGACTCGCCTTTTTTCTGCTGCCTTCGTCAGGCAAGGCGGAGGATGCCATGAAGGAGGTACTGCGCTACACGCGGAATGATCGCTTCACGCCGCTGCCAGGGCACACCACCTACACCAGCCATTATCACCTCGCCCACACAGTGGACGCCATGAAGTGGAAGGAGGAGAAGGTGAATCCGCTTCCTGTGCCAGATTTTGTAAACGTCTTCAAGGACATGGGCGTGCAGGCCGTGCATCTCGCGGAGTTTCACGGGGATGGCCACCAGCAGGATCCTGGGCCACTCCGATTCCCTGAGATGCAGGCCATGTTCGACGAGTGCCGGCGGCTCTCCGATGACAAGCTGCTGCTTATCCCAGGTGAGGAGGTCAGTGGTTTTCTCGGGATCAAAGAGGAAGGCAAACACCCTGGCCACTGGATGCTGATGTTCCCCAAGCCGGTGATCTGGACGCAGCGTCGCGGGCCTGATCAGCCCTTCGAAGATCACGTGGAACCGTTTGGGAAGGTATATCGTGTGGCGGGACGGGAGGACATGTTTGAGCTGCTCAAGCGGGAGAAGGGCCTGGGCTGGACCGCGCATCCCCGCATCAAGGCCTCAAGCTGGACGCCGGATATCTATCGCAACGAGGATTTCTATCTCTCGGATCACTGGCTCGGTGGAGCGTGGAAGGCCATGCCCGCTGACCTCTCACGGGAACGGCTGGGCGAACGCTGTCTCAATCTCCTGGATGACATGGCGAACTGGGGCCAGCGCAAGTATCTCCCGGGCGAGGTGGATGTCTTCAAGATCAATCACACGCATGAGCTCTTCGGGCACATGAACATCAATTACCTCCGCCTCGCCAAGCTTCCCCGATATGAGGATGGCTGGCAGCCGATCATGGAGGCGCTGAAGAAGGGTGCCTTCTTCACGACCACGGGTGAGATTCTGCTGAAGGAGTTCACCGTGGGTGGCAGCCAGAGCGGCGAGGTGTGTGTGGTGAAGGACAAGGCGAGTACGGAGGTGGAGGTGGCCGTGGAGGGGACATTTCCCCTGGCCTTTGCAGAGCTGATTTCCGGTGATGGCAACAAGGTCTATCGTGATCGCATGGACCTGCTTCCCCTTTGCAAGCCGTTCGCTGAAGGGAAGGTGGGCTGGTCGCCGAAACTCAAGGGTCGCAAATGGGCCCGCGTGGAAGTGTGGGACGTCGCGGGGAACGGGGCCTACTCGCAGCCAGTTTGGCTGGAATGAGTGTCGATGATTGACGGGAGGGCGAGACGCTTCATTAGTGCCGTCCCCCTCCCCGCTCCCCATGAGTCTCGATCCTGCTAGTTCTGTTTTTGTCGCCGGCCACCGTGGCATGGTAGGCAGTGCCTTGGTAAGAGCCTTTCAGGCCCGCGGTCAGAGCAAGATTCTCACGGCAGGCCGGAATGAACTTGATCTCAGCAATCAAGCAGCAGTTGAGGCTTGGTTTGCGTCGCAAAAGCCTGAGGTTGTGGTAGTTGCAGCGGCGAAGGTGGGTGGTATCCACGCGAACTTCACTTATCCGGCCGAGTTCCTGTATGACAACCTCATGATCGCGGCGAACTGCATCCAGGCAGCGTATCGCACCGGCGTGAAGCGGTTGCTGTTTCTGGGCAGTTCCTGCATCTATCCCCGCGAGGCTCCCCAGCCGATGCGTGAAGAGGCCTTGCTTACCAGTGAACTGGAAAAAACCAATGAGGCGTATGCCATCGCCAAGATCGCGGGCCTGAAACTATGCCAGTACTACCGCAAGCAGTACGGCGTGCTTTTCCACTCCGCGATGCCGACCAACCTGTACGGCCCCGGCGATAACTACCACCCGGAAAACTCGCATGTGATTCCCGGTCTGATTCGCCGCTTTCATGAGGCGAAGGTCAACGATGCCAGCGATGTCACTGTCTGGGGCACCGGTTCACCGCGTCGCGAATTTTTGCACGCCGACGACCTTGCAGAAGGGTGCGTGCATCTCTTGGGCGTGGAGAATCCGCCCGACTGGATCAACCTCGGTTATGGCGACGATGTGTCCATCCGTGAACTTGCCGAGTTGGTGAAGGAGGTGGTGGGCTTCCAAGGTGAGTTGAAATTTGATTCCTCCAAGCCCGACGGCACACCGAGGAAGCTGATGGAGAACAGCAAGATGAAGGCGTTGGGCTGGCAGGCGAAGACGGCGCTGCGTGATGGCTTGGGTGGTGCTTACCGGGATTTCTGTGACAATCCCAAGTGGCACTGAGGTGTTGTTCTTTCGGAGCGCGTGGCGTGGCGTGATTCCAAGGTGAAGCGTGGGATTTGCAAAGGAGCGCGGACACTCTTGTCCGCTATCCCTGATCCCCAACCTTCTTTCATTTGGCAGGCAAGGCCAGCCTCCAGGAGCTGCTCCAAGAACGCTACCAGCCGCATCCGCATGATGGGGGTCGCCGCATAGCAGAACAGCGGACAAGAGTGTCCGCGCTCCTTTGACCGCTCGACGCTACGGGGGGTCGCAGACCTACTCCCCCGCTGGTGCCAGCTCTTCCCTTCCGGCTCCCGCCCGCTTCACCCACACCTGCACCACGGCAAGGTCGGATGGAGTCACGCCCTGGATGCGCGCCGCTTGACCAAAGGTCGCCGGACGAAGCTGGGCCAGCTTGAGCTGGGCCTCACGCTTTAGGCTCTTGATGGCGGTGTAGTCCACCCAGTCGGGGATCGCCTTGTCCTCCATGCGTGCCGCCTTTTCCACCTGCTCGTGCTGACGGGCGATGTATCCAGCGTACTTGATGTCATTCTCGGCGAGGCACCAGAGTTCATCGGTGAACTTGGCGCGAATCTCTTCCGGCAGGGCGGACCAGGTATTTTCCGGTCGGCGCACCCACTGTTCGAGTCGCGTGCTCTGATAGGTGGTGGTAGCCAGCAGGGTCCGCAGCTCGGCGAGGCGGGCGGCCTTCTCGGTGGTATGCTGGGCACGGAAGGCATCGACCATGCCAAACTCAATCCCCTTGGGCGTGAGACGCAGGTCGCAATTATCCTGGCGGAGCAGGAGACGGTATTCGGCCCGGCTGGTGAACATGCGGTAGGGCTCGGTGGTTCCCTTGGTCACGAGGTCGTCGACCATGACGCCGAGGTAGGCCTCGGAGCGCTTCAGAACGAAGGCGGGTTTGCCACCGACCTTGAGGGCGGCGTTGGTCCCGGCGAGCAGTCCTTGACCGGCGGCTTCTTCGTAGCCTGAGGTGCCGTTGATCTGGCCGGCGAAATAAAGGCCCCCCACCCGCTTCGTTTCGAGGGTTGGATGGAGCTGGGTCGGTGGGCAGTAGTCGTACTCCACCGCGTAGCCGGGGCGGATGATTTCGGCATTCTCCAACCCGGTGATGCTGCGGATGAAGGCAAGCTGCACTTCGAACGGCAGGCTGGTGGAGACGCCGTTCACATAATACTCGTGGGTGTGGCGACCTTCGGGTTCGAGGAAGATCTGGTGGCGCTCCTTCTCCGCGAAGCGCACCACCTTGTCTTCGATGGACGGGCAGTAGCGGGGGCCCACGCCTTCGATGATGCCGCAGTACATCGGCGACTTGTCGAGGTTCGCCCGGATGATGTCGTGGGTGGTCGGGTTCGTGTACGTGATCCAGCAAGGGGTCTGTTCCACGTGGAACGTCTCCCGCTGCCAGCGGTTCAGGGTGAAAAGCTGGGCGTCGTCAGGCAACACACCGCTCAGGTAGCTGAAGCGCGGAGGCGGCTCATCGCCCGGCTGGCGCTCGCACTTGCTCAGGTCGATGCTACGTCCGTTGATGCGGCAGGGGGTACCGGTCTTGAAACGACGGACCTCGAAGCCGAGGTGCTTGAGGCTGTCGCTCAGGGTTGAGATGGTGTCTCCCATGCGGCCACCTGCCTGGTTCTGCAGACCTACATGCAGGAGCCCCCGCATGAAGGTGCCGGAGCTGATCACGATCGACTTCGCCCTATATATAATACCAAGGCTGGTGCGCACGCCTACCACTTGGTCCCCTTCCACCAGAATCTCGGCAGCATTGCCTTGGTGGAGGTCGAGGTTGGGCTGGTTCTCCACCAGCCACTTCATGCGGAACTGGTAGGCCTTCTTGTCGCACTGGGCACGAGGAGCCTGCACACTGGGGCCCTTGGCCACATTAAGCATGCGGAACTGGATGCCGGTGGCGTCCGTATTGAGGCCCATGATCCCCCCGAGCGCGTCGATTTCCCGGACCATGTGGCCTTTCGCCAGGCCTCCGATGGCAGGGTTGCAGGACATCTGGGTGATGGTGTCCAGATTCTGCGTGAGGATAGCCGTCTGTGCTCCGATGCGGGACGCCGCCATGGCGGCCTCCACCCCAGCATGCCCTGCCCCACAGACAATCACGTCATAGGTCTTCGGGTAGGTGTAGAGGGAGTTAGACATGGAGGATGGAGCGGTCGAGAAGATAGCACAGGGGGTAAAAGCCTGCCAAATGTTCCACGTGGAACACTTTTGGACCCCTATATATAGTGGTAGAAGCCCGTTTTGAGGCACAACAGGTGCCATTTCCCGTCCGAAACGGGCTCAAAAGCGCGCTCTCAGGACCTTATTTGGAGGCTTGCCGGAGCACTGCATCCTGCCCTATTCTGCCCCCACTATCCCTCTCCCCTACCCGGTATGGCCATGAAACGTGCCTCCAATGTACCCGCCTCCCCGGATGCCTATGTCGCCAGCCTCACCGGGTGGCAACGTCCCTTGGTGGAGCGCCTGAGGAAGGTGGCACGCAAGGCTGCTACTGACGCCACCACGGAATCCATCAAGTGGGGACACGTGGTCTACCACTGTAATGGCCCGGTGTTTCTCATCCGCGCGGAGGAGAAACGGGTCCTCTTCGGCTTCTGGCGTGGACAGCTCCTGCGGGAGATTGAGCCCCGCCTCAAACCCGGTGGGAAGTACGAAATGGCTACCCTCCAGCTCAACGAGGGTGACACCATCTCCGACGCGGTGGTGAAGCGCCTTGTCCAAGCCGCTGTGGCCCTGAACAAGGAAATGGGCGACCCCACGGACATCAGCTAGCTAGGCGGACTCAGCCCAGCCCCAGCGCTTCGATCTCTTCCTCCCCCCACCCCAGGTAGTGGCCCAGCTCGTGCAGCCAGGTGACGCGCACTTCCTTCCGGTACTGGTGCTCATCCCCAGATGCGTAGTCCCAGAGGTTGTCCAGAAAGAGGCGAATCCTCGGCATGTCAGCAGGACCGGCAGGAAGGGGGTCCATGCGGTTGTAGCCTTCGAAGAGGCCAAGGAGGTCGTCCGGCAGTTCGTCATCTTCTTCCAAGGCGTCTTCGATGTCCTCGTAGGTCACCAGGCATTCCTCGGAGGCGGCCCGCACTTCCTCGGGGAGCTGGCCGCGGGCGCGTTCGACTTCCGTTTCTGCCAGGCGTAGGAGTTTGGGGTGTGGCATGAGTCTGAACGGCGATTGAAAGAAAGTGACTCACCACCGTCGAATAGACAAGCTCAGCCGACGGCAGTTCCTCCCCGTACTCTCTCCATGCGCCCTCCCTGTCTTCTTTTTCTACTGGTTCTCCTCCTTGGAAGTAGCGCTCCCCTCCTCCGCCTCTCGGCGGCGGACGACTTCAAGCCAGAAGGTTTCGGCGCCTCCTCCCAAGGCGGCGTAGGCGGCAAGGTGCTCATGGTTTCCCGCCTCGATGACAATCCGAAGAAGCCCGCCCCCGGAAGCCTGCGCTGGGCGCTCCGCCAGAAGGGTCCGCGGGTGGTGAAATTCTCTGTCAGCGGGACCATTGCGTTGCAGGACCGGATTGAAATCAAAGAACCCTTCCTCACCATCGACGGCTCGGATGCACCCGGCGCGGGCATCTGCATTCGCGGGGGAAGCCTGGAGTTCAAGCGCACCCACGACATCATCGTCCGCCACATCCGCGTACGCCTCGGAGACGAGACGACCCTGCGCAAGGTGAAGGCCACGAAGCGTGACCGCCCGCCGAACTCGGATGGCCTGGACTGTATCGGGCTGACGGACTGCCGTCGCGTGCTCTTTGACCACTGCTCCGTCTCGTGGAGTTGCGACGAGCTCTTCGGCATCACCCGCTGCCAGGACGTGACCATCCAGTGGTGCATCCTGGGTGAGCCGCTGTCCAATCCAAGGCTCCATCCCTACGGTGACCATCACGCCTTCGTGCTGAACTGCAGTGCCAGCACCCTGAGCCTGCATCACTGCCTGCTGGCCCGGTTCGTGATGCGCGGCCCGCAGTTCGAGTGCAACGACATGACGCCCAAGAGCAAGTACACCGTGCGCATGGAGGCGGTGAACAATGTCATCTTCGACTACGAGCGCAGCGGCTCCCGCTACTCCACCGGGGTGGAAGAGAAGAACGGCACCGGCAAGGGCAAGGTCTTCCGCTTCCAGTTCCTGAACAATCTCTACATCACCTCCTCTCCCAAAGCGGTGGAGATTGAGCCCATCGAGAAGCATGGGCACGGCGCGGATGTGCGCACCGCGGTGCAGGGAAACAAAGTGATCGCGAAGCCGGTGATGAAGCTGCTCGGTGCATCCAGTTCCCCGGCCAGACCCCCCCTGCTGGATCACAAGGGTCTCCCCCGCCCCCGCCCGGACACCGCCAAGGCGATGAAGAGTGTCGAGTTGCCACCGATAGGCACCGGGTATTGGGCGGCTGCTTTGGCCACGGCGCGGCCCGTCATGTGGGCGGGCGGAAAGACGCCGGACGAAGTCGTGGGTGAGCGCCTCTTCTCCGCACCTGTTCCAGTCACCCTTGAGTCCGTCGAAACGGCGGCTCACCGGGTGCTGGCCGAGGCCGGGAATCGCGGTCCCTTGGATGCCGTGGATGCCCGCCTGATCATGGATGTGACCATGCTCCGCTTTGGCAGTCCCCTCACCTCACAGAAGGATGTCGGCGGCTGGCCGGACTTGGGCGGGAAGGGTGTGCCGCGACTGGGCGTGATGATGCCGGTCCCGCAAAATTGAATTGACTGAGACGAGCTGGGTCAGTCTGCACCACAGGTCAGCGGGCCAGCGCCACTTGGTTCCCAACCGGGGTTGTTGGTGCAATATTAGGCAAGGGCTTGCCTTGCTGCTCCGCCTCCAGGGCACGCTTCACTTCGCCAGTTTCGAGGTGGAGTTGGCCGGACGGTGTGGCATCGCCCGTCAGGCGTCCCACAGATCTGCCCATCGCCTGGATCATGCGGTTGGCGCCATCCAGCG
This sequence comes from Roseimicrobium sp. ORNL1, assembly GCF_011044495.1. Classification (GTDB taxonomy): domain Bacteria; phylum Verrucomicrobiota; class Verrucomicrobiia; order Verrucomicrobiales; family Verrucomicrobiaceae; genus Roseimicrobium. The sequence continues at coordinate 7,576,017 of NZ_CP049143.1, forward strand.
GATTGGCCATCTGGCCCATGTTCTGGCAGCTGGTGAGCATGAGGGCCGAGCAGGCGAAAAGAAAAAGGCAGGCGGTGCGTAGGATCATCTGATCCGGTGTATCATAAGCCTCCCTCGGTGGGAAGCCGCAAAAACGTCATCGAACAAAAGCGGCGGGTGATTCGTCTCATCCTATTCAGCGCTTCCCTACATCAACCAACACTGTTAGTCTCGCCCTGCCATGAACTCCCGCTCTCGCACTGTGTTCGTCGCTGCTACCGCCGCTTTCGCCCTGTGTCTCATGGGGGGGTCCCTGCTACAGGCGCAGCAGGCTCGTTCCCGCCTCGGCGGCACGACGGAGCCGGGCTCCTTGTACATCGAAGATATTCTGCCGAAGCCCGTCCGCCTGAGCGTGGCTGGCGACTCGATCATCTATTACCAGATCGACATGCAGCGTCCCCTGGGCCAGATGGCGCCCGGCACCACGGTGCAGCTCGTGGCGATGACGGACACCAGCTACAAGGTCCGCGGCCGTGCCCGGCATGGCGACGTCGCCGGCTGGATGCGGAAGGAGGATCTGAAGTCGCCCGATCCCCAGCTCTACGACAAGCTGAAGGCCTTCTATGAACGGCAGAAGAAGGTGGACGAATTGATCGCCAACCGCCAGGTGGCGCTGGGCATGACCAATCTGGAAGTGGAACAGTCCCTGGGTCGCCCCACGCGCAAGTCCACCAAGATCACCGCAGCGGGCCGTGAGGAAGTGCTGGAGTACAGCATCTTTGACAAGGTTCCCCAAGTCACCACCGGCCGCGATGCCTCCGGTCAGCTCGTTCAGTCGACCATCTATGTGAAAGTCGAAGTCGGCCGCCTGACCGTCGGTTTCCAGAATGGCGCCGTGAGCGAGATCAACGAGACCATGGGCAATCCCCTGGGTGCCGGCGGCGTGAAGATTGTGCCGGGGCCGATCACGGTGTTCTGATTTGGTATATCATGGTACATTGTGGTGTATCAGGATGGGTTAGACCATGGTGGGAACTTTGCCGGATGTATGCCATGGCCTACACAAATGTACCTAGTGAGGAATAGGGTCGTGGTGTAGCTGCGTGCCTCTGGGCTCGCACGGATTGACCTTGAGTTCCCCGCGCACTAGGCGTGGGGGATGCCCCCGCATTCTACCATGTGTTCCATGAGCTTTGGCGCCGTTCGCCAGCACCATCCGGGAAGCGGCTGGACTGGGGCGGGACCGTGGCCATGCTGACCATCCTTCTTACCAACTGGATCCTCAGCGGGCGCAGCGGCACGGAAACGCACGTCCGTGATCTCGCCCTCGGGCTGAAGGCGCGCGGCCACCGGCCCATGGTCTTCACCCTTTCTTGGGGAGAGCTGGCGGAGGAACTCGTGGCCAGTGGTGTGCCCGTGGTCACCAATCTTGAGGCGTTGCCTTGGAAACCGGATCTGGTTCATGGACACCACAATTTCACCACCCTCAGCGCCCTGCTGGCCCTGCCTGGCACCCCGGGATTGTTTGTCTGCCATGACTTCCTGGCGTGGCATGACGAGGCTCCCAAGTTTCCACGGCTCCTGATGTATGCCGCGGTGGATATCTCACGGCAGGAGCGCATCGCCTCGGAGGTGAAGTGCAGCGTGTCAGATGTGCTTTGCATCAGGAATGCGGTGGACCTTACCCGTTTTCCGAGCCGAACCCAGCCCCTTCCGCCGGAGCCCAGGCGCGCCTTGGTCTTTGGAAATCTCGCGACCGAGCTCTCCGTAGTCACCCCCATCCGCGAGGCATGCAGGATGCGTGGCGTGCAGCTCGACATGGCAGGCGCGGGAGCCGGCAAACTCGTCACCGATCCCGAGAAGATCCTCGGGGGGTATGACTTGGTGTTTGGCCAGGGGCGCTGTGCGATGGAGTCGCTGGTGACAGGCTGTGCCGTCATCTTGTGTGGACGGGAGGGCATGGGGCCCATGATCACTTCCGACAACTTCGAAACACTGAGAAACGACAATTTCGGCCGGCGCTGCCTTACTGAACCCCTGGAAACAGGTTCAGTGCTTACTGCTCTCGACACCTACGCCCGCACTGACCATGGGGTCATGCATAACCTGGCGCGGACCAGGCTGGGGATGGATGAAATGGTGGACCAGTGGCTGGCAGCCTACCGCACGCTGCTGGCGCTCCCCTGTCCCTCGGATCCCATTGAGGAGATGCGTGCGAGCGCCATCATGCTCGCCAAACTCTCCCCGCCGCTTCTCGGAAACTTCCGGGCATATGAGCAGTTCGTAGCGCACACCCGGGAAGTGGCTGAGATGAAGGATGTCATCGCACGCGTGAAATCAGAACGTGATCGCGCCAAAGCCACGCTCATCCGGGAGCGTGAACGTCAGGATTCCTTGATGCGGGTGAGAGGGTTTATGGCCACCTGCTGGAAACGCCCGTGGCTCCGGCCGCTCGTCCAGTTGCTGGGGCTGCGTCCGGCCAGGGACGAATTTCACCGAGCGTAAGCAGCAGCGGCGGTGTGAAGATTGTGCCGGGGCTGATCGTGGTGTTTTGATATGGAATAAGGTATATCACACCATATTTGAATACAGTGTGAGACCCACTCAAGGAGTGGGGTCATTCCTGGCCCCATGGAAGGGTGGCAATACGGTGGGGGGATGCACCACGGGTGAGTTCAATCGCAAAGCAGCAGAGCAGCAAAGGCTGAGGAGTACGACGTGCCCACCTGGTGATGAGCGTGGCGATTGTCGAACCTCAGGAGAGGCGTTACGCAAATGGGAGCAGGAATGCTCCCACTCCTTGAAGAGGTGGCAGCTTCTCCCGGCCACAACCAAGGATCGGGGCTCTCCTGTCCCCGCTTTTGTGCGGTAGCGCGAGAAGCCCCTCCCTACTTCTCCAGCAGCGCCTTCAAGAACACCCCCGTCCGGCTGCCCTTCGCCTTTGCCACTTGTTCCGGTGTGCCGGTGGCCACGACTTTGCCGCCGTGCTCCCCTGCTTCCGGACCGATATCGATAACGTAATCCGCTTCGGCCATGACATCGAGGTGATGCTCAATCACCACCACCATGTGGCCTTCATTCACAAGCCGATGGAGGATCTCGATCAATCGTACGACATCGTGGTGATGCAGACCAATGGTAGGCTCCTCAATGAGGTAGAGATTGCGCTTGGTATTCTTCAGCCCGCGCATCTTCTCCGTCACCGTGCGGCCCTGCCCGGCGTTGAGTTCGGTCACCAGTTTCAGGCGTTGTGCTTCGCCACCGCTGAGCGTGGGACTTGGCTGGCCAAGTTGCAAATACCCGAGACCTGTCTCCGCCAACAGCGCCAGAGGTCGTGCGATGCGTGGAATGCTCGCGAAGAACTCCGCTGCCTCCGCGATGCTCATGCGCAGGACATCGCCGATGTGCTTGCCGTTGTACTCGATCTCCAGCGTGGCGCTGTTGAAGCGCAGTCCGTGACAGACCTCACAATGCACGCGTGTGGTCGGCAGGAAGTTCATCTCCACCTTCACCTCGCCATTGCCGCCGCAGGTTTCGCAGCGGCCGCCTTCAGTGTTGAAGGAGAATCGTCCCGCCTCATACCCACGCGCACGTGCTGCAGGTACTTGGGCGAAGAGTTTGCGGATGTCATCCAGCACACCCACATAGGTCGCAGGACAGGAGCGGGAAGTTTTTCCAATCGGCGACTGATCCACTTCATATACCGCCGCGATCTGATCCACGCCGTGGATGGAGGTCCAGAGTTTCTTCTCCCCGTTCTTGGACTTGCGGCCTTTCTTCTTCGCATTAGCCAGTTCTTCCTTCACTGCGGGATGCAGCACAGCGCGCATGAGCGAGCTTTTGCCGCTGCCACTCACGCCGGTGATGATGGTGAGGCATCCGAAGGGAAGGCTCACATCCACCTTGCGCAGGTTGTTGGCAGTAGCGCCTTTGAGTGTGAGCCAGCCATTCGAATCATTTTTCTTCGGTAGGGGGCGTCGCTTGCCGTGCAGCGGATGCGGCATCACATTGCGTAGTGCCTTGCCAGTGACGGAGTCCTCGTGCTTCGAAATTTCATCAAGGTTCCCCATCGCCACGATCTGGCCACCGAAGCGACCGGCGCCGGGGCCGAGATCGATGATGGTATCCGCACGGCGCATGGTGTCCTCGTCGTGTTCCACCACGAGCAGTGAGTTGCCCTTGTCGCGCAGCGCGGAGAGCGTGTTCAGCAGGCGCTCGTTGTCGCGCGGATGCAGGCCGATGGTGGGCTCGTCGAGCACGTAGAGCACGCCGCGTAGATTCGAGCCGAGCTGTGATGCCAGGCGGATGCGCTGGGCCTCGCCACCACTCAGGGTGTCGGCACTACGATTGAGCTGGAGATAGGCCAGGCCCACCTCCTGCATGAAGAGCAGTCGCTGCGAGATCTCCTTCATGATGTCGCGCGCGATCTCCGCCTGCCGTCCGGTGAATTTCAGCTTGGCCACCACATCCGAGGCTCTCTCTGCGGAGAGTTCTGCAATCTGCTCGAGATGGATGCCCTGCACCTGTACCGCACGCGCCACGGGATTCATGCGCGCACCATGGCAGGAGGGGCATTGGACGATGGCGTGCTCCCCGCTATCGAAGCGGCGTTCTTCTTCCATCTCCACTTCGAGTTGCGAGACGTCATCGCGACGTTCTCCGTCCGAGGCGCCTTCCATCACCACGCCGAAGCCACGGCAGGATTTGCACCAGCCGTGCGGGCTGTTGAAGGAGAAGAGGCGCGGGTCGAGTTCCTCAAAGCTCATGCTGCACTGCGGGCAGCTCATCTCCGTGTTCAGCACACGGATGGACTTGTCCTGCAGGCGAACCTTGAGCATGCCCTTGCCGAGCTTGAGCGCCTTTTCAATCAAGGGCCTCAAGGCCAGTGCGCGGGCGTTCTTCTCGGTCTTGCCCAGCACCGCATCGATGGAGTGTTCCTTGAATCGTTCCAGCCGCTTGAAGTTCGCCGTGTCGCGGAAGTCGCCGTCCACGAGCAGTGTCTCAATGCCCTGCTTGCGGGCGAACTCCGCAACTTCGGTGTGGAAACCCTTTCGTGCTTTGATCAGGGGCGCCATGATGTGGAGCACCGATTTCTTTGCGAGGCCTTCGACTGTCGCGACCACGGAGCTGATGCTTTGCTTCTCCACGGGGATGCTGCAGTTCGGGCAGTACTGCGTGCCGCACTTGGCAAAGAGGAGTCTCAGGAAATGATACACCTCCGTGACCGTGGCCACCGTGCTCTTGCCACTGCCGCGTGACACACGCTGCTCGATGGCGACTGTGGGCGGGACACCAGCGATGAGATCCACATCAGGCTTCTCCATCTGCTCCACAAAGGTGCGGGCGAAGACGGACATGCTGTCCAGGAAGCGGCGCTGCCCTTCTGCGAAGATGAGATCAAACGCGAGCGAGGACTTGCCGCTGCCGCTCAAGCCGGTAACCACCACCAGCTGATCACGCGGGATATCGAGATTGAAGTTCTTCAGGTTGTGCTCGCGCGCGCCACGGATGGAGATCGCGTTCTTCGCAAGCGCGAGGCCCTTGCCATAGCCGACCTCATCATCGCGCACGATATTGCCACTGGATTCCGGGATCTCGTAGGCGGCTCTGGCATCACCATCCAGGGCGCCACGCAGATACTTGCCCGTCCATGATTTTTCACAAGCCGCCACCTGTTCCGGTGTGCCGGCAATCACCAACTGTCCGCCGTCCGAACCGGCCTCGGGACCGAGGTCGATGATCCAGTCGGCGCATTTGATGACCTCGGTGTTGTGCTCAATGACGAGGATGCTGTGCCCTTCATCCGTGAGCCGCTGCAGCAGTTTCATCAGCAGCGCGATGTCATCGAAGTGCAAACCGGTGGTTGGTTCATCCAGGAGGAAGAGCGTCTTCTTGTCTGTCGATGCCGGTTCCAGAAGATGCCCAATCAACTTCAAGCGCTGTGCTTCACCGCCACTCAGCGTGTTGAGAGGTTGGCCCAGGCGAAGATATCCCAGCCCGGCCTCCTGCAGCAGGCGCAGCGAGACGAGCACGTTCGCCGCCTTCTTCGAGGCGATGCCGGCGAAGAACTCGGTGGCTTCGTCGATGGTCATGCCCAGCACCTCGTTGATGTTCTTCCCATGCAACAGGATGCGCAACGCATGTGGCTGGTAGCGCTTCCCTTCGCACTCGGGGCAGGTCACATACAGGTCGCTGAGGAACTGCATCTCGATCTTCTCATACCCATTCCCCCAGCAGCGCTCGCAACGACCGTCGCCGCTGTTGAAGCTGAAGAAGCCCGGCGTGATGCCCTCGGACTTCGCGTCCTCCGTTTCGGCGAAGAGCTGTCGGATGGCATCGAAGGCACCCACGTACACCGCCGGCGTGCTGCGCGGCGTGCGCGCCAGTGGGCTCTGGTCCACCATCACCACGGTGCCGACCTTGTCTCCGCCATCGACGGACTTCACACGGCCAGGTTCGTCCTCGATGCTCTCACCGCGCTGGCGCATCAGATTGCGATACAGCACGTCATGAACCAGCGTGCTCTTGCCGCTGCCGCTCACGCCCGTCACACAGCACAGCACGCCGAGAGGAATATCGACGCTGAGCTTTTTCAGATTGTGCTGCTGCGCACTGACAATCTTGATGGCCTGTCCACGCGCAGGCGTGCGACGCTTCTTCGGCACGGGAATGCTCTTCCTTCCGAAGAGATAATCACCGGTCAGCGTGCCATGCGTCTTCTTCAGGGAGGAGAGCGGTCCGTGGAACACCAGTTCCCCACCCTTCTCGCCGCGACCGGGTCCGATTTCCACGAGGTTGTCCGCCGCGCGCATCACGGCCTCTTCGTGTTCCACCACGAGCAAGGTATTGCCCTTGTCGCGCAGGCCCTCCATCACGCCGATGAGCCTGCCGATGTCGCGCGGATGCAGACCAATGCTTGGCTCATCGAGAACGAAAAGTGTATTCACCAGCGAGGCGCCAAGGCATGTGGTGAGATTCACGCGCTGGAGTTCACCACCGCTCAGCGTGCGCGTCTGGCGATCCAGATCCAGATAACCAAGGCCAGCGCGCTCCATGTAGCTGAGGCGGGAGGCGATCTCATCACGCAACATCTTTGCCGCGCGATCGCCCTCCACCACGTCGAGGGTTCGCACCGTGGGCAGCAGCACATTCACCGGCATCTTCCAGAAGTCCGCAATGGTCTTGCCGGCGACGCGATAATAATATGCCTCCTTCTTCAGGCGGCCACCGTTGCACTCGTTGCATTCGGTATACGCGCGATAGCGGCTGAGGAAGACACGTACGTGCATCTTGTACGCGCGAGATTCCTGCCACTTGAAGAATCCACGGATGCCATACCACTCGCCGGTTTTGTAGGCCTCCTCGGGATCTGCATTGTCGCCTTCGATGAGCCAGTTGCGATCTTCTTCGCTGAACTGATCAAAGGGCAGATTGAGATCCACCTTCCGTGCTCGTGCGCAGCGTTCCAGATCCGTCTGGCACTCACTGTAGGTTTCACCCGCGAAGGGGCGCACCAATCCATCGCGAATGCTCAGCGACTCATCGGGGATCGCCTTGCGCCAGTCGATGCCCAGCGTCTTGCCAAAGCCGCGGCATGAAGGGCAGGCGCCGATGGGATTGTTGAAGCTGAAAAGTCCCGGCGTAGGCTCGGGCAGCTTGAAGTCGCAGTCCGCACATCTCCAGTCGGTGGAAAAACTCAGATGCTGCTGCTGCGATGCGCTGTTCCCATTCTTGTCCAGGATGGCGGCGCTCATCGTCCCCTTGCCATACCGCAGAGCTGCTTCGATGGCCTCCGTGAGGCGCATGCGATTCGACGTCTCCAGGGTCACGCGGTCCTGCACCACAGGCACCACGGCAGGCAGCTTGCGCTTGCCGAAGGACGCCGGCTCATCGGTGCGGATCACTTCGCCGTAAAGCAGCACACGCACATACCCCTGGCTCTGCAGGAAGGCGAAGAAGTCCTCCACCGTGGACTTCGCGGGCACCGCCACGCCGAAGAGAATCAGCGCCGTCTTGCCCGCATGATCCTTGAGCAGCGTCTGCTGGATGCTCTCCGGGGACTCCGGCCGCACGGGCCTGCCGCACTCCGGGCAGGCGCCTTCCGCCAGGCGCGGAAAGAGCATCTTCAGGTAGTCATTGATCTCCGTGATGGTCCCCACCGTGGAGCGCGTGGAGCGGATGTTGTTCACCTGCTCGATGGCGATGGCTGGTGGGATGCCGTGGATGGCCTCCACCTCCGGCTTGTCCATGCGCTCGAAGAACTGCCGGGTGTACGGGGAGAACGTTTCCACATACCGGCGCTGGCCCTCCGCATAGATGGTGTCGAAGGCCAGGGAGGACTTCCCCGAACCGCTCGGCCCCGTGATGACGTTCAGCTTCCCGAGGGGCAGGTCCAGGTCGAACCCCTTGAGGTTGTTCTGCCGAACCCCCTTGATGTGGATGTGGTTGTCAGTGACCGGGACAGCGGATTTGGGGGTGCGGACGGACATCGGTGGGGAAGCCGGAGTGGCGTGGAGCGAATCATACCGATTCGCCCCACGCTGGCAACCGTACGCACTGAACTTTTGAACAGTGCACTTTGCCTCTCCTCCCCCAACGGAGGAAAGTCCGGGAGCTACGGATTGAGGGGCAGCACCGGCTGGGAGGGCGACACTGGGGGCAGTAGGGTCGTTTCCACCGTGGGTAGAGAATCAGCGGGCTCCAGCGCCGGGGCCGGCTTGCGAATCTTCTCACCGGACGGGTCGATGAGGCTGGCCGTGACGAAGACCATCAAGTTGCGCTTGTAGTGGTCCTCGGCCTTGCTCTGGAAAAGGCGGCCCAGAATCGGGATGTCACCCAGGATCGGCACTTTGTCGTCCACCTGCTGCACATCCTCACGGATGAGGCCGCCCATCGCCACCGTCTGCCCGTCCCAGACCGTCACCGCTGTGGTCACCTTGCGGGTGGAAAAGATGGGCTGCTCGATGCGGTTCTCCGTAAGCGTGACGGTCGTCGGGTTGCCGAGGGCGTCCGTGGAGGAGGTATTGATCGGGCTGCCGTAGTTGATGAAGCCTTCGAACTCAGTCACCTCGGGTGCGAGGTTGAGATCGATGGTGTAGCCATCCGGGCCAATCACGGGATCGACTTCCATGCGCACGCCCACAGGGCGCATTTCGAAGGCGGTGGGGGTCGTGGGCGTCACCGGGAAGGTGGAGCTGCTCGAGGTGCCGACCGTGCTGCCTGTGGTAGCACCCACTGATTGCGGAATTTGGGGCGGATCGAACTCGGTGGGATAGATGAACTCGCGAATGACCTCCACAGTCGCACGTTGACCTGAGCGCGTGGTGACACTGGGCGCGCTCATGAGATCCACGCCCTTCTTCTGGCTGAGCGCGCGAATCACCATCTGAAACTGCGGATCCGTATATACGCCCGAAACAGCAAAGACCCCGGGCGCCAGGGACGACGCAAGATTCTGGGCGTTCAACAGTCCATCGATCGAGTCCGTGCTGATGGCAGTAGAGCCACTGCGATTGCCGCTGGTGATGGGGTTGCTGCCCACCACCGAACCGTCGAGCGAGAACGGGAAATCCGTTCCAGAGACAGAGCCGTTGGCAGAGTTGCCCGTGGTGCCACCCGATCCGAAAACACGCTGACCGCCAATGTTGAAGGCGCCCATCGTCCAGTCGAAGCCGAGCTCATCGGTGTTCTTCTGACTTACCTCGACGAACTTGGCCGTGATGTACACCTGCTGGGGAACCTTCCGCGTGAGTTCCTCAACGTATTGCTCAACCAGATCGAGGGACGGCTGGGTGTTCCTCACAATCAATTGTGAAGTCGCGGAGATGAATGCTGCGGAAGAGCCATCCGGAAACGGAATGCCGTTCTGCACCAGGATGTCCTTCGCATTGGCTTTTGTTTTCAGGGAGCTGGTAGCTGTGCCGCTTGCAGGGGCGAAGGGATCCGCTGGTGCGGCCGGCCCAGCGCCAGCACCATCTGCGGCGGCGGAAGTGAGGAAATCCGGCGGCACTTTGAAGGTGCGCGTGTACATCTCATTGCCCACCTCCGAGAGAGGCACCACCACCACGGCATAGGGTTCCACCTTGTACTTCATCCCACCGAGTTCAGTGATGTAGCGCAGGGCTTCGGACATCGGCACGTCCTTGAGATCCAGGCTGATGGTCGCGGTGGAAGGCGCTGTGCCTGGCTTGATGATGAGGTTCACTCCGCGCTTCGCGGGATCCCGCTCGATGGTGTCATAGTCCTTGCTCTTGATGCGCAGGAATTCGACGGCCTCTTCAATGCTCGCACCGGCGAACTGCACCGTGGGAAAGATGATGCGGGACATCTTGTCGGTGTAATAAGCCCCCGCACTGATGGTCTGGCCGTACGCAGAGGCTACATTGTTCTGAAGAGAAATCGGTACGGGATCCTCCCAGGCCTGGTTCACCGCATTCAGCATCTTCACCCGCGTGTGATCGCGTGCGACGTCGAAGTAATCAGCGCGCTGCTGTTCCACCTGTTCCATGCCGCGCCGCGCTGCCTTGTTATAGGGGTCGATGCGCAGGGCTTCCTGGAACGTTTTGTTGGCCTTGTCGAAGTCTCCGAGGTTGTAGTAGCTGTAGCCCTTCTCCAGGGCCTTCTGGACTTCATGCACGTTCTCCACGTGTCCCGGTGTGAGCGCGACCTCATAGCGCTCCGGATCATCGAGCTGCTTGAGAAGGACTTCAGCTTTCTTGAAATCGGGCTGCCGCTTCAGGGCATCATTGAGCAGGGTGCGGGCTTCGCCATAGTGCCCATTCTTGGCACGTTCAGCAGCCAGGCAGACGGCGGCTTCGGCATATTTGGCATTGGCTTCCGCGCGCTCTTGCGCTGACACCGGAGCCATCGGCAGCAATTCAATAGCAGTGAGATATTGCTGGAGTGCTCGATCACAATCCTTGGCCTCCATCAGCTTGTCCCCTTCGGCAATCGCGGCCCGGGCATCAGCAACGCGCTGCATGCGGCGCGCGATTTCGCGTTGGGCGACGGCCGAGGCATTTCCCGTGGACGGTGGACCCGCGAGCGCCGCTGCGCAAGACAACGCCGTGACTGCACACCACGGAGCGGTGTAGTGGAACAAGGATCTTTTTTTGCTAACGGTCGCAAAGGGAAACGGCTCGGTGCCCGGCGACGTCGTGTCATGGCTGGCGGGGGTGTACATGAGCGCAGCCTGACATGGCGACGATGAAGGATGCGTGAAGCCGCAGGGACTTTCTGCAAAAATCACGCGTCATGTCTTCATCTTATCTTCATGTAGCGCGGGCTATCCTGATGATGTGACGCACCGCGCGCAACCAGCCGCACGTTCAGCGGTTAAGTCACAACCCCCCCTCGTCATCCCCCATGCGAGCACTTGTTGTTGAAGATCAGTCGGACCTTTTACGCACCCTTGCGCACACGCTGCGTGAGGACGGTTTTGCCGTCGATGTGGCTGCCGATGGCGGTGAAGGACTCTGGAAAGCACTGGAGACAGACTACGATGCCGTGGTGCTGGATGTGATGCTCCCCAGAGTGAGCGGTTGGGAAGTGTTGCGAAGGTTGCGCCAGACAAAGAAGACCCCGGTGCTCATGCTCACCGCCCGCGATAGCGTGCCAGATCGCATCCGCGGACTGAACAGCGGTGCGGATGATTATCTCACCAAGCCCTGTGACCTGGATGAATTGCTCGCGCGTCTGCGTGCGCTCATTCGTCGCAGTGTGGGGCAGCCGAGACCGCTTATTGAGGTTGGCCACATCCTGTTGGATCTCGCAGCGCGCACCGTATCCAAGGAGGGCCATCTGGTTTCCCTGACCGCACGGGAATATGCGCTGGTGGAGTTCCTGGCGCTACGCCGGGGAAAGGTGGTCTCGCGTTCTGCGCTCTATGAACATCTCTTCGATGATGGAGAGGACACCCAGTCGAATTTGATCGATGTGCATGTGTACAACCTGCGCAAGAAATTCGGAACGGAGTTCATCAGCACCCGCCGCGGCATGGGCTACTGCATCAAATGAAATGAAATGAAGGCGTTCCACAAATCCCTGCGCTGGCGGATTCAAGCGGGACACGCTATCATCCTGCTGGTGGTACTGGTCGCGTTTGGTGGGACGGCTTACTGGCTTGTTCGAGAAAATAATTTCAAGAGACTTGATGCCGAATTGCAGCGCCGCATCACTGCAGTGGTAGCGGGAATCGGTCCCCCTCCAGCCCTGGGGTGGGAGCCCGGATTCCGCCTGCAGCGCGAGCACCGGACACTCTTTGAGGATGGAGGCCCGGGTTCGTATTATTACCTGGTTATTTCCGCATCCGGCAAGACGATCGCCTCCTCACCGAACGCTCCCGCGAATGTTCCCGTGCCGGCATTCAAAGATGCGTCCAGTGATCCCGTGGTGAGGCAGCGTGGCGAGTTCAGGGAATTCATGCTCTTGTCCACACGACCGATGCCGCCTGGACTCATGGGAGAGCAGAAGGGAGTGCCGCGCGTACTGGCGCCGCCCAATCGGTCTTCTGCAAATCCCATGGTGGACCCGCCCTCGATGCCCAGCACGCCCCGGTTTCGCTTTCCGTTGGATGCGAACTTTGTGAAGAAATTTTTTCCGCAAACCATGGTGGTCGTGGGCTGCTCCATCGCACCGGTCCAGGCAGAGCTGCGCCACCTCGCGTGGGGTTTCACGGTGGCAGGTGCTGCGGTGATTTTTTTGGGAGTGGCTACTGGCTGGCACTTTTCGGGTCGGGCCATCAAGCCCATTGGCGCCATCAGTCATGCGGCAAGAGTCGTGGCCGGAGGCAATCTCTCCGAGCGCATCAAGATCAAGGATGCCACCAGTGAACTGGGTGAGCTGGCAGGGGTTTTGAATGAGACTTTTACCCGGCTGCAATCCGCCTTCGCGAGACAGGCGCAGTTCACCGCGGATGCTTCCCACGAGCTGCGCACGCCGACCTTCGTCATCCTGCTGCAGGCACAGGCGGCGCTAAAGCGAGAGCGTTCAGCGGAGGAATATCGCGAGGCCCTCAGTGTCTGCCAGATGGCCGCGCAGCAGATGAAAAACCTGGTGAACTCGCTCCTCATTCTCGCACGTCAGGATGCTCCCACCAGTGAGATTCATCGAGTGCCTTGTGCCGTGGATGAAATCGTGACGGAATCAGCGAGCCTCCTTCGCTCGCTCGCTGCGGAACGGAATGTCCAGGTGCATCTCGACCTCAAGTCTGCCATGGCCTTGGGAGACCCGACGCAGTTGAAGCAGGTGATCGCAAACCTTCTCGTCAATGCCATCGAATACAACCGGCCCGGCGGTGAGGTGAAGTTGGCCGTATTCCAGGATACAACTGGTGTGGTGTTCGTTGTCAGCGACACCGGCGTGGGCATCTCCTCTCGCGACCTGCCGCATGTGTTTGATCGCTTCTATCGCGCGGATAACTCACGTTCTTCCGCGGAAGGCCACACCGGATTGGGACTTTCGATCTGCAAGGCCATCATCGAATCTCATCGCGGTACGATCACGGTCGCAAGCGAACTTGGCAAAGGCACCACATTCACAGTGATGCTTCCGCTGGTGCCTCACAGCGAGACTGACACTGAGGCGAGCGCTGATCCCAGCCTGCGAAACGCGCCCTACGCAATCACGCCCTCTATCACATTGCCGTAACTCAGCGGCACAGGACGATTGGCGAGGTCATGCAACTCGTGATGCGGGTCGATGCCCATGAGGTGATACATCGTCGCGGCAAGGTCATCGGGCTTCACCGGCTTGTCCGCGGGATGTTCACCGTTCTTGTCGGAGGCGCCGTATACAAAACCGCGCTTCGTGCCACCACCAGCCATGAGGGCAGTGTAGCAGAAAGGCCAGTGGTCGCGACTCAGGGACTTGTTCACGCGAGGTGTGCGGCCGAATTCACCGACCCACACGACGAGTGTTTCATCCAGCAGTCCGCGTTGATCCAGATCAATCAACAGCGTGGGCAGCGTCTGCTCCGTCATGGGCAGGTGACGCTGCTCGATGATGGGGAACATGCGCGTGTTATCGAAGCCATGCGTATCCCAGCCACCACTGGTGGTGACACGTCCCCCGATATTGGGGTCGAAGGTCACGGTGACAAATTTCACCCCAGCTTCCACCAAGCGGCGCGCAAGCAGGCAGCTTTGTCCATACGAGCTGCGTCCGTAGGAGTCGCGCACCTTGTCGGATTCCTTGCCCAGGTCGAAGGCCTCACGCACCTGCGAGCTGTGCAGCATGGCGAGCGCCTTTTCATAATAGCCATCCAGACCGCGCGCTGCGGCGGAGTACTCCAGAAGTCGGCTCTGGTTGTCCACCAGCTTCTGCATCTCGCGGCGCGCGGCGAGCCGCTCATACGTGATGCCATCCGGCAGGCTCAGCTCAGGCAGGGCGAAGTTGGGCTCGTTCGGATCTTTGGTGACGAGGAAGGGATCGCGCGCTTTGCCCAAGAAGCTGGCGAATTGCCCCGGCGTCTGGGTGCCATCGCTGATCACGAAAGGCAGATGCACCGAGGTGGGAATTTCCAACCGTGAGGGCAGCATCACATCCGCCACACTGGTGTACGCGGGGAAGAGATCCGGCGTGTCCTTCAGGCGCTGGTCATCACTGGGCGGCGCATGGCCGGACAGCGCGTAGTAGCCCGCGCTGTTGTGATTCTTCATGTTGTGATGCACGCTGCGGATGAGCGTCACCTTGTCCATGATCTGCGCGGTCTTCGGGAGCAGGGAGTTCACCTGGATGCCGTCCACGTTGCTGGACATCGGCTTGTGAAAGCCGCGGATGCCACTGGGCGCATCCGGCTTCATGTCAAAGGTCTCCAGATGACTCGGGCCACCCCACTGGAAAAGGAAGATGACGGACTTTGCCTTGGCCACGCGCTTCTCGATCTTGGCAGCCTCCATGGCGCCGAGGAGCCGTGGCAGTGTCATGCCAAACAGACCCATGCCACCGACGCGCAGGATCGAGCGGCGACTCAGCAGGTGAGTGCTGTGGAAGTCACTGCAGGCTGGAGATGGCTGGGGCATGAGCACGGGGACCAGCCACTACGATACCACGCAGGGGCTTGGGAAAAGAACGGTGCCGTTTGGGACCGTCTTTCGGGGTGGGTCCCGTCGTTGCTACCCCGCCCGGTCCAGATCCCCCGAATTGCCTGAGACAGAGGCAGCCGCGGCTTCGTTCGTGTCGAGCATCTTGTGGATGACAGAAGCCACTTTGTCCGCGTGCTCCCGGATGTAGCTGAAATGATCGCCGGGAATCCGATGCACCGGCAGCGGATGACGGCTCAGTTTCTGCCAGCCCAGCGAGGGGTCATTCCCCTCGGAGAGAAATCCTTCGCTGTTGATCAACTCCATGGGGAAGTTCACCTGAGGTGTCTCCCACGTGAGCAGGAGGCGGAAGAAGTCCTTCATGTGAGGTTGCAAAAGCTCATCAGCGTTCTCAAAACGTGTTCCGTGCGCCAAGCGGTGTTCGTTGGTCCGACTGTCCAGCAGGATGATCTTCTCCGGCATCCTGTCCGGGGCCACCTGCTCAATCCACCGCGCGATTTCCGCCGCCAGCACCCCTGAGCCGCACTCGCCCATCAAAATGAATGCACCGTGGGGATGCGCGCTCAGCAGTTGCTCGCCGATTTCCGCCGCCGCTGCCGTGAGCGAATGCATGTCACGGTACCTGTCGGTGAAAGCGGAAAGCCTGAGCCCATGAATGGGACGATCCAGATCGAGCATCACCAGCATCTTGGCGAAGACCAGCAGTTCGTTCTCGCTTCCGTGGCCGCCGGGGCAGATGAAGATCGGCGCGCGGGTTCCCTGGGTGCGCATGGTAACGATGGACAGGTTTTTTGCAGGCAGCGCTTGTCCTCCGAAGGAGGTTCCGGCTGATGTCGCCTGGGCTGCCCAGATCGGGATCATCTCTGCGAGGACCGCGACTGTGGGATGATGCAACAACGCCACGGTTGGCAACTCGAAACCGTAGGTCGTCGAGAGCGTGCCCAGCACATTGATGGCGCCGAGCGAGTCGCCACCCAGCTCGAAAAAGTGATCATAGGCACCCACGCGCTCCACGTTCAGCGTGCGTGCGAATGCCGCGGCCACGGTGCGCTCTGTGTCCGTTCTTGGCGCCACAGGGAAGAGGTTGGCTCCCCTCTTCACCGCCGGGTGATCGAGTGTGAGCGAATTGCGATCTACCTTTCCATTGGGAAGCACAGGCAGGCTGTCGAGTTGGATAAACCTGCCCGGCATGGCATCGCCCGGCAGTTCGTTCTGCAGTTCCCGTCGCAGGGCGTCCGGATCCAGGAAGCTATTTTCCCTGGCAATGACCCACGCCAGGATCTGCGCCTGCTTGTTCTCACCGGATGTCACCACGGTGACCGCAGCGGCACGAATGGAGGGCAGCTTGAGGAGCTCGGCTTCCACCTCGGCCGGGCTGATGCGAATGCCTCCCACCTTTGCCTGCAGATCTTTTCTTCCCAGCCACACGAGTGCGCCGTCATCGGGTCGGATGCGACCGAGATCCCCAGTGAACAAAAGGCAATCGCCCGAACCATCGGCCGCCTCGCGAAACTTCCGCCGGGTGGCCTCTTCACGATTGATGTAGCCCGTGGAGAGCGCGCGGCTCTGCACGACAATTTCCCCGGGCTCTCCAAACGGCAATTGCGCGCCGTGTTCGTCAGCAATCCAGATCTGCTTCTCATCCACGGGATATCCCACCGGCACACGATTCTCTGTATTGGGTGTTCCATGGTCAGCCAGGTAGCTGCAGAGGATCCCCGCACCCTCTGTCATGCCCAGCACATTTTGAAACACCGCGCCTCGAGGGAAGAGCCTTTGAAACGCGTCCAGATCCGACGCGAAGACCTGTTCGCCGCCCAGCAATACAAAGCGCATGGAGCGCAACGTGGACGCATCCTTCACCGCAGACACGAAGGAGCGGAACAACGTGGGCACCGAATGGTAGAACGTGATCTCATTGGCCTCGATCCAGTCCGGCAGCTTTTCCAGACCGCTGCCGCGCACATCGTAGATGTGAAGGCACGCGCCGTTCAGCAGCGCTCCGAAGATGTCCATCATCGCCGCACCAAAGGTAGGCGAGATGAGACAGGTGAGCCGGTCCGCTGGTGAAATCTTGCCCAGCCGGGTCATGTTCCGGATGTTGACCAGCAGGGCGCGATGGCTGCGCACCACACCGGAAGGCGTGCTGGTGGTGCCCGAGGTGTAGTTCATGCACAGCGGTGCCCCCGCTTGGATCGGCACCGCGTTTGCGTTTGTCTCATCTTCGGACGCATCCTTCGCGGCTTGAATCATGTCCGCCACATCCAGTCGTACGATGTCTGGACCGGTGAGCGTGTCTGCCACCTGCATCGTGTCTTTGGTGATCAGGGTCTTTGCCCCCGAGTCTTCCAGCATGAAGCGGAGTCGCTCCACGGGCAGGGAGGGATTCAGAAAAACATAGGGTCTGCCCGCAGCGACTGCACCCAGGATGGGTGCAATCATGGAGGCCTCATGACGCAGTAGCAGCGCCACCGGAGGGCCAGGCGGGCCCAGAGCGCGTTGAATGGCGCGTGCTTGCTTCCAAAGCTGGCGGTAGGTCAGTACTCCCTTCTCCCCAGAGACCGCAGGGCGGTTCGCATGCGCCTGCACGATGCTCTCAAACCGCTGCCACACATTTCCTTCTGTACCTTCTTTGGGGAAATCACGGTACAGCGCGTGGGTGGCCACCTTGACGCGCGCCCTGCCACGCCACTGCTTCCACCTCAAGCTTACATTTGAAATCGACCGCGTCATAGATGACTGGATGCACCCTGCACAAACCAAACCCTCCCAGTGCACTGAGCCGCATGTCAGATAAACAAACGCGTCAGCAAGATGGAGCCGCACCGGTCCCAACCACGGTTTCACAACACAGTCAAGAAGCGTGCCCTCCAGTTGCTTCCAGTTGCAGAGAAATCACAGAAGTGGCCAATCTTGGGTTCGAACCCGTCTACAGAAGCGGCCATCCGGAAAAGCTTCCGTGGCACTGGGCGGGCCTGGATCCCGATGTAGCACTCGCATTGCAAAAGCTGCACATCACCGGAGGACGCATCGTGGATTTGGGAGCAGGTGCCGGGACTCAAGCCGTGGCTCTCGCGCAGCGTGGCTTCGAAGCATGGGCCACCGATTTTTCAGCGGCAGCCATGCAATGCGCGGCAAGTCTTGCCACCGAGAAAGGCGTCTCTGTCACCTGCGTGGTGGATAATGTGTGCAACACCAAGCTACAGGAGAATTTTGATCTGGTGTTGGATCGCGGCTGCTTTCATGTCGTCCCTCCAGCGCAACGTCCTGCCTACCTCTCCTCCCTCGCGAAGATTCTGCCCGTGGGTGGCCTGCTCTTCCTCAAATGCTTCAGCATTGCTGAACCTCCACGACCAGGTCCCTTCCGCTTCTCAGAGAAGGAGGTGCTGGAATACTTCGGTGCAAATTATGAGCGAATCGATGGATGGGACACGGAGTTTCACGGCACACGCCAGCCGCATCCCCGGGCTATCTTTGTGATCTTGCGGCGTGTGTCCTGACTGGGTGCGAGGTCTGTGAGGGGCTGTTCCATTTGAAGGTGGAGCGGCGGGCATGCAAAGGAGCGTGGACACTCTTGTCCGCTATCGCTGATGCACCACCTCCCTTCATCCAGCAGGCAAGGCCACATTCCACTAGCTGCTCCAGAGACGTCTCCAGTTGCTTCCGCATGATGGAGCTCGATGCACTACAGAACGGCGGACAAGAGTGTCCGCGCTCCTTTGCGCGCTCTTTCGCTTCCTGCACTATGTGGCCTCTTGAAGGAACCGCCGGGCCATCTGCCACGTGACTTCGCAGCAGGCTTCCGGGTCTGCTTGATTGGTATCGATCACGCCATCCACTTCGCTTTCGTCAGGCTCTTCAAACGTGTCTGCGGCAAAGTGCGTGATCAATCCCTGCTGCGCCCGTCGATAAAGTCCCTTCGGGTCGCGCGCCGCGCAAACCTCGTGGCTGGCTTTCACGTGGATCAGGCGCAACTGGTCCCCCAGGATGCTTCTCAAGAGCGCGCGGTGATGCCTTGCCGGACACATGGTGGCACCCACCACTGTCATCCCCTGCGCACTGGCCAGCCTCGCAATCTCCGCAGCGCGGCGGTGATTCTCCGTGCGGCTGGCATCATCATAGCCCAGGTCCGCGCACACCCCCGCCCGAAGTTCGTCTCCATCCACGAGCTGCACCGTCCTGCCCTCCTTGCGCAGGTGTTCTACGATGCTGCTGGAGAGGGTGCTTTTTCCCGCGCCGGATCGACCAAAAAACCAATAGATGATTCCACTCATGCTGGATGACAAAGAACACAGTTCATAGCTGCAACCGCGCACGTAGCAACGCGGTTTGAGCCTCGGTACGGCGCACGGACTGGTGCATCATCTCGGAGGCCTCGAGGCACTGCATCGCGGTATTCGCAGCCTGTTCTATCCAGGTCTCCCAGACATCCGTGTTGGATTCCATTTCCGCCTCCTCGTAGCCGAGTGTGGACATCAGTTGTCCGTGAAACACGCGGAAGAGCCAGTCCACTTCCCGGGTCCAGTCTGCTGGACGTTCCCATTGAGACTTGCCCTCGCGGAAGACAAGCGGCTCTCTCTGCTGCAGGGTCGCAAACGGATTCGCCCAAGGACGCGGCTCCACGGTGTGGCTGACGAAGCCAGCCAGGCGCTGTAGCAGTGCGGGTGATGCCTCACGAAGATCTTCGAAGCGTACCAAGAGGCGCGGCGCGCTCGCGAATTCGTCATTCCACGCGTGGTAGTGGGAACTCCAGTCCCCGTAGTAATCATGTCCCGTCACCAGTTCGACGAGGGTCCGGCCGATCTCCGGCAGCAGTTTCTGGTGGTATTGCAGGTAGCTGTAGATGGCCTTGCGTCCATTTCGCACCACATAGATGGCAGGCTGGTCATCGATGGGACCTTCATGCGTCTTGACCAGATGCACCTGTTCCGAGGCCGTGGCCATGGGATAGAACTCCTCCCATGGCATCTCGGGATGGATCTCGCCGAAGGCCTGGCTGTTCTCATTGGGGCTGACCTTGGACTGCAGAAGGCGCGGCCATTCGGTGCGCTCGGGCAGTGAATGCAGTCCCATGGTCTGCTGGAGAACGGTGCGCAGTAGCGTATTGCCACTGCGAGGATAGGAGGCTAGCCAGATGATCATGTTAGTCCTGACGGGTAATCGCAGCAGCCATGCAGCCGCGCATTCGGTCCATTCCACGGATGATTGATTCCGTTCATCCTTGCTCCTCCATTCCCCACGCATCCTGCCTGGCTCCTGCGGTGTGCACCCAGCCAAAATGATAGACGCGATATGACATGGTTCTGGCATCCCCGGCCACGGTTGCTCCCCCACCCTCGATCTTGAAGGTGAGCTTCCAGTCTTCGCTCGTGTTTCCCACGCAAGCGGACAAGTCCAGGATGATTCCTTGCTTGGTGGCTGCTATCTCTGCTGTGGTGATGGTTCGGCCGCTTTGATCGAGCACGCACAGGGTTGCGGGGAGGAGCTCAATAGAGGGTCCGGGTTCCAGTTCGAGCTGTAGGTGCGTCATGCCGCCACTGGGTCGGCGCACGGTCATCTCCGCTTCGTCAGCGACCCAGCAGAAGCTCTGGCCCTCATGCTCTTCCACGGAATACCATCCCGTACCGCTGATCAGCACATCCTGCTGCAGGGAGTTTTCCGGTCGTGCTGGACCACTCTGCAACCACTGGCGGTCGAGCAGGGGGAAGTCAGCGCGGCGGGAGGCACTGACGAGTTCGGGTGCCCGCTCATGATAGTGCGGCGGTGGTATGGGCATGTCCTTCTCAGAGCGCAGTTGGTTGGGTGGCACCGGGAGGGTTTGCTCTGATTCATATCCCGTGGCGATCAAGACCTTGCCGTACACGGTGTAGAACTTCTCCAACACCTCTCCCTTCAGATGGTTTCGCCAGTCACCGGCCACTCCGCGCCGGTAGTGGGAGCTGCGGTCCTCCGTGCCGGGTTGACGACCGCTCCTTTTCTGGAAGGCCATGGCCTGCACCGCATTCCGCAGCATGGCCTTGGAAACCTTCAATTCACTGTGGTCCAGGATGCTGCCAAAGAACTCCATGGGATCCTTGAGCGCATCCTCGTAGCGGTAGATGGGGACATCACCCCCAAGCCATGAAAGCTGGATGGTGGCGGCATTGCTGATTCCCAGACTGATGATGTGTGCCAACCCTTCTTCATCCGTCATGTCCTTCAGCTCATCCCGCATCCCGGTGACATCACCTTCCACCAGAGTGGGATGGCTGTACCGGAGGCTGAAGTAGAGGGATACAAAAGTGTCCCGCAGATCCCGCATCACAAAAAACTTCCGGTGATGGGCCGGGACTTTGATGGACTCGAACTCAGCCCTCGAAGCATACACCGTGGGATAGATGCGACCCTCCTGGATGGGAAACTCGTGAAAGTGTCCGGTCCAGGCCTGGGGATACACGATGCGATGGGGAAAGAGCGAATCGAGAATCTGGTAGACCCATTGCGACCCGGTCTTCATGTGGGTCAGATGAAAGATGGTCGCAGGACTTCTGGAGGCGCTGGGCATGGGGGCGCGATGCTCTTGAAAATCTCAGCTGTCTTTATTCCGCTCCGGCATTGCGGGCATGAACGATGCCGCCGCCGTCCGGGACAACTCCGTTCCATCTTTAGATGCGGCTAGGCATTCTCATTACGTCATGCCTTTAGCTGCATGCGTGGCGAGGACGGCAGAGGCTACTTGCGCAGCACGAACTCCTTTGCATTCACCAGGCTCCACGCCAGGTCTTCCAGCGTGGTCCGCTTGTCCTTTGCCTGGCTGAGCATCGCGGCCATGGCCTCCTTTTCCTGCGCGGAGGGGGCACGTGTCAGCACACTCCAGTAGAGGGACTCCACCTTCGCGGCGTCATCACTCTTCTCATTCAGCAGGCGGGTGAGGAGATTGGATTTGCTCTTCAGCAGGTTGTTCACCTGGGGACCGCTGATGAGCGAGAAGGACTGTCCCATGGTGGTCTCATCACTGCGCTCGCATTCACAGGCGAGCAGGCGCGGGGGCTGGCCGAACTGCGAGAGAAAGGCCACACCGGTGTCACTGCCGGCTTCTTTCTTGCGGCGATTCAGCGGCCCGGGAAGCTGCACCGCCTTGGTCGCCGTGGGGAATTCATCAAACTTCGCCTGTACGCCGAGCCCTTGATGCAGCGCATCAAAGAGCTGCTCCGCCGTCAGCCGGCGCACATAGGCATAGGCGAAGTTCGTCGTGTCCGCGGCATTCGAGGCATTCGGCTCGCTGCTGAGCTGGTAGGTCCGCGACTGCATGATGATGCGGATGATGTGCCGCATGTCATAACCGCTTTGCACGAACTCCTCCGCGAGCTTCTTGAGCAGCTCCGGATGTGAGGCAGGGTTCGTGGCGCGGAAGTCATCCACCGGATCCACCAGACCACGGCCCATGAGGTGGTACCAGATACGATTCACCTGGGCCTGGGCAAAGAGCGCATTCGTGGGGCTGGTCACCCAATCAGCCGCGGCATCCAGATCCTGTTGCTGGTCCAGCACCTTTGCATCGAGCTCGGCAGCGCCCAGTAGCTTGGCCTTGGCCTGCTCACCCGTACGAGGGTTGATGACCTTGGTGGACTTGGAAATCTGCACCACCTGCTCGCCCTTGAAGCGATGCTTGTCACTCTTGTCCTCGACCTCGTTGTTGATGATCTTGTAGTCCACGCGGGAGAACACCGCGCTCCACTGGAAGTAATCATCCTGCGTCCAGCGATCGAAGGGATGGTTGTGGCACTGCGCACACTGCAGGCGCGTGCCGAGAAACACACGGGCGATGCCTTCCGCGCGCGCATTGGGTTCGCGCATGGCGCGGTAAAAGTTTGTCTGTGGAACCGAGTAGGTGCTGCCCTGGGCCGCGAGCACCGCGTGGGAGAACTTGTCCACCGGCATGTTGCGCGCCACCGCATCGCGGATCCACGCGTGGAAGGCGGTCATGCCTTTCACATCCATGGTGCGGGACTCCACGCGCAGCGCATCCGACCACTTCACCGCCCAGAAGTCGGCGAAGGCGGCAGTGGTCATGAGCTGATCCACTAAGCGCGCGCGTTTGTCCGGCGCCTTGTTTGCCACGAAGGCTTTCGCCTGTGTGGCCGTGGGCAGGGCACCGCACAGGTCGAGATAGGCGCGGCGCACGTACACCTCATCGGTGCAGAGATCGCTCGGCGTCATGCGCAGGGACTTCAGCTTTGCGAAGACCTGGCGATCCACGAAATTGTTCTGCGGCGTGGGCGTCCACACAAACTCCGGTCGCGCTGCGATGAAGGCGAGACGCACCGGCTGTTGCTTGTTCAGGTAGCGCACCACGATGGTGGGTTCGCCTTCCTGCAGTTTCTCCACGCGGCCTTCCTTGCTCACCTTGATGAGTCCCACCTGCGCCGGCTCATACACAGCGAGCTTCGTCACATCCTTCTGAGTGCCATCGGAGAAGGTAGCCGTGGCCTTGAGCTGCACCACCGTCTGCGGTTCCACGAGGATCTGTTCGCGCGGGGTGACTTCGAGCTTCTGTAGTTCCGGTTCGCCCGGCGTGTGCCGGCGAGCGCCTTGGGCAATCCAGTCGCGCAGCACCGCGTACTCCCAGGAGTTCTTGTCGAAGCGTTTGCCGCCCTCGTGCGCCAGGGCCTGGGTGGCCTTTTGCAGCAGCAGGCTGCGCTCGGGCTCCATGAGATTCACGCGGCGCCCGCTGACATCCTGCACCAGCGCAGCAAAGTCGTAATCCGTATCATCCCCGCGCAAGGACATCTTGAAGCCACCCTTGCCCGTGGCATTGCCGTGGCAGTTGCCCAGGTTGCACCCCGCCTTCGCGATGGCCGCCTGCACGTCGTTCTTGAAGGAAATCTCCCCCGCGACTGCCGGCACAACGCCCCCCAGCGACGACGCCACACCCGCCATGGCCAGCAAGGCCGCGGAACGGGAACGGCTGATGAAGGTGCGGTGGGACAACGACACTGGAAGAAAGAAACGCATGCTGCGGACCAATCTTCCGGGGGACTGCCGGGACTCACCCGTCGCGGTCCTGCCTTCACCTCACGGCTCAAACTCCGGCCGGAAGGTGAACTCCAAAGGCACGCCCTCATCCGCGCCGAAGGTGACTGTCAGATGGTTGCCTGGTAGAGGGCGGGGGACACGTCCTTTGTAAATGAGGCCGTTGTCGGGATGATTGTCCACAAATCCCACGAGTTCCAACGGCTCGCGGTGGGTCGCGGCATGGTCAGAAACGGGCAAGCCCCCATTCCCTTGCGCATCGGCAGCGTGGAGCATGACGAGCACCTGTTTCTCCATGCGGGGGCTGATGGTGACGCGAAACGACACTGCAGAAGTTCCTTCGCTCTGGACGTCATCCAGCCGGACTTTGCGGCCCAGAAGGGTAAGCACTTCGTGATAAGGTTCGGTCGGGGTAGTCTCCAAACCTTCAACGGGCACCGGCACGCGTTGGAACGTGACCTTCTCTGCGGGAGTATAGTCGCTATCGAGGTTTCGAAGCGCTCGGAACCGCACCCTCCATACTTGGGAATCATTCCAGAGCGCTCTTCCCACCACCTCGGCTCCGCCGGAAGGGGTGCTTTTGGGCCAGTACGCGATATTGCTCTTGGAGTCCTCGATCAGCCATTCATAGAAGGAGTACCTTCGGTGGGCGGGCTCATGCCCGTCCACGTTCATCTCAAACCGAAGGCCACCAGTGAGTTGGCTGGCCACGCGGGAGCGCACCACCCGGGTAAGATTGAGGGTGTGATCATGGCAGGCAGCCTTTGCTGGAAGTATCTGAGGCGTAAGAGGCGGTACGGGTGCGTCTTCTTGAAGAGCATTGCGGATTTTCATTTCGGCAACTACCTCTCCCAGCTTGCCATTGTCCCGCTGTTCCCAAGGTTGCTGTTCGGATTCACCTTCGCGACTTCTAACTCGGAGCTGTATGTGCTTTTGGTCCCTCGGCACGCAGCCCTCAAAAGCTACCCACGGGGTATCCCCGCTCTTCCCTGGAAAAGAGACGCGGTTGAAAGAAAACGGCCAGGTTTCAGATTCGTAGCCCTGGTCATCGACCCAGAAGAACCGCCAGCTCTCTTCGTTGAATGTAGGACTCACTTCAAACCACAGCACCTGCCTGGATGCACAAGAAAAGTTCCTGGAGATGCCTCGCTTGCTGAGCGGAACGGGGAAGTGACGTTGGAGCGACCAAGGCAGCCTTTTCCACACGGACTCCCAGGCAGTCTTCTTCGGCTTGAGTTCGTAATCGTGACTATTGAGCGGGTCGATACCTGCTGGACGCGAATTCTTCGGTTCAATGAATTCCAAAAATGTAATGGAGCTTCCATCAGGCAATCGCGCAGTGGTGGAGCCGTGTAGTACGAGCATGTAGGCAATCCATCCCCCGACAAGCATGATCGCTCCGGCTGCCCAAGGCCAGTGACGGCGCTTTGCTGGGGGCTCTGTAGTGACATTCTCGATCATGATCGCAGCCTGTTCATGACAGGTGCCATCCGCAAATCAAGACCATGCCCCTATTCTTTACTGCTCAAACTCCGGCCGGAAGGTGAACTCCAGAGGCACGGCTTGTTGCAAGCCGAAGGTGAAGTTCATTTCTTCGAGTCCCGTGGGGCGCGGGTTGCGCATTTGATAGCGCACTTGAAACACCGTGTGCTTGCTGTTCCGTTCTATAGCGTAGGCGGAAGTCCCCAGAAACATGGGTGAAATTGGAGACAACGGCCTTCCTTGTCCGTCCGCCACATTGAGCATCAGCAGGTCACGACCACCGACAGGGGGCGTGACGGTGATTTTGAAGTTAACCATGTCGCTGCCGATTTCCACGGAGTCCACCTGAAGGCGGTGGCCTTTCACGGTGTAGGATTCCGTCCAGGGATAGACTTGGGGTGTGGCCTGCCCTGCGGGCGGAGGAGAAACCGGGAGGCGCTGGATCACGAACTTCTCGTCTGGCGCAAAGTCCTTCTCCAGATAGCGGCAGGCGCGGACTCGTGCCTTCCAGACTGGTGCATCACTCCACAGGGCGCTGCTGAAAAAGTGATTTTTGTCAGGACTGTTGAGATAGTTCGCTGTCATGGTGGTGCCAGCAGCGTTTTCAAAAATCCAGTCGTGAAGCTGAAACTTGCTGGCGATGGGGAGGCCATCATCAAGATGCATTTCAAATCGCAGTCCTCGAGTGGGCTGGCTTACAACCCGGGAACGAACCACCCTTGAAAGAGTGACGGTGTGATCACCACACGGAACAGTCACCGGCAGCATTTGAGGGGTGAGGGAATGGACGGCCTCGCGACGGTACAACGGATTGTTCAACCACATGTCAGCGGCGAGCCCACCCAAGTCGCGAGGGCTATTGGGGCGCCATTGCTCGCCGGCACGACTTCGGATCCTCAAGTGCAACTTCCTTCCTCCCGTGGGCATGCATCCCTCCACCACCAGCCACGCGGAAGCAGGTGCCGCCGAAGACGCAACGGCCTCAGATTCGTAGCCTTGCTCATCCACCCAAAAGAACCGCCACTGCTGGTGATCAAACTTGTCGCTCACCATGAACCACACCGATTGTTTGCTGGCAGAGTCGAATGCCAGCGAAACAAAATCGGCCTGCCGGGGCTCAGGGACGAAGCGACGCAGGGTATCGGGCAGGCGCTTCCACATGGGTTCCCACTCGCTCTGAAAGGGACCACGCCCGTGCTCATAGATCGGTGGCAGCCAGGGATCTGCCGACGCGGCGGTGCCTCGGGCTTCGGCGACTTCCACAAACGTAAGGGTGTTGCCATCGGGGAGAGTGACTGAAGAACGCGCTTGGGTGGCCACCAAATAAGCGAACCAAACGACCAGGAGTACCACCAGCGAAAGCACCACCATCATGGGCCATCGCTTTCGACTGTTCTTGTTCTCCCGCGGGGTCTGGGCCTCGGTCGTCATTCTACTTCAGGTTTGGTGCAAACATTGGAAAATGCAGAGTGTCCAGGATCCGGGACACTACGGCTTGAATTCCGGTCGGAAGGTGAACTCCACCGGCGTGACTTCTTTGAATGCAAAGGTCAGGGTCAGGGTGTTGCCCACGGCAGGCCGGCGACACCGGCCCATGAGCTTGCTGGCGGTGCTCCCCAATTCTTCCAAATGAAGAGAGGCGGCATGTTTTTCCCGGCCATAGGAAGTCTGGGAGGTCTGGCTTCCTGATTCGTCGGCGGCATGCAGCATCTGCAGACTATGACCGTTTACGGGGGGGCTGATCGTGATTGGAAACACCACCTCGTTCGGCCCCCTCGACTTCACATCGCCGAGGCGGATCGTATGCCCGCCGATGGTTTTTTCGCAGTGCCAGCCCACGGAAGTCCAGCCTTTGAAGCCTGCTGGCGGGGGCATGGGCATGGGATCCAGCACGAAGATTTCGTCCGCGCTGTAGTACTTTGGATCCTCGTACACCGGCACAAAGCGGATCCTCCACACGGTTGTGTCACTCCACGGCGCGCAGTCCCACTCCTGGCCTTTGCCAGAGAAGGTGCCGCTGACCGGAATCATCACGTTGCCAGTTCCGTCTTCGATGGTCCAATCACGCATGTCGAATCGACCATCCTTCGAGCCCGGGCCATCGAGGTGCAGGTCCAGATGCAGGCCGAGAGTGGGTACACTGACGACGCGCGGCCGCATCGCTCCAGCCAGGGTGAACGTGTGCTCACCTATGCCGACCTTCGCTGGAAGCGTCTGCGCGGTCATGGCGGGGGCTGGAGTGTTGCTTCGCAGGGGGTTGCGGAATTTTACCTCCGCGACGACTTCGCCCAGGACACCTTTGCCGCTGAAACTTTGCTCTTCGCCTTTCTTGGATCTCACTTTCAGGTGCAGCAGCTTCTGGCTGCGGGGCACATTGCCTTCCATCCCGAGCCAGGCGCCGTGATACTCGATGAACCGGGAGTTCGCCTCGGTCTCATATCCCTGGTCATCCACCCAGAAAAATCTCCATTGGCTTTCTTCAAAGGGCCCATCAATGGCAAACCACAACGCAGACCGCACCGGGGAGTTAAATCCGCTCGCCATCCCCGGAGTAGCGCGCTCACCGGGAAGGAGACGGTCCAGGCGTTCGGGAAGCCATCCCCGAAGTTTATCCACCATGCCGACTGGGATCTCGTACCCATGGGTGTAAACAGGCAGGCCTGAGCCATTCTCGTGCAGACTCCCCCTCGTCTTGCTTTCCACGGCTTCCAAGAAAATGATCCTGGTGCCTCCTGGCAGATGCAGGATCGCCGGCTTCCGGGACATGAGCATGTAGCAGGCCCAGGCTGCCAGGCAAAGAACCCCCAAGCCGATGACGAGCCCAAGACGGCGCTTTTCATGAGTCTGCGACCCGGCTTGAGCGTGAGCCTTTTCCTCTTCCATGGCGGCATCGTGCCAACTTCCTCACTGCTAGGCAATGCTCCTGTGACCGGAACTGGTAGTCCTGTAGCAGGCGCTGCGTTGGAAGGAAAAAGATTCCACCACACGGCGTTCCCCTCCCATGCCCGCTCGTGCTCCCCTCGCCCTCACCCGTCGCCGTTGGTTGGCCGCTTCGTCTGCCGCGTTGCTTGGTAGTGTCTGTGAGAAACACAGTGCGCTCCTGGCCCAAGCGACGTCGGCGTCAGCTCGGCCGGAACTCATCGACATTCACCAGCACACGAACTACCACGGGCGCAGCGACGCGGACCTGATCAAACACCAGGAAGCGATGGGTGTGACGAAGACCATCCTGCTGCCGGCGGGCTCGGATGCACTGCGCCCCTCCACGCACAATGGCAAATCGTTTGGTCTCGCCGCGCGCGTGCTGGGCAATGAGGCGGCGTATCGCCTCGTGAAGGAATACCCGGACAAGTTTGTCTTCTGCGCAAATG
The DNA here is from genome assembly GCF_011044495.1 of Roseimicrobium sp. ORNL1. GTDB lineage: Bacteria > Verrucomicrobiota > Verrucomicrobiia > Verrucomicrobiales > Verrucomicrobiaceae > Roseimicrobium. Next base: position 7,604,902 of record NZ_CP049143.1, read on the forward strand.
AGGTCACGGATCTGGAGAATGCCATCCCCGTGATGGAGAAGTACCTCAAGCTCGGCGCGTGCGGCATCGGCGAGCAGAAGTTCAGTGTGGAGTGCGACTCGGCGGAGAGCCTGAAGATGTATGACCTCGCCAAGGCGTATGGCGTGCCGGTGCTGCTCCACTTCCAGTACAAGACGTACAACCTCGGCTACGAGCGTTTTTACCAGGTACTGGAAAAATATCCCACGGTGAATTTCATCGCCCATGCCCAGACCACGTGGGGCAATGTCGATGCCGCGCACAAGCAGGAGAACCTGTATCCCACGGGCAAGGTCACGCCGGGAGGGCTCACGGACAAGTGGCTCACGAATTATCCGAACTTCTTCGCGGATCTCTCCGCTGGCTCCGGGCTCAATGCCTTCACCCGCGACGAGGAACACGGCGCCGCCTTCTTCATGAGGCACCAGGACAAGCTTCTCTACGGCAGCGACTGCCAGGATGCGCTGGGTGTGCCCGAGGAGAAAAACTGCTGTGGCAGCAAGATGATCGCCCTCATCCGAAAGCTGGTACCGGATGAAGGCGCGCGGCAGAAGATTTTTTCGGGCAATACGAAGCGCGTCTTCAAGCTGGCTTGACCCGAGCGTCGGGGTTGACCCATGCGGATTCGAAGCGATATGATGCCGCATGCCTGAGCTCGCGGAAGTCTTCTACTACGCGAAGCAGTGGGATGCGGGAAAAGACAAACGCATCACTGCGCTGGACATCCGATCCAGGACGCGGGTCTTCCGCGCGACGGACACGGCGGCACTCTCCGAAGGGCTGGCCGGTGCGAAGCTGCTGCGCACGCGCACGCACGGAAAGCAGATGCTTTTTGAGTTCAGCAAGGGCCAGTGGCTCACGATTCACCTCGGCATGACAGGCGAGCTCGCTGCCAAGCCGGAACCGTATGAGCCAGCGAGGCACGACCATCTCGTGCTGCACACGCGCACCCATGCCATGATCTTCACGGACCCGCGGCAGTTCGGCTCGGTGCAGTATCACCAGGGCAAGTCCCCTCCCCCGGCCTGGCTCACGCTGCCGCCCCAGCCCATGGATGAGGGCTTCACCGTGCCCCGGTTGCGGGAGGTCCTGCAACGCCACGCCCGCCAGCCCCTGAAGGCCCTCTTGCTCGATCAACGGTGGTTTCCAGGCATCGGAAACTGGATGGCGGACGAAATCCTCTGGCAGATGAAGTTGCCACCACACCTCCTCGCGGGATCGCTCGATGAAAAGGACGCGAGTGCCCTGCACCGTACCATTCGCAAGGTGTGCCGCGTGGCTCTCAAAACGATCGGCGTGGACTGGGACGACCCCCCGCTGAACTGGCTCTTCCGCTACCGCTGGGAAGACGGGCACTGCTGCCCCCGCTGCGAGGCGGAGCTGGTACGCGAATCCGTGCGCGGCAGGACCGCGTGCTGGTGTCCCGTGTGCCAGCGGGCGCGTTAGGGCTTCGGCCTTGCGGCGGCTCCGTTTCCAGACTGGCTCCGTTGCAGGTCAGTTGACCGTGGCTCCGCGAGAGATACTTCTTCACCACCCCTTCCCATCACCCTTCTCCCAATCCCTTGACCGCGAATATCTTCCCCTTGAAGGGTCCCTCCTTGGGGCTGCCGACTTCCAGTGCTCCTCTCCATGCTGACCCCGGTCCACCGTGTGAGATCGGCAAGGCGCAGATCTCTTCCCTGCGATCTCTGGGTCACAAGCTTGAGCGATTTCTCGCCGCCCGGGAGACAGTGCACAGGAAGATCCTTCAGGATGAAGCCTTTGCCTCCGTGAGAGCGTGGCTCGGAGAGGGTTCTTCGCCGCCGGTTGCTTTGGCAGGAGATGGCACCTTCGTGTCCGTGTTCCTTCGGCAGGAAACGGGGGTTCGCTTGGGCGCTGTGATGCTTCCTACTGAGGTGGCCACCCAGGTGCTCACCTTGTGGAGGCAAACCGACCCCGAGGCGCCCAAGGTGCTGCCACCACTCCTGCCGACGCCCCCAGATGCTGCTGCACCCCTGTGGATGGCGCTGCTGCGGTTGCGTCCCTTGCGGGGCGTGTGGGAGTCCGTACTGCGCCGGGACCATTTCGAAACGCTGCTGCAGATCTCCCCCGATGCGTGGCTGCTCGATCCCACTCCCCTGCCTCCCGGTTCGGTGATTCCCCGTCTGGAGCTTCCTTGCTGGGACCGGCTGCCCCACCTGCAGCACGCGGGTCGGCAGTTTGCCATCAGCGCACCCGGCACCATCGACGGGGCCAATGAATTGAGCGAGGGTGCTCCGGCGGAGTCATGGGCCACCGCGGTGCATGCCGCGCTGGAATCGACCACCGCGGAACCGCACATCCTGGTGGAACTGCCACGCACCCCCGCGTCCTGGTTGCTCGCGGTGTATGAGAAGAAGGGTACCCGCGTAGATGCGCGTGGTTTCCTCTCTCTCAGCAAAACCCAAGACAGAGCCTGGCAGGCGGCAAGGGTCAGGTAGTAGCTGTTGGCATAGGCGAGCGGCGAACTTGGAGTGCTGGAGCTTGCTCCAGCTTTCCGCAGGCAGCTTGCTGCCGTGAAGCCAGAGAAGTGACTGCTATTCTCAAGGGTATCTGCATCTTGGGTAGGTTCACGCAGAGCAAGCTCTGCTCCCGAAAGCTGGAGCAAGCTCCAGCACTCCAAATCACTGAACCGCTCTCGATGCGTGTGTGGCAGTCTCGGAAACTTGAAGCTTGTGCATCCAATGCGCATCGCTCAGCATCGCTTCCCGACTTCACTCATCTCTCTTCATTCATGATCATGAACGTCTCCTGCCCCTCCTCGTCTTCGCCTTCGTCGTCCCGCCGTTCCTTCCTGAAACACGCCGCTGCCTTCGGCGCTGCTGCCTTGACCCAGCCGGCCGCCAGCGTCTTCGCTGCCGCGGAGAAGAAGGAACCCTTCAAGATCTCCCTCGCGCAGTGGTCGCTCAACAAGCGCTTCTTCAAGAAGCCCGGTGCGGAGCCACTCGACAATCTCGACTTCGCCAAGACCGCGAAGAAACTCGGTATCGACGGCATCGAGTACGTGAACCAGATGTTCATGGACAAGGCGGAGGACAAATCCTACCTCAGCGAAATGAAGACACGCGCCGAAGGTGAAGGCGTGAAGAGCCTGCTTATCATGTGCGACCGCGAAGGCAACCTCGGTGATCCTGATGACGCGAAGCGCAAGGCCACGGTGGCGAATCATCTCAAGTGGCTGGATGCCGCGAAGTTGCTCGAATGCCACAGCATCCGCGTGAATGCCGCCAGCGATCCCAAGCTCAGCTGGGACGAACAGGCCAAGCTCGCCGCAGATGGCTTGCATGCCTTGTGTCTGGAAGGCGAACAGCGCGGTCTCTACGTCGTGGTGGAGAACCATGGCGGTCTCTCCTCGAATGGCAAGTGGCTCACCCAGGTGATGAAGCAGGCCGACCATCCGCGTGTGGGCATTCTCCCGGACTTCGGCAACTTCTACACGAATCGTGAAAAGGCGGAGCTCTACAATCCCTACCAGGGCCTGCGCGAGTTCATGCCCTGGGTGAAGCAGGCCGTCAGCGCCAAGTCCTTCGATTGGGACACCGGTGCCGGCAAGTTCTACACGGAAGATCGCCGCGAGCCCCGTGAGATCACCCTCGACTTTGAGCGCCTCATCAAAATAGTCGTGGGCGCTGGGTACAACGGCTACATCGGTGTGGAATACGAAGGCCAGAAGCACTCCGAGGAAGAAGGCATCATCCGCACCCGCCAGGCGCTCGAGGAGCTGCGTGGGATGGTGTAGGATACCGTATCACTTCGTCGCGATGTCACGCGCCAGAGTTGGCGTGTGGCATTGGCTTGTCAGCCTTGAGGGAGTCGTCCTCTAGCCATGAGTACTGCCCAGTCAATCCTTGCCGAGCTCAAGCCGCTCGGGAAAGAGAGCTACAAGAGGGTGCTGATGAACGGCCACGGGGTGAAGGAGCCGTGTTTTGGCGTGGCCATCAGCGAGCTGAAGAAGATCCAGAAGCGCATCAAGAAGGACTACCAGCTTGCACTGGATCTCTATGACACTGGTAACTACGACGCCATGTATCTCGCCGGCCTCATCGCCGATGATGCACGCATGACACAGAAGGATCTGCAGCGCTGGGTGGAGAAGGCGTATGCAGGTGCACTCACTGGCGCGACCGTAGCATGGGTGGCCGCAGGTAGCCCGCATGGGCACACCATGGCCATGAAGTGGATTGATTCTCCCAAGCCACTGATCGCAGCCACCGGATGGTCTACGCTCAGCAGCCTCGTTTCATTGAAGTCCGATGACGAATTGGATCTCGCGGAGACAAAGGCGCTGCTGCAGCGCGTGAAGAAGACCATCCATGAATCGCCGGATGCGGTGCGCTATCAGATGAATGGTTATGTGATTTCCGTGGGCGCTTATGTGGCGCCGCTTACCGAACTGGCCATCGAGATTGGCGAGAAGATAGGAACGGTGACTGCCGACCTTGGGAACAACAGTTGTGCCGTGCCTTATGCGCCGGACTACATCCGCAAGATCGAACAGCGCGGCACGATTGGGAAAAAGAAGAAGACGGTGAAGTGCTAGACGAAACAAAATCATGAATCACCCGCTGACTGCCTTGTTTCTTGTCATGCTTTGCACCCTCGCTGGTGCAGCGGATGAGCCTCGTCCTTATAGTCGTGATGTTGCGAAGTGGATTGAGGTAACGCCTCCGCCAAATCCGTCGGATGATTATTCCAACTTCATGTATCGTGCCAACTGGTCGACTGACGAGTGGGTGGTTTCCCAAGTGGATGGCAAGGTGCGTGCCGTGTTGAAAGCGGACCGGGACAACGAATCGCAGACCGCTCGTCCGGATTTTCCAATGTCGGCTTCGGTGGGTGGCGGTGACGCACGTTACGAGCCAACTTTGGTGCTTCGCACCGATGACGGCTGGCTTGCGGCATACAACCGCGGAGAATTTGGATCCGTTCTCTGGTGGTATAGTCTCGATGGCAAGACCAAGTATCAGATTTCAAAAAGCCGGGTGAATCAGTTCATTCGACATAAGAATAGATTCTTCGCGGTGGAGGGCCTGGCCCACATGGGATACTCGGAGGGTTCCCTGATCGAACTGGTGAAGCGCTCGGGAAAATGGACGGTCACGCAGTTTGTAGAATTGCCAAATTCCGGGGAAGCCATCTCTGTGCTTCCCGATGATCGATTCTGTGTGGTGACCTCGGACATGCTGCTTGCGGTATCACTGGAGAAGCACATGGAGATCCTGCTGCCAAACGCGCGATGGGGAGGATTATATCCGAACTCCGTGACCACGGATGGGGAAGGTCGCAATATCTACATCGGCATGCGTCAATTTGTGGTCCGTTATGAATTGGCCGACAAAGAACATCGCACTCATCTGCTGGTGCCCGCTCATTCGTTCCTCAACAAGAAGACGTATTAATTTTTCCAGCGTTAGTTCTTTTCGGGCTTCACCCGCAGACTCTCCCGCCACTCCTGCCAGAACACACGGCCCCGTCTTCGTGACTCGATCACGATGGCAATCGTGAGGGCGATGAATCCGCCGATCACTGCGAGCAGGATATCCTTGTGCGCATCCCACACATCCCCTTGCGTGCCGAGATAGGCGGTGCCTACTTCCTCGCTGAAGACGAGCGCTGCGGCCCATTCGAGAAGTTCGTAGAAGCACGAGGAAGAGAGCACCAGATCCAGCGCGAAGAACCAGGGCCAGAAGCCGCGGAGACGACACCAGCCGGCAATGATCTCCTTCAGTGGAAACGCCAACAGCAGGCCGTAGGTGAAATGCACCAGGCGATCGAAGTGATTGCGTTCCCAGCCGAAGTACCCGTTCAGCGAAAAGCCGAACCAGGATTGCGTCCAGTCATCATACGGCACCTTGGAATAGGTGAAGTGCGCGCCCAGTTCGTGGATGTACAGAAACAGAAAGATGCCTACCCAGGACACCACGCTGAGCGGAAGCTTGCGGTACAGGAGCCACAACACGGGCGCGGCCGCCAGCACGAGGATGTGCTCGACATACCAGTCCGCCGGGAGGAGCGGGTGCCATCCTGAGAGGGCAATCGCGACCACCAGCAGGGCCGAGAGCCAGAGGATGAGGGTGCGGTGGGAGGCATTCGCGGCAGGCCTGTGGGTACCGCTTTTGGATGATTTTGCCTTGTGCATGCGCGCCTTCTTCTGGTGCATCGTGCCATCCGAGGGTGTTGGAGGTCAAGCAGGTTCGCATTTTCCCCCCTTGCGTGAAGGGCATAGGGCCGCATTCTAAGCTCGTCTGCTCATGCCCACTGGCGCCACCCTTCCGCTTCAAGCCTCCAGCCTGCTCCCGCCCACGGAGCTGGCCGCCCGACTGCGCGCGGGCGGCGGTCTGGTCTGGCTGGATACGGCCGTGCCAGATGCGGCGAGCCTCTCCATCCTCGCCGCCCAGCCGGTGGAAATCCTGGAGGGAAACATTTTCCGCGATGCAGCTCTGCTGCGCCGTGTCTTGCAGCAGCACCAGCAGCCGCATGTGCCGGATCTGGGAGCGCCTTCTGGTGGACTCATCGGCTGGGTCGGGTTTGATGGGCAGTTCATCTTTGGCGTGTATCCGCAGTGCCATGTGTACCAGCATGGCAGTGGGTCGTGGCTGGATGCCGTCACGGCACGCACGGCTGCGTCTTCTGCGACAGCACCGCAGCGCATGACCGGCACGTCGCTGGAGCTTGAGCCGCTGATGGACAAGGCGACCTTCTGCGGGCTCGTGGAGCGCGCGCAGCAGTACATTTCTGCCGGCGACATCTACCAGGTGAACCTCTCCTACCCGTGGGAGGGCGTGTGGCCTGCGGACCTGGATCCCCTCGCCTTCTACCTGCGGCTGCGCGATGTGTCACCGGCCCCCTTTGCAGGCTATCTGGATCTCGCAGGCATGCAGGTGTGCAGTGCTTCCCCTGAGTGCTTCCTGAAGATGAGCGGCAGTCACATCGTCACGCGTCCCATCAAAGGCACGCGTCCCCGTGGCGTGAATCGCGATGCGGATCACCGTCTTGCGAATGAACTGGTGCATTCACCGAAGGAGCGTGCGGAGCTCGTGATGATCACTGACCTGGAGCGCAACGACATCGGCCGCGTCTGTGAATATGGCAGCGTGCAGGTGACGCAGCTTCTCCACCTGGAGAAGCATGCGCAGGTGCATCACCTTGTATCCACCGTCGAAGGCACGCTGCGCCCTGAAGTGGATCAAGTGGAAGCCTTCCTCGCGTGTTTCCCGGGAGGCTCCATCAGCGGTGCGCCAAAGAAGCGTGCGCTGGAGATCATTCATGAACTGGAGCCCCATGAGCGCGGATTGTACACCGGCGCGATTGGATGCTTTGGTTTCAATGGCGAGAGCCAGTTCAGCATCGCCATCCGCACTGCATGGCGGCGGGATGGGCATATGCATTTCCACACCGGCGCGGGCATCGTGGCCGACTCGGATCCTGTACACGAGTGGGAGGAGACACGCCACAAGGCCGCGGGCCTTCTCGCCGCTGCCCAGGGCGCGTGATATCGATTAATCGTTATGCAACAATATGCATAAAATACAAATGCCCGCGGCCATTACGGCGGCGGGCATTTGTGTGGGAGTAGATACTTATGATGCCAGGAAGAGCCTTACAGCGAGCCCTTGAGTGCCGAGGAGGGCACGAAGCGCACGGTCTTCGAGGCCTTGATTTTCATGGACTCACCAGTCTTCGGGTTGCGGCCAGTACGAGCGGCGCGCTTGGCCACCTTGAAGGTTCCGAAGCCAATGAGCTGTACAGTCCCCGACTTCGCCACGCCCTTAGCGATGGCAGTCAGCACGGCTTCCACGGCATCGCCCGCTGCGCGCTTGGAGGTCTCACCACCAAGGGTCTTTTGGACGGCTTCGATGAGTTCAGCTTTATTCATGATCGGTGTGTTGCTTGATTTGTTGAGGTTCTTCTGTGACTGGATTCCAGACACAGAAGGCGCGTTGGTTATGCCCACGCCCACGGAAAGCGTCAACAGGTAATGCTCCCCAGATGACTGAAAATTCCCCACTGAAGAAGTTCCTCATGCCTGAGTGTCAACCATGCATTCATGACACCGCTTTTATCGCATCAGGAGCCGTTGTGATAGGCGCGGTGACCGTGGGGGAAAATGCCAGCGTGTGGTATGGTTGTGTGATGCGCGGTGATATCAATCGCATCGTGCTGGGTGCGTGCAGCAATCTTCAAGATGGATCGATCGTGCATGTCTCTGATGACTATGCGGCCATCATTGGTGAGCGTGTCAGCATCGGGCATCGTGCCATTGTTCATGCGTGCGAGGTTGGCGATGAGGTACTCGTGGGCATGGGTGCCATCATCATGGATGGAGCCGTGATCGGACCACGCTCGATCATTGGCGCCGGTGCCATCGTGACCAAGGGAACGAAGGTGCCCGAAGGTTCGCTGGTCCTGGGATCGCCCGGGCGTGTCGTGCGCACGCTCAGCCTTGCTGAGCAGCAGGACAATGCACGCCTGGCCGCCAAGTATGTGGAGGTCTCCCGCCGCTACCGGGACATGTTCCCGGCGGGGGCGCCAGGGTCAGCGCTCGATGCCAGCTAGATCCGCGCGCATGTTTCGTGCGTCATCTCCTTGCCCCCGGACAGGCAGGGGTTTACGTTCCTCCCATGATCAACAACGTCGTGCCAGTGGAATTGCGCAACGTGGTTGCAATGGATAGCGGGCATGCCGTGTTCCTTGGCAACGAGGAGAAGACTTTCGTCATTTTCGTGGACGAACCAGTCGGCCTGGCGATCAGCATGTCCATGCGCGGCATCGTGAAGGATCGTCCCCTGACCCATGACCTTATCGGGCACATGCTGAGGGCCTTCGGGGCCAAGGTGGAGCGGGTCATCATCAATGCCCTGGACGGCGGGGTCTTCTACGCCCGGCTGATCCTCACGGCGGAGAACGAAGTGCAGGCACGCAAGGTCGTGGAAATCGACGCCCGTCCGAGTGACAGCATCGCCATGGCCGTGGCGAACAACGCCCCCATCCTGGTGGCCAAGGAAGTCTGGGAAAACGTGGACGACGTGAGCGACACCCTCGAGCAGCTCCAGAAGCAGGGTCGGCGGAAGCGCGAAGAGGAGTAGCGGCTGGTCGGTTTCCGGGTCAGGGATTTCAACACGGAGTCACAGAGACACGGAAACACAGAGCTGAATTGGAAAGAGAGCTCAAGGGGCTGGTCCCTGCTGGCACACGTGGACCTTACCCACGGACCCGTTCACTCCCGGATCATTCATAATCCCCTCAGTGTCTTCGTGTCTCCGTGCCTCTGTGTTGAATCCGAGGGCGTTACTACGGGGTCCTCGCAAACAAAAAGACAGGCCGGACCACCCGGCCCGGCCTGCCCTTTTTTCGCACGCTTCCTCACTCCGATGGTTAGTCGGAAATTTTTATACGTGGTCTAGTTTCCAGAGACAGCCTCGCGTCCGCGCTCACCGGTGCGGATGCGGATGGCCTCGACCACGTCACTGACAAAAACTTTGCCGTCACCGATTTTGCCGGTGTTGGCGGCTTTCACGATGGCGTCCACCACGGTGTCGCAACGGTCGCCTTCCACCACCACCTCAATCTTGACCTTGGGCAGGAAGTCCACCGTGTACTCGCTCCCGCGGTAGATTTCCGTGTGACCCTTCTGGCGGCCAAATCCCTTCACTTCAACCACCGTCATGCCTTGCACGCCGACTTCGGCAAGCGCTTCTTTCACGTCTTCCAGTTTGAAGGGTTTGATAATGGCTTCGACTTTTTTCATAGATCAATGGTTTGGGTGGTAGATGGCGTGGTGTTGCGTTTCTTGTAAGACGTTTCCCGGTTGCGGGCTCCATCATAGCGGGCAGTGTGCCAAAGACCGGGCTTTTTTCAAAAAAATCGTTTTGTTGGGATCAATTGAGCCAAAATTTGTCACCCTTCTCGTCCAGAGGGGCTTGGCACGCCTCGCAGAAGGTGGTTTCATCGGCAGGTTCTCCAAATCGCTTCACTCCATGAAAAAGTTTCTCCTTCCCCTTTTCGTCCTGGTTGCCCTCCATCCTGCCCCGGCCCAGAAGGAGGTGCTGAGGGCAAGCTGGCAGCCCGGCAAGCTCTACAAGCAGGAAACCGCGATGGAAATGGCCGCGGCCATACCGGGCAGTCCCGCCGAGCAGAAGACGACCATGTCGCAGACCATTGAGATCCGCGTCCAGGCCGAACCCTCCACGGGAAACAAGCTGGCGAATTTCAGCATCACCGGCGTGAAGGCCGATATGGAGATGATGGGCCAGAAGATGACATATGACTCCTCAGACCCTGCCAAGTCCCAGCCCCTGCTGCAGCAGACGTTTGGCGGCCTGTTGAACAAGAAGTTCACCATGGTCTTCGACAAGGAAGACAAGTACGTCGAGACCCGGGGACTGGAAGACCTCAATGCGAATCCCCTGGGCCAGACCACCGGCATGGATGGCAAGCAGCTTTCGGAAACCATCCGCAAGTCCTTCGAGATGTCGTTGCCGAAGGGCCCGATCGCCGTGGGTGAAACCTGGGACATTGAAGAGACGATGGACATGCAACCCATCAGCATGTTGGTGAAGGCGAAGGGGAAATTTGATTCTGTAGTGGAGATCGACGGTCGCAAGCACGCCAAACTCCTGGTGGACGGCACCTTCAGCACACCTCCAGGCGCCGCCTCTCCCCTCACCCTTGGCGAAGGATCCAAGTTCAGCGGCGAGTCCCTCTTCGACCTCGAGCGTCGGGTGATCACCAGCAACAAGTCGACCACGGATCTGAAAATGCAGATGCAGGGCCAGAGTATTCCCATGAAGCAGACCGTCACCACCAAGACGACGGTGGAAGACGCGAAGTAACATTCAAAGTACAAACCCGGAGATTCATGAGAAGCCTTCTTTTCGCAGCAATCTCCGGGTTGTTGCTCGCGGAGTCATTGTGTGCACAGGATGGGACCGCGAAGGAGCGCGCGGAGATCGCTTCTCTGGTGGAGCAGGTCTTCAAAGTGGCCAGCCCTGACCGCGGGATGGGTGACGAGGCCCAGAAGCTCTCTGAAAAATTCATCAAGCTCGACCAACGCAAGGTGGTCGAGGAACTCCTCCCCTTGCTTGAGAGCAAGAAGACAGGCGTTGCGTTTCTGGCGAGCTACATCATCCATGAGTGCGACGATGGGGCTGTCGTCCCCGGCCAGTTAGAGGCGCTCATCAAGGGGTACCACAATGATGGTGGATGGCTGCCCCGGGCTATCGCCTCACTACGGACTGAAGAAGCCGCCGAGTTTCTCGCGCGGGAGTTTAGAAGCAATCCCCATCAAGGCCAGCTCGATTCGTCGCTGATCTGGCTTGGAGAAAAGTCAGTTCCATTTTTATTGAAGGGCTTCGAAGAAGCGGATTTAGAAAAGGAAGAAAAATACCTCGAAGAACTAATTCGAGTTTTTGGTGAGATGAAGGCCAAGGGGAGCAGTGCACTCCCACGGTTGCTTGCCGTGGCAGAATCCGCGAAGTACGACGTGGAGCGCCGCAAGCAGGCTGTCCTCATCATCGGCGCGATAGGCGACGCGGCTGAGAGTTCGTTTTCGCGCTTGATTGCCTTATCCAAGCATGAACCACAGTTTTTTGCCGACACGGTTAGACAGGCAATTGCCAACAGCGGGTCAGCTTCTGCCGCTCCAATTCTGGCCGATTATGTTGACCAGGGTAACGTAGACAGCATTTACTACATCGCACATCTCGGCCCCAAAGGAAAATCCGTGGGACCGCGAGTGGCTGGCTGGCTTGATCATGAGGATTGGAACGCTCGCGCGGTAGCCGTAGACGCTATTGCGGCCATCGGGTACAAAGAGGAGCGGCAAACGCTCGAAAAACTCCTATCATCCAGGACGAATTGGAGAGTTGCCTATGCAGCCGCGCAGGCTCTGGCAACGTTGGGATCAAAGGAATCGATTCCCGCATTATCCGCTGCTGCTAATAGTCATTGGTTTCCCTTCGTGCGAGAAAAAGCTGCGAACGCCGTGAAGATCCTCGAGGGGGAAAAACCGGCGCCTGCTTCTGGTCCACACTTTGGAGGCGGCTACTATGCTGAGGAGGGGGAAGCTTGGACGATTGCTTCCGGAAAAATCCCCGGTCTCTCTTCACCGCAGCTGCGCGAGGAAGAGTTTTCCTCCTTTGAAAGTCGCGCGCCTGAACTCGCGAAGAAATTCCTGAGCCGACGTGATTGGAACGGAGAAGAACACTTGAGGAGTTTTGGCGGCATCACTTCGTGCCCGACAAAGGACGGCGTCCTGTTAGGTGCAAACGCTGGCGAATGGGTGGGCGGGTTGGCATACATTCCGAACAATGGAGACGTGACCATGGTCCTGAGAGAGAATGCTGCGGGAATTGAGAAATGGCAGGAAAGGATCCTTGTTGCCGTTGGGATGTATCATCTGGGAATGAATAATGGACTCGTCCACGAAGTGCGAATTACAGGTGGGAAGGTCAGTGTGGTGCCGTGGTTTATGCTACCCGGAAGTCCCAGAGCCATGTGGGTCTCGGCGAAGGATCAGCTCGTGGTCGAATGCTATGGCGGCACCATGGTGTTTTCTGATCCTTCCACTTTCGAGTACCATTCTGCTCCGAGGCAAAAGGACAATTGAGCGTATGCGGATGACGCACCTGGGCGCGCCATCCGCGTGGGGGTTCTTCATTGCCGCCGGGCTCACACCATGCTGTGGAGGCCGACAACGTTGCCTTCCGGATCCTTGAAGATTCCGATGAAGCCGTGCGGGGCGATGTCCATGCGCGGCTGCACAATGGTGCCGCCGTTCTTCGAGATGCGATCCAGCACACCATCGAGGTCACCTTCGACATTGAGATAGACGACCGTGCCGCCGGCGCCGGGCTGGCACTTGTCCATCTGCGTCAGGGCTCCGCCCACGCCTTTGTCGGGATCGACGGGGAACATGGCCATGTTGTACTTGTCGTTGGAGATCAGGGAGAGCGGCTTGGCGAGGATCTTGCCGTAGAAGTCCGCGGCCTTGTTGATGTCGTCGGTGTAGATTTCGAACCAGTTGAGCGCGTTTTGTTTCATCGTGATATTTGGGTTGGCTAGTGGGCGTTGCGCATCCCGGATGGGTGGCAACGTGGGTAGTCAACCACACGGCACTGACAGCCCTATGTCAGGAGGGTTTCAGATTGGTGCGAATTCCTGCACCATCGCCTCTTTTTCGTACCGCTTCGCCACCGCGAGTGCGGACGCGCGGAGGCCATCGCGCATGCTTGCCGGTTCCAGGGCCTCTACCATGGTCCCATAGCGTAGCAGGAAGTAGTGCATCCACTCCATGGAGAAGGCGAGCAGCTCCAGATGCACCCTGCCATCCGCCAGGATCTTCCGCGCCACTGGGGTGCCGGGCAGTTCCTGGAGAAAATGTTCCAGCACCCCCTGCTCCACGATCACCGTGGCCGGTGCCATTTCTTCCGTGCTGGTGTTCGAGCGGAGGAATTCCTTCACGGAGAAATCCTCGTGTCCCTGATACGTTTCATCGCACAACCGCCATGCGCGAATGCGATCGAGGCGGAAGTCCCGTACGTCCTGGCGCAGCCGGCACCACGCGATGAGGTGCCACTCACGCGCATAGAACACCACTCCCAACGGCTCCACGATGCGCTCCGTGATGGCGCCGCGGTTGGCGGTGTCATAGGAGATGGCGAGGCAGCGACGCTTCACCACGGCGTCCTGGATGGGCAGGAGGGTCTCGTGTTTGGCACCGGAGCTGCCACGGCGGAGGCGCACGCTCACGGCATTGCTGAGGCGGTGCAGGTAGTCGCGCTTCTCCTGCGGCAGCACGGATTTGATCTTGAGCATCGCTGCGCGCAGGGCCTGGCGCAGGGAATCGTCCGCGACCTGTTCCGCCACTTCACCGCTGAGGAAAAGCGCAGCCGCTTCATCCTCGGTGAACATGATGGGCGGCATGTGGTAGCCGCGCATGAGACTGTAGCCCACGCCCGCCTCTGCCACGATCGGCACGCCTGCTTCTCCAAGTGCTGCGAGATCGCGATACACGGTGCGCACGCTGATCTCGAAGTGTTCCGCAATCGTTTCCGCAGTGATCACGCGCTGCCCTTGCAGCAGCAGGATCATGCCCGTGAGGCGGTCGATGCGATTCATGCAGTTGCCAGCGTGGCGCAGAATGCCTGAGGTGGAAAGTGAAAGCACATCGGCCTTCGCGTGAGCAGGCGGGGAGGCTGTCACGGCAGCGCTGTTCAGCGGCTGAGGGTGGGTGAGTTTGCGTGCAGGGTGTTCAACGCAGAGACACAGAGACGCAGAGGAACTTCGGAGAAATCCAAATGCGGCTGCTTCTGAAACGCGGCTTTTCGAAGGGCATTCACAAGCAGAGTTAACCTGACAGAGTTGCACGTTCTATGGTTCGCTATTCATAGTCATCTCAGTCTCCGAAGTTCCTCTGCGTCTCTGTGTCTCTGCGTTGAATCCAGTGCAGCCTGCCACACCCATCACCATAACGAAAAACGCGGATGATGCACCAGGCACCATCCGCGTGAGTAATGAATCGATTCGCTACGTGAGCTGTATCAGATCAGCTTACTCTCCACCCACCGCATAGCGGGTGAAGCGGCGCACGACGATGTTCTCGCCGAGTTCTGCGATCTTGCTCTTGATGAGGTCCGCGATGGTCAGCTTGTCGTCCTTGATGTAGGCCTGGTCCAGGAGGCACTGCTCGGAGAAGATCTTGCTGATCTTGCCTTCCACGATCTTGTCGACCACGTTGGCAGGCTTGCCCTTGACCTGGTCGGCGGCGATTTCCTTCTCCTTGTCGATGATGGCCTGGGGCACATCTTCCTTCTGGAGGTAGGAGGGGTTCGCGGCGGCGATGTGGAGGGTGAGGTCCTTCACGAAGGCCTGGAAATTTTCGTTCTTGGCGACGAAGTCGGTCTCGCAGTTCACCTCGATGAGCACGCCCACGCGGCCGGCAAGGTGGATGTAGCTGGCGATGATGCCTTCCTTGGTGGCGCGATCCTGCTTGGTGCCAGCCTTCATGATGCCCTTCTTACGCAGAATGGTCTCAGCGGCCTCGAGGTCGCCTTGAGCTTCGGTGAGGGCCTTCTTGCAGTCCATCATGCCGGCGTTGGTCTTCTGACGGAGCTTGTTGACGATTTCAGCGGTGATTTCTGCCATGGGAATGAATGAGTGGGAAAATGGGATTTCTGGAAAACAAGGCGCGCAGCGGTGAAGCTGCGCGCCGGAAACGTTCGAGGCAAGTGGCGATGCCGCCTTACTTGCTCTTGGCCTCGGCCTGCGCCACGATGATCGGGTCGATCAGCTTCTGCAGGATGATGCGGATGGAGCGGATGGCGTCGTCGTTCGCCGCAATGGGATAGTCCACGATGTCGGGGTTCGCATTGCTGTCCACGAGAGCCACGATCGGGATGCGAAGGCGGCGGGCTTCGTGCACGGCGATGTGCTCACGGGCGCTGTCCACGATGATCATGGCGTCCGGCTGGCCGTCCATGTAACGGATGCCCTTGAGGTTGCGCTCGAGCTTGGCCTTTTCACGGTTCAGCGCGGCGATTTCCTTCTTGGACATGGCCTTGAACTCGGGGAGCTTGGGCAGATCATCAAGGTACTGCCAGCGGGCCACGCTCTTGCGGATGGTGGCCATGTTCGTGAGGGTACCACCGAGCCAGCGGTGATTCACGTAGTACTGGCCGCAGGCTTCGGCAGCTTCCTGCACGGCTTCCTGAGCCTGGCGCTTGCAGCCCACGAAAAGGAGGCGCTTGCCCTTGCGAGCGAGATCACTGAGGAACAGCGAGGCTTCACCGATCTGGTCAATCGTCTTCTCGACGTTGATGATGTGGATGCCGTTGCGCGAGTCGAAGATGAAATTCTTCATCTTCGGGTTCCAGCGGCGGGTTTGGTGGCCGAAATGGACTCCGGCTTCGACGAGTTCTGCGAGTTGTTGGGACATGTAGCAATGGGTGCCTGCAATCGCACTTCAGCGGGGCTGGAGCTCAGTCACTTGACTGATTCGATGGCTCGGCGGTTTGGATTATTCTGAGTCCCCGGACCCACCAAGGCGGGAAGGGGGCGGGCAGTGTAGGGGGGAAAGCCAAATTGGCAAGCAGGAATGCAGGACGCGGGCGAGTATGGGGACTTGCGGAGAAACATCCCGCCTGCTTTGCTTAGGATCCCGGCAGCCATTCTTATCCTCCCATGTCCTACCTCCCCATGAAACCTCATCGCGGCACCCTCATCCTTGTCTTCGGTATTCTCGGCCTCGTGGCTTGCGGGTTCTTCGGCATCGCAGCCTGGGTCATGGGTAACAACGACCTGCGTGAGATGGATGCCGGCCTCATGGACCCCGAGGGCAGGGCGAATACCTCCGCCGGACGTATTTGCGGCATCATCGCCACGGCCCTGATAGCCGTCGGCCTCCTTATTGGCCTGGGAATCATGGGACTGGGACTCGCCGGCGCCGCTGCGAGCGCGGCTTCCTCCCATTGAGGTACAGCGCATGCACCTCTGCTTTCCCCGGGCGCCCTCCCGTGCCATGGTGTGGCGATGAATCTCTTCAAACGCGTCGAGCTGTGGGTGTTGCTGGCCATCGTGGTGGGTGGCCTGGCGTGGGTATTCACCAGCGGTCCGGCTGAGGATGAGGACGCTGGCGGGACGGATACCCGAACTCGCAAAACGGGAACGGTGGTCAAAGGCGACCCCGGCAAACCCTTGCAGGTGCACCGCAGCGTGCTGGAGCGGGACTACGGCAACGCGCGGCTCGACATCGAAGCCAGGATTCAGAACGCCGGGAATGAAAAGCTGATCCTCCAGCCACCCCATGTCCGTCTCCTGACGGGAAGTGGGCGCGAGATCCCCGGATTCTTCCTGCCGTTCGAACCGCAGCCCGAGATTGCCCCCGGCACCACCCAGGATGTGCAACTGCGTTATTGGCTGGAAAAGAAGGACTTGCAGGAAGCGCTTACGCTCGAAGTGAACGGCATCCAGGCGAGGGTAAAAGGCGCCGGCGCATTCGATCTGGAAGCGCTGAAAAACAAGGAGCCGAAGACCTTTCAGCCAGACGGCTGGTGAGAGCGAAGGCCCGCCTCCACTTGCCTGCCCCGCCATCCCCCTCTATCTGAGACGCCCTGATCTTGATACATGCGCTCGGACTACCTCCTCATCGACGTCGGCAATGGCCGCACCAAGTTTGGTCTTGCGAATCGTGAAGAGATCCAGGAACAGCGGGACGCGCCGACAGCCGGACTGTCCTCGGGCGAATTGGATGAGGTCCTGCAAGGCTGGCAGTTTGATCGCATCGTCACCTCTTCCGTCGTGCCTGCGGCTACGGAGAAGCTGAAGCGCCACTTTTCCGATGGGATGCTGGTCTTGCGCCATGACAGTTCCCTGGGCATCGGGATCACCTACCCCAAGCCGGAGACCATCGGCGCAGACCGGCTCGCAAACGCCGTCGCCCTGGCACGCCTTTACGCGGCACCCGGCATCGTCATCGACTTCGGTACGGCGGTGACGTTTGATATCGTGGACGCCAGCGCCTCGTATGTGGGCGGCGTCATTGCCCCAGGATTGCGGCTGATGACGGACTATTTGCACGAGCGCACCGCGCTGCTGCCTCATGTGGATCTCCATGAACCGGCTCACGCCATCGGCAAGTCCACTGTGGAGGCCATCCTCTCCGGCGCGGCTCATGGGTATCGCGGCATGGTACGCGGTATTCTGGAGGCCCTGCGGCAGGAACTGGGCAATCCGCCCGACCTCCGAGTCATTGCCACCGGCGGGGATGCCGCGTGGATCGCTTCTGCCATGCCTGAGATCGAGCGTGTGGATGAGGATTTGACCTTGCACGGTTTGCGACTCGTGGGAAATCTCCACCCCCTTTCCTAAACCCCTCGCACCTCTTTTCCGCACTTCTCTTCATGGATTCCCAGGCAGTCACAGCAGTCGGCGTCGATTTCGGCGGCACCTCCATCAAGCTGGGCGTTTGCCGCGGTGAAGAACTATTGGAGACGGATGCGCCGATCATCACGGGTGACTACAAGGAGCCCGATGAACTGATCCGTGCCATGGCCGAGCGCGTGGAGAAGCTTCGCGCGAAGTATCCTGACATCAAAGCCATCGGCGTGGGTGTTCCCGGCCTGGTGGACTTTGACAAAGGGTTTGTGCATGTGCTGACAAATGTGCCCGGATGGCATCACATCCCGCTGCGTAAGATTCTCGGTGACCTCACCGGTCTTCCCATCACCGTGGAGAACGATGCCAATGCCATGGCCTATGCCGAGTGGCGCTACGGCGCTGCCAAGGGCATGAAGAACGTGGTCGCACTTACCCTCGGCACTGGCGTGGGTGGCGGCCTGATTCTTAATGAGCAGATGTACCGCGGCGGCCACTTTTCCGCCGGTGAGATCGGGCAGATGAGCATCCATTTCGAAGGTGTCTCCGGCCACTACGGCAACCTCGGCGCCCTTGAAAAGTATGTGGGCAACAACCAGATCGCCGAGCACGCCGTGCATCGGTACGCCCAGGCAGGACTTCATCGTGAGGCTTCGCAGTGCACGCCCAAGGCCATCGCCGAGGCAGCACAAGCGGGCGATGACATCGCGCGCCAAGTTTGGGGTGAGGTGGCAGACTGGCTCGGCACGGCGCTTGCCAGCATCGCCTGGTTGTTGAACCCGGATGCCTTTGTCATCGGTGGTGGGGTGGCCCAGGCTGGCCCCTTGTTGTTTGAACCTTTGGAGGCCCGGATGAAGTCCATGCTCTCCACGGTGGTGTGGGAGGGATTGAAGCTTTTGCCCGCAAAATTCAGCAACGAATCCGGCATCATTGGCAATGCCGCGCTCGCCGCAGACATGTCGAAATCGGCGTAAACAACCGCCGCTGTGCGGGTTGTGCGCGCGAGAGGTTTGATGCTAAAGAAATGGGGGCGTACGCGTTATATGCTGGCCCGGTCGCTGAATCGTGGGTGAATCCCCACTTCGCAAATCACCTTGTGTTTGTAGGAAACGCCCTTATTTTTTTCTCCGCCTACTATCCCCCGCATTTCGTGGAGTGATGAAATCAGAGAAGGATCCCCATAGTCTGGCTGCCATGACCCCGCCAGGGGAGCAAGAACAGCCCCCGGTGGATCCCTTTGATCTGGGAGCCTTCAAGCCACCGTCCATTGAGGAACTGGACCAGCAGATCCCATCCTATGAGTTCCTGGAGTTCATCGACCGTGGTGGCATGGGCGCGGTGTACCGTGCCAAGCAACGGAGCTTGAATCGCATTGTGGCGGTGAAGCTGCTGCCGATGTCCCTCCGCAATCGCCGGGTGTTCGCCGAGCGGTTCGGTCGTGAAGCCCGCGCACTGGCGCTGCTCAATCACCCGAACATCGTCTCGGTGTACGACTCGGGCGAGGCCAGCGGAGGCTGCCTCTACTACGCGATGGAGTATGTGAAGGGCACGAACCTGCGCCGCTTCATGAAGGAGGGCCGGGCCACCGCGAAGCAGCTTCTGGGCATCGCCATGCAGGTGTGCGAGGCCCTGCAGTTCGCGCATTCCCGTGGTGTAGTACACCGTGATGTGAAGCCCGCGAACATCCTCATCGATGAAAACGGGCGGGTGAAGGTGGCGGACTTCGGCCTGGCAAAGGTGATCGGCGCCCCTCCCCAGCATCTGCTCACCGGCGCCAGTGATGCCCTCGGCACGCCGGACTACATGGCGCCGGAGGCAGTGACGCGTGACTTCGAAGTGGATCACCGCGCGGACATCTACTCCCTCGGGGTGATGCTTTATGAAATGCTCACCAACCATGTGCCCAAGGGGGCATGGGAGCCGCCCTCCCGTGCCGTGGGGGTGGATGAGAGGTTTGATGAAGTGGTGAGTCGTGCGCTCCAGGTGGATCCCAAGCGGCGCTACCAGAGCGTGGGTGACCTCAGCACCATCGTGCGCCAGTTGATTGAGCCGGCTGCAGGAGCGCCTCCCACCAGCACAGCGCTGGACCGCACTCCGGTGCCCGTGATTCCGGGTCCTCCGGCCAGTCCCTCCGCGACCACGGTGCATCTGCGGAAAAAGCCGCGGGGTGTCCGCTGGAGCAATGTGCTGTGGGGATTTGCCACGGTGTGCCTCCTCGCCACCGGTTATTTCCTCTTTGGTGGTTCCAAGCGATCCGTTGAAAAAGTGAGGCACTTGTTCTTCGGTCCGCCTGTCGTGGAGGACTCGATTGTGATGCCCCTCGCATTATTGTCCGCGCAGACGCCTTCGGAGCGCCGGGAGGCACAGGTCGCCCTCGCCAAGTTCGTCTTCCAACAGGGCGGATTTGTGAATGTGATGACAGATACGCTCCAGCAACCGCTCATGGGATCGGCCTACGAGTTGCGCAAGGAGAGCCAGCTGCCCGCGGAAAGGTTTGCGATTTGGCGGGTCAGCATGCACGAGGCGCCCTGGTTTGATGATGCTGATCTCTCGGCTCTGGTGGACTATTGCGTGATGGCCAAGTCCGTCCAGAATCTCAACCTCGCCAGCACGAACATCACCCCCGCTGGCGTAGCGCATCTGGTGAAAATGTCCGACAGCCTCACCAGCCTCAATCTAAAAGATACCCGCGGATTCTCCGCTGAGTCCATCCAGGCACTGAGCAGCCTCAAGAATCTCGAGCTCCTTAGAATCAACAGTATCGTCTCCGACCCGATGAACGTAGACGTCGGCCCCGAAATGCGGCTCATGGACCAGCTTCGGGAGGAAATACCACGGCTAAAGATCAGCGAATATTGACAGCATTTCACATGAACACACCCATCAACCACGTGTCTGCGGATGTTTCTCCCACGCTCCGCAGCCAGGCTGCCGGCCAGATCATGGCCAGTGGTTCCGGGGTCAATGCCCTTGCTGCAACGACGATGCAGAAGGCGCCTGCCACGAAATCCCGGAAGAAGGCCTCCACCGTGACCGCAGAGCGCCTGCAGGCCATGGCTTCGGTGCGTACCACGCCGGCGAAGGGCCGCCTCTTGTGGGTGGGCGACGCCACCGTGCCCACGGGTTTTGCCACGGTGACGCACTCGGTGCTGCAGCACCTGCACCAGGATTGGGAAGTCTTCGTGTCCGGCGTGAATTACAACGGGGGCGACCACGACTACCCCTACCCCATTCTGCCTGCCTGGCAGGGTGGCGACATGTGGGGCATGAACCGCTTCTCCGCGTTGTGTGAGGAGATCGCGCCCGATGTGGCCATCATCAACAATGACTGGTGGAACGTCGCCGCCTTTCTCGATCACGCGCCCAAGAACGTGCCGATTCTCGGATACATGCCGGTCGATGGAGCGCACCTCGATCCTACGGAGATCCGCCGCCTGGAAGGACTGTCCGAGGCCGTGTGGTACACGGACTTTGGTTATCAGGAGGCCGTGCAGGCAGGCTTCACCGGCGCGCGGCACGTGATTCCCCATGGCCTGGATGGAAGGCTCTGGCAGTCCAAAGAGAAAGCCGCCGCGCGTGCGCGCCTCGGGCTGAACCTGCCGGAAGACGCCTTCATCGTGGGCAATGTGAACCGCAACCAGCCCCGCAAGCGGCTCGACGTCACCATCCGCCTCTTTGCCCACTGGACGAAGACCCACGACATCAAGAACGCATGGCTCCTGCTGCATTGCGCCAAGAAGGACACGGGCTGGAATCTGGAGCGCGTGGCGAACTTCTACGGCGTGGCCGATCGTTTGATCCTGACGGGTCCGCAGGAGCTTCATCAGGCCGGCGATACCTCACAACTCCAGGACACTTACAACGCGCTGGACGTTCAGGTCTCCACCACCCTGGGAGAAGGCTGGGGTCTCACGACCATGGAAGGCATGGCGTGTGGCATTCCCCAGATCGTGCCGGACTGGGCCGCGCTGGGTGAGTGGACGGGCCCCGCCATCAAGGTGCCCTGCACCACCGAATTGGTGCACCCGGAGATCAACACGGTCGGCGCCCTGCCGGATGAAACGCTGTTCGTCGAGCAGCTGCAGGCGCTCTATGCGGATGCCGCCCTTCGCGAGAGGCTTTCCCGCGCGGGCAGTGCTCATGTGAGGCAGCCGCAATTTGCCTGGAGTGCTGTGGCAAGGCGCTTTGAGTCGCTGATGCTCGCGGCCATGCAGAGAGGCGCTGCCGTCATCTCCCAGTCCCGCACTTCGTCTCTTGTCCCGGCAGCCAGCTTATGAAGATCGCCTTCGTCGGGGCGAGCGGCTATGGCAATGTGGGGGACAACACCTATCCGTTTGTTTTTTCCAAGTACCTGCCGGAGCACGAGCTGCTCTTCTTCAACTCGGACCTCCCCAAGGACATGCCGGCGGATCTCGATCTGCTGGTCTTTGGCGGCGGCGGCATCCTGTACAACAATCCCTCGGGCGAAGACTTGTCGGCCCTGTCGCCGCACTTCTGCCAGATGCGGTACTACCTGAAGTGGGCGGTCGAAACCGGCGTGCCCTTCGGGTTTTCGTCCTGCGGCTTTCAGTTCCGGGTGGAGACAGAGGAGTTGTTCCGAGAAGTGCTGAAGCCGTGGATTCCCTACTTCGAGCAGGCCCGGTTCATCACGCTGCGCTCGCCCAATTGCGTGCGCATCATGGAGGAGCTGGTACCGGACAGCGAACCACGGTTCTACCCGGATGCGGGCTATCTGATGTCGCAACTGGTCGAAGTGGACTCCTGCTGGGAGAACATGCTCACGGTCGCGGTGGCTGGGAAGATGTTTCCCGGAGATCCCCTGTGCAAGCGCTTCATGCAGTTCCTCGGTTCCATGAAGTATGAAACGGTGTGGATGAGCATGGGCGCGCCGGTGGATGATGCGCCGAACCTCTCCTTTGCGCGCCGCCGGTTTCCGGAAACCAGGGTTATTGAGGCGCCCACGCCGGAGGAGGCGTACCGCCAGATTTCCCGCTCACGGCTGGTGATGACCGGTCGCTACCACGGCATGGTCTTCGCTCGGGCCAGCGGCGTGCCGTTCTACTTCCCGGAGGACGTGCCCTACAAGTTGCGGCATGAGGATTTCGAAACAGCGCCGGCGGAGGCTATGGGCCACATCACGGTGCTGCGGGAGGCGATTGCACGTCTGGCACCGGCGCCGGGGCGGGAGCTGGCACCCACTGAGCCAGCCATGTCTTGAGCTTTTCCAGATCCAGGGATTTGAAGTTCGAGTGGAAACAGTCCGGGCGCTCCAGGCCGAAGGCGTAGTCGGAGCGGTTCACCACATCGCACCAGTCGTTGGGATAGACCACGCCCACGGGCTTGTTCTCGAACCATGCCGCCTGTTGAAGACTGGACCAGGAGCCTACGAAGGCACTGCATGATTTCACGAGGTTCAGCGTGGCCGGCACGCTGAGATGATCCATCACGACGATGTTCTTGCCTTCGAACCTGCGGGCATTCTCCTCGGCGTGCGCGAGGCGGCCGGAGACGCCCATGCGCACAAAACTGCGGGTGATGAGATAGACCTTGCAGGGCAGATCTTGGAGAACGCCAGCCACCTGCTCGATCGCTTTTTCGGAAAAGGTCCTGCTCACCAGGCTTCCCGAGAACGGCTGGAAGATGACATGACCGGTGGAGTCGATGGTGTCTGGCGCGTCGAACTGCGGGACGTAACCCTCGCTCGCTTTGCCTGCGATCCTGTCTTCCCATTTCACGCCGGCGAACTCAACCACGGCCTTGTCGAGTTCGAGCGCACGCAGTCCCTTCTTCAGGAATTCATCATACTTGTGCCCCAGCTCGTAGATGATGAAGTTGCTGGCATTCCGGTGGAAGCGGAAGATCTCTGAGGCGAAGGGATTGTGGGAGGCACAGATCACCTTTACCGGTTCCGTGGTCTCGCTGAGGACCTGGTAGGAACGGGTGAGATAAATTTTGCGTATGACGTCGCCGAGTCCGGCAGCGAAGAGGGCCGCTTGCATGTGTGTCTGAGGAAGCACTGGGAAGGCGATGCTGCAAGTTACGTGCAGCGTTTTGTCTGTGATTGTCGTCTGTGCCGCAACCATCGGAGGTGCCCGCGGTTTTAGTTCTCAGCCATGAAACCGCTTTTGTTTTCCGCAGCCTTGCTCACCCTCGCGCTGCCTGCGCCCGCCAACAACTGGCCCCAGACGCGTGGCCCCAACCGGGACTCTGTCAGCACGGATGCCGCGGTGCCCACGCACTGGAGTGAAAAGGAAAATCTGAAGTGGCAGCTGGATCTGCCAGGAGCCGGAGCCTCCAGCCCCATCGTGTGGGAGAACAAGGTCTTCGTCACCTGCTTCTCCGGACAGAAGGAGAACGGCGATGTGAGCGGCCTGGTGCGCCACATCCTTTGCGTGGACAAGGCGACGGGAAAAAAACTCTGGCAGAGAGACTATCCCACAACGCAGAAGGACGACGACTGGAGCGGTATGATTCGCGAGCACGGTTACACCAGCAACACGCCGGTGACCGATGGCGCGCATGTGTATGTGCACTGGGGCAAGGGCGGCGTGGTCGCGCTGGACATGGACGGCAAGGAAGTATGGAAGGCCACCACTGGCAGCGAGTCCGGCCGCCAGCGCTGGGGTTCCTCGGGATCGCCGGTGTTGTGGAAAAATCTTTTGATCGTCAATGCCGCCGATGAAGCGCAGTCCGTGATCGCGTTCGACAAGGCGACCGGGAAGCAGGCATGGAAACAAACCGCTGGGCTGCTGGAAGGCGCTTTCAGCTCACCGCAGGTCCTCAAGCGTGCCGATGGCCGTGAGGATCTCATCTTCGCCGCGCCCAGCGAACTCTGGGGTATGAATCCCGAGACGGGCAAATTGCGCTGGTACGCGCCCACCGGTATCGAGGGGAATGTGGCTCCGGACCCGGTGATTCAGGGAGAGGACATCTATGTGTTTGGAGGCTTCCCTTCCACCATGCGGGTGGCGCTCAAGGCGGGGGACAAGGGTGAGGTGAGCTCTTCTGCGATGCTCTGGCAGGACAGCCAGTCCACCTATGTGCCCACGCCGGTCTACCATGACGGCAAGCTGTACGTGGTGAGTGATCAGGGCTTCGCCTGGTGCGCGGATGCGAAGACCGGCGCCATGATCTACCGCGAGCGCCTCGGTGGCGCGGCGGCACAGTCCGGTGGCGGCGGCGGACGCCGTGGCGGTGGGAAGCCCTTCTACGCCTCCCCGGTTCTGATTGGGGACAAGATCTACGCCGTGAGCCGCAAGCAGGGCGTTTTTATCCTGGCCGCCAAACCCCAGTTCCAAGTGCTGGCCACCAACTTCCTGGCCGGTGACGGTACGGACTTCAATGCCACCCCCGCGGTCAGTGATGGATGTCTTTTCCTCAGGTCGAATAAGGCCCTCTATTGCATCGGGAAATGACGGTGGAGGGCGATTTTTGAGGGGTGCTCTTTGAATCTAGCGGCTCTGTGCTTGCGTATCCTGATGTCGAACCCAATGATGGGATCGATTTCTGCCCTCAGTGCCCGTAGTAGATTCGATTGCCCATGAAAACGCCGCTGACTCTTCTCCTGCCGCTGGCCGCTGCGATGCCTCTGGTCCTGGCCTTTGCCGAGGACAAGCCCGCGACACCCAAGACCCCTGCACCTGAAGCCTCCACCAAGACGATGGAAACTGGAAAAGTGATCAAGACCGATGAGGAATGGCGCCAGAAGCTGACCCCCGAGCAGTTCGCCATCACCCGCCGCGCCGCTACCGAACGTGCCAACGGCGCCGCGTATGAGAAGTTCGAAAAGGAAGGCGAAGGCACCTACTACTGCGTGTGCTGTGGCGGTGAGCTCTTCACCAGCAAGGAGAAGTTCCACTCTGGCTGCGGCTGGCCCTCCTTCTACGATTCGTCCAAGGCGAACAACGTGCTCGAGCGCGCGGACGACTCCCACGGCATGCGCCGCGTGGAGACCGTGTGCAAGCGCTGCGAAGCCCACCTCGGCCATGTGTTCGAAAAGGAAGGCTTCAAGACGCCGACGGATCGCCGCTTCTGCATCAATGGCGCCGCTCTCGTGTTCGTGCCCAAGGGCGGCACTCCGCCGAAGCTGGAGGAACTGAGCTCGCCTGAAGTCGCGAAAAAGAAGGATGAGGTGAAGAAGGCGGCTGGGGAGTAATAGAGATTACCTCCCGTGACGTCACCTCTGGTCAAGGAGTGGGGGCATTCCTGCCCCCATTTTTCGTTACAAGACTCCTGACTCCACCATGACTGTGGCGCTTCTCCGGCCCACGAGCAGCTGTTCCTCAACAAACGATGCTGCTTCGCTGCTCTGCTGCTTTGCGATTTCTTAACCCACCGGTGATGCGCCACTCCGCCGACTTGCCACGCGATAATGGGGGCAGGAATGCCCCCACTCCTTGAGAGGGTGCTTTCGTATGGTGGGTTCGCTTCTCACGAAAACGCCCGATCCAGCGCCGCCTCATCCGCGCGCACGACACCGCGCTCGGTGATGATGCCGGTGATGTGGCGGGCCGGAGTGACGTCAAAGCCGTAGTTCGCCGCGGGGCTGGCTTGGGGAAAGAGGCGCACGGTTTCCAGCTTGCCGGCGCTGGTCATGCCTTCGATTAGGGCCACCTCTTCCTCGCCACGCTGCTCAATCGGGATTTCCAGGATGCCGTCGTTCATCTCCCAGTCAATCGTGCTGCCGGGGGCGGCGACGTAGAAGGGCACGCCGTTGTCCTTGGCGGCCAGTGCCTTCAGGTAGGTGCCGATCTTGTTGGCGACGTCGCCCTTCTTGGTGATGCGATCCGCGCCGGTGATCACCATGTCGACCTTCTCATGCTGCATGAGGTGGCCGCCCGTGTTGTCGGGGATGATGGTGTGGGGAATGCCCTCCTGCGTGAGTTCCCACGCGGTGAGGCGGGAGCCCTGGTTGCGGGGCCGCGTCTCGTCCACCCACACATGAATGGGAATGCCCGCCTTCTGCGCGGCGTAGATGGGTGCGGTGGCGCTGCCGATGTCCACAAAGGCCAGCCAGCCTGCATTGCAGTGGGTGAGGATATTCACCGGCTCGCCGGGCTTCTTGCTGCGGGCGATGCTCTGGATCAGTGTGAGCCCGTGCTCGCCGATGGCACGGCAGGCGGCCACGTCCTCATCCGCGATGACCTCGGCCATCTCGCGGGTCATTTCCAGCGCCTGGAGGTCGGTCCGGGCCTTGGAGAGGGCGGTGAGCTGGCGCTCGAGGGCCCAGGTGAGGTTCACGGCGGTGGGGCGTGTCTGGAGTAGCTTGCGCGCGCCGAGCTTGGTGGCCAGCTTGTAGTCCGGGTCGCGCATGGCTTCCAGCGCGGCGAGCCACATGCCATACCCGGCGGTGGCGGCGATGCAGCCGGCGCCACGGACCCACATCTCCTTGATGGCCCGCGCCACCTCATCAACCGTGCGCAGGTCCACGACCTCGAACTTCCACGGCAGCTTCCGCTGGTCGATGATCTGCACAATGTGGGGTTCGTCCGGCTTGAGCCAGACGGTGCGGTAGGGTTTTCCGTCTACGAGCATGGCGTGATGTTCTTCTCCTCGGAGCTTCTTCCTCCCTGCGTTAAAGGTTGGCAGAGCGGTCCGTCAAATGGATGTGCATGACACGTTCGCAAAGAGCGTGCCCCGATCCTTGCAGCAACTGCAGCGAATCCATTGACCGGAGGGCCGGTCCCGTTGACCAAGAGGGGGCGCTGTTCATGAACTATACCACCATCCTCTTCGCGACGCTTCCTGTCTACCTCACCATGCTGGTAGGTGCCGGAGCCCGGCGGATCGGATGGATGCCGCGGGCAGCGGACCCGGGCATCATGAACCTGGCGGTGCGGGTGCTCTTCCCCTGCCTCGCCTTCGAGCGTATCGTGGGGAATCCGGCGCTGAACAACGGCGGCCAGGTGCTGCTGAATGCCACGCTGGGCTTCCTGATGGTCGCCGTGTCCATGTGGCTCTGCCACCTCGTCACACCCCTCATTGGCATGAAGAAAGGCGAGGGCGCGCGCACCTTCGCCCTCTGCACCGGCCTGCAGAATTACGGCTTCGTGGCTATCCCCGTGACGGAAGCGCTCTTTGGAAAGCCGCTCATCGGCGTGCTCTTCACCTATACTCTCGGGGTGGAGCTGGCCATGTGGACGGTGGGGGTGGGCATGCTCACCGGTTTCAGCAAGGCGCCGTGGCGGCACGCCATCAATCCGCCAGTGATCAGCATCGTGGCCTCCCTTGTCCTGCACTATCTGGGGGCAGCGCGTTATGTCCCGGACTTCGTGCACGCGCTCATGGGGCAGCTTGGGGCCTGCGCCATCCCGTTGTGCGTCATCCTCATCGGGGGCACCATCATGGACCTCATTGGTGAGGAGCGGTTCAAGCTGAATGTGGCCGTGGCCACCTCGGTGCTGCGCATGTTTGTGCTGCCTTTCCTGTTCATCGCGGTCGGGCTGTGGCTGCCGGTGAGCTATGAGATGAAGCAGGTGCTGTGCGTGCAGGCGGCCATGCCGGCGGCGGTCTTCACCGTGGTACTGGCGCGGCACTACGGAGGCCATGCGGCCACGGCGGTGCTGGTCATTGTGGCCACCACGGTGGTCAGCATCTTCACCGCGCCCTTCGCCATCGGGCTTGCCATGAAGTGGCTGAATGTGGGACAATAGTGACCGAAACGAGCTGGGAACGCCCATGAAGCGGGCCGCAACACAACTCCTCGCAACACCCCGGTGTCGGGCCGCGTTGGTGTTGTCCTTCCCTACCATGAACTCCCGTCGTTTTTTCCTCTCTGCCGCCCTTGGTCTTTGCACCCTCGCTGTGTCCGCTTCCACTTCCCGCGCTGCGGACAAGGGCTTCACGCCCCTCTTCGATGGCAAGTCCTTCGCGGGCTGGAAGGCGGACACCACCAAGGGCTATGAGGTGAAGGATGGCCTCCTCATCTGCACCCCCGAGGGCAAGCACCTCATCAGCGAGAAGACGTACGGCGACTTCCATCTCAAGTTCGATTTCAAGCTCAGCCAAGGCGCGAACAACGGTATGGGCATCCGCTGCGATCTGCCGAAGGATGGCAAGGCTCCCTCACCCCACCTCAACGGCATGGAGATCCAGCTCATCGATGCGAATGTGCCGAAGCACGAGAAGATCAAGGACTGGCAGCACCACGGCAGCATCTACGGCCTGGTCCCCGCGAAGCATGAAGGCATGAAGCCCATCGGCGAGTGGAACACGCAGGAGATCATCGCGAAGGGCACCAAGGTGACGGTCATCCTCAACGGCGTGACGATTGTGGACGCCGACCTCAGCAAGGTGAAGCCCATCGATGGGCATGAGCATCCTGGTCAGCTTAACGCCAGCGGTCACTTCATCATCTGCGGTCACAATGACCACGTGGAGTTCCGCAATCTTGCGATCAAAACTCTGTAAGCCATCCATACCCCCATGATTTCCTCGAAGCTTGCCCTCGCACCTATTGGCACCACTGAAATGGTTATCGCCATTGGCGTGCTCGGCTTTATGGCTCTGGCGGCGGGTGTGATCATCTTCGTTGTAGTGCGTCTTTCGAAGAAGCAAAAGTGACGCTGTACAAAAAAATCCCACCGCCGCTCTGACTGCCTCACCCGACACCATCCTTTCCATGATTCCCTCCATTCTCGCCATTGGCGCACTCGGCACCACCGAGATGATCATCATCGGTGTGGCCGTTCTCGGCCTCGTGCTGGTGGTGGTTGTGGCGAAGCGCGGTTAGGCACCCGGCCATCCTCATTTTTCCACCCGATACCATCCTTGCCATGAAACGCTCATTCCTTCTCACCCTGGCCACGGCGGCGCTGCTCGCGCATCCGGCCTCTGCCCAGGAGGGCCGGTCGCTCGGCGCGGCTGCTCCCTCCACCGCCCCTGCTCCCGCAAAGAAGCCCGCCGTTCCCGCGCCACCCGCCGGACTCGGACTGAAGGATGGGGATCGTTTCATTTTCATCGGCGACTCCATCACGCACGCCTGCCTGTACACGCAGTACGCGGAGAATTATTTCTACACGCGCTATCCGAACATGCGCCTGCATTTCCGCAACGCGGGTGTGAGCGGCGACAAGGCGAGGGATGTGCTGAATCGCTTTGATGAAGACATCGCCGCCTTCAAGCCGACGGTAGCCACGGTGCTGCTGGGCATGAACGACGGTTCCTACAAGGACTTCGACAAGCCCACCTTCGACACCTACGCGAAGGACATGAGCGAGCTGCTGGATCGCCTCAAGGCGATCAACTGCCGTGTGATTGTGATGAGCCCGACCATGTTCGACCACCAGTCATGGGACATCAAAGTGAAGGAGAAGCCGGACTATGCCAAGGGACGCGTCCCCACCGGATACAACGCGGTGCTCGCCTACTACGGCAAGTGGCTGCAACAAACCGCCCTGGAGCGCAACCTGCAGTTCGTGGATCTCTTTGGCCCGCTGAATACCTTCACCGTGCAGCAGCGCCGCATCGATCCAAAATTCACCCTCGTCCAGGATGGCATCCATCCCGGTCCGGATGGCAGCTTCATCATGGCCTATTCACTGCTGAAGCAGACGGGTGACACGGGACCCATTCTGAGTGCAGGCGTACGCGTCGTGGGCGGTCAGTGGCAGCCCATCAATCCCGCCGTGGTCTCGGATGTGAAGGGCAATCCCACCCGTTCCGTGAGCTACACCGTGAAGCCCAAGGCGCTCCCCTGGGTGCAGCTGGCCGAAGCGCCGCTGGGCGCGAAGCTCACCAACGCCGGTCACACCGCTTCGCAGGAGTCTTACATCGCCTCAGGCCTCATCAGCGGCCGCTATGACCTGCGGATCAATGACAAGTTCGTAGGCACCTGGGATGAGCGCGCGCTCTCCGTGCATGCCGAGGTGGAGGAGGATCCCGATTCACCGACCTTCCAACAATCCCTGAAGGTGGTGGCACTCAACAAGAAGCGGAATGACGAAGCCGTGCGCCCCCTGCGCAATCTGTGGGGAAAGCAGAAAGGCATGTTCAACAAGCGCGAATCGGAAAAGACAGCCTACGACGCGTGGCAGACCGAGTTCCAGACGAAGCGCAAGGAACTGGACGACCTCGCCGCGAAGTACGAAGCGGACATCTACCAGATCAACAAGGTGCAGCCGCTCAAGGTGGAGATCATGCCCACGCCCCGCCCCGCTACGGTGCCCCCTGCGAAGGCAGCGCAACAACAGCAGCCGGCGGCAGCGAAGCCCGCTGCCAAGCCTGAAGAAGCAAAGAAGGCGGCCTGACCGCGCTTTGACGCACATCCGAACTTGAATACCTGCATGCGAGAGTCGACCACGGCTCTCGCATTTTCTTTGTATGCTCCACCTCGTCCTCTACCAGCCTGAGATTCCGCACAACACCGGTGCCGTGGGGCGTCTGTGCCTGGCCACGGGAGCGCGGCTGCACCTCATCAAGCCACTTGGCTTCAGCATCGATGACCGGCAGTTGAAGCGCGTAGGCCTGGACTATTGGAAGGACGTGGACGTGCACGTGTGGGATTCGCTGGAGCAGTTGCGAGAGAGTGCAGCGCCCGAGACACCATGGTTCTATTTCACCACCAAGACGCAGCAGTGCTACTGGGACGCAGCGTTTCCGGCGGAGTGTTACCTGATGTTTGGTCCGGAGACGCGTGGCCTGCCGGAGTCCCTTTTGGAAACGAACAAGGACACGTGCCTGCGCATTCCGATGGAGGGCACGCGCAGCTTGAATCTCGCCACGTCGGTGGGCATTGTGGTGTATGAGGCGCTGCGGCAGAACCGTGGATGAGGCATCTTGGTGAGATGGCGCCGGATTGTGGCCGAGTTTCTCCGAAACTCGCAGCGGACTGAAGTGATCGAGGATGGAAGCTTGGTGAGTGGTGTGTTTCCATAGCCTCGAGCAGGTTCTCCTTGGCTCAATCGAGAAGTGATTCCTCATGGGATACGCGCCACGCTTCGAGTTTCGGAGAAACTCGGCCACGATCCAGCGATGGGGATGCTCGGAATCACGCATACCTGTTTCCGCTTCCCACTTGGCAAAAACAGATTACCATCCGCGTCATGCTGAAGCGCCTGCTGCTCACTTCTTTCATCGTTGGTACTGCCGCTTGCTCCACATTCGCCGGTACGGTGGACAAGACCGTGCAGACCGTGGCTCCGGAAGCGTACGACCCGCTGAAGCACTGGGAGATTGATTTTGAAACCGGCGGTCTGTGGAGCGTGGGGAACAATGCCTCGCCTCTGGACTACGTCCTCCTGCCCCAGATGCTGACCTTCAAGTCGCCTGAGGCCTTCGGCTGGGATGTGGGTAGCGGCAGGCTGGGTTTCCGCCACCGGATCTCGCTGCTGCTCGAGCCTATCGTGGAAGGTCCGGAGGACTACTACTTCGGCGTCGCCGGCTCCGGCATTCTGGAGTGGTGGAATGCGCCGCGTGACTTCTCCCTCTTCTTCGCCGCTGGCGGTGGTGTGGGCTGGATGGACAGCAAGGGCTATGAAATCGAAGGCGCCCAGGGACAGGATTTGAACTTCAACTGGTTCCTCTATTCCGGCGCGCGCTTCATGGTGTGCAAGCGTGGCAGCATCGCCCTCGGCTTGTACTACCAGCACATCTCCAACATGGGCACGGATGATGTGAATCCCGGCATCGATGCGCTCGGTCCGATGCTAAGCTTCGGCTGGCATTTCTAACGAAACACCGGAGCGACCCCAGCGTTAAAGGCGGCATGGTTCTTCCATCCCGCCTTTTTTCTTTCTCGCTTCGTACCGCATTCGCGGTGGCGCTTGCCTTGCCGTTGACGGTGTCTGCCCAAGACACCGATGCTGCCAAGCCAAAGCCGAAGGCGGATGCCAAGCGCCAGACACCGGCAAAAATTGAAGGACCTGCGCCGACGGAGAAGAAGGTCTACAAGGAAATCGGCGACACCAAGCTGGAGATCTGGATCTGGAAACCCGAGGGGTGGAAGGCGGATGACAAGCGGAGTGCCATGGTCTTCTACCACGGCGGTGGCTGGCGCAATGGCAGCCCCAATGCGTTCTCACGGCAAAGCGCCGAGCTGGTGAAGCTGGGCATGGTGGCCATCTCCGTGCAGTACCGCCTCACCTCGCAGGCTGGCGTGACCATCCCGGACTGTGTGAAAGACGCACGCTCCGCCTTCCGCTGGGTGCGCAGTCATGCGGGTGAACTCGGCATCGATCCCGGGAAGATCGCTGCTGGTGGTGGCTCGGCCGGTGGACACCTCGCTGCCACGCTGGCGACGCTGGATGACGTGAATGATGCGAAGGATGATCTGAGCGTGAGCGCCAAGCCTGCTGCCCTGGTGCTTTTCAATCCCGCTACGAAACTCGACTACCGCCGTGCGTCCGAAGTGACCCCTGCACAGCAGGAGGAACTCCTGAAGGTGAGCCCCTATCATCACCTGAAAGCTGGACAGCCACCGACGCTCATCTTCCACGGTGATGCGGATAACACGGTGCCCATTGATACCGCGCAGGCCTATGCCGCGAAGGTAAAGGAACTTGGGGGTTCGTGTGTGGTGGAGGTGTTTTCTGGAGAAGCCCACGGCTTCTTCAATCGCGAGCCGTCGTATTCGAAGACCGTGGAGAAGATGGTCGCGTTTCTGCGTGAGCAGGGGTTGTTGGGGAAAGAGTGAGGGGGGTGTGGTGCGCGCACCCGACGGAGGGGACAAGAGTGTCCCCGATCCTTGGAAGGCGCCGATGCTCCTTCGGGGGGAGCATGATGCTCCTCCATAACTAGGCGAGGCTTTGCTCAAGGAGTGGGGACATTCTTGTCCCCATTTGTTCAGTGCTACACGGTGAAACTCACTAGACGGTTTCATGTGAGCGAAGTGATCATTTCGCAGGGAGCGGCACTAGCTTAGTGCCGTCATTGACGTTGCATGTGACGTCGTGAGCGATGCTCCACAATGTAACCGATGATGAGAGAATACGAAGAGGCTCCGCACCCAGAAGGCTCACCGCCGGCACTAAGGCTAGTGCCGCTCCCTGCGAGAGCCTCCCGTATCAAGGACGCGAGACGTCAATCTCTCTGGTCATGCCAAAAATGGGGACAGGAATGCCCCCACTCCTTGACCAGAGGCTTCGCCACGTGAGGTGGTTCCCGACTGATGGCACACGGAGTGTGCGGATCATCGCGGGGTTACTTCCACCCCCATTTCTCCCATTTGAAAAAACCCTCACTACAGGCGATGCGTTCCATGATCTCCCACCATGGACGACCAGCCCAATCACGACCTCACGCACGCTTCCCGAGAAGCGCTGGAGCACTTGCAGCAGCAGGGGCTTCGTCGGTCATTGCGTCGGGTGCTCTCCACCAGGGGTGCGGAGATCACGCTGCCGCAGCGTGAGGGGGTCATCAACTTCTCCTCAAACGACTATCTCGGCCTCGCCACCTGCGATGCGCTCAAAGCCGCCATGCGGGAAGGCGTCGATCGCTTTGGCGTTGGTTCCGGGGCTTCGCGTCTGGTGTGCGGCAACCATGCACCGCATGAGGAACTCGAGTCCGCACTCGCATCCTACAAGGGCACTGAGGCCGCGCTCGCCTTCAGTAGTGGATATGCCACGGCTGTCGGTGTCATCCCCGCGCTGGTCGGTCCGGGCGATGTGGTGATTCTGGATAAACTGAGTCACGCTTCGCTCATTGATGCCGCGAAGCTCAGTGGCGCTACCATTCGCATTTTTCCTCACAATCACCTCGGCAAGCTGGAGCGCCTGCTTGCAGGAGCACGTGAGAAGGGCGGCGCC
Source organism: Roseimicrobium sp. ORNL1 (assembly GCF_011044495.1). GTDB lineage: Bacteria > Verrucomicrobiota > Verrucomicrobiia > Verrucomicrobiales > Verrucomicrobiaceae > Roseimicrobium. The sequence continues at coordinate 7,639,551 of NZ_CP049143.1, forward strand.
TCCACGCGTGTGCTCGTGGTCACCGAGTCCATCTTCAGCATGGATGGTGATGCGGCGCCTCTTGCCGAAATCATCGCGCTGAAAGCCAGGCATGATGCGTGGCTGCTGGTGGATGAAGCGCATGCCGTGGGTGTGCTGGGGCCGCAGGGTCGCGGCCTTGTGGCGTCGCTGGGTCTCGAGAAACAAGTGGAACTGCAAATGGGCACGCTGAGCAAGGCCATCGGTGTGAGCGGTGGTTATGTGGCCACTTCGAGCGCGGTGCGGGATCTGCTCATCAATCGCGCACGCAGCCTTATCTACTCCACCGCGCCACCACCTGCGGTGGCATGGACCGCGAAACAGGCCATTTCCCTCCTGCAAAGCAGCGAAGGAGATGCGCGACGCGAAAAACTCTGGAGCAACAAGCGCCTGCTGCTCTCGCTGCTCGGCGAAACGTTCGCCTCGCAAACCAGCGCTCTGCCCGCTGCCATCCTGCCCATCATCATCGGCGATGAAGAAGCCGCCGTGCAGACCAGTGCGGCGCTGCTGGACGCGGGCTATCTCATCCCCGCGATTCGTTATCCCACGGTGTCGCGTGGCGCGGCGCGACTGCGGCTCACGCTAAGTGCAGTCCATGAAGCGGCCCAGATCGAAGCTCTTGTCACGTGCCTTCGCCGCATGGTGCCGCAGTTGGGCATCGCCGCGCATGGTGCGTGAGGCGAAGCTGGTGAGCAGGCCATACTTTTGCGCGAGGCTGAGATCGAAACGCAGGCTCGCGCGTTCCGCGAAGGCATCCAGCAAATGGAGCGAAGTCTCTTCCTTCGCGAAGTGTTTGCGTGCATGAACCAGACCGGCCGCGCCCATCTGTTCGCACTTCGCAGGATCCTGCAAAAGTGTGGCCAGATGATCTGCGAAGGCCGCGGGCTGTTTCTCTTCGCAGAGCAGACCGGTCACGCCATCCACCACCATCTCCGGCACACCGGCGAGGCGCGTCGATACACACGGCAAGCTCGCCGCCATGGCTTCCATGAGCACGGTGGGGAGATTGTCCATGCCACCGTCCTTCTCCGTCTTGCAGGCGAGCGCGAAGACCTGGGTTTCCTCGGCGAGCAGGCGGATGATTTCCGTCATGCCCAGCGGTCCAGTGAGCGTGACTTGATCTTCCAGTTTGAGATTTGAGATCTGGGATTTGAGTTCGTCTTCGAGCGGACCTTCGCCGACGATGCGGCACTTGACTGGGATACCGCGATCACGCAGCAGGCCGCAAGCGGTGATGAGATCATCGTATCCTTTTTTCTCGATGAGACGTCCCACGCTCAGGATCCCGCCCGCTGCCTTGGTGCGGTCTGCTTTCGATCGAGCTTGCATGAAGGGCTGCAGATCCAGGCCGTTGTACACACGCTGGATGCGCGGGGCTTCATGGGGAAATTCGCTGCGCAGTTTCCTGGCGGTGTAGTCGCTCACCGTTACCACGAGGCTGGCTTCCCGGAAGAGAGAAGCCAGTGGTGGAATCTGAGTTTCGCCGCAGCAGAAGATGTCATTCGCATGCGCGGTGAAGCTGAAACTCGTGCCGTGAAACTTGCGCAGCCACCAGCAGGTGCGCGCGCCCATGCCTGCGAAGTGAGAGTGCGCGTGGCTCGGAGCCGAGCTGCCGAGCTGTGTGAGGACATGGCTGATATAGGCCGCCTCGTACACGCGATTCTTGTCCGGCCGGTTTCCCCAATGCCGCAGCGTGAGCACCACGCTTTGGGGCAGTTCGTTGGCGTCCTTCCACTTCAGTACCCGGGCAATCAATTCCTCTTCAGGGGGAAGAAAATGCACACGCTGCAGGAGGTCCTCCGGAAAGTGGCGAACCTTTTCATCCCGCGTGTCGTGGATGGAGAAGATCAACGGTCGCACGCCCATGCGCTCCAACTCCAGAACTTCCCGCACGCAAAACGTCTGGGTAAACGTGGGGAATCTTTCGAAGATGTAAGCGAGGTGGTATCTCGGCATGCGGGACAGGAGGGGGAGTCTGGCGGGGTGTCCCCTTTCCCTACCGCGGTAGGGCGGCGAGGCAAGAGGACAGCCAAGTTCTTCCAGAATCGTGGCGAATCGTCCAGTGGCCTTTTTTGACCGTTGTTATTTCAATTCCGCTTAAAATCTGCCACTTACGCCAGCATTCCACGTAGTAATTTTCCGTGCACATCCGTGAGCCGGAAGTCCCGTCCCTGGAAGCGGAAGGTCAGCTTTTTGTGGTCGATTCCCAAGAGGTGCAGGATGGTCGCGTGAAGGTCGTGCACGTGGGCCTTGTCCTCCACGGCGTTGAAACCCAGCTCATCAGACTCGCCGAAAGTATGGCCGGCCTTCACGCCGCCGCCCGCGAACCACATGGTGAAGGCGTCGATGTGGTGGTTGCGGCCGGTCTTGTCCCGGTTCTCACCCATGGGGGTGCGGCCGAACTCTCCACCCCACACCACGAGGGTGTCCTCCAGCAGGCCACGGGACTTCAGGTCGCGGATGAGGGCGGCGCAGCCCTGGTCGATTTCGCGGCAACGCGGAGGGAAGTCATCCTCCAGTGTCTCGCCCGGACCGCCGTGGCTGTCCCAGTTTGTATGGTATAACTGGACGAACCGCGTGCCGCGCTCGACGAGGCGGCGGGCCAGGAGACAGTTCCTCGCGAAGGAGGGCTGCAAGGGATCGACCCCGTACATATCCAGCGTGGCCTGGCTCTCACCGCTGATGTCGATGAGGTCCGGCGCACTGGTCTGCATGCGGTAGGCCATCTCGTAGGAGTTGATGCGGGTCTGGATCTCGGCATCGCCGGTCTCCACGAGGCGGGCGAGGTTCAGATCACGGATGGCATCAATGGCCTTGCGTTGGCTCGCACTGCTGATCCCGCCGGGCGTGCTGAGATTCAGAATCGGCTCGCCGGTACCACGGAGCGGCACGCCCTGGTAGGTGGTGGGCAGGAAGCCGCTGGCCCAGTTCACCGCGCCGCCACGTGGGCCGCGCGGCCCACTCTGCAGCACCACGAAGCCGGGCAAATCGCGCGATTCACTGCCGAGCCCATACGTCACCCAAGCACCCATGCTGGGACGGCCAAACTGGCCGCTGCCCGTGTTCATGAAAAGCTTCGCCGGCGCGTGATTGAAAAGCTCCGTGGCGCAGGATTTCACGAAGCACAGGTCATCCGCCACGCTCGCGGTATGCGGCAGCAGGTCGCTGACCCACGCGCCGCTCTGGCCGTGCTGTTTGAATTCACGACGCGCGCCGAGCAGCTTCACGCCGTGGCTGCTGTTCATGAAGGCGAAGCGTTTCCCTTCGATGAAGCTCTGCGGGATGGGCTGGCCGTTGAGTTCTTGAAGCTTCGGCTTGTAGTCGAAGAGCTCGAGCTGCGACGGACCACCCGCCATGAAGAGGTAGATGACATTCTTCGCGCGTGGCGCTCCATGGGGCTTCTGCGGCGCCAGGGGATCCTGCGGAGAAGGTGCGGCCTTGGCCTGCTGCTCGGCCATCAGTGAGGCCAGTGCGATGGAGCCGAGGCCCATGGAGCAACGGCTGAAGAAATGACGACGCGTACCGGCCAGCAGCTTGGCCTGCGTGGTGTGGAGTTGGGAGATGTCGTTCGAAGAAGGCATCAGCATCATTCGCGGGTGATGGTTTCGTCGAGGTTCAGCAGCACGCGCGCGGCAGTGAGCGGGTCGAGTTCGGAAAGCGTGGCCAGTTCCTTCGGCGCAGGCTCGCGGGCCACACACAGGCGGAACGCGGCCTGCACGCCTTGGCTTTCCACGAGCTTGGCCATGGCTTGGGCGAGCTCGAAGTAGGCCGGGTCATTCAGCATGGTCAGAGCCTGCAGCGGGGTATTGCTGCGGATGCGGCGCGTGCAGGTGGTGAAGGAATCAGGCGCATCAAACACCGTAAGCGCTGGATGTGGGCTGGCGCGGAAGAAGAAGGTGTACAGGCCGCGGCGGTAGCGGTCCGGCCCCGTGCTTGTGGGCCACGGGCGCTTCACCTGGCCCACGTTCATCGCGCCCTCAGGCTGCGGCGGGTAGACGGGTGCGCCGCCGAGCTTGGGATTGAGGAGGCCGGTGATCTTCAGGCAGGCGTCGCGCACCATCTCGGCATCCATGCGCAGGCGACGCTGATAGGAGAGGAGGCGGTTGGTGGGATCCTTGAGCGCCAGATCCTTTCGCGCGGTTGAGCTACGCTGGTAGGTCTCGCTGGTGACGATGAGCCGGTGCATGTGCTTGAGGTCCCAGCCGCTGTCCATGAACTCGCACGCGAGCCAGTCGAGCAGCTCGGTGTGCGTGGGCGCGCTGCCCTGGGTGCCGAAGTCATTCTCTGTCTCCACGAGTCCCCGGCCAAAGTACACCTGCCAGACGCGGTTCATGATCACGCGGGCGGTGAGCGGATTGTCCCGGCTCACCAGCCAGCGCGCGAGGTCCAGGCGCGTAGGCTGGCGGCTTCCTTCGTGGGCCACCAGCGGATTGAGCACATGCAGCGTGCCGGGTTTCACGACTTCATCCGGGCGGGTGAAGTCGCCCTTGATGAAGAGGTGGGTCTCGCGCGGCTCCGGCAAGTCTCGCATGATGAGTGAGGTGGTCTTCGTGGCCAGTTCCGCCTGCACATCGGTGAGCCGGTCATTCAGGCCCTTGAATTCCGCGTCGTTGAACGCGAATTGGACATAGAGCAGGCGGTGCTGCGCGGCGCTGCGTTTCTCCGCGGCTGCCGCCAGGGCCTTGCGCGCGTCGGGTTTCAGCTTCTTGCGTGCGGCTTCGCTGAGGGTGGACTCCCATTGTGCGATGGCGGGAAGGCGCTCCGGCATCATCGCCTCCAGCTTCTTTTTCAGCTCCGCTTCTTCGCGCTTCAGTCCGGCAATGTCCTTCTTCGCATCGGGAATCTCCACCGTGGCGGTCTTGGTTCCGCCATGACCGTCCTGTTCCTGGTTGTTGAAGAAGGCGAAGAGCGAGTAGAACTCGCGCTGTGTCACCGGATCAAACTTGTGATCGTGGCACTGCGCACACGCGATGGTGAGCCCGAGCCACACCGTGCCCGTGGTGCCCACCCGATCAAACACGGACTCGATGCGGAACTGTTCCGGATCGATGCCGCCCTCGCCATTCACCTGCGTGTTGCGATGGAACCCGGTGGCCACAAGCTGATCCACGCTCGGCTTTTCCAACAGGTCACCCGCCAGTTGCTCGATGGTGAATTCATCGAACGGCATGTTCGCATTGAGCGCCTTCACCACCCAGTCGCGGTAGGGCCAGATGCTGCGTGGCGCATCGATGCTGTAGCCGTTGCTGTCCGCATAGCGTGCCTGATCCAGCCACCAGCGGCCCCAGCGCTCGCCATGGTGCGGTGAGGCCAGCAGGCGATCCGCGTACCTGCCGATGGCGCCGCTGGCATCCTTCGCGAAGTCGGTGGTGAAGGCCTCTACCTCGGAGATGCCAGGCGGCAGTCCGGTAAGGTCGAGCGAAAGGCGGCGTACCAGCGTGGTGGCCTCCGCGCGTGGGGAGGGTTTGATGTCCTGCTTCGCGAGCGTGGCGTTGATGAATCCATCAATGGGATGCACCCCCGTGCCCTCGCGTGCGCCGGACTTCTCCCTTTTGGGAGCTACGAAGGACCAGTGGGTCCATTCGCTCGGCGCCTCGTTCGCCGGGAACTTCGCGCCTTCGTTGATCCACTGCTGGATGACAGCGATCTGCTCGGGCGCAAGGGGGTTCCGCTTGTACGGCATCTGCGGAATCTCGTCGTGCGTCCCCTGGAGGAGCGTGAGGAGGAGGCTCTGGTCCGCCTTGCCTGGCGCTACGGCCGGACCGGCGTCGCCCCCTTTGAGGGCTGCTGCGGCAGTGTCCAGTCGCAGGCCCCCCTTGGGATTGGCCGCACCGTGGCACTGCACGCATGCGGTGGCGAAGAGCGGCTTCACCTCGCGGACGTAGTCCACCGCTGCCGGGGCGAGTTGCCACGGGGCGAGGCAGGTGAGGACGAAGGCGGCTTTCTTCACGGTTTCTGCAACAGGGGATCGGTGATGGGAGGAGAATACGCGGCTTCGACTTGCAGCTTTCCCCGTTCTGACGTTCTGGGGACGTGTGTGCGGAAACCGCCCCTTGCATTTTGAACGAACCTGTCAATCCATTGTCACTGTTCGCGCTCAATAGACATCTCTCATCAAGTATCCGAACCATGAAAACACTCCGTCTACTCCCTCTGTTGGTGTTGTCTCTGGCGACCGTTCAGGCGCAGGAGCTGGAAAAAATTTCCCAGCCCGGTGCGATCAACGGCACAGTGAACATCACTTTCAACACCCGGACGCGCCTGACCGATGATGGGAAGCCACAGAAGGGCGCGAAGGACGTGTATGAGACCGCTCTCACGGTCGGAAAGACCACCGAGTTCAAGGGCAAGGTGGAACGCCAGCCGCTGATCACGAGCAAGATTCTCGGCAGCGTGGAGCAACCCGGCCAGTACTTCTACTCGCTGGATCTCGGTGTCATCAATCCCACGAACATGACCCAGAGGAAGACCGTCGGGAAGTGGGTGGGCACCGTGCCCATCGGCGCGGACGGTACCTATGAGCTCACCGGCGCGGACGACAGCAAGCACCGCATCAGCATTGATGCCATCGGCAAGGCTCCTGCTTTCACCGACAACTTCGGTGGCCGTCTCTACGGCAAGGGCAAGAAGACCGGTGGCGCCATGTCCTATGTGCGTCGTCTCCAGGGCAAGGAAGTGAAGATCGAAGTGAAGAACGTGGACCCCATGCGCTTCGAGAACGTGGTGCTCGCCGCCGGCCCGGCCCAGAGCTACCCGAAGTGCACCGTGAACGGCAACCTCGACTTCGACTACGAAACCGGCAACTGGCTGACCAACGGCATCCGCTTCCACTACTCGCTCAATGGCAAGGAATATGACGACGTAGTGACCGGCTCCATCAAGTGGGTGGAAGATCCGAACCGCGCCTCGAACGGCAAGGGCCAGTACGAGTTCAACCTCCGCTGGAACGAAGACAAGAACAAGCCTGCCAGCACCGAGGCGGATGCCTTCAAAGCCGCCAACGACGAAGAGGCCTTCTTCACCGTGGACAACAGCGTGCCCTCCCTCACCGGTACGGTGGCGTATGTCGACACCATGGCCAAGGTGGGCGGCGAGGACTCCGTGACCGCGAGCAAGATCACCTACCAGCTCGATGCCAACCAGCTCACCAAGCAGCAGGTGATGAACTTCCTGAAGGTGTGGCTCATCGGCATTGGACCCACGAACGACGAATAACGCTCCCGTCGCAGCAAAGACTTGTATCTGCAGGCGTGGTCTCCATGGTGGGACCACGCCCCTCTTTTGCCTCCGTCACGTCACAGTCGACCTCCCTTTTCACAATAGCTCTCCACATCCATGAAATCCGGCCGCACTCCCCTTTTCCGCGCCCTCATGCGCGCCATGCGCAACTCCGCCGTGCCTACGCAGACACGGCGTGACTTTCTCCGCCTGACCAGTGCCACGAGTGCCTCCGTTGCTCTGGGTGCCGTGGGCTTGCGCGCGCAGGACGAGGCCAAGCCGACCAAGAAAATCGAGGGCCCTGTCGCCATCGTCGGTGGTGGCATCGCGGGTCTCACCGCCGCCTACCGCTTGATGAAGGCGGGTGTGGAAGTGCACCTGTATGAGGCGCTCGATCGTTTCGGTGGCCGCATGTGGACGAAGCGTGACTTCAACAAGGAAGGCATGTTCGTGGAGCTTGGCGGCGAGTTGGTGGACTCCAACCACGAGGATCTCATCGCACTGGCGAAGGAACTCGGCGTGGAGTTGCAAAACCTGAAGGAGGGCGATGCCGGTCTCGACTTCTACCACTTCGGCGGGAAGATCTACACCGACCACGATGTCATCGCCGCCTTCGGCCCGCTCTCGAAGCGCATCGCCGCGGATGCCGAGGGCATCTACGATGACAAGGAGGAGTTCACCGCGAAGGCGCGCCAGTTCGACAACATCAGCCTCAAGGACTATCTCAATCAAATCGGCGGCGGCGCAGACCGCTGGCTGCTCCAGATGCTGGAGGTGGCCTATGTGCCCGAGTACGGCATTGATGCGGATCAGCAATCCGCGCTGAATCTGATCGACTTCATCAATCCGGACACCAGCAATGGCTTTCAGGTCTTCGGCCCCAGCGATGAAGCCTTCCGCGTGCGCGGTGGCAATGACACGCTGCCCACGGCGGTGCATCGTGAAATCCAGCGCACTGTGAAGTGTAATGGCGGCCACCGCCTGGTGAAGATCGCGGAGGACGGCAGCAAGATCAAACTGAGCTTCGCCACCGAGTCCAAGCTGGTCACGCCCTCTTATGCGAACGTCATCATGGCACTGCCTTTCACCATCCTGCGTGGCATTGAAGGTGTGTCGGCTCTCAAGCTGAGCGAGGACAAGCAGAAGGCCATCAAGGAAATGGGCTACGGCACCAACCTGAAGGTGATGTATGGCTTCTCCGAAAAGGTGTGGCGCAAGCCCGCTGGTGGCCGCGACTTTTTCTGCAACGGCGCCGTGTATTCCGACAAGCCCTTCCAGACCGCGTGGGAAACCAGCCGTGGTCAGGCGGGTGAAAGCGCCATCATCACGAACTTCATGGGCGGCTCGCTCGGCGCGCAGTTCAGCGCGGAGCGGCTGGACAAGTTCGTCTCCGAGTTCGATGAGATCTTCCCCGGCGTGAAAGCCAAGATCGATGGCAACCGCACCATGATGAACTGGCCGAGCATCAAGACCATGAAGGGCAGCTACTCCTGCCCGAAGGTGGGCCAGTACACCTGGGTCTACGGCGCAGCGGCTTCACCCGAGCTGGATGGACATCTGCTCTTTGCCGGCGAGCACACCAGCGGCGAGTCTCCGGGCTTCATGAACGGCGGCGTGGAAACCGGCAATCGCGCTTCGAACGAGCTGCTGGGGATTGAGAAGAGGGCGGAGTAGTTTGTGAGGTAGAAGCGCTCGCGCGAGAAAGATATTCGGCCGCCATGCCCTGTGGGTATGGCGGCTTTTTGTTGGAGTGGGATGGAGGTGGGAAGCACTTGGGGTAAGGTTGGACGCTGGGCGAGTAGTACCCCATGGGGCAGGAGTGCTCATACGCATTGGCCCAAATGAGAGCGTGCCGAAGACTCCGTTGGGCGAGCACGTGCCTTTCGCAGTGGGCTATGAGACACAGTCAAAGCAGTTCTGCGGACTACGCCTTTCAAGTCAAACGCCCTTCCACCAAAGATGCGGTAGGGATGCGCTCCTGCGTGTCCCACTTTAGGTGGGCGGAGGGGGTGCGGAGTTGCGGCACGAAACGGCCTCGCCACGTGGCATCCCCCTCCCCCTCCGCCCGCCATCTACGGACGCGCAGGAGCGCATCCCTACCGTCCCATTTTGTGGAAGGGCGTTCAGATGCAGAGTCCATGGTGCCTCAGGGGCTCGAGAGGCTGTTCGTTGCGACGCGCTCTACCTTCCCCTGAGCGTGATGTAGACACGAGGCCTCCCCCATGGCAGCCTCGTAGCATGCGTGTGAAGGCCCTATTCGCCTCGTTCCTGTCTCTCCTGTCCTGGAGCCTTGGGCCTATCGCTCGTGCTCAAGATTCGGCAGCGGACTCACCCACCCTCAAGCTCACGGTAAAGGCTGACTACGTTGCCCTGCGCATCACCGGCACCACCAACATCACCGCGAACGCCTGGCAGTGGCGCGTGCTCCCCGGCGGACCGGAAGACCAGATCGCATGGAGTCATTTTGATCCACCAAACGCCACGGGCACCTTCAAACTCGCTACACCCATGCCCGCGGGTGGGTGGTACCGCGTGGAAGTCCGCGCGCTGGAGGGTGAGAAGGTCATCAAAGAAACTGGCGTCACACGGCCTGAGCCCACGGCGTTCATCCATGTAACACCGGACCGCATCGCCGCGCTGCCGGATGCGGAGCGTGCGGCGTGGACGGCTTATGTAACGCTCTCCCGCGAACACGAGCATCGTGATCACGAAACGCTTGCGGGGGAATGCCGCGGGACCCGTGCCCCTGTTTCCAAGATCGCTCCCACCGATGGAGCACGGTTCATCTGCCCCACCAAGGTGGAGGCTGCGTATTTCGCGAGTGCGGAAGCGGGCACACTGGCGACCACCATCCTCAGCTATCAGACACCCTCTGGCGCGTGGTCCAAGGCAGTGGACTACACCAAAGGTGTACGCGCACCCGGCACGCACTGGACCACGCAGAGCGAAGCCGGCTGGCACTACTGCGGCACGCTGGATAATTATAGCACCACGGAGCAGATCGAGTTTCTCGCGCGGGTGCATCAGGTCACGAAGCGCGAGGACTGTCGCGCCGGAGCGTTGCGCGGATTGGAGTGGTTGTTGTCCGCGCAGTTTCCGAATGGCGGCTGGCCGCAGGTGTATCCGCTGGAGTCGGGCTATCATGAAGCCATCACGCTCAATGACGATGCCATGCTGCATGCGGTGGAACTGCTGCTTTCCGTAAGTACCGCGAAGGAACCCTATGGCTTCTGCGATGAAGCGTTGCGGAAACGCGCCAGCGACTCATATGCACGTGGCATCCAGTGCCTCTTGAACTGTCAGGTGAACGTGAAGGGCAAGCCAACCGTATGGTGCGCCCAGCATCATCCCATTACGTTGGCGCCAGTGGCTGCCCGTCTGAAGGAACCCGTATCACTCAGCGGAGCCGAGAGCGCGAATCTGCTGAAGTTCCTCATGCGGGATGGCCCGACGACGGCGGCCGTGCGTTCCGCGGTGGAGAATGCGATCGCATGGCTGGATGCCCATCGCATCACGGACCTGCGCAAGGCGACGAATGCCGACGGCAAGACAGATTATGTGAAGGACCCCGCTTCCACGGAAGTGCTCTGGGCGCGCTTCTACGATGTGGAGAGTGGCGAACCTATCTTCGCGGGTGGCCAGGATGGGATTGTCTACAAGACGTACCACGACATGGCCGAGCACAACAAGGTGACGTATGATTACTTCACCACGAAGCCGGCGGATATTGTGGGGAAGGAGCGGGAGCGGTGGGAGAAGAGGCTGGAGAAGGTGGGGAAGAAGTAGTATGGGGCGTCAGGTCAACAGGACTGCGTGATATCATAGAGAAAGGAGATTCACCCGAATGATCCGGATGCTGTGACGCGCAGCGTCCTTGGACTGCGCGCACCCCTGCTGCCGCTTTGAAGAGTCCACAGCCTGCTGTGGCGATCGTGACACTTGCTCGCAGGGTGATGCGTCCAGAGAAGCTTGGCGACTTCGTCGCGGTGAAGCGTGCAGCAGGCTGCACTTGAGGAAGGCGGCAGCAGGGCTGCACGCAGTCCAAGGCCTTCGGCACCTCTTCTGTATCCTTAACCTGACGTTCATGCGCGAAGCGGGACCAAGGTGTCGGTCGCAATACACTCCATCATTCTGTGGGGATGCAGCCAGTGACTTGGCGAGTCGATAGAGACCACGCATCTTCCTTTACATCACCCCTCATGCCCCTTGATCACCTCAAGGAACTCCGGCAGCCAGCGCATGGCCTTGAGTTCCCCCACCCCGCGAATCTTCAACGCAGCAGTCTGCGTCCTCGGCTTCAAACGCGTGAAGAATTCCAGCGTGCTGTTGTTGAAAATGATGTAGGGCGGGACGCCTTCGCGTTGCGCGATCTCGAGGCGCTTCTTCTTGAGCTTGTCGAAGAGCTTCTCGTCGAAGCCCAACTCGGTGGCGACCAGTTCCTCGTCGTCGTCCGCCCCTGACGCGCTCTTCTTGGTCATCTCCACGCGCTTGGTGAGATCGGGCCATTGCATACGGATGCTGCCGCCTTTGCGCATGACCTCGGCGCCCTTGTCGGTAAGGCGGAGCAGCGGATAGTCGCTCTCCATGGTGGTCTCCACCATGCCCTGCTTTTCCATTTCCTTGAAGAGCTGGTTCACACCGGCGGTGCCCACATTTTTCAGGATGCCGTAGGTGCTCAGTTCATCGAGGCCGGAGTCCACCACTTCGCGGGACTTGCTGCCGGTAAGCATGGCCACGATGCGACCGCGGCCGAAGCGCGGTGTCCAGGTGCCATCAGATTCACGCATGCTCATGCGAGCGACACCGCTCAAGGCTTTGCGCAGGACTTCCACTTCCTCACTGGTGCCCGCGCGCGCAGTCGCTTTCAGGCCGCCACGCTTGCACGCATCGCAGTTGCCACAGGTGCTGGCGTTCTTCTCGCCGAAGTATTCCAGGATCACCTGCTGGCGGCAGCGGTCTGCGTAGCACAGCTCCACCATGGACTTCAGCTTGGAACGATCGCGTCGATCCTTCTCCGCGAGCGCTGCCTTGTCGATCTCCAGTCCGCGTGCCAGCACCTTGGGCTGGAGCAGACGTGTGCCGCGCATGCGTTTACCGGGAATGTCGAAGCGCTCGATGTAGCCCTGCCGTCCCAGCATGCTCAGCGCGCTGCTCACCGCCATGGAGTTCTTCACTCCGGCACGATCCGTGATGTCTTCGATCGTGGCGTGCACTTCATGCGCATTGTCTGCATCATTGAGCAATGCCTGATACACATCACGGATGGTTTCAAACGAGGGATTGTTCCCCTCGATGAAAAACTCCTGCGTGCGCGTGTCCGCATAGTTGAAGAGCAGCTCGCAGTGCGAAGGCTCGCCATCACGACCGGCACGACCGGCCTCCTGGTAATAGGCTTCAATACTTCCGGGTACATCATAGTGCACCACGAAACGCACGTCCGAGCGATCGATGCCCATGCCGAAGGCATTCGTGGCGACGGCGATCTCCACCTTCTTCTGCAGGAAGCGATTCTGCGCCTCCTCGCGGCCCTTGTCATCCATGCCACCGTGGTACGCGATGGCCTTGATGCGCCATTCGTCGAAGAGCGCGGAGATCTCCTCCACCTTCTTGCGCGTGGAGCAGTACACGATGCCCTTTTTCCAGTGCTGCACGATGTCGCGCAGCCGTTCATACTTGTCCTTGTTCTTCTCTGTGTGCGTGATGTGCAGGCTCAGGTTCGGCCGGGAAAAGCCGCGCACGCTGACATGCGGATCGCGCAGCTTCAGCGTGTTCTGAATGTCTGAGCGCACCTCGGGCGTGGCCGTGGCGGTGAGGGCCAGCACCTGGGGGCGGCCCAGGCGTTCCAAGGCATCACCGAGACGCAGGTAGTCCGGGCGGAAATCGTGGCCCCATTGCGAGAGGCAGTGCGCTTCGTCGACGGCGAAGAGCGCGATGTCCACCTGCCGCATGGTGTCCACGAACATGTTGCTGCGGAAGCGCTCCGGAGCCACGTACACCAGCTTGTACTCGCCGCGACGCAGGGCGTTGATGCGGTCCTTCTGCTCTTCGAATGAGAGCGTGCTGTTGATGAGCGTGGCCGGGATGCCGCGATTCTGCAGTGCATCCACCTGGTCCTTCATCAGCGCGATGAGCGGACTCACCACCACCGTGACGCCGTTCATCACCATCGCCGGAAGCTGGTAGCACAGCGACTTGCCTCCTCCGGTGGGCATGATGATCATCACGTCCTGGCCGCTCAAGGTGGCAGCGATGACCGCTTCCTGGCCATCGAGGAAGGCACGGAAACCGAAGTGCTTGCGCAGTGCCTCCCGCGCGTCGTGAATCGGCGCGCTGGTGGCTTCGGTGTCGGCGGGGGTGTCTTCCGCGATGATGTCCTCTGAATCCGGCACTGAAGAAAGAGCACCGGAAGTACCGGGCGCGCAACCGGTGTGTCGGATTGCGCTGGGAAAAGTATGAGGCCGGGGCTTCCCTTCCCTTACGGCAGCTGCGTCTCCGATTTCACCTTCTCGGCGGTTTCGCCGGGGAAGAGCACCTTGATGGCGCGGATCTGTTCGCGGAGCTTGGGATTGTTGTCCACGATCCAGCGCTGCACGAACTCCTCAATGTCTTTGCGAGCGTGCTCGCGCACCACTTCCGCTTGTTTCACCGCACGCTCGCCAAGCCCTTCGCTGATTTTCTTCTCCATCTCCGCGAGCTGTTCCTCGCTGTTGAAGCGCGCCCAGCCGCTGTCGGACTTCTTCTCAATCCCCGCGGTGTCGAAGGCCACGGGCAGTGATGGCCGGATCTCAGGCGCCGTGATGATGAGCACATTGCCCTCGACCTTCGCGTCTTTCATTTCCGAGAGTTTCACATGGAACCGGTACGTCGCCGGCACCTTGATCTCCGTGACGGTGGTACCCAGGTAGATCTTCCCCCAAGCCGCCATCTTGCTGTCCGCCTTGGTGAAGGTCTCCATGGTCGTGGTGGGCGAGGCCACCTCCAAGCTGTCTCCGTGTGTGCGCTGGATCTCCAGCAGCACTTGGGAGGCGGAATGTTTCACCTCCGTGGAGAAGAAACCGCTCAGCAGCTTCCCCGGCTCGGTGAAGGCCTCCTTCAGCGTCATGCCCACATACAGGGCCACCCCGGTGAAACACAGCAGTGCTGTCACCGCCACAATGGCAAACGCCTTCCACCATCCGCCGCCGCCCGACTTCGCCGGAGTAGGTGATGGGATCAGCTCAGCCTTGGCAGTGTCCGTCTGGCCCTCGCTCATGGGAGAACAATACGATACCACAGCATGAAACCATCAAAAACCCCGGGCAAGCCCTTGCACTCCCAGTTTGACAGAACTCCACCCCGCGGTAGGATGCCAATTCGCGCCAGATACTGGCGGGGTAGCCAAGTGGTAAGGCAGAAGTTTGCAAAACTTCCATTCGCGGGTTCGATTCCCGCCCCCGCCTCCAAAATGCCAAAAGGCTTGGAAAACAGGGCGGATCAGCCACTTACTGTGAGTTGATGACAGGACGAATATCGCATTGGCTGTGGGTCACCACCCCTGAATTCTACGCGGGGCCAGATGGCACAGATAGTTTGGACCTGGACCCTGCTTCTGGTGTGGATTCCGATGCATGGTGGACTTGCCATCGAGACACTAAACAAGGCGATCTCGCCCTCCTTTGGAGAACATCGCCGCGCCGAGACATCGCGTATCTTATGCAAGCGAAGAGCGATGCCTATCCGATTGCTGCCCAACCAGAAGCCCGAAAGCGTGGCTGGTCGTTCGGATGCGAGTACATCATCCGGGCGAAGTTCGAGCGACCGCTGACACTCGCCGAGTTGAGAGCGGAACCATATCTTGAGGAATGGAGCGCGTTGCGCGGTAACCTCCAGCGCAGCGTTTTCGCCATCCCAGATGCTCACTGGATTCGACTCGTGCGAATGATCGAAAAGAAGAATCCAGGTGCCGCCAAAAAGTTCGAAACCGCTGAGTCGCGGCGAATGCCCCGGCGAGTTTTGCGGGAAGAGCAAATCGAGAATCACCTTGCCGAAGATCTTTCGCCTTTCATTCGGCATGGTCATCACCTGGAGCTTCGTGGTCGACAAACAGTGTGTTCCGGCAACGGAGGCAGAATCGATTTGCTCTGCTACGACAAAAGATCTCAGCGCTTCGTCATTGTTGAACTGAAGAATGTTCGTGCGAGCCGCAACACTTTTGGCCAAATTTCATCCTACGTCGGGTGGGTCGCAAAAAACATGAAAGCACGGAAGAGACCCGTTGGCATCGTCGTGGCCCAGGGCGCTGATCCCGCTTTTCAAGATGCAGAATCGACGACCCGGGGAATTCAGTTCATTGATCTCAAAGATTTGGGGTTTAAGCAGGGTTCAAGAATGGCACCCTAGGTGTCCCTTATGGGATCGTGAATTTCATCGAGTCTCATCGCCTCGGGCGTGCACATTGCATTTGGTCGAGGTGGTGTGTTGAAGGCACTTCTCTTTGACAAACTTGGAGGCCAGTGGGTGTTGTGGCGCTCAACCTTCCCACGCAATCCATTGTTCCTGGCATCCATCTCCTCCAAACTCAGATCCCTCGCGACGCCCATCCTCCTGGGCCTGGTTTGTTTCGTCGTGTACAACGCGAATCTCCGACAGATTGGCGCTGGAGACACGCTGTCTGCGCGCTACCTGCCGCTGATTCTCTGGCGCCATGGCACGCTTGAGATCAGCAGCACGAATGCGCGTTTGGTGGCGCATGGTCATTCCCAGACCGTCGGGTGGAACCGGCCAATAGATGGGGAAGCCAAGGTCGCGTACTTTGAGCCGTGGGCGTATTGGATTGCCCGCACTCTCGAGCACGAGCGAGCGTCGTTGTATCCCGTGGTCGCGCCTGTGCTCGTGGCACCGCTGTATGCGCCGGCCGTTCTCTGGCTGAATGAGCACGGTTGGGGACAGCCCCAGGTCGGTTGGGTGGCGGAATGGATGGAGAAGATCTCGGCATCGATCATAGCCTCGATCGCCTCTGTCCTGATGTATCTGGTGCTGCGCCGGGACTGCGGCAGGTGGAGCATCCCGCTGACATTGGCGTTCGCGTTTGGGACCAATACGTGGATGATCTCCAGTCAGGCGCTCTGGCAGCACGGGACGGCTGAGTTGCTGATCGCTCTCGCCCTGCTGCTGGCTGTCGGCAAGGTGTCGCCATGGCGCACGGCGTTGCTGGGTGCTGCTTGTGTTTTGATGACGGCGAATCGTCCGCCCGACGGTGTGATTGCCGTCGCATTCGGGATCTTCACGCTTTGGAATCAGCGGCGGGGTGCTTTGTGGCTAGTCGTCGGGGGCATTGTTCCGCTGGCCGCACACCTGTATTACAATATTCACTTCATCGGCAACTTGAACGGGGCGTATGGCCTCGAGAGTGGCAGGGGCTTCTACCAACCGGGACTTGCGGGAGTGGCCGGGCTGCTTGTCAGCCCCAGTCGTGGGCTGCTCATCTTTTCACCGTTCCTGGTGTTTCTCCCGCTGGGATTGATGCAGCGGTTGAGAACCCCCCATACAAAGGTGCTCGCCATCGCGCTCAGCCTTGCGGCCCTCACCCAGTTCGCGTTTTATTCGCAGTTCGACTGGCGTGCCGGGGCGTGCTGGGGGCCCCGCTGGCTGACGGACATGCTGCCCATTCTCGTCTGGCTGCTCGCTCCGGCTCCGCTCGTGCTTCGACCATTCGCGCGCGGGGTACTCGTCACCACCATGGCGGTGTCGATTGCGGTGCAGGCCATTGGTGCCTTCTGGTACACCGGATTGAGCGAGGAACGCATCTGGGCCGAGGGGCACCAGTCGATGAAGGGAGCGTGGGATTACAAAAACATTCCGTTTATCAAGGAATTGCGTCAGCCACCGGCATGCGGTGAGCTGCTGGACAACGCGCTCGGCTCCCTCGATCGCGTGGGGCCGACGCTGATGGTGGCTGGCACGAGAGAGATTCCGGAGCTCGGGCCAAACACGGTGCTGGAAGGTTGGGCGCTCGCCGGGGGCCGTACGCCGGCCCAACTTCTGGTATTGATCGACGGGATTGCGGTTGGCACGACCATGGAGTTCCTGCCGCGAGCAGATGTCAACGCAGCCATGCACACCGATGCGCTCTCGGGATGGCGCGTGTATGCCAATACACGAGGCGTGCGACCGGGGAAGCGCGTGCTTCAGCTCGCCCTCCGCATCCAGCCGCGAAGTGATGTCCGGATCCTGGGTGAATGGCGCGTTTTCGTGGTCGCTCCAGATCCCGCCACGGAAATCGCCGCGACGCCGCAAAAGCCGGCGACGCTGGCAGATCTCGGTGCCATGGCGGAGCGTGCGTCGTCGTTGCTGCGCTCACGGCAGAACGAGCAGGGCTACTGGCTCACCACTTACACGAAGCGCCTTCGTTACGAGGATCCGCAGCCGGAGATGAATACCTACCTGACCTCCATGCTGGTGGACTTGCTTTCACCCATCGCAAGCCAGCGAGGTCTCAGCGAAGCGATGGATCGCGCAAAACGGCACCTCGCGGCGCAGATCGAGAGCAACGGATTGGTCCGTTACCACGGACTGCCGGATGGTCCCATCATAGGCCACCTGGGACATGCCATCACCCCGGACTCGGACGACACGGCGCTGGCCTGGAGGATCGCCGGGCCGGGCAAGAATGATCCGAGACTGGAACCCATGCTCAAGGAACTGGCTCGATATCGCGACAAGAGAGGTCTGTACCGCACCTGGCTCGCTCCGCGAGACAAGTACCAGGGACTGGATCCCGGTCGCGACCCCAATCCGACCGACCTCACCATCCAGATGCACATCTATCTGATGCTTCGCCAACTGGATCCCCCTGCCGCAGAGAAACTCGCTCGCGCGATGCAGCGCTCGTTCGTGGAGGAGGACGTTTGGGTCTACTACGCCAAAGCCCCACTCGTGCCCTACCTCCGCTGTGCCGAGCTGCGACAACTTGGTTGCGATATTCCCCTGCCCATCGAGCGGCTGGCGCTCACGCCTGAGGGCCAGGAGGTCTGGAGCGAAGCGGTACGTCTTTTTGTTGCGATCCTTGAATCTCCCCAAGACGCGAACCTCCGGCAGGCGATTCGTCAGTTGCTGGTGCGCATCGGCGACGGCGACTTCGCCCAGCTTCGCCAGTCGCCGCCGATGCTCTACCACAATGATATGAGTGCGACCGTGAAACGCTTCTATTGGTCCGAGGATTCTGGATACGCCCTGTGGCTCCGGCTCTACGAAGCTACCGTTGAGAACCCCACCTCGCCGCGCCCCTCACCGCCATGACCATTCGAGGCGTGTTGCGGCACTATGCACGAGTGGTGCGGTTTTTTGTCTCCACCCGGGCGCTTGAGGTGGGTGCGCTCCAGGCCTCTCCGATCATTGGCGGCTTCCTCGGCGGTTTCAGCCTGGAGCAGGGCGCCGTGCTCCGGATGGTGCTGCTGGTCCTCGGCAGCCTGGCGCTCACCGCTCATGTTTTTGTCCTGAACGATTGGGCCGGTCATCGCAGCGACCTTCGTGATCCCCGGCGCGCGAGGCTTGTTTTTACCCGGCAGGGTATTTCCCGGGGGGATGTCGCGCGCATTGCCATGGCGCTGCTGATCTTCTCGAACATGGCCCTCGCCATCGTGGGAGGACCAGCCGTGCTGCTGGGCACTGCGATTGCAGTCCTCGGCCTCCTTTATTCATGCTCGCCGGTTGGGAAGAGCACACCTGTGGCGGCGTCGATCAATCACCTGGTTGGAGGCTCGCTGCACTTCCTGCTAGGGTATACCCTCTTCCATCCGCTGGATGGCAGAGGACTCGCCATCAGCATTTTCTTTGGCCTGGTGTTTGCCGCCGGCCATCTCAATCAGGAGGTGCGTGACCATGAGGGAGACGCCCTCAATGGCATCCGTACGAGCGCAGTGGTGTTTGGGTGCCAGCGCACGTTTCTCGCGAGCCTGGGGATCTTCACCCTTGCTTATGCGCTCATCGTCGTCCTGGCCATGCTTGACCTCCTGCCCCGGCTGCTGATCTGGAGTTCTGCGATTCTGTGGTCCCTGCAGGTGGCCCTGTCCGCGCAGGCGCTTCGGCGCGGATTGAGTTCAGAGACAGCGCTATGGATGCAACGGCGCTACCGGTTGCTGTTCGCAGTCACAGGGCTTGCCATGCTCATCCGATGACGGCTGAGTGCCGAATCTGGCAGGGCACGACCTTGGGCCGGATGGGGTGACCTCACGCCCAAGGAAAACTTTAAACCCATCCGGAGCGGATCGCTTGATGATCGGGGATTTCGTGGTACGACGGATGGCCCAGAGTGGGGGGATCCGGCCTGCGCTGCCTCGCCCCGTCCTGGTTGTAGTTCCCCCCATGGAAAAAGCCGCTTCATCCACCCCATTTTCCGTCTGCACGATTGTTTCTACGAACTATCTGGCGCGGGCGCTGGTGCTGCATGACTCCCTGAAGGCACATCACCCTGAGGTGGATTTCTGGTTGCTTCTGATTGATGACGCCGCGCTTGGGCCGCTGGCGCAGCAGGCGGTGGATCGCCGGGGCATCCATCTGCTTCGGGTCCATGAGATCGAGCTTGCTGCGGAGGAGGTGGCAAACTTCCGCTTTGCCTACGACCTGACGGAAGTCGCGACCGCCTACAAGCCGTGGACCATGGAGACGGTGGCCCGGCTTTCGGGGCACCATGTCTTCTACATCGATCCGGACATTGAATTCTTCCGGCCCATGACGAGCCTGGTGGAGGCCGTGCAGACTCATGAGCTAGTGCTCACTCCGCATGTGCTGCACCCCATGCAGAGAGATGGCTGCCAGCCCTCCGAGTCTGACATCATGGGGAGCGGCATCTACAACCTGGGCTTCCTGGGGATGAATCGCGCAGCGGCGCAGCGGGTGACCGCATGGTGGACGGAGAGGCTGTTGCGGGAATGTTACAGCGCTCCTGAGCAGCAGAGATTCACCGACCAGCGGTGGATCGATTTCACGCCCTGCTTCTTTGATTGCTTCATCTCCAAAGATGAAACCTACAACGTCGCGTACTGGAATGCGGATCAGCGTCGCGTTGCCCTGAAAGACGGTCGCTATTTCGTGAATGGCAAGCCGCTGTCATTCTTCCACTACAGCGGGTTGGATGAAAGGAAGCCCCATCTTCTGACACGGCATCACCAGGGGCATCCCCGTGTGTTGCTCAGTGAGCATGCAGATCTGATCGGGCTGACCCAGTCCTACATCAAGGCGGTCGATCTGGCGCATCAGGAGTGTGTCGATACGGTGGCTGAGTATCCCTACCTCCGCTTCTCCAGTGGGGAAGCCATCTCCCGCACCTTGCGCCGGCTGTTTCTCAAGGAGCTTGTCAAGGCAGAGAAGGAGAACCGCGCCGTGCCGCCCTCTCCCTTTGGGCCACTGGGAGAGGAGCCGTTCTTCGCCTGGCTGAGTGCGTCGGAAGACTCGAATGAAACCGCCCAGTCGGTTCCTCGTCTGGCTCTCCTGTTGCGCGAATCCCGGCCTGATCTCATGGCCGCATTTCCGGAGCCTCAGGGCCGCGATGCCTCGCGGTTGATCGAATGGATCCGATCTGACGGAGCCAAGCAGTTCGCGCTGCCGCGCCGCCTGATACCAGCCCCAGTCGCGGTGGCGGTGAAACAGGCGCCCAGCACTCTGGTGCCGGGATTGGAAATCATCGGTTATCTGCGCACCGAATCCGGGGTGGGTCAGGCCGCGCGTCTGCTCGCCCAGGGGTTGAGTGTGTCCTCCGTGCCCTTTGAGACGTTGGTGGACTCTTCTCCCCCCGCTCGTCAAAACGCGGCGCACGAGTATCGCAGAAAGGGATTGCTGGGTGAAGGGGAGGCTTTTGATTGCGCTGTCCTTTGCGTGAATGCCGACAGCGTGGCCTCTTTGCGCCGCCGACTTGGGCCCGCCCATTTTCACAAGCGCCGCGTGGCAGGCCTGTGGTTCTGGGAGGTGGAGGCCTTCCCGGAGAGCATGCACTCCGCTTTTGAAAAGGTGGATGAGGTCTGGGTGGCTACGGAGTTCATCCGCAAGATCCTGGCCCCGATTTCCCCGGTGCCGGTCCACTGCATTCCCCTGCCGTTCGGCGTCGCTGAGGCGACTGCAGGCGAATTGGACCGCAAGAGCCTGGGCATCCCGGAGGGGTTCTTCTTCTTGTTCAGCTTCGATTTCCACAGTGTCTTCCGGCGGAAAAATCCATTGGGCGTTATTGAGGCTTTCAAGCGCGCCTTCCGCGAAGGTGAAGGCCCCTCGCTGGTGATCAAATGCATCAACGGTGACGCGCACCTCGCCGATCTGGAGGAGCTGCGCTACGCCGCGCTCGCTCGCTCCGACATCATCATCATGTCCGGTTACATGGACGCAGCCGTCAATCAGGCTCTGACCGCGGCGTGCGGTTGTTATGTCTCCCTCCATCGGAGCGAAGGCCTGGGACTGACGATGGCGGAGGCCATGCGGCAGAAGAGGCCGGTCATCGCCACGGGCTACTCCGGGAACATGGAATTCATGCACGAGAGGAACAGCTACCTCTGCCGCTTTGACATGGTTCCCGTCGGTCCGGGTTCTCCGCCCTACTCTCCCAAAGCGCTCTGGGCAGAGCCCGATGTCGCGCATGCAGCGGAGCTGATGAGGCATGTCTATGCGCATCCTGAAGAGGCCTCGGAAAGAGGACGCGTCGCTGCTGAGGATCTTGCGGAACGATTCAGCCCGCAGCGCTGTGCTGCCGCAGTGGAGACCCGCTGGCGGGAACTTCGCTCCACCGCCATTCCATCAGGAAATGGATTGGGATTGGTCTCGTCGAATGGGCATTTGACGGGTTCCTCAGCGCCACTGAAAACGCTGCACAAGCAGTGGAAACGTGCCCTCGGGGGCAAGGACACCGTGCCCTCGCTCGGCACCATCCTTTTCCAGGGGCCTCAAAAGATTCTGAAGAAGCTGCTTCTCCGCCGCGAGAAACAACGGAAGCCCTTTGATGAAGCCCTCGTGCTCGTCACCAGCAGTCATGACCGGCGGCTCACGAACATGGAGAATGCCGTGCGTGAACTTCGCGAACAGAACGCGATGCTCCTGGATGCTCTCAGCGCCGCTCGTAAGGACACTTCCCGGATGAACGGGAATGGAAACGGGCGTTTGCACTGATTGAGTGAGCGAACGCCAGGATTCCCCCCTGGCGTGCTCACATGGCGAATATTTGATCCATGCGGTCGGTAAGCATTTTGAGGCCGTTCGGGTTGATGCCGCCGCGTTGTTCAGAGATGGCCCAGCCACTGTAGCCGGCTTCGTCGAGGGCTTTCATGATGGCGGGCCAGTTGTTCGTGCCCTGGGTGAGGTCCACGTCGAAACCCTTGTACAAGCCTTCTTCCTTCATCTTCTTCGTGTCGTATTCCTTCACGTGGATGCGGTTGATACGCTTGCCCAGCACCTTGATCCACTGCTCGGCCCATCCATAGCGGCCGACATTGCCGATGTCGAAGTGCCAGCCGACGACCTTTGAGGGTTCGCCGATTTCATCAAGGAAGCGCACGGCTTCGAGGGGTGAGAGGATGAAGTTGTTCCAGACATTCTCGATGGAGATGGCCACGCCGAGCTCCTTCGCGAGCGGCACTGCTTTTTTGATCTGGGCAATGGAGCGCTCCCAGGCTACGTCATAGCTGACCTCTTCATTGCACACGCCGGGCACGACGAGGATGGAATTGGCGCCATAGGCCTTGGCATCGCGCAGCGTTTGCAGCACCCCTTGCAGGCCCTCCTCGCGGATCTTTTCATCGGGATGTGTGAGCGTCTGCTTCCAATGGGTGTGGCAGCACACGCTGGCGGCCTGCAGCCCGGTTTTGCCGAGAACGTCGAGCACTTCCTGCTGGTTCATGCCGCCCTGAGGCTCGACGCCATCGTAGCCGGCGTCTTTTGCGGCCTGAAGACGTTCCAGCAGGGTGCCTTTCATGCCCAGGGTGCCGAGCATGATGGCCTTCTTGAGCTGGCGGGGCTTCGGCGCGGTCTGTGCCGGGCTGGACACAGCAATACCGGACAGGGCGGCGAGCGTGGCGGACTGGAGGAAGGTGCGGCGGCTGGTCATGACGGCGGACATGGAATGGGATGCGGGAAGGTGGCGTAGTACGATGCAAGCAGGTCGCCTCTTGTCTTCCCACGCAAAAGCGGGCGGATCGGCGACAAAGGCGTTAGGAGGCGGCGAAAGGTGCCGGAGGCTGTCCTAATCGGGCGATCGAGCGTGATTTCATGCGACGTATTGTCCGTCCTGCCATGCTCTCCCTCTCTCGCTTCGCCGGTTTCTTAACGTGCACGTTCCTTGTTTTAGCTGTTTCCGCCGGTTTGGCCGGAGCGGCGCCGCTGGTCTTTGAAGGCAAGGAGGGACCGGGCAAAGGCAAGCACATTGTCTTCCTCGCGGGGGATCATGAGTACCGCTCGGAGGAGTCGCTGCCGGCACTAGCGCGCATCCTGGCAAAGCATCTGGGCTTCAAGTGCACCGTGCTTTTCGACATCGATGGCCAGGGCGATATCGTGGCGGGTGAGGTTTCGAACATGCCGGGCATCGAGGCACTGGATACCGCGGATCTCGCTGTGGTGTTCTTGCGCTTCCAGAACTTCCCAGCGGAGCAGATGAAGCACCTCGATGCCTATCTCAATCGCGGTGGCCCCGTGGTGGGACTGCGCACGGCGACGCATGGCTTCAAAATTCCGAAGGACGGTCCCTACGCGAAGTACTCCTACGACTACAAGGGCACCGATTATGAATTGGGCTTCGGTCATCAGGTGCTGGGCCAGACCTGGGTGGGCCACTACGGTACAAATCACAAGCAGAGCACGCGCATTGCCATCGCGCCCGACAAGGCCTCGCATCCCATCCTGCGCGGCGTGAAGGACGTGTGGGTGCAGGTGGGTGGCTATGTTGGCAAGCCCACGAGTGGCGAAGTGCTCACCATGGCGCAACCGCTCAATGGCATGACCCCCGACTCACCCGCGGATGAGACAAAGCCCCCCATGCCGAGCGAGTGGACGCGCACCTACAAGTCCGCCTCTGGCAAAGAAGGCCGCGTTTTCACCACGCTCTACGGGACCTCGGAAGACATCACGAATGACGGCTACCGTCGTCTCGTCTTGAACGGCATCCTCTGGGCCGCTGGATTGGAAGACAAGATCAAGCCGGATCTCAACATCGACTTCGTGGGTACCTTCGAGCCGAATACCTTTGGCGGTGGCGCTTATGCCCGCGGGATCAGGCCGGAGATGTATGCGAGCTACGACAGCCAGATTCCCGCAAACCACAACACGACTGCGCCCGAGAAGACGAAGCAGGATACGAAGTCCGAACCCGCAAAGCCAGCACCGGTTGCTGCAGCTCCTGCTCCGCTCGTGACCGGCAAGCCCGCCCGCTTCGTGCGCATTGAAGTTCCCGGTGAGCGCCAGACGCTCACGCTGGCGGAAGTGGAAGTCATCGTTGGCGGCAAGAACATCGCGCCCACTGGCAAAGCGACGCAATCCACTACGGCCAATGGCGGCGTGCCCCAGCGTGCGATCGACGGCAACAAGAATCCTGACTGGGGCAAGGGAGGCCAGACACACTCCCAGGAAAACAAGCCCAACCCCTGGTGGGAACTGGACCTCGGCACAGCGGTGGACATCGAGAAGGTCGGTGTCTGGAACCGGGCCGGTTTCACGGGACGCCTGGAAGGCTTCACCCTGCGGCTGCTCGATGCGGATCGGAAGGATGTTTTCGTGGCGACCAAGATTGAGGCGCCTGAGTCAATGACCATCGACATCAAGGACAAGGGCAAGCTTACGTACCTCACCTTTGATGGGAAGCCTGGCAAACCTGCACCCAAGTCGGGCAGCTCTGGTGGGCAGCCATCCGGCCCGCCGGAGCCGCCGCTCGCAGACGTGCCGGCGGCTTACAGGGACACGCTTCCATTCGCGTTTCAGAAGGGCGATGTCGTCGCCATTCTCGGCAACGGCCTGCCGGAGCGCATGCAGCATGACGGTTGGATGGAGACCGTGCTCCAGAGCCAGCTCTCGGATCAGCAGGTGCGCTTCCGCAACATGACCACCAGCGGGGATCGCCCGAACTCGTATCCCCGCAGCCCCGGCCAGATTTCCATGGCCACCTATTTGCAGCACGTGAAGGCGGATGTGGTCTTCGGTTTCTTTGGGTACAACGAATCGTACGAGAACAAGCCAGAGGAGTACAAGGCGCAGCTTCTTGAGTTCGTGAAGAAGACGCGTGGCACCAGGCCGAATGGCAAGAACTTCCCGCGTATCGTGCTCTTCAGTCCCATCGCGCATGAGGACACGCGCAATCCCAATGTGCCCGATGGCAAGGCGCACAACGTGCAGCTCGAGGCGTACACGAAAGCCACGAAAGAAGCGGCGGAAGAAGCAGGTGTGGGCTTCGTGGACCTGTACCGTCCTTCGCTGGAACTCTTCAAGGCTTCCAAGGAGCCGCTGACCATCAATGGCGTGCACCTCACCGATGAAGGCAACCGCCAGCTCGCGGAAGTGATTGGCACCGCGCTGCTGGGCAAGCCGGTGAGCGCATCGGCGTCTCTGGACCAACTGCGTGAGGCGGTACTCGACAAGAGCTATCACTGGTACCAGCGCTACCACGCCTCCGATGGCAATGACGTCTGGGGCAGCCGCTCGACGCTGGCTTTCGTCGATGGCCAGACCAACGGCGTGGTGCTGCAACACGAGCTCTCCATGCTGGATGTCATGACCGCGAATCGCGATGAGCGCGTGTGGGCGCGCATCAAGGGTGGTGACAAGAAGATTGACGACAGCAATGTGCCCAAGCCGGTGCCCGTGAAGTCGAACGTGGGTGGTGGCAGCAAGAGCAGCAGCGCGCAGAAGGAAGGCCTGCTCAAGTACGTCAGCGGCGAGGAAGGCATCAAGCACCTGGCCGTGAGAAAGGGTTTTGAAGTGAGCCTGTTTGCGGACGAGAAGCAGTTCCCTGAACTGGCGAATCCGGTGCAGATGCAGTTCGATACGAAGGGCCGTCTCTGGGTCGCGACCTGGCCCGACTATCCGAAGTGGGAGCCGCTCAAGGAATCCCGCGATGCGTTGATCATCTTCCACGATGATAACAATGACGGCAAAGCCGACCGCACCACGGAGTTCGCCAAGGTCAATAACCCACTGGGCTTCGAGTTCTGGAATGGCGGTGTGCTCGTCACGCGCCAGAGTGAGCTTCTGTTCCTGAAGGACACGGATGGTGATGACAAGGCGGATGTGCGCATCATCATGCTGCAGGGTCTCGACAGCAGCGACACGCACCATGGCGCGAACAACCTCGTCTATGGGCCCGACGGCGGCATCTACTGGCA
Organism: Roseimicrobium sp. ORNL1; assembly: GCF_011044495.1. Taxonomy (GTDB): domain Bacteria; phylum Verrucomicrobiota; class Verrucomicrobiia; order Verrucomicrobiales; family Verrucomicrobiaceae; genus Roseimicrobium. The sequence goes on from NZ_CP049143.1 coordinate 7,666,106, forward strand.
GAGCGGTGTCTTCATGCAGCACAACCATGAGCATCCGTGGGGACCTTCCCTGCAGGCCAATGCGAGTGCGATGTACCGCTTTGATCCGCGCCGCTTCACCATTGCGAAGCATGCGGACAATTCACCGAACCCCCACGGCATCTCGTTTGACTCCTGGGGCTATCAATATGCCACCGATGGTACGGGCGGTCGCGCGTATCAGGTGAGACCCGAAGGCAACAGCTTCAAGATGTATGAGCTCTTGAAGAAGGAAGTGCGCCCCGTCACGGCAAGTGAAGTGGTGAGCAGCCAGCACTTCCCCGCAGAGATGCAGGGCGATTTCTTGATCTGCAATGTGATCGGCTTCCTTGGTGTGAAGCAGTATCACCTGGAACGCGATGCGGATAAGGCCACCGTGTGGGGTGAGCCTTCCGGTGAGGAACTCACCGTCAAGGTCACGCAGGCAGACGGCACGGTCGGCGAAGAGAAGTCCCGCGGCTTCCTCATGAGCGGTGACAAGAACTTCCGTCCCTCCGATGTGGTCTTCGCGCCGGATGGTTCGCTCTACATGGCGGATTGGCACAATGTCATCATCGGCCACATGCAGCACAACGTCCGCGATCCCAATCGCGACCACGCCCACGGTCGAATCTACCGCATCACCGCCACAGGGCGTCCGTTGCAGAAGCAGGTGGCTATCGCCGGTCAGCCCATCCCTGCGCTGCTGGAGAATCTCAAGCACCCCACGGACAGCATTCGTCATCGCACGCGTATCGAGCTGAGCGCTCGTGATTCGAAGGAAGTGATTGCTGCCACGAAGGAGTGGATCAAGCAGTTCGACCCGAACAAGAAGGAAGACGCTCACCACCTGCTGGAGGCGCTCTGGCTCTTCCAGCAGCACAATGTGCGCAATGTGGAACTGCTTGGCCAGCTCCTGAAGTCGCCCGAACCGCATGCCCGCAACGCCGCGCACGTGGTGCAGCACTTCTGGTACAATGTGGAGTCCACCATCCATGGCGGCGTCATCGCTGGTGAGGAAGAGGCGAAGGCCCAGAAGTCCGGCATCCTCAGCGACACACCGGAACTCACCACGATCCGCATCGCCACCGTTCCTGAGCGCATGATGTACGACGTGAAGGAGATCAGCGTGAAGCCGGGCAAGAAGGTGAAGCTCACTTTCGCCAATCCGGACTTCATGCCGCACAACATCCTTCTGGTGAACCCCGGCAAGATCGATGAGATCGCCAACAAGGCGATGGTCATGGGCGCGCAGGGCTTTGAGACCGGATTCATCCCCGAGAGCAAGGACATCCTCTGGCACAGCAAGCTCCTCGATCATGGCAAGGAACAGGTCATCGAATTCACCACGCCTGAGAAGCCCGGCGACTATCCCTATGTGTGCTCCTTCCCCGGGCACTCGATCATCATGCGAGGGGTGCTGAAGGTGAAGTAAACGTCCTCATCTCCTTTGTATATGGACGGACGATCAGGCGCTGCATCGCGCGGATTGTCCGTCCCGGATGCGCGTTTGGACATTCGTAGGAGCGCGCTTTTACAAGTCGTTGACAGTAATGGCGCGCACCCTGTGTAATGTCCGCGATGATGCGGATGCGTTTGCCAGGTGTTGGTAGTTTGTGGGTTTTGTTGCTGCTCCTGTGCCCTGCACACATGCAGGCGGGAGAGACGGAGGACGCGCTGAAGTCCATCAAGTCGCGCCTGCCGTTCATTTCCACCGGGGAGTTTTACTTCCGACGGGAACCGCGTGACTACACTCAAGGGAACCAAGTTACCGCCGCGTGGAAGATTCTCACGGAGTTGCAGGCCCAGCAGCTTGTCACAGCCGATCTCTTGCAGCTCACTGCCCATGCAGATCCTGACGTCCGTGCGCTGACATTGCTGGCACTCCTGACAAAGGAGACGCCCGAGCTGGTACCCGCGTGTCTCAAGCTGGTGACAGATCAAGCTGCTGTCCTGCCGCGTGAGGAGCGACCGTCCGGCATGTCGGGTGAACGGCTGGACCAGCCCATCACCTACCCGCAGACTGTCGGAGATGTGGCGCGGGTGATCTTGTACAGGCTGGGCTGGTTGGGCAATGATCCAGATACAGAAGCCTGGTGGGCCCCAAGGAAAGACAATGCAGACTGGCTTGCCTGGTACAAGCTCCGCTACGAGCGGGCGGTCAAGGGATACGGTTTTCTACAGGATACTGAAAGACCAGATCTTCGACGTTTCATGGATTCCCTGGAGGTTTTGCCGAGGGCTACCCGCGCGTGGGTGCTTCTCTATCTGGTAGATGACGTCATGCTACCTGACTATTGGCAGGACTGGTTTGCCAAGGAAGCGGAAATGATCGCTGCTGCCCGGGAACTCGGGCCGGAGGCACTCCTTGAGTTCATGCGCAGCGGGAAACGTGGGGGCTTGCGGTTGCCCGAGCTCGACAAGCCCGAGAATGGCCGGCGGTTCATCATCAAGTATGCTGCGCAATTGTTTACTCCAGCCCATGCGGAAGAGCTGCTGAAACTCAAGCTATACACCGCAGCAGCAGACGCCGATCCTTCGCTGGTACGCAGGGCTGTGGATGCTGCGACAAAGGACCTGGTTGCCAACTATCAAAATTTTGATCGTGCCCTTGTCATGGCAGCTCTCGCCACCTTGGGTGACGTAGCAGACCGGGACCGCGCGGTGAAGTGGTTCTATGATGAGCCCAATGTAGGGGGCGCACAGACGGCCTTCATCCACGACCTGGAGTTCCGAAAGCCCAAGGAATGGCGGGATATCGCGCGCCGCCTGGTGGAGCATCCGTCGTTTGAACGGCTGCGCTCTCTGGATGTGATGTATCTCAGTATCCTGGTGGACATCATGGAAGGGAACGGCCCGCCGCCTCCGGCCCGGGATGACGCGGCCTACAATCGCAAGCGGTTGCGAGAAAAGTTCAACGTCAAATGATGTGCCTTGGCTGCCGAGTTCGCCAGGACCTTGATCGGCAAGTGCGATTGGTGAACCTGTGATGATTTTCATTCGCTCAGCTCATCGGTGTAAATATCAAATGCACCGCTCACATTTTGTGTTTGAATCTCCGCATGAGCATTCGAGTTGTGGGTCTCTCCTTGCTGTCCGTCTTCTTCCTGCTGTCGGCGCCTTGCTTCAGCGCGGATGAAGAGCCGGGGCAGGAACTGCCGACCAAGTCGCCCGATGGGAAGTGGCTTATACGCATGCCGAATGATGCGGAGCGCGAAAAGCTCAAGGAGGATGAGGTACCGAAAGCGGGTCTTTTCGAATTGCCATCGGAGCGCCGCGTCGAATGTCCGCACTTGGATTCCATGGAGGGATTCGTGGATTCGGTGCGTGTAGTTTGGGCGAAGGATTCCGCGCACGTGGCTTTCAACTATCGTGCGGGTGGGCGATACTGCTCGACAGACCTTTGTGAATTGAAGGACGGGAAAATCACTGGCCTGCCTTCGCCTGAGGACATGCTTTTTGGATTTCTCAATCAGGTGAAGGCCACGCAGATCAAGGAGATGGGTTTGAAACCAGGTGTCTATCAGCGCCGCATCCATGATGAAGTGACCACGCGACGCTGGATTGATGCCAGCACCGTCGAGGTGGATGCGCACTCCATCAGGACCGTTCCCGTCAAAGCAAACGACAAGGACGAGGATCCTGAGATCGTGGATGTCGAGGCGAAGTTCCGGTTCACCTTGAAGCTCGATCCGAAGAAGAAGGAGTGGAAGATCCTGAAGTCGGAGAAGCTCAAGAATGAGTGAAACCGGAAGTCGTGTCCGTGCTTCGCGGAGATCTTGAGGTGGGCTTGACCCTTGCGAACTGTTTTCCTCCTGATATGAATCACGATGGAACCGGGTCTCCCTCAAGTCATCATTCACACCGACGGTGGCTGCCTCGGCAATCCGGGCGTGGGAGGCTGGGGCGCCGTGCTGGAGTCCTGCAAGCAGCGCAAGGAAATCAGCGGTGGTGAACCGGCCACGACGAACAATCGCATGGAGCTGCGCGCCGCGATTGAAGCGCTCAGCCTCTTGAAGAAGCCCTGCGCCGTGGAAATGCACACCGATTCCCAGTATGTCCGCAACGGCATCACGAAGTGGCTGTTTGGGTGGAAGAAGAACGGCTGGAAGACCGCCAGCAAGGAACCGGTCAAGAACGCGGATCTCTGGCGTGCTTTGGACACCGCCGTCGCGCGGCACACGGTGAAATGGCACTGGGTCAAAGGTCACGCCGGCAACCGCGACAACGAGCGCTGCGACCAGCTCTGCGGTGATGCCATGGAGGCGATCAAAAATCAGCATACCCGACAGCAGCTCGCCGCGGCGCTTACTGCGTTCAAGGCTGCGGGGCAGGCGTAGAATATCTGCATCTACCGCGACCTCCGAGTCACCGCATCAGCGCATGCCTTGGATGTGCAAACATCGAATCCGTAGTGCGAGGACAACGAGTTGCTTGAAGTGATGCATGCGGCAAGAGACCCCATGCACTTCGGGCACGGCATAGGCCCAAGGAGTGGGAACGCCTCGTTCCCATGGTGAAAGGGTCTTTGGCTTGGATCTGCCGAAGCGCCTATTTAACACACGCGGGTATCGGATGGGCCTGCGGTGTCAACAGACGTGGAACCCGCTGACGGGAACGAGGCGTTCCCGATCCTTGGGCCTGCGGCAGAACGTTGAGGCAGGTTCAACGCGCGCTGGAGTTACTTCGCCGTCACACCACCTTCTGGCTTTCCATACACCGCCATCTCGTTGAAGGACCAGAAGCAGCCCTTGTCGGAACCGGTTTGCGTAATGCGCACAAAGCGGCTCACGGTTTTTGGAGGGAAGTTGATCGTGGTCATTGCGGCTCCTTTGCCGGTGACGATGGGCTCGGACCACTTCTCACCATCATCACTCACACGGACTTCATAGCCACGGGGGTAATCATCCTTGGATGCCAGGGAATCGAGGGCGATGCGCGTCAACAGGTGGGGTTGCTGCATGTCGAATTGGAACCACTGCCCCGGGCGTTGTGGCGTGCCGGTGGACCAGCGGGACTTCGCGTCACCATCCCAGGCGCGCTTCGTTTCGTTTTCTTTGAGCGAGGCGCTGAAGGCCCATTGAGTCATGGCATCGCGCGTCACCGCGAGGTACGGCGCGAGCTCCGCCAGCGTGTAGGGCTGGAGCCGTTCCGACTCCGCGCGGATGGTCTTCACCTCGTCAGGAATGATGGTCGGTGCGTTGTTGCCAAAGCTATTGCGGATATAGGTCACGACTTCAGCGACCCACTGGTCGTCGTTGGCTTTCATCGGCACCATGGCACCGGGATAGGTTTTGCCATCGACGTCGCCCATGAGGCCATGCAGCACGATGCGCACGAGCGCGTCCGGACTGCCAACTACACGCGGTGAATTGGCGAGTGGAGGAGCGAGGTGCAGACCGTCTGACGTCACCACGCCTTTGCCATCGGCGCCATGGCAGGCGAAGCAGAGCTGGTTGTAGTGCTCGCTCCCTTTGCGCATGAGCGCCATGCCCACCGGATCGATTTTCACCGAGATGCCACTGGGTTTTTCTGGGTCGAACTGCAGACTCTGCCGCGCCGAGGCGCTGATGATTTCATTCCAGGGATGAGCCGTGGCAGCGGCCTGGATGGCGGTGTGCCCACCCTTCTTGGGTACGTAGCGCAGAGAGTTCACCGCCTGCACGACCACATCCGGCGATGGGTCCTTGAGCAGTGGCTCCATCTTGGCCATCACTTCCGTGTCGGTCTTTTGCAGGAAGGTTTCACTGATGCGTATGGCAGCCGCACGCACACGTTCATCCTTGTCGCGGAAGGCGTCGATGAGCAGTTGGCGATCCGTGGCACCGAGACCATCCAGCGTCCACAGCGCGTGCATGCGGCCAAGCGGCGCCTCGCCCTTGCGCACGAGTGCGGTGAGTGCCGGGACCACGCTCTTGTCACCCTTGAGCACGAGGAGCTTTTGCGCGGTGTCGCGCCACCAGCCATTGGCATGGGAGAGGTGTTTCACCAGTTCTGCGGGAGTTTCCTGCAGCATGCGTGGTTGGGCGCCCGGCTTGAAATCCTTGTGCACCAGGCGGTAGATGCGGCCGTGGCCGACATACTTGTCGTAGCCTTCGTTGGTGATGGTGTCGTGGAGATAACCACCCGGTGGTACCCAGGCGCTCTCCTGAATCACCCCATGGTGCATGTCCACGATGTAGAGGCAGCCATCAGGGCCAGTCGCGGTCCACACGGGACGGAATGCCATGTCCGTAGAGGTGATGAATTCGGTGCCGGGTGTGGCGTTGGAGAGAACACGCTTGCCTTCGACATTGTTCACCTTCGCGCGGCGGATGAGGCGGCCCACGGGCTCTGGCAGGAGGTAGGCGCCCTGCATTTCCTTCGGCAGACGATCGCCGCGGTAGATGGATTGACCGCAGCAGGCGCTGAAGTGATTCAGCGTGCCCTTGATGTTGTGAATGCGATTGAGCCCGCTTTGAGTATCGAGCGTTTGCACTCCGGGGAAGGTCTCCGCGAATCCCGGTTCGGTCTCATCCGGGAAGCTCAGGCTGCCGTAGGTGGGAATCTGTTGGAAGCCGAAGGCGGGATTCTCACCACCTGCGGCAGAGCAGAAGAAGCGACCTTGATCATCCATGGCCAGGCCCCACTGCGAGGTGCGGCCGAAGATTTGCACAGGCTCCATGCTCATCCCCTTGCCAGTGACGCGGAAGCTGCGGGCGAGATTGCCGCTGTAGAGGTGGTTGTCGATGCCCCACTGGAGAGCGGTGTCCTGGTGCTCCAGGTTGTTCTTGGTCGGCTCTCCGTTGTAGAAGTCCTTCTTCTCGTCCGCGATGCCATCGCCATTGGAGTCCTGATACGTGACGAACTTCCCGGTGTAGGTTTCAGCGATGACGACGCGGTTATCCAAAGGCAGGACCATGCGCGGCAGCACGAGGTTGTCTGCAAAGATGGTGGTCTTATCCAGGATGCCATCGCCATTGCTATCGGTGAGTCGGGATACGCGTGAGTGCGGTTCGTCTTCACCCGTGGCCTTCACATCGTGCATGTAGGTGCGCATCTCAGCGACGTACATGTGCCCATCACCATCCCACGTGCAGAGCACGGGATGCACAACGGTGGGCTCAGCGGCGACGAGCTCAAGGCGATAACCCTCCGGCACGTGGATGCGATCCATCGCTTCCTTCGTGGTGAGATCCATCCGCATCGGTTCCTTGGGAATACCACCGGGGAAGCGGCGACTCGTGCGATCGTCCGTGGGGAAATCCCCCGGGATGGTGGTCTTGCATTGGCCAGTGACGAGCCACTCTATGGAGCGTAGGAACGTGGTCTGAAACCCGACACAGGCCAGTGGGCCTGAGTTCTCGCCCACGTGACCCATCACATTGGTCACCACCTTTCCTTTGCCATAAGGCACCCACCAGAGCACCGGCTCATGCTTGCCGGTGCCTTGATACTTCGTATCATCGAAGGCACTGAGCAGGATGTTCACATTCTCCGCAGGGCCGCGCTGGCCGTGATAGAGCTCATCCTTCACATGCTTCCACAAACGTGGCATGCCGGCGGTGATTGGATGTTTGTCATTGCGCACAGTGACCTGCCAGTCCCACTGCTTGCCATGTCCGGAGGAGCGCCCTTTGCCAGCAGGCTCACGCACCACGGTACCGTCGTCTTCAAGATAGAGACTGGCTCCGTAGATGGTGTGGCGCCAGAGCAGGCCCACCATTTTTTCATATTCCGTCCATCCGGTGAAGCTGTTGTTGGCGGCGTGGACAAGTGCCACCGAGCCACCTTCAGCCACATATTTCTCGAAGGCCGTCTTCACCCGCTGCGGCCACATCTCGCCGTTGTAGTCGAGCACGATGCACTGGTACTTCTGGAACTGCGGATCCCACGCGTCCCATTCCGAGGCGGGCGCCCCTTTCGCAGGAGTGTTGGATTCCTCCGCGACAAAGCCCGGCTGGCCGTTGAGCAAGGTCAGCAGGAACTCATTGCCGATCTCCCAGTTGTGATTGTTCTGTCCTCCAATCACCAGTACTGAAGTGGCATCCTTCGACTTCGCCACCGTCGGCGCTGGTGATGATGCAGGAGACGTCTTCTGCGCCAGCAAGGCGTGGGAGGTAAAGGAGAGGGTCAGCAGGAGCGCACCCAGACGGAGACCAGACTTCAACAACGAGCGCTTGATCACGGAGATGATGAACAGTGATGGAACAGAGGTGGAGTAAGCCCGGGCACCACCTTCTCGCGACTTGGGGGGCTTTCCGTGAGACAGTGATGCTCCGGGCTTCGCCGACAAAGTTGGATGCATTCCGTCAGGCCGTCATCTTCTGCCGTATCCCCGAAAGCGGGGAGGCGGGCGTGAGGGCGAGTTGCTCGTTTTAGAGCTCAGGAAAAATGCTTCGCCACCGCTTCGGTGCGGTTCTTCACCCGCAGCTTGGCGCAGATGTTTTTGACATAGGTGCGCACCGTTTCGGTGCCAATGCCCAGCTTGTCGGCAATCTCCTTGTAGATATATCCTGAGGCCAGCAGTTCGATCACTTCGCTCTCGCGCGGTGAGAGCTTTTCCGTCTCCTGTGCCGGTTTCGCGGGGCCGTGAAAGTACTGCACCACTCTTCGCGCAATGTGTGCCGAGAACTGCGCACCACCGGAATGCACATCCCGTATCGCCTCGAACAATTTCTCCGGCGCACTCGACTTCACCAGATAGCCACTCGCGCCCGCCTTGAGCGCGCGGAAGATGCGCTCCGCGTCCTCATAGACAGTGAGCATGATGAACTCCAGATCCGGCAGACTTTTCTTGAGCACAGCCACGCAATCAATGCCGGACATCCCGGGCAACTGGATGTCCATCAGCACCACGTCGGGAGGATTGGTGGGGATCAGTCGCACCGCTTCTTCGCCCGAGTTCACCGCGTACAAACACTCGATGTCGTGGGCGCTTTTGAGCACCAGCAGGAGTTGCTCGCGCAGTCCTGGATCATCTTCGACAATCACGACCGTCTTCTTTTGTTTCATCAGCTTACGTCGCGGGAGAAGAGAATGCTCGCCTGGAAGGCGCAGAGGGGATGGGGACTTCGAATCGGACGGTGGTGCCGTCGCCAGGTGTGCTTTGGAAGGAAACGGTGCCGCCCAGTGTTTTCATGCGACGGGTCATGTTCTCGAGCCCGTTGCCTGGAGCCACCGTCTGGGAATCAAAACCGCGTCCATTATCGGTGACCAGGATGGTGAGGCGCGGATCGGTGAACTCCATGCGCACGGTGATCTCCGTCGCTGCGGCATGCTTGATGGCGTTGTGCAGCGCTTCCTTCACAGTCAGGGTAACATTGTGTCGCACTTCGCTGGAGACGGGGCGCTCACCGGGCACTTCACAGGAGTGAATGCGGCAGCGGATCTGAGCGGTATCGCAGAAGGTCTGCGTCAGCTGGCAGAGATAGTTCACCAGCGCTTCCAGGTGATCATGCTCGGGATTCACCGTCCACACGGTTTGATAGAGCGCGGTCACCAGTTCACGTGCCATGCCGGATATGCGCTGGAAGCTCTCCCGTGAAGCAGCGCTCTGCGGTTCATTCTCCGCGAGGCCACTCATCAGAGAGATGTGGGTCAATCGTGCTCCGAGATCATCATGCAAGTCGCGCGCGATGCGCAGGCGTTCCTGCTCCACCAGGCGCTCCTGTTCGAGGCGTGCGAGATGCTGGTGAATGCGCCGCCGGATGACCGCGCGGCACACCAGCCAGAGTAACAGGCCGCCAAGGATCAAGACGGCGACCCAGAACCACGCGCTTTTCCAAAATGGCTGCAACACGACGAAGAAAAGCTGACGGGGTGCCGTGAGTGACTTGCCAGTAGCATCCAATTCCTCACTCCAGAAGGTGTACGTGCCGGGATTCAGGTGGCCGTAATTCACATCGAAGCGATTGCCCATGCCGATGTCATACATCTCCGACCATTCCACGGTGAGCATCTCGCCGGGCTCCACGCGCGGCGCTCCGGCCCGCAGCAGATTCCACTCCGCATGCGCGCCGGGATCGTCATCCAGGATGCAGAAGGCCTCGCCCTCGCTCGCGGATACCACCTTGGCCATGGAGGGGCGGGTGCCGCTGCGTCCCCAGCCCTGCGTGATGGAAGCCTGCTCTCCAACGCTGGAGCCTGAGCTGGTTTGATAGACAAGGTGCGTGCCCGAGGGCGAAGCGCCCGTGACTTTCAGCGCTCGTACCGCGTAGATCCCCATGGCCGTGGGTGGGCCGGAGGAGGAAATCGCGACGGTCACCGATGTAGCGCCGGGAGGCACTCGCACGGTTTCACTTCGTGGGGTGAAGGTGGAGGACTCTACCTCGCCGCGCCACCCCGCACTGATGCCGTCCACGGGAAAGAGCCGTTGCCACACCTGGTCTCCTGCAGAGTCGGCAAACCGCACCATGAGGCCCATCTCACTTCCAATCTGGCGCCAGTCTTCATCCACTCCGTCCAGTTTGAAACGCATGCGCCTGCATCCCTCTGGATCTTGCTGGGCAGATTTGCCAAGCCGGAAACTGACAGCCTTGGGGAGCGCGGGGACGCGGTTGCCGCCTTGAGAGGTGGAGAAAGGCTTGCCGTCCACCAGCATCTCCACGGGTGCGGGTGCAGTCGGCGTGGACGGAGTCGAGTCCGCGCCCGGCAGAGCGACAGTCCACCCGCTCCACAGCAGCGGTGCCACCAGCCAGCACCATGCCTGACGCCCGAATGGCGTGAGTGACGAAACGGATGCCGGAGGCGGAAGCGAAAGCACAGGAAAAGCTAACGCACGTGCAAACCGGTGTCACTTCCCATGGTGATGGCGCCAAGCGGAGCGGGATGGTTGCCACACCGACCCCCCATTCGGGGGATGGAATTCCATGCCCGGAAAATGTTAAAAAGTTGAGGGTCGCTGTCCGAAAAGCGCCAGCCGCCGCCTTTGGGTCCCGTACCCCGTATCCTCCTTTGAGAGAACGCGATCTCACTGGGGGATATGAGTACAGGCTAGCTACCGCGCTTGATTTTGCACCGTCCCCATGAAGTCACTCCTTTTGCCGATTCTCTGCTTCACCGCCGGTTCCGCGTTTGCTGCGGGCGTCGATGGGGAGGCAGACGCCCGGCGTGCCGCCCTGAAGTTCTTTGAGAATGAGGTCCGGCCGGTGCTGGTGAGCCGGTGCTTTGAATGCCATGCGGAGAAGAAGCAGAAGGGTGGCCTGCGCGTGGATAGCCTGGGATACCTGACCACGGGTGGGGAATCGGGCACAGCCCTGGTACCGGGAAATCCTGGCAAATCCCTCCTGATTCAGGTGGTCCGCCATGAGGTGGAGGACCTGAAGATGCCGCCCAAGGAGAAGCTCACGGACAAGGAGATTGCCGTGCTGGAACAGTGGGTGAAGCTCGGCGCTCCTTGGCCGGACAGTGAGAAGTCGGAGGCTCTGACCGAGGCGCGGGACAAGTACGGATTCACCGAGGCGAACCGGAAGTACTGGGCCTTCCAACCAGTTTCCAATCCCAAGCCGCCTGTGGTCAAAGGCACGTGGGCCCGGACGGACATCGACCGGTTCATTGCCAAGAAGCATGAGGAACTGGGCCTTACGCCAGCGCCCGAGGCAAGCCGACAGGAGCTGGTGCGCCGTCTTTACTTCAACCTGCATGGCCTGCCACCCACACGCGAGCAGGCGGATGCGTTTGTAAACAGCAAGGACCCCCAGGCTTATGAAAAGCTGGTGGATGAATTGCTCGCCAGCCCCCGCTACGGCGAGCGCTGGGCTCAGCATTGGCTGGACCTCACGCGCTATGCGGAAAGCGACGGTTACAATCAAGATGCCTTGCGCCCCGCTGCCTGGACGTACCGCGACTATGTCATCAAGAGCCTCAACGCGGACAAGCCCTATGACCAGTTCGTGCGCGAGCAGCTCGCCGGAGATGAAATGGATCTGAAGAATCCAGAAGTGCTCGTCGCCACCTCCTATCTTCGCGCGCCCATCTATGAGTACAACCAGCGCGATGCGCGTGGGCAGTATGAAGTCATCCTCACCGACATGACGGACAATGCCGGGGAACTGTTCCTCGGCCTCAGTATGGGGTGTGCCCGCTGCCATGACCACAAGTTCGACCCCATCCTCCAGGAGGACTACTACCGGCTCCGTGCCTTCTTCTCCCCCGTGCGCTGGCGCGATGACATGAAGCTCGCGACAGACGCGCAGAAGGAAGAATACGCCAAGGCGCTGGCGAAGTGGGAGGCTGCCACGGCAGACATCCGCTCGCAGATCGATGCGATCATCGAGCCGATGATCCAGAAGAACATCGACAACGCCTACAAGCGTTTCCAGGCGGACATTCGCGCCATGGTGGACAAGAAGCCGGAAGAGCGCGAGCCGCAGGACTGGCAGTTCTCCTATTTCTGCGAGCGGCAGATGGCCTATGAACGCGAGCGTTTCGATGCACTCAAGTCCATCAAGAAGCCTGAGGAGAAGGAGCGCTATCTCGCACTCGTGAAGGAGCTGGAGAAGTTCAACGACATCAAGCCTGCACCGCTGGTCGATGCCTTCGTCGCGACGGATGCTTCGGCAAAAGGGCCACCGAATCTGCTGAAGACGCGCAAGGGTGAGAAGGACGTGCCGCCCGGCTTCCTCACGCTCGTCGAGCCGGAAGTCCCGACCATCCAGCCCATGGCAAACTCCACGGGCCGCAGGACCGCGCTGGCGAACTGGATTGTCCGGCCGGAGAACCAGCTCTCCACCCGGGTGATCACGAATCGTGTGTGGCACTACTTGTTTGGCAGAGGGCTGGTGGCCACACCCAATGACTTCGGCAAGCTCGGGGAAGTTCCCTCGCATCCCGAGTTGCTGGACTACCTGACGCAGCGCTTCCTCAAGGGAGGATGGAGCCTCAAGAAACTGCAGCGGGAAATCCTGCTCTCCGCCACGTACAAGCAGACGGCCCACCGCGCCGTACCGGATGTGGCGGCGAAGATTGACCCGGCGAACAAGTACCTGTGGCGCTTCAACCCACGCCGGCTGGATGCCGAGCAGGCCCGCGATGCGATGCTGGCTGCGAGTGGTGAGCTGGACCTTCAGGGAGGCGGCCCCTCCACAGATGGCAATGGCCTGCGCCGATCCATCTACACCATCAAGAAGCGCAACAATCAAACCGAACTCCTGCGCAGCCTCGATGCGCCGGCGGGCTTCGCCAGCACCTCGGAGCGCCAGAGCACCACCACGCCCACCCAGGCACTGCTCATGGTGAATGGTGACTGGACATTGGCCCGCGCCAAGAAGCTGGCGAGCCGTGTCTCTTCCATTGAAGACGTGTGGCAGTACGCCCTGGGACGTGCTCCTTCGGCCAAGGAGATTCGGCTGGCGGAAGGATTCATCGACAAGCGCATGTCTGAACAGGAAGTGCCCCCTGCGCCAACACCTGAGGAACTGGCCAATGCGAGCCAGTTCAAGGAGAACACTCCCCAAGAGAGACTCGTGGCCAGCACGGATGAGAAGGAGGGAGATGAGTTCACCGTGGAAGCAGTCGTGAAGCTCGACAGCATCGATGCGGCAGCCTCCGTGAGGACCATTGCCTCCCGCTGGAACAATGGGCACGATGGCGTGGAGGACTTCGGCTGGAGCATCGGCGTTACGGGAGAGAAGTCGCGGTTCAAGCCACGCAATCTTATCATCCAGCTCGTGGGTGAGGATGAGAATCGCAACCTCGCGTATGAGCCCATCGCCTCCGACCTGAGACTGGAACTCGGTGTGACGTACCATGTGGCGGTGGATGTCTCGTGCACCACCCACACCGTCACCTTCCGCGTGAAGCAAGTGGGCAAGCCAAATGCGCCCGAGCTCACTTCGGTGGTGCCTCATGCCGTGCGCTCAGGCCTGGGCAAGGGGGATTCCGATCTGGTGATTGGTGGTGTGGCGAAGCGTGCGCCTTCTCACCAGTGGGATGGCCGCATTGAGAGCGCCCGCGTGGTACGCGGACACCTTCCCGAAGCGGCGCTGAACCCTGATGCGGATCAGTGGGCCGTGCCTGCCATCGCCGCCTGGAATGCCAAGAATGGTCCGGTGACTCCGCTGAAGTGGGCGGATGCGGACCGCAAGGGTGAGTCGGCCGACCCGCGCCAGCAGGCGCTCGCCGACCTCTGCCACGTGCTGCTGAACGCGAACGAATTTCTCTACCTTCACTAAGCCCCTGCCATGCCCTGCAACAACTTCGACATTCCCACGTCCCGTCGTCAGTTCCTCCGCCGTGCTGGCTGCGGCTTTGGCGCCGTGGCTCTTGCCGCGTTGATGAAGGAGCCTGTGCTGGGAGCTGCCAGTCCAGGGAGTCCTGCCCTGACACGTATCCCGCAACACTTCGGCCGCGCCAAGAGCGTGATCTTCTGCTTCATGGAAGGCGGACCCAGCCACCTGGACACCTTCGACAGAAAGCCACTGCTCAACCAACTCGCTGGCCAGCAGTTGCCGCCCAGCTTCAAGGAGCCCGTGCTCGCCATGGGTGAGAGCGGAGCCCCGCTGTTGGAATCACGCCGCACCTGGAAGCAATATGGGCAGAGCGGGCTGTGGGTTTCGGACTGGTTCCAGAATGTCGCCGAGCACGCAGATGATCTCACGGTCATCAACTCCTGTGTCTCGGACGGCATCAATCATGCCGGTGGCGTCTGCCAGATGAATACCGGCTCCATCTTCGGCGGCCGTCCCTCTCTCGGCGCCTGGGTGAATTACGGCCTGGGCTCGGCGAATCACGACCTGCCGGGGTTTGTGGTCATCAAGGACAGCGAAGGCACCGTGGTGAACGGCGTGCGAAACTGGGGCAGCGGCTTCATGCCGGCCGTGCATCAGGGCGTGGAGTTCGGCTCAGACGCGCAGCCCATCAAATACCTCACTCCTCCCAAGGGCGTGAGTGCGAAGCAGCAGCGGGACAAGCTGGATCTGCTGGCAGAACTCAATCGCGACTACAACACCACCCGCGTGGACAACACGGAGCTGGAGGCTCGCATCCGCGCTTATGAACTGGCCTACACCATGCAGTCAGAGGCACCGCAGGCCGTTGACTTGAGCAAGGAGTCGGAGGCCACCAAGAAACTCTACGGCATGGATGCGCCGGAGACCGCGGTGTACGGACGCAACTGTCTCCTCGCGCGTCGCCTCGTCGAGCATGGAGTGCGGTTTGTGCAGCTCTACAGCGGTGCCGGCAGCAAGTGGGACTCCCACAACAAACTGGAAGAAAATCATGGCAGGCTCTGCCGCGCGGTGGATCGGCCCATTGCGGGCCTGCTCACGGATCTGAAACAACGTGGCCTGCTGGATGAGACCCTCGTGATCTGGGGCGGAGAATTTGGCCGCACACCCATGAGCGAACAAGGTGGAGGCCGCGATCACAATCCCAACGGCTTCACCATGTGGATGGCCGGTGGTGGTGTGAAAGGCGGCCAGACCATTGGCGCCACGGATGAGCTCGGGCTCTATGCCGTGCAGGACAAGATGCACGTGCATGACCTGCACTCCACGATCCTACACCTGCTGGGTGTGGATCACACCCAGCTCATCTATCATCACAAGGGACGCCCTGAACGCATTGACCAGAACGAAGGTCACGTGAACAAGGCGATCCTCGGGTGAGAAGACTCCTGATCACGCGCCGATGACCTTGCCGTCGCTGTGAGTGATGACCACGGTGGCGGGGCGTGGGCGACCGCCGGACTGACCGTCGGGCCAGGTGCTCACGGCCTTGGGATCGTCGTGATGGCTGGGTTCGTTTTCTGTGGGACGCTCGCCCGGGTGCTGGATGTTCACGAACATGGTCTTGAGATCCGGCGTGAAGGCTAGGCCGGTGATCTCGCATCCTTTGGGTCCGGTGAGGAAACGGCGCACGAGGCCGGTCTCGGGATCCGCGGCCAGCATCATGTTGTTGCCAAGGTTCTTGTAGTCCTTCTGACCCAGCTTGGATGAGGAGACATCGGTCTGGATCCAGAGAATGCCGCGCGGATCGAAGGTGAGGCCGTCCGGGCTGCCGAAGATGTCCCCCTTGATGTTCACCTTCGGTTCCTTCTCGTTTACAGGTGGGATGGAAGGATCGCCTGCCAGGAGGAAGATGCTCCAGTGGAAAGTGTCTGCTGCGGCATCACCTCCCGTTTCTTCCCAATTGATGATGTGGCCGAAGGAATTCTTCGTGCGCGGGTTCGCCTCGTCGATTTTTGAAGACCCTTCGCCGCGGGAACTGTTGTTCGTCAGGGTGACAAACACCTTGCCGGATTTCGGATGAATGGCGACCCACTCCGGGCGGTCCATCATGGTGGCGCCCACGGCATCCGCCGCCTGACGCGTGCGCACGGAGATGTCGTGTTGATCCTCAAACTTGTCTGCCTTGGTCAGGCCCGGCTGTCCATGAACGAGCGGAATCCACTTGCCGGTGAAGTCGCCATTGAACTTCGCCACATAAAGGGTGCCCTTCGTCAGCAGATCGAGATTGGACTCGCGATTCGCCGGATCGTAGGTGCCAGCGCTGACGAACTTGTAGATGAATTCGTTTTTCTCATCGTCACCCATGTAGACGACCGCGCGCTTGTCCTTGCTCAGGGTCACCGCAGCGTTCTCGTGCTTGATTCTGCCGAGCGCGGTGTGCTTGCGAGGAACAGAGTCGGGATTGGTGGGATCGATCTCCACTACGAATCCAAATCGGTTGGGCTCATTCGGATCTTCCTGGAGGTCGAAGCGTTTGTCATGCTTCCACCAGTGGTAGAGCGAGGTGGTCTCGAAGGCTGCGCCAGTGGCGCTGAATCCGTAGCGCTTCAGGTCGTCGCCGGGTTTGAAGTCGGCCGCGTCAGAGCCGAAGTAGCCGTGAACGTTTTCCTCGCAGGCGAGGTAGGTGCCCCACGGGGTCTTGCCGCTGGCGCAGTTGTTGAAGGTGCCCAGCACTTCCTGGCCTTTGGGATCGGCCTTGGTTTGCACATGCTTGCAGCCGGCTGCAGGGCCGGTGAGTTTCATCGGCGTGCGAGCAGTGACGCGGCGGGACCACTTGGAGGGCACCACTTTCCACTCCCCATCTTTTTTCTCCACTGCGATGACGGAGACTCCGTGGGCGGCTTGGGATTTGCGGACCTTCTCCTCGGTCATGGGCTCCACGCCATCTTTGAACAGGAGGCCTTGATCCGTGTACTCGTGATTCATCACCAGCAGACCGCGGTCGGATCGATCCGCGTCATCACCGGGCCAGGGGAACCACTGCATCCCGTCGTGTCCCATGCCGGCTTGCTTCATTTGGTCGTCTGCGGAATTGGAGGCGTCTGGCTGGAACGCAGGCCCCTGGCCATCCACCGGATCTCCCCAGGCATAGAGGACTTTCGGCGTGTAGTTCTGCGGGACTTTCACTTCATCGTTCGAACTGATGGGCACTCCTTGAAATCCGAAGAGCGAAGTCGTGGCTGCTTCCTCAGCGGAGGCACTTCCGGCGAAAAAGCCCACGGCGAGACTGCCCAAACCCATCCGCACAAAATCTCTTCGTGAAAGGGCATCGGCGACTACGGATTCAAAAGACTGGAGTGGAGCGGGTGAGCTGGCGGGGTTCATGGATGGACTAGCCTAGAGTTGAGCCATGAGGCCCGGCAACGGCGCCTATGTGACGAAACGGTTACTATCAGCGCGTCGAGCAATAGCAGCATCGTCAATGCGGGTGCTTCAGGGCCAGAGCTGCCTTGCGCGCTCTGCCTACTTCTGCAGCAGTTGGTGCTCTTGAATGGGTTCCAGGAACCAGCGCTCTTCATCGAGAATCTTGTTGCCCGAGAGACTCTGCGCAATGGCGGTGGCAGCTTCCTGCCTGCCCGCCTGCCAGAGAAGACCGGCGAGAACGGCCTGAGGACCAGGAGCGAGTTTGCTCATCAGGGTATGTGCGGCATCGAGCTGTTCTTTGAAGCGTTCGTGGTCACCAGCGAGGGATGCCGCAAGTGCTTTGGAGAGGCGCAACATCGCCTGGTCATCGCTCCTGCTGTCATCCCCGTAGAAGGCGTCATGCACGGCCTCGTCCAATTGGATACCGGTGATGAGCCGCAGGTAGTCCAGCTTGTCGGAGTAGGCAATCAGGGCCGGCTCGAGCTCCAGGAGCGCATTGGCAGCTCTCAGCATGCTTGCGGCGTCGTGGACTTGCTCACTGAGCTGGTAGATCCTCTTGTAGGTCTGCAGCTTGATCGGAGTGTTCATCCTCGCCAGTTCTCCGTAGGCGATGAGGGCGATTTCCGGCTGCCCCAGGACCTCTGCGCCAGCGCCCACCTGGGCCAGGGAAGAGGCCCGGGTGGCGCCCGAGGCAAAGAGGATGGAGCCCTTGAGATGGGTGCGCATCTCGTCGGGTTTGTTTTCAGCCCGTGCGAGGAAGGCTCGCAGCAACTCGAGGTCCACTCTGGAGGTCGGCGGCATGCGACCGTCGAGCATGCGTCGGAGCTCCGCCCACATGCCCTTGCGCATCAGCGAGTCCGCGCGAGCGAGGAAGAGGCCGCGCGAATTCATCGCTTCGGATTCGGGAATCTCCGTGAGGATCAAATCCGGCTGGTTTTGCGCGGAGACCCACTGGTAGAAACGCTCACGCGATCCTGTCCGGCTCAGCGTGGTGATCTCCCTCGCCAGGCCAATCACGGTGGGAAGAATATCCGGGGCCTTCGCCACACAATTGTCGAAGATGTAGTAGCGCTGATCATCTTTCAAAAGGGGCGAGTTTCTGGCGAGCAGGGCGAGTTCGGTCAGCTTGGTGGAGTCAAAGATGCTGGCGTCTGAGAGGGAACTCATGGCGAGCGAGGACATCTTGCCGCCTGCGCGCGCTGCTTCCCACAAGGTGGCCGCCGCAGCTTCCTGCAGGGCTTTGTCATTGGATTTGATGTCGAGCGTGGCCAGCTTCACCCGGCACTCGGGATCGTCGCGATGTTCGAGCCAGATTTCGCGCATCTGCTGTCTGGCTTCATCGACCTTTCCCGCCTTGCCCAGCACGGCGGCGCGGAATTCGCGCACCCTGCGCTGGCCGTAGATGGCCTTCGGAAGGGCGGCTTCGATCTCACGGGCACGGCTGAGGTTGTTGCTGCGCAGCGCAGCCTGTCCCATGGCCACGGAGTCCTCCCAGGTGGCGCCGCCCATCAGGTGCAGTTCATTCCAGCAGCGGATGGCGTTCATCTCTGCGCCGGGCAATTCATCCAGGCACTTCGCCATCTGCCGCATCACCATCGGATCTTTGGGCATCTTTTGCACGGCCTCGGCGAGGTAGCGAAAGGCCTCCTCAGGCTGTCCGGCCTTCATGAGTTCCTCGCCTTTGGCCGAGAGCTCCCTGGCTTTCTTGGTACGCCAGATTTCTTTTGCCTTGGGGACGGCAAAATAAGCGCCGACTCCCATGGCGAGCACGAGAATGACTCCGGCTACGATCCACCCTATCTTGCGTTTCCCGCGTGACTTGGATGATTTCTCCTTCGGGGACTGCACCCGCGGAGCAGAGGATGTCGGGGACTCCGGAGTGCTCATTTGGTGGCAGGGGCTTCTTGGGCAGGAGATGGGGATGAGGAACGTGGGGTCGCACTGCTGCGCTCTTCCTGCTGGCGACGTTTCTCCATCAGCTTGCGCTTCATCTCGTCGACCTCCTTCTGGTCCACTGCAGGTTTCTCCATCAGCTTGGCAGCGGAACTCTGGCGATCGCGCGCCAGTCGTGCGGTCTCGGCCCCGTCTTCCAGCACGACGCGAAATCCGATGCCCGGCGAGCGGGTGGTGCCGGGCGCGGAGTACACGTATTGCGACTCCAGGCATTCGCGGCGCCAGTACATCCACGATCCTCCGCGCAGGGCGCTGGTCAGGGTGCCCTCGGGATCCGCGTCGGCGGTCCACTCTGAAGCGTTTCCTCCCAGATCATAACAGCCGGAGCGTGAGGGAAAAAATTGGCCTACAGGGGCAGTGAACTCGAAACCGTCGTCGCGGCCTCCGGTGATACGACGGGCATAATAATTGCCTGACTGGCGCATGGGCGGCCATGTGTCCCCCCAAGGGAAGGACGCATTCGATTGATTGCCGTCCGCTGTGATGCCCGCCGCCGCGTCCCACTCCAGTTTGGTGGGGAGCCGGTAGGACTGGCGTTCACTGATCTTCCCGGACTTGCGTTCGAGGGTCGTGAGCCAGTTACAAAATTCCATGGCTTCAGGAAGCGTGATGTTCACGACTGGATCCTCCAAGGTCTGGGTGAAAGGCGGCTTGTGCGTCCAGGTCGTGCCCTCGTGCTTGAGGTAGGTCTCCCAGTCGGCCACGCGTGTCTCCCAGATGGAGATGACCACCGGAGTGTGTGGCAGCCCCACCAGCTTCATCCCCAGGCTGTTGGTGAATTCTTTTTTGGCATGGGTATCAGGACCCTGATTCGGCACGGCCTGGCAAAACATCATTGACGCAAAGCTCAGCAAGAAGGCGAAAAGACACGGCCAGAATGGCAGGGCGCAGGACCGCATCCTTTGACTGCGGTGAACCCGCCGTCGCCGCTGCCGCGGATTATGCAACTGGGTGAAGTTTCCGGGGCTGGGCATCAATGGAGCCCATCACTAGCTGGCGCCATGGGTGCCGCCATCACATGCGTGTTACGAAATCGTCGCACTCACCGTCTGGCAACAAAGCTTTAAGAGGGTAGTTCCTCGGCACCATTTTTCGAACTCTCACCGTTCACAAGAAGCCCGTTTGTGCAGACTCCCAGACTCAGCAACTTTCTAAGTATCGGCCTGCTCCTATGCGTCCTTTTCGTCACGGACGGCGTGCGAGCAGAGGGGAATTGGTGGAAACCGGAATGGGCCGTGAGGAAGAAGATCACGCTCGATACCAGTGCCAAGGGAGGTGCCATCACCGACCCGATCGGCACCACTTCCGTGCTGCTCCGTCTGCATGATGGAAACTTCCAGTTCGGCCTGGCCAAGGAAGACGGCGGAGATATCCGCATCATCTCGGAAGATGGGAAGACTGAATATGCCCATCACATCGAGCGCTATGACTCGCTTCTGAATGAAGCCTTCGTGTGGGTAAAGGTGCCTGACGCCAAACCCGATGCCCAATTATCCTTCTGGTTGTATTATGGCAATGCGGATGCCGAACGCGCGGACGATTCCAAAGGCACCTATGATGCGGACACCACGCTGGTGTATCACTTCTCGGAGAATAACGCCGCGCCGAAGGACTTCTCTGCCGGCGGCAACAGTGCGGATCAAGCAGGTGTATCCGTGACTGGCGCGCAGATTGCTGGCGGCCTTCGCCTTACCGGACAGAATACCATCAACGCACCAGCAGGTGCCTCCCTCAACTGGGCTCAAGGCGCGCCGATGACCTGGACAGCCTGGGTGAAGCAGTCCGTGCCGGGATCCAATGCTGCCATCTTCAGCCGTCGCGAAGGCGCCAACAGTTTTGTCATCGGTGCGGATAATGGCATCCCGTATGTGGAGGTGACGTCCGGTGGGGCAACTCAGCGCAGCGCTCCCGGCGAACCGCTGGCTCCTAATGCTTGGAAGCACTTCGCGGTGGTTGCCACGAATGCGCAGATCACCCTGTATGTGGATGGCGCCAGCTATGGCACGGTGAACACGGGCCTGCCTGCGTTCAATGGTCCGTGTGTCATCGGCAAGGATCCGGGCGCGTCCGGCGGAGCCGCCGGCTTTGTTGGCGAACTGGATGAGATGCAGCTCTCCAAGGTGGCGCGGTCGGCGGGGTTTGTGAAGTTCGCCGCCATGTCCCAGGCGGGTGGTGACAAGGCGGCCAAGCTGCTCACCGAAGGCGCGGATGAGAGTGCGGCCGAAGGTGGCGGGCACCATGAGAATGAACTCGCGAAGCACCTCTCGTTGCTGAAAGACATTTCCAAGGATCTCACGCTGGACGGCTGGGTCGTGATTTACCTCTGCGGCGGGCTCGCCCTGATTGGCGGCTTCGTTTGCATCGCGAAGCTCATGTACCTGAGCAAGATCAGCAAGGCCACGAAGGCCTTCATGGAGAAGTGGGAGGGTCTGGCCGGAGACTTGAGTTCGCTCGACCACAGCGATCAGGAGCATGTGAACAGCATGGGTGGGCAGGCCAGCAAGAAGGTGCAGAAGGTGCTGAACCAGTCGCCGCTGTATCATATCTACAAGATTGGCTCCGCGGAAATCCAGCACCGTATTTCCAAGGCGGAGGATGGTTACGTTTCACTCTCCGGACGTTCCGTGCAGGCCATTCGTGCCACGCTGGATGGCGGCTTGGTGCGTGAAACGCAAAAGCTGAATTCGCATCTGGTGTTCCTCACCATCGGCATTGCCGGCGGTCCGTACCTGGGACTGCTCGGTACGGTGATCGGGGTGATGATCACCTTCGCGGTGATCGCGAAGTCCGGCGAAGTGGAGGTGAACTCCATCGCCCCCGGTATTGCCGGTGCGCTTCTGGCCACGGTGGCGGGTCTGGCGGTCGCCATTCCGTGCCTCTTTGCCTACAGCTACATCAGCACCCGTATCAAGGACGCCATCAGCGACATGACGGTCTTCATTGACGAGTTCGTGGCGAAAATCGCCGAGGTGTTCAAGGACTAAGTCAAGCCGCTACCACCATGCAAGCTGACTCCGGCAAATCCTATGATGACATCAACGTCACACCCATGGTGGACCTCTACCTGGTGTTGCTTCTGATCTTCATCATCATGACGACTGCCGGCGTGCAGGGCACCAAGGTGAATCTTCCCAAGGCGAGCTCGGCTTCCAAGATGGATGCACCCAAGAGCCAGGCCATCACGGTGAATAACGAAGGCAAGGTGTTCCTGAATACCGTGCCGGTGTCTCTGGAGGAGCTGGAGCAGAAGCTCGCAGCGATCAAGGCGAAGACTCCCGAGTTTCCTGTGGTGGTACGCGGCGACAGCCAGACGCAGTACCAGATGATCATGAACGTCCTGGATGTTCTCGGTCGCTCCGGCATCAGCCAGATAGGTCTCGCCACCCAGGCTCCGAAGTGAGGCATCCATTCCCGATTCTGCCTCATGAGTGACGGCCCTGACATTCTCGAAGTACGGCGCGACGGCCATGAAAAGCGTCGCCCGGTCGAGCATGACGTGCGCTCCGAGGCCAAGCCTGCGGAGAAAGCGCCGAGGCCTGCGCATGCACCTATTAAGCGGGCACCGGTCGAGGATGAGAAAGAGGACGGCTTCTTCGCCAAACACAAGATCAAGCTCATCATCGGCATCGTCGTCGCTGGCTGTGGAGCCTACTTCGCCTTGCAGACGGGTGGCCCGAAGGAGGCTTCCAAGCCGGCGCCCAAGGAGCGCATGTTTAGCATCGCGCTGCCTCCGCCTCCACCCCCACCTCCCCCACCCCCGCCTCCGCCGCCGAAGATTCAGCAGCCGAAGGAAGAGCCTGAGGAGAAGATGGTGGAACAGACTCCGGTGAATGAACCGGAGCCCGAGCCCGCACCTGCGAAGATGGATGAACCTCCGCCCGCAGCGCTGGGTACGAATGTTCAAGGCAGCGGTCCGCCGGATGGTTTTGGACTGGCGTCCGGCCGTGGTGGTGGTGGTGGCATCGGCGGAGCCGGTGGTCTGGGTCGTGGTCGCGGCGGCAGCAAGTATGGCTGGTATGCCTCACAGGTGCAGAGCCGCATCGCCGAGGCCATGCGGCAAAACTCCCGCACGAAGAGCGCCAGCATGAGTGTGCAGGTGCGCATCTGGGCGGATGCCAATGGATTGGTGACGCGCGCGACGATTGCCGGCAGCAGCGGCGACGCGGAGCTGGATCGCGCCATCCGTGACGAAGTTCTCACCGGGCTGCGTTTGCAGCAGCCGCCTCCGGCAGACATGCCCATGCCAATCGTTCTGCGTCTCAGCGCGCGCCGCCCAGGCTAGCCCTGCTGCCCCACTCCCCCAAGTTTCATCATGCTTGTTGTCGTTACAAAGTTCCTTCGCAAACATCTCCCAGTCCTGATCGCAGGCCTGCTTGCCACCCGGGCTTCCGGTATCGTGGCGCAGGAAAGAGTGCGTACCGCTTTGCCGGTGAAACACGGGAGCGATGTTCTGGTCGCCGCCAATGCCACGTCTCCTGCCGGCTCCGTAGGCCCGACGGCGGCAAAGAAAGAGAGCGCCGCTCCTGCTACGACGCCGGCGCGTGCGGCAACAACGACAACAGCACCTGCTCCCGCGCCTGCCAGCGCAACGGAGGCCGCTGCTGCTCCCACGCCTGATGACCATTCCGCCCTGTTGTTCGACACGGCACAGCCATTGGCTTTGAATGCTCCGGGCGCTGATCCCGAGCCTGTGCCGGAACCCCTTGCGGCGCCACGTTCCGCCCCTGCGGGCCCCTCGCAAAATGTCACCATCAATCTGATCAACCGCCTGGTGCAAAAGGGCATCCTCACCCATGCGGAAGCGCAGGAGTTGATCACCCAGGCGGAAGCCGATGCCGAAGCGGCCAAGGCGAAGGAAGCCGAAGCCGATGCCATGGCCGTGGATGGCGACACCGTGCGCGTCACGTATGTGCCGGAGAACGTGAAGGTCGAGATCCGCGAGCAGCTTAAGGACATGGTGCTCTCCCAGGCGCGTGACGAAGGCTGGGCCGCACCTCGCACCATGCCGGATTGGGCCACACGGTTTAAGTTCTTCGGCGATGTGCGTCTGCGTTATGAAGGCGTCTTCTTCCCGGATGGCAACGACAACACCGGTTCCTTCCCGAACTTCAACGCCATCAACACCGGTTCACCCTTCGATGTGGCCGGCACTGTCTTCTCTCCCCAGCAAAACGTGGATCAGGAACGCCAGCGTCTGCGTCTGCGCGCCCGTCTTGGTGTGGACGTGAATCTGGAAGAAGGATTCTCCGGCGGCATCCGCATCGCCACTGGCGAGAGCAACAGCCCTGTTTCCACCAATCAAACGTTGGGCGGATCCGGTGGCAACTTCAGCAAGTACTCCCTCTGGCTCGACCGCGGGTTCTTGAAGTACGAATACGGCGGCGGGCATGACTGGAGCATCGCCTTCCTCTTTGGCCGCTTTGACAATCCCTTCTTCACCACCAGCCAGATCCTCTGGGATGAAGACGTCGGATTTGACGGTGTGGCCGCGCAGCTCAAAGTGCCGATCACCGAGAGTCTCTCGGTCTTTGCGAACGGAGGCGCGTTCCCCATCTTCAATACCGACTTCAACTTCTCGTCGAACCAACCCGCGAAGTTTGAGAGCGAGGACAAGTGGCTCTATGCCGCGCAGGTCGGCATTGAGTTCAAGCATGACAAGGACTTCGCTGCGAAGGTGGCGGCCGCCTATTATGACTTCAATTCTGTCGAAGGTCGCCTCTCTACTCCTTATATCCCGCTGACGACTTCCGACGCCAGCGACTCGGATAACACCCGTCCCTCGTATGCGCAGAAGGGCAATACGTACCGCCCGATTCGCGACATCATCCCGAGCGCGCTCAACGACTTCGGCACCAGCAAGCAGTTCCAGTACTTCGGTCTGGCCACACCGTTCAAGGTTGCTGCGTACTCCGCACGGCTTGACTTCAATCACTTCGAGCCCTTCCAGGTTTCTCTTCTGGGCGAGTACGCGAAGAACATGGACTTCAATGGCGAGTCCATCAATGAAGTCGCGGTGAACAATCGCGGTGCGGTGCCCGTGGATGACTCGGGCATTCCCACCGGTGTCGGCGAGTTCGAAGGCGGAGACACCGCGTGGAACGTCGGCCTCATCGTCGGCAACGCGGTGTTCCAGGAAGCCGGTGACTGGAATCTCAGCGTTGGTTATCGCTACGTGGAGTCGGATGCCGTGGTGGATGCGTTCACCGATTCTGACTTCGCCGTCGGCGGTACCAATGTGAAGGGCTACACGCTTGGCGCCGCTGTCGCGCTTTCGTCTCGTGTCAGCGTCAGCCTGCGCTGGATGGGCGCCACGCAGATCGCCGGTCCGCCGCTCAAGAGTGACGTCGTGCTCTTCGACCTTTCCGCAAAATTCTAAGCATGAAAACGCCGCACCGCCGACTTCTGCTCGTGATTGTGCCGTTGCTGCTCATCACGGGATCACTCCCTGCTCAACAGGATATGAAGGCCATCGAGGCCACCATGGGACGCATGCGTGATGCCCTGCGCAACACCATGATCCAATTGCAAACGGCACAAGCCGAGAACGCTGCCTCCCAGGCCAAGCTTGTGGAGGCAGAGAATAAGATCGTGGAACTCAACGCCAGGATCACCTCCCTGACCAAACAAGCGGATGCCGACAAGGCAAATGCCACCCGTGTTGCGAAGGAGCAAGAAGCCAGGATCGGCACGCAGGCCACGGAGTTGGCGGCTCTCAGTTCCAACCTGGAAAAGTGGAAGGCTGGCTACAAGCAGGCCGCTGATGTCGCGAACCAAACGGAAAGCCGGCGCGCGAAATCCGCTGCCAAGGTGATCGTGCTGGAACGCCGTGTGGCGGATCAGCAGGTGAAGAACCAGGAACTCTACAAGCTCGGTCTCGAGGTGCTCACGCGGTATGAAAAATTCGGACTGGGCACTGCGATTGTTCGTCGTGAACCTTTCACCGGCATCGCTCGTGCGAAGTTTGAAACGCTCGTCCAGGACTATTCCGACAAGCTGGCCGATGGCCGCATCAAGCCCGAAGACGCGGAGAAGTCCGCCAGTGCCGCAGCGGCTGCTGCTTCCGCTGCGCCAGCATCGGCTCCCGTGCCCGCGACTCCTTCGGAAAAGCCTGCTGAGAAGCCTGCCGCATCCGCACAGAAAGGAAAGTCATGAAGACGCCTCTCTTTCTCCTGACGCTCGTGCTGTTGCCTGCCGACTTCCTCTTGGCAGCACCACCCGCGGATGATCTGGTGCTCGGAAGCGTGGCCACGCATCAAGTACAGCTCAAGGATGTGCGCGCCTCACTCGCAGCGCTGCCCAGATATGAACGTGAGTCGGCGATGCAGGATCCGGCACTGCTCCAGCAGATGGTCCGCTCACTCCTCGTGCAGAAGCTCGTGCTCGAACGCGCTGCGAAGGAGAAGTGGGACCAGAGTCCCGAGATCACCGCGTATGTCGCGCGCATGAAGGAGACAGCGATCTCGGAAAGCTATCTGCAATCCGCCTGCGCTGTTCCCGACACGTTTCCAAACCAGGAAGAACTTGCGGCCGCGTATGAGATCAGCAAGCCGGCGCTTCTGGTGCCGCGCAGCTACCGTCTCGCGCAGGTCTTCATCGCGAATGCGAAGGATGCCAAGCCGGGTGAGCCAGAGAAGAAGCTCGATGAAGTGCGCAAGATGCTCACTGCTCCAGGTGCTGACTTCGCAGCTATTGCGACCGCTCACAGCCAGGAAACCAACAGCGCCTCGCGTGGTGGAGAGATCGGCTGGCTCACAGAAAATCAGATCCAGCCCGCCATTCTCGCACGTCTCCCCGCGCTCTCGCTCAATGCGATCTCCGAGCCCGTGCGGTTGGATGACGGCTGGCACATTTTGAAAGTCCTCGATGTCCGGGAAAGCTTCACGCCGACACTCGATCAGGTAAAGCCCCGGCTCATCAGCCAGATGCGCACAGAAAAGGCACGGGCCAATACCCAGGCATATCTCGCCGAACTCGTCCGTGAGAACCCCGTGGCCGTCAATGAGGTCGCGGTTTCGCAACTGGCCAATCCCCCCACGAAAAAGTAGCCGACTCACCCGCCCACATGCGTCACTCGGAAACCCTGAATTCTGCAGGTGTGCGGCGTCCTGCGGGGCGCCTAGCGCTAGGGAGCACCGTAGCTTGCGCGATTCTCATCGTGGGGACGGCCGCCACGGTGCATGGCGGTGACATTCTGCGGGGTGGCGCGGCGAAGCCCAATGCCAGGCGTGCGGATGCCGGTGATCAAGCGACCGCCACCGCTGCTGCGCAGGCGCGCGCGAATGCGAAGGATGCCCTTTCCCGCACAACACAGGCGCTCAATGCCGCGAAGGCCATGCAGGCCGCAGCCCGGGCTGCCGCTGCAGCAAGAGGCGCCAACAATCTCGGACCGGATCCCAGTCATCCCGGCTTGATGCTGCCGGATGTGCCGAACGGACTTGCCGTGGGCGGCCTTCAAGTGGAGCCGGGTGGCGGATGGTCCGGCGCGAATCTTCCCACGCAGTCGAGCAGCGGTGGCAAGGTGCGCGTGACGGTGAAGCAAACCGAATCCCAAGCCCTGCTCAACTGGCGCACCTTCAATGTCGGTCGCGACACCAACCTGCATTTCGATCAAAGTGCGGGCGGCGCGGACGTCGGAAAATGGATCGCGTTCAACAAGGTCAACGACCCCTCAGGTTCGCCTTCACAGATCCTCGGTTCCATCACGGCACCCGGCCAGGTGTACATCATCAACCAGAACGGCATCATCTTCGGTGGTACCAGCCAGGTGAATACACATGTGCTCGTTGCCTCTTCCCTGCCCATCAATGGCACCTACGACAGCAATGGCCGACTGATCGCTGATCCCACGAAGAACACGTTGATCACGCGTGGTCTGCTTAACAATCCGGATGCGCACTTCCTCTTCTCCGCATTCGCCCAGGCGGCTGGAACGAAGGGGCCGACGGAGGGCTTCACCCCGCCACCACTTCCCGCCAATGGCAAGATCGGAGATGTGACCGTGCAGTCAGGTGCGCAGATCGTCGCGCCCACCACCGCTGCGAACGTCGGTGGCCGGGTGGTGCTTGTCGGTGCCAACGTGAACAATGCCGGCACCATCTCCACGCCGGACGGTCAGACGATCCTTGCGGCGGGTTTGCAGGTTGGCTTTGACGCCCACCGCAGCAGCGATCCCAGCCTGCGTGGCCTGGACACGTTTGTGGGTGCCGTGAAGGATCCCGATCCGCAATCGACGATGCCAGAATACGCTGGGACCGTCACGAATACGGGGCTCATTGAAGCTCCCCGTGCGAATGTGACTCTCGCGGGCAAGACTATCCGGCACTACGGCGCGATTGAAAGCTCCACGTCTGTTTCGCTGAACGGACGTGTTGATTTCGATGCGAGCTACGAGGCGATCAGCAACACGGCCTACAATCCCATCACCAATCCGAATATCGCACCGTTTCTCAGGCGCTCTACCGGTGTGGTGGAGATGGGCTCCGGCAGTCTGGTGAGCATCCTCCCTGAGTGGTCGAGCGCGGAAGCGGTGGTTGGCACTCAACTGGCATTACGCTCCCAAGTGAACATTCGCGGCAAGGTGGTTCATCTGGCTTCAGGATCCTCTATCCATGCGCCGAACGCCCTTGTGGCCATCAGTGCCGGTGTTTGGGACTTCACCCAGGGCCAAACATCCGCGACCAACCCATTCGTGTATTTTGGTGGCCAGATCTATCTGGATCGCGGCGCCATGATCAATGTCGCCGGTTCCACGGACATCAGCGCACCACTCGCACAGCACATTCTCACGGTGGAGTTGCGTGGCGCCGAGCTCGCCGGTTCACCGTTGCAGAGGAGCAGTATCTTCCGCCAGTTGGGGCAGGACAATCCTGATATCACGGTCGACCTGCGCCAGACTGGCGTGTACAACGGCCGCACCTGGTATGGCACCCCGCTTGCAGACCTCAGCGGCTACCTTGGCTTGATCCAGCGCACGGTGGGAGAGCTTACGATCGCAGGCGGCTCGGTCAGTTTGAATGCCGGCGGGTCCGTGGTGGTGCAGAACGGCGCGGTGATCGATGTCTCGGGCGGGTTCATCAACTACCAAGGTGGTACAGTGAAGACCACGCGTGTGATGCATGCGGGCTACCTCATGGAAATCGCGGACGCCACGCCCGACATTGTTTACGACGGCATCTTCACCGGGCTCTTCTCCGAAGTGCACGCGCGCTGGGGCATCACCAACACGTATCGGATTCCCTGGATGTCAGGCGAGCACTATGAGCAGCCCTACGTCCAAGGGGGTAATGGTGGCAGCCTCGCGATGGCCGCATCCGCCATGGCGGTGGATGGGGTGCTGCGTGGCGCCACGGTGGCAGGTCCGCGCCAGCGTGAGGTGTTGCCGCAGGGCAGCGAACTCACCTTCGCTTTCAAGAGCCAAAAGGTCAGCGTGCTGGAAAACTATCCTTTTCAGTCGCCCACTCCCCCCGCCATTACGTTCCAGGAGAACACCGAACAAACTCCTGTGGGCGCTTTTGGCCTGGATGCCTCTGGCAATCCGCTGCCCCTGCCTGCGGATCGCGTTGCTCGATTCCTTGTCTCGCCTTCAATCTTTACCACAGGAGGTTTTGCCAGTCTTACAGTGGAGAACCCAGATGGAGATGTCACCATACCTGCGGGCGTGGACATAGTTGCCCCGGCCAAGGGCTCGCTGAAGATCACCGGAGCAAACGTGATCGTGAATGGCTCTGTCACCGCGCCGGGCGGCCTCGTCTCCCTGCTGGCGTACAACATTTCTCCCTCGGTGAGGCAGGGCTTGCAATTCCAGGACCCGCTCCCGCAGACTTCTCCCCCGCCAAATCCAGACCGCGGGCAGGTGACCCTCGGACCATCGGCAGTGCTGGACACTGCGGGACTGATTGTCGACGACCGCCTCAGCGCTTCCGCACCGCTCTCCAAACCACTGGTGACAAATGGCGGCACGGTAAACATCACCGCCTATGCAGCTGAACTCTCCAGCGGAAGTGTGATCGATGTTTCCGGCGGTCTCGCTGTGAGCAGCACGGGCACGCGAACGTATGGCAATGCCGGTAGCATTGTCATCAAGACGGGCCAGGATCCGGGGCTGCTCTCCGTCGTTGGCGGCAAGCTCACCTTGGGCTCCGAGCTGAGGGGATACTCCGGGGCAACCGGCGGTTCGCTCTCCATTCAGGCACTGCTGATCCAGATCGGCGGCAGGGCACTGCATGAGGATACCTTGCTGTTCCAGCCTGAGTTCTTCAGTCAGGGTGGCTTTGTCAAATTCAGTCTCACAGGAATTCTTGGCGACGATGGTGAGGACATCCCGCCCGTTTATGTGGCACCGGGCACCAAGATCGAACCAGTGGCGCTTAGCCAGGTAGCAGTGCTCAATCCTTCAGACTCGCATGATGCCCAATTCATCACGGTACTGAAGCCAGAAGGCCTGCGTTCGCCGGTGAGCATCTCGCTGAATGCGCCGACATTGAGAGATTCTCTCAATTCGAAGATCATCCTTTCGGTGGGCAATCTCGTATTCGGCAGTGGAGCGTCCATCAAGACGGACGCACTGGGTTCCGTGTCCCTGACAGGCGGTACTGTGGCGGTGTTCGGTTCCATCGAAGCACCTGGGGGCACGATCAAAGTGACTGGTGAGAGCCAGTACCCCGTGTCCATTCCAAGCGAGGCAGCGACGGATGCGTTCGTGACGGTCTATCTCGCCCCGGGCAGCCTGCTTTCCACCAAAGGCAAAGTCCTTTACACGCCGGATCAGTTTGGGCGCACCACTGGCAGCGTGCTTCCGGGTGGCACTATCACGGTCGGTGGCAACATCGTGGCTGCCGCCGGCGCTGTGCTGGATGTCTCCGGGACGAGCGGTGTGTTGGATTTCCATCCCTCGCAGCTCGGGCTCAACTACTACAAAAACGGCCCGCTGGTACTTCCTATGGTGCCAGCCACCAGCGGTATCAATTCTCCGCTCTTCCAAAGTCTCGGAGTGCCAACGCGCGTGGACAGCGATGGCGGCACCATGAACTTCGACGGCGCGGAGATCCTCTTTGTCGACGCCACATTGAAGGGCAAGGCTGGCGGCCCCCGTGCCCTCGGTGGAAGTCTGTCCGTGACCACCAAAGTTTTGGAGCCTACAGGCGTGCAATGGTCTGATACCGACATCACCCTTGTGGTGACCCAGCATGGTCCTACGCTGCCTGTTCCGTTCGCTCCGGGTGAGTCGGCCATCGGGAAGGCCATCCTTGCTGCCGGGGGCGTGCCCATGCCCTACACTTCCACCAGAAGGTATTTCGCGGTGGAGGACTTTCTTAGTGGAGGCTTTGACTCGCTTACCCTCGGTGGAAACATCAGGTTCTCTGGTCCGATTGATATTCATGCCCGTGGTTTCCTGAAGGTCGGCTCCGGCGGGGTCATCAATGCTGACTCCGTGGTGAACTTGTCGGCACCCTATGTTCGTATCGGCCAGCCCTTTGTTCCGCCGCTGCAACCCGAGCAGCAGAGCCTGACTTTCCTCTTTGAGCGCAGCGACGCTACCGGAGCCAATCCCACGGAGTACAATCCCCTTCCGACTTGGGGTACAGGAAGGTTGCATGTCACTGCGGACACACTCGATATCGGCACACTCTTGCTGCAGGGCATTGGGGAGGCGAGATTGACGTCCAGAGGAGACGTCCGCGGCAATGGCGGACTTGAGATCGCGGGCAATCTCATTCTACAGGCCGGTCAGATCTATCCGACTTCCGGAGCGAACTTCACCATTGTAGCTCATGACTACACCGCGCCCGATGGTCCCCATCAGGGCAGTGTGACCATCCTCAGCATGGGCGCGCAGAGCACACCCCTTTCCGCAGGCGGGGTGATGAGCATCTACGCTTCGAACATTCATCAAGGCGGGGTGCTGCGCGCTCCGATAGGCACCATCAATCTCGGTTGGGATGGCACAGGCACGGCGCCGCAGGGCCTCATCAGCGGAACGAGTACCCAGGTAGTGCCTGTGACACAGCAACTCACGCTCGCTGCAGGCAGCGTCACCTCCGTGTCCGCCGTGGATGGCATCACGCGGGAAGAATTGTTAATCCCCTATGGATTCAGCCCGGATGGCAATACGTGGGTGGATCCCTTTGGCATTGATATCACCGCCGGCGGGGTACCTGCCAAGACCGTCAATCTCTCCGCACGCAGCCTCACCACGGAGACCGGATCCCTTATCGATATCAGCGGTGGCGGCGACCTCTTTGCCTACCGGTACGTTCCGGGGAATGGAGGACCGACGGATATTCTCGGATCCACCGGAAGTTTTGCGGTCATCCCCGGATATAGATCGAACTTTGCGCCGTACGCTCCCTTCAACTCGACGAACAGCGACGACAACCTCGCTGGAGGTGAGAGCGGCTATGTCAACGACACGCTCACGGTCGGCGATCGCGTATACCTGAATAGCAGCCCCGGTCTGAAAGCAGGGGTGTACACACTGCTGCCGGCACGCTACGCGCTGCTGCCGGGCGCTTTCCTCGTCACCCCGACAAAGGGCAGCCCCATCGGTACATATACCAATGCGGATGGCTCCAGTTATGTTGCCGGTTATCGATTCAACGACTTGAACTCGGATCGTGTCCTCTCTCCGAAGTACTCCCGCTTCGAAGTGGCGCCGTCGTCCACGTTCCTGCAGCGTGCGGAATATGAGGGGTATGTTGCCAGCACCTTCCTCCGTGAGGGCGCGCTGGCCGTGGGTGCCACCGTGCCCCGGCTGCCGCAGGATGGTGGTTACCTGCTCCTGCAGGCCAGCCAGGCCATGCGACTGGATGGCAATGTGAACGCACGCGCCGGGAACGATGGTCGCGGTGGTCTGATCGATATCAGCAGTGTACTTGATATCGTGATCAATGACTCCGGTACCGGTGGCGGCCCTGGAGCATTGACCCTCAGTGCCTCCAAGCTGTCGAGTTTCGGTGCGGAGAGCCTGCTGGTCGGTGGCTTTAGAACATTCAGTGACACTGGGACCACCGTCACGGTGCGTACGGGCAATCTCACGCTGAACAATCCCGGCGGCGCACTGACAGGACCTGAGATCATCCTGGCCGCGAACAAGAATCTGACACTGGCGCCGGGCTCATCGATTGTTCAGTCCGGAACGTTGACATCCGCGGATGCCTTGACCGTGCTGGGCGCGCTTGAGTTGCATACGGTGGGTGAAGCGATTCAATTCTCGCGCGGCGGCACACCGATCAGCTTCCCGAGGGGCACCCCGGGCAACAACCGCATCACGTCCACGGTGGGTGGCACCATCACGGATGCTAATGGCACGACTACCACGTTTGCTGCCAATACTCCCACGACGGTGGCGGCTGGCAGCACAGTCACGTTGAATGCCGCTGGCACCATCAGCTTTGCCAGCGGCACAGGCGGCTCCATACCGATCTCAATTGGCGATGGCGCTTTGGTGCGCGTGAGCGCAGATCCTTCCGCAGTCACTTCGCGCGGGGCAGTGGCCTCCTCCACGCAACCCAATCTGGTTGTCGGTGCCGGGGTGAACCTCAGTGGCGGTAGCATCACATTGGATTCCACTTATGCCACCGCGCTTCACCCGAGTGCCATGCTCACGGGCGAAACCATCAATCTGAACAGCGGGCAGATCAGCATCCAGTTGAACAATCCCGGGGCGTTGCAACCCACGGTGGGCCTCGTTCTTTCCGGCAATGCGTTGAATTCCCTTCGTTCCGCCAAGACGCTTTCGCTGCTGAGCTATTCCTCACTCGATCTCTACGGCACCGGCCAGTTCTCCACGGAGGGCAAGCTCGCGCTTCATGCGGCGGAGATTCGCGGGTTCAACCAGGGTGCGGGCACCGTCTCCTTCGGAGCCTCCTCCATCCTTTTGGACAACTCCGCCAACGTTCCTGCCACCGGCACGGCCGGCGCGGCTTCGGGAACCTTGGAGTTCAATGCAGGTGTCATCCAGATCGGTTCCAACACCATGCTCGTGAACCGGTACGCATCCCTGGTGCTCAATGCGAGCGACGAGCTTCTTTTCGCGGGAACCGGCGGCCTCACGGCTCAGCAGAACGTCACGGTGAATACACCAGTTGTCAGTGCGACCCGCTCGGCCGTGCAATCGTTGACTGCGGGCGGTGCACTGGTGATGCAGCGTACCGGCGTCGCCTCGGACATCACTGCGGGATTGGGCGCGACCCTCGCCCTGCAGGGCACGAGTGTCCTGGTGAATAGCGATATCACCCTGCCGAGCGGTCTCCTGTCCATTCGTGCCACCACGGGCAATCTGACTGTGGGAGGCCGCCTGGATGTCGGCGGTACTGCGCAAAGATTTTATGATCTGGTGAAATACACCGATGCGGGTGAGATCACTCTCTCTGCGGACGCGGGTGCTGTATCCGTTTTGGCTGGCGCCGTGATCAATGCCTCGGCGAACCCCGGTGGTGGTGATGCCGGCAGGGTAACCATCAGCTCGCCCACGAGCACGCTTTCCATTGACGGCCAGTTGCTCGGGGTCGGCGGCACTGGTGGTCGCAGCGGCACGCTGGTGCTCGACGTGGGGCGTCTGGATGGTGGCTTGCTGAGTAGCATCACGCCCATGCTGGTGGGCTTCAACGAGGCTCGTTCGATTCGCGACCGCCTTGATACCACCGTGACAGTTGATGGTGTCACCGTGGTGCGGAACTTTGTCCTGTCCGCGGATTCCGGCTCCATTGTGGTCACGGGAACGGTGGATGCCTCAGGAGTGACAGGGGGATCCATCGCGTTGCGTGCTTATCAAAGCGTGATCCTGGAGTCGGGTTCGCTACTGGATGCCAGCGCGCAGACCTTCAGCAATGCAGGCAAGGGTGGAGCCGTCTATCTGGAAGCAGGCTCCCAGAAAAATGGAGTGATCGCAGGGGGCACGACTGCTCCCACGGGTTGGGTTGATATACGCACTGGATCCACCATTGATCTCTCCGTCGCAGGGAACACGCCAGCCAGTGCTTCTGTCGGCTGGCTTACTGGCACGCTGCATCTTCGCGCGCCACAGATTGCAACGGTTGCCAATAACTTCAGCTCCGTCAACGACGTGGCCGTGCGGACCATCAATGGCTCCATCATAGGAGCGTCGAGCATTCTTGTGGAGGGCTATTGGCTGTTCGATATTTCAAACGCAGCCGGCGCCACCATCACCACTGCGGTGCAAAACAACGTCCGCACCAATGGCAATGCCCTCGTTGGTGTCGCAGGGTCTCCGGCCGCCGGATACAATGCGATGTTCAACCGCATTGTGGGGAGCAATCCGAACAACATTGCGCCGCTGCTGATCATCGCACCCGGCGCGGAAATCATCAATCGACTGGGTGACTTGACCCTCGGCACTTCCACCAGCACGTCGACTTCTGACTGGAATCTCGGAAACACCACCGCGGGACAGCGATTCCGTTTCGGTCCCAAGGAGGCACCCGGTGTGCTGACGTTGCGTGCCTCTGGAAACCTGGTGCTTTTCAACACCATCAGCGATGGATTCATCTCCAATCTCTACTATGCCCCGGACGGTTTGGGTTCGGTTTTGGGTCTTCTGCCGTATAATCCAAACCTGCCGCTCAATCTGCAGTCCTGGAGCTACCGGTTTACCGCCGGATCGGATGTTCAGGCCGTCGATTTCCACCAGGTACGCCCCCTTGCAAATGTAGCTGCCACTTCGGGCTCGCTGCTGCTCGGCAAGAATGGTGGTGCGAACACGGCCGCTGGTGGCAACAATGCCTTAACGAGCACCGCTATTGGGAACCCCACCACCAGCGCCTATAAGTACCAGGCGATTCGAACCGGAACGGGAACCATCGATATTGCTGCGGCCCGAGATGTGCAGCTACTCAACCAGTTCGCAGTGATTTTCACTGCAGGTGTTCAAGTGGCGGATCCTACGATGGGCGGCACCTTTGATATTCCGGTACCGGCGATATCAGACGTCCCCCCGGGAAATCTTGGGGTCATTCAGCAGCCTACCCCGTCGCCGGTGCAGTACACGATGGCTGGTGGTAGCATTTCGATTTCCGCGGGCAATGACATCACTCACCTGACCCGGAGTAACGCAACGACGTTGATTGCGGATTCCTCGAGAGAGATGCCCACCAACTGGCTCTACCGGCGAGGTGCCGTGGATCCTCTCACGGGTCTTTTCACGGAATCCCACTTCGGCGAAATCGCGTCCACCACATGGTGGGTGGATTTTACGAACTTCTTTGAAGGTGTGGGTGCGCTGGGGGGTGGGGACATCACGATGATAGCAGGGCGTGACGTGAGCAACGTCGATGCCCTTCTGCCGACGAACGCACGCATGCCAGGCAAGACGACCAGCGGCGACGCGATCGCTCCCAATGCCAGCGCGCTCGTGGAACTGGGTGGTGGCGATCTCAATGTCCGGGCAGGCCGCAATATCGACGGTGGGGTCTATTATGTAGAACGGGGCACCGGTACGCTTTTTGCCAGCAAGGAAATCACCACCAACAGCACACGCTCGCCATCGCGAGGCGTTACGAACGGCAGTCTGACCAATCCTGAAGTGTTCACTTCAGAAACGTGGCTTCCTACCACCTTGTTCGTGGGCAAAAGCACGTTTGATGTTTCTGCGCGGGGCAATGTGCTGCTTGGTCCCGTGGCAAATGCGTTCCTGATGCCACAGGGCTACAATAACTCATTCTGGTACAAGACATACTTCTCCACCTACGCTCCGGACAGTGGTGTGGAGATCTCCTCAATTGGTGGGACCATCAATCTCCGCAAGGCAGTGACGTTGCCCAGCACATCGCAAGCGGGTAGTTTCCCCGTGCTCTATCAGTGGTTCACAAAGGAACTGCTCCTGGTTACGTCAGGGACTATTTCCGCATCCAATGCCCAGCCCTGGTTGCGTCTGTCTGAGACCAGCGTAGTGCCATTCCGCACAGTCATGGATCTCATGGCGCCGAACCTCAAGGTGACCGCCTTCTCCGGGGACATCAATACGGTGGGGAATTTCATCCTCAGTCCGTCGCCGACGGGAACGCTTGAGTTCGTGGCCGCGGGCGCCATCGGTGGCATGCGTCCCACGGGGAATGTGACCCTCTCTGGGGTCACTACAAAGCTTTGGTCTCCTACCCAGATCAATGTCTCGGATTCGAATCCGGCATCCATCTTCAGCATTACCCAGCCGTTTGCTTATCAGAATCTCTTTGCCACAGCTCAGGCTGGGGGCATCCGCCAGACAGATGCCTCGTTCCTGAATAGTTTTAATGATCGTTTTGAGGAGACCGGTTCCAGTACTGGCGGCGCCGCGGTGCTCCAATTCAAACAGGCGCTTCACACTCCCGGCATTCTGCATAAAGGTGATCCCAACCCCGTTCGCTTGTATGCGGGCAGTGGTGACATTTCCGCCGTCACGGTCTTCTCTTCAAAGGCTGCGAAGGTGTTCGCTGGCAGGGACATCACGGATGTGGCCCTCTATATTCAGAACACGGATGTGGAGAATATCAGCGTCATCGCTGCAGGACGTGACATCGTGGCCTACAATCCCAGCGCGCCTGCGCGCCTACAGGCCACGGCACCGGGCAATCTCCCGAACTTCGGGGTCGTGCCGCTGGCTGGTGACCTGCAGATCAGCGGGCCGGGAACACTCGAAGTGCTTGCCGGCAGGGATCTTTCCCTGGGCTCAGGCGCGGTCAATGCGGATGGTACTGGTGCTGGCATCACCAGCATTGGAAATGCTCGCAATCCCTACCTTCCGTTCGAAGGAGCCAATCTCATCGTGGGGGCCGGCCTCGGCGGTTCCTTCGGGCTCTCCGACGGCACTCTGGATATCGAAACGTTCATTTCAGAGGTGCTGGAGGGTCCTGAGGGCGCGCGCTACTTCTCCGAGCTTGCAGCTACCTCGAATGGCACGGCTATCACCGATGTGGACTCGCTGAGCGAGCTTGAAGATGAAGAGAGGGCGCGCATTGCGCTGAATCTGTTCTTCCTCGCCCTGCGGGATGCGGGACGCGACTTCGAGATCAATGGAAACTACGACGCGGGTTTTGCGGCCGTCGACGCGATGTTCCCCGACTCGGGAAGTGCCACGGGTGACATCCACACGTTTTCACGTGACATCCGCAGCAAGAGCGGCGGCAGCATCAGTGTGCTCGCACCCGGTGGCGGGTTGGTGCTTGGCAGCAGCATTCTGGGAAACCCGTCGGTCCCGCCTGGCGTGGTCACAGAGTCTGGCGGCTCGATCAATATCTTCACGCATAACAGTGTGGATGTGGGCATTTCACGAATCTTCACGCTGCGCGGCGGGAATATCATGATCTGGTCTTCCACCGGAGACATCGCGGCGGGCTCGTCGGCGAAGACGGTGCAATCCGCGCCGCCCACGCGTGTGCTCATCGACCCCCAGAGCGCGGACATCACCACGGACCTTGCCGGTCTCGCGACGGGTGGTGGTATCGGGGTGTTGGCCACAGTAAAGAATGTGCCTCCGGGTGACGTGGACCTCATCGCACCGGTCGGCACCGTGGATGCGGGTGATGCGGGTATTCGCGCCACGGGTAACCTGAGCATCGCGGCTGCGACCGTCTTGAATGCGAGCAACATCGCCGTGGGAGGTGCCAGCTCAGGCACCCCTTCTGCTCCGGTGGTAGCGGCTCCGAATATCGGTGGGCTCACCTCCGCTTCAAACACGGCGGGTGCCGGCACTCAAAGCGCCGCGCAGACCGCTGCGCCGCGTCAGGAGGCACCCATGGCAGATGCAGTGCCGTCCATCATGGTGGTGGAAGTGCTCGGTTATGGCGGCGGCTCCGGCACCGGCGATGAGGAAGACGAAGAAGAGAAACGCCGCCGCCGCGCACTTGAGACACAGGAGAGTGCCGCGGATCAAGCGCCTGCGCCCTCGCCAAATCCCACTCGCTGATTTTTTTTCAGTCATCCCCCTGTTCTGATTCACCCTCACCTCTCTCTGCGTAATGCATCATTCAGCCTCTTTCATGAAGCATTCGAGCCGCACGCGGTTCACGTCATTTGTGGCCGGCGCCTGGTTGCTCGCACTGGGCATGGCTACCCTGCCCGGCTCGGACTTTTCTTCCGAACTCAAGAAAGCCGAGGCAGGCGACGCCGAGGCTCAATTCCTCACTGGCCGGTCCTATGATCGTGGCGAGGGTGTGTCGCAGGATTATGCGAAGGCCCGCGTGATGTATGAAAAGGCAGCCGCGCAAGGAAACGCCAAGGCCATGAACAATCTCGGAGCCTTGCACCTGAACGGGCGGGGGGTGCCGAAAGATGAAAAAGCGGCCATGGAGTGGTTTAAGAAATCAGCGGAGAAAGGCGCAGACCGGGCTCAGTTTACTTTGGGAGTTTGTCTCCAGGAAGGACTGGGGATGAAACGCAATTTGCCGGCAGCGGTGGAATGGTTCGAGCGTGCAGCGAAGCAGGGGAATGTGGACGCCCAGCGTCGGCTGGTGGAGCTGTTCTATGATGGCGCGGAGGGTCTGGAGCGTGACTACGCGAAAGCCGCCTCCCTTGTGAGGCCCCTCTCGGAAACGGGGGAACCCTGGGCCATGAACTTCCTGGGGGCCATGTACGAGTTTGGCTATGGAGTCGAAAAGGATGACAGCGCCGCCCTGCAATGGGTGCGCAAGGCCGCGGAAAAAGGCGACGGTAGGGCGCTCTTCAATCTTGGTTCACGCTATGCCTCGGGACATGGAGTGCCGCGAGATATCCTCCAGGCATGTGTCCTGCTCGAGCTCAGCTCGAAAAAAGGGGAGAAGATCGGAGTGGCTTTGCTCGCCGAACTCAAGCCCACGCTGACACCTGAACAGAAAGAAGAGGTGAAGCGTCAGGTGGATGGAACTCCGGCGATCTTCAAGACTTCTCCGTGAACCAGAGTTCCGGGGACCTCGCCACTTTTGGTTGGTGAGGTTCCCCGTCCGACGGCTGCATTTCCAAAAGCAGAGTTATCAGCATCCCATGACCCATACCGCTCCCATGCAATCCGGCACGACTCCAACGCCTGATGGCAAGGATCCAGCATCACCAAAGTCGTTGCCTTCTCCGGATGGTGCCAACAAGAAAACCGTCCGCCCGCGAAAGAGGAGAAAAATCAAGATCCAGCCGCGCCGCGACAAGACCGTCTGGGAAGCCGCCCCCAACGGCATTGATCATGCCATCCTCCTGGTGGGGCTGGGCATCTTTGTGTCGCTCGTGCTCTTCGCCATCTTCCGGGTGATGATGGCTTCGCATCAATAGCAGCGGCAAGTCACTGACGGAAGGAAGCCAGAAGGTTAGAAATCCGTCCAGACGCGGAAGCTTACAAAAACTTCCCCTTCCTCCGTGGTGCCTTGTTCGATGAGCGGATATGCGACATCGACCGATCCATTCAGCGTACCGAACAGTCTCAGGCGGCTCCCGAGGCCCACGCTCGCGAGTTCGAAGGTGTCCTCTTGATCCGGCAGTGGTTCGCGCAGCCAGAGACTGCCGCCTTCCACGAAGCCATAGACCCGCCACTCGTTCACGCGTTGACCGTGCTCTTCGCGATCGGTGCCGATGAACGACGGAGACTGCAGCTCCAGAGTACCGAAGAGGCCACTGTCCCCCAGCGCCGTGGACTCCAGATAGCCACGCACCGTGCCGAGACCGCCGCCCGCATACTGCTCGCTGTTGATGAGCGGCGAGTCGGCAATCTGGCCCTGTACCTTTCCAAAAACACGGAAGCCGCGCGGCAGGTCATGCTGGTGGGAGACGTCACCGCGGAAGTAGATGAAGGCGCCATCTGCGAGGTAGCGCTTGTTGTCGAACTCAAAGGGATCGCTTCCGGTGCCACGCACGTGGAAGGTCACGTTGGTGTTGAACTCGGTGAAGCTCTTCTTGTCCTTGCCCAACCAGGAGCCGCCATAGTTGATGCTGATGGGCCAATACTGGATGGGGGTGGAAAAGGTGTCGTCCCCGACCACCACGTCTTCATCAAAATTCTTCCAGTCCAGGCCGAAGCTGAGGGACTGATAATAGTTGCCGAGAGAGGGCAGCGTCACCAATCCCCGGACTCCCAGAATCTCACCTCGGCCAGCCACAGCAGCGCCACCGAGGGTGGAAACATCGCTGTCCTGCTTGGTCCCCATGAACATGAGGTTGAGGTTCTCCATGCCGGGTACACGGGTAATGTAATAACCGGAGTACACGGTGGCATCCTCCGGCCGCTCGGGCGCGACCTGGAAGCTCGCGCCAATCGAGTGGCCGAGCTGCCAGAGGTTGCCGTAGCTCAGGGAGGCATTCAAGCGCAGAGGCACGGTGTCCGGGCTGTAGCGGTTGTTGAGTTCGATGCTTCCGTGCAGCGGCAGTGTATCTTTCACGTTCAGATCCACGTCCACGGTTCCAGGTTCCACGCCGGGACGGAGCTCTGGGGAGACCTGGCGATCGGCCGATTGCATCTTCACCAGGTCGTTGGGTACCTGGTTGAAGTCAGGAACTGTGCCTTCCGCCAAGGAGGGTGCCATGCGCTTGATATCGCTCGGCAGGAAATAACGCGCGCCGTGCACTCTCAGGCGGCCGACCTTGTTTTCGACGACGCGCAGCACGATGATGCCTTTCGCCGCCGATTGCTGAGGCACTTCAACAGATACGGACTGGAGCCCCTTGTCGTGGAATGCCGTTTCCAGGGCAGCACGTGCGGCTTCCACATCCTCCACGGTGCGTCCGGGACCCAGGAAGGGATAGACGGCTTTTCCAATCTCCGCAGCGCCAAGTTTCTTGGAGCCCTGCACCCGGTACTCACGGATGTAGACTGTGGGCTGGGCACTGGCGGTGGTGTCGGCAGCCGGTGCCTGCTCTGCGGCAGGCGCCGGCTGTGCGCCATGGATGGAAGAGGGTGCCGCGCAGAAAGCAGTGAAGAGGCAGCCTGCGATGCCGGCCACCCGAAGAGCCGGGCCTGGGTGCAGGCGGAAGATTGCCTGCCGGGATTTAGGGAGAGACATGCGGTGCTTAGCGCGAGACAGACTGCTATCTGCCGTTGGCGACCAGGGGTCTCAACCGCCCGAGTATGACGTTTCCGTAACGCATCCCTGCACAGCCAGCGTGGATGCGGGGAATACCGGCGTCATCATTCGCTGACCGGCTGCTGTTACC
This sequence comes from Roseimicrobium sp. ORNL1, assembly GCF_011044495.1. Taxonomy (GTDB): domain Bacteria; phylum Verrucomicrobiota; class Verrucomicrobiia; order Verrucomicrobiales; family Verrucomicrobiaceae; genus Roseimicrobium. The sequence continues at coordinate 7,708,729 of NZ_CP049143.1, forward strand.
GCTGCATCTCCGACTCCTTTTTCATGATCGCGGCGCGCGTCAAATTGTTGTGAGCGGCCCAGCCATGCCGTGCCCGGAGTAGCTGATCTGCCTTCCACTGGGCGGCTCGCCAGTTCTGCTCGTACTGGGGATCTTCAACATCTTGATTCGGTCCTCCGAGGTCCTGAACAAACTTTTCCTGAATTTGATGGAGAGAAGCGAGCTGTTCCGGTGATGCTTCGACTACTCCGGGAGCGATGTACTTGAACTGTTCCCCAGGCCTGACCTTCTGCCCAGGCTCGGCGGGTGTGATGTCCTGGAAGCTGAGGTCTTCCATGGCGGCCGGATAGCGCACGGGTGGAGTGGCATCCTGCATCTGGCTTTGTCCTTCCGCCACCGCGGGTGATTCAAGTCCAGGAGCGGATTGCATCAGCTTGCTGACCGCCAGCTCGATTTCCCGTTCGAGTTTACGGATCTGGGCGGCAAAGTATTCCTGACGTGAGACACCGCGCGGAGGGCTCCAGTCAGAAGAGCGCAGGATGCGACGCTCCAAGTCAGCCCGCTTTGGAGCCAGTTCTGCCCTGAGCTCGCCTGAAATGATATCCTTGATGGTGCCTTCAGGACAGGCGACGCCGCGAAGACGCGAAATGTACGTGGGATAGTCGGCGGCTTCGAGCTGACTCCATTGGAACTTCCCGGCAGTGGACAATGCAGGAGCCGTAGGCTGTACCGCCAGTGGTGTGGCGGGAGCGGGAGTTGGGGCTGGAGAAGCCGGTGCGAGGGAGCTGGCCTTCACGGCAAGAGGAGCGTCCTCTTCACGGAAGAACTGCACGTACAGCCCCCAGCCTAATCCGGCCAGATTCAAGCCCACGGATGCTGCAAGGAAGGTCCACAGTGGTGTTTTGCCGGGGCGCTTGTCGGTGCGTTTCATGAGGGGTCCCTCGATTAATAACACAACGCTGCTCGTTTTTCGAAGAAGGGCTGTTGCGGAAGATTCCGCAACAGCCCCGTGGATATCAATCAAACAACCTGAATGCTCAGGAGTTTGCTTTAGTACGCTTCGTTCACGATGATGCCGCCGTCAGCCTGGCGCGAGACGCGCATGGAGCTGAGCTGAAGGCCGGAGGTGCCGGGCAGTCCGTCGAGAGCGGTGACGAGCTGTGCCGCGAGGGCTTCAGGACCAGTGGTCACGTCAGGGCGGGTCATGAGGTGCAGGTAGCCCCACAGGGAGTAGAGGCCATTGCGCACGTTAGCGGCGGTGTAGGTCACGCCATTGTACTGGCACTGCACCGCGCCGTCGAGGGCGGCGGTGACGCCGTCCGCCACGCCGAGGTAGCTCAGGTAGTAGCAAGGAGTGCGACCACCCTGGCTGAGACCGACGGTCGTGGCAGCTACATAACCAGCCACAATGCCGCCGCTGTTGGCGCCACCGTTGCCGCTGTTCGTGTGGGCAGCAGCGTTCTGACCGCCGCGGAGAGTACCGTCGGTGATAAGGCCAGTGCTCGATGCTGCGTTGCTCAGCGTGAAGTGAGTCGAGTCAATCACGGTGGCAACTTTGGTGCCCGCAGGAACGATCGATCCGCGAATGGGCTGATTCACAATCAACGCCGTGGTCGTTGCGGTGTGCGTCACGGTGATGCCATCGCCAGCGATGTTGACACCGTTGATCGCCACGTTGGCGCCGGTCAGCGTCGGGGTGTACTGCACCAGGGAGCTGAACGCACCCACGCCGGTTTCCGCCATCGTGGTGATACGGGTGCCGGAACCATTGTCACGGCCGCAAGCCACCACGCCTTTGCCTTCATCAGCGGAGTTGCCTGTGAACAGCGCCAGAGGCATGGTGCCGACGATGTAGAGGTACTGCGCGAGCTGGGGCGTCACGTTGGTGATCGGAGAGCCTTCGCTCGTGTAGAACAAGAACGGCAGCACGATGGTCGTGAAGTCATTCAGGGTCACCGCGCTGAAGTTGGTCGAGCTCTGGAACACGTCGGAGAACGTGATGTCAGCCGCATGGTTGAACGTGGGCGTCGTGGTCGGGTTTTCGGTGGTGCCACCGATTGCCGTCATGAACGCAACGTTGCTGTTGTTCACCAGGGAGCCAATGCCCGTGGCCGAACCGGACCAGGAGCAATAGACGTTGTACGTATCACCGTTGAATGTGCCGCCGGTGAAGTTGGCCTTGCTGGCGCTGCCAATCGCCGCGTTGTCCTTGGTGATGGTTGCACCAGGAAGGGAATTGGTGAGGGCGGTGTGGACTGAAGAACGACCGGCGGTTGAGCCAGTGATATAGACATTATAGGTTGCAGCCTGGGAAACCGTGGCGATCCCAAGTGCAAGAAGTGTAAGCAACTTAGATTTCATGGAATGAAGTAGAATGAGGAATATGTCTGGAGCTAAAAGTCCTGGAAGTGCAGGAGCTTAGGCGAGCGCAGGCACACCCGTGACGCTCGCGCGCCGGCGGCGCAGGAGCGGAAGGGCGAGACCGAACGCGAGGAGCAGTGCACGACTGGGCTCGGGCACAGCGGCAACTCCGGGGGTAAGGCCGAAGGTGACAGCACCCGTGCTATCGATGCGGAACGTACCTTCATAGGTCACACCGGTCGTGGTGGCGCCACCTGCGAGAATACGATAGAGGTCCAGAGCGTTGCCGGGATAGTCGATGCCGGTGGCATCAGCTCCCTGAACCTGCACTGGCTGGAACACCTGGAACACGAGGTTGCTGGTGCTGGTGCCGAGCATGGCATCGGACCAGTCTACTGCCGCGCCGGCCTGGAGTGTGTTATCCCAGACGACAGCGTTGCTGTTGCCCGTTGCGGAGTTCTGCAGAATGAACTGGTTCTGCAGCGTCTGCATGCGTCCTGCCGCGATCGAGCGGTTGCTCGAGTTCACGGAGTAGAGGGCGGACTGTGTATCAATGGTCGTCTGTTCCTTGGAGAGGTAAAACGTGCCAGAGGTATCGCCGTTGAAATCGGATCCGCTGTTCGATGGGTTGCCGGCTACAGCCCACTGGAGGCTGGAGTCGTTGTACCAGTTCGCGCCGAAGGTGTCGCTCAGGAGGGTCCCGAGGTTGCCGACGTTGACGGAGAAAGCGGAGGAGGCATCACGATAGAGTGATGCCTGACCGATGTTGACGACAACATCCTGACCGACTCCAGCTTTTTTGAAGCCGAGAAGAAGGTCACCTTGAGTATAGGTGACCGGTGACTGCGCGTGCGCAGACGGGGCCGAGAGGGCCGTGACGACAGCCACTGCGAGAGCAGCGAGCGTGTAGAATCCGTGCCGAGTTTTCATATGATGGAGTTACTGAAGTATGGGGGAGGGATAGCCAAATCGGCTGCGGTGTGACCCGCAACCGGGGGCCATGTATCGCGAGTTTCCCTTCGTACGCACTCCGCTTTGGGGAACGATTTCGTCACCATCAAGACGTCGAAAGTTTGCTTGCGTCAGCCACTGTGCGCCTGTGAAAATCGACTCGTCGTCGGCCACCGTCGCGCCCCCCGTTTTGGCGGGGGACGGAGGTGTTGTGACTGCGCCCATCGTTTATCTTTCTGCGCGCGGTCAGGACACGGTGTTGGTAGCCGCGGTGGTGAAGGCGCGTCTGGAATCGCAGGGATGTCTCGTGTGCCAGGGTGGTCCGGAGGTGCGCTCCCGCTCGCAATGCGCACGGCACTACGGACCGCTTTTGCAGGACTGCGATGTGTTCATCCAGCTCATCGGCGTGGACCCCGGACCACTGATATCCAGCGAAGACGATGATGGCTTCTGGTCACTGCAGATCTGGGAGTCGAGGGAAGCCGCCAAGCGCAAAAAACCTGTACGGCATTTCCTTCTCAACGATGACTTTTGCCGGGCGATACTGCCGGCCCCCGAATGCCCATCCCACTTGCTGAAGAAGCAGGCGCGCCATCGCCAGAAACTCGCGAGTTCACCGGCAAAGGTTCGCCAGGTGCGGGATGTGGATGAGCTGCTGCGCGTGCTTCCTGTCATCCGGCTGGCGGGTGAGTCTTCGGAGGATGCTTTTGCTCGTGGCGCCGTCGGCATGCGCTCGGAAGCCGGCGGAATCGGCGGGACGAATCTGACAAATTCGTCACCATTATTTCCACCCGTCCCGGGGCCCGCCGATCATCCGGGCATGGCGCCGACGGTGGAGGCCGTTTCGATTGAAAACGACAAGCCCCAGCTTTCACTGCAAAAGGCGCCGGTTACATCCGAGCCTGTCAGCAATGAAACAGATGCGGCAATTGCGGCACTGCTTTCCGCGGAGCTGGCAGATGAGGCATCTGCCCCAGCGGTAGTAGAGAGCGACGTGCAGGCGGCGGTTGAGAACCTCACTCCGGTTATAGCATGCATCCCCGCACCGGTGATCCCACCGTTCCCGGCGATTCAGTCTTCACCAGAGGGCGGCGAGGTCGATGTAAGCGAGGGAGCGGTCGCGAATGGCGATGGGGTGACCGAAGTCTCCTCCAAGGCATCACCGGGGATTGTCTCATGTCCCGCGTTGGTAAACGAACCGTCGGTCGATATCGCGGCTTGGGAGGAGGACGAGGATGAAGAGGAAGACGATCCGTTGCCGGGCTCCAAGCCCACCTTCGTCACGAACCCGAAAGAGAAGGTGACCGCGGAGAAAGTGGACGAAGCTTCATCCGGGAAGAACGCGTCTGCAGTGGTCTCTGTACCGGGAGGACTGGCCCTGACGACTACGAAGGATGCCACAGCTGAAAGTGCTGATGAGGAGGAAGAGTCAGATGAGGAGGAGGATCCGCTGCCGGGGTCGAAGCCCACATTCATCACCAGCTTGAAGGAGAAGGTGGTCGTGGTAGAAGCGGGTGATATTTTGTCCGAGATGTCCACGGCTGTGGTGAACTTTGCGCTAGATGGCCAGTTCCCCATCCCGACAAATCACCAAGCGACTGAAAGCCCTGACGAGGAAGAAGATGAGGATGAGGAGGCGCCCCTGCCAGGGTCCAAGCCCACCTTCCACACGAGTTTGAGGGAGAGAGTGGTTGCGGAAGAAACGGATGACGCGTCATCCGAGGATTTCGCACCTGCTGAGCTTGCCCCTGTACAGAAGGAGAGAATCGAAATCGAAGCCCGGCCCCTGGGTCGCGTTGAAATTGTAGCCCAAGCACCGATGAAATTGGAATTGTGCCGCACGTTGGGACATCGAGTGTCTGTGCGTCCTTCGGCGCTGGAACGTCGTGGGCTGCCGCGCCGTGGAATCCCAGCATGGATGACGAAGCGACCGCTGGATGATGACAAGTTGCCCGTGAATCCCGTGCCGGGAGAACGCGCTTACACAACCGCGCCGGAACCGAAGAAGCTGGGATTCGACGATGGTTCTGAGCAACCCATCACGCAGACGCTGATCCTTCCGAACAAGGCGACCTTCAGGAAGTATCTGCACCATCGTTTTCTTATCTTCCGCATCACGGACTCGGTCGCGGTACGCCGCCGCTTGGGTGAAGCTTCGAAGAGAAGGCCAGGCATGGCCATTGCGACTGTCCTTGGGGTGCTCGTCTTGTTGGGATTGTTGACGAAGTTCGCGGTGGATTTCCTGGATATCGGGGGCCGCACCACGGTCGCCTCGTCTTCCTCCACGGATCCTGCACTGGCTGCTCCGAGCAGACTTGATCTCACCACCGCCGCCCGGAATCCAAACACAGTGGCAAAAAAGCAATCCAAGCAGGCCACTACCTCGCAGCCTGTGGCAGAGGAAGAGCCCTCCTCGGCTGCTGAAGTTGCGATGGTCGCCCCTGCTGCTACTGCTGCAGCGGTGAGCGCGAAGGCTGGCTCCGATTCGACTTCCAGCCAACCGGACAATCTGCCGAAGTCTCAGTCGCCGTCTTCGACGGTGGCAGTACAGGCCTCAGCGGCGGGATCCATGCCTGATGCTCCTGCCTCCAATGCAACCGTACCCGCGAGCACGAGCTTGAATCTCGATGAGCGGCAGCAGGCCCTCGAAAGCGCGCTGGAGGAGGCCATCCTCGCCATGCGCAGCAGGAGCAAGCCCGAATTGTATGTCCGCGAGAACGAGGCGAAAATCATCGAGCTGCAACGGAACATCCAGGAGCTGATTCCTGTTCGCAGCGGACATGGCTTCAGCGGAAGTGCGCAATCACTGGCTCTTTCCCGCTGCCTTGCCAGCGTCCAGCTCCTTGGAGGAAGACGCCAGGCGGCGCGCAACGTGCTGCTGGATCTCCTGGATACCGTTGCCTCCACACGGTCTGCAAGCGACCCTGAGATCCGCCTCACCAAACACCTGCTGCGTTTGACTAACGCCAAGGCGGCGGAGTCGGGCCCTTCCCTCGGTGCGCAATTGCCCCTGACTCCGAAGGAAATGGAAACCATGCTGGCCAGATTCATTGCCGATCCGCAGTGGGAACCTTCCTCGGGTGAAGTGGCTGCAGGTGGTAATTAATGAGGGCGCTATACTAGGCCAGGTGACGCGCTGTCTTGGAGCGCTCGGTGTTATGTTGTGTAGCCTCCATCCTCCGGGATGAGAGGCTTTTCCATGTCCGCAAGATACTTCAAGGATGGTGGCTGCGTAGGAACTGAATGGTGATGCGTCTTCATCGGCCACAGCCGGGCGCTACCGCTACTACTCCAGTTCCACTTCTTCTATTTTATGAAGGCATATGCACGCTCCCTTCTGGCACTCCTGATCCTGGCATTACCGCTCGCCGCTGAAGAAGTGGCGTCTACGGTGAAGCGTGACATCCCTTACGCAGAGCCTGCTCTTGAACGCCAGGTGCTGGACGTGTATGTACCTCCCGGTGCGAAGAACCTGCCTGTCGTCATCTGGATCCATGGCGGTGGCTGGCAGACTGGAGACAAGTCCAGCGTGCAGGAGAAGCCGAAAGCCTTTACCGCAAAGGGCTTCGTATTTGTGTCCGTGAACTACCGGCTGCTTCCGCAGGTGGCCATGGGAGACATCATCCGAGATGTCGCGAAATCTGTTGGTTGGGTGCATCAGCACATCGTGGAGCACGGCGGTGATCCGAAGCGGATCTTCATCATGGGGCATTCCGCCGGCGCCCAGCTTGCGGCGCTGCTCTGCACGGATGAAAAATACCTGAAGGCGGAGGGCGTTTCCTTTGCAGACGTGAAGGGAAGTGTGCCGGTGGATGGCGATACCTATGACGTGCCGGAGATCATTGCCGTGGCTGCGGCGCGCAGGAAGGCGGAAGGCAAACCGGACCCGAAGTTTGGCCATCGTGAAAAATTCGGAACCCCGGAGCAGCACGTCGAGTACTCCGCGATCACGCATGTGGCCAAGGACCGTGGCATCCCGCCTTTTCTATTGCTGCATGTGGCAGATCATCCAGACACCACCGCGCAGGCTCAGCGCTTTGGCAAAGCGCTGAAGGAGGCAGGCGTAGTCACCACCGTCTTCGGCGCGTCGAATACAAACCACACGAACATCAATGCGAATCTCGGTGTGGAGGGAGATCCTTCAACAAAAGCGCTGTGGGAGTTTGTGGACGCGTGCCTGAAGAGGTGACGCGGCGTTCAGGCGCGGCCAGATCGGGGCATTACTGAGAGAACACCTGCACGGAGACATGCATGTGGCTGAAGGCGCCGGATGACCCGGACCATGAACCAGAGAGTGGGGAGGCCTTTTCATGCTCACGGGCGACGCCCACGGAGACGTGCTCAGAGCCAGCGACCTTGTTATTGGTGGGGTCGAAGCCACGCCATCCCGCACCCGGGATGTAGACCTCCGTCCACGCATGAGTGGCCCCGTGCTGGCCCTCTCCCATGAGGATGTATCCGGTGACAAATCGGGAGGCCAGGCCAAGATGGCGGGCCGCTTCCATCATGAAGACGGCGTAGTCCCGGCAGGAGCCAGTGCCCAAGGCAAGCGTACGGCAGGGCACCTGCACCCCGGCCTCCTCACGACGCACGTACTGGAAGGACTCGAAGATTGCCGTGTTGAGTTTGTTCAGCAGATCAAGCGTGGGGACGAGTTCGCCGGGCTGGTAAATCCTCGTGAGCCAGTCCATCACGGCACGTCCATCGTGAGGGTAGCTGGGAACACGGTAGGGGATGATCTCGATCTGTTCGTGCGCGCCATACTGGAAGGGGAAACTCTGCGCGGAAGGATCGACGACACCCTTGCGTTGTTCGTCGTCATAGATGGTGACAAGGCAGTCGCTGAACACCCGGAGTCGATCCGCAGGTTCTTCGAAATCGATGACTGCGATCGAGTTGCCATAGATGTCGCGCAACCAGCGCACGGAAGACTTCGGAAACGCCTCCGACTGGCCTTCTTCGATGTGGAGGTCGTGCCCTTCGCGTGGGCGCAGCATGGCAAAGTGCCGGCCAAAGGAAACGGGTTCATGATAGAAGTATTCCGTTTCGTGGATGATCCGGAGACGGTGCATAGGTGACTTTCGTTGAAGTTTGAGAAGTAGGGACTGACCATTCCAACCCGAAAGCTGGTGTCATGCTCCGTCCGCATAGGGACGGGAGGAGAATAAATTGAGACCGAGACAGGTGGAAAGATGGCGGGCGGCAAGCTGTCCCCGTACGCTGTTGCCCGCTTCATCCAGCGGCGGTGAAAACGTTCCCAGGCCGCCCTTGCCTGGAGCGACGGTGATCATGCCTCCTGCGACACCGCTCTTTCCTGGAAGCCCGGTCACGTACAACCAGTCGCCGGAGTTCTCATACAATCCCGCGGTGACCATCACGGCGAGTACGTGCTGGCAATGCACGGCATCAATCACCGCTTCACCGGTGAGGGGATTCACACCGCCGTTGGCTAGTGTGGCCGCCATCACCGCAAGGTCACGCGCGGTCACATTGAGCGAGCACTGCCGTGTGTAGATGTCCGTTGCTTCCGTGGGGTCGCAGTAGATCTTCTGGTAGCTTTGCAGGAGCGTCGCGATCCCCTGGTTCCGCTGGTTGGTGGCCGTTTCGGATTGGTAGACCTCCTCATCGAGCGACAACTCCCGACCTGCGAAGCGGGACAGCCCGGTGCGCAGGAAGTTCCATTTGTCCTCTGCAGTATCCCCGGGTGCGAGGCTGGCAGCGGCGATGGCTCCTGCATTCACCATGGGATTCGTCGTGCCGTCTCCGGCGCGTTCGATGGCGAGCACTGAGTTGAAAGGCAGACCGGTGCTGTTGGCCCCGAGTTTCTCCCGGGCATCGTCTTCTCCCAGTGCCTGGCAGATGAGTCCGAAGACAAATGGCTTTGACACACTCTGAATGGAGAACTCCACGAGGGAATCGCCTGCTTCGTGGACGTCCCCGGAAACCTCCGTCAGGCAGATGCCGAAATGATGGGGAGAAGCAGACGCGAGCGCTGGAATGTAGTCGGCATTCTTCCCATCCGTGACATCACGGAACATGTCGTAGGTTTCTTCGGTCAGTATTTGCACACGGCTGGCCGGCGGGAGATGGCCCGTCGAAACAGCATCTGACACGTGAGGGTGGAAGGGCATGGTGTATCAGAAAATGTGTGTGTACCGATCGGGCCTTTGCTGGCCAAGTCATCAGCGGAACCACGAGATGAATTGCTGGATCACGATGGCGTTGCTGATGTCCACGAAGAATCCGGAAACCAGGGGCACGATGATGAATGCTCTGTGGGCCTGCCCATACTTCTGGGCCACGGCGGTCATGTTCGCCATGGCGGTGGGCGTTGCCCCGAGGGAAATGCCGCCAAATCCCGCGCTGATGACCGCGGCCTCGTAATCCCTGCCCATCACCCGGAAAATCACGAACAACGCAAAGACGAAGGCGAGGGCAAACTGGGCGGCCAGCAGCGCGAGTATTGGCCCTGCGACACTGGCGATGGTCCAGAGCTGCAGGCTCATGAGTGACATCGCCAGAAATACGCCCAGGGAGACATCAGACACGAGAGCAAGCGGGCGGGAGCCTGCCGGCCAGTTGCCCTTGTAGAAACGTGGCACCGTATTGGTGAGAATGATCGCACCAAAGAGCGAGCAGACAAACAACGGAAGACTAATATCCAATTTCGCCAGACCACCCTGGATAAGATTACCCAAAGCCAGACTGATGTTCAGCCAGAAGAGCGTGCCAAGGAGACTGAAATAGTCGATGTCCTGTGGCTTTGTCCCATGCGCGACGCCCACATCAGGCTGTTCGATGACCTTGGGCTGCAATTTGTGCCTCGTGATGAGGCTGCGCGCAATGGGTCCACCCATGAGCGAGGAAAGCACCAGCCCCACCGTGGCACACGCGATGCCAATCTCGCCCGCGTTCGAAATGCCGAGCTCATTCACAAACGTGGGTGTCCAGGCGATCGTGGTGCCATGACCTCCGAGCAGTGAAACGGAGCCACCCACAACCCCGACCAGCGGATTCAGTCCCATCAGCGAGGCCACGGCGACACCCGTGAAGTTCTGCAGAAACATGAAGCCGATGGTGACGACAACCAGAATCGCAAGGGGCCGGCCTCCCGCGCGAAGCGTCTTGAAATCAGAGTTCAGCCCGATGGCCGCGAAGAAATACAGAAGTAGAAAATCTCGGGTCGCCAGATTGAAGCTCACCTGGACGTCGGCGAAGACGTGAAGTGCCGTGGTGATCAGGCAAACAAGCAGGCCGCTGGTCACCGGCTCGGGAATGTTGAACTCGCGCAGCAGAGGAATTTTGCTCGTCAGCCACTTGCCCAACGCAAGCACGAGAATGGCCAGGTTGAAGGTGGTAAAGCTCTGGAGTTGCATGGCTTGCGGGGCATCACGCTCGTTCTTTACCCATGATTGGAATGAACCAACCGCTCCACCGCTCCAGAGGATATCCGGTCACAGTGTGCGGATTGTATCACCTCCTGGAACAAACTCCACCCCGTAGTGGAGAAGGAGGATTCTTGAACCTTTCTTCTGTTCGCGTGCCGGTGGCAGGATGGTGGCTTGAGCCCGGGTTCGGCTGAGCATCAACTTTTTTCGGTAAGTCGGCGGGGGCAGCATACATACCCGGTGTGATGGACGATTCCAGCCGGCACGAACTTTCCCCACCGCTCTCTTCGGAGCGGCAGGAAGAGTTTGTCGCCCTGCTCAATGGCGCCCACGCACTCCTGCTGCGGTATGTGCTGTCACTCGTGGGAAACCGGCACGATGCCGAGGATGTCCTGCAGCGCGCCAGCGTGGCGATGTGGCGGCGGTTTGGCACGTTTGAGCCGGGCACGGACTTCATTGCCTGGGCTACCACCGTGGCATTTTACGAAGTGCGAAATTTTCAGCGCGTCACCGGCAGATCCCGACTGGCCTTTGATGATGAGCTGATGCAAACGCTCGCCGCCGAACGCGCCATGCAAGTGCGCCAGTGGAGCGCGCGGGCGGAAGCGCTGGAGGTCTGCGTGGAAAAGTTGGATCCGGCAAGCCGTGACTTGGTGGAGGCCATCTATACTCAGGGACAGGCAATCGATGCGGTCGCCCGGCAACAGGGACGAGCCGCTCAAACCATGTACAACAAACTGAATTTCATCCGTCGTGCACTCGCCGAGTGTGTGCAGCGTCGGATGGCGGAGGCCGCATCATGAGCAGCAACAACAGCAGCAGCGACTCAAACTCGAGTCCCAATGAATGGCATCGTCTTTTCAACGCGGCGCTGAATGACACAATCACCGCAGAAGAGACCTCTCAACTCACCTCCTTGCTCAAGTCCAGCGCAGAGGCGCGCCAACTTTGGTTCCTCTACAACGATAACGAGTGCACCCTCGCTGAACTCAAGAGCGCTCCGGCGCTGACTGCTCCCGTGCGGGAAGCTCCGGCTCGTGGATGGGCCCGCCGATGGAACCCGCTCGCAGCGGCAGCGGCTGGGCTGGTATTTGGTCTGTGCGGCGCTTCGCTGGTGTGGGGCTATGTGGGCTCGATGGCGCACCGGGTGACGACACTGCTCGCGGACAGCTTTGAAAGCGGACCCTCACCGCGAGTGACAGGCTTTCCGGTGAAGCCCGGTGTGTGGAGTGGCGACTTCTCGGAAGTGGTTGGCGAGTTCCATGGCGTGCGGCCTGAGGAGGGGCGGAAGATGTTGCGCTTCCGACAGGCAGACTACGAAGGAAAGCCCGTGCGCGATGGCTACGTGGCTGACCTCTTCCGCCTGGTCGATTTGCGTGAGGAAGGTGTTACGGCAGGAGAGGCTTCGCTGGCGGTGGAGGCGCACTTTGCCGCGCTATCCCAAGGTGAACTGCAGGGACTGAACTGCGGCATGACGATCTATGCGCTCGATTCCCTGCCGCCGGAAGGCATGCGTGACGATTTGTTTCTGAAGCGCGTGAGTGCCGGTCTGACAGAGACTTCGGAGCCCGACTTTGAGCCGCGCATCCTGGCCAGTGCCACACGCAGCGAAAAGGCACCCAGCGATGGACGGACGTGGCGCCCGGTGCGTTCGGAGCTGCGGCTGCCCGTGGACTCACGCTATGCCCTCATTCATCTCCGCATGCACCTTCGTGGGTCGCATCGCGCGGAAGTGCCCAAGCCAGTCATGTTCGAGGGAGTGTTCCTCGATGACATCCGCGTGACGCTCACGCAGAGCCCTGCCCATCCTTGATTGCCTTGCCTGCTGTGAAGTCTTCGCATTCTTTCTTCCACTGCTTTCTTCGCGCCGCATTGTTTGCCTCGCTCGTGCTGGGTGTCGCCGCATTCGCTGAAGAACCAAACTCCGCAGCGATGTCGGAGAAGCATCGTGCTCTCTTCCAGGGGCACTGCACCTCCTGCCACAACGCGGATAAACAGAAGGGCCACTTCCGTGTGGACGACCTGCCCTTCACCATCAAGACGGTGGAGGACGCAGAGCGCTGGCAGAAGGTACTGAATGCCATGAATGCGGGGGACATGCCGCCCGAAGATGAGAAACAACCGGAGTCCACGGCGAAGACCGACTTCCTCGATGACCTCTCGCATGTGATGGTTGCGGCCAGACGCCAGTTCAGTGATCAGAATGGCGTGATCACCATGCGCCGTCTGAACCGGCGGGAGTATCGCAATACCATTCGTGAACTGCTCGGTGTGGAGATCAACGTGAGCGAGTTGCCCACGGACACGGGCTCAGGTGGGTTCGACACGAACGGCGTGAATCTCTTCATGTCGGCAAATCAATTCGAGCAATACCAGTCACTCGGGCGTGAGGCACTGACGGAAGCCATTGCCTGGAATGCTGCAGCAGGAGAGCAGCGCAAGATGCGTTACGAGGCAGAGACCTTCACTCCGGTAATCGAAAAGTTCGTGGCGTATCAACTCGATGCACGCGAGCGGGCGCAGCGCTGGATTCAGGCCGTAGATGCAGCCGCAGCGAAGCCGGAGAATGCAGAGGTAGTCGCGGTCGTGCGCAAGACGGTGAAGAACGACAGCCTCTTCCGCCGTGAGTGGGCGAAAATTCCCGGTGCACCCTCGCCCCGATCCTTTGGTTTCGACAAGAAAGGCGAGAACGACGCAGACCTCGCCAACGATTCGCTCCGCGCGGGCTGGCTGGAGTATCATCAGTACTATCTACGCCAGCCGGCACTGGATCGCGGCGCCTATCTCGGACCGGAGACGCGGCATCCCGCGGAGTTGAATCTGAAATCCGTCAATGTGCTCGTGCCCTTCAACTGGCCTGTGGGGAACTACATCGTACGCGTGCGTGCGGGTGTGGCAAAGGACACACCTCCGGAGCGGCGGTTCCTCGATTTTGGCATCAATGCCCGCCAGGGTCCGGTCCTGGCGACACGCGAGATCACCGGCACCATTGATGAGCCGCAGATTGTCGAGTTCCCGCTCACGCTCACGCGCGGCAACAGTGACCACGATACGCGCACCATCTACTTCCGTGAGAAAGGCGCGTGGGATACGAACGAGTCCGGAGGCAAGCGACGCAGTGAAGCCGTGGCGCGCAACGGCATTGGACCGGAGCTCGTGATGTGGATCGACTGGGTGGAGGTGGAGCGTGTGTCGGCTGGGGGCAAGCCCACACCGCCAGGCCTTGCCGCGCTGGGCATTCCGCTTGATGACAAGTCCCCTGCTCCAAGTGCAGGTGATCTTCGCGCTTCGCTGGAGCGTTTTGCCACGGAGGCCTTCCGCGGCAATGTGCCAACGTCGAAGTATCTCGATAGTCTCCTTGGTATCTATGACATGCGTCGCAAGCTGGGAGACAAGCCCGGTGCCGCGCTGAAGGAAACACTCTCCGTGGTGCTGGCCTCGCCCATGTTCCTCTATCTTGCCGAGCCCTCGGTAGAGGCGGAACATCGCCCGCTCACCGCGCCTGAGCTGGCTTCGCGTCTCTCCTATTTCCTCTGGAGCGCGCCCCCGGATGCGGAGCTGCGCGCGCTCGCAAAGAGCGGTGAGATTCTGAAGTCCACAGTGCTCGCGGCGCAGACCGGTCGGCTGCTCGAGGATCCACGCTCGGATGCCTTTGTGCGCGCTTTCATCTACCAGTGGCTCGGCATGGATCGCTTCGACTTCTTTGAGATCAATCGCGTGAAGTATCCGCGCTTTGACAATGGAACGAAGCTTTCCGCGCGTGAAGAGGTGTATGCCACGTTTGACTACTTGCTGCGGCACAATGCGAGCCTGCGTGATCTGCTGAAGTCGGACTACGTGATCATCGACCGCGTGCTGGCGAACTACTATGGGCTGGCGGGCGTGCAGGGCTCGGGCTTTGAAAAGGTGAAATTGCCGCCCGATTCACCGCGAGGGGGATTGCTCGGCATGGCCGCGATTCATTTCATGGGCAGTAATGGCGAGAACACGAGTCCGGTGGAGCGTGGCGCCTGGGTGCTGCGCAAGCTGCTCGATGATCCGCCGCCTCCTGCGCCACCGAATATTCCCGCGCTGACGCGACTGGCAGGCAAGGCACTCACTACGCCCGATCGGCTGCGCATGCATCAGGAGGACCCCCAGTGTGCCAGCTGTCATCGCAAGATTGATCCCGTCGGCATGGGTCTGGAGAATTTCGATCCCGCAGGCCAATGGCGCACGGCGGACAGCTATCAAGCCGTCGCTGCGAACGGGAAGCCTGATCCGAAGTTGAAGATCGACTGGAGCATTGATGCCGCGGCGACCTTCCACAAGGGAAGCTCCTTCCGCAACTATGGTGAATTCCGCGAGATCATCGCCGGTAAGTCAGACAGCTTCGCCCACGGCTTCAGCAAAGCCCTGTTTGAATACGCCATGGGCCGTCCTCTTGGCTTCCGCGATGAACCCGTCGTTGCGGGCATCGTGAAGCGCGCAGAGACGAAGAACTACGCCGTGCGCGAGTTCATCCAATCCATTGTCGCCACAGCCGAATTTCGCACCAGGTAGTCCTTCAAGTCATCACTCCCATGAACACGCCATCCACCCGCCGCCACTTCCTCCGCTCGAGCACTGCACTCATTGCGTTGCCGGTGCTGGAGTCCCTCGGGTTCCGGCGCTTCGCTTCGGCGGCGGCTCCGACAGCAGCACCGAAGCGCCTTGTTTTTCTTGGCTTCGGCTGGGGCATCACGGATGAAACGTGGTTTCCAAAGATCAGCGAGCCCGGTGCCGGCTACGCGCTGCCTCAGGGACTGCAACCTCTCGCACGGCATAAGGCGGACTTTTCCATCGTGCAGGGACTGTGGAACAAGTACAGCTCGGACGGTCACTGGGGCAGCACCATGTGGCTCACCGGTGCCAATCGTTATGCACAGGCAGGGCAGACCTTCCACAACAGCATCTCCGCGGATCAGGTGGCCGCAGCGAAGTTCGGTCTGCAGACACGCTTCTCTTCGCTGCAACTGAATGCCGCGGAGGAGAGTGACCGCTCGGGACACGGTCCGGGACTCTCACTCGCGTGGGACGTGAGCGGCAAGCCCATTGGTGGGCAGAAGGGACCGCTGGAAGCCTATCACCGCCTCTTTTCCCGGGACAACACGCCCATCGAGCAGAAGAAAGCCATGCTCGCACAGAAGCGCAGTGTGCTCGATACCGTGCGTGAGAATGCCAATACGCTGAAGCGTGGCCTCGGAAAGAACGACAACGCCAAACTGGAGGAATACTTCCAGGGGATCCGCGATATCGAAACGCGTCTCAGCAAGGATGAGCAGTGGTTGGAGGTGCCTCCTGCCACAGCGCCCATTCCCGAGCCCAAGCCTGGCCTCGCAGGGCGCGAAGAGATTCGCCTGATGTATGACATCATGGTCGCCGCGATGCAGACGGACAGCACACGCGTGCTGACGTATCGCCAGCCCGTGAGCACGCTGCTCACGAGCATGGACATCAAGGTCGCGCCGCATGACATGAGTCACTACCACTCGACCATGGGCGAGAAGCTGGATGCCTCACAGCGCCGTGACATCGCACAAAGCGAACTGCTCGCCGGATTCATCGACAAGCTGAAGGCCACCAAGGAAGCAGATGGCACGCGACTCTTCGACAACGTGGCCGTGGCCTATGGAAGCAACATCCGCACGGAGCACAGCCTCGACAATTGCCCCACCCTCCTGACCGGCGGTGGCGCCGGGGTCAAGCTGGGGCACAACATCGTCGTCTCGAAGGACACGCCGCTGTGCAATGCCTGGCTCACCCTGCTGCATGGACTGGGCATTGAAGCGGAGCGGCACGGCGACAGCTCGGGTGTGATCAAGGAGATGATGGCTTAGGGAGCTGCGAACCTTGTTCATTGACGGCTGAGGCAGTCGTGGGGCAGAATCCGGTCGTATGATCAGGGAGGAGCCTTCACGGAGGTCCGCATCATTCAATCTTGAGGTCTGACGTCGTGAACTGGATTACGCAAAGCTACTGGCACCTTCTCGAACCCGCCTGGGCCGGTATCGTGCTGACGCTTGCTTCCATGGTTGCCGGCGGCGTCATCGGCAGCGAGCGGGAGCGCCGTGACAAGCCTGCCGGGATGAGGACCCTCATTCTGGTCTCCTTGGGCGCCGCGGTTTTCACCATGAGTTCGTTCGCGTTTGTGACCACTACCGGAGACTCAGGCCGGGTGGCGGCGCAAATCGTCACCGGCATCGGCTTCCTTGGCGCTGGGGTGATTTTGCACTCTCGCCGCTCCGTGGTAGGCGTGACGACTGCGGCGACCATCTGGGTGACGGCGTCGGTTGGGCTCACGGTGGGTGCTGGTTATGCCATCCCGGGGATCGCATTGAGTGTCGTGGTCCGGGCAGTTCTGGATCTGGTGCACCGATACGAGCGGAAGTTTCTGGACCACGTGTGCACGTGGCAGGTCCGCATCATCTTCCAGAGCCATCAGGGGAAGACTCAGGCCAAGCTGCAGCGGCTCCTGAGCGCCTATCACATCCAGTCTTCCTACAGCCAGTGGACGGTGCTTGATGCGCATCGCGGCCAGCTCGAACTGGACGTTCCAATCCCTGAGCGCAAGATGCACGAAGTCGCCGGTGAGATCGCCGATCTTGCCGAAGTGGAAGCCATCGAAGATCGAACCACCATCTCCCCTGAAGAGTGATCTACGCTCTTATTTTTACGCCAGCTCCAATCCCTTCATTGTCGTGGTGCCACTGGAGAAGGAACCCGCTTCGATGCCCATGCGTTGAATGAGCGAAACGTAGAGATTGCTCAGCGGATGGTTGTGCTTCCGATCAAAAGCGAGGTGCTGGCCATGCTTGAAGCCGCCGCCCGCGAGAAGCACGGGAAGGTTGTCGTTCGAGTGCGCGTTGGCACTGCCCATGTTGGTGCCGTACAGCACGGAGGATTGATCCAGCAGGGTGTGTCCCTGTTCGCCGGTCTGGCGTAGGCCGGTGAGGAAGGCGGCGAGATCGTGAAACTGCGCGGACTCGATGCGGCGGAGTTCGTCGAGCTTCTCCTCGCGATTGCCGTGGTGCGTGAGTTCATGCGTATTGGACTTCACGCCGGGAATGGTGCGTGCCGTGATGCCCGCCAGACTGGCGCATACGGTCACGATGCGGGTGCTGTCCGTCTCCAGCGCGAGACGCACCAGATCAAACATGACACGATTGCACTTCGGCAGATCGTTGCGGTCGCCGATCTCCTCGGGCTTCGGCGTTTTCACCACCGGCTTGGGTTGATTCACCCAACCTTCCGCGGCAGCGAGACGGTGTTCCAGTTCGCGCACGCTGGTGAAGTATTGGTCCAGTCGCTCACGATCTGCCGCGCCCACTTCGCGCTCCAGTCTCTTTGATTTCTCGCGCAGACTATCGAGCAGACTGCGGTCATCCTTGAGCCGTTGCACGGCCAGGGCTTTCCCTTCGGCTGTGTCTTCGATGAAGAGCTGCTGGTAGAGCTTCAGTGGGCTGCTCTGCGGTGGAATCATCGAGCCGCTGCGCGTCCAGGAAAGGCTGAGGTTGTCCGAGCCAATCATGAGGGCCAGCGAGGGGAAACGCGTTTCGCTGCCCATCTTCTCCGCCATGAACTGGTCGAGAGAGACGCTGTTGCGGAAAGAGCCGCGACTTGCCCCGGGTGCGCCTGTGAGGAACGACTTCTCCGCGGCATGCCCACCATCCACTCCCGGCAGTGACACACCGGAGAAGACCGTGAGGTCATTGCGATGCTCCTTCAGGATCTCCAGATAAGGCGTGCTCTCGTAGTCGCGACCCGCCGTGGTGGGAAAGAACTGATCCGGCAGGATGCCCATGTTCGTCATCATGCCGATGAAGCGGCGCGGCGGCGCGGGCGTGGCCGCACCGAGGCGTGGCATCATCGCCTCCAGGAAGGGCAGAGCCAGCGCAGCGCCGGTGCTGCGCAGGAAGGTGCGGCGCGAGAGCGGGGAACGGAGGGCGATGTTCATGGGTTCTGGAAGAGGATTATTTCATGCCGAAGAGTTCGCTCTGGATGACCTCCAGCAGCAGGCTCTGCACGCCGTAGTGGGAGCTCTTGGTTTTGGCGACGATGGCATCCACGCGATCACGATCCGCGAAGCTGATGTCCGCGCCGGTGGCATACGTGATGAGGTGGCTGGCGAACGCGTGTGCGAGGCGTTCCGGCTGCGAGGCGAGAATGGAACGCAGTTCATTCACGTCCTTGAAAGGTCGCCCATCCGGCATTTCACCGGAGCAGACCACGGGGGCAGCGGCGTGGTATTCGATGCCCCGCCCATGCATTACCGGGCGTGTCTTCGCGTCGCCCGTGAAGCCTGCAGCGCGGTATTGCTCACGCCAGCCGCCCATCACATCGAAGCTCTCCAGCGCGAAGCCATAGCCATCCATCTTCTGGTGGCAGGCGGCGCAAGTGGCGTTGCGCTTGTGCTTGTCGAGCTGTTCACGAATCGTCGTGGTGCCACGCGTGTCGGGTTCCACGGTGCCCGCGTCCGCAGGTGGAGGCGAAGGGACGATGCCCAGCATCTTCTCCATGACGAAGGCGCCGCGTTTCACGGGTGAAGTCGTGGTGCCGTTAGCCGTGGTCTTCATCACCGAGGCCATGGTGAGGAATCCACCGCGCGGGCTGCCCTTGGGCAATGCGACACGTTGGATGTCCCAGCCACGCACGCCGTCGATGCCGTACACATGCGCGAGGGGCTCGTTGAGATATGCGAAGTCGGATTGGACGAGGGTGTTGATGCCAAGGTTGTTCTTCAGCAGGTCGGTGAAATAAGCGCGCGCCTCCATCAGCATTGCATCCTGCAGCCAGGGCATGAACTCCGGATACATCTTGCGGTCTGGCTGCGTGGCTCCGATTTCGCGCAGCATCAGCCATTGTCCCAGGAAATCCTCCACGAAGCGCTGCGAGCGTTTGTCCGCCAGCATGCGCTTCGCTTGCGCGAGTAGCACATCGGGCTGCGAGAGTTTTTTCTGATCCGCCAGAGTGGAGAGTTCCTCATCAGGAAGGGTGTTCCAGAGGAAATAGGAGAGGCGCGATGCGAGGGCGTAGTCATCGAGCTTGCCTGCTGGCTCGCGTATGAAGAGGAACTCCGGCGAGGTGAGCGCTTCGCGGTACGCCGTGCGCATGGCATCCTCGAAAGCAGCGCCCGCATCGAGTCGTGTTTTCACCTTGGCGGTGTACTCGGCGACTTCGGCATCCATCACCGGTCGACGGAAGGCCTTGCGTAGGAAGGCGCGGAGGAGGCGTTCCGCATCAGCCGTGGGATTCTTGGACTCCACATAGACGATGGGTCGATTCTGCCCGCGCTCGCCGTAGATATCCGCTGGCTCGGAGCGGGGATTGCCGCGAGGCCAGACCTGCTGCGTGGGTTTGGGAATGCCGAGCTCTTGCGTCCAGACCTTCACCGGCAGATCGCCGAACAATGCGCGGTGACTCGCCGGCGGCCATTGGTCGTTCAGCGGTCCTTCGATCTCGATCCACTCCACGGCGATGCCGGGAACATTCCACATGGGACCGATGACATCCTTGTTCGGACCATGGGCATAGTCGCGCACATTTTCCAATGAGGCGCCAATGATGCGGATGAAGTCATCATGCGGATGGTTCATGCCGCCGCCTCGCTCCAGCCACGCTGTGACTTCGCGTGTCGCGGCTTTATTCGGAGGCAGGTCCACGGTGCCGTGGTGCTCGCCTTTCTGGTACACGCCCCAGCCCAGGGCACCGTGGCGTTCCGTGGGCACCACCTGCTTGCCATCCCAGCCGAAGCTGTAGCCGGAGACGCGCAGATTGTACCAGCCGGTCACGTAGGGCTGGATCTTTGTCATGGGGGTGCGGTAGTCCGCGTCTTCATGGCGGAAGAGGCCCACGGCGGTGGCCTTCGGTTCCTCATCCGTGATGTGATAGGGTGTATCCGCAACGAAAGTCTCATCCCGCTTCATGCCCACGAGACCGATGGCCGTCTTGTTCTGCACAGCCTGGGAAATGGAGCTTTCGCATTGCGTGCCCTTGTGGTGCACGGGATCCCAGGGCCGGTAGTGGTACTTGAGTGTTGGTGGGGCCTCCGGCGTGGGGCACAGCGCCGCATTGAGCGCCTTGTCCACCGCGGCGAGGTAGGACTCCATGTGCACAAAGGAGATATCCAGCGCGCCGGAGAGCCGGTCGAAGCCGTGGGACTTGCCATCCTCGGGCAACGAGTCCTTCAGCTTCAGCGCCGGCATGGAAAGCAGGTCGCGGATTGAGTTCTCAAACTCCACCCGATTCAGCCGGCGCAAGCGGGAGCGACCGTCGCGTAGCTCGCGGGCGGCATCGGCCTTGCGCAGTTCAGCGGCAAGGGATTTCAGCGCGGGGGCAGCCTCACTTGCGGCTGGCCGCGGTTTCTTGGCGGGCGGCATTTCACCCGATTGCACGCGGTCGTGCACCTTCACCCACGCGGAAAGCGCCTTGGTGTCATTGAGCTCAAACGAGAGGGCGGTGAGATCGAGTTCGCCCTTTTTGGTCTCGGCATCATGGCATTCCACACAATGCTGGTCGAGGAACGCCTTCACCGTCGGGTCAGGGACAGCCGCTGAGTAGGCCGCCTGAAGAGGGAGGAGGGAGATGAGGGGGGCAAAAACAGCGAGACGCATTCGGGCTGGATAATACGGACGTCCCCGGCGTTCCTTAGCCCAGCCCTGCAAACTCTGCGGTGCTCACTGCCCGCCCGACGCACTGCGTCGGCGGTCCAGCATGGTTTTCAACGTGGTGAGGTAGCTCCGGGTCTGTTCGCTTTTCCCCGTTACGCCCATGTTGTTTTCATGAATGCGCCGCTGGTAGAGCACTTCGCCAAGCACGGTGTGACGCAATCCGGCCTCCATCGCTCGCGCATACCAGTCCACGAAATCGTGACCATTGCCGAACTTCCCCACGCGGCGCACGGCATCCGTGCGGAAGAGTCCGCCTGACTTCGCAACTCCCGGCAGCACGTCGATGACCCGCTCTCCCTCCGCAGTCGAAACAAAGCGCTCGGCCTGGCAGAAGACCATGTCGAGGGACGGATCTGCGGTGAGCGCCGCGAGTTGCGCAGAGGTCTTGTGCGGCAGCCAGCGGTCGTCGTGATCCAGGAAGGCGACCAGCTCGGTCTGCACTTCCTCGAGTCCATGATTGAGCGTGTCTGCCAGACCACCGTGAGCCTTGCGCACTACATGGACATCGGGGAATCGGGCTTCCACAAAGTCCGCGCTGCCATCCGAAGGGCCGTCCTCCACCGCGATGATGCGACTCACTGGTACCGTCTGCGCCTGAATACTCTGGATCGCCTCCGCTACCAGCGGCACCGCCTTGTACATCGGAATGATGACGCTGATGCCCGAGGATGAAGTGATGAGGACGCGTTCGATCATGGAGGTGATGCAATCACAGAACTGAGGTGTGGATAGGTGGCGTTGCCCCGCTTGCTTCACGGTACCACTGCAGATGCTTTTCCAGATACGAGCGATAACCAAACCGGGCCTCGGCAAGCTGGCTGGCTTGCTCACCCATGGCACGCAGTTTCACTGGGTCATCCAATAGTGATGCGATGGCGCTTGCCAGCTCCTCCGGATTCTCCGGTTCCACCAGCAGACCGGACACACCCTCTTCCACCACTTCAGGCACGCCGCCCACACGAGAAGCCACTACTGCGCGTTGCATGACTGCTGCTTCGAGACATACGATGCCAAATGGCTCCTGCCAGCGGGAGGGCAGCAACACCAGCGTCGATTGATTCACCATGGCAGGCACCTCGTCATTTGGCACGCCACCGTGGAAGTGCACACGCCCGCTCAAGCCAAGCTTGCGACACAGTGTTTCCAGATTCGAGCGCTCCGTGCCTTCTCCCACCACCATCATCCGCACGTGCGACCAATGCTCTGGCAACAGTGCCAGTGCATGCAGTGCCACGTCGAATCCCTTTTCAGGTGCCAGCCTTCCCAGACACAGAAGTACCGGCGGATCCCAGGGAAGTTCGCAAGGCGGTATGGTCGGAGAGTGAACGCTGTTGGGCAACAGATGCATCTTCCCCGCGGTCTCCGGCACCGCGGAGGGAATGCCCTCCAGCAGCACACGATTTGCGGCAATGATGAGTGCTGACTCCCGCAGCAGTCGCAGCGTGGAGGCACCGCCTTGCAGCACGGTATCCAGTGGCGTTTGCAGGGTGGTCACCACTGGCAGTGCAGGAGCGCGGTTGGTCATCTGCAGCAGCATCACCAGAGGACCTGCGAGAAAGAAGTGATGCAGGTCTGGCGCAAAGTCCTCGCGGATCTTTTTCACCTGCTGGCAGAGGTGATGAAGCCGACGCGGATCGCGGCTCTGCAAGGTCTGCACGAAGTCGATGCGATGAATCTCCGCGCCATGATGCATCTCCTTGTCCGGCAGGTCCAGCGCATGCCGGTTGGTGAGAATGGCGCAGGCGTGCCCCTCGCGCACCAGTGCTTGAGCGAGCTGGCTCACGAGGATCTCCACCCCACCCACGTGAGGGAGAAAGATTTCGCACCAGAACAGAATCCTCATGCCCATATCCGTGAAGGCTCAGACTTCGTTGGCGCGATTGAGGATGTTCCTCACGGCAGGCGCTATCTCTTCCGTGCGTGTGCCCAGCAGCAGACGGAAGCAGGGCAGGCCACGCAGCACCGCGGCCATGTCGCGGAACGCGGAGCCATCATCCGGCGAGAATTGGAACATGGTGCTGGAGGTCAATGCTCGCAGGGCCATGGCGGGTGGAAGTGGTTCGAAGGTGGTATGCTCCGTGCCTGTCACCTGGGGCACAATCACCGCCCGCAGCGGCAGGCTGGGCTTCACCTGTGAGGGGAAGTGCTCGTGCATGAAGATCAGAGGCTTGTCGAACGCATCCGGCACAGGGTCCACTGATCTCGCGGCGAGTTCGGGGAAACGCAGGAAGTGATCGCGATGCAGTTTCCCGCTGCTGTTCAGGCAGTGCACCTGCGGCTCCTCTCCAGCCTGCACGAGGCAGAAGTCATCACTCAGGAAATGCATGCCTGCGAGGACGCAGAGCAGGGACGTGGTCGACTTGCCGGAGCCGCCCTTGCCCGCGATCAGTGCGGCCCCTGCATCCGTCCCGACAGCGCCAGCATGCACGAGCCGCAGGCCTTGGGCTTTCGACCACCAGTGCATCAGCGTCAGGAATGGTGCCGCGCGGAAGAAGGTGGGTAGTTGTCTGGCGTCCTTTGTCCAGAAGACCGCCTTGCGCTCCGCCACGGAGTACATGAAGAACATCACGCCCTCTTCATAGGCGTGCACGCGAAAGGCTTCTCCACCAGGTGGCAGCACGAGACGCACGGTACCGGAGAGTTCTGACCACGCCCACGGCAGCTCCGGAGCGCTCACGCCGCTTTCCGTTTCGTCCCACGCGAGGATCTCCAATGCGGGTGCTGCATCGTCATTCTCACCAGAAATCATGTGAGCCCACGCGGGAGCGAGCGCTGAGGCAAGCTGTTTGCCTGCGATGCTCAGGCGCACGTGATGCCCCGCCAGCGTGTAGGACTGGGCAACGACGCCCGTGCGCTCGCTCGCGTGAGCAGATGCGCTGCACAACCGCTGGAAGCAGTCTTCCAGAAGGCGGTGAACCCGCACGTGGTCTTCGGCAGGAGCTGCCGGCATCATGCGCGCTCTTCGGTGACGGCGCGCAGCGGCCAGCCGACCTGCACATCCACATCGTGAATCGGATCGATCAGCAGCAGGTCCTGCATGTCCAGATGGCTCTCGAAGATCGGCGCCGTGTAGGCAGCACTGATGGCAGGTAGAGTGAGATCCGAAGTGGAGGTCTCTCCTGCATTCGTGTTTGTGTTTTCCACCAAGAGGCCGCCGTCTACGAGTTGTGCCACGAAGGTGCGCACATCGGCTTCCAGAGTCGGCGACGCATCCGCATAGGAGTGGTGCATCGCCTGCACGACCTGCACTTCGCTGCGTCCTTCTACCAGCAGCTTCCACATCTCCACACCCGTGCCGCGGATGCTGTGGTAGTGGCCATTGCTCAAGTTGATGGCCAAAACTTCCTCATCGAAAATTTCGGCGCTCGCATCGGGTTCATTCAATCGATAAATCACGGGAGTCTTTTTTGGGAGTTCGTTTGGGGAGTTTGACCCCTTGCATTCACCGGACCAGAATTCTATAGAAACTCACTGCGAGCTGCAAAAATCCCCCCGCAGCCGTGGTCAGGCAACACCTGCGGTGCAGTGAAGTGGACTCGCTTCGCTGCAAACGCGGGTAACGCCAGACGCCATGATCCCTATCAACAACTTCGCGCCGGTCTCCACACGGCTGCCTGGCGGCTGCTGGCCCACGCCCGCACAGACGTTGTTGCTGCGTGCGTGCCTGTTGGAGCCTGGGGCAGCGGTGAAGGCCTGGGAGCAGTGGACACGCACGCACGACTTCGAAGCGATTGACTCGGGTTCCTTCCGTCTGCTCGGGCTCGCACATCGTCATCTCACCCAGGCGGGTGTTTCCGGGGCGCTCATGCCCCGGCTCCAGGGCGTGTACCGCCGCTTCTGGACGGCCAACCAACTCCTACTGGGTCGCAATGCCCCAGTCCTGAAAAGCCTGACCGAGGCGGGCATTCCCCTCATGCTCACGAAGGGGGCGGCGCTCACGGTTTCTGTGTACCGAGACTACGGCACCCGCCCCATGGACGACCTCGATCTCATGGTGCCGAGAAGTCATGCGCTTCGGACCATGGAGGTGCTGGAGGGATTGGGCTGGGAGCCCGAGGTGCAACACTCCAAGGAGCTGCCCGAGACCCTGCACGCCTGCCACCTCCGGCGGGATCGGCTTGGCATCATCGATCTCCACTGGAGGCACTTTCACCTCGCGGTGCCAGAGGCGTTGGATGCTGCCATCTGGGAGCGCTCGATGACCTGCAGCTTCCACGGCATCGAAGCGAGAGTGCCTGACTACAGCGATCAATTCCTGCGCGCCTGCGAACACGGCGTGCGATACAACATCGTGCCGCCCTTCCGCTGGCTGGCGGATTGTTTTCAGCTCTGGAAGGTATCCGAAGGGAAGCTCGACTGGGAACGCATCGCGGACGGAGCACGCCACACCGAATCCGTGCTGGCAGTGAAATGCACGCTGCGGTTCCTGCGAGATCAATTGGACGTCCCACTTCCGGAGGAGGCCTTTACACGACTGGAGAAAACACCCGTGACGTTCTTTGAGCGCGTGGAGTCCCGGCTGGTGCAGCGCCCCTGCCGCAGCTTGTGGGGCAAGCTGCCGCTCGATATCTCCTGGCATCTCCGCAGCACACGAGGGCAGCCATGGAGCGAGCGCATCTCCGGTTTCCGCACCTACTTCCGCCACTCGAACAATCTCACACCCGGCCAGTTCACCGCGCACCACCGGGCGCAGGCGCAGCGCTGGGTGCGTTGCTGGCTACCCTACCATCTGCGCCGCATCCCGCGTCTCTTGCAGCGCGCTGAGCCCGGCGGCGTGCGATCCTTTGCCGAGGAAACGCTGTGGGGTTTCCATGAGATAGAACCCTGCGGTCACCGCCTCATGCGCTGGTCGCTGCCCACGGCCTCGCTTGGTCTCACCCTTGGCAGGGGGAAGGCTTTCAAGATCCTCATCGACACCGGCAAGCTGCGCGCCTGGACCTCCGACCTTTCCCGGCATCTCACCTTCAAGCTGGATGGCGAGCTTATTCCACCAGCACAGGTGAAGGGCAAGCAGGGCATCCTCACCATCCGTCTCTACGCCCTGGAATCGCCCGAGCCAGGGCAGGGTTCGCGTGAAGCTCGCCTCTCGTGGGAATGTGAACCTGCCAGCATCTCCGGCGAGACCCGGCCTCTGGGTTTGCCTGTATTTGCATTGACGGTGCGCACTCTGAAACCTCAGGCCGCTGAGGCGGTGGTCCTTGCCCAGGTCTGACCGGCCGAGTCCGAAAATATATCGAATGAAAGAGCCGAATCCTGGCTTCGTAGAACTGGCATACCAGTTTGATTCCAACTCGACTTTCCGGCATTCCACCCCAAACCCATGGCATCCCTGCCCTCCCCCTCCCCTTCCCGTCTCCAGTCGCGCGCGTACGCGGAGCTGCGGCGGCTCATTGCCTCTGGCGAGTTCCCCCCCGGCACGTTCCTTTCGGAGCGGCAGCTCGCAGCCCAGTTCGGCATGAGCAAGACGCCCATCCATGTGGCGCTCGAGCGGCTGGAGGCGGAGGGTTTTGTCACCATCTCCGCACAACAGGGCATTGTGGTGCGCGGCATGAGTGTGGATGACATTGTGGACCACTACGAGCTGCGTGAAGCGATTGAGTGCTGGGTGGTGCGGCGCATCGCCGGGAAGCTTAATGCCGAGCAGCAGGGTCAGCTTCGTGAGAACATCACCCGCCAGGAAGCTGCGCTGAAGGAGTGGGACCTGAACTCCCTCATGCACCTCGACGAGCAGATGCATTTCCTGCTATGCTCCTACCTCAACAACAAGGAGATCATCACGACCATGGAGCGCCTGCGTGACAAGATCCATCAGGTCATCCTGCGCGTCACAGACACGGACAGCAAGCGCCCGACTGAGAGCGTGGCCGAGCATGTGGAGATCATCAACGCGGTACTGGCCGGCGAGGGCAATCGTGCTGCGGACTTGATTGTTGGGCACCTCGAAGCCGGCAAGCGCCGCATCCTAAATCCGGAACGATTCGCCAGATAAAGATAATGAGGAATTTCGCCGCCAGCGCGGGTGTCTGCCTGCTCACGATCACGCTTTCGTTCCCCCTCGGGGCAGCGGAGGCGACTGGCGTTGGCGTTGCTACTGGTGCGGTGGATTTCACCAAGGAGGTGCAGCCCATTCTGCAGCAGCATTGTGTGAAATGTCATGGACCCAAGGAGCAGAATGGCGGCCTGCGGTATGACGACAAGGTGGGTGCGTTCGCTCAGGGAGATTCTGGTGGTCACGCCATCGTCCCAGGAAAGCCGGAAGAGAGCGAGCTGCTGAAGCGCATCACCTCCACACACAAGGAAGAGCAAATGCCGCCCAAGGGTGCGCGACTCAGTGCGACAGAAGTAGAGACACTGAAGGCGTGGATCACTTCGGGCGCTCAGTGGCCCGAGCAGGTGGTGGCGGAGACGCCGAAGAAACCAGGCAGTGATCATTGGTCCTTCCAGCCGATTACCAATCCCACGCCACCGCCTGTGAAGGATGCCGCATGGCCACTGGCGCCGCTCGATCGGTTCATCCAGGCCACGCGCGAGGCGGCCGGGCTCACACCTGCGTCTGATGCCGAGCCCATCGCGCTGATTCGTCGCGCCACGTATGATCTCACGGGGCTGCCTCCCACGCCTGCGGAGGTGAAACAATTTGTCGATGCCTGCCAGAAACCCGGAGGCACACCTGCCGCGTTCAACGCACTGGTGGATCGCCTGCTGGATAACCCGCGCTATGGCGAACGCTGGGGCCGTCACTGGATGGACTGGGTGCGCTATGCCGACACGGCTGGGGACAACTCGGACTATCCCATTCCGCAGGCCTATCTGTATCGGAACTACATCATCCAGGCCTTCAACGAGGACGTTCCCTACAATCGCTTCATCACGGAGCAGATTGCCGGAGACTTGCTGCCCGCGAAGACGCAGAAGGAAAAGAACCGCCAGACCATCGCCACCGGCTATCTCGCCATGGCACGCCGCTTTGGCTCCCTGGTGGAGCGGTATCCCTGGCATCTCACGATTGAAGACACGCTGGACAACATGGGGCGCACCATGATGGGGCTCACCTTGAGCTGTGCCCGCTGCCACGATCACAAGTTTGATCCCATCTCCACGCGCGACTACTATGGGCTCTACGGTATCTTCGCCAGCACGCGCTATCCGTTCCCGGGCCTCGAACTCTTCAAGACGCAGCGCGACTTCGTGCCACTCATCCCGCAGGAAAAAGTGAAGAAGGTGATGGAGCCCTATCAGGCGAAGACCGACGAGCTCACGAAGGAACTTGAGCGCCTGCTCGCAGCGTGTGAGAAGAAGACGCTCGAGAATGCGGCCAAGGAAGGAGAACGCTCGCTGGAGGAGCAGCGCAAGGCGAAGAGTGAACTCGATGGCATGCTCTTCACCGCCCGCACGGCAGGCGAAGCCCTGGCAGATTACTTGAAGATCACGCCGGTCATTCCCACGGCGTATGCCGTGCAGGATGCGAAGCCGGTGAACGCGCGCGTGCAGATGAAAGGCGAACCTGATCGTCTTGGCGCAGAAGTACCACGTCATTTCCTTGAGGTGCTCGGGGGGCAGACGCTGCCGGACGAGGCGAAATCGGGCAGCGGCAGACTGGAGCTGGCGAAGTGGATCACGGATGAGAAGAATCCTCTCACCGCCCGCGTCATTGTGAATCGCGTGTGGCAGCGGCACTTCGGCACAGGTCTGGTATCGAGCACGAGTGACTTCGGCTTGCGCGGTGAGAAGCCGACGCATCCCGAGCTTCTCGACTGGCTGGCGGGCGAGTTCATGCGCAGCGGCTGGTCCTTGAAGCACCTGCACCGGCTCATCATGACCTCACGCACCTACCAGCTCTCCAGCAAGGATGTGGAGGACAACGTGGCAAGTGATCCGGGGAACAAGCACTACTGGAAATTCAACCGCCAGCGGCTCGATGCGGAGTCGCTACGCGACACCCTGCTCTACGTCAGCGGCGGACTCGATACCACGCCGCAGACGAAGCCGTACGCTTTCCCTCCCTCGAAGGAATGGGGCTACACGCAGCATCATCCTTTTAAGGACGATTATCCGAGCAGCAAGCGCAGCGTGTATCTCATGACGAAGCGCCTCACTGCAAAGAGTTACTTCCAGACCTTCGATGGCGCGGATCCCAATGTGTGCACCAGCGCCCGCGACAGCTCCGTCACCGCACTGCAGGCACTCTACTTTGTGAATGACAAGTTCCTGCATGAGCAGGCGGATCGCTTCACGAAGAAGATCGTGAAGCAGTCCCAGGATGACGAGCAGCGCCTCAACAGTGCCTTCACCGCCATCCTCTCCCGCCTGCCGGAGGAGGACGAATACCCCCTGATGCTGGGTTATGTGAATGAGATGCGCCAGCGCATGTATCCAGATGCGAACGGTGATTTGCAGGCGTGGACCAGCCTGGTGCGCACACTCTTCCGGTTGAATGAATTCATGTACCTTGATTGAGCTGACTTGAACTGACCTGAACGCCACGTCCGCATGAACCAGTTCTCCCTCCAGCGCCGCACCCTTCTCCGCTCGCTCTTCAGCAGCTCTGCGTTGCTCATGCCCGGTGTGCTCTCCGAGTTGTGCGCCGCCTCGGAGGGAGGTGAACCCCTCAGCCCGCATCGCCCGCACACGGAAGGAAGGGCGAAGCGCATCATCTTCATCTACGCGACGGGTGGTGTATCACACATTGATACCTTCGATCCCAAGTCCATGGCAAAGGGCCGCGATGGCACCGGCGAGGACAAGCTGATGGGCAACATCTTCGGTTCCGCGCGGAACAAGCGCTGTGGCACGGAGGTGAGCGATATCTTCCCCCATGTGCGTGGCGTCATGGATGAGATCTGCCTCATCCGCAGCATGAAGGCCTCCCACTTCGATCACTCGGAGGCCACGCTGGGCATGCACACCGGGTCGCCGACCTTTGCGCGGCCCAGCATGGGATCGTGGGTGAGTTATGGTCTTGGCACTTTCAATCAGAACCTGCCCAGCTTCGTGGTGGTTGCACCCTTCCTGCCGTACGCCGGCACGCAGGTGTATGGCAGCGATTTCCTGCCCGCGTGCCATCAGGGCACACGAGTCATTCCAGGAGACAACCCGATTGCCAACCTGCGCCCGCCAGGATCCACGAGGGATCTGCAGAAGCTGGAACTCGACCTCGTGGATCGCATGAACCAGCGGCACTTCGCTGCGCGTTCCCATGACACGGCACTGGCGGCGCGCATCAAGTCCTTCGAGACAGCCTTCCAGATGCAGCAGGCAGCACCGGAGGCCTTCGATGTGAAGTCGGAGCCCGAGCACATTCGCAAGCTCTATGGGCTCGATCGCACGCTGAAGGGCGCGGGCTCAGAGTTCGGCTGGCAGTGCCTCGTGGCACGTCGTCTCGCGGAGCGGGGAGTACGTTTTATTGAGCTCATCGACACTGGCTCGCGCCCCAATTGGGATTCCCACGGGGAGATGAAGGACCACGCCGCACTGGCCTACAATGTGGATCAACCCATCGCGGCACTCATCACCGACTTGAAGCAGCGTGGCATGTTGGATGAAACCATCATCCTCTGGGCCACCGAGTTTGGCCGCACTCCGGCGCGTGAGGGCACGAACGGACGCGGGCACCATCGGGACTGCTTCAGCATCTGGCTCGCCGGTGGTGGCTTCAAGCCCGGCCACGTGCACGGCGCCACGGATGAGCTCGGCAAGTATCCCATTGAGAAGCCGGTGGAAGTGCATGACCTGCATGCGACCGTGCTGAACGAGCTCGGCATGGATCATGAAAAGCTCACCTTCCGCCATGCAGGCCGCGACTTCCGCCTCACGGATGTGCACGGGCGCGTGATGCAGGAACTGCTGGTGTGAGGGATAGGCAGCTCGCGTCAGTGCGGCGCGAGCCAGTTGAAGGGCGCCCAGGGGAGATTGCGGAACACGGAGAACAGCATCACGATGACCACGAGCGCCCAGCTCAGGCGCTTCTGAAAATCCAGCCGGGCCTGGGTGTCCGGTGGTGAGGGGCGGTTGTGGATCCAGCGCCACGTCGATCGCGCGATCCACCAGAGCAGGAAAGGCAGCGCGATGACAAAGATGATGTTTTTCTTCAGCGCCCCGAGGACATCACCGTGCAGCAGCGCGTAGGTGGCGCGCGTGGAGCCGCAGCCGGGGCAGTGCAGGCCGGTGTACTTGTGCATCATGCACGGGGGCGTGATCCACGAGGAGCCCGGGGGATTCTGATACAACGCTGTGGCGGCGATCACCATTCCGACGGTGATCGCCAGCACCAAGGCCACACGGGGCTTGAGCACCATGGCTTGCCAGTTTGCTTGCACTTACATGCCGGACGCCGCCTGCTGCGATGCCGCCATGAAATTTACGACAAACGCGATGGCGTTGGTGACCAGGCCGCAACCAAAGGCGATCCAGCACCACATCTTGGCCTTCTCGGAGGAGGCCATGGCGCCTGCGACGTCACCGGCGGCGAGCTTGCTGTTCACCTGGGCGGAGAACACAATGGCCACGATGCCGAAGGGAAGGCAGCAGCAGAGCGTGGAGAGAATGGACCAGACCAGGTAATTGGGAATCTTGGCCGCCGGGGCCATCGCGCCTCCCGGGCCGGGAACGTAGGAAGTGGGCGCGGCGGACTGGGGAAGGTAGGATGGCGTTACGGGACCGGGCGCGGACTCTGACTGGTAGCTGGGCGTGATGGCGGCCGGAGCGGAGAACTCAGTGAAGTTGCTGGCCGGCTTCCAGTCGGCGGTGCCTTCCTTCCAGACGAGATCCGTGGGCAGGATTTCGCCAGTGGCGTACTTGGCCTTCACTTGATCAAGAGTGAAGGGGC
Organism: Roseimicrobium sp. ORNL1; assembly: GCF_011044495.1. Taxonomy (GTDB): domain Bacteria; phylum Verrucomicrobiota; class Verrucomicrobiia; order Verrucomicrobiales; family Verrucomicrobiaceae; genus Roseimicrobium. Next base: position 7,740,921 of record NZ_CP049143.1, read on the forward strand.
CCGTCTGTTGTCCGTTCTTTCCTACGTAGTACATGGCGCCAAAACAGCCGAAGAGCTGCGCCTTGTCCACAGCAAAGTTTGTTCCAATGAGGTTGCAATGGTGCGTGATTGCCTAAGATCGTCGATATGGCCTACACGATTCAGCGTCAGACGGAGAAGCTCGGTCCTTTTGACCTGGCCCAGGTGCGTGTCATGGCCGATGCGGGTGAAGTTTCCGCCACGGATCTGGTGTGGGTGGAGGGGACCTCTGTACCCACCACGGTGGGCGCGCTCCTGCAGGGCGTGGAGGTGGCTCCAGCTCCCGCCGCCGCCCCTGTGTTCAAAAAGGGACCGGCGCTCACCTCCTTCTTCCTCGCCGCTGCCGGTTTGATTCCGGGAGTGGGTCTCTTCTGCGCCATTCCAGCCATTTACTTTGGTTTGAAGGGACTGAAGGCCACCCGGGCGGAGCCCCAGAGCCGGGAGCGCATGCATGCCATGGTCGGTGTGTGTGTCGGCAGCTTTCTGACGCTGATGTACCTGATCTTGATCCTCGCGTTTGTGATGAAGCGATGAAGGGATGGCTCCGGCGGTTGTGATTTTCTCAATGCGGTTGCAATCACGCCGACGTGCCTATTGTCTGATCCATGGTCTACACCATCCAGCGACACACGGAGCAGTACGGTCCCTACGACATCACTCAGGTGCGCGCCATGGCGCAGACGGGCCAGCTCCTGGCCACGGACCTTGTCTGGCCGCAGGGGTCGAATACACCCACGACAGTCGCTGCCCTGCTGCAGGGCTTGCAGGGCGATGCGACCGGTGGTCTCATCCCATATAAGAATGGTCCTGCGCTCACGGCCTATTATCTTGCAGTGGCCGCATTGATTCCAGTCTTCGGATTTTTCTGCGCGATACCGGCCTTCTTTCTCGGGCTCAAGGGGCTGAAGAAAGCCAAGCTGGAACCGCACGTGCGTGGCCAGGTACACGCCTGGATCGGTGTCGTGGTCGGTGGATTGCTGACGCTCGGCTACCTGATTGGGATCGCCTTCATCGTGATTGCGCTGGTGAGGCGCTGATTCTCACCGCCCGTCCGGCGCTGCGGTGTAGTGACCGCAGCGCCACGATCCTGGGCGCGAGTGCTGCCGGAGGCGTTACTTCGCCGCCACCTTCGCCGCTATCTGTGCGGTGTGCTTGCCCTGGTAGCGGGCGATGGCCAGTTCGTTTTCGCTTGGCAGGCGCTCACCTTGGGGACCCGTGATGGTCGTGGAGCCATAGGGGGAGCCACCGGTGATTTCCTTCATGTTCAGCAGCTCCGGCGCGGCATAGGGTACGCCCACCACCACCATACCCTGGTGGAAGAGGAAGGTCTGCATGCTGATGAGCGTGGTTTCCTGGCCGCCGTGCTGGCTGGCCGTGGAGGAAAAGACGCCGCCCACCTTGCCCACCAGTGCGCCGGTGGTCCAGAGGGAGCCAGTGGCATCAAAGAAGGCCTGCATCTGTGCCGTGGCGCTGCCGAAGCGCGTGCCGGTGCCGAAGATGATGGCATCCGCTTCCCCGAGTTTCTTCGGATCCGCGATGGGCACATGGGCGAAGGCTTTCTTCGCCTCGGTGGCACCCATCTTGGCGATGATGTCGTCGGAGAGCGTTTCCTGCACCTGCAGGAGTTCCACTTCGGCACCCGCTTCACGTGCGCCGGCCGCGATGGCCTCCGCCATGTGGTAGATGTGTCCGTACAGGCTGTAGAAGATTACTTTGACCTTGGTGCTCATGATGGAAGAGGGGGATGAAGGCTGTGTTTGGATGGTGAGATTGTCAGCGCTGCGAAGTCGAAGTCGCGGCACGACGGAAATACGGCTGCGATTCCCCTTCGGTCGAGGCGAAACACGTTTCAAATAAGAGATCGCGCAATCGCAATCCGTGCCGCCAGGATCTGCAGGCTCAACTGGCAAAGGAGGCAAACAGCGCCTGCAGTTCCTCCGTCACGGCGGAAGGATCGGCCAGCGTCTGGGCGATCTCGGCGCGCAACACTTCGCGATAACGCTGCCGCAGGCGATGCACTGCAACTCGTGCTGCGCCTTCGCTCATGCCCAATGTTGTTGCTACTGTAGCGTAGGGAATCGCGCCCTTTTCCATGGTGAGGAAGGGTTTCAGGGCATCGAACAGTTCTGCTTTCTGTTCCGCAGCATGCTCGTCACGCAATCGGGCCACCACGCGCTCCAGAAGGGTCACGGCCCACGCGCGGTCATACTGGAGATCGGGGCTCAGCGTATCCACCACCTCGCACTGGTAGCGTTCATCGCCGCTCTCCCAATCCAGCGAGAGATGCACGGATCCCCCACCCCGCTTCTGCCGCGAGGCGCGGTCCCATTCGTTTGCCAGGAAATGTTTCAGCGCGGCCAGCAGGAAGGCGCGAAACTTCCCGCGCTCGCTGCTGAGTCCCTCAAGGGAATTCTTCTCCAGCAGGCGCGCGAAGAATGCCTGCGTGAGATCTTCCGCGTCTTCTTTGGTGTGGCCACGACGCCGCACATACGCATAGAGCGGGTACCAGTACGTGCGGCACAGTTCTTCCAGTGCCAGGTCAGACTCCGGTGTGCTGCGCTGTCCCGCGGCCAGCACCATGGTCCAGCGTGTGGTGGCGAACATGTCGCCGGGTGGAATGGTGTGCGCTCCGGTGGGCATCATCAGATCAGTGTGCGGAAGGGTAGTCGGGCGCGTTGGGATACAGGGACGGGGTCGTGAGCATCTTGTACCGGATCTTCACGTTGCGGTCACCGAGAGCCATGGGGAAGATTTCCAGCACGCCCTTGGTGCCGCGCCGGGTGACGAAGAAAAGCACTTCAGGTGAGAACGCCGTGGTCGCCATGAAGCCGCTGCTGCCATCCTGTGTGTATTGCTTGCGTTCCCAGTCCGCCTGACTCACAAAGCGTTCCACTTCCTCGGGCGTGATGTCATCCCATTTGAAGGTGCGTCCATTCACCGCGGGCTTCATGGCCACAGCCTCAATCAGGCGCAGAGAGCCATCGAGAGAGGACTGCATCACCACATCGCCATCGGCATCGCGCAGCCATTTCAGATTCTCTGGAGAAAGGATGGCTTCCCCACGCTCAAACTTTTCCGAGACCGAACGGGGAGGAGAATACAGGTCGCCATTGCGAAAGGACAGAACAGAGGGAACACCCGGCCCTGGTGCCGGCAATACACGCTCCATCGTGGGACCAAAGATGGTGGCAGCCGCATCACTCTCTGCTGGCATGGGTGCCCGCCAGTAGACGCTGACCACGCGGCCCACCACCGCTCCACTTGAAATGATGACGTCGGGCCGATTGTAGTGCGCGACCGTGAATTCATCGCCATGGACTGCTTTGACTCGGCCCACGCACACCACGCCCTGGTAGCGGTAGGCAATCAGATCTCCGCGGGAGAACCGAGTCGCGATCTTCCACACGAGCATGTGGCTGCCCTTGGGGATCTCCGGCGCGGCGGCATTCGTGGCAGCGCGGAAAGGCTCCACCAGGACCGTGCGAATCACGCCCCCGATCACGACGACCACGACCAGGGTGACCAGAGTTTTATGAAGGATGCGGCGGACGAGAGAGCGGCGACGCCCGGATGACTCAGGGGTGGTTACGGGCGCGGGTTCCCATCGCCGCGCAATGAGCTCCGCAAACACTGCCAGCCCCATGAAGCCGAAGAATCCCAGGAACCCGAGCATCCACTCCCATCCTTCGATGAAGCCCAAAAAGCCGAGGAACCCAAGCCAGCTCAGGCTGAGGCACCACTGACCCCACTGGGTACGGAATCCCATCAAGCGATAGAGTTCCCGCCGGTGCTGGGCACTGGGTGAACTCGGAAGCGTGATGGGGGGCAGCACCGCGAGCACCGCACAGCCTCCCGCGAAGTACCACCACCCCCTGAATCCCCAGGGATTGAAGAACACCATCAGGATGGCCACCAGAGGAACGGCCTTCCAAAGTTGCTCATTCAAGGTGATTTCGCGCTCTTGTTCTTGTTCCTGTTCCGGCTCTTCAGCTTCCGCGGCTTGTGGCGTGGATCTCACCGTCTCCACCTCGGTGCCAAATTCCGAGGCAGTTTGGTAGCGTAGCTCAGGTGCCTTCTCCAGGGCGCGCAGCACCACTTCATCCAGGCGCACATCCACCATGACCTTCCGTGAGGGAGGTTGGAATTTCCCGAGCGGCAGTTCACCGGTGAGCAACTCGTAAAAGACCACGCCCAGTGAGTAGATGTCCGCACGGTGATCCACCTCCTGCGGACGCTCCACCTGCTCGGGCGCCATATAGTGCGGCGTGCCCATCACCTCCTGCGCGCCGGTCATGAACTGATCGTTCTCGGAGCGCTCCAGCAGCTTCGCGATGCCGAAGTCCGCGATCTTCACGCGGCCGCGCGTGTCCATCAGCACGTTCTCCGGTTTGATGTCGCGATGCACGATGCTGTTGTCATGCGCGAACTGCAGGGCATCACACACCTGGGGCACGATCTGGAGTGCCTCGCGTGGCGAGAGACGGCCGGCGCGCTCGAGCTGCCGGAGATTCACGCCATCCACGAACTCCATGATGATGTAGTTCCACCCCTCCACCTGGCCGAAGTCGTGCACGGCCACGATGTTCGGATGCACCAGCTTCGCCAGCGCGCGGGCCTCGCGTCCAAATCGCTCTGCAAAACCGGAATCCGTGCGCTGCGGGGCGAGGAGCTTCAGCGCCACAAAGCGATCCAGTGCCGGCTGGCGTGCCTTGTACACAGCGCCCATGCCGCCCCGCCCGATGAACGCGAGAATCTCCAGCTGCGGGAAAAGCCGCGCGACTTCCGCAATCGACGGTGGCTCGAAGGATGAGGCGCCGCCCCTGGTGGGTGCATCCGTCATGACGCCTTGCTGCAAGAGGCAGGCGGCACACAGGCCTTCCAGTCGGCCCGGAGGCAGCAGCGCGCCGCATTGCACGCATTTCTTCGCTCCCGGAGGGCTGCCTGATGGCGGTGATGTGTTCATATGCGTCCCTCAGAAGCAAATCTGGAAATACGTTACGCGATTTTTCTCCGTGGTATCCAGAGGGATTTCTTTCCAGTTGCGCGGCCCTGGGAATCCAAGCAGTAGCAGGCAGCAATGCCCGTTCTCACCTCGCGACTTTCCTGGATCGATCTGATGCGGGGTCTTGCCGTGGTGGGCATGCTGGTCACGCATGTGATGAATGCCTTTCTCCACCCAGTCTATGAGAACACGGGGTGGCGGCATGAGTTCAGTTCCTACAGTGGTCTGGTGGCGCCCTCGTTTTTCTGGATTGCCGGTTATGTGCAGGGCCTGGCCATCCGTCGAGCGCACCGCGAACAGAAGCCGGTGGGTGGCTTCCACCGCTGGCACCGTTTGGGGATCGTCTTGCTCATCGGCTACCTGCTGCATCTGCCGCTCGCATATTGGTTGAAGGGTGACTTCGGCTCCGAGAGCTGGAAGACCTTCCTGCAGGTGGATGCCCTGCAATGTCTCGCGGCGAGCCTCGCGCTGCTGCTGAGCATGGGCATTGCCGGAGTGCGATGGTTTGAGTTGCTGGTGGTAGCAGCCGGTGGATTGGCCGTGTTCCTGGCACCTCTGGCGGGCACGTGGCACACGGGATTCTGGTTTCTTGATGCGTGGCTGAATCACGACACCGGCTCGCTGTTCCCGCTCTTCCCGTGGTTTGGGTTTGCTGCCGCCGGTTGTCTGGCCAGCCGCTGGGAGCCCTCGTGGAAGTGGTTTGTGCCGCTTTCCGCATTGCTGGTTGCCAGCGGTTACATGTTTGAACCCAGTTCGTGGTCCTATACGCATCCGTCATTCTTTGCCGAGCGACTCGGTTGGGTGTGCCTCATCGCGGCGGTCATGCATGGCATGGCCAGGTGGTTCGCGCCGCAATGGCTGCTGCTGGCGGGGAGAGAGTCCTTGTTTGTCTATGTCTCCCACCTGCTGATTCTGTTCTCCATTCCCTTCACGGGAAAGACGCTCACGGAAGCCATTGGCCACACACTCTCGCCCTGGCAGGTGCTCCTTCTTTCGGTCGCGTTGGTGGTCGTATGCCTCTGGCTGGCCGCGCTCAATGAACGACGAAAGCGCCGTCTCCTGACAAAGTGACGGGATCGTCAATTGCACCCGTGGACGCGTGCCGCATGGAAGGCGTGCACCTGCCATGCCGGTCATTTTCACCCTCACCGTCCGCTGCCTGTTCGCGTGGCAGCGCTTCTCATGAGCGCCCTCTGGTCCCGCCTGACCAGCCGCCACGCCTGGCTGGTGCTCCTCGCGCTGACACTGCTCCTGTATCTGCCGGGCACAGGATCCATCCCGCTGATGGATCGCGATGAGCCGCGCTTCGCGCGCGCCACGGCGGAGATGATGCAGCGGGGTTCGTGGGTCCTGCCGTATTTCAATTCCGATCCTGCCCAAACAGACGCGCAGAGAGTCGCGCTGATGAAGGAGGGACGCAGCGCGGTGGAAGTCGGCTTTCGTTTCGACAAACCCCCGCTCACCTACTGGTGGATGCGCCTGCATTTTCACCTGTTGGGATTCAATGAGCTCGCCGCGCGTATGCACTCGGTGCTTTCCGTGTGGCTGGTGGCACTGGTGATCTTCCGCCTGGGGAACGATCTCGGGGGGCGCGCCGCCGGATGGTGGGGGGCGGTGGGATGGATCACATCACTCCAAGCTCTCATCCATGGACGGCTCTGCGTGGCGGACATGCCCATGGTGTTCTGCGTTTCACTGGCCATGCTGGCGCTATCGAAGATTCTGCTTTCACCCCCGGACAAGGCGCGGCCGTTCAGCAAGTGGTGGTGGATCTTGTGGGTATCACTGGGTCTCGGTTTCCTGGCGAAGGGGCCCATTGCCCTGCTGGTGCCCGCGCTCGCGCTCGTGCTGTACCGTGTGGCCTTCTGGAGAAAGCCGGTGCCGTGGGGCAAGCTGGGCCTCGGCGCTGGTGTGGTGCTGGCGCTGGCCATCGTGGCCGCGTGGGGCATTCCGGCTCTCGTTCAGACAGAAGGAAAATTCTGGAATGTGGGCATGGGTGAGCATGTGGTGAAGCGCGGTACCCAGGCATTCAACGGCCGCACCATCCTGCCTGGCTACTACCTCATCAGCGCCTTCCTCAGCCTGCTGCCGTGGATGGTGTTCCTCCCCAGGATCTGGCGTCATGTGCGCTCCCACTGGGATGCCCCTCGTGCGCTGCTCGTGGCATGGTTCGCCGCCCCGCAGCTGATCTTTCTCTTCTACGCGACCCAGCTTCCGCACTACACCATGCCGGGCTTTGCAGGGTTCTTTGTGTTGCTGGGCCTGACCATGGCCGATGCGGAACAGAAGCGGTCAACCGTTCCGGCGAAGCTGGGCTCTTTCGGTGCTTCGTACCTTGGCGTGTTTGCCCTGCTGTCCGTGGGCATCATCACTGCGGTGTGGGTGGGCGGCCTGGTGCCACAACCGGCATTGCGCCTGATGATCACCAGCGGTGCCGTCATGTTGGGTGCGCTTGCCGCGTTGGGCGCGGCGGCGGTGTGGCGTCGCTGGACACTGGCCGGATTTTCGCTGGCCGCGCTGGTGTTCGGGCTCGCGGTGTTTGGTGCTTCGCTACGTTCCATTCACCCGATCGTCCAGATGGCACCGGTGCTGCGCGGGCTTCCCAAGGAGTCGAATGCCCTCGCGTGGCAGTACACGGAGCCGTGCCTGGTCTTCTACTCGGACCATCCCTGGACCATGCTCTCCAAGATCGATCGTGTCCGCGAGCGCATGCAACAGCCGCGCACGGGCGTGGTCGTCACACAGATCTCCGAGTGGACTCTGGCCCACTGGTGGAAGTGCCTCACCAGTGCCACGAAAGACGAGCATCCGAAAGCGGCTCGCGATTTCCAGAAGGAAGTGGACGCCCTCACCCAGGCGGTGAGTACGGACTACGACTGGACGGATTCCAGCGGCTTCAACGCCGCCCGCAGCAGTTGGGTCACCGTGCGGGTGTTTGTGCGGAAGTCGCCGCCGAAATCTTCAAGAGCGGAGCTCACTGCCACTGCTCAAGACGACGGCGCCAAGCGGTGAAGGGGAAGTCACGGGGACAGGGAGGACACCCTCCGTGGGTTCCATGTCCTGCAGTTGCTCCTCCTCTTCCTCCGTGGGGCCATCCGGTCCATCGCCAGCACGGATGTGTCTGGTACGTCGTACCGCCAGACCCAAAGGCACGCCGAAGAGCACCGCCAGCCAGATGGCCACGGCCACGTCCGAAGGGTGATGCTGGTTGCCATACATGCGCGCCCAGCACACGCCGCCGGCCGCGATCAAGGCCGGCACCCCCACGGGCGGCATGGCCACCGCGAGGGGAATGGCTGAGCCAAACGCCGTGGCCGTATGACCAGAGGGGAAGGAATTGTAGTTCCATCGCACCTGTGGACCGTAGATGCCGTCCCTCACACCATCGCGCTCGATGGCGCGCGGACGTGGCCGCCCCACCGTGAAGCGAAACACATTGGCCACCGCGCCGGCGAAAATCGCGCACAGCATGCTCGCCACCGCGAGCCGCTGGAAATAACGCGAACGGAAGGCGCGCCCTCCGAGCCAGAGACCCACGACGAGCACGAGGTTGTATCCGGCGAAGTCACCCCACTCGCCGATGTCTCCGGAGAGATCCTTCAGGTCCTGGCGCAGCTCCTTGTTGGGGACATGCTTCAATTGCAGCGCGCGCAGCACTTCGCTGTCCTTCGGCAGCAAAAGGAAACCGATGGCGAGGAGCACGAACAACGTGATGGCGATGATCAATCGCGCACGACGACGAAAGGTGCCTGCCATGTGTTTGCATAGCAGGGTGATGTCCGGCCACATTTTCATGGTGGTCGGCAGGCGACGGCGTTTTCTCCGCCGCACTATCTTCACGAGGGGAGAGTTCATGATCTCCCCCATATGAAACGCAAACCCTCCGGTGAACCACCGGAGGGCTGCAACATCTACGCCATGTGAAGTTCCCGGCACACTTCCGCGCTTGCGCGGTATGAACGAGAACCTCGCTTTCGCGATTAAAATCCGATCAATGCGAGGAAGCCTTTTCCGCGCCGAGGCCGGTCTGCGCGCGGACGCTCAGCTCGGTGAACTTCGCTTCCGCATCTGGATCGCGTGCGGAGAGCAGTGTGCCCAGCCAGGCGCCAAGGAATCCGAGCGGGATGCTCACGATGCCGGGATTCTCCAGCGGGAAAGGAGCGGTCTTGGCATCGAAGAGTCCATTCTTGCTCAGGAGGATGAGCACAATGGAGGCGACGAGACCCACGCCCAGGCCTGAGACGGCGCCCGTGGTATTGAAGCGCTTCCAGAACACGGAGAAGAGAATCACCGGTAAGTTGGCGGAGGCAGCCACCGAGAACGCGAGGCCCACCAGCATGGCCGCATTCACACTGGAGCCCAGCTTGATGGCTAGACCGATACTGACCGCTCCCACGAAGAAGGCGGTGATACGGGCCACGCGTACTTCCTCACCCACGGTCTTCTCTTTGCCGTGGTGAATCACGTTCGTGTAGAAGTCGTGTGCGAAGGAGGTGCTGGCGCTCATCGTCAGACCGGCGACCACCGCGAGAATGGTGGCGAATGCGACGGCGCTGATGAAGGCGAAGAACATTTCACCACCCAGGACGTGGGCCAGTGTGGGCGCCACCATGTTTCCATTGGGAAGGCCCTTGGCATCCAGCGGGATGTGTCCTGCGGTGACTTCAGCAGGGATGCTGGTGATCTTGAGCAGGGTGGCCGCGCCAAAACCAAAGAACGTGGTGAGCACGTAGAAGACACCGATGATGGCCGTGGCCCACACCACGCTGTTGCGCGCAGTCTTTGCGTCCGGCACGGTGTAGAAGCGCACAAGGATATGTGGCAGACCGGCGGTGCCCAGCACGAGACCCAATGCCAGCGAGATGAAGTCCCAGTGTCCCCAGGGATTGGCTTCCGTATGGCCAAATTTCATGCCCGGGTCGAGCAGGTTCACCGGAGGTTTCGTGCCGGCGTAGTCTGCCTTCGAAACGTGCTCGAAGAAGGTGGCAAAGCTGAAGTCATGCTTCGCAAGAACCATGTAGCTCAGTGCGAAGGCGCCCCCCATGAGGAGGATGGCCTTGATGATCTGCACCCACGTGGTGGCGAGCATGCCGCCGAAGACCACATACACCAGCATGAGAACACCCACCCCGATCACCGCGGGAGCGAACGGCACCCCGATGAGCTGCTCGATGATCCCTCCTGCGCCTACCATCTGCGCGATCATGTAGAAGGTGGAAACGGTGAGCGTGCTCAGCGAGGCCATGGCGCGCACCGGGCGCTGCTTCATGCGGTAGGCCAGCAGGTCTGCCATGGTGTACTTGCCCGCATTGCGCAGCGGTTCGGCGACCAGCAGGAGCACCGTCAGATACGCCACGAGGAATCCCACGGAGTACATGAAGCCGTCGTAACCCTTGAGGCAGATCATGCCGGAGATCCCCAGGAAGCTGGCGGCACTCATGTAGTCACCAGCGACGGCAAGACCATTCTGCCAGCCGGTGATGGAGCGGCCTGCGGCAAAGTAGGCGGCCGAACCGGTCGCCTTTCTCGCACTGAAATACGTGATGACGAGTGTGAGCGCCACGAAGGCGAGGAACATCCCCAAGGCTGGGGTGATGGTAAAGGCGAGCATGGATCAGTCCTTGATAACGGAGTTGAGCAGTTCGGCGTTCATCTTGTCCCAGCGCCGCGCCGCGCGGACGTACAGGCCGCAAATGACCCAGGTCATGACGAATTGGGAGAGGGCGAAGAGGTAGGCCCAGTTCACCTTGCCCCACACGGGCTTCTTCATCAGTTCAGGGAAGAACCCGACCAGCACCGGCAGTGCCATGTAATACACCATGAAGAAAATGGTGGCCGGGATGATGAAGCGGAGCTTGGCACGCTTCAGCTCCGCAAAGCCGGGATGCTGGGCAATTTTCTCCCATTGTCCCGATGGTATTGGGTTGGTCTCGGCTGGCATGGCGCGGAGACTAGAGAGTCCGCGCCATGATGGCAAGGCGTGAATTGATTGGTTCTGCGGGAACCTTTTTCCCTATGATGCTGCAGGGCCGCCGGGGCCGGGCCGCTGGGGAGGACCCGGGCGTTGCGGACGCGGAGGACCGGCAGGCCGCTGGGGTGTTGCTGGTGCAGGGGCGGGAGCCGGGGCTGGGGCTGGCTTGTTCGCGGCTGGCGGGACCGAAGGTTTCGCGGGTGCGGGCGTGGCAGGGGTCGGCGTTGCTACCGGAGATGCCGCGGCTGTGGGCGCTACAGCGGAGGCGCGGGTGGCATGGAGAGGCTGGGGGTGGACCACCACTTTCTTCTTCTTCGTCAGTTCCCATCCATAATAGGCAGCGGCGGCCACGACTACCAGGGTGATGAAGATCCACAGCCACGGCAGCGCGCGCGCCAGTTCGGTTTCCTGGGTGGGTTGGTTGGCGAGGATTTCCGTGAGCTTGAAGCGGTACCGCACATCACTGTTCGCCTGGTCGTAGAAACCGGAGTTGGTGCCCGAGATTTTCCCGTCGAAGTGCGTCTTGTACTGCACCCAGTTTTGTTGGGGCAGGTCGGAGACCGGATCCCCCACTCCCAGTTTGCGCACGATGCGGGTCTTTCCGTCTGCCTTGGTGACCGTGAACTGACCGGCGAGGATGCCAGCGGGTTTGTTCGCCGCGATTGCATCATTCAGCTTCTCCAGGGAGGAGAAACTGATGTGCAGTTTCACCACGGGACGGCGGTCGTTGTTCTTGGAATAGCTCAGCAGTTTCACGCCGCTCATGGCATCAAACCGCGCCCTCAGCTTGGCCTCGTCGAACTCCGGACTGACCTTGGCGTACGTGGAAATCAGCGTGTCCGGCAGCGTGATGCTGACCTTGGCCTCCCCGGACAGATCCTTGTGAATGGTCAAGTCTTCCTCGTAGTCGAGGCAGGAGCTCAGCAAGAGTAGACAGGTCGCCGCCAGTGCGGCCAGGGAAAGTCGTGCGCGAATCATGCGGCGGGCATGGGAAGTGCGAGGGCAGGCGGAGTCAAGTGAGAAGCGCATGAGGATCCATGCAGAGTGCGATTCGCAACCTTCGGCGCATCGTCGTGCGTATCCCATGGCCCAATCCGGAGCCCGAGATTGCACATTTCGCATTCCGCGTTGTGCCTTTGCCGGGTTTCTCTACGATGCCCGCACTTATGCCTTCCACTTCCGAAACGCCCCTCGAACGAGTCCGCCATGTGAGGGACTCCATGCCCGAGGGCGGCATGTTTGAGGGAAAGGAATGGCGCGTGTCTCCGGAACCCTTTCCGCTGGATGAAGCCCAAGTGCGGACCATGGAGGCCCTCGGTACGGCGGCGCTGGCATTCCAGCGGGCCTGCAACCGGCTCTACTTCGAATCTGCGGAAGGCGGTCCGCATGCCTGGGTGGCGCGTCTTCTCGATCAGGGCAAGCCGGAGCGCATGGTCGCTCTGGGAAGGCAGGAGCGCTGGCGCGAGGAAGTGCCACGTGTCATCCGCCCGGACCTCATCCTCACGGAGACCGGTTTGAGCATCACGGAACTCGACAACCTCCCCGGCGGCATCGGCCTCACCGGCTGGCTTGGCGAGACCTATGCCGCGCTCGGCGAGAATATTGTGGGCGGCGCTTCCGGCATGGTGGAGGGATTTGCGAAGGCCTATCCCGGAAATGACATCCTGGTTTCGCGCGAGTCTCAGGGATATCAGCCGGAAATGGAATGGCTGAATGGGCGCATCCGCGAGAAGGGTTTGCCTGCGGGAGCCGTGCTCAACCCCTGGAAGCTGCCGCCGAGCGAGCTGGCAGGGCGCGATATTTACCGGTTCTTCGAGCTCTGGGATCTGGATAACGTGGAGCACAGCGCGGAACTCCTCGCCATGGCGGAGAAGGGGGAGGTGCGAATCACGCCTCCCGTGAAGCCCTTCCTGGAGGAGAAGCTGTGGCTCGGACTGTTCTGGTCACCCGCCCTGCAGGAGTGGTGGGAGCAGGCGCTCACGCCGGAACATCTCGCCCTCCTGAAGCAGTGCATTCCCTACGGCTGGGTGTTGGATCCCGTGAAGCTGCCGCTGCATGCCGAGTGGCCGCGCCTGGGTATCCAATCGTGGGAGGAGATGAAGAAGTTCGGCAACAAGGAGCGCGAGCTTGTCATCAAGATCAGCGGCTGGTCCGAGAAAAGTTGGGGTTCACGTGGCGTGAACATCGGTCATGACCTCTCCACGGAAGGCTGGGCCGCCTCCATTGATGAAGCGCTGGCTGCCTTCCCCACGAATCCCCATCTCATGCAACGGTTCCATCGTGGTCGCGTGATCGCACACCCGGTGTGGGATGAGGCAAAGCAGGAGTCCGTGATGATGCAGGGCCGTGTGCGCCTGTGCCCTTATTATTTTGTGCTGGGAGACGAAGCGAAACTCAGCGGCGTGCTCGCGACCATCGTGCCGGCAGACAAAAAGATCCTGCACGGCATGACGGATGCGATGCTGGTGCCGTGTGGGGTGAGGTAGTAGTGTGTTGCTTGCGGTCGCTGGCAACACGTGGTAACTAATTAACAGAATCCGTGAGCGCTTTGGCACCAGCCGACATCGAAAATATGACGACTCAGGAGCGGCTTCAAGCGATGGAGCTGCTTTGGAAGTCCCTTGCAAAGGATGGTGGACATCAGGTCGCTACCCCTGCGTGGCATGCCCGGGTGCTCGCCGCGCGACGGGCTAAGGTTGAGGCGGGTCAAGGTCGGTTCTTGTCGCTTGATGAATTGAAGAGGCGACTCCGGGGTGCTTCCAAATGAGGAACGTTATCGTTCTTGAAAAAGCGGCTGAGGATCTTGAGATCGGACGGGAGTTCTACGATGCCAGCGAGTCAGGAATTGGCTCATATTTTGTGGAGTCACTGGTATCCGATATCGAAAGTTTGGCGCAGCTGCATGGCATCCACCCAATCCGTGAGGGCTTTCACCGAATGCTGCAAGCCGCTTTCCTTTTGGCATCTACTACGATGAAGGTGATGTAGATGTCAGAGTCTTCGCGGTTTTGGATTTGCGGCGGGATCCTTCTTGGATTCATGAAGAGCTTGAGGGAAGGAAGTAGGGTGCCAGGCGCGATTAGGCGGCCGCGTCAACCCCGCTGCCACCGGTAGATGATTTTCCGCACGGATTCTTCCGCCTTCAGGGCTGGCCAGAAAAGAGTGGCTGCGAATTTTTCATCGCTGGTGCTCGTGTCGGCACGCATTCTGGGTGGCCCAGAACCGCATGCCGTTGAGATGCGGACCATGGTACTGGCCTTTCCAGTCGCAGGATCGATGGTGGTCACAAGGCTCTTGGTCCTTCGACTGAATCCGTAATCTGCTTTCACTGGACCGAAGATTCGGTAGCCAGAGTAGGCACACAAGTACGCGACGACGACTATCAATATCACCCATGCATTTGAGTGAAATACGGGACGATAGCTGTCCGATGTTTCCATGGAAACAAAACTTTGGCGGTGTCGTGCTGGCATTTTACCTCGCCTTCACCGGATCGGACTAGGGCAAACTTCCCGGCGCTGACACTTCTCGCAAAACTCTCCCACGTAAAAGTCGTCCAGCCACGCCATCAGTTCGCGGATGTGGTCGCGGTCTTCGGTGATGAAACCCGCTTCGAAATTGCGTCGATGCGGTGATTTCGCGCCCACGCCGGCGCCGGTGAGATTGGCGCTGCCGACATAGGCTATGCGATCATCGGCAATGATGCACTTCATGTGCATGCGGGGGCACAGGATGCGCTCGAAGAGATCGCTGCGCACAAACTCGGGATATTGGTCAAAGTCTTCGCGAAAACGAGGGCCGGGCTCTTTCGCATGGATGAGCCGCACCTCTACACCTTCGCGCAGCTTCCCGGCGAGCATTTCGAGGAAGGGCACGAAGCGCCCGGTGCCATTATCCACGAACAGATCCTTCAAGTCCGCCGTCACGATCCACAACACCCGTCGCGCCGCGGGGAGCACACGGCCCATCACGGCGGTATAGGTGGCTTCGTTGAGGATCAGTTCCATGGGGTCAGGGCTGATGGCAGTATAGAGGAGTTCAAGGCACGCCCAAGCGAAAGGCGTGGTGTTACCCGTCAGGGACGATTGGCATTCTAACCCACCACCGCTGCCCGCTATATTCGGACGCGCAGGAGCGCATCCCTACCGCATTTTTTTGAAGGGACGTTCACGTCAAGGAAGGTGGCAAGCGAGGTCGCTTCTGCAGTGTCGCTGGTTTGGAAAAAATGCATCGGAGCTCCTGAATCGCCACTCGCTCCAGACGAGAACGTCGTTTCTTACAAAGGGACGGTAGGGATGCGCTCCTGCGCGTCCGAATATAGCGGGCGGCGGTGGTGGGCGGCTTTGAGCAGAACATGCCGGTGCGACATTGTTTCATGACTACGCCTCCCAATAGCGAGCGACTCACACCTACTCCGCCAGCTTTTCCTCCTGGAAGCTCAATGCCACCAGTTCCGCGTAGTACGGACACTTCTTCATGAGCTCGTCATGCGTTCCATGATCCACAACCTGGCCGGAGCGCATGGCGTAGATTTGATCGGCATGCAGAATCGTACTCAAGCGATGTGCGATGACGAGGCATGTGCGATCCCTGCGCAGTTCATCAATGGCCTGCTGGATGAGTCGCTCGCTCTTTGTGTCCACCGCGCTGGTAGCTTCGTCGAGCAGGAGGATGGGGGCATCTTTCAAGAACGCGCGAGCGATGGAGATGCGCTGCTTCTCACCACCGCTCAAGCGTGAGCCGCGTTCACCCACCGTGGCATCGAGCTTGCCATCCAGCTTCTCCACGAAATCGGCGGCGCACGCGAGACGCAATGCCTGCCACAACTCCTCATCCGTGGCGTCGGGTTTTCCGAGTTTCAAGTTCTCCCGGATCGTCTGGTTGAAGAGATAACTCTCCTGCGTGACGTAGCCGATGGAGTCACGCAGGCTCACCTTGCTCAGGGATCGAATCGATTTTCCATCGAGCAGAATCTCGCCGCTGTCCGGATCGTAAAAGCGTGTGAGCAATTGGAAGAGCGTGCTCTTCCCCGCCCCGGTGGCGCCGACGATGGCGACCGTTTGTTGTGGCTTCACCAATACGTTGATGTGCTCCACCGTGGGTCGGTGCTCATCGTAGCGGAAACTCACGTCCTCGAAGCGAATCTCGCCTTTCACCTCCTTCAACGCGTCTCCGTGATGCAGTTCCTCCGCGCCACCGAGCGTGAGGATATCGAAGATGCGCTTCGCACTGGCGAGGCCGTTCACAAAGGTCTGGTTCACGCCGTGCAGACGTCCGATGGGCTCGTAGAACATGCCCATCAGCAGCAGGAACTGGCTGAGCTTGCCGATGGTCAGGGCATTGGCTTCAAAGTTCTTCAGTGCTTCCGCATTCACAGCGGAAGTACGTAGCGCATCCAGCGCTTGCATATCCTGGATGCACCAGTACGCGCCGAATCCCATGAGCAACACCACGCCCAAATCGCCCAGGAACCCCATGCCGGGACCATAGATGGACCATGCGCGTTGCAGCTTGGTTTGCTGATCTCGATAGGCACCGCTGGATTCATCAAAGTCCTCCTGCTTCTCCTGCTCCAGCGTATAGCTCTTGATTTGACGGATGCCGGCGATGTTGTCATGCAACAAGGTGCTCAGGCCGCTCGCTGCTTCGCGCGCCTTGGTGGCACGAGGTGAAACCCATCGCGCGTATATCCATCCGCCGGCAATGATAAACGGCACGGGAATCAGCACCACGGTCGCAAGCTTGGGATGGATGGAGTACATCACCCCGCCCGTGAGGAGCACCTGCAACACCGCGGGCAGACCCTGATCGATGCCCTCAAGAATCACCCGCTGCGTGTTGGGCACATCGTCCGCCATGCGCGTGAGGATGTCGCCCGAGCTTTGCCGGTCGAACCACTTCAGCGGGAGGTGTTGAATCTTGCGATGCAACTCGCTGCGCAGGTCATAGGTCATGCGCAGTTCGAAGGCATTGTTCGCCAGCGTGCGCAGCGTGTAAAAAAACTGCTTCAGCGCGAAGGAGCCCAAAGCCAACCCCGCCGCGCCCAGAATCAAATCAAGCCGCCGGTTCGGGATGATGTCATCGATGAACTTCTGCGTGACCGCCGGGAACACAAAGCCGAGAAGCGTCCCCGCAATCGCCATGAACGCCCCTGCTGCCACCCGCCACGGGTACCGCCGCATGAAACGGATCATCTGCGACGCAGTGGACGTGGCGGCGGACATGGTACTATGGCTACTCAATCATCGCCTAAAAATCCAGTGTGGAGTGACCCAAGATCAGGCGCACCACCTCAAGCTTTCCCGAGGTGATCGCGGATCCAGGAAGGGGCTCTTCTGCAGTCCACCACAGCCCTGACTACCACGACATCGCCTTCCATCGAGTAGTAGATGCCAAACGGAAATCGTTTGGAAAGTGCGCGATAAAAGTTGCGATATACCCTGCGATGAATACCGCCCAGTATCCTTAGCGATTCGATGTCTGAATAGAGCGAGGAAATGAAATAGTCACCCAATCCGGCTCGGCTCTCCTCGTAGAAATGGAAACCCTCAATCAGATCGTCCCGGGCCGATTTGAGGATCTGCAATTTCATCGAATTGCCTTCTCAATCTGTCTTTTCGCCTCTTCCCAGTCGATCGCTTTATCACGCCCTTCCTCGAAGGCACGCTGTCTCTCGTCCAGAATGTCCTTGTGCCATTGAGGGACTTCCACTTGATCGGGATCACTCGCAATCTCAGACCACACTGCCTCGAGAAGCTCCAACTTCTCAGGAAGGGTCATTTGCTTGATTTCCGACGGTGCAATCATCACCAGAGAATACGCTTTGAAGACGAAGTGGGCAAGTTTCCTTCCTATTTCCCTTTCTGCTTCCCAATCAATCCCCAGATCGTAATGCCGTAGCACGCGAGAATCCAGATGCCCAGGATCGTCGCGGAGGTCATCGCAGGTGCGGTGTAGCCGTACAGGGTGCCCATCTTGTAGCGCACATCATTGCGCTGCTCGGTGCTTTCGTCGTACTTCTTCACCCCGCGCTGGATGCGGAAGGCATTGTGGTGTTGGCCCACGCGGTTGGGGAAAACAATCAGGTTCTGCCAGCTCACGTTCCAGTCGGAGACCTTGTCATATTTCTCCGTCGCGGTTTCACCGGCCTCGGTCCAGGTCACTTCTTCCTGCTCACCGGTGGGCGTGAGGAAGACGGGGTACTTCGTGCGGTTCGTCATGCGTGGGGTGATCTGGCCATAGATGCCGGCCACATCCATCATGCGCTGGGCGCAGTAGCTGGGAACGAGCTCGCTCGCGATGCGCACACTGGGCGTCATCTCCGGACGCGTCACCACGAATCCGCCGAAGAGGATCTGCGGAATGAGCACCAGTGGCACCCACATCACGGCTTGTGTACTGGTGCGCACCAGGCCGGAAATCGCCAGGCCGATGGTCACACCCACCATCGCCGCGGCGAAGAGCGCGGAGAACTTCAGCAGGAGCACCAGGAAAGTGATGCTCACTGCTTTCGCCTGCGTGTCGGGTGAAGGTGGCTGGCCCTCGCCGGGATCCGTGCTGTCCATGATGTTCTGTCCCGCTTCGAAGAAGTTCGCCACGCGAAGCAATGTCGTCATCAGGATGCCCGGTCCCTTGGGCTTGGGGGCTTCCGCAGCGGGAGTTGCCGTGGGCGCCGGGGCGGCCTCAGGTTTGCTCTTGGTATCTTCCGTGACAATGTCGAACTCATCCACCTGAGCCTGCGCGGAGCTCGTGGGCGCCGCCACCCCCGGCGCTGCGTTCGTGATCGGCGTCAGGCGCGTGGTCATCACCTCCATGTACTTCGCAGTGTTGAAGTCGGAAGGATTGATGATGTGTGCCGTGGTGAGTGTCACCAGGTAGAGCAGCAAGGCCTGCAGCGTGGTGACGATGGCAAAGAAGACATACTTGCTCTGCAGATAGGCATTCAATCCCAGGCCGCAGACGCGTTCACGACGGAAGATGGAAATCTCACGCACGATCTGTTGTGCACCGTTGCTGCAACCAAACCAAAGCGTGGCCACCACGCACAAGAACGTGCGCAGCACCGCATCATCCGCCACCCAGCCCACGAGCAGGCCGATGAGCACCGGCTGTGCGAGCAGGAAGAGCAGGTTCAGCTGGTCCGCCTTCAGGATGCTCCACTGACGTTGCAGCTGGATGATGAGCGTGGGCAGCCAGCCCGGTCCGCGCTTCGGCTTCACCTGCTGCGTGGTGTCCTCCTGTGCCGGCGGGAGATACGCGAGCGGCTTCGCGGCAGGACGCGAGGCTTCGAACTCATCACGCCAGTTCGCACCGGTGCGGGTCTCATCACCACCGACCTTCAGGTAGATTTCCTCAAGGCCGTTCTCCACCTTGAAGTAATCCACCGCTTCATCCGGCGTGCCGTTGAAGATGATGTGACCGCCGTGAACAAACAGAAGCTGGTCAAAGAGATACGCGCGACCGAGCACGTGCGTGGTGCAGATGACCGTACAGTCGGTGCCCGCGAGTCGACGCAGCAGAGACATCAGATCAAATTCCGTCTTCGGATCCAGACCGCTGGAGGGCTCATCGAGGAAGAGCACGCTCGGTTTGGCCAGCAGCTCGGTGGCGATGCTCACGCGCTTGCGCTGGCCGCCAGAGAGCATGGAGATGCTCTTCTCCTTGTGTTCTGCGAGGCCCAGACGCTCAATCGTTTCCTCTACGAGGTCGCGAATGGCCTTGCGAGGCGTGCCGCTCGGCAGCTTCAAGCGCGCGCTGTAGGTGATGGCTTCCGTCACCGTCAGCTCAAGGTGCACGATGTCATCCTGCGGCACGTAGCCAATGCCCGCTGCCGCCATCTGCCGGGGGTCGCCCAGCTTCACCCCATTGATGTAACTCTCACCGCTTGTTGCCGGGTTCACCCCGCAGAGCGCATTCATCAGCGTACTCTTGCCCTGGCCGGATCCCCCGAGAATCCCCACGAAGGAGCAGGGTGAGATGTCGAGAGAGATTTGATTCAGGATGTTGCGTCCGTTCTGAAGCGTGAAGGTCAGATTACGCGCCTCCACCTTGGCTCCACCGAAAGCGGACACGCGGCGCAAGGACGTGCCGGTGAATTCAAACGTGTAGCTGCCCAGCTTCAGGCGATCGCCCACAATGAGCTGGCGTCGGTCGAAGCGTTGACCATTCAGCAGCGTGCCGGTCTGGCTCTTGTCCGTCACGAAGACCACACCTGGTTCGGTTTGATCCAGCTCCAGGTGCTGGCGTGAAACGCGCGCGTCCTCGCTGTCGAGTTCCACCTTGGGGTCGGCCGTTTGTTCACCAGTGGCGCGGCCAAGCACGAGCTTGTTCAGGCCGCGGAGCACAATCTCATTGGTCTCCACACCGCGGAAGCGCGGTGTCATCGGCGTGAGACCGAAGCGGATCAACACATCCGGCATTTCGATAATGTCGCCGTCCTCCAATGAGGCAACGGAAGACAAAAGCTGGCCATTCAAGCGGAGGGACTTTTGCGCGGTGGGGCTCCCGGCGCTCAGCAGCCAGGAGGAGGCGCGGGGTTCCCACGCGAGGGTCGCGTGCAGAGACTCGATGCCTTTTGCCGCCAATTGCAGATCCGCGCTGGGTGAGTTGCCGATGCTGGTCGAGGTTTTGTCGAGCGCGAAGGCGCGGAGATCGCCTTGGAATGCGAGGGTGATATGGCCGTTCATTCAGCGGGGGGCAGGATTGGCGGTGACAGGTGGGGACTCTTGCGCAGCAGCGTTGTGAAGAAAACGTCTTTTTGTTTGCTTTGTGCCGGAAGCATTGGGTAATGTCGCCGTCGCGTCATCGTGCGTTACAGCCCCCGAATCAACCACTGTCGTCAACACGTCATGAAGAACTTGTTTCTCCGATCCACCGCTGCCGTCACCGCCCTCGCTTTCGTCACAAGCTGCGCGAACATCAAGGATGACCAGACCCGCACCCGTACGGAAGGCACGCTGGCTGGCGGTGCAATCGGCGCCCTCGCCGGTGGTATCATCGGTCACCAGAGCGGCCGTGGATTTGAAGGTGCCCTGATTGGCGCCGGCATCGGCAGCCTTGCCGGTCTGGCCGTGGGTGACCACGTGGCCCGCAAAAAGGCCCGTTATGCCTCCCAGGAAGCCTGGCTGGATGCCTGCATCGCCCAAGCTGAGCGTGTGAACTCCAACGCCCGCGCTTTCAACCGCTCCCTCTCCAGCAAGATTTCCAACCTGGAATCCCGCTACGCGTCCGCCAAGGCCAGCGGCAACAAGGCTGAAATGCGCAACATCAAGCAGGCCGTGGTGGTTCTGCAGCAGGAGTCCCGCGAGCAGGGCAAGGTGGTGGACACCGAAATCAAGGAGCAGTCCTCCGTCGTCAGCCAGACCGGCAGCTCCGGCCTGAGCAACCGCGTGACTCAACTGCGCAGCACCCGCTCCTCCCTCAGCAGCAACCAGGATCGCCTGGCCGATCTCGGCAATCAGATCGACGTGTAAATCCGGCCGTCACAATCGCCGCGACGATCACATACATCTACTGCGAACATGAAACTTCCCAGCATCCTTTCCCTTGCCGCCGTCGGCGCCTCCCTGCTGCTCACCTCCTGTGAAACCACAGGAGACCCGAATCAGGGTGGTCTCTTCGGCTGGTCCCAATCCAAGGCGAACTACCGTCTCGAAGAGCGTGAAGCCCGTCTGAACCAGTTGGAACGCTCCAATGCGTACCAGCAGGGTCGCACGAGCGCGCTTCAGGACGAGTACGCTCGCAAGAAGAATCAACAGAACTCGTGGTAACACACGGGTTCCCGTCTGATGATTGAATCTCAGGGCTGGTGGCAGAAATGGGCGCGGTTCGCCGGGTGCCTCATTCTAGCTACCAGCCTTTTTCATGCCCCGGTACGGACTCACGCCCAGACGCCTGAGGGTGACGATCCTGCCACCATCACCAGCCTGATTCGCGAGGTCACGGACTACGTCACCAAGTCCGCGTACAAGACCGAACCGAAGGCGATCATTTATACAAAGGCGCTCAAGGGCCTGGTGACGCAATTGGGAGAGTCCGCCAAGAGCCAGGAGAAGGACCTCTCCACCATGATTGACGACGCGGCGGAGGCTGAGTTCATCCGCATCCTGCAGGGCATCGCGTCCACCCCCGGCCAGCGCCTTTCCCTGCGTGAGCTCGCCGAGCGCGCGTTGCAGGCCTATTGCAGGCAGCACGACGCTTACACCCGCTATGTCCGCTCGGATGAGTTGAAGCTCGTGAAGCTGATGGGCAAGACCACCGGCAGCGCCGTGGGGATGTCCGTCATGGAAAAGGACGATGGCTTCTATTGCTATCCCCTGCCCGGCTCTCCTGCCGAGGCGGCGGGCGTCAAGGCAGGGCAAAAGCTTCTCAGTGTGGATGGTAAGCCGGTGGAGGGACGGTCACTGGAATACCTCGCTGCCGTCATTCGCGGCGCGCCGGGCACTGAGGTCAGCCTGCGCGTGGAGCACACCTTTGGCAGAGCCCAGACCATCCGGGTCACCCGGGAGACACTCTCCACCCCGAGCGTGCTGACGGAGAAGCGAGTGGCTAGCTTCATCCTGCGCGTGCGGAAGTTCAGCAAGGAGCTGCTCACCGAAGCTCGTGCAGCCCTCGCACAGGTGAGCACCGGCAGCACCCTGACCATTGATTTCCAAGGTTGCCCGGGAGGTGACCTTGATGTGGCGCTGGAGTTCGCCGGCATGTTCATGGAGCCCGGAGAGCCCATCGTCACCGTGCGTCGCCGCGGACAGCCGGATGAAGTGATCTCCGCAAACAAGCCCCGCGAATTCAAACCTGCCGGGGTGATCATGCTTCAGGATTCCGGCACCGCCAGCGGCGCGGAACTCGTGATTGCCGCCCTGGTGGCCAGCAAAACCGCCCGCGGCGCGAGCCAGGGCACCAAGTCCTACGGCAAGGGCATGACCCAGAATGGCATCGACCTGCGCGGTGGTGGCCGTCTTATTGTGACCACGGGCGAACTCATTGCACCCCAGGGGCAGACATGGGACAAGACCGGCCTGTTGCCGTCGCTTGAGAATCGCGGAAGGATTTTCCCGAAGGACTAAAGAGGCGCAGCCTCTTCGCATGGAGCGGCACTAGCCTTAGTGCCGGTGGTCGGCAAACAAGGGTGCGGAGCCACTTTTTCGGAAGCTTTGTGGACGCTTCCAGCCCATATGCGGCAGCGACGCTACATGACGGCACCAGGCTAGTGCCGCTCCTTGAACATGGGCTCCGCTTAACTAGTGGAATTTGTTCTAACTCCCCAGCGTCTCCACACGCATGCAGCTTGGCTCTTCGCGCACGCAGGCGAGTTGCTTGAGCTCGTTGATGGCCTCACGAATGGTACGCAGGGTGGCATCATCAAGCATAAGGATGAGGGAGGTGGTGTCGCTGCCGTCGTCTTCCGGCTGGATCACGGAGGAGATACCGATGCCGCGATCGCCCAACACCTTTGCCACTTGGGCCAGCACGCCCGGGGTATCTTCCACGGTCAGGCGCACATAGAAGTTGGAAACGGTTTCATCCACGGGCTTGCTCTTGCCATACAACCCGTGCGGCACGAAACCGCTGTGGCGGGAGCCATATACGAGGGTCGCGGCAGCTTCGGCGATGTCGCTGATGACACTGGAGGAAGTCGGGTCCTGTCCCGCGCCCTTGCCGTAGAAGAGGGTCTCTCCCACGATGTCGCCATTCACCAGCACCGCGTTGAAGGCGCCGCCCACGTTGGCGAGCACGTGGCTCTTGGACACCAGGGACGGCTGCGTGCGCACTTCTACTTTCCCATCCGCATCCGCGCGGATCACGCTGAGGAGCTTGATGGTGTAACCCAGACGATCGGCAAAGCTCATGTCCGTGAGGCTTACCTTGTCGATGCCCTGCACGAACACATCCTCCGGCTTGATCCAGAAACCATAGCTCAGGGAGGCGAGGATGATGGCCTTGTGCGCCGCATCCCAGCCGCCGACATCCAGCGTGGGGTCCGCCTCCGCGAATCCCAGTTTCTGCGCTTCATCGAGCGCGGTCTCATAGCTGAGACCTGCCTGGGACATCCGGGTGAGGATGTAATTGCAGGTGCCGTTGATGATGCCGTAGATGCTGCGGATGTGGTTCCCCACAAAGCCTTCCTGCAGGGTCTGGATGATGGGGATGCCACCCGCCACCGCCGCTTCGAAATAGATCGGCACCCGGTTCGCCTCCGCGAGGGCGAAGAGTTCCTTCCCGCGTTCTGCGAGCAGGGCCTTGTTGCCCGTCACCACCGGTCGCCGGGCGCGGAGGGCGGCCGAGACGAGGTCAAACGCCTCCGTGGTGCCGCCGATGAGTTCCACGACCACGTCCACTTGCGGGTCGGCCACGAGTTCCTGCCAGCTTCCCACAAAGAGCGATGCGGGCACTTTGCCATCGCGGGGCTTCTTCGGATCACGCACAGAAATTTTGGTGACCTGAAGATGGCATCCCGTGCGCTCCCGCAGGAGTCCGCCGTTGGCTTCCAGGTTCTTGTACACCCCCATGCCGACATTTCCAAGACCCGCCAGACCAATGCGGACGGTGCGAAATTTTTCAGTGTTAGATGGCATGGAGGGGAGCAGAGAAAAGGGCGCGTATGATGGATGAATGAACGAGAGTGACCAGTGACGCAACTGTCACGTCAATATGGCTGACCAAGGAGGCGAAACGCACTATTGGGGGGACCGTTGGAGCCGGGCTAATTTTGAGGCTTGCTCCGGTCTAAGCAATATGATTAGTTTGTAACCACGATGTCATTTTCAGTGAAAATCGCATGTGCTCTGATGTTGGCCACTTCGGCCTTCGCAGAGAGCAATGCGTTCACTGCGAAGCCTTTGCCGGCTATGGCCACGGCGAGTGCCGTAGCGACGGCCAGCGTAACCATCCCTGTCACTGAAATGCCGGAAAATAACCGGTCAGTGGCTCTCGCACTAGGCATCGCGGCGGTGGCGGTCACCTTTTATCGGGTGATTTTCCGTGGCCGACAGGTGGCCTGATGACGCGCGGCGGGAATTCCGTTGCCGTCACGACATGGGAACCCTGGCATTTCCTGCCGGCATTCCTTTCGCGCCAGGCAATGCCCGCCGCTGAGAGCGGTGAAAAACTCGCAAAAGCGGAAGCTCGGCGACGGCTCAAGGAGTGGGGGCATTCCTGCCCCCATTTCGTGGGTGAAACATCCGTGGGATCATCTCCGCCCACAAATGAAGAGAAACACCCCAGAACCTTGGGTGATGAGAAGTGCCTTGGACTCCGCTGACGTTAAAATGGGGGCAGGAATGCCCCCACTACTTGAAGGGTCCCTCATCCACCCGTCGCCAATGTCTGCGGCATGGATGATTTCCCCGTGGGAAGTTCCTCCATGAAGACATCCACCTGCTGACCGGGGAGGAATCGATGAGCGCTTGGCTCCAGACGGTAGATGAGCTGCAGCACGCGGGTATCCACGCGCTCCGCAGCCGCGCCCGTGAGGCTTTGCTTGGGCACCACCAGCGGCTCGATGCGCACGAACTTCAGCGTGGTGGAGCGGGTGGAATCTCCGCGGATCTGGGCGATGGCGCGTGCCTCCGGGGAGACACGCCAGGCGTCCTGTTCGTCCACGTCCACGCGCACATGCAGGGGCTGCGTCTGGCCGAGCATGAGGTACGGTTGCGCCGCGGCGCCTGCGGTCGCGTGCTCGCCGGGACGAATGCGCGCCTGCAACACCTCGCCGTCCACAAGTGCGGTCACCGTGCTGCGCTCAAGATCCACACTCACCATGTTCTTCGCCGCCTCGGAAGCCCGGGCTTGGGAATGCGCGGCCTCTGCTTCGGCACGCGAAGATTCGAGAGCTGCTTCGCATGTTTCCACCGCGGCGCGCTTTTGCGTGACCTCATCCGCGCTGATCGTGCGTGAGGTGGTGAGTTTCTCTGCGGTGGCGAGCAGGAGCTTTGCTTCCTTCAGTGCGGCTGAGGCCGTCTTCACGCGGGCCTCTGCGCTTGCGGCGCTGGCCTGCAACGCGGTGACGCTCGCCTCCTTCTCGGCGAGCTGCGCTTCCAGGGCCCGCGTGTCCAGCTTGAAGAGCGGAGCGCCGACCTTCACGCGGTCGCCCGCTTTCACATACACTTTCTCCACCACACCAGGCAGGTGCGAGGAAACGGAGATGATTTCGGAGCTGGGCTCCACGAGGCCGATACCCGCCACCGTGCGCTCAAAGGTGGAACGCGGAGGCGGCAGCGGTGGATCCACGCGCGGGGTGTTCGGTTGCGAACGCACGACACTGATGGTCGCGTAGATCAGCAATCCGGCGCTGAGAATGGGCAAAAGAAGACCTTTCGTTTTCATAGGGCAGCAGGGACGGGGACGGTTGAAAATGTCTTTGAGGCGCGCGACTCCACATCCGTGATGGCGCCGTCATTCATGTGGGCGATGCGATCCGCGTAGTGGAACACCCGGTTGTCATGCGTGACCACGATGACCGCGCGCTCGGGATGCACGGCGGAACTGGCGAGCAGATCCATCACCGCTTCACCGGTGTGATGATCCAGTGCGGCGGTCGGCTCATCGCAGATCAAAAGGCGCGGCTCATGCACCAGCGCGCGAGCCAAGGCGACGCGCTGTTGCTGGCCACCCGAGAGCGTGCGCGGATAGGCATTCGCACGATGGCCGAGACCCAGTTGATCCAGCAGTTCCGTGGCGCGGCGCACTGCGATTGAGCGTTTCACGCCCGCGGCGAGAAGAGGCACTGCGGCATTCTCTGCAGCGGTGAGCGCGGGGAGAAGATTGTACTGCTGGAAGACGAAGCCGAGATTTTGCCGGCGGAACACGATCTGTTCGCTCGAGCTCAGCGAAGCCCAGCGCTCACCAAAGAGCGTCACTTCACCTTCGCTGAAATCCAGCAGGCCTGCGATGACGGAGATAAGCGTGGTCTTGCCACAGCCGCTTGGACCCACCAGGAAGGTCATCTCCCCAGGCGCGGCGGTGAAGTCGACGCCACGCAGGACATCGACCTTCGCCTCACCGGAGCCGAAGGACTTGCGGATGCCTTCGCATCGGACGGCAGCGTCGGTTTCCACGGGCGAGTGCATCAGGAATTGAGATGGAGTGTGCATGGGCATGGGAAGCGGCGGGTTCGCATTCATGTTCATCCTCGGAAGACAGTGGCGGGTTCGAGCACCAGCACGCGGCGCAGGCTGGCAACGCTGGCCAGCAACACCACGGTGAGCATCAGCACACCCACGCCGGCGGCGCTCTGCCACAGCAGCACGAAGTGCCGCGTGGCCACCTTGTGGCTGGTGATTTCAAAGAACGTGGCACCCAGAGCACTGCCGATGGCAAAGCCGACGAACCACACGATGAACGCCTGCAGCAGGATCATGCCGAGCAGCCGGGCGTTCGTCACGCCGATGGCCTTGAGCGCACCGAACTGCTTGAGGTTCTCGACGGTGAAAAGATAAAACGTCTGCCCCGCGACCACGAGCCCCACGAGGACACCCACACCGATGGTGATGCCGAAATTCACCGGGATGCCGGTGTTCTTCATGTAGTATCCCACGCAGTCCCACATGAACTGCACCGTGGTGCGCGCCTTCAATCCCGTGGCTTCGCTGATGCGGGTGGCGAGTACTTCGGGAGTCACGCCCGGCTTGGCGCCCACGAGTACATAGGAGAGCTGTTGCCGCTGCCGGCCTTGAAAGTTCAGTGCTTCGCTGTAGCGCGCATGAATGATGGGGAAGGAGACGAATGCCGGAAGCGCATCCGAGATACCCACGACCTCCACACGATTGTCATTGAGTTCCAGCGTGTGTCCCAGCTCCAGCGGACGGTCAGGGAAGAGCATGAGATACCCCGCCTTGTCGATGATGATCGCATTGGGATTGCGGAGGTCCTCCCACTTGCCCAGCAGCATATTGCGCGGTGCACCGAGCAGCGTGGCTTCGTCGATGCCCAGCACGGTGCACGCGGCGAAGGTTCCGTCCACCGTGCGGGCGACCGGAGTGCCTTTGAAGAGCCGCACCGCATAATCCACACCTTCCACGCCACGGACGCGGCCGAGGTCGGTGTCCTTGAGCGGCTTCGTCTCGTCAAAGTACCGCGTGCGCGGATCCATGACCCACACGTCGGCATCCGGCACATCCAGAATCTGGTGCCCTGTCCGCTTCATCAGCCCCGCGAAGATGGAGGTCTGGTTCTGCAGGAGGAAGGTGGAGAAGGCGATTGCGAAGATGAGCCCGATGTATTTGGCCCGGTCTCCCACCAGCATGCGAAAGGCGACGAAGTTCATGGCTTGTTCGGTGAATGGTGTTCAACAATTGACTGTGAGTCAGTTTTCGGGCAAAAAAAGGGACTACTTGGCCTTGAACCAGTTCGACTCAGGGAAGATCTCGTCGTGGATGCGGTGGTCCGAGGCGGCGTAGTCGAAGTCGCGGAAGAGTGGCTTCCAGCCCATGCCGTCCAGCACGAGGTCCTGGTTCACACGCACAATTGTGGAAGCGTCTTCAATGCCAGCCAGCACCCGCAGGTCATGCACCTGGGTCATGATGTGGCTGCCCATGGTCATGGCGATGAGGGAGAACGCCTGTAACTCCGTGGTCATGTGGGGCGAGGGAGGCAGGTCGCCGCTGGTCTGGCCGTCAATGATCGCCTTGTGCACCGTGCGGAAGCAGCGCCCGCCTTCCAGAGCGTGCTTTTGTCGCTGCGCCTCAGAGGCTTTCTCCCAGAAGGAGTCGCTCTTCAGCATGAGCTCCGCGCTGAAGTAGTTGGGATACGTCACCATGAACTCCACGCAGGCATAGCCAATGGAGCGGATGCGTTCCCGACTGCCCCCCTTGAACTGGATGGCACGGTCAAAGAGATCCGCGCGGTGCTTCAGCGCCCGGGTGGCGACGGCCAGCGCGAGATCTTCCTTGGACTGGAAGTGCAGGTAGATGGTCCCCTTGGAGTACTCCACCGCTTGGGCCAACTCGTCCAGATTGACGTCCTGATAGCCGTCCCGGCGGAACAGACGCTGCGCGTGGTCGAGGATGAGTTCCTCCCTCGCCTGGCGTTCACGTTCTTTCCGGGTAGCGGTCACAGTCGCTACTTTGGCAGGTTTTTGACTCTGAGTCAAATTCTTCTTGCCGGTCAAAGTAACCCGCTTCTTCCCGTGTTGAGCGTCTGGGACTTCCGGCCCTGTGTCACCCACCACGCCCAGAAGGGCAGGTTCACCATGAAGATGAAGGCCACATACTGGTTCTCCCGGAAGTCGAGCTTCATGATGAGCTCCACCCCGAGGTGGAAGAAGATGATGCTTAGTCCGATAAAGAGGGCCCAAGCGCGGTTCCACAGGGCGAGGAAGGCAAACAGCTCCAGGAAAAATCCGAAGCCAAAAGCAATGCGTGTGATGTGGGGATGCTCTCCCAGCCACTGGGCCACTGCGGGAATGGCGGGTACCACCAGTCCCTCGGGATTGTCATAGAACGTCTGCCGGTGGGTCTTCACCACGGACTTCGCGAGGTAGTGGCTACGCAGGAGCCACTGACCGTCTGACTTGCTGAGCTTGGTGATCGCAGACGTCACGTAGACCGCTGCGATGGCGCACTGGGCAAAGTAGAGCTGGTAGGAATGCCGCACCGCATTTGCGATGGCGCTGCCTTTCGCAAACCAGCGACGTCCCAGCCACCACACTTCTCCAGCGCACATGGCCAGGAGGATCAGTCCGTAGATGTTGTACCGGTGGTTCGTGTAGTCCTGCGAACCATCCAGCGTGTTGTAGCCGAGATGGGCCAATGTCAGGACGATAAGTCCCAGGGGATTCAGCCACTCAAGGACATACAGCAGTGCGGCGGCGATGATGAGCGGCCGGAACCACACCATGGCATCTTCGCCACCAAAGATGGATACATCGATGATGTGGGAGATGCCGCTTGGGCTCAGCACCTTTTCATAGGGGAGCACCTTCCACATACCCCACACGACGATGGCAGAAAAGAAGAGCCGCATGAGCAGAGCTTCCCATCGGCCTACGAGCACGGGTTTGAATGCTGAGGGAGAAAACTTCATCATCCTTCGCCCAAGAGCTGGGGTTCCTCACGAAAGGCGGCTCCGTCCTTGTAGTCCTGATAGATCAGCACATTCGTGATCCTGACCTTGTCTGGGAGAGGACGATTCCTTTTCTCAGCCAGCTCGCGCAACTCACGCATCATGTTGTTGAAGACCTTTTGCCGAATTTCCGGCGTGGCTTCGGTGGGTTCGATGTTCACGGCATCGCAGGCCCGGTTCAGGCCTTGGGTGAACTTCTTCTTCACCTTCGCGGAACTCAGTCCCGTCATCTGCTTCACATTGATCGGGTTCCCCGCGCCATCCGCCACGATGAGATAATCCGAGGGATACGGGCTCGGATCCGCATACATGGGGAAGCTGTTGAAAGGATAGGCATTCTTCACCACGCGGCACAGGAGGATGAGCACCACCATCATCATGATGGGGTGCCTCAGGATGCGCGCGATGCGGGGCCACATGAGAATCCGGTAACGGATCGCTTTCACGGGCGCAACCATCAATCCGCCGCAGCCTCCTCATCCCTGGCGCATTTTGCATCGTTTCTTGTGGGTGGCGGAGGCGCAAAGTGCCAACGGCATCACCGGAAGGACCAATCGACTTCAAGGCCTCCGCATCTTGCTCGTCTTGGCAACCCTCCTGCCCCGCGCATGGCCCGCGTTTGAGCGGTGCTCACGCAGCTTGGCTCAAACAAGGCCACGTGACAGTTTGTTGAACCTCTCAAGCTGGGCATCCTGGATGACTGCGCATTCAAACAGCGCACGAGGCCCATTCGAGACGGTGCGTGTGACAGCGAAGCGGTTCTCCTCCAGCATCCGCTGCATGCATGCTTCATTCGGGGCCCAGTAGTTGGTGAAATCCTTATTGAGGGAGTCTCCGGGGTAGAACTGCATGATGGGAGCCGCCGCAAGCTCTGGATTCAAGCTGGCCAGATCCACAAACGAACCGTCCTTCATGAGGAAGGCGCGGTCGATCACCTGGGTTTCCAGATAAAGGTTGCCGCGACACACCTTGCGGCAGATGTCGAGAGCAAGCATGGGATCGGGCAGGTGATAGATCAGCCCGAGCATGAGCACGATGTCAAAGGTGCCGTGCTTTGCCGGGGAGATGTCATAGATGTTGGCCTGCTGGTGAGTGACTTTGGAGCCGAGCAACTCCGCCGCCACGGCAAAACCCGTTTTCGCCGCCGGAAAGTAATCAACAGCGAGGACCTCCGCCCCCCTTTTTTCGAGCTCAAAAGCAAAATAGCCGTCCCGGGTTCCAATATCGAGCACACGCATGCCCTCACAGTTTTCAGGAAACTTGAAAAGGCCGAAATAGGTCGGGGTATCGTTGATGCCGGGTGTTACAACGGACGGAGCGACTTCGATTCGGTGGTACCAGTTTGGGACGGATTGGATCTTCGCTTCAATCTCCTCTTGGGTGTAGACCATTGCCATGGTGCGTTGTCTCACTGGAGCATCATCCGGGCAAGTATTACCTGGGTTCGTTCGGAAGGGGTTCGGCGTTGAGCTGGTGTTGGCCTCGGGATCAGCACAGCGGCGCACCAGGCCACTTCCACTTGATGCGGATGCGCTCACAACGCTGCGGAGCGGCGATGTAGAGCGTGAATCGGAAACAATCACGTCCAGGTATTTGAAATGGCCCGTTGGCGCCCGCTTTTTGTGTTGACGTAAGGTGTTGTAACCGTGGGAGACGCGCGGAAATGCCGCAAAAAAGAGCAATGGGAACTTGATCTTAATCTACATTAGATTAGTGTGATTAACTCGGTTGTTCCCAGGAGTGACCGAAATGTAGCCCATCCGCATCACGGAAGGCGTCTCCAGACATCAGCCAGGCACTGATCCCAAGATTGGGAAGGAGCAGGCACCCCCAAACGCGCAGCAGTCCGCCGTGGCTTTTGCCGTCGCCCACCTTCTTTCCTGTGAACAATCGTCCCAACCAATCTTCGAGACGCCGGGGTATCGCCTTGGTCATGGTGGTGGCCATGCTCGGGCTCATCACCGTGCTCGTCCTGGCTCTCTACTCCCTCGCCGAATCCGAGCTCAAAGGCGCCAGACACTATTCCAGCAGCCAGCAGTCCCGCCAGCTCTCAGATGTGGCCGTGGACGTGATCATTTCACAACTGCGCAAGAGCACCACGCAGAACGTCTCCACCACCGGACGCGAAATCTGGACCTCGCAACCGGGCTTGGTGCGGCGGTATGCCACCTCCGGTCAATTGGAGGCCGCCTTCAAGCTCTACTCCAGCTCCCAGATGGTGCTGGCGAACGCCACCTCCATTGAGAATACGCTGCTCCGGGATGTGCCGCCGAGTGACTGGGCAGGCAAACCCGAGCGCTACGTGGATCTCAACGCTCCCGTGTGGCGCACCAACAATGCAGGGCAGCCGCGCCTCTTGTTCCCGGTGATCGATCCGCGGGCCATGACCGGCACGGATACCGGCGTGCATGGCTTCGAGTACTCCGCCAACTTCATCGGTGGAAGCACCATTAACGGCGTTGTCACCAGCGGCGGAGACTCCCAGCGCCTGCCCATGCCGGTGGAGTGGTTGTATGTGTTGAAGGATGGGAGCATGGGCACGTTGGATTCGTCGAACCGTTTCGTCGGCCGCGTGCCGGCCAGCGCGGACAATCCCATCGTGGGACGCGTGGCATTCTGGACAGATGATGAAAG
This sequence comes from Roseimicrobium sp. ORNL1, assembly GCF_011044495.1. Taxonomy (GTDB): domain Bacteria; phylum Verrucomicrobiota; class Verrucomicrobiia; order Verrucomicrobiales; family Verrucomicrobiaceae; genus Roseimicrobium. Next base: position 7,773,605 of record NZ_CP049143.1, read on the forward strand.
CAGCAAGGTGAATATCAACACCGCCTCCGAGCCCACCTTCTGGGCGCCGCCCACGTTCTTCCATAATGAAGATGCCTCCTGGGCAGAGTACCAGCCGGTGAATGGCGAATTCCAGCGTTATCCCGGACATCCCGCCACCACGGCGCTGAGCCCCATTCTCTTCCCGGGTGGCACGATGCAGTGGGAGAACAAGGAACTGATCTACGACCTCGTGCCCAAGATTGGACCTGGCGGCACGAAGGGCGGCACCGTTTCTTATGACGATCCGAAGATCGAGGCAGTGAAACTGGCACAGTTCCGCAGCGAGCGACTCTATGCCAGCCTGGATGAATTCCTTCTCAAGGAAGACCGCACGCCGAACAACTTCGGCGCCGCCGGCATCGGTGCAGACACGCTGCAGCGCACCGGCTTTTTCCTCACCGCGCACAGCCGCGCACCGGAGTCCAATCCCTTCGGCCTGCCCAAGATCGCCACATGGCCGGGCAACTACCGTGGGCCGGAGTACCGCAGCAAGTTTGATTCGACCATCGCCTTCTGCTCCACGCTGGCAAAGCCCAGCGGCAAGAGGCTCTACATGTTCCAGCGTGGTTATGCGGACTCCCCTACCCTGGATGTGAGGCAGGCCGACAATCTGGCTCTGCTCAACTACCTGCTGACCAATCTGCAGAAGCCCATTCCAGGATTCTCCAATGCCGCGAACAAGAACTTCAGCATCAAATACGGTGACGATCTGCCGCAGATCCTCGTCGAGATGTTCGACTATATCCGCTCGGTGAATCTGCATGACGGATTCCTCGCGGATCCCAGCGACAAGCCCGCCAACACCACCGCGAACTTCATGCTCGGGTACCAGGGCTCCTACACACGGCCCACGAAGTTCAAGACCTTCACCGATCCCCGGTTCATCCACACGGGTACGGATGCGGAGACTGGTGAACCGGTGGACCATGAGTTCCTCGCCTTCCCTGGTCATGGCCAGGTGACGCCCTCCCAGTGGCTGCAGAATGGAAAAACGTACGAGGGCATCGCCCGCTTCCCCACCATCACGGAAGTCGGCCTGCACTTCATCTGCGCCGCGGATAACACCGATGATGCTAACAACCTTTTTGAGAAGGATTATGATGAGGTGGGCAAGCCAGGTGGTGGAACCGCTCCCAAGCTCGTGTCCAAGGACACGAACAAAAAGGACCGGTGGTACTCGAACTTTCCTCCCAAGCCCTCGCCAAATCCGGACAAGGGCCAGGCTCCCAATTTGGGCAAATATCCCAAGACGAGCGGATATCCCTACGGACCTGACAAAGACCATCCGGGATACAAGCCCCAAAACTGGAACTGGCAGCTCGCCGCGAATACACCGCTCAAGCCGGGATTCCGTCGTGTGCAGGCTCGCTTCCTCTTGGAGTTCTTCATTCCCGCAGCGGGCTACACGATCATCGAACCCGAGTTCTCGGTGAAGGTGAAAGGCCTGAGCAAGTTCCGGTTGAACGGCCAGCAACTCTTCCCCAACGATGAAGAAATCGTGCGCACCGGCCGCCGCGCCACACACAACGGAAACCAGGAGACCGGCGGTTATGGTCTTGGATTGAAAGGTTTCCTTCGTGAACGCGAGGCACCTGCCCGCGCGCCCATGCCTGCGGACAATCAATGGGGCGCGGTGCCCTGGCAGGTGAAGCCCTCCACGGACACCCCCGCGCCGCTGAGCGTGCTGAACTACGACCTCGTGAGCAACTTCATCGACATTGATGTTGGCGCGGCGGGAGCCACCCCCATGAACATCAACACGCTGGGCAATCGGGAGATCGTACTCGAGATCTATAGCGGTCACCTTGGCAAGCTCGTCGCGGCACCCGAAATCAAGGCCGAGCTCGTGCAGACTCTCAAGATCGCCTTCCCGGACAACACGGTGAAAGCGCCCACGTTGGTGCGTGTGCCGATCGTCGGTATCACCAACGCGAAAGGAAAGGTCACCGATCCGGAAGTGGAAGCGCCGTACTGGTGGAGCTTTTACGGCAAGGGTTGCATCGGCTTTGATGTGGACAACCTGGTGAAGGGCACTGCCAAAGTCATCGGCGGCCGCTTCTGGGGTTCCAGCAGTGAGCCCCAAAACAGCAACCAGGTGCGTCGCGGCGCCTTCTTCTATGGTTTCGATCCCGTGGTTGCCGGTGCACCGCGCCCCTTCCGTCCGAAGAACACCCCAAACAAACCCGACAAGGGTGAAGAAGAAGAGGGGAGCGATGTGGTGCAGACCATGCTCATCGAGCACGGCGACTACCGTCTCACCGCAGCTTCACCCGTGGTGGAGACGACCCAATGGAAGCCTCACCGCTTCTCGGGCTTCACTGGCTCTGGTGCTGGTCTCAATGTGCGGCGCCTCGCGCACAGCTTCAGCAATTTCGTTTCCCAGACGCTTCCCGGCTATGACTACGGCGGCAGCGCGGACTACGCGAACCGCCTGGTGCCGAATGATAAAGGCACGTACGCCAACAATCGCATTCCCGACTTCCCCTTCTTTGCCAAGGCCGCCAGGGCTGCGCATAGCACGTGGGACTTCGATAACGGGACCGGTCCGGCGCGCGACGGCCCCTACATCAACAAGCCTGATGAGGGAAACCTGAACAGCCAAAACGGTCTCGCGTACTTTGTCGATGCGGGCCAACAGCAGTCCACGGGTGAAAACTTTTTCTCACCCAACCGCCAGATTGCGTCTCCCGTGGTCATGGGATCGCTTCCCACAGGGGTGAAGGCCGGTGAACCCTGGCGCACGCTCCTCTTCCGTCCCCAGAGCAACCACTTCGGTGGCACAGAGGCAAATGGTGGCGAGGATCCCCCGGATCACCTCTTCCTTGAGTTTTTCTGGATGCCTGTGGTGGAGCCCTATGCCATCAGCGAGCCCTTCAGCACGGCGGGCAAGATCAATCTCAACTACCAGATCTTCCCCTTCACGAACATCCGCCGTGCCAGCGGCCTGCACGCGGTGCTGGAGAAAGAGCGCATCACTGCGGTGAGCAAGACGGACATATCGGTCTACAAGGCGTGGCCAGTGGCTGGAGATAACACCACATTCTGGAGAGAGGCAGACGGCAAGACCTGGCACCACAAGCTGAACATCGCAGCCACGCTCCGCCAGTTCGACCAGCGTTTCCGGACGGGCAAGGCCTTCATCACGCCGAGTGAGATCTGCGAAATCCATCTGGTGCCTGAGGGCGTGGAGGATGCTGCGAACATGGAGAACTTCTGGGACGAACACCGCCTCACCGGCGACAACACTCGTGAGCGCCCCTACGCGAACATCTATCCCCGTCTCACGACCCGGTCGAACACCTTCAAGGTTCACTACGTCGCGCAGACCATCGCGAAGGCTCGCTCCACGGCGCCAAATGAAGTGAACAACGAGGTGGATAAGATCACCAGCGAACACCGTGGCTCCACGCTCATCGAGCGCTACCTCGACCCCGCCCAGCGGAATCTGCCTGATTTCACGTCGGCCCTGACCTCCGACACCCTCGACCAGTACCACCAGTTCCGCGTCATTGAGACCAAGAAGTTTGGATCGTAGGCGGGATCGAAAAACAAAAAGCACCCCAACATTCCCATGAAATCAAACCTGAACCGACTGAAGTCCCGGCTGCTCCGGGGGTTCTCCCTTCCTGAAGCCACCATTTCCATCGGCATCGCTGCGCTGGGTCTGACCTCCGCCATCGGGTTCCTTCCTCAAAGCATGCAGACGCTGAAGAAGGCCGGGGACATGGCCACGGAGACGCGCATCACCGAGCAGATTATCTCGAGCATTTCGAGCTCTGAATGGGTGGATAATACGGGCAAGGACCTGCTCACGGATGAATATCAGGGCAAGCGCTACTACTTTGACGACCTCGCCGTGGAGCTTGATTCCAAAAACCCGGGAGACTGGATCTCCTACGTGGCGGAAGTGGAAGTGCCTCAGGCAGACGTGTCCCTCCCTGCGAGCGATCCGGACCCCTATCTTCGTCGCGTGGTGGTGAAAGTGGGCAGTGCGACGAGCCGCAATTTCAGCTTCGTTGCCGCGCCGAAGAGCACCTACCGCACCTACGCTTCGGTGGTCTCACGCTCAGGAAAATGAATCCCCCTTCCCTCCATCATGCGGAGCGGGTTCGGCGCAGGCATTCTGCGTCCCTGGGAGCCGGAGCCGCATTCACCCTGCTGGAGATCATGATCTCCACGGCGATTGTCTCTGTGCTCATGCTGGTGTGCGTGTCTGCGCTGGATCAAACCCAGAAGACCTGGAAATTTTCCCAGGCGAAGGTGGAGCAGTACCGTGAGGCGCGGCTCGCGTTTGAGGCCATCACGCGGAATCTGTCACAGGCCACGCTGAACACGTACTGGGACTACTACTACCAGGAGACCGGCACGAATGAGCCGCCGCAGGATTCCACGGTGCAGCCCGGTGCCTATGTGCGATTCTCCGAACTGCAGTTCCGCTCCGGACAGGCGAGCAACTTGCTTGGTTCAGGCGCCACGCCGTCGGACAATCCCGGACATGTGGTCTTTTTCCAGGCGCCGCTCGGGCTTTCCCAGCAGTACCGTGAGCTCGGCACCCTGCTGAATGCGCGCGGATACTACGTCCAGTTCGGCAGTGATGTGAAGGACCGCCCCCCGTTCCTTGCGGAGAAAGGAGTGCCGGAGAAGTTGCGCTACCGGCTTATGGAGTATCGCCCGCCCGCAGAGCGGCCGAGTCTCAGCCTGCAGGGGAACGCCGTCTATGCGAAGCCCGATACCTGGTACCAGCAGGATCGTGCGGATGTTTCCGAACCTCTGGCGGATAACATCATCCTGCTGCTGGTGTCCCCGCGCGTCTCGGAAGCGATGGCGGAAACCGCGAACAGAAGCGCGACGTGGATTGCACCCAGCTACCGGTACAATTCACTGGATTGCGACAACTCCACAATCACCCCCGAAAAGGTACAGATCCTCTCGGACGGCACGGCAGTCCAGGGCACCCAGCATCTCCTACCACCCCAGGTGCAGATTACCCTCGTCGCTTTGGATGAACCCTCGGCCCAGCGTTTCGCCGAGCAGAGTGCCAATCGCTCCGTGGATATCCTGGGTGAGGCTGGTGCGCCTTTTGCCATCGCCGCAGACTACGACCGGGATCTCTCGCGTCTCAAAGATTACCTCAACGGCAGGCGGCTGAATTACCGCGTCTTCACCTCCAGCGTCACCATGCGCAGCGCGCGCTGGGACAGCCGCCAGTAAGCCCCTGACATGTGCATGCCATGATGAATTGGAACACCGCCCGCCAGAGCCGCACTCGCAGCAGGAGAAGGAGCAGGAGTGCCTTCACCCTGATCGAGATGCTGGTGGTGATTGTGATCATCGGCGCGTTGATCACAGTCAGTGCGCCGGCGATCGATGGGGTGCTGCGCTCATCCCGGCTCACTTCCACCGCGGACAATCTTCGCAACTACCTCTCCGGCGCCCAGCAACTCGCCGTGGCGCAGAATGTGGAAGTGGAAGTGCGCATCAGCGAGACGATCAGTGCCAGCGCGATCGATCGCCTGCCGCGTGTGCGTACACTGCGTACCTATGTGCTGCGCTCGGACAGCAGCAGCGGTACTGGCGCGTATGTCCGCGAAGGCGCGCCGCTGAAGCTCGATGACGCCGTCGCCATCAGCGCCCAGCCCAGCCTCTCCTCCCTGCTCAACAGGACATTCCAGTCAGACCCGGATGAACCCCAAGGCTCCCGGTATGTGTCCTTCCACTTCTTTCCCGATGGATCCACCGATCTGCCTTCTGGTCAGCCGTGGTTCCTCACACTGCTGGAGGACAAGCATGCCTCCGCCGCCACTGCCCCGGCGAATTTCGTGACCATCCAGGTGCATCCCACCAGCGGGAAGCTCCGGACATTCCGGCCCTGATCGGATCTACATCCCTTGTCACGTATAAGAGACGGTCAGTGATTTGGAGTGCTGGAGCTTGCTCCAGCTTTCCGCAGGCAGCTTGCTGCCGTGAAGCCAGAGGTGGCGTGACTATCCTACGGTGGTGTGGTGCTGCATGACGGGCATCTTCACGAAGAGTAATACCGACAAGAACTAAAAACAGGTCTTGGCGCGAGTCCTGTGAGGGGCGATTCAATCCTAAGGCGAAGCTCCGGGTATTTCAAAGGAGCGTGGACACTCTTGTCCGCCATCCCTGACGCACCAACTCTCTTTCATCCAGCAAGCAAGGCCACATGCCACAAGCTGCTCCAGAGGCGTCATTAGCAACTTCCACATAAGGGGAGTCGCTACGCAACAGAACGGCGGACAAGAGTGTCCACGCTCCTTTGCCCAGGCGCTCGTTCCCGCACAAGACCCTTTTTCAACTGTTGATGGTGTAATCTTCGACAGACCCAATTTGCAGCCCCTTCACGCAGCATTGCCGCTTGGAACTGCCCCAATCGCAACGGCAGACGCGACTGCGTGTGGGCAAAAGTTGTAATCCGCGAGGCATGCCTGCGTCATGCCACGAGTATGCAACATCTTGTTCACCTTGGCGGGATTGTTTCATCCATGGGTTTTCCGTTATCTTTGGGCTGTCATGAAACAGTCACCATCACCCTTTGCCCAGGCAGTCCCTTCCGGCCCCACTCTGGCCGCACGCGCTGGCTGGATGCTGCTGGCCTGGTTCTTCTATGCCTGCTGGCTCGGCATGAGCGGACTGGGAAGAATGCGTCTCCGGATGCATCACTAGTCCAACTTCACGGCCACCCAAGGACATGCGCCTCGTCCAACATTTGTTGGATAGGGTGCATGATCCAAGTCCGCAATCTGAAGATCATTCCTTCTTTGCTGGGCTCTCAATCACGGGTTTCACGGGTCCTTCGATCTTGCAGGACCGCTTTTGTTCTACGCCGTTCTCCATCCAGACCTCGGTGGCTTTTTGGCTTGAACTGAAAGCCTTCCCGGTTTCACTGGCGTGTCGAAATGGATCCAATTGCCAACGAAATCACCATGTCTATTCTTGGGGGTGCTCTTTTTTATTGTCTTGAGGTTCCTTAGATTCTTCCTTTTTCTCCGCTGGCTCGGTTGCGGGTGCATCCTTTTTCGCTTGCACCTCCTTGATAATTATCTGACGAGGTGCCATAAGAATGGACACTTCTTCATCCGTCGAATTGTATGGATTGGGGATTGAGGTGAGGACATCCTTGTGCAAGCCGGGTATGTTTGGAGTTATTGTCTTTGGAAACTGTGTGGGCTGTGTGAATTCATAGCCCCGGGAGGAGACCCCACTTTTGGATTGTGATTGTGTTACTGGCTGAAATTGCTTCTGCATTTCTTGCATCAACCGAAGACGGTCCTCAGCTTCGATCCCATCCGCCGCTAGCACACCTTCCAGCGTGCGAAAGGCCAGAAGTTCATCAATTGTGGAATAACTAAGCCTTGAGTACACATTCGCTGGAGGACCTAGAAGCCAGACTTTCTCAGGCTTAAATTTTGCGAACACGCCTGCGTAGAAACCTGAGAGCAGTCCAATGGCAAATGTACAGGACTGGACCGCGATAAATGTTGCTCGCTTCCGACGTTCGTCGGCTGGGATGATCTCATCGTCCGATTTTCTGAAAAAACTGAGAAGCAATCCCCCAGTTGCCAAAAAGCTAAATGCTAGAGGAATGAAAGTGGTTGCTATCGGACTCGAACACAGACCAACAAAAATTCCAATCGTAAAACCGAAAGCACCCATCGCAACTGCCAACGGCATGCAGACGTCACGCAGGGTTTTACCAAGAGAGGTCATGGTGATATTGGTGCATGCAAGGAGAAAAATGCAAGGCCTTTGCGTGGGGTTTTAGGTTGTTCCGGTGCCCGTCACGCTACAATAGATGTGGGAGGTAGTTTGCTTTTTAGCCTTGGCGCATTTGTCGGTGAGTTGGCCTTTTGGATGTAATTATGCGTGAAAGTAGTAGATGGCCGATTCCAAGGCTTGATGCGGCTATGCCGGGCTGTTCTTTAACCATGGCCACCACCGCCAGCGCAAGGAGGACGGTGAGAGCGCTGGTTGGAAACCAAACTGGCCGCACTTTTGACTTTGAACAGCCGTGCTCTGATGGCGGATTTCTTCGTCTTCGTGATTCGAAAGAAATCTTGATGTCGAGTCTGTTGATGACAGTCCTACAGCAAACGCCATCCCGTGTAGCCAGTTCGCGGGAGGTCGCCGGTTTCCTGTTCGTTTCGTTGGTCGCTTTCACGAGCAAGATTTTGCTCTCAAGCACCATTCCAGAATACTTGCTTATCTAGGTCTCGTTTTCCAAGAAGTCGCCACTTACTCAGACGCCAACGCAACAGCGATAGAAATAGACTGAATCCTCAAACGCGGCCTTTATCTCACTTTCCCAGCTCGCGGCGCTGAATTCAGTTTTTTGGTCAACGGAGCGCTTGCGCTCGGACAGCATTCTCCCGTTTTTGTTCTTCCCCCAGCCACGAAAATGCTCGTGCTCTCGCGCAAAGGCGGGCCAGGTACCCTTAGCCAACGGCCAGAAAAACTTCTGCCAAGCCTGCTCAAACAGCGGCGGCTTGCACAAAAGTGACTTTACCGATTCCACGTAGAAGCCCGGCAGTTCTGGTGGGGCTGTGCCCTCGTCATTTTTGGCGATTATCTGGATGAGGTTGGCCAATGAAACAACGTGCGTTGGAGCATTCTCCGGCACTTCGGGATACATTAGTGCGAGTTCTTTTACCAGATGCTCAAAGTCGGTCATTAGGACCCCTCCAAAGAACCTGACCGCTGCGAAGTCCGTGCGCCCTCGTCCCAGTTTGCGAGTCTCCTGCCACCTTGCGGAAAACGCATCTTGCTCTCCGCCCACTTTCCGCGTGAGTTTCACAATGTTGTTCTCTCCCAGCATGCGGACAAGGTCAGCAAGCAGGCGTTGCGCATCATCTCGCACGCTAGGAACATGGTCGGCACTCTGCGCCCACATGATAATTGATTGCATCCCGTGACGGAAGATGTGGCCTATGTGCTCGAAATGTCTCTTCCCCACCTCGGGATTCTGGAATGCAGCAAGCATCAGAGGGTCGAAGAACCGCGTTTTTCCGTCTTCCATTTTGTATCCCTCCACATACGAGGGACAGAGCATTTGCACTGCTTCAAGACGCTCCCGGTCCATCTTTGCGGTCAATTGCAATAAATTTTCCGGGAGGGAATCGATTATCGAAGAGGCAGCAGTTTTACGCTTCCGACCCCTTCCACCAGTCTTCACAGGCTTGCTCCCTGTTGCTTTCATGCGACCAACTACGCACGACTGTCAACACGCAGTACGACAGCCCCGGACATCTGCGTGCCGACATGAACGGCTATGGAAATGTTAGCACTATGCTAACAAACAGCCCGTTCCACCCTTTGCTGGCGATGTAAATCGCTCATTATGAGCATGGTGCGCGGGGAGGGGATCGAACCCCCGACCAACTCGGTGTAAACGAGCCGCTCTACCGCTGAGCTACCCGCGCGGTAATCAACCAATCAACCTGCACCTGCATGGATGCGTGGCTGGCTGGGTGGGCGCATACAGTGCGTATGTGGAGGCGCTGCGCAAGCTGAAATGATGTCCGGTTCGCTTGGGCAGAAGGAGGGCGTGGTGGGCTATTTCGGGACCGCGGGCGTTTCAGGGGTGGTGGTCCCCGTGCTGGTGGTGGGGCTGATGGTCGTCTCGGTGCCGGTGCCGCTGTCTTTTTTCACCAGCGACTTGTGCGAGAAGACCATAGTGCCGCTGCCCACCTTCATCTGTTCCATGACGTTGCCAATCCCCGGGGCGAGGTAGTAGGTACTGCTGAATTCAAACGCGTCTGAGCGGTAGGAGATTTTGAAGCAGTTCTTGTGGCTGGTGGTTCCCACCTGCACGGCTTCCAGGTTTTCGATGTGGAAAGTGAGCTTCCCTTTCTCCGCAGGGATGTCCCAGAGCTTGCCCAAGACGAGGGGGAGGGGCATTTCGAGGAACTCTTTCTTCTCGGGGTCGGACTCGCGGATGGTGTAGATGCCGTCCGGCTGTTTACGTTGATAGGTGGTGAAGGTCGTGATGCCGGGCACGTTCTTGGCGTTGGTCACGGAGATGAAGTAGGTCTTTCCGTCGATTTCCTTGGTGCCGATGATTTCGCGGGTGGCGATGCCCCGGAGCACTTTGCCGGAGGGGGCGGTGGTGGTGACATCGGCGGTCCAGACCAGGCCCACTTCCAGCGGTTGGTAGTCTTCCTCGCCTTCCGCGGCCGAGGCGGTGGCCGGGATGCCGGCGCAGAACAGGGCGAGAGAGGCGAGCATGAGGATCAATTTCATGGATTTCGGCGGTGCGTCGTGGGATCCTAACGGTTTGGCGGCGGTTGGTGCAATCGCAGCCATCGAAACTCACCATTTTTAGCGGGTCTTTCTTCGCCATCCGTACTTCTGATCTGTCACACGCCGTGTCCGTTGCACATCCAGTTCCGATTCAGGTGCCTGCGCCGGGGCTCGACATCGGCGCAGCCACGCCTATCGTTTCGTCTGCCACTTTTCCATGACGCTCGAACAGTTCCTCGGCAACCGCTACCGCCTCATTGCGCGACTGCCCTCGCTTGGCGCCACGCACCAGCGTTATGCCGTGCAGGCGAACAATGGCACGCCGGATTACCTGTCGCTGAGCTACTGTGACTATACGAAGCCGGTGAGCATGGATGCCCTGGGCAAGCAGCGCCGCGCTGCGGAGGTGATGATGCGCCCCCCGATGGGACTGCTGTGTCGCGTGACGGATTTTCAGCTCAAGGCGGACTACCAGTGGACCGTTTCCGAGTACCCCGGTGACTACAGCCTGCGGGAGCTCCTGCAGCAGAGGCAGTCCCTGAGCATGGAGGAGGTGGAGGCCTTTCTGCGCTTGATTACCGAGGCCTGTGAGGCTGCCACGTCGCTGGGCTGGCCGCGCCTGCAACTGGAGGCGGGGCACCTCTATCTGGATCCCCGGGTGGGACTGCCGCGCATCCCGGCGCCGGACATCCCCTCCTTTGACAACTCCGGCGCGGACTCGGTCGACATGGACCCCATGGCGACGATGCAATTCAGCGCCGCCGCCTTGCGCGCCGCCCTGGTGGAGCCGGTGCCGCGGGACACGCACGAGTACGTCCTGCCGCTGGCCGCGCTCACCTGTGACCTGCTCGGCCAGCCGCAGCACATGCGCGGGGGAAATGCGCGCTACCAGCCGGTGCCGCAGCTCACTTCCCAGCAAAACGTGCTCCTGCGCCGCGCGCTCACCAGTGAGGGCCGTGCGGGCTTCGGCTCGGCCAAGGCGTTCATGGATGAGTTCTTTGGCGTGACGATGAATGCGAACGTCGCCGCGCACACCGAGCGCCTGCGGACGCTCACGACTTCTCCCCAGCAACGCCCGCCGACCACCGGAGGCCCTGCGAGCGCTCCCCCTCTTCCTTCTCCCTCTCCCCCGCCCCAGCCCCAGCCCCAGCCCCAGCCCCAGCCTTCGCCCCCGATGGCCAGTCCCAACACGGGGCCGGTGAACTCGTCTCCGGCGTTCACCACGGGTTCGCACGGTGGCTCTGGGCTTACGGTGCTGCTTTCCACCGTGGGCAGCGCCTCCGCCACCAATGCTGAGGCGCCGGTGAGTTTCGATGCCGTGACGGTGAAGCGCACCGGGCCACCGCCGCTGCCCCCCACCCGCCCCAAAGAAGGCGTCGTGCTGGTGACTGCGGCGGATCGGGAGGCTGCGGAAAAGCTCAGTCCTACTGTCCGCGTCCGCCTGGTGCCGGACAGTGAGGAGGCGCCGATTTTTGCCCTGGTGGGCGAAGATACCCTGGTGCTCGGCCGCTCCGCCAGCGATGCGGACTTCATTGCGCAGTTCCGCCCGCGCTCCAATGTGAACGACGCCCGCTCGCGCCGCGTCAGCCGTGCCCAGGCGCGTGTCCAGCTCAAGGACGGAAAGCTTGCCATCGAAGAGAGTGATGCGGTGAATCCCACCGTGCTGCAGGATGCGCCCATTCCGGGATTCACCGAGGCGGACCTGCCGGTGAACTTCCTGCTGGCTGGCGAGTTCCCCATTGAAGCTCGCGCGATTGCCACGGACTTTGTCACGGGGCGTGAGGTGCAGAACTGGCCCGACCCGGGAACGGAGAAGCTCCGTGGCGCCGTCATCCTGCGACCGGGTGGCAGCGGGGTGCTCCTCTGCGAGGCGGCCATGGTGCTCAGCGATGTGGGCATCCATTTCTCAAAATCCGGCCGTCCCTGGCTGCGGGCAGATGCCGCCGCGCATGCGGTGGCGCGCGTGCATCGCTATGCTGGACAGTTCTGGTTTGAGCCTTTGGAGGCCAGTTTGGTTGCGGTGGCCACCGGTACGGATCTCCGCAGCAAGCCGAGTGAGCTCATCCTTCTTACGGATGGAGCCAAGGTCCGCCTCGGCCCCTACGGCTACACGGTGCAGACCTATGAGCTGCCGACGGCGAGTTCGTCAGGCGCATCGCAGGCTGCTTGAGGATTCATCGGACCGTTGTCCTAGGGTTCGCGGATCAGCCAGCGCCTCAGCAGGGATGGCATGCGTTCCGTAAGTTGCTTCCAGCGCCGCTTCTCCTCCTCCAGACGTTGCTTGAGTTTGGCCACGCGTCCGCGAGAGGTGCGCGCTTGTTCACGTGCCTGGCTGAGGCGGTGATCGGCCCCTTTAATCAGCGGGCCCAGTGTCGCGAGGTAGGCGCTCAGGGCGCTGCTTTCACTGGAGGGATCCTTGGTGGGTGTCGTAGACCACGTGGCATGGACTTCGGCATAGAGCGCCTCGAGTTGCCCGCAGGTGCCATCGAAGCTGTGCAGGGCTCTCACCCGTCGCGTCACCTCGGCGGCGATGCCGGGGTCGAAGCGCCGGATCTCTTTCTCCACGCGCTTCACCTCCATGGGGAAGATGTCGCCGGGAACGGTGAAGTTTCGACGGCTCCAGAACTCGAGTGAGTTTGGCTCAATAAGAGGGCCGCAGCCGCGGACGCTGCACGGCATGACGGCACAGCCGCAGGCCATGGCCTCCAGTGCTGACCGACCGATGGCGAAGACGAGGTCGTACTCCGGCAGTACCTCCTCGGGAGCGGTGACGGCATTGCCGAAAGGGGCGCCCAGCTTGTCGAGGCGGATGCCCGCGCGGTCACAGGTCTGCTGGAGACGGCTCACGTGGCTAGCGGGGATGAAGGCGTTTCCATACAGCAGCGCGCGGCGGGGCCGCTGGCAGAGTTCACGGACTTTGTGGAAGCGGCCCAAGTGCACTGAGTTCGAAAAGATGCCGATCTCTCCGGCAGGCCGGCCTGTTTCAATGGCCAGCCAGAGCCGCATTGCCTCCGCCATGCCCACGTACTTGAGGATGCGCGGATGCCTGGGCGGTCGCTCCTGCCAGGGGCCGTAGCCGTGGCAGTAGTAGATGGCAGGTGTGGTGGGAAAGGCACAAAGCGCCGTCATGGTGGCCAGGTGATGCTGACCATGAATCACCTCCGGCACGAACCCGCAGGCAGCGGGAGACTCCACCACGGGCACGCCGCGCGCGTCGAGAGCGGCGCTCACAGAACCACGCAGCCAGGCATAGACCGCCACGGTGTGCCCCCGTTCTTGCAGGGCCACCGCGAGGTCGCTGATGAACACTTGCGTGCCGCCGCGGACCTCATGGAGTTCGTCGTTGGTGAGGAGCAGCTTCATCCGCGCGGTTTCCTCTTCTTCTGGTGTGCAGATGTCTCACGCAGGGCTTCTTTCAGCGCCTCTACCACGGCTGCCGTTTCCTCGCCGCGGATCATCGAAAAGGAAATCACCACCACATCTCCGGGGCGGCACAGACGCCGGACGGCGGACTCCATGGCGCTGACACCCTTCACACGGTGGGCTTCTGTTCCCAGCGCCCGCAGCCTTCGGCAGAAGCCTGAAATAGAAAAGGGCCGTGGCAGCCACCGGAGTTCCACCGGTGGGGCGGCGATAACCACGTCGGCATTTCCAGCGATGCTTTCAGGGAGCGTCTGCTTCCACGGCCCATCTTCGCCGGAGGTGTAGCGAGGTTCGAAAAGCAGGACCAGCCGCTGTTTGGGATGCCGGCCCCGCACCGCTTCCAGCGTCGCCCGCAGCGCGAGAGGGTGGTAGGCTTCGTCCGTGTAGATGGGGAGGCCCTCCTCGTGGCCCACCGGATCGAGACGCCCTTCCACCCCAGGGAACTCCTTCAGAGCGAGGGAAGACTGCTTCAGCGACACGCCGGCATGGCGGGCCATCACCGCTGCGATCGCCGCATTGCGTGCATGCATCCTTCCGGGCAGCAGCAGTTCAAAGGCCACGTTGGCGACATGGAACTTCGTGCCTGAGGACGTCTCGCGATACTTCGTGATCCTTACCGTGGCTGCCGATCTGGAAAAGCCCACGGTCGTGACCGGAGTTGGCGTCAGCCCGACGAGCGACATAGCCCCCTCATCATCCGCGTTTAGCGTGAGGCTCCCGGTTCGCGGCACTTGGTGGACGAGATGCACAAAGGCCTCGCGGTAGGATTCGGGCGAGGGATACACCTCCAGATGGTCGTGCTGCAGACTGGTCACACCCACATGCCGGGGGTGGTACCGCAGAAATTTTGGCAGCGGGTCCCCCACCCCACAGGGATATTCGTCCCCCTCCAGCACCATCATGGGTTTCCCACTGAGGGTGAGGCGTTCCCGCCCGCCGCGAATCTGCCCGCCAAGAAGGAAGTCCGGAGTTTTCCCCACGGACTGCAGGATCCAAAGCAGCATCGCGGTCGTGCTGGTCTTGCCCTTGGTCCCGGTGACTACGAAATTCTCCGTCTCCCGAAGGAAATACTGCTGGAGGAAGGCGGCGGTATTCCACACCGGAATACCCCGGTCCATGGCGGCCTCCAGCTCGCGGTCGCCCCGCCTCACGAGGGAGCCTGTCACCACAACATCCACACGCTCAGGGAGATTCCGTTCATGAGGTGTCGACGCAACCTGAATTCCGGCGCTCTTGAGGAGTGCCGGCATGGGAGGAAAGGCCACGCTGTCCGTGCCGGAAACCTCCGCGCCCAGGCGTTTCAGGGCCATCGCCAGGCTGCCCACCAGCCGCCCGTGAATCCCCAGAAAATGGATTCGTCGAGGCACGCGCCGCATGTGAGGAGCGGAGGCCTTTCCCCTGGCGCTTTTTTGACCCATGCCCACCTATAGCTGAAGCGCGGGCCGGGCAGCAAGGGGCATCCGCGATGCAGGGGCCAACGCGTGAACCCAAAAATCGTGGGAATTCCTTCTTTCGCAGGCATGTTCGCTGGGGGAAGGCCGTATTGCCTTTCTGCGTGACAGATGGGCAGCTTCCCGTATGCTGAAGTGCTCGAAGATTCGGAACGCGGGAAACCCGTCATGAACCCTTTGGATGATACGCTGAAAATTGATCCCATTACGCCGCGGGAGATTCCGCCGGCTGGGAATGCCAATGTCAGCATCCTGGACACGGATCTGGATTTGCAGCAGACCGTGCGCATGCCGGGCGCGGGCACGCTGGTCTTTAACCGTTATCGCCTGCAGCGTGTGCTTGGGCGTGGAGGCATGGGAGTGGTGTGGCTTGCCGTGGACACCAAGCTTGAGCGTGCCGTGGCCTTGAAGTTTTTGCCGGATGCCGTGGGCATCGACCCGGTGGCGCTCAAAGAGCTCAAGGAGGAAACCCGCCGCGGCCTGGACCTCGCGCACCCGAACATCGTACGGTTCTACGACTTCGTGGATGATGATGATGGCGCCGCGGCGATCAGCATGGAGTTCGTGGATGGCAAGAGCCTCTCCGAGCGCCGCATTTCCCTGCCGCATCACATCTTCACGGTGGATCAACTTGGTCCCTGGGTGGGCCAAATGTGTGATGCCCTGGACTACGCGCACCTGCAGAAGCGCATCGTCCACCGCGACCTGAAGCCAGCCAATCTCATGGTGAATTCGGAGTCGCAGATGAAGATCTCCGATTTCGGCATTTCGTGCAGCCTCTCGGACACGATGAGCCGCCTGAGCCGCGCGAACCAGCATTCGGGCACGAGCGGCACCCTGCTCTACATGAGTCCCCAGCAGGCCATGGGAGACCGGCCCAACCCCACGGATGACATCTATGCCGTGGGCGCGACCCTGTATGAGTTGTTGACGGGCAAGCCGCCCTTCTACCGCGGGGATATCACGACGCAAATCACGGGCAAGATTGCACCGAAGCTCAAGGACCGCCGCGAGGAACTTGGGATCCCCGCCTCCGATAATATTCCACGGGAGTGGGAGGAGGCCATTGCTGCGTGCCTGGAGAAAGACCCTGCGCGCCGACCACAGAGCGCCGGTGAGCTGGCCCAGATGCTGGGTGTTTCCCTGCGCAGCGAGATGAAGCCACTCACGCCGCAGGTGAAGACGAATTCCGAAGGCCTGCGGCCGATTGAAATCTCGTCCCCTCCGACGGAGAAGCAGGCAATGGCGGCGACGACGGCTTCCATGACGCGGTGGATTGCCACGGCGTGTGGGGTCCTGCTGCTGCTCGCTTGTATCAGCGGCGGTTACTGGTGGTGGACCAACCGTCCGGGAGAGTGGGCCGTGCAGACGGAGCCTGCGGGAGCCACGATTACCATTGGGACGCGTGTGTTCAAGGCGCCTGCCGTGATTACTGGACTGCCGCCGGGTGAAAATCGGGCTACCGTTTCCAAGGAAGGGTTCGCAACCCGCATGGTGGCGGTCACGGTGCTTCCCGGTAAGCGGGCGGAGAGTGGTCTCGTAAGCATGGTGCGTAGCGTGGGAAAGCTCACGGTCTCCAGTGATCCGGATGAAGTGGACTTTGTGGTGAGGTCCCTCACCAACGAAAACCAACCTAAAGAGAGTGGCGTGACGCCCAAGGTCCTGAATCTGCCGGTTGGCAAATACGAGGTGACCATGGAGCACGACAAGGTGATAAAGATTACCAACGTGGAGGTTCTCGAGGGGGAGACGCCGCGGGCGTTTTCCGAGTTCGAGAAGCCGGCTCCGGTCCCGCCACCTGCTCCTACGCCAGCACCCGCCCCGGTGGTTACCGCCAACACCTCTCCTCCTGCGTCAGCGCCCCCATCGATGCCGTCTTCCGCGGACATGCCACCGGCGGAAAGCAGCGCCACCCCGTCTGGCTCCGCTCCGCCGGCTCCCGGTCCGGATTCCACCGCCAATAGCATCCCTCCTTCCCCTCCGGCGTCAGCGCCATCGACCTCGATGCCGTCATCTGCGGGCACACCTCCGACCGCCGCCCCGACGACAGGGGCGAATGCTGGTGCTCCTGCACCCGCACCTGCTCCTGGGGCGACTCCGACTGCGGCCAGTAGTGCCAGTTTCGATCCGTCTGCCCCGCCGCCCGCTCAAAATCCTGCCGTGGCCGGACCTTCCGCTCCGGGAGAAGCAGCTCCGGCTGGAACCCAGCCGACCGTGGGCGAGCCTGCAGAAGGCCACTGGAAGCTTGATGAACTCTTCTCCAGCTCTGCCTACAACGGTTATTCCGAAGCAGGACGCCGCTATCTGCTCTACAAGGCGCAGCTCGGACTGAAGATCGGCGCGGATGGAAAGGTCGGGCCTGGCACCCACAAGGCCATCCAGAAATTCCAGACCGCAAACTCGCTGCAGCCCACCGGGCAGCTGGATGGTCCGACGCTTTCGGCTCTTGAGCTGACAAACGTGCCTGACAAATCCGAATGGTCAGCGCCGAAGAGCAGTGGCGGCAGCAGCAGCCGCTCCAACGGTGGTCGTACTCCTGAAAGCGAGAAGACCGCGGCACGCAAATTCATCGAGAGAAACATCCTGGGAGGCAGAGACCTCAAGGAAGTGTTCAAGGGCAGCAAGCAGTAGCTGGAACACAGTCTATTTTGTCGACTGATTGACGGATTCTGGTTCTGATCCAAGGCTGGATCACATGTGTGTTCGCAGCCGATGATCTTCCATTACCCGGGTGCGATATGGAGAAATAGATGGCGCGGCAGATGCTGCCTCCATTGGGGTACGCACGTGCGCGAATTGTATGTGGACGCAGGCGGTTCCAAAAAAATTCAGAAAACCTGTCACGCGCCTTTGGGCCGCTACATGAATATGGCAAAACCAAACATCATTTTGCCAGTGCAACCTTCTACAGTTCGAAAGTCAAAGATCATGAAAATCAGCATCAAAAACCTCATCATCACCGGCGCTCTCATGATCGCCTCCACCTCAGCCGTCAAGGCTGACCCGCGTGAAGCGGAAGACGTCGCCTACCGCATGGCCACCAACTATGTCGCGAAAGGTTTCTCCATGGCTCCTACCGACCACTCCGGCGTGCTCGGCGGTGGCCAGGCCATCCGCTTCCTGATTCCCGTGACCAAGGGCCTGGACTATGTGTTCCTCGCCGGTGCGGACCAGAGCGCGCTCGATGTGGACGTGTATGTCTATGATGAAGTGGGCAACTTGATCCTTGATGACCGTCGCAGCACCAAGCTGGCCGGTGTGCAGTTCCGCGCCAGCTACAACGGTACCGCCATGGTGTACCTGAACATGGCCCGCGCCAATGGCCTCGCCAGCTACTATGTGCTCGTGGGCCGCCGTGGCGCTGCCAAGGGAGGCATGAGCAGCACGACGCTCACCAGCGGCAGCCAGAATCCGATTGTTGAAACGGCTGTGACGGCCGGCAACTAAGCAGCAGCCGAACTTGTGACCGAGGCCCTGCCACTCCGGTGGTGGGGAACAGGTCTCCAACAAGCCACAGTAGTCACCCATTCGTCACAACCCTTGTCATCGTCATCTGTCATGAAACGCATCGTCATCTCCTTGAGCCTTGCTCTTTCCGCCCTCACCCTCGCGAGTTGCGCGAGCGACCCGCCCCCCACCCATGTGCATCACTATCACACCCGCACCCGCTATGTGGAGCCCTCCTACAAGCCCGCCGGTGTGAGCGACAACTACAACACGAACGTGTATAGCCAGCCTGAAGGTTTCTCCGCGGTTGCTCCTCCGCACAGCTACTCCAACTAAGTTGCAGACCGGCTAACAAGCGAAGTAGAACGCGGAGTTCACGGAGTCCGCCGGACGATCAAGAAACAAAACGTTCCCCCCCGGCCCTCCCAAGGCGCCAGCCCTCACAGGCTGGCGCTTTTGTTTTGTGATGAGGAAACGCAAAGCAACAAAGCTGCAAAGGAAGACGAGATTGATGACTGGATCTCACTGCGGATCCCATCTTCTGAGAATCATAGATCCTTTGCTGCTTCGTTGCTTTGCGTTTCCCTCTTACGAGCGCGGAAAGTCCTTCTCATAGCGCTTCACCAGCGCATCGATATCATTGGCCATGAGGTAGATTTTTCCTCGCACCTTCTTGGTTTCCCCGGGCTTCACTTCGCCGATGCGGAAGTCGCTGTGCAGGCACTTCGCGACGCCCTGGAAGAGCTCCTGATATGGCTCGAAGGCCATGGCGTAGATCCACTTTCCATCCTGGCTGAAGCAGCCGATCAATCCATTGCTGGGCACGAGGGTGCTCAGCGGGCGCGGGTTCACGTCGGTACGCGGGACATCCTTCGGGCACCACACCTGTCCGGGGATGTAGCGCGCCTTCGTGGCCCAGGGCTGGGTGGGCATGCGGCTCAGTTTGCCTTCGAGGAAGATGAAGCTGTTCGAGAGCTTGATGTCCACGCACTTCGGATCTGCGGTTTCAGCGCCGGCGAAGTCACCCAGCCGCACGCACGGTTGCGCCCAGTGTGCTTCGTTGGGTTTGTCGGTGGGATTGTGCACAGTGAGATCAAAAGTGATCTCGTCATCACCTGCCGTGATGTGGTGGTCCACCACGAGGCCATCCTTCACGTGGCAGCGCAGTTTCATCTGCTTGCCATCGGCGCTGGTGGAGAGATGCTCGGTGGTATGCCCCACGTAGGTGTGCTTCATCCAGTCGGCATCCGTGGATCCAGCGCGACAGTAGGCTTCGAGGTAATTGATGCGTATCTCGCCTTTCGGCAGATGGGCACCCTTGATGACCAGCCAGTTCTGTTCCCGGGCGAGGGTGAGCGTGGGTTTCTCCTGCGCCTGGGCGAAGGTGACGGCGCAAGCGAAGACGGCGAAGCAGAGTGAGGTGCGGAATCTCATGGCGCGGAAACGTGCGTGTGTCCCCGGATCAAAGCCGGAAGTCCGCACGCTCTTTCACCACAAACCAAGAACGAAGAACCAGGAACCCTCACACAACCAAATGATATTCCAGCGCCCACTCCCGCATGTAGCGCACGTGATCCGGAAGGATCCGATAAAGCATGAATACCGGATTGTCCGGTGAGCCGAGGTACGCGCGCAGGAGGGCATTCTCCTGCCAGATGTCCTCAATCAAGGCGCGATCCGTCACCACTTCGGCGCGCCCGGTGATGCGCACTTGGTTGTGATCCGGGTCGAGGTAGCACAGCTCCACTTTGGGGTTCGCAGCGATCTCGCCCGTCTTGTGGTAGTTGCGCAGGTTCGCCACATAGACGGTGAAGCCATCGGTCCGCACGGGCGATACCGGACGCACCCGCGCTTGATCCCCATCCATGCTGGCGAGCATGGGAAACTTGGCGGCACGCATGGTCGCCGCGGCGAGGGCGGGCAGTTCGGCAGGTTCGATGGGCTTGGGAACGGGCGCGGGCATGGGTGTGAGGATAGAGTCAAGAGGTCAACGGGCCATGGTCAACCGTTTTGCAGGGGATGATGCGCGGAAACGGGGGCAGGAATGCCCCCGATCCTTGGAGAGGCCGTCTGCAAATTTTCAAACCCGCAGAGCCACTACATCACATCACATCACATCACCCGGCTCAGAAGGTCGTCGCCTTTCAGGTAGCGCGCGAAGTTCTCCAGGAAATGCTCCACCATGTCTTTCATGTCATCCTTCTGTCCGCCGCCGATGTGGGGTGTGATGAAGCAGTTCTTCAGTGAGAGGAGGGCGTGGCCCGTGGGGAGGGGCTCGGGTTCTGTCACATCGAGCCAGGCGGCACTGAGTGGTCCGTCCTGCAGGGCCTTCGCGAGCGCATCCTGATCCACCGTGGTGCCGCGGCCGATGTTGTAAAACGTGGCACCGTGCTTCATGACGGAAAATTCCTTCGTGGAAAAGAAGCTGCGGGTGCTCTCGCTGTCCGGAAGGATGTTGATCACGTGATCGGCGGTGGCGAGGGCGGGATAGATTTGATCCGGGGTGAGGACATTCACGCTCTCGGTGCCGCGAGGCTCGCGGCGGACGGCGCGCACCCGCATGGCAAAGGGGGCGAGCATGCCCACCAATTTCTCCGCGATGGAGCCGTAGCCCACGATCAAGACCGTTTGCCCGCGCAGGAGGCGGCAGCTCGCGCGGAGCTGGTACCACGTGTCCGTGCCGCTGGGAGTGGAGGTGACAAGGGCACGGGGGAGCTGGCGGGCCTGGGCCAGCATGAAGGCGAGCAGGTGCTCCGCGCAGGCCTGATCATACACCGGTGAGCTGTTCGTCACCACTACCTTGCTGTCCGCGACGGCTGTGCGGAATTCAGGGGTATCATACCGGGTGATGCTCGCGGTGCTCACCTGCAGCCAGCGCAGGTTTTTGGCGCCCAGTACTCCTGCGACCGCCGGCTGGCCGAGCGCGATGTGCGCCTCTGCGAGCTGGGAGTCCAACGGCGCACCCCCCAGCACCGAAGTGCCACCTGCCGCAGCTACCAGCAACCGGTGTGGCTCGATGCCGGTACGCAGCCGCTCCATCAACGCGGGCTCGACTTGGATGTCCGTGAAAACGTTCAGCGTGGCGGGCAGATCGGGAGGAGACATTGGAGGGGATACTTCCGAAATCGAAGGGCGGACTCAGGGTGGGCGCATCTTCCTGCACGACGTCACATAAAAACTACCAACAAAAACGCCGCACCTGCTTGGGACAGGCGCGGCGGTCGAGGACGGGAAAATTTCCCGTCGTCGGTCAGAAGGCTTACTTGTCCTTCTTGGGGCCAGCGGCGGTGAACTCTTCCTTGGACACGGAACCGTCCTTGTCCTTGTCCTTGTTGGCGAATTGCTTCTCAGCCTTGGCGGCGTCCTTGGCATTGGCGGTGAACTCTTCCTTGGAGAGCTTGCCGTTGCCGTCCTTGTCCTTCTTGGCGAAGGCAGCGGCCGGGTCGACCTTGGGCTTGGCGCCTTCGGCGGGCTTCTTCTCGTCAGCGGCGAAGGAAACGGAGGCGGTCACGATAAGCGCGAAAAGAACTGCAGTGATTTTCATATTCTGATTTCTGATGATGTTTTGATTTGGATTGTCACGCACCGTCACGCGAAACGCTCAGCGCGGACGGGGGTAACGCTGAGTCTTGCATGACATTGCAGGATTTTTTTATATCGCACTGGGCGGGCAGGTTTTCCGGGGAATTTCACGGAAATCTTCGGAGCGGGTGGGAAATGAAAAGCCCCTGCCCGGCAGACCGGGACAGGGGCCATGACTACAGCTCCGTACTGACTGATTGGCTGAAAAAGCGGGGCTCAGGGCTTCTTGTCGCCTGCGCCTTCTTTCTTGGCGGCGCCGTCACCCTCGGGCTTCTTGCCACCGCGGTCTCCGCCGCGGCCGCCTTCAGGTTTGGCGGTGAACTCTTCCTTGCTCAGCTTGCCGTCCTTGTCCTTGTCACGGGCGGTGAAGGACTTCTCAGCGCGCTCAGCATTCTCCTTGGCGCGGGGGGAGGCCAGATACTCTTCCTTGCTGATGGCGCCGTCACTGTTGGCGTCGAGCTTCTTGAAGAGCTCTTCCGGATTCGGGCGGGCGCCGCCTTCCGCGGGTTTACGGGGCTTGTCGCCGTCAGCGGCGAAGGTGAGGGAGGCGCTCAGGAGCAGGGCTCCAAGGGTCAGGATGATCTTCATCGTCGTGGATGGTTTGGCTGTGGTTTGATAAGGCGCCGCCGCCGGTTGCGGTTGCCCGCGGGCATGGGGCGCGTCTGTGCTTCAACCGCCGATGGTGCCCCGGGTTGCACGAATTTTTTTGGCGTGGCCGCAGAGAGACGCTTCCCGCACTAAAAAATTGCCCAGGTACGGGCCATGGCGACATAGATGCGGACCCTGGCTTCCCGGGTAAATGTGCGTCGCTGTTTGATATTTCACGCAGGGTTCACCAACTCTTCAATGACGTGTGAAAAGTGCCCCTATGAAAACCCTCCTCGATTTCTCACGTGAACTTGCCGCGATTGGGCAGGCTGGCCTCACCTATTCAAAAGACCCCTTCGATAAGGAGCGCTTTGCGAGGCTGCGTGAGATGGCCAGCGAGCTGCTGCAAGCTCCGGAGCAGATTCCGGCATTTCGCTGGCCGGATGAGAAGGGCTATTCCACGCCGAAGGTCGATGTGCGAGGAGCCATTTTTTGTGGTGACCAGGTGCTCTTGATCAAAGAAACCGCGTCGGGCCAGTGGACGCTGCCGGGAGGCTGGGCAGATGTGAACCACAGCCCGAAGGAGAACGTGGAGCGCGAGTGCAAGGAAGAAACTGGCTACGACGTGACCGCCACCGCCATCACCTCCGTCATCGATCGCGAACGGGCGGGCTATCCATCGAACGCGTACACGACCTACAAAATTTTCTTCCTCTGCGAGATTGTCGGCGGCGCTCCCCAATTGAACATCGAGAGCAGTGGAATTGAGTTCTTCCCACTTAGGGCGCTGCCCGAGTTGGATACCCACCGGACGAGTCGGGAAGACATTGAGCACGCCTACACGTTTTATCAGAACGGTCGGGGAACGGTGCACTTCAACTGATCGCCCTTCCGACGCATAAGCCCGGCAACGAAAGAGGCCTTGGAGTGTGGTCCAAGGCCTCCAGCAAGGCGCCTCGATGATCCCTTTCGAGGGCGATGACGATTCTATTACAACAACCGCGCCCCAGCCTCGGCCAGCGGGCTGCGTTCACCCTTGCTCAGGGGCACGTGGGCCGCGAAGGGCTGGCCACGCAGGCGCTGGCGGGTGTATACGAGGCCGTTGCTGCGGCTGTCGACATAGGGATTGTCGATCTGGGCAGGGTCGCCGATGAGCACCAGCTTGCTGCCACGGCTCATGCGGGTGACGACGGTCTTGGCCTCGAGCGGGGTGAGTTGCTGGGCTTCATCCAGGATAAAGAAGCGGTCCGGGATGCTGCGTCCGCGGATGTAGCAGAGCGCCTCGATCTCCACCATGCCGGCCTGAATCAGCGGGTCATAGGGAGCGGAGGCTCCACCTGCTACTGAAGCCATGGGCGGCGGGTTGGGATTGCCGTGGCGGGCTGCCTTCTTCTTGCTGAAGGTGGGGTTCGCCGAGGGCCGCGTGAGCAGATCCAGGGCGTCGTACACCGGCTGGAGCCAGGGGCGCATCTTTTCCTGCAGGCTGCCGGGGAGGAAGCCAATGCCCTGACCCATGGCCACAATCGGACGGCTCACGGTGATGCCGGTGTAGGCATTGCCCAACACCTGCGAGAGGCCCGCCGCACACGCGAGGAGCGTCTTGCCCGTGCCCGCCTGACCGAAGCAGGTGACCAGGGAGATTTCCGGATTCATCAAGGCATCGAGGAAGCACGCCTGGCCCAGGTTCATGGGCTTGATGGTGCGTCCCTGCATGATGCGCATGCTCTCCGGCACCAGCAGGCGTGTGAAGCCCTGGGGTCCGATATAGCGCGCAGGCATGGACTGTTTTTCACCGGCCATGAGCAACACGTACTCATTGAGCGCAAGCCCTGCGGTGCGTGCCGGTGGGAATTCCAGTATCCCACTGCTGGCGAAACGCTGCAGCTCATGCGGGGTCACTTCTATGCGAACGATGTCGTGGTGCGTGGCATCGCGGGCCTCCACCTTGTCATGCAGGTAGTCCTCACAGATCACGCCCGTGGCGCGGGCCTTGAGCTGCATGTTCAGATCCTTCGTGACGAGGATGACTGGCTCTGGCGTGCGCTCGGCCATCCACAGGGCACACGCGAGGATGCGGTGATCCGGTTTCTCCAGGTCATGGAAAATGCGCTGGAAGCGCTGCACTGCCAGGGAGCACTTCGCCTCCTCGGTATCGAACACGATGAGGCGCACGCGTCCACCGCCGGCGGTGGGCACACCTTCCATCACGTTGATCTCGGGCTGTGCGAAGAACTTCGAGAGTGTGCGGTGCACCTCACGGGCATTCGCGCCGCGCTCGCTGGGTTCGCCTTTGAAGCGATCCAGTTCACCGAGGACCTCCACGGGAATGCACACATCGTTTTCCTCGAAGCGATGCAGACACGCGGGATCATGCAGCAGGACATTCGTATCCAGCACGAAGGTTTTCACCTGCGTGGGTTTGGCAGTGCCGTTCCGGCCCTGGGTTCCTCTTCGTCGTCTCAGGCCGACCTTGGGGGAACCATTGCCATTGGATTGCTCGGGGAAGAGATCGAGCCCATTACCATTTCCGTTCCGCTGCCGGGTTTCTTCTTCTGAGAAAAGGGACACATCGGCAGGAGAGGCGGCTTCATGGAGCATGGAGGTGCGGGTGTGGGTTTGGTTGCTGGTTGATTGCGACTTCCTCAGCTTCAGCCTTGATGCTGAGAGTATTCCACCATCGGGAGACGACTTGCGTCCTCGGGTGGTTTGTGGAGTGCGGATGAGACGGGCATCCGAGTTCTTTAAGTTGCCCGAAGTATTCTTCATCACTGGCTGATCTAGCAAGCACAAAAGATCGGAATCTCTGAAAAACAGGGTTCCGGGGAGTGACAAGTTTGTTGCATGCGTAAAGCATGCCAGCAGACGTGGGCATTACGGAAAGGTGAAGGAATTGGACTTCACAGGCGGTTCGCAGCCGGTGTTGGAGTTGTCATAAGGAGGAGCACAATGAAGACAGCCATGGGAGGCGGGACATTTGCTTGCCCGCCCAGTGTTCCCCGCCACATTGATCACCCTTCCTCATGCTCTTTCGCCATTCCAAAGCCGACCTCTTCGTTCCTGATCAAGGCGACCCTGCCCAAGCCTTCTCCCGGGTCACCCACTTGGGCATTGTCAGCCACCAGGATGACCTGGAAATCGCCGCATACCACGGCATCACGGAGTGCTTCCGTCGCGATGACAAATGGTTCGGCGGTGTGGTGGTGACGAATGGCGCCGGCAGTCCGCGCAAGGGCCCCTATGCTGAGTACACGGATGAAGGCATGCAGGAAGTGCGCAAGCAGGAGCAGCGCAAGGCGGCCTTCGTAGGTGAGTACAGCGTGATGGTGCAGCTGGGCTATCCCAGTGAAGAAGTGAAGCACTCGCGCCGCGAAGATGTGAGCGCGGATATCTTGAGCATCCTGAAAATGACGCAGCCGCAGTTTGTATATCTGCACAATCCAGCGGATCGCCATGATACGCACGTGGCTACTTTCCTGCGCTGCCTGGAAGCGCTCCGCGCCCTGCCGAAGGAAGCGCGTCCGCAGAAGGTGTTCGGCTGCGAGGTGTGGCGCAAGCTGGACTGGCTGCTCGCGGATGACAAGGTGATGCTGTGGGTGGATCAGTTCCCGCACCTCATCAGCGCATTGATCGCTGTGTTCGATTCACAAATCAGTGGAGGCAAACGCTACGACCTCGCCGAGGAAGGCCTGCGTCGCGCGAATGCCACCTACTTCGACTCGCACACCACGGACGATACCAGTTCCCTCACCTTCGCGATGGATCTCACGCCGTTGATTCAGGATGACAAGCTGGACCCGGAGGAGTTTGCACTGGGTTTTGTGGATCGCCTGAAGGAGGACGTGCGCGCGAGGATCCGGAAGTTCCAATAGCAGAAAGGAGGGATGTTCCTGCCGTGGCCAAGTACACGGGTCCAGGTGAGCGTTTGCAGGCTGCCAAGGTCCTCACGGATCAGGCGGAGTTGCGTGAGCTGGCGTTGTATCAGTTCAGTTACGTGAAGGCCGCAGTCGCCGGGAACGGGCATTCCACGCCGAGTATCCTGATGCTCCTGGTGGAGGATATGTTCCAGCCGCTGAGAGATGAAGATTATCAGGTAGCCAGTGTCATCATGGGCAGAGCGGACCTGACGCTTGAAGTCGCTGTAGCATTTTGTACGGCACTGGAGCCGAACCTGCAACGGATTGAACCCCGTGACTATGAGCCACGGGACTGCTGGAAACATCTTGTGGGCAATGCGCGGGTGCCGATTCAGTGCTTCGAGTCATTACTTTCTTCTGACGCATGTCCGCGTCATTTGCGACGCCTTGCTGTTGCCAGTACGAGGAGAAGGGATGTGCTGGAGAAGCTGGTGTGTGATCCCTGCGGCAGTGTGTCCACGCGAGCGAAAAGAAAGCTTCAAGCGGACATCCCGCAGGGGTAGCTTTCAAGAAGCCCAATATCCTGTGCGAGGCGCGTGAAAGGGCGCTTGTCCCGTCCCGGTTTTCCGATAGCCTCAACCGCGTGTCATCACTCACCTACACCGTGCGCATCCCCGGCCAGCAGGCGCCGGCGCAGATGGAGTTTGCCAGGCTGAAGAACGCTTATGCAGATGGCAATATTCCGGGCACGGCGATGGTGACGCTGGAACATCAGGACTTCTGGTATCCGCTGGGGGAGCTCATGGGCGATGCACCCACGAAACCACTGCTTTTCCCCTGTGGCGCGTGCAAGCAGATGGTGAAGTCGCGTTGGATCGATCGCGGCAACCCGGTGAAGTGCCCGAAATGCAACGGCGCACTCACGGTGCCGAATCCGGATGCCACGAAAGCCCAGATCGTCGTGGATCAAAAGCAGTCACGCGCCACCCCGTTTGTGTGGCTGGGGGTGCTCATGATTGTAGTTGGCATCGCCACCACAGCGTTTTCGTATTTTCAGGCCCGCTCGGAAGGCGGCGCTTATGGCATCTGGTACGGCGTGGTGCTTGCTGGGTTGGCCTTGGTGATGGATCACTGGTTTGATTTCAGGGGCAAGCGTCGCAAAGGGAAATAGCGATGGGATGCCCAAGCGTCATCAGGAGCGACAT
The DNA here is from genome assembly GCF_011044495.1 of Roseimicrobium sp. ORNL1. Classification (GTDB taxonomy): domain Bacteria; phylum Verrucomicrobiota; class Verrucomicrobiia; order Verrucomicrobiales; family Verrucomicrobiaceae; genus Roseimicrobium. The sequence continues at coordinate 7,801,436 of NZ_CP049143.1, forward strand.
TCGAACAAAGGAGCTGGAATGCAGTCCCAACGATGCAGCATGAAACGTGTGTTTGCGATTTTCACCCTGGTAGTCTTGTGGCCGATGGTGCTCCGCGCCGATGAGCCGAAGAGCGGCGGCTATGAAGCCTACGAGGCCTATACCACCCTGATGAGCACCAGAACGTTCGCGATCGGTGGCGTGGGCTTCGCGGGCACGACGTCTGAGCCGGAGCTTGCACTCCGCGAAGTGCTGAAACAACCCGACGCCGTGGCCACCTGTCAGAAACTGGTGGCCAATGCCACGGTCGAGGGACAAATGTATGGATTGCTGGGCCTGAAACTCAGCAATGACAAGACGTTTGCCCAGGCGCTGACCAAGTACAAAAACTCGAAAGCGGCAATCAAGGTGATGAGCGGCTGCATTCTGGGAACAGAGAAGGTGGGAGAGGTGGCGGAGAGGATTGAGAAGGGCTCGTACAAGTAGCAGGTCAATCCAGGGCTTGGGATTGACATCATGGGCGCGGCAGTGAGAATCGCGCCATGAGTGACGCCCAGCCACCGCCCATTCCTCCGCAGGCGAAGCCGCCGCCGCCGCCCTATGAGCCGCCGCGCAATGAGAACGTGGAGGCCTACAACTTCATTGCGGACAAGATTGGGGGCCTGCCCAATGTGCGTAAGAAGGACAATTTGTACCAGGCGATCGCCATTGGCGCATTCGTAGCTGTCGGTTCGCTCATTGGGCTGTGGAAAGGCGGATGGCCTGGAGGTTTCATCGCCGGAGCCGTGGTCGGCATGGTGGCCGGCCTGCTGCTCAGTGGTGCGGTGCTGGCGGTGATCGGCCTCGTGCGGAAATCCTGAGCACGCTTCACACTTCGCGCTTCCCATGATCCGCACCAAGTCCGCCGCGGAAAAGCCTTCGAAGCAGGACGGTGTGCGGCTTTATGTAACTCGCTTCTGGCCACGCGGACATGGGCGCGATGAATGTGATGCGTGGCTGCCGAATCTCGCGCCGAGCGAGAAGCTGTTGCGGGCGTTTCTTTCCGACAAGATCACGTGGGCGGCCTTCTCCAAGGAGTACAAGAAGGAGATGACCAAGGGTTATGGCGACGAGGGGGAGAAGAACACGCACATGCGGAACTCGGGACAGAAGCACGCGTTGAAGCTTCTGAAACTGCTCGCGAAGGGTCAGACCGTCACACTCATCTGCTCCTGCGCCCCGGATGAAAAACACTGCCACCGGCATTTGCTTCAGGCATTGCTGGAGGATTGATGCGAATCTCGCTCATGGGACAAGAGATCGAGCGTAAATTTCTGGTGGTCGGCGATAGTTGGCGCGAAGGCGCCGAGGGCACACTGTATCGTCAGGGTTATCTCGCGAAGGACAAGGAGCGCACCGTGCGTGTGCGCGTCGCGGGTACGAAAGCGTATCTCACCATCAAGGGCTGCACGAAGGGCACGAGCCGCGCAGAGTATGAGTATGAAATCCCGCTGCTAGATGCGGAGGAACTGCTGGACCTGTGCGAAGGACCGCTGGTGGAAAAGACGAGGCACAAGATTCCGCACGCTGGGCATACGTGGGAGGTGGACGTCTTCCATGGAGACAACGAAGGCCTCATCATGGCGGAGGTGGAGTTGAAGAGCGAAGATGAGCAGGTGGAAATGCCGGGGTGGGCTGGCAAGGAAGTGTCTGACGATTCGCGTTACTACAATTCGAGCCTGTCCAAGAAGCCGTACAAGACATGGGCTGGAACGTGATTGCTCGACAAGGACCGATGCCATGACTAGCATGCGCCTGCCATGAAGATCGAAGGCATCAAAGGCTGTTACGAAAAGACGGGCGGGTTGTTTTATTTCCCGCGCATGTGCTCGAAGATCCGCCTGCATGCGGAGGGCAAGCTCCCGGAGGGACACCATGCGTATCTCGGCACTGGGTTCGATGGACGCACCTGCCGTTATCTGAAGGTGAGTTACGAAGATGTGAAGGCCCAGGTGCTTGCGGGCAAGTCTGATGAGGAAGTGCTGGAGTGGTGCCAGACCACCGGACGCCGGCTCAATGACGAGGAGATCCTGTTCTTCAACAGCTTCATGAGCAAGCGCGGCTGGCGTGATGATGAAACGGACGGTTACATCCCCGAGTGCATTCGCGAATATGGTTTTGCGGATGATGGCACGCTGGTGACGGATTTTGATCTCATCGAGAAGGATGAGGGCCGCTGGTATCCGGATCAGTGGCGGGATGCGTGGAAGACCTGACCTCCAAGACCGTGCCTCAGGATATGCAAGAGCCTTCCAGGATCATCACAGGGCCGCCATGGCGCCTGCGTCTGCTGAAGCGGGTTGGCATCTGGTTGCTGTATGGTGGTTTGTTCCTGGGTGCGTTTTTCTTCCTGTGCTGGTGGAAGGGGCCGATGAGGTATCTGAGGTTTCACGCTACAGAGATACAGGAGTACTATAAGAGCACTGGTTCGATTCGATTCGACTTCGTGCGCCTTCTCCGGGCAAAGTGCAGCGAGGAAGAATTTCACCGCTATGCGGCCAACCAAGGACTTTTTCCAATCCCATCCAAGGGGCCTTACGACGGCACCATACGTTGGGCTCGGTGCCCTGAATCCTGGTGGACACCGCCCGAGGATTGCGGACCTGAGGGAGGATACTACGTCGAGTATAAGGGGCGACGGTGCATGCTGGCCTATGCCGATGGTTATCTGTACTACGAAATGCAGAACTGGTAAGAACACGCCCCACAAAGGAAAAAACAAGTCATGAATAACCTCTCCAGAGTGAAGTTTTTGAGGGCGCTTTACGCCTGCGTGATGCTTCTCCCATTGATGGGATCAGGCGCAGATGCATCGCAAAGGGTCATCGTCTTTGGTGATTCCATCACGCATGGCAGTGCCATGTCGAAGGAGGACAAACCGAGGGCATGGGTAAACGTCGTGCAAGCGGACTCCGGCGGAAAGCTGGAGGTGATCAATGAAGGCAAAGGCGGCAGGCCGACGGATTCCGTGAAGGAGTTCGAGGCGATGCTACAGCGTCAGCCGAAAGCAGATGTGTTGGTGATTGCCCTGGGCACGAATGATTCCCGTGACATCACGGACAAGTGCGTGCCCAAGGCCGTGGCGAATGTGAAGAGCATGGTGGAGAAAGGTCGTGCTGCTTATGGCGAGAAACTGGCTGTGCTGCTGGTGGGGCCACCGAATATCAATAAGAGCGCGCTTGGTCCCACGAAGCCAATTGCCAATGAACGTGCTGCGAAGCTGGTAGAGCTTGGTGAGGCCTTTCAGAAACTCGCGAAGGAGATGAACGCGGAGTTTGTGAGCCTGCACGGCGCGGTGCCTGACAGCGCGCTGACAAAGGATGGCGTGCATCCCGATGTGGAGGGGAATGCAGCCATCGCGAAGGTGATGCTCGCGAAGCTGATGGAGATGGCGAAATAAGGAAGGAGGTTAGGCGTCCCGCCTGACAGTGGGCGTTAGACCTCCGGTCTGACCATCATCGAGCGCATGTTGCGAGTCCCTTCTGTATGATGACTTCGACGCCATCTCGCGTCCCCCCAAGCAGTACTGTAGAACTCTCTACGCCATGTCGAGCACCGAGCCCAGACCCAAACGCAGCAGACTGCAACCAACAGAGGTGAAGAAAGGCAATGATAGAGAGCTGGTCAGACCGGAGGTCTAACATCCGCTGTCAGGCGGGACGCCTAACCTCCTTGAATGAGGGCGCTGCTTGAGTCGTGGAAGTTATTGCCCTGCCGCTGCCTTGATCGCCTCCAGCTCTTCCCACCGCGCATACAAGCGCGCGACTTCGGCTTTTGCGGCCTCCAGTTCAGCGATCATCCCGGGCGCTTCGGTGGAGCGGGTGATGTAGAAGCTGGGATCGTTCAGCGTGGCGTCAAAGGCGTGCACCTTTGCTTCAGCAGCGAGGATGGCTTCTTCCATGCCTTCGAGTTCACGCGTTTCCTTGAAACTCAGTTTTCGCGGTTTTGCGGAGGTCTTTGCTGCAGCGGTGTTCGCGGCAGGCTGCTGCTTTTCCACTTTCGCGGCCTGGATGTAGGCCTTGTCGCGTTGCTCGCGTTCGCGGCGCTTTTCGAGGTAGTAGCTGTAGTTGCCCACCTGCACGTGCACGCCGGCATCTTCGAAGGCGATGATCTGATCGCACACGCGGTCGAGGAAGTAGCGGTCGTGACTCACCACGATGCTGCAGCCATCGAAGTCGCTCAGCGCTTCCTCCAGGATGCGCAGGCTCTGCAGATCGAGATCGTTGGTGGGTTCGTCCAGCACGACGATGTTCCCACCGCGCTTCAGCACCTTGGCGAGCATCAGACGAGCGCGTTCGCCGCCGGAGAAATGCTCGACCCGTTCGTTGATGCGGTCGTCGGAGAAAAGAAACCGGCGCAGGTAGGCGCGCGCGCCGAGCTTCTGATTGCCGAAGAACACGGTCTCATCCTGGTCTGCTACTTCCGCGAGGACGGTGCCGCTGCCATCGAGCTGCATGCGTCCCTGGTCGATGTAGTTGAAGGCGGCCTTCTTGCCGATGGCCACAGTCCCCTCCTCCGGCTGCCGGGTTCCCATGCAGAGACGGAGGAGCGTGGTCTTGCCAGCACCGTTGCGGCCAACAATGCCAGTGCACTGGCCGGGCTTCAGCGAAGCGGTGAGGTGCCGGAAGAGCCAGCGTTCCTCGCCCTGCTCATTGAGGACCATGGCGCCAACGTCATCCAGCTCCACAGCCACGTTCCCAATGTCAGCGGGGGGTGGCAGGAGCAAGTCCATCTCACGTTCCTCAGGCGGGGCCTGCAGACCTTCGATCTGATAAAACATGTCGAGCCGGTGGCGTGACTTCGTCCCGCGGGCTTTCACCCCGGAGCGCACCCACTCCAGCTCGGTACGCAGGAAACGCTGACGGCGACGCTCTGTCTGCTCCGCGACGGCCTGACGCGCGGCTTTGGATTCGAGGTAGGCGGTGTAGTTCCCCTCGTGAGAAAAGCAGCGTCCATCGGCCAACTCGAGGATGCGCGTGGCGATGACATCCAGGAAATAACGATCGTGCGTGACGAAGATCACCGCGCCAGGGAAACTGCGCAGATACTCCTCAAGCCAGCGGATGGATTCGGAGTCGAGGTGGTTGGTCGGCTCGTCCAGCAGCAACAGGTCCGGCTGCGATACCAGCGCGCGACTCAGGGCGACACGGCGCTTCTCACCGCCGGACAGCGGGGCGACCAGCGCATCCAGCGGCGGCGCGGAGAGTGCGGTGACAATGGACTTGATTCGCGCATCGAGATTCCAGCCATCAGCCGCTTCGATGTGGTGCAGCAGGTCCGCATGTTCGGCATCGCTGCCTTCGCCCGATTCATAACGCGCGATCATGTCGATGAGGTCGGCGGCACCGCTGCGGATGTTCTCCAGCACGGTCAGGCTGCCATCCAGCTCAAACTCCTGCGGCAGGTAGCCGATGCGCAGCCCGCGACGGATGGAAAGGTCGCCCGTATCGGCGCGCTCCGTGCCCGCGAGGATTTTCAGCAGGCTGGTCTTGCCGGTGCCATTGCGACCCACGAGGCCGACCTTCTCGCCTTCGTTCACTGCCAGCGTGATACCGTCCAGCAGTCGGTGATTGCCATAGCTGAGGGTGAGTTCGTTGGCGGAGAGCATGCAGATGGGGTTCGGACGATTGGCGGGTGGAGGCTGTAGGCCAGTATGGAGAGGGGGGCAAGCGGGGAAGGTGCTCTCGTGTCCCGGCGGAAATCACATGTCAGTGCGCCCGAGGTGCAGTAGAGTCGCCGGCGCATGGATACCAACCTGCTCGTCATCTGCGGCTTGACGTTTGTCATCCACCTCATCGGAACTCTGGCTTATGCCGCGCGCATCGCCGGTATCCGCACGGGACACATCGCCACGGCGCTCACGCTCTTCAATGTGCTGGTGCTCATCTCGCGCACCTCGAATTCATTTCAGGCACCCTTCCTCGCGAAGCGCATTGAGGTTTCCCTGGCGGACTCCATCGCTCCGCTGTTCGCGGATTTTCAGTGGATCCTTGGCTCGGCGGCGCTGGCCACGGCGGTGGGTGCACTACTGGTGCCCACCGCGCAGCGTGCCCTATCGCGTGCCGTCGCCCTGTTGCAGGTGCATCGTTCGATGTTCCGGCTGGTGTGCCACGGCATGCATCCCCGGCGGTTGCTGATGCTGCGGCGCTACCTCACGCTGCCCTCGCGTGGGAATATCCGGGCCATGCAGACGCGAGGTGGGCTTTCGTGGAATTTCATCGCGCTCAACGTGGTGGCAGTGGCGCTTTGGACCGTGGGTGTCTTTGCTGCCCTGTATGCCGGCGCCTTGGAGCCACAGTTTCGGGTCACCTGCAGCAACCTCTCCGCCATCATCAATGGCCTCGCGACCATCATCATGTTCCTGGTGCTCGATCCGCAGCTCTCGCTGATGACGGATGATGCAGCGCGTCAGCGGGTGGGGCAGGGACAGTTTCGCGCGGCGGTTACTTCACTCGTGGGCGCGCGTTTGGCGGGTGTGCTGCTAGCCCAGTTGCTCCTTGTGCCTGCTGCGATGTTGATTGCGCGGGTGGCAAGGTGGATGTGAATCTTGTTCATCAGTTCGCTCTATGCTAATACCCCAGCTCCAAACTTGGACCGTGCTCCTTTTTGGCATCGGGTTGCTGATGGGTGCAGTTGGTTGGGTCTGGTTTCTCTTTGCAAGCTATCGGGCAGACCCGTACAGGGCGCGGTGGTCGAAGTTTCTGCCAATGCTCGCGATCCGGGTGGCACTGGAGCATCGTGAGACATGTTTGAAGCCATTCATCCTGCTCCATGTAGGCGGATTGCTTTGCCTGCCGCACCTGTTGCGCATGGTGTCCGCGATGTCCGTGGTCGAACCACGCGTTTTCGGTTATTAGCTCATCTGACGTCGCTCGTTCACGCGACAAAAAAGAGGGCACGAATGCCCCCCTCCTTGAATTGTCGAATGTGTGTGGTGCCGCTGCTCAGCGGCTGGCGAACTCACCACGTGCGGGATTGAAGATGCACTTGAAGCCATCAATCTCCACCTTGCGACCATTCAGGGTGCCTTCGCCGCTCAAGGTGAGATAGGCCCACTGGCCGTCCTTGGACCAGCCGGCGCAATCGAGGTAGCGGGAGCTCTTCAGCACGGGGCTGCTGATTTCTTTACCGGCTTCCACCTGAAGGGCAAGGCGCTGCGTGGCGAGGTCGAAGTCATACGCGGTGACCTTCGAATACTTCGTGCCGGAGTTACGCTTGTACAAGGACACGCGAGTGCCGATGCTGGAGCCATCCGTCACGAAGACATACTTCTCATCGGGCGAAAACGTGAGCTTCAGGGCGGAAGGTGCGGACACATCGCAAAGCTTCGAAGAGGAGCCTTCTTGATTGGTGAAATAGAGGCTGTTGTCAGCGGGGTCCACGCTCCAGGTGATGTACTTGGAGGGGGAGCGGCCCCACGCCTTGGATTCACGCGCAGGGGCGAGGGGTGCGAAGGCAACGATGGCCGCGACGACGGAAAGGACGAGAGATGTTTTCATGGGACGGGACTTCGTAGTGGAATGGCAAAAAATCGGCGAGTGTGACACCCACCCTAGGATTTTTCTTCGTCCGCCACCTCGTCCTTGTACCGACCCTCGGCATCCATGCCCTGGCGTTCGCGCAGAATGTCTTCGTAACTGTCGCGTTTGGAAGTGAGGTCCTGGAAGGGCACGCCGAGTTTCGCCGCAAGAAGCTGGCCAAGCTCCTGGGCGCGTTCCCGCGTGTCGGGCTGCGCGGCGAGGAACTCCTTCACACCATCGCCTTTCAAAACGACATCCAACCGGTAGGTTTCAACCGTCGAGTTGCTCCTTTTCTGGCTCACCTCATGCGTGCCACGCACCACTGCCACATCGGAAATGTCGTGCCGCTTCGTCTTCCGCCACGCCACATAGTCGCGCATCTCGGAGACATAACCTTCCGCAGGATGCACCTCCACCACACTCCTGGCGAAGAGCATCCAGAGTCCGGGCAACACGAAGGCCGCCGTCATCACGATCAGGAGGACGAGCCCGAAGAGGTAGCTGAAAATGTAGCCAAAGTCCGCGTGCAGCACCGCCTGCGCCATGTCAGCCAGGGCCTGCAGCAGCCACCACGCGAACTTGCTGCCCACCAGCAGGAGAATCCCGGCGCACACCCAGATCACCGGGCCACCGCTGGCGCGGTCCTGAATGCGAAGCGTGTCCTGCTGGGTGACCTGCCAGGTGAGTGCCATGCGGCGCTCAGTCTCGCGAGCCCGGGGTGATTTTCAACTCCACAGGCTTGCCGTCGCGCTGGACGATGATGGTGGTCTCCTTGCCGATCTTCAGCTCACCCATGACGTAGGTGTAGTCATAGATGTTCTGAATGTCCTTCTCACCGAGCTTGGTGATGATGTCGCCGGACTTCACGCCTGCCTTGGCCGCAGGGCCCACGGGAGACACACCGCTGAGCTTCACGCCCTTGATATCACCCTGCGCATAGTCGGGAATGGTGCCGAGATACACGCGAAGGCCGGTGCGCGTGCCCTGGTTCTTCGGCGCTTCCATGGCGATGTAGTCTGGCGCATCGAAGGTGGTGGACAGGGAGCGCGTGACGAGTCCCATGAATTTCGCCACCTGTGCGGCCTTGTCGAAGTTGATCTTGTCCGCGGTGTCGGAGGGCATGTGGTAGTCCTCATGCGCGCCGGTGAAGGCATTCAGCGTGGGAATGCCGCGGGTGTAGAAGGTGGTGGAGTCCGTGGCGAGATGCGCATCACTTTGCGTGGTGATGGGCAGGCCGAGCGGGGCATTGCGCTGCTCGATTTCACGTGGCCACCAGGAGCTGCTGCCCACGCCCTGCAGGACGAGGTTTTTGTTGAAGCGGCCGATCATGTCCATGTTCAGCACGGCAGCGAGCATGCCCGTGAGCTTCGCGTTGGGGTCGCCCTTGATCATCTTCGCGAGGCTTTCGCAGAAGTGGGTGGAGCCCAGAAGGCCCAGTTCTTCACCGGACCACGCGGCGAAGAGGATGTCGCGTTTCTGATCCAGCTTGCCCTGTTTCTTCATGTCCACCAGCCACTGCGCGATCTCCAGCACACCGGCACTGCCGGAGGCATTGTCATCCGCGCCGTGGTGGATCTTGTGCACTTCATCGCCTTTTGCGCGCGAGCTGGAGCCTCCATTGGTGCCGAGGTGGTCGATGTGCGCGCCGATGATGATGGGTGCGGTGTGGAAGTCGGGCTCCGTGCCTTTGCAGAGGACGGCGAGTACATTGCGGCCCTGCTTTTTCTCCTGGGCGATGGCGATGTGTGCGGAAAGCTTCAGCTTCCCGAGGGGGATGCCCTGGATGGAATCACCCTTGTCCAGATCCGTCTGGAGCTGCACGAGCGTCTTGCCCGTTTCCGCAGCGGACAGAATGCGGTCCGCCGTCGCATCCGTGACGCTCACCGCGGCGATGCCAGAGGAGGCAAGTGAAGCATCGAAAGTGAGCGGCACGAGCTGTTCCACCACCTTGCTGTTGGGACCGCTGGCGATGATGATGCCACGTGCTCCCTTCTGTCGGGCCGTGAGAGCCTTGTGCCGCAGGCTGGTGAAGCGTAGGAGCTCATTGCGCCGATCCTGGGAGAGATTCTCCGGCAGGTAGCGCAGCACCAGCACCCACTTGTCTTTCACATCGAGGTGGAAGTAGCTGCTATAGGGGTCGAGCTTCTTGCCATTGCTGTCCGTCCAGTTGTCCGGAGTCTCGATGCCATATCCGGCGAACACGATCTCGGAGGCGGGGATGTCGCCTGTCTGGGAGAAGGAGAGAGGGCGCCAGTCTTGATCACTCACCAAATTCATCTTCTGCGGAGAGCCCGTGAGTTCCATCTTGTTTCCCTGACCGAGAGCCACGCCGGCGGTGAAGTCAAAGTTCGAGTAGTAGGTGTTGTCATCACCGAAGGGGACAAGGCCGAGCTGCTGGAACACGCTGGCCATGTACTCGGTGGCGAGCTTCTCCCCCTGGGTGCCGGTGAGACGGCCCTGCAGCGCATCACTCGCGAGGTAGGTGATGTGCTGCTTCATGTCGGCGGGCGTGATATCCGCGCTGGTGGTGGAGAGATCGGGAGCGCCTGGGGGCTTTTCCACGGTGCCAGGTTTGGGAGGCGTGCCGTTTTCCGCAACAGCACCGGCGCCGCTCTTTTCGATGCCCAGGGCCTTGCGCGCTGCAGCGTCATTCCAATCGGCGATGAAGATCTGTGAGTTGTTGTTTGTGGTGCGACCGCTGGTCCAGCTTAGCTTCTTGCCATCCGGAGAAAACACGGGCAATCCATCGAAGCCATCCGTCTCGGTGATGCGCACCGGGTCGTGCTTGCCCAGGGCATCCACGACGTAGAGCTCGAAGTTGGCGAAGCCATTCACGTTGTTCGTGAAGATCAGGTAGTCGCCGCTGGGGTGGAAGAAGGGTGCCCAGGACATGGCGCCCACCTTGGTGATCTGGCGCTGATCGGAGCCGTCCACCTTCATGGTGTGGATCTCGGCGGTCATGCCCTTCTCATCAAAACGGCGCCAGCAGATGCGCGAGCCATCCGCACTAAAGAAGGGCCCGCCATCATAGCCGGGCACATCCGTGAGGCGGCGCACATTCGTGCCGTCCGCATTCATCACGTAGATGTCCATGAAGTACTGCTTGTCGATCTTCAGGCGCTCCGCGTCGGACGCACTGAGCTGGCCCTCGTACGCCGCGCGATTGCTGGCGAAGACGATCTGCCGGCCATCCGGCGATACCGCGCCCTCGGCATCGTAGCCGGTGGAGCTGGTGAGTTGCGTGAGCTTGTTGTCGGAGAGCGAGTAGGAGAAGAGGTCGAAGTGCTCGTCATAGTCCCACGAATACTTCCGCACGCGGTTGCTCTGGCGTTCCTTGAACTCGGCGTCCTGCTTGGCCTTCGCTTCCGGATCGAGGTGGGTGGAGGCGAAGAGGATGCGATTGCCGTCCGGGTACATCCACGCGCAGGTAGTCTTGCCAAAGCCGGGGGAGACGCGGCGTTGGTCGCCGGTTTCCAGATCCATGAGGTAGATCTGGTAGAAGGGATTGTCCGCCTCGCGCTCGCTCTGGAAGATCATCTTCTTCCCGTCCGCGCTGAAGTAGCCCTCGCCTGCGCGCTTGCCTTCAAAAGTGAGCTGGCGGATGCCGGTCAAAAAAGCCGCCTCGTCCGCCCAGGAAATGGCGGGGGTGAAGAGGGTGGCGGCAGCGGCGAGAAAGGTGGAGGCGAGGAGGTGCGGGGATTTCATCTCTTGCGGTACAAGTTCAATACGGGCCGAGATCTGCGGCTCAACGGGAAAAAACCCTCCGGGTAGCGGGGGCGCAAGGGCGGGTCAGGAAAACGAGGCGGTGGAGTGGTCGGCCGGGGAATCGGTTTCCCTTGCCAAGAGTGCGCACGGTGCCATACTGCGACCCCTTATGTCCATTCTTATCGGTTTCCTCATGGTGCTGACGGCGATCGTCTGTCTGCTCCTCGTCCTCATCGTCCTGATGCAGCGCCCGCGTCAGGAGGGCCTTGGCGCGACCTTCGGCGCTGGGATGATGGACTCCCTGGCTGGCGCTCACGCGACCAATGTGCTGCAGAAAGGCACTTCCTGGCTCGGTGGCCTGATGTTCTTCCTGACCTTCGTGCTGGCCTCGCTAATGGCGCATAACACCCCCAAGCCCAAGGGTTCGCTGGCTGGTGACGCCCCTGCCCCTGCCGCCCCCGCACCCGTGACGGCTCCTGTGATCCCCGGCCTGCCTGCTCCGACTTCGGCTCCGGCTGCTCCTGAAACTCCTGCAGCTACTCCTGCGCCCGCCGCTGCCACGACTCCAGCACCTGCCCCGACCACCCCGGCTCCTGCTGCTGAGAGCAAGCCTGCCGCCGCTCCGGCTTCCACCCCTGCCCCTGCGGCACCGGCGACTGAGAACAAGCCGGCTGATGCTCCTCCTGCCGCCAAGCCTGCTGACGCAGCTCCGGCACCCGCTCCTGCCAGCACTCCCGCCCCGGCACCCGCTGCTCCTGCTCCCGAGAACAAGCCTGCTGATGCAGCTCCGGCGGCCCCCGCGCCTGCTCCTGCTCCCGAGAACAAGCCTGCTGATGCAGCTCCGGCGGCCCCCGCGCCTGCTCCTGCCCCTGAGAACAAGCCCGCGAGCGAGGCTCCTGTTCCAGCTGCTCCAGTACCGAGCACGCCGCCGACGCCTCCGGCTCCCGCCCCTGCCCCTTCGGGTAACTAAGGGAGGCCAGAGCGACACGAGCGCTTCATTTTCAACCGTCCGCAGCCAAGTGCTCCGGACGGTTTTTTGTCTGGATGCTGCCGACTCAAGGTCCCGCTTCGCGGCGGCCCTGGGAGCGCTGGCCTCCGGCCGGCGTATTCCGGTCTGGTATATTGCGAGAGTTGGCAACGCAATCCGCCGACGGGACGTCAGCGCTCCCAGGACCGCGTCCGGCAGTTGTCGTGGCCTGTTGTCTAGTGCGTGTCCCGCCACTGACGCGGAGTTGCATTCTTGCGGAAGTCGGCCTATGCAAGCCGTCCCATGAACGCCAAACCACTCGAAGGAAAAGTCGGACTCGTCTTCGGAGTCGCCAACAAACGCAGCATTGCGTGGGCCATTGCACAGGCCTGGGCGGAGGCGGGTGCGAAGCTGATTTTCAACTATCAGGGCGAGCGCCTGAAGGACAATGTGGAAGAGCTGGCGGGCACCTTCGGCCCGGATACCCCCCTCTTCCCCTGCGACGTGAGCAAGGACGAAGAAGTGGATGCCTTCTTCAACAAGGTGGGTGAGATCACCCCCAAAGTGGACCTCCTCCTGCACAGCGTTGCCTTCGCTCCCAAGGAAGCGCTTGAGGGTGACTTTGTCAGCACCTCCCGCGAGGCTTACCTCACCGCGCACAACATCAGCGCCTACTCGCTGGTGCACCTCGCCCGCAAGTCCGCTCCTCTCATGACGGACGGTGGCAGCATCATCGCCATGAGCTACTACGGCGCGGAGAAGGTGGTGCCCCACTACAACGTGATGGGCGTGGCCAAGGCCTCCCTCGAAGCCAGCACGCGCTACCTCGCGTATGACCTGGGCAAGAAAAAGATTCGTGTGAACTGCATCAGCGCCGGCCCGGTGAACACCCTCGCAGCGCGCGGCATCGCCGGATTCGGCGCCATGCTGAAGCACTATGATGCGCATGCACCGATCGGCCGCAGCTGCGAGCCTTCCGAGCTGGGCGCCACTGGTGTCTTCCTCGCCAGCGATGGCGCGGCGTCCATCACCGGACAGGTGCTGTACGTGGACGGCGGCTACCAGATCATGGGCATGTAAATTGAGAGTGTCGCAGCCGGGCCGGAGTGCCTGGCTGCCAATGCCATGTCACCCGCGAGTCCGAGTTCACTGCCCGTGTTGATTGTGGGCGGTGGGCTCGCGGGGACGGCGGTGGCCTGGCAATGCTGGGCGCGAAGTGTGCCGTTTTTGGTGGTCGATCCGGGAGAAGCGGAGACCACCTCGAGAGTAGCTGCCGGACTGGTGACGCCGATCACCGGCCAGCGGCTCAAGGTGAGCTGGCGGTTGGAGGAACTGCTGCCGGAGGCGCGTGCCTTTTACCAGCGCATGGAGGAGCAAGTGGGTGGAACGTTCTACCACCCCTCCCCCATGGTGCGGCTCTTCAGCAATGAGCGGGAACTGAAATTCTGGGGGTTGCGCCGCGAGGAGGCAGATATCCAGCGCTGGGCAGACACGACTTCGCCCGATGCCAGCGTGGATGCGTCGGTGTTTCACAATGAACTGGGCGGCTTTGGCCAGCCGGATGCTGCTTGGTTGGATACGGTGACGTACCTGGCAGCATCAAAGGAGTTTTTCTCCGCGAAGGGTTGCTGGCACACCGGCGCTTTCAAGGATGATGAGCTGGATGTCTCCCAGGAGGCGGTGAAATGGCAGGGCAATGTCTACGCCGCCGTCGTCCTTTGTCGCGGTGCGGAAGAACGCCACGACTCACGATTCTTCCCCTGGCTGCAGTGGGATTGTGCCCGCGGTGTAATTGCAGATGTGCGTGCGGACTATCGCGAGCATCGCATGGTGCAGCGTGGTGGGTGGATGCAGCCGCGTGGTGATGATGGCATCTACCGCGCGGGCTCGACGTACGAGTTTGATTTCACGCGAAGCCTGGAGGAATCGACGGAGGAACTGCGGGGGAAGTTGCAGGTGTTGTTGAAGGTGCCGTTTGAGATTCTCTCTTCGCAGACGGGCATCCGGCCGATCGTGAAGCGGCAGCAACTGATCGTGGGGCGACATCCAGTGCATGAGCGCGTGTTGATCTTGAATGGGCTTGGTTCCAAGGGCGTGCTGCGCGCGCCGTTTTTCTCACGGATGCTGGTGGAGCATGTGCTCGATGGCGCACCCATCGAAGCGGAGGTGGATGTGAGGGCGAATGGGTGAGCGAAGGGTCAAGGAGTGGGGACATTCCTGTCCCCATTGGCGTGTAACGTGGCGATGGGATGCTGCATCATCGGCAGGTTAGGTCGCAAAGCAGCCAAGCAGCGAAAGCAGCAAAGAAAACTGAACGTGGTACCACGTAGGTAAGGGCGCTGTGGAAGTTTTTGGATCAGGTGTATGCATCGCAAAATGGGGGCAGGAATGCCCCCACTCCTTGAAGGGGTGGCTCGTCAGGGAGCAATTGTGATCGAAGGGTGCACGAAGTTGATTCGTGAGCGATAGAGTCAGCTTCATTGCTCCCGTGACCTCCGCTTCCAACTCCCCCTTCACCGCCCTCCCCACTGCTGTGCAATGGTCGCATCACATCGTAGGGCCGCGACTGCGCGTGGGTGACTGGGTGGTAGATGCCACGGCGGGGAATGGTCATGATTCCATCTTCCTCGCGGAGCGTGTGCTCCCCAGTGGACGGGTGTTTACCTTCGACTTGCAGGCCCAGGCGATTGAAAAGACGCGCGAGAATCTCGCGAAGAACGTCACCATTCAGCAACTGGCAGAGGTCACGCTTTTCCAGGCCGGACACGAGCGCATGTCGGAGCTTTTGCCAACGGAAGCGCGAGGGCGCTTACGCGCGGTGATGTTCAACTTTGGCTATCTGCCCGGCGGGGACAAGAAGATCATCACACGGGAGGAGACGTCACTCGCTGCGGTGCGCATCGCATTGGAGTGGCTGGCGGAAGACGGCGTCATGACCATCGTGCTGTATCCGGGTCATGACGGCGGTCGGGAGGAGGCGAGTGCGGTGCAGTGCCTGATAGCGTCACTGCCCTCCATGGAATTCGAGGCGCAACGCGTGGGCTACCTCAATTTCCGGCCGACTACACCCTACTGCATTGCGGTGCGGCGACGCGCGGCAAATGCCTGACCTGCAAGCGTGAGATTGAGAGGGCGAGGTGTGGAGACGTCTCAGGCGGGCTTGTGACCCATGTTCTCGAACACGGCGGCGAGCGCGGCGTTCAGCTCGTCCATGGTGGCCTTTTCAAGGGCCGGATCGAGCGAGGGTTCCCGGACGGGCTCCTGTACCTGGACAAAGTCTTGGGCGGTGAATTCCACGATATTGTTGGGTTGGGAGGGTTTGAACTTGGCGGGCGCTTTCTCGGAAACGGAAACAGCCACGCTGTGGGCGGAAGATTCGCCCTCGGCGCGGTAGATACGCAGGGTGGGGTCGAAGTCCTTGAGCGATTCCATCCACTGACGGATGGCGGCCAGCTCTTCGTCCAAGGCACTGAGAACACGGCCGCGGGTCTCTTCCAGAGAAGATTCAAGCTGAGCGAGATGCTCACGCAGAATCATCTTCGCGGCTGGGTGTTGAGACAAAGCGACGGCGGACTTGGGAGGCATGACGGCGTTATTTTATTCTAATTACCATAATTTCACAACAATATTTGATGTTTCCGTGTGCGTTAGACAACGATTTCGTAAGAGTATTCAAAATATCCAGATAATCGAATAACCCATGTGTTTTGCATGTTTGTCCGTATGTGTGGCGCACTTTTCTGAGCTGCCGGAGAAATCGCATTTCGTGGGCGCAAAAAGTGGGCACCCTTTTGAGGTGCCCACTTGAGAGAGGCTAAAGCCTGGGTGGTGGCTGCTTACTTACAGGGTGCGGCTGTTCCGGTTGTTGCCAACCTGCTGTTGCACCTGCTGGCCAACCTGCGGACCGGGAATGTCATCGATATCGCGGCGGATCAGATGATTCCGCTTCAGAATAGACTCGTTTCCAACGCGCATGTCGATGTCATCCGGATAGCGCTGCTGGAGGTCACCCTGGAAAGTCGTGATCCGGTCGCGCAGTCCTTGTGAGAGCTGTTGATTGTCCTTCAGTTGCTCCGAGTAGTCATTAAGGAAGCGCACACCACGGGCGGTCTGCAGGCCCTCACCATCGCGGACCATGTTCGAAACGGCCTGGGAGGGATTCTGGTTGGCCAGTTCCTGGCGGGCGAGCCTTTGGATTGCCTTCCACTCGTCCTTGATGTCATCCGGGATACGCTCCTTACGGCTGCCTGCGAGGCTGCCCTGACCCTGCGTTTCCAGGAAGGAAAAGGAGTGACCCACCGCCGCCTTGCCGTCATGGGAATTGGCAGAGCGCTTCGGGCCGTTCGGGTCATTCACCCTCGGGCTGAATGCCCAGGCGCCATGCGGCTCCATCTTCAGCCAGAGACGGTTCTCTCCCATTTTGAGGTTATTGCTCTGTTCCATGGTGCCGTACATCACCGTCTTGCGGCTGTTGGGCAGCATCTCGTCGGGATTCCTCGTGCGACCATAAGCGTCGATGCCGCGATGGGTGCCAACGGCATTCGGGTCATTCTGGAACTCGTCGATGTGGGACGACTTGCGCTGATACGACTCGGGATTGGTGTCGAGGAAATCCTTGATTCGGTTACCCGGATCCGGGATGTGCATCGAGCCTTCCACATAGTGGCCGGTGACGCTCTGGGACTGGGCCTGGAGATAGCACATCAGGTCCGTCATGTTCTTCTGCGTGCAGGGAGTGACGGCGGTGCCGGCATCGATCTGCATCAGAAGTTTTTCGCCGGCGTTGATCTTGTCCTGCATTTCCAGGCGCAGCGTTTCCAGGTTCTTGCCCGGAGGAAGCTTGCTACCCAGGAAGGTGGCGGGGAATTGTTTGTCCTCACCAGCGATGTTCAGCGTGATGTTCTGGTTGGTCGGCACACGGGTGTAGCCCTTCACATAGTCGTGAAGCTTCTGGACACCTTTGGAATAGTAACCGCCGGAGAGCTTGTCCGCCAGCTTGCGACCGAGCGTGGTGAGGGTGTAGCCGGCTACATGAAAGCCGACGCGGACCTTCTTCAGGCCTGAGTGGTTGGGATTGGCGTCTGTGTTTGAGGGCATGACAGGGAAAGTTGGAAGTTAAGACACTGAGAAAAACAGATGTGAGTGGGTGTGGGATTACAGCGAGTCGCGGACGGAGCGCGCCGACAGGACCTCCGCACTGGGATAACCCAGATTCAGACTCTTCTGCCAGTGGCTGGAGACATTGTAGAGTTTGGCGATGATGTCCTGGATGACCGCCGCGTCGTCGAGAGGAAGGTCGACACGGTAGGACAGCGTGACCAGGCCGGTGTCGGCGTCGAGTCCGAGCGTGCCGCCTTCGGTCTTGTTCCATTCGTGGTTGGCTTCCAGGAGTTCCTGCAGGGCATTGGCTACTTCATCGGGCTCGAGCGGCAGGGCACCGAGGATCCAGTTCAGGAAGATGGCGTCCACCACTTCATCGAGGGTGATGATGACGGCGATGTCCTCGTCAAAAGTGAGGGAGCACTGGTTGCTCTCATCCCACTGCAGGGCTGCTTCTCCTTCCATCGGAAGTGATTCCTGGATGAGGCGGAGCAGGTCAGTGGCGTGTTGGCGGATTTCAGGCATAAGTTGAGTTGGGTAAGAAAACAGATTGCTGACAATGGAGGAATTCGGCCTTTCGATTCCAAGGTTAGCAGCGACAAGTTAAAATATTGTCGTGGAACAATTTGGTGGATCATGGGTTGGATCCGCTGCTGCATTCTGCAAGGATCGAATAACCCAGACAGCAGGCTGTGGCAGCGGTGCTGGCGCTTGCCTTCTCAGTGCGTCCTCGCATGCTGCCGGCGAAACAGCTGCGGGCTGGTCGCTTTGATCTGCTGGAACACGCGATTGAAATTCGAGATGGACTGGAACCCACTCGCGAAGGCAATCTCACTGACGCTTTGCGAAGTGTCCGTGAGCAGCTTGCAGGCTTGGGTGATGCGCAGCTCGCTGAGCAGGCGTGTGGGGGTGCGACCGGTGACGCGCTTGCAGTAGCGGCAGAAGGCAGCGCTGCTCATGCCCGCGGCCCGCGCCAGATCATCGAGCCCGATGGGATCCGCGAGATGACCGTAGATGAATTGATACACACGCCGCACGCGATCCGCGGCGTGATCATCGCACGCGGGAAGATAGTGCTCACCAGCGAGGGGCCGCGTGTCGACCGTGCCATCAGACAGCGTCTGCAGGATGCCGAGCAAGGCGAGTAACTGATGCGAGCCTTCCTTCGCAGGTAGATGCTCCAGTTCCCTGGAAGCATGCGATGCGGTCCTGCCACCGAAGGCGAGACCGCGATGCGCTCGCTCGATCAGCTTTCTCCATGAAGCGGCCTCGGGCAAAGAAAGGAGCGAACTTCCCAAGCTCTCCTCTCGCAGATGCACCACGATGGCGCGTGCGCGTTCGCGGCCCTGCTTCGTCTTACCGGAAGTGGCGTGAGTGTGAGCATGGCTGTGCCAGTAGTGCGGCAGGTTTCCTGCGAGCAACACTAGGTCACCGGCGCGGAAGGATTCGAGATGATCTCCCACACAGCGATCCCCGCTGCCTTCCAGGATCAACGTGAGCTCTGGCTCGGGATGGAAATGCCACGGCACGGTGAAGCGGGGCAGGTCAAAGGTCCGCACGAGGAATGACTCGTGACCGGTCCAATGCACATCTTCGAACTGCGCCCGCATGAATGCTACTTTGCCAGTATTCTGTCCTGTCTGGCAAGGTTTGGCTGCCTGGGCGGTCAAAATCCGGGAAGCATCGGCAAACGGCAGTGTGGCCCGAAAGGACCGTGACCGGTAAAATCAGAACATGACTGCCATTGAATCCTTCAAGGCGAACTATCGCCCGTACAAGAACCTCCCCCCGCTGACCGGGCTGGCTTCGTTCGAGGACGCGATGAAGCCCGGACTTTCCATTGATGACTGCGTGGACCGAGTGAAGCGCTATCATTTTGCGCTGAAGCGGCTCATGCAGATCTTCCAGTCCCGTCTCACCGCGGAGCCGGTCTATGAGCTGAAGATGGCCTTCAGCCTGCACTCGCACTACTGCGCGGAACATTGTGGCGCCATGCGTGAGCGTGTGGCGGAGATGCGCACGCCTCCATTGGGACTGGAGAAGATCCCGAACGAGCATCTCAAGGTGTTCTTCGATGAGATCCAGAATGCCCCCACTACGGAAGAGTTGGTCATCGGCATCTACGAGTATGCCATCCCCGCCTTGATCTGGGGCATGCGCCGTCATCTGGATGCGACGCACCCAATTGCGGATCATCCAACGGTGCGCCTCCTGAAGTTTGCCCTCATGGAGATGGAGGAGGCAGAGCGCTACGGCGTGGAAGTGGTGCGTTGTCTGGTGGAGGACCTCCGCCGTGACGAGGTGCTGAAGTGGCAGAAGCTGCTCGAGCATCTCCTGCGTGCCGCGGGCGATCTTGATGGTTCCCAGGAGCCGCACATCGCGGAAGACCTGCAGCCCATCTACAGCGCGACTCCCTTCAAGTATGACGGCGTGCCGCAGCGCGATGATCGCTTCCCCGATCCGTACAACATGGGCGTGCATGCCGAGGAGTTCCTCTACGATCCGAAGTTCCGTGCCCGGGACAAGACGATGATGATGTACTACAAGCGGCTGCGTGAGATCGACGTGCCGGAGATGATGGCATCCATCCTCACCGAGACGACGGACAAGCCGTGGGGTTACTACCAGGACATGACGCGCCAACTCTGGGACGAGGCGCGCCATGCCATGATGGGCGAGATCGGCTTCGTGGCGAATGGCATCGACTGGCCGCGCCTCGTGCTGGTGAATCATACGTGGGCGCTTGGCCTGAACACGCAGCTCAAGCCCTGGGAGCGGCACGCGGTGTTGTACTTCATCGAGCAGGGCTTGATGACCAAGACGGGCAAACGCTTCGAGTGGGAAGTGGGCACCGAGTCCGGCGATCCGCTGGCGCGCCTCTTCCAGGACTACGACTGGGCGGATGAGGTGCTGCACGCGTCCATCGGCAAGCAGTGGTATGTGAGCGCCTTCGGCGACCAGAAGCAGGCGATTGAGTACGGCAGCAACTGCTGGAGCAAGGTGCTCATCGGCTGGCGCGAGTGGCGGGACGAAGGGAAGACCGACCACTACAACTGGTGGCCGGATCTCTATGCTGAGTTTTGCTCACTCCACGGCCTGCAGCCGGACCCGGAGGCGATGGTGTACGATACTACGTATGAGACCACCCGCGCGGATCTGGAGAAGCTGGCGGTGAGTGGGTAGGATAGGGTGATGGGCATAGTCTCACTATGCGACGCTAGAGAAGCAGGCCGCATTCACGACAGATCCGGATACTGTGACGCGCAGCGTCCTTGGACTGCGGCAGCCTGCTGCGGCGATGGTGGCATGCGCTCGTAGGGCGACGTGTCTGGAAAAGCTTGGCGACTTCGTCGCGGTGCAGCGTGCAGCAGGCTGCACTTTAGGAAAGCGGCAGCAGGGCTGCACGCAGTCCAAGGCCTTCGGCACCACTTCCGTACCCCTAGTCTAGCGTTCGTCCGTCCGAGCCTGCTTGAGGTACGCAGCCGCTGAAGTGCGCTAAACCGCTCCTTTGGTCCCATTTCCCCTTCCTCCACTGTGACCAACGGTTCACCCGAAGCCGCTTGCCGGAGGGGTGGGCAGGGGTCCACTTCGCCCTTGCAGATCGGCCCTGTTGCGGTAGGTAGCCAGCCCTTTTTCCGCATCCTTCCGGCACTCCTCGCACCCACCCCAAACACACGTAAATGAATAAAGCTATCCTCCAGAAAGCCGCCAATGAAGCCCGTGGCATTGCCATGGACGCGGTGCACAAGTGCCAGTCCGGCCACCTCGGCTTGCCGCTCGGCGCGGCGGAAATCGGCGCCGTCCTCTTCGGGGAAATGCTCCAGTGCGACCCGACCGACCCGAAGTGGCTCAATCGCGACCGCTTCATCCTGAGCGCGGGCCACGGCTCCATGTTCATCTACACATGGCTGCACCTCGCGGGTTATGACCTGCCGATGAAGGAGCTGGAGAACTTCCGCCAGCTTCACAGCCGCACCCCCGGACACCCGGAGTCCTTTGAGACTGTGGGCGTGGAGTGCACCACCGGCCCCCTTGGCCAGGGCGTGGCAAACGCGGTTGGTTTCGCCATCAGCGGCAAGATGGCCGCGGCGAAGTACAACACCGCCGACTTCAAGCTCCTCGACAACCACATCTTCGTCCTTGCCGGTGACGGCTGCCTTCAGGAGGGCGTGGCCCGTGAAGCCGTGGCCTTCGCCGGTCACAACGGTCTGGACAACCTGATCCTCATCTACGATTCCAACGACGTCACCCTCGACGCGATGGCCAAGCTCACCCAGAGCGAAGACACCGCCAAGGTGTACGAAGGCCTCGGCTGGGATGTCATCACCATCGACGGCCATAGCTTCGGCGACATCTACAGCGCCATCGACCGCGCGAAGACGAGCAACAACAACAAGCCCAAGATCATCATCGCCAAGACCGAGATCGGTCGCGGTATTCCTGAAGTGGCCGGCACTGCCAAGGCCCACGGTGAAGGTGGCGCCAAGTTCGTGGACGCCGCGCGCGCCGCGCTGGGCCTCCCCGCTGACCAGCACTTCTTCGTGAGCGATGAAGTGAAGGCCCACTTCGCTGAGCTGAAGGAAAAGCGCATCGCCGCGAATGCCGAGTGGCAGAAGCGTTTCGAAGCTTGGGGCAAGGCGAATCCTGAGCTCAAGGCCCAGCTCGACGACGCCATCAATCACAAGTACACCGCGGAAGAGCTGCTGAAGCTCATCCCCGAGTATCCCGCAGAAGGCAAGGCCGCGACCCGCAACAGTGGTGGCGAAATCCTGAACCATCTGGCGAAGGCGATCCCGCACATGATCACGGGCAGCGCTGACCTCTTCGGCTCGACGAAGAACTACATCAAGGACGGCGGCGACTTCTCCAAGAACACGCCCACCGGCCGCAACCTGTGGTTCGGTATTCGTGAGCATGCCATGGCCGCCATGGTGAACGGCATCAAGTACGACGGCCTCTTCCGCGCCAGCAGCGCCACCTTCCTGGTGTTCGCTGACTACTGCCGCGCTTCCATGCGTATCGCCGCGCTGGCCAAGCTTCCCGCGACCTACATCTTCACGCACGACTCCGTGGGTGTGGGTGAAGACGGCCCGACCCACCAGCCGGTGGAAACGGTGAGCGGTCTGCGCCTCATCCCGAATCTCGACGTCATCCGCCCCGGCGATGCCGAAGAGTGCGCCGCTGCCTTTGCCGCTGCGTTCAGCCGTCCGGATGGCCCCACGCTCCTCGCGCTTACCCGTCAGGACATCCCGCATCAGGGCAGCGCCAGCGCCGCCGCGCGTCGCGAAGGCACCCTCAAGGGTGGCTATGTGCTGGTGAAGGAAAAGGGTGACCTCAAGACCATCCTCCTCGCGAGCGGTTCCGAAGTGCAGCACGTGGTGGATGCCGCGAAGCAGCTCGGTGATGGCGTTCGTGTCGTCAGCGTCCCCTGCTTTGAGCGCTTTGACCGCCAGTCCGAAGCTTACCGCAACGAAGTGCTTCCGCCTTCCTGCACGAAGCGCGTCGCCATAGAGGCCGGTGTGTCCGCCCTGTGGTGGAAGTACGTCGGTACCGAAGGCAAGGTGCTCGGCATCGACCGCTTCGGTATCAGCGCCCCTGGCAACACGGTCATGAAGGAACTCGGCATGACCGCCGAAGCCGTGGTGAAGGCCGCGAGCTAGGCAGCAGCAACGCTGCGAGGCAGAGATACCTCGCTGCAATAGCATCAGACTTTGTGAAACGGGAAGCTGGAGACGGCTTCCCGTTTTTCTGTTATGGTGTGGAATGCTTCAGGATTGGAAAGCAGCGTGATACACGCGACAGATCCAGATGCTGTGACGCGAAGCGTCCTTGGACTGCGCGCAGCCCTGCTGCCGCTTTCCAGAGTCCACAGCCTGCTGTGGCGGTGGTGATATTCGCTCATAGGGTGATGCGTCCAGAGAAGCTTGGCGACCTCGTCGCGATGAAGCGTGCAGCAGGCTGCACTTCAGGAAAGCGGCAGCAGGGCTGCACGCAGTCCAAGGTGGCTTCGCCACACAAGTTTCCCTATGGGCGGGTGGTGATGTAGCAACTCCGCAAGACTCAATAAGGTGGAATTGGCTACGCCACCAATCCCACCTTGCCGAACTCGCACTTGGGAAACACGGCGCTGGCTGCGGCCGCGTCCAGCCCCAAGGAACCACGCAACACCTCCGCAAACACACTGCGGTAGTCGTGTTGGATCTGCATGCCGCCGGGGCCGGCGGGGGATTCGTTTTCCACGACACAAGGCCACTTGCCGAGGATGCGACCGCCTTGGATGCGGTTGCTCAGGGTCATCAAGGCGAAGCCGCGGCCGTGGTCGGTGCCGAGGGAGGCGTTCTCGTAGATGCGGCGGCCGAATTCGGTGGTGACCATCACGGTGAAACTGCCGCGCTGGTCCTTGAGATCGGCATCAAAAGCGGCGAGACCTTCGGCGAGAACGCGGGCGCGTTCGGCCTGGAAGCTATCCGTGGTGCCTTGGAAGAAATGCGTGTCCCAGCCACCGACATCGATGCACGCGACCTCGAGGCCGACGTGTGCTTTGATCAATCGAGCAATCTCGCGCATGCCATTGCCAAAACTGTCCTTGGGATACTTCGCATCATTTGCCGGTTTGTAGCCGCCTTCTTGAAGCGCGCTGACACGTTTGAAGAGGTCCAGTGTCTCGCGACCCTGTGTCCCCAACATCGTGACATCGGCGCCGTACATGGCGGCGAGTACAGCAGCTGCGGCATCCGGTTTGCCAGAGGGCGTGCGGATGGCGATTTCTTCGAGCGATTGCATCACGCTCGCGACGGGTGCGCCGCGCAGGCTTTCCGGAAGCGCAGTTCCGAGCGCGACGGCGCTCAAGGGACCGAGCTTCGTATTCGCGCGGGTGCGGAGATAACGTCCCAGCCAGCCACCCCCTGCAGCGGAGGCTGCCATGGAATCGCCGTGCTCCATCTGATCCTGGCACTCGAAGTGAGAGCCGGTGGTGTTGTCCGTGCCCACGGCTTGCACGATGGCGAGTCGGCCCTCAGAGAACTTCTCGTGTAGCGGCCGCAAGGCGGGGTGAAACGCATAACGGTCATCAAGGCGGACGGCGCGTGACTTGTCTGCGTCACCGGTGGGCGCCTTGATGGCGATGGTTGGGCGAGCTTTGTAATAGCTGTCGTCCGCGTACGGCACGACGAGATTCATGGTATCCGCACCACCGCGCAGGAAGACCACGATCAGTGTGTGACGACCGGCGTCCTCCACTGCCGGAGCAGCAGCCACGGCGAGCTTCGAAAGCAGGGCGCGTCGGGTGAAAGAGGACATGATGGAAATGGATACAGTGTTAGCAACGCTGGAATGCCGGCGACGCGAGGATGAGTGCAAGAAGGTCCGCCTCGTCCTCCACGGATTGCAGGGCGGTGAGTTCGGCTTCCGCGGGTTTGCGACCGATGCAGTGGGCGAAGAGTACGGCTGCTTTGTCTTTATCCGTGGAGTCCTTGCGAATGCCCAGTGCCTTTCGCAAGGGCGGACCCTGGGTCTTCACATCGGGAACAAATCCGCCGCCGAGAGCGAAGGCAAAGTTCCAGCGCCACAACAAGGTGCCCAGCCAGGGTGTCTCTTCATCGGGATAACCATCGGGCGTGGGATGGCGGAAGAGCGGCTGTCCGAGGGGGTGCAGGTAGCTCACCAGTGCGATGCGCGGTGGCTTGCTTTGGATCGCTTGTGCGGCCTGACCGGCGGGATCATCGCGGCGTCCCACATAACTGCTTTCCACATCCGCGGCCATCGCACGCAGGGAGGAGACGATGAAGCGGAAGGGGCGCTTCAAGAGCTGGCCACGTGCATTCGCGAACTCTTCACTCTGGAACAGCACGCGCAGGGTGCTTTTGATATCACCCGACGTGCGGGTGAATTCAGCGGCGACCTTGTCCACGGCACTCTGCGGGGGCTCATGGCTGATGAAGCGGCGGCAGAGTTTCTGGGAGATGTACTTCGCGGTGGACGGATGCGCACAGACGATGTCCACCACACGCTCCAGGTCCTTCTCCCCTCCCCCGGCAGCGATGGCGTGTCCGAGGACGTCCTTCGTGTCGTTGTCGTGCCATTCCTTCTTGAAGTACGTCGTGCCACGCTGTGCCTTGAAGGGATTGAGCGCATCTGCCATGCGCATCTTCAGGTCCACGGTCCATCCGCTCAGGCACCGTGCGGCTTCGTAGATGTCTTTTTGCGTGTAGCCACCGTTCACGCCCATGGTGTGCAACTCCATGAGCTCGCGGGCGTAGTTCTCATTCGGTACCGGACTCTTCTTCGTGACCTTGTTGTCGCGGCCATCGAGGTAGGTGAGCATCGCTGGCGACTTCGCGGAGGCGAGGATGAGATCGCGGAACTTGCCGAGGGCATGCGCGCGGATCACATCGCGATCATCGGAAGGTCGCAGGTAGATGCAGTCCGTCTTCTCGAGATCGATGTTGAGGTGGTCTCCCCAAAACTCGACCATCGCTTCGAAGAGTTGCCGCTTGGAATAGACGGCGCGCAAGACGGCATGACGCGTGAGTTCATCACGCAGGACTTCCTTGCGAAACTCCCACGCATTGCCCGCATCCATGTAGAGGGATTCGAACCACTCAGCGCGTAGATTCGCGGCAGAGTCATCGATGCGTTCCGGATGGAGTTGCTCCTCCAGCCAGGCGTCGCGACCTGTCTTCTTCACTTCGGCGAGTTCACCCGGCCATGGACCGTAGCCGGCGCGGGAGAGCAGGTGGAAGTCCGGGTCAATCTCCGCGCTCTGAGTGGGTGTGAGCGTGGTGGGAATGGACTGCCCCATCTGCTGGCCGAAGAAGGCCGTGGAGCGTTCGCAACCGGTGAGCGCGGCCGCAGTGCCTGCCAGCGCTGCTTTGAAGAGCGAGCGCCGTGAGGTCGAGGTGCTTGTGCCGGTAGATGTGCCGTCCGTGGACATGGCAGGAGCAAAAGGGGAATCAGGCAACAGCCTGCGGGAGCGGCGGGGCGTTTGCCGGAAGGGGTGAAGCCGCGGCCGGCAGAGGTGCCGGGGTGCTCACTGGCGCGGCGACTGAAGCGGGCTGCGGTTCCAACTGCGGTACGCGCAGGAACCACATCCGCACGCGAATGCCCAGACCGATGGCGAGCAGCACCGCGAAAAGCACATACCAGCCGATGAAGGGAATGGCCAGAACCCCGGCCACCACGAGGCCCCCACGCCAGAGCGCACGCCAGGCTTCATCTCCCGTGCAGCCGGGCCAGAGGCGACCGCCGATATGCAGTGCCAAGCCCGTCAGTCCCGCAAGACCCCAGATGGCCACCAGGCTGGCAACCGCCACTCCGATGATACCGCCCACCTGGCCAGTCTTCCCGCCTCTAATGAGAAGGGTGAGCGTGAGGGCGAATACTGGGACGCCGATGAGGAAGTTCACCAGTAGACCACGCGAGGCTGCGGCGCGGGATTTTTCCGTCATCACAGGCCACATCCCGCGGCAGAAGAGCCAGAACGCCGGGAGCCCGAAAAGGACCCCAAGCCCAATGAGGAGGTAGAAGAACTGTTGTGAGAAGAGCATGGCCGTGAGCGGTGGGTGGTTGCAGGGTGTGACGCTGCTGGAGTGGGACGGTTACAGCGGGGTGCTTGTTTCACGGCATGGGCCCAACAAAAAACCAAGCACCGGGACCGATGCTTGGTTTTCAGAAGTTCTCGATGGAACAGGCAGATTACACCACATCCAAATCCGTCACTGCGCCCTGGCTGGCGTTCTTCACGGTGGCGGCGTACTTCGCCAGGATGCCGCGGGTGTAGCGGGGCTTGGGCTTTTTCCAGGCCTTGAGGCGGGCGGCGATTTCCTTGGCAGGAACGCCGAGGGTGATCTCACGCTTCTGCGCATCGATGGTGATGGGGTCGCCATTCTTCACGATGGCGATGGTGCCGCCCACATAAGCTTCCGGAGTCACGTGGCCGACCACGAAGCCGTGGCTGCCACCGCTGAAGCGGCCGTCGGTGATGAGGGCGACGTCCTTGCCGAGACCCTTGCCCATGATGGCACTGGTAGGAGAGAGCATTTCGCGCATGCCGGGGCCGCCCTGCGGTCCTTCCATGCGGATGACGATCACATGGCCTTTCTTCACCTTGTCATTGAGGATGGCCTGGAGTGCCTTCTCTTCGCTGTCGAACACGATGGCCTTGCCGGAGAAGAGGAGGCCTTCTTTGCCGCTGATCTTGCCCACGGCGCCTTCGGGACACATGTTGCCGCGGAAGATGACGAGGTGGCTGTCCTTCTTGAGCGGCTTGTCGAGCGGCTGCACGATCGTCTGGTCCTTCGGGTAGACGATCTTGGACTTCTTCAGGTTCTCCTTCATGGAGCGACCCGTCACGGTGAGGCAGTCGCCATGCATGAGCCCCTCTTCCACGAGGATGCGCATGAGGGGCACGGTGCCGCCGATCTTCACGAGGTCATTCATGAAGTACTTGCCGCTCGGCTTCAGGTCGGCCAGCACGGGGGTCTTCTTGCCGATGCGGGTGAAGTCATCGATCGTGAGCTTCACGCCGGCACTGTGCGCCATGGCGATGAGGTGCAGCACGGCATTGGTGGAGCCACCGAGCGTGATGATGAGCGTGATGGCATTCTCAAACGCCTCCTTCGTCATGATGTCGCGCGGGGTGATGCCTAGCTTGATCATGTTCAGCACGGCGGCGCCGGCGTCGAAGCAGTCGATCAGCTTGTCATCACCCACGGCGGACTGGGCGCCGCTGTTCGGCAGGCTCATGCCGAGCGCTTCGATGGCGCTGGCCATGGTGTTCGCCGTGTACATGCCGCCGCAGGAGCCTTCACCGGGGATGGAGTGCTCCTCGATGTCGATGAGTTCCTTGTCGTTGATCTGGCAGTTGGCGTGCTTGCCCACGGCTTCGAAGACGGTCACGATGTCCGCGTCCTTTTTCTCCGGACCCACGCAGCCGGGAAGGATGGTGCCGCCATAGACGAAGACGCTCGGGCGGTTCAGTCGGGCCATGGCCATGATGCAGCCCGGCATGTTTTTGTCGCAGCCGCCGATGGCCACGTAGCCATCCATGCCTTCGCAACCCACCACGGTTTCGATGGAGTCGGCGATCACTTCGCGGGAAACGAGGGAGTACTTCATGCCCTCCGTGCCCATGCTGATGCCATCCGAAATGGTGATGGTGTTAAAGATCATCGACTTCCCGCCGGCGGCATCAATGCCCTTCGCGGCCTCCTTGGCCAGGCGGTCGATGTGCATGTTACACGGCGTCACCATGCTCCAGGTGGAGGCCACGCCGATGAGGGACTTCTTGAAGTCCGCCCGGCTGAATCCGACGGCGTGCAGCATGGCGCGGCTCGGGGCACGCTCCACTCCATCCACCACGATGGCGGAATGCTTGCGATGCAGGTCGGACTTGGCGGCGGATTTGGTTCGGGCTGACATGGGGAATGGGTGGGTGAGCGTGAGCTGGGCTAGGCTGGGCCGGTAAGATGGGGCGATTCGTCCGGCGTGCAAGCACTCGCGA
Organism: Roseimicrobium sp. ORNL1; assembly: GCF_011044495.1. Classification (GTDB taxonomy): domain Bacteria; phylum Verrucomicrobiota; class Verrucomicrobiia; order Verrucomicrobiales; family Verrucomicrobiaceae; genus Roseimicrobium. The sequence goes on from NZ_CP049143.1 coordinate 7,830,246, forward strand.
GGCGACGGGCGGCCTACCGAATGGGTTTCAGCGCCACCCTGACAAAGGCTACATGCACCTTGCTGCCGTCGCTTCCGGGGACTTTGCGGACACCCAGGCAGACGGCCTGTCCCGGCTTCACCTGTGTCTTGCCCTCCCAGGTGGCATTGAATTCCACGGGATCGGGAGGGCTGCCTTCATCTACGGTGCCCTCGACCTTGGGGAAGTGCTTCAAAGTTTCATCCAAGGTGGGCAGGCGGGGCAGGGCGGCATCGTGGCTCAGCTTGTAGGTCAAAGTGGCAGACTGCGCCGCGGAGAAGTCGAATGGGCTTGCGGGAGACGGTACTTCACCGGTCATCGTCCACGAGGTGCCCACCGGGATCATCCCCATGGCTCCCGGCCAGAAGCGCCCGGGTATTTCCTCCACCGGTCCTCCCTCGGAGCAATACTCCATGAGGTACTCCATGCGCGCACTCGCCTCTTTGCCTGGCAGCGTCTTCACGGCTGCATGCCCAGCCAACGAGGCGGAGCCATCTTTGACCCGTGACAGCAGCTTTTCAAAGCGGGTTTGGTCTTCTGCGGCTGACACCTTGGCCTCCCAGGAACCGGACTCCGAGGCCGGCACGTCGAAGACCATGGCTTCCCCTTCTAGTTGAATTGCGGCCTCCGGCGCGATGTCTTTCGTGCCTGCCGCTGTCTCATCCAGCCTGGCGAACAGGAGCATCGTTTCACCCGGCGCCAGTCCTTCTCCGTTCTTCAGGCATTCGGGGGTGCGGATGACGGCGATGAGTGAGACACCATCTGCTGGGATGGTGGTGGCGGTCTTCACTGACTGTTCGTAGAACTGGGGGCGCCAGATGGTCATCTCAGGGGAGTCCTTCGCACACTGCCATGTTTGTCGGCGAGGCGGGCACGGCGATTGCATGAGGTCCAGCACGAGAGTGCGAATGGCCTCCCGTTGGATGCGAAGCCGGGTTCCGACGCCATTGTCGAACTCCCAACTGGTGGGAAACACGATGGTGTCATCAGGCCTGCTGTGCCGCCTGCTCGATTCGAGATCGGAGCCGTAGACAGGGTTGGTGGCCTGCAGACCCGCGACCACACGCAACGCGGCTTTGCCGGCGCGCTGTCGTTGCAGGAGATCCTTCAACAACGCGTGATCGGACGAGGTGTCACGACTCGCGAGCAGCTTTTGCGCATCTTCTGCGCTCACACCAAGGCCCAGCAGCATCACATTCGCGAGGGACTCTGTGGCAGGGTGGTTGCTGGAAGCCGGGGCACTCTGGGGGTGTGCTTCCGCCAGGATCACATCGAGCACCGCCTCTCTTTGCGAGCCCATCTCCACATGATCCGCCGGACGCATGAATCCCAACACGGACGAGCCGGACACCGGTGCCCAACCGATCACCGTCAGGGTTTCTTCATAGATGTCCTGCTGCTTGAAGACGCCTGCTCCAGCTTCCTTTTTGGATGGCCAGACAAGCGGCCACTCAAGTGTCGTCGGATCTCGCGGAGAGAAACGTGTGGTCCAAGTCAGCCCTGTCCCTGGCTCGTCCCTGACAGCGTAACTTTTCCCTGCGGTGACCTCCAGTGAGGAACCGATTAGCATGTGAAAGAAGCCGAAGGGAGTTGAGGTGAAATTATCCTCGTTCTCAGCACACTCCCACGCCCACTTGATCGTTCTGCCCATCTCCATCTGGAGTGGCGAATCCCCCTGCGTGGCGCCCACCAGTTTGGATACCTCACGCGCTTCCCCCGCCGTGACCATGCGCTGCACTTCTGCGGCGAACGCAGTTCCCTGGCCATGTTTCATCACCGCATCAATGATCGCAGACTCAGGCGCGCGGATGATGCGTTGTCGCACCTCCACGATCGGTTGCGGCGTTGCTTCTCCGTGGGTGGGTGCAGCGACCAAAAAAGCGATGGCTGGAAGCAAGGCTCGATAGCCCGCTTTGCATGCTCGACCTGCCATGGAGTGGCAATGAAAAAAGGCCTTGTGCTTCATGCAGCTCGCTGAGTGTAGAACTCAGGGCGCACCACGCACAAGGCCTTTGCGTCGACAATCCGAATTACCTTCGGACAAACAGGTTACTTCGTGGGAGTTTCGCTGAGGAACTCCACCTTGCCCGTGTCGAGGTCGTAGTGAGCGGCCACGATGGTGAGCTTGCTGGCGGCGGCTCTTTCCTTCAGGAAGGGTTCGGCCTCGCGAAGGCTTTTGACCACGTGGAGCGCATTGGCCTTGGCGGTGGCTTCGGCATCGGCGTCGGCGGTGGTGGCCACGGCGGGTGCGATGGCTTTCACGAGGGACTGGATGTGCCCCGGTGCCGTGCCCTTGGCGGCGATGGTATCGCGCGCGGCCTTCACGGCGCCACAACGCTCATGGGCGAGTACGACGATGAGCGGGCTGCCGAGTTCTTCCACGGCGAATTCGATGCTGCCGATCGTTTCGTCGTTGAGCACATTGCCCGCGACGCGCAGGACAAAGAGGTCACCCAGCCCCTGATCAAACACCACCTCGGGAGAAGTGCGGGAGTCTGCGCAGCCGAGGATGATCGCGAAAGGACGCTGGCCCTTGGCGAGTTCCGTCCGGGCGGTGCTGTTTTGGTTGGGATGCTTGAGTTTGTCCTCTGTAAAACGGGCGTTTCCGTCCTTGAGCCGGGTCAGCGCCTCTGCTGCGGTGACGGTGGGAGCGGATTGAGCGGGCGCCGGGTCCTTCGCAGGAATGGAGGCGGCAATGACGACGCCGAGGGTAATCGTGGCGGTGAGGATCGAAAGTTTGGTATTCATGACGGACGAGGTGTGGCGCAAAATGGGATCAATGCGGATCTCGTCGCAAGCGACGGAACCGCCAGCGCTAAATGGTGATTTTTTTCCAACCGGTCCTGAGCGGAAATTCAATTCAACTTCCCACCTTTTGCGCAAACTGGAGGTGACTGAGCGTTAGCTGCATCATGAAGCGCTTCCTCTTCTCCGCCTCGTTTCTGGTCGTGGGTTGTTGCCTTTCCACGGGAGTTTTCGCCCAGCAGACCCCGTCGCAAAAGAAGGACACCACGCTGGTGCCGCCCAAGAATCTCAAGACGAAGCTTCCTCCGGGCTACACGATTCCAATTGTGGACATCAGTGGAGAGAAGGAACGGCAGGTCGTGGTGGACAAGGAACCCGGCCAATACCTCGGCCACCCGACCACGCTTCTGTTGGAGGACAACAAGACCATGCTCATCGTGTACCCGAAAGGTCACGGGCGCGGGGCGATTGTGTACAAGCGCAGCACAGATGGCGGCCTGACCTGGAGTGACCGGCTGCCTACGCCGAAGAGCTGGGAGACTTCCCTGGAAGTGCCCACGCTGCACCGCGTGGTGGATGCGGCAGGGAAGAAGCGCATCATCATGTTCAGCGGGCTCTATCCCATCCGCATGGCGGTGACGGAGGATGACGGTGCGAACTGGAGCGAGCTGAAGCCCATCGGTGATTTCGGTGGTGTGGTGACCATGGCGACGGTGATTGGGCTGAAGACACCCGGCTACTACCTGGCCTTCTTCCATGATGATGGACGCTTTATCCGAGGCGGTATGGAGGACAAGTTCCGTGTCAAAGGTCCGCAAACCGACCATACTTCCTCTGCGGCAAAGCCGTGGCGCTTCTGGGTGTACACGACGCTCTCCAAGGATGGGGGCCTCACGTGGAGTGTGCCGGTGCCGATTGCCATGCTGCCGGATGCCAGCCTCTGTGAGCCTGGGGTTCTGCGCTCTCCGGACGGACAGCAGATCGCCGTGCTGCTGCGGGAGAACAGCCGCAAGTACAACTCCTTCGTCATCTTCTCCGATGACGAGGGCCTGACATGGACGGAGCCGAAGGAATTGCCCGCCGCGCTCACGGGGGATCGCCACGTCGCGAAGTATGCGCCGGACGGACGGCTCTTCATCAGCTTCCGCGATACCACGCATGTGAGTCCCACCAAGGGTGACTGGGTCGGCTGGGTGGGCACCTATGATGACATCGTGAAGGGCAACGAAGGGCAATACCGCATCCGCTTCATGGATAATACCAAGGGCGCCGACTGCACGTATCCCGGCGTGGAACTGCTGCCGGATGGCACCTTTGTCACCACCACCTACGGCCACTGGGGCGAAGGCGAAATGCCGTGGATTGTGAGTGTGCGTTTCAAGCTGGAGGAGCTGGACAAGAAGGTGCAGAAGTGAGCCGCTTCCCATGTCGTGCTTGTCCTTCGCTCAGAGATCCGTTGTCCTCGCCCTGCCTGTGCTGCTGTTGCCATTGCTATTGCTGACAGGCGGCCCTGTTTCAGGGGCAGATTTGCTCCCGGGCAGCACGCTGACGCTGCCATTTCCCCAGCTTCCACACGACCGACACGACCAGGCATCAAGCTGCGAGATCAAACTGCCGGCGAACTATGCCCCGGATAAATCCTATCCGCTCGTGGTCTGGCTGGAAGGGGGTGACGGTGGGAACAAACCCCAGACGCCGTTTCTGCCAGAGGGAGATTTCGTCACCGTCGGATTGCCCTTCCCGCTCGGTGCGAATCAACCATCGACACCCCATCTCGTGGGAGACTTCCCCGCCATCTGGAAATACCATCGAACGATGCTTGAGGAGATTCACCGGCGCATCCCCAATCTGGATCGACGCCGGAGCATCATCGCTGGATTCAGCAACGGTGCCCACGCCATCGACGGGATGCTGAAGTTAAAGGTGACACCTGGCGAAGGGCCGGGGCTTGCGTCCTTCTTTGGCATCTTCATCCTGGTGGAAGGCGGGGGATGGGACGTCACCGAGGGCGAGTATCCAGATTGCACCGGGAAATTCGCGTATCTCGCGATGGGAGAGAAAAGTTCTCTACTTCGGGTGGTGCCGCGTGCGGCGAAGGAGTTTCTTGCCCATGGCGCCAGCATGCACCTCAGCATGATGGCGGGCACCAAGCATGAGTTCGCCGATTTCGAGAAGGAGACCATCCGGAAGTGGCTCGCGGAGGAGGCTCTTCCAGGACTCGCCAATGAGCGCTAGCACTCCGCAGGTGTGCACGGCACGGGCTAGGAATCCATGCGCCGCTTCAGCTTCTTCAGCAGCTCCGCATTCCCCTCGAGCTCCTCAAGAATCAGCGTGAGCACCTTCAGCGTGCTCTTGCTCATGTGGTGCTCCATGCCTTCCACGTCGCGGTGCACGGTCTCCGCATCGAGGCCGAAGCCGGTGAGCAGGCGTGAGAGCACGTCATGGCGGCGGGCGATGGCCTGGCCGACTTTTTTTCCTTCGGGGGTGAGGGTGACACCGCGGTAGCGTTCGTAGATCACGCAGCCCTCGGCATCCAGCTTCTGGATCATGTTCGTCACGCTGGCCTGGGAAATCCCCAAATTGCGAGCGATGTCCACCACGCGGGCGTAGCCCTTGGTTTCGATGAGGTTATAGATCTGCTCCAGGCAGTCCTCGCTGGCGCGGGACTGGCCGTTGGCTGGAGTGGTTTTGCGGGCGGCGGGCATTCTTCGGGGGCTGGCAGGAGCTTCGGCGAAAGTGACGCGATGTTCAACAGGAACGAAACAAACTAAGCCCTTGCCAAGAAAGTTAGTCTGGACTAACTCTGTTAACACCATGAAATACTCTTCTCTTCTCCCAACACTGGCCGCGCTCGCCGGGCTGGTGCTGGCAGCGTGCAAACCGTCAGCCCCGAAGCAGTCCGATGGGAAGCTCACCGTGGTGACCACCACGACCATGATCACGGACATGGTGAAGGAAATCGGCGGGGATCACGTGCGTGTGCAGGCACTGATGGGGCCGGGCGTGGATCCACACTTGTACAAGCCGACCGCGGAAGACGCGCGGAAGCTGCGCGAAGCCGGAGCAATCTTTTACAACGGCTTGATGCTGGAAGGACGCATGGCGGAACTCTTTGAGAAGTCGAAGAAGGACGGCGGAAAAGTGTATGAGCTGGCCTCCGCCATCAATGAAGGCAATCGCAAGCATGCAGACGGCGGTCACTACGATCCGCACATCTGGGGTGATCCACGGTTGTGGCTGCTGTGCGTGGATGTGGCGGTGAAGGGCCTGAGCGAAGTGGACCCTGCTAATGCCGCTGACTACGCCAAGCGCGGTGCGGACACCAAGGCGAACTACAAGGCAGCCTTTGAATGGTGCCAGGAGCGCGTGGGGCAGATCCCGCCTGAGTCGCGGGTGCTCATCACCAGCCACGATGCCTTTGCGTACTTCGGCGATGCCTTCGGGTTCCAGGTCGTCGGGGTGCAGGGCATCTCCACGGTGAGCGAGGCGGGCCTCGCGGACGTGGCCAAGACGGTGGACTTCATCAAGAGCAAGAACGTGAAGGCCATCTTTGTGGAGTCCTCCGTCCCCCACGCCACCATTGAGCGCATCAGCAAGGACAGCGGTGCGAAGATCGGTGGAGAGCTATTCTCAGACGCCCTGGGCACTCCGGGAGAACTGAAGGAGGTCGGTGGGGAGAAGGTCGATCAGGGGACCTATGTCGGCATGATCAAGAGCAACGTGCATACCGTGGTGGAGGCGCTGAAGTAGGCATTTGTCATGAGAGCCTTTCTCTTGTCTCTGTCTTTCTTCCCGGTGGTGTGTCTTGCCTTCGAACCCCACGACAAATCCGGCTACACGCTCTTCAATCCCACGCCACGCGAACACATGCGCGAGATGAGCACGGATCGCCCGGACACCACCGAGAGCGCGTACTCGGTGGATGCGGGTCACTTTCAGGTGGAGTCGACGTTGTTCGGCTTTGCCAAGGATGGCGGTGTGGAAGGCCTCACCTTTGCGGAGTCCAACTTCAAGCTGGGTCTGACGAACAGCACGGACCTGCAACTCGTGGTGCCCTTCTATGAGCATGTGCGTGGCGACGGCGTTGACGAAGGCGGCATTGGCGATCTGCAGGTGCGCTTCAAGTGGAACCTGTGGGGCAATGATCAAGGCGATGGAAGCTCCGCTTTGGCCATTATGCCTTTCATCAAGGTGCCCACGGCAAGCCACGATCTTGGCAATGACAAGGTCGAGGGCGGCTTGATCGTGCCGGTGGCCGTGGACCTCTTCGATGGCTTGAGCTTGGCAGCCATGGCAGAGGTGGATTTCGTGCACGATGAGATTCGCGGCGACTACGAGGCGGATTTCATCAACACCGTCACCCTGGGATATGAGCTTTCGGAGCGCTGGGGATCCTTTGTGGAATTCATCAGCGTGGCCACCACGCGCAAGGAGGCTTCGTGGGAGGGGTATGCGAAAGCGGGGGTCACTTATGCTGTTTCGGACGATTTCATTTTGGACGCTGGCGCCGCGGTTGGCGTGAATGATGCAGCAGAAGACTTTGGCGCCTTCGTAGGTTTCTCCTGGAGGCATTAACACACTTTCAATGAGCGAATCCAAGACCCCAGCACTGGAGCTTCACGACATCACGGTTTCTTATCAGAAGAAGCCGGTGCTCTACGGTGTGGACCTGCAGATTCCGGAAGGCTCGCTCGTGGGACTTATCGGTCCCAACGGTGCGGGGAAGAGCACGCTCATCCGTGCCGTGATGGGGCTGCTGCCGCTCTCGAGCGGTTGGGTGAAGATCTTCGGGGAGTCCTTCAAGGATGCCCGCAAGCGGGTGGGCTATGTACCGCAGCGCGAAGAGGTGGACTGGGATTTCCCCGTGAACGTCATGGACGTGGTGCTCATGGGCAGGTACGGGCGGCTGGGGCTCTTCAAGCGGCCCGGGAAGGAGGACCGTGAGAAGGCGCGGGAAGCGCTCGACAAGGTGTCCATGCTGCCCTTTGCCCAACGGCAGATCTCCAATCTCAGCGGTGGTCAGCAGCAGCGGGTGTTCCTCGCGCGGGCGCTGGCACAGGAGAGTGACTTGTATCTCATGGATGAACCCTTCGCCGGCGTGGATGCGGCCACAGAGCGTGCCATCATCGCGCTGCTGCAGGAGCTCAAGTCACGCGGGAAGACTATTCTTGTCGTGCATCATGACCTCACCACGGCACGGGAATATTTCGACCGGCTGGTGCTGCTGAACATGCGAGTGGTGGCCACTGGTCCCACGGAGCAGATATTCACCGCGGAGCTATTGCAAAAGACGTACGGCGGCAAGCTTACCCTCCTGAGCGACGTCACGAGCGAACTAGCCCGCACCGAGAGAGGAGAGCGGGGCTGACCCGCCGAATGAGATGAACCATCAGGGTGTCATATCCAGCTTCGCACGGCACGGAAAGAAGATTCCGGCGCTGGTGTTGCTGCTGCTCGTCATGGTGTTCGCGAGCCCGGCGCACGCTGCGCGCATTGGGGATGTCACTGAGACCAACGCGTGGGAGCAGGCACTGCGATTTTTTACTTTTCGTGACGATGGCCTGCGCGTGGCACTGGCGGGTTGCATGCTGCTGGGGTTGAATTGTGGTCTGCTGGGAGGATTCATCGTGGTGCGCCGCCTTTCCCTGGTTGGGGACACCCTATCCCACGCAGTGCTTCCGGGAGTGGCTCTCGGTTTCATGTGGAACATGACCAAGGATCCCGTGGCGATTCTGATCGGCGCCACCTTGGTGGGTGGGGTGGCGATGCTGGCGGTAAATGTCATCACACGCACCACCAAGCTGAAGCAGGACACAGCGTTGGGCCTGGTGCTTTCCTCGTTCTTCGCGATTGGCCTGTGCCTGGTCTCGATGATCCAACAGCTGCCCACAGGGAACAAAAGCGGGCTGGACAAGTTCTTCTTTGGACAGGCGGCAGCAATCTCTGAGGGGGACTTGTGGCTGCTGTCTGGCACCACGCTGGTGTCACTCGTGTTCCTGGTTGTGTGCTATCGGGGATTGCTCACGCTGAGTTTCCATCGGGGGTATGGAGAGACGCTCGGGCTGCCCATGAGCTGGCTGCATCATGCGCTTATGCTTTTCACCTCCTTTGCGGTGGTGACGGCGATGCAGGCGGTGGGCGTGGTGCTCGTTTCGGCCATGCTCATCATCCCGGCGGCTACGGCGTATCTGCTCACGGATCGTATGCATCGGCTGCTGATCTACGCGGCGATTTTTGGTCTGCTGACCGCGGCATTGGGAGCGTTCTTCTCGTTCCTGGGGAACAATCTGCCCACGGGTCCCTTCATGGTGCTCGCGGGCGCGATGTTTTTCATGGCAGCCTTCTTCTTCAGTCCGCGTCACGGCTGGCTCATCCGGCTGTGGCGGCAGCGCTCACGCCGCCTGCGCACGGAGCGGGAGAACACACTCAAGGCCATGCACCGAGTGTTGGAAAACCGCCAGTTCCACGGGGAGTCCGTGTCGCTTCTGGAGCTCGCGCAATTGCGGAGGGAGACGCTTGAGGAAAGCCGCCATCGCGCGCTGGAACTGGAGCGCGCACATCTGGCCACGCTGAGTTCGGGCGGTAACGATGTGCACTTCACCCCGGAAGGCTGGCAGCAGGCGCAGGCCATCGTGCGTAATCACCGCTTGTGGGAGCTGTATCTCACAAACGTCATGCAGTTCGAGTCCGATCACGTGCATGATGAGGCGGAAAAAATTGAGCACATTCTCGGTGCCGATGCGGTGCGCGAACTTGAGCGCAAGCTGGCCTTTCCCCAGACCGATCCGCACGGTCGCAAAATTCCTGGGGTGCGCGATGCAGAGAGCGCACCGCAACCGCGCTCGGAACTCACTGGGTACAAGTCCTCATGACCAATCTCATTCCAGTATTCGACTTCGAGCGCGTGGTGGTGTCGCCATGGACGGACTCGATCGATACCTATGGCTGGATGGTGCTCATGGCCTTCCTGGTCACAGCAACGTGTGGCCTCGTGGGAAACTATCTGATCCTGCGACGCATGGCGCTGGTAGGAGATGCCATCAGTCACAGCGTGCTGCCGGGACTGGCTGTGGCGTATCTGTTTACGGGTGCCCTTTCGGTACCCATCATGTTCGCCGGCGCGCTGGGAGCGGGTCTTCTAACTACGGTATTGATCGAGTTCATTCACACGCGCTCCCGCATCAAGGCGGACGCGGCGATTGGCATCACGTTTTGCACGTTGTTCGCACTGGGCGTGGTGATCATCAATGTCTTCGCGTCACGCGTGCATCTGGACACCGACTGCGTGCTGTATGGAGAGCTGAGCTACCTGAGCCGCGGCGCGAATGAAATCGCACCGCCGGAGGTGCTCGTCATGGGAGGCGTAGCGATCGTCGTAGTGCTGCTCATCACGCTGTTCTACAAGGAGCTGCTCGTCAGTTCGTTTGATGCGTCCCTGTCCGCGTCGTTGGGATTCCCGCCGAAGTTCATCCATCTCGCGCTCATGGCGGTGCTTTCCATCGTGATTGTGTCCGCGTTTGAAAGCGTGGGCGCCATTCTGGTGATTGCCACGCTCATCCTACCGGGAGCCACCGCGCAACTCATCAGCACCCGGCTCTCCGTGTGCCTGTGGCTCAGCGTGCTCTTCGCGGCTCTCAGCGCGGTGCTCGGTCTGCACTTGAGCTTGTGGATTGGCAGTTCCATGGCCGCGGCGGTGGTGGTGAGTGGCACGGGGCTGTTTGTTCTGGCGTGGCTGTTTGGGCCGCATGGGGTGCTCCGCCGTCGCTTGGGGGCTAGGGAAGGAGAAGGCGGACTGGAAAAGGATGAGCCACAGGCCGGCGCCGTGACGGAATAGCTGCGCTGCCGCCGTCTACTGGCGCTTGCATCCTGCGCCTCTGCGTGCTCCATGCCGCATGCAGCATCTGGGATTCATCTTCGACTGGGACGGCGTGGTCATCGATTCTCATGCCCAGCATGAGGAAAGCTGGGGACTCCTCTTTGAGGAGTTGGGCCGTGACATGCCGGATGACTTCTTCAAGCGTACCTTTGGCATGCGCAACCAGCAGATCATCCCGGAGTGGTTCGGCTTTGCGGTTGGGAGCGACGAGGAAGCCATCACGCGGCTCGGCAATCACAAGGAAGAGCTGTATCGCGATATCCTGCGTCGCGACGGGCTTGAAGCGCTGCCTGGCGTTCGCGACCTGCTTGAGGAGTTGCAGAGCCTTGGCATTCCCGCCGCCGTGGGCTCATCCACACCGAGGGACAACATCGACCTGATCATGGAGATGCTTGGCCTGACGGAGCTGTTCACAGGCGTGGTCACGGGGGATGATGTCACCATGGGCAAGCCTGACCCCCAGGTCTTCCTGAAAGCAGCCGAGTCCATTCAGCGGGAGCCCAAGCATTGCATCGTGTTCGAAGATGCCTACGTGGGAATCGAAGCCGGCAAGCGCGCTGGCATGAAGGTCGTGGGCGTGGCCACTACGCACCCGCGCCATACGCTCACGGATGCAGACATCGCGCTGCCGAATCTGGATGGTGCGACCGTGGGCAGCCTGCTGGGGGCACTGGGGATTCAGCGGTAGGTGCGCTGGGCGCGCAATACATAGTGGCGCTTGCCATACAAGTGGAGTTGAGGCACTGTTTTTGCATGTCCACGGCCCTGCTCGAAGAGGCAAGCCAGATCCTGCCCAAGCTTTCCCGAGCGGAGAAGGCGTTGGTGCTGCAATGGCTGGTGACAGATCTTGGGGATGCTTTTCCTGGCATCGAACAAGAACCGGGGATTTGCGGGGGTTCGGCCCGGCTGGCACGCACGCGGGTGCCGGTCTGGACGCTGGAAGCTGCTCGTCGACAGGGTATGAGCGAGAGTGAAATTCTTCGCGCCTTTCCCGCGCTACGGGCGGAAGATCTCAGCCAAGCGTGGGCGTATGTGCGCTCACATCAGGAGGAAATCGATAAGGACATCACCGAGAATGAGGTCTGAAACATGGCCTCCTTCTATGCGAACGAAAACTTCCCGCTGCAGGTAGTTGAACACCTAAGAGCGCTTGGTCATGATGTGCTGACTTCGCATGATGCGGGCCAGGCAAATCAGGCGATTCCAGACGAAGAAGTCCTAGACTACGCGACCAATGTCGGACGAATTGTAGTTACCCTGAACCGTCGCGACTTCATTTTACTACACCGCCGGCACCCCAATCATGCAGGTATCGTTGTCTGCACCGTGGACGCCGATTTTTCTGGCCAAGCTCAACGAGTCCGTGACGCCGTTTGTGCGGTGGAGGGAATGCGAAGCCAGTTGGTCCGAGTGAATCGACCAAGTTGATGCGCCGGAATAGTGGCTGGTGCCAGTTTCATCCAGGCACAACAAAGCGTGCCGCCCGCAGCGAGGCAGCACGCTTTGAAGAAAAGCTGTCGGGAGGGCAACACGCGGGACTGCAGCAAAAGCGTGCGTCCCAGGCGGGCTACGCCTTGTAACGCAAGCGCTTCTTGTGGCGGTTGGCCTTCATGCGCTTCTTGCGTTTGTGTTTGTTGATTTTCGTCTTACGACGCTTCTTGAGCGAGCCCATGTTTCGTGTTTGTCTTTGGTTTGGTTAGAAGAAAAGGGATGTGCAGGTCAGTGCACGACCTTGTTCAGAGGGTATTCGATGATGCCCTCTGCGCCGAGCGCCTTGAGCTGGGGGATGATTTCACGGACCACCGATTCGTCAATGATGGTCTCGATGGCCACCCAACCTCCGCCGGCGAGCTGGGAGATGGTGGGACGGCGCAGGGAAGGAAGCGCGTGGAGCATGTTCTCCAGCTTGTGCTCCGGCAGGTTCATCTTCACGCCGACCTTGTAGCGGGCCTCGAGGGCGCCGTTCAGCAGCATCGCGAGACGCTGCATTTTCTCACGCTTCCAGGAGTCCGCGTACGCCGGCTTGCTGCTGACGAATTGCGGGTAGCTCTCCATCAGCGTGTCCACGATGCGCAACTTGTTCGCGCGCAGGGAGGAACCGGTCTCGGTGATGTCCACAATGGCATCCACCATTTCGGGGACCTTCACTTCCGTGGCGCCCCAGGAGAATTCGAGCTCGGCTTCTACGCCGTTGCGGTCGAGGTAGGCGCGGGTCAGGCCGATGGCCTCCGTCGCGATGCGCTTGCCCTGCAAATCCTTGACAGTCTTGATGGGCGAATCCTCGGGAACGACCAGCACCCAGCGGGTGGGCATGGAGGTGGCCTTGCTGTAGCGCAGGTCCGTAATTACCTCAACATCAGCGGCATTCTCTGCAATCCAGTCCCTGCCGGTGATCCCGCAGTCGAGGAACCCATGGTCCACATAGCGGCCGATTTCCTGGGCGCGCAGCAGGCGGATTTCCAGCTCTGGATCGTCCACGCTGGGGCGGTAGGAGCGGCTGTTGACGATGATGTTGTACCCGGAACGGTTGAAGAGGTCCAAGGTCGGCTCTTGGAGGCTGCCTTTGGGCAGTCCAAGCCGGAGGATGTTCTTCTGGGTGCTGTTGTCCGCCATCGCGTGTTGTGGAAAAAGGGGCGCGCAGAATACACGGGTGGTCCCGCTTGGCGAGGGAAAAAATGGCGGGATGTGCCGCTCCTCCGTTGAGAAGTGCGCGCAGGTGGTGTCGCCCTTTGAAAATCAGGGTGAAATCTTGGGTTTCTCTCCCGAGCACCACTTGAAGTACCAGTCGTAGAATCTGCCTGCGGGTGCGAAGCCCTGTGCGAGGCGAACCAGGGGGTAATAGAGGGTACTGTAGGTCTTCACGGAGAGTGGGGTGGCCTTCCATCCCCAGCGTGCGTGGCCCGCCCAATACAACCCTGGAGAGAGCATGTAAGCCACCAAGATGAAGGAGACGATGACGCTCCATGTCACCGCAGCGTTCGTCTTCTTGCCCGGACCTTCTGGCATGATGAAGTGTAGTGCCACATTCGATCGGGGCAACCACGGGGTCTTGTATCGTGGGCGGGGAGTTCCCTGTCTCTCTGCTGTTCCCCTTGATTCCGGGCTCTTTGCAGGCATGGAAACAGCTCGCCACCTCCCTCACGAGGATCGCACGGCGACCGTAACCCTTTTCATATCACCATGCCCAAGAAACCTGTTGTTCTGATCATCCGCGATGGCTGGGGAATCAATCCCGGCGGCAAAGCCAAGGCCGTGGACAATGGCGATGCGACCCTGCTGGCGCGCACGCCCTTCCACGATCACCTGTACGCCACCTATCCGTGGGGCAAGGTCAGCGGCAGTGGTGAGGACGTGGGTCTGCCGGACGGCCAGATGGGCAACAGCGAAGTAGGCCACCTGAACCTGGGTGCGGGCCGCGTGGTGTACCAGGATCTCACCCGCATCAACAAAGCCATCCGTGAAGGTGAACTGGCGAAGAATCCCGTGCTGCAGGACGCGCTGAGCAAGGCACAGGGCAAGCGCATTCACTTCCTCGGCCTGGTGAGCGATGGCGGGGTGCATTCCCATCAGGATCATCTCGTGGCCCTCTGCAATGCCGCGAAGGCCGCCGGGGTGAATGACATCATGGTGCACGCCATCACGGACGGCCGTGACACTTCGCCGAAGGGTGGCGCGGGTTACCTTGCCAAGCTGGAAACAGATCTCGCAGCCAGTGGCGCGAACATCGCCACCGTCATCGGTCGCTACTTCGCCATGGACCGCGACACACGCTGGGAGCGCAACAAGCTCGCGTGGGATGCCATCGTGCTGGGTCGCGGCGAGGTGAAGACGAACAAGCCGAGCGAAGCCATCCAGCAGACATACGCCACTGAAACGCGCGGCGATGAATTCCTGCCGCCGCTCATTTTCAGCCACGCGAATGAACAACGAGTGCGCGATGGCGATGTGATCTTCTGGTTCAACTTCCGCGCAGACCGCGCGCGCCAGCTTTCCGTGGCCTTCCTCGATCCCGACTTCAAGGGCTTCGACCGCGAGGTCCAGCCGAAGGTGGAGTACTACACCCTCACCGAATATGATGCCACCTATGAGGCGTTCGGCGTGAAGGTGGTGTTCACGGCAGAGAGCATGAATAACATCCTCGGCCAGGTGGTGTCTGCCGCCGGGCTGAAGCAGCTCCGCTCCGCGGAAACGGAGAAGTACCCGCACGTGACCTTCTTCTTCAACGGTGGTGTGGAAACGCCCTTCCCGGGTGAAGACCGCTACCTCGCCATCAGCCCGAAGGAAGTGCCCACGTATGACAAGAAGCCGCAAATGAGCGGACCGGACGTGGCCTTCGAAGTGTACCGCCGACTGGAGAACTACGATCTCGTCATCGTGAACTTTGCCAATCCGGACATGGTGGGCCACACAGGCGTGGTGGAGGCCGGTATCCATGCGGTAGAGACCATCGACCTTGGCGTGCAGCTTCTCGTGGAGAAGACCCTCGCGCTGGGCGGCAAACTTTTCATCACCGCCGACCACGGCAACTGCGAAACGATGCGCAATCCAGATGGCACGCCGCACACCGCCCACACCACCAATCTGGTGCACGGCGTGTATGTGGCCAAGGACGCCCACCTCTTCTCGGTGAATGATGGCAAACTGGCGGACGTGGCCCCCACCCTGCTGGAAATGCTGGGCGTGCCGCAGCCTGCCGAAATGACCGGCAAGTCGCTCCTGCGCCGGAGCTAGGGCGAAGTCTGGGCATTTGGCCCAAAACGTTCTCCATCAAGCGCTGCCGGGATTTTTGGATCCCGGCAGGCCAACATTTTGTGCCCGGCGCTGTCTAACGAGGGCGCCGGGAAGAGTTTCCTTCCTGTCTGCCTCATCTCATGACTGTCATCGCCTTTGAACTCGCCGTCCTGTTTGTGCTTCTCCTTGCCAATGGCGTGTTCGCCATGGCGGAGATCGCCGTCGTCTCCTCCCGCCGGGCGCGCCTGCAGGTGCTGGCCAAGGAAGGGAACAAAGGGGCCGTGACGGCGCTCCAGCTCGCGGAGAATCCCGGCACTTTCCTGTCCACGGTGCAGGTGGGCATCACCCTCGTGGGCACCTTGGCCGGCGCCATGTCCGGTGCGGCGCTGATTGCGAAGCTCGCGCCGGTGCTCCAGCAGGTGCCGTGGTTGAATGAATGGGCCACCACCCTCGCCACGGTCATCGTGGTGAGCGGCATTACCTACCTTTCCGTGGTCATCGGGGAGTTGGTGCCGAAGCGCCTCGCCATCCAGTCGCCGGAGGGCTCGGCGGCGCGTCTGGCGCCGCCCATGAACCTGCTTTCGAAATGGACCTCGCCCATGGTCCATCTGCTGGACAAGTCGAGCGAGGTCATCGCCCGCCTGCTCGGGGCGAAGGGCGCTGTGGAACCCGGCGTTTCCGAGGAGGAAATCCGCGCCATGATCCATCAGGGCACGCTGTCCGGTGTCTTCAAGCCCGGCGAGCAGCGCATGGTGGAGGGCGTGCTCGAACTGGATGATCTCGTCGCGGCAGATGTGATGACGCCGAAGAACCAGATCGTGTGGATTGATCTGAGCGACTCCAATGAAGACAACTTCCGGAAAATCGCCGAGAGCGGCCACTCCTATTTTCCTGTGCATCGCAAGGTGCGTGACAATGTGCTGGGCATGCTCTCGGTGAAGTCTCTCTGGGCGAACTTGCACAGTGGCGATGCCAAGACGGATCTGGAAGCCCTGTTGCTCCAGCCCATCTTCGTGCCGGAGGGCATGCGCTGCCCGCGCATCATCGAGGAGTTCCGCAAACTCCGCCGTCATCTCGCTTTGGTGGTCGATGAGTTTGGTGGTGTATCAGGCCTTATTACCTTGAACGACATGGTGGAAGCCGTGATGGGCGCGATGCCTGATACGCTGGAAGCGGATGACGCCCAGATCCGGAAACAGTCCGACGGCTCCTGGATTGCCGATGCGCGCATGGACGTGGAGGAAGTGGCGCAGGCGATTGGTTTCGAGCTGCCTGCCGTGGAAATCGAAGACAGCGAGTACCGCACGCTGGCTGGCTACGTGATCCATCGCATGGGCCACCTGCCCAAGGAGGGCGAGGGGTTCGAGCATGCTGGACACCGCTTCGAGGTGGTGGACATGGATCGCCACCGCATCGACAAGGTGGTCATCCGGGCGGTGACGCCGCCCCCGGCTCCGGCTGCGAATTGAGGTTCGCAAATTCGGGGCTGGGCGAAACCTCGGCGTAGAGCCAAGCAATTTCTTTAGCAGTGGATGCATGTCATTCCTGCTGAGTTAACTGCGTATCCATCCGGCTGTCCGGCTGCAATGGCCTGAACAATTCGTTCCGGCGGTTCGTCCAATTTCACAGATCCGATTAGTTAACGTCCGACACTATTGCCAGATGGAAGGAAATCCCGCCATGCCCCAGGACTGCGCCGCCGAGTTGCTCGAGGTGGTGCCCATGGTCATGCGTGCCATGCGGGCAGAGGTGCGCGGGCATCGTGCGCCGGAGCTCTCCATGCCCCAGTTCCGTGCCTTGGCTTTCATCGGGCGAAATGAAGGAGCGATGCTCTCCGATGTGGCGAACTTCCTGGGCCAGAGCCTGCCCGCCGCCTCGAAGCTGGTGGAGGGGCTGGTCGCCGCGCGGTTTGCCATCCGCCGTCCGGACCCCACGGACCGGCGCAAGATTTCCCTGACCCTCAGTCCCGCTGGCCGGGCGAAGCATGAGGCGATCCTCACGCACGCCCGTTCTTTCCTCTCCCACAAGGTCGAGCATCTCGGCGAGCCCCAGCGCTCGGCCATCGTGACCGCCATGAAGACGCTGCGTGAGGTCTTCCAACCCTGCCAGCCTGTGGAGGTGGCCCGTACTTGATTCCGTACCGGCCATCCCTCACCCACCCTTCGAATCACACGGCGGGGGCAGCGCGAATAGAAACCAACTTCAACAGGTCCAAGAAAGGCAGCTTTTTCATGTTCCCCCCAGTCCACCATCGCCTGATCGCACTCGCGGGATGCGTCATATCCCTGACGCTCGCCGCGTGCTCGAAATCGCCGGAAGGCGCCCAGAAGGGCGGTGGTGGCAAAGGAGGCGGAGGTGGTGGCGGAGCGGTGCCCGTCACGGTGGCGGAGGTGGTGAAGAAGGACATGCCGGTGATGCTCCCTGGCATCGGGAATGTGCGGGCCTTTTCCACGGTCTCCTTGAAGCCGCGCGTGTCCGGCCAGATCGCGGAGATCCATTATAAGGAAGGACAGTTCGTAAAGCAGGGTGACCTGCTGGTAACGCTCGACCCGAAGCCCTTCCAAGTGGCGCTCGCACAGGCGAAGGCCAAGCAGAACCAGGTGGGCACGCAGCTCGCCCTCGCGCAGAAGCAGGCGGATCGCTACGTGGCGCTGCAAAAGTCCGGTGCCGTGGCGAAGGAGCAGCTCGACCAGGTGCAAAGCGACCTCAAGGTGGCCCAGGCCAATGCCGAGGCGGAGAAGGCATCGGTGGAAGCGGCGGAGCTGCAGCTCTCCTATTGCACCATCTACTCGCCCATGGCGGGCCGCGTGGGACGTCGCGTGGTGGATGCGGGCAACGTCATCAAGGCGGATGACACGGAACTGGTGGTGATCAACCAACTCCAGCCGATTGAAGTGGTGTTCTCCGTGCCGGAGCAATATCTCGGCGTGATTTCGAAAGAGATGGCAAAAGGACCGCTCAAGGCGGGCATCACGCTCAGTGGCAACGGGGCCACGCAGACCTCCGGTGAGCTCACCTTTGTGGACAATGCGGTGAAGCCTGCCACGGGCACCATTGAACTGAAGGCGGCCTTCCCGAACAAGGACTTCACCCTCTGGCCGGGCCAGTTCGGCGAGGTGATGCTGACGCTCTCCACGCAGAAGGATGCCATTGTGACGCCGGCGGTGGCCGTGCAGACCGGGCAGAAGGGACCCTATGTGTTTGTTGTGAAGCCGGACAAGACGGTCGAAGTCCGTGATGTGGTGGTGGAACGCACGGTTGGCGATGAGAGCGTGATCCAGAAGGGGCTCAATCCCGGCGAGACCGTGGTGGTCGATGGACACCTGCGCCTCTTCCCCGGCGCCAAGGTGGAACTCAAACCGCCCGTCGGTGGCGAGGTCCCTCCCGCCGAAGCCGCGGGCAAGCAGGTGGCGAATACCGTGCCCTGATCTTTGCAGGCCCCAGCAATCTTCTCTTTCGCACGCCATGACCATCCCGGAACTCTGCATCCGCCGCCCTGTGATGACCTCGCTGGTCATGATCGGCCTACTGGGCTTTGGCCTGCTCGCGTATTTCAAGCTGCCGGTCAATGACCTGCCGAATGTGGACTTCCCCACGATCTCGGTGAGCGCGAGCCTGCCCGGTGCCAGTCCGGAAACGATGGCATCTTCTGTGGCCACGCCTTTGGAGAAACAATTCTCCACGATCGCGGGGATCGACTCGATGACCTCGGTCAGTGCGCTCGGCAGCACGTCGATAACCATCCAGTTCAAACTCGATCGCGATATCGATGGCGCCGCGCTGGATGTGCAGACCGCCATCTCCAGCGCCCTGCGAAATTTGCCAGCGGACATGCCGAATCCACCGTCCTTCCGCAAGGTGAACCCGGCGGACTTCCCGATTCTCTATTTGTCACTGGTATCGCCCACGCTGCCTCTCTCCGAGGTGGATGAATATGCGGAGACCGCCATCGCCCAGCGCATCTCCATGGTGGAAGGTGTGGCGCAGGTGGAAGTGCGCGGAGCTCAGAAGTATGCCGTGCGCGTGCAGGTGGATCCGCTGAAGCTGGCCTCGCGAGGCATCAGCTTCGATGAAGTGCGCAACGCCATCTCGCAGGGGAACAGCAACCTGCCTACGGGTACATTGCAAGGGCGTGACCAGAACTTCACGGTGCAGACGAGTGGCCAGTTGGAGGATGCCAAGCAGTTCCGGCCGATCATTGTGGCCTATCGCGATGGCGCTCCAGTGCGGTTGGATCAGGTGGCCCTGGTGTCGGACAGTGTGGAGAACGACAAGGTGGCGAGCTGGTTCGGAACGGAGCGCGCCATCGTGCTCACGGTGCAGCGCCAGCCGGGCACCAACACGGTGCAGGTGGTGGATGACATCAAGAAACTGCTGCCGTCCATCAACGCCCAGCTTCCTGCAGCCGTTCAGGTGAAGATTCTCACCGACCGCGCGCAGACCATCCGCGAGTCCGTGCATGACGTGCAGCTCACGCTGCTGCTGACCATCGGACTGGTGGTGATGGTGATCTTCCTCTTCCTCAGAAACCTGACGGCCACGGTCATTCCCAGCATCGCCATTCCACTCTCCATCGTGGGGACGTTTGGCGTGATGTACCTGCTCGGTTTCAGCATCAACAACCTCTCACTCATGGCGCTGACCTTGAGCGTGGGCTTCATCGTGGATGATGCCATCGTGGTGCTGGAGAACATCGTGCGGCATGTGGAGAATGGCGAGAAGGTGTGGGACGCTGCGCTGAAGGGATCTCGCGAGATCGGGTTCACCGTCATCTCCATGACCATCTCCCTCGCCGCCGTGTTTCTGCCGGTGCTCTTCATGGGAGGCATCCTGGGAAGATTGCTCAATGAATTCGCTGTGACCATTGCTGTGGCGATTCTGGTTTCAGGCTTTGTCTCGCTGACGCTGACACCGATGCTGTGCAGCCGTTTCCTGAAGGCGCACCATCAGGAAAAGAAACCGGGAAGGCTCTTCCGGATGTCCGAGAAGTTCTTCGATGGGATGCGGGACGTCTATGACCACACGCTGAGATTCTCCCTGAAGCATCGTGTCACCATGATGCTGCTGACACTCGGCACTGTTGCCATTACCGGATGGCTCTTCCTGCACCTGCCCAAGGGGTTCATTCCGCCGGAAGACATTGGTCAGATCATGGTGAGCACGGAAGGGGCACAGGATGCCTCTTACGACTCCATGGTGCGGCACCAGCAGGCGCTCGCGGACATTGTGGAGAAGAATCCGTACATTCAGGCTTACAGCTCCTCGGTGGGCGCGAGCGGATCCAGTTCCACTGGGAACAGCGGCCGTATCTTCATCCAGCTCAAGCCTCGCAAGGAGCGTCCCTCCGCTGCGGAGATTGTGGATCAAATGCGTCCGCAATTCGCCAAGGTCCCCGGCATCCGGGCTTATGCGTCCGTGCCTGCGGCGATCCGCATCGGCGGTCGTGCCAGCAAGAGCCCGTACCAGTTCACCCTTTCGAGTCCGGACATTGAAGAGCTCTTTGCCGTGGCGCCCAAAATCGAAAAGCTGATGGGCGGGCTCCCGGGTCTCACAGATGTGACGAGCGACCTGCAGATCACCAGCCCTCAGATCTTCGTGAAGGTGAATCGCGACAAGGCTTCCACCGTGGGGCTCACCGCCAACCAGATCGAGACGGCGCTCTACAACGCGTACGGCTCCCGCCAGATCTCCTCCATCTTCACTCCGAGCAATCAGTACTACGTGATCATGGAAGTGGATCCGAAGTATCGCGCCGATCCCGAGGCGCTCTCCATGCTGTATATCCGTGGTGGCAATGGCGACCTCGTGCCGCTCGGTTCTGTGGCGGAGATTCGCCGCACGGTGGGTCCGCTCACGGTGAATCACGCGGGCCAGCTTCCCTCCGTGACAATCTCCTTCGCGACGAAGCCCGGGGTGTCCCTGGGCGATGCGGTGAACTCCATCCAAGATGCGGTGCAGGGTCAGCTTCCCATCACAGTGACTACGAGTTTCCAGGGAGAGGCGCAGGCCTTCCAGAACTCGCTGCAAGGATTGGGCCTGTTGCTGGTGATGGCGGTGCTTCTGATCTACCTCGTGCTGGGCATCCTGTACGAGAGCTTCATCCACCCCATCACGATTCTTTCCGGCCTGCCCTCCGCGGGCGTGGGTGCACTGCTCACGCTGTTGATCTTCGGGTATGAGCTGAACGTGTATGGCTTCGTCGGCATTCTGATGCTGATCGGTATTGTGAAGAAAAACGCCATTATGATGATCGACTTCGCACTGGAAGCCCAGCGCAACGAAGGCAAGAGCCCGGCGGACGCAATCTACCAGGCGTGCCTGGTGCGCTTTCGCCCGATCATGATGACCACGTTTGCCGCGTTGATGGGCGCGCTGCCGATCGCCCTTGGCATCGGCGCCGGCGCCGAATCACGACGCTCCCTTGGTCTGGCGGTCGTGGGTGGCCTGCTGCTGTCCCAGCTTCTCACGCTGTACATCACCCCCGTGTTTTACATCTACATGGAGCGTTTCCAGGCCTGGCTGAAGCGCGGCAAGAAGGGGAAGGGCGAAGAAGAGAAGGCAAAGCTGCCCGGCGGAGGTGAAGCGGTGCCGGCGTGAGCTGGCAAGGGGGTGAAGGATTCTTCCTGTCACCCTCTGGCATTTTGTGATAGGGTGTATTTACCTAAATCATGACTGCCACAGACACCAACGCCACGATGGCGGTGTATCTCGATCTGGAGAACATCGTCATCGGCATCCAGGAAGCGCGGTATCCCAAGTTCGACATCCAGAAGGTGCTCGAGCGGCTTCTGCTCAAGGGACACATCGTGACAAAGAAGGCGTATTGCGACTGGGAACGGTACAAGGAATTCAAGCGCAGCCTGCACGAGACGGCGTTTGAAATGATTGAAGTGCCGCATCTCCGGCAGTCTGGGAAGAACTCCGCGGACATCCGCATGGTGGTGGATGCTCTGGACCTCTGCTACACGAAGAGCCACGTGGACACGTTTGTCATCGTGAGCGGTGACTCCGACTTCTCACCGCTGGTGAGCAAGCTGCGCGAGAATGCCAAGAAGGTGATTGGCATGGGCGTGAAGAACTCCACAGCGAATCTCTTCATCTCGAACTGCGATGAGTTCATCTATTACGATGACCTCGTGCGCAAGGAAGCCTCCAAAGTGCGGAAGCCTGCGAAGGAAAAGGATGCCAAGGACCCTGCAGCAGCACCGAAGGAGCATGAGCATGGACCTGCGGTGAAGAAGCTGGATCCCGAGGATGCACTGCAGAAGCTCAGCGAGACGATTGAGTTGCTGGCGGAGGAGCGCGACTCGGATGATCCCATTTGGGGCTCTATGATTAAGCAGGCGCTGAAGCGGCGCGATCCCGGCTTCAATGAGCGCGCGTTTGGCTTCAAGTCGTTTAATGCCCTCTTGGAAGAAGCGCAGCGGAGAGGACTGGTCTCGCTGAAGGCGGATGAGAAGGCGGGGAATTACAACTATGCGGTGCGGGTGAAGGGGTAGGCCGGTGCGACGGTGAGCGGTGCGGCGGTAGGACGGTGAGGGTCGGTATGTTATTCCTGCTGCATACCGAAGTTGCTGCCTGAAGGGCAGCAGGAGCCCAGCCCAGAGTTAGGGAGTCTCAGCGACCGACACTCTGGGTAGGGTGCGAAATCCATGCCACCCTGAAAGGGTGGAGGAGCGCGGCGAAATGGTCTGCAATACCACAGGGACTGTTTGACGACTCCGCGACTCTTTCAGAGTCGAATACATCCTGATACGCCACCCAGGGTGTCGGTCGCCAGGGCTCCCAACCCTGGGCTGGGCTCCTGCGCCCCTTCAGGGCGCGATGCGGCCAGGTTTCGACTTTGTGCAGCGAGCTGCCCCAGCTTTTTGTACTACTCGGCCGAGAGCTTGTACCACGCACGGATGACATCGCCGCGAGAGGTTTTGCCATCTGCTTTCAACGCAAGACTCCCAGCCTTGCTGCGCACGCTCTCTGGCAGCAACGCGGTCCATCGCCCCAGCAACGCCTCATCGACCGGCGTATCCAACCCGGCTTCATGCAGCGGATATGCCTTCGCATACTGACCGAAGAGCGATTGCCACAGGGGCTTGTTCTCGCCTTCGGATTTGTGGAAACCATGCAGGCCGCCCAGCATGCCCATCCACTGGACCGCAGCGTAGTCAGGCGAGTTCTGCGGAACGTCATTCACATAGATGGTCGCGGCGCCATGCGTGTGCAGCAGGCGCTGCAGGGCCTTCACGTCCACCTTCTGCACGGAGCCGACATCTCCCTTCAACGCAAGATGCGCGGCGAAGCCGGCTGCGTGGCCCATTTGGGTCCAGATGGGCTCCAGGCGCAGTGCGCAGAAACCCACATGGCTGGAGGAGGCCGCGACGGGAACGAGGAGATTGGTTACTCTTAAGGGAACCAACGTGCCATACGGAACCTGATACGGAGCGGCGCGC
The DNA here is from genome assembly GCF_011044495.1 of Roseimicrobium sp. ORNL1. GTDB lineage: Bacteria > Verrucomicrobiota > Verrucomicrobiia > Verrucomicrobiales > Verrucomicrobiaceae > Roseimicrobium. The sequence continues at coordinate 7,854,063 of NZ_CP049143.1, forward strand.
TGGTAGAACTCACCGGTGTGCTTGCCGTTGAAGCGTGTGCCTTCGCGACCGGTGCCATGACAGTTGTGCGAGTAGTCACCGATGGCAATGCTGTCTTCTTTAAGAGGAATGCGTACGTCATCCGGACCGAAGGCGGTGTCGTTCTGCGTGAAGATGTGCGTGCCCACCATGCGGCGGGCTTCGCGTACGTAGAGCTGCTCCGGCAGGTGGTTGTGGTTTGCGAACTCATCCTTGGGAAAGCCCCAGCGGTGGGCGTCTTCGCGGACATCGGCAGGAACGTCGGGATCGTTCTGCAGGAAGTAGAGCAGACCGAGGGCGTACGTGAGGTGCTGTTGCACGATCTTCGAGCGCTCCTCATCGCTCGCATCAGGGTAGCCATCATTGATGTCCGGCATGGAGAGGCGCACCAGGCCATGGGACATGTCATTGATGTCTGTCTTGTCATTCGGCAGGAACGGTGGCTGGACCTTATAGATGGCCTTGGAGGTCTTGGCGCCCATGCTGTCGGGCACTTCCAGGCCGGTGGTGATGGCCACGCCGAAGACATGGGTAAGCTTCTTGTTCTTGTAGAGATCCAGCACGGGCAGGAAGTCCTCGCGCTTATAACCTTCGGGTTTGGTCGCAGGTAGCTTGTTGGCCGGATCGAGGGTCATGCACCAGCGGAAGTTGTAGCCCTGCACCTGCTTGTCCCCGCCCGCGGGGACGTTCTTCGCGAGTGATTCGCCATACTTTGCTTCGTCTTCGCGCCCCACGGTGTATTCCACGCCCGCTTTCGCCATCAGGTCCCCTTCGTACGAGGCATCAATGAACATGCCTGCCGCGAGCGTGACCTGCGCTCCGCCTTCCTTGCGAAACACCGCGGAGATGATGCGCGAGGGCATGCTGCGTGTGCTGGCCACATTCACGAGGCTGTGCCTTGTCAGCACGGTCACGCCTTTGCGCTCCGCCAGCATGGTTTCGAAGACCTGCTGGTTTACCTTTGGCTCGCCGAATTGGCCGTGGAAGCTCAGCTTCGCCTGCTCGGAGTCCTTGCCATATTCCTTCACATAGTGGGCATATACGCGCTGGGTGAAGTCCCACCAGAAGCCCGAGTGGCACTCCAGGGATCGGAAATCCGTGTGGCTTAGGCCGTTCGTTACCAGACCGCCTACGAAGGAGAAGGGTTCCACGAGCACGACACTGCGGCCTTCATCTGCCGCTGCACAGGCGGCGGCGAGCCCAGCCGGTGTGCCGCCATAGACCAGCACATCGTAGCGCGCGGGCTGCTGGGTCTGGGCGGGCAGTACAGAGTAGGTGCCCATCAATAGCACGGTCTGCAGCGTGAGAAAGAAGCGTCGGTTCATGAGAAGAGAATCGGGGCTGCGGAAATGGGTGCTGCCGCATCTTGACGAAAACAGTCAGCATCCGCGACGAAAAAAGCGCCAGACCTGCCCGGTTTGGACACGTATTCTTGCGCGATGAAGTGTGTCGCCCTTGCCCTGCTCGTCCTCGCCGCGGAAGCCTGCGCCCAGGCAAACGCAACCACCCACGAGTGGCCGCGCTTTCGCGGACCGCGCGGGGATGGCGCCTGGAACACCCCTGCCCTTCCCAAGGACCTTGCGGGTATCCATCCCCAGCAACGCTGGAGCGTGAAGATCGGCGGTGGCTACGGAGGCGTGACCGTGAGTGGCGGTCGCGTGTATGTGATGGATCGCGAGAAGCAACCCGAGTCCGAGCGGGTGTTATGTCTCGATGAAGCGACGGGGAAGACCATCTGGGAACACCGCTATCCCGTCACCTATGGTTCGATCGATTACGGCAATGGGCCACGTGCGAGCGTGGTAATCCACGAAGGCAAGGCGTACACGCTTGGCACCACGGGCATCACTGCCTGTCTGGATGCTGCCACTGGCAAGGTTGTATGGCAGGTGGACCTCGTGAAGGAACACAACGCCGTGATTCCCACGTGGGGATTCGCGGCGTCTCCCTACCTTTGGGAGGGCGCGGTGCTGCTGCACTGTGGTGCGGAGCCGAAGGGAAGCATCATCGCCCTGGAGTCCGCCACTGGAAAGCTGCGCTGGCGCGGTGGGAGTGACAAGGCTGGCTACTGCACCCCGGTGGTGTTCGATGCGCCCTCAGGGCCGATGCTCATCCAGTGGGGACCGCAGAACATCACAGGCATGTCTCCGAAGGATGGGCAGGAGTACTGGAAGTTCCCCTATGACATCACCTATGGCGTCTCCATTGCGCAGCCCATCTATCACGAGGGCATCCTGCTCGTGTCAGGCTACTGGCACGGTACGCGGGCGCTCAAGCTGGGAAGCGGCCCCGAAGATGTGAGCCTGGCGTGGAGCGATGAAAAGACGCTCTGCGGACTCATGAGCCAGCCGCTGTACAAGGATGGCTATGTCTATCTCCTGACCAAGGCGCAGGGCGTGATCTGTTTCAAGCTCAGCGACGGCTCCATCCAGTGGAAGGATGAGCATCAGCTGACACCGAAGGATAGGAACCCGCAGATCAGCCTCGTGTGGGCGGATGAGAAGAACAACATCGCCTGCGGCTTGAATGCGAATGGCGAGCTCATCTTTGCGCGGTTCACCCCGGAGAAGATGGAGGAGATCACGCGCCACCAGGTTGTCGGCAAGACGTGGGCGCATCCAGCCTTCACGAAGGATGCGGTGTATGCCCGCAGTGATACGGAGATCGTGGCGTGGGACCTCTGGAAGTAGGAGTGCCTGCTGTGCACGTGCGGGTATGCGTAAGCAAAAACGCAATCAGCACCATGCGGCAAAAGTGATGCTTGGGTACCTGAACCGGCGTGTGGTAGCATCCGCGCCATCATGCTCCGATTGTCAGCACTTGTTTTGATGCCATTTCTCTGCTGCGCCGCGGCGGAGGTGAAGAATTCGCCAGAGGGTTCGAAAGAAATCCCCAAGCCTGCGAATGGCAGGCCCTGGAAGCATGACGAGTCTGGCATTCAGTTTCCCCAGAAGCTCGGGTCTCTCACCATGGAGGGCGGACATCGCTACGAAGACCCGGCTTTGGGAGTGACCGTGCGCTACCTCAATGAGGATGGACGGGTCCGGGCAGCAATTTATGTGTATCCTTGCAAACAGCCTCACGGAAGCGAAGAGGAGAAACTCAAGGTGACCAGTGATGAAGCAGGAGCGGCACTGGGTGAGATTAAAGGGATGGAAACGCAGGGCACCTATTCGAAGGTGGAGATCGGCGAGGGAGCATCCTGGAAGGTTCCTACTGCGCCGAATGAAAACGAGAAGACCGTCTTCGTGGAGGTGCCACTTTCTTATGAGCTCCACGAGACAAAAGGTGAGACGAAAATTTCCACGCCGGTTCGCTCCCGGATGGGAGTCACCGTAGTAGGGAACTACATCGTGAAGGTGCGCTACACCTATCCGGCAGACCTCAAGGAGGAGGGCGAAGCGGAGAGCGTGAAGTGGGTGAAAAAGGTGCGCATGGCGCTTTCAGAACCGTATCTGCGCACCGTGGCAGAGGAGGCGCTGAAGAAGTATCGTCAGGATCCGCTCTCGGAAGAGGGCGCAGCGGCCGCCGGCGGCGTGGTCCTCTACGCGGACCAGTCCCCTTTCGTGTCGCTGACCATTCCGGCAGAGATCTTACAATGGAGCGAGGCCTGCAACCAGGTGGCGCCCGACGATCGCATGCCGCTGCTGCAGGCCTACATCGCGGGAGGCACGGAAGCGTCTCTGAAGGATCAGTACGGCGATGAAGTGGTGGAGGCAGCCATGGCCAGCACGGCGGATTTCTACAAGCGACTCAAGAAAAAGCACGCCGCGCTGAAGGTGGAAGATCTGGAGAAACTCGTGGAAGCAGTCGAGGCGAAGAAGGGCGTGGACTTCTTCAGAAAACTGGACTCCATCGCCAAGCTCAAGCAGGTGAACTGAGCGTCTCCAGTGGCGGCCAATTCAGCATCCAGTTGACAAATTTTCGTGTCGTCTTAATCTTCCGCTTACCCCTTTCGCAATTGATGACCTGGTCCCTCCAGCTCTGCGCCAAGCCTGAACACCGAATTTACGTCGGTGGTCGCAAGTTTGCGCGCGGCGGGTCCAAGGCTGGATGATCGAAGAACTATTTTCGTTTTCTCCATCTCCTTTGCGAAGCCCGCCACCACCGTGAGCGGGCTTTTTTGTGGCCTGCTCGTTGCCGCCCCTCTCCCGCCTCCTCGTTCAACGACCAACGCCACGTTACCGCGCCCATGCCTCCCTCATTCAGAGAAAGTATACGTCTCCTGCCAGTCTCCTACTGGGTGCTGATGGGGGCCACATTCGTCACCAGGTTCGGTGTGTTCGTGGTGCCCTTCCTGACGTGGGTGATGACCAAGCGTGGCTTCACGCCGATCCAGGCAGGGTGGACCGTGGCGGCCTACTCCGCGGGCAGCTTTTGCGCGTCCCTGGTAGGCGGCTGGGTGGCAGACCGCTTTGGCAGAAATGTGACGATGGCTGCCGCTGGCCTCCTGGGCGCGGCGTGCATGCTGTTGCTCTCGCAGGCGGAGCAGTTGCACTGGCTGGTGCTGCTCACGCTGCTGGCGGGATTCACTGGTGAAGCCGGCGGACCAGCGAGCGTGGCGCTGGTGCAGGACATTGTGCCGAGCGAGCACCGGCTGGCGGCGTTTGCCGTGCAGCGCTTCGTGGTGAACCTGGCGTGGGCCTTCGGACCGGCCGTGGCTGGTTTTGTCGTAGAGCGGTCCATCTTCTGGCTGTTCGCCGGGGATGCGATCTCGAGCGCCTTCTTTGGCGTGGTGGCATTGTTCTTCCTGCCCCGGGGGACGCGTTCCTGCCGGCATACCAGCGGGTGGAGCCACGCGCTGGCGTCCATTCGGGGGAATCGCCCCTTCCTCGTGCTGTTCATCTCGTGCGTGGCCGTGGCGTTCATGTTCCGGCAGACGAACACGACCTTCACCCTGCACTTCGAGAAGAGTGGGAATCCGGCATCCCTGCTGGGTTACGTGCTCGCGATCAATGGCGTGATGATCTGCCTGATGGAAATGCCGCTGGCTTCACACACGCGGTGGATGCCGGTGCGGAATGCCATCGCGGTGGGTTATGCGGGCATGGCCCTGAGTTTCCTGGTGTTTCTCTTCGGCAACAGCGTGACGGCATTCATGGTCTGCATGGTGATCTTCACCACAGGCGAGATGATGGCTTTCTCCCGGCAGCAGGCGTATGCAGCCAGCCTGTCTCCTGAGGACATGCGGGGACGGTACAGCGGCTTCCTGGGCCTGGCGTGGAGCATTGGAAACATCACCGCGTCGGTGGGCGCCATGGCTCTCTACCAGTGGAAGCCGGATGCCGTGTGGGTGATAACTGCAGCGGTGGGGATGCTCGCGGCTCTGGTGCTGGTGAAGGCTTCGGTGGCGCGTGGCCCGAGCAAGTTGATGCCCGAGGTGCACAAAGAGCCGAAGTCCCCTGTGCAAGCGGAGGAGGTCGTGTCACGTTGATAGCGCATGCACCGCTTCCTCAGCTTTGCCCCGTGCCTGGGCGCCATGTTGCTTCTCATGGTGTCCCGGGCAGCCGCCCAGTATCCCGGCGACTTGTGGGAGGCGGCGACCCCGGAAAGCCTGGGCGTGGACAAGGCGAAGCTGGCGCAGGCGCGTGACTATGCGCTCACGGGAGAGGGCTCCGGGCGCATCATCTATCGAGGAAAGGTGATCATGGAGTGGGGCGATCCGAAGGCGATGTATGATCTGAAGTCCTCCTCCAAGGGGATCGGCGTCACGTTGCTCGGCATCGCCATGAAGGATGGCAAGGCGCACCTGGATGATCTCGCAAAGGAACATCACCCCGACTTCGGCGTGCCGCCCGAGGAGAACAGGCAGCAAGGTTGGACGGACAAGGTGACGCTGCGCATGCTGGCGAACCAGACGGCGGGCTTTGCGAAGAAGGGCGGGTATGAGCCGCTGCTTTTCGAGCCGGGAACGAAGTGGCACTACAGCGACGGCGGACCCAATTGGCTCGCGGAATGCCTGACGTTTGCTTATGGACGTGACCTCGATGCCTTGATGTGGGAGCGTGTGTTCACGCCCATCGGCATCAAGCAGGGAGACATCCGCTGGCGCACGCATGCCTACCGGCCGAAGGAGCTCAACGGAGTGCCGAGGCGCGAGTTTGGCTCCGGCTTCACGGCGAATGTGCAGGCCATGGCGCGCATCGGATATCTTTATCTGCGCGATGGAAAATGGAATGGAGAGGAGATCCTGCCGAAGGAATTCATCAAGGCGATCCGTCAGCCTGATCCAAGTCTGGCAGACTTGCCGCAGCATGATCCGGAACTTCATGAGCTGGCGCCGAAACACTATTCCATGCTGTGGTGGAACAATGTCGACGGAAGCATTCCGTATCTTCCCAAAGATGCCTGCTGGACGTGGGGCTTCATGGACAGCCTTATTGTGGTGGTGCCCAGCCAGGATCTGGTGGTGGTACGAGCGGGGAAAGAGTGGGCACGCAAGGATGGTGACGCGCACTATGAACCACTGAAGCCATTTCTCGGCGTCATCGCATCCGCATTTCCAAACGCACGAAGCGAAACCAAGACTGACAAGCAGGCTGCAGCGCCGATGTCGACGCCAGCACCCTCGCCCTATCCATGCAGCACTGTCATCAAGGGGCTAAAGTGGGCACCGGTGGAAGCGATCCGACGCAGTGCCAAAGGCAGCGATAACTGGCCCATGACCTGGGCAGATGATGACGCCCAGTACACCGCATATGGTGATGGGAATGGCTTTGAGCCCTTCGTGCCGCAGAAGCTGAGCATGGGATTTGCGAAGATCACGGGCGGAGCAGGCGGTATCACGGGAGTTAATGTGCGCTCGGCGAGTGGTGAGACATTCGGACATGGTCCCACGGGTAAGAAGGCCAGTGGCATGCTGTGCGTGGATGGGGTGGTCTACCTGTGGGCACGCAACGCGGGCAATGCGCAGCTTGCGTGGTCAGAAGATCATGGCGCGACCTGGCAGTGGAGCGACTGGAAATTCACCACCAGTTTCGGTTGCCCGACCTTCCTAAACTTTGGGAAGAACTATGCCGGTGCACGAGATGAATTTGTTTACGTGTATTCGCACGATGCCGACTCTGCGTACAATGTTGCAGATGGCGTGGTGCTCGCACGCGCTCCGAAGTCGAAGCTGCGCGAGCAGAGTGCGTGGGAGTTTTTCGCAGGCGTGAATCCGGACGGAAGTCCACGCTGGAGCGCGGAGGTGAAGGAGAGGCAGCCGATGCTCAAGCATCCGGGCAAGGCCTACCGCAGCAGCGTCTCCTACCATGCGCCAACGAAGCGTTATCTTCTGGTGCAACCCCTCGCGAGCGAGGAAGCCCGCGACAACACGGGTCGATTGGATGTGCGATTCTCGGGAGGGCTTGCTGTGTTCGATGCACCGGAGCCCTGGGGTCCGTGGACCACGGTGTATTACCAGCCCACGTGGGACACGGGACCGGGAGACTCTGCGAGTTTCCCGGCAAAGTGGATGAATGGCGATGGTCGTACCTTGCACCTGGTCTTCTCCGGCAATGACAGTTTCTCCGTGCGCAAAGCCACGCTGGAACTCGAAGAGCCGAAGCCAGTGTGGACCAGGGGCGCTGTCGCTTCCGTGAATCCGCTGGCGACAGAAGCAGGCATGAATGCCTTGAAACGTGGCGGGAACGCGGTGGATGCGGCGATTGCCACGGCCGTGACACTGGGTGTGGTGGATGGACACAACAGTGGATTGGGCGGCGGGTGCTTCGTGCTTATTCGCGCAATGGATGGGCTGGTGACTGCCATTGATGCCCGGGAGACTGCACCCGCACTGGCCACTCGGGACATGTACCTGCGTGATGGGAAAGTGGATGATGAAGCCAGCAAGACGGGCGCCCTCGCCCCGGCTACACCCGGAGCCCTGGCGGGTTATGCACTTGCGCTGGAGAAGCACGGGAAGCTGAGTCTTGCCGATATCCTGCTGCCTGCTGCGAAGCTCGCGGAAGAGGGCTTCCCCATTGATGCAGTCTATGCGCGCAAGCTGGAGTCTGCGAAGGATGACCTCGCGAAGTTTCCGGCATCCAAGGCGCTTTTCTTCAAGGAAGACGGAAGTCTTTTGAAGGAAGGGGATCTGCTGAAGCAACCGGATCTGGCACGCACATTGAGGGCCGTCGCGGAGCATGGTATCGATTGGTTCTATCGCGGAGAGCTGGCTGAGAAGGTCGATGCCTGGATGAAGGAGAATGGTGGCGTGCTGCGGAAGGAGGACTTTGCCAAGTACGAAGCGAAGCTGCGCGTTCCGTTGCGCACCGGTTATCGTGGTTATGAAATCCTCGGCTTCCCTCCACCGAGTAGCGGTGGAGTGCATGTCGCGCAGATTCTTCAAATGCTGGAGACATTCGACCTCGCCGGCAAATCACCCGTGGATCGTCAGCATCTCATCGCGGAGGCCATGAAGCTTGCTTTCGCGGATCGGGCACACTGGCTCGGAGATCCGGACTTTGCCAAGGTGCCACGTGGTCTCATCAGCAAGGAATACACGGCGGCTCTGGCGGCCAAGATTGATCCGTTAAAGGCCACCGCTGTGCCCTCTCACGGAGAACCTCCCAAGGCACAGGAGGACATCTTCGGCGATACGCTCAAACACACGACTCATCTCTCCGCAGCGGATGCGGAAGGCAACTGGGTGGCGCTCACGCAGACGGTGAATACTGGTTTTGGCAGCAAGGTGATTGTCCCCGGCACGGGCGTGATTCTGAATAATGAGATGGATGACTTCGCTGTGGCGCCGGGAGTGCCGAACGCCTTCAAGCTGGTGGGTGCAGAAGCAAATGCCATCGCACCGGGAAAGAGACCGCTCAGCAGCATGAGTCCCACGATTGTGCTGGAGGGTGATGGCGGTGATCCCATCCTCAGCATTGGAGCCGCGGGAGGTCCCACGATCATTTCCCAAACGCTTCAGAATCTGGTGAACATCCTCGATCTGAAGATGAGTGTGAATGATGCCATCGCCGCGCCCCGCCTGCACCATCAGTGGTCGCCGGACGAGCTGCGGGTGGAGAAGGGATTGGGAGAGGAAGTTATCAAGGCGCTGCGCGAGCGGGGGCACACGGTCAAGGAATCGAGCGGCGTCGGCATCGGCGTGAGCCAGGGCGTGATGTGGGACAAGGAGACAAAGTCCTTCCGCGCCGCGCATGATCCTCGCGTGCCTGGAAAGGCGGATGGGTGGTAGGAGGGGAAGAAAGGGAGGGAGGCAACAGGCACAGAGGCGCAAAGTGGGGACGGCGATGCGGAGTGCCGAATGATGGGAGTGATTGACGAGGTGTGCTGAGAGGCTGAGGCTGCTTTCCCCAACCATGCCCAAAGGATCCAAGCCGCCGCTTGCCACGCCGCCCCACACGGCGAGGGACTGGCTGCAGCTGCACCTGGTGATTCTCGCATGGGGATTCACCGCGATTCTGGGCAAGCTCATCAGCTTGCCGCCGGTGGAGGTGGTGGTGTGGCGCACCGCACTCGCGGTGGTGGGGTTGGCGATCTTTGCGCGCATGAAGGGCGCTACGTTGCGCATTCCTGCACACGTCATTGTGAAGTTGATGGGCATCGGCGTGCTCGTCGGAGCGCACTGGATGCTGTTCTTCCTCTCGGTGCGACTGAGCAATGTCTCTGTGTGCATGGCGGCCCTGCCAACCATCATGCTGTGGTGCACCCTCATCGAACCGCTGGTGGAACGTGGTCGGCGTATCAGCCTGCTGGAACTGGGCATGGGCGCCCTCATGGTCGGTGCGGTGTGGCTCATCTTCAGTGTTGAGTTCAGCCATTGGGCGGGATTTGCCGCAGGACTCGCTGCAGCATTCACCGGCGCGGTGTTCGCGGTGTTGAACAAGGTGCTCGTCGCACGCCAGCACTATGCGGTGGTCTCGTGCTATCAGATGGCTGGCGCCAGTGTCTTTTCCATCGTGGTCCTGCCATTCTTCGCGGACAAAGGAGCCTGGCTGCACTGGCCTTCGGGGGACGATGTCCTGTACTTGCTGGTGCTTTCGCAAGTATGCACGGTGGGAGCTTATGCAGCCTACATGGACGTGCTGCGCCGCATGTCCGTCTTCACCATCAATGTGGCCTACAACCTGGAGCCGGTGTACGGCATCGTGCTCGCGGCTCTCTTCTTCGGCAACACCGAGCAGATGAGCGCAGGCTTCTACATCGGAGCGGGCATCATCCTCGGGGCAGTAGTCACCCTTCCCTGGTTGCAGCGGGTTCGGCGTCGGAAACGTGCGGGGTTTGGAGAGATGGCGGGGATGTGATGTGACGATCGGCTGCCAGGTGAATCTTGGAAAGCACGGCACGGTTGCGACGTTGAGACAGCCATGTTCTCGCGTGCCTTGCTGTTTGTGACTCTCGGGGTGTTTTTTGCCACTGCCGGCTTCTCTGCCGGGTCGGATGCGAAAGCCGAACGTCCCAACATCCTTTTCATCATCAGCGATGATCAGGGCTGGCCGGACCTGGGATGCGTCGGCAGCAAGCCGCTCATCACGCCGAATCTGGATCGACTGGCGGCGGAAGGCGTGCGCGCCACGAACTTCTACGCCACCTGGCCTGCTTGCACGCCCTCGCGTGGCAGCGTGCTCACGGGGCGCTATCCGCAACGCAACGGCCTCTACGACATGGTGCGCAATGATCTGGTGAACTATGGCCATCGTTACGGCGCGGAAGAGTATGCAGTCTCGCCCGAGATGACGCTGGGTCTGGACCCAAAGGAAATCACGAGTGGAGATGTGCTCACCAAGGCGGGCTATCACTGCGGCGTGGTGGGGAAGTGGGACATGGGGCAGGCGAAGCGCTACCTGCCGTTGCAGCGCGGGTTCCAGTTCTTCTACGGCCATGGAAACAATGGCATCGACTACTACACGCATGAAAGATACGGAGTGCCCAGCCTCTTCCGTGGGAATGATCGAACCGAAGCGGACAAAGGGAAGTATGTCACGGACGTGTTCGGACGCGAAGCACTGAGGTTCATCAGTGAGTCGGGAGACAAGCCTTTCTTCCTGCATCTCGCATTCAACGCCCCGCATGGCGCCTCCTCGTACAATGATGATTCGCAGGATCCGAAGGCGAAGGAAGGTGTGCAGGCGCCGGAGAAATACATCGCCATGTACCGGGGCAAAGTGGACAAGAAAATCGAGCGTTACTGCGGTGCAGTCACCTGCATGGACGATGCCATCGGTGAAGTACTGAAGAAGCTGAAGGAAACTGCCAAGGACAAGAACACGCTGATCATCTTCATGTCGGACAATGGTGGCAGCGGTAATGGAGGCAATGCTCCGCTCAAAGGCAGCAAGAGCACCATGTGGGAAGGCGGCCTGCGCGTGCCCTTCATCGCCTGGTGGCCAGGCCACTTGCCTGCGGGCAAAGTGACGGATGAATTCCTCACGGGATTGGAAATACTTCCCACCCTTCTCGTCGCCTCAGGCGCGAAGACACCGGAAGGAGTGAAGCTGGATGGCTTCGACATGCTGCCCGTGCTGCGTGGCGAGAGGAAATCACCACGCGAGGCCATGTTCTGGCAGCGACGCGGCGACAAGGCGGCACGCGTGGGGAACTGGAAGTGGCTGGACAGCGAGAAAGGGAAAGGCCTGTATGACCTCAGCAGTGACCTGGGTGAGAAGAACGATCTCTCAGAAGAGAAGCCTGAAGTTCTGAAGATGATGCAGGACCGTTTTGCAGCATGGCGGAAGGAGATGGATGAGAGCGAGCCGCGCGGGCCGTTCCGGGACTACTAGTGGTTGGGGGAGCAGCGCCAGCACGATGATGCAGAGCGTCTGAATGTTGTGTCCGGCATGCATGTCACCGTCGTGACATACTGTTTGTGCATCTCCTGTTTTATTGTGCAGGAAGATGTGATTAAGTGAGTCGTTAACCAGCGACCGTATGAAACTGCCGCACCTCCGACATTACCTTGTCCAGTTGTTGTTGTCGTGTCTCCTGGCGGTTGGCATCCCGGTGCCTGTGCGGGCGGCGGACCGACCCAACATCATCTTCATCCTGGCGGATGACCTCGCGCAGGGGGATCTGGGATGCTACGGGCAGAAGTTGATCAAGACGCCGAACCTGGATCGCCTGGCAACAGAGGGGACACGGTTCACTCAGGCGTACTCGGGCACCAGTGTCTGCGCACCGTCGCGCAGTTCGCTGATGACGGGTCTGCACATGGGGCACTGCCCGATTCGGGCGAACCGTGAAATTGGAAAGGAAGGACAGATGCCACTGCCAGCGGGCACGGTGACCGTGGCGCAAATCTTGAAGGATGCCGGCTACGCCACCGCCTGCGTGGGGAAGTGGGGCATGGGCATGTTCAACACCAGCGGCAGTCCGCTGAAGCTGGGGTTCGAACATTTCTTCGGCTACAACTGCCAGCGTCACGCACACAGCTATTTTCCCACGTATCTCTACAATGATGACCAGAAGTTTTCTCTGGACGGGAAAACCTACGCACAGGAAGTGATCGCCCGTGATGCAGAGCGGTGGGTGGCTTCGCAAAAGAGTCGTCCGTTCTTCCTCTTCTATGCGATCACACTTCCACACGCGAAGTTTGAGATCGACAGCCTCGGCGAGTACGCCCAGCAGGAAAAGTGGACCAAGCAGCAGCAGACCTACGCTGCAATGGTCTCGCGCCTGGACAGTGATGTGGGCCGGCTGATGACGACGCTGAAGGCGCTCAATATCGAGAACAAGACCCTGGTGATCGTCGCGGGGGACAATGGTTCCTCCTTCGCGCCAGATTCTGAGATTGGAAAACTCTTCGACCAGAACATGGGCGGCAAGCTGCGCGGCTATAAACGTTCCCTCTATGAGGGTGGTCTGCGTCAGGCGGCGATCGTTCGCTGGCCCGGTGTCATTCCCGCTGACAAAGTCAGCGACGAGCCGTGGGCTTTTTGGGATTTCCTGCCAACGGCTGCGGAACTGGCCGGCGCCGACCTTCCGCAGGGCTACAAAACAGATGGCAATTCTCTGGTGTCGATGTTGAAGGGCGGCGAAGCTCCGCACCGCGAGTACTTCTACTGGGAGCTGCACGAAGGCCCCTCCATCCAGGCGCTGCGTTTTGATAATTGGAAGGCGGTGCGTAATGGACCGGGAAAGGCCCTCGAGCTCTATGATCTGAGTGCCGACGAAAAGGAATCCAAGGACCTCGCCAAGGAGAAGCCTGATGTCGTGGCACAAGCCGAGGGCATGATGAGTGCGGCGCGCGTGGACTCACCGGATTTCACGATGAAGGATGCGAAGGGGAAGAAGAAATAGCAGTGGGTATCCAAGGGGGGCTGGGATAATTCATCATGCGCATTCATATCCTGAGTGATCTCCATCAGGAGTTTGGCGAGAGCGATGTGCCAGAGGTGGCATGTGATGCAGTCATCCTTGCGGGTGACGTTTCCACCAAGCTGAATGGGCTGAAGTGGATCCGCAGGCGCTTTCCCTCCGTGCCCGTGATCTACCTCTGCGGAAATCACGAGTTCTACGGGGATAAGCTGCCGAGCATCACGGAGAAGTTACGGCTCGAGTGCCGGGGCACGAACATTCACTTCCTCGAGAATGATGCCGTGGAGCTTGGCGGCTACTGGTTCTTTGGCTGCACATTGTGGACGGACATGGCCCTGCAAGGTGACTGGCTCGACGGAGCGGTGGAAGCCAGCAGTGTGATGAACGACTACAAGCGCGTGAGAAACTCCGCGAAGGGATATAAGCATCTCACACCGCGGGATACGAGGGCGTTGCATATCGCATCGCTGGAGGCCATGAGCGGGTTCTTGGAAGCACATGATGCGGAGAAGTCCGTGGTGGTGACCCATCATGCGCCATCGATTCTTTCCCTGCCGGAGCACAGGCGCGCCGAGCTGATCAGTTGCGCTTACGCCTCGCACTTGGATGATTTCATTCTCAAGCACGAGCCCCTGCTCTGGATTCACGGGCACATTCATCATAGCAACGACTACCGCATCGGGCGCACACGGGTGTTGGCGAATCCGAGGGCTTATCCAGACGGTCCCAACCAACACTTCAACCCAGCACTTGTGCTGGACTTGCAGGATCTGCGTTCAGAAAGGTTGTCTTGATTCAGCAAGGGTGTTGATTGCGCGCCCCCAATGCTCCGCTCAGGTAACCTTCTGATCAGATTCATCAATGCTCTCTGGAAAAGGCTGGCAGGCGAGCAACCGCATGCGGCCATGGTGCCACCGGAGCCGATCTGTCAAATAGTGCAGAAGCAGGAAGAAATGGCGACACTCAAGACGGCCCCTATACAAGCAATCGCTCCACCCGCTCCGGTCATCTTCGGAGTGCCGCGCTCGGGCACGACGTTGACGCGGTTGATGCTGGATTCTCATCCTGATCTGGCTATCCCATCCGAGACAGGCTTCCTGACCCAGTGTGGAAACTGGGCGGCGGATGAGTCCATGAACCCGGAGACGTTTGTGGAAATGCTGTCCCACTTTCCTCCGGAGGCTCCGGGCTGGGGAGATTTTGATGTGCGCCGAGAGGACCTGTTGGAAGCTGTTCGAGCGCTTCCGGCATTTCATCCCATCGGAGGAGTCAGGTGCTTCTTTCAATGCTACGCGCGGCGGTTCGGCAAGACGCGTTGGGGTGAGAAGACTCCGGACAATCTGCACCATTTGGTTGATATCCACCGGGCCTTTCCCGAGGTGAGGTTCCTGCATGTGGTGCGGGATCCGCGAGATGTGGTTTTGTCCTGGCGGGCCACGTGGTTCGCACCGAGCAAGGATCTCGCCGTGCTCGCGGCGGAATGGGAGAGGCGCATCACCATCGCCAGACTGCAGATGGCCCAGGTGCCGCATGCCTTGGAGATTCGCTATGAGGATCTGGTGGAGCAGCCGGAGGTCACGCTACGCCGTGTCTGTAAGTTTCTCGAGTTGGAGTTTCATCCACTCATGCTTCAGCATCACACCCGCAGCGCCGAGCGGTTGAAAGAGCATCGGGACCGACGGGGGAAGGATGGAAACCTGATCGCCAGTCATGAAGTGCGCCTGCAGCAGCAGCGATTGACCATGCAGCCTCCGGACAAGACGCGTGTGGCCGCATGGAGAAACGCGATGACTGCTGAAGAGAGGCTCGCTGTAGAGGGAGCGGTCGGCCCCCTGTTGGAGGAATTGGGCTACAGTCCGCGCCTGTAGCGCCGCATGCTGAAGCGTATGCGGGGCGGTACGGCGGCACAGCACAGTACTTGACGAACCGCGGCAGCAGTGGACAGGAGATATGGTTTTCGCACCCTGTCAGCTTTCCTCCCGCTCCGCATGACGTCCCAGGCTACGGTCCTCATTGTTGATGACGAGAAGCATACCCGTGAAGGGTTGCGTCTCTCGTTGGAAGAGGAGTTTGACGTCTACGTGGCGGGCAGCACGGCGGAGGCGCTCGAGGTCCTGAATGGTGACCCCATCGACGTGATGCTCACCGACCTGCGTCTGGCAGGCGAGAGCGGCATGGACTTGATTGAAAAGGCCCTGAAGCTGTCGCGTCCGCCTATCTGCATCATGATGACCGCCTACGGGTCGGTGGACACGGCGGTGGAGGCGATGAAGCGCGGGGCGTATGACTTTGTCACCAAGCCGTTGAACCTCGATGAGGTGGAAATTCTCATCAAGCGCGCGCTGAAGAGCCGGACGCTGGAGCGCGAGAATGTGGAGCTCAAGAAGCAGGTGGAGCGCAAGTACTCCATCGAGGGCATCCTGGGCCAGAGTGAGGTGATGAAGCCGGTGTTCGAGATCATCGAACAAGTGGCGCCTACCCGCGCGACGGTGCTGATCGAGGGAGAGAGCGGCACGGGCAAGGAACTGGTCGCGCGGGCCATCCACCATCTCAGCGGCAGGCCGAAGGCGAAGCTGGTCACGGTGCACTGTGCGGCACTCGCCCCGAATGTGCTGGAGAGCGAGCTCTTCGGTCACGAGAAAGGCTCCTTCACTGGAGCCATGGATCGCCGCCTGGGCCGGTTCGAGCTGGCGGATGGAGGCACGCTCTTCCTGGATGAGATAGGCGAGATTGATGCCAATGTGCAGGTGAAGCTGCTCCGCGCCCTGGGCGAGCAGACCATCGAACGGGTGGGCGGCAACAAGCCGATCAAGGTGGATGTGCGTGTGCTCGCGGCCACGAACAAGGATCTCGCCGCCCTGGTGCAGGAGGGGAAATTCCGCGAGGATCTCTTCTGGCGTCTGCGCGTGGTGCAAATCGATCTGCCACCGCTCCGCGCCCGCAAGGGAGACATCCCGCTGCTCGCAGAATCCTTCCTCAAGGAACTCGCTGCGCTGAATGGCAAGCCCTTCAAGCCGCTGAGTGAAGATGCGCTGCAGGCACTGCTGGCCTATGACTGGCCGGGAAATGTCCGTGAGCTGCGCACCGCGCTCGAGCATGGCGTGGTGATGTGCAACACGCCGCGCGTGGGACTGCGACACCTGCCTTCCTACATCCTCTCGGGTGGTCCCATCTTGACTGGACCCGGCCGCGCGGCCGAGATCAACTCCGCCGCGGCTGGTGGCACGGTAGCCTCTGGAGCATTCAGGCCGGGCGATGATCTGAATCTGGAGAAGATGGAGCGCGCCATGATTGAGGCCGCCCTGCAGCGCACAGGTGACAATCGCACGGAAGCGGCGGAGTTGCTGGGCCTGAGCCGTCGCACCTTGCAGCGCAAGCTTCAGGAAATGGGCCGGGTGAAACGCATTCGCCGCCGCAATGGACCATCCGAGCCCGCTGGCGGCAGTGCTGGTGATGATGACGACGAGACCGCAGACGAGTGAGTGAATAAAAAAGCAGGCGCGATGATCTGCTGATGGTCATTTCAAATCCAAGGCCCGACCTTTCATGCACGCCATGAGCACGCCTGCATTCATGAGGCACCTTCCGTACATCGCCTTGGTTGCTGTGGCGTGGTGCGTGTTCGCTCTCTCCATCATCACGCCATGTCATGCGCAGCCGATTGCTCTGCCGGACTTCGCCTCCGATCTGGAGGCGCATGCCTGGCTGCGAAAGCACAGCCCCTATTACAACACCATGGCGGAGGAAGTGGAGAAAGAGGGGGCTGTTTCCTATGGCGTTCTTGAGGCTCGCACCGGTGGTCTGGTCGAGAGAGGAAGCGGTGGGAGGCGCATCTTGCTCTCGAAAGAACTGAAGGGAGCGTGCCGGCTCAGTGTTCAGATCTTCGAGCTGACGAACCTTTATCAGCAAAGGCAACATGATGCCGTCGATGAAAGGGCGCGCAGTGGGAGCATCAAGACCCCGGAGGAGTTTGGTCTGCTGCACGAGCTCATTGAGTACGACGGGCTGCGGTATCATCGCTTCGTGCTCGCGGAGTTGGAAGCGGTGCTTGAGGGTGGCATTCCCCGCGAGATGCTCACGTGGATCAATCCCGAGCTCACGAACCTGGTGAGCTATGAACTGCCGCTGGCATTTGAGTTTGTGGAAGCCCAGGCAAAAAGCGGACACACGGCCCACTATCACGAATGGTTCTGGACCCAGAAGCGGGAGGCCCCGAAGGCTGCGCGTTGACGCGGGTGGGTGTCCCGAGTTACAAGCACGGCATGCCCACGCCGCAGGTCCTCTCCACCGCACGCACGCACCTGCGGCCGTTTGAGCTTACGGATGCAGATGCCGCCTTTGCCTGGTTCAGCGATCCGGAAGTAATGCGCTACATTCCGTCTCCGCCGGATGCGACGGTACGCCAGACAGAGGAGCGCATCGGCCGCTACAGGGAGCACGGGCTCAAGCATGGTTTCAGCAAGTGGATCATCATCGATGAAAAGACCGGAGCGCCCATCGGCGACGCTGGATTCTTCACACTCCCGGGCAGCGATCGCGCTGAGCTGGGCTACCGGCTGGCGCGGAAGGAGTGGGGCAAGGGACTGGCCACAGAGATAGCAGCGCGGTGGCTGGAGGTGGCCCCAGAGTGGTATGGGTTCCGCGAGGTCTTCGCCTTTGCCCATCCGGAAAACCAATCCTCCCTGCATGTGATGGAGAAGTTGGGATTTCGGTACTCGCACGTGGAGAAAATTTATGGCACGGATGCGCCGCTGCATCGCCTCTCACTGGCTCCTGCTCTGTCAGGCCATGTTAGTTCAGAATCCGTTTCACCTGCTTTGCCCACCATGTCCTCCCAAGCGCTTCTTGTTCCCGCCGGCACCGGCACCACCTTCAACGTGCTCGGAATTGCCACTACCATCAAGGTGACGGCTGCCCAGAGTGATGGCGCCTATGTGCTCTATGAGCAGGTAATTCCTCCGGGCCTGGGCGTGCCGCCGCATGTGCACACGCGGGAGGACGAGATCTTCTTCGTGCTGGATGGCGAGGTGGAGTTTTTGGCCGGCACTGAAGTCGTAGTTGCCAAGGCTGGAGACATCGTCCATGCGCCGCGGAACGTGCCGCACGCTTACAAGGCCATTGGAGAGACTCCTGCCACGATGCGTTTCCTGGCATCGCCCGGAGATATCGAAGCTATGTTCGCGCAGCTGGCGTCGTGGCCTTCCGACGAGCCACCGGATCTGGGCAAGCTCGGCGAACTCTGCGCCAAGTTTGGCATCAGCTTCGCGTGACGGTTGTCCGCTGACGCGCCGTGCATGCATGCTCCCTGCTTCACGGCGTGTGCACCACTCCCTGAATCTCCCAGAGCGTCTTCGCCGCTTGCGCGGCGGCGCGGACATGGTGGACGCGGAAGACATGCGCACCACGGCGAAGTCCCGCAGCGATGCAGGCGACGGTACCCGCATCTCTGTCGAGCGGTTCCGGCAGACCCAGCACATCACCGATGACGGTCTTGCGTGATACGGGCAGTAGCACCGGCCGCTCGAATCGATGAAGTTCTTCCATGTCACGATAGATGCGCAGATTGTCATCCCGCTGTTTGGCGAAGTCGATGCCGGGGTCCAGCATCAGATGGTTGCGGGAAAGGCCTGCGCTGAGAGCGAGCTGAATCTTTTTTTCAAAAAATTCGCCGAGAGTGTTCATTACATCCTGATATTCCACATGTGTGTGTGGCACCTTGGGTTCCCCCACGGAATGCATGATCAGGAGGGCCGTGTCGTGCCGGGCACAGAGCTCAGCATTGCGCGCTGTGGGCAGGGCGGAGATGTCGTTCAGCAGATCACCGCCTTCCGGCAGCACCTGGGCCACGACTTCGCTTCTCCACGTGTTGATGGAAAGAAGCGGGGGCCAGCATTGCTCCGGGTCCCAAGGCGGAGCCGGCATGGTGGCCAGCAGATCCGGCCATGCGTGGATGAAAGGGAGCAGTCGTGCTACCTCTTCATCGATTGAAATAGGTCCGCGGTTCGTGCGGGCACTCTCCGCTCCGATGTCGATGATGTCTGCGCCTTCGCGCAGCATGCGTTCCGCTTGGGCCAGTGCCGCGGTCGCATCCAGAGTCCCGTCCCGGCAGAAGGAATCGTCGTTGATATTGACGATCCCCATCACCAGCGGCCTGCGGGGGAAAGGCAGGGAACGCTGGCGGAAGGTCAATTGCATGGGTGCGGTGGGTGATGCGCGAGGTGGTTGTCGCTAGCGAATGGGCTTCAATTGCGCGGCGAACTTCACAAACGCAGTTGCCTGGCCGCGCAGGCGATCCACCAAGGCTGTGTCGGCGAGCGTTCCCTCATCGGTGAGCAGATCAAAGACATTCGGCAGGAAGACACGCTCCGGGCAGATGTAGGCATTGCGGTAGCCGAAGATGGCCTGGAGTTGTTCCACAGGCCGTAGCGCACCCCACATGCCCGCCGCCACTCCGGTGAACGCCACGGGACGATGCTGGAAAGACTCAGGGAACTTCAGCATGTCGATAAAAAATTTCAGGATGCCCGGCACCCCACCGTTGTACTCGGGCGTGACGATGTGCACCCCGTCACTCTGGAGGATGGTCTCGCTGAACCGAGCGAAGGCAGCAGGCTTGTGCGCGTAGGCCTCAGGCGAAAAGATCTCCGGAGGCAGCTCAGCGAGATCGAGCACGTCCACCGGTTGGCCGATTTCCTGGTACAGCCCGGCAATGATGGCGGTGACCTTGCGGGTGTTGCTCCCGGGGCGGTTCGTGCCGGAGAGGAGGGTGATTTTCATGCGATCGTTCTATCTAATTAGCGCGGGCGGGGGGGGAGGCGGCTAGGTGAGCGGAGCCAGGGTGCGGCGCCGTTTTTCAAAGCGGGCGGAATGGGTGTAGCCCACTTCCCGGGCGAGTTGCACCGCTTGGGCAAAGTCCGCCCCCACCTCGCCGGGAGCGTGGGCATCCGAATTGATGAGGAGGGGTACCCCGGCGGCGTGGGCCATTTCCAGGAACTGGCGGGCTGGATACATTTCACGCACATCCTTGCGCAGGCCGGCGGTGTTGATCTCGTAGGCGGTATTAGTGTCTACAAGTGCCTGAATCACAGGTTCATAAAAGCGTCGCAGGTCGCCGGTAGCCCGGAATCCGAACTTCTTGGGAAGGTCCGGATGACCCATGAAGTCGAAGAGCCGGGATCGGATCGCCTTCTCATAGAGCTGGAAGTAGATGGACCAGATCTCGTCTACGTTCCCTTCCGTGAAGCGGGAGATGTACTTGGGATTGTCCACATCCCAGCCGGGAGCGATGTAGTGCACGCTGCCGATGAGGTAGTCAAAATCGGCCGCCTTGGCGAGTTCCTCCACCCAGGCATCGCCTCCTTGGAGGTAATCGACCTCCAAACCGAGGCGGATGGGCAGGCGGGGGTAGGCGGCACGGGCTTCCTCCACCATTTCGAGGTAGGCGGGGAACTCCTCCCAAGCCATGCGCCAGTCGTCGAAATACTCCCGCATGGGGCTGTGGTCAGAGAGGCCCAGCTCCGGCAGTCCCAGTTCGGCGGCGCGGGCGGCATATTCGCGAGGATGGCCCACCGCGTGCTTGCACAAGGGGGTATGAGTGTGATAATCCGGCGGCATCGCAGGGACATAGCACGGAGTTTAAAAAAATCTTGCCGCTCCAAATGCCAATTGCTTAATTGAAGGGAATTATGAAAAAAGGCTTTCTAAGTTTTGCAGCTTTCGTGTTGGCGCTCGTGGCGGCTCCCCAGGCCCACGCGCTGGTGGGTGGACCCTTTGACAACGGTGATTTCAGCACCCTGCTTGACGAGGGCGGCATTTATCAGGCGTCCTTCCGTTTCAAGAATGGTTCCGGCATGGCCCAGTTCGGCACGAACGTGTCCTTGGACACGTTTGAGGTGAACGGTGGCGGCACGAGCCTCTCGGTCCTCAATCGCTCCATGTTCTACTACAAGGGCGTGACTTTCCTGGGCTCCGCCACTGGTACCGTGGACCATGAGCGCAAGCGCATCACCGGATTCACCAATGGCGACAGCGATGTTGCCACCACCGGCACGACGGCCACGAACACCAATAACAACGCGACGGTGACTCCCGCCACGACCACGCTGCTTAGCAACAACGGTGTGGGCCTTTCGGCCAGCAGCCATTGGGATGCGAAAATCACCAAGAGCCATCCCGTGCTTCGTTTCACCGGCACTGGTGAATTGTCGGTGATCAACCCCACTCTTTCAGGTACGGCTTTCGCTGCCTTCGAACAGCTCATTGGCAACTATCAACCGGCCCCACAAATCACTTTGGGTACTCAAATTCAGGATCTTGTGGACGCCATCGTGATCGCAGACGCCAATTCATCACTGCTGCTCTCCACGTTGCAGGGAGTGAGTGACAACGCTGACAAGGTGAAGATGCACGTGTTTGGTTCCCGTGTCTTCACCAACACCACTCGCTAGTTTGTCAGGCCGGATGTTCGCCTCAGCGACTCGGTTGTAGTTTGACCTTCTTTACTCGGTGCACCACAAGTGCACCGAGTACTTTTGTTTTTAGACCTCGCTTCCCCCCCTCGATGCTCCCCCGCCCCCGAGTTGTTCCCGTCCCCCGCGGTGTTACGCTGATTGAGCTGCTGCTGGTGGTGGTCATCATTTCTGTTCTCACGACGCTCTCGTTTCCCCTTTTTGGGTACTTCCGTGACAAGGCCAGGGACGTCTCGTGCATTGCCAATCTCCGGCTTCTTTACACCGGAGCATCCGGTCACCTCCTTGAGCATGACATGGTCTGGCCCCAGATGCCCTCGGATGTGGATGTATCTGGCTCCGAGGAGCCTATGTGGGAATGGTGGTTCCATGCGCTCGAGCCTTACGGCGTGGCAAAGCACCACTGGCTTTGCGCCTCCGAGACCGTCTCCTACGAAGAGAAGCACTCCACGACGTCCGACTTTCATAGCACCTACATCCCCACGGATTTCGAGGCCACGCCCAATGTGGCCTACCTGTGGAAGCAGCCCTGGTTCATGGAGCGTGGACAGTTTCATGGGAAAGACCACGGCCCGAATGTCGTGATGCCAGACGGCACGGTGAAGCAGGGGCCGTCCCTCTTCGAGCGGTAGTCGGCAGGTGCCGCTGCTGCGCTGTGCCAGAGGCCGTCCCCTGCCCCCGGCAGCCCGTATCCCACGAGCGCCCAGAGGAACTCTCTGGTCGCGAAACTCCGTGCACGGACACTTGCGGTGTCCGGATTCGCATGTCCTTTACTCTCCCTTACACTGAACCGTCATGAGTTCCGCCACTGCCATCACTCCCACCCGTGCTGTAAACTTTCCCGAATGGTACCAGCAGGTCGTTCGCGCCGCCGATCTGGCGGAGAATTCCGAGGTCCGTGGATGCATGGTGATCAAGCCGTGGGGTTTTGGCCTGTGGGAGAACATTCAGCGCCAGCTCGACGCCAAGTTCAAGGAGACGGGGCACGTGAATGCCTACTTCCCTCTGCTCATCCCCTTGAGCTACCTGGAGAAGGAGGCCGAGCACGCCGAGGGCTTTGCCACAGAGTGTGCGGTGGTTACACACCACCGTCTCGAGGCACAGAAGCAGGAGGATGGCACCACGAAGATGGTTCCCACCGGCAAGCTGGATGAGCCCTTTGTCATCCGCCCCACCTCGGAAACCATCATCGGCGCCGCCTTCGCGCGCTGGGTGGAGAGCTATCGTGACCTGCCCCTGCTCATCAATCAGTGGTGCAACGTCATGCGCTGGGAAATGCGCCCTCGTCTTTTCCTCCGCACGGCCGAGTTCCTCTGGCAGGAAGGGCACACCGCCCACGAGACGGAGCAGGAAGCCATGGAGGAGGCAAAACTCATGCACGGCGTGTATGAGGAGTTCCTCACCACCAACCTCGCCATTCCCGTCATCCCCGGCGAGAAGAGCGCCCGCGAACGTTTCCCCGGAGCTGTGAACACTTTCACGGTGGAAGCCATGGTGCAGGATCGCAAGGCCATCCAGGCGGGCACCTCCCACTTCCTTGGCCAGAACTTTGCCAAGGCAGCAAACATCGAATTCCTCGGTCGTGACAATGTCCGCCATCTTGCCTGGACCACGAGCTGGGGCATGAGCACCCGTCTCATCGGTACCTTGATCATGACGCACGGGGACGATGATGGCATCATCCTGCCTCCCCGCATCGCTCCCACGCAGATCGTCATTCTTCCTGTCACTCCCAAGCCCGAGACCCGCGATGCGGTGATCGATGCCTGTGAGGCCCTGGCAAAGACGCTTCGCACCCAGACCTACCACAACGAGCCCCTGCGCGTGCACGTGGACAAGCGCGACATTCCCGGTGGCCAGCGCAACTGGGAGTGGATCAAGAAGGGTGTGCCCATCCGCCTGGAGTTCGGACCCCGCGACATCGAGAAGCGCAGCGTCGCCGTCTCCCGCCGCGACAAGACGCCCAAGGACAAGGAGTTCATCCCGAAGGAACAGTTCATCCGCGACGTGGAGGAGATGCTGGACAGCATCCAGACCACCCTGCTTCAGCGGGCCACCGCACTGCGCGACGCCAACACCAAGAAGCTCGAAACCGAGGCCGAGTTCCGCGAGTATTTCAAGGACGACGCCCCTGGAGGCTTCGCCCTCATGCACTGGGCAGGTACGAGCGAGGAAGAGGAGCGCATTGCCAAGGAGATGAAGGTCACCATCCGCTGCATCCCCAAGGGCGATCAGTATGCGGAAGAGGGGACCTGCTTCCTCACCGGCAAGCCCAGCAGCCGGCGCGTGGTGTTTGCGCGGAGTTACTAACCGCGCAAGCTGGCAAGCTTCCGGGAAAGCTGCATGAAACGCCTTGGACAGCCGGACTCAACGTTCCTGAGCTGGCCTTGGCGTTCTTTCGTTCTCCACGTTCTTGGCCTTGTCATTGGAGGCGTAGTTCTGGGTGCCGGAATCAGTGTCTGGATGGCGCGTGCCGGGAGGGTTGTAGAGACGGAGGTTACGCACCGCTTCGATCTGTCGGTTGGATTGGCCCTGTCTGCGATTCTCCTTTCCATCACCGTGGCTCTTCGATACTGGAAACGTGCACCGTTTTTCTGGGCCTGTTTTGTTGCTGGTACACTGCTCCTTGGCAGGCCCGTTTTTGGGGGTGGTTGCGTGCTCGTTGCAGCATCTTTCATGCTGGTTTCCAGTAAGTTGCGTGATGCAGCGATTTTCTGGGCCGGGACTTCAAAGTAGGTACACGTTTCCGAGGAATTGAGGATCTGAAGCGCGGTTAGTCCCTTTGGAGCGTAACGTCTTTCAGCGTCAGCAAACACCCGTTTGCCCTCCAGACAAATCGCGCTATCCTCTCCGTCCCATGTCTCTCGCCAAAGTCACCCAAGTTGCCGGCACCGCTGTTTACGTTCCAGGATCTGACATCGACACGGACCGCATCATTCCGGCCCGCTTCATGAAGTGCGTCACGTTTGACGGCCTTGGGGAGTTTGCCTTCTACGACGTGCGCAAGAATGCCGACGGCACAGACAGGGAGCATCCGCTGAATGACAAACGTTTCGAGGGGGCAAACATCCTTCTCTCCGGCTCGAACTTCGGTTGCGGCAGCTCCCGTGAGCATGCTCCGCAGGCGCTGTACCGCTTCGGCTTCCGGGCCGTCATCGCGGAGAGCTTTGCGGAAATCTTCTTTGGCAACTGCACCACGCTGGGCATCCCCTGCGCCGTGGCCAGCGGCCAGGACATCCGCATGCTGGCGAAGGAACTGGAGCGCAATCCGAAGCTGGAAGTCACCGTGGACCTCGTGGCGGAGAAGGTGCTTTTCGAAGACCAGGAATTCCCCATCGTGGTGCCGCACACCGCCCGCGAAGCCCTGACCACCGGCCAGTGGGATCCCATCGCCGAGTTGCTGAAGCACAAGGACGCGGTCGCGGACAAGGTGCGTGAGCTGAGCCTGGTGTAAGCCCAGGCTCCTTTCAGAGGGCGCGGCTATGGCCGCGCTCCAACTTTAGCCTCTGTGGGTCCAGAGGGTGTGGAGGATCATTCCAAGTACCCACCCTTGGAATACAACGGCGGCCCAGCCGAGAACGCCCCGTGCGTTCTTCTGCAGACGGATGAAGCCGATCGTGAGACAGGTGGTACTGATGACTCCCCCATAAAGGAGGGTCTCCACAGGGACGGGGCTGAGGTGGAACCCACCGCCAATCAGTGGCACCAGGAAGCCAAGGCCAAGGGTGCCGATAGCGGTGGTATCAGGCCAGTTACCAGGAAGAAATGACCAACGAGATGCAAGCCACACGACCATGGCCCCTATCGCCACGGCAGGCACCAAGCACTCAACTACTCTGCGCACATCGGCGTCAACGTACGGGAACACAGGTCACAGCCTATGTGGGGCTGAGCGGGGCTCCAAGGGATTTGTCTGGTTAGCTCTCTCTTGGGCCTGTGAGGCGCGTTTTCCAAGTGACCACGGTAGATTTGCGCGTGGGGATTGATTGCGGGTGGAGACTCGCCAGATTACCGCCACTTGCTCATGTCCACCGCAGAATCAGATCCCATCTACGTCATTGGTCACCGGAATCCGGATGCGGATGCGATCTGCTCAGCCATCGGCTACACCGCCTTCCTGCGTGCATCACGAGGGTCAGACGCCCGGGCAGCCTGTTGCGGGGAGATGAACACCCGCACCTCCTGGGTGCTGGACTACGCCAAGGTGGATGCCCCCAAGCTGCTCATGGATGTGCGTCCCACTGCGGCCACCGTCTGCCGCAAGAACGTGGTGACGGCCCGGCGGGAGGACACCTGCCTCTCCGTGCACCGGAAGATGCTGGCGTACGGGTTCCGCAGTCTTCCCGTCGTGGATGAGGAAGGGTGCATCGTCGGCATGCCCTCCCTGCAGGAGCTCGCGCAGCTCTTTCTCCCTTCCGAAGCCAGCGACGAAGATGCCAACCGCTATGTCCGCACCAGCGAGGCCAACATCGTGGCCGCGCTGGATGGCACCTTCCCCAACGGACGCGAAGCCCGGCAAGAGGTGGAGACCCGCGTCCTCATGGTGGCGGGGTCCAGCATGGGCACCACGCAGACGCGGATGAAGCGTTTCCCCCACTCCAGCGTCATGGTGCTGGTGGGCGACCGTCCGGATGTGCAGGAAATGGCCATCCGCAATGGCGTGGACTGCCTCATCATCACCGGCGGCTTCCAGGTGGACGATGCCATCATGGCGCTGGCCCGCCAGGAGGATGTGCCCGTCATCTGCACCCGCTATGACACCGCCAGCGCAGCGCAGCTCGTACGTTTCTCGCGTCCCATTGCGGATGCCCTGCATGACGACTTCCAGCGCTTCGCTGCCAAAACGCCGCTGAAGGAAATCCTGGTGCAGACCCACGATTCCCATCAACCGCTCTTTCCTGTCGTGGATGATGACAGCGGAAAGTTGATGGGTGTCTTTTCCAAGTCCGACCTCGTGGATGTGCCGCGGGCGAAGATTGTGCTCGTGGACCACAATGAGTTTGCCCAGGCGGTGACCGGTGCGGATGAGGCGGAGATCCTGGAAGTCATCGACCACCACCGCCTCAGTGGCAATCTGCGCACCAAAGAACCGGTTCGTTTCATCAACGAGCCGGTGGGAAGTACCAGTACCATCGTGGCCATGATGTACCGGCTGCGCAATCTGGAGCCGGACCGCGCCACCGCCATCTGCCTATGTGCCGGATTGATCTCAGACACGCTCAACCTCACCTCGCCCACGACGACCAGCACCGATAGTGAAATCCTTCCGTGGCTAGCTGGCATTGCAGGCATCGATGTCGCGAAGTTCACCGCCGAATTCTTCAGCGCAGGTTCCATGCTGCGGGACAAGCCGGCCGGTGCCGCGTTGGAGTCGGATCGCAAGGAGTTCGAGGAGAATGGATGGAAACTCAGCATCAGCCAGATTGAAGAGCTGGGGCTGGATGAATTCTGGAAACAGGAAGGCGCGCTGCGCGACGCCTTGGAGAACGTGGTCCGTCAGCGTGGGGTGCACTTCGCCTGCCTGCTGGTCACTGACATCACGCGGCATGACAGCATCCTGCTCACCGCAGGCAGTGACCGTGTGAGTGATGCGATCGAGTATCCCGAACTCAAACCCAAGGTGTTTGAGCTCAAGGGAGTGGTGAGCCGCAAGAAGCAGCTCTTTCCCTACCTCAGCCGTGTGGTGGCAAAATTGGTCGCGCCAGTCTGAAGAAAGACCGTCACCCATCGGCATAGGTCCGAGGAGCGATTAAAACGAATAATCCCGCCGTATTTTGACTCACAGAGACGGATGCGGAACGCGTAGCCGGCTCTTAACTTGAACTACGCCGATTGCTTAGATGCGTCCTCGCAGACAAGTGGGCGAAAATTTTGTTGGCTATCTATGTAGATAAACTCTGTATATGTGTGCATAAAGTGCACACAGCAATTTTTTCGATGTAGACGGCATCGTGCCCAGCGAATTTTCGCAGGCAAAGAATTGGAGCAACGTTAAACGGATCAGGGCAGCGCAAGTGTCTGTTTTCCTTCGAGGAAAAAAGAATTAGGCCCGGTGCTGCGAGTCACAACCAATGACAATACCATGTGTTGATGTTGAATTCACAGACGCATGTTTCCCGCTTGTCAAACTCACGCCGGTCGTATGCAATTTATCTATATTCATCTAGCGCGCTCATCTACTGACGACCGCTTGAGGGCGTCATAAACTGAGCGGAGTCCGTCAGTCTCCCCCCGCTGATGGACATGCGTCCTTCATCAAAAAAAGCCCCCCTCACCAAAAGAAATCCCTGCCAGAAAAAGAGAGACTCAATTCCTGACAAACGCGTGATCGAAGCGCGGCACCATCGTTGTAGCGCCCCTGCTGGCGCACGATGGCGTCAGTTCTAATCGACCCGTAGGAGCCTGTTGTTATCAGGCCCCCGCGTCATGGCCACCCTGTGGTTATGGCTGCGTTTGCCTTGAAGCCAAACCTCCCCTGCCCTTCACCCGTTCGCGCCTTCTCACCTCGGCCCACGACCATGAAATCCCCCAAGGCAAGAAATCCCTACGCAACATCCCCGCGGTATTTTTCAAGACTCGGCAGAGTCCTTGTTGGCCTGACATGGATTCTTGCGGGCAGCAGTGTCGCCTTTGCGCAATCACAACTGATCTGGGATATCAACTCCGGCACTGCGGGCGTGCAGGACGGAAGTGGCACGTGGTCCACAGGGAGTGGCAACTGGCTGAATCAGTCTACTGGAACCAATACCACCTGGCCGTCAGGGACGGGCACCATTGCCGAGTTTGGAAACGGCACGACTGGTCCCTCCAGTTCTTCGCGAACCATCACGGTGAACGGCACCGTGGGTGTGGCGGGCATGGTATTCAATCCATCCAGCACTGATGCCGCTTACATTTTCAACGGAGGCACCATCCAGTTTGCGGATGGAGCGAGGATTGAGCTTCTCAATGGATCCACCAGTTCGAGCGGCAACAAGCGTGTGGGATTCAACTCATCTCTCGCTGGAAGCAATGTCACCATCGCCAAAGTGGCAAGCACGGTGACAGACCCGTTGCTCACGACGGTGCAGCTCTTCGGAAACAATACGTGGACCGGCACGCTGACGTTGGCGGATGAGCTGAACAATACAAGTGAGGGCATGTTCGTTCAGGTGACTGCGAATGGGGTCAACAACCTGGACAAGGTGGTGGTAGGTGATCGCGTGACGCTCGGAATCAACCAGGCTGCCGACTACACGGTCGACATGGAGATCGGCGTTGGCTCTGGCGCACGTGGCGCCATCCGCTTCGACGCGGCCAGCGTTGCGGGGGGGCCTATTGGCGGATCCATATCCGGTCAGATCACACTTAGAGGCGATTCATCCATCTCGACAAATGCGACAGCTACCGTTGGCACCGTTTCGGGGAACATTGTCGAATCAAAACCCGGTTCGGTATTGACGATCAACAGTGCAGGCGGCGGAACCATCATCTTGAGCGGCGACAACAGCTTCACGGGAGGTGTGATCATCAATCCCGGAACTCTTCGCTTGGGGAGCACAGGCGCCCTGAACTCCGCAGCACCCAATGTGATCACCTTTGGTGCCTTTGCCACGGCTTCGACCGGAGTGAAAATCCTGCAGTTGAATGGCAATAGCGTCGCGGTCGGAGGCCTGCGAGTTGGCAACTCCGGATCGACCAACAACTTCGTGGAGAACGCGAGCGCGACAGCGGCAACCTTGACCATCAAAAACCGGCTGAACAACTACAGCTTCGCTGGCGTGATCCGCGATGGGACAGGCGGCGGGTCTCTCGGGGTGACGAAGACTGGAACTGGCACGCAGGCACTCACTGGAGCGAACACCTATACTGGGAACACCACGGTGGCGGCAGGCACGCTCACGCTAAACTTTGCGACGACGGCGAACAACGTGGTGAACAACACCACCAACAGTTCCACTCTTGTCACGCAGGGTGGCACGTTGCGTCTTGAAGGCGGAGCTAGCGTGGCGAACAGCCAGCGCTTCAATGGGCTCCGGGTGGAGAATGGATCCTCGACGATCCAGCTCGTACAGAATGCGACAACACCCCAGAATCTGTTGCTTTCCTTGGGGAACATCACGCGCACCGGAGGCTATGTGAACTTCGTGCTGCCGACTGGCACGCAAAGCGCAGTGAATGGCATCACCGCCACGAATGCCGCAGGCCTGCTCGGCACGTGGGCCACGGTGAATGGCGAAGACTGGGCCTCGGTGGATGCCGGCGGCAACGTGGTCGCATTTACCGGGTACCAGAACATCACGAACTTCTCCTCAGGCGCCGGAGCCAACGGAATCATCCCGGACAGTCCCACGGCTCATGTGAAGATCCTCGATGGAGGTACCAGTGGGAATGTGGTGCTGGCGGACGCGAACGGAACGACTGACATCGCTTCCCTGGTGGTGGATGCCACTGGGCCGACGACCATCGAGATCAATAACTATGAAGATCCCGGGCAGGGAACGCTTCGCATCGGAAAGGATGGCGCGATCATGCTCGCCGCCGGAGCGGGTGCACTTACCATTGGTGACGGATCGGATGTAGGAGGTTTTGTGACTGCTGGCGGACCCACGGATAACACGGCCGGGAATCTGGTGTTCTACAACTACTCCACCAATGCGATCACGGTGAATGCCGACATTGTGGACAACGGAACCGGTGCCGTGACGTTGGTGAAGAATGGATCGGGTCTGCTGGTGCTGAACAACACCTTCAGCACGTACACTGGCGGGACGGTCTTCAACGGAGGGACGGTGCAGGTGAAAAGTGATCTTGCCTTGGGGGCCGCGCCCACGAGTTTCGATGCTGACAACCTTACCTTCAATGGTGGTGCGCTCCAAGTTGTGCCGCTGAACTCCACCACCCCGTTCGTCTTGAATAGCAATCGGGGGATCACGCTGCTGGGTGGTGGTGGAACGATCACGGTCGCTGCCAATAATGCCATCTATAACGGAATCATCAGCGGTACGGGCGACCTTATCAAAAACGGTGGATCGGGCGTGAACGGGCAGTTGTATCTGGGTGGAGCCAACACCTACACGGGTGAGACCATTGTGCAGGCAGGTGCCATCGTGATTACCCACAATCAGGCCCTGGGGTCTACTGCAGGAGGCACTTCGGTTGCCAACACGGCACTGATCCGGCTGACCGATGGGATTGTGGTCACGGGAGAAACGCTCACGATCAACGGTAGCGGCAACAACCAGGGGGCCTTGAATCTCATTGGTGGGACTTCCGCCGCAACGGCTGCCACCGCGACCTGGGCGGGTGACATCGTTATCGGTACCGCAAGATCCCGCATTGGCGTGGACAATTTTGGCACGCTGAACGTGGCAGGGGTCATCCGGGATGGCACCGCCAACTCGATTGATTTTCGGTCGACTGGAAACGGCGGCGTGGTGCTGCTTTCCAACAACAACACCTACACAGGTGGCACGGGCATTGTCCGCGGCACCTTGAAACTGGGAGTCGATAATGCCCTGCCGACGGGAACCATCCTGACGGTTTATACGGTGAGCAACACTCCGACCGAAGCGGCTGAGACGACCGCATTCGATCTCAATGGATATGACCAGTCCATCGCCGGGCTCAACAGTGTCGCGCCTCTGGGGAATATTGATGTCGTGATCGTGACCAATTCCGACGCGGCGAACCTGTCCACGCTCACGGTCGATCAAGCCACGGACCAGACCTACAACGGCAAGATCACCGGAAACCTCGCACTTACCAAGTCGGGCACCGGCAAGCTGACGCTCACGAATACCTACAACGCGACCACGCCAACGGCGAGCACCAGTACATACACCGGCAAGACCACGATCAGCGGCGGTACGCTCGCTCTGACGGGAACAGGCAATCTGGAAGGCACACCGTGGATCCAGATTGATCAGGGGGCGACCTTCGATGTGGCGGGACGCACGGGTGGTGGGTACAACCTCACGAACAAGGTGGTATCCGGCTCCGGTACTGTGACTGGTAATCTTACCATCAGCGGCACGAGCGTCATCCGGCCGGGCGGCAACAGCGCGAGTGCCACGCTCGCCCAAGCAGGCAGCGGCACGGGAACGCTGACGATCAATGGTGACCTGACGCTGGCCACGGGTGGCACCCGTTCGCTTCTTCAGCTGGGCGGCACGAGCAGCAGTCTCTTCAATCCCCTCTCCGAAGGGAATGCTGAATACTTCGACAACGCGAGTGGCGGTGGACTCTACGACCAGATTGACATCAACGGCACGCTGAACCTGAGCGCGGGCGGCACCATCAAGGTGGAGTTTACGAACGGCTATTTCGCGAGCGCAGGCGATGTGTTCAACCTTCTGGACTGGATGGCCCTGGGAGCAGGCAACACCTTCACCCTGGCTGATCTCGATCTCAGTTCAGTGGCTTCGTGGGGTGGTGGGCTTCACTTTGAGACCGACAAGTTCCTCTCCCACGGAATTATTTATGTGGCGGTGCCTGAACCTTCGAAGGCGCTGCTGTTGCTCACCGGAGTGGTTTGGTGTGGCTTCCGCCGTCGGCGGCGGGCGCGGGGATAGCCGCTTACGCGTGAACGTCACAGGGGGCTCCTTTAGATCGGACTGTATCCAATCCTGAGATATCATGATAGTACCTAATGCAAATTTTCGCCGGTTCATGCCGGCATGGGGCTTCTCTCTCGTGGAGGTGGCGCTGGCCGTGGCCGTGATTGGTTTTTCGCTACTGGCAGTGGTGGGGCTCCTGCCTCCGCTGCTCGATACCGAACGCGATAACACCTTCCGCTCCATGATACCCAAGATCAGAGCCCAGGCCCTGGCGGAGCTGCGCGCCAAGCCCTACCCGACCGCTCTCCCCCATACAGAGAGCATGCTCTTCACGGATGGCGCGGAGCTCACCACAGATCCCAACAAAGCCATCTACAAATGTGAGGCCACTCTGACGGTTCCCATCGCCTCCGTAGCGGGGACCGACGGAGGTGTGCCCGACTTGAAGACCGATTTCTGTCTCGTGAAGCTGAGCTGCAGCGTGTTGAGCCGTCCCAAAGATACACCCGTTCAATTCCATGAATCCCTCGCCAAAGAACGATAACCATACCCGGTCCTGTAGCCGCGGGTTCACACTGGTGGAACTGCTTGTCGCCACGGCGGTGCTGAGCGTACTGGTGGTCATGCTCGCCCAGGTGATGAGCATGGTGAGTGACGCCTGGTCCGGCGGCACCGGACGCGCCGAGCGCCAGCAGAATGGACGTGCTCTTGTGGACTTTGTGGGAAGGGATCTGCGATCCGCCGCCCTGCCGGTGGATCCGTTATCCAATGGCCTTGTGCCAGACCTGCAGTTTGTGGTGAATCCAGCCGCCATACCGGCGCAGTTCCGCAATCCAACGGCCATCTTCTGGCAGGCGCCCATCGCCACGGACACCAGTAAGGGAAACATGGCTGAGATTGGCTATTTTGTGCGCTGGGATGAGTCGCACAATCCGCCGCGAGCGATGCTCTGCCGCGTCTTCACCAATCCAGGAGAGGCCCAGCACAAGGTCTATGATACGCTCGACTGGCTCAGCCAGGAAAAGCTGCAGGCGCTGGCTCCTGTGGACCCCACCACCGGATACCGCGGTTTGTTTGCTGAGAACGTGATCGGATTCTGGGCGCGCTGCCTGGATTCCACCGGCAATCTCATTTCCCAGGCTGAGAACGGAGGACAGCGCGGCGCCTTTGATTCTCGAAAGGACTACCTGGATACGTCCTATAACGGCGAGGGTGCCACCATCAACATCACCCGCAAAGCGCCGGTGCTGCCCTCGAGCGTGGAGATTTCCCTCCTGATGCTGGACTCGCGGGCAGCGGCGAGCATTACGCCTGCCATCATGGGCACGCTCAAGAGCCTGGTCTCCACCAGCGACAATGCCGCCACCTGTGAACGCCAAATCCAGGTGGATCCCACACTTCGCTCAATCATGCGGGGCATGACCGTGCAGACACTGAAAGTTCCCCTGGAAAACGCACCATGAAATCCTCACGCCATCTTATCCGCCAGCGGGCAGCCCGAGAAGGGATGGCCCTGATCATGACCATCATCATCCTCTCCATGATCACCATCATGGTGCTGGGGCTTGCCACCCTGGTCAGCAATGAAGTGGTGTCTTCCGGCGCGCATATGGATCGCGCCCGTGCGCAGTCCTATTCCCAGATGGGGGTGAATATGGTGACGGGGGTGCTGCGAGAAAACACCACCGATGCCAACAGGGTGTGGGCCACCTACCCGGGCGCACTCATCCTGCCCGCAGGTGATGCTGCCGATGGGGACCGCATCAAGCTGAGCCGCATGCTCCCGCTGCACTCCGGCCTCCCAAGCGGAGCGGGGATGGCGATGGATCCGAAAGACCCGGTCGCCCCGGCCAATCTGAACATCCAGACCTTCAATGACCAGAGTCCTCCCACGCATTTGATCTCGGATCAGCCGACGGACCCTGACAATCCCGCTAGCCCGGTGGCCACCATGCCACTGCGCTGGGTCTATGTGCGCCAGGATGGGACGCTGGATGACTCGGAGAAGCCGCGCCTCACGGATCAGAAAAATCCGATCACCGGCCGCTTCGCCTGGTGGACGGATGATGAGTCCACCAAGATCAACGTCAACACGGCGTGGAAACGAAATGCCGCCTCCGGAGGGACATCCATCAAGAATCCTTTCACCGTAAGCCACCCCACCAGCATCAACCTGATGAGCCTGGTCGATTACGGCATGACGCCTGCCATGGTGGACCGCATCCATACCAATGTAGCGCCGGATCCATTCAACTACAGTACCGTGCGCCGCTTCTACAATTCGGTGCGCGAGGTGCGGACCTTGAGTGAGCAGGATGCGGACTTCACCACCATGCTGAACAAGGCGAAGTTTGAACTGACACACTACAACCACGACCCGGACACCACGTTCTTCAACGAGCCGCGCATCGTGCTGACCACGGACAAGGCCAAGGCGAAGGGCCGGCCCTTCCTGGATATCAAGAAGGAAGGGGCGGCGGAGATATGGGATCCCATAGCGCACATCGATCCTTCCAAGCTGGCAACTACGATCAACATGCTGAACGGCTACCTCACGCGCAATGACTGGCCCGTGGCGCCGAACTCCAGTTTCCAGATCAAGTACTATTCAGGGAAACGGGAGCGCCTCACACAACTGTCGCTGAACATCATCAACTACGTGCGCTCGAAGGAGTCTGCTGGAGAGCCGACAACGAAGGCGGTCATCCCGGTACGTGGTGAACAAGTGCCTGGAGGAAGCTTCGTGCTGATGGAGGTCGCCACCTCGGTAAACGCCTACATCGGCATCACCCGATCTCCCAAGATCACCGAGATGGGGCTCTGGATGAACGGGACTTCCTCCGGTGCTGGCGATGCGGCGGGCTCCCTGAGGTACCCCGTGAAGTACAAGGTAGAAATCCATCTGCCCAAGAACTTCGGCCTCGATCAGATCAATCTCACGAATCTGGGCATGTTCGTTTCTATCAGTGGCACGGGGCTGACAGCCAGGCAGGCAGAAGGCAACATTACGCGGGCAGAAATCACGGGTGGCAATCCCATCCTGAAGGCTGGCGAATATGCGACCGTCACCCGCACGGAGTTTGTCGATGCAAAATCGAGGCCGACCACGGTGAATCTGCGCGTTGCCATTTCCAGGGTGAGACGCCTCGACGTGGCACCCCTGGGCGATCCTGCGCCCTGCACGCTGGATCCGAAAGAAACACCCGAAGCCGACATTACCTCCATCGAAGTGGATGACCCTTGTGTGAACTCGCACAAGGATGATTGGAAACGGCGCAGCTCAAAGAACAGCTTTGGCCGCAGGAATGATGGCGAGTCGGGAGGCAGGCAAATCTCGACACTGGGTTTGGCGTCTGACACGACCCCCAAGCAGGACAGAGACTTTAGTGGAAGCATCACTGACATCAGCATCCAGATGCCTCCTCCTGCGAAGGCGGCGGGAAATGAGAGTGGCGTAGTCGACTCCGTGGGTGAGCTCGGGTTCATCCACACGGGCATGGAAAGCGGGGCTGGCGCCGGCATTCCCTGGCGCACGCTGCACCTTCAACCGAACGATGATACCTCGCAGACGGTGCCAGATTGGGCCTTCATGGATCTCTTCACTGTGCCGGTCGACGTGCCGGACCGCGTGAAGGGCATCTTCGCCCCGCATGACACGAGCACGGCGGGACGGATCAATATCAATGCGCAGGTGCAGCCTTATGGGACAGATAAGATGGAAAGTCCCCTCGAGCGGCGGTTGCCCCTGGTGGCCCTGCTGAGCGGCGTGCCAAACAACAGTGCGGATCCGACCAGCGTCATCAGCATCGCGAAGGCGCGAGAGATCGCCCGGCACATCTATAACCGCGACCTGGCCAGCAACGGCCTTCGCAAAGGGAAGCGGTATGGGTATGCCGATGCTTATGATTCGCCCGGTGAAATCGTGGAGATCGCGGGGGTGGCAGACGGTGGGGAGGAAACCGAAGCCGTGGTGCGGGGCATTGCCAATCTGCTGACCACGCGTGGGAGCGTGTATACCGTTTACACCGTGGGACAGACACTCAAACAGACGCGAAATGGCGCGCTTGTGGTGACCGCCGAGAGCCGCCAACAGACCATGCTGGAGAGGTACACCGACAGCACGGCCCCGGACAAAGTTCGGTTTCGCAAGATTGAATATCAGCCCGTGACGCCGTAAGTTACTGGTATTGAGCTTGTTGGCTGGGCGTGCCTTCGTTGGCTTTTGCGGGTTTCCCCTCACGCTGCCGAAGGTGTGCGGGGATGCGTTTCCTATTTGCCAAGGCCCGGCAATCCGGTAATCTCTCTGCCCCCTCGCCGTGCCTGTGTGCGGCACGTGTCTTTGTCTCCCCTTCTGATTCGCACCATGAACATCACGCTCGAAACCCAGCCGAACTGCCGCGCCGTCCTGCGCATCGACATCCCCGCTGCCGACGTTAAAAAGGAACGCGACCGCGTGACGGTGGACTACACGAAGTTTGCCCGCCTGCCCGGCTTCCGCCCCGGCAAGGCCCCGAAAGCCGTGGTGCAGAAGAAGTTTGAGCCGCAGATCCGTGAGGAACTCGAAAACGCCCTCGTGCGCACCGGGTATCAGGAGGCAGCCAAGCGCCAGGACGTGGAGATTCTCAGCGTGGTGGATGTGAAGGAAAAGGCGCTGCATGACGACGACCATTTCACCTTCACCCTCGAGGTGACCACCGCTCCGACCTTTGAGCTTCCCGAGTACAAGGGCATCCAGGTGAAGCTGCCCCGCGTGGAAGTGACGGATGAAGACGTGGAGCACGACCTGCTGCACCTCCGCGAGCGCTACCAGACGTTCAGTGACGTGGAAGGCGAAGCGAAGCTCGGCAACTACGTGGTGCTACATGCCACTGGCGACGTGAATGGCACGCCCATCGGCGACGCGCATCCCGACGCACCCGCCTTCTTGAAGAAGATTGATGGCAACTGGTTCGAGCTCACGGAAGAGGAGAATTTCCTCCCCGGCTTCTTCGCCGCCCTCGTCGGCATCAAGAAGGATGAAGAGCGCGACGTGACCGTCACTCTTGGGGATGACTTCCACTTCGAAGCCCTGCGTGGCCAGACCATCGTGCTGCACGTGAAGGCGGATGCCGTGAAGGAAGCCCAGGTGCCTGCGCTCGATGAAGACTTTGCCAAGAAGGTGAACCCCGAGTGGGATCTGGAGCGCTTGCGCGGTGAAGTGCGCATCGCCGTCCAGCGCCGCCGCGAGCAGGCCCGTGAAGAGTCTAAGTCCAACCAGGTCATCGCGCACCTTGCCGATCGCCTTGAGTTCGAACTGCCGCAGGACATCGTGAATCGCGAAGCCCAGCGCCGCACCAATGACATCGCCATGAACGCGATGCGCCAGGGAATGGCCCAGGAAGCCATCATGGGGGCACAGGACCAGATCGTGAGCGCCGCCACCCAGCAGGCCCGCCAGAATGTGAAGGTCGGCTTCATCCTCGGTGAAGTGGCGAAGAAGGAAAGCCTCTCCGTGCGTGAAGAGCAGCTTCGCATGGCCCTCGCCCGCATCGCCGCGCAGCAGCGCGTGACCCCGAAGAAGCTTCTCGCGGATGCCCGCAAGAATGGCCTCATCGAGCGTCTCCGCGAAGATCTGCTCCTGGAAAACGCCCTTCAGTTCCTGAAGGAAAACGCCGCTGTGGAAGAGACCGAGCCGGAGAAGGAAGACTGCGGCCACGAGCACAAGCACTATGCTAAGCTAGTCTAAGCGTCACTGACCCTTTGGAAACGCCTCTTCGCGGTACTGCCGTGAAGAGGCGTTTTTGTTTTGGAGGCCCTCCAGGAAGTCGGGTCTCCTGACCGGACAGCGTCCGGCGGGTTTTCTTACCCGCCAATCCGATCAAGCCGTCGCCACCGCATTCGCCTTCAGCACGCGCATCACGTTTTCACCCAGCACCTTGCGGATGGCCTCGTCCGAGTGTCCGCGCATGACCATGCCCAAGGTATAGATGGGCCAGTTCGTCCAGGCGATGGACTGATCCATCTCAGGCGTGGTCTGGAAATCGTCCTTGGGCCACAGATGCTCCCAGCGATCACCCGCACCACCGAGCGGTGAGGATCCGTCAGGGCGCTTCTTGATCTTCAGTCGCTCCTCCTTGTCGAAGCGGGAGACGTAAGACGTGTCCACACCGATGGCAGCGTGCTGCGCACCGAACTTCTTGATCATGTGGTCGAGATGATTCAGCAGCGCATTGATATCACCCGTGCCGCCGAGGAAGCGGGGGATGCAGCACATGCCCACGAGACCATCGGTGTCGCAGATGGCTTTGATCACGTCGTCAGGCTTGCCGCGGAAGTGACGGTAGACATCGGCACAACTCGTGTGGCTCGCGACCATGGGCTTTGCTGAGGCTTTGGCGGCATCGCCTGCGGTCTTCCAACCGCTGTGGGCGACGTCCACAATCACACCGGTGCGGTTCATCTCCGCCACCGCGGCATGGCCGAAGTCGCTCAAGCCACCGTCATGCGGCTCACCCGCGCCGTCGCCGATGGGATTGCGGCGATTGTACGTGAGGTGCATCATGCGGATGCCCAGCTCGTGGAAGATGGAGATGAAGCGAAGCTCGTCCTTCACGCTCTCCCACTCCTGGCGCAGCGGCACACCATTCCCGGTGAAGCAGAGACCCACGTGGCCGGCCTTCTTCACCGCCAGCGCATCTTCCACCGTCACCACCTTGGTGAGTTGCGGCTTCAGCATGTCCGTGGCATGCGTGAAATGCGCCAGCCGCTTGATGAGGCGAAGCGGGTCACTGCCTTCTTCACCTGCATTCTGAAACACCACGGTGACGCCGGCAGCATGGAACGTATCGAAGAACTCCTTGCGTTCGCGTTCGTTGGTGGCGCCACGGTTCATGGACATGGACTCGCGCAGGTCCGCGAGCGCATCACCGGAGACCCCGGAGGCGATGGCTTCACTGAGGCGCTCTCCATCGATGGCAAAGCGTGGGGCGAAGCCATACGACTCAAACACCAGCGACTGGAAGTGCAGCTCCCAGGCGTGCTCAAGCTGGGCTTGCGTGGGCTTGAGGATGTTCAGCGCGACTTCGCGTGCCTTATCGATAACCGGATTGCCCGTCATCCAGATCTTCTTCGAGTCATCACCCCGCACGTGGATGTGGAATCCACCGGCGAGCGCAGCAAGCGGCAGGCGCCGCAGCAGTGAGCGACGGCTTAGGGTGCG
Organism: Roseimicrobium sp. ORNL1; assembly: GCF_011044495.1. GTDB lineage: Bacteria > Verrucomicrobiota > Verrucomicrobiia > Verrucomicrobiales > Verrucomicrobiaceae > Roseimicrobium. The sequence continues at coordinate 7,893,542 of NZ_CP049143.1, forward strand.
GGATGAAGTGATGTGAGACGACGAGGCAGGAGATGGGGTACTCTTCACGCGATCAGTTCGGGGATGGGTTTGCCATGATCCACGATCGGTGTGGGGCGCCCGTTGAAGTCGTTGATGGTGATCTTGGAGGAATCGATGCCGAGGTGGTGATAGATCGTCGCCAGGAAATCTCCGGGGCCACAGGGCCGCTCGATGACGTCCTCACCACGCTTGTCGGTCGCGCCGATGATGCCGCCAGTCTGGATGCCGCCACCGGCCCAGATATTGGAGAAAGCACGTGGCCAGTGATCACGGCCCGGTTGTAGGGTGCCTGCAGGTGCGCTGGCATCCCCTGCGCCCGTGCTGCGGTCGAAGCTGATCTTTGGCGTGCGGCCGAACTCACCGGTCACTACCACGAGCACCTTCTTGCCGAGGCCACGCTCGTAGATATCTTCGATAAGCGCAGACACGGCCTGGTCGTAGTTTTTCATGCGGAAGCGCAGACCATCGAACACGTGATGATTCACCGCATGGTCATCCCAGTTCTGCACACGACCGCAGAGCGGACCGCTGAGGCTGCTGGTGACAATCTCCACTCCAGACTCCACGAGACGGCGTGCGAGAAGAAGTTGCTGCCCCCAGCGATTGCGCCCGTAGCGATCGCGCGTGCGTGCATCTTCACGACTGAGGTCAAAGGCATCGCGCGTCTGCGGATTGGTGAGCAGAGTCATGGCCTGCTGCTCGAACTGGTCCAGCGCGCCAAGCTCACCTTCACGATCAAACGCACGCTCCATGCGATCGAGGTTCTTGCGCAGGGCGATGCGGTCATTCAGGCGGCGCGTTTCCGCGTCATCAGAGAGACCAATGTTCGGCACTTGGAAGTTGGGGCGGCTGGGATCGTCGCTGACGGAGAAGGGCGAATACGCGTCGCCGAGATAGGCGGGGCCGTTGTATTCCAACGGAGGATTCACGCCCACGTAGTTGGGTAGCGGATTGCTGCGACCACCGGCCTTGTTGCGCAGGTAATAGGCGACGGACATCCAGTCCGGTAGGCGTGGCTTGGGCTTGTCGCGTTCGTCGGAGTCACCAGAAAGCATCTGCATCGAGCCGGCAGGGTGTCCGCCCGCCTTTTGATTCATGGAGCGCAGCACGGTGAACTTATCCGCGATGCGTGCCTGCATCGGCATGAGCTCCGTGAAGTGCAGGCCGGGCACCTTCGTGGGAATGGTGCTGAAGGGACCGCGATACTCACTGCCGATTTCCGGCTTGGGATCATAGGTGTCGATGTGCGAGAGGCCACCAGGGAGCCACACCATGATCACCGCGGTGCGTTCGCTTGCGGGCTTCAGTGCATTCTCCGCGCGCAGCTTGAGCAGGCCTGGCAAACCAAGGGAGGCAAATCCCGCAATCCCGATCTGCATGAATCCTCTGCGGCCCATAGGCCCGGCGCAGCGCACGATGGAGGGTTGTTGAATGATGGAGGACATGGTGGACTTCGGGTTCGGGGTCGGGTCGGTGATTCACGGGGCACCGGAAGAGTTACCGGAGAACACGGCAAGCTCCTTGCCGCTGGCTCCATCCCAGATGCGCAGCACGCTGTCTTCGCCACCAGCGACGATGACAGCGCCATCGGGAGTGCTTGCGGCGGACTGCATGAAATCGGGAAGCCGTGAGATGGCGCGCACTTCGCTGCCGCTGTCATTCACGATGCGGACCAGGTTGTCCCCGGAGGAGGTGACGATCTTACTCGTGGCGCCTATGAATTGCAGGGAAGTGACCTCCTTGGTCCAGCCCTGAATCTTCTTGATGCGCTCGCCCATCGCCATGTCCCAGGTCGTCACGACACCGTCACCGCCCGCAGTAGCGAGCACCCGACCATCCGCACGGAAGGCGATGCCCATGACATGATGCGTGTGGCCTTCGAAGAGATTCACGCGCTTGCCAGTCGCGATATCCGTGACGCGCGCAATCTTATCCGCCGCACCGGATGCCAGCAGCTTTCCATCCGGAGAGAAGTCGACGCACAGCACGGTGTCATCGTGATGCTCCTTCCAGGTGTGCAGGACATTCCCAGAGGCGACATCGAAGATGCAGATGTCTCCCGAACGTGAAGGCTCACCACTACCCGTGGCCAGTGACTTGCCATCCGGACTGAAGCGCACGGTATTCACACGGTCGGCGAAGAACGCGCCATCCTTGCCCTTCTCCAGCACACGTTCCAGCTTCCATGAATCAGGCTGATTGAGCTTCAGTGCATCGCCATTGGTCGCGATGGTGAGGAACGTGCCGTCAGCTTGCGCAGTGATGTGGGCGGAGGTGAATCCTTGCGCGTTTGTCTGGGACACCAGGGTGGCAGTGGAGATGGCCCACACACTGGAGGTGCCATCACTCGATGAGGTGGCAAGTTGCTGGGAGTCGCGCGAGAAGCGGATGGCTATAACACCGACGCCGGGCTTGGTGATGGAGGCTTTCGTCGCAGTGAGGTCCGCTGTGGCCTGGTCCTGCAATTTCTTCGCTGCATCGATGGTGCTGTTCGTCGTGGCGAGCTCCTTGATGTTGTTCGCCTTCGTTTCGCTGATGCGTTTCTCCTCGGCCTGCGCATCCTTGATGTTCTGCTCGGCGGCCACTAGCGCAGCGTCGGCGGAGTTCTCCGCTTTCGCTGCGGTGTCGTACTTCTCCTGGGCGGCAATGCGTGCCTTGTCGAGGGCAGGGTCTGCTGGTTTGCCGTCGGTGGTGCCTGCGGCCAGTTTGGCGGCGGCTTCGTCCAGTTCCTTCTTGGCGGCTGCCGCTGCTTCTTGCGCGGGTTGCAGAGCCTTCTGCTTCTCAGGCAGGGACTTCTTTACGGAGTCGATGGTCTCATTGGCTTTCTTGAGAAGTTCATCAAGCGCCTTGTTCTGCGCTTCCAGCCTCGCAACTTGGGAACGTTGATACTCCTGTTCCAGTGCCTGTCGCGCAATGGTGAGATCGAGCTCAGCGATGCGGCGTGTGACGGCAAGGTTACCGCGCAGTTCAGCGGTCTGCTTGTTGGTCGCGAGATCCCAGAGGCGAACAGCACCATCACTTCCGCCGCAAGCGAGCAGCTTGCCATCAGGCGATAGGTCCAGGCTTTGCGCCGCGGGAATGGCCAACTCGCGTATCACCTTGGCTTCCGTGATGCTCCACACACGCATCTTGCCATCGCCATGCGCGACGATCACCTGGTCAGCGGCAGGACCGGCGATGAAGGACGTGATGGATCCTGTGGGCCCCTTGAGTTCCTTCCCAGCAGCGAGAGGACTATTTCCATCGGCGGGAAGCGTCCATGTGCGAAGCACTCCATCAGCACCTGCGGTGACGAGCGACTTGCCATCTTGTGACCACGCCAGCTTCTGAAGACCAGCAATGGTCACGGGCTGTGACTTCGCGGCGCCATCTTGGAGACTCCAGAGTTGCAGTGCCTCACTTGTGGAGTGCACGGCAAGCAAGCTGCCATCTGCGGAGGGCTTGATCTGCTTGATGTCAGCCGTTCCAAGGTTGCCGACTTTTTTCTCCAACGCTCCGTATGCTGCTTTTAGCAAGAGTATATCTCCAGCCTTGTTTACAGTGATAAGATGCGTGCCATTCGCGGTCGGTTCGCAGGTAACTACGTTGAGCGTCGCATCAAGAGGGCGCGGTGTGGTGGTCGCGGCGCCTTCACGTTTCCAGATTTTCACCTCGCGAAAACTGCCGGAAGCGAGGCGGGTGCCATCCGGGCTGAAGTCCAATGTCTGCACCAGTGCGCGATGGGCAGAGGCGTCTTTTGCTTTCCCATCCGAAAGCTTGCTGACGAATTTCCTCTGGGCGAGATCATAGAGGAAGATCTGGTTTGAGCGTCCACAAGCAGCGTAGCGGCCATCACGGGTCATCGAGACCGTGTAGATGGGATCGACACTGGCAGAGGGTGAGGTCAGCACCACCTGCCGCTCCTGCTGCACCGAGTCCTTGGCGCCTTGATCGATCCAGATCTTTAGAATCTCCAGTTCAGCGGGCGTGAGGTCCACGGCGCCGGACTTGTTGTTCTTCGGAGGCATCTCCATGTCCTCCTTGTGCTGGGACGCGAGGACGATGAGGCTCTCCGCGCTCTTGCCTGGAACAATGCTTGGACCTGAGTCGCCACCGTGCTTCATGAGCTCGGGCGTCTCCATGTTCAGCCCGGCCTTCGTGGTGGTCTTGTTGTGGCAGGAGATGCAGTTCGCCTTCAGGAAGGGAAAGACATCCTGGTAAAAGTCCGGCGTAACCGCATGAAGTGTGGCCGTGGTTTGCAGGACCGCAGCATGCACCACCATCACGGCAAGATGCCGGTGGCGCTTCGACTGCGATGGAATACGAACCTTCATGGGGATACGTCAGGCCTTGGGCGATGCTGCCACTGCCGGAGTTGCCGGTGTCGCTGCGGGTGAGTGTACAGGTGCTGGCGCAGGAGCTGCGGCCTTCACGGAAATACGGATGGGTCGGGAGACAATGATGTCCACGGTGTCCTTCGGCGTGGCCGTGGTGGTGGCGGCCTTCATGCGTGTGCTGGCCTGGGTCATCGTGGCTTCAGCCTGCTTCTGCTTTTCCGTGGCAGCCTTCAGAGCGCTGGCCATCTCGGTCTTCTTGTCAGCGGGTGCGTTCGAAGCTTCATCGGTGAGTTTCTTCGTGCTGGCCGTCAGAGAGGCGAGTTCCTGCTGGGCTTTCTTCTGCTCGACCTCCGCGAGCTTCACGCCTTCGGGATTGTAACGGTGCTTGCTCACCGCGCTACCGTACAAGGCGATGGTGTAGTCACCAGGTGCGGTCTTCATGGCAGCGAGGTCGAGTACGAGCTCTGCACCCGCCGCCTTGATGGGCAGGTCTACTTCCTTCACGGAGTTCGGTGGTGTGCCATAGGCCTTCAGCTTCAGCACACCATCGGTGAACTCATTTCTCCACGTGGCCTTTAGCGGAATCTTCAGCGTCTGTCCTGCAGTGCCTTCCCACACTTTTTCTTCGGCCGCAGCGATGGTGACCGGCGCGACCTCGGAATCCGTCACGGACACAGGCACATCCGCCATAAGCCGTGGACTTGGGATCTCCTGCTTCCCGTCTTTGGAGGCCCACTCCATGGAAGCCACACGGCAGGGACGCGTGACCTTGGCGCCGTTGATTTCTGCGGAGCCCATCATCTCTGCCACAGAGAAGGCTGGCTTCGCATCTGCGTCCGCGCTGATGATCATCATGCCCTGCACTTTTCCCGCGGGAATCTTCAATCCCGTGGCAGTCACGCCCGGAGGCAGGTTCTTCATCTCAAGCTCAATGTCGCCATCAAACCCATCGCGGCGAACGGCCACGACTTCGAAGGCCACGCTCGCTCCAGCGCGCAGGGCGATGGGCTTGGAGAGCGCGTTGCGATCGCCATTGCGCAAAGTCATGTGCACGGCCCAGGAGGCGAGTGAGAAATCCGGCGACGCCTGGCGCACGAGGAGGCGGTAGGTATTGCCGGGTTCGTTGCGTGTGCCGCCGAAGAGGTCGCGCACGGCGAGGCGATAGACGCCATCCTCTTTGATTTCCACCTTGCCCAGCACGTCTGGCGAACCCGCATCATAAGGAGGTCCATCGTAAGAGTAGCCATTCGTGGAGAGCTTCATGGGGCTCGCGATGTCATACAGCTCGGCCACGTCCGTGAGTGTCTCTTTCTCGCCATCCTTGGTGACGCGCTGCACCAACACGAAAGGGTCGGTATCGAGTCCGAGGCGCTCGGAGGCGACCTCCACCCACCACACTTCGCCCTTCTTCGCGGCGAACTCATACGTATCCACATCCGCCGCGGGGAAGAAGCTGCCGGCGCCATCGTAGGGCAGTGTGATCTTCTGCACTTGAGCGGGGAGATTGTTCGGCTCGGTTTCCTTGGAGGGGGCGGTCTCCGCGAGTCCCTGAGGAGGCCACGACATGGCGCTTACCATTTGCGTGGCAGGTTGGCGCGGTGCAGGGCCATCGCCGGGGACGTCGACCAGTGAGAGACGATAAAAGTGATCCGCACCACCTTTGAAGGTGAGGGCGTGCACCTTGATGATGCAGTTCCCATCTTCCTTCGGTGTGAAATCGAGCACGCCACCGGTGCGGTTCACCAGGAGGTCGCGGCCCTGAGCATCCGCGATGATGACCACGGGCCGCAGTTTTGAATCGATGCCCACAGCCGCGCAGTCCACGGCGACACGCTTGCCCTTTGCCGCCTGGAAGGAGTAGTAGTCCACCGCCTTCGCCGTCATGGTGGCGTTGCAGATGGCATTCGTGGGAAGCGCCATGGCCGTCTCCAGCGTGGTGTTTGGCTTGGAGCGGGTGAGTTCCTGCACCTTGCTCACGGAGAAGGCGCGTGCCGATGACACACCCAGTCGCGAAGTCACGCGTGCATCATAGACACCCACTGGCGCATCCTCGGCGATGGTGACGGTGAACTTGCTCTCCACCGGTTTGCCTGCTGCATCCAGTACCGGTTTGGCAGTGATCTTCGGTGTGGAGAAGGTGAGGGCACTGATGTCCTCCAGGTTCTCACCCGTGAGGGTGACCTCCACATTCGTGCCCGCCTGACCACCCATTGGCATGGTGGTGAGAAGGCGTGGCGAGGGAAGGCACACCTGTTGGGCGTTGAGCATCGCAGGGATGCTGAGAGTCACCAGGCCCAGCGCGCAGGGCAATGCAGTCTTGAACTTCCGGAGGAGCATGATGAGGACGGACGGTCAGTGGTTGAAAAGAAACTCCTTGGTATTCACCAGTGCCCAGATGAGATCCTCGAACGCCTGGCGCTTTGAGGTGGGTGCATCGAGTGCTTTGCCGCTGGCATCGGTGCGGGGCTTGGAAAGGTGCGCCACGGCGATGCGCAGCTCTTCGGGGTCGGGCTCACGCGCGAAGGCGGCGAGATAGAGTTCACGCACGCGCGCGGGCTCTGAGATTTCTGCTTTGGAGAGTTGTTCCGCGCGTCCTTCCTTGGCGGCGAGCTTCGCCTTCACATCAGCCGCGTTCATCAGATGGAGGCTCTGCGCGAGGCTGGAGGACTGCACGCGCTCGCATTCACACACGCTGGTACCTTCAGGACGGCCGAAGACCTTCAGGAAGGGAGAGGCGCGATTGTAGCTATTGTCCGGCAGTGAGATGGCGCGTGTGCCGGGAGGCAGGTCCGCGAAGTCCGAGCGTGCACCGGAGACTTGGTCGAGCGCATCCAGCAACACCTCGGCCTGCATGCGCTTCGGGTAGTAGTGGGAGAAGTTCTGGCGGTCGACCCCGTTGTGATCATTGGGCATCGCGCTGAGCTGATACGTGCGGCTCTGCGTGATGGCGCGCACCAAGGCACGAAGGTCGAAGTTGTTGTCCATGAAATGCTTCGCCAGCGCGTCGAGCAGTTCGGGATTGGTGGGCGGATTGGTATCGCGCATGTCATCCTCCGGCTCCACGAGGCCGCGCTTGAAGAAGTGTTTCCAGTAGCGATTCACCAGCGCCTTGGCGAAGAAGGGATTCGACTTGTCGCTCATCCAGTCGGCGAGTCGGAGACGTGGGTCTTCATCGGGAAGAATGTCCTGCGTGGGTGCGCCTAGGGCGGCAGGCTTCACCGGCTGACGCGTCTTCTTGTTCTCGTACTGGGCGACACCGCGCTTGTGGAAGATGAGGTCCTCACCGGCGATGGCGGTGGGCTTGCGTCCCACCTGGCTGAAGAAGGCGGCGAGGCTGTAGTAGTCATGCTGGCTCCAGCGCTCGAAGGGATGATGGTGGCACTGCGCGCACTGCATGCGCACGCCGAGGAAGAGCTGCGCCACATCCTCGATTTGCTGATTCGGTTCCTTCACCCGCTTGTACCAGGCCACGGCGGGATTCGCCACGATGGTGCCGGTCGCTGCGAGAATCTGGCGCACGATTTCATCGTAGGGCTTGTTCGCCAGAAGACTGTCGCGCATCCATGCGTGGAAGGCGAAGTTCGCGGTGATGTCCGCAGCGTCATCGCGCTTGTTCTTCAGCAGCGCCGTCCACTTGTTCGCGAAGTAGTCGGCGTAGTCAGGGCTGGTGAGGAGATTGTCGATGGCCTTGTCCCGCTTGTCGGCGTCCTGGCTCGCGAGGAAGTCCTTCGCCTCTTCCGCCGTGGGGAGGCGTCCAGCGATGTCCAGTGACACGCGACGCAGGAAGGAGGCGTCATCACACACCGGTGAGGGTGGAATGCCGATACGCTTCAGGTTGGCGAAGGCGAGGTCGTCGATGAAGTTCTTCGCGTCGGGCAGGTGATCCACCGCAGCGCCCAGCGGAATGGAGACACTGCACACCGTGACCATGCCGGCGTAGCGCACCATCACCGCCACGTTGCCGGGGATGTCGAGCGTCTTCACCAGGCCGGACTCGGTCGATTCCACCATGCTCTTCTCATTGCCCTCATACAGGGCCATGCCGGTGACGTCGCGCGAGGCGCCATCGGAGTAGCGTGCGGTGACCTTGAGCTGCTGGGTGGCTTGCATCTTCATGGAGATGCGCTTGGGCTCGACTTCGATGGAGATGAGCTTGGGGTCGGCCTCGGTGCCATACGCCATGCCTTCGCGGATCCAGCGCACCAGCGTTTCGAAATTCTCCGAGCCGGGTTCAAGTTGCTTGCCGCCGCCGTGGGGCACGATGTTCGCTGCCTTCAGCACCAGCAGGCTCTGCTCCGGTGCGGCGGGGAAGACGCGGCGGCCCTTCCCTTCCTTCACGATGTGCTCGAAGTCTTCCTGCGGTTCAAAGCCCAGCAGAGACAGCCGGAACCCGCGTTGACCTACGTCCGCCTTGGCGTGGCACGAGCCGGTGTTGCAGCCCGCCTTGGTCAGGACGGGTGCGACGTCTTGCACAAAGGTCAGCGGGCGTGATCCTTCCGCCTGGACAGCAGAGGTCAATGCGGTCAAGGTGAGAGAGATCGAAAGCGCCGGAAGCGCTGGGCAAATTCTGCCAAGCATGCCGACTCATACGGGGTCTGGCCCCGGATACTGGCACCGTGGTGACAATAGTCCGAGTCACCGTGATAAATGTAGGAGGAAACGGCACGCCCAGAGCTGGGCGGCGGGACGGCTGCCTCGTGCCGGGGCGAGGTCTGCGAGCACCCACTGCATCCTTCCGAAACCACTTGCCCCTACGCCTGAGGAGGGCATAGTAGGCGCTCCGTTGCTGCGAGCTTGCTTGCAGGTTGGCGTTGAACGACAACGTCTAACGGCTATCGCCAGTTTAGCTCAGTTGGTAGAGCAGCTGATTTGTAATCAGCAGGTCGTCGGTTCGAGTCCGACAACTGGCTCCATTGAGGATGGGAGCATGACATTCCTTTTTGGATGAAAGGCAGTTACGCGATGGGAGACCTTTGGCTTCCGCCAGGGCCGGAGACCGCGCCACTTCGTTCGCAACGCTCGGGGTCGATTTGGGTGGGGCCGCTGGTCTCTCCCAGCCTGCGGGAGCAACAGCAGTCGGTCCTCTAGAAGCAGGCGCCTGCTGCATACCGTGGCGGATACGCTTCATTCCTGCTCGCCGTAGTGAGAGGTCGATATGTCAGAGGCGATCCATGCTGAAATTATCGAAATTGCCGGCTGGCTGCCAGACCGGGAAGGGCCTCCCCTTAGGAGGCGATCATCCGTGGACACGATGCCCTTGCACGGCCGTACCGAGGCGTTCGAGCGATTATCTTGATGCGCCCGGTTTACCGTGAAACGCGCACACGTCGTGATTGAGTTATGGCCCGTCCCAACAACCCCGATATTTCCAGGCGCGGGTTCTTAACCGTGGGGACCGCATCGGTGGCGGCGACGATGGTTCCGCCCATCGCCCATTCGCAGATTCCGGCTAATGAGCCTCCAAGTGTTGCACCGTCCATGGTGAAGGTGGCTTTGGAGGTGAATGGCAAAGCATGTGAGCTGGAGCTTGATACGCGGACCACCTTGCTTGATGCGCTCCGCGAGCATCTTCACCTCACTGGCAGCAAGAAGGGATGTGACCAGGGGCAGTGTGGTGCGTGCACGGTGATAGCCGGAGGCCGCCGTATCAATTCTTGCCTGACGCTCGCTGTCATGCACCAAGGTGACAAGATTACCACGATTGAGGGACTCGGCACGGCTGAGAATCTGCATCCCATGCAGGCCGCTTTTGTGAAGTGCGACGGCTATCAGTGCGGCTATTGCACACCAGGCCAGATTTGTTCTGCGGTGGCCATGTTGCAGGAGGTGAAGGCAGGAGTGCCAAGTCACGTGACACCTGACCTGAAGGTGGCCCCGCAACTCACCCCTGGCGAGTTTCGTGAGCGCATGAGCGGAAACATCTGCCGTTGCGGGGCCTATTCCAACATTGCTGAGGCAATCACCGAGGTGGCTGGCAACCAGGCATGAAACCCTTTACTTTCGAGCGAGCCCGGACGCCTGCTGAGGCGGCAGCAGCAGCTGCACGCAACCCTGGAGCCAGGTTTGTCGCAGGGGGTACTAATCTGCTGGATCTCATGAAGCTTGAGATCGAAACCCCCACCCACCTCATTGACGTCAACGGTCTGGGTCTGGATAAGATCGAGGACACTGCAGACCACGGCCTGCGAATTGGCGCTCTCGTCCGTAACACGGACCTCGCCGCAGACGAGCGGGTTCGCAGGGACTATGAGGTGCTTTCGCGGGCGCTGGTGGCAGGTGCATCGGGCCAGCTCCGTAACATGGCAACTACCGCCGGCAATCTGTTGCAACGAACCCGGTGCCCGTATTTCTACGACACAAACCAACCGTGCAACAAGCGTAGCCCTGGGACGGGGTGTGGTGCCATCGGAGGCTTCAGTCGACAGCATGCGGTAATCGGCGTGAGTGATGCCTGCATTGCCACTCATCCGAGCGACATGGCGGTTGCCATGCGCGTCCTTGATGCTGTCGTGGAAACGATCCTCCAGGACGGCACAACGAGAAGCATCCCCATCGCCGAGTTTCATCGACTGCCCGAGGATAGACCTCACATTGATACCGTGCTGAAGCCGGGGGAACTGATCACCTCTGTCACTCTGCCCCCACCTGCTGGTGGCGTTCACATCTACTACAAAGTCCGTGACCGTGCGTCTTATGCTTTCGCTCTGATATCAGTAGCGGCCATTATCCAGCCCGATGGATCCGGGCGGGTGGCTTTGGGCGGCGTTGCCCACAAGCCGTGGCGTGTCGAGGAGGCGGAGCGCGAGATACCGCGTGGAGCAAAGGCTGTGGCAGCACGGTTGCTGCAGGGTGCCAAGCCAACACCAGAGAACGCCTACAAACTTAAACTCGTTGAGCGCACGCTCGCCGCCGTGCTTGCACAAGCAAAGGGAGGACAAATATGAAATTCGACGCTCCCGCGACGGACAATCCGATAGATCAGCTGAAAGTGGTCGGGAAGGCCACTGACCGCATCGACGGACCATTGAAAACAACAGGGTCGGCTCCCTATGCCTATGAACGGCATGACGTGGCACCTGATGCGGCCTATGGCTACATTGTACCCAGTGCCATTGCGAAGGGACGCATCCGCACGATTGAACTGGGGGAAGCCCGGCGCGCGCCTGGTGTGCTGGCCATTGTCACTGCAAAGACGGCAGGCAAGCTGGGCAAGGGGAAGATGAACACGGCCACATTGCTGGGTGGTCCTGACATTGAGTCATTATCATCAAGCGATTGCTCTTGTTGTTGCGGACACTTTTGAACAGGCTCGGGCTGCTGCAAATCTTGTGCGGGTGAAATACGACAAGGCCGCCGGTAGATACGACCTCGCTGCGGTCAAGGACTCCGCACCAATGGCCGAGCGCATCACTTCGGGTCCGCCTGCGAGCGCCGTTGGCAACTTTGCAGAGGCCTTCGCGGATGCTCCTGTTCAACTGGATCAAACTTATACCACACCCGACCAGTCCCATTGCATGATGGAGCCTCACGCCACCACAGCGGTATGGGAAGGTGACAAGGTCACGCTGTGGACATCGAACCAGATGGTCGATTGGTGCAGAACTGAACTCGCAACGACGCTCGGCATCGAAAAGGAAAATGTTCGCATCATCTCGCCCTACGTGGGAGGAGGCTTCGGAGTAAAACTGTTCCTGCGCGCAGATGCGCTTCTCGCTGCATTAGGCGCTCGCGCTGCCAGGCGCCCGGTAAAGGTAACTCTCCAAAGGGCTTTGATCGCAAACAATACCACGCACCGGCCAGCAACGATTCAGCGCATTCGCATCGGGGCTACGCGCGAGGGAAAAATTACTGCCATAGGTCATGAAAGCTGGTCAGGGGACTTGCCCGAGGGCAAACCGGACGGCGCGGTTCATCAGACACGTCATCTCTATGCTGGCGAGCACCGAATGACAGCAACGCGCCTTGCAGTCCTCGACCTTCCCGAAGCGAACGCGATGCGTGCTCCCGGCGAGGCAACTGGGCTGATGGCGCTCGAAATTGCGATGGATGAGATGGCGGAGAAATTGGGAATCGACCCTGTGGAGTTTAGAATTGCCAATGACACGCAGGTAGTACCTGACGATCCGTCTCCGCCATCCTCAGACGATCCGCAGGGTAAAAAGCCGGAGGCTGCCGAGAGCAAGCAAGCTGGCAAGGCAAAGCCCTTTTCCCTGCGCCAGCTTGTGGAATGTCTCCGCCTCGGTGCAACGCGGTTTGAGTGGGGGAAGCGGAATCCGAAACCGGTGAGCCAGCGTGAGGGCATGTGGCTTGTGGGATATGGAATGGCCGCAGCCTACCGGGGCAATCAGCTCACCAAGTCCGGGGCCAGGGTCAAGGTCGACAAGCAAGGCCTCGTGACGGTTGAAACCGATATGACGGATATCGGCACAGGGAGCTACACGATCATTGCCCAGACCGCCGCCGAGATGCTCGGCGTTCCGCTGGAAAAAGTAGTGGTGCGTCTGGGAGACTCCAATTTCCCGGTGTCTTCAGGTTCGGGAGGGCAATGGGGCGGGAACTGCTCCACTGCCGGTGTTTTTGCGGCTTGCACGAAACTGCGTGAAGTCATCGCTCAAAAGCTCGGTGTGAACCCGGCTGAGGCTGTTTTCTCAGAGGGGAGGGTCCGTGCTGGGAGTCACGATGTTTCGCTCGGTGAGGCGGTCGGTACAGATGGATTGGTTGCTGAAGACACCATCGAATTTGGCGAAATCAGCAAGGAGAAGCAGCAATCCACATTTGGAGCTCACTTCGTAGAAGTGGCAGTTCATGCGGCCACGGGGGAGACTCGCATCCGCCGAATGCTGGCGGTGTGTGCAGCTGGGCGCATACTCAATCCCAAAGCAGCTCGCAGCCAGGTGATCGGAGCTATGACCATGGGGGCGGGTGCAGCTCTCATGGAGCATCTCGCGGTGGATAAACAGCGCGGTTTCTTTGTAAATCACGACCTCGCCACGTACGAGGTGCCCGTTCATGCGGACATTCCGCACCAGGAGGTAATTTTCCTGGATGAAACGGATCCCATGTCCTCTCCCATGAAGGCCAAAGGCGTTGCTGAACTTGGCATCTGCGGTGTGGCGGCGGCGGTTGCCAATGCCATCTACCATGCAACAGGGGTCCGCGTTCGGGAGTATCCCATTACTCTCGATAAACTTCTCGATGGCTTGCCAAACTTGGGATGAAAGAGGTGCGTGACATCGTGAAGTTCTGGGAACGGAGCGGAGGTGAGCCTCTCGCGCTTGCCACATTGGTGGCAGCCCGGGGCTCAAGTTACCGGCGTCCAGGGGCAAGAATGCTGATTAGCGCTGCCGGAGAGGCAGTGGGAGGAGTCAGCGCGGGATGTATTGAAGATGACGTCATCGCCTGCGCCCAACAGGTCCTAAAAACCGGGATGCCCAGGTTGATGACGGTCGATACACGGCGTCGTTTTGGCTGCAATGGAGCCATCGACATCTTTGTGGAACCAGCGGACTGCGGGCTGCTATCTGGCTTGAGGGAATCAGTAGGACAGCGACAGAGCTGCCTGCTGGAGACGGTCTTCCTGGGGGAATCCCAGGGCACACGTTTCGCAACGTCGGAGCCGGCGTTTGGCGCCTTCATACAGAAAATTGAGCCTTCATTGCGGCTCGTCCTCATCGGTGACAGTTCCGAAACTCGCGCCCTTGGTGCCTATGGCATGCTTCTGGGTTGGGATGTTTTGCAGATGCAGGGTTCCATGTCCCCGCCCATGCATGACCTGGACGAGCGTACTGCGGTGCTAATTTCAACACACAACTATGGCAGAGATTGCACGCTGCTGCGGGCACTGCTGCCGGTCGGTCTCAAGTACCTCGGTTTGGTTGGTTCACGCCGCCGCCGTGACGAATTGCTCTTCGATGTGATGCATGGTGAGGTGTCATGCTATTCTTCGCTCTTTGCTCCGGCAGGCTTGCACATCGCGGCCGAAGCACCTGAAGAGATTGCGCTCTCAATCGCTGCGGAAATCCAGAGCGTCTTTGAAAATGGGACGGCTGAGCATCTGTGTCATCGCAGGTCAGCCATTCATCAGAACGAAGTTGAGAGAAGTCCATGCATCGGATCGGCGGCATAGTTCTGGCTGCAGGTGGTTCAACTCGTTTGGGTTCGCCCAAGCAGTTGCTCAGGCTTCAGGGGGAATCGCTGGTTAGAACTGCGGTAAAGGCGGCGCAGCAAGGCGGCTGTGATTTGGTTTGCGTTGTGACCGGACACGCGCGGGAAGCAGTGGAAAAGGAACTCACGCATGCTCGTCCGCTGCTGGTGCACAATGAGAAGTGGGGGCGTGGCATGGGCAGCTCCATCCGTTTAGGAGTCACTGCGGTCCAGCCTGCATCCGCCGTGATCTTGCTCGCGTGCGACCAGCCTGCAGTGGATGCGCAGGTTGTCCGCTCCTTGATTGCTGAGCATTACCGGACCGGACAAGCGATCGTGGCGTCTCAATACTCAGGCACCTGCGGCATCCCAGTCCTGTTCGACGAGTCCTGCTTCCCTGAGCTCGCAAATCTGGCGGACGACCGCGGAGCCAAGTCGATCATTGAGGCGGACATGGGACGTGTGGCGCATCTCGCATTTCCGGAAGGGGCATTGGACCTGGACTCTCCGGCGGACCTAGAAGCGTGGCGGAAGAGACTCATGTCTTTGCCTTGACTACTGAGCAGCCCTTTTGTCCGGAATGCAGGTCTGGGTTCCGAGCCCAAGTGACTCAGTGCGATGTCCTGAGTGTGCGTCAGAGGAATACCGGCTTATCCTAGAGTGGATACCCATCACTTATGAGGGGAGACGATAGTATGTTTTTGTCCAATAAGTGTGTGAGCGAAAATAATTAACCTGCAAAATGCATCTTATGTCGATATAGAACTTAGACATCATTGCATAACGCGCTGGGCGGTTCGCATTTCCGGGCAAGCGCATAAAGAAAGCGGGACATGGATGCTATCCATGTCCCGCCGTTCGAAGCGAGGGATGTGTGAATAAGTGCCGGGCCGTTACAGTCCGTTATAGATGGTGGAAGGCACAAGCTTCAGCGTGCCGGAGGTTCCGCGGCGTTCCAGTGAGAAGGCAGAGGGGAAGACGGTGGCTCCCTTGTCCGTGTTGCCCTGGCCCACTTGCTTCCATCCAGCAGTGAAGGAGCCTACTGTATCCGTGTAGTAGTATTGATCCCAGCCGCCGGTGCTGTTGGGGAACCAGACGATATCGCCCGTGGTTTCGTCACCATGCAGCACATAGGTATGCAGGCCGCTGTTAGTAAGGGTAGATCCCGACGCGTAGTTCGTATTCACATCCGTGTTCACGCCATTCGTGGCATAGAAGAATGTGGGGCCTGAGCGGATGCTGCCTGCGAACTTGACGTTGAGGTTGGTGAAGTCATTGCGCTGAATCCACATGCCATCCACATGGTACACAGGTATGTTGCCTGCGTTGGTGGTGCCGCTGTTCACTTCACGCCAGCCAGCTGCTGCGGTGGAGTAGAACACATACTTGTAACCACCCAGGCCATCGGGGATGTACACAAGGTCGGCATTGCCAGTCCAGTTCGCTGTGGGGCTTGGCTTGAGGCCGGCCTGGTTGGTGGCGCCGAACAGTGAAGTGGGTGTGTGTGCTGCACGCACCACGTAGGTGTCTCCTACTGCGGAGAGTGCAGAGAGATCCTCTTCTGTCGTGAGGATGCGCTGTGCGACAACAGTGATGGGACTTGCCACACCCTTGTTTGTTCCACTGGTGATTTCGACCCACAGATTACTCTGTCCTGCGAGCGCGACGAGGAAGTCGACATTGTTATCTGTCAGGGAATTTGCAGCTTCAGCATCAATCTTCCCTGAGGCGAGCATCGGGCGTACAAAGTTTACTCCAACGAGTGAAGTCGCCCATGCACGAGCGGTGACGGTGTGAAAGCCTGCCAGCTTTGAAGTGGTGTTGGCAGGAACTTGCCCGGTAGCAGTATTGGTGGCGCATACCAGGGCAGCAGCGGCGAGGAGGTGCAGTTTATTCATAAGGCTCGAATAAGCTGCCCGAAAGACTACCGGATTATACAAGCTTATGTCGAGGTCTAAAAAGAATGATTATCATTTAATAAGAATTTAGTAATTGAGGATTGACCTTTTTTTCCAAAAAAGGCAGCCTCGGCGGGAATTGGCTCCGCCGCCTGTTGAAGCATATAACGCAAACAAAAAGCGTCATGACTCGCTCCTCACTCCTCGCTCTACTGGGTGTTACCTCGGCCATTGGATTGGCCCTTCCCTCTGTGCAAGCAAGCACGGATTACAACAACGACGGTTATGATGATGTATGGCAACATCGTCATTCCGTCACCGTGGCAAGTTTCCCCCTGGCCAGTGACTATGATGGCGATGGATACACCAACCAGGCCGAGTGTGTCGCCGGCACGGACTTGCGAAACTCCCTTGATGCCCCGGAAATCACGAACTCGGTGATCTCTGGCACGGACATCCAGGTGTCCATCAAGACGCAGACGGGAAAGCTGTATCAGCTGCAGAGCAGCGCAGCGCCCAATGGTCCCACGTGGACGAATGAGGGCACGGCCATCACGGGCAATGGTGCGGTCATGACCGTCACGGTCGCTTCTGGCACCGGCTCGAAACACTATCGCTTCAGTGTCTCCGACAAGGATACCGATGGTGATGGTGTTTCCGACTGGGCCGAGGCGCAGATGGGTACCAATCCCGCGCTCGCCAGTTCCCCGGCAAACGCGTCTGGTGGCGTGGCCACTGATGCGGATGTCCTTCGCAGCCTGATGTCCTTCACCACCACCGTGGTGACGGCCAGCGCGTATGAGAAGGAGAACACCAACGGTCGCATTCGCATCACGCGCAGCTTCGGCACCATGCCGCTGACGCTGAGCCTGACCACCTCGGGCAATACGGTGGCGACGAAGGGTTCTGCCTCCTCGACCGACTACACGCTCAAGGATGGCGCCGGCGCGGCTCTCTCAGCCAGCTCCTTCACGGTGCCCAGCGCTGCGACAACCTTCGACGTGCAAATTGCACCAGTCGTGGAAACGCCGAATGTGAACGAAGTCCCGGAAATGCTGCGTCTCACGTTCCGTCGTGTGAATGGCAGCGTGACGGTGCCGGTCGGCTCCACGCAGGGTGTCAATATTCGTGATGCCACCAACATCGATGCCAACCGCAAGCTCTTCGTGGCTTATCTCGGTCGCGAAGGTGGTGCTGTCACCACGGCCACTGGTCTGGCCACGCTGCTCCTGAATGGGGACAACACCGTGGGTGAAGTGAATTCCACTTTCAGCAACCTGACCTCCTCACAGAGCGCCTCGCACTTGCATGCGGCCCCTGCCACGGATTCCGCGGCCAGTGGACCCATCATCGAAAGCCTTGAGCTGGGTCAGGTGACCGCTCACCTCTATGATGTGCAGGCGGAGACGGTGGCTTCCTGGACTACAGACCAGGCGGCGCTCAATGCGCTCTTTGGTGGATTTATCTACATCAACGTGCATACCGCCAACTACGGCAGTGGTGAAATCCGCGGAAACTACACGCTCAGCGACGGCTCCATCAATCCGCCACCGGCTCCTCCGGCACCGCCTGCGTATGGCAGTGCCGAGTGGCCCACGCTTACCGGCACCAATCTGGACCGCGACATTGTGCGCTTCCTGACGCAGGCCACCTACGGCCCCACGCCCGAGAGCGTGCAGGAAGTAAAGGACCTCATCACGGCGAATGGCGGCGATGCGATTGCCGGTTACACCGCGTGGATCAACAAGCAGATGGACCTCGCGCAGACGCCTTCGCCTTCGCTGCAGAAGTTGGTGCAGGCGGCGGACATGGAGGAATTCATCCTTCGCAACAACAAGCCCATCAATGCCGGCAATGACCCGCAGTTCGCTGGCGCCTCGTTCGGGTGGAACACCACCACCCGCACCTGGACTTCTAGCACCATCCATCAGAACAATTACCCCTTCCAGAACAACCGCCGCCGTGAGTGGTGGACGCTGGTGACGCAGAGCAAGGATCAGCTTCGCCAGCGCATGGCTCTTGCCCTCAGCGAAATTGTGGTGGTGTCCGAAAATGACGGCACAGTGCAGGCCTATCATTACGGCCAGGCAAACTACTGGGACATGCTCGCGGCCAATGCCTTTGGCAATTACCGCACGCTTCTGGAGGAGGTCTCGTACCACCCCATCATGGGCATCTATCTGAGCCACCTGAAGAATCAGAAGGCCACCGGTACCATCAGCCCGGATGAGAACTATGCGCGTGAAATCATGCAGCTCTTCTCCATCGGCCTGGTGCAGCGCCACCTCAACGGGGCGTTGAAGCTGGGGAACAATGGTCTGCCGGTCAATACCTATGACCAGGGGGACATCGCGGAACTGGCCCGTGTCTTCACCGGCCTGAGCTTCGGAAAGCGCCATATCAGTGTGGCGAATGCCCCGACCTACCCCACTGCTTCCACCCAACGCATCGGAGCTCTCGAAGACAACACCAACTTCTTCGAAGGCAATGGGGTGCGCTTCTGGCAGGGAGAGTGGATGAACCGCATGAAGATGTTCGACACCTACCATGACTTCAATGCCAAGGTGCTCTTCAACGGAAAGATTGGGCAGAAGAACATCCCGGCCCGCACGAACAACGCCACGCCGGAATCGGAAGGCAATGCGGACGTGATTGATGCGCTGAATACCCTTGCGGGTAATCCGGCCTCGGGCACGTACGACGGGCATCCGAACACCCCGGTGTTCATCGCGCGCCTGCTGATTCAGCGTTTCACCACGTCGAATCCCAGCTCCGCGTACCTGTATCGTGTGGCCAGCAAATATCAGGACACCAAGGGAAACCTTGGAGAGGTCATCAAGACCATCCTGCTCGACTATGAAGCCCGCAGCCTTTCGATTGCGGACAACACCGTCGCCGCCGGCAAGCCCAAGGAGCCCATCCTTCACTTCGCGCACATGCACCGCGTGCTGAAGTGCTACACCGGTTCCCCGCTGGTGAATCTCACCACGATGCCCATCACGTTCACCAACGTGCAGGCGCCGACGACCACGGCATACGAGCTGTCTGAGTACAACAAGTTCCCTGCCAACTCGGTCCGCTTCCGCTGGCCGGATACGCAGGGTGCCATCACCCAGTCCCCACAGCGTCCGCCGAGCGTGTTCAACTGGTTCCTGCCGGACTATGTGGTGCCAGGTCCGCTGGCGACCGCCGGTCTCAAGGCGCCAGAGCTGCAAGTGGCCACGGAATCGAATGTGGTGAATGTGATCAACGCCCACTACAACACCATCTTCACCTCGTATCCGCCGACGGTGAAGCCTGGTCGTGGATTGGATGACTACTTCAACCTGTCGAACTACCAGACGGGCGCGAGCGTGCAGCTTGCCATTCCCCAGTACGGTGTGGACAAGGGGTACTTCTCCGCCACCACGTTCGACTCCTCACCCGCTCCAGCGACGGCCCAGCCGAACGATCTGAACAACCAGCTCGATAACCTGATTCCCAAGTGGGATGAGCTGATTGCGCTGTACACCAACACCTACACCACCGTGCTGACCGCCCAGTATGCGCCGGCTGCGGTGCCTGCCACTCCAGGCACTACGCAGAAGCAGACTGCGCATGCGGAAGCGGTGAAGGCTGTTGTGGATCAGTGCGACATCCTCATGTCCGCCGGTTATCTGAAGGCGAAGTTCGGTGCCCTCGCCACGCCCAATCCACGGCAGGCTATCATTGATGGGTTGAACCTCATCGCCGCCAACAATCGTCACACCACTGACGCGACAAACTTCACCAATGATGCGCGAACCCGGTGCCGGAACGCCCTCTACCTCGTGGTCTCCACGCCGCAGGCCCTTGTTCTTAAATAAACCACGTTTCGCACCACTTATCTCCTCATTGTATGAACATTCTCACTAGCCGCAAGAACGGTCCCAGTCGCCGTCAGTTCCTTGTGCAGACTGGCTGTGCCTCCATGGGCATCACCAGCCTGGTGAACACGATTGCGCACCTGAAGCTCATGCAGGGTGCGCTGAATGCGCAGGCTCCGCCCTCGGGTTACCGGGCGCTGGTCTGCGTGTTCCTGAACGGGGGCAATGACTCGAACAACATGCTCCTGCCCTTCAGCGGCACGGCACGCACGGATTATGAAGCAGGTCGCGGCATGCTCACCATCCCGGTGAATAATGCCACGGCCTCGCTGAATGCCCTGCAGCTCAATGCCACCAACATCGCTGACTGCGATCCGCTGGGCGGTTATCTTGGAACGCTGGGCGTGCATCCCAAGTTCAACCACATCAAGACCATGTTCGATGAAGGTGATGCTGCCTTCGTGGCGAATGTGGGCACGCTGACGTATCCCGGCGTCACCCGTGCGAACTACAACACCGCGCCGAAGCCGCCGCAGCTCTACTCGCACTCTGACCAGCAGGTGCAGTGGCAGAGTTCCATTCCGGACAAGCCCTTCACCAGTGGCTGGGGGGGACGCATCGCGGACCTGCTGGATCCGCTGCACAATCCCTCCTCGGGGAATGCCTCCATGTCCATCTCGATCTCCGGGGTGAACAGCTTCCAGGTGAGCCCCACGGGCGTTGTCGCACCGTATGTGATGACGAGCGGCGGCCTCGTCAGCCTCTCGGGCTATGGCACCAACTACACCAGTGCCGTGACCGACCCCAGCATCTTGTTCCAGGCTGCCAACTACAAGACCGCAGAAGCAGGGCGCCGTCTCCAGGCGTTTGAGAACATCCTCAACATGTCGCATGCGAGCCTCATGGAGAATGCCTACAACGGCGTGGCCATGAACGCCCGTCTCACGGAAGGCATGGTGGGCACGGCCCTCGTGCCCACGACGGGCACCACGGCAGGCACCACCACGCTCGATACGTACTTCAACAACGCCTTTGCTGGCACCGGGTTGAACGTGAACAATGACTTCACCAACCAGATGAAACTGGTGGCGCGGTTGATTGCGGGACGTGCGGCTCTGGGGAATACCCGCCAGATCTTCTTCGTCCAGCACGGGGGTTATGACACGCACATCGCGCAGATACCCGCCGGCAGCAATACCGCGGGTCACACGGGCCTGATGAACTATCTGAACTGCACGCTCAAGGGCTTTGCAGATGCCATCAAGGGACCGGAAGTGGGCAACCAGTGGGATAACGTGACGTCCTTCACGGCGTCCGACTTCACTCGTACCTTCACCGCGAACAAGACGGATGCGACTGCCGGCTCCGACCATGCCTGGGGTGGCCACACCCTGGTAATGGGCGGCTCCGTGAACGGTGCTCGTGTCTACGGCAAGTTCCCCGTGTTGAAGCTGGGCAACAGCGGCGATCCGAACACCATCGACGCCACCTCGGCCAATCGCGGTCTCTGGATTCCCAGCACCCCGGTAGACCAGTACGCCGCCGTGCTGGGCCGCTGGCTGGGGGTGAGCGACTCGTCCCTGAGCGCCATCTTCCCGAACCTGAACCGCTTCGTGACGATCCCGAATATCATCTCGGGCAACATGAACTTCATGGGTGCATAATGGTTAGTTAGTTGGATATCATGGGTATGGCAGACGTGCTGTCACTGCATGGGGCAGTGGCAGCACGCCAACCCAAAGAACAAGCGTCTTACTTGAGGGCATGGCCATGGCGGGAGCGAATTCATCATCCAGGACAAAGACTGTCGTTATCATTGTGGCACTCGTGGTAGTGCTGGGTGTCATCTGGAAATTCTTTCCGGATCCCAGTACGAAGTCCGGCGACAAGAGCCCCGGCGATGCGACTGCACAGAGCAAGGGAACGGTACTGCCGCCGCCACCGGGGCCGACGGTGCCCATTGAGATGCACGGGGCTGCGAATGAACTCTCTGACCTGGTCGCCAAGCCGGACCTGTCACCACAAGAGCGTCTGGAGGGCGTGGGGCAGCTGCTCTACGTGTACCGGCAGGGCTTTGGAGGCAATCCCTCCGGGCTGAACGCAGACGTGGTGACCGCATTGCTGGGCATCAAT
This sequence comes from Roseimicrobium sp. ORNL1, assembly GCF_011044495.1. Taxonomy (GTDB): domain Bacteria; phylum Verrucomicrobiota; class Verrucomicrobiia; order Verrucomicrobiales; family Verrucomicrobiaceae; genus Roseimicrobium. Next base: position 7,915,898 of record NZ_CP049143.1, read on the forward strand.
GAAAAGCACACAGCGCTGCTGCCCAAGACCTGTGCCGCCATTCAGGATGGGGAGTTGGTGGATGGCTGGGGTACGCCGTATTGGTTTCACCCCATCACTTCAAAGCAGATGGAAGTGCGCTCGGCAGGACCGGATCGCGAACTTTTTACCAACGACGATCTCACTCTCGAGTAGACTGCGGCATGGATTTCAGCGTGCTCGCGTCCTGCTGCCTGCTGCTGCTGGCGTGTGTGTTATCGCCAGCGGCACTATCCGCAGCAGGGAAGAGCGAGCCGGTGCAGTGCCTCTCCGCTCTCGCATGGCAGCGGGAGCAGGACTATGTGAAGCCTGCCAATGACGAGGCAGCGTTTCGCGGCGGGCCGTTTGCACTGCCGAAGCGCGAGGATGCGAAGCCGTTGCCGGCGGGACTGAGCCTTCCGGTCACCGCATCGATATCTCCATCTACTGCTGTCGATAAGGCGGAGGTGGAGTTACGCATCGCCGCAGGAGTGCGTGCGTTGCATGCGTTTGCGGATGGCGAAGCTGAGTGCTGGTTTCGCGATGCTGCACGGCTGGACCCGCAGTGTGCTGCAGCATGGCTGGGACTCGCCATGGCGAATGAGAAGCTGCCTTCGCGCGCGCTGTACTTCCTGGAAAAGGCCAAGGTCGCGCAGGCGCAAACGCCGCATGAGGGCGCGTGGATGGCCGCCTATGACACCTTCTTCCAGACCTCGAAGAGCGCGGACCTGCTGGAGCGTCTGGAGAAGCTGAGCGGTGAACTTCAGAAGCTGGCCGATGCTGAAGGCAAGGAGGACCGATGCGCTGCGAGCTTTGCGCTGCGTTATCGCATCATTCGGGCGAATATCGCCAGGATACCGCTGTCGGACGCGCAGGAGATAGAGGAGAGATATGACGCATGGACCCGTGAAGAGGGTGGGGACGCGCTGGTGTTTTATCCGGTGCTGCTGTGGCTGAAGTTTGATGCTGCGAAGGCGGCGCAGCATACGAGGGCGCTCATTGAGAAGCATGGTGGCGCTGCCGCGTGGCGTCTTGCGGCGGAGCCCAAGCTGGCGCTGGGCAATTACAAAGAAGCTGCTGCGTGCTTGGGGGCTGCATTGTCCAAAGCCATGGAGGCTTCATCGGCATCTTCGTCGGAGAAGGAGACGACGATACTGGAGTATGCGACGGCGCTGGCGTGGTGCCAGTTCCATGGCGGGCATCCGTCTCAGGCGGTTTCCCAGGCGTCGGAACTCGTGGGCCTTCCGCGCAAGCCGGGATTCACCGGCCTGGAAGCCGTGGATGATGCGGCTGAGAGTGGTTATCTGGGCGCGCTCCAGTTGCGTGCTCAGATGTGGATGGCCAGTGGCAACTGGGTGGCGCTGGCGGACGATGCCACGGCCGCAGCCGCGGATGCTGGAGAGAAAGGACTGCTGGTGCGTGCGCATCAGTACTACTGGGCAGCGCTTGCCTCTGCGGCCCTCAGTCGTGGCAAGGAGTGGCAGAGTGCGAAGGCGGACTTAGGCAAGGTGGCGGAGGAAATCGCGCGCACTCCTTATCTCACGCGGCATGCAGAGGTGGTGTCTGGTTATGTGCGTGGTGCAGAGGCGTTCGGCAATCTGGTCCAGGGGCGCATCACCCCCTTCATGAAGGATATTGCGCATGTGCCCGGGTTTGTGCTGGCTCCCTGGATGAGCAAGGCAGGTGCGGCCACGGCGGCGCAGGCGATGGTCGATAATGCGCTGAAGGAGCATCCGGGCTCGGAGCCCTTGTTGCACGTCGCGAGTGTGTTGAAGGCAAAGGGTTCGGTGCTGGATGAGGTTCAGGTCCCCGGGATCATTTATGGCCCCTATCACCGCGAATTGCCTGCACAGCCAGCTGTCTCATTGCCGGACAAGAGCGGTGCGGTGCATGCGCTGGCAGAGTTCAAGGGACGTCCCGTGCTGGTGATTTTCTTCCTGGGCCAGGGCTGTGCACACTGCGTCGAGCAGTTGCAGAAGTTTCGTCCCTTGGTGGGAGCGTATGAGCAGGCCGGCATTCCCATCGTGGCCATCGGCACGGACAGTGTGGAGAAGCTCGCAGAGAGTCTCGGCCCGGGTCCGGAGCGCAACCCGGACCTGCCGTACCTGATTCTTTCTGATGAACCGATGGCCGCATTCAAGGCATGGAAGTGTTATGACGAGTTTCTGCAGAAGCCACTGCACGGCACCTTTCTGCTGGATGCAGGTGGAAGTGTGTTGTGGAGTGATATCAGCCATGACCCTTATACACAGGCTTCATATTTGTTGGGGGAATGTCAGCGGTTGTTGAAGTTGCATGGTGTGGTTGATGGAGTGGTGGGTGTGGGGGCTGTGGGGAAGTAAGCGTTTTGGAATGGCCGCAAAAGAACGCAAAGGGCGCAAAAAGGTTGGAGTGGTGGGGATCGGGGTGGTTATGCGTAGTTTGTACGGTGGGTCTATTTTATGCGGTGTGTTTCAGCTTGGTGCGCGTCTCGTGAGATGAAAACACGATGGCGGGTGGTGTAGTCTTTTGGCGTGCCACCTTGCGCGCAGCGCCTTGGAATGCGTGTGCGAAGCACCGCTTTGAAAGAAGTGGTTTGGTGTTCTTGTTTCCTGATGGCTTCGATAGGAAAGTCGTGTGGTGTTGTGAGGTGGGCGGATGATGGATGTTGGTTGCGCAATAAGGGTGGGATATAACGAACTCGCTCCGTTCAAAGCGGTGCGTCGCACCGCACTCCAAGGCGCTGCGCGCAAGGTGGTGACTTGAGGAGACGCATCAGACGACCAGTGCCGGTCATCTCACGAGACGTTTTGCGGAGTTCAGCAATGTGCGAGACCGACATGCTCGAGCTTCGAAGCCTGAATCCCTTTTTTGCGTTCTCTGCGTTCTTTTGCGGCTATTCCCTTCCGATGCTGCCTCCGCGTGCACCCCGCCCTGCACTCTCACATTTTCTCCATATGCAAAAGCAGTCCCGCCGTGGCATCATGCGGGTGCATTCTTATCAAGTCCTCGGACCGCATGCATCTTTCCTTTTCACATCGAACCCTTTCGCATTCCGTGCCCCTGGCACGGGTGGCGGGTGCGCGTGGCTCGGCGTTGCTCATTGTGCTGTGGGTGGTGGCGCTGCTGTCATTCATGGTGTTCACCGCGGCGATGATTGTGCGGCAGGATGTGGAGACGACGTGGGCGCGGGAGTCTGTGCAGCGGGCGCGGCAGCTCGCGGAGATGGGGATTGCGGTGGCGGCGCACCCGGGGGTGAAGGCGACGGACCCGCTGCTGCGCGCGCAAGTGTCCTCGCGGGAGAGTTATGAGGCGCTACTGTCCACGGAGGAGTCGAGGTTGCATATCAATTCGCTGCTTACCGAGGAACGCCGCGCGCTGCTGGAGCGCGTGTTCGTGGGGTGGGGGCTGATGGAGTCAGACGCGGAGACGCTGGTGGACCGGCTGATGGACTGGGCGGACCAGGATGATTTCCAACGGCTGAAGGGTGCGGAGAAATCCCACTATCGCGACCTGGGCATCCCGGGGCGGCCATACAATCGGAAGATGCGCACGGTGGAGGAGATGTCGCTGGTGGATGGGATGGACATGCTCACGGCGGTGCGCCCGGATTGGCGGGACTGGGTGACCTTCCACGGGGGCGGGCAGCTGGACCTGAATGAGGCGCCAGCGGAGTTGATCGCGGTCTTTACAGGAGCGCCGCTGTCGCGGGCGCAGGGACTGGTGGCGCGTCGCTGGGGGCCGGATGGTCTGGCGCACACCTTGGATGACCTGACCCTGACCTCGGTGGAGGAGGCGCTCGGGAGTCTGGGTGTGGGCGGTGGTGAGGCGGAGGCGCTCACGCCGATGCTGACGGTAAAGGGAAGCACGACGCGCATCCAGAGCACGGGCCGTGTGGGTGATTATGCGCGCACAGTCGTGGTGGTGGTGAACAAGAGTGGCGGTCGTCCGCAGATTCTTGAGTGGAAGGAACTCGTGACTGAATGAGCGCTTATCACGACGTTACGAAGATGACACTTTTCCAGTAGGCTATGGACGCGGATTCCAGTAATATAGAAGGTTTCCTCTTACAGGCATGGTTTCCCTCAAGTCGCAGTCCATTCGTATCCCCGGTGAGGAAGAGCGCGAGCTCTGGCTCAGCGACGCTGCGGGCGTGTGGAAACGCGCGGAGATCCCTGAGAGTCGTGGACCCGCAGGTGGAATGTGGGCTATCGAGTGCCTGGCACTGGATAGTGCGCCGTTCTGGAGCCTTTCCCCAAAAGGGGCGGATGTGAGCCTGGACGAGACGGCCGCACTGCACTGGGCGGCGCTGGGTCTGGAGGAGGATGCACACGGCCGTGCGTGGGCATGCTGGCATATTGACGACGAACGAGGCCAGACGCTGGCAGGCACGGCAGCTCTGACGGGGGCGCCGGGGGACCCGGCCGCAGGCGCAGGTACAGACTGGCAGGCGTGCATGCCGGAGGCGTTCGACGTGAGCGCGCGGTTTTTCGAGATTCCTTCGAGTGAAATGGCGGTGTGGAAGGAACTGGGCCGGTATGTGGTCGCATTCCAGCGGGGTGAGGGCGTGGTGCATTTCTCGGTGTTGCAGAGCCGCGAGCTGAATGCGGATGCGGCGTGGGAGATTCGGGACCTGGCGCTCTCTCTGGAGGTGCGCGGATTCATTCACGCCCTGCATGGATGCCGCGTGTGGACCCACGCAGGGGATGCCTTCACCAGCACGCTGAAGGAGGCGCTCGGGGTGCGCGTGCGGTTGGAGACGAAACCGGCGCCGCAACTGCCCAAGGTGGAGGCGGACCTGCTGCCCCCGGAGATGGGCAGACTGCGTGAGGCGCGTGCCCAGCGGAAGCGTTTGGCGGGCTGGATTGCGATGGCGTGCCTGGCGTATGTGCTCTTCTTCGGAGGCTGGACGGGCCTGCTCTTCCTGCGTGAATCCAAGCTGGAGCGCACCAACGTGCGACAGGCGCAGCTGACTCCTGAGGTGGAGGCGGTGCGGCAGGCGCAGCAGCGCTGGTACGCGCTGGAGGCGGCGACGAATCGGGACCTGTATCCCGTGGAACTGTTTCATCAGATCGTGTCCATACTTCCACCGGATGGCATTCGCCTCACGGACTTCAGCCTGGATGAAGAGAAGATGGTGGTCGCAGGCGAGGCGCGCTCGGTGGAGCTGGCGATGAGATTCGCGAACGACGTGAAAGCGAACCCGGTGCTGAGCCGGTACACGTGGATGTTCCCGCAGGAGACTGCGGGTCAGGATGAGCGCGCGCCCTTCCGCGGTGAGGGACACCTCAACGGAGGGAAGCTGCCCTGACCATGAAGGAGAACGAACGCCGACTGCTGATGGTCTTCGTGGTGCTCGCCGCCGTGATGGGCGGGGCAATCCTGTCCCAACGCTTCCTGCAGTGGAGCCACCGCCTGGACCGCTTGGAGCGTGACCTGGAGCTGGCAAAGATGGAGTCAGACGTGCTCATTGCCCAGGCATCCCTGTGGAAGCAGCGCAGCGAGTGGATCCTGCAGACGCAGCCTGTGGCCGCAGATTCCTACGATGCAGGCAAGGGCCTGCTGGTACTGAAAGAGGCGGCCGAGCAGGGCGGTATCGAGGTGCTCAAGACCCAGATTGAGCCGGAAGCGCAGACGGCGTACTACCAGCAGTATGGCGTGACTCTCACCGTGAGGGGTGAGCTGCCGAAAATCCTCGGCTGGATTTACTCCACGCTGGACCCGAGCGCTTTCATCGTGGTCCCGCGCCTCCGCATCTCTCCAGAGAAGGATGACAAGTCGCAGAATGTGGTCGCGACGGTGACCTTCCAGCGGAGGTTCAATCCCCAATTCGCCGGCACCGGGGCCGCACCCGCGTCCGTGCTCACGCCCTCGGAGGCCGCCGCTTCCGTACCTGTCCCTGTCAACGCACCTGTCCTGTCTCCGGAGGTGGGCAATCCATGAAGAATCACCGGACCTTTTCTCGTCGCCTTCCGGCGTCGGCCACGCTGGTGGTGGTGATGTTCATGCTCGCGCTCTGCGCCGTGTACGTGCAGGCACAGGAGACTTTCGTCGTGCCGGAGCGGTATTCCCAGGACCGGTATGAAGCTGGCTGGATGAAAAATCCCTTCACGCTGAAAACCGCCCCGGTGATCGCGGAGAAGAAGTCCTTCGCCAAGGACTTGGTGTTGCACAACATCGCGGGGTTGGAGGGGGGGGACGCGCTCGTGGTCCTGGCCAATACGAAGACCAAGGAGATGTACCGGCTGAAGAAAAGCGAACCAGCATCCAACGGGATGAAAATCCGCTACGCCGTGATCAAAGATGCACGAAGGGATTCCTACGTGGAGGTGGAACTGAATGGCGAGTTCGCCGTGTTGCGGCATGACGACGCCTTCCGCAAGCAGATGCTCGCCGGGAATTCGGCCCGGGGAACTCGTGGCAAGGGCGGCATTGGCGCTGACCCCGGTGCGGGCGGTGCTGAAGGTGCTGGGAAGGATGCCACCGGCCAGTCCGTGGTGACGCCCAACAGTACGGCCCCAAGTGCACCGGGCATGGGAGGCGGCCTGCCCGGCGCGAATGCGGGTGCGGGCGGCGGTGCCCGCAACACCACTCCCGGGCCGCCTGTCGAGCGTCCTCAACCGCCGCGGGGTCCTGGTCCCACACCGCCGATGCTGCGGGACCCGTCGGGTTCAGGCCAGCCGGTGAATATCAGGCCCGGCCCGGCAGGCATGCCGCCGCAGGGCGCCCCACCCACGCGGCAAGGCAGACGTTTCTTCACCTCCCCCGTGTCTGTCACCAGTGTTGAGGGTGCCCCAACTTCAGCCGCGCCCTAGCATCCCGTCCGTCCGTTCACGCGAGCATCACCTCCCCCGCCATCATGCGCGCCCGTTTTCGCCTCTCCCTTCCCTCCCTGCTGACTGTGGCCCTGCTGACCGGGACGCTTCCGCTCCCCCTTCCCGCCCAGCAGCCGAGACCTCCCGCGCCTCGTGGACCAGGCCCCGGTCCCGTGAGACCGCCCATCCCCGGCAGCAACCCCGGCGCGCCAGCGGGTTCTGTTTCACCCACCGCGGCAGGCACCGTGGCGGACGAAGGCATCCGCCTGCAGATGCCGGCCGCGCAGATGGGAGATATCGTGGAGCTCTACCAGCAGCTCACGAAGAAGCGCGTCATCCGCGACCCGAAGCTGGAGGAAGTGACTGTATCCATCGAGACCAGCGGCACCCTCTCGCATGATGAGGCCGTCGAGTTCATCGAAAAGTCGTTGCTGCTCGCCGGCTACTCCTTCGTCCCCAGCGGGGGGAATATGGTGAAGCTCCTCGCCGCGGACCAGGGCACCATGCCGGCCCGGGAAGGTGTGCCCATGTTTCTGCGCGCGGAGGAACTGCCGAAGACTGACCAGGTGGTGAGCTACGTTTTGCAGCTCAAGCATCTGGACGCGGAGGAGGCATCCCAGGCCTTCACACAAATCATCCCGCTGCACTCCTACGGCAGCATCGGCGTGGTGCCGAACAGCCGCAGCCTCGTCATCACGGATAACTCCAACACCATCCTCGCCTATGTGGAGCTCGCCCGGCAGGTGGACCTTCCTCCCAGCGAGACCACGAGCAAGACCATCCACCTCAAGCGTGCGGATGTGCTGGAGGTCACCGAGCAGCTCGTCGCCCTGATGGGACTGGATCAACCCAATGCCGGCGGTGGCGGGATGTACAGCAAAAGCAGCGCCAGCCGCACACAGACGCCCAGGCCCGGTGCTACGCCGCCGAACGTCGCACCCCAGGTTGGCAACCCCCAGCAGACCGCCGCCAGAAACGCCGCGCATGTGAACGTGGTGGCCAACGTGGGAACGAACAGCGCTGAGAGTGATGCCTCCATTCCGAGGCTTCAACCCATCCCGCGCACAAACAGCCTGCTCGTCATCGCCCGGCCCGTGGACATTGAGTACATGGAGAGCCTCATCGAGCAGCTGGATGCGGAATCCCCCACCAGCACGATGATGTCGCGCCGGCTGAACTACATCGACCTCACCACGTTCATCGGCATCGCCAGCAAGGCACTCCTGAGGAACTCACCTGAGGCCGCAGGCCTCGCCGGGGGCGGGGGTGACAGTGGCTCTTCGGGGAACCGCGCTGGCAACAACACGGGTGGCAATGGTTTCAACTCGTCCGGTTCCATGGGCGGAGGCACCTTTGGTTCACAGGGCGGCGGCGGCACCTTCGGCTCGGGTGGCGGTGGTCTCTATGGCGGCGGCGGTGGTGGTGGCGGCTTTGGAGCCAGCCTCAGCGGCGGCGGCAGTGGTGGTGGCGGCTTCGGCGGCGGCAGTGGTGCCTCCACCCTGGAGATCACGAAGCGCGCAGAGAGCGTGCTCATTGGACGCACCCTCGTCATCGTGGATCCTGCGAGCTCGAAGTTCTTCGCCAGCGGCCCGCCTGATGAACTGCGCTTGCTCAATGAACTGGCCGATGAGCTCGATGTCCGTCCGCGGCAGATTCTTCTCTCCGTGATTATCGGCGAGTTTTCCCTGGGGAACGAGTTCAACTTCGGCCTCGACTGGATTCAGACCCTGCAAAGCGTCGGTGACAACAGTCTCGTGGGCGGCGTGCTCAAGACCCAGGGCACCGCCTTTGCAGACCTCACGGACTTGGGCAAGGCCGCAGACTTCCTCCCCGCGCTGGATGGCCTCACCGTCTACGGCCAGATAGGCAAGCACCTCAATGTTTTCCTTCACACGCTGGAGTCCACCAACCGCTTCCACGTCATGCAGAAGCCCACGGTGACCACGCTGAACCACCAGCCCGCCAGCATCTACATCGGCCAGCAGGTTGCCATCCCCGGCCAGACCTTCACCACCGGAGACAACGCCGTGAACAGCGCCGGCATCTACTCCACCACGCAATACATCCCCGTGCGCCTGCAGCTCGATATCGTGCCGCACATTTTCAACGACAAGGAAATCATGCTCGAGTTCAAGCAGACGAACAACGACATCTCCGGCTTCACCACCATCAGCGGCAACCAGGTGCCGAACATCTCCGAGCAGGGCATGATGAATACCCTCATCGTGCCCGACCGCACCACCGTCATGCTCGGCGGACTCATCACCGAGCGTGATAACAACGACAAGAAAGGCCTGCCCTTCCTCATCCGCGTGCCCGTGCTGAAGCATCTCTTCGGCAACACGAGCAAGAGCAAGGACCGCCGCGAGCTCATGATCTTCGTCCAGCCACGCATCATGGCAGACGGCGCCAGCCACATCCAGGCACAGTCCGAGTGGAACAAGAACAACGAGAGCTACGATCGCAACAAGCGCTTCGCCGACCCCCAGGATGATACCCCGCTGAACGCCCTGCCCGCGAGTGATGGCACCGCCGCCACTCCCCTGCTCCCCCTGCCCGGCTGGCGCAGCAACGACGTGCCTCCCACCGAACCCGGCCCCAAGGTCATCCTGAAGCAAAAGACCACTTCCTCCTCCAAGGCCACCGTGGTGGAAGAGAAACCCACAGCCACCGCTGCCACTGAAGACATTGCCCCGGCATCCTCATCTTCCACGAAGACCAAGCACGAGAAGAACAAAGCCGCGCTCAAGACCAAGTAAGCACGCAGGCAAGCGAGCCTCCCAGGGAGGGGCGACTTCAGTCGCCCACTTCTCGCGCTTCGAGCGCTGGACCATCAGTGGATCTCCAACAGGCAGATCTGTCCGTCCTCCTCGTCCACGCGATGCCTGGACGAGGGGAAGACAAAAACAAACCGACTACAGCTGGTGATAATCCTGCAGCGCCTGCACCTGCACCTCATTCGCCTGAAGTGACTTGATGCCCTTCAGCGCTGCATCAGCACCACGCATGGTGGTCATGATGGGGATGCGGTTCTGCATGGCGGCGGTGCGGATCTTCACTTCATCTTCACGCGGATTCTTGCCGGAAGGCGTGTTGATGATGAAGTGCATCTCCTTGTTCTTCATCAGGTCGATGACGTTCGGGCGCTGACCGCTGGCAAGCTTCGGCAGCTTGTTCACGGGAATGCCCGCGCCTTCGATCACCGAGGCAGTGCCGGGAGTCGCATAGATGGTGAAGCCAAGGTCGGAGTATCCCTTCGCAATGCGCGGGACCACGGTCTTGTCACTTTCCTTCACGCTGATGAAGATGTTGCCGCCCTTCGGCAGTGCGCCACCAGTGGCCATCTGGCTCTTCGCAAAGGCCATGCCGAGGTCAGAGTCGATGCCCATGACCTCGCCGGTGCTCTTCATTTCAGGTCCGAGCGCGATGTCTACGCCGGTGAACTTGCTGAAGGGGAACACGGCTTCCTTCACGCTGTAGTGCGGAGGAGTCACCTCGGCGGTGAAGCCGAGTTCCTTCAGCGTCTTGCCCGCCATGATCTTCGCAGCGAGTTTTGGAAGCGGTATGCCAATGGCCTTGCTCACGAAGGGAGCGGTGCGGCTGGCGCGCGGGTTCACTTCGATGACGTAGAGGTCATCGCCCTTCACGGCGAGCTGCATGTTCATGAGGCCGCGCACGTTGAGCGCCTTCGCCAGCTTCTTGGCAGCATCGCGAATGCGACCCTGCATTTCTTCGCTGAGCGAGAAGGGAGGAATCACGCACGCGCTGTCACCGGAGTGAATGCCAGCTTCTTCGATGTGCTCCATGATGGCGCCCACCACCGTGGTCTCGCCGTCACTGATGCAGTCCACGTCCACTTCGGTCGCGTCTTCCAGGAAGCGGTCCACCAGGACCGGGCGGTCGGGTGTCGCGTCCACCGCGTTCTGCATGTAGTGCGTGAGCTCGGCATCCGAGTACACAATCTGCATCGCGCGGCCGCCGAGCACGAAGCTGGGGCGCACGAGGCTTGGATATCCAATGCGTGCCGTGATGGCCAGCGCCTCCTCCGTGGAGGTCGCGGTGCCGCTCGGCGCCTGGGCGAGTTCGAGTTCATCCAGCAGCGCGGCGAAGAGCTTGCGGTCTTCCGCGAGTTCAATGCTCTTCGGCGAAGTGCCGATGATGCGCACGCCGTTTTCTTCAAGACCCTTCGCGAGGTTCAGCGGCGTCTGCCCACCGAACTGCACAATCACACCGAGCACCTGGTCATTCTGGTTCTCGCGCTCATAGATGTTCAGCACGTCTTCCAGCGTGAGCGGCTCGAAGTAGAGCTTGTCGCTGGTGTCGTAGTCCGTGGAGACCGTCTCGGGATTCGAGTTCACCATGATGGTCTCGATGCCCAGTTCGCGCAGCGCGAAAGAAGCGTGCACACAGCAGTAGTCGAACTCAATGCCCTGGCCGATGCGGTTCGGTCCACCACCGAGGATGATGACCTTCTTCTTGTCGCCCTCACGCACTTCATCTTCCACCCCATAGGTGGAGTAGTAGTAAGGCGTGTACGCTTCGAATTCCGCGGCGCAGGTGTCGACGAGGCGGTAGGTGGGGGTGACACCGGCCTTCTTACGCGCGTCGCGAATTACGGATTCCGGCACGCCTGTTCGAAGAGAAAGTTGGCGATCGGAAAAGCCCAAGCGTTTTGCCCTGCGAAAAGCGTTTTGCAATCCGGCAACAGTATTGGCAGTGGCGTTGCCAATACAAACTTCGTCGGTATTCAAATCGGACAAGCTATCCCAAAGCGAGTCTTCTTCCAGGCGAGACTGAACAACAATCTCCTCAATCTGCCTCAAGAACCACGGATCGATCTTCGTCAGCTCAAACACCTTCTCCACGCTCCAACCGTTCGCAAAGGCCTGGCCGAGGAAGAAGATACGCTCGGCATTCGGCACGGTGAGCTTGGTGGTGAGCGTCTCGTCATCCACCGACACATCCGCGCCGTCGCCGATGAGGCCGAAGCGCTTGATTTCAAGACTGCGCAGCGCCTTCTGCAGCGACTCCTTGAAGGTACGACCGATGGCCATGGCTTCACCCACGGACTTCATCTGCGTGGTAAGCGTGGTGTCCGCGCCAGGGAATTTTTCAAACGTGAAGCGCGGCACCTTGGTGACCACGTAGTCGATGGTCGGCTCGAAGGACGCCGGCGTCTCGCGCGTGATGTCGTTCTTCAGCTCATCCAGCGTGTAACCCACCGCCAGCTTCGCGGCGATTTTCGCGATGGGGAATCCAGTCGCCTTGGAAGCGAGCGCGGAGCTGCGGCTCACGCGCGGATTCATCTCAATCACGATCATGCGGCCCGTCTTCGGCTCCACGGCGAACTGGATGTTCGACCCGCCCGTCTCCACGCCAATCTCGCGGATACAGGCGAAGGACGCATCACGCATGATCTGGTACTCGCGATCCGTGAGCGTCTGGATGGGCGCCACGGTGATGGAGTCACCGGTGTGCACGCCCATGGGATCGAGGTTCTCAATCGAGCAGATGATCACGCAGTTGTCCGCGCGGTCACGCATCACTTCCATTTCGAATTCCTTCCAGCCGAGCAGCGACTCTTCGATGAGCACTTCTGTCACCGGGGAGAGATCCAGGCCGCGCGCGAGGATGGTCTCAAATTCTTCGCGGTTGTACGCGATGCCGCCGCCGGTACCACCGAGCGTGTAGGCGGGACGGATGATGAGTGGCAGCGTGCCGATTTCCTCGGCAATCTTCCGGCCTTCTTCAACCGTGTGGGCCACGCCGGACTGCGGCAGGTCCAGACCAATCTTGAGCATCGCGTTCTTGAAAAGCAGACGGTCTTCGCCCTTCTCAATCGCATCGGCCTTCGCACCGATCATGCGCACGTTGTGTTTCTCCAGGATGCCTGCGCGGTGCAGGGACATCGCGGTGTTCAGCGCGGTCTGACCGCCGAGCGTGGGGAGCAGCGCATCCGGCTTCTCCTTGATGATGATTTTCTCGACGATCTCCGGCGTGATGGGCTCGATGTACGTGCGGTGGGCGAACTCCGGGTCGGTCATGATGGTGGCCGGATTGGAGTTCACCAGCACCACTTCATAACCTTCCTCACGCAGGGCCTTGCATGCCTGGACCCCGGAATAGTCGAACTCACACCCCTGTCCGATGACAATGGGGCCGGAGCCGATGAGCAAAATCTTGTGAATCGAGGTGTCTTTGGGCATGAGGCGTTACGCGGGCAAAATGGCGTCTTCCCTCGCATGACATGGGGGCTGTGGCAAGCGGGAGTAAGGTGACATTGGCCGCTTCATGCCCCGGAGCGCCGCCGGGTGCCCTTCGGAGGCCGAACTGGTTCATTAGGACTGCCTTACAAACCCCGGTCCAAAATTACCCGCCCGTCGGACAATTCCCCGCTTCAAACAGGCTGGACAAGCTGAGGTCGAACCCACTACACTCCAAATGTAAATACACGCTACACACAGCCCGCACCTGCCATGACCGAACTGCTCGTCTATGCTCCCGGCCTCCGCGAGGAGGAGAGAATCATGCATCTGGGCCATCACATGGACCTGTTGGCCGCCCGTTACAAGGTGGATGCCTCGCATGACATGGTCTATTTCGAGATCGATGACCCCAGCAAAATCACCCTGAAACAGGTGAATGAGCTCTTCGAGACCATCGGCCTGCAACCCCGCTTCGTGGGCCATGTGCCGCCCGAGCTGAAGCGCGGGGATGTGACGGAGCGCTTGCAGCCCTGAGCTTGGCTCACGCTCACTCGAAAACGGGGCCGGAGTGCCCTCCTGGCGATACGAGCCCTGACATTGTTGTTGCGAAGTGCACGAATGTTTAGGTCACCTTTACATTCCCTTCACAATTCTCCTTCTTGCGGATCATCCGCCATTTACATACGCATGATTTCTTGGCGGCAAGATGCGTATTGCCGTCACTGGATTGAGTCGAGGTGAGAACCCCCAGCCGGGAGCCGCCATTATCGCCGGTATCCGCGCGGCACACCCGGGGGCATTCATCGTGGGCATGGCGTATGACGCCACGGAGAGTGGCATCTACGCCCACAACGGCCCGGACGCAGTATTCACCATCCCCTTCCCCTCGGAGGGCGCGGAGACGTTCCTGAAGCGAATCGATGAGATCCACGCACAAACACCGTTCGAGGTGCTCATTCCCACGCTGGATTCCGAGATGGAGCTCATGGTGGAGCTCGAAAGCGAACTGACGGCGCGTGGCATCCGCACCTGCCTGCCGGACAAGGACGCCTACCTTCGCCGTTCACGGGAACAGCTTACAGAGCTGGCTTTCTCCGCAGGTGTCACTACGCCGCGCACGCACGCGGTGTACACCGTCAGCCGCGCCCTGCTGCTGGGCCGCGAGATGCGGTATCCCGTTCTCGTGAAGGGCGTGCATCACGACACGCATCTGGTGGAGAATGAAGCGGAACTCGCCGGGGCCGTGTCCCTGCTCTTCGCCCAGTGGGGGGCGCCGGTGCTGCTGCAGGAGGTCATCTCAGGTACGGAACATCACGCGATGGGCATTGGCGATGGTGAGGGTGGACTCTTCGGCCTCTGCAGCATCCGCAGGCCCAGCATGCACGGGCTCGGGAAAAATGTTGGTGGCATCACCGTGCGGGACGGCGCCCTGCGCGAGGTGTGTGAGCGCCTCGTCCGCGAGCTGCGCTGGCGTGGTCCGTTTGAGATTGTCACCATCATGGATGAGACGGTGAACCGCCACTTCCTCATCAAGATGGCCCCGCGCTTCCCCTCCTGGGTGGGTTTCCCCACGGGATTCGGGGCGAATTTCCCGGCTGCCCTCGCGCGGTTCATTGTGAAGGGTACCGTTCCAGACCCGGTGCCGGAGCCGGTTGCGGGCTGGTTCTACCTCCAGCATCAGGTGGAGGTGTTCGGACAGACGGAGCAACTCGATGCCCTCTCTGGCGGAGGTTCCTGGCTGGGTACGGATGGCGCCCGGTTTCAGCGGGCATGAACCGAGTGCGTCTGGACACAGAGAAGTGGTGCAACTTGACCGCGAATGAATCATGATGGACCCCATGCGAGTCCGGTTTCCCATTCCCGTGAAGCTGCTGGCCGGCTTCCTGGCGAATGTCGCGCTGATCGCCCTGGGTTTCTGGATTGTCTTCCGCTCCCAGTTCGGTGGTGCCTCCAGCGGGCTCATGCAGGGCATCATGGAGCCGCGCCTGCAGGCCATGGCCGAGCGCATCGCCGCGGAATTGCGAGACCACCCACGCTCCGCCTGGGGAACTCTACTCAAAGATCACAGCGAGACCTTGGGCATTGAGTTTTCATTGTTCGACTCGGAGGTCCAGTACGTCACAGGAGCGCATGAGTCCCTGCCTCCCGACCTGCTGGAAGCAGTGAAAGAAAAGCTGACACCCCACCTGCGGCGCCGCGGGGATGGGAATGGCCCGCCGCGCCAGCCCCCACCTCCCCCTCCTCCGCTGGGGCTCGATCCGCTGGACGACATTTTTGGCAGTTCCGGAGGCGCGCGCCCACCGCCCCCACCACGGCGCGACGACGAACAAGATCGAGGTCCGAGGCCCATCAATCCTGCCATGGCGGAATATCCCACCGTCATGGCACATACCGATACGCCCCCGGGTTACTGGGCGGTGATTCGCGTGCCTGCCGTCGCTGCTGAGCGCGGTTACCTGCCGGCGCTGCTGGTGGTGCGGTCAGACACCTTGACTGCCGGAGGCGTGTTTCTTGACCCCAAGCCGTGGTTGTACGCCAGCGTGGGCGTGCTGCTGGTCTCTGCCCTCATCTGGGTGCCCATGGCGCTGAGTTTCACGCGAAGCATCCAGCGCCTGCGCAAGAACACCGGCCGTGTCGCGGAGGGCGACTTCGAAGGAGCAGTGCCCGATGCCCACCGGTTGGATGAGCTCGGCGATCTCGGCCGCTCCGTGCAGCAGATGGCGCAGCGCCTGGATGGCCATGCAAAGGGGCAGAAGCGCTTCCTCGGGGACATCGCCCATGAGCTGTGCTCGCCCATCGCACGCATGCAGGCCTCCCTCGGCATCCTGCAGCAGCGTGGAGAAGTGAACGGGGATGAAAAGAGCCAGCGCTACATGGAGAAGCTCGAAGGCGAGCTGCAGCACATGAGCGTGCTGGTGAATGAGCTGCTCAGCTTTTCCAAAGCCAATCTCCGCAGCGAGGTGAAGCTGAAACCGGTGCTGCTCGCCCCTCTGGTGCGGCGTACGCTCCAGCGTGAAGATGCCAGTGAAGAAGCAGGCACCGCGAAGGTGGAGGTGCCTGAGCACTTCGTCGCCATGGCGGATGAAGACATGCTTTCCCGTGCGATTGGGAATCTGGTGCGCAATGCCCAGCGCTATGCCGCGGGGACCGGCCCGGTGGAGATCTCTGCCACGCGGGCAAATGGCCACGTGAGCGTCAGCGTGAGCGACCGCGGGCCCGGTGTTTCGGCGGAGGCTCTGCCGCGCCTGCTGGAGCCCTTTTACCGGCCGGACGTTGCGCGCTCCCGCGAGAGTGGTGGGGTGGGGCTTGGCCTTGCGATTGTGAAGAGCTGCACCGAAGCCTGCGGTGGCAAGGTGGAGGTCTCCAACCGCGAGGGCGGGGGACTCTCTGTCACGCTGAAACTCATGGCGGATCAGGGTACCGGCGCGGACGAGGCCCGCTCGGGCTGACCAGCGGCCTGACGCGGTCCATTTCCCCTCCTTTTGTGCCTCGTACTGCACGGCTTGTGACCGTGGTGCAATACCCCGGGCCTCCATGGCGTAATTTCGGCTTCTGGAACTATCCACCTTTGCCCCCGTCCTGCCCTGTTCCCATGAGCCTGCCTGTTTCCGGTCATCCCTTCTCCCGCCGCCAGTGGCTTTCCCGCACCGGTGGAGGCGTGGGTTCGGTGGCGCTTGCCTGGCTGCTGAAGCAG
The DNA here is from genome assembly GCF_011044495.1 of Roseimicrobium sp. ORNL1. Classification (GTDB taxonomy): domain Bacteria; phylum Verrucomicrobiota; class Verrucomicrobiia; order Verrucomicrobiales; family Verrucomicrobiaceae; genus Roseimicrobium. The sequence continues at coordinate 7,932,589 of NZ_CP049143.1, forward strand.
GAGGGTCTGCTGGCCACCAGTGAGCGTCTGGAGGCGCATCACTACGACCTCATCCCGAAGCGCCCCGTGGCCCAACCGAAGGCGCGCGCCATGATCTCCATGTTCATGCAGGGCGGCCCGAGCCACATCGACCTCTTTGATCCCAAGCCGGAGCTCGACAAGCTGGACGGCAAGAACTTCCCCGGTGAGGTGAAGTATGACGATGCCGCCGGCGCCAGCCGCGAGGTCATGGCCAGTCCGTGGAAGTTCCGCAAGCACGGCCAGTGCGGCATGGAACTCTCCGAGCTGCTACCGCACCTCGCCAATGTGGTGGATGACATCACGCTCATCCGCTCCATGCACACGGGCGTGAACAATCACGGCCAGTCCATCTACGCCTTGGAGAATGGACGCGCCACCGGTGGCCGCCCCACGCTGGGAAGCTGGCTCACCTACGGCCTCGGTTCGGAAAATCAGGACCTGCCTGCCTATGTGGCACTCACCGACCCGCGCGGTGTGCCTGTGCTCGGCGTGGAGAATTGGACCAATGGCTGGCTGCCCTCCCTGTATCAAGGCACGGTGGTGCGCTCGAAGGAGCCACGCATCCTGAATCTCGACGCGCCCATGTCACTGAAAGGTGAGGCGCAGGATCGTTACCTGAACTTCCTCGGCAAGCTGAACCACCAGCACCTCGCTCAGCGACCCGGTGAATCCGACCTCGAAGCGCGCATCCAGAGCTTTGAGCTTGCCGCCCGCATGCAGACCGCGGCGAAGGAAGCCCTCGACATCAGCCAGGAAAGTGAGGCCACCAAGAAACTCTATGGTCTCGATGATCCGGCCACGCAGGAGTTCGGCGCGCGCTGCCTCATTGCCCGTCGCCTCGTGGAGCGCGGTGTGCGCTTCGTGAGCGTCTTCACTGCCAACCAGACCTGGGATCATCACCAGAGCATCCTGACCGGCCTGCCCACCGCCATCAAGCAGGTGGACAAACCTTCCACCGCTCTCATCATCGATCTCAAGGCACGCGGCCTGCTGGACAGCACCGTGGTGCACTGGGGCGGTGAAATGGGACGCCTGCCCGTGATTCAAAACCGCGCAGGCAGCAGCGGCCGCGCCAAGGTGGGCCGCGACCACAACACCTACGGCTTCAGCCAGTGGGTCGCCGGCGGTGGTTTCCGCGGCGGCTATGTGCACGGCGCCACGGATGAGTTTGGCCACAAGGCCGTGGAGAACATCGTGAACCACTACGACTGGCACGCGACGTTGTTCGAGCTCTTCGGCCTGAATCCGAAGAAACTCACCTACAAGCGCAACGGCACGGATCAGGTGCTGATTGAGAATCCCGAGGCGCGGGTGGTGAGTGAGTTGCTGGTGTAATCAAGAAGGAGGTTGGGGCTTCCGCCCTGACAGCGGGCGTTGGGCCTTCTGGCCCGACAGCGGTTAGCGGGTTTTCCAACCCGCCAGTTTATCCCAATCGCTCCATGTAGCTGTGTGTCTTCACGACCACATCGTCCGCAAGTCGCTGCCACTTCATATCAGAATCAAGCAAACGCAGTTCTTCAACGGCCTCCAAGATCTCGCGGCTCTCCTGCATCGTTGCTCCGTTCGCACCATAAAGGATGCCAGCAGGCCACTCGTGAATGCAGTACTGAAGCCAACTCGCAAGACACTCTGAGAGCCGGGTTCGTGCCCAGACATTCCCCGGGTCAATCTTCAGTATTTTTCGAAGAAGCTGCTCTTCAGAAATGTCTCCCAGTTCCTCGCGCTTCGCTTTGTCTGCGTAAAGGTTCTGAACCGTCAGGACAAGACATTGGATGGCGACGACGTTGTCTTCCATGCGGGCCTTGGCAAAAGGGAAGACGATTTCCTGCCAGAGGTGATGATTGATTCTTTGTCCCTCGGCATCCTGACAGAGCTCGATGATGAAAGCCTCCTTCGGATCAGCTCTGCATTCCCGAACAACATCGGCAGTCAGTTGATTCGCTTCGGGGCGCAACCCCTTCACTCTGGCTTCGCAAAATTTAGTATAGCTCGGGTACATGAAGTGTGTCCGGATCACTCCACCTTCAGCACCCCATTCATCACCACCCAGTGCCCCGGGAACGTGCACAGGTACGGATACTCCCCCTTCTTCATCGGCGCCGTGAGATGAATCGTGAACTGCTTCTGCGGCATGACCATGTCGGTGTACGCGATCACATCGCCTGACTCCGGCACGTAGTGTTTCGCAGGACCTTCGGGATCCGTGATGAGCTTGTTGCTCAAGTCACCAATCACCTGGAGTTTACCGGGCTTGATGAGCACCACGTTGTGCGGGACCACATCGGGATTGTTGAACGTAAGAGAAATGCGTTCACCTGCTTTTGCCGTCAGCGTCTTCTGCGCAAACTGCAGACCCAGTGCCGCATCTAGCTGAATGGCGCGGCCCTTCTCACCCTTCGCCCACGGGTTGGGCTTGGCGGTGGGGAAGGCAAAGCCCGCGTCCGTCGGTGGCGCTGCCGTGGTGGCCTTCGCGAGCAGTGGCTTCGCATTCGGGAAATCCGTGAAGGGTTTGCCGAGGCGATGGATGGTCGCAAACAGATCATGCGTCTCTCCCTTGGCGGTGGCGATGTGCAGATGCACTTGATTGGCCACGGGCAGTTCCGGCACTTCCAGGAACACAGTCTTGCCATCCGGCATCACCTGCGCGGAAGTGACTTCCAGCACGTCATGTCCCGCCACCTTGGGATGCTTCACGCTCCACTCCTGCGAACCATAGGCGCCGGAGTAGAGGTAGTTCCACGTCTGCACGAAGTGTTGCTTCACATTGGCAGCGGCCTCCTTGTCCAACGGCTGGTGGAAAGTGACCATCACCCCATTCTGCCGCGCTTCCCATTTCACGGGGAAGTTGCTCTGCGGCGCTCCCTTGTCACCCGTGAAGCGAACGCGCTGCAGGTTGCCGTCCTTGGGTCCGTAGCAGCCCCAACCATACATGCCGCTCACATAGAGCTGCCCATCCTTGGGATGGAAACGCCCACGCTGTGCGCCGGAAAGAAAGTCTGCAGGAAGCTGCCATGCCAATCCCTGTGCAATGCCCGCACTCGTATCACGCAGCACCGCGAAACCCGTGCACGCACCGCAGGAGAAGTGCAGCATGGTCTCTTCCGGGAATCCAAAGCGCGTGCCCTCCACAAACGCCTGGCCGCCGCTGCTATTGTCCACGCCACGTGGCAGATAGATAAACGGCTGCTCTGTGGTCATGCCCGGCTTCGGTCCGCCAAAACCATAGTAGCCCCCCGTCTTGATCTCGCTCACCTGAGAGGTCGGCGTCCAATCGCCCTCCTGCACACTGGTGGTGATGATGCCCGACTTGGAAAGGCCGAGCCCGTTCGGATTGCGGAATCCTGTCGCGAGCACTTCCAGGGGAGAGCCTGGCTTCACGCGGCACACGCCTTCATTGCCGGAGGCGAAATAGAAACGGCCTTCCGCATCGCGTTGCAGTCCGGTAATAAAGTCGTGACCGGAGGCCGAGGTGACCATTGCGTTGGTCACGCACTCGTATTGATCGGCTTCGTCATCGCCATTCAGATCTACCAGCCGCGTGATCTGGTCGCGGCCGAGGATGTGAATCTTGTCCTCCACGATCACCAAACCCTGCGGCTGGTGCAGTCCGGTGGCGAAGCGTTTCCACTTCAGGTTCGCGAGTGAATCATCAATGCCACGCACGATCCACACCTCACCCGTCATGGTGCATACCGCTCCATCTCCATTCGAGAAGAAGTCGTGATCCCCGATGAAGAAGAGCGAGCCGAAGGGATTGTCCTCAGGCAGCGTCAGTGTATCCAACGCAAAGGACGTGCCTTTGCCCACTTCACCCTTGGTGGTGATGACCTGCGGCCACTGCGCGGCACCGCCCTTGATCAAGTCACGCCAGGGATGCTCGCTGGCCGGCGCTTTGAGCCGCACGAACTTTCCATTCTCCACCCACGCGGCATCCAGCATCTCCACGCCGCCGAGTTGATAGGCGAAGAGGGTCTTCCTTCCGTTCCGGTAGAAGCCGTGATACGCGAAGGGCTGCTTCGGCTTCACGCCTGCTTCCTTCACCACGGCCTTGCCATCCATCTTCAGCCCGGCCATGAAACCGTGGCGCACATCGGACAGTGAGATGAATCCACCTTCCCACACCACGGGAAAGCTCAGTGTCTCCGGGTCAAAGCAAGCCGACATCTCGCCGCTGTCGCCGAGGCGAATGCACACCGCTTTGGGAATGGTCAGTCCCGCGCCCTTGAACACACCGCTCAGCAGATTACCAGGATCCGCCTGTGACCAGCGCGCGTCGCGCCAGGTGTCATCACTTTGATTTCCCCAGTGACCAAACGTGCCACCATCGAGCCCTGGATACGGTGGTGTGACGGCAGGCAGCTTTTCCGCGCCTTTGAACTGCAATGCCTCCTTGGCATAGAAGTCATAAACGCGATCACGATTGACTTGCTCTTTGTGATTCGGCCAGAGCTCAGGCCGCAGCGGTTCCTTCTTGTACTCGAAGGGGGCCACACTCACCGCACCTGCTCCGCCGTTCGCTTCTTTGAGCGTGGCTTCCTTGTCATCGAAATGCCACAAGGCCAATGTGGAGTCGGAGATGACCAGCGGCTCGCCACGTCCCACGGGATTGGAGTTGCCGCGGGAGATGCGCACTTCATCGATGATGCCTTCACATCCGACTCCGCCTTCCACGAGACGTCCCACGGCGAAACTGTCCGAGGGAGCATCGGCTGCCACTTCCTTCACAGGCTCATCAAGCACCACCTTCTTGTCCACGGTGATGCGCACGCGATCCTTTTCCAGTATCGCGGAGATGCGGTGCCATTCGCCATCGCACACATCCAGCTTGGACTTGTACTCGCCACCGCGCTTCGGCATGTAAACACTCACGCAGCCACTTCCGCTGTAGGTGTAGAGTTCCCAGTGTTGCGGCGATGACTTGGGGCCATTCGCGAGCAGGATATTGAAGCCGCGTTTGCCATCGAGCTTCGCGAGGCATTCCACGGTGATGGGAAAGTTCTGATACTCAGCCTTGCCGGGGAAGACGATGCCACCCTTCAACGCCGTGCCCAGCGCTTCAATCTTGGAGGGCTCGAAGCTGGGCGCTGATGCCGCCGTCACCTTGCTCGAGACAGCCTTCGGTGTGAGGTCCGGCCACGTACGCGTTTTCGGCTTGGGCCCGGGTGCTTTGCCATCGAGTTGCCTCACCAGCCACGCGAGTCCATCAAGGTTGTCCATCAGGCGCCCCTCCGCATCCGCGTTGGTGTGATTGAGGATGCCGATGGGACCTTTGTATCCGCTGTCGCGAATGTCCTTCAGCAGCTTCACATCGAGGTCGCCTTGACCCAGCGGAAGAATCTTCTGTCCCTTGGCATCACCACCCTCGGTCATGCCATTGAGGTTCAGACAGATGAGATATGGCTTCATCTTCTGCAGCAGCTCGGGGAAGCGCGCGAGGTGCCCGTGGCCGTGATGCAGGTTGTACACGAGGCCCACGTTCGCGATGCCCTGTGCCTTCAGTGCCTCGATGATGGCGATCTGATTTTCCGGTTCGCCAAACCATGAGCCGTGATTGTACAGGCCCACGCGCACGCCGAATTTCGCTGCTGCCTCCGCGATGGGCTTGAGGCGCTCCGCCTCCTGCTTCACGCGTGCTGCCTGTTCTTCCGGCGTGTTGGTGGGAGCGCCACTGCCCGTGACCCACAGGTCGCACTTCGTCATCCCATGGCGCTTGAGAACTTCCAGGATGAGCTTCGCCTCGTCATTCAGCGAACCGGGGAACCACCAGCCGGTCAGCGTGATGCCATGCTTTTTCAACGCCTCCATCTCCGCATCAAACGTGGGGATGTGCTCCTTCCGGTAGTCGTAGACGAACTGCCGCAGGCCCAGCTTCTCCAGCATCGCCGCGCGTTCTTCCGGCCCGCGCTGTTTCGCGTCGAAGGGCACGATGCACCACGCCGCTAGGTTCTCCCGCCGAAAGAGGTCAGGAGTACCCGCCTGCGCTGAAGCCGCATGAGAGGGCAAGCAAGCTGCAACGGCGAGAGTCAGCGCCGCGACGGACGCAAGAAGACGCGATGGGAGAAGAAACGACATGGCGGTGGCGATGGCGGGAGAGGAAGAAGAACGCTCGTGCGCCGCCACCCTCGCAAGAAAGTGAAATGCGGCGCCGGACTCTACCGCCCTGCGCGAACCCGTCTTGAAATCGCGCGGCTGGTTTTTGTTCCCGAGCGGCGCAAGAGCATTTGGCAGGATGCCACTAGAAGGCGATCACCTGCAGACCTGGCACGCGACGAAATTCATCAAGGTTGCCTGTAACCACCGGCAGCGAATGCGCGAGACCAGCCGCCGCAATCCAAAGGTCATTTGCGCCGATAAGTTTTCCCGTGGCACTCAGTGTTCTGAAAATAGCCCCGTAGTGCCATGCAACCTCAACATCGTGGACGAGCATTTGGAATGGGAGAAGGAATGATTCCCATGCTGTGCGTGAGGCAAGGCTTGTCCCACATGCTAGTTCACCAGCGATGATCGGAGTGATGCAAAGTTGCGTATTGGCTGCAGCGAGAAACCGGCTTGCAGGACCAAGCTGACGGCGACGAGACTCGCGTTCCAGAGCCACCAAGAAGCTGGTGTCCAAGATCATGGGTTGGACTCATCCCAAGGGTTCTTGGGGGGAACGTCTGCCTTGTCCGCCGCTTCGATGTGATCCAAGTCTTCTTCGGAAAAATGGAAAGGGCGATTCTGTAGGTAAGCGAGAATAGCTTCCCCATTCATTGGAGCGTCAGGCCAAATTGCCCGACGCACTACCATTGAGAACGACTCTCTGTCGTTTCGTTTGGCTGCCCTCAGTTTCTCGTAGGCATCCAGTTCAAGAGTAATTGTCTTGGTCGCCATGCATGAAACAATGCATGAAGGAACGTGAAAAGTCAAGCCTCCGGCGAGCGAGCTAAGTTGTAAGTCGCTCGTTATTAAACAGTTAAAACGAGCGTTACCGCTGCACCTTCGCATCCCCACCCTGCGCCAGCTTCAGCACCTCCGGCAGCGTGGCCATGCTGGTGTCTCCGGGGGTGGACATGGCGAGGGCGCCGTGGGCGGCAGCGATGTCGAGCGTGAGTTGGTGATCCTTGCCTTGCAGCATGCCGTAGATCAGGCCGGCCACAAAGCCATCACCGCCGCCGATGCGGTCGTAGATGTCGAGATTCGCGTAGTCGCGGGAGCGGTAGAAGGCATTGCCCATCCACGCGAGCGAGCCCCAGTCGTTGCGCGAGGCGGTGTGCACGCGGCGCAGGGTGGCAGCGGCCACCTTGATGTTGGGATAACGCTCGCGCATCTCCTTGATGCCCTCCATGAGGGCTGCCGACTGCGCGGCAAAGATGTCCTGCGGATCATTGTTGCCACTGATGGCGGCAGGCTCGTTGTCCGTGAGCACACCGAAGATCACATCAATGTACGGCGCGAGCTTGTGATTCAGCGCCTGGGCCGCGGGGAAGCCGCCCTTGTCCTGCCAGAGGGAGGGACGGTAGTTCAGATCATAGCTCACGGTCACGCCATGACGCTTCGCCGCCTGGCAGGCCTCGATGGTGAGCTGCGCGGTCGTGTCCGAGAGCCCTGCGAAAATGCCGCCCGTGTGCAGCCACTTGCAGCCGGAGTTCGCGAACAGGGCATCCCAGTCGTAGTCTCCGGGCCTGAGTTGTGACGCCGCACTATGGCCGCGATCCACGCATCCCTTGGCCCCGCGAATGCCGAAGCCGCGTTCGGTGAAGTTGATGGGATTGCGCACCTTGCGTCCGATGCCGTCATAGGCCACCCACTTCACATGCGTGGTATCCACGCCACCCTGCAGGATCAGGTCCTCCAGCAAGCGACCAATTTCATTGTCCGCAAAGGCCGTGAGCACGCCGGTCCGCAGGCCAAAGCAACGCCGCAGGCCGCGAGCCACATTGTACTCGCCGCCGCCCTCCCAGGCCGTGAACTGGCGCGACGTGCGCACCCGCGACTCGCCCGGATCGAGGCGCAGCAGGACTTCACCGAGGGCGAGGAGGTCAAAAGAGGCAGAAGCGGACTGGGACATGGGTCCGCCAGCTAAGCAAGCCCGCCGCCGCGTGCAACCCTTGTGCGTTGGTCACTTCGCCCTGGTACCCGTGGCGGCAGCAGCGAGGGCAATCGCCGAGACGGAGCCGTTTTTCTCAAGGTCCTTGCCGTAGGAGAGGGTCACCTTCACCTCTCCGGTCTTTAGACCAGGCACGGTGACGGTGGGCGTGGAGGAATAGCCGGCTCCGCCGTCCACCACCTCATAGCCGATGACAACACCGTCCTTTACGAGCGCATTGGCCGTTGCGGGCTTGCTCTTCCACAGGCCACCACGGCCTGGAGGATAGCGGTAGAAATTCGAGACTTCATCGAGCCTGTCATTGGTGATGCCATGCTTTCCCAAAGCGGACATGAGTGCGCTCTTGTTGGCACGCACCTGTGCAGGCTCAGGCTCCCTGCCGCCAGATGCGGGACGCACATGGCTGAAGGCTTCGCGGAATACTTCATCTGGAACGCCCAGTGCCGCCGCGATCAAGATTACAGGACGACCGCGATCCACGCCTTCGGTGTCGTGGCCTCCGGAGAAGACCACAGGGACCTTCGTCACGCCGGGGGCGAGGTCTTTGGCGGGGAGGGGTGGCATGGTGAGATTCATCAACACTGCCACGATGACGGAGGTCAAATAGAAGGGACACGTTTTCATGGCGGCTCGTGGAGTGGAGGAGATGTCTTGGTGACGACCCTTCATTCAACCAAAGTCCCGCATCATAGTTTCGGAAATACATCGAACAATTTTTGAGCTGTGATGAATTAACACCCAAAGCTGAAGCATTCGCTTCATGGCAATGGTTGGTTCGATTGCTTCAGGCACTTGGAAAGAGCGCTTTGCGTCTTGGAGTGCGGTGGCAAAGGCCTCCCTCGAGGCCGCGACACCGCTTTGAACGGAGAGACTCCGTTCCGATGTTCTGGAATGCTTTACCGGAATCCAGCATTCAAATTTCCCAGAGAGAAGGCACCTCGGACGAAGACTGTTATGTCGCTCCATCACGCGGACCCGCTCCGGTCAAAGCGGTGTCGCGCTCGAGCGCTTGCCACCGCACTCCAAGACGCAAAGCGACCTGGCACCATGGTGATGATTCAATGTGCCATCGCGTCGCTAAAATCATCTACCGCACGTCTCGCTCTTACATACGGACTCAGCGGCTTCCACATCCTTTTATCGTGAGACCGCGGGTGCTCACCACATTCCACACGGCATACAACCTCGGCAGTCTATAGTACAAATGAAAGCCTCCAAGAATGTTGTTTCATCCCTGCGCCTTCAACCGCCCGCCCTCATACGCCAAATTCACCGCAACAAAAAACGTGGCGGTGTACATGCCGCGCCACTGGTAGCGGGCGAGCATCTCTTGAAGCTTGTCACCCAACAGGCGTTGCTGCGCTTCTTTCCCGGCAAGGCAGATGATCCACGCCGCAAAGAGTGGCTCACGCACGGTGTCGTCTTCATACGGACTCCGGGGATTGCGGTCGGCCCAGAGCGGCAACTGCGCACGTCCCAAGGCGATGGCTTCTTCACAATTGGCCTGCTGCTTCCACGAGGAGTTCAGGAATCTCCAATCCGTATCGAAGGCGAACTGATTTGCGGGGTCATATCTCCGAGCGCGTTCCAAATGGACAGCCGCCTTCTCCGCCGATGCCGTCAACCCACGCTGATAGGCCTCACGAATGGAGGCATCCGTTTCTGCGTCTGCCAGTGCGCGCAGTGCCGCCTGGGACATGGAGTGTGTCCACAGATAGGTCTCTCCTTTCCCATGTCCTCCGTACTCGAGCCCCTCAGCGCAGATTTCCAGTCGGCTCTTCATGCCGGGGCCAAGCTTCTCCTGAAGGCGCTCGTGATACTGCGTGAGCCAGCGTTCCTCACTGGTGAGTTGATGCATGGCCCGAAGCAGAAACAGGAAGCGCGCCGCATCATGCGCGGTAGGTCGCACGAAGGTGCCACGATAGCCAAACTCGAGTCGCGCACAGGGCACGCGCCATTGATGCCCCTCCAGCGCTACCACGGTGCTCCGCAGCTTGTCCACTATCCGCACGCGCTCTGTCTCAGTCGGCAAGCCGCTCCGCACATAACACCACAGACCATAGAACCATGGAAACACCTGATCCTCCGAACTGGCGGGATAGTGGGACTTCCCATCCGCGCCCAATCCTCGCGGCACAAAGCCGGGTGTCTCACTGCGCTCCGCCAGCTTCATCAATCCAGCCGCGATGCGATGTGCCTTCTCCGCAGATTCCTCGTCACGCTTCACGCGCCAGCGGTTGCAGAGGCCATCCAGATACAATCCACCGAAGAACGGACCATCTTCAATCGGTGTGGACCAGCTCATGCCATTCGGCTGCGAGGCCACGCAGTGATCTGCCGTGGGAAGAATGACTTCGCCATTCAAGCCCACGTAGTGAAAGAGGACATCCAGGCGTTTGTCGATGAAGCGCCGCCAGATTTCCTGATGCGCGTCCTCCGCCATGGCCTCGACGGAAGTCGACTGCACTTGCGCCTCCGACCACGCGCCACCCATCTGCCACGATGCAACGGCAGCGAGTCCGCCCTTCAGAAAGGCACGCCGCTTCACAGTAGGCAGGGAGTCATCCATGCCCGACGATAGGAATGGGCCTCCTCTTTGGCAAGCCCACCCATCTAGATCCTCTACGCCCTTACCGCTGCAGTCATCGCAGGGTCACGCACCACGAGGCGAAACTTGCCGGAGTGCTTGTCGATCTCCATGGCCTCCACCTGCTCGATGGAGAACTTCACATTGTCCATGTCCTTCTCCGCCAGCAGGGCGCCCATGGTCTGCATGATGCGTTCCTTCGTAGCCTGCTGCTCGGCCTCGGTCTGACCGGGCTCAAGACGCGCGCGGAAACGGAAGGCGGTCTTGCTCTCCAGCACCACCTGCCAGGCATTCAGGCCGGGGATGACCAATTCTACAATGACAATGGGATGGATGAAATCTTCCTTGCCGTGTTTGTTGGTGAAGACCAGGGCGTCTTCAGCGCGTCCCACGATGCCGCGTATCTTGGTGAAGGGGAGTTTGTTCTCGCTCTCCGTATCTGGCACCAGCACATCATCCAGGCGATAGCGGATGAGCGGCATCACCTCGTTGAAGAGATTCGTCACGCAGGTGTGATCATCATGCAGTTCGAAGATGAGATTGTCCTCCATGAGATGCATGCTGCCGTCCCCACCAGAGTCCGGAAGCGTGAGCCCCATGTAGAGGAGTTCGCTGGTGGCATAGGCATTCGAGACAGGAGCGTCGAACGCGCGCTGCAGCAGCGCCTTCACTTCGGGCATGAGCGGCTCGCCACCATTGCCCACCAGCTCGGGTTTAATCTTCAACTCACCTCGTTCTTGAGCTTCGCCGAGCACCTTCAGTACGGCGGCATAACCCGAAAGTGCATGCGGCTGGAACTTGTTCAGGTCCGCGATGATCTCCGGCATGGGACGGCCCACGTCATAGGTGCGCACATTGTAGAAGAGGCGGTTCGTGCCGCGGTTCCCCGTGACCATGAGGCTCACACCCGCAAAGTGCCCACGCGTCGCGGCGACAAAGGCGGACCTCCTGCGCAGGCGCGGCGGCGCCACACGGGTGATGTTGCTCGCGCCTTTGATCCAGCCTTCGCGGGAGTACACATATACACCCATGGTGCCGGATGTGCCGGAGGTGTGCAGCACGTGGTACTCGCCCTCGAAGAGTTCGCCGGGGTCCTTTGACTTCGCGAGGAAGTCCAGCACACGCTCGCGGGTGATGCGACGGTCGGTGACGATTTCGTCAAAGTTCGCCATCACCTCGCGCTTGGTCATCACGGGGAAGTCCGTGGGCACACAGGTGGCGATATCGATGCCACGCTGTTCGATAATCTTCCGATAATAGGGCGACCGCTTCTGCACATAAGCAACGAAGCGGCGAAATTTGCGAAGCTGCTGGGCTTCCAGTTGCTCGCGTGAAAGACGAATGGTGGTACGTCTTTCCCACAGGGCCTTGGCCCACATGAGGGGTTCTCCGAAAGTGCGCAAATTCATGAGTCTCTTTTGGGAAGCGCTATCTGACATGATACCGCACCCAAGCTTCAAAAATAAAGGCACAAAAAAAGCGGGTCGCAATATGCATTGCGACCCGCTGATTGTTCAGAGCTGATCCTGGTGTTTCAAGAACCTGCTCCCGTGCTGATTACATCATGTCAGCGTGGCTGTGGGGAGCCTCGGCCTTTTCTTCCTTGGGGATGTCGGCGATGAGGCACTCGGTGGTGAGGAGAAGACCGCTGATGGAAGCGGCATTCTGCAACGCGCTGCGGGTCACCTTCGTCGGGTCGACAACGCCGGCCTTGATGAGGTCGACGTATTCGCCGGTGGCCACGTTGTAGCCGCCGTTGCCGGTCTGCTTCTTCACTTCGGAGACGACGAGCGCGCCTTCCACGCCTGCGTTTGCAGCAAGCTGACGGAGGGGAGCTTCGATTGCGCGACGCACGATGTCAGCGCCGGTGGCTTCGTCGCCGACCAGCGTGAGACCGTCGATGGCGACCTGCGCACGGATGAGGGCCACACCGCCGCCAGGGACGATGCCTTCCTCAACGGCTGCACGGGTGGCGTGCAGGGCGTCTTCCACGCGGGCCTTCTTTTCCTTCATCTCGGTTTCGGTGGCAGCACCGACGTTGATGACGGCCACACCGCCGGCGAGCTTGGCAAGGCGCTCCTGGAGCTTCTCGCGGTCGTAGTCGCTGGTGGTGTCGTTGATCTGGTTGCGGATCTGGTTCACGCGGCCGGCGATTGCTTCGCTGGTGCCTTCGCCTTCCACGATGGTGGTGTTCTCCTTGTCCACGGTGATGCGCTTGGCACGGCCGAGGTCATTGAGGTCGATGTTCTCGAGCTTGATGCCGAGGTCTTCGGTGATGCAGCGGCCACCGGTGAGGACGGCGATGTCTTCGAGCATGGCCTTGCGGCGGTCGCCGAAGCCAGGAGCCTTGACGGCGCAGATGTTGAGGGTGCCACGCAGGCGGTTCACCACGAGGGTGGCGAGCGCTTCACCTTCCACGTCTTCCGCGATGATGAGGAGGGGCTTGCCGGAGCGAGCGACCTTCTCGAGAAGGGGCAGCATATCCTTGAGGCTGCTGATCTTCTTCTCGTGGATGAGGATGTAGCCGTTCTCGATGATGGCTTCCATGCTCTCCGCGTTCGTCACGAAGTAGGGGGACAGGTAGCCCTTGTCGAACTGCATGCCTTCCACGACTTCGAGGGTCGTTTCGATGCTCTTGGCTTCTTCCACAGTGATGGTGCCGTCCTTGCCCACCTTGTCCATGGCATCAGCAATGATCTTGCCGATTTCCGTGTCCCAGTTGGCGGAGACGGTGGCGACCTGGGCGATTTCGGTGGCCTGGGTCACGGGCACGCTGATTTCCTTGAGCTTGGCGACGACGGCCTCGGTGGCCTTCAGGATGCCGCGCTGCAGGGAGGTCGGGTTCGCACCGGCGGTCACGTTGCGCAGGCCTTCGCTGTAGATGGCCTCGGCGAGCACCGTGGCGGTCGTGGTGCCGTCACCGGCCACGTCGCTGGTCTTGCTGGAGACTTCCTTCACGAGCTGGGCGCCCATGTTTTCATAGGGGTCGGACAGTTCCACTTCCTTGGCGACGGTCACGCCGTCCTTGGTGATGGTGGGGGAGCCGAATTTCTTCTCCAGGATCACGTTACGGCCCGAAGGTCCGAGGGTGGCCTTGACCGCCTTGGCGATCTTCTGCACGCCGCGCAGGAGAGCCTGACGGGCGCTTTCGTCGAAGTTGAGTTGCTTTGCCATGGTGTATTATCTCTTAGTATTTTTGTTCTTTTAAAAAACGGAGCGTCAGAACGAACAGCGCGGGCCTTAGCCAACGATGCCGAGCACGTCGCTTTCGTTGATGATGAGCACGTCATCGCCGTCCAGCTTCACTTCCGTGCCGCCGTACTTGCTGATGAGGACCTTGTCGCCCACCTTCACGGTGAAGAGTTCCTTCACGTCCTTGCCTTCGTCATCCTTGCCGGTGCCGAGCGCGAGCACTTCGGCCTCCTGGGGCTTTTCCTTTGCGGTGTCAGGGAGGAAGATGCCGCCGGCAGTCTTTTCCTCGGAACTCACACGCTTCACAAGAATGCGGCGACCCAGGGGTGTAATTTTCGTAGCCATGGTTGGTATGCTGTGTGCTGTTTCGGTTCTGTGTTGTGTTTTGGTTTGGTTCACCCAGCCGGCTGCGTACCGCGAGTGCGGCATCGCAGCCGGCTGTGGGGAAACTAATTTACTGAAAAGAGACGGGGCTGGGGCTTAGGACTTGTTGTCGTTCTTGTCCACCACTTCGAAGTCGGCATCGACCACGTTGCCCTTGTCCTTGCTGCTGCTGCTGCCAGCGTCGCTGGAGGAGCCAGCGCTGCCACCGGCGGCGGCGGCTTCCGGTCCGGGTGCGCCGCCCATGTCAGGAGCGCCACCAGCCGCTCCGGCCATGGCTTGGTAGGCCGCTGCGAAGAGCTGCTGCAGCTCGTCCTTGCGGGTCTTGATGGCATCCGTGTCATTGTCGGCGATGGCCTTCTTGAGGCCGTCCACCTTGTCCTGAATCGGCTGCTTCTGGTCCGCAGGCACCTTGTCGCCCAGGTCCTTGAGGGACTTCTCCACCTGGTACACGAGGGTTTCGGCCTCGTTCTTGGTTTCGACGGATTCCTTGCGCTTGCGGTCTTCCTCGGCGTGCGCCTCGGCTTCCTGCTTCGCCTTTTCGATCTCGTCCTTGCTCAGGCCGCTGCTGCCGGCAATGGAGATTTTGCTCTCCTTGCCAGTCGTCTTCTCCTTGGCGGAGACGTGCAGGATGCCGTTCGCATCGAGGTCGAAGGTCACTTCAATCTGCGCGGTGCCACGGGGCATCGGCGGGATGCCGTCCAGCTTGAAGGTGCCGAGCACCTTGTTGTCACGGCTGAAGCTGCGCTCGCCCTGGATGACCACGATTTCCACGCCGGGCTGATTGTCCGCGGCGGTGGAGAAGGTCTGGGCGTGGCGCTTCGGAATCGTCGTGTTGCGCGGAATCATCGGGGTGGCGATGCCGCCTTCCGTTTCGATGGCCAGCGTGAGCGGGGTCACGTCGAGAAGGAGCACGTCCTTCACGCTGCCCTGGAGCACACCACCCTGGATGGCGGCGCCGACGGCGACCACTTCATCCGGGTTCACGCCCTTGTGCGGTTCCTTGCCGGCGAGCTTGCGCGCGGTTTCGATCACGCGGGGCATTCGGGTCATGCCGCCCACGAGCACGAGTTCATCAATCTTGGAAGCGTCGAGCTTGGCTGCGGCAAGGCAGTCACGCACCGGCTTCACCGTGCGCTCGAAGAGGTCATCCGTGAGCTGCTCCAGCTTGGCGCGGGTCAGCGTCTTGGTGATGTGCTTCGGGCCGGTCTGGTCCGCGGTGATGAAGGGCAGGCTGATGTCGTAGCTCTGGCTGGAGCTCAGGGCGATCTTCGCCTTTTCCGCCTCTTCCTTGATGCGCTGAAGCGCATCCGGCTGGCCGCTGAGGTCGATGCCGCTCTCGCTCTTGAATTCAGAAATGATCCACTGGATCAACTTGTTGTCCCAGTCGTCACCACCGAGGTGCGTGTCGCCATCCGTGGCGAGCACTTCGAAGACGCCGTCGCCGATTTCCAACGCGGAGATGTCGAAGGTACCACCACCAAGGTCGTACACGGCGATCTTCTCGTCCTTCTTGCTGTCGAGACCGTAGGCCAGGGAGGCGGCCGTGGGCTCGTTGATGATGCGGCGCACGTTCAGGCCGGCGATTTCACCCGCGGCCTTCGTCGCATTGCGCTGCGAGTCGTTGAAGTAGGCAGGAACGGTGATGACCGCTTCCGTGATCTTTTCGCCGAGGCGGGCTTCGGCGTCAGCCTTCAGCTTGGCCAGGATCATCGCGGAGACTTCCTGCGGCGAGTAGGTCTTCGTTTCGCCGCCGACTTCCACTTGCACGTGGGCGTCGCCGTTGGCAGCAGGAACGATCTTGTAGGGGACTTGCTTGTCTGCGTCGGTGAGCTCCGCGAACTTGCGGCCCATCAAACGCTTCACGGAGAAAACGGTATTGCGCGGGTTGGTCACCGCCTGGCGCTTGGCCGCCTGGCCCACGAGACGCTCGCCGGACTTGGTGAAAGCCACCACGGACGGTGTCGTGCGCGCTCCTTCCGAATTCTCCAGCACCTGAGGCTCGCTGCCTTCGAGGACAGCCATACAGGAGTTGGTGGTACCAAGGTCAATGCCGAGAATCTTGCTCATAGTTTGGGGAAAGTGAGAAATGTGCGCCGTATATCTGGCAGGAGGTGTGCCATCAGGTGCATTCACATCATAAAGCGCTTTCTATGAGATATTTATGAAGATAATGACCCCGCGCCGCGTCGTTCTAATGCGTCAAATATGCGCCATTATTGCCCAATGGCTCACATGCGCTGCGCCAGTTTCGCCCAGATGTGCGACATGACGCTGGGGAAAGGAGCGCGGACACTCTTGTCCGCCATCCCTGACATTCCACCCTCTGTCACCTGGCAGGCAAGGCCTCATGCCACTGGCTGCTCCAGAGACGTCGCCAGTAGCTTCCACATGAAATACGCTGCGACGCAGCAGAACGGCGGACAAGAGTGTCCACGCTCCTTTGCCAGTGCTTCGCTCCTTTCCCAATGCCAACTGCCAAAAAGAAAGCCCGGCGGAACAAGTCCACCGGGCTTCCCCTTTTGAGACACACACACTAATACTGAAACTGAACAGGAAATGCGAGTGATGCCGGCGCGCTTTATCGCGGCATCGCGCCACCCTAAAAGTGAACCGTGGTGACGATTCCGTTGCCAAGTGCAGGCAAGACCGTTGCGCTACAGCAGTGCCCGTGATGGGAACACAAAAAAGAGGAGCGGTTTCCCGCTCCTCTTTTTTAAAAGTTATGTGTTTGGTGAGTGCTGTCCGCGTTCGCTTAGAACGGGAACTTCACGCCAAGGCGAACGATGGTGTAATCGAAGTCGCCGTCGTCAGCCGCGAAGTGATAAGCGCCGTCAGCGAAGACACCCAGGTTGTTCGCACCAACGAAGCGAGCTTCAATACCGCCACCCACGAAGTAGTTACCCTTGTCCTCGCTGTTCACGCTGAAACCACCGCCAGCCATGGCGTAAGGAGCGATGCAGAGGGAGGTGATGGGGTAACGCAGCACAAGAGCGCCGTCGAATTCGTGGTGTTCCTGGTCCGTGGCGAAGATGCCATAGGAACCCTGGATACCGATGTACTGGTTGAAGAAGTACTCGCCGAGCACACCGCCGCCAAGTGCGTCGTCTTCAGCGGAGTCGTTCTCAGGAAGGTATCCGCCACCGTAGATGCCGAGAGCGAATCCAGGACCGAAAGCATCGCAGCCCACGGGAGCGGGAGCGGTCGGCTGGACGAATTTGCCACCCTTACCCGAGTAGCTCACAGGTCCTGCGAAAGCGCTGGACGCGAGAGCCAGCGACATGATGAGGGATGCGATTTTTTTCATGCGTGTAGAGTAGGATTGCGCGCCCACCCATACCCATGAATCAAATCTGGGCAAGTAAATTTTTAAAAAATCCTTAAAATCGGGATTTCTTAATAAAATATGCCATTCATTGGCCCGGCTCTTTTATTTTGTAACTCTCGGGATGCGGAGTCGGTCTAGTCGTTCAACACCATGCGCAGCTCGCCGTTGCTGACCCGGAAATCCTTGATGCCGGCGGCGAAACGCTGAAGGAACTCGGAATTGATGGAGCCAGGGCCATTGTCGGCAAAGAGGTTCAGGCCCTTGGCATCACCGAGCCAGGCGTTCGGCAGGGAAATGCCGCCCACACTCACGTCCGCGAGGCTGAAGTTCAGCTTGTGATCGGCATCCAGCTTGGTGTTGAAGGCCACCTTGATGCGGACCGTCTTGCCTCCGATGTACGCCACACTGGGATCCACCGGCAGCAGGAATGTGGCTCCCAGCATGTCGTTGTTCATGTGGAACTTCACCTTGTCTGCCCAGTCAGGCTGACTGGCGAGCCACCCATTGATTTCACGCTCGCTGAGCACGATCGTCTTCGCCGGATCCGAGGGGGCCGGTGCTGGTGCAGGCGCGTGTGCTGGCGGGGTCGCCTTCGCAGGAGCGGAAGGATCCAGCTCCGAAAGTTTGCCCGACTCCAGTGCGGCAAGCTTCGACTTCAGCGTGTCCTGTTCAGCGAGTGAGAGGTTCACCGGCTTGAAGGGGGCTGCACGGAAATTGTGGTAGTACCAAAACGTGGTGGCGGAGGCAACGATGCCGATGATACCGACCAGCGCGCACAGCACGACGAGGACCTTCTGCCCACCCGAGGAGCGGGCAGGAGTGGGAGGCACGTAGGGATTGGTATTGTTCATGGGGGTGATGTGGGGTGGGTGATGTCCCGGGGTCACCGGTCCTGCGGTCTGACAGGGCGGGGGGGTACGCGTTGAAAAAATCCTGAGAAAGTTCCCTGCCGGCCATCCGGGCAGCCCCTAGGTGCTCGATCATCTGGTGCCGCCGCTACCATGCGCGGCCCAGCTCGGTTCACTAACCTCACATCACCTGCCATCAACCCCACGTCACCGGCTGCATGAGGTGGAACCAGTCACGCGCGTAGTTCGTGTCCGTAAGCAGCAGCCAGATGGTGGCGGCGCCGGTGAGGACGGTCCAGAAGATGATCCATGGGTTCTGCAGGAGCTGCTCGGGCTCGAGACGCGCCGTTTCCTCCTTCATGGCGTGGCGGAAGTAGGCGATGACCGCGACGATGATGATGGGGAACACCAGCACGAGGTTGTTCAGCACCGGATACACGGCCATCGCGATGCCCGTGCAGAAGCAGAACAGGTTCGCATACGTGATCATCGCCAGGATGAGCGAGGTCTCCGTGTAGACGCGGAAGGATTTGCGATACTTCCCGCTCACCTCGACGTCGCCGATGAAGCGGAACTCGCTGTAGCGCTTCCCCGTCATGAGCAGCGCGCCAAACGACCACCACGCCAGCACGATGGAGAGCGGCGGCACGTGCTGTGGACTCACCAGCGCGTAGTAGCCCAGCCAGAGGCGGATGGGATTGTTGAAGGACTCCGCGATGACATCCATGAACGCGCGGTCTTTGAGACGCAGCGGAGGCACGTTGTACACCAGACCACTGAAGAGCAGGAGTCCCAGCGCGGCCTGGTACGCCCAGTTGAACTTCCACCACCAGCACAGGAGAAACGCGACGACAATCAGCGCGACCTTCAGCCACCAGAGGTACTTCACCTTCACCTTGCCCGCAGGGATGCCGCGCAGGCGCTTGGTGGGATGCACCGCATCGAAGGGCGCATCCAGAATCTCATTCAGGATGTAGTTCGCCGAGGCGATGAGGCACGCGGGAATGAGCGACAGGACTGCCACACCGACGAGGCTGGCATCCCACTGGAAATTCAGCACCAGCGCCCACGCCACGACATGGCCGAACAGGATGAAGATGTTCTTCAACCAGTGTTCCGGGCGGCAGATCTTGAAGTATTCGAGCATGAGGCAGACAGGCGGGGGCAAGGCTAGTCAATGGTCCCAGCCCCGGAGTCAACCCCCAGCGTGCAGGATCCTGGGGGTATCAGCCTTTCGCGGTGGTCTATGATGTCCAGTCGAAGCAGTTCCGTGGACCACGCTCTTCTAGGCAAACGTCCTTCCACCTAAGAGGCGGTAGGGATGCGCTCCTGCGCGTCCGTAAACAGGGGGCGGAGGTGGAGGGAGATGCCACGTGGCAAGGCCATTTCGTGCCGCTGCTCCGCTCCGCCTCCGCCCACCTAAAGCGGGACGCGCAGGAGCGCATCCCTACCGTCCTTTTTGTGGAGGGACGTTAAGATGCAGAGTCAATGGTGTCTCAGGGGCTCCAGTCCGATTCGTTTCCACGATGCTTTCGCAGGCTACCTCTCCTGAAGTCGGCACCAAAAAACCCACCCCCACCAATCACCCCGTGCACAGGCACTTGCACACAATCGGTCGGCGCACCGTCGCATTATTCTTGACCGCAAATACACTACGGCTAAGATACAAAGATATGATACAAGTGCCGTAGGATAGACATCGCGACGCAGAAGCAGCATGACTCTTCTGACTCTCTTATTCGTCGCGATTTCAGTGCACCTCACTAGCGGGAAATAAGTCCGCATCATTGTCACCCAGCCCCTCGTGCTGCGAGTTCACCGAAGCATCGAGGAGATGCGTGCGCATGGCATGACCATGCTGACAGCACGCGCCTCCCGGAACTCCGGGCACTCGCAACCGCGCCGGCATCGGCCTTGCGCGGTGACATGACATGCGATGGCGCCTCACCATCCACGTCCACAGCCGACGACCACACTCCAATTAATTCCATCCATTCATCCACTCACCTATGAAAAAGACACTCACCATCACCACCACCGTGGCCGCCGCTCTCTTGCTCGCGTCCTGCGGACAGGAGAAAACCTACAACCGCAACCCGGTATCCGTTTCCAAGGACTCCACGCAAAAGGAAGATGAGGATGACGATAACAATTCGTCCTCAGCCCGGACAGGCGGGGGCGGCAGCTCCTATTACGGCCACACCTCAACGGGTGGCGGCAGCACTAAGAGCAGCACGAGCAGCCACAGCTCCGTATCGCGCGGTGGCTTCGGCCACTCCGGCAGCGCGGCTTCATAACACGCGCTCCAGGCATTACCCGCTCACTCCCACCGGTCGGCGCAACCCTGCGCTGGCCGGTACGGGTGGTCCACGCCTCCGCATCTCAATTCAACACACTTCATTTCGCATCCACTTCATCATTCACCATTCATGAAACGCACTTCCATTCCTCCCCGCCGCGACTGGCGCACCAAGGTCGAAGAAATCGGGCTGGTGTTTCACACCATCAACGACGCCACCTACTGGGACGAGAGCGCTTTTTACACCTTCTCTCCCTCGGAGGTGGACGCGCTGGAGTCCGCCACGAACGAACTCGCCGGCATGTATGAGCAGGCCATTGCACTCGCGATTGAAAAACGCGTGCTACCGGAGCTCGGCGTGCCCGCATGGCTCGTGCCCATGGTGGAGGATTCCTGGCGTCGCAAGGCTCCCAGCATCTACGGCCGCTTCGACCTTGCCTATGATGGCAAAGGTCCGGCGAAACTCATCGAGTTCAACGCCGACACGCCCACCTCATTGCTGGAGGCCAGCGTGGTGCAGTGGGAGTGGCACAAGGATACGCGCATCGGCACCGACCAGTGGAACTCCATCCATGAACGTTTCATCGCGCAGTGGGAGAAGCTGCGTCCTTCCATCACGAAGGAGCTGCACTTCACCTGCTGCTTCGAGTCCGCGGAGGACTACATGACGCTCACCTATGTGCGTGACCTCGCCCTGCAGGCGGGCATCAAGACCTCGGAAATTCCCGTGGAAGAAATCGGTTGGTGCTCTACCCGCAAGAAGTTCATCGACCGTGAAGGCGAAGTCATCAGTTCCATCTTCAAGCTCTATCCTTGGGACTGGATGATCCACGATGAGTTCGGCCCCAAGACCACGCAGACCAATGTGACCTGGATCGAACCCGCGTGGAAACTGCTCGCCAGCAGCAAGGCCCTGCTCGCGCTGCTCTGGGAGATGTTCCCCGATCATCCCAACCTGCTGCCCTGCTATATAGGCGAGCCCCGCGACCTGAAGTCGTACGCCCGCAAGCCCTTCTTCTCCCGCGAAGGCGCGAACGTGTTGCTCGTGCGCGATGGCAACGTGCTGGATGAAACCGGCGGCAGTTACTCTGCCCAGGGCACCGTCTTCCAGCAGCTCTATGACCTGCCGAACTTCGGCGGTGGCTACCCCATGCTCGGAAGCTGGCTCGTGAACGGCGAATCCGCCGGCCTCGGCATCCGCGAAAGCGAACGCCGCGTCACCGACAACGGCAGCCGCTTCGTACCGCATGTGATGGGGTGAGGAACTATCTATTGCTTATGGGCGAACCTAGCACCAGCGGCCCTGGGAGCGCTGGCCTCCGGCCGGCGTTTCCGCGCTATCGGAATGCATCGCGCTGAAATGAGGCAGGAATGCCCCCACTCCTTGAGGGACAAGCATCACTCACCGAAACACCGTATCCACCCCCATCGCACTCTCCTTGGCGAACGCGGGAATCCAGTGCGGCCTGCGCTTGGAGATGACGCGGAAAATCATGGAGAGTGCATGTAGGGTGACGATGCGATCCACCACGCGATAGCCACGGCGGCGGCGCATGAGAATCTTCAGGGCCCAGCCGAGATAACGCGCCTTCAGCCAGAAGGGTTCGAAATGCATCTTCACGCGGTAGCGGCTGCGCGGACCACCTTTGGGGTACTTGGCCTTGTAGGCTTTCTTCGCGGTGCGCAGCCGCTGCTCGATCTCTGCATCGAACGTGCGGAAGTAGTACTCACGCGCCAGGGCTAGGATGCCAAAGGTATCCCGCATGTACTCGATGTCCTCCACGGGCATGCCGCACTCGACGGCGAGTTCACGCATCTGGTCCAGCTTCTGCAGTGAAAGTGTGGCGGCGCGCAGGCAGCCTTCCTTGTCCTGCACGAAGTACATCAGCACCTTCTTCACACTGTGACTGATGAAGATGTTGTTCCAGTACACCTGGAGCATTGGGGGAATGCGGACCCTGCGGAAGAAGAGTTTCTGCCGGGCAAACTCCTCCACATAGAGCAGCTCTCGGATGACATCATCGGAGAAGCGCAGCAGTTCCAGCAGTGAGCGCCAGTTCGGCAGTCCCTTCATCTCGGCAAACTCCCGGACGGCCTCTTCCACGAGTTGCTGCTTCTGGAAGACGCGGATGGTCACGAAGGTATTCAGGTCCGTCCATACGGCGCTGTCTTCGAGCAGGGCCAGCCGGCGGAAGGGTACCCAGCCACCGGTCTGGCACCACACCATCAGGCCCACCATATTCTCCGCCTGCTCCAGCTCGCGCGCATAGCGTTCGTATTCCCACCCGGTGAAGCTTGGATATTCTCCACAGCCTTCATACTCGCGCCGCGTCTGCAGCTCGATGATCTTCGCCACGCGCGTGCGGAAGAAATTCTTGTTCAGCGGCAGGTATCGGAAGAAATCCGACTCGCCGTATTTCATGGAGACGATGAGCGCCTCACTGTCCTCCACGCCCTTCAACACCGAGGTGAAGGTGCCGCGATGCCACATGAGATCGCCGATGCGATAGGCTCCCACGGTCCAGGTACGGAAGATGAGCTTTCGCGAATGCTTCTCGAAGACAGGCAGGAGTGTTTTCAGGAAGCGATTCACCTGCCGGGGATGCTTCAGGTACAGCTCGCTGCGAAAGTCATCCACCACATCGCGCCCGTCGGATTCGCCGATGCGCAGAATCACGCCGGACACTTCAGGAAAGTCGGTCAGGAATCCGTCCAGCAGCTCGCTCAGGAAATCCTCAATGGATCGCCGTAGGCGCACCAGCTGCTCACGCACAGAGGGCGTGGCGCTGAAGACATCCATGGTCAGGTAGATCTGCAGTCCATGTCCGCGCACCACCTCGAAACACTTGCGGAACTCCGCGCGCCATTTGGCAATGCGGGCCCGCATGTCCAGCTCATACCAGGTGTGATCCGCGAGATGCGTCACATCATCCAGCGACACGGCGTTGAACCCCATGTCCACCGCCTTCGCACAGAAGGTATCAAGGTCCTTCCGAATCTGCCCCCACTGCACCGCGCTTTCGCCCCCTTCCATTTTCAGGTGGGAGAAGGAGATCTTCGACCAGTTGATCGTGCGCCGCTCGTCCCCGCGAAAGAAGGGGCCGATGGCGTCGATGAGGAAGAGGTGCATGGCTTTTATCACCGAACGGCCCGGGAAACTGCAAGCGGCCCCGTGCAACACTTTTGCCACAGCCAGAAAATCAACTAACTATATAGCCCATCCGGTCTGTGTCTCCGTGCCTCTGCGACTCGGTGTTGAATTCCAGGGCCCGGGCATTCACATTACTCGTTCCCTTTTGCTCCGCTCCGCTCATGTCCCTCAGCCCCGAACATCGCCAGGAAATGGCCGCCATCTACAAAGCGGTGGCAGACCGTCCGCTGGAGCGGAGCTGCGCCATGAGCACGGAGTGCTGCCAGTTCCGCCTCACGGGCCGGACGCCGATGCTCACCAAGGGCGAGGCCATGTACGCCGCCATCGGTGTGCGGGCCAGCGGGCGCAAGAAACTCCCGGACCGCGAGGACGGCGCCTGCCCCTTGCTGGGGAAAAATGGCCGGTGCATGATCTATGCACACCGTCCCTTCGGCTGCCGCACGCATTTCTGTGATGCCGCCGGTGGTCCCTACCCGCGCAAACACGTGGCAGACCTCATCCGGCGCCTGGAAGTCGTGGATGAACAGCTCAAAGGAGACGGCCCAAGGCCCATCCAGGGCGCGGTCGAGGATGCGTTGGAGGAAATGTGATGCAGGTCAGACCTGAATGACCGACATGACTTCTTTCAAGTAGTCAAAGTGGGCATCGCTGCACAGGAGCGGCAAATCGTGGCTCTTAGCCGACGCGGTTATCCAGATGTCATTCTCCGGAATGAGTTTCCCCATGGCCGCGAGATGAGCTTTCAATTCGGCATAGGCGCTCGCCGTAGCTTCGTCGCTGGGCAAGAGAACCACATTCTTGCTGAATTCCGACCATTGCTGAACCGCCCTGGGATCATTTCCTGACTTGCGAATGCCGTAGAGCATTTCGCCCAGCGCAGTCAGGGGAAGGTAAAGCTCAGCCGCAGCCTTGAGTTGGGCGGTCAGAGAAGGATTCCTGGCGCGCAAATGCTGAACGATGACGCTGCTATCGAGCGCCAGGCTACCAGGTGTCTTCATCGATGTGTTCGCAATCCTTGAGCGCCTCCTCCAGCGCCTTCCCTTCCTCTCCTGCAAGGCTTCCGGCAGTGGAATCAAGCATCGCGTTCCGGCGCTCATGTCGCTCGGTTACAAGCTTGTCGATGAACAAGGCCGTCTGCTCCAACTGGTCCGTTGGCATACGGCGAAGCTCTTCAAGAATGGCGGCCTCCGGAGGCATCGCTGGTAGTTTAGCGCTGCGGCTAATTTTCTCAAGTAATCGGAAGATTTGGCGATTTGCGCTCAGTTTT